>NZ_PREZ01000003.1:2500-627566 GCF_002926065.1 Jeotgalibacillus proteolyticus | reverse complement strand
AAGGGCGCACGGTGGATGCCTTGGCACTAGGAGCCGATGAAGGACGGTACTAACACCGATATGCTTCGGGGAGCTGTAAGTAAGCTGTGATCCGAAGATTTCCGAATGGGGGAACCCCGTATCCGTAATGGGATATGATCTTCCGCTGAATACATAAGCGGTTGAAGGCAGACCCAGGGAACTGAAACATCTAAGTACCTGGAGGAAGAGAAAGCAAATGCGATTCCCTGAGTAGCGGCGAGCGAAACGGGATCAGCCCAAACCAAGAGGCTTGCCTCTTGGGGTTGTAGGACACTCTATACGGAGTTACAAAGGACGTAGTTAGACGAAGCGGTCTGGAAAGGCCCATCAGAGAAGGTAACAATCCTGTAGTCGAAAGCTATGTCCCTCCAGAGTGGATCCTGAGTACGGCGGAACACGTGAAATTCCGTCGGAATCCGGGAGGACCATCTCCCAAGGCTAAATACTCCCTAGTGACCGATAGTGAACCAGTACCGTGAGGGAAAGGTGAAAAGCACCCCGGAAGGGGAGTGAAATAGATCCTGAAACCGTGTGCCTACAAGTAGTCAGAGCCCATTTACGGGTGATGGCGTGCCTTTTGTAGAATGAACCGGCGAGTTACGATTTGATGCAAGGTTAAGCTGATAAGGCGGAGCCGCAGCGAAAGCGAGTCTGAATAGGGCGAATGAGTATCAGGTTGTAGACCCGAAACCAGGTGATCTACCCATGTCCAGGGTGAAGGTGAGGTAACACTCACTGGAGGCCCGAACCCACGCACGTTGAAAAGTGCGGGGATGAGGTGTGGGTAGCGGAGAAATTCCAATCGAACCTGGAGATAGCTGGTTCTCTCCGAAATAGCTTTAGGGCTAGCCTCATGTAGTAAGAGTCTTGGAGGTAGAGCACTGTTTGGACTAGGGGCCCCCAACGGGTTACCGAATTCAGACAAACTCCGAATGCCAAAGACTTATCCATGGGAGTCAGACTGCGAGTGATAAGATCCGTAGTCGAAAGGGAAACAGCCCAGACCACCAGCTAAGGTCCCCAAGTAATCGTTAAGTGGAAAAGGATGTGGGGTTGCTTAGACAACCAGGATGTTGGCTTAGAAGCAGCCACCATTTAAAGAGTGCGTAATAGCTCACTGGTCGAGTGACCCTGCGCCGAAAATGTACCGGGGCTAAACGATTCACCGAAGCTGTGGATGACATCTCTTCTGAGATGTCGTGGTAGGAGAGCGTTCTAAGCGCTGTGAAGTCAGACCGGAAGGACTGGTGGAGCACTTAGAAGTGAGAATGCCGGTATGAGTAGCGAAAGAAGAGTGAGAATCTCTTCCACCGAATGCCCAAGGTTTCCTGAGGAAGGCTCGTCCGCTCAGGGTTAGTCGGGACCTAAGCCGAGGCCGATAGGCGTAGGCGATGGACAACAGGTTGATATTCCTGTACCACCAACGCATCATTTGAGTGATGGGGGGACGCAGGAGGATAGGAGAGCGCACTGTTGGATATGTGCGTTTAAGCAGTTAGGCAGGAAACGAGGCAAATCCCGTTTCCGTGTAAGCGGAGCTGTGATGACGAGGGAACTTTAGTACCGAAGTCTTTGATTCCACACTGCCAAGAAAAGCCTCTAGCGAGATGTAAGGTGCCCGTACCGCAAACCGACACAGGTAGGCGAGGAGAGAATCCTAAGGTGAGCGAGTGAACTCTCGTTAAGGAACTCGGCAAAATGACCCCGTAACTTCGGGAGAAGGGGTGCTCTGGTAGGGTGCAAGCCCGAGAGAGCCGCAGTGAATAGGCCCAGGCGACTGTTTAGCAAAAACACAGGTCTCTGCGAAACCGTAAGGTGAAGTATAGGGGCTGACACCTGCCCGGTGCTGGAAGGTTAAGAGGAGTGCTTAGCGCAAGCGAAGGTACGAATTGAAGCCCCAGTAAACGGCGGCCGTAACTATAACGGTCCTAAGGTAGCGAAATTCCTTGTCGGGTAAGTTCCGACCCGCACGAAAGGTGTAACGATCTGGGCACTGTCTCAACGAGAGACTCGGTGAAATTATAGTACCTGTGAAGATGCAGGTTACCCGCGACAGGACGGAAAGACCCCGTGGAGCTTTACTGTAGCCTGATATTGAATTTTGGCACAGCTTGTACAGGATAGGTAGGAGCCTTTGAAACCGGAGCGCCAGCTTCGGTGGAGGCATTGGTGGGATACTACCCTGGCTGTGTTGAACTTCTAACCCTCACCCGTGATCCGGGTGGGAGACAGTGTCAGGCGGGCAGTTTGACTGGGGCGGTCGCCTCCTAAAGAGTAACGGAGGCGCCCAAAGGTTCCCTCAGAATGGTTGGAAATCATTCGAAGAGTGTAAAGGCATAAGGGAGCTTGACTGCGAGACCTACAAGTCGAGCAGGGTCGAAAGACGGGCTTAGTGATCCGGTGGTTCCGCATGGAAGGGCCATCGCTCAACGGATAAAAGCTACCCCGGGGATAACAGGCTTATCTCCCCCAAGAGTCCACATCGACGGGGAGGTTTGGCACCTCGATGTCGGCTCATCGCATCCTGGGGCTGTAGTCGGTCCCAAGGGTTGGGCTGTTCGCCCATTAAAGCGGTACGCGAGCTGGGTTCAGAACGTCGTGAGACAGTTCGGTCCCTATCCGTCGTGGGCGCAGGAAATTTGAGAGGAGCTGTCCTTAGTACGAGAGGACCGGGATGGACGCACCGCTGGTGTACCAGTTGTCAAGCCATTGGCATCGCTGGGTAGCTATGTGCGGACGGGATAAGTGCTGAAAGCATCTAAGCATGAAGCCCCCCTCAAGATGAGATTTCCCACACGCAAGTGGTAAGATCCCTGAAAGATGATCAGGTAGATAGGTTCGAGGTGGAAGCATGGCGACATGTGCAGCTGACGAATACTAATCGATCGAGGACTTAACCTATATGAAAAGGTGGAGGCGAAACGGCAGAAAAGCCAGGAGCCGAAACTGAATTCAATGGTGATTACTCGATGTTGCGACGTTTGTTTGTGTCTTATCCAGTTTTGAAAGAATGAGTTTTGCAGCTATTGCGATTTTATTTTTTCTTCTAACTTACTATTGAATTTTGTGATAAAATTGGTATAATAGTTTTTGTCCAAGTCAATAATAAGCGTCTAGTGATGATAGCGAAGAGGTCACACCCGTTCCCATGCCGAACACGGAAGTTAAGCTCTTCAGCGCCGATGGTAGTTGGGGGTCTCCCCCTGTGAGAGTAGGACGTCGCTAGGCATTGATCCGCAGTAGCTCAGTGGTAGAGCTATCGGCTGTTAACCGATCGGTCGTAGGTTCGAGTCCTACCTGCGGAGCCATTTTTTCTTTTTACTAAGCATGTTTAGTCCGGCTGAAATACATACAACAATAAGCTCACTCCTTCCGGGAGGGGCTTTTTTATTTGTCTTCAAACGTACAGTTCACCTTCCTATCTACCCAGTGTTTTTAAACAGGAATCCGGATACTTATTCTGCGAAAGATAGATCTTGCCAATAAGTAGTTCATGGGGTATACTATCATCTCAAAGTGGATATTAAATATCCATTATAGATAAAATATGTCCTTTTATATGCAAGGAGGAAAATAAATGATGAAAATGAAAAGCGGAGCAGAGCAGGGAGCGTGTATTTTAGCAATGGTAGGTACTCAGCTGGCAGATGTTCCAATCAAAAGTGATGCCATAAGTGAGCGCTTATCTGCATCTCCTTCTTATTTAAAAAAAGTAATGCGTAAATTAGTGATAAATGGTGTAATCAATTCGGTTTCAGGGGTGAACGGGGGATTTACGCTGGCAAAGGACCCAAAGGAGATCTCACTTTACGATCTTTTAATTGCTATTCAAGGCGATAATCTGTTCATTAAATTCGGTGGTGGATTAAAGAAGGTATTTCCGGAATCTGAGATCGCTGCAACAGGTGAGAGAATTCTTCAGGATGCTTTTTTACAGGCGGAAACGCAGTATCTTGAATCATTAAAATCCATTTCATTGCATACGATTCTTTCTCAGGCTATAGGTACGGAGGAATACCAGTTTGTGAATTGGAATGAAAAAGTAAATGATGAGCTATTCAATCAATTGCAAGAAGCAATGAGTGAAGGGGAAATCAGTTAATGAATATGATAAAAGCTGAGTGGCGTAAGATTTTAAGCGACAGGAAGCTTGTGATTGTCATACTTGGGCTATTATTTATCCCGATGGTGTACGCTTCAATTTTTCTTATCGCAAGCTGGGATCCTTACAGTAAAGTGGATCAGCTTCCTGTCGCAGTCGTAAACGAAGATATGACCTATAAATTTGGGGATGAAAACCTGGCTGTAGGAGATGAGCTGGTAAAAAATCTGGAAGGCAACCAAAGTCTTGAATGGCATTTTACTGATCGCTCTGAAGCAATGGATGGAATTGAAAATGGAGATTATTATATGACGGTTATCATTCCTGAGGATTTCTCAGAGCATGCTGCGAGTGTGTTAGATGAAGATCCAAAGGAAATGGTGCTTGAATATTATACAAGCGGTGGAAGAAGCTTTATGGGAGAGCGGATCACAGAATCTGCAGCCCAGGCTTTGGATAAAGAAGTTGCAGAGTCTGTAACGCTTGAATACGCACGGACGATGCTAAGTCAGCTTGGTGAAATAGGCGATGGCTTTCACGAAGCAGCAGATGGTGCAGGTGAAGTCAGAGATGGGAATGTAGAGTTAAAAGATGGCATCGGAAAACTGGCGGCCAGTCTGCTCACCTTTGAAAATGGGCTCAAAACTACTGAAGAAGGAAGTAAGGAACTAGCCATTAAGGTTGGAGACGTTGTAACCGGGATGAATGATTTAAAAGCAGGTATCTACGATTACACGTCTGGAGTATCGACGCTTGCAGACGGTATTTCTCAATATGTAAATGGTGTTGAACAGTTCGGATCAGGTGTCGATAGGCTTAGTGGAGGCCTTAAGGATTTTGATGAAGGAATTGGCCGATATACCTCGGGAGTAAATCAGCTCGATCAAGGTATCCAGCGCTACACTTCTGAGATCGATTCAATAAATCAGGGAGTGCAGGGATATGCGAATGATCTTCTTTCATTAAGAGAAGAGGTATTGGGGTCTCAGCGAGCTATTCCATCTTTAATCGAAGAGGTGGGCCGTTTACAGGAAAGAGGGGATACCTTGAGTACCGGAAGTCATAATCTTTCTGATTACCTTAGCGGTGTGGAGGGAGATTTACGCTCTCTTTCCGAACAAGCTTCCCTAATTAGTCAATCCATAGACCAGCTTCCAGCCTCTGAGGCTCCGCAGCAAAAGAGCGCAGTTGGAGAAAGCGCAATGGCTGAGAAAAATACAGAACAGATGAATTTGCTTTTGCAGGAACTTCAAGCCCTGCAGGAAGCACCCGCATCAACTGGCGGCCAGCCGGATACCGGAGCAGCACAGGAGGCACTGAATGCTCTTGAACAGGAGGTCAATGCACTAAACAGTCAAGCTGATTCATCAGCGGGTAATGATTATAGCTGGATTGAAGCAAGTGGTGTCGATCTTAGTGATGAAGAAAGAGATCAGCTGATTCAGGCCTTTAATCAGTCTGGTGGAACAAACCAAAGCACCGTTTCAACTGATTTACTTACAGAGAGCATAGGGTCAGTCAGACAAGCGATAAACGGAATAGAATCAACTAACGGACCTTCAGCTGACGTTACGGCTGCTATTTTACAAACAGAGACCTTAATTCAAACGAATCAGGAGCTGTTGAATGCACTTGGAAATTCGGAAGAGAGGGTTGTTCCTTCCTCTGCTAATTCAAATGCTGCAGGAGAGCTTGGGGAGCTGGCAGCTTCTTTAACTGAAGGAATCGAGCAAAGCACGAATCGGGTTTCTCAGGCAAGAGAGCAGGCAGGGAGTCTGGATCAGACGACTGAAACGCTTTTCAGTGGACTGAATGACTATACTTCAGGTGTTGAACAGGAGCTTAATTTTGATCGAGATTGGCTGTCAGATAAAACCACCGAAGCACTTGAAGGGGCTAATCAGCTGGAGGAGGCAACACATGAGCTCGCCTCTGGGTCAATTCAGCTGAATCAGCAGTCGTCTGCTTTAACTTCGGGCAGCCGGAAGCTGACAGGAGCAGGTGATGAGCTGCAGCAGGCTTCTTCACAGTTAGATGCAGGTGGACAGAAGGTTACGGACGGAGCAAATGAGCTTACCGCCAATAATCAAAGATTAAATGGCGGGGCACAGGCACTTGCAGATGGCATGCCGCAAGTAGAATCGGCTCTCTGGTCATTAAATGGAGGGCTGAATCAGCTTACCGACGGAGCAGGTGAATTAAATAACGGTTCTATACAGCTTGAGGATGGATCCGGGAAGCTTGCAGATGGCTCCGGTGAATTAGCTGCTGGTCTTGAAGACGGAGCAGCAGAGCTTGATGGCATTCATCGAGAAGATAAAAATGCAGAAATGTTTTCTTCTCCTACTGAGCTCAAGGGAAATCACGTAACAGACCTGCCGAATTACGGCTATGGATTAGCGCCTTATATGATGTCGATTGCCTTATTTATAGGAGCGGTTATTTTTTGCTTATTAGTTCCTGTAAACACTTCTGCCATTACGCCGTCTTCCGGGCTGTCGTGGTGGACCAGTAAGTTTTCATTGCTGTCCCTTGTATCTATTCTTCAGGGATCGATTTTAGTTGGAGTCATGATGCTGATTGGGATTAACCCTGAAAGTAGTGTACTCGAGCTATTTGCAGTGGCCATAGTAAGTTCTCTTGCTTTTATGGCTCTCGTTCAGTTTTTTGCAGTCGTATTTGGAAACCCTGGGCGATTCCTTGTTCTTGTTTTAATGGTGCTTCAGCTTAGTGCATCAGGAGGAACGTTCCCGGTAGAGTTATTAAATGACTTCCTGCGGTCGATCAATCCGTTTCTTCCGATGACGCATTCAATCAATGCTTATCGTGAAGTGATTTCAATCGGAGGCAGTCCGGGAAGTGAATTGCTGATCCTATTAGGGTATTTTGCAGTATTCCATCTGGGGACGATTCTCTTTTTCACATTTAAAACAAAAAGAATAAAAAAGAAGGCTTCTCTTGAAGAAAAAGCAGCTTAAGCAGTATATTAAAAGCAGTTGGAGGGTAATCCTTCAGCTGCTTTTTGTGTTGTGAAGTATTCTAAAACAAACGCTTGTTTAAAAGAAAAAAGAACCCGAATTATTTTTAAAAATCTTTTAAAAAAGTTTTAAAAAACTATTGAATTTCCTTCCTTACCCGTATATAATAAATCTTGTTCGCTTCACAGAAGAAGCGCTTCGATTGGAACAGATTTCATCGTTCTGCTTCCATAGCTCAGCAGGTAGAGCACTTCCATGGTAAGGAAGAGGTCGCAGGTTCAAATCCTGTTGGAAGCTTATTTTTACTCTCAGGGCCCGTTGGTCAAGCGGTTAAGACACCGCCCTTTCACGGCGGTAACACGGGTTCGAATCCCGTACGGGTCACCATGTTGGAGAATTAGCTCAGCTGGGAGAGCATCTGCCTTACAAGCAGAGGGTCGGCGGTTCGAGCCCGTCATTCTCCACCATTTATGCCGGTGTAGCTCAACTGGTAGAGCAACTGACTTGTAATCAGTAGGTTGGGGGTTCAAGTCCTCTTGCCGGCACCAGTTTTCATTCTATATTAACCCTTTTGGAGGGGTAGCGAAGTGGCTAAACGCGGCGGACTGTAAATCCGCTCCTTCGGGTTCGGCAGTTCGAATCTGCCCCCCTCCACCATTTTTTTAAAAAGTTACTTAATTGCTTTATAGTCTTTATCGATTTTGGGCATACTTAAGTGGACTTGATCTTGACTCATTGGGCTATAGCCAAGCGGTAAGGCAACGGATTTTGATTCCGTCATTCCCAGGTTCGATCCCTGGTAGCCCAGCCATATGAGCCATTAGCTCAGTCGGTAGAGCATCTGACTTTTAATCAGAGGGTCGTAGGTTCGAATCCTACATGGCTCATTTTATAAAATCTCTCATCCATGATGAGGGATTTTTTGTTGTGGTTTTTTAATAAAAGAAGAGTGCCTCGACTAATTTAAAAAGAAGCTGGGACATATGTGTCTCAGCTTCCTAAACCCGGTTCACTGCGCTTCAGCCGGACGCTTTCCGCGGGGCGGGGCTTGAGCTAACTTGCTTTCAGCAAGTGGATCTCAAGCTCCCGCCTCATCCCGCAGGAGTCGCCGCCTTCCGCTCCGTTCACCTCACGTTTCTGAATTTAAAGTTAGGTCTCAATCCTCTAACATCTTTATTCTAAAAAAGACTGTTCCTCTTTAAGCTTAAGCAATTCATTCCATTTCGCTTCTCTTGCTTGTCCATCCAGTCTCAGGGAGTCATCAAGCAGCTCCCATAGGAGTGTATGCTTAGCTTCCTCAGAAAGAGAGATGGTTTTAATCAGCTCACGGCATTCCTTTAAGAATGCAGTGTAGGGGACCCAGCTTTCATCAAATTGAGCATCGAGCTCTTTTTTCAGCTTCCGTGTCAGCTTGGGGCTTGATCCGTTGGAGGTTACAGCAACCTGTAAATGTCCCCGTCGGACTGTTGCAGGAAATGTAACATTTCCTTCTTTAAATTCATCCACTACACAAACAAGCTGATGGGGCGGAAGGGTCTGGGCAAGCTCCTCATTTGCCTGACGGTCATTTGTCGCTAATATCGCAAGCATCGATTCTTTGAAGTCAGCGGCTGCGGCTTTACGTTTAATAAGCCTGTAGCCTTTTTCCTCTGAAAGCGTAAGAACCTCCTCAGAAAATTCCGGGGCAACAAAGGTAATATAGGCCTGTTCAGCCTCAAGCACTCTCGCTTTTCTGGCTGCGATTCGCCCGCCGCCAGCAATGACGATTTTTTTCCCGCTAAAATTAATAACTAACGGCTGCAAAGTAATTCCCCCTGTGAAGCTGCACGTTCGATGACAATTTTTTGAATGACTTCATGCTTTCCTAACGAGCCGGTATGGGTGATCGAGTAGCCCAGCTTCTCTTTTTTACGAACCTTTTGATTAATTTCTGTTAGAAGCAGTCCGCCAAAAAGAAGGTAGGGGACAACGATAATCCGACCTGAAGCCTTGGCCGTTATAATTTCCAGTCCTTCATCAAGCCTTGGTTCAATTGCGGCAAGATAACACACCTCAACCAGTTCAACACCGGTCCTTTCCTGCACACCTTCAGAGATTTGCCCAAATGCAATTCGGGTTTCCGGGTCGCTGCTGCCTCTGCCGACAATCAAAAGAGAATCTGAAGGGGAGAGGGTACCTGATGTTGTGTTGATAAGTTCAGCAATGGCATCCAAGATTATTTCCTGCACCCCAAAGGAGTCCGTGATGGTCAGTTTTACATCCGGGTACTGCTGCCGGAGGGGAGCAAGCTCATTTGGAATATCCTGTTTTATGTGGCCTGCCGTTAAAAGAAAAATTGGAACGATCTTAATTTCGGTGGCGCCTCTTTCAACACAGCGTTTAAAGCCTTCATCAATATAAGGCTCCGTCAGCTCGAGAAAACTGATTTCCTGAATGGGCACATCCACCTGATTGATGACGGCTTCTAGAAATTGCTTTGCTTCATCTGCACCTTTTTTTGACCGTGTACCATGACCGATATAAAGAATAGCCTTCATCTGCAAAACACTCCTTTCCTTAGCCGTGAACAACCGGTAGATGGGGAGCAATTTCCTCATCAAACCAATTGATCTTCTTGTGCAGACGGACGACTTCACCGATGACAATCATGCTTGGATTTGAAATATTTGCTTCCTTTACACGCTCTTCAATCGTTTCAAGTGTACCGACGACCGTGCGCTGATCCGGGAGCGTTCCCCAGTGGACGAGGGCAATTGGCGTTGTTGGCGCTTTGCCGTTGTTAATTAAGTGGCTCACAATCGCAGGCAGCTGGGAAACACCCATATAAATACAGATCGTATCAACCGCTTTGGCTAAATGCCCCCATTGATGCTCAGCTCCTGCATCTCCTGCCTGATGACCGGTAATAAAGGCAAAGCTTTTGCTTAATGTCCGGTGCGTTACCGGGATGCCTGCATAGGCAGAAGCGGCAATACCGGCTGTGATGCCCGGGACCACTTCAAAAGGGACATCATTTTTTGCACATTCCTCTGCTTCTTCTCCGCCGCGGCCAAATACAAATGGATCGCCGCCCTTTAAACGGACAACATTCAGCCCTTTTTTAGCGTACTTCACAAGGAAATGATTGATCGTTTCCTGTTTCATTGTATGGTAGTGGGGCAGCTTTCCACAGTAGACGAGGTGTGCCTCTTTATTTGCGTGCTGGAGGAGCTCAGGGTTAACGAGCCGGTCGTAAAGAATGACATCAGCATTTTCAATGCACCGAAGTCCTTTAACGGTTATTAACTCGGGATCCCCTGGTCCTGCTCCGACTAAATACACTGTACCTGTCATTTATTTGCCACCCTTTCTCCTGATGTGGATCTTTCTATATTATCTGTTTTTCACGTAGATATTGCAAAACCTGATCAACTGCTTCTTCTACTGAGATGTCCTTTGTACGTACGGTGATTTCCGGATTTTCCGGTGCTTCATATGGTGAGTCAATCCCGGTAAATCCTTTTATTTCACCGCGTCTTGCTTTGGCATAAAGTTGTTTTGTATCTCGATTTTCGCATTCTTCCAAAGGACAGTCCACAAATACTTCGATAAATTCGTGTTCATCAAATAATTCCCTTACCTGATTACGGTCGGACTGGAAAGGGGAGATAAACGCTGTTGTTACGACTTTTCCACTATCCACGAAAAGCTTCGCCACCTCACCGATTCTTCGGATGTTTTCCGTTCTGTCCTCATCGCTGAAGCCGAGATCCTTGTTCAGTCCGTGGCGGATATTGTCTCCATCAAGTACATACTCATTAATTCCGTTCTTATATAGCTCGACTGACACTGCATTGGCTATGGTTGATTTTCCTGATCCGGAAAGGCCGGTAAACCAAAGAACACAGCTGCCATGTGCATTTTGAATTCTGCGTTCTGATTTTGTGATCGTGGTTGCATGCCAGGTAATATTCGTTGCTTTCGTCATGATTTCCCTCCTAAATGGTTGCTTCCTGTTTCATTCCTTCAATCAGCACCTCAACAACCTCTTTCCGACTGAACTCGGCTGGAGGAAGCTCGCCTGCACGGAGCATTTCCCGTACCTTTGTTCCTGATAAAATGACGCGGTCTTCCTTGCTGTGAGGGCAGGTTTTATCTGACGCCATTCCTTCACATTTCAGGCAATAGAAGCTGTGCTCGAAGAATAAAGGCTTGATCCCTAACTCTTCTTCTGTAAATTCGCTGAAAATATATTGAGCATCGTAGGTTCCGTAATAATCGCCGACCCCGGCGTGATCACGGCCGACAATAAAATGCGTACAGCCGAAGTTTTTACGGGCAATCGCATGGAAAATGGCCTCACGCGGTCCGGCATATCTCATAGCAGCAGGATAAACGCCCAACTGAACACGTTTTTTAGGATAATAATTGTCTAACAGGACTTTATAGCTTTTTAAACGGATGTCTGCTGAAATATCGTCTGATTTCGTTTCTCCAACAAGCGGATTAACGAAAAGTCCATCCACCGTTTCAAGAGCCGCTTTTTGAATATATTCATGCGCTCTGTGAATCGGGTTTCTTGTTTGAAAGCCTACGATCGTTTTCCAGCCTTTTTCTTCAAACAGCGCTCTTGTTTCTTTAGGCTTTAGCCAGACATCATCGAATACCCCTTTTTCAGGATGCTTCACAAGAACAACATCACCCGCTACATACACTTCGCCGCGTTCAAACAGCCGCTTTACACCAGGGTGAGCAAGATCCTCTGTCTTATATACCTCTTGCGCTTCCTTTTTCAAATCCGGTGTAAACCATTCAGACACCTCGATCACTCCATAAACAGTGCCATCTTGAACCAGTTTAATTTGTTCCCCTTTTGTCAGCGTCTCAGCATACGAAGACGAAACAGGGAGTGTAACAGGAATAGACCAGATAGTGCCATTTTCAAGGCGCATGGAAGTAACAACTGACTCGTAATCCTTTTGCCCAAGAAAACCTTTGAGCGGGCTGAATAGACCGACTCCGATTAGCTCTAAGTCGCTCAACGCAATACTGTCAATTTCAATCTCTTTTTGGATGGATGAAAATTCAAAGGAAGGATTATAGGCTTGGACAAGCTCTCCTCCGTGCGGGTTTGGTAAGTGTGACATATTCAACAACCTTTCTTTACTGTTTATTTTCTCTGACCAGTTCTGCAGGGACAGGAATTGACGCTTTCGAGCGTTTCATCAGGAACCGCACGCCAAAAACGGCAACTAACGTACCTATTATGGCAACAAGCGGGTAAAGCGATTTTTCAACAACAAGCGTAATTAATGTATAAGAAAGCACCATGGAAACAACAGGCGACACCACCCAGACTGTCAGCATCTGAACAACGATATCTTTTTTCAGCACCGCTTTTCCATGCTTTGCAAAGCCAATGCCGATGATGGAGGAGGTCGTGATCTGGGTCAGAGGCACGGGAATGCCAAAAATGGAAGCGGCTGTAACGATGCTCGCTCCGGTCCCTGAGATGACACAGCCTTCTTCAAGACGAAGAGTGGTGATCTTCTTGCCATTGGTCTCCATCACCTTATGCCCGAGAAACAGAGCGCCTAACGCAACAAACAGTCCGCCCCAGAGAATCCCATTGCCTGTACTCATTAAGCCTGCGCCGACAAGAGGACCGACTGCATTTGCGACATTGTTCATGCCGGCCGAAAAAGCCTCAAATAATCCCATGATGATCACAATGGGAGCTAAGTACTTTGCTGCCTTTGGTGCAGTAACCCATTTTTTTATCAGTTTTATCTCAAGCAGCTTGGCGGCAGCGATGGCGATAAAGAAAGCAACAACCGGAGTAAGCAGCCAAAACATCACAATCCAGGCCAGCTTTCCGAAAAACACAGAGTGATAAACAATCCCTGCTCCCACTACTGCTCCAACTGCCACCTCACTAGTTGAAAGAGGAATGCCGAAAATATTAGCCAAAAACAGTGAAATAGCAGCAGAAGCCAGCACGATTAACGCGATTGTGACGGTAAAGGTGTCATTTGGAACAATTCCGCTTCCAATGGTTTTGACAACCTCTCCGCCGCCAAGCCAGGCTCCAAAAAACACCGTAACTGCACAAAGGCTGAGAGCCACATATCTTTTCTTAATGACCCCGGAGCCATAAGAAATCCCCATGGTCGCAGCAGCACCGCTGGCACCGATGTTAAGTGCAAAAAACAGCCCAATTGAAATGGCGATAATTTCGAGCATCTAAAAAGACCTCCTTCCTATGCGTGCAGCCCGCACTCCGTTTTCGTGCTGTTATTCCAGCGGCCTGCGCGGGAATCACCGTCTTCACTAACCGGACTGGTACATGGGAAACAGCCGATGCTTGGATACCCTTGGCTGTGAAGCTTATTAAATGGAAGGTCGTGCTTTTTGATATGCTCCCATACCTCATCCCAGGTCCAGTGGATAAGTGGACAGATTTTAAGATTTTTAAATTTCTCATCTTTATTGATAAACTGGGTAGCTGCCCGTGTTGGTGATTGCTCTCTTCGAAGCCCGGAAATCCAGGCAGTCTTATCTGACAAAGCCTCCTGCAACGGAACGACCTTTCGGATATGACAGCACATATTTGGATCCCGCTTCCAGAGGGCAGGACCGTGCTCCCCGCGCTGTTCATCCAGTGTAAGAGCAGCTTTTTTCATTTCAATTTGCAGAGAAGGAAAACGTTCCTTGATTTTTTCAATGACATCATAGGTTTCAGGGAAGTGTAGGGCTGTGTCAAGAAAAACGATGTGAGCACTCGGATTTACGCGTGCAATGAGGTCAAGCAGTACAATCGCCTCTGCACCGAAGCTTGAGGCATAAACAATTTTATCTGCTGTATACGTACTGTAAGCCCACTCAAGAACTGACAAAGCACCTTTTGATTCATCGCTTTCATTCACAGGAAATGTATCAGAAATCTGGTTCCATTCTTCATAGCTTACATATGTCATTAGGAAAGACACTCCTTTAATGATTTAAGATTAAATACACGTTTAATTGGTTGGCTCCAGGGCACATCTAGTTGGTTTGAAACGTTTTAACTACTTGCAAGCGTGATTTAAGGTTCATAAAAAAGCAAAAAACGCCTTTTCCAATTTAGGAAAAAGCGCGATCATTTGGATCTGCACCTTATCTTCCAAAATGGATTCATTTTGCTGGAATTGGCACCTTGCTCAATGGCAGGTTGCCGCGGCATCGACGGGCCAGTCCCTCAGCCGCTCTAGATAAGCGAGCTATAAAGTTGTTGAGAATAATCCTACCATACAGGTATGAATAGTCAACCGTTATAAAAGTAAAATTCTGATATTTCGAAAATCAGGAGAATAGTCCTACTTCACTAAAGAAATGGATGCTGAGGTAAATCGATCTCTTGCATAGTATTCAAAAATTAATGAAAGGATAACAAAAGCCCGAAATTTTTTTCGTATATATATACACCACCTTGCTTGGTTGAGTCACTGGATATGAAAGCGTTACAATACGAAGGAAGATAGAGATAAAAAAGTACGAGACAGGGGGATTACCAGGATGAAAAAGAAAAATATTGCACTCGTTGGGGTGCCGATGGACCTTGGGCAAATGAGACGGGGTGTCGATATGGGGCCGAGTGCGATCCGGTATGCCGGTGTGATCGAACGCTTAGAGCAGCTTGGTCATACAGTAGAAGATCTTGGGGATATCCGAATTGATCAGCCGGAACGCGAGCATACAGCTGATACGAACTTACGGAATCTAGATGCAGTGGTTAAAGGGAGCACGGAGCTTGCAACAACCGTCCGATCCGTAAAAGAAAAAGGGGATTTCCCTTTGATTCTTGGCGGAGATCATAGTATCGCGATTGGTTCTCTTGCAGGGATCAGCAAGCGCTATGAAAATCTCGGTGTGATCTGGTATGACGCTCACGGAGATTTAAATACAGGCGAAACCTCTCCTTCGGGAAATATCCATGGGATGCCGCTTGCTGTCAGCCTTGGAATTGGTCATCCGGATCTTGTAAATATCCTGGATTACACTCCTAAAGTAAAACCTGAAAATATTGTGATCATTGGTGCTCGTTCTTTAGATGAAGGAGAGCGTGAACTAATTAAGGAAAGAGGCATTCGTGTCTATACAATGCATGAGATTGATCGCATGGGCATGACGAAGGTAATCGAAGAGTCAATCGACTATTTGAAAGGAAGAACAGATGGTGTTCATCTGTCTCTTGACTTGGATGGTCTGGATCCACTTGATGCACCCGGAGTTGGAACGCCTGTCATTGGCGGAATCAGCTACAGAGAAAGCCACCTGGCGATGGAGATGCTTGCAGAAGCAGATCTTTTAACCTCAGCTGAATTTGTAGAGGTCAATCCAATCCTGGACGAAAAAAATAAAACAGCAAAAGTAGCTGTCGCTTTAATGGGATCGCTATTTGGCGAGAAACTGCTTTAATAGTTCTGCTATAATGAAGAGAGACGGGCTTAAACAGGCGCCCGCTCTTTTTTTGTGAATAAAAATACCTACCTTTAAGACTTCGTTTTCATTATGTTCAGATTTCTTCATTCGGTTCTTTAACAAAATGACCTTCTAATAATCCTGTTTATTTGTAATTATTGGGATGACTCTCTACTATCGTAGCGTTATAATCAAAGTAAATGCTATGCGACACATACGTCGAAAACTTCCTACATATAAAATTAATTATAAATAAAATGTGTGAAACCTTTTACGCATCTTGTACGTAAACAGGGGAGAGCCGCATGGAGCGGAGGTACTGAAATGGAATTGATCGTGAAAAAGAGAATTAAACAAGTGCTCAAAGGTGATCAACAGGCGTTTGGCGAGATCGTGGAATTGTATAAAGACAGAGTATTCCATGTATGCTACCGAATGCTCGGCAATCGGCACGAAGCAGAGGATATGGCGCAGGAGGCATTTCTACGCGCGTATACCAATATTCATAAATTTGATGTAGACCGAAAATTTTCAACCTGGCTTTATCGGATTGCAACAAATCTCTGCATCGACCGTATACGAAAGAAAAAGCCTGATTATTATTTGGACGCTGAAGTATCTGGTACGGAGGGGTTGACGATGTACTCCCAGATTCAGGCGGACGGCCGTCTGCCTGAGGAAGAAGTGGAGTCGATGGAGATACAGGAATCAATTCAAAAAGAAATTTCATTACTACCCGATAAATATCGTTCTGTTATCGTATTAAAATATATTGAAGAGCTCTCGCTAAAAGAAATCAGCGAGATACTGGATTTACCGCTTGGCACGGTCAAGACGAGAATCCACCGCGGGCGTGAAGCACTGCGAAAACAATTAAGAACATTGTAGAGAGGGTGAGTTTTGTGACCACTTGTCCTGAGGAAATGGTGCACTTGATGCATGAATATTTAGATGAAGAGCTATCTGCTGAAGATGAAAAGAAATTAAAGACGCATCTTCAAGCCTGTGAGGCATGCAGAACTCATTTTCAGGAATTAAACCGCACGATTGCGTATGTACAAAGCTCTTCTCATATCCAGGCGCCTGAGAATTTTACTCAAAAGGTCATGAACAGCCTGCCTAATGAAAAAAGGAAAAAGGCGGGGGTTGAGCGCTGGCTTCAAAACAACCCATTTTTTGCAGCAGCGGCAATATTTTTGGTGTTAATGGGCGTAAGCCTTTTAACGACCTGGAGCAGTACGGATGAGTTTTCGTTTACAAATGAAGGAACCGTTATTGTAGAAGACAAAACCGTTGTCGTGCCGCAGGGTGAGGTAATTGAAGGCGATGTCATCGTAAGAAATGGAGATCTCCGGGTTGAAGGAGAGGTAAATGGAAAGGTGACCGTGATTAACGGAGACAGCTATCTTGCAGGAGCAGGCTCTGTTACAGGAGAAATAGAAGAAATTGACCAGGCATTTGAATGGCTCTGGTACAATATTAAAAAAGCGTTTCAGGATCTGGGAGCCTTTTTCCAGAGTGATGAAACCCCATAATAGTAAGTAATGAAAAGAGTTTTGTACATGACGTGAACTAAAAAAGGCTACATTTCATGATTATTCGTTTAGAAAACGTGAGGTGAACGGAGTGGAAGGTGACGACTCCTGCGGGATAAGCGGGAGCTTGAGATCCACTTGCGTAAGCAAGTTAGCGAAGGGCCCCGCCCCGCGGAAAGCATCCGCCTGAAGCGCAGTAAACCGGATAAAGGGGGTTGAGACATACATTTGTCTCAACCCCTTTTTAATTTATCAGGCTGCACATTTAATCGATTAAGCTGAATAATGAAGTTAGCGGAAATGCATGATAAGGTATGTTATAATGATGTGGTTTAAAGAAAATAAATAGAATCCCCCTTTAAGACGGGGTGTAAATACATTAGTGGAGGAAGTCATATGCCGTTTGCCGATCAATTCACAGATTTAGCGGTGCTGGATCTTGTGATCAACGCAGTCGATATTTTACTCGTCTGGTACGTGATATACAAATTGATCACTGTGATTCGCGGGACGAAGGCTGTGCAGCTCTTAAAGGGAATTTTTGTTATTGTCATCGTTCGGGGGCTCAGTGAACTCCTTGGTTTTAATACGTTAGGCTGGATGATGGAGCAGGTAATGCTCTGGGGGGTTCTGGCCGTTATTATTATTTTTCAGCCTGAATTGCGACGTGCACTTGAACAATTGGGGCGGGGCAAGCTGTTTGCCCGTGGAAACCTGCAGGAAAACGAAGAGCGCGACCGTTTAGTGGAGGCTGTCACAAAATCAGTCAGCTATATGGCTAAACGACGAATCGGCGCTTTGATTACCTTTGAAAAAGAAACCGGTATGGGTGATTATATTGAAACCGGGATTCAAATGGATTCCCACCTGACATCAGAGCTGTTAATTAATTTATTTATTCCAAACACACCATTGCATGATGGGGCAGTTATTATTCAAAAGAACCGGATTGCAGCGGCTGCCTGTTATCTTCCATTATCGGAAAGTCCCTTTATTTCAAAGGAACTTGGGACAAGGCACCGTGCAGCGCTTGGCGTAAGTGAAGTAACAGACAGTATTACTGTCGTCGTTTCTGAGGAAACAGGCGGAGTTTCCTTCACAGCAAACGGCGAGCTTCAGCGCAACCTGGAGCTAGAGGAATTCAGTAAGCTTCTTCGCCGCGAATGGTTTGGCGAAAATGAAACATCTGCTGCCTCGACGCGATGGAATTGGAGGGGTAAAAAGAACAATGGATAAATTTCTGGAAAGCCGCTGGTTTTTAAGAGGTTTTGCCCTGTTAATGGCTTCGCTTATGTTTGCGACTGTCAACAGTCCTGATGATCAGCCGACAAATACATCGAGTCCGCAAAACTCAGCGGAAACGATTGAAAATGTTCCTGTTGATACGATGTATGATGAGGAATCGCTTGTGGTATCAGGAGTGCCAAGCACCGTTAATATTACGATAGAAGGCCCGACTCAGATCGTTCAAACGACCAATGCGCTCAGAGATTTCAGAGTGTTTCTTAATATGAGCGATCTTGAGATCGGCACACATGAAGTACCGATTCAGCATGAGGGGTTTTCACCTCAGCTCCGGGTAACATTGTCTGAACCGGTCGCGAATGTTACCATAGATGAGCGCGTAACCGAAGAATTTTCCGTTGATGCTGAATATAATAGCGATATTATCCCTGCCGGCTATGAGCTGGATGAACTGACGGTAAACCCTGAAACTGTAACGGTGACAGGAGCAAAAGGGATTGTCGAGTCTATCCGTCACGTACGGGTATTTGTAAACCTTGATAGTGAGATTGAGTCTGAAGAAACGGTTCAGGGGTCTGTACAGGTTCTCAATGGGGACCTTGACAAGCTTCCTGTCTCAGTTGAGCCCGCCACAGTGGATGTATCCATCAGTGTTCTTCAGCCAAGTAAGGAAGTTTCACTCGTACCGGTCCAGACCGGGACACTTGAGGACGGACTTGTGGTTGAGAACCTGGCATTAGCAAGTGACACTGTAACTGTTTACGGGCAACAGGACGCAATTGATGCGATCAGTGAAATTGAAGTACCGTTTGATTTAACCGGTGTAACCCAGAGCGGGTCTAGGATTGAAGTGCCAATTCCGCTTCCTGATGGGGTCGAGGAGCTTTCGCAGTCATCCGTATCAGCAGTTGTGACATTTGAAGAGACCGAGGAAGCTTCAGCTGAACCGGCTAATCCTCAGGAGGATGTTGAGGAGCCGGAATCACAAGCCCCGGATGAAGAGGAAGAAGAGAATGCAGAACCAACAGATCAAGCAGAAAATGAAGAACAAAATACAGATACCGATCAGGAGCTGACGTTGTCGGCTCTTCCTGTTGAAATTAGAGGAACAGGCGATGATCTGCGGGCAGCCTTTCAAAATCCGCCCGGCGGGGAGCTAAGCTTGCGAATAACAGGAGAACCGGAAGATGTTGAAAACATTTCAGAAGAAGACATCTCCCTTTATGTAGAAGCTGATAATCTTGATGAAGGTGAACATGAGCTTGAAGTTCAAATAGATGGACCGCCTGAAGTGACGTATATATTGTCTCAGGCAAGCGTCACCATTCAGCTGGCCGAAGCATAAGAAAAAACAAGGTTTAGGAATAGTGTACAGATAAGAAGGAGCGATGAAGGAAATGGGTAAATATTTTGGAACAGACGGCGTTCGTGGCGTAGCGAATGCAGAGCTTACGCCTGAACTGGCTTTCAAGCTTGGACGCTTTGGAGGCTACGTGCTGACAAAAGAAACCACAAGGCCAAAGGTATTAATCGGCCGTGATACAAGAATTTCAGGACATATGCTTGAAGGAGCCCTTGTAGCAGGTCTTCTTTCTATTGGAGCAGAAGTAATGCGCCTTGGCGTAATTTCAACACCTGGAGTGGCATTTTTAACAAAAGCTATGGGAGCACAGGCTGGCGTTATGATCTCAGCTTCCCACAATCCGGTGCCTGATAACGGCATTAAGTTCTTTGGTCCGGATGGCTTTAAGCTGACAGATGAGCAGGAAAATGAAATTGAAGCGCTGATCGATGCAGAAACAGACGAAACACCACGTCCTGTAGGCGGCGATCTTGGGATTGTGACGGATTACTTTGAAGGCGGACAGAAATATCTTCAGTACCTGAAGCAAACAGCGGATGAAGATTTCTCAGGCCTGCATGTCGCACTAGACTGCGCACACGGAGCAACCTCTACACTTGCAACTCATTTATTTGCCGATTTGGATGCAGACCTCTCTACAATGGGTGCTTCGCCAAACGGTTTGAATATCAATGAGGGTGTAGGCTCTACTCACCCGGAAGCTCTTGCAGCATTTGTTAAGGAGAAAGGTGCAGACGTAGGTCTTGCATTTGACGGAGACGGGGACCGGATCATCGCAGTTGATGAAAACGGAACAATCGTTGATGGCGATCAGATTATGTTCATCTGTGCCAAGCATCTGAAATCAGAGGCTCGCCTGAAGCAAAACACGCTCGTATCAACCATCATGAGTAATCTTGGCTTTTATAAAGGACTTGAAGCAGAAGGCATTACAAGCATTCAAACCGCTGTCGGCGACCGGTATGTGGTAGAAGAAATGAAAAAAGGAAACTACACGCTGGGCGGCGAGCAGTCAGGCCATATTATCTTCCTTGATTACAACACCACAGGAGACGGTTTGTTATCGGGTCTTCAGCTGGTAAATATCATGAAGCTCACTGGCAAAAAGCTTTCTGAGCTTGCAGGCGAAATGGAAATCTTCCCTCAAAAGCTTGTTAATATCCGTGTGAGCGATAAACACGGCGTAACAGAAAATGAACGTGTGAAGGCAGTCATTCAGGATGTGGAAAGCGAAATGAACGGCAACGGCCGGATCCTCGTTCGCCCTTCCGGAACAGAGCCGCTAGTACGCGTCATGGCAGAAGCACAAACAGCTGAGCAATGCGAAGCTTACGTTAGCCGCATTGCAGAGGTTGTTGAAGAGGAAATGGGAATTAAAGCATAGAAATAACATCCGGCACCGCAAAGCTGCGGTGCCGTTTTAAATTGTTATCCCGCTGTAACCATTGTCATAATTTTATGTGTTATCATCCTTTTTGTGCCTAATTTGGTATTAGCATTGACGAAAATATTCCCAATCGAGTATGATGGAGTATGTGTAAACCTGCTATAATGGGGTATATACAAAAAGGCTTTAGCTAATTATAGAAAGGTGGAGCGTGAGGTTACAAAGCAATAAAAAGCGCCAGGACTGTCTCACGAGCGAAAGAGGCAGTTGACGAGGAGGAGGAGCATCGAGTTTTCGGCGGATGCCTCCCGACTGAAAAGCTGCACAGTCGTATGCCCGGTCTTTAAATCATAAAGGTGACTTTATGGACAAAAGGAGCGGGAATGCAGCACCAAAAAAATAACTAATTGAGAGATAAAGGGGGCCAAGTCGTCCCCTGACGACCTCTGGACCTCCTTTATCCAACAGGAGGAAAAGAATTATGTGTGGAATTGTAGGATATATTGGATTAAATGACTCGAAGGAAATTTTGCTTAAAGGTCTTGAAAAACTTGAATACCGCGGCTACGACTCAGCAGGTATTGCTGTGAAAAACGAAAAAGGCGTCGCTGTATTTAAAGAAAAAGGCCGTATCGCAGATCTTCGTTCAGTCGTCGACTCAAGCGTGGAAGGCACAACCGGAATTGGCCACACGCGCTGGGCAACGCATGGTGCACCAAGCCACGTAAATGCTCACCCGCATCAAAGCACAACGGAGCGTTTCACCCTTGTACACAACGGAGTAATCGAAAACTACTCCCAGCTTAAGCGTGAACACCTTGCTTCTGTTGAGCTTAAAAGCGAAACAGACACTGAAGTCATTGTTCAACTAATCGAGACCTTTGTAAACCAGGGTCTATCAACTGAAGAAGCATTCCAAAAAGCATTAAAAGAGCTTAAAGGCTCTTATGCGATTGCACTTTTAGATAACGAGCAAAACGACACAATCTTTGTTGCAAAAAATAAAAGCCCACTGCTTGTAGGACTTGGAGAAGACTTTAACGTTGTTGCATCTGATGCAATGGCAATGCTTCAGGTAACGGATCAGTATGTTGAGCTGATGGACAAAGAAATGGTTATTGTTAAGCAGGATGAGGTTATCATTAAAAACCTTGACGGCGAAACAATGACTCGTGCACCATACACAGCTGAGCTTGATGCAAGCGACATTGAAAAAGGAACATATCCTCACTATATGCTAAAAGAAATCGATGAGCAGCCGCTTGTTATGCGTAAAATCATCCAGGCGTACCAAAATGATGCTGGTGAGCTGTCAATCGAACAAGGTGTGCTTGATGCAGTAAACGCTGCAGACCGCATTTACATCGTAGCCTGCGGAACAAGCTATCATGCAGGACTAGTAGGAAAAGAATTCCTTGAGAAAACAGCTAAAATCCCAACAGAAGTGCATGTAGCGAGTGAATTCGTCTACAACACACCGCTTCTGTCTGAAAAACCATTATTCATCTTTATCTCTCAAAGTGGTGAAACAGCGGACAGCCGCGCCGTACTCGTACGCGTGAAAGAGCTTGGACACCCAACGTTAACCCTAACTAACGTAGCAGGTTCAACCCTGTCACGTGAAGCAAGCCATACTTTGCTATTGCATGCAGGACCTGAAATTGCTGTAGCATCAACAAAAGCCTATACAGCTCAAATCGCTGTGCTGTCTATCCTTGCTGAAGTAGCAGGAAAAGCAAAAGGCTTTGAAATGAAATTTGACCTGATCCAGGAGCTTGGAATCGTTGCAACAGCAATGGAAGCTCTAACTGATGATAAAGAAGCATTCGAGCAGATCGCACGTGACTTCCTAAGTGTGACACGCAATGCATTCTTCATCGGCCGTTCAATGGATTACCATGTTGTACAGGAAGCAGCACTAAAGCTTAAAGAAATCTCTTACATCCAGGCAGAAGGCTTCGCCGGCGGAGAGCTTAAGCACGGTACCATCGCGCTAATCGAAGAAGGTACACCTGTCTTCGCTGTTACAACACAGGAAAACGTAAACCTAAGCATCCGCGGAAACGTAAAAGAAGTAGCAGCCCGCGGCGCACACACTTGCACGATCGCAATGAAAGGCCTTGAAGAAGAAGGCGACAGCTACGTGATCCCTCACGTACACGAGCTTCTAAGCCCGCTTGTATCTGTCGTACCTACTCAGCTAATCGCTTATTACGCAGCCCTTCACAGAGACTGTGATGTTGATAAGCCACGTAACCTTGCGAAGAGTGTGACGGTGGAGTAAGTATAAATGTAAAGAAAGACTCAATCCTATTTTAGGGTTGAGTCTTTTTTTGTATTGGCTATTAATATTTTTTTCAAACCAACGCAACTATTTAAAATACTTCTCTATCTAATTGAGTGAAAGAGCCATAGAAAAAGTAAAACTGGATTGATCGGAGGGAAAGAAATGGCAAACGTAAACGCCTTAGTGAAAAAGGCGAAAAAAGGTGACAATGAAGCCTTTATTGAGTTGATAAAACAATATGAGCAGGTGCTGTATAAGGTTGCGAAAAATTTATTGCGCAATGACGAAGATGTGGCTGATGCCATGCAGGATGCGATCCTGTCTGCTTTTGAAAAATTGGACAGTCTAAGAAACCCTGCTTATTTCAATACATGGATTTGCAAAATCTTGATCAATAAATGTAACAGCATACTCAATAAAAACAAGAATACTTTTGAGGAGCTGGACGCAGAGAAAGTGCAGGGACATACAGCTGCTTTAAACGTAAAAATGGAATTCCAAGATGAGCTTAATGCGCTAAATCCGGATTACAAAACGGCTATTGTCTTATATTACATAGTTGGCATGAATACAAAAGAAATCGCTGAGTGTTTAAAAGAGCCTGAAGGCACGATCAAATCCAGGTTATCAAGAGCCAAATCAATCTTAAAAAGCAATCATTTAAAAGAAGAAGGGACGATGGGGTATGTTCAATAATGTGGATAAAAAACTAAAGAATACACTAAACAAGCAAGAAGTGATTCCCCTTACTGTCAGACAAACACTGGATGAGACATATGATTCGATTCGCAATCAAAAAAGAAAGAGAAAAAGAAGTGTGAATCGAACGGGCCTAATAGCAGCTGCTGCCAGCACTTTTTTAATAATCGGGTTTGCAGTATCCAATGACACGGTAATGGCTGGTATCAATAAATTTATTAATTTTGGAGATAAGGGTATCGAGCAGGCCGCAGTTAATGGATTTATACAGGACAGCGACAGTTGGGCTACAGATCAGGGCATTAACATTACGCTTGAAAGTCATTTTTCGGATGCGAATAAATTGGGGCTAAGCTTCCAAATGGAATTTGAAGATCCCTCTATGTTACTCAATACAGCGGACGTTTCTATGGACTATCGATTGAAAAATGGTGATGGTGAATACATTGATGAATTTATTCCAGATACAAAACCGTTAAAGGGCGATGCCAGCTATATATCCGGCTCTACCCATCAAAATCCTTGGTTGGATTCAAAGACAGGGAGAGTTCAATACGATGTAGTAGCTGAATCAAATGAAGGCGCGATTCCTCCATTAAAAAATGCCGTCATTGAAATAGAGAGTATCAACGTGTTCTCCAACACAGGAGAATTGGTAAAAATTGATGGCACCTGGAATCTCTCAGTTCATAATAAAGAAAAATCAAATAGGACTGCTACTTTCACTATGCAGAATGAGTCCTCTGTCATACAGGTATCCAACGCCACAGCAAATCCAACCTCATTAAATGTGTCGTTTGCAGTGGGAGGAATCTACGAGGATGAAAATACATTTGCAGAGATGAAAATCCTCGACGATAAAGGGAATGAATATGAGACAAATGGCTTTACTAAGAAAACCAAAAATAATCAAACCATTATCTCAGCAAACTTCCCAATCACTTCCTTTAGTGATTCCAAAAAACTGATGCTGATGATAGAGGGGATTGGTGAAGTGGAATTAGTGAAAAATTGAGGACAGTTTAGACTTTGGGACCCTTGAAAAAATAACGCTAGAGCCTCCACTTCGTAAAAGAGTCGGAGGTTTTTTATTTGAAAGAAGTACCTCAGTAAAAGAAATTTAACTAGCTAACAATAAGCCTTCCGATTATGCTAAAAAGAGTAATATACTTGAAATTATACGATCTGTTCATTCATCAGGAGGCATTTTTATGGCAATGTTGCTTCTAATCATTATTTATCTCGCTTTTATAAGTCTTGGTCTTCCGGATTCGGTGCTTGGGGCAGCTTGGCCGGTTATGCAGAGGGATTTGGGAGCGCCGATTGAAACGGCCGGCTTGCTTTTTATGTCGATTGCCGGCGGTACGATTGTTTCGAGTCTGCTCAGTGGTAAAGTCCTGAAAAGGTTTGGGACAGGTAAAGTTGCTGCATTCAGTACGTTCCTTACAGCAGCTGCCCTTACCGGTTTTTTCTTTGCACCATCGCTAGGCTGGCTATTTTTCTGCGCTGTGCCGCTTGGGCTCGGTGCAGGAGCTATTGATGCCGGTTTAAATGATTATGTGGCAACCCATTATCATGCACATCATATGAGCTGGCTGCATTCCTTCTGGGGAGTTGGAGCCACTCTCGGACCGGTTATTATGGCGCAGTTTATCGCAGGAGAGCCGGCATGGAGAAGCGGGTACCTGACAATCGCATGCATTCAGTTTGGCCTTATGCTGATTCTATTTATCACACTCCCATTATGGGGGAAGGTAAAATCAAAGCCTTTTGCACAAACAGAAGTGCCAAAAGCAGAAAAACAAACGGCTTCTGTTAAGCCGCTTAAAATTAAAGGAGTCAGGCTTGCGCTTATTGCGTTCTTTTTCTATTGTGGAGTGGAAGCACTGGTTGGACTTTGGGGAAGCAGCTTTCTTGTAAACATGAAAGGCTTAAAAGCAGCCACCGCCGCACAATGGGTATCCTTTTACTTCGCAGGGATCACCGCGGGGAGATTCATAACAGGGTTTTTGACTTTTAAAATAAGGAATCTTATCTTGATCCGTTCAGGACAAGCACTTGCACTAGCAGGTGCCTTACTTCTTGTCCTGCCGCTGCCTATGTATTTTTCATTGGCTGGTTTTGTGCTAATAGGGCTCGGTCTTGCGCCGATTTTCCCCTCTATGCTGCATGAAACGCCTGCCCGTTTTGGGAAGGAGCATTCGCAGACGATCATGGGCTATCAAATGGCTGTTGCCTACACTGGAAGCACATTTCTTCCGCCGCTATTTGGTGTGATTGCTGCTCAAACAACGATCGGACTGTTTCCGATTGTAACGTTCCTATTTGTAGCTGTCATGGCTCTGAGTTCGGAAAGGTTAAATGTGGTGATGAAGCGGCTGTGGAAGCAGAAAGAAGAGGCCGTTGTTTAACATCCCTACTCAAGAACTGAAATCAAGGAACTTATAGCGGAAATTCAACGTGTAGAGGCTGAAAAAAATATATGGCGGATCCCTCCTTCGTCCGGTTCACTGCGCTTCAGGCGGACGCTTTCCGCGGGGCGGGGCTTGAGCTAACTTGCTTCGCAAGTGGATCTCAAGCTCCCGCTTCCTCCCGCAGGAGTCGCCACCTTCCGCTCCGTTCACCTCATGTTTTTAAAAAAATTATTATCTCCTAAACTTTTTTACGAATTAAAGAATATTCCCGCTCCTTAACTAGCCAGTTCATAAATCAGTCTCCACTCAAAATATTTTTCAACGAGGTATTTGTCTTTATTTTAAATAATGGTTTTGTCACAAAATACTCTCCCTCCCCGTCATACAGGTGAATAAGGAAAGGGGACGTGGGAGATGAAGAAATATGATGTCATAGTAGTCGGCGGGGGGATTTCCGGACTGGTAACCGCCATTTATGCTGCACAAGCAGGGAAGAAAACGATTGTGGTGGAGAAGCAGTGCCGTTTAGGCGGAAATGCTGTTACAAATAAGAAAGAGACTATTTACTTTAATCTGGGCGGGCATGCTCTTTATTATGGTGATGCATACGATACATTTAAGGAGCTTGGACTATCCCTTAAAGGGGGCCAACCATCTTTAAAAGCTTATGGGATATGGAAAAATACGTTAAAAACTCTTCCGACGGGATTCACTTCGTTACTAAAAACACCTTTATTATCCTTTAAGGGGAAAATGGAGCTTGCCTCCTGGCTTGTTAAGTTTAAAAAGCTTGATACAAAGCCTTATAACAGGATAAGCCTTCAGGAATGGATGGAAGGTAATGTGAAGGATGCCATGGTAAGGACTATTTTTTATGCAATAATCAGGACGGCGACGTATGTGAGCTCTCCGGATCTGCAAGCGGCTGGACCTGCTCTGCGGCAGATTCAGAGTGTCTTAAAGGGTGTATGGTATCTTGATCGCGGCTGGGGTGCCTTAATTGAAGAGCTGCACAGTCATGCTTTAAAGCAAGAAGTAGAATTCCTTACACACACGACGGTAATCAATGTCGATCGTTTAAATGGTGTGGTTCAGGGGATCGAGTGTAAAGATGGCACGCGGCTGAATGCGGAAAATATTGTACTGGCGATTCCCATTGATCGAGCATGTGAAATGGTCCAAGGCGTAAAAGACACCTCCTTGCAGCGGTGGAAGGATCAATCGGTGAAGGTGACGGCTGCTTGTCTGGATGTGGCGTTGAAGCGGCTGCCGGATCCAAACAATCAGTTCGTGTACGGATTAGATCAGCCGGTGTTTTTATCAAATCAATCGCGTGCTGCTTATCTAAGTGAAGATGGGTCGCAGGTAATCTCGCTAATCAACTATGAGACTAAGGGTAATTCAAAACAGGATTTACAGGAGCTTGAAGAAGTATTGGATTTTTTGCAGCCAGGCTGGCGAAAAGAACTGGAGGCCAAACAATTTTTATCCCAGATCACCGTGTGTCATGACTTTATGCATATGAATCGAAAGGAGAATCCTGGTCCATCTGTTCCTGAGATTAAAGGTCTGTATGTAGCAGGAGAATGGGCATCTCATGGTGAACTCTTAGTTGACGCTGCAACAGCCAGTGCCAAAAGAGCTGCTGCACAGCTACTACAAAAATAAAAAAGGTGCTGTTTTAAATGAATACTGAGGGGATGTTTAAGCTTTATCAAAAAGAGCTTTTTTCTTTGGCTTACCGTATGCTTGGCAGTGTGATGGATGCTGAGGATATTGTCCAGGAAGCGTTTATAAAATTTGATCAACTGCCTCGTAAAGAATCGATTCAAAACGAAAGAGCATATTTATATAAAATGGTGACAAACCGCTGCATCGATCTTTTAAGATCATCTTCTAAACAGCGTGAAACGTATAAGGGCACCTGGCTGCCTGAACCATTGGTAGAGAAGAATGATCAAAAGGATCCCTCTGCATTATATTTGCAGAGGGAAACCATTTCGACTGCATACCTGTTATTACTGCAAAAGCTAAATGCTGTTGAACGGGCAGTATTTATATTGAGAGAAGTTTTTAACTACTCCTATGATGAAATTGCTGATAACGTAGAGAAAAGTCAGGAAAACTGCAGACAAATTTATCATCGTGCTAAAAAAAGTATTTTAACTGATTCGGAGGAAATACCTTCAGTAGCTGTTGGGGAGAATCATATAAAAAGCTTTGTAAAGCATTTAATGGATGAAGATACGGAAAAACTGCTGGAGCTTGTTAGTGAAGAAGTCATTCTTTACACAGACGGAGGAGGCAAAGTTCGCGTGGCCGGAATACCTGTTGTGGGCTTTCAAGCAGTCATGCGGCTTAATCAAAATCTGCTTCGTATGTATGAAGGGCAATTCTCCTACTCCTTTCATACAGTGAACGGCCTGCCGGGGATACGAATACAGTTTGACGAGTCGATTGATAGGCAATTTGTGTATTCATTTGCCTTTAGAGATGGAAAAGTTGAAAAAATATATGCAGTGGCGAATCCTGATAAGTTAAGGCATATTTAAAGAACAGGAGATAATAAATGGACATCCAAATTAAGCAGGAACAAGCTGAGCACTACAAAGCGACTGAAGAAGTTATTAGAGAAGCCTTCTTATATGAGGAGTACAGCGACAAGAAAGAGCATTTGCTCGTCAATCGAATTAGAACTTCGGAGGCTTTTATTCCTGAGCTTTCCCTGGTTGCTTTAGATCAAGCTGATAATATCATAGGTCATATTCTTTTATCGAAAATCGCGATAGAAGGCCAGGATCAAAAGTCGGATTCATTAGCACTTGCCCCGGTGTCTGTTCTACCGGAGTATCAGAAAAAGGGAATTGGAAGTCAGTTAATTAATGCTGCGCTGCTAAAGGCAAAAGAGGCTGGCTTTCAATCAGTAATTGTTCTGGGGCACGAAAGCTATTATCCAAAGTTCGGCTTTAAACCAGCCCGTTTATGGAATATTAAACCTCCATTTGAAGTGCCGGATGAAGCATTTATGGCAATTGAATTAATGGAAGGTGCTCTTGAAAATGTTGAGGGGATTGTTCAGTATTCAGAGGCTTTCTTAGAGTAAGGACGAAGGAATCAGATCATGACGAATTAATGCAACTTGAAAAGAGGAGCAGCATGATTAGAAAAGCAAAAGGGACAGACGTTGATGTCATAGTGGATATTTGGTACAGAGGATCAATACAGGCGCATGATTTTATTGATCCTGCTTATTGGTCTTCTCAGATCGTGCAAATGAAAGAGAAATACATACCGATGGCAGAAACCTATGTCATGACGAGTGAAGAAAAGATCATCGGTTTTATCTCGGTGGTCGATCATTATATAGCAGCCCTTTTTATTGATGCAGGACATCAAAACAAGGGAACGGGGAAAAAGCTAGTGGATTTTGTGAAGGAACAAAAAGACATCCTTCAATTGAAGGTGTATAAGGAAAACCTTTCAGGATTAAGATTTTATGAGAAAAACGGATTTGAAGTTAAAACAGAATTATTTGATGAGCCAACCGGTGAGAAGGAATATTTTATGGAGTGGAGCCGCAAAAAAGCGTAACAGGTTGAATTCATATTCTAAAAGATCGTTCAGCAAAGCAGGAGATGCTGAACGGTCTTTTTTTTATCAAAATAAAATGAGTCTGCACTTTATGATGAATGTTAAATCTCCTCATACGCCCGGTTCAAATGCTCAAGCATCAGCTGCTTTGCTTCATCCGCACGGTTTCCTTTGACGGCTTGAAAAATGGCTTCGTGCTCAAGATAAGTAGTCTGATAGCGGGAGGCATCGGTAACAAAACGCTGCCGGCGTGTAGTTTCGATATTCTTTTCCATTTGTGAAATCAGCCCTTCAGCCGCCTGGTTCAGCATGCCGTTTTTTGAGGCGTGGACGATGGTTAAATGAAATCCGGCATCTGCCTTCGCGCCCTGCTCTTCAGTCAACGTATGCTTCATCGCCTCTAAATAACCGAAGAGTGTATCAAGATCGGCTTTATTTGCACGCATAGCGGCTAAATAAACCGCTTCACATTCAATTGCCCTTCGTACCTCAAGCATTTCGGCGGTGAGTGAGGGATCAGTCTTAAGCTGCAGCACCGTCTGATTGCCTTTTGCGTCCTCAAGCCTTGAGACGCGTAAATAATGGCCTCCGCCTTGCCTTGAATGAATGACGCCCGCTTCTCTTAAATAATGCAACGCTTCCCTGACACCAGTGCGACTGACGCCCAGCCGCTTTGCAAGCTCACGCTCCGGTGGAAGCTTATCACCAATCGAACGAGTGCCATTCAAATAAACCTGTGAAATTTGTTCGACTGCTTGTTTATATTTTGGTATCGTTTCCAAGGTTGACATAACAGCCCCTTTCCAAATTTATTCTTGAAAAATTCAGACTATTACGTATAATGAATCTAAATTGGTTGGACCAATTATTTTCAGGAGGTACATACTATATGTCAGTTTCAGCATTTGTAGAGAGTTTACATCAGTTTTTAGAAAAAGACCAGATCTCAGAAAATGAGACTATTCGTGAACAGCACTCAATAGACGAGTCCTATCATAAAGGCGGGCTTACTCAAGTGGTCGTCTTTCCTCGTTCCACGGAGGATACCGCCCAAATTTTAAAAGCTGCTTCCAGGCATGCCGTTCCGGTTGTGCCGTTTGGCCTTGGGACAAGCCTTGAAGGTCATGTGGTCCCATTAAAAGAATGTGCCACCATTGATTTTATAGAGATGAACGCCGTGCTCGACGTCTCTCCGGACGATCTAATGGTGACCGTTCAGCCGGGTGTCACACGCAGTCAATTAAACCGGGAGCTGAAAAAGCACGGTTTGTTTTTTTCAGTTGACCCGGGAGCGGACGCGACGCTCGGTGGAATGGCAGCAACGAATGCGAGCGGCACAACCTCCGTAAGGTACGGTGTGATGCGGGATCAGGTTCGTGACCTTGAAGTCGTTCTTGCAAGCGGGGAAGTGATTCATACAGGCTCAAGAGCCGCAAAATCCTCAGCAGGCCTGCACTTGAATGGTTTATTCGTTGGTTCAGAAGGGATCCTCGGGTGCATTACAGAATTAACCCTTAAGGTGTATGGCATCCCGGAATTTGAAATGGCCGGCCGGGCGACATTTAAATCGGTGGAAAATGCGGTACAGGCAGTGGTCAGCCTGCTGCAGTCAGGAATTCCAATTGCCCGGGTCGAACTATTAGATGAGATTTCCTTAAAACAGCTAAATCATCATCAGAAAACCGATTATCCTGAAATTCCTACGCTGTTTATGGAGTTCCACGGAAATGAAGACGGTCTTGCACAGGATGTCGAATTTATGAAAGAGATCGTCGCGATGTACGACTGCGAAGCCATTGAATTTGTTTCCAATCACGCAGAGCGCACCCGCTTATGGGAAGCGCGGCATAACCTGGCCTATTCGTTCATTCACGGCTTTCCGGGGCGCAAGATGATGGTTACCGATGTGTGCGTGCCGATATCCGAACTGGCAGGGGCAGTACGTCACGCGCAGGAAAAACTTCTTGAGCTGAACCTGATTGGAGGGGTGACCGGTCATGTGGGGGACGGGAATTTCCACGTGATTCTGATGATTGACCTGTCGGATTCAGAAGAGAAGGTGCGGGCGAATATCTTTAATGAAAGTCTTGTCGCCTATGGTCTTGAGCGAAATGGCACCTCAACCGGGGAACACGGAGTCGGGTACGGGAAGCAAAAATATATGCAGCGGGAATTTGGTGCAGCGCTTGGCGTTATGCAGCAAATCAAGTCTGTTCTTGACCCTCAGGGAATTTTAAATCCGGGAAAACTATTACCTGCCAAAGGGGATGCTGTTGATGAATCTGTTAGTAAGAATTAGTACATTTGCGGGAAAATATTTTGCTGTTTGGGTCATTGCCGCTGCTCTGCTCGCATTTTTTGTACCAGGCATCTTTTCTCCATTCGGAAGCTACATCACTATTCTTCTTGGGATTGTGATGTTTGGCATGGGGCTGACGTTAAAGCCTGTGGATTTTAAAGTGGTTGCAAAACGTCCTATTCCTGTTGTACTTGGTGTAGCGGCTCAATTTATTGTCATGCCTCTTGGGGCCTTTGTCATTGCACTCATTCTTAATCTTCCACCTGAGCTGGCAGCCGGACTCGTTCTCTTAGGCTCCGTTCCAGGAGGGACAGCCTCTAATGTAATGGTTTATTTGGCAAAGGGAAATCTCGCACTCTCTGTTGCGATGACAAGCTTATCAACACTTCTTGCGCCGATTGCCACACCATTATTGCTGCTGCTATTAGTGGGACAGTGGATGCCGGTAGATGCTGTTGCCATGTTCACATCAATCCTGCAGGTAATCATTCTTCCAATCGTACTCGGTTTTGTGATCCAGCGGATTGCTCCTAAAGCTGTGGAATCAAGTCTGCCGGTCATACCGCTCATCTCTGTTGCAGCCATTTTGATTATCGTAGGGGTTGTAACAGGAGCAAATGGACCAAATGTCATCACAGCCGGCTGGATTGTTTTTGCAGCTGTTTTCCTGCATAATGGCTTCGGCCTGCTGCTTGGGTATTTTATTGCGATGGCACTAGGCCTGAAAGAGGACGACCGACGTGCCATTTCCCTGGAGGTCGGGATGCAAAATTCCGGTCTCGGCGTTGCCCTTGCGACAGCTCACTTCAGTCCGTTTGCTGCTCTTCCAAGTGTGTGGGGAGCCATCTGGCACAATATCTCAGGTCCTTTACTTGCCACCATTTGGTCAAAGAAAGCAAGTGCTGTGGAAAATGATCAAAACGAGGACCGTGAATATGATGTACTGCCAGAGGCAAGGCGTAAAAGTGTGAGGTGAGTGGAGCGGAAGATGGCGACTACCGCGGGAGCTTGAGATCCGCTTGATGAAAGCGTCCATCTGAAGCGCAGTGAACCGGTATAAGGAGTTGAGACACGCATTTGTCTCAACTCTTTTTTATTTCAGTGAAACTGCTATAAAAACTTCCTGCATTTAGAACAGTAAGGTGTGGTATCCCCACGGGTAATGATCGTTTGGCAGTAGGAGCAGCGAAGAAATTTGGACTCCTCCTTGCTTACATCCTCCCAGCCTTTTGCCAGCAACCGGCTCGTTAAGTTCATTGATTTTATATTTGATGTAAATAAAAATAAAATACCGAATGAACAAATAATGAGAATGATAAGCATCATCGGATTTACCTCCTTTTAAAAGGCTATTATTTTTGACTATCTTTCCATAAATCCCAACTGCCCCAAATAAAGTACAAAACCCCTATGAGTGCAGATAAATAAATGAAAACAGACATCGGCACAGGAACAAATGACAATTGCAGCGCAAATTCCTCGGTGCTCCATTGTGTGTGCTCCACACCGCCTGATACAGCAGCAATATATTTTGCCCCATAGAGAACGGCGGATATTAATAGCATAATCACTCCGATTAAACTCTTATACACGGCACCAACTCCTACTATAATTTTTTGCGCTGCTGATTACTTATTCGTTACAAAAATTTATATTCCTTCCATTTTATTCAAATATTAATTGGAATTCAATAAAAAAAGAGACCGGATACACATTCTTTTTACAAGAACATGCACCCAATCTCTCATTCATTTAAGACCGTACCCATTTCACAATTTCACCAAAAGAAGCATTTTTGCCATATAAGAGAATCCCGACTTCAAAAATCTTTCCTGCAAGCTTCATCACGAGCCAAACAGAGATTAATAGAACGGCAATGGCGATGCTGATTTCAATCCACGGCCATTCCTCAAGCATTGATAGCCTCATGATGAGAACAGCAGGGGCGGTAAATGGAATAAAGGTGCCGACTTGCGCTGCGAGGCCGCTTGGATCGGATAGAATCGGTCCGATCAGAATGAATGGGGTAAATGGCAGCATCATGATCATGCCCTGGAAATTGCTTGTTGAGCTTATATCTTCTACCGTTGCACCGAGTCCGACAAACAATGCTGCAAATAGCAGGTAGCCGATCAGAGCAATGACAATTAACAGAATCAGCTCCGGAACGAGTAAATACTCCATAATCGGAAACTCATTAAACCGCCAGATGGCAAATGGTAATGCGAACACCAGCCATAAACCGACCTGAAGCATGCCAAGCCAAAAGTAGCCGATGATTTTTCCCTGCATGAGGTCACTTGGCGTAAGGGAGGAGAGAATGATTTCTGAAACCTTCTCCTTCTTTTCCTGAGAGGCGCTCTGAAAGATCATCATGCCGGTCATCACAATAGAGAATAAAATCAGCCCGGCAAAGGCACCAGGGATAATGCCCTCGAGTCCTGTACTGCTTTCTTGTCCAGTACCTGATTCTGCAGACCCCTGAGTGGATAATTCCTCAGCGTTAAATTGAATTCCACTTGAAGCGACAGCCATCTGTTCTTCCGTTAACCCCGCATTTTGCAGGCTGATCTGCTGTAGAGGCTGTGCTAAAAGCTGGATATCATTATTGAATGAATTTGGCGTTTCCTCGCTTGTATAATAGGTGACTTGCCCATCACGAACCGCCGCTTCATCCAGGACGATCAACGCAGCACTTTCGTCTTCTTCAAGGCTGCTTTGCCATTCTTCAGGGGAGGTGGCTGCAACTGTCACGTCCCAATCCAGCTCCATTTGGGCGATATAGGGCTCAACCTGCTCCTCCCATACGCCGGAGGAATCTGCTACAGAAACAGTAACCGGTTCTTCTTCGCTTCCTGAGCCGGATAACAATGACGGCAGGGTAGCAAAAAGGATAAACAGGACAGGGGTTAAAAACAGTGAAATAATGAACGATTTATTTTTTATATTCCGCTTAAATTCCCAACGGGCAACCTTTAAGCTGTTACGCATAACTTTTTTCCTCCTCTGCTGACAGTGTTCGATCTGAAGCAACATCGATAAAAATCTCATGAAGCGAAATGCGGTCCAGCCTGAATTCCTCAATATGAATAGTTGAAGGCAGACTGCGGATCCACTCTGTCGGATTCAAGTCCTGGTTTAGGAAAAGCACAGAAATATGCTCCCGCTGTTCAACGCGTGTCACACCGGGAATGGACAGAAGCTGCTGCTTGTCGTTTTGTCCATTGATGGTACATTTAAAGCTCGCGTACCGCTTTTTCACTTCATCCATTGTTCCGCTGATCACTTCCTTGCCTTTATGAAGCATAATCAGGCGGTCTGCCATTTCCTCAACTAAATTCATTTGGTGGGCAGAGAGGAGGATCGCTGTGCCATTTTTGGCAAGCAGGCGGATTTCCTCTTTGAAAACCTCCTGGCTTACAGGATCAAGTCCTGAGAACGGTTCATCTAAAATCAGCAGCTCCGGCTCATGAATGATCGAAGCGATAAACTGAACTTTTTGCCCCATCCCTTTTGAAAGCTCCTCGATGGATACCTTATCCTTGCCTTCAAGTCCGAACTTTTTTAAATAAGACAGGGCGCGTTCCTTCGCTTTTTTCAGCGGATAGTCCTTAAGCTCGGCAAAATAAAGAAGAATATCCATAATCTTTACGTTTTTATACAGGCCGCGTTCCTCCGGCAAGTAGCCGATTTTATGCTTGGGAATCTGTCCTTCTTTTTCACCGGTAAAATGAATGGCTCCTTGATCAGGATATAAAATGCCCATAATACTTCTGATCGTAGTCGATTTACCGGCACCATTTGGACCAAGGAGGGCGGTGATTTCACCTTTTTTCACAGTAAATGAAACATCGTGAAGAACCTGTTGATTTTTAAATGACTTTTGCAAGCCTTGAACGGTAAGAACGGTATCAGACATTGATCATCTCTCCTTCCATTAATACTTCATGAATAATATCTTCAAGTGTAGGAATTTGTTCATCGGCAATAGCCAGATTGTGCGTGGTTAGATAATCCAGCGTCTTGTCAGGCTGGTTTGATAAAATTACTTTTTTATAGGTACGCTTGATTTCTCCCGGGATCCGGCTCACTGGCGGCTCTTCCTTTAGCCAGAAAAGACGGTAGGAGAAGATAAGCGAATCTTTTTCAAGCATTTTTGTGACCTCACCGTTTTGAATGAATACAAGATAGTCAGCCAGTTTTTTTATGTCATCCGCCTGGTGGGAAGCGATTAAAATCGTTTTATCGCCACTTTCCATAAGTTCAAGTAAAAACTGCAGAAAATCGTTTCTTGAAGGAATGTCCATTGCAGCCGTCGGCTCATCGAGTATTAAAAGAGAGGTGTTTTTGCCAATGTTCAGCGCTAAATTAAGCTTCGTTCTAACACCCGGCGACAGCTTATGAACCTTTTTGTTTAACGGAATTCTAAGTTTTTCGCAAAATCGTCTGAAGAGCTGTTCGTCCCAGGAAGGGTACAACTCCGCCATGAGCTTTCGAAGCTGTTCTCCTGTAAAAGGATCGCAGCCAATCAAAGTTTGAGCCTGGTAGGCAACGAGCTGCTTCCAGCTTTCATCCTCTCCATTGACTGACTTCCCAAAGACGTCAATGTCTCCGCTGTCCTGCTTTACAAGATTCATCATCATTTTGAAAAAGGTACTTTTACCGGCTCCATTTGTCCCAATCACTGCCGTAATCGTTCCCTCCTCAAAGGAAAGCTCATTTATCTTTAGCTTAAAATCGTCAATCGATTTTTCAACGTTTCTGATTGTTAATGGTAAAGTCATTAGTTTTCCTCCTTTTTAAGCAGTGCTTCGACCAAATGGATGATTTCTATATCTGATAATTCATGCTGTCTTGCTGTTGAGATGGCTTTACGTATGGATTCTTCAACTGCCTGATTGGCCATCGTTGTTTTCATATCAGCGTCCACCTCCGCGACAAATGTTCCTTTTCCCTGAGAAGTCTGAATAAACCCGCCGAACTCAAGGTTTTGATAAGCTCGTCTAATCGTAATTGAACTGATTTCCAGTTCTTTTGCTAAAAGTCTAATAGAGGGAAGGGGATCTCCTGTTGATAATTGTCCGCTGGCAATCAAGGCTTTAATTTGATTTTCAATCTGATGATAGATCGGTTCCCTGGATGATTTGGAAAGCCGAATTGGAAGATTCATATCAGCCCTCCTTACTGTAAGTAGTCATTTTTTTGAATTTGTTTTAAAGAGTAGCGGAACCAGTAAAACATCATAAGGCCGCTTCCCAGAATAGAGACGATGATGGAAAGAATCGGGTATTCATTAGCGAGAGTAATCGTCCAATTAAATAATCCTATACCAAGCCACAGTTGAAAAATCAGGTACAACAGAATGAAAAAGAGAAATATAATCACGTACGACCAAAAGAGTGTAAACCGTTTGATTTGATGACCCGGTTCACTGGCGGGAAATTGGCCCCCTAAAGAAAAACTGATGCAGAGCCAGATGAAAATCAGGGATATAAACGGCAGCGGGGCAATGGCCTCACGGAGTTCAGTAGATAAAATATAGGTTGAAATCAGTACGAGTACCATACCTAAGAAAACAGCAAAATATGGTGAGAAAAAACGGCTTGCAGCAAGAACCTTATGTTTAATTGGGAGCTGATTCAGCATCGTGAAGTAAGGAGAGGCATAAAAGCTGGCGTCCATTTTTTGATACTGCAGGCCCTTCGGCTTACCCATAAAGGAGATGGTATAAAGGTAAACGATTAATAAAATGTCAACCAGGAAGAGGTTGTCTTCAAGGTAAGTATCCATCGTCAGATTAAAAAAAACAGCATAAATACCAATCATAGGAATCAAGATGAGATAATGTATTTTTGAAACATTGAATTCAAACCTGGCCAGCCAAAACGCTTTGCGCAGAGTCTCCATCGTTATCATTCCTTTCATTCTTAAGTGTTATAGTGTGTATGTCTATATACACACTATAAAATATAAAAAAGCATAATACAAGGAGTTTTTTGGAATTTTTAAAAATGAATCGATATCAATTTCGAAAAATATAGCACACTGTAAATAACAATTGACCAGACACCAATCAGTGTCATATAATTAAGACACTAAAAATGGTGTCTTATTTTAAAGGAGAGATAGCTATGATTCAAACCGGGCAAAAACGTGATGTTTTTGTAGCGATTGCAGATCCGACAAGACGTAAATTAATACGGATACTGGCAGATGCAGAAGAACTGCCTCTTCATGAACTGACGGAGCAATTTCAAATGGGGCGTACAGCTGTTGCGAAGCATTTGACCATTTTAAAGGAGGCAGACTTAGTCAAGAATCGTAAGGAAGGCAGGGAGACGAGATATCGGCTGAACCCTGCTCCATTACAGGAAGTGAAAGATTGGCTGTCCTTTTATGAGGAGTTCTGGAAGGAAAGAGCGATGCTACTTAAAAATATACTGGAGGAGGAATAAACGATGGCGGATTTATCCTTAGATTTTCAATTTAAAAGTCCTATACAAAAGGTCTGGGCAGCCTTAACGAATTCAGAAACACTTGCAAAATGGGTGATGAAAAATAATTTTAAGCCAGTTGTAGGATACAAATGTCAATTCAGAAATGAGGCTATCGACCTTGTCGTTGATAGCGAAGTGCTGATCGTAGATGAACCCAATAAGCTGTCTTATACCTGGATTGGCGGACCGATCGATACGATCGTTACCTGGACGTTGACACAAGAAGGCGAAATGACTCATTTGCACCTGGAGCATACCGGATTTGAACAAACCGATTTTGCTTACAACGGGGCGAAGTATGGCTGGACTGCCATGGCAGAAGAGCTTAAAAAAGTGTTAAAGGAAAAGTAATGCAGCTGTTTAGAAAATAGTAAAAAGGGGGTTAGGAAATGAGTTTTTTAAAGGATGCAGTAGCGATATTTAAAAAGAGGGAACTGCCACTGGTTGAACAATATAAAGAATCAGACGATGTGTATACCTTTCTGTTTGAAAAAGAGGAGGACATGACCTGGGAGGCGGGTCAGCATGGCTTGTTTACGATTACACACAAGAAAATAAAAGATAACACCCGTCCTTTCACTGTAGCATCAGCACCTTCAGAGAATGTTGTCAGAATTACTAGCCGCATTGGTGAAAATCCCAGTGAATTTAAGAAAGCGCTGCTTGAATTAAAGCCAGGGATGAAGCTGAAAATAGCTGGTCCGGTAGGCTCTTTTTATGTAACCGATAACCTTCCTGCGCTGCTGGTTGCCGGAGGAATTGGCATTACGCCTTTTCGATCGATTTTAAAACAGATGGAGGCAGATGGAACGTTAGCTGACAGGCAGATTGAACTTCTTTATATGGATAGCGAAAAATCCTATGTATTTAAAGAGGAGCTTGATGCATTGGCTGCTAATTTTCCTATAAACGTACTGTATCTTGAATCAAGAGATGCCCTCAACGAGAAAATAAATAAGTATGCTGACCTGCATCTCAATACCAGCAATTATTTTATTGCCGGACCAAAATCGATGGTAGATTCCATTACAGCTGATTTGAAAAATAAGAATATATCAAGAGGAAATATTAAAAAAGACGCCTTTTATGGCTATGGAAAACAAATCTGACTGGAATGAGGGGGCATTATGGAAGCTTTTAATGAATTTCTGGGAAGTATTGACCACCATGAGCATCGTGAGCGAACAAAAGAAGTAATGGGATGGGTAGTGGAGAACTTCCCTTCTTTATGTCCGGAACTTAAGTGGAACCAGCCTATGTTTACCGATCATGGCACATACATCATCGGGTTTAGTGTGTCGAAAAAACATTTAGCTATTGCTCCTGAAAGAGCAGGAATCATAAAATTTGCCGATGAAATTAAAGAAGCGGGATATGACCACACAAAGCAATTAATACGTATTCCGTGGGAAAGTACCATCAATTTTTCTTTACTAAAAAAAATGATTGAATTCAATATGGCTGATAAAGCGGACTGTTCTACTTTTTGGAGGTAAAGAGGTTTAATTTCACAATTCCAATAGAGGAGTGACCGGTCATGACCAATCCATCAAGCAACCGAATTGATTCTGCATCCAGAGTGATAATGGCAGAACCCAAGACTATTTACCGCGCATTTATGAATCCCGAAGCATTCATTGCCTGGCTTCCGCCGAAAGGAATGTCAGGTCATGTTGATCGTTTTGAGCCATATGAGGGAGGAGCCTACAGTATCACTCTTATATATGAAAGTGATCGCTCCTTTCAGGGAAAGACCTCTGAAAATACCGATGTCTCAAGAGGAAGGTTTCTGAAGCTGGTGCAAGACAGGAAAATTGTTCTTGCCGGGCAGTTCGATTCCGACGATCCAAGCTTTTCAGGAGAGATGATCCAGACGTGGTATTTGGAAGCCTTGTCGGAGGGTACAAGGGTGATCATTGTATGTGAAAATGTGCCTGAGGGGATACGAAAAGAGGATCATGATAGTGGTTTAAGCTCTACGCTTGAGAATCTGGCTGCTTTTACTGAGACAAACCGAGCTTATTAAAGGGGAAGAAGATGCCATTAATTCTCGTGCTATACTATAGAAAAATAGAAGCGAGGGGTTCCTATGACTAAACACCGAATCTACAGCATGAGCTTCGCAAGCGTCTATCCCCACTACATCACGAAAGCGGAGAAGAAAGGTCGCACGAAATCAGAGGTGGATGAAATCATCCGCTGGCTGACAGGGTATAGCCAGCAGGAGCTGGAAGCGCAAATCGAAGAGAAGACGAACTTCGAAAGCTTCTTTGAACAAGCTCCCCAGCTGAATCCTTCACGATCTTTGGTTAAAGGCGTGATCTGCGGAGTCCGGGTGGAGGATATTGAAGAGCCACTGATGCGGGAAATACGTTATATGGACAAAATGATTGACGAGCTGGCAAAAGGCAAGGCGATGGAAAAGATCCTAAGGAAATAAAAGTTATAATTATAATGCTAATTTCACACAAAATTAAACTAGTACAATAAAACCCTTTCCGTTACACTAAAAGTGTTGAGAAAAGGGTTTTTTTGGTTTTTTAAATAAAAGGAGGTTCTCTAGTGCGTACATCAGATAACAAAATTGCAGTCACGTTAAAGGTAATTGGCTATATCACATTCTTTTTAACTGGCATCACGTTCTTTGTTCTACTGGCAAACTTCTATAATGATTTTCTAACGGTGTTAATCTACACCTTCAGCATGTTTTCGATTGGGATGATTTTTGTTGGGCTTGGTGAAGTGATCAGTCTGCTGCAAAACCTTTCGAATAATCAGCCTGAGCTGCCTGCTGCCCATAAGAAGGAGCATCATGCTGAAACTGAAGCTGAGTTGAAACTAACGAATGAAACTGTAGGAGAGAGAGCCAAAGCAGAGATAGAAGAATTTTTTGCAAAGAACGATAAACAAGTAACGGATATAAAAGCGATGCATATAGAAGACTTTTATCTCGTTACGGTGGAGGGTGAAGCTGTCACCGTTGAGCTTGGCGGGTTTCAGCCAGTGGTATATAAGAAAGATTGATTAGGCTAGTTAAAACAAAAGTCATTATAACAATGAATCAAAAGGACAAGGGGAGTGGCAATGGACAAAATACCAAAACATATTATTGCGGTTTCGGCCAATGTTACTAATGAAAACGGAGAAATTCTGCTAGTTAAGACACAGGGGCGGTCTGATACCTGGGAAACGCCTGGTGGACAGGTTGAAGAAGGTGAACCGCTTGATAAAGCAGTATCCAGAGAAATTTTAGAGGAAACAGGAATCGTTATTTCGCCAATAGGCGTAACAGGAATCTATTATAATGCCACGAAAAATCTACTATCTGTCGTGTTTAAGGCGAGATATGTAAGTGGGAAAATAAAGATTCAGCCGGAAGAAATTAAAGCAGCCCAATTCATTAAGCTTACGGAGGGGAATATAGACGACTACCCCGGCCGCATATGAAGTCTCGTACAATTGATTGTATGAACTCAGAAAACATTATTCCTTATGAAACTTGGGAAGTAAATCCATATAAATTAGTAGGGAGATTATTTTAAAATGGATTTTAACAAAGTAAAAAGAATAGGCTGTGCATAGGAGGCGATAGAAGTTGCTTCCAGTGCACAGCCCTATTTATAGTACAAAGTGCTATCAAGCCTGAACCAGACTCTCGCCCAATACGTCATGAACAAACGGACTCGGCCCGCCAACACTAAAAAGCTCCAAGTGATGCATTGCTCGTGTACACGCAGTATAGAAGGTTCGACGAAGACTTTCGTCACCGTAGACCCTTGCTGATGCGTCATAAATGATGACAGCCTCAAACTCAATGCCTTTTGATAAATACGATGGCACCACAACCACTCCCTGCTCGTATTCAAGAGAGTTGCTTCTTAAAAGTTTTAGTTCATCAATGTCAGAGAGAGCTTCATAGGTCTGGCTGCTTTCCTCGGCGGATTTACAGATGATCGCGATGCTTTGATAGCCGTGAGCCCGCAGCTCTTCAACCTTAGAAGTAATACTGTGATGAAGTTCCGCGTGATCAGTTACCTGAGTGAGTACAGGCGGCTCTCCTTCACGTTCAAAGGGAATGATTTGATCTCCATTAGGCACGAGCCTTCTTGTAAATTCAATGATCGGCTTTGTTGAACGGTAGCTTCTTGCGATGTTGATCACTTCTGTTTCGCTCTCTCCGTACAAACCGGTAAGAACATGAAAATCACTCATTTCACTCGCGTGGGCGAAGATGGCCTGATTAAAATCACCAAGCACAGTCATTTGAGCTGAAGGAAACAACCGCTTTAAAAATTCAAACTGAAAAGGGGAGTAATCCTGAGCTTCATCCACCACAATATGCTTAATGGAGCTGTTGATCTGAAAGCCTTGAACAAGCTCCTTCAACAATAAAAATGGAGTAGCATCCTCATACAATAATTTGTCTTCATCAAGCATCTTCAGCGTTTCCTCGCAAATCGTCTCCCACTCTGCAGGCGTTCCTTTTATCTTTTTGGAGCCTGAAAAAAGCTGCTTATACATTTCCTTATGGTCAATAAACTGGTACGCCCGGATTTGTTTTCGCAACGGCTTTACTCTCTGTTGAACGATCAGCCTTGCAAGTGCTTCAGGCTCCATCTCGTAATCAGCCGCTGCTTCTCTTTTGAAGCCGCGCTTTTTGGCGAGGTAGCGATGGGCTTTGTGATAATCCTCGTTGCTTAAAAGCTCCATTTCCTCCTGTACCCAAGGCTTCATTCTTTCCTTAATTTGTGTTTCCTTTACTTTTGAAAGAAGCCAGTCCTTCAGTTTTTCAAGTCGGTTATGGAAGCGGAGGGAGGTATCATAGCTGTAAAATCTGTCTTTTATCTGCTTTGCTGTTACGATCCTTTTCCCTCTGAACGTGATTTCTGTGAATTGCATGCCTGAAGCCTCTAATGATTTCCGGTACGATTCAATCGCTTCATAAAATTGAACGGATGCTTTAAAGCGGATTGCTGCAACTCTTGACCCATAGGCAGGCGTGTTTTCTGCGGTTAACACATATTCAAGCTGCTCATAGGGAGTTTCAACCTCAAACTCAGCGCTTAGGCGGTGGTCCAGGTATTCCTGGAACGTAACCTGCTGCATGTTTTCTTCACCAAGCTCCGGCAATACATTGGAGACATAACTGTTAAACATGGAGTTAGGTGAAAACAGAATGATCTGATCAGGATTTAAATGATCCCGGTATTTATAAAGCAAATAGGCGATCCGCTGGAGAGCGGCTGATGTTTTGCCACTGCCTGCTGCCCCCTGGACAATAAGCAGCCTGCTGGAATCATGACGGATGATTCTGTTTTGCTCCTGCTGAATCGTTGCGACGATGCTGTGCATTTGTTTATCCGTCCCTTTTCCAAGCACCTGCTGTAAAATCTCGTCCCCAATCGTGAGACTCGTATCAAACATGGATTGAAGCAAACCGCCGCGTATCAGGTACTGCCATTTTTTCTCTAAGCTGCCCTTGATCGTTCCTTCAGGGGTTTCATATTCCGCCCGGCCTGGCTGGTAATCATAATAAACACTTGAGACTGGCGCTCTCCAATCGTAGATTAGAAACTCCTCACCGCTGGAATCGTTCAGGGAGGAGATGCCGATATAAATTTGCTCCTGCGTGTCTGAGCCGTCTTCTTTAAAATCTATCCGGCCAAAATACGGGGAGTCTTTCATTCTGTACAATTTTTTCAAACGGCTGGCTGCATGCTTATGTGTGCTTTGGCTGACAGAAAGTGCCTGAGCCTCCTGGCGCAAGCCGATAATCGTTTCCAGATAATCATCAAAGGTATCGGTATTCACCTTCACTTCATCCCAAAACTGCTTGCGGATCCCAACCACTTCGCTTTTGCGTCTGGAGGTTTCATCCTCTAATTTATTGATTTCCTCTGAAATGGTCTCCATGACAAGGTCCACTCGTTTTTGCTGTCGCTGATAGTCCGAATTCATCGCATACGCTCCTTAAAAAAGTTTTTTAAAAGGGTTGACAGAAAGATGGATTAGATAATATAATTATTATAGGGACAATAGATTAAAAAATAATTTATTATTGCATAGCTATATAAATTTACCATAGATTTGCGTCTTATTCAAGGTGTTTTCAATCTAAATTTAAACTATTTTACATAAAATCAAAAGCCGACAATTTCGTTTGTCGGCTTTTTTGTGTGCTATAGAAAGGGACCGAGACATGCTGTCATCCCGGCCCCATCTCCATTTTTTAATTCACCTGGCCTTCAAACTGCTTCGAGTACAGCCTTGAGTACGATCCCTCCTGTCTGAGCAGCTCTTCATGAGAACCTTGTTCAGTGATTTTTCCTTTTGACAGGACAATAATTCGTCCGGCATTTCGGATAGTCGATAGCCGGTGGGCAATGACGATCGTGGTCCGGCCCTTTACGAGTGTGTCTAAAGCCTCTTTTACCACACCTTCACTTTCGTTATCGAGCGCACTCGTCGCTTCATCGAGAATTAAAATTGGCGGGTTCTTCAGAAAAACACGCGCGATGCTTAAACGCTGTTTTTGTCCACCTGATAACCTGACGCCGCGCTGTCCAATTTCAGCGTGATAGCCATCAGGCAAGTCCGTAATAAAGCTATGAGCGTTTGCCTGATGTGCTGCGAGGATCACTTCCTCATCACTTGCCTCAGGGTTGCCGTAACGGATATTGTCCATAACAGAGCCTGAAAACAAATAAACATCCTGCTGAACCACTCCAATTCCTTTTCTTAAAAAATGAAGATCAAGCTCACGAATATTTTCCCCATCTAACAGCACTTCTCCCTCTGTAACCTCGTAAAAGCGGGGAATAAGGGAGGCGAGTGTTGTTTTTCCTGCACCGGAGAAGCCGACGATCGCGACATATTCTCCCGGATGGATGGTAAGTGACAAATGATCAATAACTGTGTTGGTTCGGTCATTATAGTGAAAGCAGACATCTTTGAATTCAATTTGCCCGTCAATTGAAGGAAGTGACTTCGGTTCAGGCTGATTTTCAATTTCAGGCTTTGTATTCATAATCTGAAGAAATCGCTGAAACCCTGTGATTCCCTCCTGAAACTGCATGCTCATGTGAGTAAGCTTTTGCATCGGCTCCACCATAAAGCCGATATAAAGCAGAAACGTAATGAGATCAGCCAAATTCATCGAGGCATCAAGGATCTGCATAGCACCAAATACAACGACTGTAATGGTGATCATTTGAACAAACGCCTCAGCTGTATTAAAAAAATAGGCTTCTGCTTTATAGGTTCCTTTTCTGCTTTCTAAGAAGCGCTGATTCTCCCGGTTGAATTTCCCGATCTCAAGCTCCTCATTCGCAAAGGACTGTACCACCCGTATTCCGCCAAGGCTGTCTTCAATCTGTGCATTAACATCCCCAATTCTTTCCTTGTTTCTGGTCAGTGCCCTGTTCAATTTTTTATTAAAATACAGGGACAGAACTCCCAGGACAGGCAGAAAGCAGAAAACAGCAATGGTTAAAGGAACATTAATGTACAGCAGGATAATGAACGAGCCGAGAAAGCGGATGGAGTACTTTACGTAGTCCTCCGGAGCGTGGTGATAGAGCTCGGAAAGCAGTAATAAATCGTTTGTAATCCGTGTCATTAGCTGGCCGGTTTTTTGTTTGTCATAAAAGCTTAGAGAAAGCTTTTGCATATGCGAAAACAGCTCGCTGCGCAGGTCACTCTCCATGCGTGCGCCGATCTCATGGCCTTTAAAATCGACAAAGAAGTTACCGGCGTTTTGGAGAATAACCAGAACAATCATCACGCAGCCGACCCATAGAATGTCATGAAATGCTGCCGATAGATCATTTTCTAAAATCTCATGCGTTACATAACGGACGAGTAACGGAAATGCCAGCGATAAGAGTGAAATAAACGTCGCACAAGCCAATACAAGAAGAAATACGTTCAGGTACGGCTTATAATACGAGAGAAACTTTCTTATTGGAAAATTCATGTTTTGCCCCTTTATTGTGTTTTTAGATACACATATAAGGGGGTTCTCCGTCAAAGGTTAAGAAGGCGTACCCACCTTATATGCTTTTACGGTTTTCTTTGTGAAATTTCTCATGTTTGTTCCTCCTCGTTTTCTGATTAATCTAATTATAATGACTTGGTTCGGAATTGGCTATATGTATTTTGGGGGGTAAGTTTATTTAAAATAGAGGAATATCTAATAGATTAATTGTAAGTCTCAGGAGTTCAAAACAGTCAGATTGTTTTACATGCTGTAAAATTAAATGAGAGAAAGTCAGACATTCAAGGCAGTTTTCTCATATTATCGATACAGAAAAGTAGGAGAGTAAAGATGAAAAAATATGATAATCAAATTCCAACACATAATGAGATGGGGTTTAAGCCTCTTGTAACCATGCTGAAGGATTCGATTAAGGGAGTGGCAAATCAACGGCCTGCTTCGACGATTAATGGCGTATTTTTTCGGCAGTCAGACACGATCTCTCCATCAGATGACCCGAGAGTAACCTGGTTTGGCCATTCGTCTTTCTATCTTGAATTCGAGGGGAAGCGCCTGCTTTTTGATCCGATGCTCGGCTCGCGTCCTTCTCCAGTCTCATGGGCAGGCTCAAAGCGCTATCAGCGTACGGTGCCGGCAGGTCCTGAAAGCTTTACTGAGGTGGATGCGATTGTTATTTCTCACGATCATTATGATCACCTTGATTATGATTCCATCCGTAAATTAAAGGATAAGACACCGCGTTTTATCGTTCCGATGGGTGTTCGTAAACAACTGGTTAAATGGGGTGTTCCAGAAGAAAAGATCACTGAGCATGCCTGGTGGGAGGAGGTAGAATTTGATGGCCTTACATTAGCCTGCACTCCTGCAAGACATTTCTCAGGAAGAGGGCTGTTTAACCGGAATGTTACTCTGTGGTGTTCTTGGGTCATAAAAGGAAATGAAACAAAGGTATTCTACAGCGGAGACAGCGGCTATGGACCGCACTTCAAGGAAATTGGTAAAAAATACGGTCCGTTTGATTTAACGCTTATAGAATGCGGCCAATATGATAAGCGCTGGGCAGGTGTTCATATGTTCCCCGAGCAAAGCGTGCAGGCGCATCTTGATGTCGGCGGCCGCCTGATGATCCCTGTGCACTGGGGCGCCTTTACACTCGCGTTTCATTCATGGACTGATCCTGTAGAAAGAGCAACAAAAGCAGCAATAAAACAGGGCGTCAGCATTTCAACACCAAAAATGGGAGAAACCGTTTTGATTCATTCAGATCATTACCCGGATCGCGCGTGGTGGCGGTAAGAGGTCTGGTGTCTTTCGATGAGAATGCATTCGGATTCTCCAGGAAAAGAAGAGATGATAAAAAGAGCCTCGCCACGCGGAAAGCGTCCGCCTGAAGCGCAGTGAACCGGGTTTAGGAGGTTGAGACACATTTGTTTCAGCCTTTTTCTCGTTTAAAACGACCGATTTATCCCTGCACCCCAGACTCTGAATCCCATGAACCCTGCAATTTTCTTATGAAGAGAATTTGTCCTGTGTGATAGGCCGTATGAATTGTAAGATAAGGAATGTCGCCTGCTTTCTCTTCATCCAGATGACTTGAATCAGTTTCCACAACGGCATTCTTCCACTCAAGCATCATGTCATTTAGCTTAGCAGCTGCAGCCTCCCAGCTTAATCCTTCTCTATTTCTAAATGTATCGCTATGGTCATTCGGCTCAACTGAGTTGCCTTTGAATCGTTTTAAACAGCGTTCATTGTAGTACATCAAATGATTGACGATTTCAAAAATTGAGTTGGTTGCTTCGTATGCTTTCCAGTTTGCCTGTTCTTCTGTTAAACCATCAATAGAGTTTTTTAATGATACAAACCAGGTGTTTTCAAGAGTAGCGTCCAGCTGATCAACTAAAATTTCTTTCGTGTTCATGTCATTCCCTCCTTTTAGTTACTACCATACCATCAAATGAAGGAAGTTAAGTATCATATAGAGAAAATATCTAACTATTTGAAACAAATAGAAAATATGTCCGTACTATAGATAGCAGCCCAACTAAAATGGAGGCTGGCCGCGGGGAGGAAGTCGTATGAAGCTCTTTCAAAATACCGATGCAGATGCTCTTATGCCGGGAATAATGACAAGCGGACTGCTGTTAATCGTTACCTCATTTTTCATACCCGCTATCGCCATTATGTTTATACAGGATATGTTGTTCTTTTCGTCAGACCACTGGACGTTTATCCGCCCCTCTGAAGCATTTATTGGGTTTGGAGCGGGGATGATCTGGATGGGGATTGTCTTATTTTCATTGCTTTTTACAAAAATGTACGCGGAAAGAAAAAATAAAAAATATAAGTTAACCTGGCTGCATCTTCTTTTTCTTTCAATGGCCGCTCCTGTGTTTGTCCTCTCAATCTATCATTATTACTCGATTGATGAGCAGGGCGTAAAGGGGATTACGTTCTGGTCTGCGTCTGAGGATCACATCGCATGGGAAGAGGTAGAGGAGGTTTCGCGCGTTGTGGAGGAAGGATCTCAGCTCGTCTTTTCCTATACGTTTAAAAGCAGCGATACATCTATTACCATTCCCTATGATCCACTGGACACCCAGACGGTTGATGCGCTGAAGCGGGCTGTTTATACATATGAGTGGGAAGTGATTGATCATTTTGTACCCAAGGAAGAGCAAGAGCTTTGACTTAAACAAATGGTCAGGAGGTTTAATAAATGGAAAACAAACAAGCGTTTATTACCAGAACAGTAAGTATTGGCGGCCTTTCCAAGGAAGAGCTCACACGTGAATTGAAAGACGCGCAGATTATGATGAATGAGTATGGTGAAAGGCTGTTTGATTATCGTGCATTCGAACTCTCGAGGGAAAAATACAGCTTGAATACAATTGAAATGACCGTTAAAGACCTCGGGTTTCGTAATGGAGCTACTTCAGCTGAGATTTTCAAAAAAGCTATAGAGTCCGGATTAAAGCTATGTCCGCTTGAGCTTGGCCCCTATTTAAGGCTTCATTATCTTGATCAACCTGAGGATAGAGCCAAAGCCTTAACGAAGCAGCATCAAGCCCCATCCGGATCGATCACCTTAGCCTCAAAAGTCATTATCGAAGATGACACTTTTCCAAAAGGATTTTATCTTAGGAAGGCAGATGGGGTTTTATGGCTCAGGGGGTATGCAGCTGACCACCTTCACGTTTGGAATCCTGAAGACCATTTTATCTTCTGTCAGTAAAGCTTCGTGAAGCATTCTTCGGACTGATTGGTATTTAACTGGAAAACACGTAGACAGGAAGATGCTTTCAAGCTATGATAAAAAGGATTTACTACTATTATATTGATCAAGCAATAGGTGACGGTATTTTCGTTTAAAAGGGAAGCCAGTGAAAGTCTGGCACGGTCGCGCCACTGTATCGAGGAGTGCATATTATTCCACTGTCCAACACGTGATGGGAAGGGGGTATGTACGGTGAATCGGAGTCAGGAGACCTGCCTATTGTATGCACGATGGACCTACGCGAAATAGGGAAGGGTGATATCAGCTGTATTCAACGAAAATATGTGAATACTTTTTTGTGATGTCAAACTCTCTCTTTAAAAATGGGGGAGCTTTTTTTGTTCCCACAAAGAAAAGAGGATGAATAATGGAAAACAGTGTAACGATGAGTCAATCCAGAACTATTCAGACAAAGCTTGTGCTGCCGCCGGATACGAACCATCTTGATACTATATTTGGCGGTAAGGTATTGTCTTATATTGATGAAATTGCCGCTATAACGGCGATGAAGCATGCAAATCAGATTGTCGTAACGGCATCGATTGATTCGGTCGACTTTTTATCTTCTGCAAGAGTAGGTGATGTGCTGGAATTAGATGCAGTTGTCAGTTCTACCGGTCGGACATCGATGGAAATATTCGTTCGCGTCCGTTCGAAAAACCTAATGACTAGAAAGGAAAGAATTACCACTCAATCGTTTTTAACAATGGTAGCAGTGGATGAAAAGGGCCGTCCTGTTGAGGTTCCGGCTGTCATTGGAGAAACAGAGGAGGAGCGGCGTCTGATTAATGGAGCTTCTGCCCGAAAAGAACATCGAAAATTACGTGCACCCATGCCGGGTTAAAAAAGGTTGTAAGCTTTTCTTTTATAGAGTTCGCTTTGAGATCATATTGGCCTGCTTAAAAGTGTTCTTAGTAATCAAAATTGCATTACAATAGAATAAAATCCATTTCCCCATATCTTTTTTACCCGATTGTTCGTTTAAGCATTGAGAGAGCAAAGGAGGGAACCGAATTGCGCGCAAAGGGTACGATGATGAAGAAGGCTGAAGGAGAAAGGGTGGAGGAGCTTTTGGTAAAGCTGCAGAGCTATTGCAGCTGGCTTGCGAAAAACAGATGGGATAGTGAAGAGATTACACAGGAGGCTTTTGCCAAAGCCTTAAAAACCTATAAACCAACCGAATGGACCGCTCCGCTTTTGAAAAAGATCGCCTATCATGTGTGGGTGGACCGGATTCGAAAAACAGAGCGCGAGACATTTAAAGTGGTCGATCATGCGACTCATCAGGTGTTTTTTAAAGGAGAAGAACTGATCCATGACCTCTCTAAAAAAATGACGCCAAAGCAATTAGTCACATTTGTCCTGAAGGAAGGGTTTAACTATCAAATTTCAGAAATCGCTGAACTGCTCGGGATGACAGAGCCTGGCGTTAAAGCGCTGCTCAACCGTGCCCGTGCCCGCCTGAAAAGTGAGTCTGAATCTGATCGTGAAGCGTTTTGGGAGGAAGAGCTGCAGGAGGAATTATTTCCTGTATTAATTGATGCCGTGTCCAGTCAGGATCCCGAAAAACTTCTGGCCATGCTGCCTGCCGTTTTCACTCCGGTCCAAAAAAGTCCCGTATCCCGTTTCTCTTCGTTCTATGCTCTCTCACGTGCAGCATAAATGTGAAGGAGGAAACGAGTATGACGACTATTCCTTATGTGATCGAACAATCAAGCAAGGGTGAACGTTCGTATGATATTTATTCCCGTCTGTTAAAGGACCGGATTATTATGGTGAGTGAAGAAATTAATGATCAGATGGCGAACAGCATTGTAGCCCAGCTGCTTTTTCTGGCTGCCGATGATCCTGAAAAAGACGTTTCTCTTTATATTAATAGCCCGGGCGGCTCCATCACGGCTGGCTTTGCTATCTACGACACAATGCAGTACATTAAGCCCGATGTCCGCACGATTTGTACAGGCATGGCCGCTTCATTCGGTGCCGTGCTGCTGATTGGCGGTGCAAAAGGAAAGCGGATGGCGCTGCCAAACAGCGAGGTCATGATTCACCAGCCGCTTGGCGGAGCACGCGGTCAGGCAACCGACCTTGAAATTTCAGCAAAACGAATCCTGAAATTACGTGAGCATATCAACGGCATTATTGCAGAACGCACTGGCCAGCCGATTGAGCGCATTGCAAACGATACCGACCGTGATTACTTTATGTCGGCAGAAGAAGCGTTAAAATACGGCATTGTTGATGAAATCATCACGCGAAAATAAAAAAGCCGATTCGATCAGTTTATTTGATCGAATCGGCTTTTTTTGGAGGGTTAAACGACTTTCGGGCCAACAAGCATCCTCGGGTTTTCACCGATTAAAAGCTTGCAAAGATTGCCGTAGCCCATTTCCTTGTACTCAGTAAGCAGCTGCTTTACCGGTTCAATTTTTGAATTGGATTTTAGCTTTTGAATTTCATTATGGTAGACGTTTACGACATAATCAGTCTGGTGACCCGGGCAGAAATCCCCGGACTCTTCATCCATGAGCAGGCAGCCCATATATTGATAATTGAATTGAAGCTGACGCGTCAAATAAACGATATTGGTAAATTTCTTGTGGACCTCAGGTTTTTCGGCTTTAAGTTTATCAATGTCCTCTTGTGCTGACAGGAGGTCATTCATGCTTGCTGAAACTAACATAGCTGTTCGCTCCTCTCTTGGTTCCATGGCTTATCAACGGTTAAATGGGCAACGAGATCTTTGTTTTGACCCCGTTTAATTTTTTTAATTCTTTCACGCTCCTGCCCTGTTTCATAAAGGAATTTTTCCTCTTCCGTTTCAGGGAGAATGGCAGGCACTGCGATTGGTTTTTTATCTGCACCAAGCGCTACAAATGTTAAAAAGGCGGTTGTCGCAATTCTGCGGTCACCTGTAATCATGTCCTCTGCTACGACCTTGCAAAAGATCTCCATCGAGCTTTTGCCGGTGTAGGCGACAAACGATTCGATACAGATTTTATCACTCTGGCGGATCGGCTCTAAAAAGTTTACAGAATCTGTTGAGGCGGTCACACACTCCTTCACTCTCGCATGACTGCAGGCTGACAGGGTGGCACAGGCATCAAGCTTTTTCATTAACACTCCGCCAAATAATGTATGGTAGTTGTTCAGGTCATTAATCAGCACCTGATCATTTTGAATAATGCGCGTTTCTTTCATTGTTCTCGTTTCCATTTTTCTATCACCACTTTTATTGTCACAGCAAAAGGAATTTGCTGCAGGAATAATATTGCTTGTATAGGCAATGTTATACCCGGGGAAGGGGAGAAGTACAATGCCGTTCTGACATCCTGATCATAAGCAAAATGTATGTAAACGATTACCAGGGCGTCAGCAAAAGAAAAAGATTCCCGCCATTAAGGAGAGAATCTCTACTTTTCTTTTATAAAACATGTCTCAGCAAACCGAATAAACTCTTTTTTAACATGAGCAGCGTTGCGATCCCTTTTCCAAATAATCGAAAGATGCCATTCAATTTGAGGATGCGATATCGGCAATTCTTTCACATTTCCTGAAAGTCCTTTGATCGTGCTTTCAGGAAGCAGGGTAACGCCCATATTTGAAGCGACCATTTCTTCTATGAAATCAAGCTGGGAGGTTTCTGAGATAATCCGAGGCTCAAAATGTGCTTCCCGGCATGCCGAATAAATACAGTCTCTCAAGGCAAAATCCTTATTAAACATAATAAATTCCTCGTCTTTTACCTCTTCAAGCCTCACTGACTTTCGCGAAGCCAGACGATGCTTTGCTGGGACAATCAGCTTTAACTTTTCACGCCCAAGCGAATAAGAATCAAAGACGGGGTGGGGAGAAGACAAAAATGCCACGCCAAAATCGAGCTTTTCCTCCATCACTTTTTCTTCAATTCCTTTCGACCCATCTTCAATCAGCTCAAAGGTGATATGGGGATATTCCCTGTGAAAGGATGCAATCAGGCTTGAGAAAAATACTGAATCAATAATCGAAGGAAGACCGATCCGGATATGGCCTTTATTTTGATCAGTCAGGCTGTCAAGGGAGGCCTGAAGCTCCTTAAACTGCCCATCCATCTTTACAGCATGCTCATAAAAAACCCTGCCGGCATCTGTAAGCTGCAGCTTTTTTCTCGAACGGATGAATAGAGGAACACCCATTTCATCCTCCAGGGACTTTATCATGCGGCTGATAGCGGGCTGAGTGATATAAAGATCGTCCGCAGCGCGTGTAAAGCTTCCTGCTTTTGTCACCTTAATAAAATACTGAAGATGCTTAATTTCCAATTTTTCACCCGCCTTTCACCAGACATAAATGAATTTCTATTAGTTTACTTGTAAATGGCGGACAACACAAATAACGTTTATCAGCGGCCTTGCCTTAATAGCGATTAATAGTAGAAAAAAGCGATCCAATTGTTTTCTTAACAATTTTGATCGCTTTTTTACTATTGGCATTGGTGATGTCCCAGACTCTTTCTTGATTAGATTTTTATGTATTATATTGAAAATTTCTAACTCACTATAACCATGATTTTTAATGAGGCCTTGCTAGATAAACAGCAAAAAGAATGAGAATAATCCCCAGCACAATGAACAACTTATATAAAACGTTACGTTTCCAACGAGAAACACCAAGAATGGTAAAGAATATGCCAAGTAAGAATGACAGGATCATTATATAGAATCCCATTTTACTCATTCCTTTCGAGAGTAATGATTCGTTCATGACGGTTGGCTAAATCTAAATCATGAGTCACTGTAATTACAGTAGTGTTAAATTCTTTATTCATATCAAAAAGAAGATTAATAATATTTTCTTTATTTTTTGAATCTAAAGACGCAGTTGGTTCATCTGATAAAATGATTTGGGGATTCATCATGACAGCTCTGGCAAAAACGGCTCTTGATCGTTGACCGCCGGAACACTCAAGCGGTTTTTTTTTCAAAATGGGCTCAATTCCAATTTTATAAATAATTCGTTTAAAATGATCTTGGACAGCTCGGTCTTTTTCATTGTTAGCATACAGAAGGGGCAATTTAATATTATCCTCAATAGTCAAAGAATTAATTAGTGCGGACTCCTGAAGAACAAAACCAATTTTTTTATTACGCCACTCAGCCAGTTTATTTTGTGATAAGTCCTTAACAGATGAACCAAAAAGCTTATAGCACCCTTGATAGTGCGTATCAAGCAGCCCCATAATATTAAGCAAAGAAGTTTTTCCAACTCCTGACTCCCCTATAATCGAAAGTCTTTCCCCGGGTTCAACTTCCAACTCAAAATCATGTAAGATAGAAAAACCTTTCTTTTTGAATGTTTTTTTCCGGATGTCCAGTTTAATAATACTAGTCAATTTAACACCCCCACGGAGATCGGAATACGTTTAATTTTTTTGATCGTAAGTTCAACAATCGTAAACGCAATAATCAAATCGATAAAAAGAACAATAAGTAAAGCAATCCAATCCATACTTATTAAGCCAAATATTCCGTAAGTAGCAAGAAGGTTGGCTTTTCCTAACCAAAAGCCGTATCTATTGAAAGCGATCAGCGCAAATAACAGGGCCAGAGTAATGGAAATTAACAGTCCAAAATAACCATAAAAAATGGCTCTTAGTTTTGAATAACTTAATCCAACTACTAAATTGATTGTAAAATCCTTTATCATTAATCGGATACTAATCAAATTATTCCAGATAGCTAGGCAAACAATGATTAGGAGTAAAAGTAAGGTGATCGTACAGATGATTTTTAATGAATAAATATAATATTCTTCAAAGTAATCAACGTTTTCTTGTTGAGTAAAAAAGTTAAATTTCATACCTAGATTTTCCTGGATATATTCTTTTAAATTCATAGCTTCCTCTTCGTTCGAATCAAGAAGAGCGATGTCCATTAAACCATTGACATGGAGGTCAAGACCCGCACTTTGAATAAATTCTTCATTCACAGGAAGGAAAATCGAAAAATTGAAATAATTCTTTGAATTAGGAGCATAAAAATTAGAACGATAAGTATTCTTCTTTAAGACTCCTTGAACGTTTAAATTGACTAATTGCTGGGTGACAGGATCTTTAATCTCAATCGTTGATCCTACAGGATAGGTTTTGGCCAAACCTGCACCTACTAAAACAGGTATTTGATCTTTATTTAATTGATAAATGAAATTTAAGTGATTTCCTTGAGATAATCTCAATTGATTGATCTTATAAGCCTCTTCATTAATATAATTGAAAGTAACTTCCATCTTATGTTCATTATCTAATGAAGTGACAAAACCATCGGCTTGCAGAGCATAAGTATAATTGTTGTGTAAATATTCATATAATTTTCTTGTTTTATCTATATTAACTGTCTCATCTTCAGCTTTACTATCTGGGTCGAGATTAGCAATAAACGTTCCGTCTTGATTCAGCGTTTCTATTTGTTGAAATCCTTGAAAAGTTGAAATAATGGAACGAGCAGCTGTAAATGAGAGATAATTAGCTAAAAAAAGTAATATGATCATTCCCAAAACAAGGATCCATCTTTTTAAAAAGATTCTAGTTATAAAAAACCGTAAAATTCTCATTCTTTTTTCACCAGACCTGCACTAGATAATATGTATAGCATAAAAATAAAAACTAAGTAAAAATTGCTGGTTACATTCACATCTAAATAGAAGTTTAATGAAAGGGATAGTAAAAAGCTAAACCCTAATACAGCCAGACTATTTAAGATATATCGGATGATAATTTTCAGCATTGTATCTCCTACAAGTATTCGGCAGGATATTTCTGTTTTCCTACGGTTTAAAAATTGATAGTGAAAGACGATGATCATAAATGTAAGAAGAATAGTTATAATAAGTTGATACTCTGTAATACTTTCAATAAAAGACTCTAAAATGAAAGAAACTTCTAAATTCACCGTTTGCACATAAATAAATAGTAAGTTTGAAGCAAAACAGATTAGGTAGATAGCAATTGCCTCAAAAACGTCCTTGAATCTAAATAAAGAATATTTCATAAACGACTCCTTAGAGATAGCATTTATAAATTTATAGGATCACCTTCTAATAAATACCAACTATGCAGCCGTAAACCGACCTCCAAACGCTGCCCCAAACGCTTACTTAAACCTACTCCAATCGTGCCACCTTTCCAACACCGAGCTGATAAACGGTCTCGACTTCTTAAAATACAAAAAAAGTAAATACACACTAGGAATATAATTTAACAGACCTTCCATAAAAATACAATAGTGTCTATAATCAAAAAAGGTCAGCCCCCGGCTAGTGCACCAGGAGACTGACTTCATAGTTATTGCTTATAGTTCATTTCGATATCCTGTTCGATGGTAGACACTCCATCTTCTAATGTTTCTTTCACATCGTCACCTTGCGTGATAAAGGTTAGCGCATCTGCCATTGGCTGCCATACTGCAGACAGTGCTGCGACATTTGGAAATGGCTTTGCCCGCTCTAATTGAACGGCGAAACCATTAAGAATGGGATTGTTTAAAAATTCTTCACTAGCTAAAATCGCTGAATTTGCCGGTATTTCTCCAGTGGATTCAAAATACTCCTTCAAAGAATCCTCGTTTGTAAAATAAACGGCTAATTCCGTCGCTTCTTCAGGGTGTTCTGAATAAGCGGAAAGCATCCAGCCTTTGGTGCCTAAAAAGGTTTGCGGATACTCGCCGTTATCAAGCTGAGGGAGAGGGGCAGTACCTAAATTTTCTCCCAGCGCCTCTTCAAAGTCATAGCGCGCCCATGGTCCGTTGATAATAGCGCCAACTTTCCCGTCAGAAAACAACCCATTTGTAACATCCATCGTAATCCCGACTGGCATATACTCTTTCTCGAACCAGCCTTGAATAAGTGAAGCTCCTTGAACGCCGCCCTCGTTAGCTAGACCAACATCTTCAAGGTCGTAGGCATCTTCTCCTTCTTCACCTAAAATATAAGCTCCGTATCCCGCCATAAAAGGATAGGAAAAATAAAAGTCATTAACAGGATAAAGGAAGCCAAATTCATCATTTGCATCATCGGTTAGACTTTCGGCAATCTGTTCAAGCTCCTCCATTGTTTCAGGCGCTTCAGGTACAAGTTCTTTATTATAATAAAGCGCTAATGATTCAACCACTGCAGGAAGACCATAAAGCTCCCCTTCATAACTAAGCGCATCCAGCGACCCGTTTGAATACGTATCAAGAATTTCCTGAGCGACTTCCATCGGTTGAACTAATCCCTGGACTGCCAGGTTTCCGACTCCAGGCTGGAAAAAGAGATCCGGACCCTTGCCGGCTGGTCCATCCAGAACAATGGCTTCCGTTTGGTCAGCTTGTCCAAAAGGTACCACTCTTACATTAATTCCGGTTTCATCTGTAAATCGAGAAGCCTGATCTTCAATTGCCGAAATTTCTCCATCGGGGGCCCAAACTAATAATTCTTCAGGAAGAGCTCCTGCCTCCTGGGTAGCTCCTGATTGATCACTTTCCCGATCCGGGGCGCATGCTGCGGTTGATACGGCTAAGGCTGATATTAAAAGCATTTGCCTGATTTTCTTCATACTGTGTTTCCTCCTTATAATTAACTAAAATGATAAAACAGAAGTTACATAAACACCTCCTATAATTGAAAGCGATTTCATTTCATCATATAAAAAGTTAACCGGTTAACCTTTCAAAAGTAATTCAACAATAGCTATAAAGCCTTTGTTGAATCCCTAATGATTAGTTTTATAGGTAACTCTACAGCAGTAGTTCCAGAAGGGGAGGGAGCGTCTGTGTCATTAATTGATTTCATCAGAAGCTCTGTAGCAGTTTTGCCTTTATCAAAAACATCCTGTCTAACGGTAGTAAGACTCGGCGTGATGTATTGGCTGATGGCGATATCATCAAATCCAACAATGGAGTAATCCTCAGGAATCCGCTTGCCGTTATCCTGAAGGGCCTTAATGATGCCGATTGCCAAATTATCAGAAACGGCCACAACGGCAGTGCAGTGAACAGAAGATCTGACGATAGATTCTCCTGCTTTATAACCATAATCAAATGCAATATCATTTGTTTCAATTGTTAACCTGTCATCTAAAGGCAGGTGAAACTCAGTAATGGCTCTTTTATAGCCATCGTACCGCTTACGGTCGACCGGACTGGAAGCTAAACTCGTCGCCACAAACACGATTTTTTCATGGCCTAATTCTATTAAATGCCTGGTGGCTGCATAACCGCCAAGCTCATCGTCGATTTGAACATTCAAATAACGGTTTGCATGCTCTTCATAGCTATCAATCAAAACAATCGGAATGTCCAGTTTGCTCATTTCAAGATATAAATTTTCCGGGAACAAGCCGACAAAAATCAGTCCGTCTAAATTTCTTTTCTTCACCCAATTGCTGCATTCTTCCGGGTCTCCGACGCCTGAAATCATCGTATCAAAATTATTATTTCTTGCGATCATTTCCACACCGCTCAAGAACTCATGATAATACTGATTCTTCTTGAACATAGAAGCGGGGGAATCGGTTATGAGAGGCACCATTACACCTATCAGATTCGATTTGCTTTTTGATAAGCTGATGGCAGTAAAATCGGGATAATAATTTAACTCTTCTACTGATTTGAGCACTCGCTGCTTCGTATCATCAGAAACCTTTTTGACTCCATTAAGTACATAAGAAACGGTGGCACTCGATACACCAGCTAATTTTGCTACATCTCGTATCGTTGATTTATTTTTCATGTAACCTCCATTTAACCGGTTAACCTTATTTGAAATAATCATATAGAACCACACAATTCTTGTCAATCACCTATTTCTGAATTGTCAGGAAGTTAATGAAATCTATATACACAATAAATTACATTAATGGTAAAGTTAAAATACACCATCAAAAATCGGAGGAATTATTTTGCTTACTATTGCTAGCTTACTATTGGGCTTGCTTGCCTGGATCCTTCCGGCGATCAGCATGAAACAATGTGTGAAAAAAGGAAAATGGATTGTTCTTTCGTTCATCAGCCTGAGCGCTTGCGGTATTGCGCTATGCTTACAGATCAAACAGCTACCGCCTTGTCATGATAGAGGACTGGTCAGCGCTTTTAGATACAATGGGGGCTGTCGTTTTCGCAGCAGCCGTTCTGCTTGGGATAACCATTGCGCTTAATTCGGTGAGTTTACTTGTACAGCGGAAGAGGTTTAATTAGAACAAAAGCTTAGAAGCAGAACATAAATATATGAGGTTTATTAAAAGGCGTTATCCAAACACAAATCTGTATAACTGAGCATGCTTTGAAAGTCTCCCTTTCAAAGCGTGCTCTTTTATTGGTATTCGAAATTTTTTCTGAAAAAGGTTGAACGATGATTCAAGTGTGTATATAATGAGTATATAGTATATATACAATATATAATAATTCGAATCATTACCGCCACTATTGATAACACGCAAAGAAGAGGGATTAGCATGCAAATCATTATCTCCAACAGTTCAAAGGAGCCTATTTATGAGCAAATCACCAATCAAATTAAATCGTCCATTTTAGCAGGAGAGTTGGAGGAGGGGACCGCGATCCCGTCCATGCGAAAGCTTGCGAAGGATCTACAGATCAGTGTTATTACAACAAAACGTGCCTACGAGGAGCTTGAGAAAGCAGGCTTTATTTATTCCATTGTAGGAAAAGGGTCATTCGTAGCTGAACAAAATTTAGAGCTGATGAAAGAGAAAAAGTTAAAAGTCATTGAGGAACAGCTGAACTCAGTTATCACCAACAGCAGAGAAATCGGCCTTTCCCTAAATGAACTGCAGGATTTATTAAAGATCTTATACGAGGAGTGAGCAGGTTGGAAAACGTGGTTGAATTAAACAATGTATCGAAAAGCTTTAAGGGTTTTTCCATTGATCATATGGATTTACAGGTTAAAAAAGGATTCGTGACAGGATTCATTGGGGCAAATGGTGCGGGTAAATCCACCACCATTAAAATGATGATGAATTTACTGAGACCCGATAATGGAGAAGTGAAGATTTTAGGGCTGGACTATGAGACGCACGAAAAAGCGATTAAGGAACGCATTGGGTTTGTTTATGACGGCAATGTATTTTTTGAAGGGCTGAACTTAAAGGATATTAAACGAATCGTCGCACCGGCTTATAAGTCCTGGGATCATTCCCTGTTTGCCCAGTATGTCGAACAGTTTGAATTACCGCTTAACAAGCCGATTAAAACATTTTCTAAAGGGATGCAAATGAAGGTATCACTGGCAATTGCACTTTCTCATCATGCCGAGCTGATTATTATGGATGAGCCAACGGCCGGACTAGACCCCATCTTCAGAAGAGAGCTTTTGGACCTCCTACAGGAATTAATGGTTGATGGGGAGCGGACGATCTTTTTCTCGACGCATATTACAACGGACCTGGATCGTATCGCAGACTATATCGCTTTTATTCAAAATGGCGAACTAATCTTTAATCAATCCATTCACGAAGTGGCTGAAAATTATGCACTTGTAAAAGGTGGGATGGAGCTTCTGGATCGTGACACGGAAAAATCCTTTGTCCATGTACACCGGGCACCGACAGGATTTGAGGCCTTAACAGATAATATCAGTGCCGTGAAAAATACGTTTGGCAACGAAGTAATTATTGAACGGGCATCATTGGAGGACATTATGTATTACGTGAAAGGAGGGAAAAACGTTGTTTAATTTAATCAGGCGTGATCTTATCCTGCAAAAAAGGCAGCTGCTGATTTTTGCTCCATTTGTCTGTTTCTTTATTTTTATGAACTCACATCCTGCGCTAATCTTTCTTATTGCGAGTGTTTTTATTCCTCTAAACACCTATGCGTATGATGAAAAAGCAGAAACTAATATTCTTTTAAATTCTTTGCCGTACACAAGAAAAGAAATTATCGCTTCACGTTACGTAGGGGCTGTGGTGTATATGGTCTTAAGTATCGGATTTTCAAGCCTGGCATTATTCATCTTTAATAAACCCTTCACGGTGACGGATATGGCAATTGGAAGCAGCTTATTCTTATTATTCGCTGCGCTGACCTTTCCCTTGTTTTATATATTAAAGCCTGGCTACATTTCAACCGTTGTAATTATTGGTTTTATCGTGACCGTAATCCTGTTCCAGGCTGCTGAGAATTTTTTAGCTCAGCACTTAACAGCAATCACTGAATTTGTAACCGGTTTGTCTACGACAACTTTATACGCGGGATCGGCCGTTGCAGTCCTGACCCTTTATGCTGTTTCCTGGATCATTTCGTCTGTTATTTATTTCAGAAAGGCTTTTTAAGAAACAGGGTGTAAAGAACACATAAAAATAGCGGAAGAATCCCAACGATAGAATAAACAGGAATAAATTTTCGGATGATACTAATTCCTGCATCTACTTTCACTCCGTATTAACAGTCGTTAAATACTGAAGTCTTATTACGACTAAAAAAGAAAATCTCCTCAAGGTGTCCAATATTTGCCAAGGTTAACGAGTGAACGTGCTGCAGGTCCTATCATCCTTGTCATCCTCGCAGGGAGTGTCTTCTCTATTGCTCTAGCCATTCTTACATTTAGCGATAAGTTGGAAAAGAAGCTGATCCCAGGTATGGCACTGTTTCTAACTGTAGTAAACTGGTGTGTTATTCTATTTTTTTATGGTTTGGCGCAAACTTTGCTTAGACTTCTTTAAAGGTGTCAAAAAGAAAGAGATCTCCAGTTTTACTTGAGCTCCCTTTCTTTTTGAGGTTAATTTTCACCATAGTTAATCTGCTTATTGCTTTTTCTCCAGATGATTGAAGCCGCTAAAAGGATGATCCCGACAATTAGTACGACCATTTGACCGATCAACAGCTCCCCGGTATTAAAAAAGCGGAGTGTAAAGGTTCCTCCAAAAATCAGAACCATCAGGCTGCCCAGGAGAATTAGATACCCATTATTGTCCATGATACTAGCCTCCTTTTATTTTCGACCTATAATAATAGTAACAGAAAGTGGAAAATGAATACCTGTTTCGTCATGAATAATAATAAAAATAGAAATGATTTAAGGTAAAATGAGAGAAAAAGATGGAATGAGGATCTGCCGTATGTCGATTACCCTTACTAAGGTTAAAGAATCACAAAAACATATTTTGCGAAATCTCTATTCTCTTTATCTGCATGATCTCTCAGCCTTCACTGCCAAGCTTGAAATCGGGGAGGACGGATCCTTTCATTACGAAAGCTTAGAGAGGTTCTGGGAGATTGATGGAATTTCTCCTTATTTTATAAAGCTGGAAACCGACATCATTGGATTCCTCCTATTGCTCGAGCGTCCTTTTCTTAAAAAAGAGAACGATTTTGGTGTTAACGATCTTTTCATCCTGAACCAATTCAAAGGAAAAGGGTGGGGGAGAGAAGCGGTTAACTTGTTATTTGAGCAAAGGAAGGGCAAGTATTTTGTTATTGAGCTTGAGGAAAACAGACCGGCCGTTTCCTTTTGGAAGAAGCTTTATGCTGAAGCAGGGATCGAGTATCAGGAAAGACAGAAAGTAATGGATGAAGAGCCTTGTCTTATTCAGACATTTACCGTTTAAAAATAAAAACAGGAGACCTCGCTGGAGGCTCCTGTTTTTTGTGCGATTGATTAGTTAAGATCAAATCGATCAGCATTCATAATTTTCACCCATGCTGCTGCAAAGTCGCGAACGAATTTTTCTTTGTTATCATCCTGTGCATATACTTCTGCAATAGCACGAAGGACTGAGTTAGAACCGAAGACAAGGTCAAAGCGTGTCGCAGTGCGGACAACCTCACCTGTTTTGCGGTCGTGTCCTTCATAAAGGTTAAAGCCTGCTGGCTTCCATTCAATGCCCATATCAAGCAGGTTAACGAAGAAATCGTTTGAAAGTGTACCGATGCGGTCAGTGAATACACCATGCTTCGTGCCGCCATGATTTGCTCCAAGCACACGCATGCCGCCGATTAGAGCAGTCATTTCAGGTGCTGAAAGGCCAAGGAGCTGAGCTTTGTCGACCAATTGCTCTTCAGGGCTTACTTTGTATTCCTTCTTCTGATAATTGCGGAATCCATCAGATACCGGCTCTAATACTTCGAAGCCTTCAACATCTGTTTGTTCCTGCGTTGCATCTCCGCGTCCAGGCGTAAACAGAACGTTTAGGTAAACGCCGGCTTCTCTTGCTGCTTTTTCTACCGCTGCTGTACCGCCAAGCACGATAAGATCAGCGATGCTGACAGTTTTATCAAGCTTGCCTTGAATGTCTTCATAAACAGAAAGTACTTTAGCAAGCTGCTCTGGCTCGTTCGCTTCCCAATCTTTTTGAGGAGCAAGACGGATTCTTGCGCCGTTTGCACCACCGCGCGCATCAGATCCGCGGAATGTGCTCGCAGAAGCCCATGCAGTAGTAACTAGCTCACTGATTGAAAGACCTGAATCAAGAATCGTTTCTTTAAGGTCATTTACTTCATCCTGTGTTAATTCATAATCAACCTTTGGAACCGGGTCTTGCCAGATAAGCTCTTCAGCAGGAACCTCTGGGCCAAGGTAGCGGTCTTTAGGTCCCATGTCACGGTGAAGAAGCTTGAACCAGGCGCGCGCAAAAGCATCTGCAAATTGATCAGGGTTTTCATGAAAGCGGCGTGAGATTTTCTCATAGTCAGGATCCATGCGTAATGCCATGTCAGCTGTCGTCATCATCGTTGGAACTTTAATGGACGCATCCTCAGCATCAGGAGCAAGATCTTCTTGTTTTTGATTTACCGGCGCCCACTGATTAGCTCCTGAGCGGCTCTTTGTTAATTCCCACTCATAGCCGAATAACAAATCAAAGAAGCCGTTATCCCATTGTGTCGGGTTAGCTGTCCATGCACCATCAATACCGCTTGTGATCGTATCACGGCCTTTTCCGCTTTTATGAGAACTCTGCCAGCCGAGGCCCTGTGTTTCAATATCTGCTGCTTCAGGTGCTGCGCCCACTAGTTCAGGGTCGCCTGCGCCGTGTGCTTTACCGAATGTATGACCGCCTGCTACCAGCGCAACGGTTTCTTCGTCATTCATTCCCATGCGGCCAAAGGTTTCGCGGATGTCACGTGCACTTGCAAGCGGATCCGGATTGCCGTTTGGTCCTTCAGGGTTAACGTAAATTAAGCCCATTTGTACAGCTGCAAGAGGGGTTTCAAGCTCGCGGTCTCCTGAATAGCGGTTATCGGCAAGCCACTCCGTTTCCTTACCCCAGTAGATGTCTTCTTCAGGATGCCAAACGTCTTCACGTCCGCCGCCGAAGCCGAATGTTTTTAAGCCCATTGATTCAAGCGCAACATTCCCTGTTAAAACGAGTAAGTCAGCCCATGAGATTTTGTTGCCGTATTTTTGTTTAATTGGCCATAAAAGGCGTCGTGCTTTATCAAGGTTTGCATTATCCGGCCAGCTGTTTAATGGAGCAAACCGCTGTTGGCCAGTTGCGCCGCCTCCGCGTCCGTCGCCAGTACGATACGTACCGGCTGCATGCCAGGACATACGAATAAAGAAAGGACCATAGTGGCCATAGTCAGCCGGCCACCAATCCTGGCTGTCTGTCATCAGATTATGAAGATCCTGCTTTAAGGCATCATAATCAAGCTTTTTAAATTCATCAGCATAATTAAAGTCTTCACCCATTGGATTTGTCTTTTTATCATGCTGGTGAAGAACGCTAAGGTTCAATTGGTTTGGCCACCAGTCTTTATTGGTCGTGCCAACCTTAGAGGTCGTGATTGCACTTTCCTCTTGTTTTTTTTCACCGGATTGTCCTGTAAACGGGCAAACTCCTGCGTTGTTCAAGTTTTCTTCATTCCCCATTCTTTCAATTCCCCTTCCTGATTTAACAGCTAGTAATCTGTCTTTTTAATAAAAGTGAGGTGATAATCTTTCTCACATTATAATCATTATAATATATAAATAAAAAAAGAGCACGTAAAAATGCTCAATTTTTTATAAAAGGGGTAAAATTCTTTCTTGTTTCTAGCAAGCTGGTTGTTCAACAGAAGGGAGAAGCGGTTCTTCTATTGAATCAGCCGTCTTCCTGTGATGGAACGAAAGCAATGGTAGCCACTGACAGAAACCCCAATCGTACCACCTCCAGGAAAAATAGAGTCTCCGCATAACCAGAAGTTTTTAAGCGGTGTGCGGTGAGAAAGACTTAAAAAAAGAGAGTGGGTTCTCGTTTGCGGAAATCCTCCAACCATCCCGGAAGGCCGTAGAGTAAATCGTTCCCAGGCTTTAGGCGCCCCGGGATAGAGCTCAATGATGGCATTATCAATTGAGGGGTAATAGATGCGAATCACCCTGAGTATTTTTTCGGTGTACCGTTTTTTATTTTCATCGTATTGAGCTTTTGTTTTCCAGCCCTCAAGGTTGATATGCGTACTAATAGTTAGAGTGCGGCAGCCTTCTGGTGCGCGTTTTCTGTCCTCAGGGTGCGAAAGGGACAAAAATAAATGATTTCCTTCGTCATGTCTGCTGTTTCCCGGATTCATCAGCTGCTGAAAAAGAGGGAAGTCTTTGGGAAGATCCGTATCTTTTAAGGATAGATATAGCGTCATGGTGCCCCATGTTTCCTGGCTAGAGCGCCTTTTTGTTCTGTTAGAAAGCCCCTCGAAAAGTTCTTTGTCCATCAAGCCGGGAAGAGACTGAACAGGCGCATTACAGATCACATGATCAGCCATACGCACTTTGCCCCGGTGGTCTGTCACTTCATATCGTTCACAGATTTTCTTTATGGAGGTGACGCGGCGGCCGAGAATAGCCTGGGCTCCATTTCGCTCTGCTGCTTCTACTAATTGATAGGCAAACTGATACAAACCGCCCTGAACGTAATAAGCACCTTCGTGATAAATATCGAGTGCGAGGGCGCCCATTAGAAGTGCACAGTCTTTACTTGTTGTCTGCATACTGTCAATGAGCTGTCCGTCGATAAATCGGACAAACCCCATGCATTGATTAAGCTTATGCTTTTTTAAAAGGGAATTGACCGTCTTTAAAAAGTCTGGAGCTAACACTGTATGCTTTTTATGCAGGGAACGAAGGAGGTAAAAGGCTTCTTTTCCTGTTTTGATTGGCAGAACAGGAAGCTCCTTCATCAAGAGGCGGATAAGTGCCGCTTTTTTATAAATCTCCTGATAAAAGTCTGCGATGCTCTCTTTATGCTGAGGAAATGCTTCCTGTAAGCCTTGTACGTGCCGGCTTCGATCCGCATGAAAGGTGAGGGTTTGATCGCCTGCTTTTACACGCATGACAGAATCTAGCTTACATGCCTCCACCTTAATCCCTAAATGACGAAAAATCCTTTCGTGAATGCCGCCTTTTTCAAGCCCCATCCCAAGGGTAGCGCCTGATGGAAATAGAAAATCCTTACGCTGAAATTTCCCGGCGCAGCCGCCCCATTCTCTAGCAGCCTCAAGGATTGTAACCTGGCAGCCTGCCTGTGCTAAAAGGGCGCCGGCAGTAAGTCCGCCAATTCCGCCTCCAACGACAATGATTTCTTTTCTAGCCATCTAATACGCACCTCCTGTCTTCTTCTAAGCGTAAATGTCATGGGGTGTTCGAGCAATTATGGGTACGCTTATGGTGCGTAGATTAGATTGTTTTCATATAATCAAACGTTTGTTTAATAGTGGAAGTTACAGGATCCATATAGAAAGCAGCTGGTTTTCTAGTAATAGGTATTTAAAATCTAAGATGTAAGAGAGTAGTTGGCAGTTACGGTTTCGAGAACTTATGTATAAACTGTACTGTTATTTTCATGGTGAACGAATGGACTATGTTACCATACAGTAAAAGGAAATAAGGAGGCAATATATGGTCCGTATTGTAAAAGCTGATAAGAGCCATGTTGGAGGAATCGTAAAGGTTTGCTCTGAGGGTTACCGAAATACGTATGAAGGCATCTATTCAAAAAAATATATTGATCGGATTATTGCAGAATTTTACACCTTTGAAAGAATTTCCGGAGAGGTTCAGGAATCCAGCCGGGAATGGGGCGGTTACTTTGTTGCTCTTGAGGAAGGTCAAGTGGCAGGAGCGTGTGGAGGCGGGATGATCAGTAACACGGAAGGGGAAGTTTTTGTCCTGTATTTGGATCCCCGAAAAAGAAATAAAGGAATCGGAACAAAGCTGTTACATGCACTTACCTTGCAGCAAAAAAAGATTTATTCAGCGCAAAAACAATGGGTCTCGGTCCAAAAAGGGAATAGTAAGGGGATTCCTTTTTACGAAGCAAGAGGATTTATTTATCTGTATGAAAAAAGAGGGTACGCAAATACAGAAGAAGAAGCTTATTTAACCGTCAGATATTGCAGAGACATCTAAAACCTTTATGAAAGGAGTAAGAGTCCATGCTATTTATTGTCATCGTTTTTTCAATTCCTGTTTACATACTAGCAATTTGGGGGCTGCACGATCCAGAGGACGCAATATTATTTTTACAAAGGTGGAGATACAATGAGACACCTGAGTTTTCTGAGTGGCAGTTTAAGCTGTTTAAGTTCGGCAATATTGGAGCGATTGTATTTATGACGCTGATCATTGTTCTTACAGGAATTGAGACCTTCAGGCCTGCACCAGAGTTTACTCCTGTTCCATAAATTAGATAAATTAGGTAAAAAAACACCTCAAAAAGCAACTGCACGGTGTATGATAGAGGGAGTAATACACCCCTAATCCGAAGGAGGAACCGGAAGTGAGACAGAAGTTGATCCCTCATATTTGGTTTGAACAGGATGCGCGGAAAATTGCGGATTGGTATGTAGAGGTGTTTGGGAACGGACAAGTAGACGGGCATGTGACATTGCATAATACCCCGTCTGGAGATGCAGATATCGTGACAGTCACATTGTATGATCAGCAGTTTCAGTTTCTTGGAGGCGGAAGGTTAGCGGAACGTAATCCTTCCTTCTCGTATATGGTGGCATTGCCTGATGTTAAAACGGTCGACGCATTATGGGACAGGCTTTCTGAGGGAGGGGAAATACTAATGCCGCTCGAGGAATACCCGTTCAGTAAACGCTTTGGCTTTTTGAAGGATCAGCATGGGGTTTCATGGCAGCTGATGCTTGATGGCGGAATGGAAATCCAAACGATTGCCCCTTCATTAATGTTTACCCGTGAAGTGAGCGGAAGGGCGGAAGAGGCGGTTGACTATTATCGGTCTCTTCTAGGCGGCGAGGTTATGGAAAACCATATCTCCTATTACGGACCGGGACAGGAACCGGAAGTAGAGGGGACATTAGGGTATGCCCGCGTAAAGCTCGCCGGCAGAGAGATCGTCTTATCGGACAGTGCCGATGCACATGAATTTGATTTTAATCTGATGCAGTCACTTATTCTTTATTGTAAGGATCAGAAGGAAATTGACCGTGCCTGGGCTCATCTTTCGGCCGATCCCGAATCAGAGCAATGCGGCTGGCTGAAGGATCGCTTCGGGGTGTCCTGGCAGGTGACGCCCTTTGAACTGGAGCAGATGATGGAAGAAGCGACTCCTGAGCAGATGGAGCGGTTGACTGAAGCAATTATGCCGATGAAGAAGATTGATCTTGCGGTGCTTCGGGATGCATACAGCGGAGAGTAAAGCAATTGTTAATAGAAAACCTCTCGGCTAGTTATTGCCGAGGGATTCGTTCATACAGATTGAAAGATTCACTATGTTATAAGAAACAAAGAGTAAGGCGAAACTAATAAAACCTTCCTGCTGCGATGAAAGAATGCAGCGGGAAGGTTTTTATTTTTTAGCGTGCAGCAAGCTCGTTCTCAAGTGCTGCAATGCGTGCTTCAACTTCTTCAGTTGAAAGCTCATGTCGTACAATATAGCGGTTGCGTTCATCTTTTGTACATTCAATCGTACAGCCGCCAAGATGCTTGGCTTCGTTTTCCTCTGATGCAATGATTTGCTTATTGCAGTCAGGGCTTGCACAATTAATGTACCGTTCACACGGAGTGCCGTCGTAATGGTCTTTCCCTACGACTACATGCTCTACCTGGTTAATCGGCACAGTCAGGCGCTCGTCAAATACATACATTTGACCGTCCCACAGCTGACCTTTAACTTCCGGATCTTTTCCGTAGGAAGCAATACCGCCATGCAGTTGCGCAGCATCTTCAAAGCCTTCACGAACAAGCCATCCGGAGAATTTTTCACAGCGGATGCCGCCTGTGCAGTAGGTTAACACACGTTTACCTTCAAGCATATGGCGGTTTTCTCTTACCCAGTTTGGCAGGTCGCGGAACGTTTCCACGTCCGGACGGATTGCGCCGCGGAAGTGACCTACATCATATTCATATGTGTTACGCGCATCCAGGACAATTGTGTCCTCACGCTGCATTTCTTCATAAAATTCCTTTGGTGATAAATAACGGCCGGTTAATTCATTAGGATTAACATCATCCTCAAGGCTCAAATTAACAAGCTCTGGACGGGGACGAACATGCATTTTCTTAAATGTATGCTCTTTTGCCTCATCAATTTTAAAAACAATTCCTTCAAACAAAGGATTTTGCTTCATGGCTTCCATATAAGCATCGGTCTGCTCAATCGTACCTGAGCATGTCCCGTTGATGCCCTCGTTCGCAACTAAAATACGGCCTTTAAGACCAAGCTCCTTACAGAAAGCCAAATGCTCCTCTGAAAATGCCGCCGGATCTTCAATCGTTGTGTAATGGTAATATAATAAAACTCGATAGTCCACTTTTCTATTCCACCTATCAATTTATTTTGCAGGAATAACCTGATGGGTTAGAGCAGTTTTTTGCTCTACTCTGTATCATAATACATTTAGGCTGGGAATCTCAATAGTAATGATTGATTTTCCGGTATTTTTCTGCAGATGAAATAAGGAGCTTTTTTACCAAGAAAATAATGTAAAATTAAAGATAGAGATAGAGGGGAGGAGAGAGGATGCTAAAGGAGTTATTTTATTATAATTGGCAGGTCAGAGAAGATTGGTTTAAATGGTGTGAGGAACTTTCGTCTGAAGAATTAACAAAGAAAAGAACAGGCGGCATGGGCAGCATCATTGATACATTATTCCATGTTATAGATTGTGAGCAGCTTTGGATCAATCAGCTCAAAGGAAACCCGGTCGTGAATAAAGACAAAAGAAGTATGGTCACGATAAATGATTTAAAACAGTACGCTGTAGAGACTGGTTCTTCTACTACTGGTTATTTTGATGATAATCGAATTGTAGCAGACGGCCCTCTGGTGATAAAAAATAAAATGGGTAAAGAATTTGTTTTCTCCCATGAAAAAGTACTTTACCACATAATCACACATGAAATTCATCATATTGGCCAGCTTTCAATTTGGGCCCGTGAAGTGAAAAAAGTGCCTGTTAATACGGATTTGCTTATGCGTGACTTTTATAAGAAGCTTACATAAAACGCCTGTACTAAGGCTCATTAAACCCCATAACGACATCACATACGGGACCAGGGCAACAAATAAGATGCTTAAATCACCTGGGAGTTTCCGGGCTTTTTTGTTGTAACGCATCTTAATCAGCTGTATGAGCTTAAGACCAAGACCATTTTGGAAGCCAAGGGATTTATAGAAACACGAGAGCACAGGTTTTATCTGGTTGTACGAAAATAAATTAATTTAATAATTGAAAAACCATCAAATTAAGAGATCGGAGCCGTTTTCACAAACAGATCCTTCGACACACTCTCAACCAAAGCGTTATCCTATACAAAATGGGAAAAATGAAGAAAGGGTGGAGACAATGAAGGTACTTGTAATTGGCGCAAATGGACAGGTTGGAAAGCATGCCGTTTCAATGATCCAAAAGAAAGAAGGGCTTGAAGCAAAAGCCATGATCCGAAAAGAAGAGCAGGCTTCTTACTTTGAAGAGCTCGGAGCCGAAACAGTGCTGCGAGATCTTGAAAAAGATGATATTGATGCGATTGCAGAAGCAGCTGAGGGTGTGGATGCAGTCGTCTTTACCGCTGGATCCGGTCCTAAAACCGGCCCTGATAAAACGATGCTGATTGATCTTGATGGCGCAGTGAAAACGATTGAAGCAACAAAAAAAGCAGGCGTAAAGCGATTTGTTATGATCAGCTCATTTGATACAACGCGCGAGGCCATTGAGTCTGCTCCGTCTTCCTTTGCCCCTTATGTTGTGGCAAAGCATTATGCGGATGTGTGGCTGAGAGACACGGATCTTGATTACACCATTATTCATCCCGGTGCACTCACAAACGACCCGGCAGCAGGAACGATTACTGCAGGGGAAAAAGTAGAGCGGGGCGAGATCTCAAGAGAAGACGTAGCGCGCGTCATCGTTTCCGTTCTTGAAAACGACTCTACCATCGGAAAAGAATTTCAGGTGGTAGGCGGAGTGAAGCCTGTAGAAGAAGCAGTAACATCTTTATAAGTAAGAACAAAAATTAGAGTAATAAAAAGAACCTGAGATAGAACGATAACTGAAAGATACAAGACAATTTATGAAGATTCGTTTAAAAACGTGAGGAGAACGGAGCTGAAGGTGGCGACTCCTGCGGGAGGGAGCGGGAGCTTGAGATCCACTTGCGAAAGCAAGTTAGCGAAGGGCCCCGCACCGCGGAAAGCGTCCACCTGAAGCGCAGTGAACCAGATAAAAGGGATTGGGACAAACATTTGTCTCAATCTTTTTTTCTGTGTTTAGACATAAGCTAAATTTGAAAAAAGATTTCTTCATTGGGATCATTGACTCTTTACCTTATCTGTTATATTATAAGTATAACAGATAGAACAAACAGAGAGGAGATTTTCCATTTGCTCATTTCCCTAGATTTAGAATCAGATGTTGCGATTTATACGCAAATTGTGCAGCAGGTTATTATTGGCATTGCGAAAAAAGAGCTGCGCCCCAACGATCCGCTGCCATCTGTTCGCTCATTAGCATCAGACATTGGCATCAATCTGCATACAGTGAATAAAGCCTATCAGCAGCTGAAGCAGGAGGGGTATATTCTGATTCATCGCCAAAAGGGTGTAGTCATTCATCCTGAAGGGGTGCCTAAAGCAGATAACGAGTATAAGGAATCATTAAAACAAACGCTCCGCCCGATTGTAGCGGAGGGACTTTGTAAAGACCTATCACCTGAAGCCATTGCAGCATTATACCAGGAAGTACTAAATGAATTTCAACGGGAGGAGGAGAATAAATGACCATCAATACACTCATTGTTGTTTTAGCCATTGTCTTATTACCGGTCGCGCTTATCTTAACATGTATTCCGTATTTAACACGGAGAACAGAAAGCTTCGGGGTCTCTATTCCAGAGAGCGTTTATGATTCGGAGCCGCTGCAAGTAATCAGGAAACGCTACGTCCGTGCCATGATTGTACTCATGATTGTTTTATTAGGCGGCTTTGTTTGGGCTGGTTCAACCGTAAATGCAAATGAAGAAACTTTGAGCTTAGTATTTGCCGCAGCTATTTCACTTCTACTCGTTCTTTCATTTGGCATCTATTTAAAATTTCATAATGAAATGAAGCGGCTAAAAACAGACTCGAACTGGACACAGGGGAAAACACAGAAGGTTGTTGTGCGCACAGATTTTCGTGAGCAGAAACTTAACTACTCAAATCTGTGGTATGTCATTCCCTTTGCCATTACGATTGTAACGACCTTGCTTACTGCCCTATTTTATGACCGGCTTCCGAATGTTCTGCCGATGAAGGTTAACTTTGCGGGAGAAGTGACCAATGCAGTCGAGAAAAGCTACCGTACTGCTTTTCTGTTTCCAATCATGCAGTCGTACTTGATCCTGGTATTCATATTCATCAATACGATTATTGCCAAGTCCAAGCAGCAGCTCAATGCAGAGGCTCCTGAGAGGTCCTTTCAGCAGCTCACATTGTTTAGAAGAAGATGGTCGCTCTTTCTTCTTTTCACTTCAACACTTTTGACCATCATGTTTTCCTTTATTCAATGGAGTTATTTTTATCAGGCAAATCAAAATCTTGTTACCATCGTGAGCTTAGTATTCAGCGGGATTATTCTCGTTACCGCGATTGCCCTGTCATTTTCGACAGGTCAGGGTGGAAGCCGCATTCAAACGGGTGGAGCAGAGCAGGAGGATTCAATTGATCGGGATGATGACGTGCATTGGAAGCTCGGTCAAATTTATTTTAATCCAAACGACCCGGCGCTGTTTTTGGAAAAACGCTTTGGTGTCGGCTGGACGATTAATTTTGGGAGACCAGCAGCTTGGCTGTTATTAATCGGAGTGATCGTGACAGCAGCGGGGATCCCGATTCTTCTTACGTTGTAAAAGTTCTTTCCAGAGGGTAAAGAGAACGATATTTCAGTAGCTAATAATGTACATCTTCTCTAAGTCATTTGGTCTCCGTTTAACCTTGGAATCTCCTGCCTTAAAGATTGCTTTCATGGTACGATTAAGGTAATAAGAAAACGGAAGGTGGTTCTTGATGTGGCGAAACAAGTGAAATCACTTCATGAGGAATTTGCACCTGGTAGCGTGTTAACACACCCTGACGGACGGACTGTTCGTTTTATTGAAAGCGGTGAGGATGATGGCGGTAGGTTTATTATTTTAGAGCACCGAATCAAAAAGCCCGGTCCGCTGAATGGCCCTCACTGGCACCCTGAGCTTAAAGAAATTTTTAAGGCAGAAAAAGGCAGCATGCGTTTTAAGGTCGATGGAAACGATATTCTTCTCCAAGCCGGGGAAGAGCTTACGGTTCATCCAAAGCAGGTCCATCAATTTTCCAAAACAGGGGAGGAGGAGCTGATCGTCACACACGAAATCCGCCCCCCTGGTCAGCATTGGAAAATGTTTGTCTTAGTGCATAAGCTTGAATGCGAAGGGAAAATGTCCGAAAAAGGCATTCTAAAGAATCCTTTATGGCTCGGCATCGCCTGGGAATGCATCGACGGCTATTTAGCCGGACCGCCGAAGCTTATTCAGCGGATCTTCCTTGGAGGACTGGCTAGATTTGCGGGCAGATTAGGGTATCGGGTCTGAACCGGTCAGTTATTGATTTGATGAGTTGAAAGAAACGATAAGAGATGCTCGTCAGTCTGCATTTTGGTATTTCCCAGCCAAATTAAATGCCCCCATGCTTCAAGGTGGCACAGTTCTGCTTTTGGGATATGCTGATGGGCATAAGAAGCATGCTCCAGAGGAACAGAACTGTCATATTTACTATGCATAATGAAAGTTGGAGCGGAAATGGTCTGCAGCTCAGCAACAGAGAGTTCATTCACTTGTTTCAAATCGATAAAGAAGCCGTGGCCGGAGCGCTGGCGGTTATTCATTTTGCGAAAAGATTCAAGATCTTCTGTAGTAAATTTATCTTTTTCTTCACCATAGGAAAGCGTGCTGAAGGAAGAGAACATCTGCTTGAACAGAAAACGTGGAAATGCATTATTCATAGACGCTAGTAACTTCCACGTTAATCTTTCAGTCTTTGGGTTAAATAGAATCGTTGCAGCCTTGTATTCCATATCTTTAACGGTGAGCCATTCTTTTGTCACTGCAGATTGCAAGGTAAGGGAGTGCACACGCTGAGGATAGGCTGCGGAAAAATAGATCCCGCTAGGTCCGCCAGCAGAAATGCCCAGTACATGGACCTTTTCAATCTGCAAGTGATCTAAAAGCTTTGCATAGTAACCACAAGCTTCGGCAAGGCTTGTTCCAAGCTTTTTATAGGTTTTGCCGTATCCTGGTCTCGAAGGGGTTATAATTGAATATCCATTTTGCAATAAAGCCTCATACCCAAACTCTTCATGACAGTTTGAGTGGCCACCATGAAAAACAAGTACAGGCACCCCTTTTCCAATAACGGAATATTCCATTTCACCCTCTTCAAAAGAGTATAAGCTTATTGTTCTCTCCATCTACCCATTCTCCTTTCAATCCATTCAATCGACCCTTCCTTCAATATCAAAATAGTAGCATGAAAGTATAACAGAAAAGTAGTACGAATTTGGTTGCGGAATAAAGGAAAAGTACGAATTTGCCAAAAGTTATAATGACTCATTAATAGGAGGAATCTTTGATAATGGATAAGGTAAAATCAATTGGCTATTCCTTACTAGCTATAGGGGTATTTTTAGCTTTTATTAATCCTGCAGACTATTTAACTTTTACTCTCCAGAAATGACGTTCAGCAAGTTTCGTACTAGCTGCAAGCTTCATACGATAACCCGGGTGTTGAGACCGTTGGTTTTTTGGAATATGCTCTGATCTTACATCAATAACAGTAGCGAACTTTCAATTTTCAATACCTGATCCGACATCCCTTTAGACAGGTTTTCCTAGTACTTTAAATTACAATCAAATAAAATAGTTAGATGAGGATATTTATTAGTAAGACAGAAAAGGGCATTGCCAGCATTTAAAAAAGGACGCTAATGCTCCTTCACAGGTGATACAAAAATATATTTTCCTCCTAATACCAAATTGAATTTATCTTTTCTTCTACTTTAGGAAATAGGAATTCAAGAATTATAAAATTCAACTACAATTAAAATGGACAAGAAAAATCCTTAAAAATAAGGGAGGGAACTGTATGAAAATTGGTGTAGTAGGTTCTAGACAGTTTTTAGAAGATATTGAAAGGTTAAAAGGTCGATATGGAAAAATTAGTTTTTATCCTTATTTATACGAGTCTCCTGTAGAGGCAGAAGAATTAATAAGATCTGCAGAAGATAGAATGGATGTCTGGTTATTCTCGGGTGTGATTCCTTATTTCTATGCCCTCCCTGAAGTAAAAAGGCAGGCATTATTATATACTTATGCACCTTTCACTGAAATCATGGTGACACTTTCATTATTTAAGCTTTTTTACCAGGAAGGCATATTAATCAAGGAAGTATCATTAGATTTGCCTGATCAGCAGACTGTTCATCATGTGATGAGTCAATTGGGGGCTAATGATGAAGTATGCCATATAAAAGATTATGCATGGATTTATAAAGGCCAACCGAATCGTGATGAGCTGAACCTTGAAGAATTTGTACGTTATCATAAGTCTTTATACGAATCCGGTGAAACAGCTATGGCTTTAACAAGCATTCATGCTGTGTATGACCGGCTGGTATCACTTGGGGTTCCTGCACAGTATATGATTCAGGCGGAGTCAGCCACTGTGGAGGGAATTGAAAGAGCAATTCAGATCGGCCGGATTGAGCAGGAGAAAAAATCCCAGGTTGCTGTGATAAAGGTTGAAGGTTCCTATAGAAATGACTACAACTCTTTCATTCGTTCACTGAACGGAACAGTAAAACAAAATAAAAATAACTGGAATCTTTATTCAACAAGGGGAGCGGTCGAGGACAAATTATACGCATTGCTGCAGGGGCGTCGGGACGAGCTGCCGGTTGTGGGAATCGGTTTTGGTAAGACAGTACGGAGAGCCGAGCTGCATGCAGAGGATGCATTACAATACGCGAAAAAAAAACACCGGGAAACAGCTGTTGCTTACTTGCTGGATGATAAAGATGTTTTATCAGAATGGAAGGCTGAACGGACGCTGCATCTTAAAGTAAAAACAGATTCCGAAAAGGTGATGCACATTGCTGAAGAGATTGATCTTGCTGCAAAAGCTGTACATTTATTTTTGTCTTTTATCACAGATGGAGATTCACATGCATTTACCGCAAATGATTTCGCTGCATATACAGAAAAATCGAGAAGGTCGGCCGAGCGAGTAATTAAAAAATTTGTGGAATATGATTATATAAAAAACGCAGGTACCGAGCGTCCATATGATCAGGGAAGACCGAGAGCCGTTTATTCCGCCACGGATAAATTGTTAAATTATGTTGACTAGATAAAATTTTCAGACTATTATAATGAATAATAAACGACAAAATAACGACAAAAGGATGTTTTTAAATGAAAATCACTGAAGCATCGATATGGGGGATTCATTTGCCTTTAAAGGAACCGTTCGTTGTTTCCTATGCGACATTTCCTTACATGCCTTCAATTATCCTCGAGTTAAAAACAGACAATGGATTAAGCGGATTTGGGGAAGCAGTACCGGATGAACATGTAACAGGTGAATCGTTTGAAGGTGCCTATGAATTGTTGAAGCACATACTGATTCCTGAAGTGCTGGGTGAATCGCCTTTCAATATTGAACACATTCATCAGAAAATGAATGAAAAACTCATACAAAATCCTTCTATTAAAGCAGCTGTGGATATTGCCTGCTATGACCTGATGGGAAAAGCATCAGGACTGCCGATTTATGATCTGATTGGAGGAAGGGCTCATGAGAGGTTAACCTATCCAAAAGTTATTTCAATTGGAACACCTGAGAAAATGGCAGCTCAGTGCACAAGAGCACTTGAAGAGGGTTATAAGGATCTGAAAATTAAATTGAGCGGGGATGTACAGGCAGATGTCGACCGATTACATGCGATACGAAAAGCAGCAGGTAAGGGTGTACCCATACGTGTGGATGTGAATCAAGGATGGAAGACAGCTGATCAGGCAAAGCGAGCACTCTCACAATTTGATACACTCGACCTTGATTGGGTTGAACAGCCGCTCGCACCTCATGAATTCGAGGCAATGAATGAGTTGAGGTCACATTCCTCCATTCCGCTGATGCTTGATGAAAGTGTAGTGAGTGAGACTGATCTAAACCGGGCGATCGTTTCGCGTGCCGCTGATAAAATTAACATTAAGCTGATGAAATGTGGTGGTATTTATCCTGCCATTCATATGGCAAAAACCGCAGAAGCAGCAGGGCTGACATGTCAGATTGGATCAATGGTTGAATCTTCAATTGGTTCAGCAGCAGGATATCACGCGGCGATGGCAAGAAAAAATATTACAAGTACTGAGCTGACAGGCCCACTTTTATTTTCCTGTGATATTGGAAACCTCAACTATCAGATTCCCGAAGCTGTATTAAATGATCAGCCAGGTCTGGGGATTAACATTGACCGTGTAGCACTTGATGAATTAAGTGTTAAATACGATGAGATAAAGGGAGATCTGACGAAATGAGTGAGAAGAAAAAGAAGTTTCCGATTCCACATACATATGCCATTATTTTTTCAATCGTTATTCTTGCTGCAATTGCTACTTACATTGTACCTGCCGGCCAGTTTGATAGAGAGGAAGTCGATGGACGAACCGTTGTGGTTGGTGGCAGCTATCAGGAAGTCGAACCAAATCCAATCGGCTTTTTTGAAGTCTTTATGGCCATCCCCGAAGGAATGGCTGCAGGTTCATCCATCATTTTCTATATCTTTTTAGTTGGCGGAGCATTCGGCGTGATTCGGGCAACGAATGCGATTGAAGCAGGAATACATAAAACAGTTGTAAAACTTGGGAAAAAAGAGTTTCTATTAATCCCAATTACGATGTTTATATTTTCAATACTTGGTGCAACGATGGGGATGTCAGAGGAAAGCATCATTTTTGTCCCAATTGGAATTGCGATTGCCCGTGCCATAGGGTATGACGCCATCACAGGAACCGCGATGGTCAGTCTTGGGGCAGCAAGCGGTTTTATAGGCGGGATGCTGAATCCATTTACTGTTGGAATCGCACAGGGAATTGCCGAAGTTCCAATCTTCTCAGGCTTTGGTTACCGATTTGTTGTATATATTTTCATCCTTTCACTGGCCATATTTTATGTAATGCGTTACGCAAGAAAAGTAAAAAAAGAGCCTTCACTAAGTGTGATTGCGGATATTGAAATCAAGGCGAAGAAAGAGGCAGAGGAAAAAATTAAAGAATCAGGGCTGCCTGAATTTTCTACACGTCACCTTTTAGTGTTTCTCATTATTTTTGGTGGTTTGATATTTAACGTCTATGGAGTATTCCAGTGGGGATGGTACCTGACTGAGCTTGCCGCATCGTTTATTATCATTGGCTTAATTTCAGGAGTAGTAGGTGGACTTAGTATCAATCAGGTATTTGATGCTTTTGTCGATGGAATGAAACTGGTGGCATTCGGTGCACTAATCGTTGGTTTTGCCCGTGCGATTCTTGTTGTGATGGAAAACGGTGTCATTATTGATACACTAGTAAATTCACTCGCAACTGTAATCAGTCAACTGCCTCAAACAGTCAATGTGGTCGGCATGCTGGCTGTTCAAACCATTACAAATCTATTTATCCCATCCGGAAGCGGTCAGGCTGCCACGACGATGCCAATCATGACTCCGTTATCTGACCTATTAGGTATTAATCGCCAGATCGCAGTTCTTGCTTACCAGTATGGAGACGGAATTTCGAATTCCATTATTCCAACATCTGCATCCTTAATGGGATACCTTGCCGTTGCCGGTATTCCATATGAGCGGTGGGTAAAATTCATCTGGAAATTAGTACTCGGCTGGTTCTGTATGGCAATAGTGGCACTGGTTGTTGCTGTACTGATTGGAGTGTCATAATGAAACAAAATAATCTCGAAAAAATATTCAATGATTTACATGAATTAGCAGAAGTAAGCTTTAAAGAGGAAAAGACCACTAACTATATTGCCTCACTTTTAACTGAGCATGGTGTACATGTTAAGAAATTCGACACTCACACCGGACTTATTGCAGAGGTAGGGAGCGGTAGTCGAGTAATTGGAATGCGGGCAGATATAGATGCACTCTGGCAGGAAGTAGATGGAGAAATGAAAGCCAATCATTCCTGTGGTCATGATGCACATATGACAATTGGAATCGGTACACTCCTTGCTCTAAAAGAACAGGAATCACAGCTAAAAGGAACTTTTCGCTGTCTGTTCCAGCCTGCCGAAGAACAAGGGAACGGATCACTGAATGTGGTAAATTCAGGAGCAATTGATGACATGGAAATTCTATTTGGTGTTCATCTGCGTCCGAAGGATGAAATCAGGTTTGGAAAAGCCGCCCCTGCTATCCAGCACGGCGCAGCAATCTTTTATGAAGGGAAAATTATAAGTGCAGATGCCCATGGAGCACGTCCTCACCAGGGAGTTAACGCAATTGATGTTGGCTATGCTATCCAACAGCGCCTGAATCAGATCAGAATGTCACCAATAACACCTTATTCAGTTAAAATGACAAAATTCCTTGCGGGTGGAAGCAGTCGAAATATCATTCCGGGAACTGCAACATTCAGCCTGGACTTGCGTTCACAAACCAACAGTGGCCTTGAACATTTAAAGAAAGAAACAATTAAAACAATAGAAGCAGCAAAAACAATGTACGATGTAGAGATCCAAGGCGAATGGATCGACTATACACCGGGAGCAGAGGTCTCAGCAGAAGCAGAAGATGTCCTCAGATCAGCAATTATCGACGAACTTGGCCCTGACCAATGCGAAGCGCCTATCGTCACACCTGGGAGCGATGACTTTCACTTTTACACAATTAAACGCCCACACCTCAAAGCATCCATGCTTGCACTAGGAGCAGACCTGACACCAGGACTTCATCATCCTCATATGCGCTTTAACCTGGAGTGCCTGGGAATAGGGGTTAGGGTGATGGAGAATACGGTTAGGCGGTTGGTGTAGGTGGTGGTGGCAGAACCGCCCCTTCGCTCTATCGTCCTTCCTGCAACGATAATTTCTACTATACACGATTTTAGAATATTAAGAGAGGGGGCTTTCTTGTTATCAGGATACCGTTCACTCTGTTTAGTGTATTTACGCCTGCAAAAAATAAAAGGGACAGAGTAGTGACGCTGTCCCTTTTTTGTATGGAATTCGTTATTTAGGAAATTTATCTATATGGCACCAAACCCTATTGGATTCTCCATAAAAACTAGTCTCTCTATCATTCTAAAAGCCTTTTCTATGACGACTTGTCTTTTTTTTCTAATTTTGAAATAATTAAAGATAGATTATGAAGAAAATGTAAGTGAATTATGTGAATGGTTATTCAGCAGGGAACGACCGCATGGAGTAGTAAAACGAGTGACAGGATAAAGGAAGAGGTGCAGCTATGTGGGCTTGGCCGATTATGATCTTTTTGTGCACCGGCATAAATGGGGCTTTTCTTGTGACCAGGTTTATGCGGCGGGAGGATATTCGACATCTCGGGAGCGGCACAGCCGGAGCCCGCAATGCTGGACGAGTGGGTGGCAAAAAAGCTTTTATCTGGACCGTCATCATCGATGCGGGAAAAACGATTATTCCTCTTTCGATCGCTTTATGGATGGAGGTTTCTCCTCTCCTTTTAGCTGCGATGGTGGCAGCTGCTGTTGCAGGGCATATTTGGCCGATTTGGCTAAAGGGACGAGGCGGAAAAGGGGTAGTGGTGTATCTCGCTTGTGTTCTCGTGCTTGAATGGCCAGGTCTTCTTCTTTTTGGACTGTCAGCTCTTATTATGAAATGGCTGCCTGTTTCATTTTCTAACAGCATGCTGATCATGATGGCCGTACCTGTTGTCAGCTCCTATATGAGGGGGCAGACGGACATTGCATTTGCTCTTTTACTTGGATATGCACTTGTTATTTTCGCGCATGTTTACTCGGACCTAAGAACAAGGAGGAACATCTATGACGCACAAAATTGATTATAAGGTTGCTTCAACAGATGAAGAATTCGAGCAGATCGAACTGCTAAACTATGAAACATTCGTAGAGGAGATTCCGCAGCATGAGCAAAACCGCACGCGTCGTTTAAAGGATAAGTTTCATAACGAAAATACATATATAATTGCAAAAAACAAAGAAGAGGTCGTTGGCATGATTGCTGTTCGGGCTAAGCGGCCCTTTTCGTTAGATGACAAGCTTCCTAATCTGGATGATTATTTACAAAAAGATGAGGCACCGTGTGAAATCCGGCTGCTTTCAGTGAAAAAAGACTATAGAAAGCGGACGATATTTTTTGGATTAATTGATCAGCTGGCAAATTACTGCCTTGCCAGGAAATTTAATGCTGCCTTAATTTCAGGTACAGAACGGGAATTGGCCCTATATAAAAAGCTTGGGTTTCAGTCATTTGCCAAACCGGTTGGAACAGAGTCGGCACTTTATCACCCAATGAAGCTCACTAAGGATAAATTTGTGCAGGCGAACCAGGCTTATCATCGAATTATGGCACGCTATGAGCCGGTTTCTTTTTTATCCGGTCCTGTACCTATGGACGATGAGATTGCTCAAGCGCTTGCTGTAAGCCCGATTTCCCATCGCTCAGGGTTATTTAAGAAAGATATGAGTGATGTCCAGTCCAAGCTTTGCCAAAAAACAAAAGCCGCCTGTGCCTCCATCGTAGTCGGCACCGGAACGCTTGCAAACGATATCGTAGCCCAGCAGATCAAGCAGAAGAAAGGGAAGGGACTTATTTTATCTAATGGAGAGTTTGGTGAACGGCTTATTAATCATGCAAAACGAGCTGGTCTATCCTTTCATACAATTCGTAAAGCCTGGAATGATCCCATTTCTATCGATGAGATCAAAAGCTTTTTACAGAATGCACCTGACGTTCGCTGGATCTGGACGGTTCATTGTGAGACCTCGACCGGCTATCTTTTTGATCTTAAGGCGATTACCGGGACAGCGAAAGAGTTTGGCGTCTATTTGTTTGTCGATGCGTGCAGCTCGCTAGGAGTAGACGAAGTGGACCTGGAGGATGTATACATGGCTTCAAGCGTCAGCGGGAAAGGGCTTGGGGCTTTCCCGGGTCTTGCCATTGTTTTTTATCAGGAGCAGCCAAAGCCGCATTCATCGATACCGAGGTATCTTGATTTAGGGTTATACGCAAGCTATGCCACTCCCTTTACGCATTCATCCAACTCACTTTATGTGTTGAAGAAGGTGTTAGAACGAAAAGAAAAATCAAAGATTGAATTAATGGCTTCTCTCCGTGCTGCATTAGCTGATCAGGATTGGACCGTTTTAGGAGACGATACGTACTCCAACGGCATCGTGACCATCGCAGTTCCGGACCATCTTTCTTCAATCCGGCTTGGCGACCGGTTAAAAAAGCAGGGCATCTATGTTAATTATGAAAGCAGGTACTTAAATCGTATGAACTGGATCCAGGTGGCGTTAATGGGTGATGTTACACCTGTTGACATTGCACGTCTTGCAAACGCTCTTGATCGTTTAAAGTTATCCCAAATGAAGAAGGTTTCTTTATGAAGGGCTTTACTCTATTGATCGGCTTTTACTGGGTGAAAATTGTACTTATCATGTACATCGGATTTAACCAGCGTCCGCCAGGATTAACTGATCATCTGTTTTTATTATTTTCGATTCTGGGACCTTTGTTGATCGCCTTCAGTCTTCCCCTATTTCTTCCGAAGCGATTTCAGCAAATCGGGTTTCTTTTCACGATGTTTTTTATTTCTTTTTGGATTTTTGCTCACTTGCTGTACTATCGCTTCTATGAAGACTTTATGACCCTAACGATTCTGCTTCAAATAGGGAATGTTGGAGGACTGAGCCGAAGCACGTGGGAGCTTTTTTCTCTTTGGGATTTACTCTTTTTTGTGGATATTGCGATTGCAGGATGGCTCCTTTTAAAAAAGGAAAAGTTTATGATTCCCGCGTTTTCCAAAAAGCGTTATTTAGGAATGTCTGTGACGCTTACCGGTCTCACTATGGCGGCTGCTCTTATTTATAAGCCGTATGTCGTAGAAGAAAACTATAATCGTTCCCAATTGGTTCAAACAATGAGTCTGTTCACCTATCAGACGGTTGATATCGGGCAATCCCTCAGCGCACCTGTCTATAAATGGATGGCTGGTCCTGATGATGTTGAGTTAATGGAGACGTACGTTCAAGAACAAAGCAATGAAGCAACTGAATGGTTTGGCGAAGCAGAAGGAATGAACGTCGTCATGATTGCCTTAGAGTCAGTACAAAATTTTGTAATTGATTTAGACGTTGAGGGGGAGGAAGTCACCCCGTTTCTCAACCGGATTAAACAGGAAAGCTTTTATTTTTCGAATGTGTATGAACAAACCGCTCAGGGGAAAAGCTCAGATGCAGAGTTCATGGTCGATACAGGTCTTTACCCGCTGGATGGAGGAGCGGTATTTGTGCGAAGACCTGAAAATACCTATAACGGACTTCCGGAAATTCTTAAAAGCTATCAATCAAACGTTTTTCACGGCAATGATGAGACCTTCTGGAATCGCAGCAAAATGTACGAGGCGTTAGGCTACGATCATTTTTATTCAGAAAAGGATTATTACGTAACAGAAGAAAACTCAGTAAATTACGGATTAAAGGATCACCAGTTTTTCGAGCAGTCGATTTCTATGATTAAGGAGATGGAAATCCCTTATTTAGCGAAGTTCATCACCCTAACCAATCATTTTCCCTTTCTCCTGGATGATGAAGACCAGGATTTTCAAACGAATGCTTCCTCAGAACCGATCGTCAATCGTTATTTATCCACTGTTCATTACCTGGATAAGTCTTTGGAAAGCTTTTTTGAACGGTTAAAGGAAGAGGAAATGTATGAAAATACAATATTTGTCCTTTACGGAGATCATTATGGCATTTCCTCAGAATATGAGAATGGATTGAATGAACTGATAGGTCCGTCCGCTACACCTCTTTCCCGCATGGAAAATAAGCGCGTGCCCGTCCTCATTCATATTCCCGGCCTTAAAGGTAATACCGTTGATAAAGTGGCTGGTCAAATTGATATAAGAGCGACCGTGCTTCATTTACTTGGTGAAAAAACGGAGGAGTATATGAGCTTTGGTGAAAATCTATTAAATGAAAATCGTAAGGGAATGGTTGTCTTTCGCAATGGTGATTATATTTCTGAATCTACAATGTACACGAACGGTCAGTGCTATGAAATAGATCATGGGAATCAGTTAGAAGAGGAAGAGTGTGAAGCGGAAAGAAATCAGGCAAGGGATGAATTGCACCTCTCCGATCTTGTAATCAAAGGAGACTGGCTTCGCTTTAAGAAAAAGTAAGATGGTCTATTATTTGTTGACACGTGACACAGTGTCATTTATAGTTAAAGCATAAAGTGACACTGTGTCATATGTAAAAAAAAGAGGGCTTCTAATGGAAGGAAACAAAGTGAGCGAACTCCATACTTTACAGGAATTGAAAATGGAGCTGGTCCGTTTTATGGTGGCTTACAAATTTGCCCTGATGGAGTTAAACGAACATAAAAAACAGGAGGAAGAACGATGGATAAAAGCTTAAGAATTACCCTCGCTATATTCAGGATAAGGTGATAAAGCTGAATGAGCATAAGTGCCAGGAAATGAACCAAAAAAGCATTGATTATATGGTCAGCAGGATTGAAAAGAGCTAAATACCGGCGCCTGATATAAAAGACGATTACAGCTCGAAAATCAAAAAAATACGGAAAAGGCAATGGATCTATTTATCGAGTTTCTTCAAAAGGAGAAAAAACAAGGGTTATATTAAGCTAGCGAGGAGATACATCATGCCGAAAATCACTTTTCATAATCTTTCACAAGAAAAGCAGCACAAGCTAATGACAGCCATTCAAAATGAATTCTCACGGGTGCCGCTGCAGCTGGCCTCGATTTCAAATATCGTAAAAGAGGCGAAAGTGCCAAGAGGAAGTTTTTATCAATATTTTGATGATAAAGAGGATGCGTATTACTATTTACTAAGCACCTATATTTTAGAGTTAAATGAACAGTTCATTTACTCATTGAAAAAGCATGAAGGAGACTTGTTTGAAGCGATCATCGACGTATTTCAATACACGATAGAAGACGACGACCACTTTCAATTAATGAAAAATGCTTTTTTAAACCTTTCTTATAAAGTAGAAAACAAATTTTCCGGCATCTTTCAGGGACATAGCAGGAAAAGTGAAAATATGAAAACGATCAGCCAGTACATTAATTTAGAATTGTTAAATATCAAGAGTGAAAAGGATTTTGAGTATATCGTTCAAATTTTAAAAGCCGTTACATTTCGTAATTTTGTGGAGAAATTTGCGAAGAATCTCTCGAATGCAGAAGCCCTTTTGATCTTTAGAAAAGAGCTGGAGCTGTTGAAAAACGGACTGGCAAGATCGTAACGAAAAAGGACTACATGAAAGTGGGAACATTTATGAAAAAGAGTAGACTGGGAGCAATGGCCAGGAACATAATTATGATCATTATTGGGGCTGTAATCGCTGCCTATGGTCTGGAAACGATCCTTATTCCAAATGATGTGGTAGATGGCGGGGTAACCGGGGTGAGCATCATGGGGGCAGAGGTCTTCGGATTGCCTTTGGGTGTTCTGTTATTTACCTTGAATCTTCCTTTTATTTATTTAGGCTACAAACAGGTAGGGAAAACCTTCGCAATTCTTAGCAGTATAGGAATTGTTGCTTTGTCTGGATCGACGTTTTTTATGCACCGCTTCCATGCCATCCTGGGACCTGAGGATCCGCTGCTCATCGTTTTGGCGGGCGGAATATTCCTCGGTGTCGGAATTGGAATTGTTTTACGTAACGGTGGAGCGCTTGATGGAGCGGAAATTCTAGCCGTTCTGCTTTCACGTAAAATACCGTTTTCAGTCGGGGATGTCATTCTGTTTTTAAATGCGTTTATTTTTATAGGTGCAGGGTTTATTTATGGACTTGAAAATGCCTTGTATTCAGCGATCACGTACTATATTGCAAAAAACATGATCGACATTATCCAGGTAGGGCTGGAGAAATCAAAATCAGTGCGTGTGGTCAGCGCCCAGTCGCCAAAAATCGGATCAGCCATTCAGGACCGTCTTGGACGGGGAGTCACCTACACCAAGGGGCGTGGAGGCTTCTCCAACGAATCGACAGATATTCTAAACTGTGTCATTAACCGTATGGAAGAAACGAAGCTTCTATCTATTATAAAAGAATTTGATGAAGGGGCATTTGTCGTAATAACAGATGTGTCTGAGGTTCGAGGCGGAAATTTCAAGAAACGGGATATCCATTAAAAAAAGGTGCAGCCGGGAAAATTTCCGGCTGCACTTTTTAGTACTTATTCAGGATTATATGGATTAACATGAACAAACACTTTTTTAATCTCCTGATGCTTCTCAAGAAGGGTTTTCTTGACCTCTTTTGAAATCAAGTGGCCTTCCTCTACAGTTATTTGAGGATCAACGCCTATTTTTATATCGATAACTACGTAATGACCATGCGTCCGAGCGAGAAGCTCGTCCACTCTTTCGACACCAGGCAGTGCTTCAGCCGTTTTAAAATAGGGGCTTGTTTTTTCAGATTGAAGCACCTGCTCCATCATAATTAAGCTTGATTCCTTCGCGAGGGAGTAACCTACTTTAATAACCAGCAAGGAAACGGCGATCCCGGCGACCGGATCTAAGTAGACAAGGATCGGAAAATCAAACTTATCACCGATAATCGCTCCTCCTACACCGATAAAAGCAGCGACGGAAGACAGGGCGTCTGAACGATGGTGCCAGGCCTCAGCTAACAGAGCGGATGAATCAATTTTTTTTGCCAGCCGGAATTTATATTGGAACATTAATTCTTTTGCAACAAGTGATATTCCGATCGCAACTAAAGCGATAGTGGCAGGAGATGATGGCGTCTCGCCGAAAAACACTTGGGAAGAAGAAATGGCAATTTCAATTCCAACAACAATTAACAGGATGGCCACAATAAAGCTTGCGATATTTTCTGCTTTTCCGTGTCCATATGGATGCTCTTCATCCGGCGGTTTTTGTGCCGTTCGAAGCCCCATCAGGACGGCAAAGGATCCTGCCACATCAGAAGCTGAGTGTGCTGCATCTGCGATCAGCGCCCGGCTCCCGGATATCCACCCGACAACCCCTTTAAGTATGGTTAAAAGTATATTTAAAATGATGCCCATCCAGGTTGCGAATCTGGCCTGTTTAAAACGAGTATCCATGCGTACACCACCAGTAAAATAATTTGCCCTAAAAAAGAGTGCTACTTATCCTACCAAGTGAACCCCGTGTGGGTCTATAGAAACCTTTTTGTAAGCTGCATACTTTGTTTCGATATAGAAAACAACCTATATGATAGGAACAATGTTGCGTAGGTGCAAAAAAACAGATGTGCTGTAAAGTGGTTATTTTGGTATCATTAGGAAAAGCGAACTATTCTTATTCGATGACAAAATCAAAAGGGGATTTTCAAATGAAATGGGTAGATGATCTGGCAGGTGCCATCTATGATTTTTTCAAGCAGATTCTCACAGGCCTCAGTTATTTTGTAGCGGGTACGCTCATTGTGGGGATTCCGCTTTATTTCATTGCAAAGGCAGCTGAGATAATAGGAAAGTAAGTCAAAAAGATTTTGCCGGTTAATTAAAAATGGTTAAAGTGAGGAGAAATGTTGATGAAAGCACCTATCGCAAAGCGAATTCCGTTTAAGCACACCATACATAACGATGTCAGAGAAGATGATTATTACTGGATGAAGGAAAGAACAGATCCAGAAGTCGTGTCTTACCTTGAAGAAGAAAACAAGTATACGAATGAAATAATGCGCCCGCTTGAGCAAAAAACTAATGAGATTTTTGAAAGCATGGTAGCCCGTGTGCCTGAGGCTGAAGAAAAGGTGCCGGTTCAAAACGGTCCGTACTTTTATTATTCACGGCAGCAAAAGGACAAGCAGTACGCCATCTATGCACGCAAAAAAGCAGCAGGCCGTGAGCAGCTGACTGAAGCAGAAGAGGAAGTGCTTCTTGATTTAAATGTGCTTGCGGGAAGCGACGACTATTTAAGTGTTACCCAGCAGCGGTTAAATGAAAAGCAGACGAAGCTTGCCTATCTTGAAAATCGCGACGGATCAGACCGTTATACCTTGTATATTAAGGATTTGACAACAGGAGACTTGCTTAATGACAAGATAGAAAATGTATATATCTACGGCAGCATCGAGTGGAGCAGATGCGGGAGGTATATGTTCTATGTAACCGTTGATGACATGCAGCGTCCTTACCGTTTATGGCGACATGAGATCGGCGGTGCAGAGTCTGACGAGCTTTTATTTGAAGAGAAGGAAGTTACGTTTGCCTTGTTTATCTCTAAAACACAAAGCGGAAATTATATCACTGTGCAGTCAAGCTCAACGATGACAGAAGAAGTCCGCCTGATCAATGCTGATGAGCCGCTTGCGCCTGTCGAGCTGGTTGACGAGCGACGAAGAGGAATTAAATATGAGGTTGAACATTGGGGGGATCATCTGCTGATTCTGACCAATGAGGATGCACTGAACTTTAAGCTTTTGCGCTGCTCTGTATCAGATTTTTCAGAGCGGGAAGAAGTCATCCCATACGATGAAAACCGTTATCTTCAGGCTATTTATCCAACGAAAGATAAACTTTTCCTGTTTGGGCGTGAAAATGGACTCACTCAGATTTGGATGCTTGAAAATGAAGAACTGCAGCAGCTCGACTGGCCTGAGCCGCTATATACACTGTCGATTGTTGGCGGGCAAAGCTATGAAGCTGAGGAACTTTTAATTGAGTACGAATCCCTATTAACCCAGGACACGACGTACAGTCTTGAACTTACAACAGGTGACAAGCAGGTCATTCATACAGCCACAGTCAATGGCGAATATAACCCTGAAAGCTATAATCAGCACCAGCTGTGGGCGACTGCGCGTGATGGAGTAAAAGTACCGCTTATGGTCACCTACAAAAAAGGAGCTCTTGATAACGGTCCGGCACCATTGATTCTGACCGGCTACGGGTCTTACGGAGCTGACAGCAATCCTTATTTCAATGCATATCGACTTCCGCTTTTAGACAAAGGTATTGTATTTGTCACAGCACAGGTGCGGGGCGGGGGAGAAATGGGCAGACATTGGTATGAAAACGGAAAAATGCGCCATAAGCTCAATACCTTCACTGACTTTATTGATGCAGCGAAGTTCTTAATTGAAGAAGGGTATACTTCATCTGAAAAAATCGCGGCTCGGGGCGGCAGTGCAGGCGGTTTGCTCGTTGGTGCTGTATCGAATATGGCGAGCGACTTATTTAAAGTCATCGTCCCTGAAGTACCGTTTGTCGATGTGCTGACCACGATGCTTGATGACACGATTCCATTAACCACCTTAGAGTGGGATGAGTGGGGCAATCCTCAAAATGAAGGGGATTATACGTATATGAAGTCCTACAGCCCATATGACAATGTGGAAGAAAAAGACTATCCGCATATGTACATTACGACTGGATTAAATGATCCAAGGGTTGCCTACTGGGAGCCTGCTAAATGGGCAGCCCGTCTGTGCACAATGAAAACAGACGACAACACACTCGTACTGAAAACCAATATGGGCGCAGGACACTTCGGTGCATCAGGGCGTTTTGACCATTTAAAAGAAGCCTCGGAGGTTTATGCGTTTATATTGGATAAGCTTGGTGTGGAGTAAGATTATCAAATTTAAAACCCAGTTATCTTCGGAAGATGACTGGGTTTTGACTATTTTTAATTTTTACGGTGTAGATGAGGAAGCAGCAGCTGCCTGGTCAGCCTTCACGCAATCGATCGCCACAACGAGTGAGATCATAAGGGTCTCCATCTCTTCATCCATTACTTGTACCTTATAGCTGTCACCCCAGGTAAACCATGCTTTATTCACCTGCCCGATGATTTCCCCGTGCTGTAAAACTTGAAAGTCCATGTCCCACCAGTTGCCGCTTACAGTAACGCCTGCAGCATCAATGGAATAGTTAGCTTTAAAAAAAGAAAACTCTTTTTGTATCGTTAATACCTCTTTGCCTTCTACCTCTACAAAAAACTTAGGTAAAAAGCTGAATGTTTTTTTCGTAATCAGTGCTACTTCTTTTCTCTGTGTATTCATGATGGAGAAGGTCTTTGGAATTCGCATGAAACTTCCCTCTACATAATAAGCATCCTGCTCATCCTGATCCTTTACAGTAAACCTTCCGTTAAGACTAAATACCTTCTGCTTAATATAAAGCTGCTTCATTATTATGCCTCCCTAACCAAAAGTATTTGTTCTTATTTACGAATGAAAAGGAAGTTGGTTGCAGGCGGAGACATAAATTTCAAAAATTATTACCTAATTTAAAAAGGTCTGGGACAAATGTGTCTCAGCCTCCTAAACCCGGTTCACTTCGCTTCAGGGGGACGCTTTCCGCGGGGCGGGGCTTGAGCTAACTTGCTTTCAGCAAGTGGATCTCAAGCTCCCGCTGCATCCCGCAGGAGTCGCCCCCTTCCGCTCCGTTCACCTCACGTTTCTAAATTTATCGTATTGTCTCAGGGTCTTTCAATTATTATTGAAGGGGATAGCTCCGGACCTTCGATCACAATGGCAGTTAAGCCATCGTCCGTTATGGTTTCGTGCCATTCATCCTTTTCCCAGAATACTGCATCGCCTGCTTCGGCGTTTATGTATTGGTCTTCTTTTCCCTTCACCTTGCCATTACCTGAGACGACAAGCATCAGTTGAGGGACAGCTGCCTGATGATACCCGATAACACCGCCGGCATCTAAGTGCATACAGCTTATTTGTACAGCGCTCTCCGTTTTTAGAATACGGGACATAACAAAATCTGAGCCAAAATGTGTTACCTGCTTGCCGCTTTCTGAATCAAATCGAAAAAACTGCATCACACCGCTCCATTCTAAAGTAGATATGGATTATTTTACCTCATATTAAAGGTTGTGAGTATGTTAGATTTCATTAACTAAAAAACCGTCCAACTACTCTTAAAATGATAGGGAGAAGAACAAAGAAAACATTTAGCCCCTGTAAGATGCGCCCTAATGAACTATTATTCTTGCCTTCTCGTTGATTAATGACTAGAAAGGAAATAATCCCTAACACCGGAATGAGCAGACTTAACAGCAACCCATCCAGCACTGCCCCGTTAGCATAAGCTGAAATGAGAAAAATACTAAAAACGATATTCAGCACTGCCAGTATCATTGGAAGTAAAAGACCTTTCTTTTTTCTTTCAGTACTCATCCTATCCACCCCTTTTAAATTGCCGGCCTCGACATGATTTATCCGTTATTACTTTATTTACCTTAAAAAGGGGCGGATAAAAGTGAAAGTTATAAAATTTCTTCCATTTTTCTAAAAGGGGAGTGGAGAGCGAGATATTTATCTGCTTTTTATGCGACAAAAAAGGGATTAAGACAGATGTGTGTCCTAACCCCTTATCCGGTTCACTGCGCTTCAGCCGGACGCTTTCCGCGGGGCGGGGCTTGAGCTAACTTGCTTTCAGCAAGTGGATCTCAAGCTCCCGCTACCTCCCGCAGGAGTCGCCAGCTTCCGCTCCGTTCACCTCACGTTTCTAAAACGATTTATACTTTTTCAGTAATCTTTCTGTCCTAACTAAAACCATTTACCTCAAAATCTGCTGATGCTGCTTCAACCCCATTGACCAGGAGTGTAATCGTATGATGTCCAGGATAATGGACCCTGGTCGTGAGATCCTTAAAAGAAAGAGTTCTGGCGTAGCTTTTTCTTCCTGCAGAAACGTCTCCCTCGCTCAGCTTAAAAACCTTTCGATTTCGATTGCCGCGTTTTTTAATATAATCAATGGCAAAATCAACCCGCAGCTTTTGAAGAGCTTCTACCTCAAGCTGGAACGAAAAGACTAGTTCTCCGCCAAGCTCCACCCTCTCAGATACTTTAAATTCTTTAACATGAACACGATCAGTGCCTTCAAAACCAAACAGTGAAAGAGCTTCAGGATGACCCTTCTTTAATAAGGTTCTGCTCGCATGCCGTAAAATCCAGTCCGTATGTGGATGCTCCCCTTTATTTTCGCGAATAAGTTTCAGTATAAGCTCAGGGTGAGTTTTCGAGACATCATTTAAATGATTAGCTACACTTTTTCGGACGTAGAGCGAGTCATCCTGCAGCAGCTTTAAGAGAATAGGGAAGGCGGGTGTTGGGTCTTGGATCAGGGAAGGTATCGCCTGTCCCCATGGCAGCCTTGGCCGTGCGCCTTCAGATGCTAAACGCCTTATGTGTTCATTGCTGTCTTCTGCCCATCTGGTCATAATCGCGAGGCAGCGTTTGAGGTCTTTTAGTAAAAATGAGCGGATCGCAAATTCAGAGGTCGAAGCAGCTGTCAGGTTTTTAAGCGCACGGAAGGAGCGGTCCCAATGATCCTGCCCGTAGACGTCAATGTAATCGGGGAACACAATCCCAGGGAGACCGCTAAAGTCCTGCGCGTTCTCTTCAAGCCAGTCAGCAGCTTCGCTAAAATTCTCTGGAAGAAATGGATGCATTGAAACGGTAATGTGGCGTGCTCTTTGTTTGAAGCTTAGCTCATTCCATTCAGGAGATAACACCTGTTGCTGAAACGACTCTGGATCTCCAAGACGGCTGCCTAATCTCTGGATCCAATCCAGTGTATAAACGTCCTTGATTAGTGACATTCACATTCCTGCTTTCTGTTTTGTTGAATTCAAGATTTTAAATATTTCTTTACATTGATTATAAACAAAAGAGGGGTTGAGACCAAATGTGTCTCAACCCCTCTTATCCGGTTCACTGCGTTTCAGGCGGACGCTTCCCGCTTTATCCCGCAGGAGTCGCCACCTTCCACTCCGTTCCCCTCACGTTTCTAAATAAGCTGTCATTAAATCTATAGTTACTCAGTTATTGTTATATCCCAGGTTCATTTCAAAAGATGCAGCTTAAAAAAGGGACATAATTAACCCGGCCAGAAGCAGGATAATGGCTCCGCCAAGTCTTGAAGCGATTTGTGCAAAAGGCATAAGCTGCATGCGTTTTGCTGCGGATAAAACGGCTACATCGCCGGTTCCACCCATATTGGCCATGCAAAGTCCTGCTGTAATGCCTGATTCGATCGGATAAAATCCAACTAAACGTCCAATGATGGCTGCACCGATCACAGCGCCAAGTACAACGGCAAGGACGATTACAACATATTGGAACGACAGAGCACTTAAGACAGCACCCAGATCCGTGTACGCAACACCAATTCCAAAAAGAAGCGCAAGTGTAAAGGCTTTAGCGACAAATTGATACCACTGGCTTGCGCCTTCTACCAATGCTTGCGGAAGAAGATTTAGCACCTTTGCAGCGGCAACTAAAATGATCATAATGGCGTATGGGTGGATAGGGAGAACTGCACCAAGCAAATGGCCCAGTGTAAAGAATAGTAAGGCTGCCAAAAGTCCGACCGAAAGCTTTTGCAGATCAAATTTCGTCGAGGGCTTTTCTTCTTCAAAGCCGTCAATCAGCTTGCCATTCCCGGTTAAAGATGGCACTTTTTGACCCAGTTTATTTAAAAGACCTGCAATGATAATCGCAAAAACATTTCCTAATGCAAGAGCAGGCACCAAAATGGATATATAATAGCTTGCCGGCTGTCCGAGAAATTCAGAATAAATTTGAGCCATCGGCACAGCGCCTGCACCCATGCCGCCGCCCATAATAGGAAGTGTAATAACGAGTACAGCTTCTTCAAGTGTGAATCCGATTAAGCTGCCGATTGCTGCTGCTAAAAGAACAGCCCCTAAAATAGCTCCAAAGATAGGCGCAAAGTAACGAACACCTACTTTAACCAGTACTTTCGAATTCATGCCAAGAATACTGCCGGTAATTAATGCGGCAATATAAAAATCAAGAAAACCGCCAGTTGTCATGAAGCCTTCAACAGAAGTGGCAACTCCTTCAGGGAGCAGGCCGCTGTAAACAAGGTAAGCAGAACCGAAAATGGCTACGATTGCTCCGCCCCCCAGATAGCTTTTAATGATCGGCGTACGGTCGCCGATCCAGCCAAGTGCTTCTCCAATCACGATCATCACAAGAAGGCTCCCGATCATACCGGCCGGAAGGGTACCCGTATAAACTGCCGCTATAGTAATGACAGTAATCAGGGCGAACCACTGGATTGGAATGTTAAAAACACTCACTCCCCGTCTTTCAGTAGAGAGGGGAGGTGCTTCCTGCAGCAATGGTGTTTGTGGAAGCTCCTTAGCTTTGCGCATCGTTTTCAGCTCCTTCTTTTGCGATTTGTTCAACAGCAGCAGCGACTGCGTAGGATACCTGCTGGTTTAATGAGCGCGGAATAATGTAATCGGCATGGAGCTCCTCTTCAGAAATTAAATCAGCAATTGCTCTTGCCGCAGCAAGCTTCATCGGAATGGTAATATTTGTAGCGTTTGCTTCAATCGCACCTCTGAAAATTCCAGGGAATGCAAGAACATTATTTACCTGATTCGGGAAATCTGAGCGGCCTGTCGCAACAACTTCAGCACCTGCCTTGAGCGCGTCGTTTGGATAAATTTCCGGAACCGGGTTTGCAAGTGCAAAGACAATCGCCCGTTTTGCCATGCGCTTTACTTGAAGGGGACGAAGAGCATTTGGACCCGATACGCCAATAAAGACATCTTTGTCAGAGATCACATCATCCAGGGTGCCTTGAAGTAAGTTTTTGTTTGTGCGTTCAGCGATTTCCTTTTGTGCTTCATTCAGCCAGGAAGCCCCCTTACAGACAACGCCTTCAAGGCTGACAAGCGTAATATGTTCAAAGCCGGCATCCAGTAATAGTCTAGCGATAGAAATTCCGGCAGCACCGGCCCCATTAATAACGATTTTTGTATCTTTTGGGTTCCGTTGAGTAAGACGAAGCGCATTATATAAGCCGGCAAGAACAACAATCGCTGTCCCGTGCTGATCATCATGGAAAACAGGGATATCGAGCTCTTCTTTCAGTCGGCGTTCAATTTCAAAACAACGCGGAGCCGAAATATCCTCAAGATTAATTCCTGCAAATGTAGGTGCAAGCGCTTTAACAATACTGATAATGGCTTCAGGATCTTTTTCGTCGAGACAAATTGGAAATGCGTTTAAATCAGCAAATTTTTTAAACAGGATGCACTTTCCTTCCATCACAGGCATGGCAGCCTTCGGACCGATATCACCGAGTCCGAGAACCGCTGTTCCGTCGGTGATCACTGCGACCGTTTGTCCACGGGAAGTGAGCGTGTTAACCCGTTCGGGATATGCCTCGATCTCCTGGCATATCTCAGCCACTCCGGGTGTATAGACAAGGCTTAAATCCTGCTCTGTTTGAATATCAATCTTGCTCTCTATCGATAACTTTCCATTGAATCGTTCGTGCAATTCAACTGCTTTGCTTCTATTTCTCATTACGACCATGGTAATTCCTCCTCTTAGAAAACGCTTTCAAGTAAGTTGTGTTCTATCTTAAAAGAAAAGGGTTACAGAGCCTATATTAAGAAACTTTAAAAATAATTTCGTAAATAAAAAAAGCAGCCGAGGCTGCTTTTAGTTTCGTCAAAGAAGATGGTCAATCAGTAAAAGATTTTCTTTTCGTATAACGTATAAGTGAAGAGGGCGTCCGACAGAGCCGTATGTTACCCGCTCGCCCAATACCCCGGCTTCTGCGAGAAATTTTAAATATTTTCGAACCGAGACGGTGGATATACTGCTTTTCTCCGCAACATGCTCAGAGGAGAAGGCTGATTCCGGAAGTGATTCAATCGTTTTAACAATGGTCCGGAGCGTATTGGTTGAAAGCCCCTTCGGAAGCTCAATCTGTGCGGACTCTTTCAATGCAAAAAAGCGTTCATCCAGCTTTTTCTGATCAAGTGTATCGTGTGCCTGAAATAAGATGTGCTTTTCTTTATAGGAAAGAAGCGCCTGCTGAAAGCGAGGAAAGTCGAAGGGCTTCATAATATAATCTACTGCTCCATGCCGCATCGCTGTTTGAACAGATTGTACGTCTGAGGCAGCGGTGATCAAAATGGCGTCTCCATTCCAGTTTTGCTCAGTGCGAAGATTTTTTAACAGGTCCAGTCCGTTTTTAGCTCCAATATAAATATCAAGCAAGATCAGATCCACCTTTTGCTGCTCCAAAAGGGCAGCTGCCTCAGCATATGTGTAGGCAGCTCCTGCAAGACGGAATCCCTCAACTTCATTTACATACGACTGATTTAATTTGGATACCATTGGGTCGTCTTCAATAACAAGAACGTTAATCATGATTGTCTGTCTCCTTTGCTTCATACTCAAGCTCAATCTTGAAGGTGGTGCCGCTATTGGCAAACGAGTCGACGGTCATCGTACCGCCAAGCTCTAAGACGATCGTATGAACGAGGTAAAGCCCGTAGCCTCGGTCATCCCCTTTCGTCGAAAAGCCCTTCGTAAAAATAGTTTCAAGATGCTCACGTGAAATGCCGGCGCCGGAATCCGAAACGTCAATCTGCAGCTTTTGATCCTGATAGGAAAGGGTCACAGATACTTGTTTAGTAGGACTTTCTTCTGCTGCCTCAATGGCATTATCGATCAGATTGCCAAGGATGGTAATAAAATGATGCTTCATTTCCTCCTTCTTAGGAGAAGGGATAATCATTGGACAGCTGATTGTAAGAGCGACCTGTTTTTCCCGCGCATAGCTTAGCTTTCCGATCAAAAAACCGACCATAACGGGGTCTTTGACATTTTGGGTAAGACGCTCGGTTTCATCAAACTGATGCTCGGTCAGTTGATAAATATAGGTTTTTAAGTCATCATACGATTCTGTGCGAAGGAGTCCAAGAATTACATGCAGTTTATTTTTCATTTCATGAGATTGGGCCCTTAGCGCTTCGCTGTATAGCTTAACACCTGTGAGCTGCTCGGCAAGGAGATTAACCTCTGTTTTGTCGCGGAAGGTCGAAATAGCACCCACGATTTCATTATCAACCGTCAACGGCATCCGATTTACAAGGAGGGTTAAATGATTGATCCGAAGATCCTCATCAAGCTCTGCTTTTTCTGTTTTAAGTATACGGGTAAGACCGTTGTCCTTCAGGAATTCGTCTGCCTTCATGCCGACAGGATGAGAGGCAAGTCCTGCTTCCTTAAACAGTCTTTGGCCTGCTTCATTAACAAGTGTGATTGTTCCGGTATGATCAACCGCTATTATTCCTTCGCGAACAGACTGGAGCATTCTATTCCGTTCTTCAAACGTTTTTGCGATCACAGCAGGCTCCTGGCCATGAAGCTGCCTGCGAATATACCCTGCGATAAGAAAAGCGCCAATTACGCCAATTAAAATCCCAAGACCTGAGACGGACAAAATAATTAAGTGGCTTTCTGTAATCAGCTGTTCAATTGCCTCAAGTGAATCCCCGACAGCAACAGCTCCGATTTGTTCACCCGACTCATTGTAAACAGGAGTGAAGGATCGGAGAGAAGGGGAGAGTGAGCCCTGTGACCTCGAGCTGTATTCTTCTCCCTCAAGAGCTCTTTCTTCGTCATCTCCCTGAAATTTTTCACCGATTAAAGAAGGATCCGGGTGGGACAGACGAACGCCTTCCATATCCATTACGACAACAAAGAGCAGTTCTGAGGTTTCCCGGACGCGCTCGGCATAAGGCTGAACGAGGGAGGAATTGTTTTCTGCAAGACCTTCCTGCACCTCTTCTTCCTGTGCGACAAGCCTTGCAAGCGTGAGTCCTTTTTGCTCCTGCTCCTTCAGTGTGTTTTCAGCGATTGTACGGCTGATAAGCATATCCGTTGCGGCAAGTGACACCGTCACAACGGCAATAATCAGGAGGATAATAATCGCCCGCAGCGTTAATCTTTGTTTTTTCACCTCATTGCCTCCTGTCCTTTACGTTCATAATTCTTACTTAGCAGTTACATGATACCTTATAGGCAAGTGTTATTCAGCCATGTTATGAAAATACTCCTCAATAAAACGTCTAAAGGCCTGAGTGGCGGGAGATAAGTATCTTCCTTTCATCCACGCAAGTCCAATCGTCCGCTCGCTTTGAAGCCCTTCAATTCTAATTTGTGCAAGTTTACTATGATCAATCCCGCGCTGACTTGGCAGGATCGATACCCCAAGACCTGCAGCAACAAGACCTGCGACAGTATCCGCCTCATCACCCTCAAACATAATTCTCGGTGAAATACCCGCTTGTTCAAATAATCGCTCAACTGTAATCCGTAAAGAATAGCCCTTTTTTAAATGAATAAAGGATTCTTCTGCGATCTCATTCAGGGTAATGGTTTTTTGTCCGGATAAAGGATGGTCGATTGGAAGGATGGCAAAGAGCTCCTCGCTCCAGAGCGGTTCCCACTCAATAGGGGCATCCATTTTCATTGTCAGGCAGAGATCATACTCTCCTGATTGAAGCTCCTTTAAAATGGTATGAGAAGGACCTTGTCCGAGCCTAAAATGGACCTTCGGATAGCTTGTACGAAAAGAAGCAATCAGGTCAGGAACGAGATTTGTACTGAGTGTATGTAAAAAGCCGAGCGATACGACTCCGTGATCTGGCTCGAGTAAATCCTGTATTTCCTGTTTGCCTAAGTCAAATTCATTCATCATTGATTCAACCCTTTGAAGCATTATCTCCCCATAGTGGTTCAACCGGATCGACCGGCCCTCACGTTCAAAAAGAGGAACACCGATTTCTTCTTCAAATCTGGCGATGGACCGGCTGAGAGCGGGCTGGGAAATATTAAGGATTTCAGCAGCACGGGTAACATGCTGAATACGGGCAAGTGTTTTAAAATACTGAAACTGATGCCATTCCATAAAAGTGCCTCCTATTCATTACATAGATGCATTAAAAACATGATAATTATGAATTATACAATATGAATTAAGCATGATACCATAAAATTCATACTATCGGATAAAAAGAGGGCAGGGGGTGGCACTAGTCATGAGTTATATTCAGCGGGGAACGCCGGTATTTCGCAAAACAAGCTTAGCTTTTTTTGCCGCCGGTTTTAATACATTTGCAATCCTTTACAGCACTCAGCCGCTTTTGCCTGTTTTCTCGCAGGAGTTCGGCGTTTCACCAGCCACCTCAAGCTTATCCATCTCCATAACGACGATAACCCTTGCCATCAGCCTGCTTTTTTTCGGCTCACTGTCTGAGGTGTGGGGCCGAAAACCGGTCATGGTGATTTCCATGTTTACAGCTTCTCTATTATGTATACTTACTGCATTCAGTCCGGATTTTGTTGTGCTCTTGATTTTTCGTGCCTTACTTGGTGTCGCGCTGGCAGGACTGCCGGCCGTTGCGATGGCTTATCTGGGAGAAGAAATAGAACAGCAGAGCCTTGGAGCAGCAATGGGTCTTTATATTTGCGGGAATGCGATTGGCGGGGTCTTTGGCCGGGTTTTTTCAGGGGTAGTTGGCGACCTTTTTAACTGGCAGCTCGCTGTTGGAGCCATTGGGGTGCTTGGGTTCGCTTCAACCATTGTCTTTCTTGTAAGTCTTCCGCAATCCCGGAACTTTCACTCAAAAACCATGCACCCGGGAAAGCTTTTGGCATCTCTTTTCGCTCACTTAAAGGATCCGGGCATGCTTTATTTATTTGGAATAGGCTTTATTATTATGGGCTGTAACGTGGCGATCTTTAATTATATGGGCTATGCCCTGCTTCAGGCGCCGTATTCATTAAGTCAGGGCTTTGTCAGCTGGTTGTTTATTGTGATGATCATTGGCATGTACAGCTCCGTGTGGGCAGGGAGACTCGTTGAACGTCATGGCAGGCAGAAAATGCTTACGATCTGTTTAACGATTTTAGCTGCAGGAACGCTCCTTTCACTCGAAGGGCATCTGATAAGCAAGATTCTCGCGCTTTTAATCTTTTCATTCGGCTTTTTTGCAAGCCAGACCGTGGCAACAAGCTGGGTTGGGTACCGGGCGCTTGAAAATAAATCACAGGCCTCCTCGCTCTATTTATTCCTTTACTATATAGGATCAAGTATTGGGGGTACGCTGGGCGGGATTTTCTGGTCAATGTACGGGTGGCTCGGAGTAATTGGCATGGTCAGCGGATTTTTACTTCTCGGCTTAACCTTCGTCTGGGGGCTTTCAAGACTCGAAACAAGAACGGAAAAAGCGGTACGCTATCGCTATAATCATTAAAAATTCTGTGAGAAGCTAAATATAATTTGGCTTCTTTTTTGCTGTCTCTATCCAACTTCAACCCTTATCGGTATGCTAGAATAAAAGGATAAAAGGTGAACGACAGAAGCATGAATCGTATCCCTAAAGAAGGAGCAGGATAAGATGGACAGTATTATTTTCGACTTAGACGGAACCTTATGGGATCCGAGAGAAACCGTATTGGCTTCATGGAATAAAGCGCTAAAAAATAGAGGAATGGACGTTGAGCTGACGACTGAGGATTTAACAAAAACGATGGGTCTTCAACTGCATGAGATTGCACAGGTTCTGTTTCCGGACTTAAATGAGCAGGAGCAGATTAAGCTGATGAAGGAGTGCTCGGCAGTTGAGATTCCGTATGTTGCAGACAACGGAGGCGAACTGTATCCCCACCTTGAGCAAACGCTAAAAGCCTTATCGCAGAAGTACCGCTTATTCATCGTCAGCAATTGCCAGGAAGGCTATATTGAAGCGTTTTATCATTATCATAAGCTCGATCATTACTTCTCTGATTTTGAAAACCCGGGGAGAACCGGACTTTCAAAAGGGGAGAATATTAACCTCGTGATCAAACGAAACCAGCTCGAAAGCCCGATTTATGTGGGGGATACACAGGGAGATCGGAATGCTGCACGTCATGCAGGAATTCCATTTATTTTTGCGAAATACGGATTTGGGAATGTAGATGATTCGGATGATGTAATTGAAGGGCTTGATGATCTAGTCAAAAAATTCGGCTAAGGCTTGGCTACTTTAAGGAGGCGTTTTTGCAATGGCGTACGAACAAAAAACAAAAGAGAATGACGGCAGTGTAATCGAGTTTATTGAATCGGTGGACCATCCTAAAAAGAAAGAGGATGCTTACAGACTGCTTGATATCTTTACTGAAGCTTCAGGCTATGATGCAAAAATGTGGGGACCAAGCATGATCGGCTTCGGCTCCTATCATTACAAGTACGAGACAGGACATGAAGGTGACTCGTTTTTAGCAGGGTTCTCTCCAAGAAAGTCAAAAATCAGCCTGTATTTTGCCACTGGTGATCCAACGAGAGAAAAGCTTTTAAAGGATTTTGGCAAGCATACAACCGGAAAAGCCTGCGTGTACATTAACAAGCTGGATGATATAAATGTTGATGTTCTGAAGGCATTAATTAAACAATCCGTTGATTTCCTACAGGAAATGTATCCGGAGAAAGTTCCTGAATAATTAATCGCTTAAAGCTCTCCAAGGAGAGCTTTTTTCTATGCAAATTTATTTCCGGATGGAAATTACATGTAAAAGGCTGATTAATTGGGTAAGAGACATTTTGTGTTAAATAAGGTCCACTAAATTTAATATTCTTGCATGTTCCTTATGGTAAATCTTAAAGAGGTTCAGTAGTTTAGGTTCAATTATGAAAATAATGGTTTGTGTTCCTGTTTTTAGAGTATATGGGTGAAAAGGAGGTTATTAAATGATTAGAAAAAAAGCACATCTACTATTCTTTCTGGCTGGGTGTTTTGTAGCAGCTGTCATGCACACAAAGGAAACGCAGGCAGAGAGTCCTCTTCAAACCGGCGATCAGGGTGAACACGTTTTCCAGGTACAGGAGAAGCTGACACTTATGGGGTATTTGGATACAGCGCCAACGGGGTATTTTGGTCCGTTAACAGAGGAAGCTGTGAGAGGGCTTCAGCAGGATTTCCTATTGCCAGTCACCGGTGTGGCAGGAGCTGAAACCTTGTATCAGCTTGATGAAGTTGAAAAAATGGCCAAAATTGTCCACGGAGAAGCAAGGGGTGAATCGTATGAGGGGCAGGTGGCAGTAGCAGCTGTCATTAAAAACCGTTTACATTCTCCAGAATTTCCATCGACTATTGACGGAGTGTTATTTCAGACAAATGCATTTACAGCTCTAATGGACGGACAGTACTATTTAACACCAGACTATGTGGCATATCATGCTGTCAAGGATGCTTGGAGAGGCTGGGATCCGAGCTATGGAGCGGTTTATTACTACAACCCGGAAATTGCGACCTCTTCCTGGATTTTTGAAAATACAACACCAAAGCATACAATTGGCAGTCATTTGTTTGCAGAGTAGGATTGTAAAAGGGATTTTACTACATATCAAGGGATTAAAGGGCTGGGACAAATACGTCTCAGCCTTTATCCGGTTCACTGCGCTTCAGTCGGACGCTTTCCGCGGGACGGGGCTTGAGCTAACTTGCTTGCAGTAAGTGGATCTCAAGCTCCCGCTTCCTCCCGCAGGAGTCGCCGCCTTCTGCTCCGCTCACCTCATATTTTTTAAGTTAATGAAACCATTTCTGTTAAAAACCGTATTTACTCATATAGGTAACAAATACATGTACAGCCGAGTTCTAATCACTTAGGACAAGCAGAAGGAGGAGTAGAATGAAATCCCTAACCAAAAAAAGAACAAAAGCAATCTTTATCGATTTTGCTATTTCGTCCATTGTAACGGTCGGAGTGGAGCAGCTTCTACGGAAAAAAATTAAAAGTGAATTTGTTCATGCGGTAATCACCCCGTCGGCTGTTATGTGGGGACTTGAATATCTCCAGCTGCGGAAATGCGGACAGACAATCGGGTATAAAGCGATGGGTTTAAAGCTTGAGAGCAGTGGCGGATCCGAATTATCCTCACAGCAAATCGCCAAACGGTTTTTATATCGTGATACAAAAAGCACCTTGGACTATCTTAAAAACAGGGAAGGCTTTGAAGGACAGGAAGGCGCTGTATACCCTCATGATGCCTATGCGGGGACTACAGTAAAAGAGATTAAACCTTCAAATTAATTCCGCCACAGCAAAAAAGCAGCACAGGATGAGCTTCATCCTTTGCTGCTTTGAATTTTATCAATTAGCCTCTTATGGTGTAGAGCCCTTCACTTTTAAATACGCCTTCCATCGCTTTCCGGCCCTCTGTCAGAATGGCAAAACGCCAATCATGATCATCGGGATAGAACATGGCCTTGAATTCACTTAAGATTTTTTTACGGTCTTCTTCATGAACAGCACCTTCAAAATATAGACGGTTCTCGAGTGTCATGGTTAAGAATTCACGAATGGTTGCTGACATGCTCGTTCCAAAAGTACCGAATTCAAAGAGTGCAGAGAAAAGCCTTGTTTCCGGGAATTCCATATTTTTGAGCTCGTAAAAATGATTGGTGGAATCTCCTTTAACGTTTGAGGGGCTGAATACTTGTATGTTCTTTAGTCCATATTCTTTTTTCAGCTCTTTTTCACTGCGTCCGTCAAGCTCGCTTATCACCATCGTAACTTCATTGGTAGGGCCGAGCGCTGTATGCCAGTCCATATGAATGACCTTTCCAAATGAGGAAAGCAGCTTTCGTTGAACAGAGGTTAAAAAGACGGCGGATTCTTCTTTTTCCTTCCCTCCAAAATAGACTCCTTTAGGGAATTCAAACTGACCCATTCCTTTGGCTTCCATCAGTCCGCTGTAGCCTTCAGAGACAGCGCCTCTTGACATATGATTGCGGATTTCCGCTTCCTCGGACATGAGACTTTCAATTTTCCCGTCAGGCAGGAACAGCTTAAGCAGTTTTTCATACTCTGTGTTTATGTCATCAGGCACGGTTTCTGAATTAAGTAAGTAATTTCTGTTCAGATCAACATTATTCTCTGTTACACGGCGGAAATTCCTCATTCCCCAAGGATTAATTGCATGAATTAAACAGATGCCTGTCCGCTTCTGATCAATCACATCAGCAAGCTCAGTCATAAAGACATCAAGCATGGCAGCTCCTGCAAAGCCTTCAATTCCGTGCTCTCCGGTTGTCATAAACAGCACCCGTTCATTCACTTCAGTGCCTTCTGCATAAATCATATCGATCGTGTTATCCTCTTCCTTGCCAATCGGATGGGTTGTCAGCTCCGCATTTGGCCAGTGGCTTTTTACCTTCTCGAAATTCTTCCAAAAAACCTCCCGTGACTCCTCATACGTAGTTTGAAAGTACTCATCTATTGTTTTCATCGCACGCATCCTCTCCTAAGAATCTATATAGTCTAGCTTTCCACTTATCGGGAATGACGAAACCTATATAGAAAATAGCTGAATTCGCAAAATAGATGAGATCTAAAGAAAGGTGTACGATAAAAGAAGAAAGGGGGAGCAATGATGAAGCAAACAGAACGATTTTTATCTTTTTTAGAGGTCGAACGAAAAGAGCCAAGTCTATCTTATTTAAACGAGTTAATTCATGCACATCAGACTAAGGTTAAATGGGAGACACTAACCAAGTTTATTGATTATGAAGAGCTCTCCCCTGCAGATTCCTATCTTCCATCCGTTGAGGATTATATAGAAAGAGTAATAGAAAAGAGAGCAGGGGGGACCTGCTATTCACTTGCCAGGGGATTCAGATGGCTTTTGGAGGATCTTGGGTTTCAGGTGAACTATCTTTTAATGGCGCCGGGGCATATGTGTTTGCGTGTAGATCTGGACCAGCCGTATTACGTCGATGTAGGCTACAGTGCGCCGCTTTTTAAGGCTTATCCGCTTCATCAGTCTTTTACTGTCCATGCAGCTGCTGAGACGTTTAACTACACAGTTAAGAGTGATAGAGAGGTTCTTGTAGAACGTACACCGGGACCAACGAAGACGCTGAAGCCTGAACCTGTTGGGTGGAATGAGATGACCAAAACCATTCTGAAAACCCATGACTGGGAGGATGGCTTCGCTTTTCAAACACTGAAGCTATTTGGCTATATTGACGGAGTGGCTATTTCGTTACGGAATAATGAGCTTCGCCAATTCAAGGAAAGTGGCATTGAAGATCAGGTTCTTTCAAGGGATGAAGTAATGATGTGGGTGAAAAAGTTTGGATTGGATACGGGACTTTATGAATCTGCAGTAGAGATTTATAAGAAAAGAAAAGGAAATGAACCTTACTAACCTTTGGCTTCTCTGATAAAGAAGCTCTCGAATATTTTGTTGAATTCCATTGAAGTCAAAGGACCTCTGGAGATGGTACGTCACTTTACAACCCGGAAGCGCAGATGGGTCTCACTCGCAAAAGCTGATGTTTCGGTGCGTTCCAGCTTGATGCGTTCTCCCAGTTCTCCAAATAGTGAAACTCCATCACCAAGCAGTATGGGAACGATAGCCAGTACGATTTCATCCACAAGACCAAGTCTGAGGCACTGCCGGGAGATGCGGCCGCCTAAAAGAGCAACACTTTTATCGCCGGCACTTGCTTTGGCGGTCTCAACGGCGTGTTTAATATCGTCAACGATAAAACGGTAGGTAATGCCATCCTTTTCAATCGGTTCATGCTTTTCATGGGTCATGAGGTAAATGGGAACCTTCAACATGCCGCCATACGGGATTTCTCCCTCTTCAATCGTATTCATTTTATTTGCGCCGCCAACTATCGCACCTATTTCACCCATGACCTTATTGACTACTGCATAATCTTCATCCGCCGCTTCAAAGTCAAACATCCAATCGACACCCCCATCCTTGTCAGCCATAAACCCGTCTAACGTTATCGTTGCGTGAATAATAACATTTGCCATTGCGATCTCTCCTTATTTCTGAGTTTGTAGAAACTAGAAATGCTTTTGAAAATCGACCAGGGATTTATACTGTTTCTAAGGGCTTTTAGGTATGCTCCATCGCTGCACATAGAGACAACTATTCAATCTTTTTACTAAATTCTACCCGGCACGAATTGCTTTGAACAAGATGCTTTAGAACGACTGTTTCACACAACAGTTAATCATTCAAAAGAAGGTAAGCAAGATTATTAAACTATCCATTTTAAAAATATTGGTTTCTAATTAAATGAAGCTATTTCAAGTGCTTCGTTTCGTATAAAATAAACGGAGAACAGAAATTTCCAATTAACCAAAAAGGAGAAAAAATCATGCAATTATACAGTGCACTTATTCTATTAAGCTTGATATGGGGTCTTTCCTTTGTTTTTATTTCAGAAATGATTAGTGTAGCGGGGGTCTGGGGGACCGTATTACTGCGCTGTCTGGCTGGAGCTGTGATCTTACTACCTCTTTTCATTACGAAGGTAAGAAAAGAAAAGGGAACCGGTCCGCTTCCGTGGAAGGCGATTATTACTGTGGGGATCTTTAATGCCGGACTGCCTTGGGGGTTGATTGCCCTCAGTCAAACTGAAATTACGAGTAATACAGCCGCTGTTTTGAATGCTTCTACACCGATTTTAACCGGCTTGATGGGATTCATCTTTTTTTCTGTCCTGCTCACGAAAAGGCAGTGGGGCGGAATTGCGCTGGGTTTTATTGGAATACTTATTTTGATCGATTTTAATGCACACGAGCTCTTGACCGGTCATTTTATTGGAATCGGAACAATGGTGCTGGCGGCCGCCTGTTACGGATTTTCATCCCAATTTTCAAGAAGACATCTTCAAAAGTTAAATGTACTCGTCCTCACTACACTCTCTTTACTCGTAGGGGCTTCAGTTGGCCTGGTAGGGGTTTTATTTACAGAGCCTTCATTCGTTACGAATGTGGTGGGTTCTATAGATGCAATTTTTATTATTTCTTTAATTGGCTTAGGCTGTTTAGGATCCGGCGTTGCTCATTTGCTCTTTTACTATTTAATCAATAAGGGAGGAGCAGAGTTTGCCACGACTGTAACCTATCTCGTACCTTTAACGGCTCTTTTGTGGGGGAAGGTGCTTCTTGGGGAGGCTGTAACTCAAAATTTACTGGTTGGCCTGGTAACCATCTTTTTAGGCGTCTATTTGGCAAATTGGAAACCAAAAAAAGAACGGCAGCATTTTCTGAGCAGAAAACAGGCCTAAATGGAAACGATAAGCCCTTAATACCGGGGAGAATTCTCGGGTTGTTACTAAAAAACTAACAGCAATATCCTCTTTTCTTCACATAACCTAGTGTTTATTTACCCTCTTTTGGGGAAGGCAAATAATACCACTGGTAAATATTACAGGGACTACAACTAAGAGGGAGAGAAAAGGATGAAAAAATCGATTTATTTGTTCATGTTTTTGGTTTTGACAATGGGCCTTATTCTTGCAGCCTGCGGAAATGACGAGGAATCTCAGGAAGGCTCGGATACTTCGAATGAAGAGACTACCGACAGAGATACTGATACTGAGGACGAGGCTGATATCGGAGAAGACAGGGATACGGAGTCTGAAATGCCGGAGAACCTGACTGTTGATTTAATCAATGAGGATGAAGAAAATGTAGGAACAGCGGAGCTTGCAGAAAGTGACGAGGGTGTAGTAATCACTCTTAACGCTTCAGGACTGCCTGAAGGAGAGTTTGGCTTTCATTTTCATGAAAACGGTCAATGTGATGCACCGGACTTTGAATCAGCCGGAGATCATTTTAACCCGACAGATGCAAGTCATGGAACGGACCATGAAGATGGACCGCATGCTGGGGACCTCCCAAATCTTGTTGTAGGTGAAGATGGAGAAGTTCAGGAGGAAATCACAGCTGAACATGTAACGCTGCAAACAGGAGAAGAAAATTCATTGCTTGATGATAATGGAACATCGCTAGTGATCCATACAGAAGCAGATGACTATGAAACGCAGCCATCTGGTGACGCAGGAGATCGCATGCTATGCGGAGTAGTCAGCCGATAATTCCTTTTAAATATGAAAGAATGCCTAAACACAGAGGCATTCTTTTTGTTTGGAAACAACAAAATAAATTGGGTTGCACATACACAAAATAGGGAACTTTTTCCTTGACCGTTCGTAAAAGATAAGGAGAGAAAAAATGAAAATTGAAGGAGGAAAATCAATATGGAAATGCTGCAGACAATTTCTATTCTGATTCCAATTTTAATCGTACTAGCAATTGTTGGAATCGCTGTTTTCATTTACTACAAGATCCGCTACAGAACGGCCCGGTCCAATCAAGCGCTAATCATTACAGGACCAAAGCTTGGAGATCCTGAGAAAGAAACGAATATTTTTACCGATACTGAAGGACGATCGATGAAAATAATCCGAGGCGGCGGACATCTATTGCGTATGCATCAGACGGCTACTCCGGTTGAATTAACATCCTTTCAATTAAAGCTGACAACACCGCGTGTCTACACAAATGGCGGCGTGCCGATTGTGGCAGATGCAGTAGCGATGGTAAAGGTAGCAGATACGTTAAAAGGGATCGCTAACTACGCTGAGCAATTTCTTGGGAAGAAATCTGCTGAGCTTGAAGAAGAAATTTCAGAGGTGCTAAGCGCGAACCTTCGAGCCATCCTTTCAAAAATGACGGTCGAACAAATTAATGAGGACCGTGAAGGGTTCAATGCCCAGGTAACAGAGGTTGCTCAAAAGCAGCTGGATGATATGGGCTTTAGAATCACTTCTCTTGGATTAACTGACCTGAGAGATTCCGATAAAGAAAATGGCTACTTAGAAAATCTTGGCCGTCCGCGTATTGCAGAGGTGCGGAAGCTTGCTGAAATAGCGGAAGCCAACAGTGAAAAAGAAACGCGCATTCAGCGTGCCAATTCAGATAAGGAAGCAAAGGAAGAAGAATATAAGCGCCAAACGGAGATTGCTGCTGCTCAAAAGCTGAAAGACCTAAAGGATGCAGCAATTAAAGAAGAAACAGAACGAGCCCGGGCGAAATCCGAGCAATCCTATATCCTCGAGAAAGCAAAGCTCGATAAACAGGTACAGGAAGAAGAGCTGGGCATCATTGCCAAGCGTAAAGAAGAGGAGCTGCGGATTTCGCAGTTTGAACGCTCCCGTCAGGTAGAAATTGAAGAAGAAGAAAACAAAATCCGTAAAGCCAAAGCAGATGCTGATTATTACTCGGTTACAAGACAGGCAGAAGCTGAAGCGAGAAAAGCAGAAATTGACGGGGAAGCAAAAGCCCGCATCAGACGTGAAGAAGGGCTTGCAGAAGCTCAGGTTATTCTTGAGCGCGGTAAAGCAGAGGCTGAATCAAGACGCTTACTAACGGAAGCCATTGCAAACCATGGAGAAGTCATCCTGGCTGAAAAACTGATCGAAATGCTTCCGGTATATGCAGAAAAAATTGCACAGCCATTATCCAACATCGATTCTGTCAAAATCATTGATACAGGCGATGGAAAAGGCGTCTCCAACTATGGAAAGAGTATAACCCAAACCATGGTAGGACTTCAGGAACCATTAAAAGAGCTTGTAGGCATTGATGTCTCAAAGCTCCTGTCAGATGTCGTCAACCGCGGAAACACCCATACAGTCGTTTCGCAAAAAGAAGCGGCTGCAGCAGCAGAGTCGGCCTCGTCGACTGAACCGGTTAAAGAGACAATGGAAGAAGCTTCTGGTGAACAGGAAAATAAAGAGGATACCGGAAATGATGAAAAAGCATAGGGTTTAAAAAACCTCACAGTGCTTAAACTTTATTGATCGATTCTTTTAAAGAAAGAGGCTGGGACAAATGTCTCAGCCTTTTTTACCCGGTTCACTGCGCTTCAGGGGGACGCTTTCCGCGGGGAGGGGCTTGAGCTAACTTGCTTTCAGCAAGTGGATCTCAAGCTCCCTCTTCATCCCGCAGGAGTCGCCCCCTTCCACTCCGTTCACCTCACGTTTTTAAAATTATTGTTATGTCCCAATCTCTTTTCTTCATATGTCTTAACTAAAAAATAATAATAGGAGGTCATTTATTATGAATACAACAACAAAGCATGCAGGATTTGGGGCACGACTGGTGGCTTTCCTCATTGATGGGCTGCTTATTTCCTCGCCATTTATGCTGATCAGCTTTTTTGTTTTCGGAACAGCAGATATTGAACAGGTTGCTGTGTTGTACTGGCCTTACATAGTCATTGGAACGCTCTACTTCATCGGGATGCCAGTGACTCCTATGCAGGCCACAGTAGGGAAATATGTTATGGGAATGATAGTGACCGATGAACAATATCAGCCTATTAAACTGGGAAAATCAATTGGAAGATACTTTTCTCAAATTCTTTCCTACCTGATTATTTTCATTGGTTATCTATTAATTGCAGTGACCAAAAAGAAGACAGACCTGCATGATATGATCGCAGGCACTTATATTATTTATAAGGGTTAAGTGGTTATAACCTAATCCTCTCAAAGACTTTGTAATGCCTGAATTAATATAAAGCATATCAAAACTCCTATTTTCCTAGCTTTACGATTTAATTTCTCTAAGTAGGGTAAAAGGACATTAGAGAAAACCTGCAAGTGATTTGAAATAAGGAGGAATAAACATGAAGCCGAAATTTAAAGTATTTCACAATGATGAATCGTTGGATCAAACAATCGGAAAGCTTCGAAAAGATGGTGTGCGTGATGAAGATATTTATGTTCTGTCACACGACAATGACCATGTAAGAAGAAACAGAAAAGGCAATGATGCCAACAAGGTTGGTGTTAGTGAAACGGGTGTAGGGACTGCATTAAAAAATGTGTTCCGCAGCAAAGACGACAAGCTTGTCTCTAAGATGGAAGAAATGGGCTTTGAAACCGACAAAGCTGAAGAGCTTGAAGAAGAGCTCGACAAAGGAAAGACTCTTCTGATTGTAGCTAATCAGGAAAAGGTTGAATTTTAAATTTGATTTTAAACGTAAAAGCCGGATAGTAACCCTATCCGGCTTTTAATATGCCTGTTTTTCGCTGGGGATGAGCTGCTGCAGATCATGCAGACCAGAGAGCTTCACCAGATTTGCTAAATGCTTTACTGTCATCATGTTAAGCTCAGGTCTTTTTGAAAGGGAGTAAAATTGGATTACTTTGGAAGATCCTTCAAACCAGTCCTTATTGGGAGTGTTCGAATGGTGGAGATCGGGCCAGACTGCGGGTAAGGCAGGGCTGTAAATTTTAGAGGATGATTTTACGGCAGAGAAAAAATCAGGATAGTAGTCAGCTCTTGAGCCTGTATGTTCAGTGCTTTCTGCAAAAGAAACAGCCCCTTCTTTTATGTGATGAAAAAGCTGAAGATACAGCTGCTTTCCGATCTCAACCCTGGAATTGACATGCGAAAACTGCTGTACTGTCAGACCCGAGAGCTGAATGTCATGAGGAGTTTTATGTGGAAATAAAATATGAGTAAGGCCTAAAAGCTCTTGAAGCTGGAACGTAAAGGATCCAATTATATTTTTTTTATAAAACTCATTTTTCATCACCTGTTCTTCTAAAAGATGCTGTTCATTAATAATTAACGAAACGGTCAGGACTTCCTTCATGCTCTGGCTGTTTTTTAAAAAAAGCTGCCAAATAGGAATCATGAAACAGGAAATATGAAAATGAGGAAGTAAATAGGAGTAGTCTTTTTTCTCTATTTTGCTTTTTTCATATAATAATAACTGAGGGAAAGCATCCTGAAATATTAGATGGTTTGCTTTTTCAAGAAAACCAAAAAAGAGAGAAACCTGCTTAGCGGATAGCAGCCCATTAACTAAACTTCCCTTCAAATCAGTCATATTCCACCCTGCATTTCTTGAAACCATATGGGCTAGAAATGACCAGTGCAGCTCAGGATGGCGGAGGTAAAGATCAAGATAAGATTTCGTACGGGTAAGATTGTTTTGGTTTAAAGAGTTAGTGACGTTATCTATTTCTAAAACCACCTTCTTTTCCTCTTGAGACAAAGGAGAAAGGGGGTGCTTGTATGCCCATTTTTTCTGCAGATAACCCATTTCAGAGAGGGATAAAAGAGTTCTTTCGCGAAATGTTTTTGTATCCTTTTTAAAAAATGACAGCCAATTATGAAACATTTTGATCACCTCTTTAAAGTGTATTTTTAAATCTTACGATTATGAAATTCTTCCTTGTACTACACACTGATCGAGGGAATACTAAGGGCAAATAAAATTATATTTATAAAGCTTTAACGTAGGGGGGAGTTCCTCAATAAATAAGCCGCGTCTTATACCAAGCAGTTATGTAATGAGTTTTTAAAAGGCAGAAATTAAAACCCGACTACAGAGAAAGGAAATCGTTTACCTAAATATTTTAAAAAAGTTGTTGTATTATTTTGATATTGAATTATAATGAACTTAAAGTAAGCGCTTACCTTAAAAAATAAGCCTCTTAAACTATTATTTTTTGTCTTTTAGGGTAAGCGGTTACTTTATTTTTTTACCAAACAAAGGGGGATAAACATGAAGAAAATGGTAGGGTCTTTAGTTCTGTCGGCAGCTGTGCTGGGGGTAGCGGGATGTGCGGGTGATTCATCTTCAGGAAGCAGTGACGGAACAGAGTTGAATTTTTGGGTTTTTGGAGCAACCAATTATGAAGAACTGGCAGCGCAGTATATGGAGGAAAATCCTGATGTCTCGATTAAGGTGAACTTTTCTGAGATGGGAGACCTTCACAATAATCTTTTCACAGCGGTTTCCTCTAATTCAGGAGCGCCTGATGTAACGATGGTTGAAGTAAGTCAGATTGCGAAGTTTTTAGATGCTCAGGATCGTTTTTACAATCTTTATGATTACGGAGCAGAAGATGTTAAAGGGGACTATCTTGAATGGAAATGGAATATTGCAGAAAATACGGACGGAGATTATCTGCTGGGTCTTCCAACGGACATTGGTCCATCCGTTATGTTCTATCGCAAAGATGTATTTGAAGAAGCAGGACTTCCAACAGAGCCAGAGGAAGTACAGCCATTAGTAACTGATTGGGAAGGGTTTAAAGAAGTTGCTGAGACCGTCCACTCAGAAACAGGCAAAGTCATGCTTGATACGCCTGAAACCATGTTTGCCGCAATAAGGGATCAGGCACCTGAGCAGTATTTCAATACAGACGATGAACTAATCATCAATGAATCTCCTTATGTAAGAGAAGCGTATGATACAACTGCTGAGATGATTAAGGCAGGCCTTATAGGAAAGAACGAGATGTGGACACCGGAATGGGGCAATGCCATGGCTGAAGGAAGCTCTGGTGCGCTGCTTGCTCCTTCATGGATGGTAGCAAGTATTAAAGGAAATGCACCTGATGCAGAAGGTGATTGGGGAATCGTTCAGATGCCTGAAAAAGCTGGAAACTGGGGCGGATCTTACATCGCCATTCCAAAGGAATCTAAGCACCCCGAAGAAGCCTACGAATTCGTTGAGTGGTTGGTAGCACCTGAAAGACAGCTTCAATCCTTTAATGACAGCGGAATGTTCCCATCAGCACCTGCTGTTTATTCAGAAGAATCATTCCTGAATACGAGTGATGAATACTTTGGCGGATTAAACACTGCGGAAATTTTTGCTGAGGCAGCTGAAACCGTTGAACCGATCTACATGGGGAAAAACTACTCCATTGTTCACGATGAGCTTATGACAGCGCTGATCAATGTAGCCAGTGAAGGAAAAGATCCCGACAAAGAGTGGGACGAAGCGGTAAAACGCATTACCTCCCAGCTTGATCGTCAATAAAAATTGGATCAGAGACCAATGCATTTTACTTATCTCGCATTGGTCTCATCTTTCATAAAAGGGGGCTTACGACGTGAGCGCAGATGCATATGCATCAAAGAAGTGGACAGAGAAACGAAAAGAATCAGTATCCGGTTTATTATTCATCTCTCCTTTTTTCATTTTGTTTGCTATTTTTGGCTTATTCCCGATGCTGTTCAGCTTTTATTTAGGCTTCCAGCGCTGGAACGGACTAGGGGAAATGGAATTCGTTGGGTTTCAGAATTTTGCTTTTGTGATCGAGGATCCGATTTTTTGGAAGGCTCTTTATAACACAATTATTATGGGGGCTCTGGGCACATTTCCACAGTTGATCGTAGCCATCTTTCTGGCTTTTGCCTTGAATTCTGCTCTGGTAAAGTTTCAAAGTGCGTTTAGAGCTGCATTTTTCCTGCCGTATGTAACATCAACGGTAGCGGTGGCGATTATCTTTGGGGTAATGTTCAGCAACCAGGACTTCGGTCTGATCAATGTGTTCTTGAATCTTGTAGGCCTTGACAGTGTGAGCTGGCAGACAAATGAGTGGGGAGTAAAGATTGCTGTCGCTGTTATGGTGTTTTGGCGCTGGCTCGGTTACAATACGATCATTTACCTTGCCGGGATGCAGGGGATTCCAAATGATTTGTACGAAGCAGCAACGATCGATGGAGCGACCGTTTGGCAGAAAATCCGCTTTATTACGATTCCAATGCTCCGCCCGATTATTATTTTTACGGTGTTTTTATCAACGATCGGAGCTCTTCAATTATTCACAGAGCCGCTGATTTTCTTAGGTGGAGGTCTCCGCCAGGAAGGGATTACAGTGGTGCTTTACTTATGGAGAGAGGCATTTTCAAATATGGCATTTGGAACAGCATCTGCTTCAGCGATTATTTTATTCCTAATTATCATCGTATTTGCAGCAGTGAATTCGTTTGTTGTGAATAAGGCATTCAAATAAGGGGGAGAGAAAACAATGTCCAAGGTTATTTCAAAAGTCAGTTTATACGCAGTGTTATTCATTGGCGCATTTTTGTCGATCTTCCCATTTTATTGGATGTTCGTCATGGCAACCAACCATAACAGTGTTATTAACCGGGTTCCGCCGGCTTTAATTCCTGGTCCCGAGCTTGTGAACAATTTTCAAAACGTACTTAGCAATATTGATTTTTTCGGTGCGATAGGAAATTCCTTAATCGTATCCTCGGTGACGACACTCGGCGTATTATTTCTTTGCTCGCTGGCAGGGTTTGCTTTTGCTAAGTTTCATTTTAAAGGAAAAAATCTTCTTTTTGGGCTGCTATTGATTACGATGATGGTTCCGCCGCAGCTTGGGTTGATTCCTCAATACTACATTATTACAAAGCTTGGCTGGCTGAGTGATTTAAGAGCAGTTATTGTCCCGGGCTTGATTGATGCATTCGGGATCTTCTGGATGAGGCAGTACATTTCAAGTAATGTACCTGATGAGCTGATGGATTCTGCGAAAATTGATGGCTGCTCTCATGTGCGTGTGTACTGGAATATCGTTGTGCCAATCATTCTTCCGGCATTTGCTACACTTGCAATCATTAAATTCATGTATATGTGGAATGACTTTTTGTGGCCGCTGGTCGTATTGCGTGATGAGTCTGTTCATACGATCCAGATTGCCCTTAGAGGATTGATCGACGCATATGTGAAGGATAATGGTATGATATTGTCAGGAACTTTCTGGGCCACGATCCCGTTGGTTTTGATTTTTCTTCTCTTCAATAAGCTCTTCATCTCAAGCCTTACACAGGGTGCAGTGAAAAGCTGATGATTACAGGGAAGGGGACAGGAGCTGGCAGCATGATTAAACGATATACCATACAGGATATAGCAGAGCTTGCCGGAGTGTCTGCAGCGACTGTGTCGAAAATTATGAATAACACCGGCAATATTAGTCTTGCGACAAAAGAACGGGTAAAAGCCATCATAGAAGAGACTGGATATTCTCCAACCCATTCCGCAAAAAGCCTTGCTTCGAAAAAAACAAATCTAATTGGAATTGTTTACGCCGGCAAAATTAATGTTGATTTGGATCATCCATTTTTTAATAAGGTTCTTAACAGCTTTAAAAGTCAGATTGGCCTTTTGGGGTATGATTTTATTTTCTTCTCCAATGAACAATACAAGTCAAATTACCTGGCGCGCTGTCATCACTACAATGTAGATGGCGTGCTGATTGTCGCAGGGGATGATATAGAAGAAGCGATATTTCAGCTGGATCAAAGCCCAATCCCTTGTGTTGGGATTGACATTGAGCTGAAAGGTGAGCGCTCAAGCTATGTCATGACAGATAATTATAAAGTCTCTCACTTAGTAGTGGAGTATGCCTATATGAACTCGATTGACAAAATCGGAATTATTGGCGGGACGCATGACTCAAGAGTCTCCATGCTTCGTGAGGAAGGTTTTCGGGAGGCTATGAAGCGATTTGGCCTTCCGGTTAACAAAGACTGGGTAGTACACGGTGATTATTACGAGGAGTCCGGCTACCGTCTGATGAATGAAATGATTGCTAAGCATAAAGAGAATTTGCCAGAACTACTTTTTGCCTTCTCTGATTTAATGGCTTTAGGTGCCATACGAGCCCTCAGAGAAAATGGTCTTCAGGCACCTGACGATATTAGAGTAATTGGCTGTGATGATATTGAAGCGTGCCGCTATGCTCAGCCAAAGCTGACAACGATTAAGCAGGATAAAGAAAAGATTGGGATATTTGCTGCAAAGCTTTTAAGCAATCTTATTGATAAAAAAGGGAAGGGCCGTTCACTTTTGGTGGATCCTGAGCTTGAAATAAGAGAAAGCTGCGGTCTTGCAAACGATAAAGAGTAGGAGCTGATAAACATGAAACAGGGATTTTTAGGCGTGATGGAAATGTTCGCTTCTTTTGTATTGCTGAACGTTATGTTTTTTGTTTACTCTCTTGCTCTTATCACGTTTATTCCTGCACTGGCAGCGACGATCGAGACGCTGCATTCGTGGAAGAAGAAGGGGCTGAACCCTTATTTCGCGAAGTCCTTTCATCAAAGCTTTAAAAAGCATGCAAACACCACTGCCCTAAGCCTGTCAGGACTCTGGGCTGCTGGACTGCTCATTCTGGCAGCGGATATTTGGCTGGTGACGGCAATTGATATGAAATTCAGTGACACGATACTGGCTGCAGCTTCAATCGCTTTTATCGTCTGGCTCATGATGCTGCCTTATATGACTGTGCATGTCATGAAGGTGGAGCTGAAGTTTTTGCCTATTTTAAAAAACAGCTTTCTGCTGCTTTGGATTGAATGGAAACGAACCGTTTTATTGTTTTTCATGTTTGTAATAGGCGCAGCAGGGATTTTGACCATGCCCTTCTTATTGCTTATCTCAGGAAGTCTGCTGGCAATTTCCGTGTATTCCATTTTCATGCCAATGCTTGCAGCCTATTATGTATCACCACATTCCGGGGAGGCGTTGAAATGAATAAGATTCAATTTCCACAGGACTTTATCTGGGGCGCTGCTACTGCGTCCTATCAAATCGAAGGCGCTGTAAATGAAGGAGGCAGAGGTGCTTCCATTTGGGATACATTTTCTCAGCAGCCGGGCAATGTGAAAAATGGAGACACCGGTGCTACTGCCTGCAACAGCTATCATTTATACAAAGAGGATGTTTCTCTTCTAAAAGAGCTCGGTGTTTCAAGCTACCGTTTTTCAATGGCATGGCCGAGAATTTTTCCTGAAGGCACGGGTTCTGTAAATCAGGAGGGGCTGGATTATTATCATCGATTAGTAGATGAGCTTCTGGAGAATAATATTGAACCGATGTGCACCCTTTACCATTGGGATCTGCCCCAGGCACTGCAGGATCAGGGCGGCTGGGAGGTCAGGGAAACAGTTGATGCGTTTAACGAGTATGCTAAAACGGTTTTTGAATCCTTTAAAGGGAAAATTACAAAGTGGATTACGATTAATGAACCATGGTGTGCTTCCTTTCTATCAAACTATCTTGGCGTGCATGCTCCCGGAAAAAAGGATCTTCAAATAGCGACAACCATCGCTCATCACTTGCTTTTAGCACATGGACGGGCTGTTCAATCACTTCGTCAGATTGATGGGGATGCTGAGATTGGATATGCACCAAATGCAGGCTGGTCGGAAGCCTATTCATCTTCTGAGGAAGACAAGCAGGCAGTTAGGCGCGCAAACGGCTGGCACATTGAATGGTTTATGGATCCGGTGTTTAAAGGAGAATATCCTGACTTTTTAGTTCAATGGTTTAAGGAACAGGAAAATGTCACAGTGCCAATTCAGGACGGGGATCTGGAGATCATCTCAAGCCCGATTGATTTTGTTGGAATCAACTACTATACCGGAAATATTGCCAGATATGATGAAGGAAACGGGTTATTCCATGTAGAAAATCTTAATTTCAACTATGATCATACAGATATCGGCTGGCCGATCTATCCCGAAGGCTTTTACAAGCTGCTGAAGTATATATCTGACCGCTACGGATCTGTACCGATTTACATTACCGAAAATGGAGCCTGCTATAATGACGGTGTGGAAAATGGAAGAGTGAACGACGTTAAACGAATCTCTTACATGAAAACTCATATTGCGAGTGTGAACAGAGCACTTCATTCAGGCGTTAACATTAAGGGCTATCTTGCCTGGTCTCTTATGGATAATTTTGAATGGGCAGAAGGCTATGATATGCGTTTTGGACTTGTCCATGTTGATTTTGACACTTTTGAGCGAACCGAAAAAGACAGCTATTACTGGTATCGAGATACTATTAAGAAAGCCGGCTACGATTTATCTGAATAACAGAAAAAACTCTTCTTTTTGAAAGGAGAGTTTTTTTGTAGACTACTAATAAGGGGAAAATGCAATTTTATGCTAAAAAGGCAGGTGTGCAGAATGACCATTCATGATCGGCCGGGGCAAATCATTATCCTGAACGGCACCCCGAGATCAGGGAAAACGAGTATCGCAAAGGAAATCCAACAAACGTTTGATGGGATATGGATGAATCTAGGCGTGGATGCGATGATGCGGCAAACACCGGAACGCTATCAGCCGGGAATCGGGCTGCGTCCAGGAGGAGAATGCCCGGATCTTGAGCCTCATATTGTCCGTATGTACGAAGCAATGTTTAGCATGATCTCCGTACAAAGCAGGCTCGGTTTTAACGTCGTTGTAGATGTTGGATTTCACGAAAGCTATAGCCAGCTGCTTGGAATACTGCCTAAAAGTGCAAGGCAGCTTCAAGGACTGCCTGTCGTCATGATAGGTATAAAATGCCCGCTTGAGGAAATCATGAAGCGTCGACGGGACACCTGGGGGCAAACGGACGAAAGAGTCCCTGAGCCGGTGAAAAGATGGCAGGCGGAGGTTCATAAACCTGGAATCTATGACTTGGAGGTCGACACCTCTAAGCTTTCTCCAGTTGAATGTGCGAAGGTTATACATGAATATATTCTAAGCGGGAAGCGGGCGTCTGCTATGGATCAGCTTAGGTTGAGATGAATGTATATTTCAACCTCTTTGTCCGGTTCACTGCGCTTCAGGTGGACGCTTTCCGCGGGGCGGGGCTTGAGCTAACTTGCTTTCAGCAAGTGGATCTCAAGCTCCCGCTTCATCCCGCTGGAGTCGCCACCTTCTGCTCCGCTCACCTCACGTTTATAAAATGATCGTTTTGTCTCATCCTCTTTTTCTTATAGGATGAATATGAGATTAAGAGCTACTAAAGTATTCGGGTTAATGTGCCCACTTGCCTATACCAATCATGGAACGAGATATGACTGATCTCGAACGACTACCGTTTCGGGCGTGAAGCATATTAACACATTATCATCATCTAAATCTTTAAAACGTGGATCCCATTTTTCAATCTCGGTTCCCAAATAACGAGAGAGCAGCCCATTAGCTATATTCTTGTCAAAAGGCTTAACAGTGGCAGTTCCTCTAAATCCGGCATGTAAAAATAGTCCGGGTTGGGGGTTGATATCAACGATTCCAATGGCACATTTTTCATTCCTTCTTATTCTTTCTGGAAAGGTGTCTGAAGCTGTCCCGATAATCCAGATTTTATTTTCAAGCCAATAAAACCAAACGGGCGAATGTCTTGGTGAATCGTCTTTTACTGTTGATAGATGAGCTACTAGAGGCAGAGAAAGAAATTTCTCCAAATCGAAGCTTTTGCCGGTATCCTGAATAATTTTCATCATGACACCTCCTGAGATAATGAGTTAGTCTAATTTCATCATTGCGCCAAAATACTGGGAAGCAGTAGTAAACGTTATAAACGCACACAGTTCACTCATTTCCGCGTCAGAAAAATATTCTTTTAACACATTAAATGTAGTATCTGGTATGTTCCCCTTTTGTTTTAAAAACACTTCAGCAAACCCTACAGCAATAGATGTTTTTGCACTAAATAAATGGGGTTCGGGTTTTCCTTTTGCTTTACAGTATAAACAACCATTTGTTTGAGCTAATGTTCTTCTTACCTGTTCTTTTAAACTAGAAGAAAGCGCCCCTTCTCTTTCTAAAACTTCTCCAAGCCTGCTCCACCTCTCCATTATCTCTGTATTGTGTCCTAAAAGCTTTTGAAATGGGGTTTCACCGAATTCCGATTCATTAATTCTTGCCATGTTGACCGCCTCCTCGTACTATTAATGGTATCTTAAAGTTAGATTCCATCACATTAAATAACAATTATGATTTACATTAATAGTTTAATTATTTAAAGAGTTAGGAGGTTTTACGTTAAAAATGAAAATTGATTCGATTGATAGAAAAATATTGAATGAATTGAATAAGAATAGCCGGTTATCAATGAGTGAACTTGGAAGAAGGATTAATCTGTCTTCTCCCTCTGTAACAGAACGGGTAAGGCAGATGGAGTCATTTGGCATTATAAAGAAATATACGTTAGAAGTAGATTATGAGAAATTGGGGCTTCCCATCCAATGTTTAATCGAAGCGACTGTGAAAAACGGAGACTATGACTCTTTCAGAAAATACATAGAAGACCTGCCAAACGTGGAGTTTTGTTACCGGATTGCTGGTAAAGCCTGCTATATGCTTAAAATGCAATTTGACACATTTGCCAAAGCAGAGGAATTTATTGAGGTGATAAATCCTTATGCACATACGGTAACGCATTTCATTTTTTCTGAGGTTGAGACGAATCTAAAATTCAGTGAGAGAGAAAATTGTTAATTGAATAAAAGCCCATTGCTACTGCAATTGGGCTTTTATGTGCAATGTAACCTGGTATAAGTTTAAAATCATACCGAATAAATCACTGAACAAAATCTTGTCTTGAAAAGACACTGATTAAGAAGGAAAGTATTCCATCGGCTCTTTGCAATGAACGTAACCATTTCTCTTATAATAATTTATAGATTCATCACTCGGCCAGACGATGACAAATTCGTAGTTGTTTTCTTGTATCCATTTATTTAAGGTGCTTAAAACTCTGCTTCCAATGCCCTGATTTCGATATTCCGGGATGGTATATACATTGGTCATAAATGCGAATGGATGTGTAATTCTTCCGGGCCGTGGAACCTTTTGTATTAATTCTATGTAAATATGAGAAACAATTTTCCCTTGATCCTCAGCAACCCAAATAAACCACAGCTTACTATTTAAAGCATCCTCTAAAAATGCCTGGCATTCCCTTTCAAATTCCTCATAGGATTCGTCTTTTTTACTTTCATCAAATTCAATGGTAGTATCCCATCTCATTTGTATTAATTGATTAATATCTTTTGTTTCAGCGAGTCTGATTATCATTCCACAGCACCTCTTATGTATTTTTAGTTTTAGATTAATTTATTCATAGTAGTTTCTTAAGTTTAACATTAATTCCCTTTTGAGCTCCAGGCCGTACATTAATAAATTAAGAATATTCCAGTGGGGAAAGACCATTTGAGGTAGGTGTGAACCCCTAAATAAAAGTAGAATGTAAGCTTGATCGCTCTAAACAGGCAGTGATAAACTTTTAGTAAATACATTGGGCTATGGGGGTTAAAACGTGGGTGAAGTCGATAAAAGAAACCGATTAGAGGAAGCTCCATTTAGTTACGGCGTTACAAAACACCATACTATTTTTATCGATTATGAAGGAAAACAGGTCAAACAACTAAAAGGTAAGGACGCTGAAAAGCTTTTATCCAAAATAGAAATGGCTCAGGATGAAAAAGCTGTACAGCTGCTGCTAGCAAAGATAACAGGAAATTTCAAACGGGGAAATGAGCGCAGTGCGAGGAATAGAGGGAAATCCTGAAGCACAGTGAACCAGGTTTAGGAGATTGAGACATTTTGTCCCAGTCTTTTTTTTGTTGTATAGTAGTTGTCATAACTATCTAATTAGATTAATATTAAATTAGATAAACATAAAACTACTTGAGGTGTAAGGTTATGCGTTCCATTCTACATACTTTTTCAAAGGAAACACGCTATCAAAAATTGTTTTGGGCCGGGTTAATTAATGGGATAGGGAGCCGGTTCAGTCAAGTCGCAATTTTCACCTTGCTTTTTCAATTGACGGGGTCTGGCATGGCGATCGGCATTGTCCTTGCCATACGGATGCTGCCTTTTCTTTTTTTCGCACCGATTGGGGGAATGCTGGCAGACAAATACTCCGTTAAAAAAATGCTTATCGTCATCGATGCTTTTCGTGTTTTCGTCGTACTGGCCTTTCTTTTTGTGAGAGGACCTGAGGATGTGTGGATTATTTATACCGCTTCTTTTCTTCTTGCCTGCGGGGAAGCGCTGTATGCGCCGGCGAGAATTTCAACCATTCCTTCACTCGTTAAAAGGGAGCGGCTTCTTTCGATCAATGCGATTGAACAGGCAATGGTTGGTCTTGTTCTCGTTGTCGGCGCAAGTGCGGGAGGAGTTATTTCTGATCTCTTAGGATTATCCGCGCCGTTTCTTTTAAATGGGCTGACATTCCTGCTATCGGCTGTTATTTTATCGTCTCTTCATTTGCCGGAAAGCAAGCAAGTTCCTGCAGCAGCACAGCGTGCTCAGATGCCGGCGGGACTCATTACAGGGTCTGATGTTTTGCTGGCATTTTTCTTTATCGCGATTACAATGCCGCTGGCTAATGGGATTGATAATGTATTAATCAGTATTTACGCGCTTGATGTGTTTGAGATGGGGGAGCTCGGCGTAGGTCTAATGTATGCATCTCTCGGACTAGGATTTATTATCAGCTCCTTATTTTCAAATTGGCTGAAAAGTGGGCTGCTTGTCCTCACTGTTATTTTTATAGCGCTTGAAGGGCTGGCTCACATAGGCTTGAGTATGGTTCCTGTTTTTTGGATGGCCCTTTTAATGGTCGTGCTAATTACCTTTACAGGAGGTATTAGTAATATTTGCATTGATACCGTGATGATGAAGGTCATCCCGAGGGAAAAAAGAGGAACAATTTTTGGCTTCATGCAGGCGGTTGCCAATACTGCACTTGGGTTTTCCATGGCAGCAGGCGGTTTTTTACTGGAGATTTTTGAGCCGAGATTTTTAAGTATACTCGTTGGAGTGGCTTATCTTATTTTTACGGCTGTGTACGCTCTGATTTTTTCAAATATGGATTTAATAAAGGAGAAAAAAGAACTGATAAGGAAGGTTGGGTAATGAAGGGTTTGGTATGATAGGTGAAAAAGGGTGAGAGGATGAAGCTCACAGATTGGTTATATGGAAGCTTTAATGTAGAACCTGTTCTAGAAGATTTGATTTTAAGTGACGCTGTTCAGCGGTTGAAGGGAGTCTACCAGGGCGGAGCAAGCGTTTGGGTGAACGAAAAGTGGAATGTAACACGCTACGGTCATTCAATTGGCGTCATGCTGCTGATCAGAAAAATGGGGGGCTCTTTGAAGGAGCAGATTGCGGGACTTCTCCATGACGTTTCACATACTGCTTTCTCACACGTAGTTGATGCGGCACTTGAAAATCAGGAAGAGAATTATCACGAAGCGATCTTTTCTGACTATATTAAAAAAACATCCATTCCAGCTATTTTACGAAAATATCAATTCGATCCTCATGATGTTTTGGGGGATGATTCCAGATGGTCCATTTTGGAGCGGCCCGCGCCTGAGTTATGTGCTGACCGGGTCGATTACACCTTAAGAGATATGACGGTATACAGCATCATTTCCTTGGAGGAAGCCCATAGTTTTTTAGAAAGTCTGATTATTCATGAAGGCAAAATGACGTTGAAAAACGTGGAGTCAGCAGAGTGGTTTGTCCGTACATACTACCAGGAAGTCATCGGATTTTTTATGAATCCTCTAAACGTTTATGGAAATACTCTCCTGGCTGAGATTCTTAAAAAAGCGCTGGGAAAACAAATTCTCAGCAGAAGCGATCTTCTTGGGACAGATGAAGAGGTCATGGGCATATTGAAACAAAGCAGTGATTCTGAGATAAAGGCTTTATTAGGACGTTTGCGCCGAGATGTGAGAATTGTGACAGGTAATAAAGGTGGCGGCTTTCATCAAAAAATGAAGCTGCGTTTAATTGATCCTCCAGTTCTAGTAAACGGTAAGGCCGTGCCTGCATCCAGTCTTTCTTCAAATGTAAAGGAGATTAAGCAAAAAACCCGGGAAAAGGCGATTGAAGGAGTGTCTGTCAATGTTACATCAGCTGGATAAGCTATTTAGAAGAGGTGATAAAAATGGATCAAACCGTAAAAATCTACTTTAAAAATCTTGAATCAAAGGACAAGCAGCTCCAGTTTGAAGCGTATACGAACCTTATGGAAATAACTACAGAAAAGGTCGACTGGGCATATGAAGTCTGGGACAAACTCAAAGCGGATTTAACTCACAAGGATCCTCATAAGCGGTCAAGGGCCGCTCAATTTTTGGCTCATTTAGCCCTCAGTGATTTCGAAAAAAGAATGCTTGAAGATTTTTCTGATGTATGGAAAGTTACACAGGATGAAAAATTTGTGACGGCCAGACACAGTCTTCAATCGATTTGGCGGGTGGCTCTTGCAGGGGAGGGACAAAAGGAACTCGTGCTCAGCCATCTGATCGACCGCTTTAAAAATTGCCTCAACGAGAAAAACTATACCCTTATCCGGTTTGATATCATTGAGAGTTTCAAGAAATTATACAATGCAAGCGGAGAAGAAGAAGTGAAAACAACCGCCTTTCAGCTGATCGAGCTTGAAGAAGACAGTAAGTACAAAAAGAAATACACGGCTCTTTGGAAATAAGGGAGGTCAAGCAATCCTATAGCGGGTTGCTTATTTTCATTTTTAGCAATGAAACAAGAAGTGCTATGATAAGAGTAAATGAGTAACTTTTGAAAGGAGCACGCAGCGTGAAGCGGTCCATCAGTCAAAAAATGATAAAAGAAAAATGCGGTACAGCTTCTTTCAAAAGAGGAGACGCTTTTTATCGCGGAAATAAAGTGAAAATAGCCCGTTACAGTGAAGACCTCTGTAAAGCGACTGTGATTGGAGCAGAGGATTTTCATGTTGAAATCTCAATAGATGAGAACCTCAACGTTCATTCAGGATGCAGCTGTCCGAAGCTTGCTTCCTTTGATAAGGAATGTCAGCATGTAGCGGCGGTATTATTATGGATCGCAAATGAGCAGCAAAAAAGCAAAGAAAAACTACAAACGCCATCTTCCTTAGAGCCTGGGGTGAAAAATGTACTTACAGAGGGGTTCTTAACGCTTTTTCATCAAAAACCCACACGCGGAAGCGGGCATCAGCACCATTTTGAAACCCGCGAAGTAATGGATGCAGAATTTATCCTGTCACCTCTGACAATAGGAGAGGGCAGGAATTTAATTAGTGTAGAAATGAAAATTGGCGGGACAAAAATTCGTGATATAAGAAGGTTTTTATCAGATGTAAAAGAAGGAAAGGCAAGCCTGCTGTCTTCAGCAGTTATCTTTGATCCAAAGGTGTTTTGCTTTGATAAAGAAACCGATGAGGTCGTTCAGCAGCTCGTTCAAGTTGTCCGTGATGAACAGGCTTTTTGGGAATCCGATAGGGACAGGCATCATGTCTCAATCACCCCGGAGCTCTTACTCATTCCACCATCCTCCTGGGAGCCGTTGAAGGGGCTTCTTACCCTTGCCCCTGAGGTAATGGTAACGTATCGGCGGCAGGTTTATTCGGGTCTTAAGTTCTCCGATGCCATACTTCCGCTGCAATTTGTCCTGACAAAACCAGGGGATAAAGGCCATCAGCTCCAAATAAACGGACTGAATGATCTCATTCTGCTGCCTCTGTATCAGGCGGTGTTAGCAGAGGGAGAATGGATTGAGCTGAAAAGTGAAGACAGCAGAAGACTGCAGGAGCTAAAAGGAATGCTCGATGCTTCGAAAACAAACAGGATTCCTGTGCCGGAAGATCAGCTTGAGTTCTTTTTGGAAAAAGTCGTGCCGGGCTTAAGAAGGCTAGGCGAGGTCCAGCTGCCTGGAGTTAATCCTGCTGCAGTGGAGAAAAAGCCGCTTGTAGCCAAGCTGTTTTTAGACCGCGTGAAGGACCGGCTGCTTGCGGGACTTGAGTTTTGTTACGGCGATACTGTCATCAATCCTCTTGAACGTGACAAAAGCTGGTCGAGTACCGTTCTATTCAGGGAAAAAGAGAAGGAAGAAGAGATCCTTGCGTTAATGGAGGAAAGTTCTTTTACGGAAACGGAAAGCGGCTACTATCTTCATCATGAGGAATTAGAATATACCTTTTTACACCATATCGTGCCAAGGCTTAAAGGTGTTGTTCAGCTCTATGCCACAACGGCAATTAGAAACCGGATTTTCAAGGAGCATGCCCCGCCTAAAATCAGCGTCCGAATTAAAAAAGAGAGAACGAACTGGCTTGAATTTAAATTTGAAATGGAAGGCTTTCCTGAGCGGGAAATAAGAGCGCTTTTGGCTGCGCTTGAGGAAAAAAGAAAGTACTACCGGCTGCGCGACGGCTCCCTGTTTTCTCTGGAGACAAGGGAGATAGAGGAAATCAGGCGTTTTTTAGAAGCAGCGCCGATCCAGCCGGAGGACCTCGAGCAGGAATTTGAAATGCCGATTGTTCAGGGGCTTCGCCTGCTTGATTCTGTGGAGAACCCTGACTTTTTTGCCGTAGAAGAGTCCTTCCGGCAATTTTTAGAGCAGCTGAAGCATCCGGATTTTTCTCAATTTGAAGTTCCTAAATCACTAGACGGGGTTTTGCGGGACTATCAAAAGCAGGGCTACAGCTGGATGAAGCTCCTTGCAAGCTACGGGTTTGGCGGGGTTCTTGCGGATGATATGGGTCTGGGGAAGACCCTTCAAAGCATTACGTTTTTGTTATCGGAGCTGCCGATGCTTCGCCAAAACAACCAGCAGGCACTCATCGTTTGCCCGTCTTCAGTCATGTACAACTGGCTTAGCGAATTTATGCAGTTTGCCCCTGAAATTGAAGCGGTTGTTCTGGATGGCAGTGTCAAAGAAAGACGCGAGATCCAGCGTGATCTTTCGAAAGTTGATGTGATTATTACGTCTTACCCATTAATTCGCAAGGATAGTAAATGGTATGAGACGCAGCATTTTCATACGATCTTCTTTGATGAAGCACAGGCATTTAAAAATCCTGTTACGCAGACAGCCCGGGCTGTCAAAAGTCTTCAGGCTGTTCATCGTTTTGGTCTGACCGGGACGCCGGTTGAAAATTCAATCGAGGAGCTATGGTCTCTTTTTCATGTCATTTTTCCTGAGCTATTCCAGAGCTTAAGTGAATACAGTCATCTTTCGAGAAAAGCAATCGCAAGAAGAGTCCGCCCGTTTATGCTGAGACGCATGAAGGAGGATGTGCTGGATGAGCTTCCTGAAAAGCTGGAAATCATTGATTCTACAGAGCTTTTGCCAGATCAGAAAAAGCTTTATGCAGCTTATTTAGCGAAGCTCCGTCATGATACGCTGAAGCATCTGGATAAAGATACGATCCGCAAAAACCGGATTAAAATTTTGGCAGGGCTGACGAGACTGAGACAGATTTGCTGTCATCCCGGCTTATTTGTTGAAGGGTATAAAGGGCGGTCTGCGAAGTTTGAGCAGCTTCAGCAGATTTTAGAGGAATCAAGGCTGTCAGGAAGAAGGGTTTTAATTTTTTCACAGTTTACGAAAATGCTTGGCCTGATAGGAAAAGAACTGAAAATAAAGGGAGAACCGTATTTTTATTTGGATGGGCAAACGCCTTCTGAGGAGAGGGTGGAGATCTGCAGCCGCTTTAATTCAGGCGAACGGGATTTGATTCTAGTGTCGCTAAAAGCGGGTGGAACCGGACTGAACCTGACGGGAGCGGATACTGTGATTTTATATGATACATGGTGGAACCCTGCAGTAGAGGAACAGGCGGCAGACCGTGCCCACCGCATGGGACAGAAAAAAAGCGTGCAGGTAATCAAGCTTATCGCACGCGGCACGATTGAAGAAAAAATGAATGAGCTTCAGGATAAGAAACGTCATCTAATTAAAGAAATCGTTGATCAGGACAAAAATGAAGCTTCGAGCTTAACGGAAGAGGATATTCGGGAGCTTTTGAGGATATGAATAGGGAGGAAAACAAGTCGGGGTGCTGGTCTAGCTTTTTCAGTTCAGTGGTACGAAAAAACATTTAAATTAGCATCAAAATTAATGTTACCTATTACTGCAATTAATCCGAAAATGAGGATATTTAAAAGAATATGGTACATAACAATAATTTTAGAAACGTGAGGTGAACGGAGCGGAAGGGGGTGACTCCTGCGGGAGGAAGCGGGAGCTTGAGATCCACTTGCGAAGCAAGTTAGCTCAAGCCCCGCCCCGCGGAAAGCATCCCCCTGAAGCGCAGTGAACCGGGTAAAAGAGGCTAACGACACACATTTGTTCCAGCCTCTTTTATAATATCCAGCAGTATTTCATTTTTATTGAAAGTCTAACGCAACTGCATAAGTAGCAATGCTATCTTCCCAATTTCCTGCTATTTCAACTATATATTTCCCTTTTTCTTCGACTTCTTCAAAAGATTTATACGTTTTAATAATACCGTTATAATCCCATAGTCTTATTTCATATTGTGATGGTTCTTTTTCGAAGTTTAACTTTACGGGCTTCGTTAGATTTACCCTAACACTTTGTTCGGTATTTACCATCTCGGTTGGAGGTGCGTGGTCTGTCTGCGTGGTTATATTTTGACCTGTACTTTTATCAAAATAAGTCCAAGTATAAGTCCCTTTGTAAGTCTTCACTTCAACTCCACCGAATGTTAATTTTAAAGCAGGCGGTTTTTCCTCTTCATTAGACATTGGGGTTGAATTATTATTTTCATATGTAATTTTAGGTGAATCTTTTTCTTCAAAATTATTACACCCTATTAATAGGAGTAACAGAATAAAAAACAGTCCCGCACGAACTAAGGTATTCATAATATCCCTCCTCTGTAAATTAGTCATTACTTTCATAAAAAAGTTACATAATCCAACTAATCTTTACCGATAGTCGGATGAGGTGAAAATCAACATTTCCCAGATGCTATACAGCTATCTGATTAGTATTTCTTATTTTTTTCCAGACAACTGAATGAATTAGGTGCTGATTGGAGTCTGTTTTTTAGTTAAAAAAAATTTGCGAGCGTTTTTGCGTGATTTGTAAGCGCGATTCCTAATTTGCGAGCCAAAATTCCTGGATTTACGAGCGTACCGCCCAAAACTGCGTTTTTAGAAATTTTTTCTAACTCCAGAACGAAACGTATGCTACGATATCAACTAAACGGATATTTAGGGGAGAGTCGCATGAAATTAGTACTTATTTTTGGTCCTCAGGCTGTAGGGAAGATGACAGTGGGACAGGAATTGGCTAAACTGACGGATCTAAAGCTTTTTCATAATCATATGACCATCGATCTGGTTAGTCATTTCTTTGATTACGGGACGAAGGAAGGGCAAAGGCTTGTTAATCTGTTTCGTCAGGAGATTTTTGAAGAGGTCTCAAAAAGTAATTTAGCGGGTATGATTTTTACCTATGTTTGGGCGTTTAATTCGCAGGGCGATTGGGATTATGTGAATCAGCTAAAGGAGCTTTTTTTGAATCAAGAGGGGGGACGGTTTGCTTTGTGGAGCTTGAAGCGGATGTAGATGAACGACTTGAACGAAATAAAAGCCCTAATCGGCTGGAGCATAAGCCATTTAAACGGAATATCGAATGGTCTGAAAATGAATTATTATCATCTATGGATAAATATAGACTGAACTCGTTTGAAGGGGAAATTAAGCATCCGAACTATCTAAGATTAAATAACACAAACCTAAGTGCAGAAGAAACAGCTAAAATGGTTAAGGGCAAATTTAATTTATAATCACACAAAAAACGCCTGGAGAACCCATCCAGGCGTCTTTTTGCTAAGTATTTTACGTTAACTGCTGCTCAGCAAATTCACGATACAAACTGTGGTTAGCAACGAGTTCAGCGTGCGTGCCGATGCCGGTGATTTCTCCTTTTTCGATGAAAATGATTTTATCAGAATCGACGATGGTAGAAAGTCTGTGTGCGATCACAAACGTGGTGCGTCCTTCCATCAACCGGGAGAGGGCTTGTTGCACAATGCCTTCTGATTGGCTGTCGAGACTGGCAGTTGCTTCATCCATCATGAGGATTTTAGGGTCGCGCAAAAATGCCCGTGCAATCGCGATCCGCTGCCGCTGACCGCCTGAAAGCTTGACGCCGCGTTCTCCAACCTCTGTATCGAGTTCTTTTGGGAATTCTCTAATGAAAGGTGCAGCGTAAGCCATTTCTGCTACCTGCCATAATTGCTCATCTGAAATGTCCTCAACATTGTCCAGTCCGTAGGTGAGATTTTCACGGATGGTTCCTGCCATCATTGGACTATCCTGCGACACATAGCCGATCTGGCTGCGCCAGGAATCCATTGAAAGCTCAGTAATCGGAGTATTTCCGATCCGTATTGCCCCTTCGGTTGGTTCATAAAATCGTTCGATCAATCCAAACATTGTCGTTTTACCGCCGCCGCTTGGACCGGCGAACGCAACCATCTCACCGGGCTGTGCTTCAAAGGACACATTTCGCAAAATTGGTTCATCCTCCTGATAAGCAAAGGAGATGTTTTGTACCTGCAGCGGCTGATCGGTAATGTCTATTTCGAGTCCGGTACTGCCTTCTTCTAGCGGCAGGTCAATGATTTCAATAATGCGTTCTGTTGCTCCCTTTGCTTTTTGCAGCTGAGTAAAGAACATAGCAAAGGAGGTGATCGGAAAGATGATTTGGAACAGGTAAAGAAGGAAAGCGATAAGTGATCCGGTTGACATTGTTCCTTCTTCAACCCGGATACCTCCGTATCCGATAATGACGACAATCACAGCCATCATTATAAGGTAAATGGAGGGACCGATAATGGCGAAAATCCTCATTTCGCGCAATCCGTACTTGAAAAGGGTGGTAATGCCTTTTATTCCTTTTTCGCTCTCAGCAGTTTCGGCGTTTGACGCCTTCATCAGGCGGATTTCACTCAGTGTCTGCTGGATTTTTCCGGTGAAAACAGCGGTCTCATCCTGCAGTCCGCGTGAAATTTTGGACATGCGCTGACCAAGCGGTATCATGATCGCTACTGTCACAGGAACTGAAATGAGCATAAGAAGTGTCATTCTCCAATCCATGACTAGAAGAATAATGACTGCTCCAATGATGGTGATAATGCCGGTAATAAATTGAGGAAAATGCTGAGAAATCAAGTCTTTCACGATTCCGGTATCATTAACCACACGGCTGACGGATTCTCCGCTGTTTTTCTGATCGAAATAGCTGACCGGGAGGCGGATGAGCTTTGTCCACATCTTTTCCCTCATCCTGGCGACAACTTTTTGGCCGACATAGCCCAGCAAATAAGTGGAGATGCCGTCCATAAATGCCTGAATAATAAATACAGCGGCGATTAAAACGATAAGCCATACACTCAATGAATCAACCGAAAAGCCGTCGACAAGCTCCCTTGTTAAAAGAGGAATGGTTAGGCCGACAAGGGTAGTAATGATACTTAGAATAAGTCCTGCTGTTAAAGCAAGCTTAGGGATTTTGGTCGATAAAACAAAAGAGATAAAGGGTTTTATTCCAGTTTGCTTTTTTTCCATTACGTTCTCCTATAAAATGAATTTGTTAAACTTTTAAGAAAATGTTAAAAATGCGCCTGTATACGAGGCGGAGACTAAAGATACTTCTTCGGGCGTTCCTTCTGCCATTACTTCTCCACCGGCATTTCCGCCTTCCGGACCAAGATCAATTACCCAGTCAGCTTGTCGAATCACATCGCTATTATGTTCGACAATAATGACGGTGTTTCCTGCTTCAACCAGGCGATTTAACAGGAGAAGCAATTGCTTTACATCAGCGGGATGCAGACCGGTTGAAGGTTCATCCAGTAAATACAGCGTGTGGTCAGCCGAATGTTTATAAAGCTCCTTTGACAGCTTTAGCCGCTGGCCCTCACCGCCTGATAAGGTCGTAACCGATTGCCCCCAATTTAAATAGCCTAATCCGATTTCACATAGCAATTCAATGATTGGCTTTATTTTTTTGTTATCGTTGAAAATGAAAAGACTTTCTTCAACGGTTAAATTTAGAATAGCCGAGATCGAATGACCTTTATACTCTACAGCCAGTACCTCGTCCTTAAACCGTTTTCCCCGGCAGACCGGGCATTGTACCTCCAGGTCAGGGAGAAAATGCATATTGGTTAACACAAATCCAAGCCCCTGACAGTGCTCACAGCGTCCGCCGACTGTATTAAAGGAAAAGTCCTTTGGTTTAAGTCCGGCGTTTTTCGCTCCAGGCAGTGATGCAAAGACATTTCTGATCAATGTGAAAACATCTGTGTAGGTTGCCACATTGGAGCGCTGCATCCGTGTCAGAGGGGACTGGTTTACAGTAATAATGTTTTCAATCTCTTCAAATCCGCTTACTTTCTCACAGCCTTCTACCCGTCCTTTTTGTGTGTAATGTGCAAGCAGGTCAAAAACGAGCGAAGATTTTCCTGAGCCTGAAACCCCTGTTACAGCTACAAAGCATTCAAGAGGGAAGCTGACTGTTACATTCTGCAGATTATGCCTTGTGGCGTTATGAACAGTCAGATGCTTTCCGTTGCCTTTTCTTCTTTTTTGCCGAACTGGGGGTGCTTCCTTGAGGTATTTCCCTGTGATGGACGCCTCCTGCTCCTGAAGTTCTGTATAGCTGCCCTGACCGACCACCGTACCGCCGTAGTTTCCTGCGCCTGGCCCCATATCAATGATGTGATCTGCTTCTTTCATTACATCCGTGTCATGTTCAATGACTAAAACGGTATTTCCAAGATCCCGAAGTTCTTTTAAAATGGTGACAAGCCCCTGTGTGTCTTTCGGGTGGAGTCCCGCTGTAGGTTCATCCAGAACATAGAGAACACCCGTAAGACCGGATCCGAGAATCGTAGCTAAACGCAGCCGCTGCGCTTCTCCGCCGGAAAGGGTAATTGTTTGGCGGTCGAGAGATAAATACCCCAGACCGACATGGAGAATCCGTTTCACCTTAACAGACAGCTCTGAAAGAAAATCTTCAACCAGCAGCATACTGCTTTCGGGGAGCTCAGTTTTAAGCCGAGTCAGCCAGGTATCAAAGTCTTCAAGTGAGTACTTCATCGCATCGGTTATAAAAACATCTGCCACCTTCACATTCCGGCTGATTTCATTTAGCTTGCTTCCGTTACATGAAGGACAGGTCTTTGTGAAGAATAGTTTTGACTCTCCTGACTGTCCTTCCTTTTCCCGGTAGCGTCTCCACACTGCAGTAACCACACCTTCAAATTTCCCTTTGCTTACTGTTTTTGGCGGCTTTGTATCAGGTGAATGAACCGTAAATTTCTCGCTTTCTACACCGTAATAAAGAAGGTCCCTTTCTGCGTCACTAAACTCTCTTAGCTTTTTATGAAGATTTATGTCTATTCCGTAATGGACGCCGGCTGCTTTTACAATGCCAAGCTGGTAGTCGCTAAAAGCTCCATTCCAAATCGTTACAGCACCTTCTGTTAAGCTTAAATCAGGATTGAAGAGCTGCGATTCATCAAGCTCAGCGACACTTCCGAGTCCATCGCAGGACGGGCACGCGCCATCGGGTCTATTAAATGAAAAGTGAGATCGTGTCAGCTTTTCCATTTTGTAATCACAATCCGGGCAATGGATATATTGTGTAAAGCCTGTTTCTTCATTGTAATCCTCCTGATCCAGAGAGGGTAGAATGAGGGTGTGGCATTGAGGACAAGGGCGTTCTCCAAGCTTTTCGAAGATCAAACGCAGGTACGTATACATATCAGTGATGGTTCCGACAGTGGAACGGGGGTTGCGGTTATTGTTATGCTGCCCAACACTTATTGATGGGGACAAACCAATAATGGAATCTACCTTTGGCTTGCCAATGGATTCGGCGGACATTCCAATTGACTCAAGGTATTGACGCTGGCATTCCCGCTGGAGGGTATCCATTGCGAGCGTAGATTTTCCCGACCCGGAAGGACCGGTCAAAACAACGAGCTGGTGTTTGGGAATGGAAAGTGAAATGTTCTTTAAATTATTCTCCCGCGCCCCATTTAAAATGATGCTATTGTGCATAGAAATTCCTCCTTTTTATTCGCTATAAGTTAATTCTATAACATTAATGCAAATGCTAAGGTTATGATAAAAAAGGGAGCGTTTAAGCTTGTGTTGCAAACAAAAGCCGTCACTCTACTTTAGGGTTTTATTTTAAGGTTACAGGGGAGGGAAGCTGGAATGATAAAGCCGATTGTCATTGCCAGGAAATTAAAAATCAGTACGAGCGCACTGCGCCATTATGAAGCGTGGGGCATTGTTCCGAAAGCGGAGCGGTCAGAAAACGGCTACCGTCTTTATACAAAAGAGCATGTAGCTTATTTTGAGTGTATTCGGGCGTTAAATAGAGGATTTGGAATGAAAGCAGCTAGAGAGATCATGCCATTCATTATGGAAGGAAACCCAACTGAGGCCTTATGGGTAGTTAATCGCGTTCAAGGAGACCTTCGCAAAGAAAAGGAACGGGCAGAACTTGCGTTAAAAATTCTTCAGCAGGAAGAAGATCTCGACCGGGCGTCTCGCTTTAAAAAACAGTGGTACAGCATTGGGGAAGCAGCTGAATCACTTGATTTGGCAGCTTCAACGCTCAGGCACTGGGAAAAAGAAGGGCTGATTTGTCCTGAACGAATGCCAGACAGCGGCTACAGGAAATACAGCCGTGAGGATCTTCAGCGACTTCTCATTATCCGTACGCTTAAAACCGCTGTCTATTCTCTCGATATCGTTCGGGAAGCAATGGATGAAATGGGCCAGCATACGATTAAAAGCGCGGTAAAAGTAATTCGTGATTCGCTTGCCCTGATGGATAATCAAATTAAAGAGCAGCTTCACGGGCTTTATTATCTTTATAAGCTTATAGGGGTAACGGAAGAAAAGAAAGATAGCTAATTTGTAAGGTAATTAATAAAGCTTAGGGATACTTTTACGTACAAAAGGAGGGGGACATAAATGAAATCACACAAACCAATCGCTGAAGGGAATACCGCAAGAATTTATCCTCATGAGGAAGGAGTTGTGAAAATTTTCAAGGAGCATTTTCCGGAGGGGGAAGCAGCAAGAGAAGCTGAGAAACAGGAATATGCTTTTTCCCACGGTCTTTCTGTCCCGAAGATTGTAGAGGTCACAAGGATAGATGGAAAACAGGCAATTATTATGGAATTTATAGAAGGACAGACTTTAGGGGATTTATTCCTTAAGGACAGTGAGAGATCGGTGTATTACCTGGGTCTGTCTATAGAGGTGCAGCAAAAAATACATACGGTTACAGGCGGCGATATTGGATCGATGGCTGAGAAGCTAAGCCGGCAGCTGGATGCTGCACCCATGCTTAACCAAAGCCAGAAGGCCGCTTTAAAAGAGAAGCTGCATGAAATGCCTTTTGAAGAAAGGTTGTGTCATGGAGATTTTCATTTGTTTAATGTGATGATGAAGGATCAAAAGGTGACCGTGATTGATTGGGTGGATGCAAGCGCTGGAGACCCGCGTGCAGATGTCTGCCGTACATATCTTTTATACACAAGCTTTTCGCAGGAGCTGGCTGATCTGTATTTACGGCTTTATTGTGAGAAAACTGGAACTGAGGAAGAAGAAATTCTCACATGGACCCCGATCATTGCAGGTGCAAGATTAGCCGAGCATGTCCCCTCTGAAGACCCCGATCGTCTATTGAACATGGTGAAAGCCTATTGTTCGCTTTAGGTTTTATGATTATAACAGGATAGAGTCCATCCAATGCACCAAGAGGAGGGCTTTTTGTTATGTACACTATTTTTCTCCTTCACTTTTATTCTAAAAATATGTTATATCTCCTTACATGATATAAAAATAAAACATAAAAAAATATTTATTCCTCTAAATCCCTTTGATAAAGGGGTTTATTTCCATTTATGAAGCTATTTCATGTTATATTTCCTAACATTAATAATGACAGAACAAAAAACATATGCTATATTATTAAAAATTGAAAATTTAGTCATTTCAAATAAATGAATAATGGATTGATTCTTGTACGTTAGTTTCGTTCCTTCGGGAGGTTGAAGAATGACAAAACAGAAGCTTGTAGTGATAGGGAATGGCATGGCGGGTGTGAGATTTGTCCAGCGCATTCTTGAACAGGATTCGAAGGCGTATGATATTACAATTTTTGGAAGTGAAAAGCATGCGGGCTACAGCAGATTAATGCTTTCTTCTGTGTTACAGGGGGAGTCCTCCTTTGAAGAGATCATTTTGCAGACGAAGGAATGGTACGAGGAAAATCAAATTGAGTTATTTACCGGGGAAACCGTTACAGAAATTGATTCGCAGCAAAAAGCTGTATGTACCTCGACTGACCGCAGAATTCACTACGACAAACTCGTAATTGCGACAGGTTCTTCTCCTTTTATTCTGCCTGTAAAGGGAGCAGATAAGGAAGGTGTTATTTCTTTTCGAACGGTTGAAGACTGCAGGGAAATGACGAGTGTCGCTAAACGCTTCAAAAAAGCCGCCGTTATAGGGGGAGGCGTTCTCGGCTTAGAAGCAGCTAAGGGTCTGCTGAATCTTGGAATGGAGGTACAGGTTATACATATTTCCGATTCGATCATGGAAAGACAGCTTGATCAGCAGGCTTCATCTATGCTGCAGCAGGAGCTTGAAAGACAGGGAATGAGCTTTTTACTGGGGAAAGCAACAAAGGAAATAACCGGTGCAGACAGGGTAAAGGAGGTTCACTTTCAGGACGGGACAAAAATTGCAGCAGATCTCGTTGTCATGGCGGCAGGTGTAAGACCAAATTGTTTGCTTGCAGAGAAAAGCGGAATTCAAAATAACAGGGGCATCCTGGTAAATGATTTCCTTCAAACCAATATAAAGGACATCTATGCGATAGGTGAATGCGCCGAGCATAATGGAATGGTCTATGGCCTGGTTGAACCTCTTTATGAACAGGCAGAAATCGCAGCAAAACATCTATGCAAAAAACCGACCGAAGGGTACAGCGGATCGGTCCTCTCCACCCATTTGAAGGTTTCAGGAGTGGAGGTTTTTTCAGCCGGTGAGATTCATTCCACACCTTTAACAAAGGCTATTCATTATTTTAATGAGGTTGAAGGGGTTTATAAAAAGATTCTTTTCCGTGAAAACAAGGCAGTAGGAGCTGTTATGTACGGAGATACAAGAGACGGAGCGAGGCTGCAAGAGGTCATTCTTAAAAAGAAGATGCTGTCGGATGAAGATAAGGCTGGACTGCTTAAAACAAGGGATCCAGCTGATTCACCGGTTGCCTCCTATTCGTTTGATCAGCCTATCTGCCATTGTAACAGCGTAAGTAAGGGAGCGATTATCAAAGCGGTTCAAACAGATGGACTATCTACTATTAAAGAAATAAAAAAAGTAACAAAAGCATCCGGATCCTGCGGAGGCTGCAGACCGGCAGTGGGAGAGCTATTAGCGTTTATCCAAAGCGATACATTTGATCAGCACGCTGCTGAGGAACAAGCCGTCTGTTCATGCACGGATCTTACAGAAGATGAGCTTGTCCATCAGATTCAGGTTCACAACCTGAGAAACGCAAAACAGGTGAGAGAAAAGCTCTCATGGAAAACAGAGGTCGGATGTCCTACGTGTAACCTGGCATTGGACTACTATCTTGGGATGATTGGAGGCAGTGCGGAGAAAAAGGGCAGCGGTTCTCAGCATGAAAAGATAAATGATTCACAGGAAGACGGCTTTACCTTAATCCCTCAGCTTTACGGAGGCGAGGCAACAGTCGAACAGCTGAAAAAAATCATCTCTGCAGCGGAGAAGATACCTGGAGTTAAAATTGCCCTCGGAAGCGACCAGCGAATTCATCTTCTGGGATTAAAAAAAGAGGAGCGATCCATTGCAGTGGAGACACTGGATATGCCGCTTCGTTCGTTGACAGACAATAGTATTGAAACGATCAAAACAGATGTGGGAAATCAAATTTGTCAATGTGATAAACAGTCTTCAATTGAAATGGCAAGGCGGCTGGAATATATCCTTGAATCGCTGCGAATGCCTTACCGGTTAAAGATTGGTCTATCGTCCTGTATGCACAATGGTGCAGGTTCAACAACGAAAGATATTGGCGTCATCGAAATAAACGGGAAATGGGAGGTTTACATTGGGGGAAGCAGCGGCAGAAATGCGAGAAAGGGTCAGCTGCTAAGCGTTATGCATGAAGCAGAGCAGGCGGAGGAATTGATCGTAGGTTTCATCCAGTATTACCGGGAATCAGCCCGATTCCTTGAGCGAACCTGGGAATGGATGGAACGGCTTGGTCTCGTGCACATAAGAGAAGTGCTGTTTGATCAGGAAATATGCCATCAATTGATTTCCCGTTTACTCGAGGATAAGGAAGGTATTTTGAAGCAGCCGACTAAGGCGCCGATGCCGGTCGATCATTAATTATAACCGAAGGAGTGAGCTGCGATAACGGAGCTATTATTAAAGTATTACCGCACCAGGCAGCAGGAGGTCCAGTCAGAAAAGGTTTATGATACGCAATGCCCATTTTGCAGCATGCAGTGCAAAATGCAGTTAATTGAACAAAAGGCTGTAACAAGCACTACGTATAAGACGGTTGGCGTAGATAATCCCACCACTGAAGGCCGATTATGCATTAAAGGAATGAATGCACATCAGCACGCGATTCACCGGGAACGCATTAAGCAGCCGCTGATAAAAAAAGACGGAGAATTTGTTGCGGCGACATGGGAAGAAGCACTGGAGGTAATCGGATCCCGCTTTAAAGCGATTCAAAAGGAAGATGGGAGAGATGCCTTAAGTGTTTACGGAAGCGGGTCGGTTACAAATGAAGTAGCTTATCTGCTCGGTAAGTTTGCAAGAGTCGCCTTAAAAACAAAGCATATTGATTATAATGGCAGGCTTTGTATGTCTTCAGCCGCTACAGCCGCAAATCAAAGCTTTGGAATCGACAGAGGTTTTACGAATACCCTGCAGGAGGTGCCCGGAACGCGCGTCATTATTTTGGCCGGGACAAATATCGCAGAGTGCCAGCCGACGATCATGCCTTATTTTGAAAAGGCAAAGGAAAATGGCGCTTATATAATCGCGATCGATCCAAGAGAAACCTTAACGACGGATCTGGCTGATTTACATTTGAAGAACAAGCCGGGATCAGACGTTGCACTGGCAAACGCACTGCTGAAAATAATCCTTGAAGAGGGATGGATGGATGAGGATTTTATTCGTGAACGGGTGAATGGACTTGAAGAAGCGATGGAGCATTTAGCCGGGGTTGATCTTGAAGAATGCATAGCCAAAACCGGTGTTTCCTATGAACAGCTGTATCAGACAGCTCACGTGTTCAGTCAGGAAGAATCAGGAATGATCTTTACCGCAAGAGGAATTGAGCAGCAAACTGACGGCACTGAGGCTGTTCGGGGATTGTTAAATCTTCTATTGGTTACCGGGAAAATAGGAAAACCATATTCAGGCTACGGAGCCATTACAGGTCAGGGCAATGGACAGGGAGGAAGAGAGCACGGACAAAAAGCGGATCAGCTTCCAGGGTACAGGCTGATTGAAGATAAAGAAGACCGGCAGTACATTTCAGAAATATGGGGTGTTGACGAGCGTGATTTGCCGGGAAAAGGGGTCTCAGCCTATGAAATGTTTGAAAAAATGAATGAGGGAACGATTACTGGAATGCTTGTGATGTGCTCCAATCCCCTTCTTTCAAACCCTAATCTGAATCTCGTAAAAGAAGCACTGCAGAAAGTAAAGTTTTTAGTGGCGGTGGATTTATTCATTTCAGAAACAGCAGAATATGCGGATGTTATTCTTCCTGCCTCCTCGTATTTGGAAAACGAAGGAACGATGACGAATGTCGAGGGCAGGGTGACGCTTAGAGAAGCGAGTCGTCCGCTGCCGGGAGAAGCAAGGCATGATTGGAAGATCCTCTGCAATATAGCAAAAGAGCTTGGCCAGTGGGAGAAGTTCCCGTTTAAAAGTGCAGAAGAAATTTTTGAGGAACTGCGATTGGCAAGTAAAGGAGGCAAGGCGGATTATTACGGAATCACATACCAGAGGCTGAGGGAGGAGCAGGGAATATTATGGCCATGTCCGGAACTTTCGCATGAAGGGACAAAGCGTTTGTTTACTGACCGCTTCGCCCATGAAGACGGCAAAGCAAAGCTCGCAGTGGTCGGAAAAACAAAAAGAGATAAAGAGATGTTATCCCCTGAGTTTCCACTCTATCTTACAACCGGGCGGGTCATGGCCCACTATTTAACCGGTGTACAGACAAGAAAAAGCTCTTCACTCGCAGCGAGAAATATAGAGGCGTACATGGAAATACATCCTGATACAGCTAAAAAATTTCACATTAAGGATCAGGAGCTAACTTCTATTCAATCCAGAAATGGAAGAATAACTGTCAGATCCAGCTATTCCGAGAAAATTCGTAAAGATACGGTATTTGTTCCGTTTCACTGGGGCGGTGATCAAAGTGTTAATCGCCTTGTGTCAGACAGGCTGGATCCATTTTCGCGCATGCCTGGTTTTAAAGTAACAGCTGTGCGGATTTCAAGCGATCTATAGAGACTAAAGATAAATGATGAAAAAAGTCACTGATGAAATCTCGCATTCTTAAAAAACCATTTGGAGGGATCGCAACATGAAAAAGCAAAAGCTTGTCTTAATCGGCAACGGCATGGCTGGCGTTCGGGCGGTTGAAGAGGTGTTAAAGCTTGATTCAGAAGGGTTTGACGTGACGGTATTTGGAAGTGAGCCCTATCCAAATTATAATCGCATTCAATTATCAAAGGTTCTTCAGGGAGATACAGAGATTGCTGATATTACGCTAAATACATGGGAGTGGTACGAAGAAAACGGAATTTTACTATACCCGGGGGAAACGGTCACTTCGATTGATACGGTAAATCAAACAATCGTAACGGATAAAGAAAGGCAGGTCAGCTATGACAAGCTGATTCTTGCTACAGGCTCCGTGCCATTCATGCTTCCTCTTCCGGGAGCTGATAAGGAAGGGGTCACAGCATTTCGCAATATCGAGGATTGTGAGCGGATGATCGAAGCCTCTCTCAGCTATAAAAAAGCCATTGTCATTGGAGGAGGCCTGCTTGGCTTAGAAGCAGCACGGGGGCTTTTAAATCTTGGCATGGAGGTTGATGTTGTTCATAATTCCAATACATTAATGGACCGGCAGTTAGACAATACAGCAGGGAAAATGCTTCAGAAGGAATTAGAAAAACAGGGCATGAACTTTTTGCTGGAAAAGCAGTCTGCTGAAATTGTTGGGGAAAGCCGTGTAGAGGGCTTGAGGTTTGAGGACGGCGAAGTGGTGAAGACGGATTTAGTCGTAATGGCTGTGGGAATCCGATCAAATATGAAGCTTGCTGAAGAAAGCGGCATTCCGGTAAATCGCGGGATTCTTGTCAATGACCATTTAGAAACAGAGGTTCCAAATGTATTTGCCGTTGGCGAGTGTGCCGAGCATAAAGAGATGGTATATGGTCTTGTGGCGCCGCTTTACCAGCAGGGGAAAGAAATGGCTAAGCGCATTTGCGGAGAGACAGGAAACGGCTATCAGGGCTCGGTACTTTCTACTCAACTCAAGGTTTCAGGCGTTGATGTGTTTTCAGCGGGCCAGATCATTGAAGAGGAAGAGACCAAATCGGTGACGCTTTTTGATGACTGGCGCGGTGTGTATAAAAAGGTTTTAGTAAACGACGGGAAAATTACGGGGGCCGTTTTATTCGGTGATACAAAAGAAGGTACGAGGCTTTTGAATCTCATTAATAAAAGGGCGCCGATTGAAGAATACATGGATAATAAGGGAGCAGAAGAAGCCGGTGCCGATCTGATCGCTTCCATGCCGGATACCGAGATGATCTGCGGCTGTAATGGCGTCACAAAAGGCGCGATCGTTGAGGCAATCAATGCGCAGGGACTGACAACAGTTGACCAGGTAAAGGGCTGTACGAATGCTTCAAGATCGTGCGGAGGGTGTAAGCCGCTAGTATCAGATTTACTGGCTCATACGGCTGGAGACGCTTTTGAGCAAAATCAAAAGGAATCCATCTGTGCATGCACCTCTTATTCGAAAGAGGAGGTCATGGAAGAAATTAAAGCAAAAGGCTTAACGTACACAAAGGAAGTCATGAATGTTCTCGGCTGGAGCTCAGATGAAGGCTGCTCGAAGTGTCGTCCCGCGTTAAATTATTATTTAGGCATGCTGAATCCGGCAGAGTATCATGATGAAAAAGAATCAAGATACGTAAATGAACGGCTGCATGCCAATATTCAAAAGAACGGTACATACTCCGTTGTCCCGCGGATGTATGGCGGCGTAACGAATGCAGATGATCTGCGAAAAATCGCTGATGTCGCAGATAAATACAAGGTTCCCTTAATTAAAGTCACCGGCGGACAGCGCATTGATTTATTTGGCGTTAAAAAAGAGGATCTGCCGAATGTCTGGTCAGATCTTGATATGCCGTCCGGCTCCGCCTATGCAAAAGGGCTTCGTACGGTTAAAACATGTGTTGGGGCTGATTATTGCCGGTTTGGTACAAAGGATTCCATGGGTCTTGGCATCAAGCTCGAGAAAAAATTCGAGGGGCTGAATACGCCTCATAAAGTGAAAATGAGTGTATCCGCATGTCCGAGAAATTGTGCTGAAGGCTCCATTAAGGATGTGGGGATTACCGGGCTCGACGGTGAATTTGAAATCTACGTTGGCGGTAACGGAGGAACCCATCTGCGCAAGGCCAATCTTCTGGCTAAAGTGAAAACGGAGGAGGAGGTACTCGAAACCACAGCAGGCTTCCTTCAATACTACCGTGAAACAGCGGATTATCTGGACCGAACGTCGGCATGGGTAGAAAAAATGGGGCTTGATCACATAAAAAGTGTTCTTGCAAACAAGAAAACATTTATCGAATTAAATCACCGGATGGATGAAGCCTTATCGGTCGTTCAGGATGGCTGGAAGCAGGCGCTTGAAGATAAAACGCTGCTAAGAGATCTATATCAAAACTTGAAGGTGCCGGCTGGTTCTAACTAAAGCTCTCTATAGGAGGATGGATATGGAAAAAATGCTGAATAAGGTATTTGTCGCAACAATCACTGAGCTTCCGGAGAATTTAGGGAGAACCGTTTATGTTGGTGAAGGAAAGCTGGAATTAGCGATCTTTAAGCTCTCAAACGGCAAGATCAGAGTGATCGAAAACCGGTGCCCGCATAAAGGCGGCGTGCTGGCAGAAGGCATGGTGAGCGGAGAGCATGTGTTTTGTCCCATGCATGACTGGAAGATTAATATGAGTGACGGCAATGTGCAGGCGCCGGATATTGGGTGTGTTAAAACCTTCCAAACAGAGGTGCAAAATAATCAGGTCTATGTACTGCTGCCGGAAAACTAGTTTTCGAAAAGGAGGGGCTTATAATGTCAAAGGTTCATATTGTCGGTGCCGGTCCAGGTGACCCGGATTTGATTACCGTAAAAGCATTAAAATGCATTCAGCAGGCCGATGTGATTTTATATGATCGTCTCGTTAACAGAAAGCTGCTTGAGGAAGCAAAGTCGGGAGTGGAGCTGGTGTTTTGCGGAAAACATCCCAAGCTTCACATTAAAACGCAGGATATGATCAATGAACTGCTTGTGGAATATGCCCTGAAAGGAAAAAGAGTAACCCGGTTAAAAGGAGGAGACCCGTTTGTTTTCGGCAGGGGAGCAGAGGAAGCGGAGGCTCTAGCAAGTCGGGGCATCCCCTATGAAGTGGTTCCAGGTATTACTTCAGGAATTGCCGCCCCGGCTTATGCGGATATACCGGTCACACATAGAGAGCTTGGCAGTTCATTTGCTGTTATTACAGGCCATCGCTGTGCCGATAACAGCCGGAAGATTAACTGGAGGAGCGTGTCTGAAAACATCGACACCCTAGTGATTTATATGGGCATTAGTAATCTGCCATATATATGTGACCAATTGCTAACAACTACTAGACTTGCTGATACACCGGTTGCGATTATCGAGCAGGGAACAACGGAGCATCAACGCGTTGTAACAGCCACACTCACCACGATTGTTAAAGCAGCAGAGCAGGCTGAAATTAAAAATCCTGCCATGATTGTCATCGGAGAGGTTGTCGGGTTCCGTGGCCGTATGCAGAAATTAAAAACAGCCAGTCTTACTGAAGCTGTTGCGCTTCGAGCTTAAAATGAATTCACAAGAGTAATAGAAAAGTCCAAAACAAAACCCAGGGGAGATGAGTGTAGTTGAGAATAAAGGATTTTGCTAAAAGCGGTCATACACCAACATTACTATCTTCATTTTTGTATTTTGACATTAGCTTTATGATTTGGGTAATGCTTGGCGCACTAGGGACATTTATTGTTGAAGATTATGGCCTATCGCCTGCCCAGCAGGGAATGATGGTAGGGATTCCGATTCTTGGAGGAGCGCTGCTGCGAATTCCTATGGGGCTTCTTGCTGATAAATTCGGCGGCAGGAAGATGGGGATGGTCGGAATGATTTTGACGATGGTCCCGCTTGTATGGGGTTGGCTGTTTGCTGCAAATCTGACCCATATTTATGCCGTGGGAATCCTTCTTGGTATAGCGGGCGCAAGCTTTGCGGTTGCACTGCCTCTTGCAAGCCGCTGGTATCCAAAAGAGCACCAGGGACTGGCGATGGGCATTGCCGGAGCGGGGAATAGTGGAACGGCATTAGCGCTCCTATTTGGCCCGCGCCTGGCAGAGGTTTACGGATGGAATGCCGTTTTCGGACTTGCGCTGATTCCACTAGCCCTGACTTTTATCGTTTTTAGCCTATTTGCAAAAGAAAGCCCGGCTGCCTACAAGAAAAATACAGCACAGGATTACTTGAAGGTTATTAAGCAGAAGGACCCCTGGTTATACAGTTTTTTTTACAGTCTCTCTTTTGGAGGATTTATTGGACTTGGCAGTTTTTTATCGATTTTCTTTTTCGACCAGTACGGGGTAAGCAAGGTGACGGCGGGAAGCTTTGCAACGCTAGTTGTCTTTGCCGGCAGCTTTGTACGCCCGATCGGCGGGTTTTTGGCAGATAAATATGGAGGGATGAGGCTATTAATCTATCTTTTTGCAGGTGCTGCAATCTCCCTCACGATCGTTGGAACGCTGCCTCCTGTCTACATTGCTTTAACGGCGCTGTTTATCACGCTGTTATTCCTTGGAGCGGCAAATGGTGCACTGTTTCAGGTTATCCCGGTTCATTTTCCTAAAGAGGTTGGACTGTTAACCGGTTTTGTCGGAGCAGCCGGAGGACTTGGAGGCTTCTTTCTTCCAAATGTCCTTGGCATATTTAAACAAGTAACAAATACGTATTCCTTCGGGTTTTGGTCCATATCCGCAACCATCCTGACAGCGGTTTTTATTATCGCAAAAATCTACCGTACAGAAAAAAGTGTATCTCCAAGCCTGCAGTCTGTTAAAACAGTAAATAATTAATAAAACAGCGGGGCCATTAATAGGCTCCGCTGTTTTGGTGTGCGAGAACTTGGGATGTCTTTGGTCTTGTTGCTTTATACCACTGGTAGCACAGAATAATAATGATCATAATATCGATCGCGTCACCCCCGTAATACATAAGCATGCCGCCTGATTCTGCCTGTGAAGAAGGTACGCCTGCCGGTGGGTTGGCGTAAATATATTTCGATAAAATTCCGTGGCCTGCCAAAGCGAAGATGAAGACAATCATCCGGTACACATAGCTTCTCCGATGAGGGGTGGGGTCAATATAAATTAGAGAAATCGTAAATAAATAGCCTGCTGCAAAAACGTGAAAATGGATCAAACTATGTAAGAGCATGGAGTCGTGCATTGCATGATATAAATTAGTGGTGTATAAGACCCACAAGCCGCCTATATTCAGAATAGATGCTACTGCAGGGTCTGTAAAAAAGCTGAAAATGCGCAGCTGGAGCACCTTTGTTACTTTTCTTGCAGTCTGAACATTCAGTGTCCGAAGAAGCAGTGTAACAGGTGCGGAAAGCACAAGCAGCAAGGGAGCAAGCATGCCTAAAAGCAAGTGGCCGAGCATATGAGCGGTAAAGTCCGTATGGGCAAGAGTGGCGATGGGGCCTGTCACTGCCGCAGCTGCAAAAACAACCCCTGCGACCCAAAAGACGCTCCTATATAATGGCCACTTTCGATGCTTACGGTTTGACCAAATGACGGCAAATAAATAAAGCCCGATGAACAGCAGAAAGGGGAGGAGGGGAAGCAGATCAATCCCCAATCCGCCAGCCGGTTCATGAGCGTGGTGGTTATGCATAGCGATTCCTCCTTAGCTGTTATTTTCTTTTCCCCGTTTTGTAAAGAAGGAAAGCTCCGACTGCAATCATGGCAAGAGCTGAAACGTTCCAGATAATATCATAAACAACTACATTCTCTACATAGCGGATCTGGTGAATTCTCATCAGCTTGTGCTGAATGATTCCGTCATAAAGCTGAAAAATACCCCCTCCTAAAAGCACACCGCCCCACCATCTTTTTAGCCAAAGCCCCTGTCTTCTTCTAAGGTCGGCAAACATAAACAATCCGCCAATGGTCGCAAACCAGCTGAAGGCATGAAACAAACCATCTGAAATCAGACCGATATCCGTTGTTGACCGATCATAAAAATGATGCCAGCGGAGCAGCTGATGAAAAACGGTCTCATCAAAAAAGGCGACCATACCTAATCCAAATAAAAATCCTGACCATAGATTACGTGCTGAATAAAGTGAGCGGTTGGACTGATGTTGTTTTCCTGCAGCCATTATGTATCCCTCCGTTTTCTTGATTTAACCATATATCCTGATGATTCCTTTTTTCTCCACTTTACCCTGTGGCTATAAAGATAATCATGAAAGCCTAAAAGAATAGGAAGAAACATCCCATGAAAAAAACCTTCCCCAATAAAAATTGAGGAAGGTTAATAGACTATTAGCCGTTTTCGAGCTGTATCATGATATTTTCCACTTCATTAGCGGTAATCCTTGTCTCACGCAAACAATGAATCGATTCCTTTTCAATCGTTGCCTGCTCGGCGATCCTTTGAATCCATTCCACCGGAATCTCAAGATCCTTCAGGGAAGAAGGGAGCCCAAGTTTCTTATAAAATGGTAGCAAGCCGTGAGCCTCATCCGCTTTCCCTTCAAGCAGCAGCTGGACTAAAATCCCGTAAGCCACTTTATCTCCGTGAAGCGCCTGGTGAGATTCGGGTGCAATCGTCATTCCGTTATGAATAGAATGAGCACCAGCTACCCGTCCAAGCTTGTCTCCATAGCCGCCAACCATACCGCCAAGCATGATAATGGCTTCAGCTGCTTTAATGAAAGAATCAGTTACACGATTATTTTTGGCATCCTCCACAGCTCTTTCCCCGTGCTCAAACATGGTATCAGCACAGAGTCTGGCTGTATAATGGGCTATCCTGATAGCGTGTGAAGGATTTTCGAGCCGGCTGATTTGCACATCTGCCTCGTACCATTTAGCGAGCGTATCTCCAATGCCTGCCACTAGCAGCGATACAGGTGCAGTTACGAGCAGACGCGGTTCAACTAACAGCAAATCAACGCTCATTGGGTAAACATCATAATGGGTCATGATGCCTTTCTCATTATAAATCACACTGAGCGGCGTCCATGGTGCACAATTTGAAGCAAGAGTAGGGATCAGGACTGACTTTAGCCCGCTTTCACTTGCTGCGGCTTTGACGATATCAAGCACCTTGCCGCCGCCAACTCCGGTGATGGCATCAGCCTCCTCAGACCTTGCAAGCTTAGCTGTCCGGTCAATTTCTAAAAGGGTGCATTCCCCGTTATAAACTTCATGCACAACGGTGATGCCGGTCAACTCGGGGAAGAAGGGTTCTGCTGCTTCCCACGACTTTTCTCCTGTTAAGAGGAGGACCTTTTTTATTTTTCTATGGGCTAATTTGCTTTCAAGCTCATTAAGAACATCCTGTTGACATACATACTCAGCAGGGGCTCCCCGCACAATAATGTCTTCCATCCTAACACTTCTTTCTTATCGGTTTTCCATCCATTCAGGTTTTCCAAAGCCTTCAAAATTTTCGTCGATAATTTGCTCGAATTCCTCTGATTCAACAATTTCCACTAAGTCCTTTGCTAGCTGAGAATCTTCATTTTCCGTCTTAACCGCTACAACATTGCGGTATTCATCCGGCATATTTTCAAGCACGAGCGCATCCAGCAGATCCATGCTGGCAGCTAAAGCAAAGTTGCCGGGAACAGCAGCCAGATCAGAGCTGTCGACCTGGCGGGGCAATCCTCCTGCCTCAATAGGCTGGAATACCAGGTTTTTAGTGTTGGTTTGAATATCTCTTTCAGAAGCGGTCAGTTCAGGAGCTTCTGGATCAAGCTCAATTAATCCCTCATCCTGAAGAATTAAAAATGCACGGGCAGCATTAACCGGATCATTTGGAATCGCAATTGTAGCGCCATCTTCCACTTCATCAAACGATTCATATTTGCTGGAATAGATGCCCATTGGAGCAGTCGGAACCTGAATTAAGGCTGACAATTCCATATTATTTTCTTCTGAGAAATTTTCTAAATAGATCGTATGCTGAAAAAGATTAGCATCAATAGAACCGTCGTCAAGTGAGTTATTTGGTGCAATATAATCCTGGAATTCAATAATCTCTACCTCATAGCCCTTTTCTTCCAGTCCTGGTTTAATCGCCTGATTAAGCATGTCGCTATAAGGTCCTGCCGTACCGCCAAGTGTAACCGATTTCCCGTCCTCGCTTCCTGAATCGTCTCCGCCGCCGCACGCTGCAAGAGCGCCGATTGATAATACTAATAATCCTGATAATAACCCTTTTTTCATCTAAATTTCTCTCCTTTTTTATCGTTTGTCTATTGCTTTTGAGGTCCAGTCTCCAATTTGCTGGATAAGCTGAACGAGAATAATTAAAATTACGACTGTTACAATCATGATCGTATCGTCGTAACGGTAATAGCCAAAGCGAATGGCTAAGTCACCGATTCCACCGCCTCCGATAATACCAGCCATTGCGGAGTAGGCAACTAAACTGATAATAGTTAAAGTAATGCCCTGTACAATACTGGATTTGGCTTCCGGCAGCAAGACATCCTTTATAATCATCCAGGGGGTGGCGCCGACAGCCACTGCTGCCTCAATGACTCCTTTATCAATCTCCCGCAAGGAAGTTTCGACGATTCGTGCAAAAAATGGAATTGCCGCGACCGATAAGGCAACACTCGCAGCGAGCGGTCCAACCGTAGTTCCAACAATGATCTGTGTTAAAGGGAAAAGTGCGACTAATAGAATAATGAAGGGAATGGAACGGACCATATTAACAACAAACCCAAACGTTGACTTTACGAATCGATTTTCAAGAAATAACCCTTTGTCTGTAACAAATAGCAAGATCCCAAGGGGCAGCCCGATAATGATCGCCACACTTAATGAAATGCCAATCATGTAGAGGGTCTGGCCAAAAGCCTTAGTAATCTCTGGCCAAAGCTCGATCATATGCTGAACATCAAATTCCATTTTCAATCACCTCCACCCGGGCGCCCCGTTTTTCCATATACGAGATGGCCTGATATATGTCGTCATCCGTTCCTTTTAGCTCCATTAAGAACAGTCCAAGCGGCCGCTCCTGAATGTATTCAATCGAGCCATGCAGGAAGTTGCCTTTTATATTGAATTGCTGGACGGTGTCCGTAATGACGCCTTCACCTGCAACATCTCCGCGGAACAGCACCTTTAAAATCCGTCCAGTGCAGGCATCAAGAATGGGCTTAGGGACATCAAAGGAAACAACGCTAGTAATAAATTCCTTTGTTAATTCCGTCTGAGGATCAGAAAAGATGTCATACACCTCGCCGTGCTCCACTACTTTGCCATCTTGCATAACAGCCATTCTGTCACAGATTTCCTTTACCACATTCATTTCATGGGTGATCAGGACAATTGTGATGTTAAACTCCCGGTTAATTTTCTTTAGAAGGCGAAGGATCGAAAGAGTCGTATTCGGATCAAGCGCTGAGGTTGCTTCATCGCAAAGCAGGACAGATGGGTTGTTTGCGAGTGCTCTTGCAATGCCGACCCGCTGTTTTTGCCCGCCGCTTAGCTGAGCGGGGAACACATCCTTTTTATCGCTGAGTGAAACCATTTCAAGCAGCTCCTCCACCCGCTCATTTATCCTTTTTCCCGGTGTGTTTGCGGCTTTTAAAGCAAATGCAATGTTTTCTCCCACTGTTTTTTGACTGATTAAATGGAAGTGCTGAAAGATCATTCCCATCTTCAGTCTTGCTTTTCTAAGCTTCTCACCAGAAAGCTTTGTCAGGTCAAGCCCATTCACTTCAATTTCACCGCTCGTTGGTTGTTCAAGGAGGTTCATGCAGCGGATTAAGGAGCTTTTACCTGCCCCTGAGTAGCCTACAATCCCAAAGATTTCTCCTTCATTAATTGTAAGAGAGACATTGTCCACTCCGGAAACTGTGCCTTTTTTTGTTTTGTAAACCTTTGACAGATTCTTGATGTGTATCATAGCCTTCTCCTTTTTCTCGTCATACTGGCTTCAGCCGCATTTAACAAAAAATCAAAAAATGCCTCTTTCATTATGAAAGAGGCACCGAAAATGGATTTTGGTTATCTTTCAGAATGATATCATTCTGCAGGAATTGGCACCTTCCCAGGTTTGCTGGGGGTTGCTGGACGTCATAGGGCCTATCCCTCAGTCGCTCTTGATAATTTCCATATAAAATTTTGATAGCATGACATAAATACTATAATGGATTTATTACGGTGTCAAAGGTATTTTGAAATAATTTTCAAATAAATCAAAATGCACCTTAATTGAAAGGGCTTACAGTTAAATAATTACTAAAAATAGGGAATTTAGGTGAAAAATAGTGCAGAAATGGTAGAGTGATATTTCCATAAAGGAAGTAACTATTATTTTGTCTAGAATAACTATTTTGTCTATATTTTATATGGACTTGACGGAAGTGGAGACGGTCATTCTATTAATTTTCGTCGAGTTACACTAGTGTGAATTTTACAAATTAAGGATTAAAATTCCTAAAAAATAGGTCTAATGATTTATTTTAAAGCATTTATCATATAAATTTTGAAAAGCGGGTATTACAGTAAGGTGAATTCTTTTACGTGAAAAGGAGGAATAACCATGAAGATGTCAACAAAGAGTATTGTGGCGGGTTCCATTTTATCTGCCGGTGCCGCAGCCGCAGTGGCTGGGTATCAAATTAAAAAGAAAAAAGGAAAAGCCGAAGATATGGAATTTCTTGAAGTTACAGATATGAGAAACAGCAAGAAGGTCGACATTCAGGAAAGCCCGGATGCTGAGGACGTTAAGGAAGCACAAGGCCTGACGAAACTGGATGAGGCATTTCGTGATGAATGGCAGGCGAATGGTTTTCCTCAAACGCATGCAGAGCAGCGCGAGCTTGAAAAAGAAGAACAAAATAGCTGATTATAATAATCCCTGGCTCTGCAATAATAGAGCCAGGGATTTTTTATTTGGCTATTTTTCCAGATTCCAATTATGGTATTGTTAAATAAAGACAAAGGAAAAGGAGCTCGTCCAATGTAAACACCCCCTTATAAATGAGACAACTGAATAATGTAAAGGAGCATTTATATGGGGAAAAAATCGTTTCGTTTTTTATGGATCGGGCAAACGATGGCCAATGCAGGGGATATTTTATATATCGTCGGGCTCATTTCAGCCATCTATGCCGTTACCGGTTCAGCACTTTATATGGCGCTGCTGCCATTTTTCAATATGACAGCCCGCATGGTAAGTGCATTGCTCGCACCCTTCCTTTTAGACCGCGTTCTTTTGCAGCGATTACTGGCATTTTCTCAAATGGGGAAAACGGCAGTTCTTTTTGTGCTGGTCTTATTTCTGAATGTTTTTTTAAAGGATGGTTTGTTAACTGTTCTATTTGTTTTCGTCGGACTCATCGCCTTTTTGGACGGCTGGGCGAGTCCGGCAAGAGGTGCATTGCTTCCGAGGTTAGTTGAAAAACACGAGCTGGTGAAAGCAAATAGCTTTATTGCTGTAATTGACCGTACGATTCAGCTCGGTATATGGCCGCTTGGAGCCATTCTCGTCGCAGGTTTTGGCGCTGCTCAAACTGTCTGGTTTACTGTTGCTTTATATCTTGCTGCATCGGTTCTGATGATTGGTTTGCTAAAAACAGCAGCCATTGATCGGGAGGAAACGATTCATGAGAAGAAGTTTGATGGGTTTAAAGAAGGGTGGATGACCATTTTAAAAACACCTTTTCTTTTATTAATCAGTGTGACGGAACTCATCGAAACCGCTGCAGGAGTCGTATGGATCGCAGCGATTATGTATATCTATGTAGCAGAGGTGCTTCAGGCGGGAGAAGCATGGTGGGGATATATTAACTCGAGCTTTTTTGCAGGGCTTTTAATCGGGGGAATGCTCGGACTGAAATTTTCTAGCGTGATTGAAGCCCGTTTAAAGCTTTTCATTATAGCAGGAGGGATCCTTACTGCAGCTATTACCTTATGCTTTGCCTTAATCGCAAATCCGTTTATAGCGCTTGCCCTATCCATGCTGTTTGGTTTTTGCAGTCAGCTAAAAGGAGTCGCTCAGCAAACCATCGTTCAGGTGAATGTGAAGGAGCGATTGCTGCCAAAGGTTTATTCTGCCCAGGAAGCAGCCTACTTTGCTGTGTTTGGGCTTGGGACGCTGGTATTCGGTTATTTAACGGAGTGGGGCGGTCCACGGTTTATTTTTGGCCTGTCAGGCGGACTTCTTGTCGTTTCGGCCCTGCTGTTGATTGTATTTAGGGCGTACTTACATGAGAAAGCATTGTTAAATGAATAAATAAGCAGGAAATGGGGGCTGATTTTGGCTCCCATTTTGCCATGCCATTTATTAAGAAGGTGAATTTCAAAATAAACGGGTGCAGCCAGGCTGGTTAATACAAAAATACCCGCCAAAAGAAGTTCTTTGACGGGCAGGTCATTTATTCTTTTGGAAGGCTAAACACAACAGATTTCCCTTTAAAAGCTTCTTCTCCGTTTTCCGCAATAAAAGGACCGAATTGAACATCGAATTGCTCATAAAGCTCGAACTCATCTTTTCTGAACATAAAAACGTGGATTTTTTCACCCTGTTCACCGGCTGCAATTTCAATAGGTTCACGAGGCTCAACCATTCCTTGCGCCAAAACAGATCCCCGGTCTTCATCCAACAGTACTTTGGATTTTAAACCAAAAAGACTAATCGGTTCACCTGTCTGATTGTCTACGTTAAATTTCACTGTAAGGGCAACAATTCCGTTGTCTCCAAAATTGCTAAACCGTTCCTCATTCGTCTCAGTTGGCAGTACTTCAGCATACTGTACACCTTCTAGTGTAATCATCACATCATCAATGCTTTGACTCTCATTTAGATCAGACTCTTCAAAGATCATTTCTTTGTCGGCCATATTATCGGTTGTTAAGCGGTCAGGGTAAAATGATGGGGCGGAGGCTGTTACTTCCTGCTGCTCACCGCTATAGAGAAAATCAAAAACGGCATTGCCTTTAAAGCTTCCGGCCATGCTTGCATCGTCCGCTGCCCCGCCTTCAATAATAAATTTGGGTTGAACATCGCTTAGCGCTTCAAATTCTTCATTCGTTAAGGTAAAGGAAATTAATCCGGTTACTTTTTCACCAGCTCCATATGTCGATACCTCTGTTTCCGTTTCGGATTTTGGAAAGGTGTCTTTTACGAACGTTTTACTAATATCGTTATTAATAAAATCTGTTTCATTCGCATATTGGATACGATACATATTGTTATAGACTACCTTTGTGTCTCTGGTATTATCAAGCGTTACCTTTGCTGTTACTACGTAGCCTTCGGTTTGCTCATCAAATGAGTAGATATTGTTTTGGTTCATATCGGTTACCTGAACAATCTGGTACTCATCTACGGTTACAATAAAGTCATCCATATTATGTACATATCCAGGGTCTTGGTTGGTATAAATAATTTCTACATTTCCCTCTGATTCCTCGGCGATCGCCGGGTTGAGCTCAGTCCCTGAGCCAGAGGCGTCGGACGCTTCATCAGCTTCTGCCTCTTCGGTTTCAGTTGGATCTTCTGTTTCTTCGTCAGCTGTTACATCCGCTGTTTCTGCATCTGTTACTTCCAATTCAGCATTCTCTTCAGCTTCAGTATTTGAATTGCTTTCTTCTTCCGAACTCGCTTTTTCATTTCCGCATGCCGCTAAAATTAGTAATAAAGATAGAAGAGCTGCTAATAATAATCGTGATTTTTTCACACTTTCACAACCTTTTCTTAAGTATTTTGTCCTGTCTGTAATAAATTACCTAAGTGAGGAGACTTCAAACCTACTAAATTACAATAAAATTCTTATAATTTAAAAAATAGGATATTTTTATGGTAGGGTTAAGTAAAAGACTATTTAATCTGAACAAGCCAGCAAATAGTTTAATGGAGGTACATATGGAACAAACCATTCAAAAGGCTAAGGCAGTCGCATCAAAGATCATTGTTGAGGCGGGGAAAATTGCGAAAGAACAATTTGGGAAGGTGCTATCGATTGAAGAAAAAGGGGATCACGGAGATGTGGTGACGGAGGCTGATTACCTGGCTGAGAAGGTAATCATTAATGAATTAAACAGGGCGTTCCCGGATCATCAGATTCAAAGTGAAGAAGCTGGTAATAATGGGGTTGAAAGCGACTGGGTATGGCATGTGGATCCTTTGGACGGGACGAATAATTTTGCGATGGGTCTTCCTGTTTTTGCTTCCTCCATTGCGCTTCTGTATAAAGATCAGCCTGTTCTTGGGGTCATTTATGATCCATTTTTAGATCGATTATTTGTCAGCAGCTTGAATGAAGGAAGCTTTTGTAATGGTCAATCCATTGAGCTGAAAAAAAGAGACAATGTTAAACGGTTTACGATCGGATGGATTCAGGGCCATGGGGTTCAAAATGAAGAACAGGCAGTAAAGCTTCGCCAACATATCGATGTCAATTGTAAAAGAATGATCCGGCTTTGGGCACCGACACTTGCCTGGGCGATGCTTGCTAAAGGAGATATTGATGCAATCATTCTTTATAATTCAGAGGGTGAGGACTTGTATTCGGGTCTTTTAATGGTAAAAGAAGCAGGCGGAGCGGTTTTAGATTTTTCAGGAGAAGAATTTCAAACGGTGAGTGGGACGCCTTATTTTATCGCCTGCCATCCGGAGCATAAGGATTACGTAATGGAGCTTGTACATAAAGGGTTGAATGAATAGCTGATTAAAGGGGGCGGGAATATGAGAAGTGAAAAACATATGCTTGAGTTAATCATTGGGACAGCTAAAGAGGATGACAGAATCAGAGCCGTTTACATGAATGGTTCGAGAACAAACCCCACAGTTCCAAAGGATATTTTTCAGGATTACGATATTGTATACGTTGTAACTGAAACCGCTCCATTTTTGAGTGATCCTGATTGGATTAAACGATTTGGTGATTTACTTATGATGCAAGAACCCGATTTGCTGGACAGAGGACTTAGGCGTGAGGTGGACTTTGACCGCGCTTATACTTATTTAATGCTGTTTTCTGACGGCAACCGGATTGATCTCCACATTCAAACTGTTGAAGCCATGCTTGAGGGCTACGGAGAGGATAAGCTGACGCTGCCCTTGCTGGATAAGGATGAGTGTCTGCCGAAAATTCCTCCTCCATCAAATCAGGACTACCACGTTCAAAAGCCTGCGGAAGGTGAGTTTATCAGTTATACAAACGATTTCTGGTGGTGTCTTCAAAATGTCGCAAAGGGAATTTGGCGGGATGAAGTGCCTTATGCAAAGAGAATGTTTGAAGAGACGACAAGGAGATCACTTGATCTTATGGCAGGCTGGTGGATTGGCATCCAAACTGATTTTGGCGTATCAACAGGGAAGATGGGGAAGTATTTAAAAATGTATTTGCCTGAAGAATACTGGTGCATGTATAAAAAAACGTATTCAGGAGCCGATCCTGAAGAGATGTGGGGCTCTGTTTTTGCTGCATGCGAGTTATTCCGCATTTTAGCAGCAGATGTAGCGGAGCATTTTCATTTTTCTTATCCGGCTGCGGATGATACGAATATGACGAAGTATTTAAAGAGGGTTAAAGAATTGCCGGCTGATGCAAAGGGCGTATGGTGATTTCTCTTCACAAGGTTTTCTGCCATACACAACTTATATTTCTGTGCCTGCATACAAAGAAGACGGAGTCGATCGAAAGAAGTTAGATTATAGTAAGTATCTCTTCAGGGCTATGTGCTTGAAATTCCGGCTGCAGCTTCTCAATTACTTCAATTGAATCATAGCCCCAGCTAACCCAAATGACCGGAACACCTGCTTTTTTGCAGGCGATAATATCTCTTTGTTCATCACCGGCATAAATAATTTCAGAAGGTGTAAGCTTATGATCCATTAGGAAACGGTTAAGAAGCTTATCTTTTCCAAAGATGCTGCTTGAACAAATTACTTCTGAAATGCCTGATACGTGATTGCGCTCCAGAAAGGTAAGGATATTGTCTTTAGAGTTTGAGGAAAGAATCACTGTTTTATAGCCCTTTTCTTCAATCTTTTGAAGCATTTCTTTGATGCCGTCAAAAAACTCAACCTTATTTAGAGCTGCTTTGTACAAGCGGTAAAACTGAGGAATAACGATAGGGATTTTGTACATAGGAAAATTAACCATAGCGCTTCTTTCCCTCATGGACATACGGCCCATAGCTTCAATATCACTGAATGTTAGTTCCTTGTATTTATATTTTCTTGCAATCGCATTCCAGCTTGTCAGCATGGCTTGTTTAGAATCTGCAAGCGTGCCGTCAAAATCAAAAATTACGTATTTTATCATGGGGGAGCCTCCAGAGGGTTTATCCAGTCAATTTTACTAGTTAAGTATACGTCAAATCAGTTTTGGTGTTTCATATTTTTTGAATTTCTGCAGGGTGTTTATTCTGCTTTAGGAGGATATGATGTTTAGTTACTATGGAAAATTAAGCACAGAGCTATATGATTTTACGAAACCGATTGGCCATTCATTGGATGGAGATATTGAGTATTATATGGAACGTCTTTCAGGCTGTGAGGGTAAGATTCTTGAAGCGGGTGTCGGCTCGGGCCGGCTGTTTATTCCTTTCCTTGAAGCGGGTTTTAAAATAGAGGGGATTGATAACTCTAAGGAAATGCTTGCCTCATGCCGCAGAAGCTGTGAGGAGCGAGGGCTGTACCCTGAGCTTTATGAAGGAAATCTTCAGAAATTTTCTTTACCTGCAAGCTATGATGCAATTATTCTTCCTACAGGCTCTTTTTCCTTGCTGGAGAACAGGGAGGATTCACTTGCTGCATTAGATAGTTTTTATCATCATTTGAACCCTGGAGGACGGCTGATCCTCGATTTGTTCCTGCCTGGCAATTTTATTGCAGGCGAGCGTACCTTGTCTGCATTTACTCTGCCTGATGGAGACGGCATCACGCTTGAAAGAAACTCTGTGGAGATCGACTGGCTTAATCAAAAAACAGTAACCTATTTAAAATATGAAAAGTGGAGAGAGGGCAGACTCATCGACACGGAGCTTCAAAAATTCTCACTTAGATGGTACGGGGTGGAGGAGTTTAAGCTTGTTCTTGAAAAGGCGGGCTTTACTGGTATAACGTGTTCCAGCAATTATAAGTACGGGCAAGAGCCGACTGTGGCGGATCAAATGCTTACTTTTGAAGCGGTGAAAAAAGACTAAGCAGCTGTCAAAAAAAAGCTTGGGATTATAACGGGTTCTGTTTTAAAGTACAAAATTTATAAAACATTACAAAAAGGATACCAAATCATTTAGATTTTGTATCCTTTTTATAGTGATTAAATTAGGCTTTAACAGGTTTTTGATTCTTTTTGTACTTTAAAATGCATATAAAAATGCAGGTATAATTTCACGTAACAGAACTTTCTGTAACGATCCAAATACCATTCTTTTTTTTCACTCATTTTAACTGATGTGTCCCTTTAGCTTTTAAGGGGGATAATTATGTCCAATACTTCATTTTTTATAGGTGTTCTTCTTAGTTTTCTAAGTTTATCGATATATCTGTTTCCTGGTGTAGAACTTTTTTGGGATTTATTAATGTTTATAGAGAAATGGTTTCCGATTATAGCTGGAATAGGGATATTATTAGGAGTAATCCAGTTAGTAAGAGGGGTAAAAAAAGCTAACTCCTCAAAATGGTTGTCCATTTCAGTAATAGGTATTGTACTATGTATCATTAATACTGGAGTTTATTATTTCTATTGGAATTTTAGTTAGTAACTATTAAACAAAAGTAAATTTTATTGAACTAACGGGTGCTTTAGTTGAAGAAGCATTACTGAAAGAAATTATTTTAAAAATTAATTCTAGTGCAAAACAAATCATTTTGAATCAAAGTGATTTGTTTTTTATTTATTTATTTTAAAGTTGTATTTGTTCGAATGATTACTTGATCATCTGGTAGTTCAACGCTAAATACTTTATTTGTAGGACCGAAAGACATGTATTCAATTTTCAATGGTTCTACACCGAAAACTTCTACAACTAATTGTCTAATGTCCATTTCCATCCTTGCATCACCTGCCTATTGATTAAAATATAACAAACAAAAAAAGGCATGTCCGCAGCGTGCTTCCGATAAAACCTATAAATCATATGTACATATTCAGCAATCCTGCCTTTAAATGGAATAACATACATTTAGAGATGAACCACCTAATTTCCAGAATATGACCCGATTGTTGAACAAAATTAAAAAAGCCATTTAATTCTTTAGTTATGGATAAATCACCATAAACGACCATTTTTAGTAATGGTAAGACCCAACATCGACAATTGTAGTAGCCATTATTCATCATGCAGTTTTTTTCATCTCCCCTTTGTAAAGCAACGTTAATCCATAAATTAGCCAATACAAAAAATTCAGGTTCTACTATTTCAATAGATGGTTCCTCTTCATAGAAAATGACTGATTTTCAGAGCAATTAAAGATTGAACGACCAATCCATACGCCTATACATGCTAATTACAGCATGAATAAACTGAAATGGATTTAATAACCCTCACTCTTTTGCGGTGTTAGGAGTTTAAAGAAAAGAAAAAGGAAAAATTGATTTATGTGGATGGATTCATCATTCGTGCTAAGAAAAAATAAATAGTTCTCGAATTAAGGATAACATAAGACTGAGAAACCTCTGGAGATAGACCGAATCCGATTTAAGATCTACTTCACACTAAAAAATCAACATTAAATAATTCCAAGGACTGAATACATTTATATATCATACTTAAAAAAGGATTGAGAACTATGGAAAAAATAATTAAAGAGGAAATAGAACGCATAGTTTATCAATTAGAAGGGATACAGTCTTCTGATGGTACTTGGCGTTTTTGTTTTGAAGGAAGCGTGATGACAGATGCCTATCTCATTATTTTGATTAAGACATTACAACTACAAGAGGACAAATTAGTAAAAGATTTAGCAGAACGAATCGCTTCAAAACAAACAGAGAATGGGGCGTGGAAGCTGTTTAAAGATGATGACGGGAATCTTTCTGCAACAGTGGAAGCTTATTATGCATTATTAATGGCAAATTATAAAAAGAAATCTGACCCAACAATGAAAAAGGCAGAAGACTTCATCATTAAAAATGGTGGATTGAGTAAAGTATCCTCGCTGACAAAAGTCATGCTTGCGACAACTGGACAATACTCCTGGTCTAAAATCATTCCAATTCCAATCGAAGTCATTCTTTTACCACAATCATGTCCAATTAATTTTTTCGATATGGTTGGATATGCAAGGGTACACTTAATGCCTATTCTTGTGCTTGCAAATAATAAATTTTCCATGAAAACCGCACATCTAAATTTAGAATACTTAAATCAGAGTAGAGACGAAGAACAAGATGAATGTTTCATATCAATTCAATCAGATGATACAAGATCATTACTATCCTTCATAAAACAGAATGTGCAGAAGCTAATCGGGTTACCAAATGAATTAAATCGAATGGCATTAGATCAGGCTAAATTATTTATGTTGCATAGAATTGAACCTGATGGTACTCTCTATAGTTATTTTAGTTCTACATTTTTAATGATTTTCTCTCTGCTTTCTCTAGGCTTCACAAAAGATGATCCGATTATCGAAAAGGCTATTAACGGATTAAAAGGCTTAGCCTGTAATACAGAAGATCATATTCACATCCAAAACTCTCCGTCAACCGTTTGGGACACAGCGCTTATAACACATTCCTTACTATCTTCAGGAGTAGATGTACGATCTAATTTTATCCAACTACCTACACATTATTTATTAAGAAAACAACAATACCTTTATGGCGACTGGAGTATTCATAACCTTAATTCTTTACCTGGAGGATGGGGATTTTCTGATAGTAATACAATGAATCCTGATGTTGATGATACTACCGCTGCACTAAGAGCGATAAAACCTACTATTTCTCAACACCCAAATCTAAGCCAGTCCTGGTTCAGGGGATTGAACTGGGTACTTTCCATGCAAAATAATGATGGTGGCTGGCCTGCCTTTGAAAAAAACACAGATAAGGAAATTTTAAAGCTAATACCGTTTGATGGATCTGAGTCTGCTAGTATAGATCCTTCAACCGCCGATTTAACAGGACGTACACTAGAGTTTTTAGGTAATGATGCCAGATTAACTGTTCAACATCCACAAATAAAAAGAGCGGTTGATTGGTTAAAGGATCATCAAGAAAGCGATGGTTCTTGGTATGGTCGTTGGGGGATTACCTATATATATGGTACATGGGCTGCCATTACAGGAATGAGGGCAGTAGGAGAGAAATCACATCATCCAACTATTGTAAAAGCAGTTCAATGGCTTGAAGAGATACAAAATGCAGATGGTGGATGGGGAGAATCCTGTAACAGTGATATCGAAAAAAAATATATACCTTTAGGAGCAAGTACACCTTCTCAAACTGCCTGGGCATTAGATTCGTTAATATCCGTGTACGACCATCCAACGGTCGAAATAAAAAAGGGTATTGGTTGTTTAATTAATCTTCTGAAAGAGAAGGATTGGACGTATTCATATCCCACAGGAGCTGGGCTACCAGGAAGTTTTTATATCTATTATCATAGTTATAATTATATATGGCCATTGTTGTCATTAAGTCGATATTTACAAAAATATACTTGAAAAGGGATTAACTTTATTGTTAATCCTATTTTTTTGTAGATTACACTACACGTTCAATATTTTGAATGATCGCTAGGCATAAAAAATCAACTTTTATTTAATTACATAATATTTACTAATTAGTGATGAGAAAGGCAGTCATATTAAAAATAAAAATCCGCAGATAGAACAGCTGGAAAACATAGCTGTTTGATCTGCGGATGGAAGTAAAGCCTACGCTTTTCCTGATTAGCTGCAGGCATCGAGCCTGCAAGGAAAAAAACAGGATATTGAAATGACAAAAGAATGGATTAGCACAACCAAAGTCAGGAGTTCCCATTCAGACTTTTACGAAGGCAGAGAATGCTGGCAAAATGGAGTATCAAGCCCTATCGCCGTTTAACAGATTACTTTCCCACAAAAAGAGAAGCAGGTAAAGCATTGCAGATCTTTATTTACAAAGAGGTAAAATAAGTTAAGATTCCTTCTTCTACTAACGGGGCAGGTTACTTGAGTAAGAATTATTGCAATTAAAATGGACAAACTAACCCTAAATAATATTAAGGGTGATGAAGTTGAAAAAAGGTGTTCTTCTTCTTTTTTTGTGTTGTTTAGGTTTCTTGACTATTGAAATCAGTGATGACAAAGTTTCTGGAAATACAAACGGTCCTCCACAACCTTTCGAGGAAATCTATACTGAAGGTGGATACAAGTCGGTAGATGCAGCAGTAGACGATTTTGAACAACATTTTAAACAAGAGATTAAGTTACCGCTAAGAATACCACCAATTAGCTTCACCCATTACTTTGGCAGGTTTAATAATTTAGATGGCGAGATAAACGATTCTTTGGAAGTGAAATTTATAAGTGACCAATTTCCTGACAACCATTTCAAAATAGATATTAGGCCGATTCAATACAAAATTCCGGTCGATAAGTATAAAACAAAAGTAATGAAGTTAAAAAACGGAAAAAACGCAATCTATGTTAATGATCGGAATGTTGGTTTTAATATGCTGGTCTTCGAAAAAGATAGTTGGCAATATATGCTTAGTATTGATAAAGGTGTGTCTGATAAAGTAACACCAGAAATACTTGTTCAACTAGCAGATTCTATTGATTATTAAGTTAATGGGTTTAAACTAACGGTGAGCGATTGCTCAACAAGAGGAGCTGCTCCATTCGCTAACTGCGCAGCTTTACACAGGATTTCTACAAGGCACTTTTTTTGTGGAATCCCAAAGTTTACTTTTAAACTTTACCGGATGTCAATTCCATCCTGGACCACCATTGCTTAAGGTCATATTTATAACATAATATGGAGGATTATGAGCACCTTCAAAAGTAACCACTTGTACATCAACTGTAAATAGATAACTACCTTGTTCAATTTTTTTAATGTTAAGTATCTGAGCACAATCATACTGCATAAAAGTACCAAAGTGGTCTCTGAGTTCTTTCGTAATCTGCGGTGTTAACAGTTCTAAAATTAAATCATCACGCAAATGTATGTCCTGTTGAGAATAAGCATTTGCCTTAAAAGGTGTAAATATTATTATTGCTGCAATAACAATTGCAATTGAAATGTTTTTCAAAGTTAACCCTCTCTTTTTTATTTAGTTTGCTTCTAAAGAGAAAATTTATAACAAATGATTTATTACACAAATCGAAGATAATTTGAAATGAGGTTCTTGTTAAACTAACGGGAGCTTTAGTTGAATAAGATAATATTTAAACTAAAAAGAACTTCCTGGAAATCGGAAGTTCTTTTTTTATAAATATCAACATTAAACTTTAACTTTACCCTAATAAAAGATAGGGCTATTTATTTCCTCTCGACGAGCCCTCTTCCTTGCTTGCAATTGAATAAATTTCGAGTTCTCTCTATGCATTTTTTAGTGCAAGTTGACTGTACAAACAATCACACTTTGCATCGTATTTTAGGATGTAAATTCATTTTTGTACTCCAAAACAGAACCCGTTATGGGACAAAACACCTTTTTTAAAAACGTGAGGTGAACGGTGAGGGAGGTGGCGACTCCTGCTTAGATGAAGCGGGAGTTTGAGATCCACTTGCGTTAGCAAGTTAGCGAAGGGCCTCACCCTGCGGAAAGCGTCCGTCTGAAACGCAGTGAATTGGAAAAAGGGATTGAGACGCATATTTGTCTCAACCCCCTTTTCTTACAATTAAAAGTAAAGAACAACAATTAAAACCGCCGCAAGCACCAGCCGGTAAATGGCAAATGGTACAAGCTTGATTTTGCTGATCACAATTAAAAAGAATTGTATGGACAGCAGAGCAAAAATAAATGCTGTCACAAATCCGGTGATAAAAAACGGCAGAAAATCCATTGAAAAGCTATCGGCGTGCTTAATTAACGAAAGTATACTGGCTCCAAGCATGATCGGCACTGCCATAATAAAGGTAAAATCAGCAGCGGCCCGGTGATTCAGACCGAGAATAACCCCGCCTGAAATCGTTGACCCAGAGCGTGAAAAGCCCGGCCAAAGCGCAATACATTGAAAAAGCCCGATTAAAAATGCTTTCGGATAGGAGATCTCATCAAGTCCGATTGCTGCCGGTTTTCGTTTTCCAGCAAAGTCAGCTGCAATCATTAAAAATGACCCCGCAATCAGCCCGATGATAACTGTTTCAATTGAAAATAAATGCTTATCGATAAAGTCTTCAAATAAAAAACCGAGAACAATTGCCGGCAATAAACCAGTTCCAATATGTCCTAATGTTAAGGTTTTTCCCTTTGTTATAAGAGGATTATTTTTTACATTTAAAAGCCTTGCAAAACGCTCCCTGAAAAGAACGACTACAGCTAAAATGGAGCCTAGCTGAATCACAATTTTAAAGGTGTTTGCAATCTGCGTCGACCTCAGCAGCTCTGCTGATTTCAGCCAAAGATCATCCACAATAATCATGTGTCCCGTCGATGAGATCGGCGCAAACTCTGTTAATCCCTCAACCACTCCTAAAATAATGGCTACTGCCCATTCCCATAACGTCATGTTTTCCCTCTGCTCCCTTAGAAAATCTTTGTACATGACTCTTCCTTAATAGGGAAGAGATCATTTGCGGCATGCTAGTTGCTGCACTTTCCTCCTAGCATACTCACACTTTTAGTGGACTAGAACTAAGCGAGGGGTCATTCAAGGCTGAGCACCTTCTTTAATTCTTTTACATTTAGCATATCCCATGAAAATGTAATATTGATGGTGTCCCAGCCGTCGCCATAAGTGGCTCCGGAAATGTAAATGGCACCAAAAAACAGAAGGAATATCGTTACACTTATTGCATAATATTCTATTTTTTCTTTCCATGCTGAATTTGACATGTTCATTCTCCTTAGTAGGTTTTAAAAACGTACATCCAGTCTTTAACCTTACCTAAGGAAGCTTTATATGAAATCAGAGTGATATTTTATCATCGTTAAAAAGCCGTCAGCGTCCCCTTTTTGAACAATAACAGGCGCTCTTTTTGGGGCAAAATCCGGCTCTCCGGACGAAAAAGGAGATAACCGGAAAAATGGCTTCTCAAAAAGGAAAACCTTTTTAGGAGGAGAGGACGAGTTCGCAAATTGCACCGCTTTATCCTGCGTAATCGACTGCCCAATCTTAAAAGAAGAATCCTTCCCGTCAAGACCAGTAAACTGACCGGCACTTTCAATTGGACCAATCCCCAGCATAAACGTCAAAACCACAAACCCAATCAGCAGCTTCAGCACCCTCATCCCATTTCCCCCCTTCCTTTTATGTCCTAAAAATACTATAGCAGGAAAGCGGTTGGTTGGGTATAGAATTGCAGGTGCCTGGCACCACTCAATTTTTGTCAATCTATGTCGAATATCTAAAATAAAAAATAAGCACCCCTGAAAATCAGGGAATGCTTATTAAAGGAAACCTAATTAAAATTCAATATGGCTGTGAAGATAATTGAAAAAGAAATACAAAAAAGCAATGTTACGATCCAATTTATTTTACTGGTTGTTTTTAAAAGTATGTTCATAACAGATCCGATGATAAGCATAACAATAAAGACAACAACTATAGAAATTAAGTTGTAATCCAACGTGCCTGGCACCACCCGATTAAGTTGTAATTCAAAGTGCCTGGCACCTCCCGGATTTTGTCTTAATTTGTCGCGATTCATCTATACTTCTTTATGAGGTCTACCACTGACCATAATACAGGGTGCGTTCGATGATGGCGACGAGGGCTGTGGTTAGGCAGTTTACAATAATGATTGTCCAGACCAGCCGCTTTGGGTTTGTGGTATGTTTTTTAATGGTGTAGTAGACGATAGGTACTTCGATCAGGGTGGTAAATGTCAGGTAGCCGTATAAAATAATGTAATAAGGACCGGTTGAAAAGGCTAAATTCCATGCTTCAGCCCATTCCGCGCCGTAAAAGGACTGCAGCTCCGCCATACGGAATACGTAAGGGAAAACAAAGGAAAGAAGATTGGCTGCAACGATGATTCCAATCGCTTTAAGCCAGACGATCCAGTTTTTTTCAAGTGTGCTGAAATAAAGAACGCCGATAAACTCAATCGCAAGCGTGAGAATAACCGCAATGGGCAAAAAATCCTTTGGGTTGGATGTGAGCCATTGCCAGGATGAGTTTGCCAGGACGTTAGGATAGAAAAAAGTTAAATTGCTCAAACCAATAATGAAACTTCCCCAAAAACTATCCAACAATAAGACTCCTCCTCGAACAAAAGGTAAAATTATATTACGTGAAAGCCACTAAACCAATTAGTATAAATTTTACCAGTTAGGAAGAGGATGGGGAATAAAAAATTCTTACCTAAAATTACCCCCAAAATATGGGAGGGAAATATACTTATGAGCTTTGTTTTTTTCTGCCAAAATACAATAAACCAAGCAGCAGCCAGCCTGTCATCACAATTGCTGCAACGATAAGGGCAGGTACTGGTCCGAATGCGTTAAAGAGGGGAATGGAGGCTGCTGTAACGAGTCCTCCGCCGACAATTAAATCAAGCATCAGCTGCTTATAACTAAAGCCTTCTTTAGCGGTCGTTTTGCTTTCAGGATCCACCAGATTTATAAGCAGGATCCCGGCTGCGCTCATACCCATCGCTTGTCCAAAATCACCGATCCCGCGTTCAAACCAGTAATCCGGCATGATCCGCGGTGCAATAAAGATAAAGCAAAATACAGTCCAGCTAACCGCCGTTACTGCCATGATTAAAAATGGTGCCCAATACTCGGCAATGACCGCCAGGGAAAGAGTGGCAATGGCTGAAGCAATCAATAAATCCAGCGCGAAACCCTGAATACTCTTTACTACACCGGGATCCAGCACATTTTGCTTAAATTTATTTAAATAAAACTGAACGAGAATTGCGCCGATCATGGCAAGCGGGAAGAGAGGAAGGTGAGTGAAAATTTCAATGTTTTCAATCCAAAAGGCTTCTTCAATTAAAATTAACCCTTCTAAAATCAAATAACCTATCCCAATCGCAATTCCAATATAGGCAAAATGAACCGTCAGCGTTTCAATAAATTCTGAACGGGTCGTCTTGTGACCTGCCGGCGCTTCATCCTGCTCCTCGTTTGCGATCATTCCTTTGCGCTGCTCTTCTGAAATATCATCCGGGCTTGAGAGAATCTCCGTTTTTCCTTTTCTTGCTCCCCAGTTAATTAATGTCATTCCGATCAATACACCAGAAAGCACGCCAACTGTGGCAAGTCCAACTGCCAGGTCCATCCCTTCCTCAAAGCCTACACTTGAAAATGTTCCAGAAAGACCTGCTGCGGTACCGTGTCCACCGACAAAGCTGATTTCAAGGAGTGCACCAACGGCCGGATGAAGATTAAAGATGGGAACAAGGATTGTAATCGCCAGAATAGCCCCGAGCACATACTGTCCCCATGAAATAAAATGAGAAAATGTAACCTGGGGCCCTGCTACTTCCCATATTTTTTTTACATGGGGCATGGTTTTCCCGATAAATAAAGAAGCGAAAATCACACTGATTAATAAACCGGGAAGCTCCTCCCAAACATTGAGCATGCTTTCGGGGAAAAGCCCTCCTGTATCAAAAAGCTCCACACCAAGCTGCCCAAGCACTTCAGGACCGAGCAGAAGGCCGATTAAGCCTGCCAAAATAGAGCTCGGCACAAATGCTTTTTGCAGAAAAGGTGTAAAGACTCGAAGTGTCTTTCCAAGGATTAAAAGAACTCCTATTATAATAAAGCTAAATCCAATCACCTCTGGAGACATGTCCAACCATATCCTCTCCTTTCATAAAATAAGCGTCAAGACGTAAAAATGCCTATTTTCCCCAATACCCTCAGAGAATCCTTCTAATCACGAAAGAAAGATTAATATATTACAAAAAAGAGGCAGCTAATAAGGTTTGGTCGTCTACGCCTATTAAACAAACGTTTGATTTCCTGTTGTACATGTAGAAATCAATAGAGTTTAAATTAGAAAATACTTCATGATTTGACAATGGTATGGAACATGTTAGTATAGGGGCAAGCATCAATAAATCACATATCGTCAATCTACTGGGGGAGCCTTAATGGCTGAGACGGAAGTTCCGGACCCTTTGAACCTGATCTAGCTCGTACTAGCGTAGGGAAGTGGAGGCATCTGAACGTTTAGGAATTTCCTTCTAAAACTGCCGCCACTTTCTCTAGGATGAGGAAGTGGTTTTTTGTTGTCCAAAACGGTTTCAGGAGGAGAAATAATGACATTTTCACAGGAAATCAGAAAAAAAGCAGACCATATTTGGCAGGCAAGCTTTGACCACCCATTTGTAAAAGGCATTGGGGATGGCACACTTTCACTGGAAAGATTCCGGTTTTATGTCATGCAGGATGCCTACTATTTAACTCATTTTGCAAAGGTGCAGGCCTTAGGGGCTGTGAAAGCGACTGATTTATATACAACAAACAGGCTTGCTGTGCATGCACAGGGCACGTACGAAGCAGAGCTTGGACTGCATAAAAACTTCTCCAAACTGCTGGGGATAACAGATGAAGAGATTGAGAATTTTGAGCCGGCGCCAACTGCCTATGCCTATGCTTCGCATATGTACCGGGCAGGACAGGGCAGCTTAGGAGATGTGATCGCGGGGCTTCTGCCATGCTACTGGCTTTATTATGAAATTGGGGAGCGATTGCTTCAATGCTCTCCTGAGGAGCCTATTTATCAGGAGTGGATTGCAACTTACGGCGGAGACTGGTTCCGTGAATTAGTAGAGGAGCAGATTGAAAGACTGGATGAATTAGCTGAGAGAGCTTCAGAGGATGACAGAAAACGCTGGACACAGCATTTCCTGATCAGCAGCCAATATGAATACGCATTTTGGGAAATGGCCTACAAGCTTGAACAGTGGCCAGTAGCAAATCCGGCATCTTTATCCACATAAGGAGGGATAAACTTGAATAATGGCTTCAGCTATCATGTTTTATCCACATGTGGACAGATTTCACAAAAATGGATGAGTGAAGAAGGATTTGTGCATAACTCTGTGGATAGTTTTCATATCAGAGATAAAAATGCGACAGCGGCACAGCTTCTTGCATACGTGGATGAGCTGTTGAAAAAAGGGCTGCCAGCTTCAAAGCTAGTCATTAATGACCGTGTCGATGTGGCACTTTCAAGAGATCTCTCAGTTCAGCTCGCTTACCACAGCCTTCCACTAAAAGAAGTGAAGGCTATTCATCCAACAATTAAAGCAGGCGTATCCGTTCACTCCGCTGAAGAGGCAGAACAGGCAGCAAAAGACGGGGCTGATTATGTGATCTTTGGTCATATCTTTGAAACAGAATCCAAGCCCGGTGTTGAACCGAGAGGACTGGAAACTCTTCGATCCGTAGTACAAGCCTGCTCTGTTCCTGTCATTGCAATAGGAGGAATAAAACCAAGCCACATCCCGCTTATTCAGCAAACAGGTGCTGCGGGGGCTGCGCTGCTGTCAGGTGTTATGCAGGCAGAAGAGCCGCTTAAAGCGATAGAGGATTATCGAAGGGAGGAGCTCGAATGCACAAGCCGGATGTCATCATCGTTGGCGCAGGAGTAATCGGCAGCTCCATCGCCTATGAGCTGTCAAAGAGAGGAGCAAGTGTATGTATTGTGGATCAGGGCGAGGCTGTTAAAAAAGCGTCAAGCGCTGCAGCCGGGATGCTTGGCGCGCAGGCGGAAATTGAAGGTGAATCCCCCTTATATTCCTTTGCCCAGTCCAGTAAAGCAAGGTTTCCTGCGCTTCAAAAAGAGCTGCAGGAGAAAACAGGAATTGATATTGAGCTTGTCCAAAAAGGCATGATTAAGCTTGCTTGGACTGAAGAGGAAAAACAAATCCTCAAGCGTAGGATTTCGCTTATCGGAGATGATCAAAAGGGCTCCTGGCTCGATCCGGATGAAATAAATAAGCGAGAGCCGCTAGTTTCCACAGCTTCCTTAGGAGGAATGTGGATACCGGATGATGGGCATGTGAATCCCTTTGCTTTATCCACAGCATTTATCCACGGAGCTATTACTCATGGGGCTCAGCTTTTAGAATATACACACGTTGAATCCTTTATTGTGGAAAACAATCAGCTGTCAGGTGTTAAAACAAGTGAAGGATCTATTTATGCAGATGAGGTTGTAGTGACGGGAGGAGCCTGGAGTGCAAGATTGTTAAAAGAAGCAGGTCTAGATCTCAACGCTTATCCCGTCAAAGGGGAGTGCTTTTCAGTCACATCATTAAGACCGTTTCTCCAAACCACTCTTTTTACAGAAGGCTGCTATATTGTTCCAAAAAAAGCAGGCAGATTGCTGATTGGCGCAACAGAAACCCCGCATAGTTTTAGTGAAAAGGTGCAAATGAAAGGAATTTCACGGCTGATGGAGCGGGCAATGGAGCTGCTTCCGGCCTTAGAAGAAACAAGCTTTGAAAAAACATGGGCAGGCATTCGTCCTCAAACAGAAGACGGTCTTCCATTTATGGATGCGCATCCGGGCTATTCGAATCTATGGATCGCAACGGGTCATTATCGAAATGGAATCCTGCTATCAGCGGAAACAGGCGTTTTTATGGCCGATCTGATCGAGGGAAAACCGATTTCAGAAGAATGGAAAACAGCTTTTGGTTTGCATCGAAATTTCTATCAGGGAAGTGAAATGATATGAAGCTTATCGTAAATGAAAAAGAGGTTACGGTTCCAGACTCGGTCACTGTCGTGAAGGATCTTCTTCACCATTTTGAGCTGACAGACCGGGTCGTGATGGTTGAACAGAATCAGGAGGTCATTGATCATTCCGCTCACACTGTCCAGCCCGTAAAAGAAGGAGATCAATTTCAGCTCGTTCAATTTGTAGGAGGAGGGTAAGATAATGTTAAAAATAGGATCAAAATCATTTTCATCACGCTTGCTGCTCGGTACAGGGAAGTATCCGGATTTTCATTCGCAGAAAAAAGCTGTTGAGGTATCAGAGGCAGATATTCTTACCTTTTCAGTGAGGAAAATGGACATTTTTGATAAGGACCAGCCAAACCTGCTGCAGGAGCTTGAACGAAGTGATTATACACTGCTGCCAAATACAGCAGGTGCTGCAACGGCAGAGGAAGCAGTTCAGACTGCCCGTCTTGCACGTGCGAGCGGCTTGTGCGATATGGTGAAGGTGGAAATTATCGGCTGCTCAAAAACACTGCTCCCTGATCCTGTCGAAACGCTTAAAGCGTGTGAAATGCTGCTTGAAGAAGGATTTATTGTACTGCCTTACACCTCTGATGACGTAGTCCTGGCAAGACGTTTAGAGGAGCTTGGCTGTCATGCGATTATGCCGGGGGCTTCACCAATTGGATCAGGGCAGGGAATTATTAACCCGCTAAATCTTCAATGGATCATTGAGCAATCCTCCGTTCCGGTCATCGTGGACGCGGGAATCGGCTCGCCGTCAGATGCTGCGATAGCCATGGAGCTTGGGGCAGACGCAGTTCTATTAAATACCGCTGTTTCAGGAGCGAAGGATCCAATTAAAATGGCGCTTGCGATGAAAAAAGCAATTGAAGCAGGGCGTCTAGGCTTTGAGGCAGGACGAATCCCGAAAAAAACGCACGCGACTGCTTCAAGTCCATCGACAGGAATGATTCATTCATGACTGAACGGTATTCCCGTCAGGAGCTCTTCGCACCAATTGGCGTACAGGGTCAGAAAAAGATAAGTCAGAATCATGCACTCCTGATCGGACTCGGAGCTCTTGGGTCCTCCTCAGCGGATATGCTTGTCCGTGCAGGGATTGGCAAGCTCACGATCATGGATCGGGATTATGTGGATTGGAGCAATCTCGGACGCCAGCAGCTTTACAGTGAAGAGGATGCAGCGAACCATCTGCCAAAATCGGCTGCAGCCCAAAAAAAACTTCAGCAGATCAATAGTGAAGTCGATATCGATGCTTATTTGCTTGATGTAAATGCAAAAGAGCTAGACTCATGGCTTTCCCAAAATCAAGTGGATGTCATTATGGATGGAACAGACCAATTTGACATCAGACTCATTATTAATGATGCTGCTTTAAAGCATGATATTCCCTGGATCTACGGGTCCTGTGTCGGCAGCTATGGCATGAGCTATACGATCCTTCCGGGTGAGACGCCGTGCCTGAATTGCCTGCTGCAGTCAGCACCTCTACAGGGGCCGACATGTGATACAGCAGGTGTCATCAGCCCGATTGTCCACCTGGTAACAGCTCATCAGGTGACAGAGGCACTGAAGCTATTTATTGGCGATAAAGAGGCGCTCCGCCGTGAACTGATTACCTTTGATTTATGGAGCGGGCAGCATCAGAAGGTTGGCGTTGACCGGATGAAGAAAAAAAATTGTCCTTCCTGCGGAGAGGTGCCTGAATACCCTTATCTAAACCAATCAACCGTGCACACAAATGTCCTCTGCGGAAGAGACACAGTGCAAATCAGGCCGGGTGAAAACAATCAAAGAGACCTGGATCAGCTGGAGCGCGTGCTAAAAAACAAGGAAGGTACAATGATTCGAAATGAGTATCTTCTTGTTTACCAGGCAGAGCACAGAGTTGTCTTTTTTAAAGACGGCAGGGTGCTCGTGCATGGAACAAAAGATGCACGTTATGCCGCTGACTATTATTACAGCATCCTTTCCAGTAAGCATTCAGTGTCCGCTGGAACGTAAAAAAAAGCTCTCTTCCTTTTTAACAGGAAGGGAGCTTGATTCATTTTGTCTCATCCAGGATCTGCTTGAGCATGTCAGATCGTTTCTTTAATTCAGGGGCAATAGAAGGCTTGACGATGACGTTATTGGAGGATGCAGTTAAATCTGCATAGCGTTCTCGTCGCTCACGAATATCATCCAGATAGGATTTCATCTTTAGAATGATAGGATCGTCCATGGTCATCCCTCCTTTTCTTTATGGTAAAGCAAAATACTATGGTAAAGCAGTGTGTGAAGCTCTTCCCGCATGATCATATCAATCAAGTGATCTATTTCCCGCTGAGCAAAATGAAAGGAATAAAGATAAATCGTCTGTTCCACTTTTATTTTTATCGCCAATGAAACAAGGCGGTGACTGATGTCAAGCTGAATTAAATCCGCATCCTCTTTAGCATGGCACGCTTTTACAACTGCCCAATGCTGTACAGCCTCATCTGTTAAAGAAATCTCTCTCGGAATATCATATGTGTGATGGCTCTCCTGTAACACAAGCAGATCTCCTCTTTTTTCAAAAAGGCTGTAATCCGTATAAAGATAGAGAACATCCTTTGAAACTCTTTTGGCAGCGGCTGCCTGAACCAGCTTCAGCGCATGCTCATAGACCGTGAGTAAATTAGCCATATTTGATTCGGAATACTCCACATCGTTCATCATTTGATTACGCTCTTCTGTTATCGCCTCAAGCTTCTCGTATACGGCTTTTAATTCATTATAGGCTTCAATCCCTGTCAAGTGCTCCCGTTCAAGAATGGTACGAATGGTTTCATGCAGACTGTTAAAGGAAAAGGGGGCAGTGCCACTAAAGGATTGAAAAGCCTGATAGAGAGAAGGGTGAATCGCCTTAAATGCGTACAGATCAAAAAGCTTATCCTTAAAGTCAAGCTGCCTGAAGAAAATCTCCATGGCAGAATAAAGATAAAGAGCAAGGCCAATGAGGAGATAGGGATAAGGGGTGAGCAGCGCGCTTTCAACCGCCGTAATAAAGCTCAAAAATCCGAGCGCGCCAAACAGAGCAATAACAGGCGGCGCAGAGGCAAAATTCAAGATTTTCTGCATCACAACATCTGTATGCTCTTTTCTTATGTACAGTGCTTTTAAAAAAGGCATAAAGAGCCAGGCGAACCGGTTACGGCTGCCCTCCCCTTCAAATTTCTCCTGCATTGTCTTGGTCAGCTCATCTAAATCCTTAAGCCGCTCAAGCATTCCTTTTATGTAATGAGGATCCTGATTCAAGCATTTCACCTCCTCTTTGCTTCAAAGAGCCTGGGGCATATCGATAAATTAAAGAAACGTAAGGTCAGAAGCGGGAGCTTGAGATCCACTTGCGATAGCAAGTTAGCTCAAGCCCCGCCCCGCGGAAAGCATGCCCCTGCAATGGAAATCAATATGCAAATTAAAAGGGATTCACCCATATCAATTGAATTTTGGAAGATAAACTTATACTTACCGAGTTGATTGAAATGGAAGGGGCTGACTCCTGCGGGAATAAACGGGAAGGCTGAGATCCACTTGCGCAGCAAGTTAGCTCAAGCCCCGCCCCGTGGAAAGCATGCCCCTGCAATGGAAATCAACATGCAAATTAAAAAGGAATTCACCCATAGCATTCTAATTTCAAAGAACATTCTAAACGTTGAAACCGGACTAATGGGAGGAGACACATTAGTACAGTAGAGTGTTTCGGTAAAAATACACATTTACATTAAAGAAGAGAAATTCAAAAATTGTGAGTTGATTGAAATGGAAGGGGCTGACTCCTGCGGGAAGAAACGGGAAGGCTGAGATCCACTTGCGCAGCAAGTTAGCTCAGCTCCCGTCCCGCGGAAAGCATGCCCCTGCAATGGAAATCAACATGCAAATTAAAAAGGAATTCACCCATAGAATTCTAATTTCAAAGAACCTTCTAACGCAGTGAACCGGGTTATGAAGTTGAGACACATTTCACCCTGCCCCTGACCTGCTTTTTACCATGTATACGAAAAAAAAGAAGAGTTATTCAGCAATTTCACTTATGAAAAAGAGGGTAATTCTGCATGAAAGCAGAAGTTAGAGAGTCTGGCAGTTTTAAAGGAGGAATTAGATGAAGCCGCGTGCAACCTCACTGGGAATCATTATGAAGGAAAACAAAATCCTTCTGGAAAAACAAAACAAAAAGCACTCAAAAGGAAACGGGATCTTCTACCGTCCGCTTGGAGGAACGATTGAGCTCGGTGAAAGATCGCGCGATACATTGGTGCGTGAATTTAAAGAAGAAATTGATGCTGATATAGAGGTTAAGTCTTATCTCGCTTGCCTTGAAAACATTTACCAGGTGGACGGCCAGGTCGGTCATGAAATCACACAGCTTTATTCAGCTGGATTTACAGAAAAACAATTATACGAGGTCGAGCAATTTAAAGTAACCGAGCCCGGTAAGAAGTCTGTGGCTCTTTGGGTTCCGCTTGAAACGCTCTGGAACGAGGAATTTATTCTGTATCCAGAGGGTGTAAAAGAAGAAGTGAGGAAGATTGTTGGAGCATGTGAGGAAGGGGAGAGGCGTTAAATGGATTCTACTTTTGAAATCGGCAAAACAGTATTTAATTACCGTGTCGCCGGCGTGTTAATTAAAAACAATCATATCCTGCTTCATCGACAGGGAAATGATACGTATTGGGCACTGCCGGGAGGGCGTGTTCAAGTAAAGGAGGACTCTAAGACGGCAGTCGAAAGAGAAATGGAAGAAGAGCTCGGAGTCGAGGTAAAGGCAGAACGGCTTCTCTGGATGACGGAGAATTTCTTTCAATATCGGGAGCAGGATTTTCATGAAATTGGGCTGTATTATGCTCTTTCGTCTTCTCAACTTTTAGTGAAAGAAGAAGAGTTTTTCGGGGAAGAAGGCGAGCGCCTTGTTTATAGATGGGTCCCTTTAAACGAGTTACATGAGATGAACGTTAAGCCATCTTTTTTAAAGGATAAATTAATAGATCTTCCGGCTTCAACTAAACATCTGATCATTAATGATTACAAATAACGATGAGCAGGATCAAAAGCGGCTTCAAACTCCCTTAATCAGTAAGGGGGGAGATCCTTCTTACTAAAATATTGTCCTGTAAATGAACTGTCACACAATGATCACGTAATCTCCCTGATTAACAAGGAAATGAATTTCCATTTAGAGAATGGATAGGAAAGGGGGAGGTTGGAATGAATAAGTCACTGAGGTGGGAGGGATGGCGATTCCCTGCATTACTTTTATCAGGAATGGGACTGTCGACAGTCGGGGACTTTGTTTACCTCGTTGCGATTAATCTGCTTGTGCTTGAGATGACAGGGTCTGCAGCGGCGGTTGCCGGACTTTGGATTGTCAGACCGGCAGCCGCTATTTTTACGAGGCTTTGGGCAGGGAGCATCATTGACCGTGCAAATAAGCGGAAATTAATGATTTGGACAGATGTGATTTGCGGTGCGCTTGTGGCACTTATTCCGTTTATGCCCTCAGTGTGGGGCATCTATCTTTTATTGTGGTTTATTTCAATGGCAAAATCCTTCTTTGCTCCCGCTTCTTTAACCTACATAACGATGCTTGTTCCTGAGAAAAAAAGAAAACGTTTTAATTCGTTTTACTCGCTGACAACCTCAGGAGCCTTTATTATTGGTCCCGCAATTGCCGGCATGTTATTTATTATGAGCTCATTACATATGGCTATTTGGATTAATGCAGTCACCTTTTTCCTCTCGGCTTTCATTTTACTGTTCCTTCCGAATGTTGACGGTGAAAAAACAGCAGGCATCAACCCTTTGTCTTTTCAGGCGATTAAGGAGGATTTTCAGGCTGTTTTCCATTTCGCCAGAGGACAGGCTTTATTCCTGGGCGTGCTTGGTATTAACTTAGTCATCATGCTGGGTACATTTGCGATGGATGCACAGGAGGTCGTGTTTGCCAGACAGGTCGTGAATTTGAGTGAGTTCCAATACAGCTTATTAATCAGTATTACTGGTGTTGGAGCTGTATTAGGAGCAGCTGCAGTTGCAGTCTTTGCAAACCGTTTATCTGTCAAATTTTTATTTGGCGGAGGTTTTTTAATGGTTTCCACCGGTTATTTGATTTACGCCTTCAGTGACTCCTTTGAAATGATCGCAGCCGGCTTTGTTCTTCTCGGCTTTTTTAATGCCTTTTCAAATACCGGCTATACAACCTGGTATCAGCACAAGGTCCCAATTGAGATAATGGGGCGGGTGACGAGTTTGTATGGGGTAGTGTTAAGCTTCTTTCAAATTGTTTTTGTACTTGGAATGGGTGTCGTCGCGGATATCTTTTCACTCCGGTTAACCATTATTGCACTGGCATTCCTGTGTTTAGTTTCTACGCTTGTGTTAATCGGGATGATGCTTCACCCTGAGAAGAAAAAAGTGTTTGAAGGGATGAAGGAAGCGGGGTAAATCGTTTTAAATTAAAAAGGGAGGGAGACAAATGTGTCACTCCCTCCTAAACCCGGTTCCCTGCGCTTCAGGGGACGCTTTCCGCGGGGCCCTTCGCTAACTTGCTTCGCAAGTGGATCTCAAGCTCCCGCTCTATCCCGCTGGAGTCGCCCCCTTCCGCTCCGTTCACCTCACGTTTATAAACTTATCGTTACGTCCCGGCCTGCTTTTACGATTCTTTTTCCAATGCGTCATCCCCCAGATTACAGTGATCAGCAGGGAAACAACTGCAGCAGTCAGGCTGCTTCTGAAATAAGGCGGGTAATAAACAAATTCAACTGTATTTTCACCTTCATCAATTTCAGTGCCTAAAAAGGCAAAATTGGTTTCCAGGATGTCTCTTTTTTCTCCGTTTACCTTCACCTGCCAACCTAACTCATAAGGAATCGGAATGGTCAGATGCGAATCATTATCCCTATTATCAAATTGCAGCTTGATTTTATTACCGGAAAGCTCTGCCTCGTCGGGATGTGTATCTGTCTGGACAGCCTCGTCCAGTGCAGCATAATCTTCACCGAACAGCTTCAGGTTCTCAAGCGTATAGCTTCCTTCCCTGACACGAAGCGAAACCGTTTCAGCACTTGCTACCCTGACGGTGATGTCGTTGATCGCTGTTCTGTAGAGGGATCTGTGTGATTTGCGGAGCGTTTCAAATTCATTCACCGCAATTTTCAGCATAGGTGCCTGACGGTCGTTATTCTCAAGGAAGAAGGATAAATAAAGGTCTTCCCAGTCCGCTGCTGCCTCATTAATTCTAAAATCAAGACCGCCTCTATCACCGGTAACGGTTAGCTGCCCGTCCTCGTAGGTCGCATCAACAGGGACAATTTCGGCGTTTTCTAAAAGGTCTTCCTGCGATTCAATCTCAGAAGGCTCCTGCTCCAGATCCTTTACCACAATTCCTGACAGCATCGCGCTTTCCCTTGAAGGAATATCCACCTGTTTAACATCATCCTCATTATAAAGCTCGCTTGAAGTTTTTATAAATGGAAGAACATTGGTGTTTTCATAAATAACATAGTTTTCACTTTGGAGAATCTCTTCAAAGCCATACGGAATGATTTCTTCCTCCCATGCTTTTGCGTGCATCAGGTATTTTCCCCGCAGGAGACTGTATAAATTAGCCCGGTCCCCAAAACCTGAATACCGGCTGACACTCTCATGCTCCATATCGATTTCTAAATCCTCGTAGTAAAAGAAGAGAACATTTTTATTTTGAATACTGGAATAAGCGCTGGTCCCATAAAACCCTTGAACGATTGGGATATTGTTCCGAAGATCCTCCCCGCGCCAGTCAAGTCTTGGCATGACAGAGTTATCAATTTCCTGGAGCTCTGCAATAAGTTCCTTTTGCTCAGGGTGCATGTAGTCTTCACTGAGAAGATACTCCTTATTAACCCGCTCTACACTGCCAAAAGAGTGTTGCTGATGGTTGTTCATGACAACGATGTTTCCAATAATAATGACAGCGATGAGCGTGTAGCCGTAAGCAGGTTTTTTAAACCAGCCGTATAGAAGAAAAGCTACAAGTACAATTGCTGCCTGTATAAGAATTACAATTGCTTTATCCGTATCAGCTGTATAGGTCTGATCGAAATAATAGTAGAAAAGGTAAGCTCCGATAGCAAATCCGCCCGCTATAACCAGCTGTAATTTTCTTGCCTTTGCAAGCAGCTGAAGACCAACCGCTGTCATTCCGCCGATTGAAAAGTACGCGAGGTACTCAAAGCGGTTTCTAGGGGCTGAAAAACCGTTAAACATACTGCCTGCATAAGGGACAAAGTGCAGTATCGACAGCAGCAGACTGAGGGAGGCAAACAATAAAAACAGTCTGTTCCGGTAAAACGACCACATCCAGACGAATAAAAGAAAAATTGCCGGAAGAAGAAGGGTCAGGCTGCTAAATAACACATTATCAAAGGGATCCAGTAAAGGGATGTCATTTTCAAATGGGGGACGGTGATTGTTCAAGTAACCGTAAACCGCAGGAATAAAGCCGACAGAACCTATGCCGAATCCTAAAAGACCGCCAAAACCGAGCTGTTTAATCTGTGACCGCAGCGAAGCTTCATTTTTTTCTAAATGAATAAACCAGCGGAACACAATGTAGATCGCAATAAAAATCAGATTAATATAGGCAAAATAAAAATTAGTAAATACCGTTAAAGCAACCGCGGCAATAAACCATACAGGCTGCTTTTCCCGAATGATCTTTTCTACACCGAGAACTAAAAGCGGCACCCAGAAAAACGCATCTGCAAAAAACTCCCAGTACACAACATGTCTGAAATAAATCGCATTAATAGCGTAAAGAGAAGCGCCCGCAAAAGCGGGTATCAATCGAATTTTCATGTATCTGAAAACAAGTGTCGTAAGAATAATAATACCCGTAACCCGGATGACACTCAGCCATACATTTGCCTGCGCCCAGAATAAAACATCCGGCTTGTCAATGATGCTGGTGACTTCCAGCAGGTAAACGGCTGCCACCGTTACTATGTAAATTAAATTTGTCGAGTAATAATAGCCAAGCTGACTATAGATGCCTGCTCCCATCCCAAAAGAAAAGGAATAGAAAAAACTGCCGCTTGTATATTCGTTGTAGAACATCTCTTTAAAGGGGGCGATCTGGTTTAAGCCGTCATTAGGGCCAAGCATATAGCTGTCATTCCACCACTCTCTCAAAAAGAAAAAGTGGGAAAAGAAAGCGGCGGCAAAAGCCGCCAGTACAAGTAAAAGAATGTTACGTTTATTTATCATAAAGGCTCACCATTTGTTTTAAGAATTTTCCCTGTCACGATAAAGGTTACGGGGATTGTAAAGATCACGGCAAAAAGAGGAGCGATAGAGCTGTTAAAGTTCAGCCACTCCACAAAAGCGAATACAAAAGCTGACGATACACCTACATTGACAAGCTGGGTGATGGGGAATTGTAAAAACTTTGCCCATGTCGGCTTGACTCTATAGGTGAAATACGAATTTAAAAAGAACGAGATGACAAGGCTGACCATAAACCCTATCAAATGTGAAGCCATATAATGCAGGGATAATAATTGATGGAAAAATAAAAAGACCGCGTAGTAATTGAGGGTGTTGATCCCTCCTACTACGACAAATCGGGTGAATTCTGTATTAAAACGCTTCATTCTGAACCTCTCTTAGTAACATTGGTTTCCTGAACAAGATAGAGGGGTCTTTGCTTTGCCTCATAATAAATACGTCCGATATATTCTCCGATTATACCCAGACTGAATAAATGAAGACCGCCTAAAAACAGAACAGCTGAAATGGTCGTGAAATATCCCGGGACACTGACTCCCTCACGGAACACCTGCACAAACATCGCCATGATATAGATAAGGGAAATAAACAAGATAAACAGCCCCATATATAAACAAACTCTGAGAGGCTTAAGATTAAATGAAATCATTCCATCAATGCCGTAATTGACAAGATTTGAAAACGACCACTTGGATTCTCCGTTTTCACGCTGGACGTTCTCATAATGAATGATTTTCTGCTCGTATCCTATCCAAGAAAATAACCCTTTTGAAAAGCGGTTTCCTTCTTTTAGCATTAGCATCGCATTAATTGCCCGCCTGCTAAGTAAACGGAAATCACCGACTCCGTTTTTCATATCCACATCGGTCAGTTTATTTATAACGAAGTAATAAAAATTTGAAAGCGCAGTACGGAGCTTTGAATCTCCTTTACGATTGCGCTTGGCAATGACCTGATCGTATCCTTCCTCAAATCCTTTTAGCAGATCAGGAATTAAAGAGACAGGATGCTGCAAGTCGGCATCCATAATAATGACCGCATCTCCCTTAACATGCTCAAGCCCTGCGATAAGAGCGGCTTCTTTTCCAAAGTTTCTCGTAAAGGAAACATAGTTCACTTTATCACATTTGCTGGCCATATCTTGCAGGACAGTCAGAGTATTATCACTGCTCCCGTCATCAACAAAGACAATTTCAAATTGATAAGATAAATCTTCAAACGTCTTTTTTAATTCCTTATGAACCAAGGGTACATTTTCTGCTTCATTATATGCGGGAATAATAAAGGAAATGGTTGGCTGCAAATTGTTCATCGCTGCTCCTCCAAATAACTGATTAACGATAAAAATTAATCTAGTAATCTATTTTCTAATAATGCTCTTATTATTCCCTGTATAGCGGGCTATAAACTAAATATTTCCTCCTATGAAATGATAATTTTTAAGTATGTGAGAGGATTTTCCTTATATGGATAAAGGGTGAAACGAGAACTGTGTTACTCTTAAGGCAGGCAGAAAATGGAGGAAGGGGGAAAGATAATGCTGTTGATCATTGCTGTTTTTGTGGCAGGCTGGGTAATGGTTAAGTATATGTATGTCATGCATAAAAAGTATTTTATCCCGTATCTTATTTTTCAGCTGGGTGTGACTCTTTTGCTGGTCAGAGTATGGATGATCAGAGGGATTGAAGGAAGTACCTGGGGATTTAATGGACTTGTCATGATGGCTGTCGGTTTGATTTCTGCGCTGATCATTTTCTTATACAGAAGAATTTTAACAATGAATAATGTACATAAAGACGAATAGGGCAGACGATCGCTAGTATTTTAATTTAGAAGGAGATGGCGGAATGAAGAAACTCATTAAAAACGGTACCGTGCTTACATTGGACAGGAAGCTCGGAAGCTATGACGAGGCTGATATTTTAATAGAAGGTTCAACAATTTTAGCAATAAATCCTTCTATAGAGGCAGAGGATTGTGAAGTGATTGATGCAGCAGGAATGATCGTAATGCCGGGGCTGATTGATTCTCATAGACATACATGGGAGTCGATTATTCGGAATATAGGAGCGGATTGGTCGCTGCAAACGTACTTAAGTCAAATCTATTACGGAGGGCTTGGAGCCATGCGCCGTCCGCAGGATGATTATATCGCAAATTTTGCTGGTGCACTTGAGGCATTGGATGCCGGGGTCACAACGATTCTTGATTGGTCTATGATTATTTCCCCCGATCATACAGAAGAGATGATAAGAGGCTTGAAGGATGCCGGAATTCGCGGGGTCTTTGCTCATGGCTGTCCCGGTGACACAGAATACTGGAATGCTGAAAGTACAATCGATAACGCAGAGGACGCCAAAAAAGTGAAGGAGAGGCATTTTTCCTCACGCGATCAGCTTTTAACGATGGGACTTGCAATCAGGGGACCTGAATTCAGCTCGTGGGAAACGAGTGTGAAGGAAATCAAGCTTGCCCGGGAATTGGATGCTGTGTGCAGTATGCATTTAGGCTTTGGCACCTGGGGTTCGGCTGCACGCTCTATTGAACGATTAAACGGGGCAAATTTACTAGGGAGCGATTTGAATTTCGCTCATGCAAATGCAGTGAGTCCGGAGGAAATGAGAATGCTGGCTGAAAAAGGCGGCAGTATAACCGTTACTCCTGAGGTTGAGATGATGATGGGGCATGGCTACCCTGCAGTAGGGCTGGCGCTTGAAAACGGAGTGAAGCCTGCTCTCGGTGTAGATGTCGTTACTTCAACGGGCGGAGACATGTTTGCTCAAATGAAATTTGCACTTCAGGCAGAGCGGGCAAGAGTCAACCAACAGCTGCTTGATAAAGGCATCATGCCTGGTCCTGACCTTCATATCTCAGCTCAAATGATGCTGGAATTAGCCACCATTGAGGGTGCGAAAGCATTACTGCTTGAGGATAAAGTAGGCACGTTAACCCCCGGAAAACAGGCAGATCTCATTATGATCCGCACGTCTGATTTAAACATCTTTCCGGTAAACGGTCCTATTGGCACTGTAGTGCAATGTACAAATCCGGCCAATGTGGATTCCGTTTATGTAGCGGGAAATGCTGTGAAAAAAGACGGAAAGCTGGTTAATGTTGACCTTGAGAACCTTAAGCAGCAGGCATATGAATCACGGGATCACCTCTTTAAGGAATATCGTCAGAAGGTTTCTCAATGAAAAACTAACGTACAATATCCCTGTTTCTCGTTTGCCATTATTTTAGGAGGGAAATCGGAAAGAAGGTAAGGCTACAGGGGGGAATTATATGTTTTTTAACGACTGGGAAACGATCTGGAGAACCTTATCAGTGGGTGTTTTAGCCTACATAGGGCTGGTCGCAATCCTTAGAATCTCAGGGAAACGAACGCTGACTCAATTAAATGCGTTTGATTTAGTGGTAACAGTAGCTCTTGGTTCAGTTCTTGCTACTATTCTTTTAGATGAAAATATTGCACTGGCAGAAGGAATGACTGCTTTTTTCGTGTTAATTGTCATGCAGTATATCATCACATGGCTTTCAGTACGATCAAAAGCTGTAAGTAAAATTATTAGATCCAGTCCCAAATTGCTCTATTATAATGAAGAATTTTTGAGGGGTGAAATGAAGAAAGCACGGATCATGGAAAAAGAAATGCTTCAGGCAGCAAGGTCAAGCGGTGTTGATTCGATGGAAAAGGTGCGGGCAGTCGTACTTGAAACCGACGGCAGCATCTCCGTTTTAACGAAGTCAGACGGAAGTGAAGAGCAGTCTACTGTTAGGAATTTTAAGGATTGATTTTATTTACTCCACTTTGTGATTGGAAAAGTGGAGTTTTTTGTACTTAAGTAAACAAAGGATTCAGCACATGCTTTACTAATAACGCTTATAAATTTCCAGAAAGCGCTCATAAATAAAAAATGGCACTCATTAAAAAATGAACCCAGCTCACAAACGAAAAATATCGCTTAATTATCATTAACTCCCGCTCGCAAACAGAAGAATACCTCTCGTGACTGAAAAATTGGAGGACTATCATGAAAAAATGGATCAAATACATACTAATCGGGTTGTTAGTTATCCTTCTTGTGACTTTTGCAGGATTTTATATATGGACCCAGCAAACGCGTGACGCTACAGATGAGCTATACTCACTTGTAAATGAAAACGAATGGAGCAATGAAGATAACATCGTTACCTTCTTGCCGGAGGAGCCTAACGGAACCGGCATTGTTCTTTATCCGGGAGGCAAGGTAGAGCCTGAAGCGTATGCGTATTATGCAAAAGGTCTTGCAGAGGAAGGGTATCTTGTTGCGATCCCTGCAGTCCGGCTGAATTTAGCTATGCTCGATCAAAGCAGGGCAGAAGACGTTTTTGACAGTCATCCCTCAATTGAAAAATGGGTGATTGGCGGACATTCGCTTGGAGGTGTTGGGGCGGCATTATATGCTCAAAATAATCCGAAAAAAATAGAAGGCATTATTTTTCTTGCTTCTTATCCAGGCGGAGGAGCCGATTTTTCCGGAACAGACCTGCCCATGCTTTTGTTATATGGAGAAAATGACGGACTTTCAACGGTTGAGGATATAAAAGAATCAGAAGCGCTTCTGTCAGATGAAGCTTTGCTGCACGGAATCAAAGGCGGCAATCATGCTCAGTTTGGCATGTACGGGGAGCAGCCGGGAGATATGGCTGCTGCGGTTTCTGCAAAAGAGCAGCAGGCTGAGATGATGAGTGTGACATTAGAGTGGCTTACTACCTTCAAGTAAAAAACAAGCATTGTGAGTCAATCGGCTCACAATGCTTGTTTACTTAGTTTGTTTGTTTTTTTGAAGATGTTCCATTATTCTTTAAAAGTACTTTTAACCCTTGTCCCATATCAGAAGCAAGCACATAATTTCGATCAACGAATACACCCCATACATCTGCCTGGTCTGGTACGTATTGACCGATTTGAACCGGTTTGGCTGGGTTTGAAATATCTACTGTATAAACTCCTCCGGCATAGTGACTGAGGTAAAGCGTATTTCCTTGTACTTTTGGATCATGAACGGTGTTAGAGAATGTGTTTCCTGCTTCTACTTTGTCTGTGAGGTCGGTTTTAAATTCACTTAGAAGCTTTGGATTCTTTTTGTCTTTAATATCAAAGATACGCGTATAACCATAAGACTCCTCAAATCCTGCACGTTTTGGCTGATAGACTTCACGTGTTTCAATTAACACATTTCCGCCTTGCGCCAGTGCTGCGGAGTGCGCGGATCCCTGCTGGTCAGAAGCAAAATCTGTTCTTCCCAGGTATACAGGGTTCTCAGGGTCTTTAATATCAAAAATAATAGTGCCTAAATCCCACATCGAAACGTAAGCATATTGAGCGTTATTATCTGTCATTACACTATGGTTAAAGACCGCTCTTGATTTGCCGTGAGTGTCAGTCCAATTGTATCCATTGAATGAATTTGGAACCTCGGGTAGGATTCTGGGATCAAACTGCCAGATTGTTTCTGGATTTGCCGGGTCTGTAACATCAACGATTTGAAAGTCTTTTTGCTCTCCATGGCTGTAGTAATCAGCATATGGATTGGATGTAAAGACTAACGTTCGATCACCCTGTGATGCGAGGTAAAGCTCATGCGTACCACTGGTATTGGAATAGGTTTCCCAAAAACCAAGTTTCTTTGGCTCATAAGGATCTGTTACATCATAAAGAAGAAATCCTCCTGAAGTCTCAGGGGCTGTACGGTTGCGCTGCTGAACACTGACAACTGCAAGATCTCCTTTAAAGTGAGGGGTGTTAACGCTTTTTACAATGACTTTTTCCTGCCAAGTATTAGCTACATCATCATTTGCAAAGACAGAAATTTCTTTAGGGTTTGAGGGATCCTTTAAATCAAATACACGAACGCCTCCATTCGCTCCATTGGCTGTATGAGTACCCAGGTAAGCAAAGCCTTTATGTGCGTAAACATCAGCTGTGTTATTTTGCACACCGTTCAGTTTCTGAATCTGGACTGCTGCAGCTTCGTTTAAATTCGAAACATTTTTTGATCCGCTTAAGCTTGATGCACTTAAATTAACAAGGTCTTCATTAGAGAATACCTCTCTTTCTCCTTTCATTAGACCGCTTTCATCCAATGCATCATGGGCCAATGTTCCCGGTACAAAGCTTCCAAACACAAGAGCACTGGCAATGGCTGTTGTAGCTAATACTTTTTTGGCTTTCATGTAATCTAACCCCTCCAATATGTAATTAATAGTCTTACAAGAATATTATACCAATAATTAGAAAACTTAAAATAGTACAAATATAATGAATTATTTATGTGTTGTGTGTATCTTATGTAGTGTCTCTGTATGAAAAAAAGCCCCTCTTAGGAGAGGGGCATTATATTAACAGTTATTTATCCGTTACACTTGCTGTTAAATCGTGGTGCAATTCTGGTGCTGGTACTCCAGGTTTTGGCGCTTTTCCTTTTGGTTTAGGATCGGAAACGTATTCAAAGTCGCCTGTTCCATCCTGGGCAGTTCCTCTTGCCCACGGGCCTTCTTTAGATTCGGTTCCTTCAGAAAGATTAAATAGCTTGTAAGCTTCAGGCTGAGCTTCCATTTCTGCTTCTGGAGGGAAGGAGGCAGGTACAACAACGCCATTCTTTTCTTCAAGCTCAGAAATTGCCGCAAGCCATTGATACTGGTGGTAGCGGTCACGAGCTAGCATCTTGCGGAAGACAGTGCGGACACCTTCATCCTTCGTCATATGGTACAATCTTGAAACCTGCAGACGGCCTTGTGTTTCAGCGTGCAGATTTGAACGCATATCAGCAAGAAGATTTCCGCTGGCTACAATATAAGCACCGTTCCACGGAACACCGTTTGAATTTGTTGGCACGGCGCCAAGTCCGCTCATGATCAATTGCTGCGGATTAATTCCGCCCATGATGGCCGCAATAGCCGGATCTTCAGCAGCTTTTGCCTGGTCTTCAGGCGAAGCACCCTCAAGAAGCTGGCTGATGAGAGCACAAAGCATCTCAACATGACCGATTTCCTCGGTACCAATATCCATTAACAGATCTTTGTACTTTTCTTCGCCGCGACAGTTAAATCCTTGGAATAAATATTGCATCATAACGGTCATTTCACCAAACTGTCCACCTAAAACCTCTTGTACCTGACGAGCCAGCATTGGATCCGGACGATCGACCTTGACTTCATATTGCAGTTCTTTTTGATGACGAAACATGTACCTTCCTCCTCTGAATTTTTAAATTATATGAATCTACTGTTCTAAGTTCCCAGAAGGATAAGATTTAAACAATTTTTTATTTATAAAATAGGGAATAATGTAAATAAAAAAAGAAAAATTTACAAATAAGATAGGAACTATAAATTATAATTATTATTAAGAAATAAAAGGAGATATCTTATAAAGTCAATATTAAATGAATTCAATTCTCAACTATATAATTTAATTCTCATTTAAAGTTGAATAAAAGGTTATTATTTGATATATTTATCAGATGATAATAACTATAAATAATATTTTTAAATAAGGGTGTGATGCTATGAATTCAAGATATAAGCCGGCCATTCACTTTAACAATGTCAGCTTTTCCATTAATGGAGAAGAAATTTTGAAAAACATAACGGGTTCGTTTCCGGAGGGGAAAATAACCACTTTGGTGGGGCCTTCAGGAGCAGGGAAAACAACATTGCTAAAGCTTTGTAATCATTTGCTTTCGCCGGACTCCGGAGAGATTTATATAAAAGAAAAAACGATTACTGACTTTCAGCCGGTTGAGCTCCGCCGTCTCGTCGGGATGGCATTGCAAAGTGCACCGATGATTAGCGGTACCGTGATGGATAATTTGGCGCTGCCTTTAACGCTGCAGGAGAAAAAACCTGCAGAGGGGGAGGCAGGAGAATTATTGCGTGATGTGGGACTTAAAGAAGATTTCCTGAGTAAGAATGTAAAGGATTTGTCAGGCGGGCAAAAGCAAAAGGTTTCCATTGCAAGAACATTAGTTAATCGCCCTAAGATCCTCTTGCTTGATGAAATAACATCTTCACTTGACAGGACTTCACAAAGAGAAATTGAGGAGTTAATTGTAAAGATTAATCAAAAATATGGAACTACCATCATTTGGATTACGCATAATTTGCAGCAGGCTTTAACCATTGGGAATTACACCTGGGTCATGATGGACGGGGAAGTCATTGAAACAGGAGAGAGTGAGCTGCTTGAATCACCAGTAAATGAAAAAGTTAGACGGTTTGTGAAAGGGGAGGCAGAATGAGTTATTTGGCATTATCTCTTACCTTAATATTTGTTTTAATTCCGCTTATTTTGTCTAAAACCTTAAGGCTTGGATTGGAAAAGGATACAATTGTTGCAACGATCCGCTCCATAATTCAGCTGTTGGCGGTAGGATTCATTTTAAAATTCGTTTTTGATTCAGAAAGCTTATTTTATATTTTCTTGATGGTTACATTGATGATCTTGGTTGCAACCCATAATGCACAGAGAAAAGGAGCTTCTATAAAAGGAATCACCTGGAAGGTAGCTGTCACACTGATTACTGTGGAGGTCTTGACTCAGGGGATTTTAATTGGATTCAATATTACTCCGCCTACAGCACAATATATTATTTCCATCAGTGGAATGGTTATAGGAAACTCCATGGTTCTTGCTATTCTCTTTTTAAACCGTTTCACCTCTGAAGTAGATGATCATCAGGATGAAACAGAGCTGATCCTTTCTCTTGGCGGAACACCCAAACAGGCCATTCATCACCAGCTGATCCGGTCCATTAAAGCGAGCATGATTCCAACCATCGAAAGCCAAAAAACTGTTGGGCTCGTGCAGCTGCCGGGGATGATGAGCGGACAGATTATTGCCGGGGCTGATCCAATCCAGGCGGTTCAGTTTCAATTACTGATCATGTTCCTGCTGCTGACAACAGCGGCCGTGACAAGTGTTATGCTTGGTTTCTTATCCTACCCAACTTTATTTAATCAACGAATGCAGCTATTAAAAAACCGTTAAAAAACCGCTCTCCTATGATGAGGAGAGCGGTCATTTTTTTTATCGTTTTCCTCTTCCTTTTAAAATAACGCTTAAAATGAAGACGAAGATAAGTGAACCAATTAAAGCAGGAATAATCGCAATTCCGCCAATTACCGGTCCTAAATCGTTTAGTAATGCTCCGCCTATCCAGGCGCCAATGATACCTGCAATAATATTACCTATAATGCCAAATGGAATGTCTTTCCCGAGAATGACGCCAGCTAACCAGCCGATCAATCCTCCGACAATTAAAAATAAAATAAAGCCCATAATTGTAAAACTCCTTTCAACTCTTTCTTTTACTTTAGATACCCATGAATAATTAAAATATGTGTAACATATAAAAATTCTTTTATTTGTACTGTTTTGAATAATGAAATTTTTAGTGTGCAGGATTGTGTAAGCAGGGTAAACATCATGTAATAGCACAACGAAGAAAAGAGTATGATCTGTTTTTGAACCGTGAATACTACATTCAGGAGGTGGATACTGTGGCTCAAGATGTGCTTTGCGAAGTAAACAACTGTTCCTACTGGAAAAAAGGAAACAAATGCAGTGCAGATGCAATTTATGTAGTAAGTCATAAAGGGAAAAAAGCATCCAAGAGTGAGGAAACTGATTGCCAGACGTTTGAACCTCAAGCATAAATGTAAGCATTAATTTCAATGTAGAGAGCTTTCCGTATGTTGCGGGAAGCTTTTTTTTATATAATCTGGCGGAAACTAAACATAAGAAAGAATACTAAAGGGTTAAATTGCATGAAAGTTCAGGGTTTTGTTTGTTACTATAGAAGTAGACCAAATCAGGGGGCTTTTCGTATGAAAAACAAACTTTCGATTTTTCTCTTTTTAGCAGCAGCAGCAGTTCTTGGCGGATGCACGGAGCAGGAGACACCCGATAACCGGCTGGATGAATACATATCACTATGGAATGAACAGGATTTTTCAGCCATGTATAGTGACTACACAGCAGCTGAATCTAAAGATCTTTATACAGAAGAACAATCAGTGACACGAACCGAATTTTATTATGAAGAGATCGAAGTGAATAATCTGGAGGTGTCTATGCAGGACATTCCGGAGGATGCCGAGTGGAATGAAAGTGAGCCGGCGGAACTAACGGTAAATGTGTTTTTCGATACTCTTGCAGGACCGGTCCAGTTTGATAAAGAAGTTACTTTGTTATTTGAAGAGCAGGGAGAGGAAGAAAACTGGTTTGTTCAATGGGACCCATCCTTTATTCTTCCGGAGCTTGAACAGGACGATGTATTAAGATTTTCATCTACTCAGGGTGTTCGTGGAGAGATTTATGACCGAAATGGCAACCCTCTTGCAATTAATGGAACCGGCTATGAAGTAGGAGCCGTGCCGGGAGAACTGAATGACGAGGATAAAGAAGCATTGGCTGAAGGGCTTTCGATGTCTGTTGAGACAATCGATGAGCGTTTTTCCCAAGGCTGGGTGGAGGATGATTTGCTTGTTCCGCTCAAGCAATTTTCATCTGCGCAGCGGGAAGAGGTTGTAGAAATAACCGAGCAGGAAGGGGTGTATTCTCAATCTGCTGAAATGCGTGAATATCCTTTCGGGGAAGCAATTTCCCATTTAACCGGCTATGTTGGAGCCATTTCAGCGGAACAGCTGGAGGAAAATGAAGGAGAGGGCTATACAGCAAGCGATGTTATCGGCAAGCGCGGTCTGGAGCAGCTTCTTGAGGAACGTCTTCGGTCGATAGCTGGGAACCGGATTTATATCGAAAAGGCTGGAGATGAGGGGGAAACTGTTACCGTTGCTGAGCAGGAGGCGCACGATGGGGAAGACATTACTCTGACGATTGATGCTGAGCTTCAAAAAACCACATTTGAAGCGATGAAGGGAGAACCGGGAACGGCTGCAGCTGTGGATCCTGAAACAGGTGAAACACTTGTATTAGCAAGTTCACCAGGCTTTGATCCGGGTGAGTTTTCACTCGGGGTGAGCAGCGAGCGCTATACAGAGCTTGAGGAAGACCCAAATCAGCCTCTGCAAAATCGCTTTTCAACCATCTATGCTCCCGGTTCTACACAAAAAACATTAACAGCAGCCATCGGGCTCGAAGCCGGAACACTTGATCCGAATGAAGGATTTACGATCAACGGTCTCACCTGGCAAAAGGACAATTGGGGAGACTTTCGTGTGACCCGTGTTCATGAAGCGCAGAACCCAATTGATCTGAACAAAGGGCTTGTGTTCTCTGATAATATTTACTTTGCCCAGGTGGCTCTTGGGATGGGCGCTGAAACCTTGATCAATGGGCTTGAAGAGCTTGGCTATGAAGAAGAATTGCCATTTGCCTACCCATTTAACCGTCCATCGCAAATTTCAAACGATGGATCCATTGGTTCAGAAGGGCAGCTTGTAGATACTTCCTATGGCCAGGGTGAAATGCTGACAAATATCTTACACCTTGCTTCAATGTATGAAATCGTCGTCAATGACGGGGTTATGATGAAGCCTTTGTTATTTGAAGAAGAGGAGCCTGAAGTGTGGAAAGAGGGGCTTCTTTCTTCTGAAAATGCTGAAATTTTGCGGAAGGATTTGCGTGAGGTTGTGACGGTTGGGTTCGCTAGTCCTGCAGATATACCTGAAGCTACTATCGCAGGAAAAACAGGAACTGCTGAGCTTAAACAGGCCGGCGAGGAAACAGGAAGAGAAAATGGCTTCTTTGTCGCGTATGATGAGGACAACCCGGAATTCATCATTGCCATGATGGTGGAGGAAGTCCAGGATAAAGGCGGCAGCACTTACGTTTCAGAGCTTACGGCTGACGTGTTTAAAAATCGATAAAAGTAAGGGGAGGGCAGCTCATATTGGGCTGTTCTTTTTTATGGTTACAAGATAAATTTATAAATTATAAAATGAAAATTGCGCTCATAAATCATGACACCCCGCTCACAAATTTGCATTGTGCTTACAAGTAATTAAAACCTGCTCATAACCTTGGTCAACTGAAGAAACGAACGTACATGATCAGACCGTTTTCAATAAAAATATAAAAAATCCGTATGGATTGCAAAAATACCAGACAAACTACCCTCAGACCACAAAAGGAGGGCTCTTCTATTATGCAAAATCAAAGTCAAAATCAACCACAATCCAATATGCCTCACTCAGAAAATGTTTCACAGCCGCTTAATCATGGCGGTCATGAAATGTTTGATGTGCAGGAGGTATTGTCCACCTCAATCGGCGTGCTGGATCAATACACGATGTACCGTCAGCATGCAAAGGATCAGAGCCTGGTTGATATCATCGACCGGCAGCATGCATTTATACAGGAGGAGTATAATGTAACGCTCGAGGTCTTTCGCACAGGAGCAAAGCCTTCTAAATCGATCGTGACCTATGATATGAACATGGAAAAAGGAAATGACACGGTTTTCGGACTAACTCAAACACCGCCTAAAAAACCGATACAATCCGTTAATGAAATCAATGACCAATCCGTTTCAGGCTATATGCTTGGACTTATAAAATCAGGCGCATCCTTAAAAGCAATGACCGCACTTGAAATGACCAACCCGGTGCTAAGACGAGTCGTTGCTGACAGCGTTCCTAACTGGATTGAAATGGCCTACGAAATTTTCCTCTACCAAAACAAACGCCATTACTACCAGGTTCCACAACTATCACAGGGGGACATGCAGCAGATCCTAAGCTCCTTCGCACCTGCCCCAGGACAAGCCGGAACTAACGGAAACATGATGCAATAACCCACTGCCAAAAAGCCAATCCTTTGCCCTGTACTATTAAGGTGAAGGATTGGCTTTTTAATTCGGGTGGTGCCCGGGTGGTGCCTGTCACCACCCGAATCCGCGCGAATTAAGTCGAATTACGGGTGGTGACAGGCACTAATCGAATACGCTCGAAATACGTCGAATGCAATTCGTATTGAATTTTTCATATTCATAGTTAGTTAAGAGAGGTTAAATTGGTCTCAGGCCTGATGTTATTGTAAGGTCATGAAAAAGGGATATTTATGATGGAGGATTAAGTGAATTTGAAAAAACTTTCCTATAAATAACCTAAAAGGAGAGAAAGCGCATGGAAGATAAGGACTTCAAAAAGAAGCTGGCTGGGGAAAAGGCTGCTGAATTCGTTAAGGATGGTATGGTTGTCGGACTTGGCTCAGGCTCAACGATGTACTGGACAATTAAAAAAATAGGCGAACAGGTGAGTGAAGGTATAGCCATTCAAGGTATTCCTTCCTCTGTCCAAACTGCCAACTGGGCAAAGGAATTCGGCATTCCTTTAACTGATTTTTCAAAGGTGAAGCAGGTAGATCTTGCGATAGATGGAGCCGATGAAATCGATCAAAACTTTGACCTTATAAAAGGGGGAGGGGGTTCTCTTGTAAGAGAAAAAATCATCGATTCAGCTGCAGGACAGCTGATTATTGCCGCTGATGACAGCAAGCTGGTTAAAGCCCTCGGAGCATTCCCTTTACCGGTTGAAGTAGTGCCCTTTGGCTATGAAATCATAAAGGAAAAGATCGCCCGTTTAGGCAGCGAACCGGTCCTGCGATCTCAGAATGGAAAGGCATTTGTCACTGATAATGGAAACTATATTTTAGACTGTCTGTTCTCTGAAATAACTGATCCCAAGAAGCTGCATAACCTGCTTAAATCAATGGTTGGAGTAGTGGAAACAGGACTGTTTATCAATATGACTGACATGGTTATCATCGGGAAGTCTACTGGAACTGAAATTCTTCATAAGAGCAGACAGAATAAAAATTAAAGATTCATCCAGCCTTTAAATCCAGAATTAAAAAAGAACCAGCGTCTAGGCTGGCCCTTCTACAAATTCCGACAAATTAGAACAGGTGCCAGGCACTCCCCGATGTGCTGTTCGACAAGTGCCTGGCACCACCCGACTCCTGGCACCACCGGACTCCGTCACCTCATCCCTGGTACTCGTAGTAATCCTGGGAGTGGTAGTTTTTGAAGCCGCAGGATTTGTAGAGCTCAAGGGTGTGCAGGTTGTCTGCCTGGACTTCGAGATGGATGTCTCGTCCTTTGTCAGCTTCTTTTTGAAGTATTTGCTGGAGGGCGCTGCGGCCGATGCCTTTGCCCTGGTATTCCGGCAGGGTGGCGAAGCCGTAGATCCAGGCTTCGGTTTCAGATTTGATGATTCTGATTTTCCCGACTGCAGTTCCTTCGTGTTCAATGGAGTAAGAGGTTTGGTTTTTTTCGGTGCTGTGCCTTTTCTCGTGTTCCTCAGCATCTTCGCGGGGTACATTAAAGGCCTCAACATCCAGTCTGATTCGCAGTCCGCTTTCTTCCGGTAAAGCCTTTCTTACACTAGCCTGGCTGGAAGGATTAAGCTCTTGCGGGTGCCATTTCATTTGGTATTCAGAGAATTTATATGTACATGGAATGCCCGATAAAAATCCTTTCCCGGATGCGGAACCGGTAGGGGAGTTTAGCAGAATTTCCTTGTACGGCTGTTCCCTCATGTAAATCGCAGCTTCTTTAAATAGCCCGCTGAAAATGCCTTTTCTTCTGAAGTCAGGGTGAACCATTCCACACACCTCTGCTGTTGAGCCAAAGGCATACACACCTAAAAAGCCAACCAGCATCTCCTTGTCTAAGGTCCTGAAAACCTTCACTCCTCCAGGATTGTCCATTTCCAGCCAATCTTCATTTAATTTTAGTTGAACACCGTCAAACGCTTCAGCTGTTTGCTTTAAATCGTTGATTTTTTCCAATTCTATTTTTGAAAGCATTTAAATAGCCTCCTTTAATAAATGATTCGCCACTCCTCTTTAAAAATGAAGCAGATAGGAGAGGGTTATATAAGCTTCCCGAATATAAATATAAATCATGGCAAGGACTACTCCAAGAGTAATCATTTCTATATAGGTTGTAGTGCTTGAAAAAATAACTGTTATCTCGATTCAAAGCAGACAATCACTCCAAATCAGTTGGAGAATGGACGGAAAATAAAAATTAATTTACTTGTAGGATATGTCTTTATTTAAGTGAAATTTAGTAAAAAATCAATCGATTAATTTAGTGAACATAATACTCTTAAAAATTTTCAGCGTTTGGTTTTATTTTGTGTAAGGGGGGTAAATATTCAATGTGACCACGTAAACCAACGGTGAAGTAGCAGGGAAGTCCCGCAGGATGGAACGCTATTTCGACGAATTGTAGTGATAGTCAAAGATAGATTTGCTTTCTTATCTTACCGAAGTAGCAGCAAAAGGTAATGAATTAAAATTTAATGACAAGAAAGCAAATCTTCTTGCATGACTTAAAAAGTCCAAAAAATTATATAACAATAATGTAGGCCTTTATCAGCTTGAGCTGGTTGAGGTTTTTTTGCGCGCAAAATGTCGAAAAAGGGAATTTATCGACAAAAGTTTTTTTGAATTTTTTTTGCTGAAATATCTCTATGAGGTCTTTCGAATCATTGGATATTTTCTATTTATTTCCATAATTTGTTATAAAAATGAAAATATCCGATTGCTTTCTTTTTTTAAGTTTTTAAATAAATAATGTTATTTAAAAATAATATAAGAAAATCCAAACCAAATTGGTCGGTTTTTACAACGATCTGGACAAATGAGATCTACACAAATGGTTAGTAAAAAACTGACCAAACGGATAAGCTGCAAAAAAATAGTTGTCATTAAAAACAGCTGCTTCTGCTCATAAAAAAAACAGACTCCAGGAAATTGGAGCCTGTCTTTGGTCTATTTTTAATGATATCCAGCTACAGGCGCTAGCTCCTCGAGTCCTAAGCCACCCTCCACAGAAGGCAAAAAGCGCCTTCCTGTGCAGGTCGTCTTGTGCTTGTCGGAGATGAACGAGCGCCTTTCGCTTTTAATGTCATACAAGTGAACTTTTAATGGACATTTCAACAAGTGATTGCCAACGAATATATGCCATTAATACTTCCGGCGTCTTTTTAATGGAATCGACCATATTTTGAACCCGCTTTAGCATATGGAAAAGTACCCGGCTATTTGGTTTGTGGGAAAGAACTTCTCTTTCAATGGCCTTGACAGCATGCTGAAGTCTCTTTATATCGTATGGCGAACAGTGTTTGCAGCTTCTTAGCTCTTCTGTCAGTTGGGATGATGCAACCTTGATGCAATTCACTACAGGTTCTACTGTTTGCTGAGTGTAATCTTGTTCTAACTGTTTTTGGAAATAAGTATAGTCAATCATTGTAATCTTCTCCTAAAGTTAATTTTAGTTTAGTTTACCACCATCTAATATGAGTAAAACGGGTATTATTTCCTAACATAAAATGGTGAACATATTTGTGTCGAATAAAATAGAAAATCCCTAATTATAGAAATTATTCTAATTTAATTAAAATTTAAGGAAGAAAGAGAAAAAGTGCTTCAGGCAATCTTATTGACAAAGAGCTGATCCCGTTCTACTATTAGTTACAATAAGTAACTTGATTAAATACAAATTCTTACGCACAAAAATAAAGATATGCCAGGAGGATAAGCCATATGACTTTTCATCACTATCCCGCAACCTACGTAGGTGAAGCAGCTATTAAAGTGCAAAATCTGGACCGTTCAATTACATTTTATAATCAGGTTCTGGGCTTTCAGTTAAAGCATAAAGACCACTCAAGAGCCTCTTTAACAGCCGATGGAAGTAATACGCTTATAACGCTTTATGAGCCTGAGTTTCCTATACCAAAAGAGCCGAATAAAACAGGTCTTTACCATTTTGCCCTGCTGCTGCCTAACCGCTCACAGCTCGCTGGTTTAGTGAAACACTTAGTAAAATATGGGGTTAAATTAGGTTCCGCTGATCATTTAGTAAGTGAAGCGTTTTACTTTGATGATCCGGATGGGAACGGAATCGAAGTGTATACAGATCGTAGTCCGGAGCTTTGGAGCTGGCATAATAGCGAGGTTCAAATGGCAGTAGATCCGATCAATCTCGAAGACCTTTTCAGCGAACCTGAAGAGGAATGGAATGGGCTTCCTGAGAACACTCTTATGGGCCATATTCATCTTCACGTTTCTGAGCTCGTAAAGACGGAGGAGTTTTATGGAAAAGGCCTGGGCTTTGCCACAGTAAGCAAATTAGGAAAACAGGCAATTTTTATGTCTACTTTAAATTATCATCACCACATTGGACTTAACACATGGAATGGCGAAGGGGCAGCTACTCCCTCTAAAAATAGTCCCGGTCTTGACTGGTTTTCAGTGGTGTACCCTGATGCAGAAACCAGAAGATCAGCTATTGAACGTTTAGAGGAATTGGGGTACAGCATAAAAGTTAAAGAAGACATAGCAATTGTATGGGATCCTTCCGGCAACCAAATACACTTAAAAATTAGGATGCCCAACTAGAGTAAAATTATTAAGTAATATAATTGGAAGGAAATTGGAGGCTTGACATCGAATATATAGGGAATTAAGTTAAAACGATCCTCTTTTTGGTAAAGCCTTGCGATGCACTCAACTCTAAGTGTGAGGAGGAAACAAGATGGACGAAATAGGTTTAATTCCGTATCAAATAGAAGAAGTTTACCCTGTCTCCAAATCAAATATTCCAGAAGGTATTCAAATGATTCAGGCTCCCGCTGTATGGGACGAAGCAGATTATGGTGCAGGCCAGGTAATCGCAGTTATTGACACAGGATGTCAAACTGACCATCCAGATCTTGCAGCACGTATTATTGGGGGACGCAATTTCACTAGTGACTATGGAGGAAATCCTTCAAATTTTAACGATAATAATGGTCATGGAACTCATGTAGCCGGAACAATAGCGGCATCAACGATCAGAGGAAATGGAATTGCCGGTGCAGCTCCAAAAGCCGGACTGCTGATTTTAAAGGTTTTAACCGGCAGCGGCAGCGGTGATTATCAATCGATTATTGATTCTATTTATTACGCTATTGACTGGAGAGGACCAAAGGGAGAAAAGGTTTGTGCAATGTCTATGTCTCTCGGCGGACCAACTGATCATCCAGATCTCCATAAAGCGATAAAACGGTCGGTTGAAAAGGGAATTCCTGTCATATGCGCTGCAGGAAATGAAGGTGACGGCCGTCCGGATACAAATGAATTTGCTTACCCCGGGGCATATAAAGAAGTCATTCAGGTCGGAGCTGTTGACTTGAATAGGGAATTGGCGCAATTTAGCAACACGAATGATGAAATTGACCTGGTAGCTCCTGGAGTGAACATCCATTCCACTTATTTAGATGGAAAATACGCAAACCTCTCAGGTACATCCATGGCTACTCCGCATGTATCAGGTGCCATTGCACTGGTTAAAAACATTGCAGAAGGACGCTTTAAACGGAATCTGACTGAAGCTGAGCTTTATGCCCAGCTCGTAAAAAGGACAGTTCCGCTCGGCTATCCAACAACAGCTGAAGGCAATGGACTTCTTTCATTAGGTATTCTTGATCAATATGATAAATTCCTGAATCGGCAGGTTAACCGCCAAAGATCAATGCGGCGGAGAAGGTAAAAGGGGATAAAATAAGCTCACCTGTTTAGGGTGGGTTTTTTCTTTACTTTTAAAAGAATCAATCTCTTGACAATATACCTAAGGGGGTATAAAATCGGTTGTATTGAACAGATAAAAGGAGGCAGGAAAGATAAATGAATTACGATGATAAAGTAAAAAACAGGGTCAAGCGTATTGAAGGGCAGTTAAAAGGAATTCTTCGAATGATGGAAGAAGGACAGGACTGCAGAGAGGTCATCACCCAGCTTTCTGCAACCCGAACTGCCATTGACCGTACAATGGGTGTAATCGTCAGCTCTAACCTGGTTGAATGTGTAAGAAAAGCAAATGAAGATGGAGAAGACACTGATGCATTGGTTCAAGAGGCTGTGAATTTGCTTGTAAAGAGCAGATAAAATAGAAAGGTTGACCAGCCTTTTTATTTAAGTTAACATATACCCCTAGGGGTAAAAAATTTAAAATCAAAATACCCAACGGGGTAACTAGGAGGAAAAAGAATGCCTGAACAAAAGAAGAAAACGACAATCGTTTTATTCAGCGGGGATTACGATAAAGCAATGGCTGCTTATATTATTGCAAACGGTGCTGCAGCTTATGACCATGAGGTAACCATTTTTCACACATTCTGGGGATTGAATGCGCTTAGAAAAGAAGAGTTAGTCCCCGTAAAAAAAGGTTTACTTGAAAGTATGTTTGGTAAAATGATGCCTCGCGGAGCAGATAAAATGGGTCTTTCCAGAATGAATTTTGGAGGATTGGGTCCAAAGATGATCAAGCATGTGATGAAGAAGCACAACGCGATGACGCTTCCGGAATTGATCGATTTGGCAAAGGAGCAGGATGTGAAGCTCGTTGCCTGTACAATGACGATGGATCTTTTAGGACTTCAAAAGGAGGAGCTTGTTCACGGGTTAGATTATGCAGGTGTGGCGGCTTACCTTGGTGATGCTGAAAAAGGAAATGTAAATTTATTTATTTAAAGGGGTGCAGGAATGGGAACCGTAATGTGGATAGGAGCGACCTTCCTATTGTTGGTTTTTGTAGTAAAAAAAATGATCCCTGTTAAAGGAATTAATCATATAACGGCTGATGAGCTTCAGTCTTATTTAATACAGAGAGATAAACACTTTATAGATGTCAGAACACCAGGTGAATATAAAAGGGGCTATATTCACGGATTTAAAAATATTCCCCTGAACGATTTAAGCAGCCATATGGACGAGCTTGATAAAAATAAAGAAGTGCTTGTGATGTGCCAAAGCGGCATGAGAAGCATGAAAGGTGCTTCCTCACTGAAAAAGCATGGATTTTTAAATGTAACAAATGTAAAAGGCGGTATGACAGCCTGGAAAGGGAAGGTTGAAAAAGGATGAGAGAGCGAACACCAATTGAAGTAGAAGCGTTATTAAAGAAAAATCCGATCCTTATTCTTGATGTACGGGAAGCGGAAGAAGTAGCGCAAGGAAAGATCCCGGGTGCTATTCATATACCCCTGGGGCTATTGGAATACCGTTTAAATGAACTCCATAAAGACAAGGAATATACAGTTGTTTGCCGCTCTGGCGGAAGAAGCGGGAGAGCAGTTCAATTGCTTGAGAGCCGCGGCTATAATGCTGTTAATATGAACGGCGGAATGATGGCTTGGGAAGGTCCGGCAGAATAATTTTTTAAGGAGGAAAAAATATGATCAAGGCTAACGAAGTAGTAGATGCAAAAGGACTTGCGTGTCCAATGCCGATTGTTAAAACAAAAAAAGCGATGACTGGCTTAGATGCAGGGCAGGTCATGGAGATTCAGGCAACTGATAAAGGCTCAACGGCTGATTTAAAAGCGTGGGCTGAAAGTGCGAATCATCAATACCTTGGAACGATCGAAAATGGAACAGTACTCCACCATTATTTAAGAAAAGCAGCTGAGGATGAAGCTGTAGAGAAATGTCACGAAGCAACCGTTTCAAATGAAGAGCTTTTGCAGGTGTTACAAAAAGAAGAGGCAGTCATTATTGATGTAAGGGAGCAGGCGGAATATGCATTTAGCCATATACCGGGAGCCGTGTCTCTGCCGCTTGGAGAACTTGAAGAAAAAATTGGTAAGCTTGATAAGACTAAGGAAACATATGTGGTTTGCAGAACAGGCAGCAGAAGTGATTTAGCTGCTCAAAAGCTTACCGCAGCAGGTTTTAAAAATGTACTAAACGTCGTCCCTGGCATGAGTAAGTGGGAAGGCCCGGCAAAATCCTTATAAAAAATTTTAATCTAGAAAATACCTTAGGGGGTAATTTTGATGAGTATAACACCTATGTCAGCAAAACAGCTTGCTGAAAAGGTCATAACAAAAGAAAACTTATTTATTTTGGACGTTCGGAATACAGACAGCTATGTGGATTGGAAAGTAGAAGGTGAAAAGGTTCAATCCATTAACATTCCTTATTTTCATTTATTAGATGGCGTAGAAGCTGTGTTAGAGCAGATTCCAGAGGGTCAGCCAATTTTGGTTGTTTGTGCAAAAGAAGGCTCCTCCGTAATGGTTGCTGAAATGCTCGCTGAAGAAGGAAGGGAAGTATTCTACCTTCAAGGGGGCATGAAAGCGTGGAGTGACAATTTGAGACCTGTAAAAATTGGGGATTTAAATGGGAATGGAGAGCTTTATCAATTTGTCCGCTTAGGCAAGGGCTGTTTGTCGTATATGATTGTGTCTCATGGAGAAGCGGTCATCATTGACGCAACGCGGATGACGGACGTCTACCTAGAGTTTGCCCGTTTAAAAGGAGCTGAGATCAAGCACGTTCTTGATACTCATTTACATGCTGATCATATATCTGGCGGAAGAAAAATTGCTGAAGCAGCAGGGGGCGTTTATTGGCTGCCTCCAAAGGATGCTGTCGATGTCCCGTTTGAATATGAGCCCTTAGAAGACGGGAAGAAGATTACGGTTGGAGCATCAGTCATTGAGATACAGGCGATCTATTCACCTGGACATACAATCGGGTCTACATCTTTTATCGTGGATCATTCTTATCTTCTTTCCGGAGACATTTTGTTTGTTGATTCAATCGGAAGACCTGATCTGGCTGGGCTTGCTGAGGATTGGGTAGGTGATCTGCGCAATACCCTTTATAGCCGATATAAGAAACTTTCCAAGGAGCTGGTTGTCCTTCCTGCTCATTTTATGGTGATGGAAGAGCTCAATGAAGATGGTAGTGCAGCCCGTAAATTAGGTGAGCTGTTTAAAGAAAATCACGGATTGAATATTGAAGATGAAAAAGAATTCAGAGAAAAGGTAACCGGCAATCTACCACCCCAGCCAAATTCCTATCAGGAATTTCGTGAAATTAATTTAGGAATTTTGGAAAAAGACGAAGAAGAACAGCGTGAAATGGAAATTGGACCTAACCGCTGTGCGATCCGCTAAAATTATGAAAATATAGGAGGCTACATCATGAATGTATCAAAAGTGTTAGACGCAAAAGGATTGGCATGCCCAATGCCAATCGTAAAAACAAAGAAGGCAATGGCAGAACTTGAAACAGGCGAAATTATTGAAATTCACGCGACAGATAAAGGAGCTAAAAATGACCTTGCAGCATGGACTGCTTCAGGCGGCCATGAACTTATAGACTCTTCAGAAGAAGGGGATGTACTGAAGTTCTGGATTAAAAAAGGGTGACGGATAAGAGGCTGGGATATAAAAATAATTTTTAAAACGTGAGGTGAACGGAGCGGAAGGGGGCGACTCCTGCGGGATGAAGCGGGTGCTTGAGATCCACTTGCTGAAAGCAAGTTAGCGAAGGGCCCCGTCCCGCGGAAAGCGTCCCCCTGAAGCGCAGTGAACCGGGTTTAGGAGGTTTAAATACATTTGTTCCAGTCTTTTCCCTGTCAAGGAGGCAGCAGGTAATGGATATTGGCTTTATTTTGGTGATATTTTTAATCGCCTTTGCAGGCTCCTACATTTCCGGAATGCTTGGAGTCGGTGGTTCTATTATTAAATACCCCATGCTTCTATACATCCCGCCGATGTTTGGACTGGCGGCTTTTAGCGCGCATGAAGTTGCCGGGATCAGCGCTGTGCAAGTATTTTTTGCAACCATTGCCGGCGTATGGGTCTACCGAAAAGGCGGTTATTTAAATAAAAAGCTGATTGTTTACATGGGAATCAGTATATTAATCGGAAGCTTTGTTGGAGGTTATGGCTCGAAGCTGCTTCCGGAAGAAGCAATTAATATTGTTTATGGAGCACTCGCTTTGATTGCTGCAGGAATGATGTTCATTCCTAAAAAAGGGCTGGATGATAAAGCGTTTGATGAGGTTGAATTTAATAAACCGCTCGCAGCTTCCCTCGCCCTTATTGTCGGTATAGCAGCAGGGATCGTTGGGGCAGCAGGAGCTTTTTTGTTAGTGCCGATTATGCTGGTTGTGCTTAAAATACCGACCCGCATGACCATTGCTTCGTCACTTGCTATTACTTTTATTTCTTCTATCGGGGCAGCAGCTGGGAAAATAACGACTGGTCAGGTAGATTATTTTCCTGCGCTGATCATGGTCGTTGCCAGCCTGATTGCTTCTCCACTAGGAGCGATGATGGGGAAGAGAGTGAATACCAAAATTCTCCAGATCATCTTAGCGATTTTGATTTTAGCAACAGCCATTAAAATATGGCTGGACATTCTTTTTTAAAAGGTCCGTTCCTATTACTGGGGACGGATTTTTTCTTGATTTTTAACTCCAGCCGTCAGCTCCCCGAAGTCATAAGCTACAATGCAATTATTTCTATCCATGATCTGTTTGAAAGGGGGCATATTAAATAGCAGGGGGTGAGTGTTTTGGGAAATCCAAAGAAAAACAGCAAAGCCTTCGTTCCTAGTCACCTGGGAACCCAGTCGAAAAATCCAACGAAAACGAACAAAGGAAAAATGCTGGACAAAACCGGAAAACAGCCTGACGTTACCAACGGATAAAAAACTGGGAGGTAGAATCCTTTGACTAAACAAGACAAACAAAACCAAAAGAACCACCGTGAAAAAGTAAAGAAAATGCAGGAAATGGTTAACAACACCCTGCAAAACGTATACGACACCGAGGTTGCTATCGAACATGAAGACTGCGCAGCCAAAGTCCAAAAATGCAGAACCAAAAACATCCAGCGCCTCGAAAGCGTAGAAGACGCAAGAAGAGAAATTGAAGAAGAACGATCGTATCTGTAAACCAAAGCACACTACTAAGGCGTGCAAACGCGCAAAGTCGTTTAAAAACGGAGGAGATACGATGCGTAACAAAGCAAAAAACTTTCCAGAAATGACGATGAATGGTGAAGCAGGCAAGGCTCGTGCAAAGCCCGAATTCGCCTCCAAACGTGCAGACGGAACCATCAACACCCGTCCTCAGGACCGGATGGAAGCTTCCAGCCATCGCTCTCTATTCAACGACGATAAAGGCGAATAGCTGATGTACAGTTCGACAAGTGCCTGTCACCACGCCTGTCACCACGCATGAAAAGTAAAAGAATGAGGTGATTAAGATGGGAAAAGATAGACAGGAGAAGAAGCTTAAGAAGGAGAAGAAGGTGCAGTCTGATCGGGACCAGTCTCTTCATTATCCTGGTGCTGCTGGGTCAGAGAAGGATGGAGGAAAGTCAGAGGTTATTGAACAGTAATAAAAAGGGCCGCTTCCATTGGTTTTGTGGAAGCGGCATTTTTTATCTTACTATAAAAAAAGGTACATTTTCTGCTCCGGTTAAGCGAGCATAGGTGAATAGTTGGCCTTTGTGATGAATTTCATGTTCTTTTCCATTTTCAAGGAGTAATTCTCCTGTGAGGGTAGAGCCATAAAAATCCACTTTCTGCTCCAGCTGCTCAGGTGTGATTTCTTTTAAGGCTGAAATGGTCTCCTCTGTACTAGCCTGAAGATAATCCTTCAGCTCTGTCACTGAATTAATCATCGTGTTTTGATCAGGAGGCGTGAACTCCCCATTTTTTACGGTTTGCACAAACATCCCCGTTGACCCGCCAATATGGGTGACAAGTTCTGCAAAAGACATTGCCCCGTCCCAGGGTTTATAGTGAAGGTTCTCATCTTCAATAACATCGATAAGTTCAATAAGCGCTTCTCTGTGGCTTAACCAGCTTTTTAAGTATTCATCAATTTTAGCCATATGTATCCCTCTTTTCTTTTTATGGTTGTCTAGAGTATAAACAACCCTTATTCTCAATGCCAAAATTTTGATTTCTAAGAGGTTTTTAATTCTAGAGATGGGGAACGTTACAAGGGAAGGAAAGGACTGGGTAGAGTGGTGTCAACAATACTTATAGGGGTAACTATTCTTTATCTTTTAGTGAACCTTTATTATTTTATAATCAATAAATCATTTAAACAAAGCTATTTTAGTTCTACACTATTTTACAAATTATTCTTCGTTCTTTTAAGCATTACTTTTGGCTTTGCCCTACTTTATTATTTTTTAGGGTTTAATGAAGATCTATTAACCATTAGTGACTATACTGGCGATCCGGTAGAAAGAACATTCTCGAATTACCTTTACTTTAGCGGAGTCACAATCCTATCTGTAGGATATGGTGACCTTGTTCCGGTAGGGACCGCCAGATTCTTTGCCCTCATTGAGGCAAGTCTTGGGTTTTTGCTGCCAACAGCTTATTTTATGAAGGCGTTAAGTTCCTCATCTGATGGAGATGCTAATGATGACTGATCATTTAGGGTTTTAGGTAGTAAAAGTTAAATCTAAATAAATTCAATGAAAGCGAGTGATGATCATGAAAGACAAGCTAATACCTGTCCTATCGATTAAAGCCGGTTCAGAAAAAGATGTAGCATCAGATGTCTTTATGTATACCAATCAGGTAGTGAATTTATTTTTTGTCACGACGGATAAAACCGCTAATTCATGGGTTCTCGTTGATGCGGGAATGCCAAAGTCTGCTGAAAAAATTAAGGAAGAGGCAGAAGAGCATTATGGAGAAGGAGCTAAGCCTCAAGCCATTATTCTGACTCACGGGCATTTTGACCACGTTGGAGCAGTGGAGGAGCTGGCAAGGGAATGGGACGTACCTGTTTACGCTCATACATTGGAGAAGCCATATTTAACAGGGGAGCAGGACTATCCTGAGCCGGATCCGAAAGTGGATGAAGGCCTGGTTGCAAAAATGGCGCCAAAAATGTTTCCGAATGAAGGAATAAATCTTGGAACTCAGCTCCAGCTTCTTCCTGAGGACGGAAAGGTGCCATTTCTAGATGAGTGGAAATGGGTTCATACGCCGGGGCATACACCTGGACATGTGTCATTATTCAGAGAAAGAGACCGCTTTTTAATTGCAGGGGACGCATTTGTAACCGTGAAGCAGGAATCGCTTGCGAAAGTGGCTATGCAAACGCTCGAAATCAGCGGACCGCCAAAATATCTCACAATGGATTTTCAGGCTTCATGGGATTCTGTTCGTAAGCTTAGGGACCTCGAACCATCCGTCGCTGTAACTGGTCACGGCAGACCAATGGAGGGCGGCACCTTATCTGAAAGCTTAGAAAAACTCGTAAATAATTTTGAAGAAATCGCCATGCCTGATTAATTCATTTTGGCTCCTCTGCAAAAGCAGAGGAGTTTTTTAGTGAAGTAGGAGCTGGCATGAACTACACCAATCAAATAAAAAGACTGTTCAATAGCAGCTTTCTGCTGAACAGTCTTTTTACATTATCTTTTCCGTGCTGTTTTTAAAATAAAGCTGACAATCAAGATAAGAATGATTGCTCCAATCAACGCAGGAATGATCGCAATATCAGCAATTTCAGGTCCAAGATCTCCCATAATCATATCCCCGATCCAGGCACCGATAATCCCGGCAATGATGTTCCCAATAATGCCTCCAGGAATGTCTTTGCCCAAAATGATTCCTGCAATCCAGCCAATTAATCCGCCGACAATCAGATATAAGATAAAGCCCATTTATTTCACCTCCATTAACTTCTATTTGGTGTAGCTTTCCCGGAAAAGTATAAATATATGTACTTCTTCATTTACATATCGTGGTGTGTGAAAGGGAAGGCTAAACAAAAACCAGGGAAGGAGGAATAGACAATGGGTTCTCTAAAAAAAGTGGCAGGAATTCTTTTTGCCGTTGTTATATTGACCGCGTGCAATACAAATAATCTGAATGAGTCTCAGGAGGATCACCCTTATAAACAAAAGGAGGGAAGCGCCAATATTCTTGAGCGCGACCGGGAGATTTTAGATAACCGTGATGACGGAACCTACATTGACGCAGATGATGGAGGAACCGAAGCAAACAACGACCCATGGGATGGGATTGGCGGAGAAGAAACAGATAATGAACGATAAATTGACCAGCAGCTTCTATCTCTAAAAGATGAAGCTGCTTTTGTATTTTCTTTACCTATTGGTTCTGCTTTCCATTACAATTAGCTTAAAGAGGTGAGGATGGAATGGAGCTTAAAGGAATTAATCATTTGCTGTTTTCAGTATCTAATTTAGAAAAATCGGTTAAATTTTATGAAACGGTTTTTGATGCAAAGCTTCTTGTAAAGGGGAGGAGTACGGCCTATTTTGATTTAAACGGCATCTGGCTTGCGTTAAACGAAGAAAAAAATATTCCCAGAAATGAAATTCATCACTCTTATACGCATATTGCCTTTTCGGTCGAAGAAAAGGATTTTGACCATACAGTCCAAATGCTCTCCAGTTTAAAGGTGTCTATACTTTCTGGAAGAGAGCGGGATGAGAAAGATAAGAAATCAATTTATTTTACTGATCCGGATGGGCATAAATTTGAATTTCATTCAGGAACCCTGCAGGACAGGCTTGATTACTATAAGGAAGAAAAAACACATATGACATTTTATTAATTGAAGAGGAGGACGGGTCATGCTAACACTGCAGCGATATAAAGAGCTATCCGTATTTAAAAATGAAGTGGTTTCCTTTTTGGAAAATCATGAAGTGGAAAATAATTTGTGTCTGGGAATTTTAGAATCCCTTACCCCAGGAGTAGATGAGCCGATCCTTATGGCTGCTGTAAAAAAACATGGCCGGCTGGCTGTTGTTTTGCTTCAAACAATCCCGGAACAAGTGATTCTGTCTAAATCAGAAGGACTTGATGATCGGGATTATACAAAAATAGCCCAATTAATGGACGGTCTCGATATTCCAGGGTTTGTCGGTGAAAAAAATCTTTCCATGTCCATCATGAAATACATAGGGAATAAACAAGGTAAAGACTACAGAGTTCAGATGAACCAGCGCATTTACAAGCTGGATAAAGTGAAAAAAGATCCCGGGACAGACGGCAGCCTCCGTGTACTAACCTCTGAAGATCTGAACATTGTGGAGGAGTGGGTGTACAACTTTCACATTGACTGTAATATGCCTATTAAGAAGGAAACGGTAAAAGAAAAAACCCTCATGATTCTTGAGAAAGGCAGATTTCATGGCTGGGAATCAGGAGGGAAGCTCGTTTCTGTTGCTAATATTGCGCGCCCCACAAAAACAAATTGCACCGTCACACTTGTCTATACGCCAAAAGAGCTGCGAGGGAACGGATATGCTTCGAGCTGCGTTTCAGCTCTGACAAAAAAGATGCTGAATGAAGGGTTTCAAACCGCCAGTCTTTATACGGACCTGGACAATCCAACCTCCAATAAAATCTACATGGAAATTGGCTATGAGCCGATTATGGACTCAATAGCGGTTCATTTTAAGTAATCAATAACAGGATCTATGTCTTAATGCTCACCGCCTCCAATATGCAAAGTTCATAAGATCTTCTCGATTTATGCGCTGAATAAGGGAAATTAGGGTATATCTAAGGAGATACGCTAAAATCTGAAGGAGGCGCATAATGACGAAATTATCGAATGAATATATAGAAGAAATAGTTAAAGCTTGCAGACCCTTTGCCGCAAAAGGAAATGTGATCGATCATATTCCGGGGCTTGATCAATCCAGCCTGACAGATCTTGGTGTAACAATCGTCACGCTTGATGGAGAAACGTATTCAGCCGGGGAGGACCATCACACTTTCTCTTTTCAAAGTATCTCAAAAGTGATTACCCTGTTAATGGCGCTGGAGGATTTCGGAAAAGACATTGTGTTTCAAAAGGTAGGTATGGAGCCAACGGACGATTTTTTTAATTCAATTTCAAACCTTGAAGATTATGAGGGAAAGCGGCCATATAATCCTTTAATCAATTCGGGAGCTATTGCGACAGCCAGTTTGATAAAAGGGGGCTCCGTTGATGAGCGATTTGACCGGGTACTTAGCTTTCTTCAGAAGATAACCGAAAACAAGGATATCAACATGAATCAGGAGGTTTATGATTCTGAAGTGAAAAATGGTTCCAGAAATAAAGCATTAGCTTATTTCATGGAAAGCACCGGCGTCCTTTCAAATCAGGAATCAGATGATGCCCTCGATTTGTATCACCGAATGAACTCCATTGAAATTAACTCACTTTCACTTGCTAAAATTGGCTGCTTTTTATCCAACCACGGCAGACTCATCGGCAGAAAAACGCAGCTTATTCAAGCGGAGCATGTCCGGACGGTAAAGGCGATCATGCTAATGGCCGGGATGTACAATGAGTCGGGAACCTACGCAGTGGAGGTTGGTTTTCCTTTAAAAAGCGGTGTTTCAGGAGGCATTGTCGGCTCAGTTCCCGGAAGTATGGGAATCGGCATAATTGGGCCCGCTATTAACAAAAAAGGAAATAGCTGTGCAGGGGGAGAAGCGCTTCGCATCCTGTCTCGCGATCTGATGCTGAATATTTTCCACGATAAAAATGTTAAAAATTTATAAATGAAAGAGCCTCAGCTTTTGCTGAGGCCCTTTTATTTTTTCGAAAATCCCTTACTTTATGTTTATTTCCAGCTTCTCGAGTCCTCTTAATAAAAACTGTTCCCGCCATTTCGGCTCTGCTCCTTCAGAGAGAGTTATGGAAGGAAAAGCAGAAAGCAGTTTTTCGATGGCAATTTTTCCTTCTAAACGGGCAAGCGGAGCGCCAAGACAAAAATGAATGCCAAACCCGAAGGCGACATGAGCATTTTGAGCTCTTTTTATATCAAACAGATCAGCGTGTAGGAATTGTTCTTCATCCCGATTGGCCGAGCTGATGGAGGCAAGTACGAAATCCCCTTTACGAAAGGTTTTTCCGTGAAACTCCATATCCTTTTCTGCCCACCGCGCAGTTGAAAAATCAACGGGGCTGTAATAGCGAAGCCCTTCTTCAATTGCAGGCTCCACTAAAGAATGATCAGATTTCAACAGATCGAGCTGTGAAGGATTCTGAAATAGCGCATAAACCGTATTGGAGATAAGATTTACCGTGGTTTCATGCCCTGCAATAATTAGCAGCACAATCATCGAGTAAAGCTCATCCCTATTCAATTTTTCTCCCTCTTCTTCTGCCTGCAGGAGCTTTGAAATTAAATCGTCCTGAGGATTAGCCCTCCGCTCATCAAATAAGTAAGTGAGGTAATCGATAAACGCACCTACATCCTCTGTAAATTCCGCCTGAAATTCATCAGAAGAAGCAAGGATCGTATTCGACCACTTTCGGAATTTATCCCGATCCTCTGTGGGCACTCCGAGCATTTCACTGATTACAATGATGGGAAGGGGAAATGCTTACGCATCGATCAGGTCAACCGGTCCGTTCTGCTTGCTCATTTCTTCAATCAGTTCATCAGCAATTTCGTGAATTCTTGGTTCCAGTTGCTTTATTGTTTTAGGATTAAAAAACGGCTGTACAAGCTTTCTCAGTCTCGTGTGATCAGGCGGATCTGCATCAAGCATCATATTCCTGAAAATCTTAATAATTCGGCCCTCATCCCCTTCATAGGATGGGCTGTCAAAAAGCTTTGACTGATCTTTAATAAAACCCGGATGCTTTAAAAGTTCTTTGACATGATCATATTTTGTTACCATCCAGGTAGTGCTTTGGTGCTGATTCATAGGGAATACAGGATCATTCTCTCGAAGGTGCTGATAAAAAGGGTAGGCTCCCTTTTTAAAGTTAGATGAATAAACCGTTTCGACATTCTCCAATGCTGATTCCTCCTCTGGTTCTGAGCGGACTTTAGTAAACTGCCGGTCTCAGAATAAGGTAAGTATAAAGCAAAGAAAATCGATCATCAAACAATATATGGAAATATGAAATGAAACTCATAAAAATTTTTTGGCCGGCTCTGAGCAGGATTGATGCAAAATTTTCAAAAAGGAGGATAATAGCTTAAGAGATTAAAGCGGATAAATAGGCTAAAAAACCTTATACGGTAGAATACGTTATGGCAACTGCCTTTACATATTACAAGAGAAAGGTCGCTGGGAAATGAATGCACTTACTGGAAGAAAACGTCTGCAATTTGCTTTACTATTAGGCGCGCTTGGAGCGCTCGGTCCGTTAACCATTGATATGTACCTGCCTGCATTTCCGATGATTGCTCAGGAGCTCGGCACAAGTGCTTCCTATGTTCAATTGAGCTTAACTGCCTGCCTGCTCGGGCTTGGAGTAGGGCAGCTGATTATGGGACCGCTAAGTGATGTACATGGAAGAAAAGCACCGTTGCTAATCGGCATGGTCGCTTTTTTAATTGCTTCATTTTTAATTTCTTTTTCACCAAATGTCCTGTTTTTAATTGCTGTCCGCTTCCTGCAGGGTTTTTCTGCAGCAGCAGGGATTGTGATTTCACGTGCAATTGTCAGAGATACATACAGTGGTCCTGAGCTGACCAAGTTCTTTGCGCTATTGATGCTGGTCAGTAATCTGGCACCGATTCTAGCGCCAATTGCAGGCAGCGGGGTGCTGCTGTTTACAGATTGGAACGGGATATTTATTGTTCTCTCACTTATCGGTCTCCTGTTATTTGGCATTATCGCAATGAGATTTAAAGAGACACTGCCTCCGGAGCAGCGGGTTTCAAGCAATATTGGGCAGACATTAAGAAATTTCAAGTCTCTTCTGACTGACCGTCAGTTTGCAGGATATGCACTAGCTCAAGGGCTGATGATTGCGGGGGTATTTGCCTACGTGTCAGGAACTCCTTTTGTCTACCAGAATATTTATGAGGTTTCACCTCAGCAATTCAGCCTGTTATTTGGGATGAACGGTATTGGCCTTATCATCGGAACTCAAATCGTTGGAAGGCTCGCTCATATTATCCCGGAGCGCCAATTTTTACTTATTGGATTATCTCAAGCCTTTGTTGTCAGTACTGCGCTTGTGATTGCTGTGCTTCTTGATGGACCGTTTATTTCACTGGCCATTCCTTTATTCTTTTTTGTTATGTCAATTGGGATTGTCGCGACATCAAGCTTTTCACTTGCGATGGAGTCCCAGGGGCATATTGCAGGAAGTGCTTCGGCGCTATTAGGCTTACTGCCATTTTTGCTGGGTTCTATAACTGCACCGCTTGTCGGGATTGCTGGAGAATATACGGCTGTTCCGATGGGGATCATCATGTTCACGACAAGCACGCTTGCATTGCTGTCGTATTTTGGTCTTGCAAGGAGAGCAGAAAAACAAATCAAAACAGAAGTATAAGGTGGAAAAACCCGTTTCTCATAAGCGAGAAGCGGGTTTTTCTTTGTTTTCCGGAACGCTGCCTGTATAAATGGATTGCGGCCGGAAGATTCTGTTATCCTGTGATTGCTCAATAATATTGGCGGTCCAGCCTACCATTCGGCTTGCCGTAAAGGTTGGTGTGAACAGCTCTGAAGGAAGTTCAACGGCTTTAAGAATGGCAGCCGCGTAAAACTCTACATTTGTGTAAAGCCTGCGTCCCGGCTTATAGTAATCCAGCAGTCTGAGAGCAATTTCCTCCACATGATAGGCGAGATCAAGCCATGAATTTTCGCCGGCAAGCTGCTTCGTCATTTCTTTAAGCGCTTCGGATCTGGGATCTGTGGTTTTGTATACACGGTGGCCAAAGCCCATAAGCTTTTCTTTATTCTCAAGCTTGGCGGTGATCCATGCCTCCGCACGCTCCTTTGACCCAATGTCATTCAGCATATGGGTAACCTCGCTTGGAGCCCCGCCATGAAGTGGGCCTTTCATAGCACCTATTGCCCCTGCAACACTAGAGATAAGATCAGATTCTGTAGAAGCGATGACGCGTGAAGCAAACGTAGAAGCATTCATACCATGCTCCATCGTAAGAATACAATAAACAGTCAGCGCTTTAATCTGAGTTTCACTTGGCTGTTTTTCATGAATCAAATACAAATAATTTGCAACATGATCCAGGGAATCATCAGACTTTAATGGTTCTTTTCCGGCAAGATAGGCCATGCGTGAAGCGATAATAACGGGAACAGTACTTGTTGCGGCAACCGCCTGCTCAATCGTCGGCGGCCAGGAAAAGAATGTATTTTCAAGAGACGATAAACAGGTTCTGATCACGCCCATCATGGACATGTCCTGAGGAAGCTCCTTTAAAATTTTTCTTGTATGCTCAGGAAGCTCCCGACCCTTGCGAAATTGCTGGCTGAGTTCGGCAAGCTCGTTTTGATCGGGAAGGTGACCGTTCCATAATAAAAAACAGACCTCTTCAAACGTATAGGCAAGAGAAAGCTCTTTGGCATCATACCCCCGATAGATCAGCCGGCCATTTTGACCGTCAACTAAACTGATTTTTGTATCAGTAGCGACGACCCCTTCAAGCCCTTTACTCCATTCTGGTGCAGTCATTCAGCTCACTCCTTTTAGACTTCTTATCTATACTTTATTAAAAAGAACCGATTATTAAAATTAAAGATTTAGTGAGATAATGATTATAAATCTTAATCAAAGACAGGAGGATTCTTTATGAATATAAGCTGGCTTCGCACATTTATTACAGCCGCTTCCTGTGAAAATTTCCATAAAACCTCAGAAATCCTGTATTTATCACAGCCTACTGTGACGGTTCATATTAAGCAGCTTGAAAAGGAGCTGGGCATTCCGCTTTTTATAAGAAAAGGGAGAAACGTCAGGCTTACATCGGAGGGACGGGGATTTTTAGCTCATGCGGTTTCAATTGTTGATGAGGTAGAAAAGAGTCAAAAGCAAATAGAGCAGCTGCGTCAGGGCTATAAAAACACTTTAACGGTCGCGGTGTCTCCTCTGATTGCTGCAACGTATCTGCCTTATTGGGTAAAAACGTTTCTGAAGGAATACAAGGAAACAGAAGTTATTATTAAGGTCGCTGAATCGGACATGATCAGCGGTGAAATCGAAAGAGGCTCAGCAGATGTCGGCTTATCGAGAATGAAAACAAATATGCTCGGTCTGACGTGTGAGAAGCTGTATGAGGAGCCCTTAGTGGTGGCGGCACCGCATGATGGAAGGGAGCCTGAAAATGCGTACCCTCTTGAACTCGGGGAGTTAATCGAGAAGGAGTATTTGCTGACGCATAATCATCCTGAATATTGGGAGCCGGTGCTACAGGCGCTCAAGCATCATTACCCGGTTATTCGCACGATGAAGATCTCACAGGTTCATGTGACGAAGCGGTTTATTGAAGAGGGGATAGGGTTTTCGATTTTGCCAAGATCGGTTGTGCGGCGTGAGCTTGCTGAAGGCCGGGTGCTGGAGGTGTTTTTGGACCGCCAGCTTAAGCTTCCTTCGTCTTCGACTTATTTGGTAAAAAAGGATGGGTTAAAAGAAGTGGATGATTTTATTGGTGTGGTGAAGCGGTTGATTTAGTTTTGCAGTAATCTTTTTGGGGAATTTATTTTCTTCTTTGAAAGTAGAATGGTAAGAGTAAATGCCTAAAGGGGATTCCTCTGCAAATAACCAGGTTTTTGGGGTGGGTGTTTAATGCAGGTGATAAGGGAGAGTGAAGGATGTCTAAAGGTGCCTGGAAAATTTGCTTTTTAATCTATATGGTACTGCTGTTGAATTTTGTTGTTATTAAGTTTAATGGGAATATCAATGAATTGATTGATACGATCCAATCAAATAAGCAATGGAGAGAGCAAGGGGAGGCAGCAATTAACTTAGTTCCATTTAGAACATTTGATATTTACATAAATAATATTAATTCCGGCTTTGCATACAAAAATATTTTAGGGAATATCATTCCTTTTATTCCTATGGGATTTTTGATTCCTGCGGCTTTTTTCTCTAAAATGAAAATTTTAAAAACGCTGTTTTCCTGCTTTGTCGTGATATGCAGTATAGAGATTGTGCAGCTTACCTTATACTTAGGCAGTTTCGATATAGATGATATTATTTTAAATCTACTGAGTTGTATTATAGGGATTTTATTATTTGTGATCAGTCGAAATTTTAAAGTGGTATCTTGAAGCTTTTTGCAACCTTGTAAATCCCTTTGAACCACAAGTGTTAAGGGGGAAATGCCTATAAAGGGTCAGTTGATTTCCGATGCGGAGGGGATGCTTTCCGCGGGACTGTCCCTTCGCTAACTTGCTTTCAGCAAACGTATCTCAAGCTTTCGGAAATTTTGTACGCTAAGCAGAGATAATCAATCAACATTCAAGGAGAAAACATAACCTGCAGTACCATGATCCCAGTAAGGTATATACTCCTATATTTTCTAAAGAAGCTACTCGAATAACAGTAAGCTCTACCAGAGGCGGCAAAATTATTCCCACATATAATCCTGATAATTATCTTTTGCCACCTTAACCCATTCTGATCTCTCCTCATCCCATTCGAGCACTAAAATTTCCCCATAATACCCCGAATTTTCCGTCGTTTGGATAATAGCAATCCGTCCGTCTCCCAGTGAGACTACTTCTTCTTTCAGTGACTCTTCCAGGTACGGCTCTTGATCATAAATTACTTCCGATCCCGCCGGCTTTAAGGCAATAATTAGTAAACAAATAAAAATTCCTATCAACGACCTGCTGGACCGCGGTCTTTCCTTCTCCATTCTATATATTCCCCTTTTTCATTATTTGAATTTAATTATTACATATTTTGTATCTTATTTGTGCTGATTTAAGGTAATCACAAAAAAGAAGTCCGACAAATAGCCTGTAATATTATTGGAAAAAGCAAATTCGATTCCAACTTATTTGAACTTAAAATAGCAGGAGATAAGGACTGACTAAGAGAGTCAATTACTGGATTCTTCACTTATAACACTAAAGGGACGAAGCACATCACCCATCTCCACCCAAGTTAATTGCAGTGGAAGGGGGCGACTCCTGCGGGCTGAAGCGGAAGCGTCCCCCTGAAACGGAAATCAACCCCATGGCTCTTATTGGAATGAACTGGATATCCTAACTGGTACTCAACCACCGTTCTACAGAAGAATTAAAAATTTTACAAAAATTGAGGTTTAGCAGGAGAAGAAGAGAGGTAACGTAGTTTAGCCACTTCTATCACATATAAAGGAGATTACTAGATGAAGAAAATAGTAAAACGTTCGATTGTCATGCTTTCAGCACTATTATTGGTCACAGGCTGTGGGGATGATGAGGATACGCCTCGGGCTGCGGAAGGTCAGGTTGAGTTAGATTTTTGGACATTTTGGGGATCAGAAACCAGACGGCCGATAATTGAAAAAATGATAAATGATTACAATGAGTCCCAGGATGAAGTATTTGTTAAACATACCTTCCTGCCATGGGGAGATATTTGGACAAAGAACCTGGCGTCAATTGCTGCCGGCAACCCTGCAGATATTATTGTAAACGATATCAATTCAGTAGCGCAGCGGGCAGACAATAATCAGGTTACGGACTTATCTACATATATTGATGACGAATTTATGGATCAGTTTTATCCTAATCTACGAGAGACCGTGGAAGTAGAGGACGGTACATATGCTGTTCCGTTTAATACAGATACACGGGTTCTTTTCTATAATAAAACAGCCTTTGAGGAAGCGGGCCTGGATCCTGAACAGCCGCCTGAAACATGGGAGGAACTTGAAGAATATGCAAAGCAGCTTGATATAAAAAATGGGGACCGTTATGAACAAATTGGTTTTTACCCTCTTTGGGGAAGCTTCGGTGCAGATGCCTGGATGACGAATGCAGACGATGGCAGGGGCTTTGTTGAGGACGGGGAAGTCACTGTAAACACGGAGAAAAAGGTAGAGGCGATGGAATGGGTTGCCCAGTGGAGAGAACGCTACGGAGGACAGACGATTGATGCTTTAACGGCCGAATTTGGCAGCGAGCAGGCAAATCCTTTCATTAATGGTCAGGTAGCGATGTGGGTGGATGTTGGAACCTTCTACACTCAAATTCGTGACTACGGCGACGGGATGGACTTCGGTGTCGCTTCAATTCCTGCCTTTGACGAATCCTCTGATAACTGGAGTACTGGCGGAGGATTTGTTGTGGAAATTCCTGCAGGGTCTGATCATCCCGAAGAAGCAATGGACTTTATCGAATATATAACAGGAGAAGAAGCTCAAAAATACTGGGCTACCGAAAATTTCGATAATGTAGCGAATATTGCAGGCTCTGAAGCAGCGCTTGAAGAGCTTGAAGGACAGGAGCAGGAAGTATTCAGCTTTTTAAATGACAATCTGGCTGTCACAAGGACTTATCCTTTAACAATAGAGTATCCTGAGACGGTTACGAAAATTAATCCAATTGTTGACCGGATTATGCTTGGAGAACTCGAACCAGGAGAAGGACTTGATCAGGCTCAAAAATCAATAGAACAAGACAAGAGATAGAAAACGAACAAAATAAAATAAAGAGAAAGCACCGAAGAAAGGAGAAATCCTTTCTTTTGGTGTTTTTTAAAAAGGGGGCTCAAAAATGAGAGTAAATCAAACAGGTGCTGCGGGAAAGACGATTGTAAACGAAATGAAAAGCCCGGAGGAAAAAGATCATGATTTGAGCGTAGTGAAAAAGGGCAGGAAAAAAATGCCCCGGGGGAAAAAAGAAAACCTGATCGGTTATTTGTTTATTAGTCCCTGGCTGATCGGATTTTTGGGTTTGACCCTTGGACCAATGCTTTTTTCCTTATACGCGAGCTTTACAAACTATAATATTACTTCCAGAATGGATTTTATTGGCTTTTCTAATTATAAACGGATGTTTCAATTTGATGATTTATTTACTGTTTCATTATGGAATACCATTTACTATGTAGCTTTTACGGTGCCGCTGACCACTGTGGGCGCTATTTTAATTGCCGTTTTGCTTAATCAGAAAATAAAGGGGATGAGCATATTCCGGACGGTCTTTTATCTGCCTGCTGTGCTGTCTGGAGTAGGCGTCTATTTTTTATGGATGCAAATGCTAAGTCCTTCAACAGGTCTTGTCAATACGATCCTTGCCTGGTTTGGAATTGCCGGACCTGCCTGGCTGTTTGATCCCGAGTGGACAAAGCCCGCTCTTATTTTAATGAAAATGTGGAGTGTAGGAGGAGGCATGCTTTTATATCTTGCCAGTCTTCAGGGTGTATCCAAGCAAATGTACGAAGCTGCTTTATTAGACGGTGCAAATGTATTTCATCGTTTTTTCTATATTACACTACCTATGATTACCCCAATAATTTTCTTTGATATTGTGACCAGCACGATTGGCTCCTTCCAGGTTTTCCAGGAGGCTTATGTTATGAGTCAAAGCGGTGATGGCGGTCCTGCAAACTCGCTATTATTTTATAATCTTCATATGTGGAATAATGCATTTGAACTTTTTGATATGGGATATGCCTCCGCAATGGCATGGGTATTGTTTATCATCGTGCTGATTTTGACGGTCTTCCATCTTTATTTGAGTAAAAAATGGGTGTATTACGAAGGGGGAGACGGAAGATGACACTGGCGAAGGCAAAGTGGTATGAAACAAAAAAATTCAGGGTCTCCTTCAAGGCTTGGATCATCACCTTTTTCCTTTTAGCAGGAAGCCTGTTAGTGCTGCTCCCGCTATGGTGGATGGTGTCTACATCATTAAAATCACCGCAGGAAATTGCTCAATATCCGCCGACCTTTTTCCCGAGAGAGTTTCATTTCTCCAATTATCTTGAGGCCTGGCAGACAGCTCCTTTTACAAGATGGGCAATGAATACACTCTTCATTGCCACTATGGGGATGATTGGTTCAGTATTGGTTAATTCACTGGTCGCATATTCATTTGCAAAAATACGTTTTAAGGGAAAAAATATCTTATTTATTATTATTCTTGCTACGATGCTTATTCCGGGCTTTGTGACGCTGGTTCCACAATATATTCTGTTTTCAAAGCTGGGGTGGGTAAACACCTATTTGCCGTTGATCGTCCCGGCATTTTTCGGGAGTGCCTTCTTTATTTTCTTATTAAGACAGTTTATGATGACGATTCCAAACGAATTAATGGAAGCTGCCATTTTGGACGGGGCTGGCCACCTGCAAATCTGGTGGCATATCATGCTTCCTTTAACAAAGCCCGCACTAATTGCTGTAGCCATCTTTTCGTTTAACGGCTCGTGGAATGACCTTTTAGGACCGCTGCTTTACTTAAACGATGAACGCATGTATACACTTCAAATCGGCCTTCAGACCTTTAGGGGAACCGTGCAAACACAGTGGCATTACTTAATGGCGATGTCTGTAACCGTTCTTCTTCCGGTCATCGCGCTCTTCTTCTTTTTCCAGCGCTACTTTATTGAAGGAGCAAATATTAATTCAGGCACGAAAGGATAAAAGAAGTATCTCGCTTTTCTCAATATCAATACCAAAGCGATCCATTTTAAAATTTTTTCCTTTTTCTCCTACTAATCACGTTTTACTTTCCGAAAATTAGAGAAATACTAATAGGGAAGGAGTCGATCATAATGAGCCAGCCAAATACAGCAATGATTATCATTGATATGATGAATAAAATGGATTTTGTAGGCGGAGAGGATTTATTAGAGAATACGAAGCCGATAATGGATAATCTTGTTTCTTTAAAAAAGAAAGCAAAGGAAGCAGAGATTCCCGTTATCTACGTGAACGATAATTTCGGTCAGTGGCAGGATAATGCAGAAAATATTATCGAAGAGTGCATGAAAAATCCAGGCAAAGAAATCGTAGAGCAAATCCTTCCTGAAGAAGATGATTATTTTATTATTAAACCGAAGCACTCCGGTTTTTTTGGTACACAGCTTGATATTCTTTTGCATCAGCTAGGGATTGATAACCTTATTTTAACCGGGGTAGCAGGAGATATTTGCGTTCTGTTTACAGCCAACGATGCGTATATGAGAGAGTATAAGCTCTTTGTTCCTGAGGACTGCATGGCATCTGAAAAAGTGAGCGACAATAAGAATGCAATCCACCTGATAAGACGTTCACTGGATGCCGATACAACGAAAAGTACCGAGCTTGATCTTAAAAAGACTGTTACCAAAAGGTGAGAGAATCTGGGGCATAATCATGTTTTTAGAAACGTGAAGCCCAGTGAACCGAGTAAAAGCGGTTGAGACATACATTTGTCTCAACCGCTTTTTAAATTAGGAAGAATACTATGAGTTGGACAAGCATATAGTAGTAGTAACATAATAGTACGTCAATTGTTCCATTCTAGCATTCCTGTTAAATCGGAATAAATAATGTCAGGCGTAAACCCGAGCTCCTCTTTTGGCAGGCCAGAACGGTTAATCCACGCTGTTTGAAAACCAAAGCTTTTAGCACCTGTAATATCCCAGCCGTTTGAAGACATGAACAAAACTTCCTCCGGAGCAGCATCCACATCTTCAAGAACAAGATTGTATGATGCAGGGACCGGCTTATACTGCTTTATTTTGTCTACACTTAGAATAGAAGTAAAATAAGAAGTGAAATTTGCTCTTTTAATTAAGGAAGCAAGCATATCTGAAGTCCCGTTTGACAAGATGATCAGCTGGTTGCCGGAAAGGGCTTTTAAAACATCTTCAACCTCGTTAAAAGGAGTCAGTCTGTGGTATTCTTCAATTAATTGCTGCTCCTGTAAGTCACTTAGGTTTTCCTGGTGCTCTTTTACTGTAAAGCGAAGCGCCTCACGTGTGACCTGATCAAATGGTCTATATCTCTCCATCAGCTGCCGTAGAAAAAGGTATTCGATCTGTTTTTTTCGCCAGGCCTGACTAATTTGAACTCCTAAACCAGGAAACTGCTTTTCACATGCTGCCGTCACTGAATGTACATCAAACAGCGTTCCATAGACGTCAAAAACAAAAGCTTTAATAGCAGGTTTCATAGGGATCCTCCTTTAGAATGGATAACATTTCTTTTCCCTTTTAAAAAATCAGTATTCTCTTTATTTCAAGAATTTTAATTTAACTGTAACTTTTTCATGTTAGGGAGCGTCTGCTTATCGAGTAAATAAAAAGGAGAAATGGGGATATGAAGAAAACGGTCTTCGCTGCATTAGCTCTATTTTTTGCACTAGCCGGCATCATACTTGCTTCTAGCACGTTTTCTAAAATTGACCACGCAACTATTCAGTATTGGAGTCCTGATACAGGCGGATACGGAGATGAATCCTACATAACTGATAAGTCATCCTTAAAAGAGATACGGGAAATCATGAATAAAGCAAGACATGAGAAGCGCCAATCCGAAAAGGCTCAGTCAGCAAACATCAGAATGACCCTGGTGTATGAAGACAACAGAGAAGAAAAAATCTATCTCTGGAAAGAAAGCGGCCAATTCACGATTTTCACAAGCGGAGAACGGGATGGAACGTATTATTTGAGTGATGGAGATGCAACAAAGGGATTAGAGAATTTGTTAAAATAGATGTGGTGAACAAGGAAAAGGTACGTGAACATCCATATGTTCACGTACCTTTTCCTTGTTATATTGTTTTTTCATTATCAGATTTATTTTCAACATAACGCCATGTATAATACACGATCCACCCTAAAAACAAGGGGGACATGGCAAGAAAGCTTTTAGAGGGCGGCAAAAGATAAAGCAGCACAACCGTTAAAATAAATGTAGGAAGAATCAAAATCATGTATTTCACTTTGTGATTAATCATGCTTGTACCTCCTTACTCCTATCATATCATTTTTTAAATGAAAGCGCTATCAGGCTCAGACGCAGGATGTTCAGATTTAAAAACGACAGAAAATAAAAGGGAAATCATTGGTAGCACCGAATAAGTAAGGTATGGATATATGAGCATCCATTCAAAACATTGAGAAAGCAGGACATAGTATGGAAAAGTGGATTGATGATCAATTTAATGAACAGGTGTTAAAAGAAGCGGCAAATCGTTTTGGAGCTGTTAGTACAAATGCAAAAAAACTCGGGGACTTTGAGAACTATGTCTTTGAGGTACATAAAGATAGCCTTTCCTATATTTTACGATTAACACATTCCTCTCACAGATGCAGGCAGGATGTGCTTGCAGAGCTTGAATGGATTAACTTTCTTCATGAAAACGGAGTGAATGCTTCTCTGGTTCATCAATCAGCCAACGGTGAGCTTGTAGAGGAACTTAAGCTATCGGATTCTTCCTTTTTTGTATGTCTTTTTGATAAAGCTCCCGGCGATCCGGTTAAAGCGGGTGATGATCACTTCAGCGCACCTCTTTTTGAAAAATGGGGCGAAATGATTGGGAAGATGCACCGGGTTACAAAAAATTTCGAGCCGGGTGAAGCAAGAAGAGAGCATTGGACCGCGGATGATGTAATCGACCTTAGCAATTTCCTGGATTCGCAAAAAGATGGGATGATTATTACGGGAAATGAAATGCTGGTGAATAAGATCAAAGAGATACCGGAAACAAAAGAAAGATTCGGCTTAATTCATTCTGATATTCATTCCGGTAACTTCTTTTTTCACGAAGGAGATGTGCATGTTTTTGATTTTGATGATAGTACGTATTTTTACTATCTTAGTGATATTGCCATTCCGCTATACTATGCTGTATGGGCAAAGCTTCGTAATGCAAATCTGGAGGAACGATCGGCATTTGGCAGTAAATTTTATCATTCCTTTTTAAAAGGGTACGTAAGAGAAAACCATCTGCTGGAAGAATGGGTTGAGCAGCTGCCGTTATTTTTAAAGCTGCGTGATTATGCGCTGTATGGTGTATTTCACAAAAAAGTGGATCTTGAAAATGGAAATGAACGTGAAAGAGAGCTTGTAAGGGAGATACGAGGACGCTTACTTCAAAATGAACTCATTGTGGATTTAAATTACAAAGAAATCTTTCAAGCGGTTCAAGCAGGAGATTAAAAAGTAAAAAGCTGGCAGGAAAATCACTCCTGCCGGCTTTTATTATGTTTAAAATAAGAGATAAATTGGAAATATAGTTAAAAAGACGAAGGAGGTCGCCTGTATGTCAATCGACTTTACAAGGCCGGATAGCATGAGAGCTGAAGACCTTCCCCAAGTGCGTATTTTTCAAGACGATTTTACCCGTCAATTTATGCAGTCAGCAGAAGCAGCAGAGAGAGGGTATTATGTGTTTGAATCAGGAACTGGCAAGTATGAAATGGCGATTCCGGAAGAATCGACCATTGATCATGCCGGGTATTCGATGGAAGAAAATAATGACTTTGAGTCCTACCTAATAAATATCTACCACGAGAATGGTGTTATCTCTCATCTTCAGGTTACGTTCCTGGGACAAAATGATCCTCAATTTGTGGAGGAATATTTAACGATTACACAATCACATGCAGGAGAGGAGCTGGAATTTAAAAAAATTACGGATGAATGTTTGGATCTTTATTTTTCAGCTGCTCAGGACAAACGATTAAACGGCATGGACCAGATCGGTTATATCTGTTATCTGCAAAATCTAAAAGGACCAGGAGGCATGCAGCTTTATTATGATACATACTGTGATACAAACAGTATGGATGCCTATGAAGAAATTAGAGAAGCGGAAAAAGAAAAAATTTTAAAAATCATTTCCTCGATTAAATTTCTTCCTGTACGTTCAAATGAATAGACCCCTGTTGAAACTCTTGATCCTGCAAACTGCCTTCATTCCAAATGAAGGTTATTTTATTGGGAAAGAGTAATTATTTTACCTAAAATATACCATAAAAGGGATTTTGTTATGCTATAGTTTAAAAAAGGGGGAAAAAGATGCGAAAAATAACAAGAAGAAATAAGCTGGCTATTTCTTTAGGTTTGTTACTGCTCTTTTTTGCTGTTTTCAGCCAATCATTGTTTGCATTTTTTGTTAGCTTTGAGAAATACGATGGAAGATCACTGACAATCGGTGTAGTCGGAGAACCGCCTGAAGTCAGAGAAGAACAGGTGAATTTTAAGCAAATCAGCTTTGAAGATTTAAATAAGGAAGACCTTCGTACTTTTGATGCAGTTTTTATCACCAAGGAAAATCTGGCAGAAGCTTCTGAAGGGAAATATGCTGAAGTTTACTCTCAATCTGACATCCCCTTCGTATTTATCCAAACGACCAAATCCTACCTTCCGTTTATTGATAACGAGCACAGCTACCATGATGAAATTTTTGAAAGCTTAAAGGATGATCAGTATTATGCAACCCTGTACATTGAAAACAACCAGCACCCGTCAGGTCATTTTTGGGGCTATGGACTTTATAATGACAAGGAAAATAAATGGAATGTAAAAGATGTTTACTCTAGAGTGTTTACATCAATTGAAAAAATTAAAAACAAACAGAATTAATGATCATTCATTTACTGGAAAGGAGGCCGCATGATGAAAAGGATACTTTGCTTACTGCTGCTTTCTTTCGTTTTAGTAACCGGCTGTACAAGTGAAGAACGATTGATTTTTTCCGGCGAAGGTGACCATTGGAAGGCTCAATATATTGCTGATAGATCTGAAAACGATCAGGCAGCATCCGGCTCGGTTAGCTATATTGGGGAAGAAGCTGTTCCAGACAGAATAGAATATCGACTTGAATACGGCTCAGCCGGTTCAAACGGTGATGTACCTTTAAAAGATGGAGCCGCGAATCTAAACAGAAGCTCTTGTGGGAATTGCTCTGTGCTTCAAAAAGACTCAGAAATCCTTGTGACCATTACATGGGAAGGAAAAACAGAGGAGTTTTTATTGTCAAGTGAGTAACAGAAGCGAACAGCGATTAGTTGGCTTATATCTAAGAATAGAGGGTTAAATATGAAACAGTTAAAGCTATTAAGTCTGGTTTTTATCCTGCTGCTGTCAGCCTGCAGTACAGAGACAGAACACGGAAGTATTTCTTATTCAGAAATAAAGCTGGATGAGGTGGGAGAAGAGCTTTCCTCATTCATTGAAGAAATAGACGGTGAAAATGGTACGTATCTCTTTTTTGAGGATGACCGTACCTTCTATGTTTATCTTAATGGGGGAAATGTAGCTTTAGGAGAGGAAGCGATTTATTTTGATGACTTTTCTATCGACAGAGATACGAAGAAACAGACATGTTTCATTTCATATAAAACGGTTAAAACAGAGGATTTTTCCTCGGACAGCCAAAATTTTAAAGGATTATATAAGGTGAACGGGGATAGAGCATTCGAAGTCATTAAAGCAATTGAAAATAATAAAGAAGTTTCGTTTAAAAGCATATCCGGAAAATAAGATTGGAGGCAGAAATGAAGGATAATTTAGTGAAAACGCCGAAAATAATAGGTTTTGTTTCTTTATTGCTGCTTGTCATGCTGATAGGCTCATCCGCTCTTTTTGCTGCAACGCTGGATACAAACAGTATAGTCAAAGGAACGATTATAGAGGCGTTTAATCAGGATCCAAAGGTGCAGCGGGATACTGCAAGCGGGAATATGAAGGTCTCCCCTGAAAGCTTCACCAATGACACAATCGACTTTTTACAGAAAGTGTCTGTCTATCCTTTAAGCTTACTGGGAGCAGCACTGTTTTTGACACTGATCGGTCTTATTACAATGAAATTTAACCGTGGCATCACCGCTATTTTATTTATTATTGCAGGAATAGCCTCGCTATTTACGTTAATACCGGCTATATTATTGTTCTTTGCAGCAAATAAATTATTTCATAAACCCGAATATACCCAGCCTGCAGTTAAAAAAGCATAACGTCTTATAGTGCTGGAATTTCCTTTAACCTATAAAAATAGTACAGTCAAAAGCTGAGGCGGCCATTGCTTTAGCTTTTTTTGCGTATAAACGACTCAAGATAAGATAAATTTAAAAATTTAAACAGATTACTATGATCGGATCAAAGGACTGGTAAACTTATATGGAAGGAAGTTTTTTAAAATTGGATGAACGTGTGGCATAGACGGCTGCTTACTTTCCTGTTTATTTGAAAACGCTTCCTTCTGTTGGAGTTGCATTTATACATAAGGAGGGAAAAGGATGCTAGATGGACCATTATTAATTGGTGTGCTCGTTTTATCAGTTTTATTTATTATTTTTGCTACGGCAAAGCTTAAGCTTCATCCATTTTTAGCGCTGATGTTTGCCTCATTTTTAGCCGGATTCATGTCGCTGATGCCTTTTGAGTTAATCGTAGAATCGATTAATGGCGGCTTTGGCAGCTTAATGGGCGGGATTGGGATTGTTATTGTGGCAGGAACCATTATCGGTACGATTCTTGAAAAATCCGGTGCTGCATTAAAAATGGCAGAGGTGATTATAAGGCGGATCGGGGAGAAGCGTCCTCAGCTCGCTATGTCACTTGTTGGAGCTATTGTTAGTATTCCGGTATTTTGTGATTCAGGGTATGTTATTTTATCCAGTCTGAAAAAAGCGATGGCACGCCGTGCAAATGTAGCGCTGGCTTCAATGGCTGTTGCTCTTTCAACCGGCCTTTTTGCTACTCATACTCTTGTGCCGCCTACACCGGGACCGATTGCTGCAGCGGGAAATCTTGGCGCTGAAGGCTATCTGGGCACCATTATTCTTGTCGGTATTATCGTTTCCATTCCTACTATTGCTGTTGGGTATTTGTGGGCTACAAGGGTTGCGGTGAATATTAAAATTGAAGGGGAGGAAGAAAACCTTTCATATGATGATGTACTTAAGGAATTTGGCGACCTTCCCCCGGCATGGAAAGCATTTGCTCCTATTTTGGTGCCCATTATTCTGATCGGATTATCTTCTTTGTTATCAATCCTGCAATATGAAGGTTTTGGGAGCAGCTTTGCCACTTTTTTAGGCGCTCCTATGGTCGCTCTTTTTGTAGGGGTTTTGTTCAGCTTCCTGCTTCTGCCCCGTTTTAATGAAGAAACCTTAAACGGGTGGGTAGGAGAAGGGCTGAAGGTTGCAGCACCTATCTTACTGATTACAGCAGCAGGGGGCGCATTCGGCCGCGTATTAACGAATACTCCGCTGTCTGATTTTATTGAGGGATTTGTAACAGGCAGTGGATTCACCGGGGCATTTGTTTTGATTGTTCCATTCCTTATTTCAGCTGCATTAAAAACTGCCCAGGGCTCCTCAACAGCAGCTCTTGTAGTCACATCGGCTCTCATCGCTCCACTATTGCCTTCTTTAGGCATTGAAACACCGCTTCAGCTCGCGTTAACGGTAATGGCGATCGGTGCAGGGGCGATGACTGTTTCCCATGTAAACGACAGCTACTTCTGGGTCGTTGCACAATTTAGCGGAATGAAGGTGACGGATGCTTATAAAGCGCAGACGATGGCGACACTCCTGCAGGGAATAACCGCGTTTAGTGTGACGTTTCTTTTGTATTTGCTCCTTGCTTAATCATCATGAAAAAAAGCCTGTGCACTCATCCTGAGCGTACAGGCTTTTTGATTATGGCTTTTTAGGTTTTCCGAGCTTATCCGGTTTCCCGGGTTTATCTGGCTTTCCGGGTTTCTCTTTTTTAGGTTTCCCCGGCTTGTCCTTTTCGGGGAGGTCTACACCGATAGCAGCTCCGTTTCGGCTTGAATCTGCAACTCCTGTAAATTCTCCATTTTCATGGTCAATAAGAATACTCTGAACATTTCCAATGGTGGTTGGAGAAGAGCCAAATCCATGGCCCATACCGTTTAGCCTCTGAATTACCTCTGAAGAAATGCCTTCCTCCCAACGATAGGAATTGAGCGTGTTTGTATAAATTCTTGGTTCTTCAATTGCAGCTTTAAGCTCCATGTCATACTCAATTGTGTGAATGATTGTTTGAAGGACAGAAGTGATAATGGTTGGTCCGCCTGGAGAACCGACTGTCAAAATAGGCTGGTCATCTTCAAACACAATCGTTGGCGTCATGCTGCTAAGCGGTCGCTTGTTCGGCTGAACTTCATTCGCTCCGCCTGGAATAGCGTCAAAATCTGTTAGTTCATTATTAAGCATAAATCCATACCCTGGCACCATAATGCCTGTACCAAACAGCATCTCAATGGTAGTGGTGTATGAAACAACATTGCCCCATTGATCCGCTACAGTGAAGTGCGTGGTTTCCCCGTACTCGTTTTGCTCCGGCTGCTCTACTGCTTCATAGTCAGCTATACCAATTTCATATTCCCAGGGGTCGCCTGCGGTTACATTTGTATTCACATTGTCTAAACTCATAAGCTCCTGTCGTTCTTTAATATAATCCGGATGAAGCAAACCGTTCAGCGGTACATCAACAAATTCAGGATCTCCAGCATATGCAGCACGGTCGGCATAGGCTAGATGCATTGCCTCAGCCATTAAGTGATATTTTTCCCACGAACGAACATCATACTGGGAAAGGTTAAAATCATCCAGCAGCTTTAGCATTTGAAGAAGAAATACACCTCCTGAGCTTGGGGGAGGCATGCTGGCAATGTCATAGCCCTGATATTCTCCCCAAATCGGCTCGTCGATGGTTACATCGTACCCGGCAAGATCCTGTGGAGTCATTGATCCTCCAAAGTCCTGTACAGTATCAGCAGTTGCCTGTGCAATTTTACCTTCATAAAAGGCATCTGCTCCGCGCGCACGAATTTGATTAAGTGTTTTTGCTAAATCCTTTTGAACAAGGATATCCCCCTCTTGAAGTGGCTCGCCGCCTGGTAAAAAGACATCCTTAGCAGCGGATCGTTCAAGCTTCCATTGATTATCCTCAATCGCATCAGCCAGCACAGAATCAATAGGGAATCCTTTTTGGGCTAATTTGATCGAGGGGGCAATTAATTCCTTCATGGACCGGGACCCCCACTGATCTAATGCTTCCTCCAATCCCTTCAAGGTGCCTGGCACTCCGACTGCATTTCCGTGAGTATGCCGTTCATCGAATGGAATCGGCTCTCCGCTGTCATCCAAAAACATATCAGAAGCAGCGCCTTGAGGAGCGCGCTCTCTGCTGTTTACAATGGTCGTTTCCTCTGTCTCTCCGTCATATACCATCATAAATCCGCCGCCGCCAATTCCTGACATCATCGGTTCAGTTACGTTCAGGGCAAATTGAATCGCAACAGCCGCATCGATGGCATTTCCTCCTTTCCGGAGCACTTCTGCCCCTATTTCAGAAGCGATTGGATGAGCCGTTGCAACCATTCCATCCTTCCCGACGTCAACCTGCTGATAGTCATCATAATGAAAGGAGTTCTTTTTGGCTTCCCCGGTAAGCGGAAAAGTACCTGCGACTAACATAAGACTGAAAAAAACTGCGATCCACTTGTGCATGCTTTTCTTCATTTCATCCTCTCCTTTTGTTAGAATATTACATTCTTAACGATAGAGAAAAGAGAGACCTTATTCAAATAAAATGTCAGAACAATCAAAAAACAGAGCGATCCTCCTATAGAGTCGTGAGCCAATAGAACAGGGGATTAGTTGATAAATGAAGCAGAAGTAACAGTTTGCTGTCAGGCAATTTAATTGAAAGGAGGGGAAAGAGTAGAATATTTTATCTGTGGTTGGGTAAAAAAGAATAGTAGGCAATCATGCAATTATTTATAGAGAATGAGGGTGAGAAGATGAATAGAGGAATCGTTACTGCGCTTTCTGCAATAGGGATCGCTCAAGGCTTAAAGGTATTTACTAACAAAAAACTTACAGGAAAATGGGATTGGCGTCCACTTCTTCAAACAGGCGGCATGCCAAGCTCGCATTCGGCTGGTGTAGCTTCACTTGCTGCATATGTAGCTGCTAATCGGGGAACCCGTCATATTGAAACAGCCCTGGCTGTCGTATTTGGTTCAATTGTTATGTATGATGCGCAAGGAGTAAGGCGTCATACCGGTGAAATTGCACGTCTTGTCAATGAACTTGAGGATCATTTTGAGGTCATATCCGGAGATTATCCAAGCCTGGAATACACAAAACGGGACAAGGAGCTGAAGGAGCTATTAGGCCATCAGCCCATTGAAGTTCTTGGCGGAGCCATTTTTGGCATTATCTTCGGAACCGTCATTGCAAGAGTAGAAGACCGGAAAATGAGCAAATTGGAAGAAGCGCAGGAGGATTGGGGATAAACGGTAAATAGCGAACAAGCACTCCGGTTGGAGTGCTTGTTTTGGTTGTTAAGAAGAAGTAAATAAATTTGACACACGTATTTTAGCTTTACGGAAGCCTTCAAAAGAATCAATGACTGAGAAGATAATGAGGGTGATGATTGACGACCAGATAATCCAATTAACCGTATTAGTGGTTTGAGACTGATTGAGAAGTTCGGTTAAATAAGGAATAAATTCCTGGTTTAGAAGGTCCGGCCGAGTAATGATAAACGTAAACAGGGCGACAAAAAGTATATTATAAATCACATTCATGAAAGCAAGTCGATTTGTCCATTGACCTAAAACCCATTTGTAGATCAATAGAGCAACCTCTATGGCAATAAGTATGACAACTAGAGGCCAAAATGCTAACAGTACATCCTGATTTAAAACAGGTATCCCATCATTAAAGACAGCGATTATATGAGTGGCATTAAAATAAATTCCTGCCCAGATAGCTGTCCATAAAAGACTTCCAAAAACACTTGCTTTTGAAATTGCTTTCTTTTTCGGGACAGAAGAAAGTTTTTTTAAATCGTCCGGCTTCCAGGAAGAGTCTGGGAATGACATGTTCTGGTCGGATGCTGCGAAAGACCGCTCAATGGTGAAAAACACGAGCGTTATCCAGAAAAATGTATGCACGATGATGTTAAATGCTGATCCTGCCGTATTTAAACCTGCATCTACAATAGATTGGATTATTGGCGTTTCGCCTGTATAACCGCTAATGGCCACCATTACCTGAGTAGCCAGGACTACAACAAGAGCAATCGGTATAGTCATTTTCAAAATGGTAAGGTAATGATCATAAAACGCAGGACCAATAAGATGCCTTGGGTGATCACGGTATTTACTGGCAAGCTGTGCTGGGTTTCCGAGCTTTGCAAGCTCTTCTTTAATTAATTCTTCAGAAGGGTTATCAGGGAGCATATCCTGGATGGTTGAATAAAGCTCAAGAGCAATATCCTCTCTTGTTTTTTCAGGTAATCGGCGCGTCACTTCATGAACATAAAGCTCAATTAGATTCATTTTCCTCTTCTCCCCTCAAAAGTTGTTGAAGCTCCAGCGACGTTTTTTCCCATTCCTTTTTAAGCTGTTTATACACTTCATTTCCGTAGGTGCTCAGTACATAGTATTTTCTCGGTCGGCTTTCTGTAGTGTCCCATGAACTTGTGACTAGTTTTTGTTTTTCCAGTCGCCGAAGGAGGGGGTAGAGGGTGCTTTGCTCAATTACTACCCCCGAATTTTCCAGACGCTGAACGAGTGAGTAGCCGTATTGCGGGGTGCTGAGCTGGCTTAGCACAGCTAGTGTCAAGGTTCCTCTCCGCAGCTCAGTGGTCAAGGATGTCAGTAGATCACTCATTCTTTCACCTCGTTTGTTTTATACTGTATATCATACACTATTATGATATTAACAACAATATGATTTAGTGAATCATTCTTTAAGAATTAATTTCAACAGAGGTGATTGCAGTGGAAGGGGGCGACTCCTGCGGGATGCAGCGGGAGCTTGAGATCCACTTGCGTTAGCAAGTTAGCTCAAGCCCCGCCCCGCGGAAAGCGTCCCCCTGAAACGGAAATTACCTCCCCATTATAAAATCCAAAAATAATTAGAAAGGAGGAGGTAAATCATTGCTTTGGATTTGAAATAATAATTAAAATTTTCTAAAATCCCTTGCATTGAGAAAGATTTTCATTTAGGATCATACATGTAGACCATTTAAAGGACTGAACAGATGAAAAAGGATCAGTACTATCTGGATCATTCGCTTGGATATAAGCTTTTTCACAGCTCAAGGCTGATGAACAGCCGGCTGATTCGTAATTTTAAAGTCAACGGCTTCGATTTAACCTATGAGCAATGGCAGATTTTAAGCAGGCTGTATGAAAAAGACGGCCAGACACAAAATGAATTAGCCATCCAAAATGAGCGGGATCAGGCAAGTGTTTCAAGACTCATTGATAATATGCTGAAGCGGAATTTAGTAACAAGGGTGCCGCAGAAAAAAGACCGAAGAGTAAACTACATTTATTTAACCGACGAAGCGAAGCGAATTCGGCAGGAGCTTGAAGATTCAGCTCAAAAAACGATTCGTCAGGCATCTGAAGAGATTTCACCAGAGGATCTTGCGGTAACTTTGCGTACTCTCGATAAAATTCGGAAGAACCTGCAATAATTCTTTTTTGTGACCAATACTTGTTGCGACAAGTATTGGTCGGAGAGAAGAAGAGAAAGCTTCTTTTTTTGCTCCTTATTGAGAATGATTCTCCTTATCATACTCGGCAAACTTTCGGAAAGTTAGGTTTTCGCAATGAAAAAACGGTATTTGGCCAGTGCTCTTTTTCTATTTTCAATAGGGTCCTTATTTATTGGGGTTTCAGCAATTTCTCCCATGGATCTTTTTAGTTTAACTGACGACCAGTTACATATCCTGCTCGCGAGCAGAATCCCGCGTTTAGTCAGTATATTGCTGGCGGGGGCAAGTATTAGTGTTTGCGGACTGATCATGCAGCAGCTGACGAGAAATAAGTTTGTGTCACCAACGACTGCAGGAACCATGGATTCTGCAAGGCTCGGTGTTCTAGTTTCCCTGATGGTCTTTACGTCTGCAAGTCCGCTTCAGAAAATGAGCATCGCATTTTTATTTGCTTTGCTGGGGACTTTTATCTTTATGAAGATCCTCGATCGGATAAAGTTCAAGGATGTCATCTTTGTCCCGCTTGTGGGGCTAATGTTTGGAAATATCATTTCGTCCATTACAACCTTTTTTGCCTACAAGGAAGACCTTATTCAAAACATGTCCTCCTGGATGCAGGGTGATTTTTCCCTTATCATGGCTGGCCGTTATGAACTGATGTATCTCAGCATCCCGGTCATGGTGCTTGCTTACCTTTTCGCCAATAAATTCACCATTGCCGGAATGGGTGAGGATTTCTCAACGAGTCTTGGGTTAAATTACCGGACTGTCGTCAATATCGGTCTTGTCATTGTCGCCTTTGTTGCTTCATCTGTTCTGCTGACGGTCGGAATGATCCCATTTTTAGGATTAATCATTCCAAATATCGTGAGTATTTATCAGGGGGACCATTTGAAAAATAATCTCCCTCATACAGCCCTTCTTGGCGCATTGTTCGTTCTTGTATGCGACATTATTGGGCGGGTTGTCATTTATCCGTATGAATTGCCGATCAGCCTGACGGTTGGTGTGATTGGCAGCGGAATCTTTGCTTATTTACTGATTAGGAGAAAGACACATGAAGCTTAGATGGAAGTTACTCTTACTCGCGGCTGTTTCTTTGTTGCTTGTGGCGGTCTATATGCTGACAAATGCCGGGGGCAACTGGGATTATATTCTTCCTCGCAGAGGCATGAAAATTGTTGCGATGATCGTCACCGGGGGAACAATCGCTGTATCAACCGTCATTTTTCAAACGATTACAAATAACCGGATTTTAACCCCGAGTATTTTAGGACTGGATTCTCTTTATATGCTGCTTCAAACAGCTGCTATTTTCATAGTGGGCTCAGGAAGCGCCATGATGATGAATCGTAATTTAAATTTTTTGGTGACCGTCCTTGCAATGGTTTTATTTTCAGGACTGCTTTATAAGCTTCTCTTTAAAAAAGAAGGCTCAAATATTTATTTTCTGCTTTTATTAGGGTTAATATTTGGCACATTTTTCTCAAGCATTTCAACCTTTTTACAGGTGCTGATTGATCCAAATGAGTTCCAGATGGTTCAGGATCGCATGTTTGCAAGCTTTAATAATATTCATACGGATATTGTGTGGGCCGGTCTTGCTGTTATCGGTCTTGGCGTTATCGTGATGCGGCCGTACTTGAAGTATTTGGACGTTTTGTCGCTTGGAAAGGATCAGGCTATTAACCTCGGGGTGGATTATGACCGGGTAGTAAAGCGGCTGTTTTTGATTATTGCTGTTTTCATATCGGTTGCTACTGCTCTTGTGGGACCGATTACTTTCCTCGGTTTGCTTGTAGCGAATGTCACCTATGAAGTAATGAAAACCTACAAGCACTCGTATTTATTTGCAGCATCTGTTTTTATCAGCATCATTGCACTGGTTGGCGGCCAGTTGCTGGTGGAGCGGGTATTTTCGTTCACCACAACACTCAGTGTCATTATCAATTTCGTCGGCGGTGTGTATTTCCTCTATTTATTATTAAGGGAGCGATCATAGATGGTAGTAGCGAAAAATGTGTTTAAGTTTTTTGGCAAGAAAAAGGTCGTGGAGGATGTATCGATTACCATTCCAAAAGGAAAGATCACTTCTCTGATCGGGCCAAACGGTGCCGGGAAAAGTACATTGCTTTCTATGGTAAGCCGCCTTCTTACTTCTGATGGGGGAGAGATTACCATTGATGAGCTTGATGTGGCGAAATGCCGTGGGAACGATCTGGCAAAAAAGGTGTCTATATTAAAGCAGGCAAATAATGTCACGTTGAAACTGACGGTAAGAGAGCTTGTATCGTTTGGCCGCTTTCCTTATTCACAGGGAAAGCTGACAAAAGAGGACCATACATATGTTGATGAGGCCATTCGGTACATGGAGCTAGAGGAGCTTGAAAATAGTTATTTAAACGAACTGAGCGGCGGGCAAAAGCAGCGTGCGTATCTAGCAATGGTCATTGCTCAGGACACGGAATATATCTTGCTCGATGAACCATTAAATAATCTCGATATGAAGCATGCAGTGCAAATGATGAAGGTGCTCAGAAAACTTGTTGATGAACTGGGGAAGACGGTTGCGATCGTCATTCATGATATTAACTTTGCTTCCTGTTATTCCGATTATATTATCGCGATGAAGGATGGGAAAGTAGCGAAGGAAGGAACGGTTCACGATATGATCCGTCCTTGTGTACTTAAAGAAATTTACGACCTGGATATGAATATTGAAGACGTAAACAATAATAAAATCTGCGTGTATTACGCTTAATTAAAGGTGGAAAACATGATGAAAAAACAAGCATTTTTACTTCCAATCGCAGCTTTAACGCTCACACTTGCAGCATGCGGCTCTGACAATGCAGACAGCGGAGCATCAGCAGAGGAAAAAGAGGAAATGACACTTACACATGAATTAGGGGAAACGACTTTTGATAAGAATCCGGAAAATGTAGTGGTGTTTGACTTTGGAACGCTGGATACACTAGATGCGCTTGATGTCGAGGTTACAGGAATTCCAAAGGGTGGAACGGTGCCAAGCTACCTGTCAGCCTATGAAAGTGATGATTATGAAAATGTAGGAAGCTTAAAAGAGCCGGATTTTGAAGCGATTAATGCAATGGGACCGGATCTGATTATCATTTCCGGAAGACAGGCAGAGATGTATGATGAGTTGTCTGAGATTGCGCCAACCATTTATATGGGTGTAGATACATCAAACTATATGGAATCATTTGAAGAGAATGTCACTACTCTGGGTGAGATCTTCGAGAAGGAAGAAAAAGCGGCTGAGAAGCTTGAAGCCGTCCATACATCGATTGATGAGCTAAATGAAAAAGTGACAGCTGAGGACAGAAATGCACTTATCATTTTGGCGAATGATGGAAAGATTAGTGCATACGGAGCAGGCTCCCGCTTTGGGTTAATCCATGACATATTTGGATTTACGCCTGTTGATGAAAGCATCGATGTCTCAACCCATGGTCAAAGTATTTCTTATGAATATATTGTTGAAAATGATCCTGAATATATCTTTGTGGTGGATAGAGGAGCGGTTGTAGGCGGAGAATCTTCTGCTAAGCAGGTCGTAGAAAATGAGCTTGTTGAAAAAACAAAAGCCTATCAGGATGGCAATATTGTCTACCTGAACCCGGATTTCTGGTATTTGTCCGGCGGCGGTCTTGTGTCGGTTCAGGAAATGGTGAATGAAATCGCCTCAGAGCTTTAAAAATGAAACAGCTGGTCTTGTGACCGGCTGTTTTTTAAGTATTATAGGTTTAAAGAGGAATAAACGAAAATTTTAAGCTGATTTTAATCTATGGTTCATATTCAATTCATATTGGTTCTCTATACTGAATCTATGGAAATTAAAACGAGAATGCGAGGGTGAAGGTATTGGACTTAATGAAACCAGGGAAGACCAGAACCGATTCTTGTAAACCAGTAAAGGCTGAATCATTAAAACAAAAAGATTCTAAACGGCAGAAATCTTATAAACAAATCGTGGAAGAATTAAATAGCAGAGGAATTAATGCTGCACTTTGTAAGAGAATTGTTTATTAGGCTCGCTTTCATTGCTTGCCTGACAAGTAAAGATCACTTGAATAAAGCACCAAATAAATGGCTATTGAAGAGGGCGCCAATAGCCATTTTTCGTCGTCCTATTTTCTCTTTTTAATCCCTATAATAAAAGTCTCAATCATAACGTCTAAGGTATCCTGGAGATCATAAGGAAGTCCAAATCCACGGGCAGCTTCTAACGTCACAAACCCATGAAGCATACTGCGTAGCATCCGAATCAAATGGACGGATCGTTCCTCTTCTAAGCCAAATTGATAGAAGAAATCGCGAACAACCTCAACCACCTTTTCCTGTGCTGCTCTCAATTCAGTGTTCTCATCAGAAGCCGGTCGTGAAGCTGCTTCATACTGACCAGGATGAAGCGTAGCAAATTTTATATAGTCATAGCATAATCGTTTAAGTGCTTCCTCTTTACTAAAATTTACTGACGCATTTTGGAGTTTTTCAGAAAGGCTTCTGCAGCCATGAACAGCAAGAAGATCCTGCAGTTCAGTCAAACCACTCACATGATTGTAGAGGGAGGGCGGTTTTATATTGAGCTCCTTTGCCACAGCCCCTATGGATAATTGAGACAGCCCTTCACGATCGGCAATACCTGCCGTTGCGTCCACGATTTCAGTTAACGTTAAACCTCTTCTTGGACTCATTGTGCTGCAGTCTTTTCTGCTTCATGAATCGCCTTTTGAATTTCAGAGTCTGGGGATGAAATCATTTTACCATGCCCTGCTGCGATGAGTGCAGGCTTTAGGGACGCTATCTTCCTTGCACTTTCTACTGACCGTTCTTTATTCCAGGTAGCCAGAGCCGGTGCCGGGAACATCCATTTAAGTGTGCCCGATACAGCAAATCCGCCGCGAACCTGGAACGCATCGCCTGCAATCAGAGCATTAGTACGAGTATCAAGAAGACTGATGGAGCCTGGAGTGTGCCCTGGTGTTGCTATGACTTTTAATGAACCGATCCTATCACCTTCCTGAAGCTTACGGTCAGGGATTGTTTGAATATTTTTAGGAACACCGCCGCGAATCGGTGTAGTTGGCTCCCCTTCCAATAGACTCTTATCCCCCTGTAAAAGAAGCGTATCTCTTGTTGAAATAGAAACAGTTACATCAGCCAGCCGTTCTTTAAGTGCATCTAAAGAGCCGATATGATCACTATGAGCATGTGTCAGGACAATCTCTGTAATAGGCTTGCCGATCTTCTGTGCTGTTTCGAGAATTTTTTTGTAGCTTCCAGGCAACGCTGCATCAATTAAGGTGAGACTTTCAGACTCTTCTACTAAATAACAATTAACAGGAAAAAGCGTAGGCAAAAAAGCCAACTGATAGAGGTAATCGATCTTTGTTACTTTCATAAAATCCCTCCTTAAAGTTAAAAACTAATCTGATTAGTTTTATAATAACTAATTCGATTAGTTTATGCAACTGCTTTTTCTTAAGGTCCAAAAAAAGGTGAACGAAGCGACGCGTTCACCTAAACCTGATTTAGTTTTCATCTGACTCCGATTTTATAACAGGTTTCATTAGCACAATGACCATTAAGACCAGACCAAATGCAGTAATAAAACTGCCTGTTACTAAAAAATTTGCTATATAGCTGGTTTCAATTAATTCACTGGAGGAAAAATAACTAAGAGTATAGCTCCTTGCTAGAGAAATCCCAAATACTGTGCTGCCAAAAATAAAAATTAGACCGATAATGAAGCTGAAAATAGCAAAGGTTACGATTCGATCAAATTGATCTTTAGACATTTAATTCTCATTCCCTTCACTTGGTTAATTGTTGTTCAATTTAATAAGTAAAATAATAACTTCATTTCCTATTATAGGGTATTTGGTGTGAGGAATAACAGGGCTGGGAAGAAATCCGTATTCAATTAAAGGGTTTTTTCATTTTTAGTTGAAGTCATGTAGATAGGAGTTTTACCCAATACGTAAAAGAGGTGAAGATAAATGAAGATAGCATTAGTTACAGGAGCAAATTCAGGTCTTGGATTGGCAACAGCGGTAGAGCTTGCCAAGCAGGGGATGCATGTCGTAATGCTTTGCCGCAACACGCGTAAAGGGAAAGTGGCTTGGATATCTGCAAAAGAGCAGAGCCGTTCGAACGAAATTACGTTAATGCAGGGCGATTTAGGCTCAATGGAGAGCATTCGGGAATTTGCTGAGGCATTTAAAGAGAAATTTGATCACCTTGATGTGCTTGTCAACAACGCAGGAGTAGCTTCCCTTAAAAAACAGCTGACTGATGATGGCTTTGAATCTCATCTTGGCGTTAATCATCTTGGGCACTTCCTGCTGACGAATCTGCTGTTGGATGAATTAAAAAAATCCGAGGCCGGACGCATTATTGTAATAAGCTCAGGCGCTTATAAATGGGGCAAAATGGACTTTGATGACCCGCATTTTAACCGCGGATATTCTATTGTTAAAGGCTACGGACGATCAAAGCTAGCCAATATTCTATTTACAAAGGCGTTGGCGAAACGTCTTGAGGGAACCAATGTAACGGTAAATGCCGTGCACCCCGGCGCTGTAGCTACTAATATCGGTGTAGACAGAAAAACGGAATTTGGCCGCACCATCACCCGTCTTTTAAGACCACTCTTTCAAACGCCTGAAGAAGGAGCAAAAACGGCCATTTATCTTGCGACAAGCGATGAAGTAGCAGGCGTTTCCGGCCGTTATTTTTATCAGTCAAAAGAAATGGAGCTCACAGGTGAAGCGAATAATGAATGGCTTGCCGAGGAATTATGGGGCTGGAGTGAGGAGCGAGTAGGGCTATGATAATAAAAGGGTCAGAGACCTAGTAATAATTTTAGGAACGTGAGGTGAACGGAGCGGAAGGTGGCGACTCCTGCGGGAGGAAGCGGGAGCTTGAGATCCACTTGCGATAGCAAGTTAGCTCAAGCCCCGCCCCCCGGAAAGCGTCCGCCTGAAGCGCAGTGAACCGGATGATAGTGGTGAGACATACATTTGTCTCAACCACTTTTTTAAATTCAACGAAAGGAACGTGGAAAATGAAAAATCCGATTCTGTTTGATTTTCCTAATGAATTTACCACAGAACAATTGCTTATTCGGTCTCCGAAGCCAGGGGACGGTCAAACAGTTTGGGAGGCAGTTAATGCCTCACGAAATGAGTTAAAGCCATGGCTTGCTTTTGCAGTAAATGAAGAGTCTATTGAGGACACAGAAACCAACATCCGGGACTCATACATAAAATTCATGTCCAGAGAAGATTTGCGGCTGCTTGTTTTTCATAAGGAGACGGGTAAATTCATCGCGTCTTCAGGCCTGCACAGAATAGACTGGGATGTGCCGAAATTTGAAATCGGCTACTGGATTGACAGCCGAATGAGCGGACTTGGGTATATGACAGAAGCGGTAAAGGGTATAACGGATTTTGCCTTTACTACACTCGGTGCCCGCAGAATCGAAATAAGATGCAATTCGTTAAATCTAAAAAGCAGAGTGATTCCTGAGAAGCTGGGCTATCGACTAGAAGGGACTTTAGAAAATCATAGCATCGATCATGAAACCGGGAAGCTGATCGATACCTGTGTTTTTGCCAAAGTGCGAAAGGATTGAGTCATCATGCCGACCATTTATATTATTTCGGGACCAGCAGGAGCAGGAAAATCAACTCTATCAAAAAAGCTTGTGTCCTCCTTGCCGAAAAGTGCCCGAATTGAAGGCGATACCGTGAATCATATGGTTGCCGGCGGGTATCTCCCTCCCTGGAAAAGTCCAGCGCTTCTTGAACTCACGTGGAGAAATATTGCGGATCTTACTGTAAATTTTATTGGGCAGAGGATGGATGTGGTTATAGACTATGTGGCTTTTCCTGATGAGGTGAAACGTTTTAAAAAGCAAGTGGAGAATCGCGTGCAATGCAGAATAAAATATGTGGTGCTGCAGGTGGACCGGGACGAACTGATTAGAAGAGACGAATCCAGACCTGAAGAGTATAGAATGGGTCCCCGCAGCGTGGAGCTTTTAGAGCAATTTAATCGAAGTGGAGTGAAGGATTGCTTTGTACTAAATACAACTACTTTTCATCTGGGAGAGCTGGAGAAGTTAGAAGAAATAATAAGGAGAGAAGAGCGGTTTTTTCTCTAAAGGAAAGCCTTTGTTTCATCTGCGTGGATGAAATAAAGGTTTTTTAATATGGACCGGTGTCTAAAGTCCTGTATTTAGTGAATGTTACTGTCTGCAGAGGTGATGCCTAAAATAAACCTTACTAAAGAAACGTCTACAAGTAAGTGAGTATCACCTGAAAAGCAGAAAAACTTTATTAAAAATTAATAAAAAATAAGTATTCTGAATTAATCCTATTTACCTAAAATTCTGAAATTACCTTGCAGGATATCCTGCATAAAGATACAATTAAATTAAGATTTATGAATTGTTTGGGGTTTGGGGGCTTTGAAATGCAGGAAATGCTGCAAAAACTAAAGGATTCCTATAATCACTTGAGTGCAGGACAAAAGAAGGTGGCCAAGCTATTCTTTGAGGAGCCAAGTGTGATTGCATTCTCGTCTGCACTTGAAGCCGGGCGGCATGTGAATGTCAGTGAATCGACTGTGATCCGCCTTACACAGAAAATTGGTTATAAAGGCTACACCGAGGTTCAGCACATGATCCAGAGAAAGCTTGCGGAGGAGCGATGGCTGAGCGGCCAGCCGGAAAGCAGCCTTAGTGAAGAGCAAACCTTCCTTCATAACCTGCTTGATGCAGATATTAATAATATTTCTGCTCTAAAGAAAACGTTAAAAGAAGAAGCTCTTCATCGCGTCGTCGAGCATATTAGCCGTGCGCGCAAGGTCTATGTCACAAGTAATCTATTCAGCTACGGGCTTGGGCATTTATTTACTCAGTGGCTCAATATGGTTCTTGATAACACAGAGATGCTCATTCAGGGTGACACGCAGTATTATCAGCAGCTTTCAAAGCTTGGGCAGGATGATGTTGTGATTGTATTGGCTTTTCCCCGTTATTCAAAAAACATCATCGAAACAGTTAAAACCGCTAAGCATCTGGGGGCGACCGTTATTTCTGTTTCAGACAAGCAGGATTCCCCGGTAGCAGCCTACTCAACGATTTTGCTGGAAGTGGATGTTAATACTAATTTAAACATCGATTCCTACACAGCAGCTGTGTCCCTCCTTACCTCTATCGTGAGGTTTGTCTCGGTAAAGGAGCACGAAAAGGTAACAAAGAACTTAAAACGGGTCGAAAAAATGTACCAGGAGAAGCAGATCTTTTATGAAGAAGGTCCAAAGCAAGAGTAGCAGGCTTCTTCAGAGGGTTACCAGACTAAAGAAAAGATAAGGGGAGAAATAATATGAAAAAAGCAGCCATTTTTGGAACAGCAGCCTTAACAGCCAGTTTAGTATTAGCCGCATGCGGAAGCGATGGAGAAGATGAAGCGACAGGATCAGAAGGTTCATCGGATAACGCTGGCAGTGAATTTAATTTACTTGAGGATGGCCAGTTTACCTGGGCTTCAAGCGGTCTGTATAAGCCATTTAATTATGAAGAAGGTGGAGAGCTTAAGGGCTTTGATGTAGAGATTGGCTACGCCATTGCAGAAAAGCTTGGTCTTGAGCCAAATCCGATTACTACGCCATGGGAAACCATTTTACAAGGTCTTACAACGAATCGTTTTGACGCGATCATCGGAAGTATGGCGATTACAAATGAACGGGCTGAACAAGTAGATTTCTCTGATCCATATTATTATTCCGGCGGGATCGTTTTTGTAGCAGAAGACAATAATGAGATTTCATCTCCTGAGGATTTAGAAGGAAAGAAAATTGGGGTAGTTGCTCAAAGTACGTATGATGAAGCAGCGCAGGAATATACCGATGCCGGCAATATTCAATATTACAATAGTGATGTTGTAGCACTCAATGATTTGGCTATTCCTGGCCGTCTTGATGCTGTAATTACAGCGGATGTAGTAGGATATGAAGCGATTGCTGCAGGTCTTGAGATTAAAGAGGTAGGCGAGCCTTTATGGATTGAACAGGCTGCCATTGCGGTCAATAAAGACAACCCGGAATTATTAGCAGCCATTAATGAAGCACTTGCAGAAATTGTAGAAGACGGGACTTATGATGAAATTTCAACGAATCTATTTGACCGAAATCTTTTAGATGTTGATATAGAAGGAATTGAAATTTTAGAATAACAAGTCCATTAGTTAGGAAGGTGCAGCTTCATGCCGGAGATATTTGGAACATTATGGGAAGTATTTGCGCGAACTTGGTCTGGTTTTTTAGATGCCACAGTGATTACACTTCAGCTGACAGGTGTAGGTGTAGTCCTCGGCTGTGTGCTGGGTCTGTTTTTTGCCCTTCTAAAGCTTTCAGGCTCAAAGCCATTGCAATTAATTGCTAATTTTTATATAACCATTATTCGCGGAACCCCGCTTATCGTTCAGATTGTATTCTTGTATTTTGGTATCACTGAATTCATTACACTTTCAAACTTCTGGGCAGGTGCCATTGCACTTGGTGTCCATAACGGAGCGTATATTGCAGAAATTTTCCGTGGGGCAATCCAGGGCATCGATAAAGGGCAGTCAGAGGCTAGCAGCTCACTGGGGATGACAAAAGGGCAAAGCATGCGCCGCATTATCTTTCCCCAGGCACTAAAAAGGTCGATTCCTCCTTTAGGAAATCAATTTATCATTGCATTAAAGGATTCATCACTCGTTTACGTAATTGGGGTGGCGGAGTTATTTTCACTTGCGAACAGAGAAGCAGCTCAGTCCTTCCAACCGTTTGAAACGTATCTTGTGGTCGGCTTATACTATCTGGTGCTTGTCATGATCTTTAGCTATCTGTTGAGCCTGTATGAGAGAAAACTGGACGTGGATAAATAATGAGGGGGTCACGGAGTGATTATAGCTAAGAATATACACAAATCATTTGGCGATTTAGAAGTGTTAAAAGGGATCGACCTCCATGTAAAGCCTCAGGAAGTAGTCGTGCTGGTCGGAGTTTCAGGATCCGGCAAAAGTACACTCCTCCGCTGTTTTAATTTTTTGGAAATGATTAATCATGGGGAAATCATTCTTGATGGGAAGCCCGTAAATATAAAAAAAGATAACTTAAATAAAATACGGGCAGAGGTAGGAATGGTATTTCAGCATTTCAATCTTTTTCCTCACAAAACCGTGCTCGAAAACATTATTGAAGCACCGATGATGGTGAAGAAAAAGGAAAAGGGAGCAGCCATTAAGCACGCAAAGCAGCTTCTTGAAAAGGTAGGACTTGCTGAAAAAGCGGATGTCTACCCAAGCAAGCTGTCCGGCGGTCAAAAGCAGCGTGTAGCCATCGCGAGATCCCTTGCGATGGAGCCGAAGGTCATGCTGTTTGATGAACCGACTTCAGCACTTGATCCTGAGCTCGTAAGCGAAGTGCTTGCTGTTATGAAGCAGCTCGCTCAGGAAGGAATGACAATGGTGGTCGTTACCCACGAAATGAGATTTGCAAAGGAAGTAGCGGATCGTATTATTATGCTGGATCAGGGAAGGATCATTGAATCAGCTGATCCAAAAACCTTCTTTGAAAACCCGTCACACGACCGCACAAGACAATTTATTCAGCTTGTAGAATAATAATAATTTTAGAACCGGACTAACGAGGTTGAGACATACATTTGTCTCAGCCTTTTTTCTTGCATCCAAACAGGATTAGTTAAAGAAAATGAAATTTAAATTAAAGAAATCATTAAATCTGTATTGGAGTTCCGAGGTCCACATATTAAGGTAAAGCATAAAATCAAAAAACAAAGCAATCCCTAATAAAATCATTATTACTCCGCCGATTTTCATCAAAGAAGCAGAGTGCTTCACCAGCAGCTTCGTTTTTGTAATAAATAAGGCCATCAGTATAAATGGGATACAAAAACCTAGTGAATACGCTGTAACATTTAGAAAGGTTTGGCTGTGGTCGGGACGATACAAGGTGACCAGCCGGCTGCGAATATCAGTCCGACAACAAACGAGTTTAAATAACTTGTTTTTTTCTTGTTGTGCTTTAACCGGACCTCTTTAAACATAAATCCCGGTTTAAAAACGCCTAAAAGAAAAAATCCCATTGTAACGAGAAAAATCCCGCCAAGCATTCGAATTAAAACCTGATATTGGGTAAAAAACTGTCCAAGGGTACTCATTGAAAAGCCCAATGCATAATAAATTGCTGAAAAGCCTAATGAAAAAAAGACCGAATGCATAAGTACGTCATAGTTAATCTTTGAAGATTGATCATCTCTAAGCTGACTAACGGATACTCCTGTTATGTAGGATAAAAAAGATGGATATAAGGGCAATGAGCACGGTGAGATAAAGGCTAACAAACCACGAAGGGATCTGCGGGAAAAGCCATTATTGGAAAATTATATGCAGGAATGTGAATGAATTATGAAAAGGGAGCTTACAATTAGTGAAGTAAGCATCTAAATCGAGTACCTCCTACCGCTTTAATCCCTCCCCAACTTTTCCCTAAAGTAATGACCGCAACCTAGCGATCCCGTATGATAAACTAAATTCATGAAGAAGCTAACCGAAAAGGTCTCTTTCACATTAACTTCACACATACCCGGTAAAATGGTGATATATGATAAATTCCGGTGACTGGAAACGGGGAATATAGATGAGTGTTCGGAAAATATTAATTGTGGACGATGAAGCGGCGATGAGAAAGCTGATCCGATCATTCTTAGTACAGGAGGGATACGCGGTGCTTGAAGCGGCGAATGGACTTGATGCCTTAAAAGCAGCAGCCTCAGATCAGCCGGATATCATGATCGTAGACGTCATGATGCCGTATATGGATGGCTTCACATTTACTGAAGAACTGAGAAAGACTTCAAATACACCGGTAATCTTTTTATCCGCAAAAGGTGAAGAGTGGGATAAGGTTAAGGGGTTAAGGCTTGGAGCGGATGATTATTTGGTCAAGCCTTTTCACTCAGGCGAGCTGCTTGCAAGAATTGAATCCGTGCTGCGGAGAACAGATCCGAATTTTCGAAAAGAAGAGCTGTTAAAAGCTGGACCCGTTTCACTTGATCAGACGAGCCACCGGGCGTTCATCGATGAACAGGAGCTTTCTTTAACCGTAAAGGAATTTAAGCTTTTATCGCTGCTAATGACGAACAAAAACAGTGTTGTAACGAGAGAATATTTAATGGAAACAGTATGGGGCCATGATTACAGCGGAACGGAACGAACCGTGGATACACATGTTAAAACGCTTCGCATGAAGATGAAGCAGCATGGCGAGCTCATAAAAACAGTCTGGGGATTAGGCTATAAACTCGAGGTGTGATGGTTGAAAAAGGTGAAGTTAAATTTTAGCCGTAAAATTGTGCTGCTGCTTGTGGGAAGTGTTGCGTTTTCGCTGATTTTCTCATTCGTTTTTCTGCATTTTTTATATAAGGATCTATACATTAATACGATACGTGAATCAGTGGAGTATCAGGGACAGCGAACAGCGGCGCATTACCATTACGGAGAGCTGACTGAAGATATTATCGAAAAAATTCACTGGTACAATGTGGTTTCTGAGTACGATGTGCTTGTTGTGGATGAATTAGAGGAGCTTAATGATTCATTTCCTTATTTGATTGGGGACGAGCCTCTTGTCGCTCCCGGAGATGAAGAAACGCTTTTAAGCGGAGAGTCGATCCTGAAGGAAGGCTATGTGGAGAATTTCAAGAGAGAAGTGATCGGTGCAATTTACCCGATTACCGATGGAAATAATGTCCTTGGATTCATCTATATTTATGTTCCGCTTGCCGGCTTGTCTCAGGTTTTTGGAAACAGCATTCCGATTTTACTCGTTATTGGCGTCCTATTCTTTGCAGGGTTTGTGTATGTGATTAATCGAATAAAAAAATCTTTATTTAAGCCGCTGGTGTCTATTCAGGAGCTGTCAAAGGAAGTATCAAAAGGAAACTACCAGAGCCGGCTTGAGATCGAACAGATCGATGAGATTGGGCAAATGAGTGCAGCGTTTAATGAAATGAGCGAGGCGCTTGAGCATCAGGAGGAAAGAAAAAAAGAATTTCTTTCAAGTGTTGTTCATGAGCTTAGAACCCCTCTTACCTATATAAACGGCTACACCGAGGTGTTGAAAAATGGTATGTACGAATCACCAGAGGAACAAAGACGTTACCTTGAAACAATTGAGCAGGAAATTGGAAGGCTTTCGAAGCTCCTTTCAGATCTGGTAGAGCTTAACGTACTTGAAGAAAAAGTCTATCAGCTGGAGCTTGAGCCGATTGCGCTTGGCCAGCTTTTATACGACACAGCTGATTTATTTCATATCTTGGCTTCTCAAAAAAATATTTCGTTTAACTATACAGTGGATGATGAACTGATTGTTGAAAATGATGCGAAGCGTATCCAGCAAATTTTTTATAATTTAATTGATAACGCCGTAAAATATGCTCCTCCTGACAGCGTTATTTCTCTTCACCTTCAAACAGATATAGAGAATGTCCGTTTCAGTGTGGTTAATGAGAGTGATACAATTTCAGAGGAGGATTTATCCCGTTTAGGCGAGCGTTTTTTCCGGACGGATAAAGCCAGGAATCGGGGAACCGGTGGAACCGGACTCGGCTTATCAATTGTGAAGGAAATCGTCCAGCTTCAGGGCGGTAACTTTTCGGTTTCCCGTAATGACAACGGACAAATTATTGCCAGTGCTGAGTTTCCAATACAGGCTGGCAGCGGGGAGAAAAAAGATGAATAAAAAATTGGCAGGAATTCTATTATTCGTCAGCTGTATTCTTTTAGCATCCTGCTCACCCTTTCAGCCGGAAGGACCAAAGGTTAGTGGATTTACCTTTACCAATCAGCATGAAGAAGCGTTTGGTCTTGAGCAGTTGGAGGGGAAGGTGTGGATTGCCGATTTCATCTTTACAAATTGTGAGACGGTATGTCCGCCTATGACGTCAACGATGAAGCAGGTTCAGGATGAGCTTCGTGAGCAGAATCTGGATGCAGAAATCGTCTCATTTAGTGTGGACCCAACCGTTGATACACCGGAAATATTAAAGGAATATCTTGCGCGCTTTACAGACGACGATTCAAATTGGCAGCTGCTTAGCGGCTACTCGCAGAAGGAAATCGAGCGGTTTGCTCTCGATGAGTTTCAGACCCTCGTCAACAAGCCGAATGAAGCCGACCAGGTAATTCACGGCGTTAATTTCTATGTGGTCAATCCCGATGGAATCCTTGTCAACGAGTTTAGTTTTACGGATCCTGAAGTAATTGAAAAAATCGTAGATGAAGTGAAAAGGTATCAGTAATTGGTTGTACAAGAAATAAAGTCAATTCATAACTGATCAAATACTTAAGGAACCGTGTTCAAGAGGTTGAGACATTCGTCCAGCCTCTATTTTTTGTCCAATTTAGTAAGAACCTTATTCTTGTCCACTATAAATCATAAAAAAATTCAAGTTTCTTCATAATTACCTCACATTTATTTTGTATGGTGGTTAAGGAAAAGTAATTAACAGCATAAATGAATAATAACCTTATAGAACGTACACGATGAGAAAATAAAGCGCTTAGGCAATTGGACGGGAGAAATCACGATGAGGAAAGAAAAAGAAAAAAAACAGACAACAAGCCCTAAAAATAATCGTGCAGCATGGTATCAGGCAGTATGGCGCTGGCATTTTTATGCCGGGTTGTTTGCATCGCCTTTTCTGCTCATTCTTGCTTTTAGTGGAGGTGTTTATTTATTTAAGCCTCAAATTGAAGGCTGGCTTTATCAGGATCAATACCGGGTTAGTGAAATGGGAAGCCAGGCATTGCCAGCTTCAGTCATGCTTGGATCAGTAAAGGAATCTTATCCTGAAGCCAGCGTTACAGCCTATAAGGTGTATGAAGAAAACACAAGAACGGTTGAAGTCGGGATTATGGATAAAGGGGTGGCAAAATCCGTTTATTTAAATCCTTATACGGCAAATGTGCAAGGGGAACTGATTACGAGTGAGAAGTTTACTGAAATTTTTAAAAAGCTTCATAGTGAGCTGATCGTTGGAGGAACCTTTGCGAATCGTTTAGTAGAGCTTGCCGCCTGCTGGACCATTATTTTATTAATTACAGGGCTCTACATGTGGTGGCCTAGAAATATAAAGTCGGTATGGGGAACGGTTTTACCGCGTTTAAATGCCAGAGGACGTATGTTCTGGCGGGATCTTCACGCGGTGCCGGCATTTTGGTTCTCGATTATGATTGTCGTCCTGATTGCCACAGGTCTTCCCTGGTCGGGAGTTATGGGTGAGCAGATTAATCGTTTAGCTGTTTCAACAAACAGCGGCTATCCTGCATTTGCTCATTCCTTTGGAGAAAAACCGCTGTCTGCTGTACGTGCAGAAGACGTAGCGGAGGATGTACCATGGGCCTCTCAAAATAATGAGGTTCCAGCATCGGTTGCAGGTGGATACCAGACGATTTCAATTGATGATGTTACAATGGTAGCATCAATGGAGAAAGTGGCGAAGCCTTATACGATTTCGATGCCGATGGGAGAAGACGGTGTTTATACGATCGCAGCTTCTCATAATGCACCTTGGGATAATGCCACGCTGCATCTTGATCAATATACAGGCGGCGTGTTATCAGATGTCCGGTTTTCTGATTACGGAATGCTCGCAAAAGGGATTACGGCAGGCATTGCCCTGCATGAAGGCCGTCTGTTTGGCTGGTTTAATCAGTTTCTTGGCTTAATTACCTGTCTTGCGATTATCGGAATAGTGATCAGTTCATTTATTATGTGGAGAAAAAGAAAGCCGGAGGGACTGGGCAGCCCGAAAAAACCGGTTAGCAAAAAAGTGACAAGAACCCTCTTTATTGGAATGATTATAGGTGGAATCATCATGCCGCTTGTCGGCCTCTCGATTATTTTAGTCGTCATTTTTGACTGGCTGATTGTAAAAAGAGTCCCCACATTACAGCGATGGTTTCACGGGAAAACAACGTAGAATAGGAAGTGTAAATAATGAAAAAATGGATGATCAGTCTGGCTGCGTTAATGGCTTTTTTGCTAACAGCCTGTAACGGAGAGACTGAAACGCAGCAAACTGAAGCACCCGCACTGGTGGAGGCAGAAATCATTATACCTGAAAACGCAGCTTCTCAGGAAGAGGTTCCACTGCAGGTACGGCTGACACAAGCAGGCGATCCAGTGGATGACGCACATGAGGTAATGTTTGAGCTATGGAATGACGTTGAAGGCAGCGAGAGCGAGCGCTATGAGGCAGAGCATGTTGGAGATGGTGTATATGAGGTCAATCATACATTCGAAGAGGATAGCGTCTATACAATCCAAACCCATGTCACAGCCCGTGATATGCATATAATGCCTAAAAAACAATTCGTAGTAGGCGAGGTAACGGAAGAGCAGATTAATACAGCCGAAGAAAATGCCGGCAATCAGGAAAGCAGTCATATGGACGGCGACCATGAAGGGCATGGAGAAGACGAAGGTCACGAGCATTAATCATATTATATAGAAGAAAACCTGCAATCTTTTTACGGATTGCAGGTTTTTTGCGTTTATGGAGACGATTGGAGCGAAAGGGGGCGACTCTGGGGGATTCAAGCGGGAAAGCTTCCTCTGAAGTGGAAATAAATATGCAGCATGTAAACCGCTGTACTCTTATTGACTTATTCGTGCTTTAGAGAGGAGGTTAAAGGGTAGATTTCTATTATTGGGCGTGCTGATTTCAGCAGGGCTGGGTCATTATAATTCTGTTTCAATCTAATTACAATAGACGCAGCGATAGGAAAATATGTTAGGGTGGTTTCTATATTGTTCCTATATCCCCAATCATTTTCAAAGCAAAGGACGTGGAAGACATCATGAAAAAAATCACATGGCTGCTGGCAGCGGCCTTACTTCTTCTGCTTCTAGGAGCATGTTCAGACCAGACTTCAGAAGAAGCTGAAGAAGCTCCTCAACAAGAAGAAGAAACGCAGCCTGAAAAAGAAGAGGCACCAGAGAAATCTGATCCCGAGGTACCTTACCAGGCATTAGAGCCCTCAGCGGATGCTGTTCCGTTAGAGGAACGCTTAAGTGAGGAAGACCTAAATAACATGCCTGATCAGCAGATGGCGCTTGGCGGCGACTCCACCCGTTCTATCCCTGTCGGCCAAACACTGGCAGAAGGCATGGAGGATCAGACGAACGGACCATTGAAGGATCACCGTCTTGTAGCTTTTTATGGCACCCCTCAATCTGAAAACATGGGAATTCTCGGGACATTGGAACCTGAGGAGTTTATGGCGCAGCTGAAGGAACAGGCGCAGGCTTACTCAGATGCTGATCCTGAACGTCCGGCGATTCCAACGATTGAACTGATCACAACAATGGCACACCGTGAACCAGGTCCAGATGGAACATTCGTAAGCCAGCTGCCTGATGAAAAAATCGAGGAGTATATAAATCTTGCAGAGAAGCACGATGCACTAGTGCTGCTTGATATCCAGCTTGGAACCGATACTGTGATGAACCAGGTGAAGAGCCTTGAAAAATGGCTTAAGCACCCAAATGTAAACCTGGCGATTGACACCGAATTCCAGGTTGATGAAGGCGAAGTGCCAGGAGAAGATCTTGGCCAGGTAGATGGTCAGGAGGTTCAGGAAGCTGTTGAATACTTATCTCAGCTGACTGAGGAAAACAATCTTCCAGATAAGTTCTTACTCGTTCACCAGTTCACAGAAGATGTGCTGACAAATAAAGATTCCATCCAGCCGACCGACAACGTTCAAGTCGCGCTTAACTTTGACGGCTGGGGAGATGCTACCGATAAGATGGCATTGTATAAAAAATATGTACGCGATAAGCCAGCCCAGTATGGCGGCTTTAAAATTTTCTATGATAAAGATCAGCCTGTCATAACGCCCGAGGAAGTAATAAACCTCGAACCAAGCCCGGCAGTTGTAAATTATCAATAAAAAAAACCCTGTTCCTTCTTAAGGGACAGGCTTTTTATGTTCTGATAAACAGGACATTTAATAATTCTTTAACGGTTCTCAATACAACCCTGATAAAGCCTCCATACTTCTTCCTGCTGCTGAAGCACCTGGCCTCGCTGTTTCTTCAGGTTTCCGATCGCCCGGGTTACCTTCGATTTGGTCTTCAACGCTGCCGATTGAATTATTAATCCGGCTGTGAATCGTCCACTCTGAGAAAATATCGTCCAAAAAGTAGTCGGCAAAGGTAATAAATGAACCTCTTTCCACATCCATGGATGCAGCCGTTTCTTCTTTTACATCTCTTAACTCCGTTTCAAATCTGCGCAGATTCAGCTGAGCATTATGAAGGGCGTCTTCTGAGCGGTCAAGCTCGCTATGCTTCAATGCTGTTGCGATCATACCGCCGCCAAGAAATGTATCCCATGTCGACATGCTTTTTGCTGACTTTAATTTTTCAAGTGCTGTTCCAAGTGAAGCATCTGCAGACTGGCCTGCATAGATGGCTTCATCTATTTCAACGACTATGGCATTAAGATCTGCATAATGATTCAGATGAAGATCAATCTGGTTTGCTGTTTCGTTGTCGTTCTGTTTAATCCAACGCTCTTTTTCTTTCAAAAATTCTTCCCAGTCACTCTCAGCAGCTTTGTAAGCAGACAGTCTATCTTCAAGTCCCTTGGCGTCCTCCTGCAGATCTCTTAGCATATGCTCATGTTCATTCAGCTTTAACTCAGCCTTTGCTGCTTCATCAAATTCTTTTTCCCGCAGCTCCTCATACGTGCCATTCCACTTTCTTACTACATTTACTAACGAAAAGCGGTCCATTTTATGAAGATCCAGCTGCTCCTTCGTCAAGTTCTGCTCAAGCTCCCGCTTCCTTTGTTCGTGCTCGGTCAGCTGTGAGCGAATGCTCATCAGCTTATTCTCTAATTTCCTTTTTTCATCAAGCCTCTTTCTAAGATCAAGCTGCTTTTTCTCAAGTATCTTTTCCACATGAACCCCTCCGGAAATTGATTTAATAAAAGATACGATACAACTGGTAAAAAGTTCCGCGGGTTTTCAAGTAAGTTTTAGAAAAAAGATTACGAGTGTTGTTGGCGTCATCAAAAGTGATTTATTTCTTATTCACTTCACTACTTTCGAAGAATCCAAATAAGGTATCCAGGAGTTGATTGAAGCGGAAGGGGCTGACTCCTGCGGGAAGAAGCGGGAAGGCTGAGATCCATTGGCGAAGCCAATTAGCTCAGCTCCCGCCCCGCGGAAAGCGTTTCCCTGCAGCGTAAATCAACACGCCACATTTAAGCCGCAAAACTCGTTATCTGATGAAATTTTTATGCAAATAACACATTAAATAAAAAACTTTTTCAAAAAAAGTGATCTAAACAAAAACCCTCTCCGTTTACTAAGTGTAAAAACAAACTACCAACAAATAAAAAGGAGAGTGACGAAAAATGAAAATGAAAAAAATCGCAGCATCCGTCTTAGGTCTATCCCTCTTAGTACCAGCAGTAGGACAGGCTCAGGAGGCCCCGACAGTCAACGATCCCGCAGCAGACTTAAGAGCAGACCTGGATTACTTACTATCCGAGCACTTCGTATTAGCAACTACAACCATGGTAAAAGAATACTTGGACGCACCTGACGCAGACGCTTATACACAGTCACTTGACCAAAACGTTGCAGACATGACACCAGCCATTGCTTCCATCTATGGCGACGAAGGAGCAGCAGAATTTGAACGAATCTTTAGAGGACATAATGATTACACCGCTGATATCGTAGCAGCAGCACAATCCGGAGACGAAAATGCAAGAGCAGCTGCAGAAGAAGAAGTAGAAGAATTTGTTGTTGAATTCTCAACTTTCCTTGATGCAGCAACTGAAGGAAACCTTCCACAGGAAGCAGCTGAAGAAGCGATTCGCGCTCACGAAATGGATGTTCTATCATTCTTTGACAGCTTCGTAGAAGAGGATTATGAAGGTGCTTACACGACTTTCCGTGAAGGCTATGACCGTATGTATGATATTTCAGCAGCACTATCTGGAGCGATCACTGCACAATTTCCTGATCAGTTTGGCGATTACAAAGTAGACTCAGCTACTTCAGAACTTCGCTCTACATTAAATAACCTTGCAGCTGAGCACCATGCACTTGCTGTAATGGGTCTTAAGAGCGGTGTTGACGGCGCTCCAAACTATGACTTCATTACATGGGCTGAAGACATGCATACACAGGATTTTAAAGAGGTAATTGGATCTGTTTATGGTGAAGAAGGAGCAGCAGCATTTGAAGATGTGTGGACAACTAATCATATTGAAGCAGAAGGCGAGCTTGTATCAGCTTATATCGCTGAAGATGATGAAGCCATCTCTGCTGCAAAAGAGCAGTTTGAAACATTTTCTAATGACTTTGGTGCATTCTTAGGAACTGCAACAGAAGAAAAACTTCCAACAGCTGATGCACAAGCAGCCGTATGGGGACATGAAGAATTAAAGCAAAAAGCACTTGAAACACATGTAGCTGGTGACTACACAGCATCTATGGATACGTTCCGTGAAGGCTACAAATATATGTTTGGTGTTGGTGAAGCACTAGGAAATGCAATCGTAGCACAACACCCTGATAAATTTGCTTCAACTGAAATGCCAGAAGAAATGCCTAACACTGGTATGGGCGGAAGCCAGCAAAATTCTTCAAGCGTAGTATGGGTTGGAATTGGAGCAGCAGCTTCTGCACTTGCTGCAGCATTCTTCCTTCGCCGCAGGGAACAAAAAGCATAAGTAAATAAAGACCCGCGTACACATTGGGTACGCGGGATTTTTTTAATTCTGACGCAACTCCACTCTGCGGATTTTACCGGAGGCAGTTTTAGGCAGCTCCCGGATAAATTCGATTTCACGCGGGTATTTATAAGGCGCGGTCATCTTTTTTGTATGATTCTGAAGCTCTTTGATGAGCTTCTCATCCTGTGTACCTTCAGAATCTTGAAGAACCACAAAGGCTTTTACAATGCTTCCTCTGATTTCATCAGGCGCTGCTGCAACAGCACATTCCTTTACAGCAGGGTGCTTGAGAAGGGCATCTTCGACCTCGAATGGTCCGATCGTGTAGCCTGAGCTGATAATAATATCATCGCTTCTGCCTTCAAACCAATAATACCCGTCCTCATCTCTTGACGCCTGATCTCCTGTTAAATACCATTCACCCCGGAAAGCCTTCTGCGTGCGTTCATAGTCGTGCAGGTATTCCTTAAATAGAGCCGGACAATCTTTATGGACGGCAATATCACCCACCTCCCCGACTTTAACCGGCTCACCGTTTTCATTAATAATATCAACTGGATTGCCTGGTGTAGGCATACCCATGGAGCCAGGCTTTATCGTCATGCCTTGTCGGTTGCAGACAAGCAGGGTATTTTCAGTCTGGCCGTATCCGTCACGGAGGTGGATGTCAAACGCTCTTTCAAACGCCTCCATTACCGGACGATTCAACGGCTCTCCTGCTGATACAGCACTTTTCAGATGAGGAAGCTGATAGGAATCCAGATTATCTAATTTTGCCATTAGGCGGTATTCAGTTGGGGTGCAGCAAAGCACTTCGATTTTTTCTTTTTCAAGAATTGATAAGTAGGTGTTCGCGTCAAAGCCACCATGATAAACAAAGGCTGTCGCACCAAGAGTTACAGTTGATAGAAACGGGCTCCAAACCCATTTTTGCCAGCCAGGAGCTGCTGTTGCCCAAACAAGATCGCCTTCCTGGACGCCAAGCCATTCCTTTGCGGCAGTGCGGACGTGGGCGTATCCCCAGCCATGAGAGTGTACAACGCCTTTTGGATTTCCGGTTGTTCCTGAAGTATAGGATAAAATGGCGGTATCATTCCGGCTTGTTTTTACGTTTTCGTAATCAATGCTTTGATTAGAAGCGAGCTCTTCAAGTGATTCCCAGCCTTGTTCTTTCCCGCCAATAATCAGCTTATTCTCAAGGGCAGGGAAAGCTTCATCAATTGCGTTCACCTCTGAGGTTGTTTGATGAAAAGCGATCACACCCTTGGCACCGGAATGTTCCATTCGGTAAATTAAGTCTTTTTTACGGAGCATTTCAGAGCAGGGGATGGCAATGATCCCTGCTTTAAGGCAGGCAAGATAGCTTATATAAGCCTCTGGAATCCGCGGCAGCATAAGGAGCACATAATCTCCTTTTTGAATTCCTTTTTCGGCAAGAGCATTGGCATATTGGTTCGCTTTTTCTACCAGCTCTTTATAGGAAACCTCCTGTCTCCTTCCTTCTGAATCAAGCCATCGTATGGCTGTACGTGCGTTGTCATTAGAATATTGAGTTAGTTCCTCTGCGATATTGTACTGCTCCGGTGCGATCAAATGCTGAAATGACATCTTCTATTCCTCCAGGCAATGGTTGTTCTCCTAACGAAAAACAAGTCTATTAGTATAGTGAATATGAAATTTAACTATCGTTGCTTTCTCATATATAAGAATGGCTTTTCTTTCCCCTCGATTGTAAACCGTCCGTTTATAAGGTGCAAGAATGTTATTTTACTATTCTAAAAATAGTGACATCTGTCATCGGCGCAGGATCACTGATATCATGAATCAACCTATTCGTATTGCCAGATATTTGATATACTTTTTAAAAAGAGTGTCTACAACACGTAAAGAAGGTGCACGGGTGAAAAAGAACGTAACACTTGGCTTGTTTTATTTGATAGGCCTATTTATATTATCCTTTGGAATCAGTCTAATGATTATAGCGGACTTGGGAGCTGGACCGTGGGATGCCTTTTATGTTGCCTTGGCAGATCTGGTTGGCTTAACAGTAGGAACATGGATTTTCATCATTGGTATTTTGTTGATTGTTATAAATGGCGTGCTAATGAAAAAAAGACCCGATTTTTTGGCTGCGATCACCATTATTATCATGAGTTTTCTCATAGATTTTTGGCTTTTAATCGCTTTTGGAGATTTTCTTATTTCAGGAGTTCTCGCAAGAAGTCTTATGCTTGGAGGTGGAATTCTAAGCATTGCAGCTGGTGTTTCTCTTTATCTGCAGGCAAATTTTGCCCAAAATCCAATAGATGGACTAATGATTGCTGTACATACCCGGACCGGGCTTAGCCTTTCAAGATCGAAAACTGTACTTGAGGTGGGGATCCTGATTGTTGCTCTTGTCATTGGCGGACCGATTGGTGTTGGGACCGTCATCGTCGCACTAGGCATCGGACCATTAATCCAGCTTTTTTTCGGACCAGCCTCAAAAATGAAGTCACGCATGATTCTACCGGCTGCACCAATGCCGAAATAAAAACTGAATTCTTCGTAACTGAAACGCCTTTTACCCGTTTGTTATAAAAACGGGTTTTTTTTATATAAAAATATGAATCGATTAGATCTTTGGTGTCGTCTAAAAGGAAAGAGAAAAAATGGGGTGAGGGCTTGGCGGAAAATGAGGCTTGCGGAATCGAAAGCGGTGCGGAGGCTGTAGAACTTGCAATGGAGGAATTTGGGACCGGTGTTAAAAGGCTGATTTTTTCTTATGTTAAGGACTGGAATATCACAAGCGACTTATCACAGGATGTGTTTATTACCGTGTATGAGAAGTGGGATACTTTCGAGAAGCGCTCATCCTTTAAAACATGGGTATTTTCTATTGCCATAAACAAAGCCAAGGATTATTTAAAAAGCTGGCATTATCGAAAAATGCTGGTGAAGGAGCCCTTTGCATTTATGCTGACAACCACCAATCATTCACCCGAGAATACCCTTTTAAAGAGGGCAGATCAGGAGGATTTAGTGAATAGAGTGGTTTCTCTTCCAGTAAAATACCGTGAAGTGATTCTACTTCATTATTATCAGGATCTGACCTTTGCTGAGATCAGTGAAATGCTGAAGATACCGGTCTCAACAGTGAAGACAAGACTTCATCGAGCTAAGGAAAAAATCAAACGGAGTCATGAAGCGAAGGAGAGGTGGGGAGAGCATGGATAAGGAAAAATTTAAACGGCATTGGAATGATGGCATGCCTGATCAATCCTGGTTTACTGAAAATGAAAAACACGCTGTGCGTCAAAAAATTCAAGCTGCAAAACCTAAAAAACCATACTATATAACGCCAAAGATTGTAACAGCCATTCTGCTTGGAGCTCTTTTCTTTGTCGGCTTTACTGCACTGAACGAACTGAATGCTCCAGGGATATCACCAAACGAAGGAATTTCTGGGAATGGAGAGGCATACCCATTGCTCAAGACAGGGGAAACAGTAAAAGGGTGGAGGGTAGTAGAGCGGGACGAAAGAAACACCGGACATTTTGCCTTTACTTTTCAAAAGCAGACGGTGCTTCATGGGACAGTGACATACGATCGTCATTCGGACGAAGTGGCTTTTCAGTTGAATGAATCCTCTCTAAATAGCCTGCCGCTTGCACCTTCTGGAGAAGGAGCATTCAGTTTTAGTGAGGGGGATGAAAAAAGGATTATTTCAGACTATTCTTTAGACGAAAAAGGTACGAGTCAGGATATTTCAGTCGCTGTAGATGAGCTTCGGATGACAGTTCAAGAAGAGAAAACTGATGGGTTCCTCTATCTTGCTGATCAGCAGTCAGCCGAAAAGGAAGTCATAAGTGAAACGCCATTTTGGATTCCGACAGATGAAGACCTTGAGCTTACATTAAGTGCTGATGAACAAAATGTGTATGAGGCCTTTATAAAAGAGTATGATGACTCAATCCTTTCCGGGCTGTCCCCAACTCAGATTTTCAGATTTTACTGGCTTGCAGAGGAGCAGGGAGATTTTAAGACTCAATACCTGCTTTATAATCATGATGAGTCAGCAGGAAAGGTTTTTGAAACATTGGAAGACTTTGAAGAGGCAAAACAGGATGAAAGCTATCCCGTCTTACATGCCTTTAAGAAAAATGAATTAGTAGAGGTAATCGTAGATGAGCAAAATGCTTATATTGCGATAAAAGCTGAGGATCCCGAGAAGATGCAAGGCTTTAGCCTTTCCAAAAATAAAAAAGGGGTCTGGAAGGTGAATTGGCTTCCAATGCAATAAGGCTGCATTAGACGTAAAACTGCCAAAAACTTATAATGGTCCGTACCTCTTCTGCGTGGTAAGATAATCTGGGAGAGATTTTACTAACAGAAGAGGTGCACCATGAGAAATGGATTCATTATAGGAATGTTTTATTTGCTAGGACTTTTATTTTTGTCCTTTGGGATCAGTCTGATGATCGTAGCGGATCTTGGGGTCGGACCCTGGGATGCATTATATGTCGGTCTGTCTGAGACCATAGGCTTTACAGTTGGCACATGGGTGTTTATATTAGGGATTATTTTAATCCTGCTTAACGGCTATTTAATGAAACGGATCCCTGATTTTCTGGCGATCGTGACCATATTTTTAATCGGTATTTTTATGGACTTCTGGCTGCTTGTTGCATTTGCCGGAATTGATTTTTTAGCGATGCCTGTTCGTGCAGCCATGCTGGCAGCGGGAGTCGCTATCATTGCACTCGGCATCACTTTTTATCTCCAGGCAGACTTTGCACGTAATCCGATAGACAGCTTAATGATGGCGATTCAGTATCGTACAGGAAAAAGTCTTGCTGTCTCTAAAACGATGATGGAGGTCAGTGTTCTGATACTGGCCTTTCTCTTTGGCGGACCGATTGGCCTAGGAACAATTTTGGTGGCATTTGGGATGGGAAGCATGATTCAGCTTTTTATTACTCCCGTCACATCCATGCGGAAACGGTTAACACAGGAGCCGGATGCTGTTATTAGCTAGGCTCAAGCCCTGCCCCGCGGAAAGCGCCCACTGAAGCGCAGTGAACCGGGTAAACGAGGTTGAGACAAACATTTGTCTCAGCTTTTTTTTATGCACGCTTATGGTAAAATTTAGAATAGTACATAACGAGAGGAAGAATGAAATGGAAGCATTGAGCTGGAAGAAATGTTTAGATGCCACAACGGATCACACCATCACAGGGAATGTAAAAATCATTGATGAATTTCCAATGCCGGAGCTTTCAGTAAAAAGAAGAATCTGGATTTATCTTCCTCCTGGCTATGATAAAGGAAACAAACAGTACCCTGTTCTCTATATGCATGATGGCCAAAATGTTTTTGATCAGGCAACTTCAACGGGAAGCGAGTGGGGCATTGATGAAACGATGGAGCAGCTCGCAAAGGAGAACAGTGAATGGGAAACCATTGTTGTAGCAATTGATCATGGGGGGAAGGAACGGGGAAATGAATATACAGTGATAGAAAATAAAAAACATCAATTTCTCGGTAAAGGAAAGGCATACGCAGCCTTCATCGCGCAAACACTTAAGCCTTACATTGATCAGAATTTCCGGACGAAAAAAGAACGTGAATACACGGCGATTGCCGGAAGCTCATTTGGTGCTTATATCTCTATATACTGCTTTATTACCTATCCCGAGCTGTTCAGCAGAGTAGGTGCTTTTTCCCTCATGTGCTGGCAGGACAAAGGCTGGCTTGCAAAGAGAATCAGAGAAGAACAAAAGACTTATCCAGCCCGCATTTATATGGATCTTGGAGAACTTGAGGCCGATAAATGGTGGCATAGAGCAGGGCTAAAAAAAGATGTAAAGAAAATGAAGAAATCATTCTTAAAAAGCGGCTATAAGGAGTCAGAAGTAAAATTTGACTTAATCAAAGAAGGCAAGCACCACGAAACCACCTGGAGAAAAACCTTCCCCACTGCTTTTAAATGGTGGAGCAGGCCACTTTAAGAACCAGGTAAGTTAATATGGAAAGCAGTTTTTTGTGAAAAACTTCGAAGAGACAAATAACTTATCCAGGAGTTGATTGAAGTGGAAGGGGCTGACTCCTGCGGGAAAAAACGGGAAGGCTGAGATCCACTTGCGCTAGCAAGTTAGCTCAGCTCCCGTCCCGCGGAAAGCGTCCCCCTGAAGTGGAAATCAACACGCCTCATTAAGAACCCATAGGTCTCGATCCCAAATTCCTTCATAAAGTAAAAGAAAACCCCTTTCTAAGGAGAGATGTACATGACCCTCTGGATCGATGTAGCCGTCAACAAAAAACAGCTCACCCTCTACGATGCCAGCGTTGTTATCAAAAGATACCCCATTGCAGTCGGCAAAGACCTCACACCAACCCCGACCGGCAATTACATGATCGTTAACAAAGAAGAAAACCCGGGCGGCCCCTACGGAGACATGTGGCTTGGCCTCTCAAAGCCGCACTACGGTATACACGGAACCAGCGACCCCTCATCCATCGGAAAAGAAGCCTCCTTGGGCTGTATCCGAATGCAAAACAAGGACGTCGTCGAGCTCTCTTCCTATGTCCCACTCGGAACCAACGTTTATATTCATAAATAACGATCTGAACATTCCTTAGAACAGCAAGAAATCCCCCTTCAGCGAAGGGGGATTATACATTAGGTAGCACGTTTATCTTTTTTAGGTTCTGCCTTTCTAGTGGTTGTTTTTGCATCAACCGTAGTAGTACTAGCCGGGCTTGGATCGCTGCTCGCTTTGCCGGAACCAGTAGAGGGCGTACCAGAATGGGTAGTGTGATTTGGGTTATTATAGACGTTTTTAAGGAGCCAGATGTGATAGAAATACTCTCCGGCAGCCACGATAATTGCAGCAACAAAGGCTTCAAGGAATATTTCATTGTAGCCAAGCAGCTCAAGACCACCCCAAATAATCAGTAAAGCGACTACAAAGTCAGACAGGGTAGCGACTACATTACCTGACTTCGGAAGCATAAATAGATCACCTGCTGCATAAGCCAAAATCAAGAGTACAATTCCGATGAGGGTCGAGTCCAGGAAAGTGACGTCGTTAAAAAGTGAGAGCACAATCCAGACTACTGGAAGAACGAGTGCCGCTTTAATTCCTAGTGCCTTGCCGTGATTCATCCTTACTCCTCCTTTAATGGTAATATGCTATACAGTTTCCACTTATGGGTAATAGTTAAACGTATATATAGTAATCAATAGATTAATAGTAATAAAATTATAATTTTTTCCAACGAAAAAGAGGTTGAGACAAGTGTGATTCTCAACCTCTAAATCCGGCTCACTGCGCTTTAGGCGGACGCTTTCCGCGGGGCGGGGCTTGAGCTAACTTGCTAGCGCAAGTTAGCTCAAGCTCCCGCTTCCTCCCGCAGGAGTCGCCACCTTCCGCTCCGTTCACCTCACGTTTTAAACTTATTGTTATGTCATAACTCTTATTTACTAAAAAGCAAATGATAGTTAACTTTAAGTCTATAAAGTAGAATCCCCTTCGAACATATAATCTCTGTGATGATAGCGGACTGAAAAAATTAAGCCGATTGAAAACATGGTGATCAATAGCGAGCTACCCCCGTAGCTGACAAACGGAAGCGTGAGGCCGGTGATCGGCAGTAGCTGAATGGTCATGCCGATATTTTGGAACACCTGAAAGGTCAGCATGCCAACAATTCCGACACATAAATAGGTGCTGAAAGGACTTTTCGTCATCGTCGCTACATTGATAATGTGATAAATTAAAAACATAAACCACGCAACCAGAATACTTGAACCGATAAACCCAAATTCTTCCCCGAATATACTGAAGATAAAATCAGTATGCTGCTCTGGGATGTAAACCTGGCCTGATTGATAGCCCCTCCCGAACATTTCACCCGAACCAATTGCACTCATTGCCTGAAGAAGATTATAGCCTTCTGATGTCTGGTAGGAATGGGGGTCCAGCCATGAATACACACGTCCAAACTGATATTGCTGGAGGCCAAGTGTTTGCTCCAGCCACTCCGGTTTATAAACAACCAGACCGAGGATCGTTATTCCTCCACCTGCCGCCAGTCCAAAAACCGGCGCTAAAAGCTTCCATGAAATACCTGAAACGATGATTACCCCTGCACTTATGGCGATAAAGACAAGGCTCGTTCCCAGGTCAGGCTGATTCATGATTAACGACACGGGGACAAATGCTGCCAGCAGTATTTTCCCCAGAAGCCATGTGTCATGCTTCAGATTTTTGATGATAAACTTTTCCTGGTGCCTGCTCACGATGTAGGCAAGCATAAGAATGTAGAATGTTTTCATTAATTCAGAAGGCTGGACAGTGCCGATTAACGGCAGGTCAAACCATCTTTTTGCTCCGTTCCGGTACGGCGCGATTGATTCCGGTGCCAGCGCAATACCAATTAACAGCAGAATACCGACTGCGTAAAAATAGGGGGCTGTTTTTTTATATACATCAGGCTCAATTTGGCTTGCACCTAAAATCACCACAAAGCCTACCCCATACCAGATAGCCTGCCTGAGAACAAAATTTGTATTTCCGTATTGTTCCATTGACTGGGCAGACCAGATCCCAATGAGGCTGATTAAACAAAATCCCATTAGAATAAACAGCAGTCCCCAATCAAAACGATCTGTAAAGCGTTCAGACTGTTTCATAAATCTCCTTTGTTTCCTTTTTGTTATTTGTAAAATGATTGTAGCGTGCAATATTCATTAATATCCCAAGCATTGTCATTGTGATAATAAGGGATGAGCCGCCATAGCTGATTAAAGGAAGTGTAATACCTGTGATTGGCATTAAGCCCACTGCAGCAGCAAGATTCATACAAGCCTGCCCGAGTATTTGTGCGGTAATGCCGATTGCCAGAAGCTTTCCAACAGGGTGCGGACAAGCTGTGTAAATACTGTATCCAATTAGTAAAAGCGCCACAAATCCTGTAATGATGGCGATTATGCCGAATATGCCCAACTCTTCAGCAATAATGGCGATAATAAAATCTGTATGCGGCTCCGGTAAAAAACCAAGCTTCATTGTGCTCATCCCGAAGCCGCTCCCGGTAATGCCTCCGGAAGCAATGGCAGAAAGGGATTGAATAAGCTGATAACCGCCGCCTCCAGGATCGGCAAAGGGATCTCTGAAATTTGTCAGCCTCTCTAAACGGTAAGGGCTGAGAATAGCAAGCATGGTTACAGCTGCAATACCGGCAAGACCGAGGCCAAATACATGCTTAAAGCTGATTTTTCCTACAAGGAGCATCGCTAAATAAGCAATTAAGATCGAAATAACAGTTCCCAAATCAGGCTGCAGTAATATCAAAAACGTGAGCAACAGCACAATAATGAGTGAAGGAAGAATCCCTTTTTTAAAGTCATGTAATTGCGCTCGTTTTTGAACAAGAATATAGCTTATGTACAATGGTACAGTCAGCTTGGCAATTTCAGAAGGCTGCAAAAGAATCGGTCCGACAGACACCCATCTCGTAGCATAGTTTCGTTCCTCTCCTAGGGAAGGAATAAAAACTAAAAGCAGCATAATAAACGTGCCAACAACAATAAAGGGGAGCAGCTTTTGATAGGCTGTAAACTTAAACAGGGAAGTAAAAAGAAAGGCCCCAAGCGCAACAAGCCACCAAATTCCCTGACGGAGAACAAAGGCATAATGTGTGCCGGTCGATTCCTGTGCAACAAAGTAGCTGGCACTATATACCATGATCAGACCAAAAAGCCCCATGCCCACTACAACCATAAACAATGGACCGTGAAAGGTAGAAATTAATTTTTTCATTTTGATCTCCTAATTCCCTACTAATCTTAAATCGGAAAACGGGTAAGTAAAGCCGTTGCAATCCCAAAGTAAATTAATAGTGATAAAATATCGTTTAGCGTCGTGATCAAAGGTCCCGAAGCGATAGCGGGATCAATCTTAAACCGGTGAAGGATCAGCGGAATTATTGTGCCTGCTAGTGTACCGATAATTAGGGTTGTTAGCAAGGACAGGCCAACAATTAAACCGATAGTAATACTGCCCTGCCAGAAATAACCGATTGCTGCAATTAGAACGCCGCATGTAGCCCCGATCATTATACCTACCAGCAATTCTCTGATCAAAAGCTTCGTAACGGTAAGTTTATCGATTCGATTTGTCGTAAGCCCGCGCACTACTACAGCCAAGGATTGTGTCCCTGTATTTCCTGTCATGCCGGCAATCATTGGCATGAAAAAGGCAAGAGCGACTACACTAGCAAGCGTTTCTTCGAACCCGCTGATAATACTGCCTGATACAAGTCCGATAAAAAGCAGAAGAACAAGCCACGGAAGACGTCTGGCAAAAGCGGTAAAGGCATTTGTTTTAAACGTGATTTCCTTACCGGAACCTGAAAGCCTCTCAATATCTTCTGTTGCTTCCTGGATAAGCACATCAATTACATCATCGACCGTAATCAGTCCGATCAGCTTTTCATTATCATCCACAACGGGCATAGCAATTAAATCATACTGCTCAATGAGCCTTGCTACTTCCTCCTGGTCGATATACGATTTAACCGACATCACATTATCACTCATGATCCTTTTGATCAGATCGTCCTGTTCTGCCAAAAGCAAATCCCGGTAGGAAACGACCCCTTCAATCTGATGCTTGTCATTCACCACATATAAATAATGGATGGTTTCAAAGATCTTTGAGTACTGGCGAAGCTTTTGCACAGCCTCAGTTACCGTCATTTCAGGATTGATCCATACTACTCGATTTGTCATCAGCCGTCCGGCAGATTCCTCAGGGTAGGACAAGATTTTTTGAACAATATCCGCCTCTTCAGGGGACATAACCTTAACAAGTGTTTCCGCCTGATCATTTTGGAGATGGTCAAGCATCCGTGCAAGATCGTCATTTTGCATTTCATCAAGCACGGAACCAAGGACAGAGCGTTCGATAAATGAAATCGCTAAAACCTGATCTTCAGGATGAAGATGGCTCAGCAGCTCTGCTTTTCCGGAGTTGTCCAGTGCTTCTGTTATTCTTTTTTTCCAAACGATATTTGATAATCGTTCAAAAAGAAGTGCTCTGTCAAATGGACGTATTTTTTTTATAAAAGTTTCTAATTTTCGTGTATTTTGGGAATGGAGAATGCGTTCAAGCTCCTCCAGCAATTGATCCTGCACGACTTCATTCATCCCTGCCACCTCACATATCTAAAGAAAATCCTACCACATTCCGAATTTATAAGAAAAACCAAAAGCATCTTTCCATAAGATTTTGTCTTGTTTAAATGTTTTTTGATTATATAAAAAAGAGTACCCCTAAAGGCACTCTTTCAACCCCTATACTTCTCGGCGCATTGCCTTTAAGACGTCAATTTCAGTTGCCCGTTTTGCAGGGCGAAATCCCGATAAAATGGTCACGGTTAAACAAATAACGATCGCAATGACAACCAGGGAGAAGGGAATATAAGAAAACATTAGACCTGCGGGCAGCTCCTCTTCAAATACAGCTTCTAGAATAAGAGGGAGGCCGATATTGACGAGAATACTGATAATATAGGCAGCCACAATCCCGATCGCGGCACCAATCAATCCAATATAGCTGCTCTCGAGCAGGAAGATTCGTTTAATTACTTTTGGACTTGCCCCGATCGCTTTCATAATACCGATGTCCGGCGCCCTTTCAGTAACAGCCATTGTCATCGTATTATAAATACCGATGGACGCAATCAATATGGCAATGGTGCCAATAAAAATCAGCCCGGCTTTTGCAATGGTAAACAGCATATTTACTTGTTTCATCTCATTGACGATGGAGTAGGTAAGGTAGTTTTGATCTTTAAGCTGGTCAGAAATGCCCTGCACGCTTTCAAGATTTGCTGCGACTACTATTACAGAATTATATCCATCCGCAATAAGACCTTCATTTTCCTCATCTGACGGATCATATAAATCTGCCCGCGGAGTACCTGTAAAGGCCTCCATCTCACCTAGTAAGTCCTCCGAAATATAAACTTTCTGATCCCACATCCATTCCCTTGACGGCTGTTCCATCACGCCTGTCACGGTGACCTCAAACTGACCGGTGGATTCTTCACCGTCCTCTATTTTTTTCAATTCAAGTGTGATCGTTTCACCAATAATAGCTTCATTATATCTCAGCTCTTCTTTTACAAAACCCTGCTCATCCCACAGATCCTCTGTGTTCTCATTTGAAGGAGTCAAAAGGGGGATAAAGTGATGACCGATGACTACTTCATTAGATGATTCCGGCAAACGCCCCTCAGCCAGGCGTGCTCCAGCTTCTAGTTCGGCAGGGAAATAGGTGGAAGAAGCAGAGATAGTTCCTTCGTAGTCGTCTCCAAGTGAAGCGGTTATTTCCTGGCCAACCACTTTCGCTCTTGTCACGGTACGGACGTTTTCCATCTCTTCAAAGCGAGCGATATCCTCATCATTTATTGAACGATACGTACCATTATCGTCCTCATAACCTGCTATTTCAATCTCATTAATTTCACGTGATTCCATCGTATCCTTTAAAACAGAATCATGAAGACCAAACGCAACAGAAGCAAGGACGATCAGGAAAGCACAACCCATTGCGGTTGCCAGCACCGTCATAAATACACGGATTTTATTCTTTTTCATATTTTGCAGAATAAAGCGAAATTGATCCTTTAATTTCATGAGAACACACCGCTTTCTACGATTTTTCCATCGGCTAGTGAAATCGTCCGGTGACCGATGCGGGCAACTTCATCATCGTGTGTAATGATTAAGAAGGTAATGCCGAGCTCTTTGTTCAGCTGCTGGATAAATTGAAGTAAATCCTCTTCTGTTTCACTGTCCAGGCTCCCTGTAGGCTCGTCCGCTAAAATAAGCGGTGGCTCAAGAACAAGGGCACGCGCAATGGAAACGCGCTGCTGCTGCCCGCCTGATAGTTCACTTGGATAATGCTCGCCAAAGCCCTCAAGTCCGACTTTTTTAAGCATGGCAAGGGCGGTTTCTTTTCGCGCAGTCTCGCCCATTCCTTTTAAAATTAGCGGAAGCTCTATATTTTGAAAGGCTGTCATGCTCGGGATCAGTTGGAAATTTTGAAAAATAAACCCCATATGATTGAGCCGGAAATGAGCAAATTCACTTTCATCAAAATTGCTGACCTTTTGATCTTCAATAATAATTTCTCCTTGTGTCGGACGGATAAAGCCGCTGATTAAATTAAGCAGGGTAGACTTTCCGGAGCCGCTTCTGCCGACGATCGTGACTATTTCACCGGCGCTGACGTGAAAAGAGATATTCTCCAATACAGATAATTTTGTTTGATTTCCCTTTTTTCCTAACGTGAAATGATGGGTTAACTGATTCACATCGATCATTTTTCATCCTCCTAAGTGAATTTTGGCAATAAGAAAGAAGGGTCCAGGCAAATCGAACCCTTCTTTAGTTAAGTAAAGCATTTATTGAGCAGGTAAAGCGTCTTTGATAAAAGCAGGGGCGTTTTCCACAGAAAAGCTGAAATTTTGATAGCCCCCTCCTTTTGTAGTAGGAATGATAATGATGTAATCCTCGCTTCCCCCGGATTCGGAAGCAGTCAGAATTTCCTCGATTTCTTCCGGGTTCTCTGTGATAAATTTAGAACCAGGAATATCTTCAAGGTTTCCAGACCCTCCGTACATTACCTCATCGATCTCCATCCAATTGGATTCATAGTCGCCCGTCAAAACAGCCAGCTGATCTATGTTTTCCGGGAGAATCAGAGTGTCTGAAAAGTCATTTTCCCTCAGCCAGTCAATGGTATAGGTAGAGTCGGCGTAAATTGGAAGATAAGAATGGTAATTGTCCATATTATTGGCTTTCCTATTTACGTAAATTTCTCCGATAGTTGAACTGCGGTAGTTAAAATAAAACCGGCTCGGTTTTTCTTTTACATCATTTTCAATGGCATTCAACAGTTCGTCAATTTGATCAAGCTCTGTTATGCGCTGTTCCTCCCCGTTATACGGATTAGTGATAGACAGATAGGTAATATCGGTGTAGGTTTTGACAGCAAAGATCGGTTCATTAACCTGTTTAAATTCTTCATTGTTTCGAAGCTCTTCTGAAAGGTTTGAAAGAAGCTCGCTCTCAACCCGGTATTCCCGGGTCATGCTTTTTCCATTGTTCAGCTCATAAGTAATGGAAATATACTCCTCATTGTAGCGATTCCTCACAGACTGCTCTGTTAACTTCCTGTGAAGCTCGATCACCTGCTGAATGGATTCTTCACCTTTCATTGTCACTGATCTTTCTTCATACATTTGATTAACTCCAACGGATGTAACTTCACTTGCTTCCGGTACTGATCTTTCATAAAATCCTGCAACAAAGCTGACAGGGATAAGAAGAAGAGCGACCGCAACTGCATAAGCGACAAAGCCTTTCCACGGCCATGATAGGCGAAGTGTTTTCTGCAGTATCATTTGAAGGATGGTGTAGGCAATAAAGGCTCCCAATAAATAGCCCACGAGTGTCCAGGCAAAGCTTCCCTGTTGAATTTCACTAAAGTAAAAGCCTGAAACCAGCATGGCGAAAAAGGTGAGTACATATAAAAACAGGTAGCGGAAAAAAGGAAATACAATCGTCTGATCTGTTGCTTCAGATGGGCGTTTCGCATAAGCAATATACGATATTGCCACGAAAGCTGCCGCAAGAAGGGTGTAAATAACATATTCGAGCAGACTGAAAGGATCCTCAAGCAGCATAGCCAACCGGATAAAAAATACCCCGTTTGTCATCAGATTTTCAGCGTAGTTGCTGAGCGCCAGCCCGTTAACATAGTACTGAAGATTAAAAAGAATCAAAACGATGATGGAGGCAGGGACAAAAATCATTAAATAAGTAAGTCCTGCATGCAACAGCCCGTTTCCTACGAACATGCCGATCATAATGGCGAAAATAAAGAGAATCAGGACAATCAGGTAGGAAAGACCCATCCAGCCTGCAATGTCCAGGAAGCTGTAGAACTGGTCTGTTAAAAACGGATAAAGAATGGCTAAAAGCGCCCCGGTAATCACGATTGGAATTAGTAATGCAAGCGCACCGACAATGTACGTATTCGTTAAAATCGTCTGACGGGTAAAGGGAAGACTGTGCATAAAATCAGTCGCCGCTTTTTTCGTCATAAAGCTTACCAGGATAATCGCCAAAAGAATCGGGAATGTAGCAAAGGCGATCAATTGAAATGGAAACGAAAAATCAAATACTGCATTTGCTCCCTGGTAGCCTGTTGAATAGGGATAATATTCACTGTTAGCAATGGTAAGATGCCTGATTAAGATACTGAGCGGCAGCATGATGATCAGTGCGAGTGTAAAGAAAATACCAATCCAGGTGATAATGCGTGCCTGCTGCTGAAAAAGGCCTTTATTCAACGATAAGATTCCGGATTTCATAGCCGACACCTCCAAGTTCATAAATGAATATTTCCTCAAGCGTGAGAGGAAGCAGGTCAAAAATCGCCGGGTTATACGACCGGACGTACGCTGAAATATCCTCCATTTTTCCTTTCACGATACATAAAACCACGCTGCCCCGCTTCTCGTAATGAAGTACATCCATGCCGTCAAGGAAAGACTTTTCAGGTACATTCTTGAAGGCGATTTGAAGCTTATGAATATCTGTTTTAAGCTCATCCATATCCCGCTCAAACAGGAGTGTACCCTTATGCATGATTCCGACATAATCACAGAAATCCTCCATCTCACGGAGATTGTGGGAGGAAACGATTAGGGTAAGTCCCCGTTCTGCCACATCCTGTAATATCAGGTTCTTCATCTGCTGGCGAACGACTGGATCCAGTCCGTCAAACGGTTCATCCAAAATCAGGACGTCAGGCATTGCAGAAAGCGTTAGAATAAATGAAGCTTGCCGCTGCATCCCTTTAGACATGCGGCTGAGATTCTTAGTAGGATCCATTCGAAAATGAGTAGTTAACTGTTTAAAGCGTTTAGCGTTCCATTTTGTGTAAACCTGTTCATAAAACCACGCCATATTAAGTAAGGACGTTTGATGAAGAAAATAGGGCTGATCAGGTATAAAAAGTACGCGCTGCTTTGTTTCAGGCATCTCGTAAATGGGCTGTTCTGAGATTTTAATTTCGCCTTTATCCTGCTTATAAATTCCTGCAATCATTTTAAGGAGCGTTGTTTTTCCTGCACCATTTGAGCCAAGCAACCCATAAATGGATCCTTTGCGAACGTGAAGGGAGAGGTTGGTAACGGCCTGCAGTTTTTCAAACTTCTTATCAACAGCTACCGCTTTAATCATTTTTATCCTCCCTTTCTGCCACTTTTATTTTTTCAATCAGTTCAATTAACTCACCCTTTGAACCGCCTAAAAACAAGATTTCACTTACGATTCTTTCAAGGTCCTGTTTCAACATCTCCAATCGCTCCTTATTCGCATCAATCTGGAATGGTGCTACAAAGCTTCCTTTGCCGGGGACAGAATAAATAAATCCTTCTCGTTCAAGCTCCCGATACGCCTTTTGGATTGTATTGGGGTTGATCGTCAACTCCTGTGCAAGACTTCTGACAGAAGGTAGCTGTTCATCCGGCTGCATAACATCGCGCATCATCAGCTTTTTGAGCTGGTCAACAAGCTGCTCATAAATTGGGACCCGGCTTCGCGTATCCAACGTAAACATCCGCATCCTCCTCATCTTAAAATTGTACTATCTGTATTACCTATTGTAATACGGTTAATACGGTCTGGCAATAGGCAAATTGGAAAATATTTATTTTTAAGAAAAGGCCATTACTGAATCTATGTCCGTGTTGTAGTGGATAGAGACAGTTGGTTATTTTTTTCTGATGATTCGTCTTCGGCTGCCTGAGAGTGGAAAATAAAAGCTCCACTCTTAAAGAAGCTATCCACATGTGGATAAATTCCTTTAAGAATGGAGAAAAACTTCGGGGAAAAGCGTGTATATGTGTATAAGCTGTGTGTATAACCTCCAAGTAGGAGCAGGTTATCCCCGGAATAGCTTAAAGACACCATTAATTTAGCCGTCTACCAAACAAAATAGTGGATAAATTAGGAAAAATAGCTATTATTAAAATAAGAAATTATTTATAAAATAGTTAGGAGTGACATCTGATGAAAGCATTAATCCTCTATAGCTGTGGAAGAGCATGGGACAGTGGAAGTCAGGATTGGGAGCAGCAGGTTACTTCTCACAGAAAATATATCGTAAGCAAAATGAAAGACAGACTGATCGCAGGAGGTCCGTTTATGGATCACACTGGAGAGCTTGTTATTTTGGAAGTGGAAAATTTAGACGAGGCACTTGAGCTGGCAAAAAATGATCCTGCAGTGAGGGATGGAAGGTTTGAGTATGTCGTTAAACCGTGGGAGCCGATCGATGGGATTTTTAATCCTCCAGGTCAGCTGTAGCCTTAAATAGAGTTTAATCTGAGAGGCATCACTAATAAGAGCAAGGCGCTCGTAACGTGAAATGGAACACACTAATGATGAATCCGATAAAATAGTGTACCCTAAGGATAAGATTAGATAAAAGGATTGAGCGAAATGAAAAAGACCGTAACAGCCAAGGATGTGGCAAAGCTTGCAGGTGTCTCGCAGTCATCTGTATCGAGAGTTTATTTTACAGGGGCAGCAGTGTCAGAAAAGACAAAGAAAAAGGTGCTTGCTGCTGCAGCAGAATTGGGCTATCACCCAAATGAGTTTGCCAGGAGCCTGATCACAAACCGCACAAAAATAATCGGGCTTGTGATGAAAGGTGTTCAAAATCCTTTTTATCCGCAAGTATTAAGCCAGTTTACTGCTGAATTTAAAAAATGGGGCTACAGTGTTTTATTTGTTCATACAAACAATGAAGAAATTCAAAATGAAGATGTAGAAACCTTATTAAACTATAATGTGGCAGGGGTGATTATTACCGATGCGACGATGTCGTTAAAGGTAGCGAAATCCTTTAAAAATAATGAAATTCCACTCGTGTTTTTCAATCGCAAAATCCATACAAATGATTTTTACTCCGTGTCCTGCAATAATTTAAACGCCAGCCGGAGAATTGCTGAATTCCTTCTTGCCAAAGGCGGTACATCCATGGTTTACCTTGCCGGAAATGAGCAGACTTCAACGAGCAGGGAGCGGGAGGAAGGTTTTACTGAGATTCTGTCTGACCATAATATATCCTACAAAAAATACTCCTCGGATTTTACCTACGAAGGAGGCTACCATACAGCGCTTGAGATCGTGAAGCACCAACTGCCTTCAGCATTTTTTGTGGCGAATGATATTATGGCGCTTGGGGTCTTAGATGCACTTCGCAAAAAAGGGATCCGTGTCCCTGAAGACACAAAAGTGGTCGGTTTTGATAACATCGAGATGTCCGGATGGCCAGCCTACCAGCTTACAACATGGGAGCAGCCAATAAACCAGATGGTCGAAAAAACAGTTAATTATTTGCTGAAGGAAATGGCAAATTATACAGGGATGGCAAGGACTGTTGAGGTAGAAGGCTCTTTAATTGAACGGAAAACAACTTAACTAGCAGTTGACTTTTATGAGAAACTACCATATTCTCTTTAGTAACAAGAAAATGCATACGCTTTCATTTTATTATGCATACGTATTCAAAAGGAGGAATTAGCATGGCTGTGTTTTTGAAAGAGGGAAAATCAGTTGAAGAAGTAAGCGTTATTAATTCAAAGGTCACTCAGGCAGTGGCAGAAGCATTGGAAAGTGTTGAAAAAAGAGGAGACGAGGCAGTAAGAGAGCTCTCAGAGAAATTTGATAAATGGTCCCCGGATTCTTTCCGCTTAACAGAGGATCAGGTAAAGGAGATCGTGGAAAAGGTTCCTGCAGAAGTCATTGAAGACATTAAGTTTGCTCAAAAAAATATTCGTGAATTTGCAGAAGCACAGCTTGCTTCACTGAATGACGTAGAGGTGGAAAATATTCCAGGTGTAATTTTAGGGCACAAAAATATCCCGGTGAACAGTGTTGGTTGTTATGTTCCAGGCGGACGCTATCCGATGGTTGCCTCAGCTCATATGAGTGTACTCACAGCTAAGGTTGCCGGAGTAAAACGCGTAATCGCCTGCACCCCGCCAATTAACGGAGAAGTTCCAGAAGCAACAATTGCAGCTATGTATTTAGCAGGAGCGGATGAAATCTATCTGCTTGGCGGAATTCAGGCAATGGGCGCTATGGCGATTGGAACAGAAACCATTGATGCAGTAGATATGATCGTCGGACCGGGTAACGCTTTTGTTGCTGAAGCAAAACGTCAGCTTTATGGACGTGTTGGAATTGATTTATTTGCCGGCCCTACTGAAACGCTCGTTGTTGCTGATCACACAGCCGATGCTGAAATGGTTGCCACTGATCTTTTAGGCCAGGGAGAGCACGGACCCACTTCTCCAGGAGCCCTTATTACAACCTCAAAAGAGCTCGCTGAAGAAACGGTAAAAGAAATAGAACGCCAGCTTCAGACGCTGCCGACTGCAGATGTAGCAAGCGTTTCATGGGAGGATTACGGCCAGATCATCTTAGTAGATTCTATTGAAGAAGCGCGTATTGAAGCAGACCGTCTGGCGTTTGAGCATGTTGAAATTTTAACCGAGGATCCTGACTATTTCCTTGAGAACATGACAAATTACGGCTGCTTATTCCTTGGACCAGAGACGAATGTAGCTTACGGAGACAAGGTAATCGGCACCAATCATACTCTTCCAACCAAGGGTGCTGCACGTTATACAGGCGGTCTTTGGGTTGGAAAGTTTATTAAAACCGTAACCTATCAAAAAGTGACACCTGAAGCGAGTGCGTATATCGGTGAGTACGCGGCGCGCTTATGCCAGCTTGAGAACTTTGCCGGGCATGCAGAGCAGGCTATTTTACGCGTAAAACGCTACGGAAAAAATTAACCCGTAGTCAGGAGGGATTGGGGGGAATAAAATGCTTAGCATCATTGGTATGATTGGCATGTTTGGGGGGCTTGCGCTATTAATTTATTTGACGATGAGAGGGATGAACCTTCTCATCGCAGCACCGCTGGCCGCCTTATTCGTTGGTTTATTAAATGGTCTTCCTTTGTTTCCGCAGCTTGCAGAAGAAGGAGCAGCGAACTTTTTAACGAATTACATGACTGGCTTCACAGGCTTTATTGCTTCCTGGTATTTGATGTTCTTAGCAGGGGCGATCTTCGGAAAAGTAATGGAGGACAGTGGAGCTGCGGATAGTGTCTCCGGTTGGATAATAGGAAAAATAGGGATGAAACGCGCAGCTTTAGCAGTAGTTCTTGCCTGTGCGGTATTAACCTATGGCGGTGTAAGTTTATTTGTGGTAGCGTTTTCAGTATATCCAATGGCACTTAGTCTTTTTAAACAGGCTAATCTGCCAAGACGCTTCATTCCCGCAACTCTTGCCTTTGGCTCAACAACCTTTACCATGACTTCAGCCGGTTCTCCTGAGATTCAAAACTGGATTCCTATCGAGTTTCTCGGCACATCTCCTTTAGCGGGGTGGGAAGTCAGTTTAATCGTTGCTGTATTTATGATGGTCTTTGGCTATTGGTGGCTGAAGAAAATGATTTCAAAAGCAGTATCTAAAGGAGAATCATTTGTTGTGAGGGATACGGATCCAGGCAATGAATCACGCAAAGAGCTGCCAAATCCGATTCTTAGCATGATTCCATTACTGGTTGTCCTGCTTGTATCCTTTTTCTTCCACGATTCACTTGGCACCTCAGCGCTGATCGTAGCGCTGTGCGGAGGGATTCTCGCTACTGTATTAATTAACAAAAAGTATTTCCAGAACTTTGGCAATGCAGTTGGAGAAGGCGCATTAGGCGCTGTCGTCGCAATCGCCAACACAGCGGCTGTTGTGGGATTTGGCGGCGTAGTAAGGGCTACTCCTTCCTTTGCATCGGCTGTTGATGTCATGACAAATATTCCGGGAAGCCCATTAATTGGGGGAGCACTTGCGGTTGCCATTATTGCAGGGTTAACCGGCTCATCCTCCGGAGGACAGGCGATCGCATTACCGCTTTTAGCTCCGCACTATCTTGATTTAGGCGTGAATGCGGATGCGCTTCACCGGACTGTGGCTATTTCTTCAGGCTCGCTTGATTCGTTGCCGCATGGCGGATATGTTGTAACAACAATCAGATCCATTGCCGGTGAAACACATAAAGATGCATACCCGGCATTTGGAGCTCTCTCAGTGGTTGTACCGCTTATTGGTGCAGTTCTGGCTGTTATTTTATTTTCAATTGGTTTATAAGAACGTGATGCTCAGCAGATAGTGGTCTGCTGAGTATTGTGTTTACTAATAAGGAAGAAGGTGTGGGCATGGAAAATCTTTCAGTAATCGGCTGTGGAACAATGGGTCATTCTATTGCACTTGCCGCTGCCTGGTCGGGTCATTTTGTTAAGGTTTTTGGACTCAGTGATGATGAGGTTGGGGGAGCAGTAAAAGGAATTGAAAACAAGCTTAGCGTTATGGTGGACAACCAGTTATTTTCCAAGGAGGAAGCATCCCGTATCTCCTCTGCCATTCATTTCACCACATCTCTGACTGAAACAGCCAAAGATGCTACTTTTATGATTGAATGCATCCCCGAAAATCTCCTGCTAAAGCAAGAACTATATCATCAGCTTGAACGCATCGTACCGGAAGACACCATTATTGCCAGCAATACGTCAGGATTACTGCCTTCTGATCTTTCAGAAAGTATGAAATTCCCTAATCGTTTCATCGTAACGCATTTTTGGAATCCTGGACATTTAATTCCCTTAGTGGAGGTTGTTAAGGGAGCAAATACAGACGAAAAAACACTTGAAAGAACCATGGTTCTATTAAAAGAAATCAACAAGCGGCCGGTCCTTGTTCAAAAAGAGATTCCCGGGTTTATTGGCAACCGTCTGCAATACGCCTTATTCCGTGAAGCCCAGGCTCTTTTGGATGAGGGGGTAGCAACGAAGGAAGATATTGATGCAGCTGTCACCTACAGTATCGGCAGACGTCTTCCTGTAACAGGTCCTTTAATGACAGCCGATATGGGCGGCCTTGACATATTTTCAGCTATCTCTGATTACTTATTCCGTGAGTTAAGTGATGTGAAGGAGTCGGGTGAAACTCTTAGAAGTCTTGTAGAGGATAAGAAGCTGGGGGATAAATCCGGAGAAGGCTTTTACAAATGGGATGAGTCCTTTTCAAAAGAGATGAATGCAGAGCGGGAACAAACCTTAATTCATTTTTTAAAAATGGATGTCAAAAGTCAGAAGGAGCAATAAAGTGAAGAATTACTTTTCTGAGCTTAAAGGCAAGACCGTTATTGTGACCGGCGGCAGTAAGGGGATTGGGAAGGATATTGCCCTTACTTTAGCGGAGCTACAAGCAAATGTAGTGATTTCAGGACGAAATGAACATGATCTTCAGAGTGCATTAAGCGAGCTTCACACCTATAACGATCAATGCACAGCCGTTTCCGGTGACTTAAGTAAAGTGGAAGATATTCATCATTTAATCGGAAAAACAGCTGAGACGTTCGGCAGAATTGATGCGCTGGTCAATAACGCGGGAGTTAATATTGCCAAGCCTGCGTTAGAAGTAACAGAAGAGGACTGGGATACGGTTCTTACCCTAAACTTGAAATCCGCCTTTTTCGCGAGCCAGGCTGCCGCAAAGCATATGATCGAACAAAAAAGCGGTAAAATTATTAACATCGCTTCTCAAATGGCCTTTGGCGGCTATTATAACCGGGCTGCATACTGCTCAAGTAAAGGCGGTCTTGTCCAGATGACCAAAGCGCTTGCTGTGGAATGGGCAAAACAGGGGATTCAGGTGAATGGCGTCGCTCCAACCTTTATTGAGACAGAGCTGACGGCAAAAATGTTTGAAGATCAAGCCTTTAAAGAGGATGTGGAGAATCGTATTCTGTTAGAGGGGCTGTCTAAGCCGAAAGATGTTTCCGGGGCGGTTTTATACCTGATCTCTGACCTTGCAAATTTTGTAACCGGAGAGACGATTAAGGTTGATGGCGGCTGGACGGCTATATAGCAAAAGAAGGCACCTGAATTTGGTGCCTTTATTCTTTTTTACCCTTCTTTTCAAGCATAAGGACCATATAGCCAAGGTCGTCTTCAAAGTCCCAGTCTGCAAAAATTTCTTCTACATTCTGCTTTAAAATCTTATCAAGATTCGCTTGCTCTATTAATCTTTTTTCTAAAGGTCGCTTTGCAAGCTTCAATTCTTCAATAAATCCATTTTTAATCAGCTCTTTTTCAATTTCAACGAATATGCCTTCCCGTCGTGTTAAAAGAGTCCGGTCATTTAGCCAGGCAATTTGAGTGTTAATTGGTTCCTTCTGTGCGCGTTTGCTGGCAAGATTGATTTGTTCTATTAAAGCATCATGGTTTACATGATCAGGCGTTTTACTATTGACTATTTCAGTATCATTTTCCAGCACCCCGATCAGCATTCCAGTATTTTTATCGAGGTTCCAATCGGCATATAGTTTTTTTACAGGTAAATCAACGAGCTTATAAAGCTCCATTTTAATCGATTGTCTTAAATCCACCATTAGCAGGTCTCTAATTTCCAGTACTTTTCTTGATTCATTTTGATTGATTAAAATTTTTTCAGTAGACCCGAGGAAACCGCGAAGGTGAATGGTCACAAAGGGCGGAGCAATTGATACGTAAACGGATGTAGGTCCTTTGCCAAAATGATCGCGAAGTAAGGTAGAGATGTAGCCTCCAATTTTGCTTTGAACTGTTTTTTCCTGTCCCATTGAACTCCCTTTCACCAGAAGAAAGCGTCCCTTCCAGTAAATTTAGTATAAATGATTTTACTGCTGATATGTATCGTAAGGGCATTTTTTTGTTATTTTTAATAATTTACAAAAGGATTGTTGATAAATTAATAGTAAAATTTTACGAGAATAATATTACTGCAATAGTATAGAAATATTAATAAAATAAGTAAAATTTATGTAATTTATAATGAAAACCTTTACTTCTATAAACAGCCATAGTATTCTGTACTTAATAGAAAACAATAGTGTTTCTATATATAGTAAACAAAGAGACACGCTGAGAGGGTCTTTTATATAAATACAAGCATATTTGGTAAAATGTTACGGGCAATAGTACCGTTAGCAAAGCCGAAAAGGTCCATCCAACTTGGAGCCTTTTCGGTTTTTTTATTTTTCGTTAGGGTTCTATTCTCAGATGATATTCGTTAAAAGGGCATATTGAAAATTCATAGGCTTCTAACGATCGGAAAGTCGTGATGACTGTGATTAATTGATGAAAGGGGGGAGAGAATGACTCAGTGCAGTGCAGTGCATTCAAAGGATATTCAATATATTTTCACCCGTGTCAAGGCTTCATTTGAAGAGAACGGTACGGTGTTTATTTCGTTTTTAGCGGGCTTAACAAAGGAGTACCGAAAAGGGGCTGCTTCAGAGGAGCCGTTAAAAAAAGAGAGGATATGGGTTGATATCCGGGAGTTAAAAGAAATCCACGCCACAAAAAAAATGACTTCATTGCCGGAAGGAGTTTCCACCTTTCACCTCACAAAAGAAGTTTTCCAGGAAATCGTTAATATTTCTTCCTCATGTCCTAAAGAACTCTACCACATTACTCCATTAAGTTCCGACACAGGTTATAAAAAATTGGGTTAAGTATTTTCATAGGTTATTTGGCTGCTCAATTTTTTTTGGGGTGGCTTTTTTATGATTTATCTTTCGAAAATTGAATGCTATGAGTAAATGCCTTTTATTAGGGCCTGTTGATTTCCGCTGCAGGGGCATGGTTTTAGCGGGGAGGGTGACATAAACAAACCAGCCTCCGCATTTTCGCGGAAGCTGGTTTTGTTTTTATTCAAAGGATTGTTCAAAGATCATTTCCTTGCTTGCTTTTACTTTAGGTCCTTTTGGTTTTTTCTTATCAAATTGAGCAAGGTCATATACTGCTGATCCTACGATTTCGGCTACATCCTGAAGCTTTTCAATGCTGATTTTATCAATGGTATCCTCAGGTGTATGGTACCACGGCTCTGATGGGCTGTGGATAAAGAGAGCAGCCGGGATTCCTGCTTCTGCGAATGGTACGTGGTCGCTGCGTCCGCCAATGTCATATGGAGTCGGAGTGCCATTTAGCTTTAAGCTTGATTTTTGAGCAAGCTCGGTTACCAGATTTGGCTTTCCATCAAGCGTTCTCATGATTAGATCACCAGCATCTCTGCTTCCGACCATGTCCAGATTAAAATTAGCGACAATTCGATCCTTCTCAGTCTGAGATAATGAATTTACATAATGGTAGGAACCAAGCAAGCCAAGCTCTTCTGCACCAAATGTGATGAAGCGGATTTCTGTATCAGCAGGGACATTTTTCATGACTCTTGCAAGCTCAAGCGTCATTGCAGTACCGGAAGCATCATCATTTGCACCCGGCGCGCCGGCTACTGAGTCATGGTGAGCACCGACAACGATCACATCACCGGTTGCCTTCTTTTTATTTGTTGGATATTTAGTAGCGATGACATTATGAGAATCCTTGTAGCCTGCTTCTGCTCCTACTACGCTGAGTGAAGCAGTTTTCCCAACATAAGCCTTAAGTGCTTCTCCTTCTTCTTTTGTCAATGCTACAGCAGGGACATAGCGGTCATCATGAGCACCTAGTGTACCGTTTAGGGCACCGTCAGCATTATTATAAATAATAACTCCGGCAGCTCCTTTTTCCGCTGCATTTAATACTTTTTCGCCAAAACTGATTTCTCCGCGCTGAATGAAGGCGATTTTACCAGTAAGATCAACATTTTGAAGGGCTGCTTTTGTTCCGAGTCCTGCATCAACCAGCTCGCCTGTTGCGTCACCGCTAACGGTGTATGTAAACGATACAGGGTTAAGGTCTCCAGCGTAACCATCAACAGTAAGGTCAATGCTAGTTGGCTGTGTGTACCCATAGAAAGTAAATGGCTGAAGCTCTACCTGATAGCCATACGATTCGAATTGCTCTTTAATATACTTAATAGCGTTTTGTTCTGCTTCTGTACCGGCTACTCTTGGTGTCTTTGCAAGATAATCAATATTATCATAGATTCTCTGTGCATCAATTTGATTTAATACTTTCTTATCAAAATGCTCATTGACCTGGTGCACTCCTGCTACTGGACCTTTCATAAAAGCTGTTTGGGCACCTGTAGCGCCAAATGCAAGTGATAGGGCTAATGCTACTGAAACTGCTTTTTTGTTCAAAAAAATCCCTCCTAAATAGTGTAATAGTCTGACTATACAGAATAATACATTATCTGTTATTAATGCATAAGAGACTTTTTGATCATTTTCTGTAAAAAATTCCATCTATTGAAATAAGAGTAAAGAGTTTAACATTCTGCATGTCACGTTCATAATCTCTAGCGCCTTCTTTTAACTGGAAGAGTTAGGATAAAGGTAGTACCGACATCCTTTTTACTTTCGATTTCAATTTTTCCTTTAAGTTTATCTATAACACTGTAGACCATTACCATGCCAAGTCCTGTTCCCTGTTTTTTAGTAGAGTAATAGGGCTTTCCTATCAGGGAGATATCTTCATCCGTTATGCCAACCCCGGTATCGCTTATGACAATGCTGATTTCATTTTGCTTTGAGGATACTTCAACTGTTAGTGTTCCGCCTTTTTCCTTCATCGCTTCAACACCGTTTTTATATAGGTTGATTAAGCATTGATGAAGCTGGTGCTGGTCAAATTGGGTCTCCAATTCATTGGAGAATAGAAATCTGATATCAACTAAGTGCTGGTTAGCGTAAGGAATCATTAAATTATTTACATATTCGAGCTCATTTTTAAGATTGGATGTAACCATATTTTCTGCCTGAGGTCTGGCAAATGATAGAAAGTCACTAATAATCTTTTCCGCCCGTTTTAATTCTTCTATAGAGTAGACAATATAGCTTTTTTCAGCGGGAGGTATGGATTTGGATTCATTAAGAAGCTGCATAAAGCCGCTTGTAACCGTCAAAGGATTTCTTATTTCATGCGACACGCTTGCTGAGAGCTCATTAATAACGTTGAGTCTTTCTGATTGAAGATACCTTTCCCGGTTTTTCACGTTCAGGATTATTTTTTGAATCAGCGCAACGATGGTCATAACAGCTATTACATGGATAGGAAGAACATTAAAAACGATCGTCCAGTATTCTCTATTTAATACCGGAAAAAATGCTGTCAGTGTTACTAGATAAAACGCGACGACCATAAAAGAGGTCAAGCCGCTCCATAAAACCTTTTGCCGGGGGTTCAGCTGGTTGAATTTTTTATACCAGAGAGGCACAGCAAGCAGGACCGCTGTGGAAAATAGCAGGGAGGGGAGCAATCCTTCACCCCCGATAATAAATCGGTATACATTTAAGATTAGATATAGAGGTATAGCTACACGATACCCCATAAAAAGAGAAATAATGATAAACGGAACATAGCGAAGGTCAAAAATAAATCCATGGTCTATTTTGATAGGGAACGACATGCTAAGCAGCATAGGAAAAGCTGCAAGTGCCAGAAAGATAGTTGAGCTGCGGTAAAGGGTAAATCGATCCTCGAAGAAAATCAGATAAATCAGTACAGGAAACAGGAGAAACAAAAAATTAATTAGCAAATGCTCAGTCAAACGATCCTTCCTTTCTAGACGGCTCTGGTTGCAAGGGGAGGTGAAGCAAAATAACCATTTATAGCATAATTTATTATTAATGCTTTATATGTCAAATATTGTATTTTATAACTTGTTTTCCCGCAGCTAACAAACATTATATATTTCTTATCATAACAGAGCATTTCATTGGCCTCACTAATTCTCTTAAATAAACTCATTCCACCAGTAAATCCCTGTATTTAAAAACATAAATCATTCCCTGGAAAAGAGCCTCTTTCGCTAATTTCTTTTGTTTGTTAATGATTTCGGCTATAATGAGTGCTTAAGGTTCGACATTATCAGAATTTTTGGAACTTGGGAGGAAAAGGATATGATTGAAACAGCAGATCGTAACGCACCCTTACGCAGTGATGTAAAGAAGCTTGGTTCTATTTTAGGGGAAGTGCTTATTCATCACGGGGGAATTTCTCTTTTAAATAAGGTCGAGGAGATTAGAGAAACGACTAAGAACTTACGGAAAGAATATAATGAAGAGATATATAAACAGCTAAAAGAAGAAATAAGCCAAATCAAGCCGCCTCTTCGTGAGCAGGTGATTCGGGCTTTCTCGATTTATTTTCATATTATTAATATTGCAGAACAAAATCATAGAATCCGACGTTTCAGAGAGTATCAGCAGGAGGACGACGGGGTTATTCAGCCGGCCTCCATCGAAAGTGCTGTTGCCTACATAAAAGAGAACAATTTTTCGCCTGAGGTTATTCAGCAGATCGTTCATGATCTTTCAATTGAATTAATCATTACCGCTCACCCGACGGAGGCAACAAAACGGACGGTTCTTGAAATTCAAAAACGAATATCCCTGCTTTTGCGTCAGCTTGATAACCGGATTTTGACAAAGAAGGAAAGACGAAAGCTTGATGACAGCCTATTTAATGAAATAACGGCGCTATGGCAGACAGATGAGCTTCGCCACCGCAAGCCGACTGTGATGGATGAAGTAAAAAATGGATTGTATTATTTCGACAAAACGCTATTTAGCGTACTTCCTGCTATTCATCAGGAGCTTGAGGAAAAGCTTTCTGATTATTATCCTGATATCAAATGGGAAGTTCCAAATTTCCTTCATTTCGGATCCTGGATTGGCGGAGACCGGGATGGAAATCCGTTCGTAACCCCTGATATTACGTGGGAAACTCTACAGCTGCACCGCAAGCTTGCTCTTGAAAAATATGACGAGGCGCTTGTGGACTTAATGAAGCGTTTTAGCCAGTCGATTGAGCGGGTAGCAATCAGCGGTGATCTCTTCGAAGCAGTAGAGAAGGAGGAGCTTCACTATTTAGCAGAAGGGGAGGCCTGGCCGGTAGAGGGCGAGGTTTACCGCAGAAAATTTGCCGTTATGCTTAAAAGACTGCGTGAGGTTGGAAAATCGTCTCTTGGCTATGAAAATGCTGAGGAGCTTCTGGTCGATTTAGAGCTGATAAGAGACGACGCTGAAAAGCATCAGCCGGCGAACCGCAAGCTGAAGACAATCCGTAAAGTAATACGTCAGGTTCAATTATTCGGCTTCCATCTTGCAACGCTGGATATCAGAAACCACAGCGGGGAGCATGAAACTGCGATTACTGAAATTCTTAAGGTTGTTGGCATTGCAGAAAACTACGCCTCTTTGTCTGAGGAGGAAAAGCTGAAGGTTCTTGAGAAGGTTTTAAAGGATCCAAGACCGGTTACGCTGCTCCAGGAGGATTACTCCAAGGAAACACAGGAGGTTTTGGAAGTCTTCCAAATGATTAAAAATGCCCATAATGAATTCGGCCGCCGCTCGATTGAAGTGTATCTTGTCAGCATGACCCAGTCATCCAGTGATCTACTTGAGGTTCTTGTTCTTGCGAAGGAAGCGGGGATCTACAGATTACATGCAGACGGAAAAGTGGAAAGTCATCTGAATGTCGCTCCATTGCTTGAAACTGTGGATGATTTAATTGCCGGTCCTCATATCATGAAGACTCTTTTTGAGATGGATGTGTACCGCAGCCATTTGACAAAGCATGGCGATAACCAGGAAATCATGCTCGGCTATTCTGACGGAAGCAAGGACGGCGGAACGCTGACTGCGAACTGGAAATTATTTAATGCGCAGCAGGAGATTCATGAAATGGCAAGAGAGTATCATGTTGGACTTAAATTTTTCCATGGCCGTGGAGGGTCACTGGGAAGAGGAGGCGGTCCGCTAAACCGGAGCATTCAGTCCCAGCCGGGTGAAACACTTGGGCATGGAGTGAAAATAACAGAACAGGGCGAGGTTCTCTCCTCCCGCTACCTGCTTGGCGATATTGCTTACCGTAATTTGGAGCAGGCAGCATCTGCCCTGTTAGAAGCATCTGCTAAAGCTTCACTACAGTTCGAGCATAAGCTTCCGGAGCCTTGGAAAAACGCCATTACCCAGAGCTCAGATGCAGCGCTGAAGAAGTACCAGTCGCTTGTATTTGGAGACAAGGACTTCCTTACCTATTTTAAGCAGGCAACCCCTTTAGGCGAGCTTGGTGAACTTAACATCGGCTCCCGTCCAATGAGTCGAAAGGGCAGTCAGCGCTTTGAAGACCTGCGGGCGATTCCGTGGGTATTTGCCTGGACCCAGTCCCGCCAGATGCTTCCTGCTTGGTACGCAGCAGGAACAGGCCTGCAATCCTTCGCTTCTCAAGGGGAAGAGAGTGTTAAAACGCTTCGGGATATGTATGCAAACTGGCCGTTTTTCCATTCAACGATCAATAATTTGCAGATGGCCCTCCTGAAAGCTGATTTACAAACAGCGAAGGAATATCTGTATCTTGTTGAAGATCAGGAGATTGCCGAGCGGATATTTGGCGATATTTCAGAAGAATACGAGCTCACAAAAGCGGTTCTTCTGCAAATAACAGAGAACCAGGAGCTCCTTGATCATACACCGAACATAAAGGATAGCGTGTCCCGCCGTAATCCATACGTCGACCCGCTAAACTTCCTGCAGGTCGAGCTCATCCAAAAAATGCGTGAATCAGACGACCATTCAGAAGAGCTTCTCACTGAAGTCCTGCTGACAATTAATGGCGTCGCTGCAGGCCTTGTGAATACAGGCTGATAACTTAACTTAAGGAATAAACTAAAAACCCGCTGCTCTGGGATAGAGTGGCGGGTTTTTTTAGTTTTTACTATAAGTTGGGGTGGTGATATTCGGGTGGTGACATTCGAATGGTGACAGGCACTTGTCGAAGACTCTTCATCCGAAAGCGTAAGTCTAAAGATAAATTTCATTTATCATAGCCTCGATTATTCCCACATACAATGTAAAAAAACAATGATGGAGTGGTTTTGGAAATGAGGAGTTATTGGCTGGCTGGGGTATGGATATGCGCTCTGGCTGCGGGGCTTTTTTTTGTTTTTAATCAAGCTCTGCTGAATGAAGAGCCCGCAGTAGCAGCATTTTCACAATTGTCTGCAGTAGAAAAGGAACAGGAGATCCAGCAGGTGAGGGAGTTTAATGGGGCACTTCAAGAAGAGGGAGAACTATACGATCAGTTTACAAAGGAGCTTAACGACAGAGGGTTTGCCCCATATCGAATAAGGGGAACTGCCTACTCAACAGACCATATGGAACTCACAATTTACTTATACGATCACATCGTAAATGAAAAGCAAGAAACCGAATTACAATCGCTATTCAGTGAGCTCATCATCCGCAACGGACTCACCCCTGAGCGATTTAAGCTAACTGTACAGAAATGACAAGTGCCTGTCACTCCCCGGATCCTGTCGAATGTAATCGACAGGAATCGGGAGGTGACAGGCACTACGCTTTTTAATTTCCGAATTCGATTTTCATTGCTTCAGCGATACGCTTTGGCATGTCGGTGTTGTCGAGTAAACCGCTGAAGGTGCTTGAGTTTGGACCGTAGGCATAGATTGGGACGTCGACGCCGGTGTGGGCGGTGGTTGACCAGCCGACGTATGCGCGTTCGCTTACAATTTGGTTAATGGTTAGGGCAGTGCTGTTTTCTGGAGCCTTTTTGATGCGTTCTGCTTCCTCGTCTGTGAGGTCGAGGTTTGTGAATTCTTTGATTACTGCTTTTACATTGCTGCGATCGCTGTTAAGCTCGGCAGCCATGAAGTCTCCGGTTGCGGTTACGTCATGCAGGATGTCTGCCTTTGCAAGATACTCACCGTATCCGCCAACGGACATGCCGCCTGTGTCATGGTCGCCGGCGACTATTACTAATGTTTTTTTATCTTTTTTAGCAAATGCCAATGCTTCTTCCACTGCTTCTTCAAATGCTTCTGAATCCTTCATGGCCCAGGCAGCATCATTTGCATGGCCTGCCCAGTCGATCTGGCTGCCTTCCACCATTAAGAAAAATCCTTTTTTGTTTGAAGAAAGTGATTGAAGGGCTGTATCGGTCATTTCAGCAAGACTTGGTTCGTTGGTTTGGTCACGGTCAAGCTCAGGTGCCATTCCATCGTCTGCAAATAAACCTAACACTTTTTTATCTTTCTTGCTAAGCGCTAAAAGCTCGTTTCTATTTTCCGCTACCGCATAGCCATCTGCAAGGGATTCCTCAAGCAAATTGCGCTCCGCTTGATTTCCTCCAAGTGAAGATGGTAAAAAGTTAGCTTTTCCGCCTCCAAGAAGTACGTCAATTTCGTTTACGAGTTGAAGGGCAATATCTGTTTCGCTTCCGCGTGACTGCACGTGTGAAGCGAAAACTGCAGGGGTTGCATGAGTAATCGTTGAAGTGGCGACGAGTCCTGTTGATTTGCCGGCATCACTTGCTGCTTCGAGGATTGTTTCCACAGTTTCACCATCAGGCGTAACGCTGATCATGCCATTGTTTGTTTTAACACCTGTGGCCATAGCGGTTCCCGCAGCTGCGGAATCCGTTACCCAGTTATCTGCAGAGTTTGTTTTCATCATCCCGACAAGCATGGAATCAAGAACGGTGTCTTCACCTTTAAAAATACGGTAGTTTGTCGCAAAGCTTGTGGAGTATCCGTCAGGAATCATAAAGATCACATTCTCGACCTTTGCTTTGGAATGTCCTGGAGGTCCTGCATCTGCCTGCTGGGAATAAGCAACACCGGATACGATCATGGCTGTACATAAAGCAGTTGCGGCAAATCCTTTAAACAGTTTCAATTTTAAAACGCCTCCTAAATAATATAGTTCTTTCATCTCTAAGGCTAAGAGATGAACATTGACGAAGTTTAATAGAAGAATAAACAATTGGTAAACTTTGCTACAATTGTTTTACAAGGGGATTATTAGGAGGGTAAAAAAAACGCCTGCAGAGAAAGCTTCTGCAGGCGTGGGTTGCTATTCTATTCAGTCTGACGGGTTGTTTGCTCAGCCAGTGTATCCCAGAATGAAGTATCCATCGTTTCAATGGAACCATCTGCAATTGCGCGAACTGTTGAATCTAGTGTGGTGATAGTTTGTTTGATTAGGTAGCCGTTACTCTTTTGGCCTAAAACATAGTCTTCACGGTAGTGATCGGACATGCCGCGCATTTCAAATAATAGAGTAGAGATCCCGTATTCAACCGCAATTCCGTTACGGCTGATGGTTTCAGCTGAGCCGCCGACATATTTGCCCAGATGTCCCCAGCCTTTAGAATCAACAGCATCAAATACAACTGCACCAAGCTGCTTTGATTTTTCTACTACTTCAGGGTCTGCATTTGGCGTATTCGGGTAAAGGATAGACCCTGATACCAGCTTGCCGTCACGCTCGCTGTTTGCTCCCTGATGATGCAGGTCGATCATGTAATCAATATCGTATTTTTGCATCACATTAAAATGAAGTGCCTGCGTTTCTGGCTGAATTTTATCGACATGGTCGCGGTTTAAATCCACTTCTACTGCATTAAAGCGTGTCAGGTTACGGCCGCCGTCTGCAATGTAATCATCGAGTGAAAAGTCAACATCGCCCATAGCGCCGTCAGCATTCAGCATTGGAACAATCAAGATATTAACGTTATCCGCTACACCTTTCATTTTTCCTGTTCCAAGATGCTTAATGAATTCAAGGGCACCTTCAGTCGTCAGCTGCTCGTTTCCATGCTGCTGAGTTAAAAATAGAATCGTAGGGTTATCGGGATTTTTCATGTATTTTGCTAAATACAAATCACGGCCTTTTACACTTTGACCAATGACTTCAAGCTCCAGGTCCTTCTGCTTTGCTTCCTGTGTTTTTAAATAGCTGACCATTTCGTCATACGTATGAAGGATGGAGGTGTTGATTGTTTCATTTCCGCCATAGCCTGGGCCGTTTCCAACCGCGGATGCCGGAGTTGTCGCAAGTGGGGAGGCGCTAAGCACCATTGCACCTGCAATTGATAGGGTGAGTAAGGTTTTTTTCATAACTGTTTCCTCCTTTAAGTATAGATAAAATTAGTTTGTCGGTCTGGATGAGGTAAGTGGAATCGTTTCATACTCTGCAGGATTCAAGGTATAAACAGAACCGTCCGCTACGGATTCAACGATGGCAGAAAGCCCGCGCTCTACGGATTTAACAAGCTGGCCTTTTTCCTTTTGACCCATGATCTGTGTTTGTCCGCGAACTTCAAACAGAACCGTGCCGCTACCGTTTAGGGCATAGCTTCCAAGGGCAGTTCCAGGCAAATCAAGACCTTGAGAATAAAGTGAAACATTGCCGAATCTGGAATTTCCGTATGACTGAAGCTCGTTGTATACGGCTACATTCAGCTGTCTGGAGAAGTCGTAATCATAGTTATCAGCATACTGAGCGTACTTTGCTCCTGCTGAGGTAGATGGATCTGGAACAAATTGAGCAGATAGGGAAAGGGTAACCTCATCAGCAGTGCCGTCTATGTAATAGAGCCCCTGGTGGTGAAGGTCAACGAAAACATCAACATTGCCAAACTCTTCCTGAAGAGATTTGTATACATCACGGGAGGTCTGAGCTTCAGGTGTGATGAACCAGCCAGGCATATTCGATGCACCAGGGAAGTCCTGAGCCTGAGGAACATAATCCAAGTCTGGATGGAAGTCACGATTCACATCAAATCCCGGATTCTCACCGTAGTTATAGCTTTGGCTAATCCCGCGGTCCAGGTAGTTCCAGGATGGGGCAGCCCCGGCTAATTGCGGGAAGTCTTCAACTGCTTCGCTCCATGTCATACTGTTGCGGCGCTTGTCGGCTTCAGAAGCATCAGGGTTCATCATTGGCATAAATACAATGGTTAACTCATCACGTATTTCTTTTGACTGCTTGGAATTATTTGAAAGGCTTTTTAACAGGTTCAAAATTGCTACAGTTCCTGTCTTTTCGTTTCCATGAATTTCACTTTGGATTAAAAGAACCTTATCTCCGGTTCCGACCCGGGCAGTGTAGATGTCCAAGCCTTGATTTGACTGACCGGCTACCTCCACTTGAACAGTTCCTTTGCTGTTAGCTTCGATTTGATGAAGACTTTTTTGCAGCTCATTGTAGTCAATAAAACCTGAGATGGAATAATCATGATGATGGGATGCAGGCTGATTTTGACTCGTTCCCTCAGCTGCATATGTAGGCATTACGAGGGCGGTGCATAAACCTAAAACTCCAACTGTCGTGAAAAGCTTCTTCTTCAAATGAATCTTCCTTTCTTGTTATGAAATTTTAGTTTTGCTTCTAAGAATAGTATGTAGGTATTTTGTCACTCTCCATTTCCATAGATATCTTTAATTCCCAGACATCATAGCAAATGATTATTTAATTGTGAACAATATTTGAATTTTCAGAACTTAAGTAATGGATAGAATTGAGATATAAGAACAAGCTTATATCTAATGGAGTACGGAGGCTATGAGAGATGACCTGTATTTGCCTATCCTTTAGTGAGTCGAAATATTTACTTGTTGAGATGAATGAGATAGGTGAATGATTTAAGCAGCACAAAATAAAGAATAATATTGTTAAAATTATAGAGAAATATGGAGGTGTATTATTTGAAAAACCGATTAAGAAAAAAGCTGAAAAATCACTTGTTTCCTATTTCCTTAACCAGATTGGCTGATTTGCGTAAGAGAAAAAAAGAAAAACATAAGCCCCATCGAACGGTTCGTTACATTATTATTCCGATGGGTGAAGAAGATGGAAGTCAACTAGAGCGAGATTAACCAAATGTATTTGATCCACCGTTAAGCCGGACGCACTGGTTTTTAGAGCAGCACAATCATTGCGTATCAGTAACTCGATGTGCAAAAGACGGCTCCGCAACTGACTTAAGCAGCATCTACATCTATTATTGCGAAGAAACAGAACCTTCATTACTAAAGCTGAACAAAGCTTACGAAGAAATTAGCCGTGAACTTTTCCAAGACGTTTCACATCTGGTAATGGTTATAGGCAGGGAAATCAATAAGTGCCTAACACCACCTGAAACCTGTTATGAGGAGTTCTCATTTTGGTCGAAATATTTAGTTGATTAAGGGCGGATGTCTAATAAGATAAGTAAAAAATAAAAATTTCTACTAAATGGATGAAGATAAGACTAATTATGGAAAATAATGATATAATCATAAAAGTTAGATTTTTCAGACATTTAATAGTGGGAGTTGAAAAAGGTGATAATGGATAGTAAGGAAGCGACGATTTTTAATCATTTAGGGAATAGCATCAAAACAGAAGATAGGGAGATTAGTATTCTTGTTAAATATGAAGAACCATTAATCGTTTTGCTGGGGAATGTTTTGAGCGATGAAGAATGTGAAAAGCTGATCCTATTGTCAAAAGATAAAATGAATCGTTCAAAAATTGGTGTGTCACGTGTAGTCAACGAGATAAGAACAAGCAGCAGTATGTTTTTTCAAGAAAGAGAAAATGACCTGATCATGAAAATCGAAAACAGAATTTCTTCGATTATGAATATACCTATTGAACATGGCGAAGGTATTCAAATTCTAAATTATACTCCTGGTCAAGAATATAAAGCGCATTTTGATTTCTTTTCATCGAAAGAGAAAGTAATTAAAAATAATCGAATTAGCACGATCATTATTTATTTAAATAATGTAGAGAGCGGGGGAGAAACCGTTTTTCCTGAACTTAACCTATCATTTTCACCAAAAAAGGGAACAGCTGTCTACTTCGAATACTTCTATAATGACAAAAAGAAAAACGAACAAACTTTACATGCCGGTGCGCCTATAGTTGCGGGTGAAAAATGGGTTGCTACACAATGGATGAGAAGGCAGAAAAGGTAAGTGCCTGGCACCACCCGAATCCTGTCGGATGAGTTCGACAGATTCTGAGTGGTGCCAGGCACTTCAAAAGAAGGCAGAAAAGGTAAGTGAATAAAGAGAGTGCTTAAAGGGAGAGAGGTAGATTGAATGAAAGAAAAAAGAGGAAGGTTCGCAGGTCAGATAAAATACTAGCCACAGCTCTTTTGTGCCTATTAGCCGCAATTATAATTCTTGATTTTACCGTCTATGGAAGAGTATTAAATCTTACTGCGGTCATTGGAATCATTGTCCCGGTCAGTTACTTACTTCTTAGAGGTTTAGCTAGAAGAAACACAATCGTGGTGGGACTGCTAACTGGCAGTTTGATTGCTTTTTGCTTGGCGATGGTTGTTCCGCCCCACACCTATTCAGATGCTCAGGTGCTTGTTCAGCAAAGCCAGGCTGGAGAACTGATAAAAGGGGAAGAAAATGTGGCAGTCTCAGTTGGAAATAAATTTAACGTTTTCAGTCCGGATCGATTTTATTTGTTTACTCTTCAAGAGAACGGAATTGAGCAGGAATTCATGGTTAACCCTGAGACAGGAGAAGTAATAGAATTGATCAAATGAAAATAATGAGCATGGCATTGTACCCGGGCTCATTGTTTTTGCAGGTGCCAGTTGCAGCATTTTTAAGATGAGCAGCCTGAGAGCAATTTTTACTCCCAGAGCAGTACCAAGTAAAATAACTATAATACTGATTATTCCTATAAAAAAACTTATATTTTCAATTAAATAGTTTGTCAGTCTGCTAATTCTATAGCCATTTAAGATAAAGTACATAGGGGATAAAAAATAGCAGCGCATAGATAATACTAACTCCGTTTACATGAATAAAACCCTACATTACTTCACTCCAGCCTCAGGTTTTTGGCAGTTTAAATAAAACATAACTCAAAAAGTAAGAATATTATGTTGATTTAAAGGGGATTAAAAAGTAAAAACACTTAAAAGGAGAATCCTATGAACCAATTGACTCTGCATGTAAATGATGAAAAACTTGAGTTCCAGCCCGTTGAATTGATTTTTTCAGAAGAGAATCTAACAGAGGTTTTCGCGCTTGAAGACCTTGAAACCCTCCAGGAAGCTCTTTCCCGCAGCGAGTACAGCGGACTTAAGGAGTCCTGTGAAGAAAATTATTCGAAGCTCCTTGATCGTCCGTTAGGAAAAGCCGTATCTAAGCTCAAACAAAAAAACGAACCACTCTATCAATCTTTTCTAAATGAACATGGAGATCGTACGTATACCCAGTTTTTTATTAAGGATCCGAAAGCTTTAATGGATAAGGGCCTCTACGCCTACACAGTCGACGATGAACTTGTCTATATCGGAAGCAGCCTGGAGGATTATAAAAAAACAGTGAACAGCGGGCAGGGAACAATTGCGCCAAAGGACTGCTATCGTGACGGCGAGACGGAAAACTACCGGTTGAATGCCCTAATTGCAGAAGAGAAAGAATCCAAAACCGTGCGCTTTTACACCTATCCAATGGAAAATGAAGCGATGATTATGGAGTTGGAGCAGCGGTTGATTGAGGGGTATGGTCCGGGGTGGAATGGTCGGGTGTGAGAATTATACTTCAAAAATAAAAGAACGATTAATTGATCTAAAGGGGTTTCATAATGCCGATTTATAACAAGCTTGTTAGAGATAATATCCTTCAAATCATTCAACAATCAGGAAGTACGTTTTCTTCGAGAGTTTTAGAAGATGAGGAATATTTAGTAGAAATAAAGAAAAAGATGCATGAAGAATTAAATGAATTTGAACAGGCTGAAAATGACCCGGATGCAGTAGAGGAGCTGGCTGATTTAGTAGAGCTGGTTTATGCCGCTGCTGAGATTCATGGTGCTTCAAGAGAGCAGCTGGAAAAGGTGCGTTTGCAGAAGGAAAGTAAGCGTGGGGGATTTAAGAAGAAACTATTTCTTATTGAAAATGAGGACTAAGCTCAAGAGGTTCTTAGAAAGGAGGAACCATGAGCCATAAACTGCAGATTGGTGAAATGAAGGCTTCCTACATTACTGATCAGGAAATATGGAGTCATTTTACTTATATATTTTCATCAAAATCCAGAAATTCTACTACCTACAAGTTCGTTCTAATAAAATCAATCATTGAGAATTTATATAATGTAAACGAAGAGTTAGAAATACACTATTTTAATTTGTTCAAGAGCTTTACAAAAATTTATTGGAATTTGGTCATTCATCATAAACTTAACCAGATAAATATGATGGGTAAGCAAGCAGAAGTGCAAAAAATTCTTTTAGACTTTCAAGCTAAGTATGGTATAGATTCTTCATTTGTATTCGACAAACTCTCTAATGAAATGCAGTTAAATATTATAATGAAGGTGATGAAGCGTTGTAAGATCAATGTAATGGGTGCCGTTTATGGTGATACGGCCGGGAGTATTTATGACTTTGATAATAAAAAAGAAACCCTTCGATTAAATGCTTCCTTCTTTACATTCATGCAAAGGTTTCAAAAAATTCTAATGTATTTAACGAACTATCAACTTGCATTATTTTTGGAAAAATTTAATATTAATGGAGATACAAAAGGGATGCTAATTAAAGTTGAAAATGTTTCTAAACGCTCATCGCTAAATCAGTTTTATGAGGTGCTGGCTTCTTATTTTACAGGAACTTGTTTTTATTGTGGGATGGCGATTAGAAGCAGGAATGCAGCTCACGTAGACCATTTCATTCCGTGGAGCTTTGTCCAGGCAGATCAGCTTTGGAATTTAGTTATTTCATGCAATGCATGTAATCTCTCTAAAAGCGATAAACTGGCTTCTGAAAGTTATTTATCAGTATTAATTGATCGTAATCATGAATTTGTCAGAATGCAGCAGGTTCAAGAAAGAGAAGACATGAAGGTATACTCTGCAACCAAACTGCAGTCGTTATACCATTATTCTTTTGAAAATGGTTACTCAACGATATGGGTGCCTAAGAGTAGTTAAAGGGAAGAAAGTATTGAATGTTGAAGGTTAAATCCATTATTTTGAAAACACATGCTTGTTACCTGCCCCATTGCCCCCAACCCCAAACCATGCTAAGCTTTAATCAACTTAAATTAATGGAGGTTTTCCTTTTGACAGCTTCAATTAGACTACGATTCCGTACAATGAACCGTTAAATTTAATATGTTTAATGGCTCTGCCTGGCAGCGGAGTACACGGAATTGGTCTGTCTATTTTAAGGGAACCTTTGTTATGCGGAAAAGGGTGAAAAAGAGGGCGAATTTAACCCTCTTTTTTTGCTGTAAAAATCTGTTTGAAAATAGAATAGACAGTCCTTTCATTAAGCAGTTACTTGCATTCTGTATCAAATCGCTAGGCAGATCCGAGCCGATCCTGGAGCGTATAAGCGTTTAGCATGAGGGTCCAATGAAGACATTGAGACAGCAAGCACACGAAAAAAACTACTTATGATGGGACGTGTTTGGTATGACAATTTCAAAAGAAAAGATAATTAAATTGGCTGGGGAAAATGGAATTGAGCTTAAAGAGAGTGCATTAAAATTTAATGAATCAGGACTGGATTTTCTGGTTGTATTTGGAGAGGATTCTAAGGGTGAGAATTGGGTGCTGCGAATTCCAAGAAGGGAGGATGTACTTCCTTCAACAAAGATCGAAAAACAGGCGCTTGATTTCATTGAACCTAAATTGTCTGTTCAAGCCCCTAAATGGGTCGTATGGACAGATGAGTTAATTGCGTACAAGCAGTTAACAGGTGTACCGGTCGGAACGATTGACCATGAAGCAATGGCTTATACATGGGAGATAGACGAAAAAAATGTACCGGAGCTCTTTACTGAAACTCTTGCTCTCGCAATGGTTTCTTTGCATGGAATTAATTTGGATGATGCGAGAGAAGCAGGTTTAAAAGTGGAGAATGCGGAAGAGATGAGAGCGGAAATGAAGAGTAGAATGGAGAAGGTAAAAGCGGAGTTTGGTGTTAGCGACCAGCTGTGGGAGCAATGGCAGCGATGGGTCAATAATGATTCACTTTGGCCGGCCAAGACAGGCGTGATCCATGGAGATTTACATGCAGGCCATATACTAATTGATGATGAAGCACGCGTAACAGGATTCATTGATTGGACAGAAGCTTTTGTATCAGATATCAGCAAGGATTTTGTTGCTCATTACCGGACGTTTGGAGAGCAGGAGCTTAAAAAACTCATTATGTACTATGAAAAAGCAGGCGGCTGCGTTTGGCCAAATATGGCAGAGCATATAATCGAACGGACTGCAGCATATCCAGTTGAAATAGCAGAATTCGCCCTAAAATCCGGCATCGAAGAATACATCCAAATGACAAAAGAAGCCCTTGGAGTACCTCAAAACAATAGAAGCAAAAAACAATAGAAGCACCTGAGAAAATATAAACAAAAAACCCCGCTCTTACAAGCGGGGTTTTTTGTTGCCTGTTTTATTCGACAGGAATCGGGTGGTGCCATGCACTTCGCGAACTTCCCGAGTGGACACGGCGAACTGCATTACGGGTGAATCGACAAAAACCGGGTGGTGCCTGTCACTTATTTTAAGTTGGAATCCTTTACAAATGTTTACAAGGAGGGAAATTGAGGAAGTTAAGGAGTGTATTGAATATGAAATAATTTGATTGAAAAGGAGAATGATCTATGGATATTCAGAAACAGCAGCAGGGTGGACAGCCGAATCAGACACAGCCGAAGCAGCCTGGGATTGAGTCGAAGATGGATCCTCATCCGATTCAGCCGCTTGATTATAAAGGCAGTGAGAAGTTAAAGGGCCGTGTGGCGCTTATTACAGGCGGTGACAGCGGGATTGGCCGTGCTGTGGCAGTTGCTTATGCGAAGGAAGGTGCTCATCTTGCCATTAACTATTTGGAGGAAGAGCAAAGTGATGCTGATGAAACAAAACGTTTAATTGAAGAAGAAGGCGTTCAATGTCTTTTAATTCCTGGAGATGTTTCAGAAGAAGAAACGTGCAGAGGGTTAATTAATCAGACAGTTGAACATTTCGGAAAGCTTGATATTTTAATTAACAACTCAGCAATCCAGTTCCCGACAGAGGACCTTCAGGATATCTCTTATGAACAATGGGATAAAACATTTAAAACAAATATGTATTCCGTTTTCCATATGACTAAATTTGCTTTACCTCATTTAAAAGAGGGAAGCTCAATTATTAATACAACTTCAATTAATCCATATGTAGGGAATCCGCAGCTGATTGATTATACCTCCACTAAAGGTGCGATCGTTGGTTTCACCCGTAGTATGGCGGCAAATCTTGTGAAAAAAGGAATTCGCGTGAACATGGTGGCGCCGGGGCCGATCTGGACGCCGCTTATTCCTTCAACCTTTGACGGAGAGTCAGTTGCGGAGTTTGGTGCGGATAACCCAATGGGACGCCCGGGGCAGCCGGCTGAATTGATTGGACCTTATGTTCTTTTAGCATCTGATCAGGGTTCTTATATGACTGGTCAATGTATCCACGTGAACGGCGGGCAGTTTACCTCCTCTTAAGTTTTTATGTAAATGCGAGAAGACACGCGTTTAAAAGGAGGACAAAATGAATTTTGCAAAAGTATCTGAGCGTGAAGTGCAGCGTAAAACGAATGAATATTATCAAAAGGCAGATGTACTTCTAAGTGACGAAGAGATTTAAAAAATAGAAGTGAATGACTTTGGCCTTGGCCGTCTTGATGATGCTGGTCTTCAGTTGTTTGTCTACATTAATACTGATCGCTATTGTGCGAAGGAATGGGTGCTGTTTCCGGCAGGGGAAGCAGGAGCTGTTACAACTGAGTACTCCTCACCAAGTACAGATGATCATGACGTTTTTACACATGAAGGTCATAAGTCTAAACGTAGTAAATCGTTTCTCCCTCTCCCTTCAGCTTTAGTGCTGGAGGGAGAGTTTTTTCAGTTATCAGAGAAGTTCAAATCGAGATGTCCTTTATTAGTTTCCGTCTTTCTTCTATAGTAATGGTAATTGATCAAGGTATGGTTTGGGTATATGTATGTATTTATAAAAGAAAGACCGGCTCAGCTTTTCAACTGAACCGGAAATCTTTAACTAGTGTTTACACTTGCTAAAAATGGCTTTGAGTGCCTTTAAAATTAACACCAAAGAAAATACGACGACTGCGATTACCCCGATGACAGTAATAATCAGAGCCAGCAATGCAAGTAAAGTACCTGGTGTTGGCACCAATAAAATTGGCAGGACGATCAGCGCAAAGCCAGCAAGAATACCTGCAAGCAATAAAAATGCTTTGTGTACCATAGTTTGAACACCTCCTTCTTTTATAATAGGATATGCTCGAGACCTCCTATACGCATTGTGTAACATTACTCAAATTATAAAAGTGCCTGTAACTTTTCGGCTTATGGTCATTACTGACATAATTCGACGAGTGCCAGGCACTTTTTGTTTGGTAATTTCTATCAATTTATGTTGTGTAATGGAAATGTAATAATCTAACTTCAGGCTTACGGGGGCTTATGTTTGTTTGTTTACGGGCAGGGGGTTTTAGCCGACACATGCGCCGGCATTTATATATTTCCTACGGATTACCTACCCTGATAATGTTTTATGGCGGAAGGTTGTTGGTATATAGCTACTAAACCACATATAAAACAAGTCACTGTCGTCAGGGCCAAGTTTTAAAGGGTAGGATCGTGAGATAGAAATTCAGAAAGGAGAGATCGGAAATGGCTGTTCAAAAAAGTACAGATAGCTCAAGCCTTGCAGAAGTTATCGACAGAATTCTCGACAAAGGAATTGTCATCGATGCTTTTGTCCGGGTATCTCTAGTAGGCATAGAAATTATTACGATTGAAGCAAGAATTGTTATTGCAAGTGTTGAAACATGGCTTCGCTATGCCGATGCGGTTGGACTCTTAAGAGATGAGTCACAGGACACCTTCTTAAGCAAGAGTGAAAGTGACCGCAGTCCGCAGCTAAGCTATTAATTAGTCCTATTTAATTCACGAGAGATGAGGGTGGAACACATGGGTACAAAAGAAAAAGAAGAAAAAAAGAAAAGTGAAGAAACAACTGAGGAGGCATCGCATTCGCTAAACCTCGCAATTCTTGGAGGAGTAGTAGGTGCCGGAATCGGTTTATTGTCGAGCCCCGGAACGAGCAAAAAGCTAGCTAAAAGCCTGCAGGAATCCGAGTTTGTGAGAGTAGCAGGAGATGAACTCAGAAAAACTGCACAGGACCTTTTAAAGGAGCAGGCACTAAACAGTTTAAAACAAACCGCTTCCGGCTATATCAGCAAAGGCACCGGATCACCGCTGTCCCTGCTTTCGCCTAAGAAGAACAGCGACAGCAAAAATCAAAAAGATTCAGATGATGAAGAAGAAAAGTCATCTCAATACGACGAAATTAAAGAAGATAATAAAAACCTGAATGAGCGCCTTGAGAGAATTGAAAATATGCTGAATGATTTAGTGGAATCGAAATCAAAGTAAAAGTAAATCCACTTTCGGCGCTCGAGAGGGGGAACCGGGATGTCTAAAGACAATCCTGTAAAAAAAGCAGCAGGCAAGCTAGCAAAAGAAGCGTATGAACACGCCCCTGAACCGGTTAAAGACAAGGTAAAGGATACGCTTAAGGATAAAGCCAAGGAAAAAATGGTTGGAGGCATTCAGGATAAAGCGAATGAGGCCTCAGAAAAGCTAGGAAAAGCAAAAGATGAAAATGCAGAAAAAGTTCACGATAAAGCAGAAGATGGTGAAGGTAAAGCGCAGGATGCCCTTCATAAAGTTCAGGACAAGCTTGGAAAAGTAAAAGAAGCTGGAGAAAGCTTTCAAGAGAAGATGTCCGGCGATGAAGATGGAGACAAGAAAAAACAGCTTAAAGGTGTAAAACACATTAAAAGTGTTACCAGTATTAAGTCATCAACCAAGCATGTCAAGAGCTCAAATGACATTAAAAATTACACGGATATGAGCTCTTAATTTGAAAGGAGAATTTAAAATGGCAGTTCAAAAAAGTACTGATAGTTCAAGTTTAGCAGAGGTAATTGATAGAATTTTAGACAAAGGGATTGTAATTGATGCGTTTGTAAGGGTTTCAGTAGTGGGAATTGAAATTTTAACTGTTGAAGCCAGAGTCGTCATTGCAAGTGTGGACACATGGTTGCGTTATGCGGAGGCAGTTGGACTTCTGCGCGATGAGGTTCAGGAAGATGGTGTTTTCTTGAATCAGAGCAATGATCGGGGAAGCAATGCATCGACGAATGATCGGAATGCAAGCTTCAGCATCTAGAAAAAGGTAAGGATGCAGTCATGAGGGCCAGTGTGCCCTCTGCCTGCTATTCTGGCAGGAGGTCATCATGGAAATCAAAAAGATTATGGGAAATACAAAAGAATTCTTCAATGAACATGTGGCTCCGCTCCATAAAATTACCGCTGTTGAAGAAACAGAGGACGGTGGCTGGAAGCTGATTGTGGAAACGGTTGAAGAAAAAGAATATATGAAGAAATACGCAAAAGATGAAATGATCGGTGTTTACGATGTTTATTTAAACAAAGACGTTGAAATAACTTCCTTCAAAAGGCGGGACATTCGTTATCGCAGCGCCATAGATCTTGAGTCTTAATGTTAGCTGCGGGCAGGAGGGAATCGTGTGACGGTCTTAAAAGAAAAGATTAAGAAAAATACAAAAGGATTGGTTCAGGATGATGAGACCAAGGATTTGCTGTCCCGGTCTTTACAATACCTGAAAGCAGGCTATCCTATTCATTTTACTGGTCCGACCGGAGCGGGTAAAACTTCTCTGGCACTTGCCTTGGCAAAAAAGCGCAAGAAACCGGTCATGCTTATTCATGGTAACCATGAGTTAAATAACAGTGACTTAATTGGTGATTTCACTGGTTATACAAGTCAAAAGCATGTTGATAACTACATTAGATCCGTTTACAAAAAAGAAGAGAAGGTAACCGAGTCTTGGCATGATGGACGATTGCTGGAAGCTGTAAAAAATGGCTATACCCTTATTTACGATGAATTTACAAGGTCACAGCCCAATACGAATAATATCTTTCTTTCTATTTTAGAAGAAAATATTCTTCCGCTTTACGGCTCAAAGCTAACTGAGCCATTCGTGCGGGTTCATCCCGACTTTTGTGTCATATTCACAAGCAACCCTGCAGAATATGCAGGTGTTTTCCAAACGCAGGATGCACTGCTTGATCGGCTGATCACGATCCACGTGGACTATAAAGATGTAGACCGGGAAGCAGCGATTGTTTCAGAAAAGCTTGGAATAGCAAAAAATGAAGCGAAAGCGATCACCCAGCTTGTAGCAGATCTTCGTAAGGAATGTAAAGAAGATACTGGTCCAAGTTTAAGAGCATCACTAATGATTGCTAAGTTAGCTGCAGAAGCAGATATTGCAATTGATGGAAAAGACGAAGACTTTCAAAAGCTTTGTACGGATATACTTGGTCATCAGGTAAGCCGTTGTTTAGAAGCAGATCAGCCGTTAAACGCGGCAAAGGATCTCATCATCAAAGCTAGTAAAAAAGTAAAGGTCACTGAGGAATAAAGGAGCGTTACGATGAGCGAAGAGCAAAAATCAGGAATTTATATTTTTTGTGGGATTCAGACAGAGCAGGAAGACCAATTTGGAGAAATTGTTCTCGAAGATGAAAAAAGAGAGCTTTTTACGATTCGCTATAAAGATGCAGCGATGGTAGCAGCTGAAGTTCCGATGAAAATTTATCATCCGAACCGCGACAACTTGATGACTCACCAAAATGCTGTCTCTGCTGTCATGAAACAAAATGATACAGTGATTCCTGTCAGCTTCGGAAATGTGTTTCAGTCAAAAGAAGATGTAGGCGTGCTGCTGGAAAATCTTTATCCTCAATTTGAAAAGCTTTTCCCTGAAATCAAAGGAAAAGTCGAATTAGGATTAAAGGTAATCGGTAATAAAGAATGGCTTGAAAATCAGGCGAGTGAGGATGCTCAGATTAAAAAGACAGCCTCCGCTGTTAAAGGCAAATCTGAAGCAGCCGGCTATTATGACCGCATTAAGCTTGGCGAAGCAGCGCAAAAGCTTTTCACTTCGCTTCAGCAGGATTTAAAGGCGCAAATTTTTGAGCCTTTGCATGGATTATCTGTAGCTGCAAAAACAAATGACCCGATCGGAGAAAAGATGCTATTGAATGCAGCATTTTTAGTTGACCGGGAGAAGGAACAGGAATTTGACGAAAAGGTAAACGAAATCCATGAGGATTGGAAAGACAGAGTTGAGTTTAACTACAGTGGTCCATGGCCGGCATATAACTTCGTCAATATAAAATTGAAGGTGGAAGATGGCTGATGATCCATAAACTAGTTACTGCCCCGATCAATATGGTGATCAAAATCGGGGAAAAGGTAAAAGAAGAGGCCGATAAGGAATTGTATGACCTGCCAACCATCCAGCAAAAACTTATTCAGCTGCAAATGATGTATGAGCTCGGAGAAATTCCGGATGAGGCATACAAGGAAAAAGAGGATGAATTAATTACCAGGTATGAAATTGCAAAAAAGAGGGAAATGGAACAGTGGGAAGAAATGACGAAGAAAAAGGAATGATGTTAAAAGATGGGCGATCTACTTTATTTATATGGTTTAATCCCAACAAAAGAAACGACGGAACAATCGTTTCCATCTTTTAAAGGGTTTGATAACGAACGAGAGCTTTATCCGATTCCGGTCGGTGATACGACAGCAATTGTTTGTAATTTAGATTCAGGGGAATATTCAGAGGATAGCATCAAAGAGAAAATCAATAACGATATGCAGTGGCTGCAGGAAAAAGCCTTTCATCATCACGAGACCGTATTAACCCTCTCAAAAGCGTTTACCGTTATTCCCTTAAAATTTTGCACCCTTTACAAGAATAAAGACAGCCTGACGCAGACCGTACAATCCAATCAGGCTAAAATGGAAAGCACCTTTGAGCTCTTAGAAGGCAACGAAGAATGGAATTTGAAGATATATTGCGACGATAAGATTTTAAAGGAGCAGGTAAGTGAGAACAATCCTGCTATCGAAGCCAAAAGAATTGAAATTAATGAGCTGCCTAAGGGCAGACAATTTTTCGAAAAAAAGAAGCTTGATAAGCTGATAGAATCCGAGCTTGAAGAAGAAAAAAACCGGGTTAGTGAAGAAATCCACTTTCAGCTGAAAGAATTTGTTCTTCAAGGAAATGTAAAAAGAAATTGGAGTAAAGATGTAACCGGGAAAGATGAAAATATGACCTGGAACAGTGTTTACCTTATTCCTAAGTCGGACGTTGAACCTTTTTTAGAAAAAATCCAACAATATGAAAAGGAAATGAAGGAAATGGGATGGCAGTTTGCACCATCAGGTCCTTGGCCAGCCTATCACTTCTCCAGCTTTTCATAAGGTGAGGAAGACGAGCTATGTCTACAGTAAGGGAAACAATCGAAAATAAAGACATCGGATTAATAGATATTTTAGATGTTATTTTGGACAAAGGCGTTGCGATAAAAGCGGACTTAGTTATTTCCATTGCGGGTGTCGACCTTGTGTATTTGGATCTGCGTGTATTAATTGCTTCAGTAGAATCACTTGTACAGGCACAGCAAGGGAATCGGACAATCAATTCAGCAGATTTTGATCAACAAAGGGAGGCGTTAACCGATGCAACAGGTCAGCCCAACAAGTGGCAAGATTAATTTGGATCCCGATAACGCAGAGCATGGGTTAGCCCAGCTTGTGCTAACCGTAATCGAGCTGCTCAGGCAAATCGTCGAGAGGCACGCAATTCGGCGTGTTGAAGGAGGCACCTTGTCTGACGAGGAGATTGAAAACCTCGGTGAAGCATTGATGAACCTGGAAGAAAAAATGGAAGAATTAAAAGATATCTTCGGCCTTGATGCTGAAGACTTAAATATCGATCTTGGCCCACTCGGAAGCTTGCTTTAAATAAATGCCAAGGAGGCTTTACTATGGCAGTCGAACACAATATGCAATCAAGTACGATTGTTGACGTGCTGGAGAAAATTTTAGATAAAGGTGTCGTTATTGCAGGGGACATCACAGTTGGGATTGCGGACGTTGAATTATTAACGATCAAAATCCGGCTGATTGTCGCATCAGTTGATAAGGCCAAGGAAATCGGCATGGACTGGTGGGAAAACGACCCATACCTTTCTTCTAAAGCTCAGAACAATAACACAAAAGCACTCGAAGAAGAAAACAAACAATTGCTTGAGAGACTTGAATCTCTTGAGAAAAAATTAGACTCAAAACGATTAGAATCTGACATTAACTATTAAATTAACTATTAAGTGGAGGTATTGACCATGGCTGACAAAAAAAATGATAACAAAAAAGCAGAAAACCAAACAGAGGAAAACAATTCAACAAATGAAAGCAGTGAAAAAAGTGAATCAGGCGGCGGCAGCACAATCAAGCGCTCAATCGCAGGCGGTTTATTAGGCGCTTCAATCGGCTACCTGGCTACACCTGAAAACGGCAAAAAGCTGATCAGCAAGATTGATACAGAAAAGCTGAAATCAAAAGGTACTGATCTTACTGAAGTAGCGAAAGATGCATCCAAAAAAGCTGCAGGATCACTTAAAACCTCCGCTCTTGGATTATTCAGCAAAGGATCAAAGGATGACTCAAGTGATGAAGATTCCAATGAAGATGAAAACCTGGAACAAGATTCTTCCGATGACGAAGCAGCAAGCTCAGGAGAAACAACTCTTGAAGGAACTGGTTCAGATTCAGATGAAGAGTCTGACTTGAAAAAAGAAAATAATGACCTTAATGATCGCTTAGGCCGTTTAGAAGAAATGATCTCCAAGCTTGTTGGAGGCGGCAGTGATGATGAGGAAGAAGAAGAGGATGAAGAAGAAGTAGAGGAAGAGGAAGAGGAAGAGGAAGAGGAAGAGGAAGACAGCGAAGAAGATCAGGAAGATGAATCTGATGCAATGAAAAAAGAAAATGAAGATCTGAAGAAGCGTCTAAGCGAGCTTGAAGCAAAACTTTCCGGCAAATCTGAGGATGACGATTCAGAGGATCAGGATTCTGAAGAAAATGAAGATGATACAAAAGAAGATCCTGATGAAGAAGAAGACTCTTATGAAGGTCCAGACGAGCCAGAAAGCGATTCAGAAGATGAAGCCGCTGCAAGCTCGGAGGATGACGAAGAATCAGAAGAAGACACTGAGAAATCAGACGAGAGCGATGAGGACGATTCTGAAGAGGATGCAACTGAGGAAGAGTCTGAAGAAGATAGTGTAGAAGAAAGTGAAGAAGACAGTGAAGAAGAATCAGAGGAAGAGGAAGAGTCTGATAAAGACGCTGAAGAAGAATCTGACGAAGATGACTCTGATGAAGAGAAAGAAGAAGAGTCAAAAGACACAAAATCAAAGTCAACAAAAAGTAAGCCAAGAAAGAAACGTGCACCAGCTAAAAAATCAAAGAAGTCAAAAAAGGACGACGAAGAAGAGGGAGATACAACTCTCTCAAGCGATGACGATACATCTGTATAATAACGGAAGGAGACGTGAAAATGAAGGACAATATCATTGAATTTTTTGTGCAAGCTGCAAATAAGCATGATTTTTCATTAGATATTACTCTAAACGTTAAAGGTTCCGTTATTTCAGGTACCATGATATCGGCGAAGGATTACTTTGACGAATTGAGTGAAGCATTTGAAGACGGAAATGAAGTGGCCCAGAAATTAAGTGAGCAGCTTGCAAAAGCCGGGGAATCAGTAGAATCCAATGGCAGTGAAGAGGCGCACTTTGTGCACATGAAAAATACCAAGGTCTATATCGGCGACAACAAATCCACCCCATCCAGAGGGAAAATTTTATGGCGTGGGAAACTGAGCGAGATTGACGGCTTCTTCCTCGGAAAAATTTCCGATGGCAGCTCTTCAAGCTCCTCAAAAAAAGAGTAAGAGCTTCATCCAACAGGCGTGCCTATGCGGCACGCCTGTTTTACGTTTAAATTGAGAGGTGACTTCGAGTGGTGCTATTCGGGTGGTGCCAGGCACCACTCGGATTTTATCGAATTCCGTCGACTGGTTTTATTGCTTATATACTCAAACACTTTCAACGTTTAGGTGCTTCCTGATTAAGGAATGGTGTACTAGCACGTAAAAAGGAGTGAGTTGATGGAGAACCGGGCAGAGTCTATTTTGGAAAGGTACCGTAAAGGGATTGATGAGCTGGGTGAGTATGTTCCGGTGGTAGTGAAGGAATATAATAGCTTTACCGGAAAATCTTTTGAAGATGGGGAGATTGACCGTTCTCACAAGCATTTGATGGCGTTTGCCATTAGTATAAAAGATGGCGACGAAGCTAGCATCACGTACCACCTGGATCAATGTGTGGCGATGGATTGCTCTGATCAGCAGATTTATGAAGCAATGGCAGTAGCTGCAGCGTATGGCGGAGGTTCCGCTATGAGTCAGGGCGTCACTACTGGAATAGAGAGATTAAAAGATTTTCGTCAAAGATAGAGAAGAGATCAACCGGTGCTTATAGAGTGCCGGTTTTTTTGTGCGGCTGATAGGTTTTATCTTTTGCTCTTTAGAAATGGTGAAAATCACTCCACTCTACCAATCTACTTTTGTAAAATTGACGGACTGTAATGATAACGCTTACAATTAATGTGTTGAACCATTTTAATGATAAACGAACAACAGGGGGGCAATACATATGAACAATACAGAATTAATCGCACCAGAACAGTACAATATTACGTCCGAGCTTGAAAAATACAAAAAGGATGAGGAAAGGCTGGCAATACGGTGGCTGGATCAGGAGGGAAACCGGCATGATTATTCGTATAAGCAGCTGATTGAAAAAATGAATCAGTATGCACAGGCGCTTTTGTCTTTAGGGATTAAAAAGGGTGATCATATGATGATTATTCTGCCCCGCATTCCTGAAGCCTATATTACGTATCTTGCATGTCTCCGTGCAGGAATTATTGCGATCCCATGCTCAGAAATGCTTCGTAAAAAAGATTTAGTCTACCGAATGCATCATTCCGGTGCAAAAGGAATTGTAGCTCATTTTAAAACAACGGCCGAAACAAACTCCATTGACGAAGAAGCAGATGCGCTTAAAAATAAACTCATTATAGGCGGTCAGGAAGAAGGGTGGGTGTCACTAGAAGAGCTTGCTTCTAAGGAGGCGATTGAATTTGAAGCGGTTGACACTCACCGTGAAGATGCAGCGTTTTTATCTTATACCTCCGGGACTACTGGAAATCCTAAAGGCGTTGTGCATGTCCACGGCTGGGGATACGCTCATGTCCGGACAGCTGCCACAAGGTGGCTCGGTGTTCAAAGTGATGATATTGTCTGGGCAACTGCAGCGCCAGGCTGGCAAAAATGGATTTGGAGTCCGTTCCTTTCAACGATTACGCTTGGGGCAACAGCACTTGTCTATCACGGTGCTTTTGATCCAATTTACTATTTAAATCTTTTAAGAGATGAAAAAGTGAATGTTTTGTGCTGTACGCCGACAGAGTACCGGATTATGGCCAAGGTAGAGAACCTTAAGAGCTATGAGCTGCCAGCATTACGGAGCGCGGTATCCGCTGGTGAACCTTTAAACAGTCAGGTGATTAAAGCATTTCAGGAAGCATTTGGACTGAATGTCCGCGATGGCTACGGACAGACGGAAAATACGCTGCTTGTCGGTATCTTACAGGACATGGAGGTGAAAGCAGGCTCTATGGGCAGGCCGACACCAGGCAACCCGGTCGATATTATTAACGAATACGGTAATCCTACAGCAATTGGTGAGGTAGGAGATATCGCTGTTCACAGAAGCTGTCCGGCTTTATTTAAAGAATATTATCGTGACCCTGAACGTACTGCAGCCGCATTTCGTGGGGATTGGTATATTACCGGAGATCAGGCTGCACGTGATGAGGATGGTTATTTCTGGTTTGAGGGGCGGAGTGATGACATTATCATCAGTTCAGGTTATACTATCGGACCGTTTGAAGTAGAGGATGCCCTTATGAAGCATGCTGCTGTTCGTGAATGTGCTGTGGTTGCTGCCCCTGATGAAATAAGAGGAAGTATTGTTAAAGCCTTTGTTGTACTTCGTGAGCACGATGAAACAATCGATCACGCTGCTCTCACCAAAGAACTTCAGGACCACACAAAGCAAATAACAGCACCTTATAAATACCCGCGTATCATTGAGTTCCTGGACGAGCTTCCCAAAACTGCATCAGGAAAAATTCGCCGCGTAGAATTGCGTAAAGTGAATGCTAACTAGCAAAATAGAAAAAAGGTGAAGCTCCAGTTTTAAGGCTTCACCTTTTTTCTATTTCAAAAATGATTCTATTCCCTGCTCAGCCTGAACCCAATTGATTTTAACGCACTCTCAAGGGTAGCTTGAGTTTGTACAGAGCTAAGATCTGAATTCATGTTAATGGTCTTTATCGCCAAATCCGGTCTGATTCCGGTAAGGATCGGTGTAACGCCTATCAGACGCAGCATGCTGACAATTTTTAAAAGGGATGAACTCACCATATCGTTAATTTGGAGAATTCCTGAAAGGTCAATAATTAAATAATCAAGGGAAAGAGTCCCGCTCTTTGTAAGGGCCAATTCAATAATGGCCTCCAGGCGGAATTCATTGATATTGCCGATAATAGGAAGAATGGCTACTCCCTTAGTGATTGGAACGAGCGGCGCTGACAATGTCTGAATTTGCCTGTTCGCATCATCAAGCTCCAGACAATAGGACAGGAGGGAGCTCATTGTCTCAAATAACTCCACATGCTCCTCAGTAAGGTTAAACTGCTCAGTATCGAGCCCGCAGATGGTTCCGTAATTTCTTCCATCCTCGTAAAAAATAGGCAGACCCACAAAGCTGCCGCTTCCTAAATTGCGCGTAACATTCAGGGCATTTGTAAGATCGCTTTTTGTTATGTCAGGTATGAACAGTACATTTTTGCCATGATCTACACTTAATTTACAGAAGGTTTCTTCAAAAGGAAGCTTATCACCTTCCTTTAATAAGACCTCTTTGTTAACAACCTTCACAATTTCATTTGTCTTCTGATCATTTTTGGCAATAAAAAGAGTGTTGATCTTTAACATCTTGCTCATCATTCTAAGAATGCTGTCTGCAGCTTCATCAAAATTGGTAAACTTTTTATACGTAAAAGCGGTTGAATTCATATGTATACCCCTCTAAATTCGAAATGACCCTCAACTATGATCATACCACTCGTAACAGCTGATAAACCTGCTGAAGCATACTCGGATTACTTTTCTATATATATTATACCAAAGAAAACGGCAGCAGCAGGTAATCCATGGGGAAAACATGACAAGTGCCTGTCATTCCCCGAATTGTATCGACACAATTCGGGGAGTGACAGGCACTTGTCGATCAAGTAGGATAAAAGGAGTTAGAAATTTTTAGGGGGTTATGTTGATGAGTTTTGTTTCGGTGAAGGAGCGTATTCATACGCTGGATATTGTTAGGGGGTTTGCGCTTTTTGGGATTTTGATTGCGAATATGATTGCGTTTAAGATGCCTGTGTTTTCTGAGATGGGCAGTTTGATAGATGGGGAGACGCTGCCGGAGGGGGGATTAAATTCCACACTCACGCTTCTGACAAACTTTTTTGTAGATGGAAAGTTTTATCCGATGTTTTCGATGCTTTTTGGTTTAGGTTTCTATATTTTTTACAGCCGCTTACTTGATAAGAATTTGCCGGCAACCCGGATGTTTATGCGACGACTTGTTTTTCTGCTTTTGCTTGGGCTTGCTCATCTAATTTTTATTTGGTCAGGAGATATTTTACATACATACGCATTGACAGGCTTTCTGCTGCCGCTTTTTATTAAACGTACACCTAAAGTTATTAAGATATGGGCAATCTCATTGCTGCTTGCAGGCACGTTCTTCTTTACAGCGGTACTCCTGATAAGCGGCTGGGGTCTCAACCTTTCCCTTAATCAAGGCCTTGAAACAAGAGAATCAATTCAGGCTGCTGAAATGCTTGCAGCTTCTGTTATGACAAATGGAAGCTTTGGAGAAATTCTCTCCTACCGTTTTTGGAATGAGGTATTATTTATATTATTTCAAGTATTCCTCATCATCCCGACAATTTTACCTCTTTTCTTAATCGGGCTGTATTTTGGGAAAACAGGAATGTTTCACGATATTGAAGGAAATCTTCACAGATGGAAAAAAGTACTATGGACTGGCCTTCTGGTTGGGGCGCCGCTTGTCGGTTTGTCTGTAGCGGTTAGATACAATTTACTGGACATGCCCGCTTATATGTCGATGCCGATAGCTGAAGGGTTTAATACACTTGGCGGACCGTTTATGATGCTGTTTTATGTAGCAGGAGTGGTCTTCATCACAAGGAAGAAGAACGTTGAGCTATTGCTAATGCCGTTTTCCTCTGTGGGCCGCATGGCGTTAACAAATTATCTTATGCAGTCTATTATTGCGGTTCTGATTTTCAATGGATATGGACTGGGGCTGTTTGGAGAGGTATCAAAAGCCCAGGGTGTTTTAATTGCGATTGGCATTTATACGGTGCAGGTCTTCTTAAGTCACCAGATGCTTAAACGATATAAACAGGGACCGATGGAGTTCATTTGGAGAAAATGGACATATGGGAATAGGGATAGCGGATCGAAAGCGGCGTAATGGCTTACTAGCGTCTGCGATTTTGAAAAAAAGAAATAGTAGTTCTCTGCCTATTTAAGCAGGAGGTCATCATGATAGAATCAAAATAAACTTTCAAATTAATTCAGAAAGGAATTTGAGTTCTGTGAAGAAGTAGTTTGAACAGACGATGCCCTTAAAGACACTAATGTAAAGCACGATGAACTGCCCGGACAATCCCGCCGGGCAGTTTTTTCGTTTTTAAAAGATTCGTCTGAAGGATTCTTTTTTTGAGGAGATCTTAGTTGAATATTGAAAGCACAAATTCACCAATAATAAAAAATTAAGAAAATACAGTATATTGTATTGCTTGTAATATGGTCCTGTTGTATGCTTGTAATACAAGTTTAGTAAAGCGCTTACAAAGGGGGAGCTTTTTATGAAATACTTAAAGCAGGGAATCATCGCAAGTATGGTGCTAATGCTGGCCGCTTGCGGTTCAGAAGGGGGATCAGCTGGAGGTAATCAGTATATTACGATTGCCACGGCGTCTACTGGAGGTACATATTACCCGATTGGTGTAGGAATAGGAAATCTTTGGTCACAGGAATTAAAGGATGAAGGCATTAATGCAAGCGGGCAATCTTCAGCAGGCTCGGTTGAAAATATTGATTTAATGAAAAAGGGAGAAGCTGATTTTTCAATACTGCAAGGACTAATTGCCTCTCAAGCTTATAATGGTGAAGGCAGTTTTGAAGGAAATGCTTATGAGGATCTAAGAACCGTTGCCATGATTTGGCCTAATGTTGAGCATTTTGTTTTAAAAGATAACCAGATTGATACAGGTACGATCTCAGATATCGAAGGCAAAACCTTTTCAGTAGGTCCTCAAGCAAGTGGAACTGAAGAATCAACGCTTGTTATGATGGAGGGTCTTGGATTAACAAAAGAGAATATAAAACCTGAGTATTTAGGATACGATGACACGATTTCTGCCATGCGGGATGGAAGGCTTGACGGAGGATCGCTGCCTGCAGGAGTTCCAGTTGCGGCCATTACTGATATGTACGCAAGTAATGTGGGAGCTAGTGTTTTAGAAATTACAGATGAGCAGTTTGAACAAATTTCTGCCGTTTCAAATGCATGGTACCAATACACCATTCCGGCAGAAACGTATCCGAATCAGACAGAGGATATTGAAACAATTGCCCAGCCGAATATTTTAGCAGCATCAATTGACCTTGATGACGATACGGTATACATGCTCACAAAAACAATGTATGAGAATCTTGATTTTATTTATGGAGTTCATAATTCTGCAAAAGAGATGACACTTGAAACAGCTTTAGATGGATTGCCTGCACCGTTGCATAACGGAGCATACAGATTTTTTGAAGAAGAAGGAATTGAAGTGCCTGATGAGTTAATTCCGCCTGAAGCAGAATAATGATTAAAGTGGAGGCAGGGGTACCCGGTTTCCACTTCTTCATTCTTTTAAAAGAGAGGTGCTATTCTGATGGAACAGAATACTAAAACAGATGCAATAGTAGATAATGAAGCCGGCGGGGGATTGAGAGACTTTACAGGCGGTATGAAGATCTTCATGTTAGCTGTGGCGGCAGGTCTATCGATTTTTGCAATTTATACCAATGGTTTTTCCACTATCCAGGAGATCTACCGTAACGGAATATTTTTAGGTTTTTTGCTTACTTTAACGTTTCTTCTATATCCTATTACCAAAAAATCCGATCGATCAAAGCTGGGGATAGTAGATATTCTGTTTATAGTGCTGGGTCTGGCTGGTGTATCATACATAGTAATGTTTTATACGACCATCCATGTTGAGCGTTCTTCACAAGCTATTACACAGGATTATATTTTTGCGGTTATTCTGATTTTAGTTTTGCTGGAAGCCTCAAGACGGGCTATCGGTATATTTATCCCGTTACTTTCAGCTATTGCGATTATCTATGCAATGTTTGGTCCGTATTTTCCGGGGATGTTTGGCCACGCAGGATTCAGTATTGAGAGATTGCTATACAGAATGTACATGACAACAGAAGGAATTTTCGGGATGACGTTATCCATCGCATCCACATACATCGTGCTTTTTATCCTTTTTGGAGCTTTTTTAACGGTCAGTGGTGCTTCACAGTTCTTTAATGAACTCGCAATGGCGATTGCAGGGAGAAGAAGAGGAGGACCCGCACAGGTTGCTGTTATTTCAAGTGCATTGACAGGTTCCTTGAGCGGAAGCGCTGTGGCAAACGTAGCTACAACAGGAAGTTTCACAATTCCTTTGATGAAAGGGATCGGGTTAAAGCCAAGATTTGCAGGAGCCGTCGAAGCAGCTGCTTCAACAGGTGGAATGATCATGCCGCCGATCATGGGTGCTGCCGCTTTTATAATGGCAGGGTTTTTAGGTGTCTCGTACTCAACTATCATACTAGCTGCCATTATTCCAAGTATCTTATATTATGCTTCTTTAATAATCGCGATCGATTTAGAAGCAAAGAAGCAAGGGCTAAAGGGAATGAGCAAAGAATCTATACCTCTAGTGAAAAAGGTGTTGCTGGAGCGTGGGGTGCTGCTGCTCCCAATTCTAATTGTAATAGGGGCTTTGCTCCTTGGAAGAACACCTTTATTTGCAGGTTTCGCAGGAATTATCTCCGTAATTATTGCAAGCTGGCTGACGCGGGATAAATCAACAAGAGTGACCCCTGCTAAAGCATTCCAGGCTTTGGTAGATGGCGCAAGAGGGTCGATACAGGTAGGAATTGCCTGTGCTTCGATAGGAATTATCATCTCAGTTGTAACCATGACCGGATTAGGCTCTACCTTCGCTTACAATATACTTAATCTGGCTGGCGGTACCATGATTATCATCTTACTTTTAGTAATGGTCACGTGTATTGTATTGAGTTTGGGACTGCCATCAACAGCTTTGTATATTATCGTAGCAGTAACGGCGGCGCCTGCACTTATAAATGCAGGAATTAATCCTCTTGCTGCACACTTCTTTGTTTTCTGGTTTGGGGCACTGTCCAATGTGACACCGCCTGTGGCGCTAGCTGCTTATACCGCTGCTGGGATTGCAGGAGCAGATGCAATGAAAACATCCTGGACGGCATTAAGACTTGCATTGCCGGGCTTTATCGTTCCCTTTATGATTGCCTACAACCCAATCTTGATCATGCAGGATCCAGCCGGAGGGACTGTACCTTTTTACGAGGTGATTATTCCTTTTCTGACTGCGCTGATTGGTATTTTCGGGCTTGCAATCTCGATAAATAACTTCCTGAATGTTAAACTTAATATTATAGAAAGACTAGGATTTTTTGCAGGGGCCATGATGCTTATAAAGCCAGGACTTCTTACAGACGGTATTGGTATAGGGATCTTAGGCCTTATGATTTTGTTCCATTTTGCCCGAGAAAAAAAGATCACCTCTTCTACCGTTACAACTTAAAAGTAAGGGGGACATCAATTTGATTATCCCGGTAAAAAAAACGAAAATGTCTCAGCAAATTCTCGAACAGCTGAAGAAAATGATTCAGGAAGGCACATTGCCTCCTAAAAGCAAGCTGCCTTCTGAGAATGAACTCGCGAAAATGTTTGGTGTCAGCCGCGCTCCTGTAAGGGAAGCGATCAGTGTCCTCGTTGCAAGCGGCCTGGTAGAGTCTCGCCAGGGCGGTGGGAATTATGTTAATGAAGTTCTTCTTGTAAACCTGCTTGACTCCGTTACTCTCGAAATGGTTACGGTGGATGAAGTATACGATTTACTTGAAATGAGGACCATTGTAGAAACTGAAGCTTCCGCATTAGCCGCAACCAGACACTCCGATGAAGAATTGAAAGCGATTAAAGCGGCATTGGATAAGTTTTCAGAGACCATTCATGACGAACGGGAAATTGGGGACGAAGCAGACTTTCTTTTTCACAAGGAAATCGTAAGTGCTTCTAAAAATACGTTCATTATTCAAACGATTCACAATTTGAGAGAGTTATACAGGCAAACCCTTAATTTTTCATTAAAGAAAAATCTGGGATTAAAAAGGAAAAGGGAGCAAGTGTATCAGGAGCATCTCTTTATCTATGAAGCCATTCGCGCCAAGGATCCCGAAGCTGCTGCTTTCCACATGAAGCATCACTTGACAAATGCCAGAATTAAACTCGGTGATACAAGAGTTAAGCCTATCAAATTAATTCAAGAGGATGAGTAAAAATTGCTCTTCTCTTCTTTTTTTACCAACTGGACCAACCAGTAGACCTCAGATCGGAGGGAAGTAACAATTGAAGCCAATTAAGAAAAAAAGCCGCTTGTATCAAGAGGTAATTAATGAAATTTTCACATCTATTTCAAAAGAGAATTTAAAGCCAGGGGATAAGCTTCCTTCAGAAAGGACGATTGCCGATCTTCTGGAAGTATCCAGAACAACCGTAAAAGAAGCCATTTCCGTTTTAGAAGCAAATGGCATTGTTCAGATCAGACCGGGAGTAGGCTTGTTTCTTGTAAATCAATCCAAACAGGTGATTCAGCAAGAACTGTTTTCCGTATTAAACCCTCAGAAAAATGATCTTGCAGAGCTGGTTGAGCTAAGACAGGCAATAGAAGGAGACGCTGCTTATTATGCTGCCAAAAGAATGACAGATGAGCAGCGGGAAGTTTTAATACGCACATTTAATAATCTTGTGCACGCTGAAGAAAAAGGGGAATTGGCAATAGAAGAGGATTATGCATTCCATGGGGCTATTTTAAAAGCTGCGAACAATACGATCATGAAAGATCTGATGGAGGTAATCTCCCAAAAGGTGTATTTTTTTATTCGGCAGAACCGGATGGAAACTCTGCTGCAGCGGGATGAAAGCAAGCTGGTAATGAAAGAGCACCGGTTAATATTTGAAGCCATCATGAGTAATAACCCTGAAGAAGCAAAAAAAGCAATGTGGAATCATCTCCACTCTATTAAAATACGACATCATTATATATAGGAGGCAGGCAATGTGAAAGTAACTGATGAAATAATAGATAGATTAAAAGCTGCAATACATTCATCCCGTATACTAACCGATGATGCTGACCTCTATAGCTTTGCTTTTGATGCATCCTTTGGAATGCATAAGCCGGAAATTGTCTGTCAGCCGATGTCCTCAAAAGAAGTTGCAGCTATTGTACAAATTGCAAATCAATATCTAGTCCCTATATGTCCAAGAGGGAGAGGGACAAGCTTAAGCGGAGGACCTTTGCCCGTTAAAGGAGGAATTGTGCTTGATTTTTCACTTTGGGATACAAAGCTTGAGATTGATGAGGAAAACTTAGTTGCCACGGTTTCTCCTGGTGTAATCACTTCAACTATTAATGATGCTGCCCAGCAATTTGGTTTAATGTACCCGCCTGATCCAAGCAGTGCTCATGTCTCAACAATTGGGGGGAACCTGGCAGAGAATGCAGGGGGACCACGCGGTTTGAAATATGGAGTGACAAAGGATTACGTATTAGGTCTTGAAGTGGTTACGGCTGCCGGCAAGATTGTTCGAACAGGCGGTAAAACGGTTAAAAATGTTACCGGCTATGACCTGACAAAGTTAATTGTAGGATCTGAAGGAACCCTCGCCATTATTACCGAAGCCACTTTGCGCTTAATTCCAAGACCGAAGGCTTCGATGACCGCAATGGTTTTATTCGATGAAATCATCGATTCAGGCCGAGCCATTTCAAAAGTGTTAGGGTCAGGAATTATGCCGTCTAAAATGGAAATGATGGACCAAAGCTCGATAATTGCCGTTGAGGAATATGCCTCACTCGGGCTGCCTATTGATGTGGAAGCCATTCTGCTGATTGAACTTGATGGACATCCGCAAGCATTAATGGAAGAAATGGAACAGGTGAAAACAGTTTGCATGAACGTTGGGGCCAGGTCAGTACGGGTGGCTCAGAATAAAGAAGAAGAGATGGAGCTGTGGAAGGCACGTAAATTGGTTTCGCCTGCCATTGTTAAAATCAAGCCTACTAAAATTTCAGAGGATGCAACCATTCCGAGAAGCCAAATCCCAGAGATGTTTAGAAGAATGAAAATAATAAAAGAGAAATATAACATCCATTTAGTAGTTTTCGGTCATGCCGGAGACGGGAATCTTCATCCGAATATTATTACAGATCAGCGGGACCAGGAAGAGATGAGAAGAGTTGAAATGGCCGTTGAGGAAATTTTTAAAGCGGCTATTGAACTCGGTGGAACCCTCTCCGGAGAACACGGCATCGGCACGATGAAAGCGCCATTTATGGAAATGGAACTTGGAGTGGACGGCCTTGAGATGATGAAAAGCATTAAAGAAGCATGGGATCCAAAAAATATTTTGAACCCAGGAAAAATCTTCCCGGTTCAAGGAGAAAGGTTTGAGCTGCGAAATGACTACTAGCACAATGCTTAGGGATAAGCTTGCCTATGATGAAACATTCAGCTGTGTCAAATGCGGTTACTGCCTCCCTTCCTGCCCTACGTATCTGGCCTTTGGAAAAGAAAGCCATTCGCCTCGGGGAAGAATACAACTCGTTAAGCTGGCAGCTGAAGGGAAAATTGGAATAGAAGATTTAGAAAACCCTATAGACTATTGCCTTGGATGCCGAGCGTGTGAAACCGTTTGTCCCACTAATGTGGAGTACGGGAAAATTCTTGATTCTGCAATCGATGTGCTCGGGGAATATCGTAAAGATAAGCAATCCTTCTCAGAAAAAGCAATTCGTACGGTTATATTTAAGCAAGCACTTCCCAATAAGAAAATGCTTAAGCTGGTTGGAACCGGACTGAGGCTTTATCAAAAAACAAAAGCAGATAAAGTGGTTCGTAAATCAGGTGTCATTAACAAAGTCTCGCCATCTCTTGCTGCTATGGAGCAGATTACTCCGACTATTGAAAAACCTCTTGCACGAAATCCTTATCACGAGTTGCCGAAAAAGAAGAAGACCAAGCTGAAGGTGGCTTTTTTCACGGGGTGTATTATGGACACATTTTTCTCGCGTGTTAATGATTTAAGCATGAAGCTACTCCAAAAAGCGAATTGTGAAGTAGTTTTTTTAAAGGAACAAACGTGCTGCGGGGCGCTTCACCAGCATAGTGCAGAGAAAGAAACAGCCATTAAATTGGCCAAACATAATATAGAAGCATTTGAAAAGCTGGAGTGCGATTTTATCATTAATGCCATAGGAGGCTGCGGTGCTGCATTAGTTGAATACCATCACTTATTTGACCCAGGCAGCACCTGGTATGAACGCGCGAAAACCTTTGCAGAAAAAAATAAAGATATTAGCTATATTTTATCCCGGTTGGAATTGCCTATTGTTAACACGATTAATAGAAGGATAACCTATCAGCCATCCTGTCATCTTACAAATGTTCAAAAGGTAGTACAGGAGCCTATGAGATTAATAGAACAGATTCCAGGAATTGAGTTCGCCAGAATGAAGAGTCAGGACCTTTGCTGCGGTTCTGCAGGTATATATAATATCGTGCACCATGAAGAATCGATGAAGATTTTAGATATGAAAATGAAAACCGTTCAGGAAACGAAACCTCATTTGATTGTTACGACAAATCCAGGCTGCCACCTCCAAATGATATTAGGGGTGAAGCGTGAAGGGCTTGAAGGAAAAATAGATGTAAAACATATCGTCGAGTTACTGGCAGAAGCGTGTGACGTTAGTTAAGAAGGACGGAGGAATGGGTTAATGTATGATTTTATGATTATAGGCGGAGGAATTGTAGGTCTTTCAGTAGGAGCAGCAATTTTAGAAAAGGATCCTACAGCGAAGCTGCTGATCCTCGAAAAAGAAAAGAAGCTGGCTCAGCATCAGACAGGGCGCAACAGCGGTGTGATTCATTCAGGAATCTACTATAAACCTGGAAGCTTTAAAGCACGCTTTGCCAAGGCTGGAAGTGAAGGAATGAGAAGCTTTGCAGAAAAGCATAGGATAAAGCATGATATTTGCGGAAAAGTTATTGTTGCCACAAATCAGGAAGAGCTGGTTCATTTAGAGAATCTCTACAAACGGGGAATTGAAAACGACTTGCCGATTGAGAAACTTTCAAAGGAGCAATTGCTTGAAAAAGAACCTCATGTCAACGGTTTAGAAGCGATCCATGTACCAACAGCCGGAATTATTGATTACAAAGAAGTATCAGAAAAACTGGCAGAGCTGATTCGCAATCAGGAGGGGCAGATTGTAAACGAGGCAGAAGTAATGTCTATCAATGAAGGCAGCGATTACGTTACAATTGAAACCAATACATCAACGTACCAGGGGCATTACTTAATTAACTGTGCAGGATTACAGAGTGATCGAATAGCAAAAATGGCAGGGTATTTGATCGACATGAAAATCGTCCCATTCCGCGGAGAATATTTCATGTTAAAAGAGGAAAAGAGACATTTGGTGAAAAATTTAATTTACCCGGTACCGAATCCGAACTTCCCTTTTCTTGGCGTTCACTTTACCAGAATGATTAACGGGGCTGTGGATGTAGGACCTAATGCGGTTCCCGCGTTTAAACGGGAAGCATATAAAAAAACTGATTTTCATCTGAAGGATTTTTCAGAAATGGTTACATACCCTGGGTTTTGGAAGCTTGCAATGAAGTTTCCTTTGGATGGGATGGGCGAAATCTATCGTTCATTCGTTAAATCAAAGTTTGTTCAAAGTGCACAAGTCCTGCTGCCCGCCATAACTTCAGAGGACCTGGTTCCGGGCCCGGCTGGTGTAAGAGCTCAAGCCTTAAAACAAGATGGAAGCTTAGTAGATGATTTCTTTATTATTAACGGTAAGAAAAGCATTCATGTTTGCAATGCCCCGTCTCCAGCTGCCACTGCTTCATTAGAAATTGGCAGGTCAGTAGCAGAACGAATACCTCATCTTGGCGCATTAAATGAAATCATCTTATAAAAGGAGCGGATAAAAATGGATCTAGGCATAAAAGGGAAATCAGTACTTGTTTTGGCTTCAAGTAAAGGGTTAGGAAAGGCCACTGCATTTGAGTTTGCAAAAGAGGGAGCGCGCATTATGCTTTCCAGCCGGGATGCAGGGCAGCTTGAAGAGACCACAAAGGAAATCATCGATGCGACTGGTGCAGAAGTGAATTACCAGGTTTGTGACATAACGAAAGAGGCAGAAATCGCTTCCCTTGTTGAAGAAACGGCAAGCCGTTATGGAACAGTTGATGTGCTGATCAATAATGCAGGCGGTCCTCCGGCAGGCGGCTTTGATGCGCATGGCGATGATAATTGGCAGAAGGCTTTTGAATTGAATCTTCTAAGCTTCGTCCGTGCAATTCGCGAGGTCCTTCCGTATATGAGAAAACAGGGCGGGGGGCATATTCTGAACTTTGCTTCCTCATCGATTAAGCAGCCCATTGACGGACTTATTCTATCCAATACATTTAGAGCGGGAATCTTAGGCTTATCAAAAAGCCTGTCCCAGGAGCTCGCACAGGATAACATCCTGATTAATACCCTCGGCCCCGGCAGAATCGCAACAGACCGTGTAGAAGAACTCGACACCATTGCTGCCAAAAAACAGGAGCGCTCCTACGAAGAAGTAAAAGCTGCATCCGAAAAAGCCATTCCACTCGGCCGTTATGGCAAGCCTCAGGAATTTGCATCAATCGCAGTATTCCTGTGCTCGCCTGCCAACTCCTATATAACCGGCCAGGCCCTCCTCGTCGACGGCGGGATGGTAAAGAATCTGCTATAGCACAGAATGACAAGTGCCAGGCACCCCTCAAACTTTGTCGAATGAAATCGACATGGTTCGAGGGGTGCCTGGCACTTTTTCAAAGCTCTTTAAAACAAAATCCTTACCCTTACAAGGTCCTGGATGCTTCCGTCGTTTGCGCTTCTTGAGTAGACGCGGAGCTGGCCGGTGGATGTTTGTGGAGTGCGGTTGAATCTGATTGGGATGGAGAAGGTGCCAAATGCGGGACCGCCTTCTGATGCCTGGATGGGTGATTCGTTTGTGACGGTTGTTCCTGCGTCATCAACGATTTGGTATAGGATGGCTCCCTCAAAGGCCCTCGCATAGCCTGAAAGGGTTTGGCCCTGTTGGATGGTGGTTCCGGGAATTGGACGGAATACAACGATATTTGATGAAGAAGGATGAGGGATAAGCAGGCGGTAGCCCGGGTAAATAACATCAGCTGAAAGGGCCGGGCGTCCTTGATTCGTCCTTAAGATAGCTGCAACTGAGGTGCCAAACTGCTGAGCAATCCTTGTAAGGGTATCGCCCTGTGCTACTTCATACACAAACGCCGGGACTAGAACGGTCTGATTGACATAAATTAAATTTGGATTGCCAAGCTGAGGGTTAATTCCAAAAAGTAAATCAGTGCCTGCAGCGTAACGCTGGGCGAAGGAAGTTAGTGTATCTCCCGTGGCAACGATTTGGAAGGTTTGATTTCCACCAGGCTTTGTCACCACCAGCAGCTGTCCTGGATTAATTAGTCCTGGATCTGTAAAGGGCGGATAAAGCCCGTTCGCTCTTTCAATATCTGCCACTCTGCTCCCCAGCCGGTTAGCAATAGAGTACAGATTATCTCCCTGCTGAACGGTATAAACAAAATGAGTACCATTTTCAATCGGCATCAGTTTCACTCCCCGCGTTATAATTCTTCCTAAATAAGATATGCACGTTCAAAAGACTTGATTATAAAATATGCTCATTGTTTCCAGCTGCATCACTTTACCCATTGAAGGAATATTTTCAAATTCATGTTACTTTTTGGCAATCATATCGTCTACTTATCTGAGAATACATAAAAACGTAAATCTATACCAAAAAGGAAGTGGCCATCATGTTTAAAATGACTCTGAAGACTGGAGTATTGATGATTATTCTTGCCATCGCTGCATTTGCAGCATGGGTTGATGGCAGTGCACTGCTCGATGATCCATGGGACTGGCAGCATACGGCTCTGTTCTCTCAATTTTTTCATGGCAGCATCAGTGCCGAGCATCAGATTTCACAGCTGGATTTCTTTCTCTACTCAGCTAAATTTCGTCCGTTTTACCCTGTACTAATGATAATTAGCTCCCTTGGACTGATTGTGCTTTCGGCTTATCATCTTTTGAAAAAGGAGCCAAAACGATTCGCTTATTTCCTATTCGTTATGAGTGCGGGAGCTTTCGCCTTGAGCTATGGGATCTCGAGTTCTCCTACTGTGGGCGGCTTTATATTTTTCCTTTTATGGCTGGCAAGCGGAATTTTATTTATTCTGAGTGCTGCCTGGATTCTAAGGAAGGGATCTTTCCGGCAGGATCAGGTAAATGCTTAGTTGTGAAAGCTATTTCAAATCACTGAATTAACTCCAACTGAAATAAAAAGGACGGAAGGAGAAAAGGGAGATCTATTAACCTCCGTCCCTTTTTGAAATTCATCTAGTAATCTAACAAATAGTCTTGCAATTCAGAATATATAAGACTATAATATAAAATGTAAACGATTACATAACAATATAAAAATAAGAATGGTTATGTAGGAGGGATTCATATAAGGAGCGGGAGCAATGGTTAAAATGATCGATGTCGCCAAAAGAGCAAATGTGTCAACAGCAACGGTATCAAGGGTTTTAAGGAATCCGGAGAGTGTTAAGGAATTGACGAGAGAGAAGGTTATGCAAAGCATTGCCGAATTAAATTATCAGCCTAATGTACTTGCAAGACATTTCAGAAGAAGCAAAACGAATACGATTCTTGTCATTGTACCGAACATTGCAAATACGATTTTTTCTCAAATGGTTCAAGGGATTGAGGAGACAGCCGTTCAAAATAATTACCGGGTGCTTCTTGGCAACTCAAACCGGAATGTTGAAAAAGAATATGATTTTTTAGATTTGCTCAGGCAGCGGCATGTTGACGGAATGATTCTGCTTTCAAGCCGAATTGATATTGATACCCTCAATGAACTGACCGCTCAGTTCCCCGTTGTACTAGCTTCAGAGTATTTAAACAACATGTCAATTTCTACCGTGCGGATTGATAATAGGAAACACGGGAAAGAGGCAGCAGCTCACCTTTTGTCATTGGGCCATAAAAGGGTCGCTCATATTTCAGGAGGACTGAATAATAGAATTAGCTTTGACCGCCAGGACGGTTATTTGGATGCCCTGACTGAGCATGGTCTAAAAAGGGACAATCGTCTGATTCGAGAAGGGGATTTTACCTTTACATCAGGCTATAACCAAATGCAGGAACTTCTTTCATTAAGGGATCGCCCGACAGCTCTTTTTGCTGCCAGTGATGAAATGGCGATGGGCGCCATTAAAGCAGCTAAAGAAAAGGGGATTAACGTTCCTGAAGATTTAGCAGTGGTAGGTTTTGATAATATCCGTTTTTCCTCATTTTTTGAGCCTGGACTTACCACGGTAGCCCAGCCGGCAGTTGAAATGGGAAGTGCATCGATGGAATTGCTTCTTGAACACATCAAAGATCCCAATTTCAAGCCTGCTGAAAGGGTTTTGAAAAGTGAATTGATCGTGCGTGAATCATGCGGCCTTAAGGGGTAAAAAAGAACTATTTAACTAAATAAAAAATGTAATCGGTTACATCACTAAAATTTATTGGTTGCACCGAAAGAGCTTACTTTTCAAAAGAAATAAAAGAAGTTTTAAAATTAAAAATGTAATCGATTACATTTAGGAGGAAGAAAATGAGCTTTAAAGGGATAGCAGTTCAAATGTATACGCTAAGAGAAGAATGCGAAAAAGACTTTACCGGTACATTAGAAAAGGTTGCGGAATTAGGCTTTGACGGAGTGGAGCTTGCAGGCTACGGGGGATTATCAGCAAAGGAATTAAGCAGGGTTTTAAATGAACTTGGCCTTAAAACAGCTGCTGCCCACGTACCGCTCGATTCGCTTGAAAACGACTTGGAAAATGTCCTTTCCTATCAAAAGGAATTAGGTAACAGGCATATTGTATGCCCGGTGCTTCCGAGGGACCGGCATGCCAAATCGGATTATCAGGATTTAATTGCCACCTTAAATAAAGCGGGACAAAGAGCCCGCGAGGAAGGGATCACGCTTTCTTATCATAATCATGATTTTGAGCTTTTCCCTTTTGATGATGGGGTAAAGCCGCTGGAAAGAATCTTAGAGGAAACGAATCCGGAATGGGTAAAAGCAGAATTTGATGTGTACTGGCTGCAAAAAGCGGGGGAAAATCCTCTTGATTGGGTGAGCCGTTACCAGAACAGGATGCCATTAATTCACTTAAAGGATATGACCACTGATGGTGAAGAGTTTTTTGCAGAGCTTGGAACCGGTGGTGTAGATATCCCGGCGATCCTTGAAGCGATTTCCTCATCTTCAGTTGAATGGTGGGTGATTGAACAGGATCAATCTAGAAAGTCTCCATTTGAAAGTATTAAGCAGAGCATTGACTATTTGAAAAATACAGTAGCAAGTAACTAAATAAAAGGGGGATGAAAATGAAACGTTTCTATTTATTGATGACAATTGCTTCGATGTTAATGGTAACAGCCTGTGCGCCGGGCGGGGGTGGCTCGAGCAGTCAGGAGACTGATGCAGTCAGCGGATCAAGTGAAACTGGAGGAGAAGTCCTGGAATTTTGGTACATAGACCCGGGTGAAAAAGAAGTCGTTTATCAGGAAGCTGTGGAGCGCTTTAAGGAAAAGCATGAGGGCGTTGAGGTAAAGCTGCTCAGAGTGGCCAATGATGCCTACAAGCAAAAGCTTGCAGTCTCCATGTCCGGAGGTAATCCTCCGGATGTCTTTCATAGCTGGGGCGGAGGCTGGCTCAATCAATTTGTTCAGCAGGGACAGGTTTTGGATGTAACCGACAGTATCGAAAAAGAACATTTTAATGAGCTTGCATTAGATAATGCGACCTTTGACGACAAAGTGTATGGTTTGCCGCTTGGGCTGTCACTTGACCTGGTATTTTACAATAAAGAAATCTTTGAGGAGTATGGTCTGACGCCTCCTGACACCTATGAAGAATGGGTGAGCATTATTGAAACATTAAACGAAAATGATGTTATTCCATTGGCACTTGCTAACCAAACGAAATGGCCGGGCGCCTACTATTTAATGAACTTTGCCAGCCGAATCGGAGGACCTGATCTATTTAATGAGGCATTTACAAGAGAAGGCAGAGGGTTTGATGATCCTGCTTATGTTGAAGCTGGTGAGTATATTCAGGAGATGGTCAACATGAATGCCTTTAACCCTGGATTTAACGGTGTTCCTTACGATGAAGGCCAGGGGCGTCAGCTGATGTATTCAGGCCAGGCGGCAATGATGGATATCACCATTTCATTTGTGAATAATGTTCGGACGGAAGCACCGGACTTTGAAGAAAAACTTGATTTCTTTGTTTTCCCTGCAGTAGAAGGCGGAAAGGGAAGTACGAATGATCTTGGCGCTGCAACCGGTCCTGTGTGGTCTGTGTCATCGGAAAGTGAGCATCCAGATCTTGCTACAGAATTAATCAAAGAGCTGACGAGTACAGAAACAGCAGAAAATTATACGAATCGGACAGGCTCATTAACGGGAGTCAGCGGAGTAGAGCCTGAGGACGAATTTATTAAGCGGATGTATCAGCTTGCTGAGGAAGCAAATCATCTTCAAATGCCGTACGATCAGACACTTCCTCCAGAGCTTGCAGAGCTTCACAAGGATACAACACAAGCTTTGTTCGGCTTATCATTGACACCTGAGGAAGCAGCTGAGCAAATGGAGGCAAAGGCAGAACAGGATCTTCAATAATCATGAATAGAGGGGAGGGGGGTCTCCCCTCCTGTTTATGTAAAGGGGGCTGAACGATGCAGCAAGCAGATTCATCACTAGCGGCTGTTAAGGAAGATGCGCGTAATAAGGCAAAAAAGAGAAAACTGAAAAATGCCCTAACCATTGGGCTCTTTGTATCTCCTGCCTTACTCGTCTATGCGCTTTATGTTATCTATCCTATTTTGGCAACGTTGAATTACAGCTTTTATGACTGGAATGGCAGCAGTGTAGGTACATATATTGGCTTACAGAATTACGTTCAATTGTTTAATGACAGCATTTTTTGGACAGCTCTTTTAAACAACACCTGGATTACGTTAACCTCTGTGTTTGTCCAGATTCCACTGGGATTAATCATGGCTTTAATGCTGTTTGCGCCAATTAAAGGCATACGACTGATGAGCAGTGTATATTTCTTTCCATTTTTAATGTCAACAGTTGCAATCGGTTTATTATGGATTTATATGTTTGATCCGATTAATGGATCGATTAACCAGCTGATAAATTTATTTGGCTTTGAAAATGTCGCCTGGTTGAGTGGAGAGAATACAGCTTTAATCGCCGTATTATTTGTTATTGTGTGGCAATTTGCTCCTTTTTACATGATTCTCTTCAGGGCAGCAATAGTCGGAATCCCGGAAGAATTATATGAAGCAGCTGATATGGATGGAGCGAACCCGTGGCATAAATTTACCCGCATTACGTTCCCATTACTTATGCCTACAATTGTGAGCTCTTCAATTTTAGCCATTGTCGGTTCCTTAAAGGCCTTTGATATCTTCTATGTCATGACCGGCGGTGGGCCAAACCATGCTACTGAGCTGATGGGAACCTATATGTTTAAACAGGCATTCGTCAATTTTAATATGGGCTATGCCAGCGCAATTGCATTTGTCATGTTTTTTATCGCGCTTATTGTTGTCATCATTATTCAGGTGCTTGATTTCTATAGGCAAAAGAGGGGGGTATTTTCTGAATGAAATCTCTGGCCAAATTACCATTGTACATTGTTGCGCTGATTCTATTAATCGTTTCTGGCTACCCTTTTGTTTATATGATTTCCACCGCGCTAAAAACGCAAAGTGATTTCTTTGAGAATCCGTTTGCCCTTTTTACTTCTTTTAATTTGGAAAACTTTCTGAATGTCTTTCAAATGGGGCTATCCCGATATTTTTTAAATAGTGTAATCGTAACAGTAGTAGCGGTGGGCGCTGTCGTCATCATTGGTGCGCTGGCAAGCTACCCATTAAGCAGAATGAATTTCCGTTTTAATCGTGTGTTATTTTTGCTCTTTATTTCCGGAATGATGCTCCCTATTCATGCGACGCTTATTCCGATTTTTAAGCTTTCTGAAAGCATGGGTGTTTACGATACATTACTCGCGCTAATCGGTCCTTATATTGCGTTCAGTCTCCCGATTTCAATTTTTATTTTGACGCAGTTTATGAGAGAAATTCCTAAATCCCTGGAGGAAGCAGCAAAAATCGATGGCTGTAGTCATCTTGGAATCTTCAGGCATGTGATTATGCCGATGGTTAAACCGGCATTGATGGCTGTGATTATCTACAATGCCATTCATTTATGGAATGAATTCGTGTTTGCGCTTGTGCTGATCTCAAGTCCTGAAAGCATGACGTTGCCTCTTGGCCTGCAGGCATTCAGAGGGGATTTTGCGGTTAATGTACCAGGGCTTATGGCAGCTTTGACACTTGCAAGTCTGCCGATATTAGTTGTTTATTTATTCTCCCAGGAAAAAGTAGTAAAAGGTTTAACCGGGGGAGCAGTAAAAGGTTAATACATTGAATGGAAGCGGATGGTGAAGACGATGAAGAAAGTAAGAGTTGGCGTTATTGGATGCGGCAGTGTCGCAAGAAGGCGGCATTTACTCGAATACGCATCAAATGAACAAGCTGAGATTGTAGCGGTAGTAGATCTTGTTGAAGAACGTGCACAGGAAATGGCTGAGTTGTATCAGGCGAAAGCCTTCACAGATTACAAGGAAGCACTGGCTGAATGTGACCTGGATGCAGTAAGTGTATGTCTGCCAAATCATTTGCACGCATCTGTCACGATTGATGCACTTAAAGCAGGGCTTCATGTTTTATGTGAAAAGCCGATGGCGATTTCAGCTGAAGAAGCAGAAGCAATGATTAGCACCGCGAAAGAGTATGACAGAAAGCTTATGATCGGACATAATCAGCGCTTTGTTGCTTCCCATCAGCAGGCAAAAAAGCTGCTTGACAGCGGAGAGCTTGGAAAAGTGTATAGCTTTAAAACGACATTTGGCCACCCCGGACCTGAAGGATGGAGCATTGACGGGCGTGCAAGCTGGTTTTTCAATACAGAAGAAGCGTTCATTGGGGCGCTTGGTGATCTTGGGGTACATAAATCAGACTTAATTCGTTATTTACTTGGAGACGTAGCAGAGGTTGGCGCTTTTGTTGAAACGAGCGCCAAAGAAAATACAGAGATCGATGACAACGCGATGTGTATTTTAAAAATGAAATCCGGCGCGATCGGCTCTCTTGCTGCAAGCTGGTCCTATGTATCCGGAGGAGATAACTCAACGTATATCTACACAGAAAAAGCTGTGTTAAAAATTGAAGCTGACCCGGTTTATCCTTTAGTCGTCAGCTACTCCAACGGGGACACGGTTAACTATGAGCTCGCTAAAATTCAGTCTAATGAAGAAGGCGGCCAAACAAAAACGTATGTCGTTGACCGTTTTATAGAGGCGATTACCCAGGACAAGGAACCGCTCATTACTGGAGAAGAGGGGCTTAAGTCGCTAAATGTCATCCTGGCAGCGTTGGAATCAAATCGGACTAAACGATTTGTTAACCTGGATCAGTAAAGCTTTTTATAAGGTGATTTCAAGGCTTGAGCTTGGCATATTACCAGACTCAGGTCTTTTTTTTGGAAGTTTTTTTACCAAAGCGGAGCATCCTCATTGCTTAGCTTCATTAGGAAGGGGGATAAGGCAAAGGCGGCGAAGTAGCTTAAAAGCAATAGCGGGAGAGGCAGATCAAATAAAATGAATAGCGGCAGTAACCATGACGGAGAGACGACTGCCATACTCATATTTTGCTTGGAGGAGTTTGTTCGAACTTGCTTTTCCTTGCAATAAGGACAGATAACATAATATTTAAATACAAACGATTTTTTTATTGTCTCTTTCCAGGTCCAGGTGTTTTGGCATCTTTGACATTGTGGCATATGGAGTGCTCCCTTCTAAAAACATCTACAGTAGTTTTACGAATCATGGGAATAAATGTTTCATCAATTCGGAAGAAAACTGGTATTTTCTAAAAGGACTATTGTTGATTAAATGCATATATGATAATCTATTCATATATTATAAAGAAGGCTTATAAAATGGTACAGGGAGGCTGGAGAAGCAGTGGAAGAGTTCGACAGAGAAAATGTTCCTTCTGAAGAGATCGATGAAGAAACCTTATTTATTGTTACTCAAACATTTAAAGCACTGGGAGACCCGACAAGAGTAAGAATTCTGCACCTGCTTTTTAAAAAAGAGTGTTCTGTAAACGAAATTGCAGACACATTAGACCTTCGGCAGTCTACGGTATCTCATCAATTACGTTTTTTAAAGAATCTGCGTCTTGTGAAATACCGCCGTGAAGGGACAACCTTGTTTTATTCCCATGACGATGAACACGTCATGCGTATTTTAGAACAAATGATCAATCACGCCTGCCATAGCTAAGCAGGGAATTTAAATTAAGTAAAATTAGTTGGAACCTATTTATGTCTATATTGATATATATTAATATAGACATGTTGAGAGGGGGAGTAAACATGGGACATGAGCATCATGACCACACCCATGGCGCAAATAAGAGGACATTATTAATCAGTTTTCTTGTTATCACCGTATTTATGGTTGTAGAGGTTATTGGAGGGTTACTGACAAATAGTCTGGCGCTCTTAGCGGATGCCGGTCATATGCTGAGCGATTCCATCTCGCTGTTAATTGCGTTAGTCGCTTTTACACTGGGCGAGAGAGCGGCAAACTACGGTAAAACCTATGGGTATAAGCGCTTTGAAGTGCTCGCTGCAGTTATAAATGGCGCAACCCTGCTTCTTGTTTCCCTCTATATTTTTTATGAAGCCTATCACCGTTTAGCAGATCCGCCGGAAGTAGCGTCAACCGGAATGCTGATTATTGCCGTTTTCGGTTTACTTGTCAATATAGTGGTCGCGTTTATTATGATGCGTGGAGGAGATACAAAAGGCAACTTAAATATGAGAGCCGCATACCTTCATGTGTTAGGAGATCTTTTAGGATCGGTAGGGGCCATTTTAGCCGCTCTTCTTATGATCTTCTTTAATTGGATTTGGGCAGATGCTGTAGCAAGTGTACTTGTAGCCATCCTTATTTTAATCAGTGGCTGGCGGGTAACGAAAGCTTCTATTCATGTCCTGATGGAAGGAACCCCAAACAATGTGGATTTAGAAAACGTGGTTCATGTAATGAAAAGTGTAAAAGGGGTTGAAAGTATTCACGACCTGCATGTATGGAGCGTAACAAGCGGACAGAATGTACTTTCCTGCCATATTACGGTAGATGGTCAAATGACTGTAGAAGAAAGCCAGCAGCTGCTTCGCGAAATTGAACATCAATTGACGCATGAAAATATCGGCCATGTTACGATTCAGGTTGAAACTGCACAAAATAACCAGCATGAAGATTCTGTGCTTTGTCAAAAAGAGTATGAAAAAGAAGGCCATGACCACCATCATGGTCATAGCCATTAAATGTAAAAATAGGTTGGGACAAATGTTTGTCTCAACCTCGTTTCCCCGGTTCACTGCGCTTCAGGCGGACGCTTTCCGCGGGGCGGGGCTTGAGCTAACTTGCTTACAGCAAGTGGATCTCAAGCTCCCGCTTCCTCCCGCAGGAGTCGCCCCCTTCCGCTCCGTTCACCTCACGTTTTAAAATTATCGTTATGCCCCAGACTCTTTTTTCTATTTTTATCTGCTAGTGTAAGGGTCCTCTTCTGAATCAGGAAGATTGCCAAATGACGTCATGATTTCTGCTTCGTCAAGCTCATCCTCATAGCGCTCATGCTGCTTTGACGGGTACACTGTTACAATTTTTCCTTCAATATCCACTGCCGCAAAGTTCTCATATTCCTCTACATAGCCGTTATTTTCATCCCAATCTGCATACATATTATCATATTCAGAAGGAGGGGATTCGAGATCGGAGGGGGAATCAGAGCTTCCATACCTGGCGACATCCTGCCACGAATCCTCTTTGTCATAAGCATCATTTTCTCTTTCTGCCTCACGAAGGAATGTGCGGAAGGATGGGGTTATCACCTGCTCCTCGATGGGGCGGTTTCTTGAAATTGTCTGATCTGGTGTATGAGCAATGCAATATCGTGCTGTTGGAAGAGCCTCCAGCCGTTCGAAGGGAATGTCTTCTGAGCAGGTGGAGCAAATTCCATACATACCAACTTCCATGGCTTCAAGAGCAAGGGTAATTCCTTTGTATTCAAATCGTTCATGCTCGGTCAGGGCGAGATCTTTTTCACGTTCATATAATTCTGAGGCCATATCTCCAGGGTGGTTGTCGTAGGAAGAGAGTTCTCCGACAGCGTCTGTGTGGCTTCTTAAGAGGTCGAAATGGCCATTTATTTTAAAGTGGTCCTCGAGTTCCTTTTTTCTGCGGAGGAGCTCAGAGCGCAGGGTTTGTTTTTGCTGAATTGATAACATCCATTAAACATCCTTTTCTATTTGATGTTCTTTTAGGTTTTCCTAAAGATGATTTTTGAGTCATAAAAAAGGGTAAAAGATGATTCGGAGCGAATGGTAATTATGATAAGGTTAGTGGTAGTGAATCATTACTGAATTTTAAAAGTTAGGGGCATGGTTTCTAAAATGAGCGTGTTGATTTCCGCTGCATGGGCATGCTTTCCGCGGGACGGGAGCTGAGCTAACTTGCTGCGCAAGTGGATCTCAGCCTTCCCGTTTCTTCCCGCAGGAGTCAGCCCCTTCCGCTGCAATCAACTTCTTGTAAAAGGAATTTGGTCCTTTGAACTTTTAATGTTAGGGGCATGGTGTCTAAAATGAGCGTGTTGATTTCCGCTGCATGGGCATGTTTTCCGCGGGGAGGGGCTTGAGCTAACTTGCTGAGCAAGTGGATCTCAAGCTCCCGCTTCATCCCGCAGGAGTTGCCTCCTTCCACTGCAATCAACTTCTTGTATAAGTGGTTTGGTCCTTTGAACTTTTATTGTTAGGGGCATGGTGTCTAAAATGAGCGTGTTGATTTCCGCTGCATGGGCATGCTTTCCGCGGGGCGAGGGTGAGGTGAGGCTTGAGCTGCTTGTTTTGCTGTTGGGTCTGAGTTTTCCAGCATTGTGCTATAGGCTGTGATGGTGGATAGTAATTGAATTTCGTTGAAGAGGAGCGGTAATGTGCATTCAAGAAGATCTGGTTATTTTTTTGCATTCATTTGGATGCTTGGATTGATGGCTTTAGCATTTATTAGCTACTACTTTGAACAAAGTATTCGATTAAGGGCGGAGGAGACGTATGAAGCTGCTCCTTTGTATTGGTTTAATGCTCTTCTTCCATTTGTTTTTGGTCTATATATTTCATTTTTGTTTGTCAGAATAAAATCCATCAGCCTTAATGTGCCAATATTGCTTTTTGTTACCATTCCGTGCCTGTTTTTATCCTTTTACAGCCCGGTTTCCGTCTCCTACCCTGTCAGCTGGACAGTTCCTTCATGGCTGCTTGAGCTCAATACATTTGGCATGCTGTCATTGGTGGGCGGTCTTTCCCTGATGGTTGGCCTTTTTGGGGGCGCCGGGAAAAGAAAAAAACCTAAAACGAAAGAGGGATAGTGTTCTGCCTAAAGCGGAATCTGTCCCTCTTTTTAGGAGTTAATATTTCGTTTTACTAAATAAAACGGTATAATACACAGTAATCAATTCAAAGGAGGAATTAGTATGCAGCAGCTTTTAGAGAAATTAACCGCCCTGCACGGACCATGCGGCCATGAGCAGCCGGTCAGCAAATGGGTTAGAGATAAAGTCAGTCCTTTAGTCGATGAAGTGAAGGTGGATTCTCTTGGAAATGTCATCGCTACAAAAAAAGGAACGCAGGGGGGGCCTGTTATGGTCATGACCGCTCATATGGATGAAGTTGGCTTTATTATAAAGAAGATTGAAGAAAATGGTCTTCTCCGTTTTGAAAAGCTTGGAGGAAATGATGATCGTCTGCTTTTAACCCAAAAGGTTCAGCTGCGCACGAAAAAGGGTTTATTAACAGGAGTGGTTGGAAGCATCTCAGCCCATTATGCAAAGTTTGATGATGCAAGTAAGGTACGTAATCACCGGCATTTATACATAGATATTGGAGCGAAAAACAAAGAGCATGCTATTGAGCTTGGTGCGGAAGTGGGAACCCCTGTTACCTGGAAACCAAGTATGGAGTATTTAGGAGATGAAAGGACTGGGCGTTTTGTCGGTAAAGGCTTTGATGACCGTGCAGGCTGTGCAGTCTTAATTCAAACGCTCCACGAACTTCAGGATGCGAAATTTTCAGGGACGGTTACGGCAGTTTTTACTGTACAGGAGGAGGTTGGTCTTCGGGGAGCACAGGTGGCTGCACGCCAGGTGAAAGCAGATGTTGCCATCGCCATTGATACTACAGCCGTCAGTGATACGCCTGAAGAAACAATGGACAAAACCCTTGCTCTTGGTGACGGAACAGGCATTAAAGTGCTTGATTTCAGCTTAATCTCACATCCGGCTGTAAAAGAGAAGCTGATTCAATTGGCAGAGAATAAAAATATCCCCCATCAGCTTGAGATATTCCCTGGCATCGGCACAGATGGAGGAGCAATAAGCCTCGCTAATCACGGTATTCCAACAGGCGTACTGTCCATTCCTTCACGCTATGCCCACTCTCCTGTTGAAGTGATTGATATGACTGATTTAACAGCAACCAAGGAGCTTTTGAAAGCATTTATTCTCGATCTGGGAGAAGAGACTGAGTTTACGTTTATTGATTAATTTTTTTTAGCTGCACGATCTCCCGGTATTAGGGTTACTTTATAGTGACGCTAGTGCCGGGTTTTTTATCGTTTTAAAAAGATTTTACCCGCTGCCTGTCCGCCTTTTCTATAATGACTCCCTCGTGAATAGGATAAAGAAATGGATGCCGATACAAAGAAATAAATGTAGAAAACGTAAGACCTGAAGGGAACATTAGGAGCGTAAAGGACGCAGAGGGAGCAGGGGGTATGAACAATCACGGGTTGTTATCCTTCTTAATCGCTATGGTAAGCCTGGTTTTATTTTGGGGACTAAAGGGTCCGGTAACGAATATTTATTCAATGATCATTCTTTACACATTATTATCCTTAACTGGGCTTGTATTTGCCGTTCAATCAAAGGAAAAGATCTGGCTGTATATAGGGATTATTTTAAATGGAGGCGTGCTCGTCTTCGCTTTACTTATATTAGTGGCAATTGGTTTTGGTGAAGTATAGGTGCTTATAAAACTCGAAGCGTTAGAGGTTTTCATTGTTTGAAAAAGGGTTTGGCGGCCCGGCTATCGAATTTGTCAGGCAAACTGAAAAGCCATAATGGTGATTCATTCTCTAAAATGTGCAGCCTGGATGTTGAAGAAGAGGAAGCACATATTACGTCCATCGTACTTTGGGATAAAAAGGAGAATGGCTATTTAGCGCTTGAAGATATAGTTAACAGCCTTCATTATACGGTTTCCTTGAAATTAAATTGACGATTAACTCTTCCGATCGGGAACTATTGTTTCAAGCGGATAAGATTGATATCTATATGATGATAAGGGAGTAAGGTTTAAAAACTACAACTAAAGGTTTAAATAGCCATCCGTCATATTTGCGATTAACTCTTCTTCCTAACAGCCGATTCGGTTGTTTTTTTTATTTCATAAAATGAAGATAGATCAAGAGGAGAGGGAGTTTTTATATGGGAAACAATTCGGTTGTCATGATAACAGGCGCTTCAAAGGGACTGGGAAAAGAACTGGCACTTGAGTTTGCAAGGAATGGTGCAAGGCTTGCGATTTGTGCGCGTCAGCTGCCGGCACTTCAGCAGGTGGAGCAGGAAATTAAAGAGCTTGGCGGTGAAGTCGTGGCTGTTGAGGGGGATGTCTCAAACCCGGATGACGTTAATCGTTTTGTCTCGGTCGTTGAGGAGGTATTTAGCGGTGTGGATGTTCTTATCAATAATGCCTCAATTTTCGGACCTGGACCGTCACTTTTAGCAGACTATCCAAACGAAGCGTTCAACGAGGTTCTTCATGTGAATGTACTGAATCCTTTTCTTATGACAAAGCGGGTCCTTCCAGGCATGCTAAGCAAAAAAGCAGGTTCAATTATTAACCTGACTTCTGAGGCAGGAAAAACCGGCTTTGCGGAGTGGGGTGCTTACGGGATTTCAAAGTTTGCGGTTGAGGGGTTAACGCAAACCTGGGCAGAGGAGCTTGAAGGGACTGGGGTTCGCATCAATATGGTGGACCCGGGTGAAATGGATACAGACATGCACAAAAAAGCTGTTCCTGATTGCGACTATCCGCTTGCACATCCATCAGCGAACATGGATATTTTTAACTACCTTGCTTCCACTGAATCAATTAAAGAAAATGGCAGGCGCTTTGAGGCGCAGAAATTTCAATGGAAGCAGGAAGAACATCATGCTTAAAGGGGCAGAGAAGTTTACCATTCCTCCTCATTTGCATGCGTCGGTCCCACTTGAAATGCTTGGACAAACCAGAGATTCAGCGAGACTGCTTGTACTGAACCGTTTTACAGGTGAGACAGATCACTCACGCTTTGCTCAGCTTGGTGATTTTCTCAGTGAAGGAGATGTTTTGGTCTTAAATAACAGTCGAACGATTCCTGCTGTACTAAAGGGAAGGCAGGGGGGAAACGAGGTTGAGGTGCGTCTATCAAGAAAAATTAAGGAGGGTGAATGGGACGGACTTGTTTTGAACAGGCAGCTGGCTACAGAAGTGATCCATTTTAATGGCGATCTGCAAGCCGTAGTAGTAGGAAGTGGGAGCGAAAATCCATTAGTAAGATTCCGGTTTAACAAAAAAGGCACTGACTTCTATAATTTTCTGTACAAAGAAGCTGAGCCTGTCCGCTATGAATATGTTAAAGCCTCCTGGCCGCTTGAGAGCTATCAAAACGTGTACAGCTCAGTGCCGGGCTCTGTCGAAATGGCTTCTGCAGGCAGGGCATTTACGTGGAGGCTCCTCCGTTCACTTGAATCACAAGGGGTAAAGCTTGCCTTTATCCAGCTGCATGCAGGCTTAAGCTATTATGGAGATGATCAATGGCCATCTCCTAAAAACCATCCGGAGGAATTTTGTCTCCCAAAAGAAACAGTTCAATTGATTAAAGAAGCAAAAAGAAACGGAAATAGAGTCATAGCAGCAGGCACGACTGTTGTCCGTGCTCTTGAAACGGCTGTAACTCAAGGTGGAGACAGCCAGGCAATGCGAGGACTAACTCACTTACATGTTTCAAAGGAGACTCCTTTACAGGTCGCAGATGGCCTCTTGACGGGCTTCCATGAACCGGAAGCAAGCCATCTTGATATGTTGGGTGCTTTCATTGATGAAGAGGTTTTGCTGCGCACGTACAAGGAGGCGCTGGAGAAGGAATACTTATGGCATGAATTTGGCGATATTAATTTAATCCTGTAGGAGGGCTCGGTGATGAAACAGCATCATGCAGGAATACAGGTGAAAAATCTTTTTCAATCAGAATTATTTTATGTGAGAAATTTTGGCTTTATACGTGAAACCTTATTTAGACTTGGTAGTGAAAAGATCATTTTTTTAAGAAAAGATGATGTAAGGCTTGAGATCATAGAAGACAATGAATTCATTTCCTGCAGCTGTTGTTCACATACCCACTTTGCCTGGGAGGTAGAGGGTTTAGATGAGTTAATGGCTGCACTTAATGAGGCAGGATTACAGATAGAAGAAGGTCCTTTTACTCTGGCTAATGGTTGGAAGACTGTGTTTTATCTGGGACCGGATCAAGAGTTAATTGAGCTGGTAGAAGCAAAAGTTAAAGATGATAAATTAACCTCTTTTCCCTTATAAAGGCGAAAAGGGGTTTTGTTATAGCCTGAATTTGTTTGGACATAGTACCGGTAAGGAGGTGACGATAATGATCTGGAAAAGAAATAAAGACAAGGATCTGAAGATGCCTTTATCCGGTGATGAAAAGTATCAGGCTGAGTTCGGAGAAGAATGGGGAAGCTTTAAGGAATCCAAGGGAAATAAAAATAATAGAAATGAAAATCCCGGCAGCCACGAAAGCCTCGAGCTTGAAAATGATATATGGTAAAAGAGCACTAAAAAAATCCGTCCTCACGGTAAAGAGGATGGATTTTTTTGCGCAAGTTTAAAGCCAAGTGCCCTGTCGGATATTTTCAAATCATTTTGTAGAATAGCTGAAAAATCATGTGTTGGATAAAGTCCTTTTTCATACAAATAAATGAAAATTTTTTCGTGCGAATCGATCGATCGGTTAAGATGTTTCCGGAATACTTCACGAAGGCCGGGAGTGGCAATTTCCGTAATGGCAGTCCCGTAGCTTTTCACACTGTTTTTTGTTTGCAAAAGAAGCTCCCGTGCTGAAAGAGTCGAATCACTATGTTGGTTTGGTTTTCTATCAGGAGAGGCAGCAAGAGGGTAAAAGGAGATAAACTCCATAATGTTTGCACTTATATTCTCGATTGCCTGCAGGTAGATCCTTTTTAAATCGGGGTCCATTATCGTATCAACTGTATTTTTAACCTTTATTAATCCGATGGACTGCGCGACGGTCAGCTCATGAATAGCGAGTGTTTCGTGCCAGGCTAGATGCTGCGGGGCCCGCTTCTGTTCCATCCTAACACCTCTTTTTTCTGATAGGTTTTTATTTTAGATAATGATTCAGGGTTTCCTCGAGGTTTATAAACTTAGAGCTTTTTGTGCGAGCATAAGGTCATGCTGTAATAAAGCATTAAGGTCGTAGGAAGGGTATTCCCCTCTTTCATACATATAATTAAATGCCTTTGCAAGAGAATCAATTGCCCCGTTTAATTGTCTTTTCAGCACCTCACGAAGAGCGGGAGTAGCTGTTTCCGTAATGGCGATAGCGTAATTACGCACACTCGATTTAAACAAAAGCAGCAAATCCCCGGCATAAAACACTTCATCATTTCGTTCATCCTCAAACCGTCCGGCTGAAGGCGCCAAAGGATAAAACTGCACAAGCTCACGAAGATTCTCACTGAGCCCATTAATAGCGTCTGCATAAAGGGCACTTAACGCCGGATCTGTTACCTTGCTAACTGTCATCTTAAGCTTAATCAACCCGATCGATTGTGCCGTCACAAGCTCATGAATCTCCAGCGTCTCATGCCACGCAAGATGATCAGCCATCCAAACACCCCACTTTTCCTAAACTCCGAATAGTCTATTCACCAGGCAGTCATAGCGTGCCCAAAAGAAAACCGGGTGGAAAAATCGGGTGGTACCAGGCACTTGTCGAAGGCACTTGTCGAGGGTTTCTCGACAAATATCGGGGAGTGCCAGGCACTCCCCGAAGGCACTTCCCCGAAAACACTTACCGAAGCTTCTTCAGCTGTTCTAGCACTTTAGAGAATGGCTGGCTATCGAGGTGATGTCTAAAGGTTAAGAACGGGTCGCCTTGTTTTTTGAGGCGTTCGATGACTGCAGGGATGGGAAATTGAGTAGGGTGGAGCTTGTTGTTTACTTCGTTCCAAAATAAGGGTGCTGCAATCAGACCCTGTTCATTGCCTCTTGCGGAGTAGGGGGCAATGATGGTTTTTCCTGCATCATGCTGAATATAATCAAGGTAGAGCTTGTTATGACGATTTTTCTTTAACCTTTCAGTTGTGAACCATTCGGGCTCCTGTTCACATAAAAAATCACAAACAAACGATGTAAATAGCCTGGTATCTTCATACGTAAAGGTATCGGCCGGGAGGGGGATATACACCTGAAGCCCCTTACCGCCGGATACCTTGATATAGGAGCGCAGCCCAAATTCATCAAAGATCGCCTTCATACGCACCGCAGCTTCGATCGCCAGGTTGAACTCGTTCACAGAAGGAGGGTCCAAATCAAAGACAATTTCTGTCGGCTTTTCCGTATGAATCGTTTGAAAAGGAATATGAAACTCAAGAGAAAGCTGATTCCCGAGCCAAAGAAGGGTTTCCATCCCGTTGCATAAAATATAACGGATATCGTCCTCCTTTTTTGTCAGGACAAAATCAGGTGCATAGTCCGGACAGTTTTTCTGATAAAAGCGTTCACCCGCTGCCCCATGCGGATAGCGAATAACCGTCAGCAGCCGATCTTGCAAAAACGGCATTAAATATGGAGCTGCAAGCTGAAGATAAAGGAGATAATCATCCTTTACCAGCCCTAAATCGGGCCATATAGGCTTGTCAGGGTGGGTGACTGCTACGCGCTCAGGCAAAGGGAAAAGCTGTCGCTGAAGTGTCTGCCAGGTGCATTCATCAGGCTCAGCTTCAAAATTAAATGCATGAAATCTGGGCTCCCGCAGATGTTTTCCGTCAAAATCGATACAGGCAATATCTACACACACAGATGGAGGAAGCGCCCAAACAGAAGAGGATACTTTTTCCCCGCTTGTTTGAAACAATTCGCTAAGCGTGCTTTCCTGTTCCGGTTCAAGCCCATGACGAAAATGAACCACTTCAATTGGCTCGTTTTCCTGATAAATGGCTCCATGAAAATAGCCATTGTTTTTATCCCATAAGGTCAGAAATACGGTAATATAGCGCCAGTTTTTTTCCTTTAACCAATGATCACTTCGTTTGCCTGCCTGCCATTTGCCCGTTTTCTTTTTTGCAATCACACCTTCTCCGTAATATTCCACAACCTTTTCCACTGCTTCAGCTCTTGAATCAAAAACATCAATGCATTGAATTCTTTTCGGACTTTGGGCATCCACCGATATGGGAAGCGAAAGGGCTGCAAAAAGGTCCATAAGCTTTTCCTTCCTTTTAGTCAAAGGCTGATTTTGCAGCGTCTTTCCCTTGTATACCAACAGATCAAAAGCAATACAATGACAAGGAAAGGACATCGCATGCTTTTGAATAACAGAAGCGGTGCCCATCCTTCCACGTGTTTGAACGGTCGAAAAGTGACTCCGATAAGAATTAAGTAAATGTACAAGCTCTCCGTCAAATACAAGTGGAAGATACGGCTTGGCAGCTTCATAGTGCTCCACGCAAAACGCAACAATTTCAGGGAACATGGTAGTAAGCGGTTTTCCATTCCGGCTGATCAGTCTTGGTGTGGGCTCTTCCCAATGTATCATACAGCGGAAGCCATCATATTTAACCTCATATTGCCATTCAGGACCTTCCGGAACAGAGGTTGTTGCAGTTAACAGCATCGGTTTCACTTCGGCATCCGCCTCTCAATTTTTCATTAGCTTTTGATGAAGTTTTCCCGCTCATACATAATTAAGCTCAAAAAACTCCATAGTAAGAAAAAAAGTAAGCAGGTGAGAAGATGCATACGGTTTGGAAGGGCAGCATTTCATTTGGGTTGGTCAATATTCCAATAAAGCTTCATACTGCCACTGAAAACAAAGATATTAAACTGCGCCAGCTGCATAAGGAATGCCATGCGCCAATCAATTATAAGAAGGTTTGCTCCGGCTGTGAAAAAGAAGTGCAGAACGAGGACATTGTAAAAGCGTATGAGTATTCGAAAAATAAATTTGTTGTGCTTGATGAGGAAGAGCTTGAAAATCTTAAAAAAGAAAACGAAGACAAAGCAGTAGAAATTATCGACTTTGTAAAGCTTCAGGAAATTGATCCAATTTATTTTGAAAAAAGCTACTTCATGGCACCGGACACCGGAGGTGGAAAAGCCTACACTCTTTTAAAGAAAGCCTTAGAGGAATCGGGTAAAATTGGCGTCGCCAAAATAATCATTCGATCGAAGGAGCAGCTTGCGGTAGTACGGGTTTATCAGGATACGCTCGTCATGGAAACCATTCACTTTCCAGATGAGGTTAGAAGCTCAAAAGACGTACCGAATATTCCGGAGGATGTCACGATTGTCAAAAAGGAACTGGATACGGCCCTTTTGCTTATCGATCAGCTGACTACGGATTTTGAGCCTGAAAAATACACAGACGATTACCGTACCGCTTTAATGGAGCTGATCGAGCAAAAGAAAACCGGAAAGAAAACGGTATCGGCTGCCGAGAAAAAACAGCCGACAACAGCCGCAAACGTTACAGAGCTTATGGCGGCTCTACAAGCATCAGTGGAAAAAACAAAAAAGAAAAAACCCGCCGCAAAAAAACGTACCACCCCTACGAAAACAAAGAAAAATGCTTAACTAAAAGCATACTGGGCAACATAAAAAGCGAGCCGAAGCTAAAATGCTTTGGCTCGCTTACTTCATTCATCCATTTCTTAAATCGCTATAGCTGGTCCAAAGAACTCGTAATGAACCTGTTCAGCAGGAACACCGATTTCTGCCAGGGCATTAATCACTGCTTTCATAAAAGGCACCGGTCCGCAAACATAAAAGGAGCTTTGTTGATCCACAATTTGTTTTAAGATTTCTGGTGTCAGGTAGCCGGTAAAGTCACTGACATTGTCTCCTTGCTCATAAACCACATAGCTCTTGCCATTTTGTAGTGAATCAGCAAGTGCAGCAACTTCTTTTGCAAACGCATGGACCGCCTGGCTGCGTGCTGCATGAATAAAGGTAACCGGACGCGCTGAGTTTTGCTGTGTAATCGACTCGAGCATACTGTACATAGGCGTCACTCCAACGCCTCCGCTTATAAGCGTAATCGGAGCTTGGTCATTTACATCAATATAAAAATCACCAGCTGGAACGCTTACAAAAATGGAATCGCCTTCTAATAAATTCGTGTGAAGATAAGGAGAGACTGTTCCATTTGGATCCTGTTCATCCTCCCGTTTAACAGAGATTCTGTAATAATCAGGTGTATAAGCAGAGGACAGGCTGTACTGCCGGTTTTGCGTATAGTTTTCTCCCGGTATTTGAAGCTGAACGGTAATGTATTGACCAGGAAGGTAGGAAGGAAGAGCTGATTTATCTGCCGGTTTTAAATAAAAGGAAGTAATGACTGAGCTTTCCTCAACTTTTTTGGTAATAATGAATTCTTTAAATCCGTTCCAGCCGCCTTCTATGGCTTCTGCTTCCTTGTACATTTCTTTTTCTAAAGAAATAAATACATCAGCGATGACACCGTATGCTTCAGCCCATGCTTGCAATATTTCTTCTGTTGCCCCGTCCTGCAGGACTTCCTTGATTGCCTTTAGCAAAAATTCCCCTACAACCGGGTAATGCTCAGGCTTAACCCCAAGGCTTCGGTGCTTGTGAGCAATTTTTCCAACCGCAGGCAAGATGGCTTCAAGCCGTTCGATGTTAACGGCAGCCGCATACACAGCGTTAGCGAGCGCGGTTTGCTGCCGGCCCTGCTTTTGATTCGTATGATTAAAAATGTTGAGCAGTTCAGGGTGCGCGTCAAAAAGCATTTGATAAAATTTTGTTGTGATTTCAGTTCCTGTTACTTCTAAAACAGGCGCAGTTGCTTTAATAATATCCATTGTTTTTTGAGATAGCATGGAGAGCACTCCTCTATTTAAAAGATATATTTTAAATGCATCTTTAATATACTCTTATGAAATGTAAAAGCAATGAGGTGCTGTTATGTTTAATTAATTCGTCACAATTGAACAACCACTTTACAGAAGCGTATACTTAAATGACAAAGTTTAAAGTGATAAATAGACTAATTTCTTTATAGATAAAGGTGAGTGTCATGAAGTTAACCTTATATACTGATTATTCACTGCGTGTTTTAATTTACCTGGCTGCTAAGAGGGAAAACGAGCTCTCAACGATTCAGGAAATTGCCGGTGCTTATCAGATTTCGAAAAATCATCTTGTAAAAGTGACCCATGAGCTCGGGAAAATGAGCCTGATTGAAACAGTGCGCGGGAGAAATGGGGGGATCCGTCTTGCTAAGGATACTGCAGAAATTAATATCGGTGCAGTGGTTCGGAAGACAGAAGAGGATTTCCATCTGGTGGAATGCTTTGATCCAAAGAGCAATCAATGTGTCATCTCGCCTGTTTGCGGTTTAAAGCATGTCCTTCATAAGGCGCTTGAAGCGTATTTTGTGGTGCTTGATGGATATACGCTTGAAGATCTGGTGGAAAATCCATTCGAACTGCAGGCTTTATTTGCGATTACAAAAGAAAAATAGAAGGCTGAAACGGAGTGCCCGTTTCAGCCTTCTATACTTTTGCCTAAAGCCTTTTTAGTCTCTATTTTAGAACGAGAAAATTTCTGTCATTTCGTAATAAGATATTTAAATAGCCTATAAAATAAATTATAATATAATTGTAATGAATATGGACATAAATTCCTTTTATTAAGTTAATTTTCCAATAAAGCTTTTAAAGATGATTATATATAGGAGTTCTGCCGCCTCTCATCTTCGGAAATGTGCATAAAATAATTATAGGGTACCTGCTGCCTTTAGAGCTTGTGCGTGGGTGCTTATGTTAAGAGGTGTATGTTTGGAAAACATTATTGCTTATTTATCCTTATGTTTCTCAGCGTGGTTAATGGGTTTCCTGCCAATGCTTGAAATCTATGTTGCGCTGCCGGCCAGCATGTTAATGGGCCTTGATCCAATGTCTTGTGTGTTTTGGACCGCTTTAGGAAATTTTATGCCAATTCCGATCATTTTATATTTTTATGATACACTTAGAAAATGGAAAAAAGCGAGTCGTCTGTTAAACAAAATGGAAAATCATCGCTTTAACCGTACATTAATTCAGCATGGCGCCTGGATGGTTCTGCTGGCTACTCCAATCATCGGATCATGGACAGTCGGGATTTTAGGACGCAGCCTTGGAATGAGCAAAACGAAACTCTTTGTGGTTTCACTTTGCAGTATCTGTATGTATTCCGTTATCTTAGTCATTATTACGATGCTTGGTGTAGAGCTAATAAAAGAATAGCGCCCATTTCATAAAGGACAGTCCCCGTTTGCACACGTATAACGTGAATGAACGGGGATTGTCCTATTTTTTATGAGATATACTATGATGATTATCGTACAATCAATCCAACCTTCTAATTGACCTTTTCTGAAAGCCCATGTATCGACTGAATGACTGCTTCAAGCTTTGCTTCGATCCGATGCAGGAGATAAAGGGTTACGATGATCGGGAATCCAACTTCGCTCACAAGCTTAATCCATTGGTCCATATGGTGTTCTCCTTTCTGAAAAAGGCAGTCAGCTCGTCGCTGACCGCCTTTTAGTGATAGGTTACTAATGTTTTTCTTTCATTTTAGCCCAATTCAACCGCTTCAGTACCTCGCATAACAACACGGGCGCCTTTAATACCGGTAAGCGCTCCAGAAGGTGTGATAAAAGCATTTCCTGCGATGATGCTTTCCATCGCTGCTTTTACTACAGCAGGATCAATTGGCTCTTTTGGCGATTCAACAGATAAGGTAGAAGTTGCGCCTTCCTCTGTTTGAAATTGAATCTCTAGTGATTTATTCATTTACTCTCCTCCTCTCTAATGGCAGACCGAATTAAATAGACTGGATTTGGGCTGTTTCGACCCGTTCAGTATCCATCAGACTGTAGCTGCTGAGGGAAGCGAATGCCCGAGATGTAATGAATAGCTCATCAGCTGAAGCACCAAGACGAATACGGCTTAAGGTTTTACGTTTAATATTTGGAGAACCATCTTCCTTTAGTCCATCCACAAAAACAAGTCGAAGCTTTACATCAGAAACGTGTGCTTGTGCCATAGTTGCTCACCTCCTTTCACTTTCTATATAGCTGCAGGAAGTGAAAAGAGATACCCTCACATTTCGAAAAATAAAGATACAGAGGGAAGAATGAGGAGAATAATGCATTACGGGTGCCTACGAAGTGCCTACGAGGTGCCTGTCACCACCCGAAATATGTCGAGTGGTGACAGGCTATTTCGCCCTGTGATATTCAGGAAATAGTATAAACGCAAGAAAAAGCCCTTGTATTCAGGGCTTTTTCTTTTTGTGTTTTAAAACGGGTCAATACTGATGAAGAGGCGGCGGAACGAGCCATCCTTTTTCTTTGCTTAATTCAAGAATTCTTGCACCAAGAGCTATTTTTTCACTATGGAATTGAGCAAATAATAAGGCAACGTCCTCACGAATTGATTGGCCGATAATTTGGCTGCATGCAATCAGACCGGCCGCATTTCCCATTTGAATAGAAGAACATACTTCTATATCCTGAAAACGGGCTCCTACAGGGATTTCATCAACTTTTGCAACCGGGCGTGATGGAGGAGTTGGAGGCAGACCAATTTGATTTTCACGAAGCAGTTCTTCAACCTGGCTGATTTCTTTTTCACCAAGCTGAATGGCATCCTCAATAATCCGCTGTAAATCACGGTCTCCTGCATGATTGAGCATTGTCTGTTTAGCTGCTACAGCCGCTTTCGCAGTTGAAAGATACGTCCATGCTCCAAATACTTCTCCGTAATGCATAGGCTCTGTTTTAGGATTTCCGCTTAAAATACCCATTATGTTCCTCCTCATTGAATTAAACTTTCGTCCTGTCTACAGAAATTTAGTACAGTAGACCTGATTATCATGCCCGGATTAATAAATCTTATGAAAGGCAATCCAGAAAGCGGGAATGAATTGCCAGGGCTTCTTAACATAATTGACTTAATGGTTTTTCTTGTACTTTTACAGGTAAAATTGTTTATTGCCATGCGTTAAATGATATACTAGAAAAAAGGGCAATTTGGTCGAATTCAGTCAAATTTCTTAGAAGGATTTTATTTACTATGAAGTCATAATAAGATATCTTTATTTATTGGATTAAAGATTCAAAAAAAGGTCAATGATGAGATAAGGTAAGAGTTCTCTAACAACTACTTTCAGCCCGCAGCTAAAAGCTGTACACCCGACCCCGATTCCACGAGAAACACGAACCATAACGGAGGAAGCAACATGAAAAAAGGAGATATTATTCTCTATAATGGAGAAGAGCATACAATCCTTTCGATTGATTCAAAAAATTTTTGCACATTAAAACGCAAATTGACACCTATGACAATTGAACTGGTACACCTTAAGGACATTCGTCAATGCCCGATTATGAGCAATGCGCATTAAAGATGTACAGACTTGGAAGCAGTGTTCTTTTTTTAATAAAAAAGCAGGCCCAGGATTAATCCCTGAGTCTGCTTTTTCTCATTTGAAAAAGCAGCTTCCCGCAACTAATTAAAGCTAATGACTTATTAAATAATCATATAGATTTCATATTTTGTAAGTAATTACTAGTGTTTCTTCGTTATAATAGGATAATAACCACTTAATAGTCTGATAATCACAAACCTTAAAAGAGGAGATGCAAATGACTTTATCTAAATCGGTTTCATCGTTTTTAAATGATTTTTCGCGCCGTGTGAGATTTATTCTTCCACAGAAAGCTGTGGGAATGTATATATATGGATCTGTTGCTTTAGAAGCATTTAATAGTAATAAAAGTGATCTGGACTTTGTTGTGTTTCTTCAGGAGGAATTAGATAAAAAGGAGCTTCGGGCACTTAAGGAGCTCCATCGCCAGCTCGTAAAGACAAGTCCGTATGGAGAGAAACTGGACGGGATGTACCTGCAGGAAAACCATGCAGGCAAGGATAACAAGAACCAGCCGCAGTATCCCTACTGTGAAAATGGGAAAATTAAGACAGGCTACTGGGACGTGAACGGGATTACCTGGTGGATGATTAAACACCGGGGCATTGATCTTTTCGGTCCCCCGGCTGAAGAGCTTGATCTTGAAGAATCCTTCGAACAGGTAGAAAAGACGCTCGATTATAACCTGACTTATTACTGGGCAGACAAAGCAGGGAGCCGGAAGAATTTTGTGAAGGACGAGGATGTGGAGTTTGCTGTTTTAACTATTGCCCGCATTCTTTATTCAATTGACCGGAAGGATATTGTCTCAAAGGAAGCTGCTTTGAACTGGCTGCAGGGACAGTCTATGGAAAAATGGGAAACCCTTCTTTCTGAAGCCAAACGGCTGAGAACAGGGAATCAGGAAAAAATGCTTTATTCAAATCGTACGGCTCGTGCAAAGGAATGCCGCCTGTTTGCAGAAGAAATGATAAAAAACTATAAGGAAAGTAAATAGCTGCCATACAAGAAAGGACCGCTAATGACTGCGGTCCTTTTTCTTATGAACAAGCAGCTAATTTCAAATTGAGATGACTATTTGAATTTGTTCTGAATATACTCACTAGGTAAACTCTGCTTGAGAGGTGAGATACGGATGACACATGAGAAAACCCCTTTTAGAAGGTCATTTACGCCTTTTCGTGGATTATATGACCCTTGTCCGCCGCTGCTGAAAAAAACATATGTTGTTCCCCCAAATCTTTTTATTGGCTTTCAGCCCCCGGACTTTCCTCAATTTTCAGCTATAGACGCATTAAAAACAGGTACGCTCTGGACGCCTTTTTATGATTACTATGATAATCCCTATAAAAAGTAAGGGAGGTTCCTCTATTGACTCACTCTCTATCCAAGGAATATTACAGAGATCTAGAAGAAATACAGGCTGTTGATTTTGTACTCTTTGAACTTGCCTTATATTTAGATACTCATCCAACAGATTCCCAGGCGATTAAGCAGTTTAATCAATATGCTCTTTACAGTCTGAAATTAAAAACCGCTTTTGAAAGCCTTCATGGACCATTGCGATTCGGAACGCCAAATAGAAATGAAAAAGTGTGGGAATGGAGTCAGTCCCCATGGCCGTGGCAAGTATAAAAAATTGAGGTGAATGAGTTATGTGGACATATGAAAAAAAGCTTATGTATCCGGTAAAGGTAAGCACCTGTAATCCAACTCTCGCTAAGTATCTGATGGAGCAGTACGGAGGAGCGGATGGAGAGCTTGCTGCAGCACTGCGTTACCTGAATCAGCGTTATACGATTCCAGATAAGGTGATTGGACTCTTAACAGATATTGGTACAGAGGAGTTTGCTCATTTAGAAATGATTGCCACGATGATTTACAAGCTTACAAAAGACGCCACGCCGGAACAGCTGAGAAAAGCCGGCCTTGCTGAGCATTATGTCAGCCATGACAGTGCGCTATTTTACAATAATGCTGCCGGTGTTCCGTTTACTGCCGCCTACATTCAGGCGAAAGGGGACCCGATTGCTGATTTATACGAGGATATTGCTGCAGAGGAAAAAGCAAGAGCTACCTACCAGTGGATCATTGATCAATCAGATGATCCTGATTTAAATGACGGGCTGCGTTTTTTACGCGAAAGGGAGATCGTCCATTCCCAGCGTTTCAGAGAGGCAGTAGAGATCATTTCTGAGGACAGGGATCAGAAGAAGGTGTTTTGACTTTTTATAGATGAAATGCTAAAAGTTGTGCTGACAACAGCACATCTTTTAGCATTCAGTAAGCTGACGCTCCACCGCCCCAGAACCCAAATAGAAACACCATAATACTGCCCAGAATAGACAAGAAAAAGTAGACCGCACCTTTTTTATATGAGCGGTTTCTAAGCAATTGAACCATTTCTACACTAAAAGTAGAGAAGGTGGTAAACGCTCCAAAAAAGCCGATGCCGGCAAACAAATATAATGGATCTTCATAAGCATTTAACGGAAGTCTTCCATACAGAAGACTGAAAAATAATCCCAATCCAAATGACCCCAGCAGGTTCACAATGATCATGGCAAAAGGGAGAGAAGGGGAAGGAAACTTATTTTGGATAGCCTGTCCGATTAAATAGCGCGAGACAGCTCCAATTGCGCCGCCGATACTTAGCCATAAAAGGTTCATGCGGGATGAGACACCTCTTTTCCATTACTCCATTTTTCACCCAGCACAAGGCCGATGAATGCCAGAGTCAGGCCGCCGAATAAAGAAATGAATAAATAAGTCAACAGACCGGCTGGTGAACTTTCCTGTGAAAGGAAGAAGGTGTCTGCTGCGAGCGTCGACATCGTAGTAAATCCTCCGCAAAATCCAACGCCAAGACCGAGCTTTACCCAATCTTTAACTTTCCGGTGAAGCACCCATCCAGTCAAAAAGCCAAGCAGCAGGCTTCCAAGTAAATTTTCAAGCACAGTCCCGACCGGATGCCCCGCCCAGATCGACAGTGTATGAACGTTTAAGAAATAACGGCAGAGAGTACCGGCTGCTCCGCCTGCCGCTATTGCGATACAATTTTTAACGAGCATAAAGACGCTCCTTTTTAATGGTCTGTTATGGAGTAGTTTACCACAGCAGAACCCTCGTGATTAAATCATACTGAACGTAAATAAAACACGCAGTTTTTACGCTGCGTGTTTTATTTATCAAGAAACTATTTTTTTGCATGCTCTCTAACCGGAAACCATCCAGGTGTATTAATAATGGCCTGCCACAATTGAGCCGGAACGGTAAGTTCTTCACGGTCGTTAACGGAAATGTCTGTCCGGATTTGATCGGCTTTACCGTTAGCCGCTTTTTCTACCCACTTTGGCTCCATAATAAGCTCACGGCCAAGGGATACGAGTGGAACACCGCCGCTCATCGCTTTTTCTACATCTTCTGGCGTATGCAGTGATCCAACGCCAATTACTGGAATTTGTTCACCGACACGATCCTGAATTAATTGAACGCGTGATGCTTTATCTTCCTTATTACGCATAGAACCGGCGTAAAAGTCCTGTACGGAAACATGAAGATAATCGATCTCTTCTTTAACGAGACGGTCCACAAAAGCGAGTGTATCTTCCATAGTGATACCCGGATTCTCCATTTCCTCAGGAGATATTCGATAGCCGACAATAAAGGAAGAATCGCCTTTATCTTTTGCCGTCTTCCGCACTTCATCTACTACTGCCAAAGGAAATGTCATGCGTTTCTCAAGAGAACCGCCCCATTTGTCCTCGCGTCGATTTGAGTGAGGAGAGAAAAACTGCTGCAGCAAATACGTATTGGCTCCATGAATTTCAACACCGTCAAACCCTGCTTCAATCGCACGGCGGGTAGCGTCTCCAAATGCTTTTATAATATGTTCAATTTCTTCGTTTTCTAATTCGCGGGGTGTCGCTGCACCATCACGCAGAGGAGCAACAGCGCTCGCACTTACGGTTTGATTATCCGGCAGCAGCTCCGGCGGTGCCATACGCCCGCCATGAAAAATTTGAAGGATGGCTTTGGCGCCTTCATTTTGGATGGCTTTGGCAAGAGAAGACAAGCTCCCCACCAGCTCATCACGGTCAACACCTATTTCCCCGTGGAATCCCTTGCCGTCTGCTGTCACATTTGCACAAGCAGTAATGACTGTGCCGACACCGCCTGAGCGTACGCGGTAATAAGCAAGCTCTTCTTCAGTTACTTCGCCATTATCACTTGAAGCAAAGTTCGTCATCGGCGCAAGCATAATTCTGTTTTTAAGTGTCACGCCATTTTTAAATGTATATGGTTCCAGAAATGGTGCAGTCATGTTGAGTGCCTCCTTTAAAATTAGTTCATGTGAAATAATTGTACAAGAAGTAGTATACGCCGATTTATTTTGTTACAAAAGGAAACTGCTCACGCAATGAGGGGGAGGCATTGGAGTAGGAGGACGAAGACGGAGGAGGTATTGGTGATTCTGACACTGGTCCTTCAGTAGAAATAGGCTTGAATACCTCTTTTTTTAAAAACCAATTTTCACCAAAGAATTTATGATAAACTATTTCTACAATAGAATCGTTTCTCAAGGGTGGTCAGCACATCCCGCTGAAAAGGGGGTGATGCTGTTTGACAACTTTCGAAGGAATCATGATGATGATTGCGTTTTCCGGTCTCGTCGTTTCGATTTTGTCGTTTAACAAAAAAGAATAATCCACCCTTGAGTTTGGCGGCTCGGGTGGATTATTTGTTGTCTGCTTACGCTGTCCCCTTTTGAGGGCGTTCTATTGGGGGCGTCTGGTGTGTCTGCACCAGGCGCCTTTTATTTAGTATAGTATACCACACGTAAAATAATGAGTACCCTTTAAAAGAAACTTCACCGTCTGGGGCTTCATTTATAAAGTTATGTTTAAAAAGAAGAAGACAGCGGGAAAATAATATAGGTATACCAAAAAAAGCTGGCCCCATGATAAGGAGGTCCTCTATGAATAAAGCTAAAGCTTCTTTGCTTTTTTTTATTGGCGGTGTGATTCTATGGCTGGTTAAAATCGTTTTTGGACTTGAACCCCCGATTTGGTTAACATTCGTATTAGGGGCAGCGGGACTTGCTTTTGCGATTGCAGGTCGCCATACGGTTTTAATTATTTGTAATAGTGCACTGATGATCAGTGTGTTTATATTGATGCTTGTGGAAAATTATTTTCAAGGGTAAAAAGACTCCGACATGATCTACCCTCATGTCGGTTTTTTTATGTAAAAACAGTTGATAAATCGGAATGTATATGATTTACTAGTTATTAAAACGTAATGGTTACGATTTAAGGAGGAATTAAAATGGCTAAAAAGTCGAAAGTAGCAAAAGAAAAGCAGCGCCAGGAAATGGTGCTGAAATATGCAGACCTCAGAAGAGAACTAAAAGAGAAGGGGGATTATGAGGCACTAAAAAAGCTTCCTCGTGACTCATCTCCGACCCGTTTGAAAAATCGCTGTGAGGTTACCGGGCGGCCTAGAGGGTATCTGCGTAAATTCAAGATGTCCCGTATTGCCTTTAGAGAATATGCACATAAAGGCCAGGTGCCGGGTGTAAAAAAAGCAAGCTGGTAAGTGCAAAGTGCAGAATCAGGTACTCGAAAGCTCAACTTAAAAAAGGGGAGATCCGTATGAATGGACACCTAATGGAAATATTGGCCCGGGAAATTGTTGAATCCCTCCCTGAGTTAAAACGAAATCTTTATCAATACATCGTAAATGTAGAGGACTCCCTCGCTGCCCGTTCTGCTACATCAGAACAATTCATGGCGCTGTTAGTCAAAACCGCTCCTCACCAGCAGGCAGCAGAGCATTTCGGATTGAGCTGTGAAAAGGTAATAATGCTGATGAGACAAATTGAAAAGGACATAGATGACCAGTTGAATGATAAAATTAAAAAAGCACGATGGATGGACAAGACCGAAGAAATGAGGCAAATAACCGGCAACACAGATGAAAAGAAGACTTATTTTCTATTTACCATTGAGAGATAGAAAAGTGAGCGGTGAAAGAGGTTGAGAATTAAGTCTCAGCCTCTTTTTTGTGTCTGCAAAATTTTAATTTAATTCCAGCAACAGAGTAATAATGCCTGACCATTTACTCTGTCACTTCTCAAGTATACATCCTCCTTTATAAGGCAATGAATAAAAAGATAAAGGACACTACAAAAAGGGATGTGAACGGCATGGGTTTTGGGAAGGTTTTGAGCAAATTACTTAAGAAAAAAGCACCTGTCCCCACCGGAAAACCTCAAGCCACAAGTAAAAGCAGACAATCAGAGCGGGTATCACTGGAAGCTATAAAGAATAATCTGACCGATATTGCTGACGTTAAATATAAACAAATAAAAACAATAAATGGATTCGTTACACTTATCTATTATGAGTCCCTGGTCGACACTCAGGTTTTACACCAAATGGTTGTCGGTCCTATATTGCGTCAACAGGAAACAGTCATTCATGCCGCAGAAAAAGTGGGTGAGAATGATCTTAATCAATTGTTAGACCTCATCACTACCGGCTATACCATTATTCATCTTCATCAAAACAGCACATTTTATGCCTTAAGTACCTTTAGTGCTGAAAACCGTGCAATTCAGCAAACGGAAACAGAGTCCACAGTGATCGGTCCTCAGGATGCTTTCACAGAATCATTAAACACTAACCTTTCTTTAATTAAGAGGCGGATCGCAAACCCTGAATTGAAAAATAAAAGCTATGAATTAGGGTCAGAAACGAAAACAAAGGTTGCGGTTTTATACTTAAATAACTTAGTCAATCGAGAAAACCTGGACCGTTTATGCAAGAAGCTTGAAGAAATTGATTACGATGGGTTTATGGATATTTCAATGCTCAAGCAGTTAATTGAAGATCACCCTTATTCTCCCTTCCCGCAGTACAATATGACGGTACGGACAGATATGGCCGTTCAGTATTTACTGGATGGCAGAATTGTTGTGGTAATGGGGAACAGCCAGTCAGTCATTATCGCCCCTACCTCGTTTTTTGAACTGTTTGTATCGACAGAGGATTATTATAATCGATGGATGACGGCAACCTTGCTTCGAAGTCTTCGTTTTTTTGGTTTTTTTATTACCATTATTTTAACTCCAACCTACATATCTGCACTTACGTATCACCCTGAGCTGCTCCCATTTGAGTTGCTTATGAACCTTCAGGAATCTCGGGACAGGGTTCCCTTTCCGCCGGTTATTGAGGTGCTTTTTATTGAACTGGTCATTGAAATCCTGCGGGAAGCCGGATCGCGAATGCCGACTAAAATCGGTCAGACAATCGGTATTGTAGGGGGGATTGTAATTGGGACGGCAGCGGTTGAGGCGGGTCTTATCAGTAATATGCTTACCGTTCTGGTGGCTATTTCTGCACTTTTGTCCTTCCTGCCTTCAAATTTTCTAATGAGTAATACCAGCCGTTTTATCCGCTATATCTTTATCTTATCTGCAGGATTATTTGGCTTATATGGTCAAATGCTTGCACTTGCCTGGTTGTTCATCCATTTACTCAACTTGACTTCACTTGGCAACCCTTATTTAACACCAGTCATTCCGAGAAAGTGGACAGATCTTCTGGACAGTGTGGTTCGTCTGCCGCTTGGGCTGCTGCAATATAAAAAAGGAATCTCAAGGGCAAAAACGAAAAGAATACGGCCGCTGGATGAGGAGTGAGCAGCTTGGATAACAATAAACGAAAAAAACTGAACGGATATCATGTTGTTTTTCTTGTTCAAAACACGATGGTTGGCCTTGGACTATTATCCCTCCCAAATAAGCTGAACTCAATGGGCTATAGCCAATGGTGGCTTCCTCTTCTTCTTGGTGTAATAGCAAACCTGACATTAATTCCGATGATCTGGTTATTCTTGCGATATCCGACCGAAAACCTTTATACGCTGAACGAAAAACTTCTTGGGAAATGGTTTGGAAAGTTTGTCAATTTATTTCTTGTCCTGTATCTAATTATTTTTATTTCATCAATTGTAGAAGGGTATTTAGATTTGATTTTAATTGTTGCTTTGCCGGATCGCCCTATCACTGGACCTTTAATTGTATTTTTTTTGGTTCTGCTTTACATTGTCCATGGAGGAATTAAATCCATTGCAAGATTTAGTATCATGAGCTTCTTTCTAACCATTTGGATGCTCATCTTTTTATATTGGCCAATAATTGAAGGGGATCCCCGCCACTTGCTTCCAGTTTCAAATTTCACATTAAAAGAGTGGCTGCAAGCGAGCCGCAATGGCTATTTTTCAATGGTAGGGTATGATCTCATCATGATTTATTTCCCTTATATTATTCACCAGAAAAGAGCATTTCTGCATGGATCCATAGGCATCTGGATTACGTCTATCGTTTATTTCACTGTCACAGTCGTCAGTGTAATGTATTTTTCTCCATGGCAAATGGAAGAAGTGGTGTACCCAATCTTAAAGCTGTATAAAGCCGTTGAATTATCATTTTTTGAACGTATTGATGTAATGGGCATCTCACTATGGGTGTTTCTTCTGCTTTCAACTGCCTCAGCTTATTTATGGGTTGGGAAAAAAGGCTTAGATTCATTAAGAAATAATAATAAAACCTATCACCTGTACTTACTGGCTATTTTGATCTTCGTCTTTATAAATATCCCGTTTCCTAAAGATCTGCAGGACATTTTGTATGACCAGATATTTTATTTGAAGCTGGCCATCATTTTATGGCCCAATGTATTAATACTCGTCCACCTAATAAGACCAAAGAAAGGACGGACAGTGACATGAAAAATCTTCTAATTATCTTCCTGCTTCTTTCAGGGCTGCTCTTTGGCTGTTCAGGAGATCTATCACCAAGCTCAGTTGAAGATGTGGCTCTTGTCAGTTTGCTGGGAGTGGATTATGTCGATGAAAATAAGATGAAATTGACACTGGCCGTTCCGCAGTCTGCTTCTTCATCAGAGGAGCCTAATCAGGTCTATTCGACTGTTTCCGGGATGGTAAAAGAAGGAATTGTTGATTTGTCTGCTCAGGCGGAGAGAGAAATTAAATTGAACGGTTTGCGTGTCGTTTTATTTAATGAAGAATTTGCACGAAGTGGAAGAATGAGAGAAGTGGTAGAGCATTTATACAGGAATCCTGTTATTGGTGGAAATGTCTATGTGGTAGTGGTTAAAGAAAGTGCTGAAGAACTGCTATCCGGAAAATATCCAAGCAAGTCCGGGATTGTAACCTATTTAAACGCTCTCTTGAAACCAAAGCCTCATAATATGTTCAGTCCTTTTACCACTATTCATGATTTCATGTACACACAAACGAATCCAGTGCTTGAAACGATGACTCCCTACATTGAGAAAAAAGAAGACGTAGTGGAAATAACGGGAGTCACTGTATTTAAGGAAAAAAAGATGACGGATCTATATGACCGAAAACAAGGACAATTAATTCAGCTTTTAAAGGATGTAGAAAGAATGCCGGCTGCTACCATTCAGTTAAATGAAGATCGTCATAGTGAGCAGGTGGTTATTGATTTTGTTAAAAACAAGGTCGACTACAAATCAAACGGGAATATACATCAGCCTTCATTATCAATTATATTGTATTTAAAAGGAACTATTTATGAATACAAGGGTACAAAAAATTTATCAAGGTCGAGAGATTTTTCAGAACTTGAAAATGAAATTCAGGATTATTTTAAAAAGGAAGTATCTGCGCTGATCGAGGAGTTAAAGCAGAATGAAACAGACCCAATTGGGTTCAGTGAAAATTTTAGAATGCATTATAAAGGAGAATGGACACAGGAGCTGACCGATCAGGTTTTTTCTGACTTGTCTGTTACGGTTTCAATGGAGATGCATATTCTGGCAACTGGTACACTCAGGTAAGTCGATGAATTGCCAGGTGATTATCGTAGATACTAGTAGGAATATATGCGTCTAATGAGGTGATTGATTGTGAAATATTTCCTTCTCCTGCTGACTATATGGTCCTGGGCAAGTCCTTCAGAAAGCGAGGACGCCTACGCATGGACAAAGCATAAACTGATCGCCCATGCTGCCGGCGGAATAAAGGGCAAGGATTACACAAATAGTGAAGAAGCCTTTCGCAACAGCTACAATAACGGGTACAAACTGATTGAAATTGACCTTTCCCTTACAAGCGACGGCGAATTAGTAGCAAGACACGGCTGGGACGAAACCTATGGTCAAAAATTCAAGCCTGATGCAAAAGCGCTTCCATATAGAAAATTTATCAAGCTTCCTTATTACTTGCACTATACCCCTCTTGATTTTGAACGGGTAATAAAGCTCATGAAGCAGCACCCGGAAATTTATGTACTTCTTGATGGAAAAGGAGGATCTGCAGAAGACACAAAAAAGCTATACGAAAAAGTGGGAGAAGCGATTCAAGATGTAGATAAGGATGTACTTAATCGCCTTATTCCTCAAATGTATTACCGGGAGGATTTAAAACTTCTGCGCAAACACGGCTTTCACGACATTCTATACCTTGCCGGGCGGGAAGAATATTCAGCCAAATCTGTGATTGAATTCTGTAAAAAAAATGATCTTAGGACGGTAGGGATATCAAAAGCAAGGGTAAACGAAGCATTTGTCACAGAGCTTTTCCGTCAGGGCATTGTCACCTACATTTATACAATTAATGACCTTGATGAAATGTATACCTTTTTTGAAATTGACGTGCATGGCTTTTACACGGATTATATTATTCCTGAAGAAATCAACGATTGGGAGCGTCAGGAAGAAAAACCGCGATCATAATTGGCTGATCGCGGTTTTTAAATGGAGCTATTACGTTTGTTTTTCCCAAATCCGAAGGGACGGGTACGGGTCAAACGCCCATTCTGTCCGCCCGTTATCAAGATACATCCCATAATGCAGATGCGGCGGAAACTTTCCGCTGGTTCCTTCCTTACCGTAGCCTGAGCTGCCTACGTAACCGATGATTGTTCCGGTTTTAACAACATCCCCTTTTTTCAATTCCTTATTAAAGCTGCCGAGATGGGCAAAGTAGTGATACACATTATGAATGTCGCGGATCCCGACTCGCCATCCTCCATACTCATTCCACCCCATAATTTCAATTACTCCATGGGTGGTTGCCATTACAGGCACGCCATAATTAGCGAAAATATCAGTGCCTTCGTGGATTCTTCTTCCGCCCCAGCCACGGTTATCTCCCCAGGTGCTTCTGTAGCTGTAATTATGCTGCTTAGGAAGAGGAAAGACATGGTCATATAAGTCGAGCGTTTGATTTGTCTTGTAAATCTTCGCAATCGTCATGATCTGACGCACTGTTTCCTCACGCCTGTAATATTCCCATAAGGCAAGAGAGATATCTTCCTTTGACGTGCCAAATTCTCTTAAATAATTTGCCATAGTAAAAAGTACATCGGCGGGATCATTGCGGTCCGCTTTGCCATCATAATTTCCGTCCAGACCCCTGCCTGAATGAAGTTCAATCAAAGCAGGTGAGGTATCTTCTTTATTTGGATTTGTTGAGCCCGCCCAAAAGTCTTCGTGAAATTGAAGGGCAATTGAGCCCTCACGTTTTGGTATATCCTTTCGCACAAGCTGAATATTTCGTTCAAACTGGTCAATTGCAGCCAGGTAATACCATGGAATCATATGCTCTATTCCGGATTTGACATAGTAGTCCATGCGCTCACTCAGCAATTCCTCTCTGGAAGGACTGGTTTGAGTTTCAGCTGCAGCAGCAGTGGAGAAGAAAAGGGTTAAAGCTATTGTTGTTATAAATAGTCGCACACAACCAACCTCCAATATTTTTTGCCTTAGCTTATTTTCTCCATATCCTCTTTAATTAATGAATCCATTTTAAGGATTTTAATGACCAGAATTGCTTATCCATTGGTTTTCTGCAAAAGACTATGACAACTGTCATATTGAAGAGTTGACAGTCATGACTTCTTTAAGGCGCGATAAGGCTTTATGATGAGGTCATAAGATCAAATCACTTAAAAGTGGGAGGAAGACATGAGTAAACAAAAAACAGCAGAACTTAGAAAAAGTGTCTCACCTTATGAAAAATCGGATTTCAAAGCCAGTGTCCGTCAAATGATAAATACAATACCGCCGTTTTTCCTTTTATGGTTTTTAGCTTACCAAAGCTTATCCGTTTCAATTTTATTGTCTTTGGCTTTATCAGTTGTTGCAGCGGGCTTTGTAGTAAGAATCTTTATTATCTTCCATGATTGCTGTCACGGCTCATTCTTTAAAAATAAAAAAGTGAACGCAGCTTTAGGTACAATAACCGGAATTATTACGATGTTTCCATTTGAAAAATGGAAGCGGGAGCACTCCATTCACCATGCAACGAGCAGTAATTTAGATAAGCGCGGTGTAGGCGATGTTTGGATTATGACTGTTGAGGAATATCAAAATGCCTCTTTTAAAGAGCGTCTTGCTTATCGCCTTTACCGAAACCCTATCGTCATGTTTGGTCTTGGGCCATTGTACTTATTCTTTGTGACAAACCGAATGAATCGCAAGGATGCACGTAAAAAAGAGCGTAATAACACATACTTGACCAATTTTGCCATCATAGCTGTGTATGCGTTAATGGTATGGGCAGTCGGCTGGCAGGCATTTCTTCTTGTTCATGGGCCAATTATGTTTGTATCAGGTTCACTTGGAATTTGGCTGTTTTATGTACAGCACCAGTTTGAGGATTCCTACTTTGAGGATGAATCAGAATGGGATTACGTAAAAGCGGCTGTTGATGGAAGCTCATATTATAAGCTTCCTAAGGTCCTTCAGTGGGTAACAGGTAATATCGGCTATCACCATGTGCATCACTTAAGCCCGCGTGTGCCGAATTATAACCTTGAGAAGGCGCATGAGTCGACGCCTCCTTTACACAATGCAACGACAATCACCATGCGTTCAAGTCTTCAATCGATCCGTTTCCGTCTTTATGACGAGAGCCGCAAAACCTTTGTAAGCTTTAAAGAAGTGAAGCAGCGGGTTAAAAAAGAAGGTATGAATGTACAGATGAACCGAAAAGTAACAAGCGTGCAAGGAAAATAAAAAGATCTGCCCGTCCAGGAATGGGCGGGTTTTTTTAAGTGAATGACTGTAATTAAGCCCCTGTATTCACTTTTTGATACAATATAGAAAAGAAAGGGAGGGCATGCATGCGTAATTGGTATAATATTTTTCCTAAAAACACGAGTCTGAATATCTACATATGGATTATTTTTTGTATGCTGCCGTTTTATTTTATTTTCAGAGCCTCATCCTGGGTTGAAATTTCAATTGGTGTAGCCATGATTCTCCTGTTTTTTATAGCATACCGGCTGACCTTTTTAACAAAGGGGTGGGTTAATTATATTTGGGTGGGAATTGCCATTGCGATTAGCATTGTAATGAGTGTGATTTTTGGTTTTGTGTATTTTGCTTTATTTCTCGCCTTTATGGTAGGGAATATTCAGCATAAGGTAGGTTTTTTTATTCTTTATGGGGTGCTTGTGCTGACAACAATTGCTACGGTTAACATTGCATTTTTCACACAGGATGAATTGTTTTTCAGCCAGTTTCCTTTTGTGCTGATTAGTGTAATCGGGGTCATTTTGCTGCCGCTTAATTCCTATAACCGCAATAAGCGGGATAAGCTTGAAGGTCAGCTTGAGGATGCAAATAAACGAATTTCCCAGCTGATTGTCATAGAAGAGCGTCAGCGGATCGCGCGTGATCTTCATGATACGCTCGGCCAAAAGCTTTCGCTGATCGGCTTAAAAAGCGATCTCGCAGGTAAGCTCCTTCCGGCAAATATAGATGGAGCAAAAAAGGAAATTCATGATATTAACAGTACAGCAAGAACCGCCCTTAAGGAAGTTCGTGAGCTTGTCACAGACATGAGAAGCACGAAGCTCGCTGATGAAATGATTAGGGTAAAACAAATCCTCGCTGCAGCAGGAATCGGTTTAACAGTACAAGGAGATCCCAATTTTAAAAATACACCTCTTTTGGTCGAAAACGTTCTCAGCATGTGCTTAAAAGAAGCCATTACGAATGTAGTGAAGCATAGTCAGGCGACCGAATGCAAGATCAGTGTAAAGCAAACCTCCGGAAGCATTCACCTCAGCATTCAGGACAATGGTATAGGGCTTCCTGAAAAGCAGGATTATACCGGCAATGGATTACGGGGAATGAAAGAGCGGCTGGAGTTTGTGAATGGAACCCTGAAGATTGACTCAAAGAGTGGTGCTCTACTATCTGTTCAGGTGCCATCCATTATAAAAGAGCGGAAATAGGAGGAATTAGCATGATCCGAATTGTTTTAGCAGAGGACCAAGGCATGCTGCTGGGTGCACTTGGATCACTTCTTGATTTAGAGGAGGACATGGAGGTCGTAGGCAAAGCTAAAAATGGGGAAGAAGCCATAGAACTGGTGCGGCAGGAGAATCCGGATATTTGTATAATGGATATTGAAATGCCATTAAAAAGCGGGCTGGATGCTGCGATGCAACTTAAGGATAACAGCTGTAAAATCATCATCCTGACGACCTTTGCCAGAGCCGGCTATTTTGAACGGGCGCGTGAGGCGGGGGTCAGTGGATATCTGCTTAAGGACAGCCCGAGTGAGGAGCTCGCAAGCTCGATCCGGACGATTATGGAAGGGCGAAGAATTTATGCGCCGGAGCTTGTGGACATGGCTTTAACGGATGTAAACCCTCTTACAGAGCGTGAGAAGCAAGTAATCGAGCTTATTGCAGAGGGAAAAACCACCAAGCAGATTGCAAGCGAACTCTTTATCACAAATGGTACCGTACGAAATTATATCTCCGTTATCCTTGATAAACTTGAGGTAAGCAACCGTATAGAAGCCATTTCCCGCTTCAAGGAAAAAGGATGGTTTAAGTAGTTCATGCTTATATAGGATTTAATAAAAAAGCCGGAATGCGTCCCCATGCATTCCGGCTTTCTACATTTTAAAGTAATTCCTTAATAAATATGAAATTTCCTTACAATGCGGGTGAAGCCGGATGTTTTCAATTAATCCTTTGATAAGAGCACGCTGCAGGGAGGGTTCAAGCAGTTCCTGACTCAGAAGCTCAAGGGATTCTTTTTGAACTGAATTCTCAAGCTCAGAAATTTTTTGTTCAAGCAAATTGGCTAGCTGCTCCTTAGTCGGTTCTTCAGGAATAAGCCCTTTTGTCACTTCCATCAGATCTTTTGTAATAAATGGGATTGATGAATGCCTGGCCAACAGACTCGTTTTTTCAGCCAGAGAACGTGAGAGCAGTGAAATATCAACCGGAATCTGATGGAACAATAAAAACTGAGAATACGTTTTAATAAATCCTCTTATGCAATAAACCAGGTCGTACTTCATATGTTTAAGTTCATCACCATATAATTTTTCCACTAAAGCGATAATCGTGTTTTTGATCAATTCCTCAAAATAAATCATTTTGTGAAGGAGATCTTTATTAAAAGGGTGGGTTTCTTCTTTAATAAGGATTTTTGTAATGTCAGAATGCTTTTCAGTGGAATGAAAGGCAGTGAAATAGAATTCATATAATAAATTTTCGTTTGAAGTTGAATTTTTGACTGAATGGTCAATATCGTCGACAATTTGCATCATAAAGTCATCGATTAAAGCGACAATCAGCTCGCTTTTTGACTTGAAGGATAAATAAAAAGCTCCTTTTGATATTCCGCAATAATCGGTTATTTGCTGAATGGAAACACCTTCAAAACCTTTTTGTGCAAATAACTCAAGTGACTTTTCCATAATTAACTGTTTTTTATTCATTCGTCTGTCCTTTCAAAAATAATTCATTGACATATGACTGGTTGGTCATTATTATAAATACTTGAGTAAATTAAGTCAATGAGGGGTGGAAGCTTGAGTGAAAGCGTTAGTTAATTTTGTACTTAATAATAAATTGGCAGTCTGGCTGCTGACAATCATGATCACAGTATCAGGAATTTATTCGGGTACCCGAATGAACATGGAAACCATTCCGAATATTTCAATTCCTTATTTAATTGTAATGGATGTTTATCCAGGCGCAACCCCTGAACAGGTAATGGAGGATGTATCGATTCCGTTAGAAGGAACAATCGAGAGCCTCCCGGGTGTTAAATCCGTTTATTCCAATTCATATTCCAATATGGCTAATATCCAGGTCGAATATGACTATGGAATTGATATGGACGAAGCAAATAGGGAATTAACGTCCGCGTTAGAAAATGTATCGCTGCCTGATGGAGCACATGAGCCGATTGTTTCAGCAATCAGCATGAACATGATGCCGGTTGCGGCACTTAGTGTCAGCAGTACGACAGAAGATATTGTTGAATTAACATCAACAGTAGAAGAAACACTACTTCCTAAAATTGAAAAACTGGACGGTGTAGCTTCAGCGACGATTGCCGGTCAGCATATTGAAGAAGTTCAGCTTACGTTTAACGAGGAACGAATGGCCGAGCTTGGACTAACGGAAGAATCGGTGCAGCAAATGATCGATGCAAGTGACATGGCTGTTTCGCTCGGATTATTTGAGTTTTCAGAAGGTGAGCAGGCTGTCTCGGTTGACGGTAAATTTATGACGGCTGAAGAGCTTGAAGAGATGCTGATTCCAATCGAGCCATCTGAAGAAAACTCGCAGCCGTTTGTAAAGCTTAGTGATATTGCCTCAATCGAAGTTGCAGGCAAAGTGGAATCTGTTTCACGCACAAATGGTGAAAACGCAATTGCGATTCAAATCATTAAAGACCAGCAGGCTAATACTGTCGACGTTGTTGACAGTGTAAAGGAGCTTGCAGACGAGGAAGAAGCCGCCATTGACGGCCTTGTTGTTGACATGTCTCTTGATCAGGGACAGCCGATAAAAGATTCAGTTAATACCATGGTTGAAAAAGCATTATTTGGCGGATTAATTGCTGTGTTGATTATCCTGTTATTCCTTCGCGATTTTAAATCGACCATTATTTCGATCATTTCTATACCAGTATCGATCTTTATGGCGCTTTTATTATTAAATTGGATGGATATTACCCTGAATATCATGACGCTGGGCGCAATTACGGTAGCCATTGGGCGGGTAATCGATGACTCCATCGTCGTTGTTGAAAATATTTACAGAAGACTGCATTTGAAAAATGAAAAATTAACAGGCCGTGCGCTTGTAAGAGAAGCCACGATTGAAATGTTCAAGCCGATTCTTTCATCAACCTTAGTAACAGTAGCGGTTTTTGCTCCGCTCATTTTTGTAGGCGGAATGGTTGGAGAGCTATTTTTACCGTTTGCCCTAACAATGTCGTTTGCGCTTGGTGCATCATTAATCGTTGCGATTACAGTCGTACCTGCACTGTCTCATTTCTTATTTAAGAAAAAGTTGTACAGTGAGAAAACAGAAAGCAGACATAAAGAAACCGGAAAGCTTTCGGAGTGGTACAAAGGAATCCTTGACTGGACCCTTAATCATAAAATTATCACATCTATTATCTCTGTCGTGTTATTAGCGGGAAGCCTTGCTTTAACACCGCTGATTGGATTCAGCTTCTTAGGGAGTGAAGAAGATAAAGTCATGTATCTGACGTACACGCCAAAAGCGGGAGAATTAGAGGAAGAAACGCTTGAAAATATTGGAGTCGTTGAAGAAGAGCTGTTGAAGCGTGATGATATTGACATCGTTCAGTTATCAATGACCGATAGCAATAGCGCTGATGCAATGACCTCAATGATGGGCGGAGGATCAGGCGGCGCGTTGATGTACCTGATTTTTGATCCTGAAATGGATGACTTCCCGGATGCCAGAGATGAAGTAGAGGATTATGTATTTAACATTGATCAATCAGGTGAATGGAAAAGTCAGAATTTCAGTACAGGGGCTTTAGCCGGAAATGAAATCAGCTACACCTTGTACAGTGAGGATTTAGACAGATTAAGTGAAGCTGTTGTCATGATTGAAGAAGAAATGCAAAAAGAAGAAGGGTTAGAGGATGTTACTTCAAGCGCAGAGGATGCTTTTGTCGAGCACACCTTTAGTGTTGAACAGGATGAACTGCTTCAGGTTGGACTGACGACAGGTCAAATCGTTATGATGCTGAGTCCTGTTCCTGAGGACAACGTGTTGACGACGATTGAAAAAGACGGCTATACATTAGATGTCATCGTTCAGCATGAGCAAACAGAGCAGTTAGAGTCCGTTGAGGATCTTTTAGCAACAGAAGTTCCAACCGCAATGGGCTCGACAATGCCTTTATCTGATCTTGTGACAGTCGAAGAGGGAACAACTCATAACACGCTTGCAAGAAGCAAGGGTGAGTATCATGCAACGGTATCAGGAACGATCATTGGTGACGATATTTCAAAAGCTTCATCGAATGTCGGTGAAGCCATTGATGACTTGGATCTTCCGCAGGGAGTGACAGTTGAAGTCGCCGGCGTAACAGCTGATATGAATGAAACCTTCACACAGCTTGGAATTGCGATGCTTGCAGCGATTGCCATTGTGTACTTTATTCTCGTTGTGACCTTCGGGGAAGGAGTAGCTCCTTTTGCCATCCTGTTCTCGTTGCCGTTTGCTGTTATCGGCTCTTTTGTGGGGCTGTTAATTGCAGGCGAAACGATTTCAGTTTCGGTTATGATGGGAATGCTGATGTTAATCGGAATCGTCGTAACAAACGCCATTGTTTTAGTCGACCGCATTATTCATATGGAGCGCGACGGGCTGACCATGCGTGAAGCGATATTAGAAGCCGGAGCAACAAGGCTGCGCCCGATACTAATGACAGCAATTGCAACAATCGGAGCATTAGCACCGCTTGCCATCGGCTCTGGCGGAGGCGGTTTAATCTCAAAAGGACTTGGAATTACGGTAATCGGCGGTTTAGCGAGCTCTACGCTTCTAACTCTAATTGTGGTCCCGATTGTTTTTGAAGTACTATCGAAGATCTTTAAAAAGAATCGAAAAGAAGTAGCTCAAAATTAATTATTTAAGCCTGGAACGTAAAAATACCTAAAAAAGTATTCAGTTTGTGACAACTAGGTTTAGAAACGTGAGGTGAACGGAGCGTAAGGTGGCGACTCCTGCGGGATGAAGCGCAGTGAACCGGATAAAGGAGATTGGGACATACATTGGTCCCGGTCTCTTTTTTTGTCTCAAATTTTCTCTAGATACGATGAAATTCTCGCGAACGATAATGACTTCACATTTTCTTCATTTTCTGTTCTTTAATCGCATAAGATAAACCTTTAGAGATGAAAATACGCGTATAATTAGATATAATAAATAATATAGAATGTGAAATCATTCACAATTAATTCACATTCAGTCAATAAGGATTCTTCATGATAGGAGAACTGGGATGAACGAATTAAATCGATATGCAAAACAATATAAAGGAACGCAGCTCTTTCTTGTACTGACAGCGATATTAACAGGTCTGGCTATCTTAGCTCAAGCCTATTTAATTGTCATTGTCGTGGACCGGATTTTCCTTCAGGGACAGGCCTTCAGTGAGATTGTTCCGCTCCTTGGCTGGCTCGCACTTGCTTTAGTGGCAAGAGCAGGCTTAACGTATGCAAGCGGACGGGCGGGTGTGCGAATGGCGGCAAAGGTTAAAAGTCAATTTCGCCGCAAGCTTTTAGCCAAATTTGCGAAAAATCCAATTCAGGCATCACTTCAGGGGCAGTCGGGACAAAAGGTGAGTGTCATGCTTGATGCTGTGGATGAAATCGACAGCTATTTCAGTAAATACATTCCGCAGGTGATCCAAACCTCGGTTATTCCATTAATGCTTTTGATAGCAGCATTTTCCCAGCATATTACCACCGGGCTGTTAATGCTAATAACGGCACCTTTTATTCCATTGTTTTTTATCATTATCGGGATAAAAACTCAGAAAAAATCTGAGCAACAGATGGACAAGATGGCCGCATTTTCAGGAAAGTTTCTAGATACACTTCAGGGGCTGACAACATTAAAGCTATTTGGCCGGTCAGCAAAACAAAAGGAATCGATTCGTGAGAGCAGTCTTGGATTCCGGGATGCAACGCTGGATGTCCTGAAGGTTGCATTTGTTTCCTCTTTAATGCTTGAGTACATTTCGATGCTGGGGATTGGGCTAATTGCCTTGGAACTCGGTCTTCGTCTCGTCGTGTTTGAGAGCGTAACGTTCTTTACGGCCTTTTTCCTTCTTGTTATTGCACCTGAATTTTATTTAGCCATTAAAGAACTGGGCAGTGCATTTCATACTGGAAGAGGAAGCATGGGAGCTGCAAAAAAAATTATAGATGAGCTGGAAGAGAATGAGCAGACGGTCAAATGGGGATCAAACGAGCTTGTGGTTTCGTCTCCTCCTGCTATTTCGCTTGATAATGCCGGATTTAAATACGGAGAGCAGGGCTTTGAGTTAAAGGAAATTACTACCCATATTAAACCTTACACTCAGGCTGCGATTGTCGGACGAAGCGGCTCAGGTAAATCGACAATACTTAATTTGCTGTCAGGCTTAGTTTCACCACAAACAGGTCAGGTTCTGGTCGAAGGGCAGCCTTTAAGCGAGTGGACAGAGGACTCCTGGTTCAGACAGGTCAGCTATATTTCTCAGCGTCCTTATGTATTTGCAGGTTCAATTACTGAAAACATTGCTATCGGCGGAAATCAGGAAGCCACACGTGAGGAAATTGAAGAAGCGGCTAAAAAGGCAGGGATCTGGGATCTTGCGATGTCACTGGATCAGGGCTTTGATACCCAGGTCGGAGAAGGCGGAAGAGGCCTTTCCGGCGGAGAAAAGCAGCGCCTTGCTATTGCACGTGCTTTCTTGAAAAAGCCTTCTATTATCTTGTTTGATGAGCCGACCACTGGACTTGATTTAAAAACAGAGCAAATTCTGCAGCAATCGATAAAGGAGCTGTCAGCACAGGCGACTGTTATAACCGTTGCTCACCGGCTTCATACGATCAAACATGCAGAGCTGATCCTTTTTCTAAAAGACGGAAGACTTGAGGCAGCAGGAACACATGATCAATTAGTGAAGGCAGCTTCTGAATATCGCGATATGGTGACTGTTCAGCAGGGAGGTGAGACCGGATGAAGGATTTGTCCATTGTGCTAAAAGAGGTTGGACGTGAACGCAAGGATATTTTACTCTCGATTCTGTTTGGATTTATCGCTGGGATCACAGCAGTCGGGCTTTTTGCTTCAAGCGGATACTTGATTTCAAAAGCGGCCCTGCTTCCACCCTTGTACGCGCTAACGGTGATGATTGCCCTTTTAAAAATGTTCGGATTGGCCCGGGCTGCAGGACGTTATGGTGAAAGACTGTATTCTCACCGTGCTACATTTACGATATTGAGCAATCTGCGGACAGGCTTCTTTGAAAAAATTGAGCCGCTCGCACCTGGCATTTATCAAAAATACAGAAGCGGAGATCTGCTGTCACGCATTGTCGGGGATGTAGAAAGTCTGCAGAACTTTTTCCTGCGTGTCTACTATCCTCCGATCGTGCTGATCATCGTATTTTTAAGCACCATCCTGTTCACTTCCTTTTTCTCAATCACGATCGCAATTGTCTTTATCCTGGGGCTGATCTTAACAGGGTTCATCGTTCCTGCACTGTTTTCGTGGAACAAAAGAGGGCTTGAATCAAAAGTTAGAGAACGAAGAGGAGAGCTTTCAACTGAAGTAACTGAGCTTTTATATGGCTTCAGAGAGCTTAAACTGTACCAGCGTCTCGAGGAAAAGGAACAGCTGCTTACAAAAGCTTCAGAGGAGTATATCCAGGAGCAGGAGCGCGACGGCATCCAGTCTATTTTTAATGTATCGGTGAATACAGCTATCTCGCTGATGGTTTCCTGGACAGTTCTCGCTATTGGAGCGTACCTGGTCGTAGAAGGTGAGCTTGACAGACTATTTTTAGCCATGCTTGTAATGATCTCCCTCACCGTTTTCGAAAATGCAACACCAATGGCCGCATTGCCAGGTCATTTGGAAGACAGCAGAAGGGCATCAAGCAGACTTTATTCTGTCGTAAAGGAACAGCCGGTGAAAACAAAAAAACCGAAAGTGACTCTTCTTTCATCTGATGCTCTATCTATCGATTTTGAGGGTGTATCCTACCGGTTTGAAGGTGAGCAGCGCAATGCATTAAACAGGGTAAGTCTCAGTATACCGGCAGGCTCCAAAACTGCCATTGTCGGTCCGAGCGGCTCAGGGAAATCAACGCTTCTTATGCTTCTGCTCAAGGTTCTCCATTCGGAAGGCGAAAATGTGCTAATAGGCGGACAGCCCGTTACACATATTAATGCAGAGGATATTTGGGAAAAGGCGAATGTTGTGCTACAGGATAATCATTTCTTTTACGGTACCATTCGTGAGAACCTGGAGATTGCACGTGAAAAAGCGTCGGATGAGGAGTTTATCCAAGTGCTTGAAAAGGTGGATCTTTCACATTTCACCCTGGATAGTGAGGTCTATGAGCGCGGCGAAAATCTTTCAGGTGGAGAAAAGCAGCGTCTTGCGATTGCACGCGCCATGCTGAAAAATGAGCGGCTGTGGATTCTCGACGAGCCTACGTCCTCCATTGATGCCTTAACGGAGCAGGCTATTTACAAAGAACTGTTAAGTAAGGCTGCTGATGATACGCTTGTCTTAGTCAGTCACCGTTTGACCGGTCTTGAAAAAATGGATCAGATCATTGTGATGGAAAACGGTGAGATCGTAGAGAGCGGATCATTTAATGAGCTTATGGCAAAGCAGGGTTATTTCTATGAGATGAAAAGAATTGAGAAATCTGTGTTCGGTTAAAAAAGAGTCCGCTATGGGCTCTTTTTTCTTGGGGAAAGTTTGGTGCTGAAGTCCATTCTCACTTTCTTAGCAAAATGCTACAATGAAACCAACTATAATCTTAAGCAGTGTCAGGAGTTTTAAAAATGATTGTAAAAGAGGATTTCTTTCTCCGTAAATTTAATGAGCTCAATGTATCACTGAATGCTGTGCAAAAGCAGGCGGTGCAGCATACTAAAGGGGCTCTTCTTTTGCTTGCTTCTCCGGGCTCGGGCAAAACCACGACCATTATTATGCGGATCGGTTATTTAATAGAAGTAAAAGGCGCAGCACCGGATCGTATAAAAGGGGTAACCTTCAGTAAGGCATCCGCTGAAGATATGAAAACACGATTCTCACGCTTTTTCCCTGAGCTTCCCCCGGTGGATTTTTCAACGATCCACAGTCTGGCTTTTTCAATTGTACGGGATCACTGTTATCAGGAGGGCATCACCTATACACTTATTGAAGGGAGTAATGAACCATCGCCTGACCTTGATCCTGCACTCGCCAATAAAAAAATGCTTTTGCGCAATCTTTTTCAAAAGCATACCAAGGAAACCATCACAGACGATCAGCTTGAGGAACTAACAAGCTTCATCAGTTTTATTAAAAACAAGCTCCTGCCCCGTTCCAAGTGGTCTGAAGTACCGTGTGAGGTTCCACATGCTGAAGAGATCGCTTCCGCATATGAGGAAATTAAAGCAAAAAACCCGAACCGTCTTTTGCTCGATTACGATGACATGCTGACACTTGCAAATGATGCACTAAAAACAAATCGCAGGCTGCTGAAAAAATACCAGAATAAATATGATTATGTCCTGACAGACGAAAGTCAGGACACCTCGCTCGTTCAGCATGCCATTATTGAAAAGCTCGTGAAGGGGCATGGGAATCTATGTGTCGTGGCTGATGATGATCAGTCTATTTATACATGGAGAGCCGCAGAGCCGCAGTATTTAATTGACTTTAAAAAGGTTTATCCAAAAGCTGAAATTCTTATGATGGAGCAAAATTACCGTTCCACTCCTCAAGTCGTTGATGTAGCAAATCAATTTATTAAACGAAATAAAAATCGCTATGATAAAAATATGTTTACAGAAAATGAGGCAGGAGAAAAAATCTCCATAAAGGTTTTTCCAGATTACGAAGACCAGTCCCGCTACATCGGCCAGCAGCTTGCCGCTTTGACCAATTACAGCGATGCAGCTGTCCTGTATCGGACCAACAGCTCAGCTATTCTGCTGATGAACGAGCTGGACCGGGCAAAAATCCCTTTCTATATGAAGGATTCCGATCACCGTTTTTTCTCCCACTGGATCGTTGAAGACATATTAAATTTCATGCGTCTGACTTTTAATGAGGCGCGAGCAGATATTTTTGAACAGATTCACACCAAATGCAAGGGTTACATTACAAAGCAGCAGATGGCCCAGGCGAAGCAGGTGCCAGGAAAAGATTCGGTATTTGATAAGTTGATCAATCACGTCCAGCTGAAGGATTATCAAATCAAGCAAATTAAAGCACTGAAGCAAACCTTCCACTCCATGAAAAATGAAGCCCCTTATTCTGTTATTAAGCTAATCCGAGAGCGGGGAGGCTATGATAAGGCGCTTGAAAATATGAGTCAGCGTCTCGGTTTTTCAATGGACTATTTAAAGGATGTATTGATGACACTTGAGGAAATTGCCCGGAAAGAAGAAACAATGAAGGGCTTTGCTGCACGTCTGAAGCATTTGGAATCTCTTTTAAAAACGTCAAAATTCAATAAAAATAAAAATGCTGTTACATTATCCACTCTCCATAGCTCAAAGGGTCTTGAATTTAAAAATGTGTATATGATGGATCTAATTGCGGATGTCATTCCATCAAAAAGTGATCAAAAGGAAAGTGATGAAGGAAATAAAGAGCCCATGGAGGAAGCGGCAAGATTATTTTATGTAGGAATGACAAGGGCGGAGGAGCATTTGGAGCTTCTGTCGTATCGTACGCGTAACGGTAAGCCAACAAAACCGTCCATGTTTTTATTAAATGTAAATCACATTATCAATCCACCGGAAGAGATGGAAAAGGAACCCTCCATCCATACAGGGTCGGTACCTCATAATCCGAACGCAATAACGCGTGTATCTGAACTCCAGGTGGGGCGTATTGTAAAGCACCGCGTTTTTGGAAGAGGAGAAATCCTGGGATTCGCTGAAGAAGGACTGGAGATCCGTTTTTCAAAAGGGACGAAAAAACTTTCAATCGAAATGTGTCTGACGATGGGGCTATTAGAGCCTGAGAACTAAAGAGAAAAAACCAGGAGAGAAGTGAGCCTGGTTTTTTATTTTAAACAGATTCTTTTGAATTTTCCTTAAATATATATTATAATTTAGTTTGTTTAGTGGATGAACTAAGATTCGGTAAAAATGATTAAGGAATTGGTAGTTACCTAACCAGCGATAGAGACTGATTTCTTTTTCTCTGAAAGTAAATGAATGCGTTTACATCCATTCGGCTTTACATCGATTCCTCAAATGAGAAAGAAGGAGAAGAAATGAAAAAAGTACGTGTAGGATTAATTGGATGCGGATTTATTAGTGAGATTTACCTTAATAATGCGAAAGAATTTAATTTTTATGATATCACGGCTTGTGCAGACCTCGATATAAGCCGGGCAAAAGCGACAGCAAAAAAGCATGGTGTGGAGAAAGTTTATACACCTAATGAATTGATTCAGGATCCGGATATTGATCTGGTTCTGAACTTAACGATCCCGGCTGCTCATGCAGATATTGCTGTACAGGCATTAAGATCCGGTAAGCACGTCTATAGTGAGAAGCCGCTGGCTGTAACGCGGGAAGAAGGTCAAGCCATTTTGGAGGCTGCTAAAGAAAGCGGCTGCTATGTTGGCAATGCGCCGGATACGTTTTTAGGGGGAGGCATCCAGACCGCATGCAGGCTAATTGAAGAGGGTAGAATTGGGCGTCCTGTATCCGCAACCGCTTTTATGATGAACCACGGTCATGAACATTGGCACCCGGACCCAGGGTTTTACTATCAAAAAGGCGGCGGCCCTATGTTTGATATGGGGCCTTACTATATTACAGCGCTTATCTCCATGATGGGACCCGTGAAACGTGTGACCGGCGCTGTAAATGTTACTTTCCCGGAACGGACAATTTCAAGCGAGCAAAAGCGCGGGGAGAAAATTCAAGTCAATACACCTACGCAAATTAACGGCGTTATGGAGTTTCACCAGGGAGCAGTTGCTTCTATTATTACAAGCTTTGATACGTGGCACCATAATTTGCCGTTTATTGAAGTGTATGGAGATGAAGGCAGTTTAGTCGTACCGGATCCTAATACCTTTGACGGTCCTGTACGGGTGCGCCGAAAAGATGAAGAGCAATGGTCTGAAATTCCATTAACACATGGTTTTTCGCAAAACAGCCGGGGCATCGGTCTTGCGGAGATGGCCTATGCTATTTTAGAAGGCCGGCCGCCAAGAGCAAGCGGCGACCTTGCCTATCATGTGCTCGATATTATGCATGGTTTTCATGATGCAGCAGCACAAGGAAGGCATTATGAATTGAGCAGCACATGTGACCGTCCCCTGCCGCTTCCTGAAGGAATTGACCAGAATAATTTCCATGAACGAATGTCAGTGAAATGAAGGGGTGCAACCTATGCAGTCAGCATTTTTAGAGAAAATCAGAACGATTGAAGTAAAGGAGCAGAGTATCCCATCTCCTGCTTCCGATGAAGTCCTGGTTAAGATCAGGGCAGTTGGTTTGTGTGGATCGGACATTCATTATTATGAAGATGGGAAAATTGGCGATTTTATTGTAGAAAAACCAATTATCCTGGGACATGAAGCAGCAGGAGAAATTATTGAACTCGGCAGTAACGTAGAGGGATTGAAAAAAGGTCAGCGAGTGGCGATTGAACCGGGCAAGACTTGCGGCGCATGCGTCCATTGTCAAAGCGGTCGCTACAACCTATGCAAAAAAGTAGAGTTCTTAGCGACTCCCCCTTATGATGGTGCTTTTTGTCAGTACATCACGATGCGAAGCGATCTTGTATTTCCGATGCCTGATGAGATGAGTTATGAAACAGGAGCACTGATTGAACCATTTTCTGTCGGCCTTCATGCTTGCAGCCGGGGCGAGATAACTGCTGGAGATACCGTGCTCATTTTAGGTATGGGTCCAATAGGCCTCATGACGGCTGCAGCTGCAAAAATACATGGCGCAGGGTTAATTATTGGGGTTGATTTAGAACAGGGACGTTTGGATAAAGCAAAAGAGCTGGGTGCTGACCGCGTCATTAATATTAAAGCGGAATCAGTTGAGGAAAAGATTCTTGAATTTACTAATGGAGTTGGCGTGGATGTGGCAATTGAAACAGCGGGCAGTCCGGCAGCTTTAAATTCAATGATTTCTGGAGTGCGGCGAGGCGGCAAGGCAGTCATTGTTGGAATGTCCTCTAAAGATGAAGCAGCAATGAACATTGCTCAGATTATTAACAAGGAGATGGATCTCAGAGGGGTATTTCGCTACCATCATACATACCCAAAAGCAATTCAGCTATTATCTGAAAGAAAAATAGATATCGAGAAAATAATAACGGATCGTTTTGATTCGCTTCAAGGTGTAAAAGCAGCATTTGAAAAAGCGATTCAAGATAAGAAAAATACATTAAAAGTAATGATCTATCCTAATGGAAGATAAAAAGAGGGAGGTTTTTCATTCATGAAAGAAGTTCGAATTGGCATGGTTGGGTATAAATTTATGGGGAAAGCACACAGTCACGCTTATCGGGATTTGCCTATGTTTTTTCCTGACCAGCCTCGCCCCGTCATGAAAATGATTTGTGGAAGAAATAAAGAAAATGTTGAAAAAGCGGCAGAACAATTTGGCTGGGAAGAGAGCAGCACGGATTGGCAGGAACTTATTGATAACCCGGAAATTGATGTGATTGATATTAACGCTCCAAGTAATGCGCATAAAGAAATTGCCTTGGCAGCAGCAGCTGCAGGTAAGCACATCTTCTGTGAAAAACCATTGGCGTTGACGCTTGAGGATTCCCGTGAAATTTTACAGGCGGCAGAAGAAGCAGGTGTCAAACATATGATCGGCTTTAATTATCGTTTTGCCCCAGCCGTTCTTCTTGCAAAAAAGTTAATTGATGAAGGCAGGCTTGGCGACATTTATCATTTCCGCGCCGGATTCTTACAGGACTGGCTGGTGGATAAGGACTTTCCACTAACCTGGCGGCTGCAAAAAGAAATTGCCGGGTCAGGCTCACACGGGGACTTAGGTGCACATTTAATCGATATGGCCCACTTTTTGGTTGGAGATATTTCGGAAGTAATTGGGATGAGCGAGACGTTTGTAAAAGAACGGTATGTTCCGGAAAACATGACCGGCTTAAGCGGCAGCGCAAGCAGGGATTCACCAAAAGAAAAAGTAACAGTGGATGACGCAACATTGTTTATGGCCCGATTTGAAAGCGGTGTGCTTGGAAGCTTCGAAGCGACACGCTATGCTGCCGGTCATCGCTGCACAAATACGTTTGAGATTAACGGCAGCAAAGGAAGCGTCAAGTTTGATTTTGAACGAATGAACGAGCTGCAGGTCTATTTTCAGGATGATGCGGAGGATGTACAAGGGTTCCGCCGTGTGCTCGCAACGGATCCGGCACATGCATATGCGGACGCATGGTGGCCACCAGGACATACAATCGGCTATGAGCATACCTTTATTCACGAAGTGGTGGAGCTGATGCAGGCCTTTAAGGAAGATCGCCAGCCGACTTCTAATTTTACAGATGGGGTAAAGTGCCAGCAAGTACTTGAAGCGGTGGATATGTCAATTGCAGAGCGCCGCTGGATCAAGCCGGACGATTTATAAATCACAAGAAAAAGGAGCGATAATATGAAGAAAAAAGCACTCATCGTATGGGGAGGCTGGGACGGACATGAACCAGCCCAAATTGCAGAGATTTTTAAAGGGATATTGGAAGAAGAAAATTTTGAAGTGGAAGTGTCAGATACACTTGAATCCTATGCAGATTTTGAAAAGCTGAAATCACTCGACTTAATGGTGCCCCATTGGACAATGGGTGAAATAAAGAAAAAATATGTGTCAAATATATCTGCAGCGGTTATGAGCGGCGTTGGAATTGCGGGCTGCCATGGCGGGATGTGTGATTCATTCCGAAACAATGTGGACTGGCAGTTTATGACCGGCGGGAACTGGGTTGCCCACCCTGGAAATGACGGCGTCGAATATATGGTCAATATCAAGCATAGCTCGAGCCCATTATTAGATGGATTCGAAGATTTTAAAGTCGTTTCAGAGCAGTACTATCTTCATGTAGATCCGGCTGTTGAAGTGTTAGCTACAACAAGATTCCCGGTGGTTGATGGGCCGCATAAAGCAAACGGATCAGTGGATATGCCCACAGTATGGACAAAGCGCTGGGGGCTTGGCCGTGTATTCTACAACGCACTAGGTCATAAAGCTGATATTGTAGCCATGCCTGAGGTTTTATCCATTATGAAACGGGGCTTATTGTGGGCTGCAGAAGGCAAGGAGCTTTACAGCCAGTCGGATGCACCGACATACGGGTCATATGGAAATGGTAGCAATAGAGTGTATACGGGCATGGGAGACAGCGACGATTAATTTTAACTACGAGTTATGTAGGGAGAAAGGGTGGGTGAGGAAATTTCACCCTTTTATTTTTTTGAGTACTTTTTTAAAGCCTAAATTAAGCGGGATAACTGCCCAGGTCTTATTTACAGCAGCCGTTACCAGTGTCCCGGGGCGGACAACCATATGGAAGCAGCCCGTTGTACTTAAATTATTGCTGTCCCACAGCCTTTTCCAAAGCCGTTACTTTCTCCTCACTCGCAGCTTTTTCCAAAGTCGTTGTTATTATTTTCACCGTACCCTCAACAGTTTCCGAAGCCATTGTTTCCTCCAACCCTATAAACAAGCGCCAGTTCCGCAACCGTATCCATGCCCGGGGCAGCCATATCCTTCATTGTGCTGATAAGGGTAGATGCATCATCATAGCCGGCACTTCGAATAATTGAGTTAGGGCATCCACATGCAATAATACTCAAGAGATAGGAAAATGATTGATTAAAAGATTTTAGGAGATTGTTTCAATTTTCCATTGGTAAAAATTTGATAGAATTAGTGAAAAGGATAAATAGAGGACGAGGTGTCTATGGTGAGAGAGGTAATAGGACAATGTACAAGCTGCAGGAGAGATCTTTTCTGTAGAGATGGTTTTTTTGAAGCGGAAATTGATAATGGAAACTCCTTTTGTTATGCATGTTTTAAACTCCTGCAAGAAGAGTTTACAGTGAGAGAGCTCGGAAGCTTTATCACTCAGGTAAATAGCAAGCCTGAAGGGCATATTGGCTATTGCGGTGTCGAGGCAATGGAAGTAGAGAATACGCTTCAAGAGGATTTCTCAGATCTAAAGCTGGAGGATTCTTTTATAGTATGGAAGGAAGGCGGCAGGATTATTGCTGCACTTGGAGTAGATTGGGATTCTGAGGAGAGAACAGGTGAGCTTTGGGGACCCTTTAATCTTTCATCGGAAGAAAAATGGCAGCTGCATGCAGATATTTTATGGCGGCTGCTCCAGCACAAGGTAAATCAGGAGGGTACGTGGTACGGGTTTTATAATGAACTAAATCATCAGGCAAAAAATTGGTTCAGCGTTCTGGGAGGACAGAAAAAAAGCAGTGAAGTCATTCTCCATGCGAAGCCAGGGAAGGTGTCATCACGAAGCATCGGGAAAACAGAGGAGTATTCGGATCGGTATCAGGATGAATTCAAACGTATGCATCAAGCCGTTTTTCCTAATACATATTATTCAGCTGACGAGATTCTTAGCCGCAAAAACAGTAAAAATAGGCTTTTTGTATCAGCAGAAAATAATCATTTACTCGGATACGTTTACGTAGAAGGAAATCCTGATTTTAAGGAAGGCTCAATCGAATTCATTGCAGTTGATGAACAAGCCCGGGGAAAAGGAGTGGGAGCGGCACTTTTAGAAAGAGCATCAGCCTATCTTTTTGAGTGTGTGGATGCTCAGGAAATTTCCATCTGTGTCAGCGCTGATAATGAAGCGGCCATTCATTTATATAAAAAAGTGGGTTTTACAGAAAAACATAGACTATCATTTTATAAGCTTCAGACCAATTAAGGGCTAGGGGCAACAGTAAAAAAATAGTCCGCCTGCATCAGGATTTACCTGATGCAGGCGGACCCTCTTTATATTACATTCCAACCGAAATATATTTTGTTTCTAAATATTCATCGATCCCCTGATGTCCGCCTTCGCGGCCAAGGCCGCTTTGCTTAAAGCCGCCAAATGGAGCCTGAGGAGAAGAAGGAAGCCCGTCGTTTAAACCGACAATTCCATACTCGAGTCCTTCAGAGATCCGGATGCCTACTGAAATGTTTTCAGTGAATACATAAGCGGCAAGTCCGTAAATTGAATCATTCGCCCGTTTAATTGCTTCCTCTTCTGTAGAAAACGTTGTAATTGGGGCTAACGGACCAAAGGTTTCTTCATTCATGCATTGCATATCGTCGGTCACATTGGATAAAACGGTTGGTTCAAAGTATAAACCGTCGCGTGAAGAGCCGCCAAGCTCTACTTTTGCTCCTTTGTCCTTTGCATCCTGAATATGCTCAGCTACCTTGTCAACTGCATCCTGATCAATTAATGGTCCTAGGTCGACGCCCTCTTCTAATCCATTGCCAAGCTTTAATTCCTTCACTTTCTTAGAAAAATGTTCTGTAAATTCATCTGCAATTGCTTCATGTACATAAATACGGTTCGTACATACACAGGTCTGACCGGCGTTTCTAAATTTGGAAGCAAGAACGCCATCTACTGCTTTATTAAGATCACAATCCTCCATTACAATCGCAGGAGCATGTCCGCCAAGCTCGAGGGAAATCTTCTTAACCGTGTCAGCTGCACCTTTCATGAGGGTTTTTCCGACTTCAGTCGACCCTGTAAAGGTGATTTTGCTCACACGCTCATCACGGAGCCATTCCTCACTGATTTCAGAGGATTTTCCGGTAACGAGATTGATTACGCCTTTTGGAATTCCTGCTTTTTCGGCAAGCTGAACCAGTTTAATCGCTGTAAGTGGTGTGGAGCTTGCCGGCTTAATGACTACTGTGCAGCCAGCCGCTAGTGCAGGTCCTACTTTTCGGGTGATCATAGCTGCGGGGAAATTCCATGGGGTAATAACAGCTGTCACCCCAACAGGCTGTTTATGCACAAAGATCCGTTTATTTTCCTTGGAGGCAGGGACCATTTCTCCATAAATCCGTTTTCCTTCTTCTGCATACCATTTGATAAAGCCGTTCGCATAAGCAATTTCGCCTTCTGCTTCCTTTAGCGGCTTACCTTGCTCGAGTGTCATTGTTTTAGCGAGGTCCTCTGTTTCATTATCGATCAATTCCGCCCATTTAAATAAAAGCTCGCTGCGTTCAGAAGCAGTCAGCTTTGCCCAGGCTGGAAATGCCGCGTGTGCAGCATCAACGGCTTGTCTTGCTTCCTCGGTACCTCCTTTAGGCACTGTCGCAAAAACCTCCTGAGTGGCGGGATTTGAGATTTCAATTTTGTCCAGATTCTGTCCGGATTCTTCTCCGTTAATAAGTAACGAGTATTCCTGCATTACACTCACTCCTCTAAATTTGGGTTCTGATTACTGATTACCCTTTTCACCAAATCTAAAGCATTTCCCTTACAAAAATATGAATTTCTGTTCATTCTCTTTTCATCATAAGATATACTAATAACTACCAGAAATAAGCAGGGGGTAGTGTTGGTGACTGTGAGTATAGGAGATACTTTGAGCTTTGGAAAAACTTTTACACAAGAGGATGTTCATCAATTCGGTATTTATAAAAATCAGCATGATAAAGAAGTGCTTAACGCTTCAAGTAAAGGAATCATCAGGGGGTAAGGGGGAAGAGAAATGATTCGGGAAGCCATAAAAGAGGATGCATTAGCTATTAGTGAAGTAAGAATCGCAAGCTGGAGAACTACATATGCAGGGATTGTTGATCCTGATTTTCTTGAGGGGATGACGCCTGAGAAGTGGGCTGAGGCCTGGGCGAAAGGGAATAAAAAAGAAGACAGCTTTACCTATGTTGCAAGGGAAGCGGGCTCTGTTATCGGCTTTGTGATAGGAGGACTCGAACGGGATAAGAAATATCCTGATTATCCTTTTGAGATTTACGCCATCTATTTATTGCAGGAGCATCAAGGAAAAGGAATTGGAACAAAATTAATTAAGAGAATGGCAGATTCTTTATCCGGGTTGGGAGTAGGCGGAGTGCTCATTTGGGCTCTTGATGAAAATCCCTGTTCGTCCTTTTACAAAAAACTTGGCGGTCAGCCAATTGATCATCAGTCCTTTAAGATTAAGGGGAGAACCCATCCGGAAACGGCTTATGGCTGGAAAAGCTTAAAGGATTTCCGTTTAGACTAAACTTTTATTATTTGGAGGAAGAACATGCAAACGACCACCTATCAAGTTCACTCGCTGAATGTAGGGAAAATTGAAAAGCTTACATATGGAACGAAAAGCTTTGAATCAGCTATTAGAAAAAGTGCAGCGGTAAAGCCTGTCTGGATCAGCGTGACCGGGATTTCAGATGACGAGCAGGCCTACGAGCAGCACGGAGGAACAGAAAAAGCGCTCTGTCTTTATCCATATGATTACAAAGAATACTGGAATGACCTGCTTGGGCATTTAGATCATGATGCCCTATTTGGAGAAAATCTATCAACACTTGGCTTAACAGAGGAAAACACTTGTGTAGGGGACACGTTTCAGCTGGGAGAGGCAGTCGTTCAGGTAACGGAGCCGAGACAGCCTTGCTACAAGCTGGCTGCAAAATACGACATTCCGGACATAGTTAGTCGAATGCAGAAAACAGGCTACACAGGCTTTATGTTCCGCGTTCTAAAGGAAGGCTATGCAGCACCAGGAGATCCTTTAGAATTAATAGAAAAAGATCCTCTCCGTATCTCAATCAGAGACGTAAATAAAGTCAAATACAACAAAAAAGCTTCAGCGGAAGAACTCAATACAATTCTATCCCTAAAAGCCCTCTCCGCTACACTCAGAGAAACCTTATTAGCTAGATTAAATAAACTTGCATGAGCAAAAAAACAGGCTTCCCTGGATGAGGGGTGTCCTGTTTTTTTTATGAGTACAAATGAAGATTTCGCGTGGTGCTAATCGAGTGGCGCTAATCGAGTGGTGAAATATCGAGCGGTGAAACATCGGGTGGTGACAGGCACCACTCGGAATTTGTCGATTGGCCGGATCGTATATTTCTCTTTGACCTGCTATCGTGTGGTAGAACGTAAAAGTTTTGGCAACAAAATATTCGGGATACATGGTAGGATATAGAAATGAATTAGTTTCGTTCGTTGGACGAAGGAAATCAGGTGAGAAGAATGAAGGCGTCAAACGTTTATATATGGCTTGTTTCGTTAATGGTCGTCTGGGGTGTGAATGTGGTTGCACTTAAAGTGCTGGTTTTGTCGTTTGATCCGGTGGCCATGACTTCAGTAAGGATTTTGTTTGCAGGTCTAAGTGTTTTAGTTTTCTTATATTTTATGAAGCAGCTGCGAATGCCGACCCGCCGGGAATTTGGCGTTATTACAGGAGTCGGTTTATTTAATGTGGTAGGTCATCATTATTTTCTTTCAATCGGTTTGACTGTGACTACTGCAGTGAATGCAGGTTTAATTCTTGGACTTATTCCAATTCTAACCGCTGTAGCTGCCATGATTTTTTTGCGTGCTCGGCTTACTATACTAAAATTTATTGGAATCATAATCGGATTTGCCGGAGTATCCTTTGTCATGATGGCAGGAAGCACAGGAGGATTCTCCATTGCTATTGGAGATCTGTATATTTTCCTGGCTGCATTAACACAGGCCATCAGCTTTGTACTTATTAAGAAATTCTCAACGGATATGAGTGTGCTGCTTTTGACAGGCTGGATGATGGTTGTCGGTTCATTTTTCTTAGGTGCTATCAGCCTGTTTTCTGAGCCTGCAGGATACATTTCTTTATTAGAAGGGGAAGGCTATCAGTATGTCATCTTTTTTGCATCCGCTATTTTGGCAACCTGCTTTGGTCATATGATCTATAACAATGCGATCCGGCTTATTGGCCCAAGCGAATCAGCCGTTTTTACGAATCTGAATCTCCTATTCTCCCTTTTAAGTGCTGCTATTTTATTAAAAGAACAGCTCTACATCGAGCAGTTACTTGGTTTCTTCCTCATCGTTATCGGTGTCATTTCCGGGAGCGGCGCCATAGATCACTGGCTCCGGACGAGGAGAATGCGGAGGTCTGAAGTGCAATAGAGGACAGGCACCCCCTGAATTTACTCGGAATTTGTCGAAGGGTTTTCGGCATTTTCTGGGTTTTTTTGTGTGTTTTTATTTGATTTTTTAGATAATGGCTTGGCAGATGGTATATGATAATAATAGTTTGATAGAGAAGGGGTGCAGATGTTATGGCGTTATTGAAGTGTGATTTTTTTTCTGAGGTGTTAGGGATTAATACGACGATGACAGTTATTTTGCCGCAGCAGACGACGAATCAGATCGGGGTTAAGACGGCTCAGTCGACAGGACTGCATCCGACACTTTTCCTGCTGCACGGTTTGTCAGATGATGATTCAATCTGGCTTCGTCGTACATCAATTGAACGCTATGTATCAGAGCTTGGTCTGGCTGTCGTGATGCCGCAGGTTCACCGGAGTTTTTATACAGACATGGAATACGGTCAGCGTTACTGGACTTTTATCAGCGAGGAATTGCCGGCAGTGGCGCGCTCCTTTTTTCCTTTATCACATAAAAGAGAAGAGAATTATGTTGCAGGTCTTTCAATGGGAGGGTATGGGGCATTTAAGCTTGCCTTAAGAAAGCCCGAGGTCTTTGCAGCAGCGGCAAGTCTTTCAGGCGCAGTGGATGTTACGACTTTTGCTGAACGTTCGGCTGAGCCCTATCATGATTACTCCCTAATCTTCGGCGATCGCCAGGTAGCAGGAACAGAGGACGATTTGTTATACCTTCTGAAAAAAGTGGATCAGGAGCAATTAGTTAAACCGAAGCTTTTTCAGGTTTGCGGCACCGACGATCATTTGTATGAAGATAATCAGAGGTTTGCAAGCCTTTGTAAAGCGTCTTCCTTCGATCATTTTTATGAAGAAGATCCCGGACGCGGTCATACATGGGATTATTGGGATGAAAGAATACAAGATGTACTTAAATGGCTGCCTCTGCCGAGAAAAGGAAATGAATAGAGAGTAACCGAGGTGTCAGTGTATGTTGAAAATCAGTAACGTTGAAAAAAACATCCAGCATGCTGTTGTTTTTCCTTCTATTAATCTGGAGCTAAAGCTAGGAGAAACAGCAGCTATTCATTCAAGCACAAATGTAAGGACGGTTTTATTGGAGCTTCTTTCAGCCTCCAAGCCGCTTTCAGGTGGAAGTATTATGATTAATAATGAACAGGTGAGCGCTTCAAATAAAGTCTACTTTAATCAGGCAGCCTTTTTATTTTTGAACGATGGGTTATATGAGAGACTGACCATCAAAGAGCATCTCGCATTTTATCAAAAGCTTTATGGAGCAAACGAAACAGTGGAGGAGATCCTTAATCTGATTCAATTAAATGAAAAAAAACGGTTGAGAGTTTCTGCTTTAACCTTCTCAGAAAAGAAACGGCTGCTTTTTGCACGGATTCTATTTCAAAAGCCTAAAGCGGTTATTTTGGAGGAGCCGGATCAAAATGTGGATTTAGAGGCAAAAAAAATTCTCAGCAGGCTTATTCGTATGCTTACTGATGATAATAGCTGTGTGCTGGTTTTGACGGGCAATATGGAAAGCGCATTAATGGTGACGAAGCGGGTGTACCGTCTGGATGAATCCGGTCTTCACGCGCTGGAAGTGACAGAAGAAAAAGAGGAAGAGACTTTAAAAGAACAAAATGAAGAAATCCAGCAAGTACAGCCGGTAAAATTTGAAAAAATCCCTACTAAGGTGAACGACAAAATCATTTTATTTAACCCTCCGGAGATCGATTATATTGAGAGCAGTGAAGGGCAGTCCAACGTCCATGTGAAGGGACAGATTTATCCGTGCATGTTCACTTTAAATGACTTGGAGCAGCGGTTGATTCCTTTTGGTTTTTTCAGATGTCATCGTTCTTATATTGTTAATCTTCAAAAAGTGCGTGAAGTGATTACCTGGACAAGAAACAGCTACAGCTTAATTTTAGATGAAGCAGGTAAAAGCTCAATTCCACTTTCAAAGACAAAAATGACTGAGCTAAAAGAAATGCTCGGCTTAAAATAAGGTTTATTCATCACTCTTAATGCTCCATTCACCCGTAAAATACCTCCTTTCACTGGGAAATTACTGCGATCCTATCCGTTTTTTTATACGATTAGGTCAAGAAATCAACCAATGAAATTCAAGGAGGAGCGAAATGGAAAAGATTATTGAAGTACATAACCTGGCAAAATATTTTGGAAATGAGCAGGCTATAAAGGATGTTTCCTTTGAAGTGAAAAAGGGAGAAACATTTGGATTCTTAGGACCCAGTGGATCCGGCAAAACCACAACGATCAAAATTCTTACCGCACAGCTTCAGCACACGGACGGGGACGTATCCGTATTTGGCATACCTATAACAAAGCATCAAAATAAGGATTTCTATAAAAAAATAGGTGTGTTAACAGATAATAGCGGACTTTACAGCAGATTGACTGTTTACGACAACCTGAAGCTGTATTGCGATTTATACTCGGTTCCGTATACACGGATAACAGAAGTGCTTTCAATGGTAAATTTAGAGGGAGAAGAGAAAAAGACTGTTTCTGCTCTGTCAAAAGGAATGCTGCAACGGGTAACACTGGCCAGAACATTTTTACATAAGCCGGATTTATTGTTTTTAGACGAGCCGACCTCGGCTCTTGATCCGGTAAACACCAGACATATTTATAAGGGATTGGAAAAGCTGAAGAGTGAAGGTACAACCATTTTCTTGACTACTCATGACATGGATGAAGCGGAAACCCTATGTGACAGAGTTGCTTTCTTAAATAATGGGTCCATTCAGCTGCTTAATGAACCAAAGGCTCTGCGGAAGCAGTTCGGAAACGGAAAACTGAAGGTCGAGTTAACGGATGGCAGAGAAATAGAGGTAGACTGCGGACCTTCCGGAGCTAAAGAGCTGTATAACTATATGAATGAGGGACTTGTAGCAGGTGTTCAATCAAATGAACCAACACTTGGTGATATTTTTGTAGAAGTGACAGGGAGGAAGCTATCATGAATTATACTATCAGAAGGACAATGGCTATTTTTCAAAAAGATTATAAGGACATGATGAAAAATCTTTATGTATCAACAACGATCGTGCTTCCACTAATCATGGCTGCGTTTTACGGACGTACAGGTGTTGATACGGTAGATGGTTATTTCCTCGTTTTTAATATGACATTTTCCGTTGTTGCTGCTTATATTCAGGCGTCGTTAATTGCTGAAGAAAAAGAAAAGAATACACTCAGAGGGCTTATGCTTTCACCGGCAAGCACGGGTGAAATAATGGCAGGGAAAAGTCTCCTAAGCTTTGTAAGTACAGTGATTATTCTTTTTATTTCTGCGATCTTTATGAGGTTTCAGCCTGCTGATCCAGCGATTATTGTGACAGCATTAGTCATTTCGACCTTTTTCTATATTGCCCTTGGTACATTGCTTGGACTGGTGACGAGATCTGTTATGGAAGCGTCTGTGGCTATTCTGCCAGTTCTGCTATTCTTCTCATTCGCGCCATTTGCTACAGTGTTTATGGATGAGTACCCTATTCTTAAAATTGCTGAATACCTGCCGAACCTGCAGTTGGTTGAGCTTGGTGCCGCAGTAGAAGCAGGAGGGGGCTTTGAAGATGTATGGTCAAATCTCCTCATACTAATTTCATGGACGGCTGCACTTTTAGTGGCAGTAGTAGTTATGTACCAAAAGAAAATGATCGATAAATAAGTATAATTAATCTGGGACATAACGACAATGCAAAAAACGCAGTGTTCCAGATAAAGGGGGGGTTGAGACGCACATTTTCTCAACCCCCTTTTTTCGATTATTTTCCGGGAAATATTTTCATCTACTAGTACCCTAAAAGAAGGAATCAGCCAGCATACTTACGAATGGTAAAGTAATAGCTCGAAAATTGCACAATCGGGATAAGTAGAAGAATCCACAGTGCGGATGCAGGAATTAATCGATTAAAGACAGGTTCAAAAGCTAATATAATTATTACAGCAGGAACTGCATAGGTAAGGGATACATATGCATTCCGGCAGGCTCTTGCGGTTATTTCTTTTTCTCTTTCATCCTGCTCGGAAAATTCAGGAGGCAGGAGGGTTGCTTTGAATGAGACCTTCCGACCTGAGAATTTTTTCAGCAGAAAATAGCTTACAACTGCAATAATGAGCATAACAACAAGTGGAGTCAAAGGCAAAGAGAGAAAAAACTCTTCCGTTTCACCAAAAACGAACGCTGCAAAGGATTCATTTCCTAAATACAACGCTGTAGAAAACCAGCCGACACACACTAAAGCTAAAAAGTTTAAAGCAATCATTAAACCAGCTCTATTCGTCATCATTTTCTCCTCCCAGCCAAAAAAGTTCTCCCATTTCCACCTTAAACACCCTGCAAATTAACAATCCAAGAAGCAGGGAGGGAGCATAGTCCTGTTTTTCAATCGCGGCAATTGTTTGTCTTGTAACATTTACTTTAGAAGCAAGCTCTTCCTGCGTTAGCTTGTTTGCAGTCCGCAGCTCTCGAACCCTGTTTTTTATATACATAAGCTTCCCACCTTCATGTTAAGTGCACTTAACATTTCCACCTTCATTGTAGAATATGCTTTTCTAAATGTAAAGTCTATTTAACATTTTTTTAATTTTAGGTATTGACTCTGACGTTGCGTGATACCTTAGGATCAGAAATGAGGGAGGATATGATCATGGCATATAAAGTAAAGGAAGTAGCAAATTTAGTTGGAATCAGTGTGCGCACACTGCATCATTACGATGAAATCGATCTTCTAAAGCCTGATCAGATCAGTGAAGCCGGCTATCGTCTTTATTCAGAAGAAGATCTTGCAGTCCTGCAGCAAATTTTATTTTTTAGAGAGCTTGATTTCCCTCTGAAAAAAATCAAAGACATCATTACAAACCCGGACTTTGATCAGGAGGAGGCACTTCATCTTCATAGAAGCATGCTGCTGGAAAAACGAAGTCGGCTTGACCAGCTTCTTGCCTCGATAGACAAAACGATTTTACACATGAAAGGAGAGATTCGAATGAGTCAAAAAGAAAAATTTGAAGGCTTTGATTTCAGCAGCAATCCCTACGAGCAGGAAGCACGAAATCGCTGGGGAGACAAAGCTGTAGACGAATCCAATCAGAAAATATCTAATTTAACAAAAGGTGAACAGAAAAATATGAAGGAGGAAATGAATCATCTGTTTATCAGGATGGCAGCAATCCGACACTTGCGAGCAGATTCCAGTGAGGCTCAGGCATTAATGGATGAATGGTTTACCTGGCTGAATAAAATGGGGACGTATTCTAAAGAAGGGTTTAAAGGTCTGGGTCAGCTTTATGTAGATGATCCTCGTTTCACGAAAAATATTGATCAATTTGGGGAAGGCTTATCTCTGTTTCTAAGAGATGCAATGGCGTTTTATTCGGATACCAAAGGCTTGTAAAAGTAACTATAGTCCGGCAGCTGAACTCAAAATCAAGCGCCGGGCTTTTTTTGTGTAGAATTTTGATGGCTTGTGCAAACTAATAGAGGTTCATTCCAATTTACTTTAATTTATTGAGTTATAGTATTAAAATAATAAAAGTAACGATAAAAGGAGGATAAATGATGACGGGCTCACTGGATGTAAATAAACTGCTGGAATTCATTCAAGATAAGAAAGAGAACTTTGAAGGTTCATTATTAAATGAAGCATCTAACGTGAAAGAAAAAATCGAAGAGATTTTAACGGTGGGCAATATTGACTTAATAAACAATGCTCATAAGCTGGTCCAATACATCATTAAGGGTGAACAACAGGAGCTTGAATCATTTGCTAAACAAGAAGGGATAGCCTGGGCATCCCATGAAATCCCGTTAACGTTAAAATTAGAGTGGGTGCAGGCCATTCGAAGAACGCTGTGGAAGTTCCTGCAGGCATACAATGAAGAAAGGGATAAGAACTTAACTGAAGAATTCTTCTCCATAGAGAAACAAGTAAATAATCAAGTGGACCATTTTTTAAATGGTTTATTTCTTACATACTCTCAATACAAAGATTCGTTGATAAGGGCGCAAAAAGAATTAGTTGAAAATCTTTCAGTACCCATCATACCAATAACGTCTACTATAAGCGTTTTACCTTTGATTGGTGAGGTTGACCTTCATCGGATGCATGTCCTGGAAGAAAAAGTTTTAGTGGAAATTGAACGGCTGCGTATTCATTCCCTAATTTTGGACTTGTCCGGAATTATGAAGATGGAGCCGGAGGTTATTGCACATTTAATGAGAATTATTGATGGTACATCATTAATGGGCTGCGAAACGGTGATTACGGGACTAAGACCTGAAGTAGTTAAGAATATGATCAATGTGGGAATAAGATTAAATGAAGAAGTACCAACATTGGGAACGCTGCAGCAGGCCTTAAGTAAATATATAGTTAACTGAACACTGTCAGTGAATGTGCGTAAGAAGAAGTATTAATAAAGGGTCTAAGACAAATTTGTCTTAGACCCTTTACCCGGTTCACTGCGCTTCAGGGGGATGCTTTCCGCGGGGCGGGGCTTGAGCTAACTTGCTAACGCAAGTGGATCTCAAGCTCCCGCTTCCTCCCGCTGGAGTCACCCCCTTACGCTCCGTTCACCTCACGTTTCTAAAATTATTGTTATGTCCCACCCTCGTTACCCGGTTCCCGCCTCTTTAGAAGCTTGGCGGTAATTCTATTTCAGTAATTGTTGAACTGCCTTCCATTTCCAAATGACAAAACCCAGCAAAGCTCCGGACATATTAAGAATAAAGTCATCAATATCAAAACTCCCTCTTTTTGTTGCTAATTGAATGACTTCAATACTGAATAACAATAGAATCATAGCAATTGAGAAAATAGTTATTTTGTTTAGTTTTCTTATAAAATAGGGCAGGTAGAACCCCATTGGCAAGAACATGATAAAATTACCAGCGAGATTTTTTATCGGAATATCAAGATTCATACTTCCGGTGAAAATCGCTTCTACATATGTACTGATCGTTTGAAAGGGAACAAAATTCGAATATAACTTGATGTACTCCAACGTCGTTAAATCTGCCCATACATAACCTCTTGCCCCCATAAATAATAGAACTGTTAAAGCGAGCACATAAATGATAAAACTAATGCTTACTACAAAACCCCGAATCCTTTTCATCTTCTCTCCCTCTAGTGTTAAATTATCTATAAGAATATTTTACCATTTACACCTGAAACGGTGCCATCTAAATAATGATTTTCCTAAAATAGTATATTGTAATACTAAAATGTTCCTTGAAGGGCCGGTATACTGTACCCTTCCTATAAACACGTTGAGGGAAGTAGTTTTCTTTGGATCTGTGGCCGTTCTATTTGAAACCCTGATACTTTCCTAATTGTTTTTCCCTTTTTTGCTAAGGGTATATTAGGAAGGTTAGGATGCATGCAGATAGGGGGATTTGATGGAAGGCTTGAGACGTGTGTTACGACTATATGGAGATTATTTTATATATGTCGGTTTATTACTTTTAAAATTATATTTACTCAGTGTTGCGACGGGTACATATTTTAGCTTCCGATTAAGTGTGGTTTCCCTTGGAAGTATTTTTCTTTTGTCTTTTTGGATTTTGCTAATCTCTCCGAAGGTTAGAAGATGGATGCTTGTTGGGTTTACCATTTTAATTTCATTTCTTATCATCTCAAATATTTGGTATTACCGTTACTTTACAGATTTTCTTTCGGCATCACTTATAATTCAGCTGCCGCAGATGGATGCGGTAGGCGGAGGAATGCAGGATTTAATTTACTGGAGTGATTTTTTATTCTTCCTTGACGCTGTTATTTTTCTGGTTGTATTAGTCTTCCTGCGAAAGCAAAAGTTTCAAACCTATACAAAAAAACGAAGAGTTGTGTCAGCCGCTGCAGCACTGACAGCAGGACTTTTTCTTTTTTATTCCCCTTCTGTCTTAAGCTTTTCTAATGATCAGGCGGGGAGCAAAGAAGAGCCGGTTTCTAATTTAAGCCGTTATTATCAAATAGGCATGATTGGCTACCATGCAGTAGATTTAAGGGATGAAATGTATGAAAACTGGTTTGAGGACACCACGCTTACAGAAGATGAAAAGGAGAGTATTGATAATTTTTTTGACGGAAAAGATCCAGAAGCCGGGGAACCGCCCGAGCAGCTGCCTAATGTTATTGTCATTCAGCTGGAATCGTTTCAAACGTCTGTCATTGATCAGGAAATTGACGGGCAGATGCTCACCCCTCATTTAAATGAGCTGAAAGATGAGTCTGCTTACTTTCCGAATTTTTATCATCAAACGCATGAAGGACGCACATCCGATGCTGAATTTATTATCAACTCTTCCTTATACCCATTAAAATCCGGCTCGGTATATACGAGATATTCAGATCATTTATTTGATACTCTGCCTGGCCGATTGAAGGAAAATGGATATGAAACAGCTGCTTTTCATGCGTTCAGACCAAATTTTTGGAACCGGGATCAGGTATATGAGAATTTTGGATATGATACTTTCTATAGCATTGAAGACTTCCCGGATGGAGATATTATCGGTCTTACATTAAATGATAAAGACTTCTTTTTGACCGGAGTAGAAAAAATGAAGGAGCTGGAGGCACCTTACTTTGCTTTTATGGTCGCTCTTACCAGCCATACACCTTATGATTTTCCAAAAGATAAGAGAGTTCTTGACCTTGATAGGTTTGATGAAGAAATTTTACAAAACTATTACCACAACATCCATTACGTAGATAGTGCCTTTGGTGAAATGAAGGAAAAATTGGTGGAAGTAGGAATGTGGGAGGATTCCCTGATCGTTGTTTACGGTGATCACGACAGTGCCCTGCAAAAGCAGGGAAGGGAAATGGCTGATTTTGAAGATGCGGAATCAGCTGTTGATTTTGTTCAGCTGGGGAGAAGAGTACCCTTATTTATTAAACCTCCACAAGGGCAGGGAAATAATGGAGAGGTGATCGAAAAAGCTGGTGGACAGCTTGACGTTGCCCCGACAATTTTATCGATGCTCGGACTTCAATCCGATTACATGATGGGAGCCTCCTTGTTTTCTGATGAAGAAAATATGGTTGTGTTTAGAGACGGATCAGCCATTGATGATACGTTCTACTATGAGGCAAGTCTTTGGGATGCAGAAGGCGGAGCCTGTTATTCGCTGGAAACGGAGAAGAAGGTCTCCTCAGGGAAGTGCGAGGAAATTTCTGAGGAAGCAGCCCGGCAATTAAGGCTATCTGATCTTGTGATTAGAAAGGATGGTATTCAGCAGCTCCAGTCTGAGCGCTAATGTCTTTGCAAGAAAACAAAATTAATAAAAGATTTCTTGGGAAAAAAGAGCAGGAATTATCAATATAGATTTCTTTACTACTCTTACACCTTTTAGTAGAATAAAGAAAGTAGGAAAACAATAGCGTTTCCAATATAATGAAAGTAACGATAAATCCTGTCTTTAGACGCAAAATCCAATTGAATCTTATTGATAAAATAGTAGGTTAAAATGAGTCGGACGATAGAGTCGAACATAAGCCGAAAAGGATCCTAAGCGATCCTTTTCGGCTTTTTTTATTTTCCATTTTCTACATATGTTCAATTGGAATTTATAGGGTGATACTGGAGAAGACTACCTAACGTCCTTATTAGTTAAGATAGGAAATTTCTAAGAAGGGATGAGGTTAATTGAATTATTTAATTGATCATGAGACAAAATCTATTCATCGTACATCATTTGCTGGAGACCAGTGTGGTTTTCATACCAGTTCTATGCAAAATCGGGAATTTACCCATAGTGTTTCCTATGTAGAACAGCTTATCAATGAGGAAAGCTATAGTACTTGTAAATTCTGCGGCTCTTAGTCTAAGTTAAGACACAAAACTTATTTTAAATTGCACATTATTCCATTTATTTTTTTCTTTTGTGTTTGTACTATATAGTTACGATGAAGAATACGTCTTGCAGGAAAGGAGACTTTATTTGAAGATTGAAGCTGAAATGTATTCAGAAATGGTTAAATATACAGGAAAACTACTCAGAGACCATTTTGGGAAAGGACCAACTTCTATTTATATAACGTACAAAAAACCGTTTATAACCATTCACCTTCGTGATTTTTTAGCGCCAATGGAGCGTGTACTTCTTGATCGCAAGGAAAGAAAGCGGGTAGAGGAGACGCGTGATCTCATCATGGAAAATATTCTTCCGGAAATGAAGAAGGTATTGAATACCTTATCACCTATAGAAATTGATAAGCTCTATTACAATTGGTCTCTTGAAAATCAATCCGGAATGATCTTTGGAATTATGAAGGATGAAGAAAGCAATGAAGGAGCATGGCCAAATCATTTAGACAGGGAAGCCTTTCGCGAGGAAGTTGATCTTTTAACAAAGAAGGGGCAGAAAATACCTGAACATACAGAGGTCTATTGGCTTAGTGATCGAACGGTTCTGGCTAAAAGGCAGGGTATTCTTGTTCGAATTGAGCGGGAATTAATTAAGAATGGCTATTCAGAGGAACTGATCCTAACGAAACGTCCAATGGAAAAGCAATTGATTAGGGAATCGAAGCTTGAGTCCCTTATTCAAAAGAAAATAAAAGAGATATTTGTTGATTGGGATTTTGAAGAAGATATTGGCTATATAATATTATGTATTGAATAATAGGATAGTAAGGCTTCTTATCGTTGAGACGGTAAGGAGTTTTTTTGTACAGTGAATTTGCTTTAAGAATGTTCGTATTCATTTTAAGTAATAGTAAATATAACTTAGATAATGTATAAATTATCTTTTTAAATCAACAGAATCTTTCAATAGGGTTGTACAAGAGACTTTTTACAGTAAATTCTGAATTTTTGTGCATCTATAGACTGTGATAGAAGATTATAAACTCATACTTTACTCACGTTTTTATTGTTCGCATTGCTATTAGAAATCGCTTATTTTACAATAGTATATATACTAATTTATGTCAGCAAGTTACTGCTTATTCCAGAAATTTGTCTGCTTGTATCGTTTAAATAAATGAAAAGTTTAATAGCTTTTTGCTTTTGAATTAATGATCAGCTCGGTTGTCTAAGATTTAGTCGCCTTAGGAAGTTTACCTATAAAACTCTATTGGAGGCTCATAAAATGAATTCAACCATTACTCTCACACATGAAGAATTGGCCGCTGTTCTTTCACTGAGCGGCTATGAACGGGATATAGCCAATAAAATGCTGGATTGGTATATTTTCCCCTCACAGCTGCAGCCAGAGAATTCTGTCTATGAGCCGGTAAAAACCCTTGCTGCTAAGGGGTATTTAGATTCAGGTCGCCCAACTGGACTGGCTGACCGCCTGGAGCAGATGATTCATTTTCTTGGACAATTTAAACCGGCAGTACGGTGGCTTGAGAAAGACCGGATTCGTTTTATTCATCCCTTCTCTCAAAAAAGCTTTATGGTTCAGGAGATATGCAATGGGAAGCACTTTTTTTCTTTTCATGGAGAGAAAATTACTGAAACTCTGAATGTATGGTACAGATCTCAAACCTATGCATTATTTAAGGATATGGAGTTTCTAACACTTGAGCTTACCCAGGATACATTTGAAGAGCTTTATCAGATGACTGGAGCATTAACACAAGAGCTTATTGCCGAAAAAAGTGCACCGCCTGCTTTTCGTCAATTCATTTACGATTTTAATCAAAATAAAAAAGAAATCTATACTCTCTCATTTTTAAATAAACGAAATAAACTGGAGGTCGATCAAAGTATATCGTTTATTCCAGGTGGAGATTGTGTTTGGTATATCGACTTTAAAAAAGCTGAAAACGATCAGATATTTATCACACCTCTTAAATTAAACGATTTTTTAAGTATGATCGAGCTGGATATTCAAGCTTTTATGGTCACACCTTCTATAGCAAATTAAAATCGGTATGGCTCTCTCGCCATACCGATTTTTTATTCATTGATTAAATGGAAGTTTAATATGGAAGGTGGTGCCTTTTCCTACCTCACTGCAGACAGATACGCTGCCTCCATGATCAAAGATCGTTGTGAAAACCTGGGTAAGTCCGAGTCCCGTCCCTTCATTTTTACTGGAGTAAAACGGAGTGCCGAGTATATTAATCTTATCCTTCGGAATTCCTACACCTGAATCGCGGATTTTAACATGTACCATACCCTCTTCAACATAATGACTGATAATTATTTTCCCGCTCCCGCTAATTGCTTCTATTGCATTTTTGAATAAGTTGAAAAATGCTTTCAGAAACAGGTTTCTTTTACCCAGGATAAAAACAGAAGCATCCTTCAAATGCATCTCTACCTCAATATCATAAAATCGATCCTGAAAAAGTAAAAGAAGAGCGTCCAGTTCCTTGCATAAGTAGATTGGGACGATTTCTTCCTCGTACAAATCGGGCTTTGAAACATGGAGGAGATTTGTAAGGGTGTTTATCGCAATATTTAGTTCGCTTTTCATGGTAGTTAAATAGGGATGAGTGTAAGATTCTTCTAAAAGCTGTAAAAAGCCCTTTACTGCGGTAAGGGGGTTTTTTACTTCATGCGCGATACCTGCCGCAATCTGTCCAACTGAAGCAAGCTTGTCCTTATCCTTCATCCATCTTTCTGCTTCTTTTTGTTTCGTTATGTCTCTGAAAATGGTCTGTATAACATCCCGATCACCATACTGAATCTGCCGGGAATGAATTTCAGCATCAAATCTGGTACCGTCTAAGCGGGTGATGGCTGCTTCTAAAACAGGAACGGGTTCCTTGGTTGTGTGTGCACTTATTATTCGCTCCTGCATCAGTTGTTTGAAATGATCATCTTCAAAGAAATCCAGGATACAAAATCCGCAGAAGGCATCTTTAGAGCCTCTTAAAAGTTCGGATCCTGCTTCATTTATAAAGAGGAGGGAATAGTCTGAGTGGATGACTGTGCTGTCAAGAGAATATTCCAGGACCTGCCTGTAAATTTTTTCGCTGTCTAATGCTGTTGTGTTATTTAACGTTTTCCCCATCCTTTTGTTAGCAACCCCTTATCAAATGAATCTTTACTATTCCAGAATACGCAGGGAGAAGGTTAGACATAATAAATTGATAATCTTTTTCTTTTCCTATTTTATAACATTATTTATTGTGGTGGGAAGAGATATTGTTATTATTTTCTTAATAATCGTTTTTCTTACAATTTCGGACTTTATTTTAGTTTTTTCGACAGGGCTTTATTTTGTATGGGAGTGTTATGGTTTTGTTTATTTAAAATAGGGCGTGTTGATTTCCGCTTCAGGGGGACGCTTTCCGCGGGGCGGGGCTTAAGCTAACTTGCTAGCGCAAGTGGATCTCAAGCTCCCGCTTCATCCCGCAGGAGTCGCCCCCTTACGCTGCAATCAACTCCTGGAGACTTAATAAAGTTCTTTGGAATCATAAAGTTATGGTTGTGTTTATTTAAAATAGGGCGTGTTGATTTCCGCTTCAGGGGGACGCTTTCCTCGGGGTGGGAGCTGAGCTAACTTGCTTCGCAAGTGGATCTCAGCCTTCCCGCTTCATCCCGCAGGAGTCAGCCCCTTCCACTGCAAGGGCATGCTTTTCATCTGTTGCTTCATTAATTTCATTTATTCTTTATCTTTGTTACAATTAAAAAATCGGAATAGTTTGAAAGAAGGGGGATGGGTTTATGCATGAGCAAACGAAAGGGATCGTTCAGGAGTCTTTGAATGCGTTATCACATAACTCGTTATTTTTGCCGGATCTGCAGGGGGAAGCAAGAGAGAAGGCTTTTACTTCTCTGGGAGCGATTTTATCGACGCCAAATAAAATACATAAAGCCTTTTTAAGAATACCTTTGGAAGACGGAAGAGTGGTTAGAATTCCTGCATTCAGGGTGCATCATAATGATGCGTTTGGTCCTTATAAGGGCGGGGTGCGCTTTCATGAATCCGTTAATGAAGATGAGGTTGTTAATCTTGCCTTTTTAATGACGCTGAAAAATGCTTTGCATGATGTGCCTTTTGGGGGAGGTAAAGGCGGGATTGTGTTGAATCCCAGAGAACACTCCATGAAGGAGTTAAATAATATCTCAAAAAAATATGTCCAGTATTTTGCCGATGTGATCGGACCTGAGAAAGATATTCCTGCTCCGGATGTTGGTTCAGGCGAAAGAGAAATGGACTGGATGATGGCTGAATATAAATCAATTAAACCAGGGGAGCCGTATCGGGGAAGTTTTACAGGTAAAAGTGTTTTAAATGGCGGGTCTTTAGGAAGAAGAGAAGCAACAGGGAAAGGGGTCTATTTCACCTTTCGCTATATGCTGCATGATTTTGTAAGCCAGCATAAGGAATCTCTTTCCACTTCCCAAAATCCCTTTGCCCTAACAGCATTAAAGACTGACAGACAAGGCATGAGGGTTGCCGTTCAAGGCTTTGGAAATGTTGGTTCAGTCAGTGCGCTGGAGGCTTACCAGTGCCCATCCCTAAAAAATAAGGTTGTAGCTGTAAGCGACCGCAATGTCACACTTTATAATGAGGAAGGGCTTGATATCCCTTCACTTGTAAGCTTTGCTTCACTACATCAGGGAGATCTTCCTTACACAGAGGATCAGCTTTTAGAAAGCGGGGTATCCGCAAAGATCCTGAAACGGGATGAATTGGTTACACTTGATGTGGATGTATTGATCCTTGCAGCGTTAGAGGATCAAATCAATAAGGGAAATATGGAGAAAATTAAAGCCTCTGTTATTGTCGAGGGAGCAAATGCTCCGGTGACAGGGGAGGCTGACGAATATTTAAACAAAAAAGGTATTATTATTATTCCTGATATTCTTGCAAATGCAGGAGGGGTAATTGTTTCTTATTTTGAATGGCTGCAGGGACGTGAAACGCAGTTTTACAGTGAAGAAGAAGTCATTGAGATGCTTTATCTGAAAATGAAGCGTACACTGGATCTTATTTTGCCTCAGTATTTCAGTGATCCTCATCCGCTTCGCCAAAATTGTTATATTCATTCAGTGATGAAGCTATCCACTGTTCTTTACAAGCAGGGGAAGCTTTATTAAAACGAAACGGCCAGCCTTTAAGCAATGCTTGTAAAGGCTGGCCGTCTTTATATGGGGGTGGGGGAATTTCTGAAAAAGTAGTACAGTGTCCTTGCATATTTCTAAAATACAGGTAATAAACTGCTGTTTGTATGTAATGCTGGTCATCCCATACTGCAGTGCCCTGCTCCTGTTCAAATTTTAATTAATTTACTCGTGCAAATCCGAATCCTGATGCATAATCATCACCAGTTGCAGCACCGTAGCCGCCTCTGATATCAACCGCTCTTGCACGGTTTTGCAGATTCGTGCGAAGCTGAGCGTTTGTCCATCCAGGGTTTTCTGCCCATACCTTTGCAGCAAGTCCTGCTACATGCGGTGAGGCCATTGAAGTTCCGCTGATGGTATTGTAACCGCCATTATTCCACGTAGAATAAATAGCAGCTCCAGGAGAAGAAATTTCTACATCGCCTTGCTGGATTACATAATCACCCGCTGTAGCGGCATACCCGCGGGATGAGAAATCTGCTACCCGATATGTGCCATTTTCCTGGCGGTTTTCAAGAGCAGCAACAGCGATTGCGCTGGTTAAGGCTCCAGGGTAGCCGATCGTTCCCTGGTTGGGTCCGGAATTCCCGGCTGCTGCAACGACTAGAACGCCTCTTTGATAAGCGTAGGATACAGCACTCGAAATAAGGCTGTCGTTACCTGCTGAACCGAGTGACATATTAATGACTGTCTTGGTGCCGGTACTTACAGCCTGGTCTGCTGCATGTCTGATTGCGCCAGCGATGTCATCGGAATAGCCTGAACCGTTGTCTCCGAGTACTTTATAAGCCCAAAGGTCAGCACTCGGGGCAACACCGTAAATTCCTTGGCGGTCACTTCCGCCATCTGCTAGTGCAGAACCTGCTACATGTGTTCCGTGTCCATTTGCGTCATTACATGAACCATTAACAAGGGGGGTATTGGACCGTGTAAAGTCTTTACACTGTTCACTTCTGTTAACGAGATCGTAATGATTAATGTTCACGCCGGTATCAAGGACAGCGATATTAATTCCCTGGCCGCCGGAGGTTGTCGTTTGGTTGGGGTTATTGTAGATGGCTTTAATGCCCCATGGTGTTTGTTGGGTAGGATATTCAGCTGCCTGTACTTCACTTTGTGATGCACGAACGGCTGTATCGACCGTAACCTTCTTTACCTTGGAGACAGTAAAGTTTTTGTTTTTCTGCAGTGCTTCAAATTGCTTTTGGTTCATTTCTGTTGAGTAGCCATTAGTGGTTAGCTCCCAGCGAACTTTATGCTGCTTTTTCATTGTGGTTTTTGCAGAGGAATTAACCGCCTCCACATAGACCCTGAACTTTTCTCCGTCGTTTGCAGAGGTGTCTTCTGCATTGGCGGGTATAACCGGAATTGCAAGACTTGCAGTCAGCAAAAAACTTAGTAAAAGCTTCTTCGATCTTTTCAAATAGTTCACTCCTTTAAAGTCATTTATCTTCCTGTCTTTATCCTAGCAGAGAAAATACATCTTGTTTATTGGGAAAAAACTTAGATAGATAGACGGGAAAAGGGGGTTTTAATAGTGTTACAGAGCAGTGAAACGTTTTTATTCTTCAAGGAAACTAAGGCGGGACAGAGAAAGATGATAACAAACGATAACCTTTAAAAAATCCTTGCAGGTTGGGAAATTTCAGATAATTAGTGGATTTACAACAAAAAAAGACGTATATATTTTTCTTTTTTTCCTCAAAAAAACCAAAAATTCAACTTTTAGTTCGAGATTTCCGTGTGTTTTTGTGAATTTTATGGGAAAATTAAACTGATTTAAGAGAATAGAAGCTTAACATAAAAAAACTCAAGGGGGTCTTTATTTGATTTATTTTCCAAAGCTGGTTAAAGGAGATACGATTGCTGTAACAGCTCCCTCATCCGGAGTAGAAAAAGAGCTTCATCATCTTTTAAAAGAATCTGCAACCCGCATGGAGGAGAGAGGGTATAAGGTTGAATTTGGAGAAACAGTATGGAGCCAGAAAAAAGCTTCTTCCGCTCCTGCCACCAAACGGGCTCTGGAATTTAATCACTATATGAAGGAACAAACTGTACAGCATATCGTCCCGCCATGGGGAGGAGAGCTGCTCATTGAAATGATCGAGTTTGCTTCCTTTAAAAAACTGGATAAAAAATGGATCCTTGGATACTCGGATTCAAGTGTGCTTTTATTGGCTATGACGCTTAAAACGGGTCTTGCTACAGCTCATGGAACAAATTTTGTGGACCTTCGCGGAAAATCAATGGACGATACAACAGCAAAGTGGATAGATGTCCTTTCGACAGAGGAAGGGGGATCGGTTGTTCAATACTCTTCTGAAAAATACCAGAAGGAATGGGACTTCGAGAACCCGACTGACTGTGTATTTAATTTAACTGAACCGACTGAATGGAAAACCGTTTCCGGGAAAGAAGAACAGTTCAACGGCAGGCTTCTTGGCGGCTGTATCGATGTGATCAGGCATTTGATTGGAACCCCGTATGGCGATGTGAAAGCATTCAGAGAACATTTCATGGTTGGGGAGCCGGTTGTTTGGTATTTTGAAAACTGTGATATGAAAACAACGGATTTAAGAAGAACCCTCGTTCAGATGAGGCTTGCAGGGTGGTTTGACGACTGCGCCGGTATCATGTTCGGGAGAAGCAGCGCTAATCAGCCAGTGGAGGATTATACGGTGGAAGATGTATATAAGGCCCTGGCAGAAGAACTGGATGTTCCGGTTGTGTACGACATTGATTGCGGTCATGTTCCGCCTCAGTTAACCTTCATAAACGGGGCTCTTGCAGAGGTTTCTGTCCGCGGGGGAAAAGGCAGAGTAGAGCAGTGGTTTAAATGAGGAAGATCTCAGTTTGAAGCTTTTTTATGAAAAGATAATGTAAAATAGATAAAATATCTTGGAGTGAAAAGCATGATGGCTGATCAGGAAAAGAAACCATTTGGATTTTTCCAATTATCGGTGCAGTTATGTGGACAGGGGTGGCTGTATTGGAACGTTATCCACATGTGTATAACTATTTAAAACTGATTGAAGACAATAGTGAATTTTAATTTAAAAATGCTGTCGTGAGGATAAATGTTTTGAAAACAGTAGGCTTGATCCTCTTTGTGGTTCGTTCTTTACGTTCTTGAAGGATGCTTGCGGGTTGCCGGATCACCGGGAACCCGCTATTTTACTTGATTATAAATTCGGCTGCTAAATAATACGTATCATAGTCTCCTGCTTCTCTAAAGTCGAGTACATCTTTCACTATACGATATTCACCGGCTTCGAGACCTCCGTAGAGCCATTCCCATTCTACTGTCCACTCGCTTTTGGCAGAAGGACCAAATCCAAAGCCTATGTCAGTGAAGGCATAGTCTCCATCCACTATATCAGGGACTTTATACCAGCTGCCCTCTATTGTCTCTTCTAAAGAAAAATGTTCACCATAAGTGCCCTGCTTATCGGAGCTATTTTCAAATACGATAGTTAACCCTGTAGAGGAAACTGTTCCTTCCTTTACGTTCATCGTCACACCATCAAAGTTGTTAACTGTTTCATAAGGTGAAGGCTCCCGCTCATTTTCTCCAGCCGCGTCATCATCACTGAAGATTCCGCATGCGGACAAAAGGGTTAAAAGCGCTGCAATGCAAAGTCCGAGGAATTTCTTCATTTGAATCTCCCCCTTTATAGAAGCAGACGTATTACTACCAAAATAGGTTCAGAATAGCGGAAGAAATTTAAGAAATTATCCCTTTAGCTTCATTAATTGTGGATAAGCTTCTTCAATCCTTTTTATCACTTCAGCAAAATAAGCTGCTTCATGAGGGACGAAATCTAATTTACTCACAGTTTTGTCCACATTATACCGTGCTCCCTCAGCATCTTCTTCAAATCCTTTTGCAATAATTTGAGCAGACTCGTCCTGGAGAAGCGCTTTAAACGAATCTAGCTCCAATTGGTACATCCCGGTCACTTCTGATTTTTGTAAACGGAACTGACAATCAGCCTGCACTTCAAAGGCGAATACATGACAGATTTCAGCATCAATCAGCTTTTCATGATGCAGAGTTTCTTTAATAATTCCGAGGGGGTGAAGTTCATCGAAGGAAAGAGATAGACCGATTTCTTCTTCAAGCTCCCTCACGCCATCCTCGACCGTTTCATTTTCAAGCAGATGCCCGGCAGCGGTGATATCAAGCATAGCCGGATAATCCTTTTTGTGAGGACTTCTCATTTGGAAATGGATAACCAGCTTTCCATTTGGTCGGCTTACAAGCCAGCAATGAAAGGTTTCGTGCCACTCACCTGTTTTATGTATTTTTGTTCTGGTTGCTGTACCTATTTTTTTGTGATCTTCATCAAAAACCGTAAGAATTTCTTCTGCCAATGGGATAACCTCCAAGAAAATCGTATACTGCCATTTTAACAAACGTAATACGACTTCCTATCTATTTTTGAATTTAAGCGGTAACTCGTTTACACTTAATGTAAGAGCAAGAAGGCGGGGGTGGCTTTGTGTTTGGAGGAAATTTAGTTCCCGATTGGTTTTATATCGTAGCAGGATCGGTCATGATATGCTTTATGATCCTTGTCTATTGGTTTACAGATAATAAAGAGTAGGAAAGGAGAGTTTAAATGAATTTACTTTTATTGACTGCTTTATATAGTGCAGGGTTGCTGGCAGCGATGTTGATCATTGTTGAGAAAAGGAAAAAGCTTAAAGGAAACAAGGGATTTCGCAGCTACTTAACTCCCCTATGTTTTTTGGGCATTTCCCTCCTCGCATTTTTAACAGCAGTAACAGATAGAGGTGGAATCACAAGTGTGGGACTTATTTGCGCGCTGCTGGTAGTAGGCGCCTATTGTACAAAATACTTGCCTGTACCAAGAGAAGAGAGATCCTGACTCTCTTTTTTTTTGCGCAAAAAAAAGAGCACCGAAGTACTCTTTTCAAAGATGATTATTCAGAAACGCGAATAGAGTTGATTCCTGCACCCTGCTCCATTGAAAGGGCATGCTCTAAGCCTTCTGTTACTTTACCAAAAACCGTATGCACTCCATTTAAGTGTGGCTGAGGCTCATGAACGATGAAGAACTGGCTTCCGCCTGTATCTTTTCCAGCGTGTGCCATTGATAGAGATCCTGCTTGGTGTTTGTGAGGATTTCCTTCCGTTTCACACTTAATTGTGTAACCCGGGCCGCCGGTGCCGTTTTTATTTGGACATCCGCCCTGGCTGACGAAACCAGGAATTACACGGTGAAAATTTAGCCCGTCGTAAAAGCCCTCGTTTGCTAATTTCTCAAAGTTTTCTACAGTACCTGGAGCATCCTCCGGATATAATTCAAATGCAAGTGTATTGCCATCAGTTAATTCAATTGTACCTGTTTTAGCCATATGTAAGCCATCTCCTTTTAAGGGATTGTTTTCGAGTTTCATCTTACCACGTTTTTATCAAGATGGAAATAAATCAGCATGAAAGAGCACAGTTCTTATGGTGAAAATAACATTCTGAAGTTTCTTAATCATAGGCAAAGGGAAAAGAAAGAGTAAATCGAACGCGAGTCTTAAAGGAGGATTTATATGGTTGAAGAAACAATGCGCAGCTTTTTTACGTTCCTTGCTCATAATAAACCTTTAAAAAAGGTAGCAAGAAAAACGGGTCTTACACTTGGCGGGTCCCATTTTGTAGGCGGACAAACCGTTGAGGGAATGGTGGACCAGGTGAAGGTATTTAACCAGATGGGCATGGGAGTAACGGTTGATTGCCTTGGTGAAGAGATTGAAGGAACCGGTGATGCTAAGGAAACCGTTAAGCTTTGCTATAATGCAATCCACGCGATTCACGAACATCAGCTTAAAGGGCAAATTTCATTAAAGCTTTCCTCTGTGGGCCTTGAGCTTAGTGAAGACATTGCCATTCACAATATGAGAAATATTTTAGACGAAGCCAAGGATCATGACGTTTTTGTCACAATCAATATGGAGGAATACAGAAATTGCGGCAATATAGTCGATATATTCTCAAAGCTCAGAAAAGAATATGACAACGTCGGAATTGCCCTTCAGGCAAATCTATATCGTACAGAAACCGATGTAGAAAAGCTGGACAAGCTTTCCCCAACCATCCGCTTTGTCAAGGGGGCTTATAAAGAGTCCCGGGATGTTGATATGGATGATAAGTCGGATGTCGATGAAAATTATAAAACGCTGGTTAAAAACAATTTATTAAAAGGGAATTACACGCAGGTTGCAACCCATGACAATGACATGATTGATTTTGTAAAGCAACTGGTAGCTGAACATAAAATTCCGAATGAGCAATTCGAGTTTCAAATGCTGCAGGGGATGCGGGATGAAAAGCAAAAGGAGCTGGTAGAAGAAGGCTACAATGTCGTCATCTACGTCCCATACGGTCCTGACTGGTATACGTATTTTATGAAAAGACTTGCTGAACGGCCGGCCAATGTTGGTTTTACGCTCATGTCGATGGTCAGAAGATAAGGAAGAATTGGAGAAGCGGACCTGAAAAGGTGCGCTTTTTTTCATCTTCTTTTTTAATTTATGAATAAACAAGTAGCTGATGGAAATCCTGCTAAAGAAGATCTCGTTAAGGAGGAACCACCTAATGAAAAAAGCAGGATTTTTTTTAACCGCAGCACTATTCCTTGCCGGGTGCAATGGAATTGGCAGCATGATCGCAGATGACAAGGCAGTACCAGTAACAGAGGCGCCTGCTCCTGCGATTGAAGTGAAAATGATTAACGTAGAAGGAAAGCAGGCAGGAACGGCCTTATTAAACGAAACAGCTGAAGGCGTTAAAGTTGCATTAAAGGTAAAAGGGCTTGAGCCTGGGGAAAAAGCAGTTCATTTTCATGAAAAAGCCTCATGTGAACCGCCTGAATTCACTTCAGCAGGAGGGCATTTTAACCCCCATAAAAAGCAGCATGGCTTTGAAAATCCAAAAGGCTTCCACGCAGGAGACCTGCCAAACCTTGTCGTTGACCGGGATGGAACCGTGGATCTGGAATTAACCGTTGAAGCAGTCACCTTAAAAAACGGCGCTGAAAACTCACTCCTTGACCCGGATGGAAGTACACTCGTCATCCATGAAGGACCCGATGACTACAAGACAGATCCCGCAGGAAACAGCGGAAAACGAATCATTTGCGGAGAGATCAAATCATAAGCAAGAAATTAAAAGCCCTCATTTAAATAAATGAGGGCTTTTTTACGCAGCATAGCTTCAGCACCTTGAAAGCACTTCCTCGAAGAAAAAATTTAACTGATAGTCCAAAGAATTTCTCATAACCGTCATAATTAAGCCTCGGCTGCAGTAAAAATAACTTCTGAAATGATTAATTTATCCAATCCCTCGTCTAATCTGTCCAGCCTTATTTGTATGAGGTTTTCAGTGGAAAAAAATTACCCGGAGTTGATTGCAGCGGAAAGCATGCCCCTGCAGTGGAAATCAACACGCCTTATTAAAAGGCTTTAATCACACATCCCGCCACCTCTTCATATTATTTCAAGAAGGGGTGGTGACAATGAAAGAAAAACACAATCCAGTCGAAACAGAAAAACTGGAATGGCGTAAAAAACAACGCAAAAACAGAGCGAAAACGTGGTTGACCATCTTCTCCCCGCTATTCCTTTTACTCATCTGGGAGCTTTTATCACAAAGCGGTCTCATCGATGCACGCTTTTTCCCTCCGCCAACCGCCATTATTTCCACTTTTATTGGGCTTCTTATAAGCGGAGAGCTCATTTCTCATATAAGTATTTCTTTATTTCGTATCCTGTCGGGCTTCCTGCTCGGTGTCATCCCTGCGGTCATCATCGGCTTATTCATGGGTTTGTATGCTCCCGTCCGGCACTTTATTTCCCCTATTATCATGACCTTAATGCCCATTCCAACCCTTGCCCTGCTGCCGATTATCTTAATAATTTTTGGCATTGGTGAAACCTCAAAAATAGTCACCATCGCTGGAAGTGTATTTTTTCCGGTTGTCATAAATACCGTAGCGGGTGTCATTTCTATTGAAAGCATTCATCTCGACGTAGCGAAAAATTATGGTGCAGATAAAAAGAACTTCTTTTTCAAAATTGCGCTGCCAGGTGCGCTTCCGGTTATGATGGAGGGCATTCAGATGGGGCAGGCAATTGCGCTTCTTACGATCGTAGCTGCCGAAATGATGGGTGCACGCTCGGGAATCGGCTATTTAATCTGGACCTCCTACAGTGCTTTTTTATTAAAGGAAATGTTTGTTGGGCTTATTTTAATCTCATTTTTCGGTTATATTTTTTCGCTGATTTTAAGGGGACTGCAGAAAAAACTATTGCCCTGGAGGTGACAGAATGAGTGACCAGCCTAAAATATCTATTCGCGAATTAACAAAGGTATTTTACAAAAAACAAAACAGCGTAACCGCAATCGAGCAAATTTCCCTGGATATTAAAGAAGGGGAATTTGTTTGTTTAGTCGGTCCAAGCGGCTGCGGGAAAACAACCTTACTGCGAATTTTAGCGGGGCTTGAAATGCAGAGCTCAGGTGAATTTATTATTCAGAAGAGCAATGAGAATCGTCCGGAGCAATCCATGGTCTTTCAGGAAAAGGGAGTGCTTCCATGGCTGACGGTTGAAGAAAATGTAGCTTTTGGATTAAACATGCGTCGCTTGCCAAAGTCACTAGTGAAAGAGCGCACCGACTATTATTTAACAAAAACAGGGCTCTCTAAATTCGCAAAAATGTATCCAAAAGAGCTTTCTGGTGGGATGAAGCAGCGTGTTAGCATCGCAAGGGCCTTTGCAAATGATCCGGAAATTTTGTTGATGGATGAACCCTTTGGCGCATTAGATGAACAAAATAAATACATTTTGCAGGAAGAGCTTTTAAACATCTGGTCAGAAACGAAAAAAACAGTGCTGTTTATTACCCACAGTATTGATGAGGCCTTGTATTTAAGTGACAGGGTCCTGCTGATGAGTGCCCAGCCCGGCAAAATACTCAATGAAATTAAAATAAATGTGCCAAGGCCAAGAAGGCTTGAGGATATTCGATCGAACCCGGAAATGGCTTCTAAATTTCTTGATATATGGCGTCATTTGCAGGTGGAAGTGCAGGGATCAAGATCGTAAAGGGGGAAAGAAGGATGAAGAAATGGATCGGAATGCTCGGTGTGGCTCTTTTGTTATTTGGCTGCGGAGACAAAGAAGAGGTTAAGGTGAACGACAGTGTTAGTAAGGATAACCCTTCTGGCGACCTGGCGCCTCTAAGTAAAAAAACGAAGGTTGTCATTGCGGAAGATGGAGCGGCTTCAGGGGCAGGGTTTTATATTGCAAATGAGAAGGGTTATTTTGCTGACTACAATATTGAGGTGGAGTTTGCCTCGTTTGCTAACAGTGATGATATGCTGCCTGCTCTTGCTTCGGGTGAAGTGGATATCGCAGGCGGGATTTCCTCAGCTTCCTTCTTCAATGCGATCGCACAGGGAATCGATGTAAAGATTATTGCCGATAAAGGACATAACGAAAAAGGAAAATCTTATTTTTCGTTCGTTGTAGGAGCAGATAAACAACATGAAATTAAAGAGTACGCGGATTTGAAAGGGAAAAAAGTGGCTGTTTCATCGACAAATGCACTGGATGAATACATCTATTTTCAAATGCTTGAACATGCAGGGCTTGCAAAGGATGACGTGGAATTTGTATTAATGTCTGACTTTGGGAACATGCTCGCTGCAATTCAAAATGGTTCTGTTGATGCGGCGCTTCAAATCGAGCCTCTGATTACAACAGGGATCACAAACGGCATCCATGTCCGTCTTGGGGATGCGACTGATTTTGCACCTGAAGCGCAAATCGCAATGGTACTCGGCTCTCCTAGTTTCATGGAGAAAGAACAGGATGTCTCACTTCGATTTATGGCTGCCTATTTAAAGGGTGTTCGTGATTATAATGATGCCTTTAAAAAGGATAAAGGAAAAGATGAAATTATCGAGATCATGACAAAGTATACAGCTTTAAAGGACCCGCTTGTCTGGGAGGATGTTTTTGTCACAGGGCTGGATCCTGACGGTAAAATGTTCATTGAGGACATCCACTCTCAATACGAAACCTACAAGAAAAATGGAGCGATCCGTGGAGAAATCGATTTTGATAAAGCTGTCAGTACAGAAATAACAGAAAAAGCAGTTGAGATTATAGGGGAATACAAATAAAAAATACTAAGATTAGTGGGCACCATCATCCGTCGATGATGGTGCCCACTAATCTTAGTATGTTTTTTGTTCCCAATTAATTATGGCGGCTTTTTGAAATTTGTCTTAACCCCTGCCTTGAAAGGGTATAGTTTTGCAAAAAGGAGTGACCCGAAATGCCTTTTAATTATGACCTTGATTTTAATGAAATTGATTTCCGCGAAAAGCCGGAGCTCTACCGGGTTGGCAGGGGCGAACAGGGTGTGTTGCTGGTCGAGCCTTATAAAAGCGAGATTCTGCCTCACTGGAGATTCAAAACGCCCGATATAGCCAAAGAGTCTTCAGAAAAAATTTATGAGCTTTTTCAGCAGTATAAAAAGGACGATGATTTTGTTGGAATGGACATGGCAAGAAAATTCATTCAAATGGGATACACACGATCAAGAAGGTATGCCAACTATAAAGGCGGTAAAAAATATGACGGTGAAGGGGAAGTTAATGATCGTCAAATTGATGATGAAAAAGCAGAATCCGCATCGATCTTCGAAAAAAAATGGATAGAGGTCCGGGAAGATGAGGAATATTTAGCGGCGAAAAAGAAGCATCAGAAAAAGTATGGCTAAACGGTACATTCAATGCGATAATGCTTACACGAAACAGGTTTTGCACTAGAAGAGGAGCGAATGCGATGACACGGATTACATTTGTCAGACACGGAGAAACCGAGTGGAATGCACTGGGCAAAATACAGGGACAAACGGATATCCCGTTAAATAACCAGGGAGTAAAGCAGGCGCAGGATTGTGCTAACGTTCTCAAAAAAGACGATTGGCACCAGCTTATTTCAAGCCCGCTTAAGCGTGCGAAGCATACTGCTCAAATTATAAACCGGGAGCTTAAACTAGAACTGCTTGAAATGAGTCAATTTATGGAGAAGCATTTTGGGGACGCAGAGGGCCTTAATAAGGAAGCGCGTTTTACAAAATATCCTGATAAGAACTATCCGAACCAGGAATCAACGGAAAGCCTGCAAAAAAGGATAAAAGATGGAATTGACACCATCCATCAACAGTTCACGGGCAAGGAAGTTCTCGTGGTGGCCCATGGAGGTGTAATTAATGCCATCCTTTCCATGCTTTCCAATGAGGAAAAAGAGAGAAGAAGAGAGCTTGTAAATGGAGGAATTACAACGATTTATTTTGAAGAGGATCAATTTAAAATAGGTGATGTAAACAAGACAGCCCACCTATCTGACTACAGTGAAAAAGGTGCTTTCACAACGGATGCACTTGAAAAGCAAATCAACTCATAATCCTCCTCTTTTTTACACATCATAAAAAGGATCTTCCTTTGGGAGTATCTGCTTTTATCCTAATGACGGGGTGATTCGATGAGTACGAAAGATCAATTGGATCCGCAATCTCAAGCATTTCACCATAACTGGACAAGACCAAAGCATGCATCTTCACAGGTAAATGGACACACAGAAATGTCGCAGCATAATATTATCCTGCGCAGAGTGCCAAGATCCGGCCGTCGATAAGGATGCGAAAAGATCCGAGCAATCGGGTCTTTTTCTATTTCTAAAAAGAAATAATTTTTGCAAACTAGAAGCAGTTATTAATTAAGAGGGTAAACTACTATGGATAAACAGCTGAATGAAGCATTCATTGATAAATCAAATCAGGCTGTTTACGAATATGTTGAAAAACTGTTATCCGGTCAGGTAAAAACGAGGAGTTGGAACGATACCCCTTTTCATTTTCACTTGATGATAAGCCGGATGAAGCATAAAGAGAGTCCATTTCCGGTATGGTGCAAGTTCAATAATTTCTTCATTTGTCTTCAACCTCTTTTTTTTGAAAAAGGACTAATACTTTCCAAACCGGGGTACATATTTGGTAAATCATTCAACTTACGCCAATGGCAGGAGTCAGTATTTATTAAAAAGGAGAGATTGTAATGGCAAACGCACATGTGCTCCAAGCCAAAAATGGTTTATTGCACGGCACCTTCAGCAGAGATTATGAACCGATTTTAACCATTCAATCCGGGGATTCCATCAGTCTAAATACAATCGGTCTGGAGTGGGGATACACCTTTAAGGACGGCAATAAAATTAAGTTTCAATCAAGAGAAAAAGAAGAAGGAAGAGGACACCCGCTAATTGGTCCGATCGCCATTGAAGGTGCGAAGCCGGGGATGACATTGGAAGTCAAAATTAATGATCTTGTTCCAAGCTGGTATGGCTGGAATGTCACTGGAGGTTCACATAGATGGCATAATGTCAGGCTGGGACTTACAGAGGTGACGCCGCTTAAGGTTGATTGGGAAATTGATACTGAATCCATGAAGGGACAGGCAAAAATAGGAGACCAGACTTTTTCAGTGCCGCTTTCCCCTTTTATGGGGATTATGGCGACAGCTCCATCTGAAGAAGGGGTTCATTCAACTATTCCGCCCCGTTATTGCGGAGGAAATATTGACTGTAAGGAACTGGTGAAAGGCAGCAGCATTTATTTGCCTGTCGCAGTAGAAGGTGGTCTGTTTTCTGTCGGTGACGGACACGCAGCCCAGGGAGACGGGGAGGTTTCAGGTACAGCAATTGAATGTCCAATGGATAAAGTAGATTTGACTTTTATCCTTCATGAAGGAATAACACTAAACATGCCGCAGGCAAACACCCCTGCCGGATGGATTGCATTTGGCTTTGACGATGATTTAAATAAAGCGACCATCGCTGCACTTGACGGCATTTTGGACATTATCCAGCAAAAGTACGGGTTGGAAAAAGCAGAAGCAGTGTCATTAGCAAGTGTGGCAGTGGATCTTAGAATTACGCAGATTGTTAATGGTGTGAAAGGGGTCCATGCTGTACTGCCACATGGCTCCATTGAAGTAATTAAATAAAAATCGATGATACGTAAAGAGAGCTTCAGCGCAGCTCTTTTTGCGTGTTTTCGTATGAGTATTACTCCGTTTTTTAACCAAAAAGGTAAAAAAACTCAGCTTCTAACCGACATTAATAAATGACGGGAAAAATATCATGACAAAAAGGAATGAATGAATTGAATTATTTTTCAGCTAAGGTCAAAAAAATTTCCGGTAAAAAACTCCCTTATCAAGTGAGATTTGATTATCAGGGGCCGGCAATCAGCTTTAAAAATCTCGAAAATACAGCAGCAGCTCAACATATACATATAGGGTATGAGAAAAAACTCTCCCTTTTTTCGTCCATTAAGAAGCTTGTATTTAAGAGGGAAGAGTATGATTATGAGCTTCGTCTTTTTGACGCAAGCATAGAGGACCAATACCGTTACCAGCATGAGGTTCCATTAAAAACAATTCTATCAGGGAAGAAACCGCTAGGCTTTGAAACAAAAATTGAAGCAGACTATTTTACTCAGCAAATCCTGGAGGAGCTTAACCTGTTTGCTCAAACCTTTGAGCATAAAAGCAGTAGTCCGGAAGAGCAGCTTTCAGCAAAGTAAAGTAATCTAGCGAAACAACCTGCCTTTGTAGAGGTTCTGTGCACGTATGGTGCAGTTTGCAGTCTCCTGGTTTACCTCTATGCCATAAGGGAAGGGGCAGAAGTGAAGGAAATTCTGAATCAGGAGGTTGGCAGTATGGCACATGAACAGAATCAGGGATTAATACAGTCGTTGCATGAGTGTGTAAATGGCGGGCAACCATTGCTTTGATGCTTGTCTGCGGGAAGAAAATGTAGAAATGGTAAGAGAGTGTATTCGGTTGGATCGGGAGTGCGTAGATATTTGTGCATTTCCCGAGCAGGCTATAGCAAGGAACTCTCCTTTTGTCTCAGCCTGTAAGAATATTGCCTGATTGTATGATAGTTCTCTACAATGACTGCACCTGAATGGAACGGTGAGATCCTATTTAAAAGTGCAGTTTTTGTATGAGAACAATCAACACAAACACTTATAATGACCAGGTGGATAGATAGGAGGAGCAGGATGTTTAAGAGGAGATTTATAACTGGCGCCTTTTCAGCCTTTCTCTTAATGAGTGCTGCAGGGTGCACAGATCAAAATGATACAACTGATAATGATGATGTACAGGTAGAGCAAAACGAAGAGCATGAAGGCCACGGGAAGGGCATGGACCACAGTATGCATTCAAGCTCCGGAGAGGTTCCAGAAGGATTAGCAGAAGCTCAAAACCCACAGTTTGAAGTCGGCAGTACAGCTGTCATCAATGCAGATCACATGCCTGGAATGAACGGAGAAGAAGCGGAAATCACGGGTGCATATGACACTGTGGTGTATGCGGTAACCTATACCCCAACTGATGGAGGAGAGCCTGTAGAAAACCATAAATGGGTCATTCATGAAGAGCTTGAGAATCCGGGAAGTGAGCCTCTGGAAGCGGGAGCTGAAGTTACATTAAATGCTGACCATATGTCCGGCATGGAAGGGGCGTCGGCAGAAATCGTATCTTCAGAAGAAACAACGGTTTATATGGTTACCTTTGTGACGACTGATACAGAGGAGGAAGTTGAAAATCATAAGTGGGTAACGGAAGAAGAGCTTACCTCTGAATAAGGAAGCCGGCACAAAGCATAACCTGTTTTGTGCCGTTTTTTACTAATTTAGCTTTTTTCTACATAAGTTGTTTGATAGCAGGGTAGTAAAATAATGTATTTGCTTTTAAAACATCTTCGTTACACCTCAGCTTCCATATCCACAATTGTCATCACCTCATGCACGGATAAAGAATAAGGAGGAAAGCGTCGTGAAGATCACGAAGGTACGGCTTGAAACTGGAAAATTCGAGGAAATGAAAGCGTTTTATCTTGAAGAGCTGGGATTTTCATTAAATGAGCAATCCGAAACCACTTTTTCTGTATCTGCGGGAAGCAGTGAGCTAATATTTTCTAAAGCTTCCGGAGAAAGAAAACCTTTTTACCATTTTGCTTTTAATATTAATGCTGGTCATTTTAAGGAGGCAAAGAAATGGATTGCCTCAAAGGTTGAGTTGAATAAAGAAAACGGTGAGGATGAGGTGTACTTCAGAGCCTTTGATGCTGATTCCTTTTATTTTGAGGATCCGGCGGGAAATATCATTGAAATAATTGGAAGGTATTCAAATAGCACGAAGCATATTGGTGCCTTCTCCATAAACCAGCTGCTGAACGTTAGTGAAATTAATGTCACGACCCCAGATGTGAGTAAAGCGGCAGAAGCGCTCAGAGAGGAAGGAGTACTTTCTGAGAAAAAAATGATTCACCCTCAGGAGCTTAATTTCGTAGGGGAGGGAGAAGCGTTTATTCTTTTAGGACCTCCAAAACGCACCTGGTATTTCTCAGACCGGAAAGCAGAAATCCATAGAACGGTAATTGAGGTAAATAACGATAAAAGAATTGAGGTTGATGATACGGGCACGGTCACCGTCACTGAGGTCAGGCAGCCTATTTAGAGAAAAGAGGAAGGTGCTTATGTTAGTCGGTCACGTAAAGGAGCTTACCCGGTATCCTGTTAAATCATTTCAGGGAGAGAATGTGAACGCATCTCAGGTTATGGATTATGGGCTTTATGGGGACAGAAGCCATGCGTTTTTAGACAAATCAAGAACAAATAAGTTTTTAACCATCACCCAATGTCCGCAAATGGTGATGTACCGGGCTAAGTTTCAGGGGGAAGAAAAGCTTGAGGGTTTTCCGCCTGTCCATATTTCAACACCTGATAGAAAAGAAATGAAATGGGGAGATCCCCAATTAAAAAATGAGCTTGAGATGCTATCAAAACGTCCGCTTGAATGGATTCGTTACCCCCCTCAGCATGTGCCGCTCGGAGCGATTGAAGAAGCGCCGATTCTCTTGATAACGGACGCATCACTCAGCAGTCTTTCAACGCTGTGGGGTGAGGAAGCGGACGGGAGAAGATTTCGTCCTAATTTGGTCATTGATTTAATCAATAAAGAGCCTTTCTGTGAAGAAACATGGATCGATAAATCCATTTTAATTGGAGACACGGTGGAGCTAAAGATTTCACAGGCCTGTCAAAGATGCATGATTATTAATGTGAATCCCGACAACGCAAGCATCACCCCGGCACTTTTGAAAACCATAGCAAAGGAAAGAAACATGCAATTTGGCATGTATGCTTCAGTCGTAAAAACAGGGAAAATCAAGGTTGGTGACGAAATAAGTATAAAAGGATAAGAAAGGATGTCACTAAACTTGTTTGAAAAAAGGATAAAAACAAACGCTGAGCTTGAAAACCTTATGGGGGAGCCGAGTCAGCTTGTTAATCGAAAGGTCATCAATTACCTTGATCAGCATTGTAAGGACTTTATAGCCAAGTCCCCGTTTCTTGTGATCTCAACAGCAAATGAGGATGGTCTTTGTGATGCTTCCCCGCGCGGCGATCAGCCTGGCTTTGTCAAGGTGCTGAACGATAAGTATCTTATCATTCCTGAACGTCCGGGAAATAAGCGGATGGATTCTCTCCGCAATATTCTGGCCAATCCCCGTGTTGGCCTTCTTTTTATGATCCCTGGACTTGGGGAAACGCTCAGAGTTAACGGAAGTGCTCAAATTATCCAGGATGATGATCTTTTGAAGCAATTGGCTGTACAGGGAAAAACGCCTCTTGCTGCGATTGCTGTTGAAGCAGAGGAATGTTATATCCATTGTGCCAAAGCATTCAAACGCTCAGGGCTATGGAAAAAAGATACATGGCCTGCTCCTGATACGCTTCCGAAAGCGGCAAAGATTTTAGTCGAACATGCTAAGCTACCTGACGTAACGCTTGAAGAAATAGAAGCTCGGCTGGAGGAAAGCTATCAAAAAAAGCTTTATTAACTTAAAAATGGAAAGAGGCGGCTGTATTTGTTTCATGTAAGAATTATGGATAAAGATGAAATCCCTTTTTTACTGGAGATGCTTTATGAGTCGATTCATATTCCTGAAAATAAGCCTCCGCTAAATGAGCTGCTGGCAAGTGAAGGATTGAAAAAGTACAGTCAGCACTGGGGAAGGCCAGGCGACGAAGCGCTTGTCGCGGTTGACCGGAATAATATTCTTCTTGGAGCGATTTGGTACAGATTATTTTCAAGTGAGGAGCCAGGGTATGGTTTTGTGAATGAGGCAACGCCTGAAATTGGCATGGCAGTTACCAAAGAGGCGCGTGGAAAAGGACTTGGCTCTCTTCTTATGAAGGAAGCAATAAGGCTTGCTCAGGAGCAAGGCTACTCTGCACTGTCACTAAGTGTAGATCCTGAGAATGTCCATGCCGTTATGCTGTATAAAAAATACGGCTTTACCGAAGTGGGTCTATCAGGTACATCCATTACAATGAAATGCACATTCCCTGTAAAAGATAAATTTTAAAAAAATAAAAATTAGGAGGCTGGAAATGATTAATGTGGCTCTATTAAGCAGATGGCATGTTCATGCGGAGGATTACGCGAAAGAAGCTGGAGAAAATCCTGAAATAACGATTTCTGCTGTATGGGATGAAGAGAAAGAACGTGGTGAAAAGTGGGCAGGGGAGCTTGGTGTCCGCTTCGAGCATAACCTTGATGTTTTGCTTTCAGATGAAACCATTCATGCAGTAATTGTGGATACGCCTACTGCAGATCATAAAGAGATCATCACAAAAGCTGCTTCCTATGGAAAACATATTTTCACAGAAAAGGTGCTTGGATTAACGGGAGAAGACTGTGAAGAGATTTTTACAGCAGCAGAGCAGAATAATGTTTCCTTAATGCTTTCACTCCCAAGATTGAGAGAGGGCTATTACCTTCTCGCGCAGGATATGCTTGATAAAGGGCTTTTAGGAAAGCTGACGCTAATCAGATGCCGTGTAGCCCACAACGGAGCTATCCCAACAGCCGATTCTCCGCATGGCTGGCTGCCAGAGCATTTTTTGAAGAAGGACGGGACAGGCGGTGGGGCTCTTATCGATCTCGGCGCCCACCCGATTTATTTAACGAACCGGCTCGCAGGTCCAATTAAGAGCATGTCAGCCCGGTTAAGTCACTTTTTTGACTATGAAGTGGATGATCATGCAGCGGTGCTTGTGGACTACCAATCAGGGGCACTTGGAATTATCGAGGCTGGCTTTGTATCAAGCGGTTCATTTACTCTTGAGCTTCACGGCACAGAAGGGATCTATCTGGTCGACGGAAATCAGGTCCGCTTCAAGACGAGTCACCTGAATAATGGTGAGTGGGTCGTTTCACCGGAGCTGCCTGAAAACCTGCCAAGCGCCATGCAGCAATGGATGGACCATATATTGCGTGGGAAAGAACCTGCCATTAAAAGAGAAGATATGCTGGAGCTGACACGTTTTAATGAATGGGCCATTCAGTCCGACCGGGAAGGAAAAAGAATAGAAATTTAGTGTAAAAAAATAGTGTAGGTAAAAGCCATTCCTGTTACGATAAATGTAATAGTTGTGGTTTTTTTACATTTTCCAGAAGAAAGAAGGAGCAGTATGATAAAGAAGATTCTGGGGGCAGTTTTGGTAACAGCAGCGTTATCGTTTTTTGGTTATATTACAGTCTTTATTTCCTTTCTTAACAGCAGTAAAATCCTTTCACCGGAAGTATTAATCTCTTTTTGGGGGAGCATCATTATTGTACTCAACCTCATTATTTTTGGCGTATTTTCCTCTAAAACAACACTTTTTAAATTCGGTTTTTTTATTCTTCTATTTTCCGGGGCTTTAGTAAGCTACCATGGAGTGCAGTTCTATCAGAAGAGCCTTGAGGTAGCAGATGCTGCTGAGGTGGACTTAAGTGTTTATAAGCCATTTAAATGGAATACAAAAGCAGTTTCGCTTGAGGAGAAAGCAGCCCTTAAGCTGGAAGGCGATCTTCCTGTACTCGACGGAGCTACTGCACTCTACCCATTATATTCAGCCTTTGCCAGGGCGGTTTACCCCGAAGATGACTACGATCTTTATTCAAGTGAAGTTTCTTCTACGAAAACAGATATGGCTTATGAGCGTCTGATGGATGGAGAGGTGGATATTATCTTTACAGCAGGACCTTCTGAGAGGCAGGAGGAAATCGCTAAACAGAAAGGCCTAACTCTTTCTATGACGCCAATTGGAAAAGAAGCATTTGTTTTCTTTGTCCATGCGAAAAATCCTGTAGAGGAATTAACCGTTGAAGAAATCCAGCAAATCTATTCAGGCAAAATGACAAATTGGAAGGAAGCGGGCGGAAGGAATGATGACATCCTGGCATTTCAGCGTCCTCAGGACAGCGGCAGTCAAACAGCACTGCAGAAGCTGATGCATGGTATACAAATCATGGAGCCGCCGGCTGAAGATGTTATTGGAGGGATGGGCGAAATAATAAATGAAACGTCCACTTATCGAAACCACAAAAATGCAATCGGCTTTTCTTACCGCTTTTTCTCAACCGAAATGGTGCAAAACGGGAAAATAAAATTACTAAATATTAATGGCATTCCACCCAATAAAGAAAATATCCGGAACGGGAGCTATCCATTTACATCTGAGTTTTACGCGATTACAGCAGGAACAACCAACTCAAATGCAGAGCGGTTCATCGAATGGATTAAATCAGCCCAGGGGCAGGAGCTGGTAGAAAAAACAGGCTATGTTCCGCTTGATTGAACAGAAAATAGGCTGGACAAAACGATTATTTTATAAACGTGAGGTGAACGAAGCGGAAGGAGGCGACTCCAGCGGGAGATGCGGGAGCTTGAGATCCACTTGCTGAAAGCAAGTTAGCTCAAGCCCCGCCCCGCGGAAAGCGTCCCCCTGAAGCGCAGTGAACCGGGTTTAAGAGGGTGCGACACATTTGTCCCACCCCCTTTTTACGTCCTTATCGCTGCCTTTTCGTTAATCGGTTTTCTTTTTGTAAAAGAAAGAACGGCTAATGCACTGAATAAAAGGATAATTCCGATCCAGGAAGCAAAGGTCAAGGCTTCTCCAACCAGAAATACACCTAAAAGAGCAGCGGTCAGCGGCTCGGCAAGAGAAAGAGTGACAGCGGTTGAAGCATTGATTCTATGAAGCCCCCTTGCAAAAAGCAAGTAAGCTAGAGCAGTGGCAATTACGCCTAAATAAAGACTGGTGCCTATGCCGTTTCCTTCTAGCAGCCAGGATAAGTCATAGAAAAATAACAGAGGAGAAAGCATAACGGCACTTAACGTAAACACGACTGCCACCACCATATCAGGCGGATGGGAAGCAAGCAGTGTTTTACTGACAAGCGTATAGCCGGCAAAGGAGGCTCCAGCCCCAAGCGCTAAAAGGACGCCTAAAGGATTGAGCTGCACACTGCCGGAATACAAGAACAATAAAACACATCCTGAAATCGCAAGTGTTGTTGCAATCCACCAGTTTCGTGATGGGATTCTCCGGTACACAACCCATTCCATCACTCCTGCAAGAACAGGCGCACTGCCGATTGCCACTACTGTTCCAACAGCTATACCGGTAACACTTACGGCTGAAAAAAAGAAGGGCTGGTAAAAGGCCATGCAAAGAGCAGCAAGAAATACAAAGCGAAGCGGCCAGTCACGAAATGTAAAAGATGATTTTTTCTGAATTGAAATAAACAGCAGCAATGTCAGCCCGCCAATCGCAAGGCGCATCGCTCCGAATGCGACCGGATGTGCCGATGCCGGGGCAAAAGACTGAGCTGTCCCTGTCGTTCCCCATAGCATAGCTGCCAACAAAACCATTAAAACAGACCAATTACCTTTCATTAAATCCACCATTTTCCTTTTAAAAATATACGTTTATGTTCGATAGATAGAGCTTAATAATGGCTGTATTCCTGTTGAATAACCTGCACGACGGAACTGATTGTCTGTCCTTTAAAGGAATCAGTGACAGGCTTACCATTAGGCTCATGATAAACAAGCTTATTTTTCTCAGAATTCAGTACATATCCCAGCTCGGATAAAGGCTTGACCAATGTAACAGGCGGGGTCTTGCTGTTTTCTTTTTCAACAAAATAAGGACTTGTATTAATTTCAACATCGACATCATTTTCTCCTGTGAAAATAACAAACAGATCTGTATCGTTTTTAGAGATCCATTGCCCCTTAGAAAAGAGAGAGATTCGTGCACGTTCAAGTGACGCTACACCATCCAGATTGATTCTTAAAAGCTCGTTAATTAGTTTTCGAACTTCTTCTCCATCCTTTGTATCTTCAAGCTGTTCAAGGCGCTTGTCCAGTGCTTCTTTCTGTTCAACGTGATCTGCACCTGCAAAAATATCAATCGTAAAAATCTCTTTCACCATTTTCTGCAGAACAGCTGACGTAAGATTTCCTTCCCGGGAAATTAAAAAATCCAGCTTTTCAATTTTAGTCATCGTTTCAGGGAATGTATTCATAAGAACCTCCAATGATATAGTAGATTTAGGATAATTGTAGCATGCTGCGAAGATAAAGAGGGTGGTTGCATGAATGAGCGAAGCAGAATTTTAATTGAAATTGCAAAAGAATATATAAGAGACCGGAAGGAAAAGAATTTTCTTGCGATGGTGGGAGGCTCGGTGGGGAGAGGGGAAGCTGATGAGTTCAGTGATATTGATTTAGCGATCTACACCACAGATCCAATTTCGTCTAAAGCCTCACTCAAGTATAAAAACGAAATTCTCCAAATTGAAAAACAGCCACTTGACTATTATCCAAGCTTAAAAGAAATTGAAACGAATCCCTGGAGTCACCGTTACCTATTGGAATCAAAGCTTATTCATACTGCCGGTAAATATCATCCTCATGATAAATCAAAGATTGATGCATTTTGCAAAACCAAAAGCTGCCGGCAGATTATGTATGATGAGGTTTCTAAGCTTGTTGAGGGTCGGATAGAGCACGCTTATATACGTTTCAAAGCAAATAAAAAATTTACAGCTATGATAGCTATACTTGGCGCCTGGGCAGAAGCAGCTCTTCTCTTTCAGTTCTTTTCAACGGGCTCTCTGGCCACCGGATCCATTATTCCATCGCTCAGGCCTTTTCCATCCCAACTCACTTGTCTGAAAACAGTATTTAGAGCTAGTGCAACGCAAAGTCATAATGTGCTAAGAGAGGTAAGAGCTGAATTAAGAAAGCAGGGATCCGGCTTCACCTTTGGCATTGCTCCAATTCAGGATGAACTGCACGAGAAAAAAATGCGCAGATTAATGAAAAATAATGAGGAGCTCAATTTATATTGGCAAACCTACAGCGAAATGGTCTGGCTGTTTTTTGAAACAGCAAAAGGGGAGTCCTTTGAAAGCTACAGAGAAAAATTCCCCTCCGCCTTAAAAGCAGATTTAGAGCTTTTGGGGTTTGTGGAAGCAGGAGAAGGGGACCTGAAGGAATGGGGGCAGATGGCGCTGGAGCTTCTTAAGTATGCTGAGATAGCGCTTGAGGAGAAAAATGACCTTTAAAATGCTAGCCCCTACTGTTTAAAGGCCTCAGCTATCTCATACAGCTATGCACACAGTTAATCCAGGACGGGGTGCCTGGTGTAAGACCGAGCAAATAACAGCGGCTTCTGCACAGTTGAAATCTTGGGTCACTTGGACTGTAATAAGGGAAAAACTGCTGGTAGAGCGGGATGAAGGATTGATATTGCTGGGAAGCGGGATCGAATTGATAATAAGGGTTTTGAGGCAGAGAAGAATTTTGCTGCAGAGCAGGGAGCCGCTTATCCATAAAAGGCTGATACCAGTGGTGGGGGTTATGAACCATTTTATTTTCCTCCTGTATCGTTTTAAAAGCATTATATGCTCCATATCCCCTTCAAGAGATAACAAAAATGTCTGGGGTATAATAAAAGAGGTTGAGACATTCATTTGTCTCAACCTTGTAACGTAAGCAGATTTAATATCCCTTACTGAAATCCACCAGATTAACAGATGGCTTTTTACCATCAAGATAGTCTTTAAGGTTTGGCAGAAAAATATTATTTATTATCCGTTCGTCATAATATTCCGTGGCACCTGAGGTATGGGGCGTAACGATTACATTTTCCATTTCCCATAAAGGGCTGCTTTCATCAAGAGGCTCCTGCTCAAATACATCAAGCCCTGCACCAGCGATTTTATCCTTTTGAAGAGCTTCAATTAAATCCTTCTCCTCTACGATTTCACCGCGGCCAATATTGATGAAAAATGCCGAATCCTTCATCAGTTCAAACTGTTCCTTCTTGAAAAGTTTGTTTGTTTCCTTTGTAAGAGGAAGTGTTACGACCACATAATCACTTTGTGGAAGCACCTCATTTAGCTGCTCAATGGAATGCATTTTATCAAAATACTCTTCGTCCTTATTACTTTTTCGAACGCCCAGGACAGTCATTCCAAAGGCTTTGGCAATTTTAGCTGTTTCCTTGCCAATCGCCCCGGCTCCCAGGATGGCAATCGTTTTGCCATGAAGCTCGAGCTTTAACCCGGCATGATGCCAGGTTTTTGATTGCTGCTGGCGAACGTACGTGTGAATAAGGCGGGTAAGGCCAAGCATAAGCGCAAAAATTGTCTCAGAAATTGGATTAGCGTGAACCCCGTTTCCGCTGGTGAGAAGGTAGTTGCGCTTTTCAAATGTTTCAAGCGGGAAGTTGTCAATGCCTGCACTCCAGGACTGGAGCCATTTTAAATTTGAGCTGTCAGTTAAAAGCTCATTCATAGGCCTCTTCCAGCCCCCAATGATCTCAGCATCCTTAATATAGGGCTCCCAGATGGATTGGTCTCTCCCGATAATGATGTCCCAATCAGGTAAAGCACTATGTAGTTGATCTGCTAAAGATGAGTCTAAATTCTGTGTAATAACGATTGTACGTTTTGTCATTCGATCTCCTCCTATTTTTATTCTATCAAAAAATGATTTTATTTTCGGGATAGAGGAATTTTGCGCTTGTTATCGAATGGTTTAAGGAGGGGATAAACGATACCTGAAAGAGAGAAGATTCCCCGTATATTCATACCATTACTTTTTTGAATCATAATAAACATGTTTGATTGACCAGTCTTTCTTTTTAATTTCGAGCAATCCGAAAGAAAATTGTTCTTGTCTTCTTTTGTCTGTGGGAGATCCAGGGTTAAACAGCACAAGCCCGTCTTTTTCTTTATAAAGAGGAATATGGGAGTGCCCGAAAATTAACAGGTCGAGTTCTTCGCCCTTGAATTGATCTAAAGCCCGTTGTTCAGTTGTTTTCCCTTTGCCATCCCCATGCGTAACCCCAATTGTTAAAGAATGAAAGGTTAATGTAATGGATTTGTCGAATACATTATGCAAGGCAGGTTCATCAACATTTCCTGTTACCCCGTAAACAGGGGCAAATTGTCTGAGTTCTTCAGCTATTTCCTTCGTCTGCCAATCTCCTGCATGAATAATAGCATCGGCTTCATTCAGATGGGGTATGAGAGCTGAGGGAAGCTTTTTTGCCATTCTAGGCATATGAGTATCAGATAATACAATAATTTTCATCTTATCGGCTCCAATCAGGTTTCATGTTAAACTATTGTATCAAATAAAAATTGAAATGAAATGACACAAAGGAGATACAAAAGTATGCACCTATTTCAAGGAGAAGTAATCCATTTATCAACTGAAAAGACAAAACCGTTTACTGTAAGACCATTAAATGATCAGGATAAAGAGCTATTTCAGTTTTTACAGGAAGAAATTGTTGAGGGTCTTGAGGATCAGGACACACTGCAGCCATTAACAGAGGATGAAATTATTTATATTTTTGAAGGCGGGGGACTGATGATAGGTGCCTTTGTGGAGGATGAACTGATCGCCGCAAGAGCGCTTCTTTACCCTGGCGATGATGAAGAAAATATTGGTCATGACCTTGATCTGCCGTTTAAGGAGCAAATGAAGGTGGTTCATCAGGAGATTTCTTTAGTAAGAAGCGACTACAGAGGCAATGATCTTCAAAAGACGATGGCAAAGGTACTCATGCAGCAATTAAGGCATTCTACTGATTATTTCACTCATTTATGCTGTACGGTGTCTCCTAAAAATATCGCTTCTATTAAAGATAAATTTTCTCAAGGGCTGATGATTGTCAAAGTGAAAGAGAAATACGAAGGTTCACTTCGTTACATTTTTTACAAACACCTTACAAATAAATTTCCTGTAGACGATACTTCCTTTGTCCATATAAGGCTTGATAAGACCCTGAGGCATAGGGATTTCCTGGAGAATGGCTATGTTGGAGTAGGGCTCAGCCAGACAGAATTGGGCGATTGGATCGTTTTTGCGCGGCTAAGCGAGGAGAATTAAACGTTTACGTTTTGAGATATGCGGGAACTACAAAATTAATACATTAAATATATTAATTTTATAGGAGGCTTTTTACGATGGAAGAGACTCAAAGATATTCTACAAATTCTCAGCAAAATTCTCAAAATGAAAAAAACGGAAAATTCTTAAAAGGTATTTTGATTGGAGCTGCTGTAGGCGGTGCGATTACTTTGCTGGATTCAAACACACGCAAGAAGGTGACATCCGGCAGCCGCGGAGTGAAGGATTCAACAATGGGTCTGGTCTCCAAAGTGAAAGAAAATCCTTCAGAGGTGAAAAATGATCTGCAGGAGCGCATAATGTCTGCAGTATCCACATTAAAAACTGCCATGAATGATGCCCAAAATTTATATCAAAAAGTAAATGATGATGTAGTTCCTCAAATTGAGGATATCAAAGAAAACGCTTCTGACATCGTATCTACAGCCGTCGATACAAAAGATGAAATTAAAAATATCGGCAGCCAGGTAACAGATGCAGGAAGTGAGGTTGCTGCAGCAGGCAGCGAGCTTACAGATAACGAAGGAAGCAGCTCTTCAAATCAGAGCACTGGCTCTCAGTCCGCTTCTTTAAATCAAAGAAGTGCCCAAACGACAAACGCTTCACCTCAGGGGGATATTCCAGGATCCCGGGGTCGTGATTCTTAATTAACACCCATACTTGTATGCACAACCTCCAGTTTAAACAGCTGGGGGTTTTTTATGTCGTTAAATTAAGGGGACTTCAAAAGTTGATAAAAAAGAAGCGGCGTTTCGTTATACGCCGCTTCTTTCATAATACGTATGAAATGAATGTGCCGCCGATTGCTCCTGTCAGAACAATGACCCATGGAGGAAGCTTCCAATAAACCAGCATGCTGAATAAAATAGCAGCAAATGCAAAATCGACCGGTGCCATAATGGAGCTGGTCCAGATAGGAAAATAAAATGCAGAAATTAAGATCCCTACTACGGCAGCGTTAACACCCATTAATGCTCCTTTAATCGTAGCGTTTTGTCTAAGCTGGTTCCAAAATGGAAGGGCGCCTAAAATCAGAAGGAAAGCCGGCAGAAATATGGCCAAGGATGCAAGAAGTCCGCCCTGCCAGCCATTAATGACAGCCCCAAGATAAGCGGCAAATGTAAATAAGGGACCGGGAACAGCCTGAGCAGCTCCATATCCGGCTAAAAAGGCTTCTTCACTTACCCAGCCGGTAGGTACAAATTCACGCTCCAGTAAGGGAAGAACCACATGTCCTCCTCCAAAAACCAAAGAACCTGAACGGTAGAAGCTGTCAAACATCGCTATCCAGTTCGCTTGTGTTATATCTCTCGCGATCGGAAGCAGGATTAAAAAAGCAAAAAATAGAGTTAAGCATATTGCCCCAAAACGTTTGGAGATAGGAAAGACGAAAGATTGCTTATCGTCACCGGGCTGTTGTTTAAATAAGATAAAGCCTGCTAAACCGGCGAGTAAGATCACACCAACCTGTGAGAAAGTACTTTGCCACAGAAGTGTAATCGTTAATGCGATAAGGGCTATAGCCTTTCTTTGAAGATCAGGCGTCAGGTTTTTGGCCATTCCAATAATGGCATGCGCAACGACTGCCACAGCAACGATTTTCAGTCCTTGAAGCCAGCCGGCATTTGCAACATCAAAGCTTTGGACAACTAGGGCAAAGATGATGAGAGCTAGTACCGACGGCAGCGTAAAACCGATAAACGAAATTATCCCGCCAAGCGTCCCGGCTCTGAGAACCCCTATGCCAATTCCAACCTGGCTGCTTGCCGGACCAGGAAGGAATTGACATAGAGCGACCAGGTCAGCGTACGTTTTTTCATCAATCCATTTTCTCCTGCGAACGTACTCATCATGAAAATAACCAAGATGGGCAATAGGTCCGCCAAAAGAAGTCAGGCCTAAGCGGGTTGAAATGATTAGTATTTGAAGTAATGATTGAAAAGTAATTTCCGGTTTCATTGTTGACTCCCTTCTTTATTCCTTAATCTCCTTAAAAAGCTCATAAGCTTTTAGACGTGCTTCAATTAAAAGCTTGTCCCCGGTTTCTGTTGTCCGGTAATATTTTCTTATTTTTCCTTGCACGTTTCGGTCTTCTCTGTGTAAAAGGCCGTCCTTTTCCATTGAGTGGAGGATAGGGTACAGTGTGCCAGAGGATATGGAATATCCATGCTCTCTAAGCTCCTCCACCATCCATGTTCCGTAAATAGGTTCTTCCTGTGCATGATGAAGAATGTGAATGTGGATGAAGCCGAGGAAAAGCTTTCGTAAAACTTTATCCTCCATAAAACAGCCTCCTTTTTCTTGATATTGTAAATCGATATCGGAATGCTACTATGTGATTTTATCAAAGAGGTTAAGGGGATGGAACCTTATAATGAAAGGCTTAACAGGGAATTTACAAATTGTATTATTCCTGTAAACTTAATGGCTTTTAATGGGCGGAAGGATAATTGATAAGAGTAACTGATGTGTCCTTCTAATGGTGGATGTTAGGGGGAAGGGTTTTAAAAATAAGCGTGTTGATTTCCGCTTCAGGGGGACGCTTTCCGCGGGGCGGAAGCTGAGCTAACTTGCTTCGCAAGTGGATCTCAGCTTTTCCGCTTCATCCCGCAGGAGTCGCCCCCTTCCGCTGCAATCAACTACAAATTACTAAGTTTAGTTCATCATAGGGCAGTTGCTATAAGTAAATATCAATCATTATGAAGCTTAGTTTTATTTACATAAAAAAACCCATTACACAATGTAATGGGCAGGTTTCATTGGTTAATTTAGTTTGTGTTTTGTGCCATACGGACAAGCATATGTGCAAGGTGATGCTGCTGATCCTTGTCGCCAACTTTCCATAGCTCCTGAAGCAGTTTCTCTTCAGAGTTGCGCGGCTCTTCATGCTTGGCTAAGTAATCTGCTACTTTTTCTGCGCCTTTAGCTAATGATTCTTCACCTAAGCCCATTTTTTCTCCCTTGGATACCTGATCTCCAAGATAGTTCTTAAAGCGGTCAAAGCTCTGAAGAATTTCCTCTTTTTTCTGGTTATCAGTCTGTTGCATCTCGTTCTCTACTTTATTTTCGATACTCATGATAAAACCTCCTGATATTAGTTTGCGTTACAATAATTGGTTACCCGTTTCATTCGGAATAAAACTCCTCGATGTGCTTTTGGAGAAATAACATCTTTTTGTAATAAATCTCATCTTTTGGGATGGAAAGTGCGAACTCTTTTAAAAAACTCTTTCCCTATCAATTCGAAAACAGCTATACTTTGTTAAAACATTTTGTGAAGTAATAAATAATATGAGGAAACTATAGGGGTACAGGAGGTAAAGAAATGCTCGTTAAACAGCTTTCTGGAGAATATGCAGAAGAATACAGAGAGTTAAGACTAAAAGCGCTGAAGGAACATCCTGATGCTTACTCATCAAGCTATGAAGAAAAATGTACGGCACCGCTTCAAGAAACAATTGACCAGCTTAATTCAGGCAGCTCTTACACATTCGGAGCGTTTAAGCATAAGAAGCTAATAGGGGTAGTAACGCTTATTCCATACTATGCTCTCAAGCTTAGACATAAAGCCTTGATTGTAGCAGTATATGTAAATCCTATGGATCGAAGAGGCGGAGCAGCAGGTGAATTAATGAGGACGGCCATCAGGCAAGCTTATCAGCTGGAGCATGTAGAGCAAATACTGTTGACGGTAGCTGAAGGAAACGCGGGTGCAAAAGGATTATATACTTCACTTGGATTTAAAACATACGGTGTAGAGAAAAAGGCTCTAAAAATCAAGGAGAATTATATAAATGAAGAATATATGCTGTTAGAATTAAAGAAAAATCCAATATCTTGTTCGAAATTCTAATTATTGCTATGTTTAAATGACAAACTTTTTAAAATAGTAAATGATCGAAAAGATAAAAAAAGATAGAGGAATGGCAGGAAGGGGAGCGAAAGGTGCTGGAGGATCGTTACTCAAGACAGGAATTATTCAGTCCGATTGGAATAGAAGGACAGAAATTAATAGGGAAAAAACATGTGCTATTGATTGGAGCTGGAGCGCTTGGGACAGGAAATGCTGAAGCACTTGTCAGGGCAGGGGTCGGCAAAATTACGATCGTTGACCGGGATTATGTAGAAGAGAGTAATCTCCAAAGACAGCAGCTCTATAGTGAACAGGACGCAATAAAGAGACTGCCTAAGGCAATTGCGGCCAAATATCGTCTTGAGCAGATTAATCGATTTGTGAGCATTGAGGCAAAGGTTTTAGATGCAGCTTATGCTGATCTGCTCTCAATTGCTGAAGAGGCGGATTTAATCATTGATGCGACTGATAATTATGACACCAGGCTTGTTATCAATGATGTGGCCCAAAAGCTTGCCCTTCCCTGGATTTACGGGGCATGTGTCGGCAGCTATGGCATGACGTTCACGATTCTTCCAGGAAAGACGCCTTGCATTAACTGTCTGTGGGACAAGGTGCCGTCAGCGGGCGGTCAAACCTGTGATACAGCTGGAATCATCAGTGCTGCAGTAGGGATGGTGGTGTCCTACCAGGTAGCGGATGCATTAAAAATTTTAGTGGAGGATTTAAATTCTCTGAGCGGCAAACTGACAACCTTTGATTTATGGCGAAACACTCATTCAAGTATTGGTGTAGGCAAACTAAAAAAGAGCAGCTGCCCATCCTGCGGGGAATCCCCAACTTATCCGTATTTATCCTCAGAGCATACATTAAAAACGGCAGTCCTTTGCGGGAGAGATACGATTCAAATCCGGCCGGCTGAGAAAAAAAGAGTGAATCTTGATGATCTTCATACTATTTTTTCAACCCAGGGACTTCCGGTTCAGTATAACCCTTTTTTACTGAGTGTAGAAATCGATGCCAAACGGATGGTCATTTTTCAGGATGGACGTGTACTCATTCACGGAACGAGCGATATGATAGAGGCAAAGAAAACCTATCACAGAGTATTTAGCTAAAAGATATTCAAATGAACATGGCAGTATTTTAAGCAGGGCTAATGTTTGCTGGGAAAAATCAAGGGAAAACATAAACTAGTAAATTTCCCATTTTTCACTAAAGTGAAAAGACCCCCACTTCAAGGCTTGAGCTAAGAGTGGGGGTCATTCAATCGTGTTTAGTTAGAGCTCTGTGGAAGGAATGGCTGTACGGTGATAGTCGCCATTTTTACCGCCCGTTTTTTCTTTTAAAAAGGTGGCTCCGATTACCATCCCTTTATCAACTGCTTTACACATATCATAAATCGTTAGCGCACAAACGGATGCAGCGGTCAAAGCCTCCATTTCAACTCCTGTGTTTCCCTTCGTTTTAACAGCAGCCTGAATGGAAAGCTCATAGCCGTTTTGTCTTTTTTTCCATTCAAATGATAGATCAATTCCTGAAAGAGGCAGAGGATGGCACATGGGGATAATCGTGGAGGTTTGCTTAGCAGCCATAATCCCGGCAACCTGCGCTACTGCAAGGACATCCCCTTTTCTCATTTTGTGATTGGTAATATTTAGATAAATTTCTTCATTTACAAGAATACTTGATTGGGCAGTTGCAGCGCGGCTTGTTTCTTTTTTCTCGGTAATATCAACCATTTTCGCTCTGCCCTGATCGTTAAAATGTGTAAACTCAGACACAACTAGCACCTCTTTTATATAGTTAGTATAAAGCTATTGTATCATGCAGGGCTAAACCGGCCAGGAGATTACAGACACCTTAAAGGAGAGGAGAGAGAAAAATGGTGGAAAAAAGAAAGCCAATCACGGTAGGAGAAGCAGTCGAACGGGTCATGGCTTTAGTTAAAGAAGGCACAACAGAACAGGTACATATTGAACAAGCCTTCGGGCGGACGCTTGCTGCTGATATTATCGCAACGCATCCGGTACCGCCATTTGACCGGTCTCCTTATGATGGTTTTGCCATTCGGGCAGAAGATTCAAAAGGCGCGACGAGGGAAAATCCGGTGACGTTTTCAGTGACAGAAACGATTGGAGCGGGATTTGTGTCATCTAAGAAAGTAGAGGCATTCCAAGCCGCGCGAATTATGACAGGAGCAAAGCTTCCCGATGAATGTGATGCGGTCGTCATGTTTGAGCTTACTTCAGAGGAGACCGTCAACGGGAAAGCTAAAATGACCATTAAACGCGCTTTTCAGCCGGGAGATAATGTTTCTTTTAAAGGAGAAGACACAGAGGAAGGAACCGTCCTTGTTGAAAAGGGTACTGTTATTACCCCGGGTGTAACGGCTGTACTTGCTACCTTTGGCTATGAATTTGTGGAGGTAGCACGAAAACCAGTAATCGGGGTTTTTGCTACAGGCACAGAGCTTCTTGATGTAAATGAAGAGCTTCAGCCAGGAAAAATTCGAAATAGCAATGCCTATATGACCGCAGCACAGATTACCCGGTCAGGTGCTGAGGTCAAAATACTGGGAAAACTTGAGGATGATTTAGAAAGCTGCTATCACTCCATCCATGATGCATTGAGCGATGTGGATATGCTCATTACAACAGGCGGTGTGTCGGTAGGAGACTTTGATTTACTGCCAGCGGTTTACGAAAGACTCGGCGCAGAGGTCCTTTTTAATAAAATCGCGATGAGACCGGGAAGCGTGACAACAGCAGCACATCTAGATGGAAAGCTCCTTTTTGGATTATCCGGTAATCCATCAGCCTGCTACGTGGGCTTTGAGCTGCTGGTTCGTCCGGTTGTCCGCTTTCTGCAGTTTGATTCAAAGCCGCATCTGTTAAAGGTAAAAGCAACGCTTGCTGAAGACTTCACGAAGCCAAACCCTTTTACCCGCTTTGTAAGAAGTAAGCTTTTTTACGAGGAAGCAGGGCTTTTGGCGGCACCGAACGGGTTTAATAAGTCAAACGCTGTAACTTCACTTGCCGGTACAGATTGTCTCATCACTTTGCCGGGAGGAACCAGAGGGTATACGCAGGGCGATCAGGTGGATGTCCTGCTGCTTGAAGCCTCTGAGGGCAGTAAATGGCCATGGTAGGGCCTCCTGTCTTGCAGGTTATCGGCTACCAAAACAGCGGAAAAACTTCGGTAGCGGAAACGATGATCGCCAAAGCATCGGGCAAGGGACTAAAGATCGGTTCTATTAAGCATCATGGTCATGGAGGGATTCCTGACGGCTCTATTAAAACAAAAGACTCCAGCCGTCACCTTCATGCAGGGGCAGCCTTTTCAGCAGTGGAAGGTGGAGGGACAGTCCAGCTGACAAACGCGGATCATTCCTGGTCTGTTGAACAGCTGCTTGACCTGTATCAGCAGTTGGATTTGGATGGAATACTGTTGGAAGGTTTTAAAAGAGCTCCTTATCCAAAAGTCGTTCTACTACGTAAAAAAGAGGATTTTATCCTTTTAGATGAAATGACAAATATTGTCCTTGTCATAGTGGATGATTTGTTATCACTTGAGCATCATTCTACTCCGTCATTTTTATTTAGTGAAAAGGAAAAATACGGACAATGGTTCATCGAATACATAAAGGAGGCGTTGTGATGTACGAGGTTACACCGGATGTTATTTCGATCGAAGAAGTCACAAATAAGGTCGTTCGTCCAGAAGCAGGCGCTATCGTTAATTTTATCGGAACAGTCAGGGAGTTCACAAAAGGAAAAAGAACACTTTCTCTCACATATGAAGCTTATCCTGCCATGGCAAAAAAACAGCTCGAAAGAATCGGAAATGAAATTCAAGGGAAATGGCCGGACGCTAAAGTAGCCATTGCCCACCGGACCGGGAAACTGGCAATCTCAGATATCGCAGTTGTGATCGCTGTCTCAACTCCTCATCGCAAGGATGCTTATGAAGCCAATGAATACGCAATTGAACGAATTAAACAAATTGTGCCGATCTGGAAGAAGGAAAAATGGGAAGATGGAGAAGAGTGGATTGGGGATCAGCTGGAGAAAACGAATTACCCTGATGGAAAACCGGAGGAGGTGAAAGCACCATGATTACTGTTCAGTGCTTTGCCCATTTAAGAGAACAGCTTGGTCAGGATCAAATTACAGTCGAGAAGGAAAAGCTGACAGTTAAGGAGCTTTTGAAGGAATTGACTGATCAATATGCGATTCAAACCGATTCTCTTATGGTGGCTGTCAATGAAGAATACGCAGAGCCTGAAGATTCTGTTACAAAAGGCGACCGAGTAGCGTTAATTCCGCCTGTTAGCGGAGGGTGACTGTCAGGAGGAATCAGCAATGAAGGAAACAAAAATAGCTGGCATCATTTTATCCGGAGGCAAGTCAAGCCGGTTTGGCCGGCCGAAGGCATTTGAACAGTTTAACGGAAAGCCGTTTTATCAGTACGCCTATGAAGCGTTAGCTCCTTATTCAGATGAAGCAGCTGTCGTGAGCCATGCAGCACTGACAGAGCGCTTCACTGCCGAAACCAATTTTAATGTCATCGAAGACCAACCGCCTTATATCGGAAAAGGGCCATTGTCCGGACTATATGCAGCTATGAAACTGTTGAAAGCAGATTACTATTTTATTTTAGCCTGTGATATGCCTCTTTTCGATGAAACTGCAGCGGGGAAGCTTTTGCAGCAGCTGACAGATGAATCACTAAACAGTATTGTACCAAGATCAGAGGGCAGGATTCACCCGCTTTGCGCAATTTATCACAAAGACACACTCCCTGAACTGGAAAAACAGCTTGAAACAGGCTCGTACCGGATGAAGGAATGGCTGAATCGTATTGACGTGAGTGTGCTTGATGAAAAAGAGCATTGCATTCCTGTAAGCTGCTTTAAAAATGTTAATGACCAGCAGGAGCTCTCGGCTATTTACGAAATTGAAAATAACTACTAGAAGAAAGGAGAGATAGAATGGATCCCGTGAAAGACTACTATTCAAGACCGTTAAAGGATATTCGGATTTCGGTAACCGATCAATGTAATTTTCGCTGCGCTTACTGCATGCCTGCTGAGATCTTTGGTCCGGACTTTGCTTTTTTGCCTAAGGAAGAGTATTTAACCTTTGACGAAATTTATGAGCTTGTCCGGGAAATGGGAAAGCTCGGAGTTGAAAAAGTCCGTCTCACAGGCGGGGAGCCTTTATTGAGAAAAGATCTCCATGAGTTAATTGAAAAGCTTTATACGATCGACTCGATAAAAGATATCGCCCTTACGACCAATGCCATGATGCTTCCTAAATATGCAGAGAAGCTGAAGAAAGCTGGACTTCAGCGGGTAAACGTCAGTATGGATGCGATAGAAGAAGACGTATTTAAGAAAATGAACGGAAGAAATGTCAGCACAAAGCCAGTTCTGAAAGGGATCCAGGCAGCCATTGACGCAGGACTTGAAGTAAAGATCAATATGGTTGTTCAAAAAGGTGTCAATGACGATCAGATTATTCCGATGGCCGCTTATTTTAAAGAACGTGGAATCACACTTCGTTTTATTGAATTTATGGACGTGGGAAGCACAAACGGATGGAAGCTTTCTTCTGTCGTAACAAAAAAAGAAATTGTCGATCAATTAAACACCCACTTCTCCCTGCACCCGGTTGAAGAGGCCTACTACGGTGAAGTGGCGAGCCGCTATCAGTATGAGGGCACTAATTCTGAAGTTGGCGTGATCTCATCTGTCTCCGACTCCTTTTGCTCCACCTGCACCAGAGCCAGAATCTCAGCAGATGGGAAATTCTACACCTGTCTATTTGCCACTGAAGGCTTTGACTTAAAAACCTTTCTGCGAAACGCTTCTTCCCTGGAGGAAGTGAACGCCAAAATCGAACAGCTCTGGCTAAAAAGAAAAGACCGCTACTCCGACGAACGCACAGAAGAAACAGCCAAAAACAGAAAGAAAATCGAAATGTCCTATATAGGCGGTTAAAACAAACCGCCTTTTTCGTATGCTTTTCGCAGGAAATCCGCTTTAGTATACCAGTATCTTATCAAGCTTAATTAAATATCATAAATTCATAACACGCCTCATTTTGGGGATTTATTCATAGCCATATATTTGAGAACCTACTAAACTTCTTACCTAGGAGTTGATTGAAGTGGAAGGGGGCGACTCCGAGGGGAAGTAGCGGGGAGGCTGAGATCCATTGGCGAAGCCAATTAGCTCAGCCCCGCCCCCCGGAAAGCGTCCCCCTGCAGCGTAAATCAACACGCCTCGTTTTAAGGAATTTATTCATAGCTATATAATTTGAAAAACTACTAAACTTATTACCAACGAGTTGATTGAAGTGGAAGGGGGCGACTCCTGCGGGAAGAAACGGGAGCTTGAGATCCACTTGCGAAGCAAGTTAGCTCAAGCCCCGTCCCGCGGAAAGCGTCCCCCTGCAACGCAAATCAATACGCCTCGTTTTGGGGGATTTATTCATAGCTAAATATTTTGAGAAACTACTAAACTTATTACCAACGAGTTGATTGAAGAGGAAGGGGCTGACTCCTGCGGGAAGAAGCGGGAAGGCTGAGATCCACTTGCGCCAGCAAGTTAGCTCAGCTCCCGCCCCGCGGAAAGCATGCCCCTGCAACGCAAATCAACACGCCTAATTTAGAGGTATTTATTCATAACATACTATTTTTTTAAAAAAAAAGGAGAGACAAGCCATGCTCTACGACCACCGAAAAAAATCACCCAATAAAGTCGCCTGCAAAATCATCACCGTAAGCGACACCAGAACAGAAGAAACCGACAAAAGCGGAAAAAAAATAAAACAGCTCCTCGAACAAGCCGGACACGAAATAATAGAATACGAAATCGTAACAGACGAAAAACTGCTCATCCAAACATCCGTCCAATCAGCCATCCACAACCCAGACATCGACGCCGTCCTACTCAATGGAGGCACCGGCCTCGCTAAAAGAGATATTACCATCGAAGTCGTACAGCCATTATTGGAAAAAGAAATCACAGGCTTTGGCGAACTATTCCGCTTCCTAAGCTACAGGGATGATATCGGCTCGGCTGCCATCCTATCAAGAGCCGCTGCAGGCACCTCCGAAGAAACCGCGGTTTTCGCCATGCCCGGATCAACCGGTGCTGTCACACTGGCCATGGAGAAATTAATCCTTCCCGAGCTCGGTCATATCATCATGGAACTTCAAAAATAAGGTAATAAATCAGGCGTGAAAAATGTCGAAAAGTCAATAAATTGTAATATCTACGTTTTTTTGCTAATTAATTAGGGTAGCGAAGTAGAAAAGACTGAATTTTTTCATCACTCATCAAAATGTTAGGAGAGATTACCTTGAGAGATCAAATGCAGATTCAGATTGATGGAAAAAATGTCAATGCCGGAGTGTCACAAACCGTTTTACAAGCACTGACAGATCATTCTATCGAAGTGCCTCAAGTTTGTTATCATCCGAGTCTCGGACCGATTGAAACATGTGATACCTGTATTGTTCAGGTCAATGGAGAATTTGTGCGTTCATGTTCAACACAATTAAAACCGGGAGATGTCGTAGATACCATCCACCCGGATGTAAAAGAAGCCCAGGTCATCGGAATGGACCGGATTTTAAAAAATCATGAATTATATTGTACCGTTTGTGACTATAACAACGGGGGCTGTGAAATACATAACACTGTAAAAGATATGAAAATTAATCATCAAAGTATGCCGTTTGAAGAGAAGCCGTTTGAAGTGGATGACTCCAACCCATTCTACCGCTATGATCCAGATCAATGTATCCTATGCGGAAGATGCGTAGAGGCTTGTCAGGATGTTCAGGTGACAGAAACACTAACCATTGACTGGAGCTTGAAAAAGCCGAGAGTCATTTGGGACAAGGACTCTAAAATCAATGAATCCTCGTGTGTTTCCTGCGGACACTGCTCAACTGTGTGCCCTTGTAATGCCATGATGGAAAAAGGCATGGAAGGGGAAGCAGGATTTTTAACCGGCATCGCGAAAAAGACTCTTCGTCCAATGATTGAGATTACGAAAAATGTAGAAACAGGCTATGGCTCGATTCTGGCAATTTCTGATATGGAATCGGCAATGCGTGATGAACGCATCAAAAAAACAAAAACCGTTTGTACGTATTGTGGTGTAGGCTGCAGCTTTGACGTTTGGACCAAGGACAGACAAATCCTTAAGGTTGAACCACAGGCGGAAGCGCCGGCTAATGGCATTTCCACATGTGTTAAAGGAAAATTCGGCTGGGACTTTGTCAATAGTGAGGAAAGAATCACGAAACCGCTTATCCGTGATGGAGATTCGTTCCGCGAAGCTGAGTGGGAAGAAGCACTGGAGCTGATTACATCTAAATTCACTCATGCTAAAAAAGAATACGGCCCGGACTCAATGGCATTTATCAGCTCATCGAAATGTACGAATGAGGAATCCTATGTGATGCAAAAGCTTGCCCGCGGCGTAATCGGGACCAATAATGTAGACAATTGCTCACGGTATTGCCAGACTCCTGCCACAGTGGGGCTTTTCAGAACCGTTGGGCACGGAGGAGATTCAGGCTCTATTACCGATATTGAACAGGCAGAGCTTGTGTTAATCGTAGGCTCAAACACCTCTGAGTCCCATCCGGTTCTTGCTACACGGGTTAAACGTGCACATAAATTGAATGGACAGAAGCTTTTTGTTGCTGATCTTCGCAAACATGAGATGGCTGATCGTGCAGATGTCTTTATTAGACCAAAATCAGGAACAGATATTGTTTGGCTCTCTGCTATTACCAAATACATTGTTGATCAAGGCTGGGCTGACAAGTCATTCCTTGATAACCGTGTAAATGGCCTGGAAGAATATGTAGCAAGCATTCAAAAGTACACAATGGATTACGCTGCAGAGGTAACAGGAATTGAAAAATCTACTTTAGTCCATATGGCAGAACAGATTGCCAAGGTAAACACCGTTTCTATTCTGTGGGCAATGGGCGTAACCCAACATTTGGGCGGAAGTGATACGAGTACGGCGATTTCCAACCTTCTTCTGATCACAGGAAACTACGGAAAACCAGGTGCAGGAAGCTACCCGCTTCGAGGACATAATAATGTTCAAGGGGCTAGTGATTTTGGAAGCATGCCAGACCGCTTCCCTGGCTATGAAAAAATTACAGATGACGCAGTCAGAGCAAAGTATGAGAAAAAATGGGGCGTTACTCTGCCGGCAGAGCCTGGCTTGAACAACCATGAAATGATCTCAGCTGTCCATGACGGCAGCTTAAAGATGATGTACCTGAAGGGTGAAGACATGGGGATGGTCGATTCCAACCTCAACTATGTACATGAAGCATTCGAAAAACTTGAATTCTTTGTTGTGCAGGACATCTTTTTATCCAAAACGGCAGAGTTTGCAGATGTCGTGCTTCCTGCCAGCCCAAGCTTTGAAAAAGAAGGTACCTTCACGAATACGGAGCGCCGCGTTCAGCGTCTTTATCAGGTATTTAACCCGCTTGGCGACTCTAAGCCTGACTGGGAGATTATCCAGGAAATCGCTAATCGTCTTGGAGGCGGCTGGAGCTTTAGACATCCTAGCGAAATTATGGCAGAAGCCGCATCACTTGCTCCATTATATGCAGGAGTAACGTATGAACGCTTAGAAGGCTATAAGAGTCTGCAATGGCCGGTAGCGCCGGATGGAACAGATTCACCGCTTCTCTTTACAGAAGATTTTCCGTTCCCGGATGGCAAAGCGAAATTATTCCCGGTTGAATGGACGAAGCCTCTTGAATTTGATGAAGAGTATGATATCCATGTCAATAACGGGCGGCTGCTTGAGCATTTTCATGAAGGAAATCTTACGTATAAATCAAAAGGGATTACCTCTAAAACGCCTAAAGTCTTTCTTGAAGTATCACCTGAGCTTGCAAAGGAAAGAGGACTTGAAGATGGCACCCTTGTCCGCTTAACCTCTCCTTATGGGCAAGTAAAAGTGGAATGCCTGATCACTGACCGGGTACGAGGAAAAGAAGTTTATCTTCCGATGAACGATTCAGGAGAAGGAGCAATTAACTACCTGACAAGCAGTAATGCAGATAAAGACACAGATACACCGGCTTATAAGGAGATTAGTGCCAAGCTTGAAGTTCTCCGTCAAAAAGGAGAAAGTCCACTTCCACGGACCAATCACCGTTACGGAAATCCTCAACCACAAATTGGTGTAGGGGTAGAGGAAAAATGGAAGCGTTCGGATTATATCTTCCCTGGAGACCTGGTGAAGATAAAAAAGGAGTCGAGTTATCGTGGCTAAGGCAACCAGAGTGATCCATCGCATCCAGTCGAGTGAGGAAGAAATTCGTAAAAAAGAGTTAGAGTCTCTTGAAACATTGCTTCTTTCGAATAAAGAGGCTATTCATGAATCGTTTAAAATTCTAAACCACCTGCAGGACCGCGGAATTCTTGAAATGGGAACCGCTCTGCTTTCGCAGGGAGACAAGGTTCTGGACATACTCGTTAAAACAGCGGACACACCGGAAACAGCCAACACGCTGCGAAATCTTTTACTGATGCTTGGAACTCTTGGAACTTTGAATGTCCAACAGCTTGAACCGATTATTCTAAAGGTGAATACAGGTATCGCACGGGTAGCTGAGCTGACAGAAGGAGAGGAGAAGGGAGGCTACTTTACACTTCTCCGGTCATTAAATGATCCCGATGTTAAACGGGCGATGGCTGTTGGGATCACCTTCTTAAAAGGCTTAGGTGAAAAACAGGATAATCTTGAGCGCACGACCCAGACCCCTGAGGAGCAGGAGCATCTGAAAAATGAAGATTTGCAGGATGGATCTCCAAGAAGATCCGTAGGTAATGAACCTTCAAGCATTCCTTCTGAAGAAAACAAAAGAGGAACTAGAAAAGGGTCCCGCTCAGGCAGGGGAAAAGGCTGGATGCTGCTAGCAGCAGGCGTTTCTCTTCTTTCCATTCCCGTGTCATTAGCATTAAGCAAGGACAAGGTAAACAGATACTAAATAGCTGGAATTACTCAGGCATGCCCCCGGTATGCTTGAGTTCTTTCGAAGAAAATGAGAAAGGAGAACCGGCATGGCAAAAACAAAAAACCGTTGGCTTATTGCAGCAGCAGCAGTGGGGATTCATATATCCATAGGATCCGTGTATTCCTGGAGTGTTTTTTCAAACCCTTTATCAGAAAAGCATGGCTGGTCCTCCAGCGAAGTAGCCTTGACTTTTAGTATTGCTATTTTATTTTTAGGCTTATCAGCAGCATTTATGGGTCACTTTGTAGAGAAGTATGGTCCAAGAGTATCAGGGATTGTGGCATCCATTTGTTTTGGGCTTGGAATGCTCGGTGCAGGCTTTGCTGACAGTATAGGCAACCTGTATCTGCTTTATTTCTTTTACGGCGCACTTGGTGGGATGGGGCTTGGGATTGGCTACATAACGCCTGTTTCTTCTTTGGTAAAATGGTTTCCTGACCGAAGAGGGCTCGCAACGGGTCTTGCCATTATGGGATTTGGTTTTGCCTCTTTAATTGCAAGTCCAATTATGGAATCACTGATTGGCAATATTGGAATCTCTAATACTTTCTTTTTATTAGGCGCTATTTATTTTGTTTTAATGATTTGTTCCTCTCTCTATCTTTCTGCCCCGCCGAAGGATTATGTTCCTAAAGGAATGACGAAGGAAGAACTGGAAGAAAAAAGCAGCAACAAAGAAACAGGAGACCTGTCTCAGCTAAAAGCGAACGAAGCTGTAAAGACAGTTCGGTTTTGGGCGCTGTGGGTCATGCTTTTTATTAATGTCACATGTGGAATTGCGATTATAGCCGTTGCTTCACCGATGGCTCAGGATGTTGCTGGGATGACAGCCGGTGCAGCCGCACTAATGGTTGGCATCATGGGGCTGTTTAATGGATTCGGCCGGATTGGCTGGGCATCAGTATCGGATTACATTGGACGTCCGAATGTGTACACCACCTTTTTCGCTCTTCAAACGGTTGCATTTTTTATGCTGCCAAGTGTAACAAACGCGATTATATTCCAGATTTTAATTTTTGTTATTCTCTCATGCTATGGAGGAGGTTTCGCTTCGATCCCGGCTTACATTGGCGATTTGTTTGGAACAAAACAGCTGGGTGCCATCCATGGGTATATCCTGACTGCCTGGGCAGCGGCTGGTCTTGTAGGGCCGATTGTTGTGACGCGTATTGAAGAAGCAACAAGCAGCTATCAGCTCACCATGTATATATTTGCAGGTGCCTTTGTCGTGGCACTTGCTGTATCCCTTCTGATCCGTATTAACATTAAAAAAATACGTCTGGAAAGCAATGGAAGAGCAGAAGCAGCAAGCTAATAGGAGAGGAGCTGCGGGGAAAATCACCTCAGCTCCTCTCTTTACATGTAAAGGAGAATGACTGTGGAGCATCCAATTACACAAACCAGAAAAATCCTTCGAATTGATCAGGAAGGAGCACGGTGGAAGGATGATCGTCTGGCAACGGAGCAGCCTATTACACTGAAGCTGAATGGAGAAGAATTTGTTACGATGGTTTGCTCCCCCGAATATATAGAGGATATGGCAATTGGCTACCTTGCCTCTGAGGGAATTATCCGGAGGTATGAAGACATTGATAAGCTTAGAGTAGATTCAAAACAGGGCTTTGTCCATATTGAATCCACTGCGATCAATCCGCTTTACGAGGGCCTGCAAAACAAGCGCTATCTGACCTCCTGCTGCGGGGGGAGCAGGCAGGGCTTTGTGTTTGCGAGCGATGCCATGGCGGCAAAGCGTATGACGGGCCGCCGCGTGTTTTTAACCCCGGAGGATTGCAGCCGATTGATGGGGGAGCTGCAAAGCGGCGCAAGTATTTTTAAGGAAACAGGCGGAGTGCATAATGCAGCTCTTTGTGATCTAAACGGCATTGTGTTAAGCAGAATGGATATTGGACGTCATAATGCGTTAGATAAAATCTATGGCTATTGCCTTAAAAATAATATCAATGTCCGTGATAAAGTCATCGCATTTAGCGGAAGGCTATCTTCTGAAATTTTATTAAAAGTAGCGAAGATTGGCTGCGAGATTGTGCTGTCTAAATCTGCTCCGACTGAAAGAGCGCTCGAGCTTGCAGAAGAGCTTGAAATTACAGCAGTGGGGTTTATACGCAACCAGTCCATGAATGTCTATACTCACGCCGAACGAATTAAAGTAAAGTAAAAAGAAGCCCTGTCGTCTGACAGAGCTTCTTTTATTTAAGGTTCTATTTTTAATTGTATTTCGTCATGATCAATAGACTGAACATTATTCGTGAAGATCAATCGTGTTCGGAAACGGTAGGAGGCTTCCGGGTTGTAGTTGGCAAGCTGATCAGGCAGCGAATACGAAAAAGGGACCTTCGTCCAATTTTCGTCATCAATAACTTTAGCCATATAGATGGTAGTAGCGACTTCAACCATTTTTTCTGCACGGGAATTTGGATCCACCTGCATAAGATCGCATTCAAGACGAGACACTTTTTTTCTATTTTTGGGACCCTTCAAATGAAAGACACCAGTGATCTTCTCTCCAGGTACCAACGTATTACGATCCAGTATTAAGTTAACTTTTCCAGCATCACGGGTAACCCATTTTTTGAACTTATCCATCACCATTTGACTCATTCCTTCCAGGGCAGTAAAGATCAAGGTAATTCATTTTCCCTTACCCGGCTTCTACGAAAGTTAATCTGAAATAGTTTCATTTTTACTGCTTTTTTTAAAACAATTCATATTGCTGAGAAGATTCTGATAAAAAACCTGCAAAGGATGTCTATTCATTACTTGCTGCAACGTCAGGTGGTGAGGCTTCAGCCACTTTAATTTTTCGGAATCTCCGGTAAAAAGCAAAGGTCATCCCAAAGGAAAGAATGCCAAACACCACAACCATCAGCTGCAGGCCGATCATATCAAGCATAAACCCTGTTAATAGCAGAACGATCTGGAAAATAAGCCTGTCGAGCATATTCCTGAAAGAAAAGAAGCGGCCGTGAAATTCCTTCGGCACACGAGTTTGGAAAATGGTTGCTGCAGTTGGGAAAAAGCAGCCGACTGCAAAGCCGAACACGATGAATGCAAAAATAGTGATAAGTGGAATATCAGCAAAATAAAGCAGGAATTGAGAGATTCCAATAATGAATGAAAAGGTAAACAAAATAGAATAAGGTGAAAATTTATCACCGAGTTTTTTAATATAAAATGCCCCCACCATAAAAGATATCCCTTCGGCGGCATAAATCCACCCCTTAATCGAGGCGCTGTCCTGAATTTCACTAATATTTATAACCATTAAATTAAATCCGCCTATAAATAAAAGCGGAACAAAGGTTAAAACAAGTGTCATTAAGACAATTGGAAGCTCTTTAATTATAGGAAATACTTCTGAGAAGCCTTTGTTTAATTTTTTTGCTGAATCAGGTAATCTTTCAGGCTCTTCTTCTTCAATTTTTAACAGCCAGGTAATACCAAAAAGAAGAGCGTATGCCGTAAGAGAAAGCAGATAAATCGTGGATAAAGACATTATGGTTAAAAATACTCCTGCAATGGCTGTTCCAAGAACGCGTGAAAGCGTCGATACATTCATATGTATTCCGTTTAGCTGCAGCAGCTGCTGTTCCTTGACGACCAGCGGAATCGCTGCCTGGAGAGCTGGAAAATAAAAGGCAGCAGAGATTTGAATAAACACCAAAAAAACAACCATCCACCACACTGAGCCTGTTTCGATTGCGACAAGCATGAATAACACACTAATAGAACGGACAAATCCTGAAGCTAGCATGACCGTTTTCTTTTTTAATTGATCCGTAATTTTCCCCGCAAGCGGTCCGAGAGCAACTCCGGCAAGAAGGCCGGATGCCAGGATTACGGCTTTTATAAAGTCAGAGGGCACTTTCTCCTGCATAAACTCCAAATTTCCAATAATTCCGAGCCAGAGTCCAACTCCGGCAATAAATTCACCTATGAGCAAAATCCAAACATTGCGATTACGCAGCATCTTTAAAGCCTCTTTCCCATTGTTTCGTTTTACGAATCAGTATGAGTGAATTTTCTCCGTTTGTCTATGGATACTTAGAACTGCGGAGAGGATAAAGAATTAAGCGGCCTTGCCTCTAGCAAATATGGTTACCAAGGTTTTCTAGTAAATTTTTTGAAAAGTGAAGAATAATTACATTCCTAAGTGACTTTCATGATAAAATTACTATACTAATAGAAAATGTTAGAGGTTATGAAAGATAACTCTTTTAAAGGAGAAAGTTAATGGAAAAAAATAAGTCTATATACCTTTTTCTTGAAGAAAATGCAAAGAAAATTTCTGACGAATGGTATGAAACGATTGAGGATGATGATTCACATGGGGTTTATACTTCCACGAATCCTGTGGTCATTGAGACATTAAAAAAGCAAAACTTAGAATTCAATTATCTTCTAAATCATATTTTTAATGGGGAAGAAGATGTCTACTACTGTGAAATCAAGAAATGGGCGGTATCGATCGCCGAGGATCCGGAGCATCAAAACACTCCTATTTATAAAGTAATTAGAGAATTTATGAGAGTAAGAAATTTATACTTAATTTATATAAAACAGTTTTCTTTAGATAAACAGGATAAAGAACCTCTCAAGTTGCTGGAGGAGTGGAGAGTAGCTGTAACGCAGGCGGTTGATTTTGCTATTAACCTATTTGTAGAGAAATCCTATCACGTGTCCCAGCGGAAAATTCAATCCCAAAAGGAAATGATTTATGAGTTAAGCTCTCCTGTCATTCTGCTTTACAAAGGGGCTGCCTTGCTTCCACTCATTGGGGATATTGATACAGACCGTGCAAAAATTATTATGGACAGTACGCTTTTCCAATGTACGGAGAAAAACGTTTCTCATCTTTTCCTTGATTTATCAGGGGTATTAATTATCGATACAATGGTTGCCCAGCAGCTTTCTCATCTGATGACTGCTTTAAAGCTGATCGGCGTAGAAACGACCATTTCGGGTATCCGGCCTGAAATTGCCCAGACCTCTGTTCAGCTAGGCATAAGCTTCAGCGAAGGCTCGATAAAGTCTACGCTTGCCCAGGCTATATCTGACACGATTCCAGCTCTGTAAACCACCCTACCCAATTGCTGAATTTGATAATGCAGCAAAGTGGCAATGAAATATATTTAGAAAGCAGCAGGAGGGAATTTTAATGAACAATATTCAAGTAATTGCAGATTATATTATTGAACAAAGCTATGATCTTGCCCAAAGAATGAATGAAGAATACGATAAAGAATTTGTATTTTCTCAAATGCAGCGGGAAGAGGTAATTGAATTAAATCAATGGCGCGCCCAATTTATTGAGTACCTGGGAGAAGCTGCCAAGGATGGCTCCTATGAAGGTGTTTGGGAAAAAGCATCAGAGTGGGCGAGACAGTCAGGGGAAGCTGCTGTAGCAAGAGGCATCGGTCTGGATGAAGCGATGACAACTCTTACATCCTGGAGAACAGTACTGTGGACATCGATCCAGCAGAAGCTTAATGATGTTCCTTTAACAGCTAATGACGTGATAGAAATGGGTCTGGTTATAAATCCAGTAATAGACCATGCAAGCCAAATATTCAGCTTAGCTTATGTTAAAAGCTATCAGGAAAGCATCGAAAAATCACAAAGCTCTGTTTTGGAGTATTCTGTACCGGTTGTCGGGCTTTCAAATGATGTAGCAATCCTTCCTCTCATTGGGGAACTGGATGATGAGCGGGCCAGAATATTGAAGGAAGTAGCGCTTCATAAATGCCTTGAGCTTCGCAACTCGACTTTAATTCTTGATCTGTCCGGTGTTCCGATGGTGGATACAATGGTAGCAAATGAGCTTTCCCAGGTAATTGACTCGTTAAAGCTGATCGGTGTGAAAACCGTGCTGACCGGTCTTCGTCCTGAAATTGCTCAGGCAGTAATTGAAATTGGAATAAAGTTTGAAGGCATGACGATTAAGAAAAACTTAAAAAGCGCAATTGAAGAACTGCAAAGCACGAAAACGTTTTAAGCTAGAAAAACCCCTTGACCAGTTAGGCTGCGGCAAGGGGTTTTTCTTTTCCAAATGGCAATTCTCTGGTTATACTGAAGTTACTTCTAACTGGATAGAGAAAAAGAATTCATTTTTAAAATATAATTTCATCCGTATGAAGGAGGCTAAGGAATGAATACACCGCAAGTAGTTAAAGAAAATGAGCTAATTATTGTGGGCTATCGCGTACTTTGTGAAGGAGACGAGTATTCACTTGAGATTCCAAAAGCTGCAAAAAGTCTGAAAATGAATTTAGAAAAGATTTCAAATGCAGTTTCTCCTCCGCAGCAAATTGGTGCATTTATGGTAGAAGAAAATTCCCCTGATGAAGATGGCTATTGGCTTGGCGTTAGGGTTTCAGATAGCAGTTTCGTGCCGGAGGGTATGGAAACAAAGACGATCCCGGAACAAACCTACGCTGTCACCTTACATAAAGGATCTAATTTAGTGATAAGGGAAACGTATGAAAAACTTCATCGATGGATTGAAGATAAAGGGTATATACGTTTGAAGAATAGTTGGCACCTGGAGCGATATCTGAATTGGGGAGACCCTGATGACCTAGAGGTGGAGCTCCTTGAAACGATACAACCACAGGATCAATAAACTTAGGAGATAAGAGGAGGCTATAGAAAAATGGCTGATCAACTTAGGGAAGAAAATTTAGAAGCATTTGATCATTGGTATGAGGATGAAATGAAACAAGTAAATGAACAGCTTGAGCAGGAGGTTCTTATCGCCATGATTGGTGATGTCAATGCAGGAAAATCCTCCACGATTAACAAGCTGGTGGGTGATCAGGTCGCAGAAGTAGGATCAAAGCCGGGTGAAACAACAGATGTAAAGCGATATGAGTATAGAAGCAGAATTTTCTTCGTCGACACCCCTGGACTTGATGACGTTATTAAAGCAAACTCAGAGGAAACGATAAAGTTTTATAAAGAAGCAGATGTTGTTTTGTTCTTCTTAAATGCTGCCGGTACGGTATTGTCAGAAGGCGAATTAAGATCGCTTGCAGAAGCAGCCAAAATAAACTCGACGATTCTGCTTGTTCTAAATAAAATTGATGCAGCAGAAGACATTCCTGAAATAGTATCTTATATAAAAAAGCATACTAATAATAAATATTCAATTATCCCTATCTCCTCTAAAACAGGAGAAAATATTGATGATCTGCGCAATAAAATTCTTGATCTGCTAAAAAAGAAAAAAAAAGATATTCTATTCGCGAAAAATTTAAAAATAAAATCTTCAACCGCAAATAAATGGATCTTAGCAGCAACCGGATCCACTGCAACAATTGGCGCATCTCCTCTTCCTGGAGCCGATATTATTCCTATTACCGCTATTCAGGTGGGAATGATGGTGAAGCTCGCTACTTTATATGAAAAGCCTTTATCAAAAGAGCGGGCAAAGGAGCTTGCAATCGCGACAGTAGCAGGCAATGTAGGAAAAAGCGTATTCAGGCAAATTGTAAAAACATTCCCTGGTATCGGCTCTATAGCAGGGGCTGGCGTAGCAGGAACGATGACATTCTCTTTAGGCCATGCAATGAAATATGCTTACGAGCATAATATTGAATTGGACACGGAAGCCCTAAAATCGATTTACGACATGTTTGCAAACCGGTCGAAGGATCAGCCGTCTTTATAGTTTAGTCAGTTAAACATGCTCTTGACATATAAACACAAGTTCAACTATGATTATGCTAACAAAAAACGGAAGGGTGAAGCGGGTCGATGAAGTACTAATCCTATTTTTAGATAACATTCGTATAAAAGGTTTACCAGACAGCGGGAGTAGTATGTGCTCTAGCGGTTGGAGACTTTTTGACGTTCGTTTTCTGAATAGGAGCAGTACGCATCTGAACCTGCGGCAAAAGGGAGCAGTCTCTTTTGCCTTAGTTCACCATGCCTCCTGTTCGGAATTCGGACAGGGGGCTTTTTTGTCCCCGAAATGATAAAAAGGGGATGATTTTTTGGTGCTATTAGAAGCAAATAATCTTAAAAAGACAGTAAGAGACCGGCTCCTGTTTGACATAGAACAGCTTCGTATTCAGCCTGGCGACAGAATTGGTCTGGTAGGGAGCAATGGAAGCGGAAAAACGACATTACTTGAAATTTTAGCAGGAAAGCAGAAGGCGGATGAAGGAACAATAGACACCTATTCGAAAAGTTATCTTCTGCCGCAGCTAAAACGGACAGATACGGTAAAAAGCGGGGGAGAAATCACGCAGGAATACATCAATCAGGCGTTAGCAGCAAAAACAGAGATACTCTTTGCTGACGAACCCACTACAAACCTTGATACCTTAAAGCTAGCACAGCTGGAGAAAAGGCTTAAACGATTTTCGGGAGCGCTTGTCCTTGTTTCGCATGACCGTGCTTTTCTAGACCATCTCTGCAAAAAAATCTGGGAGATCGAAGACGGCAAGGTGGAGGAATACAAAGGGAATTATACTGCCTTTACAGATCAAAAGGAGCTAAAGAAAAGACAGCACGAAGAAGCCTTTGATCAGTATATGAAAAAGAAGAAGCAGCTGGAGGAAGCGATCGCTCAAAAGGAACAGCGGGCAGAACGTGCCACAGTAAAACCGAAGAATGGCGGTGCGCTTTCAGGCTTTTCAAGTCCCTACTTTGCTAAAAAGCAGAAAAAGCTTCATAAGACAGCCAGTGCTCTCGAAACCAAGCTCGAGCAGCTGAAAACGGTTGAAAAACCTAAAAAGCCGCCAGTTGTTAAAATGAATTTGCCGAACGAAGAAGCGATTAAAAATCGAACGGTTCTGACGATAAATGCTCATCGTGTCACTGCCGGAGAGCATCTTCTTTTTTACAGTCCTTCCTTTTCCATCCATGGCGGTGAGAAGGTAGCTTTAATTGGAAAAAATGGATCAGGAAAAACGACTTTTTTAAAGGAGATAATGGCTGATAGTGAGCTTGTCAGATTATCTCCAGCTGCTAAAATCGGTTACTTCAGCCAAAATCTTGATATACTGAACCCTGAAAAATCGATTCTGGAGAATATAAAGGAGACAGCCATTCACCAGGAGGATTTAATTCGAACCGTGCTCGCAAGGCTCCATTTTTTTAGAGAAGATGTATACAAAAAAGTTGGTGTGCTAAGCGGCGGAGAGCGGGTAAAGACTGCTTTTGCCAAGGTCTTTTTAAGCGACTTAAATACGCTGATTCTCGATGAGCCTACAAATTATCTTGATATACAGGCTGTTGAAGCGCTTGAGCAGCTTCTTATTGATTTTAAAGGCACTGTTTTATTTGTTTCGCATGACAGAAGATTAATGGAGCGAACGGCCACTAGAGTGGTTGAAATCAAGGATCAGGCAATGCAGGTTTATCAAGGAAGCTATACTGAGTTTCTTCAGTACACCCCTGTACAACAGCGGGATGAAAATGAGGACGAACGGCTGAAGCTTGAAACAAAAATCTCAGAAGTACTGAGCAGGCTCAGCCTTGAACCGAGTGAAGAGCTTGATCAGGAGTTTAAAGAGCTGCTTAACAGAAAAAATCAGCTTAAATGATGGTAAAAAGAGGGATATATTCCACGGGTGGAGAATAACTCCTTAAAGAAATTTTTAGGGGGAAGAAAAGTGTTTGAGGAATATTTGGAAAAGTTTATGTCAGCATGGAGAAGATCTTCCATTCAGGAGATGGAGAAGATGATTTCGCTCGATTACCAGGCCCGCGAGATTACAGGCGGTAAAATCGTGGACTACGGATTTGAGGAATCGATGAAGGGCTGGAGAGAAGCGTTTACTTATGTGAAAAGCCATGCAGTTGAATGGAAGGTGGAGAAGGTGGCGGTCATTCCTTTAAGAGAGGAAGAAAAAATGGCGGTTCTATGGGCAACAATGCTGGTAGACGGAGAGCAGCTCTCAAATGCGAATCTGTTTTTTGATACCTTCAAAAAACAAGGCGACGGCTGGAAGCTAATTAGAAACTATACAGAGGCGGGTGTTCCAGTACGGAAAATGGAAGCGTTGGCGTTTTCTGCAGACTACTCCTGATTTGTATCTAAGAGAAACGTTATTTCACGTATACAATGCCTATGAAGATGATTAATAAATACCTAGCAGGTATATGAAGGGAGATGAGATTACGTAAAGGAGTGATTTTCATGTTCCATTATACGGTTGAATCGGAACAAACTAATGACCAGGCAATAGGCAATTGAGTCTCTTGAAAAAAGTCTCAGTGAACAGCAATTTGGTGTGCTGTGGCATTTTGATATTAAAGAAAAGCTGTAGAATAAAGGAGTAGATTTTGCTCAGTCTTATCATGTGTTAGAGGTTTGTAACCCTAAAGAAGCCAAAAAAGTTCTTGAAAAAAACGTAATGGTCGGATATTTTCTTCCTTGTAAAATGGTGGTGGATGAGCAAGATAACAAAACAAAGATTGGAATGCCAAAACCTACGCGCTTAGTGGAGATGGTGGAGGATGAATCAGTAAAAGATCTCGCAAAGGATATTGAGGAGCGTTTAATCATTTCGATTAATAACAGCATTAGTTAAAAACTCTTCACCAGTAAGAAAATAGCTGAAAAGAAATTGCCATGAGGCCCGGTACGAAAAAGTATCGGGTCTTCTCTGCATATTCCTTTCCTTCCTGCATATATCTGAAGGATGACGAAAAAGAAAGGATGATCCCTCAATGTGCGGTATTACTGGCTGGATTGATTGGAAGCGGGATCTCATGAAAGAAGAACCAATTATGAAGAAAATGACGCAAACACTCAGCAAAAGAGGACCGGATGCGTCTGCGATAAAAAAATTCCCCTGCGCTCTTTTAGGTCATACGAGACTGGTCGTGGTCGATCCATCCGGCGGAGCGCAGCCGATGACAAAAAGCAGAGGCGAGGCTGAATACACCCTGGTTTATAACGGCGAGCTTTATAATACAGAGGATGTGCGGGCAGAGCTGCTAAAAAAAGGACATACCTTCAGCTCGCATTCAGACACAGAGGTTCTCCTGACAGCTTATATAGAATGGAAGGAAGACTGTTTAAAATACTTTAACGGGATTTTTGCATTTGCTATTTGGAATCATAAGAAGGAGGAGCTGTTTGCAGCCCGGGATCGTCTGGGTGTAAAGCCTTTTTTCTATAAGCACGACGGGGCAGCTCTTCTATTTGGATCAGAATTAAAAGCAATTTTGGCTCATCCTGAGGGGAGAGCAGAAGTGGATGAAGAAGGGCTGCAGGAAATATTCGGAATGGGCCCCTCTAGAACACCAGGACATGGGGTCTTTAAAGGGGTTTTTGAGCTTCGACCGGCACACGCCATGCTGTTCACGCGTGACGGCTTAAAAAATTGGAGATATTGGAATGTAGAAAGTAAGGAGCATTCAGATACCCTCGAGGAAACTTCTCTGCAGGTGCGTGATCTTTTAAAGGATGCGGTTGAACGGCAGCTTGTGGCAGATGTGCCTGTTTGCACTTTTTTGTCCGGTGGGGTTGATTCAAGTGCTATAAGCTCATTTGCCTCTGCATTTATGGAGCAGGAGGGGAGAGGTCAGCTACCTACCTACTCAATTGATTATGAGCAAAACAGCCACTATTTTAAAGCAAGCGCCTATCAGCCCAATGAGGATGGACCGGCTATTCAATTAATGCAGCATTTCCTTGGTTCAGCCCATCACACCAGTACAATGGATAATGAGCTGTTAGCAAAAAGGCTTTATGATGCTATGACAGCAAAGGACCTTCCTGGGATGGCGGATGTTGATTCTTCTCTGCTATGGTTTTGTGAGCAGATAAAAACCGATTTTACAGTCGGTCTTTCCGGGGAATGTGCAGATGAAATCTTTGGAGGCTACCCGTGGTTTTATAAAAAAGAGCTATTAAACGCTGGTCAATTTCCCTGGATGAGATCGCAATCGGAAAGAGAGAGCCTATTGCTTCCTCAATGGAAAAAGAAGCTCCACATTTCAGAATATGTACAAAAAAGGTACGAAGATTTAATTGGGGAAACTCCGTATTTAGACGGTGAATCAGAGGAAGAAAAAAGACGAAGAGAAATGTCTTATTTAAATATGGTCAGTTTTATGACAACACTTTTAGATCGAAAAGACCGTATGAGCATGGCAGCAAGCCTTGAGGTCAGAGTCCCTTTTGCTGATCATCGAATTGTGGAGTACGCCTGGAACATCCCTTGGCATATGAAGATGTTAAATGGACAGGAGAAGGGCATTTTACGGAAAGCACTGGAAGGGGTTCTTCCGCTTCAAATTCTCTATCGTAAAAAAAGCCCGTATCCAAAAACTCATCATCCTGCTTACACAAAAGCCGTTACTCTCATGCTCGAGGATGTCGTAAAGAAATCTTCCTCCCCAATTCTTGAATTTATGGCCAAAGAGAAGCTTCAGGAATTAATAGACACAAATGGAGCTTCATTTAAGGGGCCATGGTTCGGTCAGCTAATGTCAGGTCCGCAGCTAATCGCACACTTGGTACAAATGAACAGCTGGTTTGAAGCATATCGTGTAAAAGTGGTTTAATGCAGGCTGTTCCACCCGCTGCATGGACCGGAACCAAAAACGGACTGCCAGACATCAGGCTTTACTGATGATCTGAGCAGTCCCTTTTTATTTTACCCATTAGTTAAAACGAGCTGGTAAAAGTGAACATCCTGCCACTGGTCGAATTTATATCCTACTTCTTTAAAGCATCCGACAAACGTAAATCCAAACTGCTCATGCAGTCGAACGCTGACCGCATTCCCCCCGGTGATTCCTCCAATTACTACATGGTGGCCTAAGGACTCTGCACGCGAAAGGATTTCCTTCATAAGCGATTTGCCTACCCCTTTTCCCTGAAAGGAAGGAGATATATAAATAGATAATTCGGTGGTCCTTGAATAGGCTTCTTTATCTCTAAAAGGACTTAAGCTGCTGTACCCTGCAACTTCACCGTTTATTTCCGCTACAATTAAAGGGTGGTTCTCCCCGTACTTGTCAAACCACTGCTGTCTTTCCTCCAGGGTCTGCTCTCTTAAATCGAATGTCGCTGCGGTTTCCCGAATGGCCTGATTATATATTTTCGCCATTTCAGGTAAATCTGTGCTTACTGCATTTCTAATATTGACCATTCTAATCCCCCGCCAAATTATTTTCTTGTCCATTTTACGCTAGAAAGAGGACGGTGAAAACAAATATTTATTAATGAAGATAGTCCATACCCATTTAATGGTGCAGATATGGACTAATAATCGAACAAAAATTGCAAAACCTAAACGGGGCAGACGTATGGTTCAGAAAGCAGGAGTAAAGTAACGCATTTGAGTAAGTATATATAACTGTATTTCATTTTTTGAAAAAAAGATGAAGAAAAAAAGAATAAGTTGTCGAAAACAGGGGTAATGTTTAAAGAGTTTTGTTTACTATTTAGGAGACGTTTGCACTTTTCTCAAATGAAAATTAACAAAACGGACGGAGAGAAGCGATGAACATTCAAGATTCACACCTTAAGAAAATTGGTTTACTTAGGCAATATGGTAAACCTGATCCTTCTGTAACTTCAATTGCCTACGATTCACGGAATGCTCAGCAGGGAACCGCTTTTTTCTGTATTAAAGGGGAAAATGCTGACGGCCATGATTTTATAGTAGAAGCCATAGAAAATGGTGCTGTCGTGATTGTTGGCACCGATATAGCACAGTTTGAGAAGTTAAAAGAGGAATATCCGCATTGTACCTTTATGGTGGTACAGGATGTAAGATATGCTCTGGCTCATTTTTCTATCTTGTTTTATGAGAATATACATGAAAATATACAAACAATCGGCATTACCGGGACCAATGGAAAAACGACCGTTGCCACTTTTGTCAGCTCGCTGTTAACACAGCTGAACATTCCTGCCGGCTGCATCGGGACAAATGGGATTTGGTCATCTACAGAGGAAATTGAATATAAAAAGAGTACGCCTACAACACCTGAAGCTCCGGATCTGCATCAGATTTTTAAGCTGCTTCATGAAAGAAAGGATCAGGCTGCCGTCATGGAGGTTTCTTCGATTGCGGTAGATCAAAAAAGAGTAGAAGGCATTGATTTCGATATTGCCATTCACACGAATTTGTCCCCTGAGCATCTTGAATACCATAAAACCCTGGAGCACTACAAAACAGCAAAGATGAATTTATTTAAGCAGGCAAAAAAAGCTGTGATCAACCTCGATGATGAAGGAATGGGGCCGGATCTGATAAAGGCCTACAAGGGACACGCGCTGACCTACAGTTTAAATCGATCATCCAACGCAGATGTGATTGCTTCAAATATTCATGTTGCAGAAGACGGAACATCATTTGAATTAATCGTTAATAATCGATCGTATATTGTGCATTCATCCGTTTTTGGTGAATACAATGTAGCGAATCTCCTGGCTGCTATCTGTGTCGGGTTGCATAACGGGTTTGCTATTGAGTCGATGATTCCTATTTTTGATAAAATTAAAAATCCGTTCGGTCGTTTTCAGGTTATCGATGATTACGGTAAGAGAAAAATTATCCTTGACTATGCTCACACCCCGGTAGCTCTTTCCAATCTGATTGAAGAGGCGAAAAAGCTTGACTATCGAAAGCTCATTGTCATGATCGCGGGAGTAGGAATCAGAGACTTTGATAAAATGCCGAAAATGGCACGGACCATTGAAGGACAAGCTGATGAAATTGTTGTTACAGTGGATCATCCGGGATTTATAGAGCCGAAAAAAATTGTTGACCAGGTCATGACGGGATTCTCTGATAAAGAAGCCTCCAATATTTATACTTCTTTATCCAGGGAAGAGGGAGTCAAAACCTCTTTGGAGCTTTCTGATGACCAGGATATTATTATCTTTACAGGTGGATGCATCAATGGAGCGCAAATCGTTAAAGGAGAATATATTCCTCACTCAGATGAGCAAATTATTCAGGATTTTTTTGAGGGAAACGAAGTAGCTTCAACAGAAAGCATTGGCAATTATTAAAATAAAAAGTTCCCTGATTTCATTAATGAAATCAGGGAACTTTTTATTTTTTCTCTAATTCCATAACTTCGGCGATAAGCTGATACGATTGCAGGCGTTCCTTCTGACCGTGAATATTTGTAATGAGAAGAAATTCGTCTGTCCCGTACTTTACAGAAAGCTCCTCAAGCTTTTCCCTGATCATCTCAGGTGTGCCAATAATTGTCCGTCTTCTATTAGAGAGAATCTTCTTTTTTTCTTCTGGAGTCGTTTCCCGGCTGTTCACTTCCTCTAAGGACGGGATCTGGGAGTCTCCTTTTTCTATACCAAGCAGCCAACGATCCTGTGTTTTTGCAAGCTCTTCAGCACTTTCGAGGGTAGGTGCGCATACGACAAACACACAGACAATAATATGGGGTTTATCAAAATCTGAGACAGCCTTAAATGAATCCCTGTAAGTGAGCAGAGTTTCTTCCCACTTATCAGGATTAATAAAATGGCCGAATACAAGCCCCAAACCTCTTTCACCGGCAAGCTTGCCGCTTGAAGGGGACAGCCCAAGTATCCAAAGGGGAGGCGCTTCACCGGGACGAGGAGTGACCTTTACCATTCGATAGGGATGAGTTTTTGGCAGTTGATTATGCAAAAAACCAATTAATTCATCCGTCTGTTTTGGAAATTCTGATAAATTATTTTCTCTGCCGTCTGTTAACGCTTTACGCGTGCGTTCCGTGCCTCCGGGAGAACGGCCAATCCCCAGGTTAATTCGTTTTGGAAACATAGCCTCCATCGTTTTAAATACTTCTGCCACCTTAAGAGGGCTGTATTGAGGCAGGAGTATTCCCCCCGATCCCACTTGGATGGAGCTCGTTTTAGATAGAATTCCGGTCATGAGGATTTCAGGCGCAGCACTTAGCAACCCGTTTGTATTATGATGTTCAGCAATCCAATATCTGCTGTAACCCAAACGCTCAGCTTCTTTTGCAAGAGAAAACGTCGACTCAAGGGTTTGAGATACAGTCGTGCCTTTAGGCAAAGGGATTTGATCCAGAATCCCAAGCTTCATTTCATTTCCTCCCTTGTTCATTCATGAAAAATAGTATGCCATGATAGTCGGTAAAAATCATGTAATCAGCTTCTCTTTCAATCATTTCTTTTGCATGAGAAGGGAGGGGAGAACAAATCTCTTATGTGGTCACCAATTCTATTTGAAGAAAGCTCTCCACTGTAAATGCTGCCACACCAAGCGCTGTTGAATGGGTGGATAGCTGAGAAAAACTGACTTCTAATTCATTTTGGTGAAAGGGCTGAGTATGCTCTTTTATATACGTTACGATTGGATTATTTAAATAATGCTTTGCAGCTTCCAGTCTGTTTCCGATGATAACGTGATCAGGATTAAAGGTCTGAATGATATTGTTAATTCCGACTCCAAGATACGTTCCGATCTCTTTGAAAAGGTTTAAAATGTGTGGGTCTTCAGGTGCTAGCTTTAGTAATGCTTCAAGGCTGATCTCGCTGCTAACAGCTGTTTTTTGAACCAAAGCTGCTTTAATTAAAAGGGCTTTTTCAGATGCATACAACTCCCAGCAGCCATTGCTTCCACAAGTACACTGTGGTCCGTCAACCTCAATAGTCATGTGACCCATCTCGCCAGAGAATCCGTTATTCCCCTGATACAACTGACCATTTAAGATCAGTCCTGCTCCAATTCCTGTACCGGCACTTACGTAAACTAAATTGTTTGCATCCTTGCCCGCACCAAATTTCTTTTCGCCATAAGCTCCGGCATTTGCTTCGTTAGCAATGATCACGGGTATGGAATATTTCTCTTCAACAATACTCTTTAGCTTCACATTTTCCCACATTAAATTAGGAGCATGCAGGACTTCGCCTTCTTTATTAACAGCACCAGGAACCCCTATCCCGATTCCAATAACACCATAGGTACTGGAGGGTGCGTTTTTAATAAGAGTAGTAATCATAGTAAATAGTTCTTCCTGAATTTGTTCATAAGGTAATTCTGTAAAGTGAACTTTTTCTTCATTTACGATGTTCCCACTCAGGTCTGTTAAAATGCCGAGCAAATAATTTACCCCTAAATCGATGCCAATGGAAAACCCCGAAAGCTCATTAAACAGAAGCATAACCGGTCTTCTACCTCCGCTCGATTCTCCCGGGCCGGACTCATAAATAAGGTTTTCATCCAGCAATTCGCTTACGAGGGAGGAGACAGTGCTTTTATTTAATCCGGTCGCCTTTGCAATATCGGCACGAGAAATGGGTGTATGATTAATGATGTATTGAAAAACAATTGATTTATTTCCTTTTTTTACAACATGCTGGTTCCATGTATGTTGGATCGTCATCGGATAAACTCCTTTATAAGTATCATAGTAAAATTATCTTATCATAATCTTTGTTTAGTCGATATACAAACTTCTTTAAGATCATCGACAAAAAAAGAGTTTTTCAATCAAATAATGAATAAATCCTTTTCATTTTTTTATAGAAGAAACTGGGTTTTTTAAGATTGCAGAAATGTATGTCATAATAGAGAAGTAGATTGTTAACTCGTTTTTAGGAGGAATTTTAATGGCTTTTATTTTGTTTGATTTAGACGGTACACTTGTTGATTCAACAGACTATATGACAAAAGCAATTCACTTGTCTATAGAGGATATGCAGCATATAGAGGAGCCTTCAGCGGATTTAGTGAGATCAGCATTTGGTTTAACAGGCGCAGACTTCTGGGAGAAGGTTGTACCTCAGGCGAGCATGCAGGAAAGAAATATCATTCGTTCAAGACGAAGCACATTCCTGTACCAGCTGGTTAAAGGGAACGACATTTTATTTCCGGGCGTACGGGAAACGCTGGCTGTCTTAAAGGAGCAGGGACATACACTGTCAACTGCTTCGAATTGCGGGACAAACTATTTGGATATGGTGCTCGATACGCAGGAAATACGCCACTATTTTTCGTCTCCTATCTGTCTCGGGTCCATTAATGGAGAGAAAAAAGCCGATATTCTGACCTCGCATTTTGAAACCTTTCCAAAAGAAGATGTATACATGGTGGGGGACCGCTCATCTGATATTGAAGCTGCAAACGCACATGGGGTGCCCGCTGTCATTTGCCAATACGGCTTTGGAACCGAAGAAGAATGGGGCAAGGCAGACTTCCGAATAGATGCGATTGCGGATATTGTACAGCTCGTCAATAAGCAAAGGAGGAGTGCAGAGTGACAAATCAGCAGCCTTTTTTCTGCTCATGGAGCGGCGGCAAGGATTCCACGCTCGCTTTTTATAAAGCATTCAAAGAAGGAGGAAAACCTCAGAAGCTCCTTACCATGTTTGAGGAAAATGAAAAACGCTCGCGTTCACATGCTTTGCCTCTTGCTGTACTTGAAGCGCAGGCCAAATCATTGAATGTGCCCCTGCTGATAAAGGGGGCTTCATGGCAGAGCTATGAAGGGGTTTTTTTAGAGGCTTTAGCCGAAATGAAGGAAGAAGGGATTACTTATGGGGTCTTTGGGGATATCGACCTCGAGGACCATTTAACGTGGGTAGAGAATACTTGTGAAAAAGCAGGAGTAACTCCGTATCATCCTCTTTGGAAAATGGAAAGAGAGCAGGTATTAAATGAGCTTTTGGATGAAGGGTTTGAATGCATCATCATTGTTGTGAAGGATGAAGTGCTTCCAGCTTCTTTTCTTGGCAAAACCCTTACAAAGGAAGTAATTCAAGAGCTAAAGTCATATGGAATTGATGCTTGCGGAGAAAAAGGAGAATTTCATACCGTGGTGGTGAACGGACCTATTTTTAATGAAAAAATCCCTTTAGCCTTTAACGGTATACATAAAGAAAGCGGTTATTCCTTTTTAAAGGTGTCGATTAGGTGAGTTTAGAAGAGGCTGGTACAAAACCATCATTTTATTAACGTGAGGTGAACGGAGTGGAAGGGGGCGACTCCTGCGGGATGAAGAGGGAGCTTGAGATCCACTTGCTGAAAGCAAGTTAGCGAAGGGCCCCTCCCCGCGGAAAGCGTCCCCCTGAAGCGCAGTGAACCGGGCATAAGAGAGAGGGTGAGACACATTTGTCCCACCCCCTTTATTCTATAGTAATATCCGGTCTTTCTCCGCGCTGAAGCTCACGGATAGAGAGTCCGAAGGTCATCTGAAGATGAGGGTAATCGTTAAACCGCGCAAAGTCCCCGCCCCATTCAAAGCCGAGATCCTTAGCTATATCCACAACTTCCATCCAGTCGGATTTCCCGTTATTATTCCCGTCATATTCCATATCCCATACTACATTTCCGCTTTCTGTACGCAAAGCAAAGTCAATGGCAAGACCATAATTATGATAAGACTCTCCGCCTTCAGCGTATGAGACGATCGAACCCTCTGTCGTTCTTCCCTGGGCATAAATCTCGTCCTGTTCTTCCTTTGAACGGAAGCCGTCCGTGATGACGACCTCAATCCCTTTATCAGCTGCCCGGTCAACGAGCTCATTTTTACTTTCCTCCACTATAGGATGAAGCTCTGTTGGCATAGGAACATTAGCCAGCTCTTCCCGGCGTTCATGCTCCTGGGTCACCCATATGACAGCTGCTCCAAGAAGAAGAAGGAGGACAATGACATGAAATCCTTTACTCATTTTCATCTCCATTCTGTTTACTGGTTTAGTCTTAATTGTAGCATGGTTTGGCAAATATATTCCTTTTAAAGGGGCTCGGGAGCAGACTCAAGCTGCACCTTTTTTTAATTTAGTAACTGTATACGGTCTCCATAACGGAGAATCCGGTAAACTGCCATCCCATCACTGTATCGGTTATCCCCAAAGCTGACAGGGAGCAGAGAGAAAGCTGCAAAATAAACAGAGAAGTAGGCATATTGATAAAAGAAAACGTGAGGATCAAGAAGATCCACAGTAATCAAGGAATTGATTAATAGAATAGACCCAACATTAAAAATGACGCCGCCCAAATGAACGACCGTATGAGTAAACCGATTGTTCCATTTTAGCGGAGAATATTTGCAAAAGGAATCGAGAAAGTAAATCCGGTGGACACTTATCGGTCCAATACAAAAAAGCTTTCTGCCTCTTCCCAGAGAGAAGCTTGCGTTTCCGCCAAATAGAACGGCAAAAAAGGAATGTCCCAGTTGATGAACAAAGGAGACAGTAGGAAATACAATTAAAAAGGACCATAAGAATGTCCATAGATCATCTGTTTGAAACATATAAGCACCAACTTTTACTGGAATAAATACAAGATCATCTAACTTTATAAGACGAAGCTTTTAAAAAGTAAAATGGGACCGTAATGGCATGTATTCCCCGCACTTTATCGTTAAAACTCGTAAACAGAAAAATATTTCTTCCTTCCTATTAACTAGACAATGACTTGGAAGAGGAGTACGATTGAAAAAATTATTCCTGTCAGAAAGGATCTTGTTCATGGATATACAAGTTGTCATATCCACCATTTGTGTGATGGGGATCATGATTGCAATTGGTTCTTTTTTCGCTCTTCGTGTTGATGTCACGAGGGAAGTGAAATATGTACTTATTTTATTAATCATAAATGTAGCTGTTCCGGCGGTTATTTTAAATGGCATATTCAGTGTGGAGATGACCGGGGATACGCTTGCACTTGCAGGGACGGTCTTTGGAATATCGCTTGCCTATCATATAGGCGCTCTTTTATTTGTAGGGGCATTTGCCCGGATCTTTCGTTTTAAATCCATTTTTGCTTTAAAAATGACTATTTTGGGTGCGCTCGGAAATACAGGATTTATCGGGATCCCCTTAATTGCTACCATTTTTGGTCCTATGGGTGGCTTTTTGGCGGCTATTTTTGATGCCGGACTTAGCGTAGTTGTCTACACATTAGTGGTTTATTTGCTGCAGGCTGAGGGAAAGTTTCGTTTCCGCCAGCTAAAGGCATTAATAAACGTTCCAGTGGTGGCAATTATTGTAGGGATTTTATCTGCCATTACCGGTTTTCAGCCTCCACATATGATTGTTCAGCTGACCAGTATGCTTGCTGCTCTTGCTGCTCCTATGGCAATGCTATACGTAGGAATGCTGCTGCCTCCTTTGCTAAAGAAAAAAGATAAAGTGTTTTTCCCGGAGCTATGGTTTCCTCTTTCTTTCAGACTACTAATCATTCCGCTGGCCATGATGGTAATTCTCTCGCTATTATCCTTCGACGGCTGGATTTCCCAAATGATTGTACTGCAAACAGCCATGCCGACCGCAATGGTGGTAGCCGTACTGTTTTCACGATATACTTCTGAGGAAGATACTGCTGTTGTGGCCATTTTTGGTTCGACGCTGCTTTGTCTGGCGACCATTCCATTTATTGCATATTTAATGCTGTAGAATTGTTTTGAAAATTGAAGTTGTGGTAAAGAAGGAAGTAGAAGATTACTAAAGAAGGGTGTTGGAGAAATTGGATAAAACGAGTTACACAGGCTACATAGGAACGTATACAGATGGAGACAGCAAAGGGATTTATACATTTGCGCTTGATGTTGAAAAGGGAGAGCTTACCAAGGCAGAGGTCGCAGCGGAGCTACCCAGCCCTACATATGTCTCGGTCAGCTCTAATCAGGAATACTTATATGCAGTTTCTCCCGGCGGTTTAACCTCCTATAAGATTGACGCTTCATCCGGTAAACTAACTGTAATGAATGAATCTGCAGAGCGGGAAGGCACCCCGTGCTATGTGGCAATTAATGCGGAAAATCAATTTGCAGCTGCTGCCAATTACCACGATGGAACCGTTGTTTTATATAAGGCGGATGAAGAGACTGGAAAGCTGACTGAACAATTATCAGTAGCAGAACAGGAGGGCGGCGGACCGCATGAACGCCAGGATGCTCCTCATATGCATTACAGTGAGTTCACGCCTGATGGCAAGTATTTAATCGGAGTGGACCTTGGAACCGATGAAGTCGTCACCTATGAATATAAAAAGGGTGAGCTAAAGGATGTGCAGCGTCTTAAAACTTCCGAGGGTGCCGGTCCGAGACATTTAGCTTTTCATCCAAATGGAGTTAACGCATTTGTCATGACAGAGTTAAGCAACGAAGTGCTGGCTTTAGCCTACAATCAGGAGGATGGATCATTTGAGATCATTCAAACCATCAAGGCAATACCTGAGGACTTTAAGGAAAACAGCCAGGGAAGCGCCATTCATGTTTCTTCTGACGGCAGATTCGTGTATGCAGGAAATAGAGGTCATGATTCAATCGCTGTTTTTGAAATTGAACAAAACAGCTATAAGCTTGAACTGGTTGAATATGCCCCATCAGGCGGAAACTGGCCGCGTGACTTTGTTTTGGACCCAACGGAGAAATTTTTAATTACAACAAACCAGGAAAGCAGCAACGCAGTCCTGTATAAGCGCGATCCTGAAACCGGAAAGCTAACCGAAACAGGCTCAAGCATTTCAGTCCCTGATCCGGTTTGTGTGAAATTTTTAAGATAAAAAAGAGTTGGGGATATAACGACCAGTGAAGAAGTATACATTTCATGATACTCGTTTAAGAAACGAGAGGTGAACGGAGCGGAAAGCGTACGCCTGAAGCGCAGTGAACCCGATAAAAGGGGTTAAGACAAATTTGTCTTAACCCCTTTTATCATGAATTAAATCTGATCTGCCTCTATTTCCCTCAGTTTCTTTGACTGGCTTCGCTGCCACCCGGCAGAAACAAAGAGAGTAAGGAGCAGAATCGCTAATCCAAGAACAAATGGATAAAAAATTCTTATATCATACAACAGCCCTGCAAGTGTTGGTCCAAGGACATTTCCGATACTCATATAAGCGTTATTCATCCCCATGGCAAACCCCTGTTCATTGCCGGCAAGCTTCGAGATCAGCGTCGTCAGCACAGGACGCAAAATAGAAGTAGCGAGGAATATAAGAAGCGTAATGCCAAAGAACAGAACGTAGCTTGAGGCAAAAAGTGAAAGAAGGAAGCCAAGTGCAGTTACCCCTAAGAACATTGTTAGTATACTGCCTTCCCCAAACTTTTTAACAATTCTTTCCACCACAAATAATTGAACAATAACACTAACAATTCCAGTTGAAGTGATCATCATTGCGATCTGCTGAGGAGTTGCTCCAAACTGATTGTCTACATACAGCCCAATGACTGACTCGTAAGCCATAAGACCAAAACTCATAATAAGGGTAATAACTAGCGGAATAAAATAAGGCTTTTGAACAGATTGACCAAGCTTTTTAAGCAATGGATCTTCTTTTACATCAGATGCATGTTCAGCTTTTGGTGTACTGCTTTCTTTTAAAAGGACAATTGAAAAGATAACAGCAGCAGCAGATACAAGCGCTGAAACTAATAAAGGCGTTTTAAGGCCAAGCTCCGCTAAAAAGCCGCCAATTCCAGGACCTATAACAATTCCCAATGACATCGCAGCAGAAACAAGGCTGTTTCCTCTTGCACGCTGCTCCATCGTCGTAATGTCCGCCACATAAGCAAAAATGGCCGGTATAAGAAGAGCTGCCCCGACACCGCCGATAACCCGTGATGCATATAAAACCCAGATGGAATCTGACCAGTAAAAAACAAACATTGAGATGGTCAGTCCGGTCAAACCGGAGATGATCATGATTCTGCGGCCGTATTGATCAGCCCATCTTCCCGTTATGGGAGACATGATCAGCTGAGCCCCTGCAAAAATAGCAATCATTAAGCCAGCTGCTCTTCCGCCTTCTCCAATGGACGTCAGATAGGCGGGAAGAATAGGGATAATAATGCCAAAGCTTCCTATAGCAATAAACATATTAATCATCAGAATAAGCATTTTCTTTTTTTGATCAGGTGACACTTGCATTCCTTCTTTCTAAAAATCTAAATGGTTAGATAACCCTTACCAATTATATACGGAGACCAGAAGAAAAGCTTTAAAAAAGCTTCGAAAACAGAAGAAAATCCATGTGTTATAATTAACAATTATTGGATATTTAGGAGCTGGTCCTAATTTAATAAAAAGTTCAAGAAATCTCCTTAATTTAAGAATAGTCAATTGTATCAAGGGTTTCATATAGTTTTCTGTTTATTGTAAAAAAATTCTAATTGACAAATGTATATAGATATACTTTATACTGATAAAGTCCTTAGTAATATTTCATTTTATTGGTAATAAAATGGGGTTTGTAAAAGTTAATAACTGGGAGTTACATACTGTAGGTACCACTGCAAGAAAGGGGAATATGAATTGAGAATAACAATTGATTTAGCTGTAGTTCATGTAAAGCCTCGAATGAAATCTCACTTATCAAACGTCGTACATTTCACTGACTCAAATGATAATCGATTTATCTGGACGACTGCTGTCGAAAAGAACCTTAAGGTCGGACAGAAAATCGAAGCTCAAATCAGTGTGAACGAAGAATTGTATGATGATGAAGGAAAATTTGTGCGAATCAGCCACGTCTCGGTTCTTAATGAAGTGGATGAGCTAAGAGAGTCTACTTACACAGAAAAACCTTTTAGCATCATGGATCGTCCGGGGGAAAAGACGGTCAAGCGAATGGTTCCTGATGACGAACTGTTAAATGATATTGAAAAAACGTTATCTTTACTTCAAAAAAAATGAGATTAAGCGGCTAAAAGAGCGGTTCCGGCGGGAGCTGCTCTTTTTTTACTGTCTTTTTTCGTGAATTAAAACTCTTTAAACTGGCAAAAGGGTGTACCTTATTACTTATTACAGGAAGTATACCTTGATCATAAGGACGGGACTGCAGTAAATAAAACGTAGAGGATTGCAACTAGTGCAGCGACCATATAGGAAGAAAATTGGAAGTAAATATAATCTTTTTGGGTTCAAGAATTCAAAGAATACTGTTAAGATAGAAACAAATAAAAACACACAGGACTTTACGGGTGTTTTCATTAAATCTATTGACGCTAGGAGTAGAATGATGGGAAAAATTTTGGTATTTGGACATAAGAATCCTGACACAGACACGATTACCTCTGCAATTGTCTATTCTTATCTTAAGAATCAGGTCGGGCAGGATACAGAGCCGGTTCGTCTTGGAGAAGTAAACGGTGAAACGCAATTTGCTCTCGAACAGTTTAATGTGGAGGCGCCCCGCTTTATTGAGACGGCTGCTAATGAAACAGATCAGGTTATATTAGTCGACCATAATGAGCGCCAGCAGAGTGTTATTGATATTGAGGAAGTGCGTGTGCTTGAAGTGATTGATCACCACCGAATCTCAAATTTTGAGACAAGCGAGCCCCTTTATTTCAGAGCTGAGCCGGTAGGTTGTACAGCGACTATTCTTTTAAAGCTCTTTAAAGAAAATAATGTCGATATCCCTAAAAACATGGCAGGCTTGATGCTATCCGCGATCATTTCTGATTCCCTGCTGTTTAAATCCCCAACCTGCACAGAGGAAGATATTACAGCAGCAAATGAATTGGCACAAATCGCAGATGTAAATATAGAGGAATATGGACTGGCAATGTTAAAAGCCGGTGCAGACCTTAGCGGTAAGTCTGTAAGCCAGCTTATTTCACTTGATGCAAAAGTATTTGAAATGGGAGAGCATAAGGTGGAAATTGCCCAGGTGAATGCTATTGATCCGGGTGAAGTTCTTGCACTTCAAAAAGAGATTGAGGATGTGCTTGATCTTGTCATTGTAGAAAAAAGCCTGTCCCTGTTTGTGCTGGCTGTTACGGATATCCTTAATAGCAATTCCACAATTATCGTACGCGGTGCACATACTGAAAAAGTAGAACAAGCATACAATCTGCCGCTCGTAAACAATCAGGCACTCCTTGAAGGGGTGGTATCACGTAAAAAACAAATTGTTCCTGTCCTGACAGAAGTGTTTAAAGGATAACAGCCCGACCTCTCTTATGCTGAATAAGAGAGGTTTTTTTATAGTGAATACGGGAAGGGATACACTATAGCGGATTTACAGAGGGGGTGCTGGCGTGAGAATTCCAGAATCATTGGCGGAGCTTGGAAAGAAAAGAATAGAATCCTATGCTGCAGAGGGCTTTGTGTATGGGGGCGGCCCCGAAAACCCCTTGCTCATGCTGGTTGGGGAAGCACCGGGAGAAACGGAAATACATAATGGCATTCCCTTTAGTGGAAGAGCGGGAAAAGAACTAATGGCGTTTTTAGAGAGAGTCGGACTCCAAAGGGAAGATGTATATATTACGAGTGCTGTAAGAAGCAGACCTTATAAATGGAGAGAGAAAAGAGAGAGAACAGGAGAGATGATTCAAAAGAAATATAACCGGACTCCAAACGAAAAAGAAATCATTGCCCACGCTCCTCTTCTGGATTATGAAATTGAAAAGGTGAATCCGGAGATTATTATGACGTTGGGGAATATTGGTTTAAAGAGGCTGGCAGGAAGGAATATGAAAATATCAGATATGCACGGAACTGTGCTTGAACAGCCGGTCCGTTGTTTAAAAAATCTCGAAAGCAATGAGTACGGGTGGACTGAAAAAACCTATAAAATTTTTCCGACCTATCATCCTGCCTCCATCTTTTATAACAGAAGCTTATTGGAAGCCATTCATGAAGATTTAGATAAGCTTGGAGAGCTTCTTGCACAAATAAGAGAAAAAAGGGATTAAGGTCTACAGGAAGGGAGAGCTTCAGCATGAGTTTAACCGTTGATCAGCATCGTCAGGAAGCGATCGAATTATTCAATAAAACATGGGAATTGCTTGAGCTTCAGGAGAAATCCTCAGAGCAGCAGTTAGAAATGATCCGGGTCGCTCAGGCTTCAAGATATCATTGGGGAATCGCCGGTGATTATAAAAACTGGTCCAGAGGAGAATGGCTGATCTCGCGTGTGTACGCAGAATTAGGCGACGGAGAAAGTGCATTGAAATATGCGCTTGTTAATGAAAAGCTGCACACAGACTATGGTTTAGAGGATTACGATGCCGCATTCGTCCATGAAGCATTAGCGCGCTCCTATTCGATTTTAAACAAGCAGGATTTAAAGGAATTTCATCTTGGAAAAGCAAGAGGGCTTGCACAGGGAATTGATAATCAGGAGGATCGCGAGTACTTTTTTAATGAACTGGAACGTTTGAACGAGTGAAATGAAAAGAGCGGAGCCTTGCAGGCCCCGCTCTTTTACGTGTGCTTTGCAGTAGCCATTGCCATCCACTGATCGAGCTTGAATGAAGCAAGGTCTCCATTTTCTTGTTCATGAAATTGAAAATACTTTTTTTCAGCGGGTGAAGCATTTGAAAAAAATGCTGATACAGCTGAGATTTTTGTCTCGTCTTCTACTGTCCTGGTTACCCAATTTTGAAAAGGCAGCTCTTTTTTTGAAAGAAACTCTTTTTCAATCTCAAGCCCATTCTCCTGAAATAATCTCTTCCATTCCAAAACGGACAAGGCTTTTGCATGGCTTGGGTCCCGCATTTCCTCAAAGGTATTCATAAAGTGAGCCAGAGAAGGATCTTCGGGTGAAACATTATCAATTAACAAAAACCTTCCCCCGGGCTTTACTACACGAAAGACTTCTTGAACGAACTTTTCGGGGCTTGGAAAATGATGTGCTGCGATTCTGCAAACGACAATATCAAACGTCCGGTCCAGGAAGGGAAGCTCCTCAGCATCCGCCACCACATAGTGAACATTTGGGAATTCTGTTAGATACGTTGAAGTGTTTTGAAGCATATCTTTTGTTAGATCGGTAGCAAATATAGAAGAGACAAAGGGAGCAAGCTTTTTTACTACATTGCCTCCGCCTGTCGCAATATCCAGGGCAACATCCTTTGATGAAGGGGAAACCCACTCGATAAGCTTTTCCAAATCTTCGCCTTTTGCATGGGTCTGGCTGGTAGCGTAAGCATCTGCATATGTTGAGAAAATCGATTTAACCTGATTCTTTTTGTCAGCTGTCATCCTCAAATCCTCCTATCCTGTTTCTTTCTTTACTATATGCTGCTTCTTTTTATAAGTAAATTAGCTAAATTGACAGGAATAACATAAGGTAAACTTATGGCGAGGATGCTTATCGAATCTTTACTTCATTCTGACGTCTATATCGTCCATTCTTCTGGACAATATTTCTGTTACATGCTTTTTATGAGTCTCAAGATCACACCATCTAAAGTCCTCTTGCTCAATTTCATCTAATGGACTGACGCGGTAATTTGTATAGTCTTCATCAAAGGCGGTAAAGGTTGGGATTGCGTACACAGAGTCGAGAGTAACCTCCTCATCCACTTTTATCAGGTCAAATCCTATCATGGAGCCGGTAAGCCGATCACAGTCAAGCTCCGGCACACGGTCGTCGAATGGCCCTGAGATAAAATTCCCCAATGAGTAGGCAACAAGTGCACGTTGTCCATCCGGTCCTTCAATCCATTCAAGCGGCTGCAGTACATGAGGGTGATGACCTAATATAATATCTGCTCCGTTTTGGACCAGTTTTTGAGCCAGCTGCTCCTGTTCTTTGACAGGCTGCTCATATTCCTTTCCCCAATGGATGCCCACAGCTACAAGATCAGCCATCTCATTCGCACGTGTGACATCACGCAGGAGCTCATCCTCGTTTTCTGAAAATATATTAACCAAATGAGAAAACTCAACCGGAAGATTTGAACTGTAAGTAGACGAAATAAAGGCTATGGAGATTCCGTTTCTGACAATGATCGGAATAACCTCACGATCATTTGATGAAAGATGGGCTCCGCTTAGAACAACATCGGGGTAATGATCACGCCAAAAGGCAATATTCCGTTTGAGTCCTTCAAACTCCATATCAAGTGTATGATTATTCGCTAATTGAAGCATATTGAAGCCTGTCTGATAGTAATAGTGACCAAGCTCATATGGATTATTAAAGACAAAATTTCCATCACCAAGGCCGAATTCGGCACCAGTGATAGGCGTTTCCTGATTGGCGTATGCAAATTGGCCTTTTTTGATTAAATGCTCTACATCTGTTAGAAGGGGGTCAAATTGGAAGGTTCCATCATTCTGTTGAGCATCATATAATATAGGGCGTTCGACCAGTAAATCGCCTACGGCTGTAAAGTGAGCGGAGGCGACTGACTCAAGTTTCAAAGCGGTATCGTTATTCCCGACCTGATCTGCTGTCCCGGTCACGAGACTATCCTGACCTGATGAATCAGGAGGGTTATGATAAACAGGCTCAGCTGCGCAGGCGCTAATTAAAAATACTAGAATGACAGCAAGTAATGTTGGACGGTTCAACAGACATTTCTCCCTATTAATTGATACTGGAGCATTCTCAGTTCATCTTATTTTACCATCTTATTCTACTAATATCATGGATAAAATAGAAAAAATTACATATTTTGTTCTTTTGTATGGGTGACTGATCAGGAGAAAATAAGCGTTGAAGATAAAAAAGACCAGCTGGCATGGGCCGGCTGGTCGTCCTTATTCTTGAATGGTTTCTTTTCTTTTAACTAATTTGATTCCAATAATAACAAGTACTACACTCAATAAAATCGTTTGGAAGTATCTGTCGAACCAATAACGAAGATCTATTTCAATCCACTCCCAAAATGCGGGAGCAAGGGCTGGGACCACTCCATTAAAGAGAAGATAGTAAACCCCAATAAAAATCAAACCGATCCCAAGCCATTTTTTGTATTGATGAAAGAAGCCGAACACCGGTTCATCCCGAAGCTCTTCTTTTCCATAGCGGGACGCTTTTTGCATGCCGTCAAAGAAACTATAAAACCAGATTAAAGGAATAAGGAATAAAAATAATCCCAGCCGCAACGCATCTAAAATATAGATGGTAAATAAGAAGGCGGCCATAAGCTGGATTCCGCGATGCTGAAGGCCAAGGTAAAGATGCCCGGCACCAGGGAAGATGGAAAGAACAGTTGCAAAGGCAGAGCTTCTTTTTCCATCTTTTTTCCGTTCTTCAAGATCCTCCAAAATAGAACGGTCTACAAGAGCCTGGCCGTTATGCTTTTTAGAAAGCATTTGCAGGGCATCAACTACACTGTAGATCCACACGACAGGAAGCAATATTGTAAATAAGAGAAAGGCGTTTAATTGAAGTAAAAAAGTGACAAAGAAAATCATGGCAGCCATTCCGAAGAAGGTGACCATAAAGGTTAACCCTCTATTCATAAGCCCCAGCTGAAAATGGCCAAGCCCAGGGAAAAATGACAGGATGATTGTAAAGAACCGCTCTGAATCACCTTGATAGCTCGGGAAATACCTTCTCGATCGCGATGAGCTGACTTCTTCCTCAGCCTTACTTTTCAATGCGTTCAGGCTCATAATAATATCTAAAAAACTGACGAGATAAACAATAATTCCAGCTGCAGCAAACCCGAGAAACAGCATATCATCACTAAATGCAGCAAGAGTCAGTCCGCTGAATAGCAGAGCGATAGTAACGAAGAAATAGATAAAACCTCTTACGACATTTCCGATGTATACATGCCCCCACCCGGGCATAATTGACAGCACAAAAGCAATGACAGGAGACTTCGTCATTCTACATCCTCCTTTGATGGGTCCATTTGGCTGAAGAAACGTTCAGTCTGCTCCATAAGAGAAGATGTAAGCGAAGGAGCTTCTTTTAAATTCTCTCCCTGCACAATCGAGTTTTCTTCCATTAGGGTAGTGAAAACCCCTGTGCCTGCAAGCATAATGGCAGCTGCAGCAGAAATAATAAAATGAGTAATGGTTCTTTGTCTGATCCGGTTTGGTGATTTCTTCACCTGGTGATCAACTGCAGGAGTTTCACCGAATAAGGCAGCCATCACAGGTTTTTCAACTGAAAAATCGAAGGAAGGGCTTAAAGGTTCTGTTGTTTCTTCGTAAGTTGCTAAACACTGATCACAGCTCAAAAGATGATCCTCCATTTTTCTTTCATGGCTCGAATCGATCTTTCCCTGAACAAATTGCAGCCATTGTTCTCTGGTGAAATGTGTCATCTGAACTCATCCTCCCGCCAATTTTTTTTCATCCACTGCCGTCCTCTGTAGAGTCTCATTTTAACAGCGGATAACTCTAAATCATGTTCCTTTGAAATTTCCTCATAGGATTTTTCTTCTATATAAAATGCGTGTATTACGACCCGGTAATTTTCAGGAAGCTCCTGCAGCTTTCTTGCTAAATGTTCATTTCTGCTTCGCTCGATAAGCTTTGAATCGATCGGGCTTTCCCCATCAGCAAGATAAGGGCTCGCTTTTTCTAAATCATCGTCCCGGTCAGACCGCCGGCTCCGCTTTCTTTTCATATCAATGGCATGCCGGACAGAAATTTGCCTGACCCAGGTCTTGAGACCTTCCTGCCTATAATTGGGCAGGGCATGGTAGATTTTTATGAACACTTCCTGTACAGCATCCTCTGCATCTTTTTCATGCCGGAGAACCCCATAGGTGAGTTGATAGATATAGCGCTGGTAGGAACGGATAAACAGCTGAAACTCCTCAGCATCCTGCTGAACCAGCTTCTTTACATCAATCTCCTGCACCCGTTCCACCTCCTTAGCAAACAAGCTGCTCAATTATTGACGTAAAAAAAATAATAAGTACTACATATCTCAAACAATTTAATGACCGTAAAGAATTAGTATAAATCATTTACCAAGCCCGAACATTAAAGGTTGATTAAAAATAGTCGATTGAAGCAACTTTTTCCTTTTGAAAGCGGAAATCAACACGCCTAAATAGAAGGAATTCACTCGTCGCTTAATAATTTTCGAAGAAACAAATAAGGTCCAAGGAGTTGATTGAAGAGGAAGAGGCTGACTCCTGCGGGAAGAAGCGGGAGCTTGAGATCCACTTGCCTCAGCAAGTTAGCTCAAGCCCCGCCCCGCGGAAAGCATGCCCCTGCAGCAGAAATCAACCCGCCTAAATTAGCAGGGGATTCACTAGTCCCTTAATAATTTTCGAAGAAACAAATAAGGTACAAGGAGTTGATTGAAGAGGAAGGGGCTGACTCCTGCGGGATGAAGAGGGAGCTTGAGATCCACTTGCGCTAGCAAGTTAGCTCAAGCCCCTCCCCGCGGAAATCATGCCCCTGCAGCGGAAATCAACACGCCTAAAATAAAAGGAATTCACTCGTAACTTAATAATTTTCAAAGAAACAAATAAGGTACAAGGAGTTGATTGAAGAGGAAGGGGCTGACTCCTGCGGGATGAAGAGGGAGCTTGAGATCCACTTGCGCTAGCAAGTTAGCTCAAGCCCCTCCCCGCGGAAAGCATGCCCCTGCAACGGAAATCAACACGCAAAGTTAAAAGGGATTTACCCCAACACTACTACTCTTCAAAAAACACTTAAAGAAACATTTTTTTAGAGGCGTTTAAAATGCTGGCATACGGGAATGATTGTGGTATAGTGGACACAAAAGAATAAAAGCCCTAAAAAGGGGAGTAGCGACCGGCAACGGTTAATGAGTCGTCATTACAGTGGTTTCCCACTCGGTTCATTGAGCTTTAGTGATCAATATCCTAAAGTACGCAAGACCTTTTTATGAACGTTTACTTTTTGGTGAGCCTTCATAAAAAGGTCTTTTTTTGTTGAAAAGGAGGAAGAAAAAATGGTTTTTGTATGGTTTATCCTGGCAGCTGCCGTCACCGTGTTTGCGGCAGTCAAGCTATCACGTTATGCAGATATCATCAGCAGTAAAACCGCCATGGGAGGACTGATGGTGGGAACCCTGCTTTTGGCGGGAGCAACATCTCTGCCGGAGGTAACGACAAGTGTCTCAGCAGTTCTCATTGGAAATGTAGATATCGCAGTGGGTAATATGCTTGGCTCTAATCTGTTTAATCTTTTTATCATCGCTTGCTTTGATTTATATTTCAGAAAAAAGCGTCTGTACCATTGGGCAAGTAAGGATCATTTATATACAGCGGGGCTCGGGCTGCTGCTAACCATATTAACCCTGATTGCATTAATTGTAAGAATTGATTACCCGATTTGGGATATTGGAATTGATGCATTTATTATTGCATTTACGTATATTATCGGCGTATTTGTCATTAGCAGACTGCCGAAATCCACTGAAATTGTGCAGCCTCATGTGAAAGAAGAGGCAACAAAACCTGAAGAATCGTCCTTAACGGCAAAGCAGGCCATCTTTCGATTTGTCATTGCTGCCATCGGGATTATGGCAGCGGGAACTGCTTTGTCCATAACGGGCGACCGGATCGCTGTTGTAACCGGAATGGGCTCGAGTTTTGTAGGGAGCTTTCTGATCGCTGCAACAACTTCTCTCCCTGAAGCCATCGCTGTATTTATTGCGTTAAAGCTGCGCAATGTGAATTTAGCATTGGGGTCAATTCTTGGAAGCAATATTTTCAATATGCTTATCCTTGCAGGCTCTGATTTTGCTTATCGTGAGGGCTCTATTCTGGCGGACGTTTCAAGCTCTCATATTGTCACCAGTATTGCGGTAGCGATTTTATCAATTATTCTTCTCTATTCTGTTAGTCAAAAAAAGCCAAGATCAACCATTGTTTATGTGATCCCGTCAGTGTTGATCATCATTGGCTACTTTGTCTCAAGCTATCTTATTTTTAACGGATAACAGATTAAAAACTGGCTCCTATTAGGGGGTCAGTTTTTAATTTTTTTATCCCGGAACTTTGAATGAGCTATATCAAAATCACCAATTTTAACCCAATTCATACAATGAGCTAAAAGCTTTTTTGGGGAGTTGATGGTTTGCTCGTTTCGGCATGGAAGCTGCTGTTGATTCTGGCGGTAAGTATGGATAGCTTTGGGGTAGGGGTTTCATACGGTCTTCGAAGAATTACCATTCCTTTGGCTGGACTGTGTACGATTATGTGCTGTTCAGGAATTATGGTTATTCTTTCAATGTCAGCGGGACTTTTACTAACTTCCTATATTTCAGTTGAAATTATTGAGATTTTTGGCGGGCTGATCCTTATTTCGATAGGGTTTATTAGCTTGAATGCAGCACGCTCTCAGGGAAAAAAACAAAAAGTGAAGGAGGAGCTGCCCAGGAGAACTATCGAAGAAGAAGCGAGTGGAGGGCTTTTGAAAAAAGTAAAACTGGTTATCAGAGTATTGAAAAGCTCACAGGAAGCGGATGTAGACCGCAATAAGAAAATTTCCTTTCATGAGGGAATTTTACTTGGTATTGTGCTGGGGCTTGATGCTTTTGGGGCAGGGCTTGGTGCTGCGCTGCTTGGGTATTCCCTGGTTATTACTTCCTGTTTAATTGCTTTTTTAAGTGCTGCCTTCGTCTTTACCGGGATGAAGACTGGCTTTTATTTAACGAAATGGAAGTGGGCTCAAAAAATGTCTTTTATTCCACCATGCTTATTAATAGGTATTGGTCTTTTTTACATGTTCTAAAAAAGGCAACAGTTGGTGAAAGAGAGGATGAGACAATGCGTTTCATCCTCTTTTATCTTGACTTCGTTTCAGGTGGATCTTAAGCTCCCAGAATCTTTATTTTATGCTTTCCAGCTTATGATTGTGAGTTTTTTTGGAATGAGATGGTACAAGCATTAATAAACTCAAAAGACATAGTGCGTTAGGAAGGGGGATGGTATGGTTTATCTTATTTTTGGATTAGCAGCGGCTGTAACGGTTCTTGCGGCAATTGAATTATCAAATCATGCAGATGTCTTAAGTGAACGAACGTCGCTTGGCGGATTATTAATTGGCACCCTGCTGCTTGGGGGTGCTACTTCATTGCCTGAGGTGACAACAAGTCTTTCGGCCGTATTCTTATCAAACCCAGATATTGCAGTTGGCAATATGCTTGGGTCAAATTTGTTCAATTTGTTTATTATTGCCTCCTTTGATCTTTTGCTTAGAAAATACCGCATTTACCGGCTTGCAAATGGCGGACATCTGTACACTGCGGGGCTTGGACTGGCCCTTTCAGCGATGATGGTGATGGCGCTGGAGAGACAGACTGAGTATACATTCTATGGGGTAGGACTGGATTCTTTTTTAATTGCCTTCGTCTATGGGACAGGCATGCTTGCGATAAGCAAAATTTCCAGAGCAGAAAACACGCTGCCGGCATTTGAAGAAGAGGAGACAGAACGTCCTGCAGCTGGTGAGCTTCCCGGAATTAAACGAACGATAATTGGATTTGTGATTGCAGCAGCAGCCATTATGGGAGCAGGGAGTCTGCTTTCAATAACTGGAGACCGTATAGCTGAGATCACTGGTGTTGGGTCTACGTTTATCGGGAGCTTCTTAATGGCAGCAACTACTTCACTGCCTGAAGCTGTCGCTGTTTTGATCGCGTTAAAACTGAGGAATGTTAATTTAGCTATTGGGTCTATTCTTGGGAGCAATATTTTTAATATGCTGATTCTCGTGGTATCCGATATTGCTTATAGAGAGGGTCCGATCCTTGCTGATGTGTCACGTTCACATGAGGTGACTGCCGTGATGGTATCTCTTATGGCGGTACTTCTCATGTATTCTATTGCGAGGAAAAATAGTCCTGGAAGAACCATGTATTCAATTCCTTCTCTATTGATTGTCATCGGCTATTTTATTACGACCTACCTGCTGTTTAATGGATAGTAGCTATACATAAAAAAGCTGCCGGCAAAAGCGGGCAGCTTAACGTGTCTTATAAATATTCCTCGTATCGTTTTTCCAAATAATTTTGCAGAACCGTCATAGCTGAACAAAGGCCCCAATAAATCAATGCCACCAGAATGTACATCGTCATAAAATCAAACTCACGGCCTCCGACTATTCGCGCCTTCTGAAAAATTTCAGGCACGGTGATCATCGCAGCCAGGGAAGAGGCTTTAATGATATCCAGCTGAACATTAGCTAAAGGAGGCGTTGCAATTCGGATGGATTGGGGAAGGATAATCCCAAACATCGTCTGCCAATAGGACAGGCCGAGTGCTTTGGCTGATTCCCACTGGCCTTTATCAACTGAGGATAAAGCTGATCGGATGATTTCAGCTATATAAGCAGCGCTATTCACACTAAAAGCAATCAATGCTGCTTCTAGGGCAGATAGCTGAAGTCCAATGATCGGCAATCCAAAATAAAGCATGAACAGGATAACTAATATCGGCACTCCGCGCATAAAGGAAATATAGGTTCGCGTCGGCCAGCGTAAGACAGCATATTTAGAGGTCCTGGCCAGTGCCAGGAAAAAACCGATGATAAGCCCGGCTGCCATACTTACCAACGAAATCAATATTGTGTACCAGATTCCTTCCATTACAAACGGCAAGGAATCGATTGCAAGCTGGGGATCAAAAAGATAGTGCCATTTGATATCAGCCATCGTATTCACCTCGTTCCCTTAGCATTTCTTCAATTATTCTACTTCAAAATCAATATCCGGCTCCTGGGTTACATCTGCCCCGGCAAAAAACTCAGCTGATATTTCAGCAATTGTTCCGTCCTCAAGCATTTCTTCGAGGACGCGGTTTACATTTTCAATAAGCTCGGTGTTTTCTTTATTCATCACCATTCCAGCTTCTGAAGGGCTGTACTTTAAATTGGGATGAATCGTAATATCAAGCTCAGGAAACGCTTCAAGCGCCAATGTCTGAAGGTAGTAATCATTTAAAATAACATCCGAATTTCCTACGTGAACGTCACGAAGATATTCTTCATTCGTGGCATTATCATAAATTTTTTCAACAGCTCCGTATTCCCTCGCTAGATCCATATAGATGGAAGTAGCTGCGCCTGCAGCACGTTTGCCTTCAAGGTCTTCAAAGGTTTCGATGCCTGAAAGGTCATCCTCACGTACAATTGCTGTTCCGTAAGAATATTTAATAGGAGTAGAAAAAGCAAATTTGTCCTTGCGCTCTTCTGTAATTTCGATATCGTTAGCTGCAAGATCCACCTGTCCGGAATTGACTGCTGTCAGCATGCCATCGAACCCAATCTCCTCAAATTCGACCTCAAGATCCATACGATTAGCCATTTCCTTTACGACCTCTACTTCAAATCCAGTAATTTCATTTGATTCTGAAGCATAAAAAGAAGTTGGGTAAAGCGTTCCTGAGGTTGCAACCGTAAGGACGCCTTCTTCCTGAATATCGTCCCACACACTAGACTGCTCTGCATTGTCAGAGCTGCTGCCGCATGCAGTTAAAAGAGCAAGAGTCATTGTTCCGACGGCAGCTGCCCATGTTTTCTTATTGAAAAATACTGTCATGATAAAGCCTCCTGTTGAGTTATAATGCGGCTGTATTTATGGTTTAGATCGTAATGAAGAAAGTAAACTGTTTTTACACCTTTACCATAATAAAGCCAACCTTTAAAACATAGCATTCTACTTGGGTTTAGGGCAAGTGGGAAGGACTTAAAATTACGAATCCATTCCTTTTCAAATGGTAGATAGGTTTTCCTTCTAGATAGAAATAAGTGCCAATAAAAAAGCCATGCAGGATTTCTGCATGACTTGGTTTTATGAAAGCTCGTCCAGTGGATAGAGAACACCGATTTGCTGACGGATTGATTGCATTAGCGCGATGACATTAAGAGACAATTCATGTGTATTAATGGAAGATTCAATCTGCCCATTTTGATACGCACGAGCAAATTCCTCTAGCTCATAAGCCATCGGGGCTTTTTCCTGTGCAACAGAAAGATCTTCTGATCCGTTTTCCTTCGTGATACGGGTGACCCGCTCAGGACTGCTGATTTGAGAAATATGCAGGGCTGCTTTTTCCCCGGCTATTTCAGTCGGCATATAACTGTTCGTTATTTTGGAATAGGTGATGACTGCGTCCATTTCCGTGTAGCTGAGCAATACCATGCCTTGACCGTCAACGCCCGTATGGAGCGGAGTGCTGATCGCTTTTACTTCTTCAGGCACCCCAAATAAAGCCACCAGCGGATAGAGTGTATATACACCAAGGTCCATTAATGAACCGTTTGAAAGCTCAGGCTTAAATGCATTTTCAATTACGCCGTTTTTAAATTTATCGTAGCGTGATGAGTATTGACCATAGTGAGCACTGTATTGACGAATGGTACCAAGCTCTGGCAGCAGCTCCTGCACCCGTTGGAAATTCGGCATGACGGTTGATTTCATAGCTTCCATTAAAAGAACCCCATTTTTTCTGGATGTTTGCACCATTTGCTCAGCTAATGTATAGGTAGCAGTAAGAGGCTTTTCACAAAGAACAGCAATTCCTGCTTCAAGGCATTCAATTGCCTGCTCATGATGCACTGCGTTCGGGGTAGCTATGTATACTCCGTCTATCTTTTTGCTTTCACACATTTCCTTTATGGAAGTAAAACAATAGGGTATCGAGTGTTTCCCGGCAAATTCAGTTGCTTTTTCCATTGTTCTGGAGCAAACCGCCTCAATCGTTACAGAAGGAACATCCTTAGACGCTTCAACCAGTGTGTCGGTTATCCAGTTGGTTCCAATAACCCCGATTTTCATCAATTCCTCATCCTCTCATTTTCATCTATCCGAAGTGTACCTCTACAGCAGGAAGAGAACAAGCAGAATGTATAAGAAGCCCTAGCGGCAGGCGGGAAAAAATTAAATAAAGGAGAAAGAGAATTTAAAATCGAATAGGGAATAGTAAACAGGAGGAATGTATTGAATGAATATAAAAGAAGTGATCCCCGAACAATGGAAGGACGTTTATCCATTAATGAAGCAGCTGCGTACTCATGTATCAGAGGAAGAATTTATTTCCCTGACACAAGCAGCAAAAACAGAGCATCAATATAAATTAGTTGGGGTATGGGAAAATAACGAGGTAAAAGGGTTAGTCGGTTTTATGCCAATGACAACTCTTTATTATGGGCGATTTATTTGGATTTGTGATCTGGTAACAGATGAAAACGAACGATCAAAAGGGTTCGGGAAGGAACTGCTCAGCTTTGTAGAAGGCTATGCCGCAAGCCATGGATTTTCCAAAGTAGCACTGTCCTCAGGGCTTAATCGGCAGGATGCACACAGGTTTTATGAAGAAAAAGGTGCATACGACCGGGCAAGCTTTGTATTTAAAAAGGATCTATAAAAGGGATTTACACTGATGAAAGGAGACAACCATGGAACCTTTTATTCAAAACCATCAATTTAATGTCATAAAACATCAGGCAACGCTTTTACAAAAACAGGTTCATGGCACCATTGATCGGGATGTAGAGGAGGCTGTAAGAGCTGGTACCGAGTGGAATGTAAAAGATGCGTTCTGTGAATTATCGGAGGAGCAGGAAGAGCTTCTGTCAAGGGTTTCAGATCTCAGGACCGAAGAAGACAGGGTGGAGTTTTTAAAGGAGCTTCACCCTTACAGGCTTTCCTTTCCGGATTTAACACAGAGGGATGTGAAGGAGCTATTCCCAAAAACAAAGCGGTTAAAGCTTCCCATATTAAAGGATGTTGACTTTACCGCAACCACCTATTTAGGCTGGAAGGACATCGGAGCAAGCAGGCATTATATGATCTGTTTGATCAACGGAAAATTGATCGGTGTAGAAGGAAGATATGTCATTTCCACGAAGAAAAGCATGTGTGAGATTTGCGGACGTTATGGTGATGTCGCTTTTATGTCCGTCCCCAAGCAGAGAACCTCAGAGGAAAATGAGAAAGCATTTGGCAAATTCGTCTGCTATGACAGCAGGGAGTGCAACCAGTATATTCAAAAGAAAGATAAGCTCGAGCAATTTATTGAACAAATTATTGATTAAAAGAATTTAAAACCCATAACGATGAACGGAGGGGCTGCAGTGGAATACAGCGAGCAAATACAACAGTTTACTGAGTACTATGAAGCCTTAAGACAAAAGTACAAATGGCGTGTGGATAATGGCGTGTTAATGATGATTGCATCCCAATATGCAGGAAGCGGCTATGAATTCGATCTACAGGCGTTTACTAAATTGGCTGATTATATAAAAGAAGAATCAAGTGCTTTTTCATACGTCCAATCCTCTCTTCGTTATTCCTTGGCCGGGCTGCTATTAAACCAGCCAAAAGACCCGAAGGCTTCGTATAAGGAAATTCAGCGATGCTATGATTCATTAATTGAGGCGGGTTTCCAGCGAAGTCCACACAGTTACATAGCGGCATATGCATTATTTATGTCGCTGAAAGAGGATGACAGAATGCTCTCTGACCAGGTGGTACGGGCGAAGGAAATGTACGATGGCATTAAGAAGCAGCATTTCTTTTTAACGTCTCATGAGGATTACCCATTATCCGTTCTGCTGGCAGAAGAGGAAGGAGAAATGAATCAACTGCTGGATGACATGGCCTATTATTATGAAGAACTTCATGTTGCATTATGGAAGGGGAACAACCGGCAGTTTGTTTCTCAAATCCTTACATACGGCAAGCATGAAAATCGTGAGGTGCTCGTTCAAAACTTTGTTACCTGGGTAGATGATTTAAAAACAAATAAAATCAGGCTGCGCGGTCTTCATCTTCCTATTGTTGGTGTACTGAGTCTTGTTGGACCTCCATCTGCTCTGCTTCCAAAAATAATTGCGATCTACGAGCAGCTTATTAGTGTCAGTAAATTTAAATGGTACAAGGATCATTGCTTTATGATCGCAGTCCGTGTGGTGATCTTAAAGGAACTGGAAGATGAACAGGTGTTGAATGCAGGTCTGGCCTCAACGGTTGAATCCATTCTGCAGGCCCAGCAGGCTGCAGTAATTGCGACGATGACCGCTGCGACAGCCGCAACCTCATCTCAAGGCAATCAATAAAATGAAACCGCTGAGAGAAAAAAACCTGATTAACAGATAAATACTAGACAAATCTTAAGAGAATTTATATAATAATGAAAATCATTCTCATTTAAAGGCACCCTTACAGAATGATTTGTAAAGCCGCTGATTCATACACAACTAACCGTTGATTGACTCGTTCGCACCGTTTCAATCCTAAGGTTATTGAATAAAAGCGGCGCCCCCTCAAGAGCCCTTATCCGCTTCCGTAAAGCGGATAAGGGCTTTCAAATCCCATTAAATCTCAAAAAAATAATAAAATTAGTCATTTCCCCTTGATTAATCTCATAATCTAATGTACCGTATAAAACAACAAATCAAACAATTCTGAATCAAAAGCGGAAACGGGCGTTTAGCTCCGACAGACATAAGACGATCGTCCAATCGGGCGCTTTTTGCCTGAATGGAGGAGTGGCTTATGATCCGAGGAGCTGCCCGTTGGAGCTGGACGAATCAAAAGCGGAAGGCGCTCGTTCAGGCCCGAGAAGCATAAGACGACCTGCACAAGTAGGCGCTTTTTGCCTACTGGGCAGGGTGGCATATGACTCGAGGGGCTAGCGCCTGGAGCTGGACGAATCAAAAGCGGAAACGGGCGTTTAGGGGCGAAAAGCATAATGCAGCCCGCACAGATAGGCGCTTTTTACCTATTGGGTGGGATGACTTATGACTCGAGCCCCTGCCCGTTGGAGCTGGATGAAACAAAAGCGGAAACGGGCGTTTAGCTCCGAAACGCATTCTAACTTACTAACTTAATAGACCAACTTATCTAGAGAGGTTGAGGGACTGGCCCTTTGACACCTCAGCAACCAGCCACATTTGGCATGGTGCTAATTCCAGCAGGTTTAAACCCCTGAACGATAAGGAGAACTGCGATAAATAGCGGACCTTCTTCTTATAAGAAAGGTCCTTTTTCATTTTAAATTCCTGAAAAAATAACCTTAAAATTGATAAAAAACCGGCCATGATCCATGACCTTAGGAGGAACTCATTAATGACTTATCACCCGGAAACACTTTTTGCACAGCTAGGAAACAGAAGCGAAGAAGAAACAGGAACGGTCAACCCGCCGGTTTACTTTTCAACAGCCTACCGTCATCCCGGAATTGGTGATTCCACCGGCTATGACTATACGCGCACGAAAAACCCTACACGCGCCATACTCGAGGAAGGGATCGCGCGCCTGGAAGAGGGGGATGAAGGATACGCAACAAGCTCAGGCATGGCCGCAGTGCAGCTCGTTTTATCACTCTTCAAACAAGGAGAAGTGATCATCGCTTCAGATGATATTTACGGAGGGACCTACCGGCTCCTAAAGCATTATGAAGAAGCTTACGGTATAAAAACAAGGTATGTGAACACGAATGACCTGGCAGAAGTAAAGAGGTCAATTTGTCCCAACACTCGAGCGGTTTTTGTAGAAACCCCTACTAATCCGTTAATGCATATTTCAGATATAGGTGCCGTTGCAGCCCTGGCAAAGGAACATCAGCTGTTAACCATCGTTGATAACACATTTCTAACACCTTATCTTCAAAAACCGATTCCTTTAGGCGCTGACATCGTCATTCACAGTGCGACTAAATACATTGGCGGGCATAATGATGTTCTTGCCGGATTAGTTGTAGCAAAGGGCCAGGAAATATGCGAGCGGTTGTTTGCGATTCATAATGGAGCAGGTGCGGTTTTGGCACCCATTGATTGTTGGCTTTTAATAAGAGGACTAAAAACCTTATCGCTTAGAATGGACCGCCATCAGGAAAATGCAAAAAGTATAGCCGAATTCTTAGAACACCAGACAGGCATTACAGACGTGCTCTATCCGGGTGTCGGCGGAATGGTTTCATTCCGGCTCGGTGATGAGGCCTGGGTTGATCCATTCTTACGTTCTCTTGGACTGATCACATTTGCGGAGAGTCTTGGTGGGGTTGAAAGCTTTATCACGTATCCTTCAACCCAGACTCATGCGGATATACCTGTAGAGGAGAGGCGGCAGCGAGGCATTTGTGAGCGATTATTAAGATTTTCCGTAGGTATTGAGCATATTGACGACTTAAAGCATGATCTAAAACACGCCCTGGAAAGAGCACAAAAGGAGGAATCATCATATGACAGATCGTCAGTTTGAAACCAAGCTTTTGCATCAGCCGGATTTTATTGATAAGCAAACAGGAGCAGTAAATGTACCGCTGCATTATTCCTCAACATTTCATCAGGAATCAATCAATGAATTTGGTCCCTTTGATTACAGCCGCTCCGGGAATCCAACGAGGCAGGCACTCGAAAATACCATTGCCGAGCTTGAAAATGGAGCCCAGGGCTTTGCGTTCGCTTCTGGCATGGCCGCTATTTCTTCGGCTTTTATGCTTTTAGAAGCAGGGGATCATGTGCTGGTTTCAAAGGATGTCTATGGTGGAACCTTCCGAGTGATTACCCAGGTGCTGACTCAGTTTAATATTGATCACACTTTTATTGATATGACAGATTTAAATGAGACAGCGCGCAGTGTGCAGCCCAATACAAAGGTAATCTATGTAGAAACACCGTCCAACCCCTGTTTGAATATTACCGATATTGAAGGGGTAGCAAAGGTGGCTAAAGCTCATGGCTGTTTAACATTTGTCGATAACACATTTATGACGCCGCTTCTGCAAAAACCGCTTGATCTTGGAGCCGATCTTGTGCTTCACAGTGCAACTAAATTTTTATCAGGTCATAGTGATGTAGTAGCAGGACTCGCTGTTGCAAAAAATGAGGAGCTGGGCGCAAGATTAAAGTTTGTTCAAAATTCATTTGGCTCAATTTTAGGCGTGCAGGATTGCTGGCTGCTGCTTAGAGGAATGAAAACGCTGAGTGTGCGTTTAAATCAATCTTCACAATCTGCAACTCAGATAGCTCAGTACCTGCATCACCATCAGGTTATTGAAGAAGTGTATTACCCTGGCTTTTCATTCCATGATGGATATCCGATTCATAAGCGGCAGGCAACAGGACCTGGAGCAGTTTTATCTTTCCGTTTACCGGACAAGAAGTGCGCGGAAATATTTGTAGATAAGCTGAAAATCCCGGTATTTGCTGTAAGTCTAGGAGCAGTAGAATCCATTCTCTCCTATCCTGCCACTATGTCTCATGCCGCAATGCCGGTAGAAGAGCGGGAAAAACGAGGAATTACAGACGGCTTATTACGCTTATCTGTAGGCCTTGAGAACGTGGATGACCTGCTAACCGATATTCAGCAGGCACTTGTCGCTGTCGAACAGCATGTGCCAAAAGCGCTTGCTTGAGATGATCTAACTGTAATTCAACTTGAGGCGCAGGGAACTGGTTATGAGTGGTTGAGACACAGTGTCTCAGCTGCTTTTTTTGTCGGGACACACGTTTACTTACTCTGAAATGAAGGAAGGGTAATAATAGAATCCATTTCAGAGGAGTAGATACTATGGTCTTTTCAGAACAAGCTTTACAGGATGAACATATTCTAATTACCGGAGCAACAGGCGGCATCGGCTATGAAACGGCTAAGGCTGCTGTGCTTGCAGGTGCCACTGTTTCTGTTACCGGGAGAAATGAGGACAAGCTTGAAGAACTGCAAAAGGAAGTAGAGTCCTTAAATGCCCAGGGGAAATTAATTGTTATCCCTGCTGATTTAAATAACGCCACCGAGCGCTTGCATTTAGTGGAGGAAGCGACTCAAAAAGGCGGAACACTGACAGGCTTAGTTAATTCTGCAGGGATTTCCGGAGGCGGAACTTTAGATGAGCTCGAAGAGGAAGAAATGAGAAAGGTAATGGAATTAAATTATTTTTCAACCGTTCTGTTAACCCAGCTCGTTTATGAACGATTAATCCCTGAAAAGAAAGGCGCCATTGTTAATGTTTCCTCTTTATCAGGGCTTCGCGGAACGCATGGAAATATTGCCTACAGTGCCTCTAAATTCGCTGTGACAGGTTTTACCCAGTCGTTTGCAGTTGAAGCGATTGAGCATGGCGTACGTGTTAATGCAGTATGCCCTGGATTTGTCGATACGGAAATGGGCCGCTCAGCCATCGAGAAAAAAGGAAAGGCAGCCGGCCGTTCTTTTGAAGAGCAATTAAAAATCGCTGAAGAAGGGCTTCCATCGGGAAGAATCACACAGCCTGAGGAAGTTGCCAGAAGTATCATCTTTTTGCTTTCAGACGCAGCTGAAAATATTGTTGGAGAATCAATGAAAATTTCAGGCGGAAGCGTCATGAGGTAAATAATAAAAAGAGCTGATCCACTATGGATCAGCTCCTTTTTGTAAGCCGTTGACTTAGTAAAATTAACAGAAAACAATAGATTTACTTTCTGGGCCACAAAAAACCATTTCTACAACGTTCTCTCTCAGAAGACATTTCTCTACAACGCAGAAATGATCGATTATACTGGTATCATGATTATTATGGAGTATAATTTGATTAGAAAATTGTTAGTCTGTAGACTCGTGTCAATACTTGGAGAGTGAGAGGCTAATCAACTAAACAGGAGGCAAGGTGAATTGAATCAAAATACAATTATAAGGTTTGACCAGGTAACGCATAGCTTTGATAACACAACTGTGCTGGATAAGGTAAGCTTTGAAATAGAAAAAGGTAAATTTTATACACTTCTTGGACCATCAGGGTGCGGAAAGACGACGATTCTTCGGCTGATCGCAGGCTTTATGGAGCCTACTGACGGCAAAGTGTATTTTAATGAAGAGATTATTAATCATGTTCCTGCCCATAAACGGCAGGTAAATACCGTTTTTCAGGACTATGCACTATTTCCCCATTTAAATGTTTATGAGAATGTGGCGTTTGGGCTGAAGATTAAGAAGAAAAAAAGAGCGGAAATTGATAAAAAAGTAAAAGAAGCATTGGCGTTTGTTAATCTCGAGGATTACGAAACAAGAGAGATCAGTGAAATGTCCGGCGGTCAGCGTCAGCGTGTGGCCATTGCAAGAGCGATAGTGAATGAGCCTGAGGTGATTTTACTTGATGAACCGTTGTCAGCACTTGATTTAAAGCTGAGAACTGAGATGCAGTATGAGCTGAAGGAGCTGCAGCAGCGCCTGGGAATTACCTTTATTTTCGTTACACATGACCAGGAGGAAGCGCTTGCGATGTCGGATGAAATCTTTGTTATGGACAAAGGGGTTATTCAGCAAAGCGGAACGCCAATGGATATTTACGATGAACCGATTAATCGCTTTGTGGCTGATTTTATCGGGGAATCCAATATCACTTCAGGTGTCATGGTTGAGGATTTTAAAGTCGCTTTTGCCGGGAAGGAATTTACCTGTGTGGACCGTGACCTTAAGACTGATGAACCGGTTGAAATTGTTATTCGCCCTGAGGATCTGGCGATTACGGAAGAAGAAAACGGCAAGCTGCGTGTACGGGTTGATTCCCAGCTGTTCAGAGGGGTGCATTACGAAATCTGCTGCTTTGATGAATATGAAAATGAATGGCTTGTGCATTCAACCAAACAGGCTACTGTGGGTGAACGAATAGGCTTAACGTTTGAACCTGAAGCCATTCATGTTATGCGCTTTAATGAATCAGAGGAAGATTTTGATAAGCGGCTGGAAGGCTATACGGAGTCTGGTTATGGGAAATAAATCACGCAATTTATTTCTCATTCCTTACGTGTTTTGGATCGCATTATTTGTCGTTGCTCCTATTATACTCGTGCTGTTTTATTCTTTTAGAGGACTGGATGGAAGCTTTACTTTAAGCAATTATCAGCATTTCTTTTCATCAACGTATTTTCAGCTGACACTCAGTTCTTTTTGGTATGCATTTTTAATAACCCTTTTCACCCTGCTCATCTCGTATCCAACAGCACTTGTGTTGACGAAGATGAGGCATAAACAGCTTTGGCTTTTGCTGATTATTGTTCCTTCCTGGATTAATATACTGTTAAAGGTCTATGCTTTTCTTGGAATCCTTGGAACGTACGGACCGTTTAATGCTTTTCTTGATGTAATTGGCATTGGGGCTGTTCAGCTTCTATTTACTGATTTCAGCTTTGTGTTCGTTTCTGTTTATATTTTTATTCCGTTTATGATTTTACCAATTTTCAATGCGCTGGATAAATTAAATCCTGCTTTTGTGGACGCATCACGCGATCTGGGGGCTTCGTCCTTTGAAACCTTCCGAAAGGTGATTTTTCCGCTTACAATTAACGGCGTAAAAGCGGGCTGTCAGCTTGTCTTTATCCCGGCACTATCACTGTTTATGATTACACGTTTAATCGCCGGCAACCAGGTCATCACACTCGGTACAGCGATTGAACAGCATTTTCTTGTTACACAGGACTGGGGCATGGGCTCAACGATTGCCGTATTTTTGATTATTGCCATGATCATTATTATGTTCTTATCCGGAAATAGAAAGTGGGGGCTGACAAGTGGGAAAAAAGCGTAATTGGCCCGCCATTTATTTATCCATCATGTTTGTGATTTTGTATGCACCTATTTTTTACCTGATGTTCTATTCCTTCAATAGCGGCGGTACGATGTATGGCTTTGAAGGGTTCACCTTTGACTATTATCTGGAGGTATTTCAAAATACACGGCTGTTAATTATCGTTTTAAATACGGTGATTATCGCCCTTCTTTCAGCTGTTATCTCAACAATTATCGGCGTTTTTGGCGCTATGGCGATTATGTATGTAAAAAAGCAGCAAACAAAAAATACACTGCTTTCTTTAAACAATGTATTAATTGTCAGCCCGGATGTCATTATTGGTGCTTCGTTTTTAATTCTTTTCACCTTTATTGGGATTAAGCTCGGTTTTGCCTCTGTGCTGATTGCCCATATTGCCTTCAGTGTTCCAATTGTCGTGCTCATGGTGCTGCCAAAGCTCCAGGAAATGAGCCCGACGCTAATTGATGCTGCAAGAGATCTTGGGGCAAGCAGAATGGACATTCTGACAAAAATCATCCTGCCCTATATCACTCCGGGGATTTATGCGGGATTCTTTATGGCCTTAACGTATTCACTTGATGATTTTGCGGTAACCTTTTTTGTCACAGGAAACGGATTTAGCACACTGTCCGTTGAAATTTATTCTTTAGCAAGGCAAGGGATTTCAATGGAAATTAACGCTTTATCAACATTGATTTTTCTGGTCACTCTTTCCCTTGTGGCCGGCTACTATTTTATTAGTAAAAAAGCTGTTGGAATGGCTGGAATGGGGGTTCGCAAATGAAGCGGCTAACTACTGCATTTATTGTTGTTGTCGTAGCCTCAGCCAGTCTGATATTCCTTGCCAATCACCTTAATGCTTCGCAGGGGATGGGCGGAAGCGGCACAATCACTGTCTTCAACTGGGGAGATTATATCGATGATGAACTCATTGATCAGTTCGAGGAAGAAACAGGCATTCGTGTTGTTTATGAAACCTTTGACTCCAATGAAGCTATGTTAGCGAAAATACAGCAGGGAGGAACATCCTATGATATTGCGGTGCCTTCCGAATACACGATTGCCAAAATGGCCGAGGATGATCTATTGATTGAACTGAATCATGACCAGCTTCCAAACATGACTCATTTAAATCCTGATTTTATGGATTTATCCTTTGATCCGGGAAATAAGTACTCAATCCCTTACTTTTGGGGAACGGTTGGAATCGTCTATAATACTGAGATGATTGACGATATTGATTTTACAAGCTGGGACGATTTATGGAGCGAAGAGCTAAAGAATGATATCCTGCTCGTTGACGGTGCGAGAGAAATTATGGGAATGTCGCTGAATAGCCTGGGCTACTCCCTGAATACGCTTGATCGCGCGGAGCTTCAGGAAGCGAAGGCAAAGCTTCAGACGCTTTCACCAAATATCAAGGCAATCGTCGGAGATGAAATCAAAATGCTCATCGGCAACGGAGAAGCCCCGGTTGGTGTCGTCTGGTCCGGTGAGGCAGCGGATATCATGTACGAAAACGAAGCACTCGATTATGCCGTGCCTGAGGAAGGGTCAAATTTATGGTTTGATAATATGGTCATTCCAAGAACCGCTGACAACATAGAAGGGGCGCACGCATTTATCAACTTTATGCTCGACCCTGAGAATGCGGCCCAAAATGCAGAGTATGTCGGTTATTCAACGCCTAATCTTTCTGCATTTGAATTGCTTCCCGAGGAGGTTTCAGGCGATGAGCGCTTCTACCCTGCTCCTGAGCTGACAGACAGACTTGAGGTCTATGATAATTTAGGCAGAGAAATGCTAGCCTATTATAATGAACTGTTCTTAGAATTTAAAATTGATTTACGATAGTGATTGGAACGGCGCATCTGAAAAATTCAGGTGTGCCGTTTTTTGAAAAAGGGGAGGGGAAACATGGTCTATATTGAAACCGAAAGACTGCTATTGCGTTCGTGGAAAGAAGAAGATCTTAAACCATTTCGCCTGATGAATGAGGACAAAGAAGTTATGAGGTATTTTCCCAAGTCCTTATCAAAAAAGGAAACAGACTTGTTCTACCAGGTGATAGCAGCTGAATTTGGCGAGACCGGCTTCGGTTTATATGCAGCTGAGGAAAAAGAAACGAAGGAATTCATAGGTTTCATTGGATTTCACAGAGCCGTTTTCAGTGCTGATTTTACCCCCTGCATTGAAATCGGCTGGCGTCTAAAAAAGGATGCCTGGGGAAAAGGGTATGCCACTGAAGGAGCTTCCGCCTGCCTGAACTATGGGTTTAACGAGCTCGGCTTTCGTGATATTTACAGTTTTACTGCGAGGGTTAATGAACCCTCCATTAACGTAATGAAGAAAATTGGCATGACTTTTCAAGGATCCTTCAGCCATCCAAAGGTTGAGGAAGGCAGCGTGTTAAAAGAGCATGTGTTGTACCATGTTGAAAAACAGTAAATTCATACACTCTTCGTTCCTATAATCGATCCTGCAGTAGAAAGATGACCTTCAAAATCAATTGAAGGTCTTTTTGTCGGTTAAAAAATTCATTCCTAAGGTGGAGGAAATGTAGCACCGGTGGAGGAAGGAAGAAATCGCAAAGCAACGTATGATGATGACAGATTCGTTTGAGACTGTCAAAACCAATTCAGATTTTAGCCATCAAACAGGAGGTAATCATATGTTTACGAAACTGCGAAATTATATAGAAACTAAAAAAGTTACTCAAATTCAGGAAATGAGAAAGGATCAGGCAGCGGAGCAGCAACAAAGAATGGAAATGTATTATTTCATGTCCGGTTTTCATAATAAGTAGTCGACTGAATCTATGTTTCTAAAATAGCCTTCCCGGTTATTGTTTATATTTTTGATGGGTTGGTAAAGTACAATGAAACCAAAAATCTTGATACTTGAAACCGGGGGTCATCGTTGTGGAGGCTTCACATTTAATTGTCCTGCTTCTTATTGGATATATCGTTTTCACGATAGATAATCATGCCAAAGCCTTTCCTCAGCCGCCTATTCTTGTTCTTATTGGCATAGGGCTTTCCTTTATTCCGTTTTTTTCATCTATGGAATTAACACAAAAAACACTCTATGAATTTTTCCTCCCGGCACTACTGTTCATTTCTGCCTATAAATACCCTTCAGCAGCACTCCGGAAGCATGGAGGGGTTATCGGGTTGCTGAGCACAGGGGGCCTTATCGTTACCGTTGGTTTACTTGGAGGGGCAATCTATTACTTAGCAAGTCCGTTTCTTGCCCTTCCATTCATTGGGGCGCTAATTATTGCAGCGATACTTGCTCCGACAGATCCGATTTCTGTAACAGCCATTTTGAAGCAGGCTTCAGGTGATGAGACCATCGCAGACATTGTTGAAGGGGAGTCTATGATTAATGATGGGACGAGTATCGTTGTTTTTACAACCCTTGTTACGATCGTCTCTAGCGGGAAGGATTTAAGTGCCCTGTCTGTACTGGGTGACTTTTTACTTGTCTCCCTGGGTGGAATAGCAATTGGGCTTATCTTTGGCTGGTTAGTCTGTAAAGCAGTTCATTACACCCATCACAAAGAATTCCAGGTCATGCTTAGTATCGTTCTTGCCTACGGGAACTTCTTTTTGGCAGAAGCGCTTGGCGTCTCGGGTGTACTTGCCACTGTTACGGCAGGAATCATGCTGTCCTGGGAATTTACCCACACGAATAAAGAAGATCATTACAGAGAATCGCTTGATGGGTTTTGGGATATCGTAGAACCAACACTGCTATCGCTTGTTTTTTTAACGATTGGGATCATCGCACCAAAATACCTGGATATCAAGCACCTGCTTTTAGCCTTTTTAATCTTTATCGGCTCACTAATCATTCGGTACATTGTTATCCAGCTATCTCTATTTACCCTTCCGTCAACAAAGAAAATGGGGCAAAGCGACGCACTTCTCATTTCCTTTGCAGGAGTAAAAGGCACCATGTCAGTCGTCCTGCTGTTAATTTTAGAGACAGTCAACGATGAAAACATCCAATTTTACATCTCAGTTTCCTTCATCGCCATCCTGCTATCCCTAATTATCCAAAGCTTCGGCATTTATCCATTAACTAAAAAACTATCGAAATAAAACTCAACGGTCCTGGGAGGGCAGTTGAGTTTTTTTAACTTAATTATATCTAGCTCAATAAGGGGATAGGGATTTTTAGGGTTGATTGCGGTGGAAATTAACCTGTGTGATTAAAAGTCTTTATCCATAACACTAAAATTTTTTAAGAGATAAATAAGTTATCCAGAAGTTGATTGGAGCGGAAGGCGGGGACTCCTGCGGGATGAAGCGGGAGCTTGAGATCCACTTGCGCTAGCAAGTTAGCACAAGCCCCGCGCCGCGGAAAGCCTCCGCCTGCAGCGTAAATCAACACGCTCAATTAAAAGGTATTTACTCCTAATGTTCAACTTTCGAAGAGACAAATAAGTTATCCGGTAGTTGATTGAAGCGTAAGGGGTTGACTCCTGCGGGAAGAAGCGGGAAGGCTGAGATCCACTTGCGATAGCAAGTTAGCTCAGCTCCCGCCCCGCTGAAAGCATGCCCCTGCAGCGGAAATCAACACGCTCAGTTAAAAGGTATTTACTCATGACGTTCAACTTTCGAAGAGATAAATAAGTTATCCAAAAGTTGATTGGAACGGAAGGCGGGGACTCCTGCGGGATGAAGCGGGAGCTTGAGATCCACTTGCGCTAGCAAGTTAGCTCAAGCCCCGCCCCGCGGAAAGCCTCCGCCTGCAGTGGAAATCAACACGCCCAATTAAAAGGTATTTACTCTTAACTCTCCATTTATTATCCAGAGTTCAGTGATAAAATTCTTCTGCATTTTTAACAAAAAAGTTCTGTTTTTGTCTGATCATAAGAGCTTCTGTCGAGTCTATTTCTTAATCTTCAAGTCCAATTTATAATAAGGTTAATTGGTTTTGGGGGAACAAAAAAACAAAGGGAAATCATAGAAAAATAAAAAGAAACAGTACAAACTTCCCTTTTAGTAAGAGGCTTATCAACACAACTACAAAAATAGTAAAGGCGGTGAAGATAGATGGAAATGCACCCTGTAAACTCATCACTCATAACGGGAATCGGCTATGATCAACAGGATGAAGTCCTTCGTATCCAATTCAGAGGTGAAACTTTCGACTATTATAAAGTTCCCAAGTACATCTTTGAAAACTTAATGAGCTCCTTTTCAAAGTCACGCTACTACGCAAGCTATATAAAGGACGCTTATCCCTATTTAGAAGTAGTAAAAGAGCGGGAACTAACATACTAAAGAGAAAAAAAGTCCCGCGTTGAGAGGGTAAAGAACGGGTTAATAAACGAACAACTTAATAAAAAAAGGCAGCAGCCAAAGCAGCAAAAAGATGACTCCGGTATCGTCCCGAAGTCATCTTTTTTAGGTTCTATTAATAGGACTGTATTAAAGCATTCCTATTTCGAAGATGAAAATGAGTTATCCACGAGTTGATTGCAGCATAAATCAACACGCTTCATTAAGAGGTATTTACTCCTAACTAAAAGCTGCCTCCCTTAACTGGAAAGTGAAACCATTTCCATCCTCATCCGTATACTAACTGAGTCTAAATGGCTAAAAAAGGAGATGATGTAAATGACAAACAATCCATTCTTGTCAGTGTGGACGCAGCCAAAGCAAACCATCCGCGACGTATTAGAAAACAAAGGCTCCGGTTTCACAATTGCCATGGCCGGGCTTGCGGGAATCGGCGGGGGATTAATAAATCTCGAAGGCTCTGGATTTGGAGAATCCCTTCCACTATTCATGGTATTTTTAGTGGCAGCACTTATCGGTGTGATCATCAGTATTATAGGTGTTTATATCTCAGCGGGACTTTACACAATGGTAGGAAAATGGTTTGGAGGCACCGGCAATTTCAGACGTATGATGATCGCGATAGGACCATCTTATATCCCGCAAATTGTCACTGCTGCTGCATACCTTTTAGTGGCCATCATGTATGCGGAACAATTTGTTCAGGCTACTGACCCTACAGCTCTTGGGATGGAAGGCATCACGGCTTTACCGATTGGCGCTTATCTTATAACCCTTTTTATATCAGCAGTTTTCGGAATATGGGGAGTCGTCATTGTCTGTAAAGCGATTGGGATCGTTCATGGGTTCTCCAGCTGGAAAGGCTTAGGTGTTATCCTGACAGTTGCTGCTCTTGTCTTTGCGCTTGTTTTGGTTATTGGCATTATTATCGTTTTTACCGTATTTATTTAAGATTGTACACATATTAAACCCGATTTACCTAACACTGCCAGCATAAGGGCAGTGTTATTTTTATGAAACCATATTGTCAAAATTAAATAAAAAGAGTATACTACATTACAACACTAATGCACTATATTAGATAGGGGGTGTGGAGATGATTCTCGATACCGACGGAACAAAACCAATTTATATGCAAATTGCAGAGTGGCTCGAAACCGAAATTCTGCAGGGAAAATTTAATGCAGATGAAAAAATTTACTCTCAATATCAGCTGGCAGACTTATTTAATATTAATCCTGCTACTGCAGGTAAAGGGCTGGCGATGCTGCTGGAGGAACAAATTCTTTATAAAAAGAGGGGGCTGGGGATGTTTGTTACAGAAGATGCTAAGGTTCAAATTCGTCATAGGCGTATTAACCAAACGCTAAAAAAGCTTGTTCAGGAAGTCGTCATTGAAGCCCAGCACTTAGAAGTGGGCGAGGAGGAATTAGTCTCCATGATTCAGGAGTCAATAAGGAAGGGGGAGCAAAAGTGAACGTGATCGAATGCAGGGAGCTTAAGAAGAATTTTGGTAAAAAACAGGCAGTCAATGGGTTGTCTTTCTCCATCCAGGAAAACACCATAACCGGGGTAATCGGAAGAAACGGAGCAGGAAAATCGACTCTTTTAAAATTACTTGCAGGTTATCTGAAAAAAACTTCAGGAGAACTGAACGTTTTTAACGAGAATCCCTTTAACAGTCTTCTTGTATCCGCAAACAGCATCCTGATTGATGACTCCATTGTTTTTCCCAGCTCCCTCACGCTTGAAGAAATTCTGCAACAGCATGGACGGTTTTATAAAAAATGGGATCAAACGCTGGCGGAACGTCTTTTTACTTACTTTAACCTGCGACCAAAACAGCTTCACAACAGTCTCTCCAAAGGGCAGCTCAACACTTTCAATGCGATTACAGGCATCGCTTCAAGATGCGCTTTAACGATTTTTGATGAACCGACAACAGGCATGGATTCTTCTGTTCGTAAGGATTTCTACCGGGCCCTTTTGAAGGATTATCTCGCGTACCCGAGAACGATTTTATTATCAAGTCACCACCTGGATGAAATTGAAGAATTAATTGAGGATGTGCTCCTTATTCATCAAGGAGAGAAGCATCTGCATATGCCAACAGCTGAATTGAGGGAATATGCAATTGGTGTCCGGGGGCAGGAGGAAGCGGTTGTTCAATGGATACAAGGAAAAAATCTTATTCATCGAAAGGAAATTTCAAAAGGAAGCGTTTATGCAGTCGTTCAGGCTAATTTTACCGAAGCTGAAAAAGCAGAGGCATTAAAAAACAAACTGATTTTCAGCCCGGTGAGTGCGAGCGATCTTTGCATTTACCTTACTCAACAGGAAAAAGGGGGGATTGATGATGTCTTTAAGTGAAATGAAGCTTGGAGAAATTGTTTGGAAGCAGTATATTTATAAGCTTTTTTCTTATTCAGATGCGCTTAAATCCCTTATCATTATTCAGCTTCTTGGAATAGGATTTTCGTTATTAGCGTCAGGGGGAGGCAGCTCCTCAGACGGCTATATCACAGTTTCAGTGGATACCTATTCTGTGGACCTTGTGTTTATTTTTACGCTCATATGGATTTTTGTCACATCCATCCTGCTAACTACAAAAAGCTATCGTTTTGAAGATTTTACTTTTGTCACAAGCCGCTTGAGCAGTCATCTTTCAAACATTCTTTATTTGATTACAGTCTCAGCAGCTGCAATGATTACCCTAACATTGAGCAGCTTTCTGCTCTATTTACTCGTAAGGTTGTTTGCAAATACGCCTTTGCTTTATGGGGGAGGCAGTCCTGGTTCACCGGGAGCGCTGCTGCTGTCAGCCGGCGCATTCTTATTGTACTTTATTCTGGTCTCAGCCTTAGGCTATTTAGCGGGTGGTCTTGCTCAGATTCATAAAAGTCTTATCGCCGTGCTGCCCGTAGTATTGATCGTCTTACCTATCTACTTGAGTATTTCATTAGGTGTTTACCCATTGTATTCCTTTTATATTGCTGAAAGCTCGTTTTGGATCCTTGGCATTAAAATCATTTTCACCGCTGCAATCCTTTTTGGAGGAATTATACTTCTCTTTAATAATCGGGAGGTGAGAGCATGATGGTTCTAAATGTTTTTATTATGATTATGTTCCTGTCAATGTTGTTTTTAGGCATTTTCTATCTGCTAAGCAAAAGGAAGTCTGCGTCGAAAAAACGTGTTACGAGTAAAAGGGCTATAAGTCTTTTTGGGGGTTATACAGCCGTTTTATTTTTGGCTATGTGCGTTTATTATGTTCTGCCGCAAGATGAAACAGCAGGAAGAGATGCTGATTTTAATTCCAATGAAGAAGAGATGTATAGCGAAATAGATGAATTTGAAAGACTGGCTTTTGAAGGGGAAATAGACCAGATTGATGAGAAATTTCTAATAAAAGCCCAGAATTTTCGTTATGAAGGTGACCGTATGGAATTAAATATTCCACAGCTTGAAAACAACCCAGTGAATGTCATCATTAAAAAAATCGAAGATAGCGCTGACCAGGTGGAAGTCAGATATTATAAAGCACCATTGCGTGTTAATGGAGTGGACATATCAGATCAAATCGCAGAGGAAGTTGATATTTATGAGGAAGAAGGAAGAATTGCCATTTCTCAAGAGATGCACTATGATTTTTCCTTCCATCAATTCAACGAGTCATTTGTTCTTTCCCAATTTAATGACGACTCATCAAATAGAGGCTCAGGTTATAGCTTCAGCTTTCGCAATGGAACACAAATTCTTTATTTAAGCATCCCGGAGAATGTTGAAATCGACGGGCTTGAAGAGGAATTTATCTATTATTTAGATTGATCTTATATACGAAATTATCTGAAAAAAGGGTTGACTTAAGACCTTAAACTGCTCTATAATCCTCAACAAGAGATTACACAAAAACCAACTTTATATACTCTTATCCAGAGTGGCGGAGGGACTAGGCCCTGCGATGCCCGGCAACCAACGAATGTATCCACATTCGGAAAGGTGCTAATTCCTACAGATCATTCGTGGTCTGAAAGATAAGAGGAGGATGAACCCTCTTCTTATGAAGGGGGTTTTTCTTTTCCCCTTTTCCTTTACCTCGCTGACACATCACCCTTGCAGCGCATTTATGAACAAGAATCCTAAATGAATTGGAGAGATTGATCATGACTAACCCTTCACCGCAATACAGTATTGAGACGCTTCTTTTACACGGTGCAACGACGCCGGATCCAACAACGGGTTCAAGAGCTGTACCTATCTATCAGACGACCTCCTATGTATTTGACAGTGCAGATCATGCACAAAAGCTGTTTTCTTTAGAAGAGGAGGGCAATATTTATACGCGCATCATGAATCCTACAGTTGGCGCCTTTGAAGACCGCATTGCCTTACTGGAAGGCGGTGTGGGAGCAGTTGCTGTGTCCTCAGGCATGGCTGCAATTACGCTTTCGATCCTGAACCTCGCAAGTGCCGGCGATGAAATTGTTGCAGCAGCTGACCTTTATGGCGGTACGTATAATTTATTTACTTCTACGCTTCCAAAGTACGGAATTAAAGTGACATTTGTTGATCCAAAGGATCCTGAAAATTTCAGAAAAGCCATTAGCCCAAAAACAAAAGCTGTTTTTGCAGAGATTATTGGAAATCCAAGCCTCCATGTACTGGACATTGAAAAGGTTGCAGAGGCTGCCCACAGTGAAGGAGTACCACTTATTGTTGACAGCACCTTCGCTACACCTTATCTGAATAAGCCGCTTGAGCATGGTGCTGATATTGTCGTGCATTCTGCTACAAAATGGATTGGCGGACACGGAACTACCATTGGAGGAGTCGTCGTTTCAGGCGGTAAGTTTGATTTTGGCAACGGACGTTTCCCGGATTACACTACGCCTGATCCGAGCTATAACGGACTGAAATTTGTCGACCTTGAGGAAGCAGCGTATATTGCAAAATTCAGAGTTCATCTGCTTCGGGATATCGGAGCATGCTTAAGCCCGCAAAATGCCTTTTTATTATTACAGGGCCTTGAAACCCTTCATTTACGTGTTGAACGGCATGTGGAAAATGCAAGGAAAGTAGCGGATTATCTTCAGGATCATCCTCAGGTTGAATGGGTTTCCTACCCTGGCCTTCAAAATCATTCTTCTTATGAGCTGGCGCAGAAATACTTGCCAAAGGGTCCTGGCTCCATTATCGTGTTTGGTATTAAAGGTGGCAGAGAAGCAGGAAGAAAGGTCATTGACCAAACCGCTCTCTGGTCTCATGTAGCAAATGTCGGTGATGCTAAATCTCTGATTATTCATCCGGCATCCACTACACATGCGCAACTAACGGCTGAAGATCTTGCAACCGCTGGAGTTTCGGAGGAGCAAATTCGCTTATCTGTTGGAATAGAGGCAGTTGAGGACTTGATTACAGATCTGGAGCAGGCAATTAAATCTTCCTCAGATGTGCCTGTGCATCCTTAACCGTATTAAAAAATAAGGATATAAATAGTCTGCACCACTGGATAAGAGAGTAAACAAAATGAGAAAAACCTATGTGAAAAGAGTTGATACCCGTGAGCAAAGAGGGAATAAAACAAAAAATCAAACGGGTGGAAGAGACGATTGAAATAGGTCCACTCAAGCTGGAATCAGGCACAGTTCTGCCAAACGTTTCTTTACGTTATGAGCGAGTCGGAAGAACTGATTTACCCGTTGTCCTTATCTGTCATGCGCTGACAGGAAATCATCAAACTGTAGGAACAGAAGATGAACCTGGCTGGTGGAATGGCTTTGTCGGCTATGATTCCCCGGTGGATCTGCAGCAGTACCAGGTCATAACCTTTAATGTTCTTGGAGGCTGCAGCGGTTCAACGGGTCCTGCATCAAAAGACAGGGATGGCCGCGAGCACCGTTTATCCTTTCCGTTTGTCAGTGTTCGTGATATGGTCCACGCGCAGCACGAAGCTTTACTGAAAATGGACATCACTCATCTGCGTGCAGTGATTGGCGGTTCACTTGGCGGAATGCAGACGCTTGAATGGGGGGTTTTATATCCTTCATTTATGGATCAACTATTCGTGCTTGCCGCAACCCCGACATTAAGTGATTACGGCGTTGCATTTAACCGGATTGGCATTCATGCCATTGAACAGGATCCAAGATGGGACAACGGCGACTATGAGAAATCAAGTGACGTAAAGGGCTTTGAAGTGGCGCGAATGGTTGGCCTAGTAACCTACCGGAGTCCCTCTCTTTTTACCAACCGTTTTGACAGGGAGGAAAAGAAAAACAGGGACGACGGGCGGCCGTACCTTCAAGTGGAATCCTATTTACGCTATCAGGGGGAGAAAATTACGAAGCGTTTTGACCCCAACAGCTACCTTTATTTGCTTTATGCTATGAATGGACATGACATCGGAAGAGGAAGAGGTGGCGTTAAAAAAGCCGCCAACCAAATCCAGGCAGAGGTCATTGGCGTTGGTTTTACAGGAGACCTTCTATATCCTCCAGGTGAAATTAAGACCTTTATAAACTCTACCGCCAAAGGGTATTTCCATGAAATTGAAACTGCATTTGGCCATGATGGCTTTTTAGTGGAATACGATAAATGGGGACCGATCATTCGCGGTCATTTAGCGGAAAGATCCTCATTGCACTCAAACGGATAATTAAAAATTATTTAACATAAAAAGGATGAGACAAAACGATATATTTAGGAACGTGAGGAGAACGGAGCTGAAGGCGGCGACTCCTGCGGGAAGAAGCGGGAGCTTGAGATCCACTTGCTGAAAGCAAGTTAGCTCAAGCCCCGCCCCGCGGAAAGCGTCCGCCTGAAGCGGAGTGAGCCGGACATACGAGGCTGAGACATACATTTGTCTCAGCTTTTTTGTAGTGAAAAACATAACGTGCGCTAGAACATAAGATAGATAGAAAAAGTTTAATTTGCGGAGTGAGTCGATTAAAGAAACAATTAAAAGGCTGCTGATTCCTTTAGCCACTAATTGTAAAATTCACTTCCATAATTAGTTTAATCTTGATCAAGAAAAGGAATAATACCTTAAGAGGCAATATTCGATAGTTGTGGAGTATTGCAATTTGGGATAACGGAGGGCAAGATATGTTGATGGAAAGCAAAGAGAGTAATCAAGTGATTTCATGCACAAATGAATATGACAGGCTGGAGAGAGTCCTGGTTTGTCCCCCTGCATTCATGAAAATAGAAGAACCAATAAATGAGACACAAAAACATTTTTTAGATGAAAATATAAATCAGGAAAAAGCAATGGAACAGCATCGCAATTTTATACAAGCCTTGCATTCCAATGGTGCTGACGTCGTACAGCTGCCGCCAATAAATCATTTTCCGGAACAGGTCTTTACACGGGACATCGGTTTTACAATCGACGATACCGTCTTCATTTCCACAATGGGAACCAAGATGAGAAACGGCGAAGAAGTGGTTCTGCAGGATTGGCTTGAGGAAATGGGAATTAAGCATGAAAAGATTGAGACCTTTGCCATTGAAGGCGGAGATGTCATTGTTGACGGCTCTATCGTATGGGTGGGTGTAAGCTCCCGCACAACAGAAGAAGCCATTGCTGAGCTTCAAAGCAACCTGCCGGAGCACAAGGTGATTCCGGTTCCATTTGATTCTCAGTTCCTGCATTTAGATTGCTTATTTAATATCATTTCTTCTGACGAAGCGCTGATTTATTCAAAAGCCTTCAGTAAAGAAACAGTTGAACGATTTGCAGAACACTACACACTCATTGAAGTGAATGACGGAGAACAGTTTACAATGGGACCTAACGTATTATCCCTTGGAGATCGTACCATGCTCAGTCTTCCAGTCAATAAGGAGATCAATAAAGAATTAAAGCTAATGGGCTACAAGGTGATAGAGCTTGATATTTCAGAAATCATCAAATCAGGCGGATCCTTCCGCTGCTGCAGTCTGCCGATCAAACGCGGCTGATTACAGGAAGTCCTGTAACGATAAAATCCCGCCAGCAGATTAAACTGCTGGGGGGATTTTTTTATTTAAACTACCATATTAAGTTGCGGGATAATCGGGACCGCTTGTTTTCTTGTCTCCTTTAACAGAGCCTGTTTCTTTCGCTTTTCTATTTTGCTCTTCCCGTTCAATCGTTCCATCCATATAGACATCCTGAATTTGCTGCTGCAAAACCTCTTCGCCATATTCCTCTTGGATTTTATTGTCATTGGAATTGTCTTTTTTCATTAAAATCCTCTCCTTCTTTAAAAGTTATTATTCTTTTCTAGAATGGTAAGAATTAGTGTAGATTATACAGACTTGATTTTGAGAAATCAAAAATTTAACTTGGAGGTTCTGGAAATTAGTTTGATTAATGAGGGAAGGAAATTTACAATACGAGATAGAGGGTGATGAAGAAAGGGAGATGGGAATGCATGTACCTTTAGTTCTGACTGATTTTTTAGATCGTGCTGTTCACCTGTACGGAGATAAAACAGCCGTCATTGATGGTGAACGGAAAATTACTTATCAGGTGCTTCAGGAAAGAGTTAATCAGCTGTCGCACGGATTGAAATCGCTTACTATTGAAAAAGGGGATCGTGTTGCTTATTTAACTCCAAATTCGCTTGAGATGCTGGAAGGGTTTTATGGTGTTTATCAGGTTGGGGGAGTGATGACACCTCTAAATACGAGACTGCGCCCGGAGGATTATGTATTTATTTTGAATCATAGCGAAAGCAAAGCATTATTTGTCAGTGAAGAATTATATCCGCTTATTGAAAACATACGGGACCAGTTGGAAAGCGTTCAAACCGTCATCATCCATGGTGCTTCAAAAGAGTATGAAAACAGCCTGAATTATGAACAGTGGCTGACTGATTTTCCTAAAGAAGGTTTTGAGGGGGAGCCGCTTGAGGAGACAGATATTGCTTCACTTCTTTATACCAGCGGGACTACCGGAGATCCAAAAGGGGTCTTGCTGACTCACCGCTCGAACTATTTACATGCCCTAACGACCATGCATCATTTAAGAGTAAGAGATCAGGATACACTTCTTCATGTTCTACCCATGTTCCATGTTAATGGCTGGGGTTCTCCTTTTTACTATACAGCAAACGGGGTCACTCAAGTCATGCAGCGCAAGGTAGACCCAAAACAAATTCTGCATACTATTGAGGAGCATAAGGTAACCATTATGCACATGGCTCCCACTGTGTTAAATATGATTTTAGAAGAAACCGCCTATACAAATGCCAAATTTGATCATCCGTTGCGGATTGTTATTGCCGGGTCTTCACCGCCTCCCGCCTTTGCAAGGAAGGTGGAGGAGGAGCTTGGATGGGAATTTATTCAGGTATATGGAATGACCGAGATTTCTCCTCTCGTTACCATTTCTGAAATAAGGTCCAATGTTGAGCCTGTAGATCATAGTGATAGAGCCCGTCTTAAGGCAAAAACAGGCTATGAATTAATTGGGACAAAGGTACGAGTGATGGATGAACTAGGCAATGAAGTCCCGCATGATGGAATTTCGATTGGGGAAATTGCCGCCCGGACCAATAATGGAATGGAAGGTTATTATAAAAATGAAGAGGCTACTTCAGCAACCATTAAAAACGGCTGGCTCTACACCGGGGATATGGCTACAGTCGATAAAAATGGCTATATTGAAATCATAGACCGTAAAAAGGATGTCATTATAAGCGGCGGGGAAAACATCTCTTCGATCGAGGTGGAAGGCATGCTGTATGAGCATCCTGCTGTACTGGAAGCAGCAGTTGTAGCAGTTCCTCATGAAAAATGGGGAGAAGCTCCTCACGCGATCGTAGTAGTCAGGGAAGGGCATGAACTGACTGAAGAAGCACTTCTGACATTTGCCAGAGAAAAACTGGCCAGATTCAAAGTGCCAAAAGGAGTTACGTTCACAGACCAGCTTCCAAAAACGGCGTCTGGAAAAATTCAAAAGGTTATTTTACGAAAGCAGCACTGGGACAGTGAAGGAAAGATGGTAAATTGAAAAAACAAGGGCGGCTGCAAAAGATTCTTTTGCAGCCGCCCTAATTTATTATGCTTCCTGAGCCTGGATTTGAAGATTGATTTTAATATCTTCACCGACTAAAACGCCGCCAGTTTCAAGAGCCTGATTCCATGTAAGACCGTAGTCTTTGCGGTTTAGCTTTCCATCCACAGAGAATCCGATTTTTTCGTTGCCCCAAGGATCTTTCCCTGAACCTTCATATTCTACTTTAAACGTTTCTTCCTTCGTTACATCTTTAATCGTAACATTTCCTGTTAATTCATACTCGTCATCGCCAACTTTAGTAGCTTTAGTCGAGTTGAATGTAATAGAAGGATATTTTTCAACCTCGAAGAAATCAGCTGAACGAAGGTGGTTATCCCGGTCAGTGCTTCTTGTATCGATGCTGCTTACATCAATTGTAAAGTTGATTTTAGCTGAAGTAAGATCGTTTACATCTGCTTCTACTTCTGCGCTGAAATCCTGGAAAGAACCTTTTACTTTAGAAATCATCATATGCTTTACTGAAAAATCAACACTCGAGTGTGCGCTGTCTACTGCCCATTTTTTTGTCATTCTGTATTTCCTCCTTGTAGTTACGTTTAGTAACTTTGTTGTTATTTGTAATCATTATATGATGCATTCTTTTGGAAGTCAATATCTTTTAATTAAAAAATCTCGAATTTGAGATATTTATCGTATTTTGTTCATTTACTCTATTCCTACTCTTGCCATTTTCCTGTATTTTATTACCTTTTTGGTTACATTCAGCAGGTAGGGAAAAAATAAAAATCTTCTAAATAAAGGGTTTAAACGAGTGAAATAACTAAAAAAGGGTATAAAAAAAGAAAAGAATGGGAGAGGACTGTTAACATGAGCGGACATCATCAAGAAAATGAAAAGCGATCTCAAAAACGCTTGTCAGCCTCTTCCGCACGAGTTGATACACCGATTAAAATGCTGGGGATTGTATTTCTTTCCTGTGTCCTCTTTGTGATCAGCATTTATGCGTTTGAAAGCTGGAGAAATAAGCAGGTGCTGGATTGGAAAGCACAGGCAGAGACTGACGCATTTAATACTGACTGGAATGAGGCAGAGGATAAATTAATCAGAGCCAATCAATTAAGGCCTTCTGTAATAGGAGTAGAAGAAAGTCTGTCAGCTGTTCAGGAAGCAAAAGAGCTTGAGGCGGATTTGCGAAAGCTTTCAGCTCATTTGGATTCCGGTCAAATGAATCAGGCTGAATTTGTTATGGAACAAATTATTGATAAGGTGAAAGCCAGTGACAATAATTTGTACTACTTATTTGAGGAAGATATTCTCGAAGGAAGGGATAAGCTCCTTGTCCTTAAGGTAGAAGACGATATTAAAAACCCTCTTTCGATGCAGTCTCTTGCCAGAAAGCTCCTTGAAATTTCAGATGTTAAGGGTGAGTATTCGGATAAAGCGAGAGAACAGGTGAAAAATAAGATTGCTGAGGCTGCTATAGAAGAAGCAAAGAAAGAGCTGAATGCGGTGGAGTTTTCTCAAGCGCTTAATATCGTGGAAATTGGAATGGGCTATACGGAAAATCATGAGGATCTTGAAGCCTTTAAAAAAGAGATAGAGGCAGAGAGGCTTGCTTATCAGACGGCTGAATATGACCGTATGCAGGAAGCGATGGAGGAAGCTGAAAAAGAAGATATTTATAATCGTACTGAAGCAGTTACACTAAAGGAATGGGGAGTAAATGCTCCGTCACCGGGAGTAATAGAGCTGGCTGGTAAAGTGGAAAACCAGGGGTCAAGGGCAATACAAGAAATCTTTATTACCTGGAGAATTTATACCGATCAGGGTGTATTAGTAGAGGAAAGAACTGTCGGGGTGAAACCTGAGATTCTGCCGAGAAACGCTGAAGGTGAATTTAATGATTCATTTCTATTTGAAGCGGCAGAAGCAAAAGTGGAAATTACAAATATTACGTGGAGCTTGGAATAGGGGGGTTATATGAAAACAAAGTGGATAATTTCATTTGTTTTATCAGCTGTCATGGTGGCAGCTGCCGTTTCGGCGGGCCTTTCCATTCGTGAACATATGGCTGAGCAGCTTCCCCATCAGCAATCTTACTTAGTGGAAGATCAAATAAATGATCAGCAGAAGCAATTAATCGATGAGCTTGAAAAAAACAAAGCAGAAGCTGTTTATGAGGCTCAAAATAAGGTCGTTCAAATAGAAACCCCTGTTGGTTCGATCGGTTCCGGATTTTTATATACGACTGGAGGCGATGTTATTACCAATGCCCATGTAGTAGCCAATACAGAGGAAGTAACTGTTATTTCAGCTCAAGCCGTCCCCTACACTGGAAGAGTAATTGGAATAAGCGAGACGGAGGATATTGCCGTGGTCCGGGTCGAAGAACTTTCCGGCATTGAGCCGCTTGAAGTCGAGATGGAGAAAAAAGCGGATTTAAAGGATCCTGTTCTGGCCCTGGGAAGCCCCTTAGGCTTTCAAAATACAGTAATGACCGGAGAGATTACCGATACGAGGCAATCCTTTAAAATTGATCCATTTCACTATAATGAGGTAGATCAAATCACTGCACCGATCTCTCCCGGCAACAGCGGCGGCCCTTTATTACACGCTGAAACGCTAAAAGTCATCGGCATTACCTCTGCAGAAGAGCCACAAAAAGATGTAGGCTACAGCATTCCCATACAAGATGTAGTGGATCAATTAGAACACTGGATTGAAGAGCCTTTAGAAGAGCTGCCTGTATTTAGCCAATACGCTGCACAGGCTGGTGATTTGCCATTTCCATCGAAGGAAGAACAAGCTCTTTATCTTATTGAGTACTTTTACAGCAGTCTTCAATTCGGAGATTATGTAACAGCTTATTCCATCATGAGTTCTGCCTATAAAAGTGAAAATAGATATGAGGATTTTAGAAATGAATTTCTTTCCGTTTCATCGCTTTCGCTTGAAGCTGCTGAAGTTTTCGACGTTTCAGAGGAGATTAAAGTAAATGCTACGGTGGAGTATGAGGTCTTCGAGGATGATCAGCTTGTTACCAATACGGAAGTGTATGAAATTATGGTCGGCAGGGAAAATAATCATTTAAAAATAAAGCAGCTTTCCCGGAATTAAAAAAAGCTGACTGCATCAGTCAGCTTTTAAAATATTACTTAACAAGCCATTTATCTGCCCATTTTTGAACCTCGTCCAAAATGGGTGCTAAGGCATGTCCTTTATCGGACAAGCGGTAAAGAATGCGGACAGGTGTTTCAGGGTACACTTCCCGAATGATGACTCCCTGTTCTTCAAGCTCTTTAAGCCGTTCGGTCAAAATCTTGTTGCTGATCTGAGGGATTGGCTCTGAAATCTCGGAAAAGCGTTTAGGACTCCCCGCAAGCACACGAATAATAACGCCATTCCAGCGTTTCCCAAGCAATTGAAAGGCTTGTTCAAATTTTGGGCAGAGTGACATCGTGGCCATACGAATTCCCTCCTTATTTATCATCTATTGCAGTTACCAAAAGTTACTACATATTTATTATACGTTAAATTGCTCCAAATAGCTATAGAGCGAACTTCACCGGCGGACTCAAATTGTTGAAGGTGCTGACTTAAGCCCGTTCTTCTTCATAGATTTTAACATTCGCAAAAACCGCATTCAGCAAGGGGGTGTTGAGTTGCTTTTCAGCAGCTTTTGAAAGTAAAAAGCCCTGAAGGTGATCGGTTTCTGTCGGCATTAATTTTTCCATGTCACGCTGCATAGAGGATTTCATCGTATAACCCATCTCCAGCATTTTACTTAGCTGAATTTCCGGCAGCCCTTCCTTAACGGGGGCGCCAATGTTCTTCATTACATGGTAAATCTCATCTAATAAATCTTTTATCAGACGGTAGCCGGATTCCTGCTCCCTGATCGGGCCCATAGGCGCTCTCATCAATGTCGTAACACCTGACATTGCGGTAATAAAGGAATATTTATGCCACATATCCTGTACAATATTCGTGCTAAGCTGAAAGTTTGCTTCTGTTCCGCTGAAAGCTGACTCCAAAGCTAAAATTCTTTCGGATTTGCTTCCATCACGCTCTCCGAAAATCAAGTCATGAATCGGACTTGTCTGGACGATGGTACCATTTTGGTCCAGTGTTGTTTCAATAAAGCAAAGTCCGCCGATTACAGCTTCCCCGCCAAATGCTTCAACAAGCTGATCCATATGCGCGATTCCGTTTAACAGGGGAAGAACCATTGTTTGAGATGAAATATAGGGAGAAATGTCTTTAATAGCTGTTTCAAGGTGATAAGATTTCGTCGTGATAATCACTGCATCAAAAGATTCGCTGCTTGGCTGGCCGCTAAGCAGAAGAGGCGGGTTCGCCGTGTAATCACCATGAGTACTCTTAATTTGAAGACCGTTTTCCTCTAACTGCTTTTTGCGATTTTCACGAACCAGGAATGTCACATCAGCACCTTTTTGAAGAAGTCTGCCTCCAAAATATCCACCAATTCCACCAGCACCAACTACTAGTATTTTCATTCTATGTCCTCCTATAATTCAATCTTGTAAAGCTGTATCTGACTTAATCATATAGGATTGCATCTGATATTTCTAAGAGTATTTACCCAAGAAGCAATAAAAGCGTTGAGTAGGAAAGAATTCCAAGCGCAAAGTAGGTGATACTGCTTTCCTTTTCTTCAGGCAATTCTTCTTTTATCACGTTTAAAATAATCGCTCCCGCTAAAAAAGATTCAAGGATCGAGAGGACGGCATGGCTTATTTCCGTCAGCCATCCGATAGTCCAGCCAATTATAATAGCCCCAGTCAGCAGCCATCTGCCATACCGGTCGTACTGGTGTTTATGGTGCAACGAGCCGGTCCAGCGCGTAAAAAACAAACAGCCCTGCCAAAGCCATCAGGTAAGGGTTCTGCGACAGAATGTGCATTAATTCATTAGAGGCAGCATGCTCGTGCTCATCAGGCGTATCCAGCTGGGGAAGCAGATGCAAAAACACATACGAAACAGCAATCCCTCCTGCAAGTGACAAATACCGGCGTCTTGGGATACTTGAAATAAACCGCATATACCTCGCCCCTGCATGAATAGCAGCAAAGATAAGAACAAAAATAAGACTCAAAACAAACAGCATTCAGACTCACCCCCACAATCGTGTCTATGTTCATATAGCCTTAATATGGAAGCCTGAAACGTTAGGAATGATAGGGTTCAAACGTCAATAGTGCAAATCAAACAGGTCATTAAAAAGGATTTACTCCTTTCTCCCTACTTTAAATGAGACTAATTAGTTAATCAGGAGTTTCTTTGAGTGGAAATCGTGCCCCTGCAGCGTAAATCAACACGCGAATTAAAAAAGGAATTCACCCATTACACACAATTTCTAAAACAATAAATAACTTATCCGGGAGTTGATTGAAGAGGAAGGGGCTGACTCCTGCGGGATGAAACGGGAGCTTGAGATCCACTTGCGCTAGCAAGTTAGCTTAAGCCCCGCCCCACGGAAAGCAGCATGCTTTGTTAAGACTCTTTACGGAGAAGCATAGTAGTTTTTCAATTTTTTGATTGGCATTCATCCCTAACACACTATTTTAGAGCAGTAAATAAATTACCCAGCAGTTGATTGAAGAGGAAGGGGCTGACTCCTGCGGGATGCAGCGGGAAAGCTGAGATCCATTGGCGCAGCCAATTAGCTCAGCCCCGCGGAAAGCATGCCCCTGCAGCGTAAATCAACACGCTAATTCAAAAAGTATTCACTCCTATCACACAAAATTTCAAACCAGTAAATAAATTACCCAGAGTAATAGATTACAAATTTAAAAAATAAATGAAACTTTTCACCAAACCCATGCGTCTTATAGAATGTACCAAAGGAAAAGGTTCCCATTTATTAGAAAAAAGAATCGGAACCATCAAACACGAAAAGGAGATTATAAGATGCTAAAACGTTTAAGCATGCTTACCATGGCAATAATCGTAGCCTTGAATTTAGGAGTAGCTGGAGTATCTGCAGCTGATAATGATAAAGAAGAAAGCATAAATGAAAAATTCGGCCTGCCAATTCTCGTACTTGGCGGAACCCTCAATGACCAGCAAAAAGAAGAAGTCAGAAAAATGCTAGGTGTCACTAACCCTGAAATGGTAGAAGAAGTTACCGTAACAGGAGATGACCTTGTCCGCTATATCTCAGGCGAAAGCAGAAACGCAAGAATGTTCTCATCAGCAAAAATAACCCGTGAAGAACAGGGCACAGGTCTTGTCATCAACCGCGTTAATCCTGAAAACATTACTGAAGTAACCGATACAATGTACGCAAATGCACTTATAACGGCAGGAATTGAAGATGCAACAGTTGAAATTGCATCACCGGTAAAAGTTAGCGGACACTCAGCGCTGACAGGAATTTATAAAGCCTATGAAGTAAGTGGAGAAGAGCTTGACACTGCCCGTCTTGAAGTAGCCAATGATGAACTAAACCTTGCTACAGACCTGGCAGAAGAAGAAGGCATAGAACAGGAGAAGGTAAGTGAACTCCTTGCTGATATTAAGCAGCAGATTGCTGAAAACAAACCAGCTTCACGTGAAGAAGTAGAAGCAATTGTAGAAGAGCAGCTGAACAAGCTGAATATCGATTTAAGCGAAGAAGACCGCAAACGATTAACTGACCTCTTTGATCAAATGAGAAATTTAAATATTAATTTTGATAATGTTTCAGAACAGCTTGGAAAGCTTTCTGATACGATCCAGGACAGACTTGGCGATGTCGTAAATAATGAAGGCTTTTGGCAGGGAGTTAAAGACTTTTTCAACGGAATCATTGATGCGATTGCTGGGATTTTCGGAAGCGGAACAGAGGATGAATCAACGAATTAACGTTAAACAGAGGAGCTTTTTGCTTCTCTTTTTTTGTTTGGAAAATATGAAACAACCAGGCCTCTTTACCCGTAGACGTTTCAGCTCCGTCTTGGCGATCACCAGGCTATTCATCCCTTATGCTAACTATAAAGTTATTAGGATTTCTCCGGAAGATGAGAATAATTCATTCAGCTGGTCCTTAATGAAAATCCGAATATTATTCTAGGAAAAGGGATCGATCTTTAATCCATACATTGGAAACGCAAAAAAAGGGTGGAAAGCAGCCGCAATTTGACGGTCGCTCTCCCCCTTTTAAAATCAGTGATTGTTTACAAATCATCAAACCCATTTGCATCTGAGGTTTTCGTGTATTGTCTCGATTTCTGCTCAAAGAAATCTGTTTTCCCCTGGTCAACCTCCTGGTAGGCAATAATCCAGCGAAGCGGGTTTTTAACGGGAGCATCAGGAAATACATCGCGCCCATGGCCAAGCTGATTGCATCGCTTATTAGCCATATATTGAATATACTGCTCAAGCTCCTCCATCGTGATACCGTCAAAACGGTCGCCGATGATTTCTCGTCCCCATGCAATTTCAAGCTCAGCCCCTTTACGGAAGGTATCGACAACAAATTGCTGATGCGCTTCCGTAGCAAGCTCAGGATTTTCTGCAAGCACTTCCTTGTAGATCTTTTCAAATAGCCCGACATGTATTTGTTCATCCCGATTTATATAATTAATCATTGTGGAGGTGGACACCATTTTTTGATTCCTGGCCAGATTGTAAAAGAAGGCAAAGCCGGAATAGAAAAACAGTCCCTCTAAAATCACATCGTAAACAATGGATTGAACGAAATGCTCAGCTGTCGGATCCTCTGCAAAGGCTTTATAGCCATTGGTTACAAATTCATTGCGCTCCTGAAGCGTAGGCTCTGTTCTCCAGTAATCAAACACTTCATTTTGTTTTTGCTGCGAAACGATGCTTGAAAGCACGTAAGAATATGAATGGTTATGAATGACCTCCTGCTGTGCCAGCATGATCATCAGTGCATTTAGGGATGAATCAGTTAAATAATCAGCCGCCTTTGCCGCGTAATCTGATTGAATGCTATCGAGCAGGGCAAGGAGTCCAATGATTTTCAGGAATGCTTCCTGCTCCTCGTCTGAAAGCTGCGGGAATTGCTTAATATCATTTCCCATATTGATTTCAAAAGGCGTCCAAAAATTCGATAACATCGTCTTATATTTAGGATAGGCCCATGAATAGCGGACATTATCCCAATTTAATATATTGGAGCTCTTTCCATTAATAATTCCGGTTGAGCGATTAGGTGCCTCCTTTTCCATAATAGTCCGTTTTTGAAGTTGGCTTGTCATCCATTATTCCTCCTTAGCTCGAGCAGCTTTCACAGTCTTCTATTGCATCCACATCTGAAGTAGAGCGTACATAATAAGTTGTTTTTAATCCTGCGTCCCAGGCATGCTGATGAAGAGCGAGGAGCTCTTTAGCTTTAATATCGTTTCTAACATATAAATTAAACGAAATGGCCTGGTCGATATGATGCTGGCGCTTTGCATTTTGGTTTATGCTTGTGTGCTGATCAATTAAGTAAACCGACTGATAGTACCACATGGTTTCAGGGCTGATATCAGGTGCTGTTACAGGAATTCTGTAATCCTTTTTCTCCTCTGAATATTGCCGTCTAAAGATCGGGTCAATACTCGCAGTTGACCCGGCGATGATTGAAGTAGAAGAGTTTGGCGCTACAGCCATCATGTAAGCATTTCGCACACCGTTCTCTGAAATCTCATCTTTTAGGGCAGTCCAGCGGGTGTCTGTGTAGTTTCTCTTATCAAAATAGCTGCCGGTATGCCAGTCAGAGTTTTCAAATGCAGGGTACGCGCCTTTTTCCTTTGCAAGCTTCATGCTTGCCTGAATTGTTAAATAGGCGATTTCTTCATAGAGACTGTCACAGTAGTTGACGGCTTTCTCACTTTCCCAGGCGATCGCCTTTTTCGCCAGCAAATGATGCCAGCCGAACGTGCCAAGGCCAATGCTGCGGTACTTTTGATTCGTCAGCTTCGCCTGTGGAACCGGCAGAGTGTTTTGGTCGATCACATTATCAAGCATCCGGACCTGGATGGCTACAAGGCGAGGTAAAACGTCGTCCGACACGGCGCGGGCAAGTGAGATAGACGATAAATTACATACTACAAAATCTCCAGGCTTTTTAACCGTAATAATGGAGCCGTCTTTCACGTATTCCTCTGTCACCACAGTTCCACTCATATTTTGCATGATTTCTGTACATAGATTGCTGCAGTAAATCATCCCTGTGTGGGGGTTTGGGTTCAAACGATTTACAGTGTCCCGGTAAAACATATACGGTGTGCCTGTTTCTAGCTGCGACACCATAATGGATTTCATAATATCAATTGCGGGAACCGTTTTGCGCGAAAGCTCGGCATGGTTCACGCATTGCTCGTACTTTTCTCTGAAGCTGCCGCTGCCTTTTTGTTCATCAAAGGAGTCCTCAAGCGAAAAGCCCATAACCTTTTTTACTTCATGCGGGTCAAACAAATGCCATTCGCTTCTTTCCTCAACCGCCTCCATAAATAAATCAGGGACCGTAACCCCGGTAAACAAATCATGGGTGCGAAGCCGTTCGTCCCCGTTATTGAGCCGGGCATCAAGGAAGGAAAAGATATCCTTATGCCATACATCGAGGTAAACAGCGACTGCGCCTTTTCGCTGGCCAAGCTGATCCACGCTGACAGCTGTGTTATTCAGCTGCTTCATCCATGGAATAACACCTGATGAAGTTCCTTTAAAGCCCTTTATATCACTTCCACGCGAACGGATTTTACCAAGATAGATGCCAAGCCCTCCGCCATTTTTGCTTAAGGTCGCAACATCCGTATTGGAATCATAAATACTTCTCAAATCGTCCTCAACTGTATCAATAAAGCAGCTTGAAAGCTGGCCATAGCTTTTGCCGGCGTTTGACAGAGTAGGAGTGGCGACAGTCATATAGAGATTTGATAATGCCCAGTAGGCTTCCTTTACCAGATTAATCCGCTTTTCCTTCGGTTCATTCATCATTAACGTCATCGCGATAATCATAAACCGCTCCTGCGGCAGCTCAAATACCTCTTTTTCCCTTGATTTAGTCAGGTACCGGTCAGCCAGTGTAACGAGTCCGATGTAAGTAAAAAGAGAATCCTTCCCCGGCTCTATGAAGGAGCCGATTTCTTCGATCTCATACTGATCATAGCGTTGTAGAATTTTTTCGGAATAAAGTCCTTTATCCGTCAGTCTCAGGATCAGGCTGTAAAACGGACCATATGCAATAGAAGCATCATAGCCTCTTGAGTGAGCTGCCTGATCATAAAGGCGGTCGCGATACAGATCAGCAGCAACAAATGTCCAGTCAGGCTCTTCGATTGAGATCTGATCAAGTGAAGCAAGAATTAAAAGCTGCGTCGCCTGGTATAAGGAGTAATTTGTCTTGTGTTTAAGCTGCTGCTCTGCTTTTTTAACAGCACTTTCGGCATCCAGTGATGGAAATCGGCAGATCTTCTCTTTAAAGTAGCGAATCAGCTGGTCAGTGTTCCAATCATGTAATTGGCTGTAAGGGGTTGATATCAGGGTTGTCATAAATGCATCCTCCGTCCATTTTTAAGCATAAAAAAATCCACTCATGGGAGCGGAGGCAGGATGTGAAAGGTAATGGAAGGTTAAAAGTCCATTAAAGTTCCTCATCCTACCTTCTCAACTCCCGAAGAAGATAGCACGTTACAGAATAGACAGGTCTCCTGACTTGTGCATTAAGCAGCCTATAACCCTTCCCGTGATTACACAGTGGTTTGTTATACGCTTAGCACTTACAGTTGCGGGGACAGCTCCGGATTTTCACCAGATTCCCTATTAAGCCTTTTAGGCATCTATTCGTGTGGAATGTACTATATGTAGTGTTCAATTTAGTTTCTCATTACTAAATATGGTGTTTAGTATAAAACATTCTTTCGGTTCTGACAATCAATAACATTAGCAGAATGTGAGGAAATAGTCGAGGGTTCGACAATAAATCAGTATTTTCTAAGGGAAATAAGATAAAAAAAAATCGGTTGACCAAATGAAAAGTGAAGCATACACTATAAACAAACAATCAAATGAATATTTGAATGAGGAGAAATTGATGACGAAAAAATCGTTGAAAAATGAATTGGATTCCTGTGATGTATATGTGTTTGATCAGAATAAGGTTAATGAAATTAAGCCGAGAGTTGGAGAAGTAGAAGGGGTTGAATTGCTTTTTAAAGCTCTGTCAGATGCAACCCGTTTAAAAATATGCTACGCCTTGACCTTAGAGGATGAGCTTTGTGTATGTGATGTTGCCAATATTATTGGTTCCACAACAGCGACAGCATCACACCACCTCCGTCTTCTGCGTAATATGGGATTAGCAAAGTATCGAAAAAAAGGGAAAATGGTCTTTTATTCCCTCGCAGATGAGCACGTTCATCAGCTGGTTTCGATTGCCTTGATTCACTCGAAGGAGGAGTAAAGCCATGCGACAGCATTATCGCCTGGAAGGACTTTCTTGTGCAAATTGTGCAGCAAAGTTTGAAAAAAATATTCGCGAGCTTCCCGAGGTTAAGGAGGTTCAGCTTAATTTCGGAGCATCGAAGCTCATGGTTGATGGAGCTGCCAGTGTAGAGGATCTTGAAAGAGCTGGGGCTTTTGACGGCATCAAAGTACGTCAGGAAAATGAAAAAGCACCCACAAGAATCCCATTTTGGAAAACGGGTGAAGCTAAATCAATGTTTGCCTCTCTTCCATTTTTAATAGGAGGCTGGCTCCTGCTTTTGCAATATGGTGAGGAGTTCCCCGCTGCAATTGGCCTATTTGCATTATCAATTGTGATAGGGGGACACAGGCTACTTAGAACAGGACTTGTTAATCTGTTCAAATGGGAATTTGATATGAAAACGCTCATGACCATCGCCATTATTGGTGCTGCCATTATTGGAGAATGGGGTGAGGGGGCAGTTGTTGTATTCCTTTTTGCGATCAGTGAAGTATTGGAGCGGTATTCTATGGACCGGGCCAGAAATTCAATCCGCTCATTAATGGAAATCGCACCCCAGCAGGCAACGATTATCAGAAATGGACTAGAGGAAGTTACAGCAGTTGAGGATACGAAAATTGGAGAAGTTATGCTGATTCGTCCCGGTCAGAAAATCCCTCTTGATGGAAAGGTCAAATCCGGTTCTTCTTTTGTTAATCAGGCGGCAATTACGGGGGAATCCGTATCCGTTTTGAAATCTGCAGGAGATGAAGTGTTTGCCGGAACCCTCAATGAAGAAGGGGCCATGGAAGTTGAAATTACAAAATGGGCAGAAGACACCACCCTTGCCAAAATTATTCATCTTGTAGAAGAAGCTCAGGCAGAAAAAGCACCGTCACAGGCGTTTATAGATCGATTCGCAAAATACTATACGCCAGCCATTATGGTGATTGCCTTACTTGTAGCTGTCATCCCCCCATTGCTATTTGGAGCGGTCTGGACAGAATGGATCTATAGCGGGCTTGCCGTTCTCGTAGTGGGCTGTCCTTGTGCACTCGTTATTTCTACCCCGGTGGCAATTGTTACAGCAATTGGCCATGCAGCGAAAAAAGGAGTGCTGATTAAAGGCGGCGTTCACCTCGAGAATGCAGGGAACATCAGAACTGTCGCATTTGATAAAACAGGCACGTTAACAGAAGGAAAGCCTGCTGTAACGGCAGTTGATTCATTTTCTGAAATGGATGAAAATGAAATTTTAGCGTATGCTGCTGCCATTGAACGCTACTCCCAGCATCCATTAGCAAAAGCAATTGTCCAAAAGGCTAAGGATCTTCCAGCTGTCTATGCTGAAAATTTCCAATCAAAAACCGGAAGAGGAGTTCAGGCTGTTATCGATGGCGAGCTTTACTGGGTGGGAAGAGTCGAGGCCGCACAGGAATTAGCTGATGAAGTGGAACAAAAAATGGATTCACTGCGCAGCCAGGGTCAAACCATTATGCTCTTTGGCCGCGGAGATGAAATACTTGGATCTATTGCTGCTGCTGATACCATCAGGGAAGAAAGCAAGTCAATTGTCCAAAGACTGTACGAAGCAGGAGTAAAAAACACCGTCATGCTGACAGGCGACCACAGAATGTCGGCTGCAGGGATAGCTCAAAAACTTGGCATTACGCAAGTAGAGGCAGAACTTTTACCTGAGGATAAGCTTCAAAAAATTAAAGAGCTTCAAAACGGTAAAGGAAAAATCGCAATGGTAGGAGACGGTATAAATGATGCACCTGCACTCGCCATAGCGGACGTCGGAATTGCAATGGGCGGAGCAGGAACAGATACGGCTCTTGAAACGGCTGATATTGCCTTTATGGCAGATGATCTTCACCAGCTGCCTTCGACGATCAGGCTCAGCCGCAAAACGCTAAAGATTATCAAGCAGAACGTCGTATTTGCACTCGGCCTTAAGGTGCTGGCCCTGCTGTTAATCATACCAGGCTGGCTCACCCTATGGCTTGCAATCTTTGCAGACATGGGTGCAACGCTCCTTGTTGTACTTAATTCATTAAGACTCATGAAATGGAAGTAGATTCATATAGCAGAAAACAAAAAACAGTTCCCCGGGAGCTGTTTTTTGTTTTTGGAAAAAAGAATAGTTCTATTACTTTACTAGTTTAACGTGCGACCAAATTGCTCTATATCCGTTAAATCCGATCATATTGCTTCCCTTTTTTGTATAAATACGAATATTTAAAGCCTTGAAACAAAAAATGTAAGTATGCTATTGAAATAATTTTGTAACATCGTATAATAAAGATTAACAAATTTCTGAAAATAAAGTATTTTAAAAAAACAATTACGTTTTCTGGAGGAAAGTTATGACAACCAAGGATCCAGTTCTTCAGGTTAAAGGACTTAAAGTTTCTTTTTTTACAGACGACGGCGAAGTGCCGGCTGTAGATGACATAGACTTTTACGTTAAAGAAGGGGAAGTACTCGGGATTGTAGGTGAATCAGGCTGCGGGAAAAGCGTGACATCCCTTTCGGTTATGGGGCTGATCCCAAGTCCGCCAGGAAAAATAACAGGCGGTGAAATTAAGCTGAATGGGGAAGAGCTGACAACCGCTTCTGAAAAGAGAATGAGAAAAATTCGCGGCAACGACGTTGCAATGATTTTTCAGGAGCCGATGACCTCGCTTAATCCATTATTTACAATAGGGAGCCAGCTGATGGATGCTACCCTCATACATAAAAAGGGAGATAAAAAGCAGGCAAAAAAAAGAGCGATTGAAATGCTCAAGCTTGTAGGTCTAGGACGGGCAGAGGAACTAATGAACGAATATCCCCACCAGCTTTCAGGAGGAATGAGGCAAAGGGTGATGATTGCGATGGCCATGGTGTGCGATCCAAAGCTATTGATCGCCGATGAGCCGACCACCGCACTCGATGTTACGATTCAGGCCCAGATTTTAAAGCTGATGAAGCGCCTGAACGAGGAGCTTAACACGGCAATCATGCTTATAACCCACGACCTGGGCGTCGTGGCTGAAACCTGTGAACGGGTAGTGGTTATGTATGCCGGGAAGGTCGTTGAGAACGGGCTTGCAGTTGATATTTTTAAAGACCCGCAGCACCCCTATACGCGTGGTTTAATTCAATCTGTGCCGGATATGCGGTATAAAAAGCAGCGCCTTTATTCCATACCTGGAAATGTCCCAAGACCAGGCTCCATTAAAAAGGGATGCCGCTTTGCAGCCCGGTGTGAATTTGCATTTGAGCGCTGCCTGCAGGAGGACCCTCCGTTATACAAAACAGCAGAGGGTCATTCAACCCGCTGTTTCCTATTTGATGACACCAAGGAGGACACCCTGCATGACAAAGACACAACCATTGCTACAAGTTGAAAATCTTAAAAAACATTTTCCTGTCCGGGGAGGCGTTCTCGGAAAACAGGTTGGAAACGTAAAAGCTGTTGACGGCGTTTCTTTTACAGTAAATAAAGGGGAAACGCTTGGAATCGTTGGGGAGTCCGGCTGCGGTAAATCAACAACTGGACGCATGCTGCTTAGGCTGATTGAATCCACTGAAGGAAAAGTTGTTTTTGATGGGAAAGAAGTGACGGCTCTTTCTCAAAATGAACTGCGTAAATTGAGACGGGATATGCAGATGGTGTTTCAGGACCCTTTTGCATCACTCAACCCCCGTCATACCGTAGGGAAAATTTTAGAGGAGCCGTTAAAGGTTCATGGCATCGGCTCTTCTGCAGAACGTAAAAAGCGTGTGAAGGAGCTTTTAGAAACAGTTGGACTCAGCAGCTATCACGCAAAGCGTTACCCTCACCAGTTCAGCGGTGGACAGCGCCAGCGGATCGGGATCGCCCGTGCTCTTATGACCCGTCCAAAGCTGATTATTGCAGATGAGCCTGTATCTGCACTCGATGTATCTATTCAATCCCAGGTGCTTAACCTGATGCAGGATTTACAAAAAGAATTCGGTTTAACCTATATTGTGATTGCGCATGATCTTGGCGTAGTCCGCCATATCAGCGACAGAGTTGGCGTTATGTATTTAGGGAAAATGGTGGAGCTTACAACAAGTGAGAAGTTATATGATAAGCCGCTTCATCCATATACACAGGCGCTATTATCAGCGGTGCCGGTGCCTGATCCTTTATTTAAAAAGGATTCAATCGTGCTGCAGGGAGATATTCCAAGCCCTTCAAACCCGCCGCCTGGGTGTACATTCCACACGAGATGTCCATTTAAAATGGATGTGTGCGAAAAGAAGGTTCCACAAATGCTTGAGCATGAAGAAGGACATTACGCTGCCTGCCATCTATATACAGAAGAAAAGCAGGGAGCGAGTCAAAATAAAGAAATGGTTGGAGGAGGGGCAGTATGAATAAGAAAGCCTGGTTACTATTTTTTGTACTATTACTAACAGTTTCAACAGCGTTATTCGGTTGTTCCAGCGATGATGGAGCAAGTGAGGATGGGGGAGACGGAGGAACTTCAGAAGAAGGCGGAAGCGATGCAGAGGATACTCTGGTCTTTGGACGCGGAGGAGATTCTGTTGGGCTTGACCCGATTACAGTAACAGATGGTGAATCTTTTAAGGTTACAAAAAATGTATTTGAAACACTGATCGAATTCGGTAAAGAAGATACAGAGGTAAACCCTGGACTTGCTGCTGAATGGGACGTGTCAGAGGATGGTTTAACTTACACGTTCACGCTGCAGGAAGGCGTTACATTCCATGACGGAGAAGCATTTAATGCTGATGCTGTTGTGTATAACTTTGAGCGCTGGGCTTCTGGTACAGAAGATAAATTCTACTACTACAAATCAATGTTTGGCGGCTTCGGTGATGATGAAGGACATGTAATTGAGTCTGTAACAGCTACAGATGACATGACAGTGGAAATTAAGCTTAAGCGGCCTCAGGCACCTTTCCTGAAAAACCTTGCGATGAGCCCATTTGGAATTGCAAGCCCTAAAGCACTGGATGAAATGGGTGACGATGAATTTAACGAAAATCCAGTTGGGACAGGCCCATTCAAATTTGTTGAGTGGAGACGTAATGAAAGAATCGTACTTGAAAAGTTTGAAGATTACTGGCAGGAAGGTCTGCCTAAGCTGAATCAGGTTATTTTCCGTTCGATTCCTGAAAATTCAGCTCGTCTAAATGCACTGACAAGCGGTGAAATTGATCTTGCTGACGGTGTGAATCCAAGTGACTCAGCTCAGGTTGAGGGCAATGACAATCTTCAGCTATTTGAGCGTCCTTCTATGAACGTAGGATACTTAGGATTAACGACTACACGTGAACCATTTGATGATCCAAAAGTCCGCCAGGCGATGAACCATGCAATTAATCGTCAGGCAATTGTAGACGCATTCTTTGAGGGCCGTGCTGAGGTAGCGAAAAACCCTATCCCTCCGGTTATTGCTGGCTACAACGATGATATTGAAGGCTATGAGTATGATGTTGACAGAGCAAAAGAATTACTTGAAGAAGCAGGGCTTGGAGACGGGTTTGAAATGGATCTTTGGGCTATGCCGGTTCCACGTCCATATATGCCGGATGGACAAAAGGTAGCAGAAGCGATTCAAAACGATCTTGCAGCAGTTGGCATCACAGCTAATATCGTGACGAATGAGTGGGCAACTTATCTTGATAAAGCCCGTTTAGGTGAAGCAGATGCATTCCTTCTTGGCTGGACAGGCGATAATGGAGATGCGGATAACTTCCTTTATGTCTTGCTTGATCAAGACAATATTGGAAGCAACAACTATACGTATTACGAAAATCAGGATCTTCATGATCTGTTAATTGAAGCACGATCAGAGGTAGATGAAGATAAGCGTAATCAGCTCTACATGGAAGCGCAGGAAATTATTCATGAGGATGCACCATGGGTTCCGCTTGCACATTCTACGCCTCTAATGGCCGGAAGTGCGAATCTTAAAGATTTTGTCGCTCATCCGACTGGTTCAGATAATTTGATGGACGCTTACTTTGAGTAATTAAAGGTTTTTTTAGGGGGGAAGGTGTTCATTCGCCTTCCTCTTTTTTCTGAAATCATTAATCCTTTATATTTTTATAGCTCCCAACAAATAGAAAGGCTCCGGAAAAAGAGTCTAATAGAAACCACACGAGGGGTTGAAAAAGATGCTCCAATACATTATGAGAAGACTGCTGCAGCTAATTCCGGTTTTACTTGGAATGACATTTGTTGTCTTTTTAATCATCCGGGCGATCCCAGGTGATCCCGCAGTCGTCATTTTAGGACAGCAGGCAACAGAGGAAGCAGTTGCAGCTTTAAGAGAAACACTCGGATTAAATAATCCCTGGTATGTACAGTATTTTGAGTATTTGAAGAACTTATTTACAGGTGATCTGGGACAGTCAATTCGTACGAGAACGCCGGTTAATGAAGAGATCTGGCCATACCTGGCAGCAACCTTTGAATTGTCGATGTTTGCGATTATTATTGCTGTTTTTATAGGTGTAAATGCAGGAATTATTTCTGCCTGGTTCCAAAACTCATGGTTTGACTATACCGCTATGATTTTAGCGCTTGTCGGTGTTTCCATTCCGATATTTTGGCTTGGTCTGATGATGCAGTATCAGTTTTCACTTCAATGGGACTGGTTCCCGACGACAGGGAGAGAGGATGTCAGAAACCCTGTCAATGCCATCACAAATCTCTATATTTTTGACACCATTATTCAGGGGCGTTTTGATCAAACGCTTGATGTATTGCGGCATCTCGCCATGCCTGGCATCGCGCTTGCCACGATCCCAATGGCGATTATTGCCCGCATGACCCGTTCAAGCATGCTTGAGGTTATGAAATCAGATTATATCCGGACAGCCCGTGCAAAGGGTGAAAAGATGTTTTGGGTAGTGTACAGACACTCCTTAAAAAATGCGGTTATTCCAGTATTAACGGTTATTGGACTTCAAACAGGCCTGCTGCTTGGCGGAGCCATATTGACAGAAACGATCTTTGGATTGCCGGGAATCGGACGCTATATCTATGAAGCGATATCCTCACGTGATTATCCGGTTATTCAGTCAGGGATACTGGTTGTTGCCTTTATATTTGTCATGATCAACCTGATTGTGGATATTCTGTATTCCATTATTGATCCGAGAATCCGTTACAGCTAGAGATTGCATTGAGAGAGGAGCAGAAGGATGGTACAGCCAATTAAAATACCTGAGCCAATTGTAGAAACTCAAACTGATACTATGACCTCTCCATGGAAAGATGCATGGAGAAAATTTAAGAAAAATAAAATTGCCGTTGTAGGTCTTAGCATCGTTACATTCTTTATTCTGCTGGCAATTTTTGCACCATGGATTGCTCCGGAAGGAATTAATGAGCAAAAGCTGCCCGAGCGACTGCAGGCACCATCATCAGAATACTGGTTTGGAACTGACGACTTTGGACGTGATGTTTTTTCCCGGGTGATTCACGGAGCCAGGATTTCCTTATGGGTTGGTTTTTTGGCAGTGGTAGGGTCTTCAATTGCAGGCAGTGCATTAGGCATAATTGCGGGGTACTATGGAAGATGGATTGATGCAGTCATTTCAAGGCTGTTTGATATTATGCTGGCATTTCCAAGCATTCTTTTAGCGATTGCAGTTGTATCCATCTTAGGACCATCACTTCAGAATGCATTGATTGCCATTGCGATCATTAATATCCCGATCTTTGGACGGCTGATTCGCTCAAGGGTATTAAGTGTAAAGGAAGAAGAATATATTATGGCCGCCAGGGCAATCGGCATGAGTGACGGAAGAATTTTGTTTTCGCATGTTCTTCCCAACTCCATAACACCGATTATTGTACAGGGCTCTTTAGCAATTGCTACGGCAATTATCGAAGCAGCAGCACTCGGCTTTTTAGGACTAGGCGCACAAAAGCCTACGCCTGAATGGGGCGCAATGCTGTCTGCCTCACGAGATTATCTCGTTCAGGCGCCATGGACATTGTTTTTCCCGGGTCTTGCCATCATGCTAGTCGTGCTTGGATTTAATTTACTTGGAGACGGACTTCGCGATGCGCTGGATCCAAAAATGAAGACATAATAAGAAAATCACCGGAGATCCCGGTGATTTTCTTATTTTGGCGCCTGCTGGTCATTTTTTAACAGGTCTCTGATTTCAGTGAGAAGCTCAATTTGAGGATCCGGTATAAGTGAAGGCTCCTCTTCTTCTTTTTTACGCTTAAAGCGGTTAAGCAGTTTAATAAATAAAAAGATGGAAAAAGCGATAATAATAAAATCGATAATTGCCTGAATAAATACACCATAGGTAATGACAGCATCATTCACAGAAAAGGCCAGAGATTCAAAGCTGACACCGCCAATCAGGATCCCAAGGACCGGCATAATAATATTATCGACTAGTGCGGTTACAATCTGGCCAAAAGCAGCCCCGATAATGACAGCAACAGCTAGATCCAATACATTTCCTCTCATTGCAAACTCTCTAAATTCCTTCAGCATTGCTTCACACCTCCTTTAAGTGAAAAAACCGTCTGAAAGTTTATCAGACGGTTTTCGATAAACCGATGGATGCTTCAATTTTATTGATAAAGTCAATTGTTTGCTGGTTATAGGCTTCCGGCTGATCGATATTGCACACATGGCCTGCATTTTTAATCGTAACAAGACCAAGCGCCTTATCTCTTCGTACAAGCTCCTCTACAGGTGCACGGAAAAGATAATCTTCTTCTCCCATAATAAACATTGTAGGCGAGCCATTTGTTTCAATCTGAAGCCGATCTAAATATGGATTAATCATTCGTGTAAGAGAGAACCATTTAATGAACTCTTTCTGACACATTTTTTTAGCTGAATTAACAAAGGCAAGCCTTGATTCCTCGTGGGAACGGTTTGGCATAATAATCCAGGCGAAAAGCTTGTATAAAAGCATATATGGAATAAAGCGCTTTGTTGTTCTTCCGATCCAAAGCAGCAGCTTTGTGCGGATATCAAGCTTGATAATCGCTCCTGTAAGAACCAGGGAGCTGACATACTCCGGATAATGCTTTGAAATGGTCTGAACCACAATGGTTCCTAATGAAACGCCTACAAAATGCGTCTTTTTTATTGATAAATGATGCATGACATCAATTACTTCATGCGAAACTTCCTTAAAGGAGTCTCCTTTTTTCCAACGGCCTCTTTCAGATTGTCCATGGCCTCTTAAGTCAATGACTAATACATTAAAATGCTTTCGAAACTCTTTAACCTGTTTAAACCAAATACTAGAACTGCCTCCGGCCCCATGAATAAACGTCACCCAAGGCATTGATTCATCTGATGAATATGCTCGGTAGTGTAACAATTCTCTTATCCCCTTTACTAGAATTCCTTTTTAATCTAACCATGTAAACAGCTAGATTACAAGGATAAGCAGGCAGAAAAGTGTCGAAAATAGAAAGGGTATTATAGCAGAAGAATAATTTTCAGGTCATCTCAAAATAATAATGGGCATGGAGACTGCAGCCTGGGTTAAAGTATGCAGCGCATTCAGGGCATTGTGAATGGCAGGCTAGGTAGTCCCGAATACTAAGCTCTGTACCGCAAGAACCGCAAAGAACTGCTTTCTCATCAAATCGATCCTTTGGCCACACAGCGTGATTTTGACAGCCTGAGCTTCTGTGGCAGCTGAAGCAGGGAAAGTACGTCTGGCAGCAAAAAAATTTTATTGCAATGATATCTTTTTTTGAATAATAATGCTTACACCTTGTTTCACGATCGACTAGTTCGCCAGCTACTTTATGTCCATGAATATTCATAAACGTTGCCTTCCTTCTCTAGTTGGGTTTAAACTCATTAATACGTTATTGAAGGGAAAGAGGCAAGTATTTAGATGATTTATACAGGGAAAAATATTTCCTGCTAAAAATCAGGATACAGGATGCTATGATAAGAGAAAAAATAGTAAAGAGGTGGGTTTATGCTTGTCCTTGCAATGGTGGAGCGTTTAGGGATTATTGTCACAGTAGCCTTTGTACTGACTCGCCTTCCCTTTTTCCGCAGATTATTTGATCAGCAGTCTTCGATCAATACGAAGCAGAGGCTGCTGCTTGTTTTACTATTTGGCTGTTTTGGAATTATTGGCACCTATACGGGAATGATTGTGAACCCTATTGAGGATTCAATGGACAGGTGGACCAGGGTGCTGAATGAGGATGAAGCAATCGCGAACTCAAGAGTGCTTGGTGTTGTTGTTGCCGGTCTTTTAGGCGGCTGGAGAATCGGTGTAGGGGCTGGTGTTATTGCAGGAGTACACCGCTTTTTTCTTGGAGGGTTCACTGGACTTGCCTGCGGGATTGCTACGATTGTTGCCGGGGTTATTGCTGGTGCTTTCTCAAGCAGACAAAAAAGAAGCAGGATCGTTACTCCTCAGACAGCCCTTATTGTCGGGGGACTGGCAGAGGCTGTGCAGATGGCGATCATATTGGGGCTTGCAAGGCCGTTTGACCGGGCACTCGCACTTGTTCAGGATATCGGCATCCCGATGATTGTTGCCAATGCGATCGGTACAGCTATTTTTGTCGTAATTATTAGAAGTGTCATACAGGAAGAAGAAAGAATGGGAGCTGTCCAATCCCAGAAGGCATTACGTATTGCCAACCTTACGCTAACTCATATGAGAAAAGGGCTGACGCCGGTGTCGGCAGCGGAGGTAAGCGCTATTTTGTATAAAGAAATCCCTTCCCTTGCTGTTGCTATGACAGACAGGGAGAGAATTCTTTCCCATATCGGCAATGGGCATGAACATCATCGCAGCGGTCTTGAAATAAAAACAGAAGCAACCAGATACGTAATCGAAACCGGCAAGGGTTTAACGGTCAACAGGGAATCAATTCAGTGCAATGACCCGGGATGTCCGCTGCAAGCCGCTGTCATTGCCCCTTTAAACAGGCGGGACAAAACAATCGGCACGTTAAAGGTGTATTTTTCCTCCGAGCGTATGATTTCTCCAATTATGCTTGAACTGATTCAGGGGCTGTCTACGCTTTTAAGCCATCAGCTTGAAATTGCAGAGGTGGAAAAACATCGGGCATTGGCGAGGGAATCAGAAATTAAAGCACTTCAGGCACAGGTAAGCCCGCATTTTCTATTTAATGCACTTAATACAATTGTTTCGCTTATCCGCACAAATCCTGACCGGGCAAGAAAGCTGCTTATCGCTCTATCCTCGTTTTTCAGACAGAATCTTGCTGGTACAACAAAAAGCTATGCAACACTGAAGCAGGAGATTGAGCATGTGAAAGCTTACCTTGAAATAGAAGAAGCGCGCTTCTATGACCGGCTCCATGTGAGCTTTGAACTTGATGAGGAGGCCCTCGGTATGAAGGTTCCTGCGATGACGCTTCAGCCTCTGGTCGAAAATGCGATCAAACACGGTCTTAAATCAAAACCCTCAGAAGGGCAGCTTGATATCCGCATAGGCCGCATCGATCAGTCAGTAACAGTTGAAATTAAAGACAACGGTCTTGGTATTACGAAAGATAGACTTGAAACCCTGCTGACAGATACAGTTGAATCCGAAAACGGAACAGGAATCGGACTTTATAATGTAAATGCACGGCTGAAAAAAATGATCGATGAAAATGCCGGAATAGCCATTGATTCAAAAGAAGGCGGGGGAACGGTCATTTCAATTACGATCCCGGTGTCTGCAGAAATGAAAAGTAAAGGGGCAGTGTAAAAATGGAGTTACGAACAATCGTCGTAGACGACGAGCCCTTTAGCCGGCAGGAGCTCGTCCATTTACTCAAGGAACATGAAAATATAAACGTGGCAGCAGAGGCCAATTCCGCAGAAAAAGCACTTGAATTAATCTTGCGGGAAGAACCGGATGCTGTTTTTCTTGATATAGAAATGACAGGGATGAGCGGAGTGGAGCTTGCAGAAACCCTGCAAAAATTAAAAAAGCCGCCTTCTATTATTTTTGCAACCGCCTACCCGGATTATGCAGTCAAAGCCTTTCGTCTAGAAGCGGTGGATTACCTCCTGAAGCCATTTGACGAAGTCCAGGTTGCTCAGACCGTAAATCGGCTTATTCAGCGTTTTTCTCTGCCTGAGAAAAACGCTGGTGCCGTCACTGGCAGATTGGCGGTTCAAAGCGGTGATCGAATTCTGTATCTCGAGCCTGGAAGTATATTGTATATTTACAAGGAGGGGAGAGATACCTTTATCGTGACCGAAAAGGAAAAATACCCTTCAAAAATAGCATTAAAAGAACTGGAAGGGAAATTAAAGGGTTACTCCTTCTTCAGGGTTCATAAAGGCTATTTAGTCAATATGGAGAAGGTGGAGGAGCTTGTGTCATGGAGCCCGAGTGTTTTTCAGCTTAAACTAACCAATAGCAAGGATCAAATCCCTGTCAGCCGGAACTATGTGAAAGAGCTGAGAGAAGCTTTGGAGCTGTAATTAGAAAGAGAGAAAACTCATCAAAGATCCTGGGTCATAACGCTAAATTCACAAACGTGAGGTGAACGGAGCGGAAGGTGGCGACTCCTGCGGGATGAAGCGGGAGCTTGAGATCCACTTGCTGAAAGCAAGTTAGCTCAAGCCCCGCCCCGCGGAAAGCGTCCGCCTGAAGCGCAGTGAACCGGGTTAACTAAGTTGAGACACATAGGACACAGCTTTTTTTCATTTCACACGGTAATTATCACATCTCAGTCTGCTTTTTCGTCACGTTACACCATAAAAGCGCAAAATAGTCACTTTTGACGTTATGATGTAAGCGTATACAAAAGAACGAGGGGGAGAGCGTGTGATTACCTTTCTTATTGCAATTGCTATTTTAATAATCGGTTATTTTACTTATGGTAAATTCGTAGAAAAAGTTTTTGGGATAAAGAATGAACGTTTAACACCAGCTTACTCAAATGGCGATGGTGTCGATTATGTACCTATGGATACAAAAAGAAACTCAATGATTCAGCTCTTAAATATTGCTGGAGTAGGTCCGATTTTTGGTCCTATTATGGGGGCGCTTTATGGACCTGTGGCTTTTATCTGGATCGTTGTCGGCTGTATTTTTGCCGGAGCTGTTCACGATTACCTGACAGGGATGATCTCCTTACGAAATCGCGGGGCGCATTTGCCTGAGCTTGCCGGCAAGTTTTTAGGGAAGGCGTTTAAGCATGTTGTAAATGCATTCTCGATTTTATTGCTTTTATTGGTAGGTACAGTATTTGTGACAGCTCCTGCTGCCCTTATTGCAGATCTTTCACCTGCGTGGATTACGATGGGCGTTATCATCGCCGCTATTTTTATTTACTATATCGCGGCAACCTTGCTTCCTGTAGATAAAATTATCGGTCGATTGTATCCGATTTTTGGCGCTTTGCTTGTTGTTAGTGCAATCGGAGTAGGCGGAGCACTGGTTGTCCAGGGGCATCCGATTCCTGAAATTACACTTCAAAATATGCACCCGGGCGGCTTGGCTATATTCCCGCTATTGTTTTTGACTATCTCCTGCGGAGCGCTTTCCGGCTTCCATGCTACTCAGTCTCCTATTATTTCAAGAACGACTCAAAAGGAAAGCCAGGGAAGAAAGATATTTTATGGCATGATGATTTTAGAAGGAATTATCGCAATGATCTGGGCAGCAGCGGGCATGGCGCTGTTCAGTGGGGATAACTTGAATGAAATCCTTGCAGCAGGCGGACCGGCTGCCATTGTAAGAGAAGTATCAATTACAACGCTTGGAGCAATTGGGGGAACGCTTGCGATTATTGGCGTTATTGTTCTTCCAATTACATCCGGTGATACAGCCTTCAGAAGTGCCCGTATGATTATTGCTGACTATATTAAGGTTGGGCAAAAGAAGATCACGAATCGTTTATGGATCGCACTTCCGTTGTTTGTGATTTCAATTGTTCTTACACAGATTGACTTTAATCTTCTATGGCGCTATTTCTCCTGGGCCAATCAATCAACCGCGATGATTGCACTATGGGTAGGAGCTATGTATCTGGCATTGCAGCGGAAAAATTACTGGATTGCAGTGGTACCGGCGATGTTTATAACGATGGCGACTACTACGTATATTTTAAATGCTGAAATCGGATTAAGACTTCCGATAGAGGTTGCCTATGCTGGTGCTGGGCTCTTTACACTTGCAGTTACAGCAGCATTCTTCTATAGCTCACGAAAAAGACTGGCTTCAGGCGAGTTCATTGTCGTGGATGAGGAATTAGATAAAACAGCATAAGTTAACTGGTTCTTTAACACATTAAAACCTTCTTTCACCGTGAAAGAAGGTTTTTTTCTGGTTAAAGAAGGAAATACATGAGAAGGAGGAGTATTTGTACATAAGAAGCAAAGCATACTTTAAATTGTTTTGTATCAGAATGTTCTTTATATTTAAAGGGAAGAAAAAGGCAGGTGAACCTTTCCTTAATGAGTGTACTGGATTGGCTTTTTATAGGAGTAAGCATCTGGTGGGTCGGTGAATTTATTTTCTTTCGCAATAGAGGAGACGGAAAAGGAGATGCCACCGAAACAAGAACGTTTGTGACCATTTTCGCTGCGCTTCTTCTTACTATTTCAGTTGCGATGGTGCTGCAGGAAATGCGGAGGTTTGATTCTATGATTCTTCCTCTTCAGGCTGCAGGTTTTTTATTATTTGCAACAGGTGTCCTGCTGCGTTACTGGGGAATTATTCATCTTAAAAATCAATTTACCCGACATGTCACCGTTAGGGATGGTGATGAGATTGTCAGCAGCGGTCCCTATCGCATCCTGCGTCATCCGCTTTATACCGGCTTGCTTTTTATTGGTATTGGCATGGCTTTATTTTTTACAAGCATTTTCTCGGCGATCGTTGGCGGTTTTATTTTAGCCTCAGTGTTATTAAAACGGATTCGCTACGAGGAAAAACTCTTGATCAGTAAATTTGGCAGTGATTATGAAGAATGGATGAATCGCCGCTGGCGGCTTGTTCCATATATATATTGAGTAGACAGGGGTGGACAAATGGTTAAGAAAAAAGCGTTGGTCATTGGTGCAGGGTTGGCAGGAATGTCTGCAGCAATCAGGCTTAAAGCAGATGGATATGATGTGCAGATCATTGAGAAAAACGGTAATGTCGGAGGGAAGTTAAATCAGCGAAAAGGAAAGGGCTTCACCTTTGATACAGGTCCTTCCATTTTAACGATGCCATGGGTTTTGGAGCAGCTCTTTAGCAGTGTTCACCGAAGAGTGGAGGATTACATACCAATTAAGCGTATAGAGCCCCAATGGCGGACCTTTTTCGAGGATGGCGTTCAGCTTGACGTAACGAGTGATTTGCCAACACTAATTTCCGAAATGAAAAAAGTCGATACAGGCTCTTCAAAAAGCATGACTGATCTGATTAATTACTCTGAGAAGATGTATGAGCTATGCATGAAGAGTTTTTATAAATACAGTCTGGCAGATTTAAAGGATTTAAAGAAATATCATACACTGAAGGAATTAATGGCGATGGATCCGCTAAGCACTGTGGCTGACAGCACAAAAAAGCGGCTGAATAATCATCATCTGGAGCAGCTGTTTAACTTTTTTGTGATGTATGTGGGATCAAATCCTTACCAGGCACCTGCTATTTTAAATCAGCTGATCTATGTCCAGCTCGGACTGGGCATTCATTATGTAAAAGGCGGAATGTACAATATTGCTGTTGGAATGAAGCGGCTGCTTGATGAACTGAGAGTGGATATTCAACTGAATTCTCCAGTGGATCATCTGGTACTGGACGGTACTAATGTAACAGGCATCAGAACAGTTGACGGCACTTTATATGAAGCTGATGTGGTGGTGTCAAATCTTGAAGCCATTCCGGCATACCGTACACTCGTTTCTTCAAACCAGGCGAAAAAAGAAGCGAAGAAGCTTAACAAAACGTTTATACCAAGTGTATCTGGACTCGTTTTATTGCTTGGAACCAATCGTAAGTATGAAAATTTGAAGCATCATAATTTCTTCTTTTCAAAAGATCCAAAAAGAGAATTTGAGGATATATTTGAAAAAGGAATTCCTTCTGATGATCCAACTGTTTATATCGGTATTTCAGCGAGGTCGGATGATACACAGGCTCCTGAGGGGAAAGACAATTTATTTGTTTTGACTCATGTACCTGCTTTAAAGGAAGGCGAGCAGGGGAGATGGGACTGGGAAAGCTATAGAGAGCTCATACTGAATAAGCTTGAGCGTATGGGCATGGAAGGAATCCGGGATTCGATTGAATATGAATACCGGTTTACACCTGAAGATCTGGAAGAGCTTTACGGACCAAATGGAGGATCAATATATGGCGTAGCCTCCGATAAAAAGAAAAACAGCGGTTTTAAAATACCTGCAAAAAGCGAGCTTTATGAAAATCTTTATTTTGTTGGCGGGTCTACCCACCCGGGCGGAGGAGTGCCAATGGTCACCCTGTCCGGACAACTGACTGCTGATTTAATCAAGCAAAACGAGGCAGCCGAGGTTAAAGCATAAAAAAATTAACTCTTTCAAAAAAGAACGCCCGTTCACTGGTTGTGAACGGGCGTTTCTTATTGTTTATTTTCTTTTTTCTCTTGGAAATTCTTTTCGCAATAGCTTAAAGAGTGTATATACCATCAGGATTAAAATAATGGTAAATGGCAGAGCGGATACGAGAGAGGCGGTTTGAAGGCCTTCGAGTCCACTTGCAATTAAGAGCACAGCTGCAATTCCTCCCAATAGTACTCCCCAAACGATCCTTACTGCCAATGGAGGATTCAAGCTGCCATTGGTGGTCATACTGCTGATAATATACGTTGCAGAGTCAGCAGATGTAACAAGGAAAGTAAGAATTAGCAAAATTGCAAGCACCGATAGAATAAAGCTGAGCGGAAGCTGTTCAAAGGTAACAAACAGTGCGCTTGTCAAATCCTCATTTACAGCCTGAGCAATTGATGTACCGCTGAAAAGATCCATGTGAAGCGCAGTGCCGCCGAAAACGGCAATCCATAATAAAGCGATCACTGGAGGTATAATCAATACCCCTACGATAAATTCCCGGATGGTTCTGCCCCGGGAGACGCGAGCCACGAAAGCACCGACAAATGGTGACCAGGCGATGGCCCAGGCCCAATAGAAGATCGTCCAATCCTTGACCCATTCGCCTCCCTGATAAGGCTGAAGACGAAGGCTGTAGCGTACAAAGTTAGTTATGTAATCTCCAAGTCCAAGCGTAAACGTTTCAAGAATAAAAATAGTCGGACCTGCAATAAAAACAAAAAGCATCAAAACTAGCGCAGTCCCTAAATTAATATTGCTCAACCACTTGATTCCTTTGTTTATGCCGGTAGTCGTAGAAGTTAAGAATAAAACCGTAAGTACGACAATGATTATTACCTGGTAAAATGGTGTATTCGGAATTCCAAATACATTGTTTAATCCACCATTAATTTGCAGAACACCAAGTCCTACAGAGGTGGCTACACCCATAACCGTTGCAATAACGGCAAGAATATCAATCGTTTGATTTAACGGTTTTTTAATAGGTCCTTCCTTAATCATTGGTGATAAGCTGGTTGAAATCAATCCGTTTGATTTTTTGCGGAATTGAAAATAAGCAATGATAAGCCCTACAATTGCAAATACCGACCATTGGCTGACGCCCCAGTGAAAAAATGAATAGCCCATCGCAAGGCGGGCTCCCTCTTCTGTTAAAGGTTCAGTAGAAGCATATGGAGATGTGAAAAAGTGGCTCATTGGTTCAGCTACTCCCCAGAAGACAAGACCAACACCAAATCCTGCGGAGAACAGCATTCCAATCCAGGTGAAAAATGGATACTCCGGACGTTCGTCGTCACCGCCAAGCCTTACTCTTCCATAGCGGCTAAGCGCTAAAAATAATAGGAATATAACAAAGAAGAAGACAGCCAGTAAATAAAGCCAGCCGAAGGATTCCGTAGTAAAAGCGAATGCTGCATTTGCACCTGCTGCAAAAAGTGAGGGAGAAATGGCCCCAAATAGTACAAAGACAGCAATGACAATTGCGGAGATAATGAAAACCGGATTAAAAGAAAATTTGTCTGTGTTTTTATTCATATGTACTCCCTTCAAAAATTTTAAGTAGATTAGTGATAGGACGACTCTGTTTACCCTTCCCTATGAAAAGAACTAGTAAACAGGAAAAAAATCCTAAATGTTATTTTCTTTTGTTGTAAGACTTGATAACCACTTTTCCGTTTGTTTTGGGGAGGAGTGAATAATAATATTCTTATCAGAAGAAAAGCGCTCTAATTTCTCGAAAATCAACGGTGTTTTTTCTTTTGGGAATTTCCAGATCCATTTTAAAAATTCCAGATCAATTTTTTCCTCGCAGCCCTCTGCCATATCAGGCCTCGTTTTATTGTGATACATGATTCTCCTTTTCAAAGCTCTCCCTACACAAATATAGCGTGAGTAGTTTAGTAGAATAATCGTATCAGCAGCCTCCATGCGGGGTTCTAGAGTTGATCCGTAGTTTCCGTCGATGATCCATTCGGGATTATTTATCATTTCATCTGCCATCTCAATAAACGTATCCTTAGGAGTCTGCTCCCAGCCGGGGTTCCAAAAAAAGGCATCCAAATGAAAGACTGGAAGACCAAGCTTCTTACCAAGTTTTTTTGACAGAGTGGATTTACCTGCACCGCCGGAACCGATAATAATAATTTTCCTCACTTCAGCACACCTCCAGGGAAATAGTCATCTAATGTAAAAAAGTTATTTACAAAAGACTCAGAAAATAAGTATAATAAACAAGTAAGTAAATGGAAAGGGAGTGTTGTATATGAGAAAAGCAGCTGAATTTGCGATTGCATGTCCGTGTACACAACCCGTTTGGCCTTTAAGGCTGTCCATGTAAGGATCAAAACCCTGTTATTTTTGCAGACAGATCCACGGCGTTGTGTACACATCATTACACAATATCCGTGGTTTTTTAGTGCGCAAAAATAGGAGGAAAAAAATTGAAAACATTTGATTATAAAAAGCTAATCCAAACAGGCTGGAATGAAAGCTGGCAGGAAAAAGCCTCTGCCTACCCAAATCTAACCCCTGGAAGAATTATCGTAGAGCATAAAAGACTCTATCGTATACAAACGGAGCAGGGAGTACTGCTTGGTGAGATTTCAGGAAAGTACCGCCATGAAGCATCACAGCGGGAGGATTACCCGGCAGTAGGAGACTGGGTAATGGTCCAGCCGCTAGAAAATGAACAAAAGGCCATCATTCATGCCTATTTACCCCGTGCCTCAAAATTCTCACGCAAAATGGCAGGCTATACTTCCGGAGAGCAAATTGTTGCCGTCAACGTAGATATCGTTTTTCTGGTGATGGCACTTAACCAGGATTTTAATCTTCGCCGTCTTGAGCGTTATTTGTTAACAGCGTGGGAAAGCGGAGCAAATCCGGTGGTCGTTTTATCGAAATCTGATCTTTGTCCGAATATAGAGGAAAAACTTGAACAGGCTGAATCTGTGGCAATGGGGGTTCCAATCGTTACCTGCAGCATGATAGCTGGTGATAGGGTTAATGGACTGCTGCCTTTTATCCATGAAGGCTCAACGACTGCTGTGCTTGGTTCATCAGGTGTCGGTAAGTCTTCCATCATTAATGCTCTTTTAGGCGAGGAAAGAATGGATACCCGGGGCATTCGGGAGGACGATGATAAGGGCAAGCATACAACTACCCACCGGGAGCTTCTTGCCCTTCCTCAAGGAGGCGTTATTATTGATACCCCGGGCATGCGCGAGCTGCAGCTGTGGGAATCAGAAGAAGGACTTGAGCAGGGTTTTTCAGACATTGAGGCTCTTGCTGAGGAGTGCCAGTTCAGAGATTGTACACATAAAAATGAACCCAACTGTGCCGTACAGCTTGCCATTGAAGAAGACCGGCTTCCTATTGAACGTCTGACAAGCTATCAAAAGCTTCAGCGTGAGCTTGCCTATATTGAACGAAAAGCAAACAAGCGTGAGCAGCTGGAAGAAAAGAAAAAATGGAAAAAGTTGAGTCAGACACAAAAGAGTTTTAAAAAATAATACTCTTTTAAAAAAATTCCACTTGAAGCACTGTAGACCGGCGAAAGAGACTGAGACAAATAATGTCTCAGTCTCTATTTTTTTGAAAATTTTGTATGTATTTTTTTGAATATTTGATAAAATTTAAAAGTAAATAGAAAATAATAACAACTATTGCGCCACATACTATAGCTATAAGAGGAATCAGGATGTAAAAACTCATAAAAGGAAGAGGAGGGAAGAGAGTGCTGAAAAATATTTTAAGTGCCTATCATTTAGTTTTGGCTATAGGTGCATTCTATGTAGGAGGAACCATGCTTTTAGGAAGAGGTGTGTTTGACACATTTCCATCAGAGTGGGTCGGTGTAATGCCATTTAGCAGCTGGGCAGGCTTAGCTATATTTGGCATGATTGTATTCGGGATTGGAAATGCCCTTGCTGGAGCTTATGGATTTATTAAGAAGGATAGAAAGCTATTTATCGTCACCATAGCATTTGGGGTGCTGTGTTTCGCATGTGCGAGCATGCCTATGTTCCTGCTTGGGGAAGGATATTTGCCGCTAACATTCCTGTTTATCGTGAGCTTTATACAAATTGCTTTTGGATTGATTGGTTTAGCTAAAAAGAAATCATATAAAGAATTGAATTTCAGGTAGATTATTTGCTGTAAAACATGATCCGGTTCACTGCGCTTCAGGAGGACGCTTTCCGCGGGGCGGGGCTTGAGCTAAGTTGCTTTCAGCAAGTGGATCTCAAGCTCCCGCTTCATCCCGCAGGAGTCGCCACCTTCCGCTCCGTTCACCTCACGTTGCCAAATTTATTTTTATATCTCAGGCTCTTTCCTACATTTAAATTAAATGACAGGCTTTCTTTATCATTTCAAGCGGCTTAACTTTTGAAATTATTTTCTGACACTACTCATAAATGAAAAGAATAAAAGTTTAGTAAATTTCATATTGCAATCGCTTACAAACTATTTTATAATACAAATCAACACATCCGAAACGTTTTGGAGGGCTGTAAATGGCAACAATCAAGGATATTGCAAAAAAGGCGGGAGTCTCCATTACAACGGTTTCCCGCGCTCTGAACGGTTACTCGGATGTCAATGAGGATACGCGAAAAAAAATAGTAGAAACAGCAAAAATACTAAATTACTCCCCAAATTCTATTGCGAGAAGCCTGGTAATGAAAAAATCAAAAACGATTGGCTTATTGGTTTCAGGCTTTATTCGTGAAAATGCTAAGGACAATTTCATGATTGAAGTGATGACAGGGATTAATGATTTTGCCTCACAAACGGATTATGACATTGTGCTCTTTACAACAAACTCTTCGAAGCAGCGGGAAAAAACGTATACCCAGCTTTGCAGGGAGAGACAGGTAGATGGTGTAATCATTCAGGGGATTCGCACAGACGATCCGTATTTAGAGGAAGTAGTAGAAGGAGAAATTCCCTGCGTGCTTGTGGATATTCCGAGAATTGGAAAGCATGCCGGGTATGTTTCAACTGATAATATTGCGGGTGCCTATGAGGCAGGAAAATATTTAACTGAAGCTGGCCATAAAGAAATAGCCATGATTAATGGGCATGATTATGCATTTGTAAGTAAGGAAAGATTGGAAGGATTCACAAGAGCACTTTTGGAAGAAGGGATTGAACTGCCGGCTCAATCCATTGAAAATGGGGAATTCAGTGAGGAAGGCGGGGAGGAGGCAGCCTTAAGGCTGCTTGAAAAAAATAGCGATCTTACTGCTATATTTTGTTCCAGCGATTTAATGGCTATTGGAGCAATGAACGCTATAAAATCAAAGGGACTCCGCGTACCGGAGGATATATCGATTATAGGCTACGATAATATTTTATTATCAAGATATGTTCAGCCAAGTCTCACAACCATTGCCCAGGATACAAACGCCTTAGGATACGAAGCTGCAAAGATGCTGATCGCGATGCTGGACCAGCAAAAACCCCCAGGAAATACGATTGTGAAGCATGAATTAATTGTAAGAAACTCAAGTAAAAAAAGATAACGTTATCTTAAAAAGGTCTCGTGTATTTTGCTTGAGTTAGTTTTTTGACTTTATCCGAAACGTTTCGGATGATTGGAGCTGTTGGATATGAATTACCGGGTTATTAAAGAAAACGACTTATTTTTATTAACAGATGAAAAGGGCGACATCGTTGGAAATCACCCTTATGAATTAGGCCTTTATACGAAGGACACACGTTTTTTAAGTTCATTTAAGCTTTTGATTAATGAAGAATCTCCTATAGCTCTTCATTCAGATGGAGGGGAAAACTATCGATCCAATATTCTCTTAACCAACCCGCACCAGGAAGATGAAAATGAGCTGGTGTTATGGAGAGAATCCATCCAGCTTGAACGATTCCGCTTTATTCATGAAGGCGTCTTATATGAAACGATTAAAGCGAAAAGCTTTTTTCCAAAGAAGGTTTCATTCCGGATCTCTCTTTTAATGAATGCTGACTTTACTGACATGTTTATTGTGCGCGGCTTTCAAAATGGCAAAGTAGGGACAAAAGGAGACACGATTCTTTCAGAGAAGGAAATGACCTTTACGTATAATGGCAGCGATTTGATTGCCCGCAGGACTGAAGTGAAGTGGAATCAGCAGGAGCAGGAGGTTAAAGAGGGATATGTCGCCTTTGACTGGACGCTTGAGCACGGGGAATCCAAGGAAGTAACACTCACAATTGAGGCTTTATCGGGAAATGAAAAAAGCAGAGTAAAGGATGAACAGGAGGCCCTTCATGCGCTTCAGGAATCCTACAGCGATTGGGATAAAGCGCTTCCAATAGTGAAGACAGATATGAAGCAGCTTGAGAAGCTCGTGAAAAGAGGGACTGACGATCTGCGGGTGCTGCTGACTGACGTAGGCTTTGGCCATTTTCCAGTTGCGGGTCTTCCATGGTTCGGCGTTCCGTTTGGACGTGACAGCTTAATTGCTGCTCTTCAGCTTCTGCCCTTTAATGCTGATATAGCAAAAGGAACACTTCTAACCATGGCGCATTATCAGGGAAGCAAGGTAGATTCATGGCGTGATGAGCAGCCAGGGAAAATCATGCACGAGATTCGCTACGGCGAACTCGCTAATACAAATCAGATTCCCTTCGCTCCTTATTACGGCAGTGTAGATTCAACCCCATTATTTTTAATGCTGCTGGTTGACTATGTTAATTGGACGGGAGATCTGACTCTTGCGAAAAAGCTCCGCCCAAACATTGACCAGGCGATTGAGTGGATTGACAAGTACGGCGACCGCGACGGCGATCTTTTCATTGAATACCATCAGGAAGCTTCAAAAGGAATTGCCAACCAGGGCTGGAAAGACTCAGGAGACTCAGTTGTCCATAGAAATGGTGATTATGCCAAATCCCCTATCGCATTAAGCGAGGTTCAGGGCTATGTGTACCAGGCGAAAAAAGGGATTGCTGCTATCCTTCGTGCACTTGGGGACAATGAAGAAGCCCAGGGGCTAGATGATTCTGCTCAAAGATTAAAAGAAAAGTTTAATAAGGAATTTTGGATGGAGGATGTTGGATTCTACGCAATTGCGCTGGATGAACATAAAAAGCAGGTGGGGACGATTACATCAAACCCGGGTCATTTATTGCAGTCTGGTATTTTGTCAGAGGAGCATGCAAAGAAGGTAGCAAACGTCCTCGTCAGCCATGAAATGTTTTCCGGATATGGCATTCGGACGATGGCAGAGGGAGAAGCCGGCTACAATCCGATGAGCTATCACGATGGCAGTGTCTGGCCGCATGACAACAGCATGATTTTGCTTGGATTGGCTAAAAGCAATTTAACGGACGAAATGAAAATAGTGGTGCAGGGCTTAATCGAAGCTTCCCATCATTTTGAATACGACCGTCTGCCGGAACTGTTCTGCGGATATGACCAGTCATTCAATAAAGTAGTCCCTTACCCTGTTGCCTGTTCTCCTCAGGCATGGGCTGCAGGAACTCCACTTACATTTGTGCAATCGCTGCTGGGAATTTTCCCGGACAGCTTAAATAATAAAATTCATTTAAACCCGTCGCTGCTTTCGTCAATGGATGAATTACAGGTTAAGGATCTGCAAATCGGAAATGGACGGCTGTCTGTTTCACTTAAGCGGATCTCTGACAAGGTTGAAGTGACAGTAGAAAAAAACACCACTGGATTGAGTATTGAACAAGGATTGGGAACAGCTGCTTTATAACAACAAAAAGGGGGAGAAAGAATAATGGAAAAGAAATGGATCGGTACAGGTATCTCTTTACTTCTTGCAGGAAGCATTTTGGCCGGGTGCAGCTCAGATAACGGGGGAGCTGAGGGAACAGGCGACAGCGGCGGAAAAACGACCGTTACACTGGCAGGCTGGGGAGGCAACCCAACTGAGCAGGCATTGCTTGAACAAACCTTAAGTGACTTTGAAGAAAAGAATCCTGATATTGATGTAAAGCTTGAAGTCATTGCCGATCAGTACATGGATGTAATGAAAACGCGTTTAATCGGCGGAGAGGGGCCGGATGTGTTTTATCTTGATGCATTTGAAGCGCCTGCCATGATTGAAACTGGGGTCATTGAGCCCCTTGATGAATATGTGTCAGAGGATTTTGATCTTGAGGATTTTGAAGAGCCGCTCCTTGATGCATTTAAGCAGGACGGAGTAACGTATGGTTTCCCGAAGGACTATTCAACACTCGCCCTTTTCTATAACAAAACAATGTTTGAAGAAGCGGGTGTTGAGGTTCCGACAACATGGGAGGAATTGACTGAAGTCTCAAAAGAGCTGACGAAAGACGGTGTTTACGGTTTTGGTGTAGCACCGGAACTGGCACGCCAGTACTTTGTCGCCGAAGCCCTTGGAGGAGAGGTAGTTGTTGATAACCGTGCTAACTTTGGTGCCGATGAAGTAATCGAAGCACTTCAGCCGGTCATCGATCAGCATAATGTAGATAAAACCTCTGCACAGCCTTCTGAAGTCGGTGCATCCTCAGGTGGAGATATGTTTGGCCAGCAAAGAGCAGCAATGGTGCTTGAAGGAAACTGGAATATCCCGTACCTGGATGAAACCTTCCCTGACCTTGAGTATGGCACAGCTGAGGTTCCAACGATAAATGGCGAAAAAGGAACAATGGCCTATACCGTTGCATATGTAATGAACGCAGCCTCTGAGAAAAAAGAAGCGTCATGGAAGCTGATTGAATACCTTACTGGAAAAGAAGGCATGGAAACGTGGACAAGCAAAGGATTTGCTCTTCCAACACGTAAATCTGTCGCTGAATCCCTGGGCTACGCAGAAGACGAGCTGCGCGGTCCTCTTGTTGCAGGTGCAGAATATGCAACGGTTTGGGCTAACGGAACAAACCTTCCAGTCATTACAAACAACTTTAATAACCAATTCATCAGTGCATTTTTAGGAGACCGTCCTTTAGATGAAGCACTCAAAGAAGCTGAAGAGCAGGCAAATAGTGAAATTGGAGAGTAAAGGGAAGTCATTCTTTTTTAGCGTACTGCAGATTAAATGTCAGCTATACGTTTTTAAAGAAGCTTCTTTAAGCAATAGCCTTATATAACGGAGCAAAATTTAAGCAATAAAGCTGGCGAATGATCCGTCAGCTTTATTCTTAAACCTGGGAGTGACATAAAATGAACCGGAAATATAGTACACGAGCACTAAAAGAGGCAGGGCAAGGTTATTTCTTTATGTCCCCGACCATTTTTGTACTGCTGCTGTTTATTTTGGGCCCGATATTCTATGCGATTTTTCTCTCTTTTCATAATGTAAGGCTTCTTGGGGAGACAGCATTTAATTTTGTAGGCTTGGCAAACTATGAACGGGTTTTTGAGGATCGGCGGGCAGGAATTGCTCTTTGGAATACTTTTAAATATGTAATGATCGTCGTTCCGTGCCAGACAGTACTGGCCATTATTTTAGCAGCAACGTTAAACGCAGGCATGAAGGGAGAAAAGTTTTTCCGTATCGTTTATTTTCTTCCGACATTGACTTCTTCCGCTGTATTGACGCTTATTTTTATGTGGATGTACAACCGTGAAGGATTAGTAAACTTTGGATTAGACAAGCTTGGATTGCCTACCTACGATTTTATCGGTGATCCGAATGTGGCGCTTACAGCGATTATGGTGATGAATATTTGGGCAACAGCGCCATTCTTTATGGTTATTTATTTGGCAGCCCTTCAGGATATACCGGATTCCCTCTACGAAGCAGCAGAGCTAGATGGGGCAGGACCTGTCCGGAAGTTTTTATCAATAACAGTACCTCATTTAAGACCCATCACCTCCTTTGTTGTGATTATGGGAGTGATCGGAACGTTTCAGCTGTTTGATCAATCGTACATTTTCTCAGGCGGCTCAGGTGGTCCGGATAACTCCACGCTGACAGTGGTGCTATTAATTTATCAATATGCCTTCAAATCAATGGACACGATGGGTTATGCAGCTGCCATCGCATTTGTTCTGGCCATTGTGATTTTAGTATCAACATTGATTCAGCGAAAGCTCTCAAAGGAAGAAAATTTATATTAGTCAGGTGGGATTGATGTGAAGAAGAAAACAAGTTTCGGCAGAATATTTTTATATGTTATTTTGTGCACTTACGCGCTCGTAACACTCATCCCATTTTTATGGGCACTCTCTTCGTCATTCAAGCCGCTGTCAGAAATCGTGAGTGGATCGATTAATTTTATTCCGAAGAATTTCACATTCGATAATTACCGGCAGATCTTTATTGAACAGGCGCTATTTCCAAGATGGATGTTTAACAGCGTCTTGATCGCAACCGTCGGAACAGCATTAAATATCCTGTTTAACTCCATGGCAGGATATGCTCTTGCAAGGCTGACTTTTCCGGGGAAAAAATCCCTGTTCATTGTCATTCTGGCAGTATTAATGATTCCTGCACAGGTAACCATGATCCCGAACTACCTGATTCTACGGGAATTCGGCTGGTTAAACAGCTATCAGGGCATGATTGTACCTTCGATGATTAATGCTACCTTCATCTTTATGATGAGACAATTCTTTGTCAATTTCCCGAAGGAATTGGAGGAAGCAGCTGCCATCGATGGGCTGAGCCGGATCGGGACCTTTTTCAAGGTGGTTCTGCCACTTGCTAAACCAGCGCTTGCTGCTCAGGCAATCTTCGTATTTATGGGCTTCTGGAATGATTTTATGCGCCCGCTCATTATCATGACAGATTCGAGCATGTACACACTGCCGCTTGGCTTAAACACCTTTAAAGGCCAGTTTGTCAGCTACTGGAATTATATAATGGCTGCATCAATGGTCTTCACGCTGCCGGTTCTAGTGATTTACGCGTTCTTCAATAAGTATTTTATTAAAGGGCTGTCACTGACCGGTGGAAAGTAATGATTTAAAACCCCGCTTACCGATGAAAGATTCGGAAAGCGGGGTTTTTATTTAGCCTGTTCCTGCTGTCATCTCTGCACTTCCAATTGTCAGTAAAACAAAAGGTAAATGGATAGGATTTTATTCCATAAGAAAGGGGGTTATTTCAAATCGTTTATCTTTTTAATAACAGGGGTAATGAAAGAGGATATTTGCAGCTGAATATCAGATGTCTATTATGAAGAGGAAGGCATGTGAAGAACAAGTGGATATGAAAAGATATCTGGTGAAGAGCAATCAGAAGGTAAGTCTGGAGGATTATAGTACGAAAGAAGATTTCAATCTAAAAGAGGAAGAGCTTCTTGATGACATCCTGCCAAAAAGCATTGATAAACTGAAGGAGTTACACTGGCGTTTGCATGCTGAAGAAAAAAGAGGCATTGTGGTTGTGCTGCAGGCCATGGATGCTGCTGGTAAGGATGAAGCGATCAGCTATATTTTTTCAAACCTGACAGCACAGGGTCTGAAAACAGCTTCATTCCAAAAACCTTCTGAAACTGAACTCAAGCATGATTACCTCTGGAGGATTCGTGAAGGGCTTCCGGCAAGAGGGCAGGTCGGCATCCTGAACCGTTCTCATTATGAAGAAGTCATTGCACCAAAAGTTCATGAAGATAAATTAAAAGATGAAATGTATCCTGATGATATGGAAAAGGACGAAGTGTGGAAAATGCGTTATCGGCAAATTAATGATTTTGAACAGCACCTGACAGAAAATGGATACAAGGTGATCAAATTCTTTTTCAATATGTCCAAGGAAGAGCAGAGGCAGCGACTGCTCGAACGTCTTAAAAACCCCGAAAAGAACTGGGAATTTTCTTATAATGATATAAAAGAGCGCCGCCATTGGGATGAATATCAGGAGGCTTTTGAAGCTATGCTTTCACATACGTCTACCGACTTTGCACCGTGGTATGTACTTCCAGCGGATGATGAATGGTATTCCCGTTATATTATTACAGAGGTAATGGTGAATTGTCTGAAAGAAATTGATCCGCAATTCCCGGAGCTTTCAGATGAGGATAAAGAGAAAATGAAAGAAGCGATTGAAGAGCTGGAGAATGAAAAGAATTAACGAGGAAAAAAGGTAGATATGAGTTTACATTTAATAGTCTTATAAAATAAAAATGTCACTCAATTTTTCATTCAAATAGCGCTTAAAGACAGGGCAGCTGCTCTGTCTTTTTCTGTTTTCTTTACAAAATAACACTAATTTTATGTTTGTTAGTAGTTTGGGGTGTATAAGTTGCTGAAAAGATTATATTATTCGCAGCAAAAAATGAACTGCAGAGTGAAGCTTTTCCTTTTTTATTGTTGTTTTAAGGTATCCGAAGACCCTCAGACAGAAATAATGAAAATAAACTTGATTTCGAGCCAATAATGTTTACAATTGCAGGATTCCATAATACAATCACATAAGTTATTTACAATTCCGATAAGAATGGGTGGGTTAAAATGAAAAAATGGTTTGGCTTAACAACAATTGCTGTAGTAGGACTTCTTGGAGCCTGCGGCGGATCTGATGAAGCTTCAGATAATGGAAACACGGAAAATACTGATTCTTCTCAAACGCTTTTAGAGCAGATCCAGGAAAGCGGGACAATTACAGTTGGAACAGAAGGAACATACGCTCCTTTCACTTTCCATGATGAAAGCGATACACTGACAGGCTATGACATTGAAGTAATGAATGAAGTAGCGGAGCGTATGGGTGTAGATGTTGAATATAGGGAAACACAGTGGGATTCAATGTTTGAGGGATTAAATTCTTCCCGTTTTGATGTGATTGCAAATCAGGTAGGAATCAGAGAAGACCGCCTGGAAACATATGATTTCTCCGTTCCTTACACTTACTCCGGAGCAGTCGTAGTGGTTCCTGAGGATAATACAGCTGTTACTTCCTTTGAAGATCTTGAAGGAATGCAGTCGGCTCAATCTCTCACTAGTAACTATGCTGATATTGCAACAGAATACGGAGCAGAATTGATTCAGGTAGAAGGACTTGCTCAGGCAATTGAGTTAATTAAAGCAGGGCGTGCAGAGGTAACGGTTAATGACAAGCTGGCCATTTTAGATTTCCAGCAGCAGCAGCCAAATGCAGGTATCAAAATTGCAGCCGAAGAAAGCAACGCATCTGAAAGCGGGTTTATGTTCCGTCAGGACAATGAAGAGCTGGTAGAAGAGTTTAACAAGCATCTTGAAGAAATGAAGGAAGACGGAACACTAGCAGAAATCTCTGAAGAGTGGTTTGGCGAAGATGTTTCTCAATAATTTTATTTTAGCAGCGTCGGATCCGGTAGTGGATTGGGATTTATTCCAATCCTCTCTTTGGCCGATGATTCAGGGCGGAATCCAGGGAACGATTCCGCTTACTTTAATTTCCTTCACCTTTGGCTTGTTAATCGCTCTTCTTACAGCGCTTGCCCGTTTATCAAACAGCAAAATTCTGGCTGGTCTTGCGCGTGTGTATGTATCTGCCATTCGCGGTACGCCCTTGCTTGTGCAGTTATTTATTATTTTTTACGGGCTCCCGAATATAGGCGTTGTCATTGATCCATTTCCAAGTGCCTGTATCGCTTTTTCTTTAAATGTAGGTGCCTACGCATCAGAAATTATCCGTGCCTCCATTCTATCTGTGCCAAAGGGACAATGGGAAGCAGGCTACGCAATTGGAATGACACACAGACAGGCCCTGCTTCGAATCATTCTGCCGCAGGCAACCCGTGTATCCATTCCGCCGCTGTCCAATACCTTTATCAGCCTGGTGAAGGATACATCGCTTGCTTCGTTAATCCTTGTAACAGAGCTATTCAGGAAATCTCAGGAGATTGCAGCAAGAACCTATGAATTTTTACAGCTTTATATTACGGCGGCGCTTTTATATTGGATCGTTTGCTTTATTTTATCTTTAATCCAAGGTCGGATAGAGAAACGATTAGACCGTTATGTTGCCAAGTAAGGAGGGAAGACAATGTTAGTATCTGTTAAAGGGTTGCACAAGTCCTTTGGAGACCTTGATGTATTAAAAGGAATTGATCTTTCAATTGAAAAAGGAAGCGTCGTTGCGATTATTGGTCCATCAGGCTCAGGGAAAACTACGATGCTTCGATGCTTAAACGCACTTGAAATGCCGAATAAGGGCACCATACAATTTCAGGACGAGTTCAATATAAATTTTGATGCGGCTCCTTCAAAGAGAGACATTTTAACTCTCCGGAGAAAATCAGGAATGGTTTTTCAATCCTATAATCTGTTTCCGCATAAAACAGCTCTTGAGAATGTCATGGAAGGACCGGTCATTGTTCAGAGGAAGGCAAAAGAGAAAACAAAGGCGCTGGCTGAATCACTTCTTAAAAAAGTGGGGCTTGCAGAAAAAATGGATCTCTATCCGCATCAGCTTTCAGGGGGACAGCAGCAGCGTGTAGGGATTGCGCGTGCGCTTGCGATCGAGCCTGAGCTTATGTTGTTTGATGAGCCGACATCAGCGCTTGACCCTGAGATTGTGGGTGAGGTGCTGCGTGTAATCCGGGATTTGGCTAAGGAAGGCTGGACGATGGCGATTGTAACCCATGAGTTGAAATTTGCAGAGGAAGTGGCAGACCATGTGATCTTTATTGATGGCGGCCACATTGTAGAGCAGGGAACACCTGAGGAAATTTTGAAAAATCCAAAGGAAGCACGGACAAAACAATTTCTGGATCGTATTTTAAATCCATCTTAAAAGCGAAAAGTACTCTCTCTGTCACAGGAGAAAGTGCTTTTTTTTCGTGCAATTTTACTTGAGTTTTGTGACAATAAAACAATCAACCATTAGGAAAGAGGGATCAGCATGCCAGAAGCCATTTTCTTTGATTTAGATGACACACTTCTATGGGATAAAAAAAGTATTGAGCTTGCACTCACTCTTACAGCAGAAGAGGCGCAAAGGACGTATCAGGTGGATGCGGACCAGTTAGTAAAGGATGTCCGCCGTATAGCCCCCGAAATTTATTCCACTCTTTCTACACATGCATTTACGCAGTTAATTGGAATTAATCCCTTTGAAGGACTATGGGGAGAGTTTGGAGATTCTATTCATTATCAATTCCGTGAGATGGGCAGGGTGATGCCTGACTACAGAAAACAGGTTTGGACAGAGGCGCTGAAAGAACAGGGAGCTGGAGATGAGGACGCAGGTCTTAGGCTGAGCCGGCAATTTATTGAATACCGCAGAAACAATCCTGTCCTGTATGAAGAAACATTTGACGTGCTTGATGTGCTGCAGAAAAAAGGGTTGCGTCTGCTTCTGTTAACAAATGGAGCACCGTCGCTTCAGCTTGAAAAGCTGGCGATTACGCCTGAGCTCGTTCCTTATTTTGATCATATCGTTATTTCAGGGAATTATGGATTTGGCAAGCCTGATGCATCGCTTTTTGAACATACTCTACGTCTGATGGATCTTCCTGCAGAGGATGTCTGGATGGTTGGGGATAATAAAAAAACAGATATTCTTGGAGCCAACCGTACGGAGATAAAAAGTGTATGGATCAACCATCATAATTTAGATGAAGCCAGAAGCGAAGAGGATGGAGTTCCAAACTATACGATAAGACGACTCAAAGAGCTCCTGACGTTAATAAAATAAACATAGATCATTAAAAATTTGGAACTTTAGGTGTAATTAACCGTAGAATAGGGGATGTGATTAGTAATTATACATAATTAGGAGGTTGGAATTTTGAAAAGAACAGGTGAAATCGTTTTAAGTGTGATTGGTGTTATTATTAATATTCTTATGCTTGTTGGTGTTTTTCTTTTAAATGCCTTTTTCTCTGATGAGCAAGTTAGAAGAGAGTTTGAACAAGAGCTTGAGAATGATCCTGATCTTGCAGCATCAGGTATGAATGTGTCTGATATTATCGATCTATTCAGCGGATTAGGCACTTATTTTATTATCGTTGTTCTAATTAGTACGATCTTAAGCATTGTTGCTATTGTCGTTGTAAGAGGAAACCGTAAGCCTAAGCTTGCAGGAGGCCTGCTGATCGGTAGTGCCCTGTTAGTTGGACTTGGAACACTTCTTCTTGGATGGCTGCCGGCGCTTCTATTCCTTATCGCAGGAATTATGTGCTTTGCAAGAAAGCCAAAGGTAACTGAACCAGTCAGCCCGGAGGATGAATATCGTCCACTATAAAATAGAAATCCGCCGCTTTAAATTAAAGCGGCGGATTTTTATATTATTACGCTTTAATCTGGCAGCACGTCTTGCAGTTCTTACCCCCTGGCAATCTGTATTTATAGCAGCAGGTATGTCTTACACGCTTGCCATCTTCCATCGTTCTTTTCGCTTTAGTCTTATTCAAATAAGCAAAAGGGTTTGGAGTATCTTCCCCAAAAAAAGATTCACTGACAATCTCTTCCCACTGATTCTTCCATTCATTTTCCTCAAGCTCAGAAAGAGAAGGAGCAAGGACCTCATAAAACCACTTCAAATAAATGAAAACATTCTCCCAAAGAATAATCTGATTAACCTTGGTTACACGCTCTACAGCTTCCACTAGAGGCTTAAGCCAATTAATGAAATTATCCTTTACAGGCTCCATCCAATTTTGAGGAGAAGTCCTGGATAAGGAAACCTCGGCAGTATAAAGCTTCAGCTGAAAAACACTTTCCTTGTCATGGGCAATTTGCACAGAAGAAGCTGCAAGATCCCAGTGCTCACCGCTGCGGTAATAAGCTAAAAGGGCTCCCAGGTAAATAAACGAAAGCCGCTTGACCGCAAGTGATCCTGTGACATTCAGCTTTGGAGCACCCTGCAGCTGCTGAATCAGTGTTAAATCCTGAAGAGCTGAAGAGGGTTTCTTCCACGCTGTCACATCCCAGACAAGACTGCCGGCAGCAGGCCCAAAGAAAACAGGCAGATGATTGCTAATATAAGGTAAAAGCTCATCGTGTCTCAAGATTTTTTGCTCCTTTCTTTAAATAACAAATAAATAAAGTAAGGGGCGCCAATTGCTGCGGTAAATACACCTGCAGGAACTTCAAGCGGTGCAGCAATTAAGCGGCCGATTAAATCAGCAAGCATGACTAATGCGGCTCCGATAATTGCTGACATAGGAATGAGTGCCCCATAAGAGGAACCAATCAGCTTTCTGGCTAAGTGAGGCGCCATAAGTCCGACAAAGCCAATGCCTCCTGCAAATGCTACTGAGCCCCCCACAAGACCGGTGCTTAAAAGAAGAATGACGATCCGTTGTTTTGATATAGGGGAGCCCATCGCTTTTGTCACATCGTCCCCAAGCTCAAGCAGATTCACATGTCTTGCCATCATAAGGCTTATGATAAACAAAACCAGAACCCAGGGAAAAAGGATCCATACCTGTCCCCATGTAGAGCCGTTTACAGAACCGGTTATCCAGATATTCGCCTGGCTTGCCCGGTAAATCGGTCCGACTAGCATCAACAGCGTCGTACACGCGTTCATAAACATAGAAAGCCCAATTCCAATTAATACAAGGCGGACAGGAGAAAGACCGTTTTTCCAGGAGAATGAATAAACCAAAATGGCAGCAAGCAAAGCGCCAAGAAAAGCCGCAACAGGCAGCCATTGAATTGAAATCGTTAAAGCTCCATTGGAATCGCTGAACAGGACCAAAAATCCAACGACAAAAACACTTGCGCCTCCAGAGATTCCTATGATATCCGGTGATGCCAGAGGGTTTCGCACCATTCCCTGCAATAAAGCACCGGCAACAGCGAGAGCAACTCCGACAAGGAGAGCAATAAGAATCCTCGGCAATCTGAAATCGCGGATAATTAATTGATGAAAAGGCTCACCCCCTCCAAATAGAACCTTTGCAATATCCAGAGGAGAAACCCAAACTTCCCCCAAGCCGAGGCTGATGAAAAAAATACCGGCAGCAACAAGAAGGGCAAGCGTAACACGTAAAAATGTAAGCTTGTCAAACAAAAAGGAAACAGCTTTTTGCCCAATTCTGACAGGAACAAAACGCTTCATGATGACGTCCCCACCCTTCTGGCAATATAAATAAAGATCGGTGTCCCAATTAAAGCTGTCATAACGCCAACGGGAACCTCCTGAGGCATAATCACATACCTTGCCACCAGATCGGCCAGGAGAAGAAGATTAGCCCCTAGGAAAGCTGACAGCGGAATCAGCCAGCGGTGATCGATTCCAATCAACTTACGCGCAAGATGAGGAATCATAATCCCGATAAAGCCGATCGGTCCCGCAACCGCTACAGAGCCACCTGCTAATAGCACCACGATGATCCCGATCCATATTTTAAGCATTCCTGTTTTCACACCAAGTCCGCTTGCAACATCCTCACCCATTGCGAGGACATTAAAAGAAGGGGCAAAAAATAAAGCGATAGCAAAGCCGGCTGCTATATATGGGAGTGCGGTCCACAATAAAGCAATATCCCTGCCCTGCACAGAGCCGGCAAGCCAGAATAGCACCTGCTCCAGCGCTGATTCATTTAATACGAGCAGCCCCTGAGTGACCGATCCGAATAAAGCGGTCATCGCGGCACCCGCTAACGTCAGCTGCAGAGGGGACAACCCATTGCGGTCTAATGAACCTAAACCGAAAACTGCCACTATGGCAATTCCAGCTCCTAAAAATGCCAGTAATGCAAACGAATGAAGGGAGGTCACATTAAAAAGTGTCACACCAATAACGACTGCCAGGCCTGCACCGGCATTTACCCCAAAGATACTTGGAGAAGCGAGCGGATTTTTAGTGAGCGTCTGCATCAATACGCCTGCTACAGCGAGAGAGGCTCCCACAGCAGCTGCAATCAATGCACGGGGAATCCTCACAGACTGGATGACTAAATGCGCATTAGAGCCATCAAAGGCCGTAAAAGAACGTACAATCTGTATAAAAGAGGTTTGCTGGTATCCAAACCTAACACTGGCTAAAATAAGACCAAGCATTAAAATAAACGATCCAGTTATAAGAAGAATCGAAAAACCCTTTGACTGTTTCATCTTTTTTCCCTTTCTATATCTCAATGGTTCTCATTATAACGAAAATCCTTCTAAATGAAAACGGTTTTCATTTAGTTGTTGACAGGTTCAAATCAGTCGATTATGATAGGGGTGTTGTTTGAGAATGATTATCAATAAATTCTGAGGAGAATTAATTATGAAAAAGAATTTGTTTTTATTTTTACTGATCGGTATATTAGCAATCGTGATGGCAGCATGCAGCTCCAACGACAATGGCGCCGGCAATGAAGAATCAGATAATAGTTCCGGGGATACAGAAGAAAGCTATACCATTGAGCACGCAATGGGTGAAGCAACGATTGAAGGAACGCCTGAACGAGTCGTTATTCTTACGAATGAAGGAACAGAAGCCTTATTATCAATGGGTGTTACACCGGTAGGAGCGGTACAATCCTGGACAGGCGACCCTTGGTATGAGCATATAGCAGAAGATATGACAGATGTTGAGGTTGTTGGAACGGAAAGTGAAGTAAACGTAGAAGCAATCGCTGCTCTGCAGCCGGATTTAATCATCGGGACTAAGCTGCGTCAGGAAGCTGTTTATGAGCAGCTTGAACAAATTGCACCAACAGTCATGTCTGAAACACTAAAAGGCGACTGGCAGGAAAACTTTGAGCTGTATTCAAAGGCCATTAATAAAGAAGAAGAGGGCCAGCAGGTAATGGACGACTACAAGCATCGCGTTGAAGAGCTTAGCGGCGAGCTTGGGGAACAAGTGGAAAATGAAATTTCGATGGTGCGCTTTATGGCAGGAGATACACGTATTTACCATAAGGATTCATTCTCCGGTCTTATCCTTGATCAATTAGGATTTGCGCGTCCTGAAGAACAGGATATCGATGATTTTTCTGAAAATGGTGTAACAAAAGAGCGCGTGGAGGCAATGGAAGGAGATGTGCTTTTCTACTTCACTTACGAAGAGGGTGATGGGGAAGGCAGTAAAGCAGCCGACAGCTGGCTGAATGACCCTCTATTCCAAAACCTCGAAGTCGTTAAAGAAGGAAATATTCATGAAGTGAGCGATACGATCTGGAACACAGCAGGCGGAGTACGCGCTGCTAATTTGATGCTTGATGATATTGAAGAATATTTTTTAAACTAATACAAATCAAAAACCAGGAGGCCCAGGCCTCCTGGTTTTTTACATGCTATAAATGGTTTAAATACATAAGTTAGTGGAAAATAAGGGAATATAGATAGTAAAGGAGATGACAAATAATGAACCAAACTGAATTAAAAGAAACCATCATGTCAGTATTTGAACAAAATAAAGTAGGAACACTTTCAACCGTTAGAAATGATAAGCCTCATTCAAGGTATATGACCTTTTTTAATGATGGCTTAGTGCTCCACACACCTACAAACCGTGAAACACATAAAGCAGAAGAAATTGATAAAAATCCTTTCGTCCATATCCTGCTTGGCTATGATGGGGAAGGCTACGGAGACAGATATGTTGAAATTGAAGGAACTGCGGTCATTCGCGACTCCGAGGATTTAAAGCATAAACTTTGGAGTGACCGCTTCTCAGAGTGGTTTGAAGGTCCGGACGATCCTGAATATATTGTTTTGGAAATCGAGCCGACAGCGGTTCGTTTGATGAATGCAGGCGAAGAGCCTCAAACACTCGAAGTTAATAGCTAATGTTGTATGAAAAGAAGCATCCTACCGTTTTCGTTTATCGGCAGGATGCTTTTTCTCTTTAGAAGAGGATTTTGTTTTTAGTAAAAAAGATAAAGAAAATATGATAAATAAGATAACCGCTATTCCAATCCAATAAAGCATGTTAACAATAAAGGAAGCTGCATCTCCCATTCACAACTGCTCCTTTCTTACCCTGATGGGTGAATTCCTGGCTGAAACTCATTATAATAAAAGTATTGGTTCGTGAACAGGAGGAAGCAGGAAATGGAATGGACATTACAAACGTTTGAGGAATTATCGGCAACTGAGCTTTACGAGATTTTAATGGCACGAAATTCAATTTTTGTGGTAGAGCAGCAGTGTGCGTATCAGGAAATAGATGGCTATGACCCGAAGAGCTTTCATTTAACGCTTCGGGAAGGGGATAAGCTGGTTGCGTATGCCCGTCTTCTCCCGGGAGGAGTTAAGTATGATCTGCCGTCGATTGGGCGGATTATTGTGGCGCCTGAGTATAGAGGATCTGGAGCGGGGCGGAGGCTGGTTGCGAGGTCAGTAAATATTATGGTTAAGGACTGGGGAGTAGAACAGATTAAGCTGCAGGCCCAGGTTTATTTGCGTCATTTTTATGAGTCGTTTGGGTTTGAGCCGACGTCAGAAGAATATTTGGATGATGGGATTCCGCATGTGGATATGCTGATGAGGGTTAAGAATGAAGTGCTAAGAGGAAGTGAGTAAAGTGGATGGGAAGAAGTTAGTTGCAGGTTTGATTGGGCTTTTGGTTGTGACGATTATTTTGATTTTTATTTTGGTTTCTAATTTTACACCTAGCGGGATGGATACTGAAGCTCAAGGTGTTGGGTTTATTTCAAATGTAATTAACTCTGAGTTTATTTGAAGTATGTGAGTTAAGGGTGAATGCCTTTTAATGGGGCGTGTTGATTTCCGCTGCAGGGGCATGCTTTCCGCGGGGCGGGGCTTGAGCTAACTTGCTAACGCAAGTGGATCTCAAGCTCCCGCTTCATCCCGCAGGAGTCAGCCCCTTCCACTGCAATCAACCTCTGGGGAAATTGTTTTCTGCTTCTAATATAGCGTGTTAGGAGAAGGAGTGAATTCCTTTGTCACACCAACCTACTTATTTTTTATAGTAGGAAGGGGGTGAATGCCTTGTGATGGGGCGTGTTGATTTCCGCTGCAGGGGCATGCTTTCCGCGGGGCGGGGCTTGAGCTAACTTGCTAACGCAAGTGGATCTCAAGCTCCCGCTTCATCCCGCAGGAGTCAGCCCCTTCCACTGCAATCAACCTCTGGGGAAATTGTTTTCTGCTTCTAATATAGCGTGTTAGGAGAAGGAGTGAATTCCTTTGTCACACCAACCTACTTATTTTTTATAGTAGGAAGGGGGTGAATGCCTTGTGATGGGGCGTGTTGATTTCCGCGGGACGGGGCTTGAGCTAACTTGCTAACGCAAGTGGATCTCAAGCTCCCGTTTCATCCCGCAGGAGTCAGCCTCTTCCGCTGCAATCAACCTCTGGGTAATTTGTTTTCTTCTTCTGATATAGCGTGTTAGGAGTGAATGTTTATTGGCATAAAAAAGTGCGGGTTCCCTGAGGAATCCGCACTTTTTAAAATGGTTTATTTTTGTACTAATTCGTAATTTTCATGTGAAACAACGGTGAAGTTGGTTCCATAATCAAGCAATAAAGCATCATCTTCAGAAATATTAACAATAACAGAACGTTCGAGTATTTTGGTCACTTCACCTGTAATTTCAAATCCATGCCGTGTGAATCGTACAAATTGTCCTACGTTTGCGATTGCCATCATAACACCCCATATCCCTTAGTAAAAATAGAGCTTTTTTTGTTTGTTTCACCCATTCTACAGTAAATTTCCAAAGAAAGAAACTTTCTCCCGCATAGGTGCTGCTATTCGGGGAGCAGAATGCAGGTTTAATCTGTATGTAACCCTTTTCACTTTGTGTTTCTTTAGTATTTTACTATATCTTTCCGGAAATAGCATGAAATTTCAGTGTTTTCATGAACTATACTAAAAAAAACCTTTACTTTCAATTACATGATTTAAAATTTTGTAAAAAAGTATACTTTACTGTTCCCGTATAGGAGGGGTTTGTTACAATTAACCGTATTGAATCGATATGCTTTGGAGGTAAGGAATGAAAAAGAAAAAAGAGTTTTGGTACACTGCATCTGGATACGCTGTTATTTTCCTATTAATCCTGGCTGCCATGATGATTAATTTTTATCCTGGAGGCTATGGCTATGTATACAGTGAAGAAACTAATGAAATGACGCTGGAACGGGGAATGATTTTCAAAGAATATAAAACGATAGAAGTGCCTGAAGACGAGGGGCTGCGTTATTCGCTGTACGAGGTGCAGGTGGAATCTGCGATACAGACATGGATTTTTGTGCTGATGCTTTCAATCTTTTCTGTTTATCTTCTTCAGCGGGTCATTCCTGCTTATAGAAACCGCAAAGAACAAGGTATTGCCGTAAAAGATATTATCGCTGCATTATTACTGGCGGCATCCTTAACAACGATTGTTATGCTGTTAATTTCATTAAGTAATCATTTGCAGTATTTGTCGCAGGTCTTTAATAGCGCTCCGTAATGGATGCTGATCATCATCATAAAATAGTAGTGAGACAAGTTTTTATGAGCGAAATTTAGGATATGGGTATTATATAAGGAAATTCTTCGAATAAGAAAGGAGCGAAACCAAATGAGAAAAAGCTCATGGGCGGGTCTTGCGGTTTTTGCTCTGGGTATCGGTTTTTTTGCTTTTGTCTACTTTTGGGACGATGGCTCCCATTCAGGGGAAAGGAAGCTGTACGATTATAATATAAACGGTCTTGAATTAAACGTTGTTACAAATGGCACAGAGTTTAAAGAAGGCGAGGACATCATCGTGGAAGTAACGCTTACAAACGAACTTGGTGCGCCAGTCACCTATGATATGCAGTGCGGAGAACCGTTGCAGATTGAAATCGAGGCAGCAGAATTAAATAATACCTTAGTTAATACCAATGGTGAGCCTGGCTGTGACGGACCGGATGAATCAGAAAAAGGCCGCATGATATCAAATGAGCAGCTTTCAAAATCAGTTCAATTTCCACTTGAAATACCGGTAAATGACGAAGAAACGGTTTTAGCCCCCGAGGGACAATATTCCATTAAGATTTCCTTTTATCCTACTGCACAACAAGCATTTATTACAGATATCCCAATCTCAATTAATCAGCAAAATCAACAGCTTACAGATCCGGCTGAAGCCAAGCAGGAAGCGCTGTTAACAAATGAAGCCCAGTCCTGGTTCTCCCTTTATGGAGATACGGAAAAATATATTGTTTCAGAGGAGCTTCCTTATCTGGAAGACAATCATTGGGTATTAACGTGGAAAGCAAAGAGTACGGATACGGAGGATACACTTGAGGATCAAAAGCTTGTGTTACAACAGCCAGCTTTTACAAATTAACAGCTTAAAAAGTTATGAATTTTCAGTTATTAATGTGATAAACTTAGCTGTGAGAAGATTGAAAGGCTGGTGGGTGAATGCGCAAAAGAAGTAAAGGTTCATCGTGGGAAGCATGTATTAATGTGTTATTTACACTCATTTACATTGGTTACTGGTGGGTCATTTTTCAACAGATTTTTTATGGAAATACTTTTTTAATTTACATATGCATTATCCCTTTTATCATTCTTCTTTATCTGCAATCGTTATGCATCACTTTCATCGAAAACAGGCGGGAAAAAAAGCTTGTTTTAAGTCTGGAAAAAACACTGAAACGCTATGGAGCGGATAGAGTAAAATTTTAAAATCCCTGCTTGGGAGTGCCGGTAGTGCTTGAATATTCCAGCCTATTCGGCTTTCCGGGCAGGGATTAATTTTTGGGGTATACCTATAAAATAGAAGTGTCTCAGCTTTTTTACGAGCGGGTTTTTTGAATTTCAAATATATCTTCAAGCTTTTCAGAAAGATAAGAATGAGCATCTGTAACACCCTGGTTGTAAACAGCGGGTCCAATACGTCGAAGGAAGAAATCGAGCAGTAAAGCACTGCTCAGCGCTCCTATTTCCTCACCGCGTTCTTCTTGAAAATAGGACTGGATCTCGCGTATTAACTCGTGTTTTGTTTGTTCAGAAAGCTTGTATTGATCTTTCAATGGATCGTCTCCCTTTTGGTTTTTCTTAAGTTTACCATAGAGAAAGGGGAGGGTTAATGTCTTAAGTGGCGGTGATTATGGTCTTCGTTCGAGGACTGGAAAGTGAGGAGGAACAAACCAAGCGCTGCCCCAATTCCAACTAGTCCCTTTAATGACCATTCACCATAGTTTAATCCGAAGAATAATTCGAATGCTCCAAAGATAATGATGGCCAGAATGGATATGTACCGCAGCAGCTGGTCCATTTCTTTTCTCCTTCCGTAAAGGTGTTTATAAGTAGTACGTTTTATTTATCAGAATGTTTCGTTTTTTACAACTTAGTTTATTATACTATGTGCCGGATATGCTTTTTGATTCACCTGAGCATAAAATTTGCAGATATCTTGATCATAAAAAAGAAGCTGATCATCATCAGCTTCTTTTACTTAATAGGTTTTCCATATCTTTTTTATGTTTTTGATCGCGGACCACAATGATCGCATGTATTAAACCGGGTATATATCCCAAAATGGTCAGAAGGATATTTAGTAGGAAGGAGCCAAATCTTCCTGTAAATAACACAGCAACCGGAGGGAGAAAGATTGCTAAAATATATAACATCTGCTTCAACGCCTTTCACCTTTTTTATCTGTCTTCCCGTTCAATCCTTGTCTTAAACGGTGCGAGGCTTTGCCAGAACGAACGTGGAAAGGCGTGAAACTTCAATTTGATTCCGTTTTACAATGCTGAGTGGTTCATACCCTGAATCGTACCCATTAACTAATACATGCCAGGGGCCATTAGAATTCAGGTCAAACGTTACCGGATGATGGTGGGCATTATGAACAACAATATAGGAGCCATATTTATTTTCCTCTTCACCCGCTTCAATTCTGTAGGCGATCAGATGCTCATCTGACGGATAAAAGTGCAGTCTTTTTTTAATTTCTTCCTTCGTCTGCATTCTGAAGGCTTTGGAGGATTTTCTAAGGGCGATAAGCCCTTTTACATAACTGACTTCCTGTTCAAATTCTGCTTTTCTGTCCCAGTCCAGTTTATTAGTGGAGTCCGGTGATCGGTAGCTGTTATGGTCTCCGCCCTTTGTACGCATAAATTCCTGGCCGGCATGAAGAAAAGGAATGCCCTGAGATAGTAAAATCACGGATGTTGCGAGCTTATGCATGCTTTTCAGGTCCTGCTCTGGAGCATCCGGGTTTGTCAGTACAAGCTTATCCCATAGAGTATGATTGTCATGGGCCTCAACATAGTTGATAACCTGGCAGGGATCCTGGTAGCTAAGACGATCATAGGCGAGGGACATTCCTGCTGTAATTCCCTGTTTTACGGGATAGCTGCAGCCGCTTCTTCCGTTAACAAAACCGGCATCCTGGTCAGAGAAGTTGTTCCCCTTTAAATGGTCACGGACTGAGTCATTAAAGTGGGCAATCCTTGGCATCTTATGTGCATTTACCTGGCTTGCTTTTTGACTTTCAGGCAATGCGGTATCAAGCTCCCAGCCTTCTCCGAGAATAATGATGGAAGGATCGACTTCATCTAATGCTTTCCTGACGGCGTTCATCGTTTCAACATCATGAATGCCCATCAGGTCGAAACGGAATCCGTCTATTTTATATTCCTTTGCCCAATAGAGTAAGGAATCAATTATGAATTTTCTCATCATATAGCGCTCTGAAGCAGTATCATTTCCTACTCCGGTGCCGTTTGACAAGACGCCATTGTCAGCGTAGCGGTAGTAATACCCCGGCACAAGCTGCTGAAAGCTTGAACGGGGAACATCATATACATGGTTGAAAACCACATCCATAATCACTCGCATGCCGCGGCTGTGAATAGCTTGAATCAATGTCTTAAGCTCACTGATTCTTAATTGCGGCGAAAAAGGATCAAGTGAATAGGAGCCTTCCGGCGCATTAAAATGCTTTGGATCATACCCCCAGTTATACTGAGTTTCCGGCTTTGTTTCATCCACAGTCCAAAAATCAAAAATGGGTAATAGCTGAATATGGGTGACGCCTAAATCAGCAAAGTGATCCAGCCCGGTTTTTACACCGTCCGCATTTTTAGTCCCGGATTCAGCAAGACCAAGATACTTTCCTTTATGCATTGCTCCGCTGCTTTCATGAATAGTAGCATCCCGGATGTGCAGCTCGTAAATAATTGCATCCTCGGGATGGTTAAAGGAAGGAGAAGGTTTATCCCAATTCGGCAGATTCGTTTGGGAAAGGTCAACAACAACACTTTTTTCCCCGTTAATCGTTACAGCCTTTGCGTAAGGGTCTGCTGCTTCTATCCAATCATTGCCGACTCTGACCCGGAACATATATGAAACCCCATTTAAATCCTGATTAATTTCAACCTGCCATGTGCCTTTCTCTCCTCGTTCCATACGATAACGGGCAGGAGAATCACTATTGATTGAATAGATCAGTAAATCAGCCTCGTGAGCCACAGGAGACCATAAGCGGAATAAGGTCTTTTCCTTTGAATAGAGGGCACCAAGCTCCCCGTCATAGCCAAACGCATGGTCAAATTCTTTTGTTCGCACAATATCTCCAAGAGAGACAGGACAGCTGCCAAAATGGGAGATGGTCACCTTGTAGGCTTTAGTCAGAGATAAGTCCTCATTTGTGATAATAGTTAACTGGTGCGCCAGATCAGAGGAGCTGTGATCTTTTGAAACAATAATCTCTTCAATTGAGGCTCCTTCTAAATCCAATGAGATGGAATCATGCTCCCAATCAAAGGAAAGGTTTGTTGTCACGGCAATTTCACGCCGGCAGTTTAGCTTGGCGCTTAAAATTCTCGGGGCTGCATTTACTTCATTTACATCATGGTAGATTTTTTCAAGCCCCTGCATTAGCCAGACCTCAGAATGGCCATTTTCATCAAATTCAGTAATAAAGCGATCATCAAAACGCTTGCTCGCCCAGTCGTTTTCCTGGGTGCTCTTTCGAATGATAAATCCTACCCGGCTGATTCCCCGGGCGTCCTCCATTTCAAAAGTAGCTGTCTGCCCAAATGGAGAACCGTCTTTAAATTGAACCATTCGTCCATTTTGGCCCTCTAGCCATACCCACAGGTTCCATCCCCTGTAATCCCCGTCGTACCGATGATAATGAAGCGTTATCGAAACCTTTTTATGACCTGTAACAGGGGGGTTGTTTGATGATTTCTCGTGCTGTTTCCCGTGAATCATGACCATATACATCCTCACCTTTTCCCATATAATTTGCGGTTATCTTCTATGTCTTATTTTACGTCGACGCCATGCCAAGGGTGTAATGTAAATACTCTGATAAAAGCTCTTCTTCATTTCTTACCCTTAAGGAAGGGATTTATTCGTTTGTTGTATGTTACTTATTTTATCGGTTAAGAAGCGAAATCATAAGTAAAAAATAAAAATAATTTGAATGCTTTAAAAATTTCGCCAAAGCGTTATCATAGAAGAAAGAGAATAGACAGGAAAAGGGAGGAACAACAGGTGAAAATCTTATATATTAATGCTAATCCAAGAAATAAAAAATCTGTGAGTGAAGAGCTTGCAGATGTATTTGTCACACAACTGAAGGATCTTGAAAGCAATGCTCAGCTTGAATATGTGCATTTATACGAAACAGAGCTTCAGGAAATTGATGAAGAGGTGCTTGCGTCCTGGGGCAAAAAAAGATCCGGGGAGCCTTTAACAGAATCTGAAACGCATAAAGTAAAAGTAATGGATGATGTACTTGAACAATTTTTAGCTGCTGATGTTTATGTGTTTGTCACTCCTTTTTGGAACTTATTATTTCCTCCAAGACTTAAAACGTATATCGACTCTCTTTGTATTCCGGGAAGAACCTTCCGCTACACTGCCGGCGGTCAGGAGGGGCTGGTTGAGGGGAAACGGGCTGTTCATATTCAAGCGGTAGGCGGCGTGTATAAAGGAACCGGCCTAAATTTTTCTGAGGATTATCTAAGAGAGATTATGCGCTTTTTGGGGATAAAAGAATATGATTCAGTTATATGCGAAGGCATGAGCCAGTACCCTGACATGGCAGATAAGATCCTTCAGGAATCAAAGGAAGAAGCGTCCCAGCTTGCACATAAATTAGCCCGTTTGGAATAAAACGGTTTACTCATCTGTTTTTTGAGAAGCATGGTGAAAGCAGCCATGCTTTTATTTTTTTGCATAATTACTTTTTTAAAAACGTGAAATATTTTTGAAAAGATTTTGAAACATTTACCGAGTTAAGTACGTAAAAGAATAAACAGGATGTACCATGAATGAGAGGAGGAGGAAAATGGAGCTTTTTGGGTACAGCTTGGAAAGCATTTATTTGGGAGTGCTGATTGTTTCAGGTCTCATTACGCTCTTTTATTTATTTTTTGGTGAGGCAATTGAAGGTGCTTTAGAAGCAGCAGATTTTCTAAACCCTACAACGGTACTTGCCTTTATCACAATCTTTTCGGGCAGCAGCTATTTATTTGAATCCTTATCATCCATTTCTTCGGGAATCATTATCCTGATCGGTGCAGCTATTGCTTTACTTGCAAGCCTGTTGTTACATTTTTTTATACTCGTTCCTTTAAAGTCAGCGGAGGAATCCCTGGCATACACAGAGCAGTCGCTTAACGGAAGAATCGGAAAAGTGATTATTACGGTTCCCGCAGACGGCTTTGGTGAAGTGGTGATTGAAAGCTTTAGCGGAATGATCTCAAAGCCTGCAGCAAGCTACGATAATACACCTATTCCAGAAGGGAACCGGGTACTCGTTATTGATGTAACGAACGGGGTTTTACAGGTAAAGGATTATGAAAAAGCACTGGATTTATCCAGTGAGAAATCTACATTTTAATTAATAGGGGGAAACAGAATGGAAATGTTAATTGTCATTGGGGTTATCGCAGTTATTTTACTTGCTTTAATTGGGGTTTACGTAACCAAGTACCGTACAGCAGGACCGGATGAAGCATTAATTGTAACAGGAAGCTATTTGGGAAGTAAAAATGTACATACAGACGAGTCTGGAAACCGGATTAAAATTATTCGCGGCGGAGGGACCTTCGTATTTCCTGTATTCCAACAGGCGGAGCCGCTAAGTCTTTTATCAAGCAAGCTTGATGTAACAACACCGGAGGTTTATACCGAGCAGGGTGTACCAGTTATGGCAGATGGAACAGCGATTATTAAAATTGGCGGTTCAATCGGTGAAATTGCGACAGCCGCAGAGCAGTTTTTAGGGAAGAAAAAAGAAGACAGAGAAAATGAAGCAAAAGAAGTTTTAGAAGGTCACTTACGTTCGATTCTCGGATCGATGACAGTTGAGGAAATCTATAAAAACCGCGATAAGTTTTCTCAGGAAGTTCAACGTGTTGCTTCTCAGGATTTAGCGAAAATGGGACTTCTGATTGTCTCTTTCACAATCAAGGATGTCCGTGACAAAAATGGATACCTTGAATCACTAGGTAAGCCAAGAATTGCCCAGGTTCGCCGTGACGCTGACATTGCTACAGCTGAGGCAGACAAAGAAACAAGAATTAAGCGTGCAGAGGCAGACAAGGACGCTAAGCGTGCAGAGCTTGAACGTGCAACAGAGATCGCTGAATCTGAAAAGGACAATCAACTAAAAACAGCTGATTACCGCCGTGAGCAGGACGTGGCAAGAGCACGTGCCGACCAATCTTATGATCTGGAAACAGCCCGCTCCAAACAGGAAGTAACGAAGCAGGAAATGCAAATTCAAATCATCGAGCGTGAAAAACAGATTGAGCTTGAAGAAAAAGAGATTTTGCGTCGTGAAAGACAATACGACTCTGAGGTTAAAAAGAAAGCAGATGCAGACCGCTACTCTGTTGAGCAGGCTGCTGCAGCCAGCAAGTCCCGCGAAATGGCAGAAGCTGACGCCAACAAGTACCGCATCGAAGCAATGGCAACAGCAGAAGCTGAAAAAGTCCGCCTCGATGGTCAGGCAAAAGCTGACTCCGAGCGGGCACAAGGGGAAACAGAAGCTGAAATCATCCGTCTTAAAGGTCTTGCAGAGGCTGAAGCAAAACGCAAAATTGCTGAAGCATATGAGCAATATGGACAAGCAGCTATTTTGGATATGGTTCTTAGCATGCTTCCACAATACGCGAAGGAAGTGGCAGCACCTCTTAGCAACATCGATAAAATTACGGTTGTTGATACAGGAAGCGACAGTGCAAACGGCGGAGCTAATAAAGTTTCCGGCTACGCAACGAACCTTATGGCAACCATGCAGGAATCTTTAAAGGCCACATCTGGAGTGGATGTCAAAGAAATGCTTGAAAATCTGTCAGGCAAAAACAACATCCGTCCAAGCATTGATGGACTGACGGAAGAAATTAAAAAGAATAATCAGCAGGATAAATCGGGGAACTAATTTTAGCAATAATTTAAGAACCGGACCAGGGGTTGAGACACACAGGTGTCTCAATCCCTTTTTCTCTATCGAAAAATCCGAAAACCCCTATTCCTGATTGAACAAATAAAAAGAGGGAATAGAAGGAGGAGAAAATAGAAGAAAGGATGAATAGTATGCACGCACTATTTTTAAACGGATCACTTAAGCCGAGCAGTGAGGATTCAAACACGGATGCACTTATACGGAAGGTGATAAATCATTATGAGGATATAGGTGTAACATCAGAGGTCATCCGAATTGCCGACTATAACATTAAACCCGGCGTTGAAGTGGATATGGGTGATGGAGACGAATGGCCTGTTATTTTTGAAAAAATAAAAAAAGCGGATATATTAATTATTGGAACACCTATTTGGGTCGGGGAAAAGAGCAGCATCACATCCCGCATTATTGAAAGAATTAACGGAGGCAGCGGTGAGACAAACGAAGAAGGTCAATCCATCTATTACAATAAAATAGGCGGAGTGGTTGTAACAGGAAACGAAGATGGCGGCAAGCACGCAGCTTCTTCCGTTCTATATGCGCTCTCCCATCTTGGCTTTACGATCCCGCCTAATGTAGACACCTACTGGGTAGGAGAAGCGGGACCAGGTCCGTCTTACATGGAAGCTATGCAGGAAGGGGAAAGCGAGTTTACGAATCAGCATGTTCAGTGGCTTGCTTACAACACTGCCCATTTTGCGAAGATGCTCAAAAACAGCCCGATCCCGGCAATTGGCAATAAAGCCTGATTAAAGACTAAAAAACCTGATCACGAGCGGGATTTTATAGAACCTGCCCTGGTAAGCATAGATCCCGGCTATAATCATAAAGACAAACATCATAACACCTAACACGATGTTTATGAGGACGCCAATTGCAATAATATAAAGAAAACCGGCAAAAGCCTGATACAAAAAATAGCTGATCAGGAAGTTAAGATAGATGACTCCATGCTCGCGCATGTAATCTGACTTCCTGTTTAAATACCAAACGATGGCTGGTCCAATAATTGGTGTAAAGAAATTCAAAAAATAAAGCAGGCTTGCAGTAAGTCTTTCAGTTGAAGAAGGTGCAACAGTAGTCATTTGGCTTCCTCCTTTTCCTTCTGTAGTTACATTTTTACAAAAAAACCGGACTATTTCAAAAGAAACAGTCCGGTTTTAACATGTTTATTAACCTTTTTTACCAAGTGAGATAGCAATAACTAGTCCGAGAATAAGGGCAAAAATGCTTAACATTACATTCCCGAGTGAAAGAGTAAGACCAGGGAAAATTACAAAAAGCGAGCCGAATACAAGCCCGATAATGAATGCATACATGCTTAAAGGGAAACGATGAAGTAAAAAGCGGATCCCTTTACTGCTTAGAATAAAGCCAGTCGCAACTCCGGCCCCAACCACTAAAATGACAGGGATATTAAGCGTCGTTACGGCATTCAAAACGGTCGGATAAACGCCGATGATCAGTAAAATAAATGAACCGCTGATTCCAGGCAAAAGCATGGCCATACTCGCTAACGCACCTGAAAAAAATAAAATAATTAAAGCGGCAGCCGAAAAGGTTTCAAGCGGTGCGCCATCTTCCACAGGCTTGAAGAACACCATGCTTCCAACAATAATTGCACCTGCTAAAAAGAGAGCGATGTCCTTGCCTGAAAATTTGCCCATTTTGCCTGCTTCCTTTAATAGATAGGGCAGAATACCAGCGATTAACCCAATAAAAAAGAAATTAGTCGGCTGAAAATAAGCCTCCAGCAGCCATTCAACCAGATGGCTGAGCGTTAAAATAGCAATTAGCATTCCAGATCCAAGCATTATAAGGAAGGGAAGATGCTTTTTCCATTCCTTTGATACAATCCCGCTGATTGCGTTAATAAATTGATCGTATATACCTAATAAAACAGCAATCGTTCCTCCGCTGACCCCGGGGATAATGTCACTTGTTCCCATGGCCATGCCGCGGAAAATATTTCTCCAATCAAACATATGTAAATCTCCTTTATCGTTATAATCACAAATAATAGCAGAAATAAATTTTACCAACAGAAACCATTATACGTGAAGTTATTGCTGGCGTCATTGTTAAACTGATCAAAAAAAGGGAAATACACTATAAGAGCAGAATTGCATAGGATAAGAATTTACGCTTCCAATGACCTTATAAATACAGGGAAGCAAATGCTTAAGATAATAGAAGATGATAAAAATCATATGACCAGGGAGGCTTAAATATGAAAAAAGCGATGATTATTGCCAATCCATCCTCGGGAAAAGAGGAGGCAAAAAAACATATTGACCGGATTTTAGAGGTGCTCGATGCAAAAGGGTACGAAACCGTTATAAAAGAAACTCAAAAGGAAGCAGATGCGACCCTTTATGCAGAAGAGGCCTGTGAAGAAAGGTACGACGCAGTGGTATCCATGGGGGGAGACGGGACGTTAAATGAGACGATTACCGGTCTTGCAGAAAAACCCTATCAGCCGACACTTGGGATTGTTCCGTTAGGCACAGTCAATGATTTTGCGCGTGCTCTATCGCTGCCTATGGATCCTGAAGAAGCCATTAATGTTTTGCTGGATGCCGATTCAAGAAAGGTGGACATTGGTAAAATTAACGGCAAATACTTTATGAACATCATCGCGTTAGGCGGGATTGCAGAAGCGACATTTGGTGTATCTGTAGAGCAAAAGACGAAACTCGGCCCTCTTGCCTACATTCTTGAAGGCTTTAAAACCATTAAAGATAAAGAGCCTTTTGACATCGCGATCCGTCATGATAATGGGGAATGGAATGGCAAGGCGCTGCTCATTTTAATCGCCCTGACCAATTCAGTAGGAGGGTTTGAAAAGCTGGCTCCTCACGCTGAGGTGAACGACGGGAAGCTTCACTGCTTTATCATCAGGGATGTCTCCCTTGTAAATCTCGTTACCATTGCAACCTCTCTACTAAAAGGAACGATGAAGGAAGATGAAAATGTAGAGTATGTGACTTCCACTCAAATAGAAGCTGTATCCTATACTGACTTAATTGCCAACGTAGATGGTGACGAAGGAGACCACGTTCCCCTAACGATTTCAATCCTGAAAAGCCATATCCCGGTATTTGTTCCAAAGGGGAGCCTGCCGGAAACACAAGAATCTATTACATGACATTTTTTGCAAGATGTGTACATTCTGAAAACAAAAGACTCCTTTTTGCTATTTAATTTGAAATTGGATTATACTTAACACAAATAGTATTTTAGGAGTCTTATAAATGGAATTATTTGTACAGGCTATTATGGAATCCCTAAATGAAGGTACTGTCCCGCTCGCTTTATTAATTATGATCATTTGGAGCTGGGACCGCCCATTTCAGGTAACCCATCTCAGCAGCAAATGGACAAGCGGAGCTCAATCGCCTCCAGTTATTACAAGGCTTTCACATCATAATCTTCAGGCAGCTGAAGCCATCTGTTCGAGAATGAAATTTGGTAAAACCGTCAGACGAAAAAGCTGTCCTGACGATAATGACGAACTCCCTTCCTTCCTTTTTTTAGAAGCTAATTCGATCTAAAAAAAAAAAAGGAATGGTGAAGGTTTTGAAAAAAGCAACACTTTTTGCATTCAGTATAATGGCAGTTTTATTATTGACAGGCTGCTCGGGAGTAGAAAACCAAACAGGCTTCTTCTATCATCTGTTTGTGATGCCGTTTGAATTTGGGATTTTTGAAATTGGTACGTTCTTTGATGGTAATTTCGGTTTGTCCATCATTATTATCACCCTTTTGATCAGACTGGTTCTTATGCCTTCTATGCTTAAAAACTATCGCAATCAGCAGGTAATGAAGGAAAAAATGAGTGAATTAAAGCCTGAAATGGACGAAATCCAGGTAAAGATGAAGAAAGCCAAAAACAAAGAAGAGCAAACGCAGCTGCAGCAGGAGATGATGGGGCTGTACCGGAAGCATGGTGTGAACCCACTCAATATGGGATGCCTTCCCCTTATCATTCAAATGCCAATCCTGATGGGACTGTATTTTGCCATTTCCCACTCACAGGAAATTGCTACCCACTCATTTCTATGGTTTAACTTAGGTTCTCCGGATCTTTCCATGATGCTGATCGCAGGAGCGGTTTATTTTATCCAGGGGTTTGTTACCTTAAACAACTTACCGGATGAACAGAAAAAACAAATGAAAGTGATCACGTTTATCTCACCAATTATGATTATGTTTATTTCATTCTCAGCACCAGCAGCACTGCCTCTTTACTGGACTGTTGGAGGAGCGTTCCTGATTGTGCAAACGCTGATCGGGCAACGATTTTATCGGAAGCACCCGGAGAAAGCAATGGAAGCTGTTCAGCAATAATAGATTAAAAAAAGTAAGCTGCATGTACGCAGCTTACTTTTTTTCGATTTCTTTAATCATTCTTGCCGGATTCCCTGCCACAACTACATTATCAGGAACGTCCTTTGTCACAATTGCTCCGGATGCAATGACAGCATTATTCCCAACAGTAACCCCTGGATTAATTACAGCCCGTCCGCCAATCCACACATTATCGCCAAATGTAACCGGCTTTCCGTATTCAAGTCCGCTGTTTCTCTCATCAGGATCGAGCGGGTGAGTGGCTGTATAGATATGAACACCAGGCGCAAGCATACAGTTGCTTCCAAACCTCACCTCGCAAACATCTAAAATAACACAATCAAAGTTTGCATAGAAATTATCTCCTACATGAATATTGTAGCCATAATCACAGCGAAAAGGAGGCTCAATGTACACCGATTTCCCGACAGAACCAAAAATCTCCTTAACTAGCCTCTCCCTTTTTTGTTCCTCCAAAGGAGATAAATCATTTAATTCCTTCGTTAAAACTTTTACCCTCTGACGATCTTTAACCAACTCAGCATCCCAAGCTGCATAAAGCTCCCCAGCCACCATCTTATCCTTCTCCGTCCTCATATAATCTCTCCTTATGCTTTTTTATTTAGTAATTTTAATTATCCAATAGTTGAGTGATGTAAGTTCTAATTCAAGAGGTGTATACCCTAACACGATATTTTTTAAGAACCGAATGACTTACCCAGGAGTTGATTGAAGCGTAAGGGGCTGACTCCTGCGGGATGCAGCGGGAGCTTGAGATCCACTTGCGCAGCAAGTTAGCTCAAGCCCCGCCCCGCGGAAAGCATGCCCCTGCAGCGGAAATCAACACGCTCTATTATGAGGCATTCACCCCTGGCACACAAAGTTAAGATTACTTTATCCCTTTCAACCAAGTTGATTGCAGCGTAAGGGGCTGACTCCTGCGGGATGCAGCGGGAGCTTGAGATCCACTTGCGCAGCAAGTTAGCTCAAGCCCCGCCCCGCGGAAAGCATGCCTCTGCAGCGGAAATCAACACGCCCCATTTTAAGGCATTCACCCCTAACACTAGTTATACTATACTGTATCAACAAAACTCCAAGATGCGAATACTTAGCGATCACCTATCATCCACGCTATACTTTAAAAAAACCCTAAGGAGGAACCCATCATGAAATACGCAATCATCACTGGAGCATCCAAAGGCCTTGGTGCAGCAATCGGAGAGCACCTGCTTGATCATGAATACAGCCTCGTCGACGTCTCCCGCACAGGCAGCACCCTCTTAAAAAACAAAGCGGCACAAAAAGGTCTCACTTATTCCCACAAAAAAATAGACCTAAGCCAGCTCGAAGAAACACAAGCATTTATCCCATCCTGGTTTGAAGAAACAAAAGACCAGCCCATTGAAGAACTGTTAATCATTCAAAACGCAGGAATCGTAGATCCGATTCAAACCGTGGGAAACCTTGATCCTCACACCATACAAAAGGCCGCGCAAACCAATTACATAGCCCCGGTCCTTATCACAAACGCCGCATTTAAGCATGCAGAAGAAAAAGGAATTCCCGCAACAGTGGTCAACATCACCTCAGGAGCAGCAGATAAGCCCAATCATGGCTGGAGCATCTATGGAAGTACAAAGGCTGCGCTCAATCTTTTCACTGAAACCGCAGCCCTTGAGCAGGATAAACTGAAAACAAAAAATAAGATCATTTCATTCAGTCCAAGTATTATGGATACAGATATGCAAAATACAATCCGGTCTTCAACCTCCGACGCTTTTGCAGCAGTGAGCGCATTTCAGGCATACAAGGAGCAAGGGAAATTAAGAAAGCCTGAAACCGTAGGAAAGGCACTTGTAGACCTTCTTATGGAAAAGAACCTCGAAAACGGAAGACTCTATCATATTAATGAGCTCCTTTAAGCACAAAATAGGCTCAAGCCCCGTTCCGCGTAAAGCGTCCATCTGAAGCAGAGTGAACCGAACAAAAAAGGTTGAGACATTCATTTGTCTCAACCTTTTTTATAATTATTTTTTTGATAGAAAAACTAATCCTAAATTGTAAAAAGAACAAACTGGATTATAAAGATAATATTAATTCTCTTGTAAAAAAGGACGGTCTTATATATATGAAGAGAAATTATTTTAATATTACAGAGAGATTACATAGCGCTGTAATGCTCGAAAGGATGGTTTGCCCTTGAAAACACTGGGTAAATACGTAATGTACAACAAAATAAAGAAGTAACGTGTTTCATTATTAAGACAAAAAATACTATTGCATGAAAGGAGAATTTTTTGATGAATCTTAAAAAATGGACGCAACTGGGTGCAGCGGGTATATTGAGCATGGGAATATTGGCTGCATGTGGTGACGATAATGATAACGAGGATCCGCTAGATCCAGATACTCCGGATGCTCCAATGGAGGAAAATGACGGACTAGATACAGATGACGGTGATGGTGGTACTGACGGAACCGAGGATGGAGAAGACACGGACGGCGGCACCACAGATGACGGTGAAGGCGGCATGGACTCTGGCGACGATGAAGACAGTGACACCGATACAGACACTGATGTGAATAATTCAGACGATGATTCTATGCTGGATAATGAAGATGAAGACTCAAATGAATAATGATGATCAATAAACTTTAGACCAGCCCCCGTGCTGGTCTTTTTTATCTTACGTATTCCGAAATATTATGCTATCGTTTAACTACATACACTTGTTTTAAGATGGAGGAGAAGTCAAATGAAGAAGCTACTATTAACCGGGTTTGAGCCGTTTTTAACGTTTTCATCAAACCCAACGATGAAGATTGTGGAAGAATTAGGTGGAAAAGAAATAAACGGCTATTCGATCATCGGAAGAATCATGAAAGTTGATTTTACTAAATCTGGCAAGCAGATTATTCAGTTTTACGAAGAGGTGCAGCCTGATGCTGTTATTTCACTTGGGCTCGCTGGCGGTCGCACCGCTGTGACCCCGGAACGGATAGCGATTAATTGCAATGACGGCGAAGCTGATAACAGTGGAAATATTCCTTCAGGTGAAAAAATTCTTGAGGAAGGTCCAGATGGGCTGTTTTCAACTCTTCCTATTAAACAAATGACAGAAAGACTTAAAAAAGAGGGTTATCCTGCGGGGATATCGAATACAGCAGGTACGTACCTATGCAATCATGTCATGTATAAAATGCTATTTAGACTTAAAGAAGAAGGGCGTACAATTCCATCAGGGTTTATTCATATTCCCGCCTCACATGAGCTTGCGATAGACTCCGGGAAAATACCCAGCTGGTCTCAACAGGACCTGACAAATGCCATTCGATTATGTATAGAAGAATTAAGTTGATCAGCCGAGCAGAAAATGTAAGTCGAGAAAATTAAAAAAGTTTGGGACATATCGATGTTTTAGTAACGCAGTGAACCCGGCAAAAGAGGATGAGACACATCTGTCTCATCCTCGGTAATTAAAAACGATTATTTAAGGCAGCTTAAGCCAGTTTCCGGGCGCTTAGCCAAAAACCGATAAAGAAAGCAGGTATTACAGCTAAGCCCATCCCTATAAAGGAAAGTCCGGAAGAAACCTCATATAAAGATCCTCCAATTTGAGTCAAAAGAGCGGTGCTCAGACCCATTCCAAGTGATGCATATAAACCCTGTGCAGTCGGGATCAGCTGTTTATCCACTGCGCGGTAGATATATTTTATAAATGCATAATGCGCTAAGCCGAATGTCAGAGAATGCAGCATTTGAGTCAATACAAACATCCACAGTGACGGAAACAATCCAACCAGAATCCACCGAATGGCAGTGGCTGCAGCAGCAAATATAAACATGGCTGAAACGGTCGTCCTGCCAAAGAAACGGTCTGCCACAGCAAAGAAAACAATCTCAGACAATACGGCAATATTTAAAATAAATCCTATGTAGATGCTTGAGACCTGCAGCTCCTGCAGATAAATAAAGCCATAGCTGTAATAGGCTGCATGAGAACCCTGGATCAAAACGCAGATTGAAAGAACAGCTGCAAACCCCGGCGTTTTAAAAATGGCCCGGTATCCGCCTAATTGAGGAGCTGATTTCGTCGCCAATGCATCCGGAGCCTGTAGGAAGGAGGTCATTATTAAAAGACCGGTTCCAATGATCATCATCGCCATAATAGAAGATTCTGTCCAAATAGCTGTAGTGACGCCGATGAATATTAAGCTGACTGTATAGCCTGCTGAACCAAACGACCGGCTTCGTCCGTAATTAATGCCGTTAGTTTTCATTAATACGGTAGCGCTGCTTTCCATGAGCGGCAAAACATTTGGATAAAATAAACTGAAAAGAATCATGACAATCATAAGAGCTGAAAATGATTGTGCCGGAATAAATAGAAGGAGCAGGCATGCCGAGACAATAGGCAATATTTTCATAAGCAGAGCAAGGCTGAATCGCTTAGTCAGCTCAGGAAATAAAAAGAGTGTTGAGAATGAACGGGTAAATAATCCTGCTGCGATAATCGTGCTTGCTGCACCAACGGTTAAGCCTTTTTCAAAGACAAGCCAGCCGGTCCAATAAGGCAGAAAAATTCCCCAAGTAAAAAAGAACGTAAAAAAGTTAACAGATAACCAGTTTTGCTGCTTCAACTTTAACTCACTCCATCTTCCAATCTAGTTACAGACTAATAGTATAGCAGAAGAATAGGGAATAAGAGGGAGGAGGAGTTTTTTAATCAATAAAAAACCACACTCTATAAAAAGAGTGTGGTTAAGCTTAAATAAAAGAATCGCACGAAAAATTTTCCAGCGTTACTCAGCAGTTATTTCAAGATCGACTTCAATATTTCCTCTTGTTGCTTTAGAGTAAGGGCAGAATTCATGTGCTTTTTGAAGCAGATCTTCCGCTTCTTCCTGGCTGACTCCCTTAACCTCTACAGCAAGCTTAACAGAAATTTTAAATCCATCGTCTTCCGGGTCTTTTTCAAGACTCACATGTGCTGTCGTACTGGATTCTACATCCTTCTTTGCTTTTTTAGCAATTAAATTAAAGGCGCCGTCAAAGCATGATGCATAGCCTGCTGCGAAAAGCTGCTCGGGGTTTGACTTTCCTACAGCACCCCCGCCATCCTTTGGCATGCCAAGCTCTAAGTGAATTAAATCATCTGATGAGCGAACAACACCTTCACGTCCGCCTTGTGCTGTTGCAGCTGAAGTTAATACTGGCATTAATCTCATCTCCTCAATTAGTTATCATTCAAGTAAATGAATGTCTATTAAATTTCTCCACGCTATTACTGTTCACGTTTTTAAGAACAACTAAACATTCTCCAAAACAGAAATGGTCAAACCCAACTAGTAAAATGGCACACACGCTCTTGCCAAATACCTAAATAGATTTTATTGAGAGTGAGCTGAAAGCGTTTTATGATTATAGTATAAGAGCGAAATCAGCTTTTAAAGGGGGAAAAAAAGTGGAACAAACTTCAACGAATAAAAAAGGAATTCGGGCAAAAGTTCAGCGGTTCGGTTCATTTTTAAGCGGCATGATTATGCCGAATATTGGTGCATTTATTGCATGGGGAATAATTACAGCTTTATTTATACCGGATGGCTTTTTTCCAAATGAAGCATTAGAAGGACTAGTTGGTCCAATGATCACATACCTTCTGCCGCTATTAATTGCCTTTACAGGTGGTAGAATGGTTCATGGCCTTAGAGGAGGGGTTGTTGGGGCAACAGCTGCAATGGGTGTTATTGCAGGAGCAGACATCCCAATGTTCCTTGGTGCAATGGTTATGGGACCGCTTGGCGGGTACCTAATTAAGAAGGTTGATGAATTTCTTGACGGAAAAGTCAGATCCGGCTTTGAAATGCTGGTTAATAACTTTTCAGCAGGTATCTTAGCAGCAATTCTTGCGATTTTCGCTCTGTTAGGAATTGGTCCTGTCGTAGTAGGTTTTACGAATGTGTTAGCTTCAGGCGTAGAAGTGCTGGTAAATGCAGGATTACTTCCGCTGGTCAGTATTTTCATCGAGCCTGGTAAAATTCTGTTCCTAAATAACGCAATCAATCACGGGATTTTAACACCGCTTGGAGCAGATCAGACATTACAGAATGGGAAATCAATTCTGTATATGCTTGAGTCAAATCCTGGTCCAGGTTTTGGTATATTGCTTGCGTATATCTTTTTCGGAAGAGGAACAGCAAAACAAACAGCAGCAGGTGCTTCTGTTATTCATTTCTTCGGGGGGATTCACGAAATTTATTTCCCTTACGTCCTAATGAAGCCTGTTCTGATTGTTGCGGCCATTGCAGGTGGAGCGAGCGGAATCTTTACATTTAATCTGTTTGATGTTGGACTTCGGGCACCTGCTTCACCGGGAAGTATTTTTGCTTACTTTGCCATGTCACCACCTGGAGACTATCTTGGCATGGTCGCTGGTGTACTGATTGCAACAATCGTATCCTTTGTTGTAGCGTCAATCTTCCTGCGCACATCTAAAGCAGGAGAAGACGATTTAGCGGGCGCAACTGCTAAAATGGAAGAAATGAAAGGCAAGAAGAGCTCAGTTGCAGGCGGATTAACAGCAGCAGAAGGAACGTCTGCCGGTGCTTCTGCATCAGATGCTCCGAATGAAATTTCAAAAGAAACCATTCAAAAGATCATTTTCGCCTGTGATGCAGGCATGGGTTCAAGTGCGATGGGTGCTTCCCTGCTGAAAAACAAAATGAAAAAAGCAGGACTCAGCTTTGATGTAACAAATACAGCGATCAATCAGATTCCGGATGATGCTGATTTGGTTATTACGCATAAGGATTTGACGGAGCGGGCAATGAATAAAAAACCGGATGCAATTCACGTCTCTGTAGAAAACTTCCTGAACAGCCCTAAATATGACGAGATAATTGAAAAACTAAAATAAACTGACTAAATGTGGTGAAAAGGTTATTCATGCTTACTAGCTTTATTTACCAGATTAACTAGTAATGGAGGTGCTGAGGCGCAATGGAGTATATTACAGGCAGAGAGCGAAAAATTATCGAATGGCTGCTGCGTACTCAGCACCAATTTACAACGATCCGTGAGCTGGCTGATGTACTGGATGTAAGCTCAAGAACCATACACCGCGAATTAAAGAATGTAGAAAGAGTACTTAGCGGCTATTCTGTGAATCTAAAAAAACAAACAGGCGCAGGTGTTCAAATTAATGGAAGACAGGAGCAGCTTCATGAGCTCGAAACCGCTCTAAGAGAAGGCAAGGATCACGACCTGCAGCAGGAGGAACGTATCGTCGTGCTGCTCCATTACTTAATTAAGCATCATAAGCCTGTTAAAACAGCTATTCTTACAAGATTATTAAACTGTGCGATCGGCACCCTGCTGCATGATTTAGACACACTCGAGAAGTCCGTAGAACCTTACGGGCTTTCCGTCGTTCGCCGGAGAGGAATCGGCATTCAATTAACGGGCTCTGAGCGGGAAAAAAGAAGGGCGCTTGCCGCTTTGCTAATCGAGCAAATGGACGCTTCTTCTCTTTATTCGATGGTAGATGAACATTTTATTTATCCGGGTATGGTAGATGATAAAGTTGGCGGAATTGTAAGCAGGGAGCTTTTAACGAGAGTGGAAAGACTCATTATGGATGAGGTAAAGGACCTTCCCTACACCTTGGCAGACGGTGCTTATTTAGCGCTTGTTATTCATATTTCACTCGCGATTCAGCGGATTATGAGCGGAGAGAAAATCGGGCTTGAGGATTCAGTAAAGGATGAGCTGAGCCAGACCGTTGAATTTACTGTCGCTCAATCCCTGACACAATCCCTCGCTGAAGAATTTAATGTGGAAATTCCGATTGAGGAAGCCGGCTATATTGCCATTCACTTAAAAGGTGCTAATCGGAAAGATCAGCTGCCGGTCCAAAGTACAGATAATACTGAGCTGACGCTTTTGGTTCAAACTCTGATCCAGCAGGTTGGTCAGCAGGTAGGTGTAGATTTTACAGGGGACCGCTCCCTAACAGAAGGCTTAATTGCCCATCTTGAGCCTGCTATTCACCGGGCCGGAGAGGGGCTTCAGGCGTTTAATCCACTGACAGAAACAATTGTAGAGGATTACCCGATTCTGTACCGGAGCATTGAGCAGGTACTTGAGGAGCTTTTCCAAGGCATGACATTTTCCAGAGGAGAGCTTGCCTTTCTTGTTCTGCATTTTGCTTCTTCTCTTGAAATTCGCAAGGAAGAAATCTCTGTTTCTGCTTTAGTCGTTTGCTCGAGCGGAATAGGCACATCAAAAATGCTGGCAAGCAGGCTGAAAAAAGAATTTCCCGAAATAACGACGATTACGCTTGCTTCATTAACGGACGCAAGAACCCTGCCGGTTGACCAGTATGATGTGATCATCTCAACCATAGGGCTTGTGGACATTGATCGGGAATTTTTACTGGTCAACCCTCTGCTTCCAGAAAATGATGTTGACAGAGTAAGACGGTTTTTACAAAAAAATATGCCGTTGATTACCTCGAAAAAAGGGTATAGGAAAATAGAAGACCCTGCTGTCTTTAAAGAGCCTGTTGTTCACTCGCTGGAAAAAATACAGCAGCTGACGGCTATCATGATTCAGCTGCTGAAGGATTTTGCTTTAATTAAAATGCCGGGAGTGTCATCCCAGGATGAACTTTTGACAGCGGCAGATAAGTATGGAGCTGCACATGAAGCAGCAGAAGGAAGCGGCACCATCCTGACCCTGCTGAAATCAAGAGAAGCATTGGGCGGACTTGGCATTCCGGAAACAAATCTGGCGCTGTACCATGCGAGAGCTGCAGAAATTAACCGGCCGCTTTTCGTGATTTTTGAAGTGGAAGAGCCAATGCCGGTGAAATCAATGGATAGTAATGTCAGTCAAATGAAAAGAATGATTCTTCTTTTAGCGCCAGATGGCATGGGTACAGAAATTTATGAATTACTAAGCATGATCAGTGCTTCAATCATTGAAGAGGATGCACAACTGGAGCTGTATTCAAATGGCTCCGAACAGGCTATTTATCGTTTATTAGAACAAAAATGCGATCAATTTATTCGCCAAAAAATGAATTCATTTCTGGAGGGAAAATAATGAGTACTTTATTAAAACCACAAAATATCAAACTAAACGCATCACCTTCTTCTCAGGAGGAAGCAATTGAACAGGCAGGAAGAATTTTAGTCGAGCAGGGCTATGTGACAGAAAGCTATGTTCCTGCTATGAAACAAAGAGAAGAGTTAACATCTACTTTCATGGGGAATTTTGTTGCGATTCCACATGGTACTGAAGAAGCGAAAACGGAGGTTCTTGCATCAGGGCTTTCATTTCTTCAAATTCCTGAAGGCGTAGAGTTTAATGGTGAAACCGTTAAACTTGTCATCGGAATCGCAGGTAAAGATGGGGAGCATTTGGAGCTGCTGTCTCAAATTGCCATTGTCTGCTCAGAAATTGAAAATGTAGAAAAGCTTGTCGCTGCATCTTCAGAGGAAGAAATTATCAGCATTTTTGAGGAAGCAGAATAATGAAAAAAGCCGTTCATTTTGGAGCAGGAAATATAGGCAGAGGATTTATCGGCGCTGTCCTTTCAAAGGCAGGGTTTGAGGTTCGTTTTGTTGATGTAAATGACAAGGTGATTCAGGCGCTTAATGATAAACAGGAATACACCGTTCAGATTGCTTCAGAGGAGAAAACCTCCTTTACTGTAAAAGGTGTTTCAGGAATTAACAGCGCTCAGGAACCGGATAAGACCGCCCAAGCAATCAAAGAGGCTGATTTGCTTACAGCCTCTGTTGGACCGGGCGTTCTTCCATTTATCGCTAAGGATATTGCTTCAGGGCTGACAAAAGCCTATGAAGCACAAGGCTCATTAAAGCAAATGAACATCGTTGCCTGTGAAAACATGATTAATGGAACCGATTTTCTTCGTGCAGAAATTGAAAAGCACTTAGATGAGGACGTTAAACGCGAGGCAGCCCAAAAGATTGGTTTTCCAAACTCGGCTGTGGACAGAATTGTTCCGATTCAGCAGCATGAGGATCCATTGACGGTTCAGGTAGAACCATTTTTTGAATGGGTTGTTGAAAGAAATGACTGGAAGGGTGCAATTCCTGAAATGGAGGGAGTTCAATTTGTAGAGGATCTCGCCCCATTTATTGAACGCAAGCTCCTAACTGTAAACACAGGACATGCTGCTATTGCCTACCTTGGATTAGAGCAAGGGTTTGAAACAGTAGATCAGGCCATTGCAGATTCTTCAGTCAAGCAGCAGGTGGAAGAGGTTCTTTCAGAAACAAGCGAATTTTTAACGAAGAAATACAGCTTGTCTCCTGAGGAGCACGAGAGATATGTTGAAAAGATTCTTGGCAGATTTGAAAATCCTTATCTGTCTGATGATTTGGCCCGTGTTGGACGAGCTCCGCTAAGAAAGCTTGGACCAAAGGAGCGTCTTGTCTACCCAGCCGTTTCATTAATGAAGGATGGGGTTGAGCCAAAAGGTTTAATCAAAACCATCGCAGCAGCTCTTTATTTCAACGAAGAAGCTGATCCGGAAAGTCAGAGCCTTCAGAATGACATCAAAACACTTGGAGCAGAGGCAGCATTTGCAAAAGCAGCAGATTTGTCAAATGATGATCCACTTGTCCAGGCTGTCATTCAGGAATACAATAGCTAATTAAAATGTGTCCTGCATAAGTCTAAACCTGAGACTTATGCAGGCTTTTTTGGGTATTCAAATTCTTTTCTGGTGTAATAACATCAATTTTTGATAGAATGGAAGTTAGTGAGTAAAGGATTTGCGATAAAGGAAGGGAACAATCTTACCATGAGAAAAGATCGGCTTTATGCAAAAAAGAAAAAAGGAATGAAGGTGTGGATTACACTTGCCGTCCTATTCACAATACTTGTCGGTGCATCTCTAGGAGCACTTAGCGTCTATAACTGGTCTCCACAGCAAGCGATCCAAGGGCTATTCTATCAGCCGTTTAATCAGGGAAGTGAAGAGGAACAGCCAGAGGAGGAAGTAACGCCAGAGCCGCCGGAAGAAGAGCCGCAAGAAGAACTTCCTGATCCAAATGATGAAGAATTAAATGAAGATACACCACCAGTAGAAGAAGAACCGCAAACCCCTGAAACGGTTAAGGAACCGACGTATGTGAAAGGTGTCCTTGTTGCGAATAAACAATATCCGCTGCCTGTAGACTACGCTCCTGGAGAAGATCAGGAAGCGAGAGCTGCTTTTGAAGAAATGAAGGCTTCTGCCGAAACAGAAGGCTTTGAACTGATCGCATTTAGTACATTCCGTTCTTTTGAATACCAGGAGGAACTGTATCAAAGGTACGTAAATGACCACGGCCAGGAAGAAGCAGATCGATTCAGCGCACCACCTGGCTACTCAGAGCACCAAACGGGACTTGGCTTCGATATTGGAGAAGTCGGCAAGGAAGTAAACTGGGCTGATGACAGCTTTAGTGAAACAGAAGCTGCGAAATGGCTGGAGGAAAATGCTCACCAGTATGGCTTTATTCTCCGTTACCCGCCAGGTAAAGAAGAAATTACAGGCTATCAATATGAAGCCTGGCATTTCCGGTATCTGGGTAAAGAGCTCGCCCAAAAAGTGCACGACAGCGGCTTAACACTTGAAGAATATTTAAATATTTAACCACTCACTGCCCGGAATATATTCCGGGCAGTTTTTTTGTCTTCCATCTTCACCCAATAATTCCCTTTAAAAAGACAAATAAATTACAAATAATTGGTTGTGTTTAGCTTAATTAATGCCGGGTATCTAATTTACATGATGATTTCTAATTTTGGATATAAAGCTTAAAAAATAAAAATTTTAGCATTTAAACAAAGGAGGATTTTGTGATGAACATGGAAGTTGTAGGTGCTTACAGTACACAAGAAGAGGTCATCCGCTGCTTAGAGGATTTAACCGCAAAAGGATATAATCAGGAAGACATCACGGTTGTATCAAACGGCAACAATGATTTATTAAGCACTACTGGAATTAATATGAAGCATGTTTCTTCACCGGAGCATCAGGACGAATCATTCTTCGGTAAGATTAAAGATGCATTAACAGCTGATGGGCCAGGTACTAATCGGGATGTAAAAGATGAACTGATGGATCTTGGCATTACCAGCTTTAAGGCAGAAGACTATGCAAATGAAATTAACGACGGAAAGTTTTTAGTGCTGACCTCAAGAACAGAGGCGTCAGGCATGGCAGAAGCAGCCAGCGCAGCTGAGGGATCGGGAACAATGACTGCAGAGCCTCCTAATCAGGATCAGCAAATCAACCGTTCAGAAATGAATACTGAGAATCCTGACATGAAAGCCGAGACTTCGGGAATGAGTACAGAAACTTCCGGTTTGACTAAAGAGACTTCAGAAATGGGCGCTGACACGTCAAATATGAGTACGGAGACATCCGGAATGGGTACAGAGACATCAGGAATGAATATAGAAAGATCTGAAAGAAATACGCCATCTTCTGAATTGGATAGAGATACTCGAGAGGGACATAACATGACTCAATCCGGTGATACGACTCTGGATGCCGGGGAAGAACGGAAAATGCAGCTTCGTGAAGAAAAGCTGCAGGCAAAGAAGGAAAGGGTCCAAACAGGTGAGGTTCACGTAAGTAAAGAAGTGGTTTCTGAAGAAAAAGAAATGGATGTTCCTGTTGAACAGGAGGATGTTTATGTGGAGAGACGCCCAGTAGATGAACAGCCGGCTGATGATGCATCTCCTATCATGGAGGGAGAAGAGATTCGCGTGCCAATCATCGAAGAAAAAGTGGAGGTTACAAAGAAACCTGTCGTAACAGATGAGATTGTGATTGGAAAAGAAAAGATGCAGGACACCGAAAAAATACGAGAGACGATTCGAAAAGAAGAAGCTTCTATAGATAATGAAAGAGAAAGCGATTCAGGTGAAAGAAATGAATTTGAAAGCCGTTCTGCCGGCAGAGCCTCCTCTTCAGAACAAAACATGGAGCGTTCCCATCGCCGAGAGGAAGATCCCCTGGCAGAGAGAAGAAATGCGGGGTTCAAAGAATAACAAAGCAGTCCAGATTTAAAAGTTAGGTAAGCTTGAGATCCACCTGCGATAGCAAGCTAGCTCAAGTCAAGTCCGGCGGAAAGCTTCCACCTGCTCAGAAAACCGGATAAGGAGGTTGAGACAAAACGTTTATTTTAATTTTATAAACGTGAGGTGAACGGAGCGGAAGGGGGCGACTCCTGCGGGAAGAAGCGGGAGCTTGAGATCCACTTGCTGTAAGCAAGTTAGCTCAAGCCCCGCCCCGCGGAAAGCGTCCCCCTGAAGCGCAGTGAACCGGGTTTAAGAGGGTGAGACACATTTGTCCCACCCCCTTTCCATTGTCATGGGAATGTTGTTTCTACATTTCTTTCCTCTTGTTTTTTGTTCTCTCTCAAAAGAGCAGAGTATAATTAAGGAGAAGAAAACAAGAAGGGGGAGCGTGTAATGAATGTTTTAATACTTGGCGGCACTCAGTTTGTAGGCAGACATATGGTAGAAAGCGCATTAAAAGCAGGACACACTGTGACCATTTTCAATCGTGGAAAAACCAATCAGGATTTATTTCCTGAGGTTGAAAAAAGGGTAGGAGACAGAAATGGAGATCTCTCTGCCTTAGAAGAGGGAAGCTGGGATACTGTCATTGATGTATCAGGCTATGTTCCGAGCCAAGTAAAAGCAACGGTCAACCTTTTGAAGGATCGTGTGAAGCATTATGTGTTAATTTCCACTATATCTGTGTATGGGGATTTTGCACATGGTGCTGCTAAAGTTGGGGAGACTGCTTTGAAAAAAATGACCGGTGATACAGAGGAAGTCACAGGCGATACATACGGCCCCCTTAAGCAAAAATGTGAAGAGATCGTCAAAGAAGTCTTCGGATCCCGTGCTTTATGTATCCGTCCAGGTCTTATTGTTGGTCCGGATGATCCGACTGACCGCTATACGTATTGGGTTTACCGGGTGTCAAAAGGAGGCAGGGTACTCGCTCCCGGGAAGCCCGAGAGAGAAATTCAATGGATAGACGTACGGGATTTAAGTGAATGGGTGATTCGAATGACTGAGAATAAAGAATCCGGCACCTATAATGCAGCTGGTCTGGATTATAACCCGACGATGGAGGAGCTCCTGGAAACCTCAAAGAGAGTAACAGGAAGCGATGCAGAGTTTAAATGGGTGGAGGATGAAGTGTTACATTCCTTCGAGGTAACACCATTTGTAGAAATGCCTTTTTGGATTCCACTCAGTGAAGACTTTCCATCCGGGTTTTTAGTGGCGGATGCGAAGGATGCCATTGCTCACGGATTAACCTTCCGTTCTCCTGAGGAGACTATTAAGGACACGTATCAATGGCTGACCAAACGAAACAATCATAGCTGGAAAGCCGGATTGTCTGAGGACAAGGAAAAGGAAATTCTAATAGCCGCTGAAGAAAAATAGCAATGAAAAAATCGCTTCTCTCCAATGGAGAAGCGATTTTTTAATGTAAATTACTTTTTATAGAATAGGAGATAATAGCCTTGAAATTGATTCTTTAAAGCGGATGTAAAGAGATCTTTTTTGATAAAGCTCTGGTGTAAGCTCTGTGGAAAGTTCCATATCCTCAATAAAAATCTGGCAAAGATTCGTTGCTGTCTCCTGATGATAAATAAATGCATTAACTTCAAAATTCAAGCTGAAGCTTCTTAAATCGATATTAGCTGTCCCGACGGAAGCTGCTGTATCATCTGTTACGAGTGTTTTTGCATGAATAAAGCCGTTTTCGTAGATATAAATCCTCGCTCCAGCCTTCATTAATTCACCCACATAGGAATAAGTAGCCCAATAAACAAACATATGATCAGGTTTGTTTGGAATCATAATCCGCACATCAACACCTGAAAGAGCAGCAATTCTGAGCGAATCTAAGAGACTTTCATCAGGAATGAAATACGGAGTTTGGATATAAATATACTTTTTTGCACCTGTAATCAGCTTAATATAGCCATTTTTAATCTGTTCCCACTCAGAATCCGGTCCGCTCGAGACAATTTGCATAGCAACCTCGCCCTTTAAAGGAATAGGGGGGAAATATTCATCTGAATAATTAATATCATACCGGTAGGAAGCCTGATTCCAATCCAGGATAAAGCGGGTCTGGATTGGATGCACGGCACTTCCTTCGACCCGCAAATGGGTATCGCGCCAATAGCCAAACCGCTTATCGATTCCAAGGTATTCATCTCCTACATTGAAACCGCCGATATACCCGATTCTCCCATCAATAATAATAAGCTTCCGGTGATTTCGGAAATTCAAACGTGGATTAATGAGCGGTACCTTTGAGGGGAAGAAAGCTTCTATTTCTCCGCCCGCTGCCCGCAGATCCCGGAAAAAGCGTTTATTCATCCCGCGTGAGCCCATATCATCATAAAGTATCCGAACCTTTATGCCTGCCTTCGCTTTCTTAATAAGTAAGGAAAGAAGACGGCTTCCAAGGTCATCCCTCCTTAAAATATAGGTTTGCAGGTGAATATGATCCTTTGCATCTTCAATATCTTTAAATAATGTTTCGAACTTATGCTGTCCGTCGACAATAATCTCGACTTCATTATCCTGCGTAAGCACAGCATCATTATTGTAAAGATGCATAAAAATTAAATCCTGCAGCTTTTCAGCTTCCTTTGATTTAAAAACAAATTCCTTATTATGAATAGCCTCGATCTGATAATGAATCAGCTGCTGTATACCAACCCGGCTATGTCCTTCCCAGTTAAACAGCCGTTTTTTATTTAACTGACGGCCTAAAAGCAGGTAAAGGGCAAAGCCTGCAAGAGGAATAAAGAAGAGCACCATAAGCCATGCCCAGGTCGAGCTTGCATCTTTTCTCTCCAAAAAGATAAGGATTCCTGCAAATATAAAGTTTAAAAAAAAGACAAATCCAACAACATAGGAGATCCAATCCATAGGCTTCCCTGCCAATCTAAAATAGTCTATTACTAACAGTTCCCTATCGTATCCTAAAAAAACAAATAGGGGAAGAGAAGTGAGGTTCTCTTCTCTAAATAATAGCATAAAAAAGGAAGGCATACAGAAGCCGTTCAAGGTGTACCTGAACGGCTCTAATGATTACTTGTTGTGGAGGTCTTTAAACTGTTCCTGTATTTCTTTCAATTTATCCTGGTTCGTGTACAATTCAAGAGCGGTTAAGGCTAATGACTTGGCACCTAATAGCAGCCCGCGGTCGCCGCCTTCTGATTTAGCTGCTTCCCGGAATGCGTCGGTATGCAACACAAGGTCCTTAGAACCGATTTGGATATAAGGATGGATTGTCGGGACCACCTGACTGATATTGCCTGCGTCAGTTGAACCTATGCCGTTACGCCCTTCTGGTGATACTTTTCCTCCAAGAGAAGTAAAGACCTCTTCATAAATGTCGTCAAAAAGCGGAGTAGGAACCAGATTGTCCACTTCATTTTGAAACGCAATTACATTTAGTGAGGCCCCGGTTGCGAGAGCCGCGCCTTCAGCAATATGGCGAACCTTTTCAGTAACACCATTTAATGTTTCCCTTTTAGCTGCACGAATGTAGAATCGTGCTTTTGCGTATTCAGGGATAATATTAGGCGCATCTCCTCCGTGTGTGATAATGCCATGAATGCGTACATCATCCGGGACATGCTGCCGCAGCGCGTTTACGCCATTAAATAGGGAAATGACACCATCGAGCGCATTGATTCCCTGATGGGGTGAGGAGGCTGCGTGTGCCGGCTTTCCGATAAATTCAAAGTCTAGTGGATCCACTGCAAGGGAAGTGGTGGTGCGGCCGGAATGATACGATGGATGAACCATAAGGGCAGCATCCACTTCGTTAAGGAAGCCATGCTTTACAAAACTTCCTTTCGCGCTGCCATTTGGTCCGCCTTCTTCAGCAGGAGTTCCAAGCACAATAACTTTTCCGCCTAGCGAATCGATTACACTGGCGACACTGATGGCAGCTGCAATACTGGCTGTTCCAATGATATTATGGCCGCATGCATGACCAAGGCCAGGCAGTGCATCATATTCAGCTAAAAAGGCAATAGCTGGGCCGGGCCTGCCGCTTTCTTTGACCGCATAAAAAGCTGTTTCATGCCCTGCGACTCCCTTTTCAACTTTAAAGCCTTCAGAAATTAAGTGATTCGTTAAATGCTGCTGGGCATAAAACTCTTCATTGCCTATTTCAGGTCGGGCATGGATGGAATGGCTTGTTCTGATGTAACCTTCTTTTCTTGATTCAATATAGTGAAGAACCGAGTCTTTTAGTACTGTTTGGAAATTGGGTGATGACATAGGTGAAAACTCCTTTTCAAATTAGTAATCCGTTAATTGATCGACTGGAATAAAGGTTGGAATCATGCCGCCGTCATACTCTTCTTCAATAAATTCGGCCACGTCATCCTCCTGGTACAATTCAACGATTCGCTGCAGGTCCTCGCGATCCGTATCCTCTGTTCTGCTTGCGATGATATTAATGTATGGAGTAGCTGTATCACTTTCACGGAAAATAGAATCATTTACCGGGCTGAAGCCTGCATCTACTGCGATGCCGTTATTAATGATCGATGCATCCACATCGGGCAGGGAGCGTGGAGTCTGACCTGCGATAACCGGCAATATTTCAATGTTTTTAGGATTATCAACAATATTTGCTGCTGTTCCAGTCAGCCCTGCATCCTCATCCAACGTAATTAGCCCTGCTTCCTCGAGCAATAAAAGAGCCCGTCCAAGATTCGTAGATTCATTTGGGACTGCGATCGTTGCACCGTCAGGCAGTTCCTCAACAGATTCTACTTTTTCTGAGTAAAGAGCCATTGGAGCTAGCACCGTTGAACCAATAGGGGATAGGTCAAGCTCTCTTTCTTCTATAAACTCATCAAAATATGAGATGGTTTGAAAAGCATTTAAGTCAAGCTCATTTTCAGCCAGCGCAATATTAGGCTGTACATAATCAGAAAAGCTGACAATTTCGATTTCAATATTTTCCTCTGCTGCTTTTTGTGATACTAAATCCCAAATGCGCGTATCTGATCCGCTTACGCCTATTTTAATGGTGTCTCCATCATTTCCGCATGCGCTGATGATGAGGGTTGATAGGGAAATTGCTGCTGTTAGTGTCCATTTTTTCATGATAAATTCCTCCAGTTGTTTTTAGCTTCTTCGTATTTTTTTGGATAAAATATTTCCGGTTGATTGAAGTGCCTGTACCATAATGATCAGGATGCCGAGTGTGATATACATCGTCGCCGTGTCAAATCGCTGATAGCCGTAAGTGATCGCTAAATCACCAAGACCGCCGCCCCCGACAGCCCCGGCCATTGCGGACGCGCCGACAAGTCCGACAGTCGCGATTGTCATTGCAAGCACCAGTGAGCTGAGCGCCTCAGGCAATAGGAAGCGGAAAATAATTTGACCTGGTGTTGCCCCCATTGCTTCCGCTGCTTCAATAACGCCTTTATCCACCTCTAATAGAGAATTTTCAATAAGGCGGGCGATATAAGGGCCTGCATAAAAGACAAGCGGGACAATTGTAGCGGATGTACCGATTGATGTGCCGACAATAAAACGGGTAACCGGGACGATTGCAACTAAAAGAATAATAAACGGAACGGATCTGAAAATATTCACAATGCCGTTTAGCGTGTTAAAGATTGAAGCATTTTCCAAAAGATGTCCTTTTCTTGTGATGACAAGTAGGATTCCAAGAGGCAGGCCGATGATCACAGAAAATACGAGGGAAAAAGAAACCATCCAGATTGTTTCCCAAAGTGCATCAATGATTTGTTCAGAACTAACTAGCATGGTGAATCACATCCTTTACAGTAATGCTCTGCTGCTGGATGGAGAGAAGAGCTTTTTGTATTTGGTTTCGTTCACCCATAAATTCAACGATTAAATTTCCGTACGGGATTCCCTGAATTTCAGTGATATTTCCGTACAAAACGTTTAAATCCAGGTCAAATTCCCGGGATATTTTAGAAAGAAGCGGGTGCCCGGTTGAACTGCCGGTAAATTGAATGCGGTAAACATGGTTGTTCTTTTTATTTCTGATGTCGTTTAAAATACTTTCAGGTAAATGGTCGTTCATGATCGACCGAACAAATTTCTGCGTTGTCTGATGCTTAGGATCGGTGAAAACATCAAAGACTGATCCGTGCTCAAGAACAACGCCATTTTCAAGAACAGCCACCTTATCGCAAATTTCCCGAATGACACCCATCTCGTGCGTGATAATAAGAATGGTGATCTTGTATTCTTTATTTATTTTTCGAAGCAGATCCAAAATCGATTGAGTGGTTTCAGGATCCAGTGCGGACGTTGCTTCGTCACAAAGAAGAACAGAAGGGTTAGTCGCAAGCGCCCGTGCAATGCCGACACGCTGCTTCTGACCACCGGACAATTGATCCGGATATTGATCTGCCTTGTCATGTAACCCAACAAAATCAAGCAGCTCTGCCACCCGTTTTGACATTTCTTTTTTGCCGAATCCGGATAAGAGAAGGGGCATCGCGACATTGTGAAAAACCGTTTTAGAATTTAGCAGATTAAAATGCTGAAAAATCATCCCGATATCCTTACGGGTGCTTCTGACTTCTCTTTTAGAGAGGCTGGTTAAATCCTTGCCATGGATAAATACCTTTCCTTTTGTCGGGCGCTCAAGAAGATTGACACAGCGGATCAGTGAGCTTTTTCCGGCTCCGCTAAAGCCGATGACACCAAATATTTCGCCCGTTTCAACGGTCAGGTCAATGCCCGACAGCGCATTAACCGCATTGGACCCTTCCCCGTAGGTTTTCGTTACTCCTTCAAATTGAATCATGCTTACATCCTCCCTGTTTTATATCCGTCTAATCTAATAAGATAAGTTGGTTTAAAAGTTGGGGGAGGCTTACCTGCCTCTATCAGAGGAACAAAAAAGCCTCTCCCTGTAAAAACAAGAAGAGGCTGCATACGCAAACACCTCTTCTTATCTCTCAGACAAATGTCTGCTGGAGTTGGCACGGTGCTTAAAAGTAAGTCCGCTGCCGAGGTATCATAGGGCCAGTCCCTCCACCTCTCGTGATAAGAAGAAATTGTTCTATTTAAATGTTGTCCCTTACTTTACTATGCTTAAATTTTCCTGTCAAACCATTAAGAAAAAATAATACTATTCTGAAAAATGGGAGCGGATACAGACGTAGAGTTTGACATACCCTAATGGGGTATATTAAACTAAAGGTAGAAATAAAGGCAGGGAGTGAAATGAATGGATGTTCTTAAAGCTGATGAAGCTGTTTTTGAGCCTGAGGGTGAACACTGCTCAATGGGCCATGGACGGAAAAGTCACCACTCTGAGGAAATGAAACATAATTTAACAAGCCGCCTGAATCGTATAGAAGGACAAATCAGGGGAATAAAGGGTATGATTGAAAAAGATACCTATTGTGATGATGTGATTACTCAAATTGCAGCGACGCAGTCAGCACTGAATAGTGTGTCAAAGCTGCTGCTTGAAGGTCATATGAAAAGCTGTATTGTCGAACGGATTCAGGAGGGTGACCTTGAAGTAGTAGATGAATTACTGGCTACAATGAAACGATTAATGAAAAAATAGGAGGAATGAATCTAATGGTAGAAGCAGTTACGTTAAATGTGGAAGGCATGTCATGTCAGCATTGTGTGGATGCAATTGAGTCAAATGTACGGGATCTTGGTGGAGTGAACGAAGTAAAAGTAAACCTCCAACAGGGAACTGTAGACGTTGATTTTCAGGGCGGATTCGTTACCCTAAGTGAAATCAGAGCAGCAATTGAAGAACAGGGCTATAAAATAAAATAATAACAGGGGTGTGAGGCTTTTGCCGGCGCCCTTTCTTTAAAAGAAAAATATACCCAAGTGGGGTATAGGAGAGTGAAAGAGATGACAGCAGTAAAAAATGAATTCTCAATCTCCGGAATGACTTGTGCTGCCTGTTCGGGAAGAGTGGAAAGAGGACTTGTAAAGCTTGAAGGTGTCGAGACGGCATCCGTTAATTTAGCTTTGGAGCAGGCAAGTGTTTCGTATGATCCGGACAAGCTTTCTCTTCCTGAGATTGAACAAAAAGTTGAGGATCTCGGGTACGAGGTTGTGACAGCTAAAACAGAGTTAGCCATTACCGGAATGACCTGTGCTGCCTGTTCCACAAGAGTTGAGAAAGGTCTCAGCAAGCTTCAGGGAGTAAGGTCAGCAAATGTAAATCTTGCGCTCGAGCAGGCCACTGTAGAATATACAAAAGGCGTACTTACGAATCAGGATATCATCAGACAGGTCGAAAAGCTCGGCTATGGAGCAAAGCAAAAGGAGCAGGAGGGCCAGGGAAAGGATTACCGTCTCGTTGAAATTCATAAGCAGCAGCGGAGATTTTTCATTTCAATGATCCTTTCGCTTCCTCTTCTTTGGACAATGGTGGGGCATTTTTCCTTTACGGAGTGGATGTACGTGCCGGATATTCTAATGAATCCATGGGTGCAGATGGCCCTTGCGACCCCGGTTCAATTCTACGTTGGTAAATCATTTTACACAGGTGCCTATAAAGCGCTGCGAAACGGTAGTGCCAATATGGATGTGCTGGTGGCGCTCGGTACATCGGCTGCGTATTTTTACAGTGTCTATCTGGCCCTTGAAATGCTCGGTATGCCAGGGCACCAGATGGGTCTTTATTTTGAAACGAGTGCTGTGTTAATTACGCTCATTGTGCTTGGCAAGCTGTTTGAAGCGAAGGCAAAAGGAAGATCCTCTGAAGCGATTAAAAAGCTGATGGGGCTTCAGGCAAAGACAGCAAGTGTTATCCGTGATGGACATGAAGTAGAAATTCAGCTCGAGGAAATGAAAGCAGGGGATGTGGCGGTGGTTCGACCGGGTGAGAAAATTCCGGCGGACGGCGTGATCCTTGAAGGCAGCACAGCTATTGATGAATCCATGATCACAGGAGAAAGTGTGCCCGCAGACAAAGCATCAGGAGATCCTGTTATTGGGGCCACCATTAATAAGCATGGATTTATTAAGGTCAAGGTCACAAAGGTAGGGAGTGATACAGCCCTTTCCCAAATTATCCGGGTGGTTGAACAGGCGCAGGGGTCAAAAGCGCTTATTCAGCGTCAGGCGGATAAAATATCGGGCATTTTTGTGCCGATCGTTGTTGCGATTGCCATTCTTACTTTTAGCGTGTGGATTCTTTTTGTGAGCCCTGGTGAGTTTGCACCGGCACTTATCGCAACAATTTCTGTTCTTGTCATTGCCTGTCCGTGTGCACTCGGTCTTGCTACGCCAACCTCCATCATGGCGGGCTCCGGCCGTTCAGCAGAGTACGGTATTTTATTTAAGGGCGGAGAGCATTTGGAAGCCACCCAATTGGTGGATACCGTTGTGCTTGATAAAACAGGAACGATAACAAAAGGAGAGCCCGTGTTAACGGAAGTAGTAGTATTTGGGGATCGTTCTGAGGCTGAGCTTCTTTATTTCGCAGGATCAGCTGAACAAGGGTCAGAGCACCCGGTTGCTAGAGCAATTGTTCAGGGTGTGGAAGAGAGGGAGATCAAAATTTCTTCTCCCCGTAAGTTTGATGCCATAACTGGATTTGGAATTCGTGCAGAGGTGGATGATAAAAACATTCTCATCGGAACACGGAATCTGTTAAAGCAAGCAGCTGTTTCGGTTGAGGAAGCGGAGGAGAAAATGCTTGCTCTTGAGAAAGCCGGGAAAACAGCCATGCTTATCTCGATTGATCATGAATTAGCCGGGATACTAGCCGTAGCTGATACGATAAAGGAAACCTCAAAAGAAGCCATTACCCGTCTGCATAAAATGGGGATTGACGTTTTGATGATGACAGGAGACAACGCTCAAACGGCTCATGCGATTGCAGAAGAGGCCGGAATAACCAGAGTAATTGCTGAGGTTCTTCCAGAAGGAAAAGCGGACGAAATACGAAAGCTTCAAAAAGAGGGAAGAGTTGTTGCCATGGTAGGAGACGGCATAAATGACGCTCCGGCATTAGCTGTGGCAGATATCGGAATGGCCATTGGAACAGGAACTGATGTGGCGATAGAAGCTGCAGACATCACCCTAATCCGCGGCAACCTCAACAGCATTGCTGACGCCATTTTGATGAGCCGTAAAACAATGAAAAACATCAAACAAAACCTTTTCTGGGCTTTCGGCTACAACACCCTTGGCATCCCTATAGCAGCCATCGGCCTACTAGCTCCGTGGGTAGCAGGAGCCGCCATGGCCTTCAGCTCCGTATCTGTCGTCCTAAACGCCCTCCGCCTCCAACGGGTCAAACTATAAGAAAACTAATGAAAACTAACATACCCCCCATGCGCATAAGAACGCATGGGGGGTATTTTTCGACATGTTTTGACAGGTGCCTGTCACTTCGCGAATTGAATTCGACAAGTGCCTGTCACCGCTCGATGCGTCACCGCTCGATGTCATCGTCCAGCTCAATAATCTTTCCGATTCCTTCGATGAGGAGGGAGTCGGGTGTTTGGCTGTAGAGGTGGAGGCGGTGCATGGCTCTGGTCATGGCGACGTAGAGCAGTTTGCGGTCGAGTTCGCTGTTTTTGTATGCTTCGTTTAGTGATGGGATTAAGACGGCGTCGAATTCCAGTCCTTTTGCCAGGTGAGCTGGGAGCAGGGAGACGCGGTCTTTTTTTAAGTCTTCATGCTCAGCGATTAACTGAATCGGCAGGGTGCTCTTTTTAAAAAGCTTGAAAATGTGCGTGCATTCAGCCCGTGTTTTTCCAATAATCGCGATTGAAGTGAACCCGTCCGCTTTTAGTGCTTCGATATCCTTTTCCATTGTTTCACACATCCTGTCCCCAGAGATGGGATGATAGACAGGCTTTTTCCCATGGCGCACGACAGGTTCAACAAGCGGGAGGGATTCCTCCATTTTTGCTAAAACAGCATTTGCTGCTTCCATAATTTCAATGGTGGTCCTGTAGCTTTTTTGAAGCGTAAAATAATGCGCCTCCTTGAAAATTTCTTTTTCTGCATAGTGCCAGTCACGCATCCCGCGGTAGGAATGGATCCCTTGAGCGAGATCTCCGACAATGGTAAATAAGCTGGTGTCGAGAATTTTCCTGAGAGACGCCATCTGGAAGTAGCTGTAGTCCTGGGCTTCATCAATGAAAACACTTTTTACCCTGGCTTCATCCTGAAGACCATATAATTTGCCCTGAAGATAATAGATTGGCGCTAAGTCCTCAAGCTCAAATGATCGCCTGGAGAAGATCCTCATGCTATGTTCCATCAGCAGCTCCACTTCCTTTTCGGACAGCTCTGGAGCTGCTGCCTGAAGAAGTTCCTTTGAAGAAAGAAGCTCTTTATATAATTCAATAGCCGTTTTCTTTTCAAACGTTTTCATATACATTCTGACAGTGGAGCGGGCTTCCTTTTTAATTGCTTCAGTTCTTGACGCCTTCGTATCCATAATGGAGGTGACTTTTTTTCGTCGCTTTGCATCATTTCGTATTCCGTACAAAGCTTTTTCCAGTGCTCCATCATAAACGTCTTCTATTTTTTTAAGAATGGTCTTTTTCTTTGTGCGAAGATGGTTTTGAATGACGCCTTTTATCTTGTCAAAGCGTCTGTAAATGGGCAGATAGCAGTAATCATCTAAAAACAGTGCCCTCAGCCGGTTCCCTCTAAGGATGCGGAATTTTTCAAGCATGACGTCCTCTTTAGGGGCGAGGGAACTTTCGACAAGTGCCAGGTACCTGTCGACGATGGCTAAAAACTGCAGGGAGCCTTTAAACTGTGAAAGCCACTTCAGCTCTTCACTTGATTCATTTTGTTCAATCATCGCTAACAGCTTTTGGTCAGGATCCAGAATCTTGAGGTTATGTCCGATCGCTTCCTTCATGTAGTCAATGAGGGTGGTCTGTTTGATTTTCTCTACGCCAAGCTCCGGTAAAACGTCTGAGATGTATTCGATAAAAAGCTTGTTTGGGGCAAGGATCATAAGATTAGAGGGATGGAAGGTTTCACTGTTGACATAAAGAAAGTAAGAAATCCGGTGAAGAGCAATCGTTGTTTTTCCGCTCCCGGCAGCCCCCTGAACAATGATTGGTCGGTTGAGCGGTGCACGGATAATATCATTTTGCTCCTTTTGAATGGTCGAAACAATTTCAGTCAGCCGGTTATCGGCATTTCCTGAAAGGGATTGCTGGAGCAGCTCGTCTGTTGTGGTAAGGTCAATATCCTGAATGCCGAGCAGCTGGCCTTTTTCAATCTGATATTGTCTTTTAAGGGACAAAAAGCCTTCCGTTATTTCGTCGTTCACTTCATATTCAACCTCGCCAAGTCTGCCGTCGTAATAAACATTGGCCACGGGAGAACGCCAGTCCACAATAATCTGCGACTGGTTTTCGGGGTTGTGAAGGGAGGCTTTCCCTATGTAGAGTTGTTCTTTTTCTTCATTTCTCTTTTGGTAATCAATGCGGGCAAAATAAGGCTTATCATAGACATTTTGGAGTCTTTTCGCCTGGTCGGTGTTCATTTGCAGCAGGTTTGCCCCTGTTAGGAGGTTCATATAGCTTAAACTGCTGTCCAGTGAGTGAAGCGTTTCGAAGGCTTCTTTCAAATGTTCCCGGGCGCTGCCGGCACTCTTCTGAGAGGAAGCCAATGCCTGATCAATGTAAAGCCGTGTGAAGATTAAACGGTCAATTTCGTCTTTAAAATCGGGGTGTTGTTGAGAAGAATTACTGGGTTGGTTTGTCATTTCCCTGTCACCTCATTCGCATGATAGTCGATCGCAGCCGCGAAAAAAGAGCGTTTACAATCGTACCACACCGGCATAAAAAAAAGAAGAGGAAATGTAAAATTTCCCCTTCCGTTTTTTTATGGCTGTGAAATATCAGTAAGAGCGTCGCCGGCTTCGTCATTTGCTTGAGGTGAAACGGCCAAATCACCGAGTGAAACCATTCCAACAACTTTTTCGTTTTCAACAACTGGAAGTCTTCGGACCTGCTTTTCAGCCATAAGATTTGCCGCTTCCTCAGCAGTAGTGTCCTGTGTAACAGAAATCACTTCATGCGTCATAACCTGATCGATCTGTTTTCCTTTATGCTCAGCAACTCCACGGATAACGACATCACGATCGGTTACCATCCCAACAATTTTCCCTTGATCAAGTACTGGGAGAACACCGATATTTTGATCCTTCATCATTAAAGCAACCTGTTCGATTGAATCAGTTATTTCACAGGAAACAACCGTGCTGCTCATTACATCACGTACATTCATTCCTACACCTCCACGTATTTTAAAAACACTTGTTAGTATTGGAACAGAGTGGGATTTTATTCGTTTTTTCTGCAGATTCAAGGAGCAAAAAACACCCAATCTTTTTTAAATGTGAGCGATGTCACTTTTTGTCCTCAAAATTATTATTTTTCTGAAGAAATCACGGTTAATTTTATGGACAGGTGGTATTATAACGGTAACAACCCGAATAAAAATTTTGCGAAAAATGAAACCATAATTAAATGCAAAACGTAAAATAATAAACCCGTAAAAAAGTGAGGTGTCGATCATGGCTAGGGATAATGAAAGTCTTAAAAGGATGATTGTCAAGCTGTCAGAAGTAGGTGTGAAAATCACAAAAACAAAATCACGTCTGGAAGTCCTTGAATCTGTAAAAGGCCCGCATGAAATTTCTAGTACATGATCAGCAGTCCCATATGTTACACAAAAGCAAAACTGGAAATTACATAGCGACCAGAAAGGTGCTCATTAAATGATGGGGACCTTTTTTATTTTGCAGTTTGAAGTGCCTGGCACCACCCGAACCATGTCGACTGCGTTCGACAAATTCCGGGTGGTGCCAGGCACTCCGTATCAGTAATTAAGAAAAAATTAGATAAAAATGCGGATTTATTGTAAAGAAGATGACGGAAAAGGTGCTTTGAATGATGAAAGAGGGTATAGGGGAAAGTAAGAAAAAGGAGGGACGAAAAGCGATGTATGAATCAGCGATGTTAATTTATAATGGCAACGCCGGGCAGAAGGAAGTAGATAAGATTTTGGCTCAAATTATTGGCCCGCTCAGCCTGAGTATACCGAATCTTACACTTCTTCAGACGCAAAAACCGGGTGATGCTGAGCATTTTTGCAGGCAGCACGGGGAAGAAGTAGATCTGATCATTGCTCTTGGCGGAGACGGCACGGTGCATGAATGTATCAACGGTATTGCTCCGTTAGACCGGCGTCCTGCATTCAGTATTATTCCTGCTGGAACATGCAACGACCTTGCAAGGTCTTTACAAATTCCTTTAAATATAAAGCAAGCAGCAGCTCTCATAACAGAGGGAGGGATAGAAGCTGGCATAGATATTGTTCAGTCCAATGAACGATATTTTGGAAACTTCTGGGGCACCGGCTTGATTGCCCAGGCTTCAGAAAACATAGATCAGGATTCAAAAGGAATGTTTGGAAGGTTCAGCTATTATGTTAGCGCACTTAAAACCTTCTCAGATCCTAGTCGTTTTTCATTTGAGATCGAGTATGACGGGCAAATGTTAAAGGATGAGGCGGTTATGCTGTTAATTCTAAATGGTAGATCTATAGGCGCAACGGAATTTCCTCTTTCATCGATTCAGCTCAACGACGGTCTTGTCGACATTATGGTCGTTAAAGAAGCAGGGTTTCCGTTATTTAAAGAAATTATCTCTGCTAAAACAACGGTAGACTGGGAGCAGGATAAAGAAACGATCGACCATTTCCAGGCTTCTTCAATAGCTGTGTCAATCCCGTCCTCACAATTAATCGATCTGGACGGAGAGCACTACGACGGGGATACATTCCGTATAAATGTACTAAAAGAACATATTAGAGTCGTTAAGCCAAAGGTGGTTACTGAATAAAAAAAAGAGGCACCTCTCTGCCTCTTTTTTTAAACCTCTTCCTCAGAAGAAAACATATAGGTTTTATGATGGAAACGCATCGAAAAAACAAGACCGAGCGCAAACATTACACCCATCAGCGAGCTTCCCCCGTAACTGATCAGAGGGAGCGGAATTCCGGTAATTGGCAGAACCTGTATCGTCATGCCGATGTTTTGGAAGGCATGGAAGGTAATCATACTAATAATTCCGGCACAGACATACGCATTAAATGGACTCTTTGTTTGCAGGGAGACCTTGGTCAAATGATAAATTAAAAGGAAAAACAAACTGACAATGATACTGGCACCGATAAATCCATACTCTTCTCCAACTACACTGAAAATGAAGTCGGTATGATTATCCGGCACATAAACCTGCCGATTCTGATAACCCTTCCCGAAGATCTCTCCTGATCCGATCGCACTCATGGAAGTAGTAAGCTGATAGGCATCCCCTGAAGAGTATGTATATGGATCAAGCCACGAGTAAATTCTGCGAAGCTGGTAATCATCAAAGTAGCGTGTAATAAGCGATGGCGCAAAAATAACGATATAAATCAGTGTCGAACTGACTGCACCAATCGCCAGAAATGCCGGCAGAAGAAGCTTCCAAGTGATCCCGGACACTAAAACGATACCTGCTGCAATGGCCATAAATACAAGCATGGTCCCTAAATCAGGCTGTGCATCTATTAATACTAACGGAACACCCAATACGACCCCAATTTTCGTAAGCATCCAAAGGTCTGTTTTAAAGGTGCGCTGTGCAAAGTTCTCATTATGGGAGGCAACGACTCTAGCCAAAGCAATAATCGTAAAGGTCTTCATGAACTCTGAAGGCTGAAGCGTTCCGAGAACCGGGAACCTGTACCAGCTGTATGCTCCATTAATATAAGGCACGATGCTTGGAGGTGCTACAAGGAGACCCACAAGTAAAATAACGCCAAACCCATAAAGCACCCATGCCATTTTTCGGAACTGGTCCATATCGAGGGACATTGTAATTCCGATAATGATAAATCCGAGAATATAAATCTGCCCTTGCCTGAGGGCAAAATTAGTATTTGTAGCAGCGTATTGACCGGTTGTCTGAGCGGAGGCAATCGCAAGAACGCTTGCGATCATAAAGAAGATCAGTAAAATGACCAAGGTCCAATCAATACGATCTGATAATTTATTCTGTGTGTTCAATCTATTCACCTGAATTCTTTCATACTTTAGTAAAGAAAAATGTGTAAAAATTGATGGCTAAGGGGCATATTACTGTCATTACTTTATATATCCTTTTCACTTCTACTAGACTATCAAAATCGGGGGTAATTCTCAATTCTCATTAATCTTATTACTTTAACATGATTCAACAAGTAAAAGGAGTAGAAATTGCATCCCTTTTAAACAAATAGACGAATTTACTACAATAAAGTTTCTTTTATTTTTTTTTCTGCAGGATTTGGTACAATAAACTTAAAAAAAGAAGGGTGATGGTTATTTGAAGTCCAATGCGGGTTCACATGAATGGGTTTATTTGCATATAAACTCAGGCCAAAACTATGTGCTGTCGAACGGCATTGAATTTAGAGACTTTTATTTCGCACTATCACAGCACTTCCATCACCTTTTATTGTTAAAGCACCAGTACGAAAATGCTTCTTATAATATGCATACGCATATGGAATACGTCAGTTCAGATGAAAAGGAGAATCTGCTCCGGGAACCGATCTCGAGCTACGGTGATTTCTGCTGGATTGATTTTGAAGATGAGGCAGGGCTTGATGAGATGACTGCGCATGAAATAGCGGAGCTGCTGTATTTAGGTCATATGAAGCAGCATCTGCGCGCACCTTTCTTTCGTAAGCTTAACAATCAATTTGTTTATCTCGCAGAAGAGGATGGGGAGCTAAATCGCATCTACTATAGAGATTGGACACTTTTTTATTCCATGCTTAGCCAGGTGCTTACGGCAAAATGGAACCAACACCGTAAAAGCAAAGGGCTGATAAAGTGGAAGAAGGAAAAAGCAGTTCCTGATATTCCTAAAGAGGTAATCATGTCAATAGTACCTCTTCTAAAAGAAGGAGCGATTATTTCCTTCCAGCATGCGTCAGCAGCTAAGGGAAAAGTGGAAATTCCACTATGGCTTGTCGGGGACTATGAGAGTCTTGACGACCTTGAAGAAGAGACTAGAGCGAGGATAAAAGATCAGCCCTCCGCCTGGCTCACCTATGAACGGAAATCAAAGGAATGGACTGCTTCTGTCAAGCAGACGTCCTGAGATTTTAAAACAGCTGTCTATTCAGACGGCTGTTTTTTCTATGCATTTTTCCCAATCGTTGATCCGGATGCAGCCGCTTTGCGTTATCTTTTTAATGGAAAAGGGGATACACTAGAGTAAGAGAATAGAACTAGGAAAATTATTGAGAGTGGTGATGGTTTGAAAAAAACAATGGCGGTGCTGACGGGAATAGCTGGCTTATTCCTTATGGGCTGTTCGAATCATACAGAAGATACAAATGCAGCCCAAAATATTAAGGATAAGTCTTGGGAAGAAATCCTTCAGGAGGCAGACGGAGAAACTGTTCGCTTGTATATGTGGGGCGGAGATGAAGGAATTAACCAATACATAGATGAATATGTAAAACCGGAACTTCAGGCAGAGCATAATGTCACACTCGACCGGATCCCTCTTGATACAAATGAAATTATTCAAAAGCTTGAAACGGAAAAAAGGGCTGGGCAGGATGACGGTACGATCGATCTTATCTGGATGAATGGAGAAAATTTCAAAAGAGCCAAGGAAAACGATTTGCTGTTTGGTCCGTTTACAGATCAAATCCCGAGCTATCAGGCCTTTTATGATACTGAGAGTCTTGATTTCCAATATGACTTTGGAACCGAAACGGATGGGCTTGAGGCGCCATGGGGGAAAGTGCAATTTGTGTTTCACTATGACGCATCAAAAATACAGGAGCCACCTGCGACACTGGATGAGTTAATGAAATTTGCAGAAGAGAATCCAGGGAGGTTCACCTACCCTGCAGCAGGAGATTTTACAGGTGATGCCTTTATTCGCCATGTCTTATACGGTAAGGCCTCATCCATTGAGCAGCTCCTTGATTCACCTTTTTCAGAGGAGGTTGCTGAAACAGAGTCCGAGGAGGTATGGGCGTATTTAAACGACATGACTCCACACCTGTGGAGAAGCGGGGCAACCTACCCTTCATCGCTTACGGAGCTTGACCGCCTATATAGCCAGGGTGAGGTCTGGATGACGATGGGCTATAACGAAGCAAGGGCAGAGGACCTTGTTGAAAAGGGTATTTTCCCGGAGACCACCGAATCCTTCGTGCTTCAGCAGCCCGGTTCAATTGGCAACACACATTTCCTATCCATTCCTGATAACAGTCGGGCTAAAGAAGGGGCGATGGCAGCGATTGATTTCCTGCTTTCACCAGAGGCTCAGCTGGCTAAGCTGGAACCTGCTTATTGGGGAGAAAATACACCGATTGATTTAGCGCTTCTGGATGACGAAGACAAAGCAGCGTTTGAAGAGCTTGACCGGGGGGAGACCGTTATCGATCAGCAGACACTGACTGATGCCTTCCTTCCTGAAATTGATGCAGAATATGTCCCGTGGCTGCAGGAGAAGTGGATCGATGAAGTGGCTTCACAATAATCGATCCGCTGTATTGCTGGCGCCAGCGCTGCTTTTTCTGCTGCTCGTCCTTTACAGCCTGACAATGTCCTTTGTGGAAAGCATAAGAGGGGTAGACGGGTGGACGTTTGACTATTACCAGGGTCTTTTTCAGGAGCGCCGCCTCTATGCCTCGTTTGGCTACAGCCTGACGATTACGCTCATTTCCACCTTACTCTCTATTGCTATTGGCTGGGGCATTGTCCGATCTTTTCACACCTTTATTGAAAATAGTCCCGGCAAATGGCTTGTGTGGATTCCAATGCTGTTTCCCCACTTTGTTTGGGGCTACTTTGTTCTTTTGCTGCTTGGTCAAAGCGGTTTGATTTCCTCCGCCTTATTTGGCCTTGGGTGGATCGAAGAGAGAGATCAATTTCCGGTATTCGTTCAGGATCGAAATGGAATCGGCATTATCACAACATATCTTTGGAAAGAAATTCCCTTTGTCATTCTGATGCTTTTGCCTGTGTATGCCCAGCTGCCCAAACAATATGGAGAGGTAATTCAAGTGCTCGGCGGTTCAAAGCGGCATATTTTTAAAACGATTGAATGGCCCTGGGTAAAGCCGGTTTTACTAGAGGTTGCACTGATCCTGACCGCTTTTATTTTTACTGCTTATGAGGTGCCGGCATTACTTGGCGTGCAGTATCCTCAAATGACAGCTGAGCTTGCTTATGATTGGTTTTACGGAGTGAGCTGGGATGAACGTTCCTATGCGTTCGCGCTGTTGTTTATCGCTGCAGCTGTAATGGGGTTTATTGCGCTTATCTCGTTTATGATACTTAACCGGCAAAGGTGGCTGATTTCAAAAAGCCAGCACAGCAGATAGGAGGAATAAGATGAAACGGAGCCTGTTTTATAGTTTAGCTATCCTGTTTTTTCTTTTCCCTGCCATTTTGCTGGGATTAAAAAGCGTCACACCGATTTGGAGATGGGGAGAGCCGCTCTCTTTTAACTGGACGCTTCGGGGATGGACCTCCTTTTGGATGGATGACCGGATTTTACATGCCCTTTGGCTGTCTCTTCTTATTGCCCTGACTGTTACGCTGATTAATCTGGCAGTTGGCATGATGGCTGGAAAAGCACTATCTCATTCCTCCTTTAAAGGAAAGAGCATGCTGGAAACGCTGCTGCTGCTTCCGCTCTTTGTCCCTGCGATGGCAGCTGCAATTGGCCTGCATATCACAATGATCAGGCTGGGACTTGCAAACCACTGGACGGGAGTGGTGATTGTTCATCTTGTGCCAACGATCCCCTACACGATAAAAATTATGAAGGCAGGCTATGATCGTCTTGGCTCTGACCTTATCGATCAATCCCGGATGTTAAAAGCAGGGCCTTTTCGCACCTTCAGAGAAATCGAGCTTCCATTGTTACTGCCAAGTGTCAGAAGCGCTGTTTTCCTGGTGGTAACGATAAGCATGAGCCAATATGTGCTGACAGCGATTATCGGGGGAGGAAGTGTGATTACGCTTCCTATCATTTATTATCCGTTTTTGCAGTCAGTTGATGATACGGTAATGGCCGCTTTTTCTATTGTTTTTGCCATTTTGCCTGTGTTTGCCGTTTTAATCATTGAGCTCATCTCAAGATTTTTTATTACAAAGAATTCTTTTTTTAATCGGGGTGCTGTATGAAAGAGGCATATTTTTCCTTAGAAGGAGCAGCAAAAACATATGGTTCAAAAACCATTTTCCAATCGATAAACCTGTCTCTTAATGAAGGAGAGATTCTATCAATTGTAGGTCCTTCAGGAACGGGTAAATCAACTTTACTCAGATGCATCGCAGGTCTGGAGTCGTTTTCCTCCGGTCATGCAAACCTTCAGGGGAAACAGTTTGATGGATATAAGGTCCAGGATCGGCCGGTTGGAATGGTTTTTCAGCAGCCATTATTGTTTCCGCATTTAACTGTTCTTGAAAATGTGATCTATGGTTTAAAATTAACGATGTCCCATAGGAGTGCAAAAGCAGAAGGAATAACCTATCTGAAGTCTGTGGGACTCGATGAATACCTTAATGAATATCCCCACTCTCTGTCAGGCGGACAGCAGCAAAGAATTGCACTCATTCGGGCGCTAATTGTTAAACCGAAGCTTCTGCTGCTCGATGAACCCTTCAGCAGTCTTGATCCTGACAGAAGAAGAGAATTGCGTGACTGGGTACGAATGCTTCTAAAGGAAGAGCGAATGACAGCTCTATTTGTAACCCATGACAGGGAGGAATCCATGCTGCTTGGAGACAAGGTCGCCATTTTAGCTGAAGGGAAGATTCAGCAGACAGGGGATCCGAAGCATGTTTATGAGAATCCTGTAAATGAATATGCAGCCAGACATTACGCTGATGCAATCGTATTAAATGAGACGATATATGCGTTAAACCATGATGTGAAATGGAGTACATCACACGAAACCATACCAGAGGACACGATTTCCCTTAAAGCAGAGTGGATTAATCAGACCTATCAGTATGGGGAATCTTATGCTCATGTTAAACTGGTAGAAACGAATAGACGCTGCATCATTCCGGAAAAGGGACATTTTTCTTATGTTAAACCTGGAAGTAGAGGATTTATTTGGGTGAAACAAAGGGATGTTCGTCTTTTTGACAAGGAGCAGGTAAATGAATGAAAAAATAAAACGAATTCTTCCTATAGCTTTATTTATCATAATAATTGGACTGCTGCTTTGGTTTAGCAACCGTTACATAAACGTGAGTCCTATGGAGATTCAGCAATGGATTCAATCCTTCGGTGTGTGGGGACCGCTGCTTTTTATCCTAATCTACACCTTCCGCCCTTTAATACTTTTCCCATCGTCTATTTTGTCACTGGCCGGGGGTCTGGCATTCGGAGCTTTGCAGGGGTTCTTCTATATTTTAATAGGCGCTACACTCAGTGCCATCGTTGCTTATTTTGTTTCACGTTTTTTTGAAAAATCTATTGTACAAACGAACGAAGAAGGACGTATTTTCAAAATTAGAAGGCTGATGGAGGAGAGAGGATTTTTTTATGTTCTCATTTTACGTCTTGTGCCTGTCATTAATTTTGATCTTATTAGCTATTCAGCTGGTCTTGCGAATGTGAAATTCCGGGCGTTTCTATTAGGAACCATGGTAGGCATTATTCCAGGCACATTTGGCTTCAGCTTTATCGGTTCAAGCTTTGCTGAGGGAAATACTAAGGCGATTGTCATCAGTATTATTGCCGGTGCAGTTCTTTTAGCCTTTCCGATTCTTTACCGGAAAAAGGTTGCAGAATGGCTGGGCCTCGAAAGTAAAAGCTGAGCCTTTTTAGGAGTGATAGTGAATGCTTGATACACATGCCAGAAAATATGTGCAGCCTTTTATTGAAAAGGGTGCTGACAGACTTTTAAAAAAGGGGCTTACCGCTAATCAGGTAACGGTTTTTTCTTTTATCATCGGGGTCTCGGCAGGACCGCTCGTTTATGTCGGGCAGCCTCTTGCTGCGGTTATCTTATTATGGCTGTCAGGCTACCTTGACGCAGTGGACGGATCAATGGCCAGAAAGACAAAAACCTCACCGTTTGGAACAGTCATGGACGTCACCTTTGACCGCATAGTGGAAATAAGCGTCATTCTTGGTGTTGCTTTTTTATACCCGCATATTTTATGGGCAGCGCTGCTTTTAATGGCGTCCATCGTGATCTCCATGACCATCTTTTTAACGGTTGGAAATGTGTCTGAAAACAACGGTGTAAAATCCTTCCGTTATCAGGCGGGACTGGCTGAGAGAACGGAAGGCTTTATCTTCTTAACAGTCATGATGCTATTTCCATCGATTCTGCTTTGGTCCACATTAGCATTTTTAGCTGTGGAGCTTTTCACTGCAGGGCAGCGATTTCTTGAAGCGAAAAGAATATTGTCGTAAAAAACAGGCCTCTCTTGAAGTAGAGTCCTGTTTTTTACTGAAATGTATGAATAAAGTTTTTGTCTATGTGGTTCTTTAATTGCCACATGATCCTCCCGTATAAGGAATGGTTTCCATATAAAAGCAGCCCATGGCGTCTGCCTGTCGATAAGATCGCAAGGGTTCTTTTTTGCGGCTTGTAATCGATAAGCGGTTTTTTTGATAAATAGGCCGTAAGATTATGCCACAGAACAGGGCCCTGGCGAACTGCATGCACACCGTTTTTCTCTAATTCTGGTGCATTGGTTAAGCCGATGCAGTCACCAGCTGCGAAAATTTCAGGAAAATCGATGCACTGCAGCATGCCATTAACCTTCAAGAAACCTTTCTCATCCACTGGCAGGCCCGATTTCTTAAGCACTGCAGGAGACTGGGCTCCTCCAAGATAAATCACATGTTGAAATGGAATGATTATTTCGTTAGCTGTCATGATCTTGTTTCCTTCAATCGACTTTGCACGTTCACCGGAATAAAGCTGAATCTCACCTTCCTCTAATAACTTCTCTACTTTTTTTCCAGCACTGGAACCGCGTCCTTTCAGCAGTTCATCAGCATAAATAAGAGAAAGCTTGTCGTACCTTCGATGATGCTTGTTCTTCCATGCTTTTAAGGAAAGAATCATCTCACAGGCAGCCGCTCCTCCTCCAATAACGGCTACATGAGGCGAATGACGCAATGTATTTATAAAATCCGGAAATTCATGAGCAGGCTTTAATGGCGCCTGAGCTTCCTTGAGTCCTTTAATAGTTGGGTTAGAAGTATGGGAGCCAATATTGATTGAAAGGACATCATACGAAAAAGATCCGTTTTCCGTGTGGATGGTCCTGTTGACAGGATCGATGTTTTCGAGACTTCCTTTTATAAAGGTACAATTTGCCTTAACAGCAGCCTGTTTAAGATCAATTCTGATTTCATCAATTGTGTAAAGCCCTTCAATAAACCCTGAAAACATTCCCGAATAATAGTGATAGTTATCCGCTGAAATCAAAATCCACTTTGTATCAGGCACCGGATTGGTCTTGAGCCTCTTTAACAGGGATAAATGCGTATGCCCGCCCCCAACGAGAACAATCGTTTTCATAAAAACCCTCCCTCTACGCCTAATAGAAACATCATACAGAAAAATAACGGACAAAAGCAAAGAAACATCCACAAATAGAGAAGGAGAGGGGCTCAAATAACGAATTAATGATGTAGTTTATGTGCAGCGGCGTTCATGTTTGAAAGGCGAAGAGAGGAGATGATTAAAAAAAGATTTTATTCCTTAATAAGCTGCTTTCGAAGAACCAAACAAGTTACCCAGAAGTTGATTGAAGTGGAAGGGGCTGACTCCTGCGGGAAGAAGCGGGAGCTTGAGATCCACTTGCGAAGAAAGTTAGCTCAAGCCCCGTCCCGCGGAAAGCATGCCCCTGCAACGGAAATCAACACGCCACATTTAAAAGAAAGGGTCAATAAACGATCTAATATAAAGGAGAGATAAAAATGATTTCCAAGCTTGGACAAGTCATGCTTTATGTCAACGATCAGGATAGCGCTGTGGCATTTTGGACAGAACACATGGGATTTATCGTGAAGGCGGAATCATCCCCCGGCGACATGCGCTGGATCGAAATTGCACCTTCAAATGGAGAAGGGACAAGCATTGTTCTGCAGGACAAAAAATTTATCCAGCAAATGGAGCCCGAATTAAACGTCGAAACCCCTTCCCTCATGTTCTTTACAGAAGCCCTTGATGACCTTTACAGCGGCATGACCGAAAAAGGCATAACCGTTGGTGAAATCGTCGAAATGGGAGGAGACCGTATCTTCAACTTCGCTGATCACGAGGAAAACTATTTCGCAGTAATGGAAAAAAGGAATTAAACAAACCAGAAAAGCGGCAGCAGAGGAAACCTATGCTGCCGCTTCTTTTTATTCGTATAAGGTGCAATCAGAATATTTTTACCTGAAGTGAGACATAGATTTGGTTTTCCTTTTAGGCATGTAGTAAGATAAATGGATTAAACAAACGGAAATTAAGGAGCTTTTTTAACAGGGAAAAGCTGTACAACATATAACAAACGGCCATCCGCTAAGGGTGCCTTTTTTACTGTGTCCCTAATGAAAAAGCATTCTTACAGGCAAAAGCTCATCTCGGAACGACCGGAGGGCTTTTGCAGACAGGGTTTCATGTTGGGAAGGAAGATCTAAATGGCTTGGCTTTATTTAATTGCAGCAGGCATTACAGAAATCATTTGGGCGCTTGGGCTGAAATTTGCTGAAGGGTTTACCCAGCCGGTGCCTTCTGCTATTACGATTGTTTTTATTATCATCAGCTTCCTGCTGTTTTCAAGAGCAATGAAGCAAATTCCGGTCGGAACAGCATACGCGGTTTTTACCGGAATTGGTGCAGCCGGCACAGCGCTGATTGGCATTCTGGTATTTGGTGAATTTGTCAGCATCGCCAAGGTATTCTTCCTGCTTTTATTAATAGGCGGGATCATCGGCTTGAAGCTTGCGGATGCGAAAGAGGCAGTTAAGGCAGGTGAACAGTAAATGGCATGGACAATGTTGATTATTGCAGGATTATTTGAGGTTCTGTTTGTCCTCATGATGAAGCTTTCAGAAGGATTTACAAAAATGAAGTATACAGCAGGTGCGGTCATTTTTGGGGGCATCAGCTTTTATCTACTGTCACTTGCCTTAAAAGTGATTCCGATAGGAACGGGCTACGGCGTTTGGACAGGTATTGGCGCTGTCGGAAGCGTATTGATCGGCATGATCTTTTTTAAAGAAAGCAAAGATACTTTAAAGCTCCTGTTTGTCGGAATGATTATTGCCGGCGTGGTAGGATTGAAGCTGGTATCCGGGTAATAACAGGAATATTCTCATCCATACAAAAAGCTCAGAGTTTTACACTCTGAGCTTTTTACTATCTAGGCCGTTTTTTCTTCCGCTGAGTCCTCGGTTAACTTATCCACCATGGCGCTGATTGCCCCGTCACCTGTCACATTGCAGGCTGTACCAAAGCTGTCCTGTGCAAGGTAAAGCGCAAGCATAAGGGAGGTCATCGCTCCGGTGAAGCCAAGCATGGATTCGAGCAGGCCCAGAGAAGCCATAACGGCTCCACCCGGTACACCGGGCGCTGCAATCATCGTGATGCCAAGCATTAAAATAAATGGCAAAATGTCTGAAATGCCAGCCGACTGTCCCTGGATAAGCATGACAGCCATTGCGCAGCTGACAAGTGTTATGGTGCTTCCGGATAAATGTACCGTTGCCAGAAGAGGCACACAAAAGTCTGCAATTCGTCCGCGCACACCTGATTTTTTCGTGCGATCAAGTGTTACCGGGATGGTAGAAGCAGAGGACTGGGTCCCAAGCGCCGTAAAATAAGCGGGGATCATCGTTTTAATCATTGTAAATGGAGAGCGTTTATTTAACGCGCCTGCCACAGTATATTGGAACATCAAATAAAGTAAATGAAGAGCAATAATCATGATAAACACTTTTAGAAATACACTTAATATAGAGCTTACCTGCCCGCCTTGAGTCATATTGGCGAAAATGCCCAGGATATGCAGAGGCAGCAGAGGAATAATGATTTTTTCAATCAGCTTTTGGATAATCGTGCGAAATTCTTCAAGTATATTCAATAAATGATTGCTCTTTAGCGTAGAAACGCCGATTCCTAAAACAAAAGCCAGCAGTAATGCTGTCATAACACCCATCATTGGCGCCATTTCTACTTCAAAAAAACCTGATAGCAGCGCATTTTCTGGATCATCAAATGCCTGTGATGCTTGATTTTGAAGAATAGAGGGAAAGAGCAATGTGGCAGATGTAAAAGCAACAAGACCCGCGACGATAGTTGAGCCATAAGCCAATCCGGTGGTCAGGCCGAGCACCTTTCCGGCACCTCTGCCCATTACACCAATACCTGGTGCGATAAATGCGATGATAATTAAAGGGATAGCAAAGGATAAAAAGTTACCAAAAAGTCCATTAAATGTAGCGAGAACCCGGATTACGGATTCAGGTGCTATGCTCCCGAGCACCACCCCTAAAGCAATTGCTAAAATAATCCTTGGAAGTAAGCCGATCTTCTTCATTTTGCGTCCTCCTGATGTGAACAGCTGTATTTGTTAGGTGGAGTATAACGCTTTGCTTTCTCTTTGTTAAGAGGGATTGTTATATTTATAATAGTAAATTTTTTCTGAATTTAATGGATGGTTATTTATCATTTAGAAATTACTCGTCATTTTGTTATAGTAAGAAAACAAAAGCCGGGACGAGAATACCATTTATAAACTGTTCAAACGTGTTAAAATGGTAGAGTATGATTTCAAACGTAATGACTGGTACATAGAACCTAACCTAATGGAGGATTTTATAGATGAAAAAGAAGCTATGTTTATTATTTGGAGGAAAATCGGCTGAGCATGAGGTATCCCTGCAAACGGCCAAAGCCGTCATTAAAGCGCTCGACTTAACAAAATTCGAAATTGATCCGGTATTTATTTCGCCGGAGGGAGAGTGGAGAAAAGGCTTGCCGCTTGAAGGACCGGTGGAAAGCGTTGAAGCTCTGCAATTTGGTGAAGATAAGACGGTTTCAGCAACAGAAGGTCTTCAATCGACCGCTCTTACTGTTTCAGAAGAGAAAAAAGAAGGATACGATATCGTCTTTCCTCTTCTTCATGGGCCAAATGGGGAAGATGGAACAGTCCAGGGGCTTTTAGAAGTTTTAAACGTACCGTATGTAGGCAATGGCGTACTCGCTTCTTCAGCCGGAATGGATAAAGTGATTATGAAAAACCTGTTTAAAGAAGCAGGACTTCCACAGGTAAACTATGTTTCTTTTATCAGAAGTGCATGGGAAGCTGATCGTGAAGCTGCCTATTCGCATGTTGAGAAGGAAATTAGCTATCCTTGCTTTATTAAACCGGCAAACCTTGGTTCAAGTGTTGGAATCAGTAAATGTACCGACCGAAAAGAGCTTGAAGCCGGGTTTGAAGAAGCCTTTCTTTATGATCGGAAAATTATTGTGGAGCAGGGCGTCAAGGCACGGGAAATCGAAATCGGCGTGCTTGGAAATGATTACCCTGAGATGTCAGTGCCGGGTGAAATCGTTGCTAAAAAGGATTTCTACGATTATAAAGCAAAATACGTGGATGGAGATTCTGTGATGATTATTCCTGCAGAGCTGCCTGAGGGAATTGCAGAAATATTGCAGGAGATGGCTAAAAAAGCATTCCAGGCAGTGGATTGCTCAGGACTTGTAAGAGCTGACTTCTTCTTAACTGAAAACAATGAGATCTTTATCAATGAAATTAATACGATGCCAGGTTTTACGCCGTACAGTATGTTCCCGCTTCTTTGGGAAAACACAGGTGTATCGTACCCTGAACTAATTGAACGTCTTGTAGAGCTTGGAATTGAACGACATAAAGAAAAACAACGGATTAAATATTCCGTGTAAGGAGTTAATTACATGAAAAGAACGCTTGGACAAATTGCTGAAATGCTGGAGATCGAGCTGCCAAATCCCGCTTTTAGTGATGTAGTGGTAGAAGGGGCAAGCATTAATACGCGTACGTTGAAGAAGGGGAATTTATTTATTCCTTTTAAAGGTGAAAAGGTCGATGGCCATCAATATGTTCCTCAGGCTGTTGAAAACGGGGCATCCGCTGTTTTCTGGCAGGAAGGTGCAGCATCTCCTCCTGAGAATGTGCCTCATCTGATTGTAAAGGATCCGGAACTTGCTCTTCAAAGACTTGCTTATGTTTACCGCAGACAGGCAGCTTTCAAAGTCGTGGCAATTACCGGAAGCAACGGGAAAACAACAACCAAGGATATGGTGGCAGGCGTGCTGTCTGCTGCATTTTCTGTGCAAAAAACAGAAGGGAATTTTAACAACCAGCTTGGCTTGCCGTTAACACTCCTTAATGTAAAAGATGATACAGAGATTTCCATCCTTGAAATGGGAATGAGCGGCTTTCGCCAGATTGCCTTTTTAACCGAGCTTGCGGCTCCTGATATTGCTGTAATTACCAATATCGGTGAATCGCATCTACAGGATCTGGGCTCGCGTGAAGGCATTGCGCAGGCGAAATTTGAAATCACCGAGGGTCTTGCTGAAGAGGGGATTTTGTTTTACTACGGAGATGAGCCTCTCTTGCAAAGCCTCGTTGAAAAGGCTTCAGGATTTAAAACGGGCTCTTACGGCTATAGTGAAACGAATGGTCTTTACCCTAAAAACATTGAGATGTCAGAAAAGGGCAGCAGAATCTTTTTAACGGCTGACACTGACCACTATATTGATGTTCCGGTCCTTGGAAAGCATAATGTGTTAAATGCACTTGCCGCTATCCGTGTGGCGCTTCATCTTGGAATGGATGAAAAGACCATCGCAGGCGGTTTTGCTTCGATGGAGCTGACCTCAATGAGAATGGAAAGAGTAGAAGGGGCAAAAGGCGAAACCATCATTAACGATGCGTATAATGCCAGTCCAACCTCTATGAAAGCGGCGATTGAATTCGCTGAGGAGCTCAAGACAGAGGGCCGGAAAATCCTCTTATTAGGCGATATGCTAGAACTTGGAGAGGATGAGGAAGCCTTTCACCGGGAAATTGGCAGAGGGCTTTTGCCTGAAAAAATTGATTATGTGCTTACCTTTGGCGAACGTGCCCAATGGATTGCAGATGAAGCGGCAGAGCGTTTTCCAAAGGGCCGGGTACGCTCTTTTGGTTTAGATAAGCCTGAGCTGATCAGCATTCTGAGCGGACTTACGGCAAAAGGTGATTTAATCGTTGTTAAAGGCTCAAGAGGCATGCAGCTTGAAGAAGTCGTTCAGGCAATGAATTAACAAGTCTTCTCCTCTGAACGGATTCAGAGGAGGGGGCTTTTTTGTGTCGCTGCGGCTTTTACTGACAGGAATAAGTCATCATTTTTTAGGGTAGGAGTAAGTAGTAAAAACTAATTGGAGGTGTTTAAGTGGGTCAGGTAGGCTGCTTATTAATTCATGGATTTACAGGCGGTGCATATGAAGTAAATCCGCTCGCCCGGTATCTCCGGGAGCATACGGACTGGATCGTATCAGTGCCTGTCCTTCCTGGGCACGGCAGAACCCTTAATCTTAGAGACACAAATGCGGATGAGTGGGTTGCGTTTGCAGAAGAGGAATTAAGGCGGCTGTGGCTTTATTGCGATGAAGTGTATGTAATTGGCTTTTCAATGGGAGGTCTAATTGCCACTCATTTAGCGATTCATTATCCGGTCAGTAAGCTGGTGCTCTTAAGCGCCGCTGCACTATATATCAATACACGGCAAATCTTCAAGGATTTAAATGAATTGGCCGGTAATATGGTAAGAAGAAAGCTGCATGAAAACGAATGGTTTGGCCATTATAAGTATAAGCTCATCAATACACCGCTAAAAGCGACATTTGAATTTCGAAAGATCGCTAAGCGAACCATCCCTCTTTTGGAGAAAATCAATATCCCAACCTTTATTGCACAGGGGCAGATGGATGGAATAGTCCCTCCAAAAGCAGCAAGGTATGTGTACGACCGGATTGGAACGTACGAAAAAAAATTATATTTATCCAAAACGTCCAAACACCTTATCTGCTATGCGGCCGACTGCGATAAACTTTTTCATGAGATCGCTTTCTTTTTGAAATGCACCGATTACCCCGATGATGGATGATTGTATTTTGCTAAAATGCGTGCTACTATAATAAAGACATCTGGTACATTTTATGCAACGAGCTCTTTTGACAATAAAGAAGAGTGTATTTTTTTGTTGGTTGTCTTTATCAACATGAAGACCAATTTAAATGATTGGCATCTTTGGCGCACTCGGCATATGACCGAGTTTTATTTTTTGCTTAGGAGCAAACTGAACCAATAAAAACTTTTGTACTTCTAAGCTTAAGTCAGCACCTGTCAGCGGATAATGCAAGCCGCTTTCGATTTGCGGCTTGGACAGGGTACGCCCTATATATATTTATAAGGACAACGATGAAAAGCTATCGCAGTCTTCTTAGCGATCATAGCGATGTGTATGAAATAGATGATTCACAACACAAAGGAGATTGAAAAGAATTGACATTATTTTCAGAATTACCAATCAGTCCATCTATACTAAAATCCATTAAACGTATGGGGTTTGAGGAAGCTACACCAATCCAGGCGGGTACGATCCCTCTATCTGTTGAAGGCAGAGACATTATTGGCCAGGCACAAACAGGTACAGGTAAAACGGCAGCGTTCGGGATTCCAATGCTTGAAAAGATTGACACAAAATCACCTAATATCCAGGGCTTGATTATTGCTCCAACACGTGAGCTTGCCATTCAGGTTTCTGAAGAGCTTTATAAAATCGGAAGCGACAAGCGTGTACGCGTGCTTTCAGTATATGGCGGACAGGACATTCAGCGTCAGATTCGTGCGATGAAAAAGAATCCTCATATCATCGTAGGAACACCAGGACGTCTTTTAGACCATATCAATCGCCGCACACTTAAGCTTGATAACGTTCAAACACTTGTATTGGACGAAGCGGATGAAATGCTTAACATGGGCTTTATCGATGATATCGAGTCAATCCTTAAAAACGTGCCAAGCACGCGCCAAACACTTCTTTTCTCAGCGACTATGCCAGGACCGATCCGCAAAATTGCTGAGCGTTTCATGAGCAATCCTGAAACAGTGAGTGTAAAAGCAAAGGAAATGACGGTAGAAAACATCGAGCAGTTCTTTGTTAAAGCACATGAGCGTGAAAAATTCGACGTATTATCACGTCTTCTAAACGTTCAATCACCTGAGCTTGCGATCGTATTCGGACGTACAAAGCGCCGTGTAGATGAGCTTGCACGTGCACTTGAAATCCGCGGCTATATGGCTGAAGGAATTCACGGTGACCTGACTCAGGCGAAGCGTATGTCTGTTCTTAAGAAATTTAAAGAAGGACGCATTGACGTTCTTGTTGCAACAGACGTAGCTGCACGCGGACTTGATATCTCAGGCGTAACACATGTTTACAACTACGATATCCCGCAGGATCCTGAAAGCTATGTTCACCGTATCGGACGTACAGGCCGTGCAGGTAAAACAGGTATGGCAATGACGTTTGTAACACCTCGTGAAATGAATTACCTTCGCGTAGTAGAGCAAACGACGAAAAAGAAAATGACTCAGCTTCGCCCGCCAAGCTCTACAGAAGCACTTGAAGGCATGCAGCGCGCAGCAGTTGATCAATTAAAAGAAACAATCGAGAAAAACAATCTTGAAGAATACAAAGTACTTGCTCGTGAATTAATGAACGAAAACGAATCGCTTGATGTAATCGCAGCAGCGTTGAAAGCATTAACGAAAGAGCCGGACGACACGCCGGTAGACATCACACCGGAAAAACCTTTATCTTCTAAAAAGCATGGCGGTAACAAGCCATACCATAAAGACGATAAAAAATACGGCAACCGTGGCGGAAATCGCAGCGGTGGCGGAGGAAAAGGCGGATCTAAGCCTTACAACAGCCGTCAGCGTCAGCCAAGACGTCCTTCTGCTTCACGTAACGAAGGTTAATACCAAAAAGAAAGAAAGCTGCCAGGTTTATCCTGGCAGCTTTCTTGTTTTGTTTAGCTTTGCCGATCCTTAAGTGAAAAATAAATGCCGTGGGATTCAAGAATAAAATCCACTTTATTAAACTCAGTCCGCAGCTTTGGATCACGATCATAAAATAGCTCTGTACCATCTGCCATCGTGAGCACTAAGGTTTCATACGGCGTTTCTTCATTTCCTTTTAACAGCACTGCATTTGAGATATCGTTCCACGAATATTCAGTAGACGATAACGTAAAAAAATCGCTGTGCACAATTCGTTCTTCCCTGATAACAGAATAACTGGAAAGACTTAAAGAAGAGATAACCACAAACAAAATAACTGATACACCTGCAGCAATCCTCATTTTTTTACTTTGATAATACATAAGAAAAAAGAAAAGGGCTAAAAATACAGTTCCAATTGGAAAGAGTATCTTAGATGCTGTCGGTGTTTTTATGTAGATCAAATCTCCAGCGGTGAACATCACCATATGTATCAGGCTTGGTAAAATAAAGGATAACAACAGACCAAGGATAATTGTAATAACTCCGAGAACGACCCATATCATATTTCCTTCCTTTAAATGATCCTCCATAACGTAATTCCTCCTTTCAAAACATAATTTCCTTACATACGTTTTAAACATTGTAAAGATTCAGTCTTTATTAAAAAAATGAAGAACTTGAAAAATAATCCTTTTCTATTATATAAGGTGTCACTGAAAATGAATACCGTAAATGTAGAAATTGTCGAAGGAATTTGAGAAAGTGAAACATCCGGGTTAGTGAACCGTAGTATACTATATAGTGGACAGAGTGGTTATCAGATTGGAGAGAGTGAGATGAATCGTAGAGAACCAAATAAACGAATTTCAGAGAGAGCATTAACGGTGTGGAAATTATACGGTTGGATCAATGTTGCCGTTGTTGGCATACTTGCTGCCGCCGTTATTACATTGAGTGTTATTTTTGACTGGCCAGGCTGGATCATTGCTGCTGCTGCGGCTATCCCGGTCGTCGTGTGCCTGCTGTCAGTTTTTGTGCTGCCGGTAATCAAATGGAAAAGATGGCGTTATGAAGTAAGGGAAGAAGAAATAGAGCTTCAGCACGGGATCTTTATTGTTAAACGAACGCTTGTGCCAATGGTGCGCGTCCAGCACGTGGATACAGAGCAGGGGCCGATCCTGCGTAAATACCAGCTTGCAACGATTTCAATCTCAACTGCTGCGACACTTCACCAAATTCCTGCGCTTGATATTGAGGAAGCAGACTCCTTAAGAGATTCGATCTCAGCACTGGCAAGGGTGGCGAAGGACGATGTCTGAAGAAAAAAGGCTGCATCCCATTTCAACTGTCATAAATTTTGTGAAACAATTAAAAGAAGCTGTTATCCCTCTGGTGGTTTTATTATTTTTAAACCGCAGAGGACAGGAAACGTTTTTTGATTATCTTCCTCTTATTGGAATGGGTATTTTCCTGCTTGTAATCCTGGTGTCCGGGATACTTAAGTGGTGGAGGTTTACATATCGGCTTGAAGAAGGCGAGCTCAGGATTGAATACGGATTATTTGTAAAAAAGAAGCGATATATTCCGTTTGAAAGAATTCAAAGTCTGAATTATTCAGAGGGAATCTTTCACCGTCCGCTAAAGCTTGTCAAAATAAAAGTTGAAACAGCAGGCTCCTCATCCTCGCTTGAATCTGAGGCTGAATTAACAGCGATCACAAAAGAAGAGGCAAATTACTTAAACTCGGTTATCGCAAAAGCGAAAAAACGGATTAAGGAAACAAATGAAGTACTGTTGGAGGAAGGAACCGAGAGAGCAGACGGCTTTCAAGCTGAAGTAGAGCCGGAGGAGAAGGTCCTTTACAAAATGACGATAAAGGATCTCATCATCATGGCTACTACCTCAGGAGGGGCAGGAGTCGTCATCTCGGGTGTCTTGATTTTCCTTTCTCAATTCAATGAACTGATCCCATTTGAAGCAGTAATGAATGAATTCGTAGAAGTGATCCAAAGCGGCTTGCTGCTAGTCGCCATTGCAGTATTTCTTGTCCTGCTTGTAGCCTGGTTTATCGCAGTCATTTTAACTTTTATTCGCTACGCGGAATTTACGGTTAAATTAATCGATAATGATCTCGTCATTACAAGGGGGCTGCTTGAAAAGAAGCAGACGACAATCCCTTTAAACAGGATTCAGGGCATCCGCTTTAATCAGAATATCCTAAGAGAGCCCTTTAACTACACCTCCGTTACGATTGAAAGTGCGGGAGGCTCAGTATTAGAAAAAGATTCAAACACAATACGGCTGCTTCCGATGATTCGTGCCGTTGAGGCTGTGCCGATCCTAAAGCAGGTGCTTCCTGATTATCAGTGGGAAACAGATTTTATCGGGGCGCCAAAACGCTCCATTTTCCGTTATATGTTTTGGAATCTGTTATTTATCACGATTGCCATCGTACCGGTTTCTTATTTCTTTTTTCCTGCAGGGTTATTTTCACTCCTGCTGTACCCGCTTGTTATCGGCCTTTCCTGGCTTCAGTATAAGAGCGCGGGCTACTGCCTGAGCGAAGACCAACTTACCGTCCGGTTCAGGGTATTTGATAAACAAACCGTTTACATGAAGAAAAAGAGAATACAATCACTCGAGCTAAGAGAAACCATCTTCCAAAGAAGAGGCAAAGTAGCCACACTATCAGCAGTAATAAAATCCTACAGCACCGGAAGCGTCAACTCCGTCAGCCACCTTGATGTAGAAGACGTCGAAAAGGTCATGGAATGGTACGAACCCGAAGGCCAAAGAAGCCAAAGAGAAAGCAGCCAAACCCACAACGAACTAAACCTTGAATAACCCTAAAAAGAAAAGCCTTTGCCCCCGCGGCAAAAGCTTTTTCTTTTGTATGCACACTCAAAAGGGAAAGGTGGGAGAGTAGTATAACCCCATAACTTACTAAGTCCGAAGAAGCAAAAGTAGTACCAACGAGCTGATTGGAATGGAAGGCGGGGACTCCGAAGGGATGAAGCGGGAAAGCTGAGATCCACTTGCGATAGCAAGTTAGCTCAGCTCCCGCCCCTCGGAAAGCCTCCGCCTGCAATGGAAATCAGCCCCCTGCAAAGAGGCATTCACTCTTAACACTCACCATACATAGAAGCATTAAATTGCGTAAGCTTATATAATGGCAACCAATGTGATTTATCGTGGGGCATTAACAATTAATTCCGAAGAGATAAACAAATTCCTAGGGAGTTGATTGAAGTGGAAGGGGCTGACTCCTGCGGGATAGAGCGGAAAGGCTGAGATCCATTGGCGCAGCCAATTAGCTCAGCTTCCGCCCCGCGGAAAGCATGCCCCTGCAACGGAAATCAACCCGTTTCATAAAGGGGCATTTACTAATAGAGGTATTTGCTAATCTCACAAACTTTACCGCGCCGACTGCCCCCTCGACTGAAACACAAACATCCCAATAAAAAACCCTGCCAAAAGCCCCGCAATATGAGCCGTAATATTAATATTCGCACCAAAAAACGTCATAATCACACTAATAACCAAAATCGGCAGCAAAATCTGCTTCAGCTCAGCCGGCGCACGCTCCTTATAAATAAACAAAATCGCAGCATAAACACCAAACAACCCAAAAATCGCGCCGCTCGCTCCAACAGACAAATACATAGGCGGCTGAATCATCCACGTCGCCACATTCGCAATAATTCCTGACAGCATATAAATCACAATAAAATGAAAATGTCCTGCAATCCGCTCTAGCGCAGGTGCAAACAGCACAAGCGAAAACGTATTAAACAGCACATGTCCAATCCCGCCGTGCGCGAAAATCGGCAAAATCAGCCTCCACCATTCTCCGTCACTAATCAAAAAATTAGCTCCCATCATCATGCGCAGGAACTGATCTCCCAAACCGCCGGGAAGGGATGTTAAAATAAACACAACGGCGTGTATCACAACCAGGGCTGACACCACCGGATAAAACCTGATAAACTGAGATAAGCTTTCAGTACGTACAAACAATGAAATGATTCCTCCTTCTAAACCTTGGATCATTACTGTTAATCATACAATAAATCAAGAGAAAAAGGGTGGTACAATGATTATCGGCATAGGACTTGACCTGATTGAGCTGACCCGGATCCGGGCTGTCATCGGGCGCCATCCAAAGCTCGCCAGAAGAATTTTAACGCCTAACGAAATGGACTATTACCATACGTTAACAGGGGACAGAAAAGTAGAATTCCTTGCAGGAAGATTTGCTGCCAAGGAAGCCTATGCCAAAGCAATCGGCACTGGGATCGGACAGGAAACCTCCTTTCAGGATATTGAAGTAGTAAAGGATTCCTATGGTAAGCCTTTTATTAAAGTGGAAAGAGCGGGACTTGTTCACCTATCGATCACACATACAAAAGATTATGCAGCAGCTCAAGTCATTATTGAACAAAACGAGGCATAAAGTAGAGCGTAAGAACGGGAAAGAGGTTCTTGCGCTTTTTATTTTGAGCTAAATTCCCCTGTTAACAACCATGCTGCAGGGTTCTGGCTGCAACGCTCAGGAATATCATGCTTCCTTTTGCAGATGCCTTCTGGCAAAAATCTCTGCAAAAAGGAGACGAGCCCTGACTGGCGGCCTGAGCTGAATAAATTGGCTGATCAGCAAGAAGGAGGTGGTCCATACGTTTGAAAACAGGAATAAAAAGATCCGTTTGGCACAAAGAATATTTCTCAGGCTTGTCTCATATGATCATATGGCACCAACATGAACGGAGTGTTGACTCAACAAAGGGGAGGAAGCCATGAAGAAGCTAGCTGTGTCGTTGTTTATTGGGTGTATGATCCTTTTATTGACTGCTTGCGGAGAGACGACAAAAGAAGAAGCAACAAGTGATTTACAGGAAAAGGTTGAAGAGGTAAAGGGGTATAAAGCAACGGCCAAGATGGTATTTGAAACAGGGGAAGAGCCTCAGGAATACGATGTCGAGGTATGGTATTCAGATCCTCATTATTACCGGGTTCACTTAAAACATGCTGAAGAGAAGCAAAGCCAGATGATTATTCGAAACGATGAGGGTGTATTTGTCTTAACACCTGCCTTAAATAAGAGTTTCCGCTTCCAAAGCGACTGGCCGACAAACGGAAGCCAGGCATACTTAATTGAATCACTTGTAAAAGATATTACTGAGGACAGTTCATCTACTTTTGCTGAAAAGGATGGCTCTTATGTGTTCGAGTCAAAAACAAGGTACAAGCATCAACATATGTTCCCGATGCAGCAAATCATTTTTGACAAGAAAACCTTAACGCCATCATCCGTAAAAGTGAAGGATGCAGAGGGCAATGTTAAAATCAATCTGACATTTACAGCGGTTGATCTTGACGCTTCTTTCCAAAAGAGCGACTTTAATTTAGAGAAAAACATGATGAGCGCTCAGCTTGAGGTTCCGGTGCTTGGAGATGGCGAAGAAGGAGCGGAAGCATTTACCGTTCTTTACCCGACTGCACAGCTTGAAGGGACGGCTCTTCATGAAGAAAAAGAAGTTACGATTGACGGCGGTAAACGGCACATCATGACCTTTACAGGTGAAAAGAATTATACCCTGATCCAGGAAAAGCTTGAAGCGGCACCTGTTATGGTAACGACGACAGATGCGCCTGGTGAGGTTGTTGACCTGGGCTTTGCGATGGGCTCCTTAACTGAGCAATCTGTAAGCTGGAGCTATAACGGAGTAGACTACATGCTTGCCTCCAATGATCTAACGCAGGAGGAACTGGTTGCGGTAGCTTCCTCCGTCCAGGGGACTATGGTAAAATAACCACATCTTTATTTAAGGAGCTGATTCGAGAGAGTCGCTCCTTAAATAGTTCTAAGGGTGTGGAAAATGATGGGAAGTCGAAAAGAGTTTTACCGGGATACTTGGGCGGAGGTTAATCTTGATGCGATCGCCCATAATATAAAACATATGGCAAAAATTACTGGTCAAAAGACCGGTATTATGGCGGTTGTAAAAGCGAATGCATACGGGCATGGATACGTTCAGGTCGCGGAGACAGCTCTTTCCAATGGAGCGACACATCTTGCAGTAGCGTTTCTGGATGAAGCGCTATTTCTGCGCAGACAGGGGATCACCGCACCAATTGTCGTGCTCGGCGCTTCCAGACCTCAAAATGCAGGGCTTGCTGCTGAAGAAAATGTTCAGCTTACTGTTTTTACAAAGGAATGGATCCAGGAAGCGGGAAATTACCTGTCAGACGGACAACAAATCCGTATTCATATAAAATGTGATACCGGCATGGGCAGACTCGGCGTTAAAACAACCGATGAACTTATCAGACTGGAGAACGAAATAGAGAAAAATTCTGCTATTCATATAGAAGGTATTTATACGCACTTTGCTACAGCGGATGAAGTCAACCGTAAGTATGCGGATGAACAAATAAACCGATTTAAACTGTTTGTGGATGCCCTTAAGCAGAAGCCGGAACTTATTCATGCATCCAACAGTGCAGCTGCTTTTATGAGAAAAGACTCACTGTTTTCCATCATCCGGTTTGGCATATCGATGTATGGTCTTTCTCCCTCAAGTGAGATAGCGGATCTTTTACCTGTTACGCTTGAGCCGGCACTTTCTTTATACACCACCATTGTACAGGTGAAGAAAGTAAGCCCGGGAGATAAAATCAGTTATGGGGCGACTTATGAGGCGAAGGAACATGAATGGATTGCGACGCTGCCGGTCGGCTACGCTGACGGCTGGATCCGGAAGATGCAGGGATTCAAGGTGCTGGTGGATGGCAATAGAGTACCCATTGTTGGAAGAGTTTGTATGGACCAATGCATGATCCGGCTGCCAAAGGAGTACCCTATAGGGACAAAGGTCACTTTGTTTGGCGGAGAGAACGGACATGTCCTGCCGATGGATGAGGTGGCGGATCATCTTGAGACAATTAACTATGAGGTTGCCTGTGCAGTTTCAGCCCGGGTGCCGCGTGTATACCATAAAAACAACGAGTCTTTTTTTGTATTAAATCCACTGGTTTAGTCAATGCTTGCAAGGAAATGTCAGAAATAATACAAATGGTCCTTCTCAGGTCCTGCTTTTAGTGTTACTATGAAAATGGACTTGAATGATGAACGAACATCTAAAAAAGTAAATAGCAATCAATTATGGTATGCAATGATGGTGGAGGTGTAGTTTGTGTCGGAATCCAGCGTAACGTCAGAAATTTTGGTGCGTTTGCCAAAGCAGCTATTAAACGAACTGGAAGCATTTGCAGAGCAGGAGCAGCTCAGCCGCAACGAATGTATTTATCGCGCCACAAGAATGTTGATGCGAGAACGACGTAAGAAACAAACTCAAGATGCAATGCGACGAGGGTACATGGAGATGGCAAAAATCAATCTTTCTATGGCATCTGAAGCACTACAGGCCGAATACGAGGCTGGGCATACCGTGGAACGATTGGTAAGCGGAGGATAACGCTTTGAATGTTAAGCGTGGTGATGTATTTTTTGCTGACCTTTCTCCGGTTGTCGGTTCAGAGCAAGGTGGAGTCCGCCCCGTTCTCATCATCCAAAACGACATTGGAAATCGGTTTAGTCCCACTGTGGTGGTCGCAGCCATAACGGCTCAAATCCAAAAAGCCAAGCTCCCTACCCATGTTGAAATCAGCTCAAAGCGCAATGGCTTTGAACGGGATTCCGTTATTTTGCTTGAACAAATCAGGACATTAGATAAACAACGATTAACTGACAAAATAACGCATCTCGATGATGAAACGATGGACAAGGTAGACGAGGCTTTGCAAATAAGCTTAGGATTGGTCGACCTCTAATGTGGAAACGCTCTTTATAGAGCGTTTTTTTCTTTTGGATAGACCACACACCATTACTACTCTATAATGTAAGAATAGAGAGTGCTGTTTACTACAATACTAAACAGAAACAAAAAGAGGTGACAGGATTGTATAATGAAATAATTTCTCATATAAAGAATCGGAAAACAGAGATTATCGAAGAGTGGATTGACCGTGTTAAGGAAGCGGCTGATGAACGAATGATAAGCGTTGTCTCCGAGCAGGTATTTCAAGGGACAAGCTATGAATTTGTTGACTTGATCCTGCTTAATCTGGATGAAAATAACAGTGAATATAAGAGCAAGCTTGAGATGTTCTCTGAAAAAATAGTCCGGTTAGGCTGGCCGATTACCTTTGTTGTATCTGGTCTTCGAACATTTACACACGTGGTACATGATGATTTGATTCAAGAAAAAAAGATCTCGAAGGATCGTGAAGGTGAATATTTGGAGTTTTTGGATAACTGGCTTGCGCCTTTATCAAACGAAATCATCCATACATACGCATCTACATGGGAGAAGACGGTTTCTCTTCAAAAAATCGCTTTGCAGGAGCTCTCAGCCCCGTTAATTCCGGTGGTTGAGCATATTTCGATCATGCCGCTCGTCGGAACGATCGATACAGAACGGGCTAAGCTCATTATGGAAAACCTGCTTGAAGGAGTCGTAAGCCATCGTGCGGAGGTAGTGCTTATTGATATTACAGGAGTACCGGTCGTTGATACAATGGTAGCCCATCATGTGATCCAGGCGGCAGAAGCCGTTCATTTAGTAGGGGCAAGATGTATGCTTGTCGGAATCCGTCCTGAAATTGCACAGACGATCGTAAATCTCGGCATTGATTTAAATAAATTTATTACCACAAGCACGCTTAGAAAAGGGATGGAAAAAGCGTTGGAAATGACCAATCGTAAAATTGTTGAATTGGAGGAAGTAAATTGAGAATTCCCATTTTGAAGTTAAAAGACTGTCTCCTGGTATCGATTCAATGGGAGCTTGACGATCAGACAGCCTTGCAGTTTCAGGAGGATCTCTTGAAAAAGATCCATGAAACGAACGCAAGAGGCGTCGTGATTGACATTACATCCATTGATTTTATTGATTCATTTATCGCAAAGGTTCTTGGGGATGTTATAAACATGTCCCGTTTAATGGGAGCGAAGGTTGTCATTACAGGTATTCAGCCAGCTGTAGCCATCACGCTTGTAGAGCTTGGAATCAGACTGGATGACGTGATGACGGCTTTAGATCTTGAAAAGGGTTTAGAGAAACTTCAACAGGAATTGGGGGATTGACTCAATGGAAATCCAATCCTGTGTAACCATCTTAAATGAATGGGATATTGTAGCTGCAAGGCAGCTGGGGAGAAATGTGGCTAAAGAGCTGGGATTTGGAACTGTAGACCAGGCCAGAATCACAACGGCTATTAGTGAATTAGCCCGAAACATTTACCTCTACGCTGGACAAGGGCAGCTTTGTATAGATCGATTAAACGAACAAGGAAAAACAGGACTTCGCATCATCGCGGTGGATGAAGGTCCGGGAATCCCTGATATTCGCAAGGTGATGGAGGATGGTTTTTCAACATCAGGAGGTCTTGGAGCAGGTCTTCCAGGGGTAAGACGGCTGATGGATGACTTTAATATTGACTCTAACCCGGGAGAAGGCACTGATATTCGTGCGACCAAATGGCTCCGATAGGAGGGTAAATAGCTAAATGGATTTTCGCAAATCAATGGAAGAGAAGTATTTGAACGTACTTAAAGATTTTATAGAAACTCAATCAGAGCAATCCTTATACGCTGCCCAGCAATTCAGCAGGCTCGGTCTTGAAAATAAGATCCCTCCTGAGGAAATTGTTAACCTGCAAAAAAGTGCCATGCAAAAGCTGGTGCCGGATTTACCCGAGGAAGTCCTTCACTCATTTGACATCCTCCTTGAGGTAATGACAGCGTATGGTTTTGCTTTTAGAGAACATCAGAGCTTAATAGATACACAGAAGGAATTTAAAAATGAGATGGAAATTGCCTCCAGTGTGCAGGAAACACTGCTCGGCACTTCTGTCCCGACCGTTGAAGGACTGGAAATTGGTGCCCTTAGTGTACCAGCTAAGCAGATGAACGGTGATTATTTCCATTTTGTGCATGATGGGGATCACTCTGTTAATGTGGCAATCGCTGATGTAATCGGTAAGGGCATTCCTGCTGCGCTCTGTATGAGTATGATCAAATATGCAATGGACAGCCTGCCTGAATACAGAAAGGATCCAAGTGCAGTATTGGAAAGTCTTAACAGAGTTGTTGAACAAAACGTAGATGATTCGATGTTTATCACCATGTTTTACGGTATGTATGAGCTTAGAAACCATATTCTTCACTTTTCTTCAGCCGGGCACGAGCCGGGGTTCTTCTATTCTAAAAAGATGAGAGAATTCCTTGATCTTGAAGCCAGAGGGCTGTTGCTTGGAGTGGATAAAAATGCAACCTACAAACGCTATGAACAGCAAGTGGACGTAGGAGATATGATCATCCTTCTTTCTGACGGGGTGACGGAGTGCAGAACGGACGAAGGCTTTATCGAACGGGAAACACTTATGTCATTTATTAATAATTATATTGATTTACCTCCCCAGGAGATTGTAAACAAAATTTTCCGTGATCTGGAAAAACTGCAGCATTTTCAGCTCCGAGATGATTTTACATTAATTATCATCAAACGGATAAAGTGAGAAAATTACGTTTTAATATCGAATTTTGCGGGTAGATTACCATTATACTGTTTTTAGATACATGAAGAGGTGGAAAAATAATGAATATATCGATAAATGTTACTGAACAGACCGATGAACAGGTAAAGGTAGCAATAGCTGGAGAAATAGATGCATTTACAGCACCAAAGCTGAGAGAAAAAATGGAACCATTTTCATTACAGGAAGGAATCACGCTAATCGTGGATCTGTCCCAGGTAAATTACATGGACAGTACCGGTATTGGTGTATTTGTCGGGTTGTTTAAAGGGATGAAATCAAACGGCGGGCACCTTCAGTTAATCGGTCTTTCCGATCGATTGAAAAGACTTTTTGACATCACAGGACTTGCTGACATTATGGATATTAATCCCGAAGTTAAAGGTGGAGTGGAATAATGCAACCATTTGATTATATTGAGATGAAAATTCCCGCCAAAGCTCAATATGTAGGTGTGATGCGATTAACGATTTCGGGAATTGCAAGCCGTATGGGCTTCACATATGACGATATTGAGGATCTCAAAATTGCTTCGAGTGAAGCAATTACCAATGCGGTCCAGCATGCCTACAGCGAGGATGATAACGGGGAGGTTGTTGTCGGGTTTGCCCTTTACCAGGAAAAACTTGAGGTAATTGTTGCAGATCATGGCAGCAGCTTTGATTTTTTAAAAATTAAAGAAGAGGTCGGCCCTTACGACGAAAGTGCATCGGTTGATATGCTTAGAGAGGGCGGCTTAGGGTTGTATCTGATTGAAAGTCTAATGGACGAGGTTAAGATTCACCACAAAGAAGGTGTGACCGTCTTCATGACCAAGTATATTGAGGAAGAGCAGGTGGAGAGGGATGCGAAAACTGTCTCAACCTAATCAACCAAGCAAAGACGAGGTTCTTAAATGGATTAAGGCTTACCAGGAAACTGAAGATGGTGATGCCCAGCATAATCTGGTTGTTCACTATCGCAATCTGGTTGAATCCATTGCAAGAAAATATTCTAAAGGCAAATCTTATCATGAAGACATCGCCCAAGTAGGAATGATCGGGCTTTTAGGCGCTATCCGTCGATATGATGAAACTTTTGGAAAGAGCTTCGAAGCTTTTGCTATACCTACGATTATTGGTGAGATCAAACGATTTTTACGGGATAAAACATGGAGTGTCCATGTACCGAGACGTATTAAGGAATTAGGTCCAAAGATTAAAGCCACGGTTGAAGAATTAACAACGGATCTTCAAAGATCCCCCAAGGTAAGCGAAATTGCCGACTATCTTGAGGTTTCTGAAGAGGAAATCCTTGAAGCGATGGAAATGGGCAAGAGCTATCAGGCTCTTTCAGTTGACCATTCCATTGAAGCAGATTCTGACGGCAGCACAGTCACACTTCTTGATATTGTCGGAAGTATGGATGATAACTATGAAAAAACAGACCAGCGTCTTGTTCTTGAAAAAGTCCTTCATGTACTGACAGACCGTGAAAAGCAGATTATTCAGTACACGTATTTAGAAAATCTGAGTCAAAAAGATGCCGGTGATCAGCTCGGGATTTCTCAAATGCATGTATCGCGCTTACAGCGTCGTGCAATTAAGAAGCTTCGGGATGCAATTCAGCAGGAAAACCAGCAGGATGAGGATTATACTTAATGGATGTGCTTCACCACGAGAAGGTGAGAGCTGTTGCTGGTCAATACACGAAAATGGGTAAAAGCGTATGCGGAGACAGTTATTTTATGTTTTCGACAGAGGAGTACTTCATTTGCATACTGGCTGATGGATTAGGAAGCGGAACGTATGCAAATGAAGCATCTACTGCTGCGTGTGACGTAGTAGCGATGCATCATGAAGAAGATGTTGAGACACTGATGGAGCGCTGCAATCATTCACTCCTAAAAAAAAGAGGGGCGGCTGTTGCAATCGTTAAAATTGATTTAGTGAAAAAGGTTGTTCAATACAGCTGTGTAGGGAATGTGCGTTTTTACTTTTACTCACACAGCGGGAACCTTACCTATCCTCTGCCGGTAACCGGGTATCTATCGGGAAGACCTCAGAAATTCAAGGTTCAGCGATTTGTCTATGAAGACGGCGCATCATTTCTTCTCCATTCTGATGGACTTGTACTTACGCGTGTACGCCCGTTATTGCAGTCACACCACTCACTTGATTATATTTCCTCGCAGCTGGAGTCCATTGTCAGTGGTACGGATGATACCACTTTTGTGATTGGGAGATTACCATAATGGTAGTCTCTTTTTTGCTTTTAACAGGCCAGTATCCCTGTGGTACAATGAAGGTCAATGTGATATGGAAAGGCAGTGAAGAATAACTTATGTCCAGCGAATTGAATCAGCACTTACTTAACCAGCTTGCCAGGGAGACGTCTATCAATCATAAGCAGGTAGAGCAGGTCATTCAGCTTTTAAATGAAGGAAATACAGTTCCGTTTATTGCCCGATACCGTAAAGAAATGACCGGTGCATTAGATGAAGTGCAGATAAAAGAAATCGATGATAGATGGAAATACCTCCAAAACCTTGAGGAACGAAAAACCGAGGTCATGAGGCTTATCGAGGAACAGGGCAAATTAACAGAGGAGCTTTCTGCTTCGATCAAAAAGGCAGCAAAGCTTCAGGTGCTCGAGGATTTATACCGTCCCTTTAAGCAAAAAAGACGTACGAGAGCAACTGTGGCCAAGGAAAAAGGATTGGAGCCGCTTGCTGTGTGGTTGACATCTTACCCGAAAAATGGCTCTGTTGAAAAAGAAGCAGAAAAATACGTATCAGAAGAAAAAGAGGTTGCTTCAATTGAAGAAGCTATAGCGGGAGCAAAGGATATCATCGCAGAGCAGGTCGCAGATGAACCTGCTTTCAGGGAATACATAAGAAAAGAAACCTTCCGTCACGGAAAGATCCGCTCCCAGGTTAAGAAAAACGAAAAAGACGAAAAGGGCATTTTTGAAATGTACTATGACTATGAGGAGCCTGTACATAAAATTGTTCCTCACCGCGTACTCGCATTAAATCGCGGAGAAAAAGAAGAAGTGCTTCGGGTTTCCATTCAGCCTGACAGCGACCGGCTGGTGAAAGAGCTGACAAGAAGAATGATTAAATTCCCTCATTCGATTACCGCTGCAATCGTAGAAGAAGCTATTGATGACGGCTACCGGAGATTAATTCAGCCCTCGATCGAAAGAGAAATACGAAATGAACTGACAGAGAAGGGAGAAAATCAGGCGATCCATATCTTTTCAGAAAACCTGCGTAACCTTCTTCTTCAGGCGCCGTTAAAAGGGAAAAAGGTACTTGGCGTAGACCCGGCATATCGAACCGGCTGTAAGTTAGCGGTAGTGGATGAAACCGGAAAAATGCTAAAGGTGGGTGTGATCTACCCTCATACAAAGAGTGATCCATCGAAAGCAGCTGCAATTTTCCAAAAAACCCTGAAGGATTATGATATTGAGCTTGTGGCAATTGGCAACGGGACAGCCTCCAGAGAAACGGAGCTTTTCGTTGCAGAACAGCTTAAAGGTCTTTCAAAGGAAATCTTCTATTTGATTGTTAATGAAGCAGGTGCGAGTGTATACTCAGCCTCTGAAATTGCCAGAGAAGAATTCCCTGATCTTCAGGTAGAGGAAAGAAGCGCAGTTTCCATTGCGAGACGTCTTCAGGATCCGCTTGCTGAGCTTGTGAAAATTGACCCAAAATCAGTTGGAGTAGGGCAATATCAGCATGATGTGTCTCAGAAGAAATTAAATGAATCCCTGACTTTTGTCGTTGAAACAGCTGTAAACCAGGTAGGGGTCAACGTCAATACTGCTTCGCCGGCTTTGCTTCAATATGTAGCAGGTCTATCAAAAACAGTTGCACAAAACGTCGTTAAGCAACGGGATGAGGCTGGGAAATTCACAGACCGTACGCAGCTTAAAAAGATTCCAAGACTTGGCGCTAAAACCTACGAACAGTGTATAGGATTCTTACGCATTACCGATGGCAAAAATCCCTTGGATCGGACGCCGATTCACCCTGAGCAATATTCTTTTGTGAAAGATATGCTCAAGGCTATGAAGGCAACCCCGGCTGATATTGGCAGTGAAGAACTAAAATCCAAAGTGATGGAAAAGACACCTGAGCAGTGGGCAGAAGAAATTGGGACTGGAATTCATACGATGAAAGATATCGTAGAAGCACTCATCCGTCCGGGAAGAGATCCTCGGGACGAGCTAAGTAAGCCTTTATTAAAGCAGGACGTCTTAAAAATGGATGACCTTCAAAAAGGAATGGAGCTTCAGGGAACCGTCCGGAACGTAGTGGACTTTGGTGCCTTCGTAGATATTGGAGTCAAGCAGGACGGACTTGTTCATATTTCAAAGCTGAAAAAAGGATTTGTAAAGCATCCGCTTGATGTTGTCGCGCTTGGAGATGTGGTAACAGTTTGGGTTGATCAGGTTGATGTTAAAAAAGGCAGAATTTCGCTCACGATGCTACAGCCGGAGCAGCAGGAAAACCATTAAACAGGGGGAAAAGGATGTTTTATACGATTATTACAGTTGCCACAGTGCTGGCGACTTTAGGAATTACATTTAATTATATTGCTCATTTAGGTACGATTGTGAAAATCGGGAAGGAAGGAGAACAGCAGGGGCTGAGCATTCAGGGAGCGATGACGCGCTTCTTTTTTGCGACAGCGATTATTGAGCTGGTTCCGCTTGCAGTTATTATTATTACGTATATAACAGTGGAGCGGCCGGATGCAGGAACACCCGTGCTTCCATTAGTGATTATTGCAGCAGCGATGTTTTTCGGTGTAAGCCAGGTGCTGATGCGCATGAGACAGCCAATGCCTGAGGAGATTAAGAAGCAGGTGCGCTCGTTTTCGCTTTTGACGACACAGCTGATTACATCGATACCGATTATTGCTGTTGTGTTTATGTTTATTTAAGAGACTGATGGTGGTTCTAGCGAATAGTGTTACAAGTGAATACCTATAAAGGTTGGTTGATTTCCGCTGCAGGCGGAGGCTTTCCGCGGGACGGGAGTTGAGCTAATTGGCTTCGCCAATGGATCTTAGCCTTCCCGTTTCATCCCGCAGGAGTCCCCGCCTTCCGCTTCAATCAACTGGAGAAATGCATAGCATTGTTCTACGGAATTTAAGGGTTAGTAGCATAAACCTTAAACCTCTTAGTTTTAGTTAGCGGAAAGTGAATTTTAAGTTTCCGAATACTCAATTTGGTGCAATAGTTTCTATTTATAAGGAGAAATGACTGTGGATCAGGTGACGATACAGGAGATTGTCGAGCGGATTTCGTTAGAGGATTTTGGGAAGCCGTTTCGTCATAAGGCAGTGTTTAATCAGCGCCTGCGGACAACTGGAGGCAGGTATATGCTGAGCTCTCACAATATCGAGCTTAATATTCATTACCTGGATGAGCACGGGATGGACGAACTCATTGGTATTATTAAGCATGAGCTATGCCACTATCATCTTCATTTAGAAGGGAAAGGGTATCAGCACAGGGACCGGGATTTCAGAGAACTGATCAAACAGGTATCGGCCCCGCGTTTTTGTACGCCGCTGCCTTCCCAGCAAATCAAAAGGCAAAGCAGAGTTCAAAAAGTACATGCGTACCAGTGCAAGTCATGCGGTCAATCTTTTATTCGCAAGCGCAGGGTTAACACTGAACGGTATGCTTGCGGCAAGTGCAGAGGAAAGCTCTCTTATTTAGGAGAAGCAAGAGAAGCGTAAGAAGCAGTACAGCGTGTCTGTGCTGCTTCTATTTGTTTGAAAAGCAGGAGAAGGAGTAAGGTAAAACAGGCTGCGAATTAATCGTTTTCATTTTGACAACAACAGGCGGTTATGGTATATTACATGCATTCCCTTAAAAACTATGAGGGGCTTTTTTAAAAAACATTTGAAAAGTTATTGACAGTCATTGTTTGGTTCTGTTAAGATGTTAAACGTCGGTAAGATGACATAATGTTTTTTTGAAGCTGCATACATAATTTCAACAGGGTAACTTAATAGACTTTTTTATCGTTCCACAGTAGCTCAGTGGTAGAGCAATCGGCTGTTAACCGATCGGTCGTAGGTTCGAGTCCTACCTGTGGAGCCATTTTTATGGGGAAGTACTCAAGTGGCTGAAGAGGCGCCCCTGCTAAGGGTGTAGGTCGTGTAAGCGGCGCGAGGGTTCAAATCCCTCCTTCTCCGCCAGACATTTTTTACATAGGCCCGTTGGTCAAGCGGTTAAGACACCGCCCTTTCACGGCGGTAACACGGGTTCGAATCCCGTACGGGTCACCAATTTACTTATTCTTAAAAGCTATCAATTAGCACTAACGAATTATTAAACCCAGTGAGGGTTGTGAGAAGCAAGAAGGTCGAGGAAGTGAATCGATGAACACCGGAGCGCACTAGGGTGCGTGAGGATGTGAAGAGAGAAACTGACGAAGAGATTCGCCGCTTTTCATAATCAA
>NZ_PREZ01000002.1 GCF_002926065.1 Jeotgalibacillus proteolyticus | reverse complement strand
GCTGGCTAGAGCGTACGGTTCATACCCGTGAGGTCGGGGGTTCGATCCCCTCTGCCGCCACCAAAAAGGACCTTTAGCTCAGCTGGTTAGAGCAGACGGCTCATAACCGTCCGGTCGCAGGTTCGAGTCCTGCAAGGTCCACCATTCTCATTTCTTTCGGAGGTATACCCAAGTTCGGCTGAAGGGATCGGTCTTGAAAACCGACAGGGGAGTCAAATCCCGCGGGGGTTCGAATCCCTCTACCTCCTCCATTTCTTTAATCAGAAAGTTAGTATCTGAAGCTTAAACAATTATTTCTTCAGGCTTATATAAGCCGCATCGACGCGGGGTGGAGCAGTTCGGTAGCTCGTCGGGCTCATAACCCGAAGGTCGCAGGTTCAAATCCTGCCCCCGCAATTACCAAGGTCCCGTGGTGTAGCGGTTAACATGCCTGCCTGTCACGCAGGAGATCGCCGGTTCGATCCCGGTCGGGACCGCCATCTTTTAGATTGAATCTTTAGTAAATGCAGCAGGCATAGATAAGATTCAACCCTATCAGAACAGCTTATAAAGGCTTTGTAGCTCAGTTGGTAGAGCAATGGACTGAAAATCCATGTGTCGGCGGTTCGATTCCGNGATAAGATTCAACCCTATCAGAACAGCTTATAAAGGCTTTGTAGCTCAGTTGGTAGAGCAATGGACTGAAAATCCATGTGTCGGCGGTTCGATTCCGTCCAAAGCCACCTTTTATTTGAATAATATGGCGGTTGTGGCGAAGTGGTTAACGCACCTGATTGTGGTTCAGGCATTCGTGGGTTCGATTCCCATCAGTCGCCCCATTTTTTCTTAATTTAATAACCTTTGCGGGTGTAGTTTAGTGGTAAAACCTCAGCCTTCCAAGCTGATGTCGTGAGTTCGATTCTCATCACCCGCTCCAAGGGGCCTATAGCTCAGCTGGTTAGAGCGCACGCCTGATAAGCGTGAGGTCGGTGGTTCGAGTCCACTTAGGCCCACCATTCCACAGTAGCTCAGTGGTAGAGCTATCGGCTGTTAACCGATCGGTCGTAGGTTCGAGTCCTACCTGTGGAGCCATATTTATGGGGAAGTACTCAAGTGGCTGAAGAGGCGCCCCTGCTAAGGGTGTAGGTCGCGTAAGCGGCGCGAGGGTTCAAATCCCTCCTTCTCCGCTCTTTTGGCCCGTTGGTCAAGCGGTTAAGACACCGCCCTTTCACGGCGGTAACACGGGTTCGAATCCCGTACGGGTCATCCTTAAAACGTTCCTTTTAATAAAGGAGCGTTTTTTTATTTCACTGAAAAAGGGAATAAAATTAAAAAAAGCTCAGGAATTTCCTGAGCTTTTTTGTGTTTATTTATTAGGATAAATTTTTCTTTCTTTTCCATCCATATCATTAGCCACTTCTTCATCTTCTTCGATGGATTCATCTCCATCTTCATCACTTTCATACATATCATCGTAACTTTCTTCACCTGCTGCCATGTCACTTGGGGTTTCTGATGTTCCATAGCGTGCCACTTCGCTGAAGCTGTCCTGGTAATCACGCACATCTTCATCCTCACCATCTACAGGGTGGGCTGTAGAAGGGGATAAGACCTGCTCCTCACTCGGTCTGCTTAAAGGATCGGAAGGCTGTTCGTTTGCATGCTCTACTACAGTAAGAGCTGTCGGCATGGCTTCAAGCCGTTCGATGGGTATTTCTTTTCCTGAAACAGCACAGATGCCATAGGTTCCTTCTTCAATCGCTTTCAAAGCAGCATCGATTTTTTCCATTTCATTCTCTGAATGCTCATCAATAGCTAGGTCCATTTCTCTGTCAAATAGTTCCGTAGCAGTATCGGCAGGGTGGTTATCATATTGTGATAATTCCGTAGAATTTTCTTCAATATCTGTATCTCTTGAGGTAAGTTCCTCTTTTCGTTTCAATAGCTTGCTTTTAAATTTATCTAATTGTTCATTTGATAGCATTTGTATCACTCCTTAGGATATTTACAGCTGATAAGAGTAGTTTATCCCCCTCACAGGAAATGAAACATTTTAACGCCCATACAAAAAAGACCCGTTATCCATTAAACGGGTCTTTTTTATGTTATGTCAGAGTACTATTAGGGTTTAAACAAAATAACCAATCAGGAGTCCAATCGATAATAGAAAGCCGAAGATGGTATTGGTCTGAGCAGTTGCTTTCATAGCCGGCATCATTTGAATTGGCATAGTTTTACCAATAAAGCCGTTAGTCGCCTTGACGGCTTTAGGAATACTTAAAAAGCTAATAAAGAGCCAGGGTGATACGATTCCCATTAGTACAAGAGCAACAACGGACCCGTATGCTACTGCAAACATAGAAGCTAGAAAATAAATTGCATTTTTACGTCCAAGTAAGATCGCAATTGTTTTTCTGCCGTTTTCCTTGTCACCGTCAAGGTCGCGAATATTATTAGCCAGCAGAATGGCACCAACTAAGATCGATACCGGTATTGACACAAGCATAACGACATTGTTTATTGCACCGGTTTGAATAAAAAATGAAATTAAGATAATAACAAATCCCATAAAAAAGCCGGCAGTGATTTCACCGAAAGGAGTATAGGCAATTGGCATAGGACCGCCTGTATAGAAGTATGCAGCTGCCATGCAAATCAGTCCGATGACTGCGATCCACCATGAACTGTTCATGCAAATATAAATACCGAGCAGCAGGGCAATTCCAAACAGGGTAAATGCGAGACGGATTACCGTTTCCGGTTTTACACCATTACGGACAATCGCACCGCCAATTCCAACTGAGTTCTCATTGTCCAGACCTCTTTTAAAATCATAGTACTCATTAATCATATTAGTAGCAGCTTGAATAAGAATGCTTGCAAGCAGCATCGCTAAAAATAATGGCCAATGCAGTGATGACGTGTACTCAAGCGCGAGCACTGTACCAAGTAAAACAGGCACAAATGCAGCAGTTAATGTATGGGGGCGTGTAAGCTGCCACCAAATTTGAAAGCCGTGATCCCGTTCAGGCTGTGTATTCATAATCGTTCTCTCCTTAAAAAATGTTAACGAATTGTGACATAGCAATCCATAATAAAGTGTAGAAAATCCCTGCACAGATGTCAATGTAAATTTCCGGATTTCGACAAAAGAAGTTCTCTCTTATTATACTGTATTTTCTGCCCGAAGAAATGAAGACTGCTCAGGGTGTAAACACATGGTATTTAGCATACAAATTAGGGACGATTTATAAAGGCGTTTCGTTGACATCATTGTAAAAACAGGTGTATCTTTAAAGGAGTGAGATTGGATCGTAACAGTGATTTTGGAGGGGAACATGGTGAGAATTTTACAACATTCACATGGATTTGCAGGATTTGAACGTGCATTAGAGCAAGCCCGTCAATCCAAGCGGGAAGTGCTATTTAGCCAGGTGACACCGGTAGACCCGGTAGACCCCCTTCAATTTTATGAAGCGGGTTATCAGCTTTATCAGGGTGAGCGCTCTTTTTGGCAGGATAAAAGCGGGGAATTAACGCTTGTTGGCATTGGAAATGCTCAAACCTTTACTTCAAATAAACGCAATGATCGTTTTATTGATATAAAAAATCAGTGGCAGGAATTCTTATCTTCTGCCGTTCAGGTAGGGGAGAAAAAATTAGGGACAGGTCCGATTTTGGTTGGAGGTTTCTCATTTGATCCCCGTCAGGAGGCCGAGCTTGAATGGACAAACTTCTCAGACGCCTATTTTCAGCTGCCGGCATTTATGTTTTCGGTTGATTCAGACGGTCAATGCTTTCTGACTACAAATATTGTTTGTACTGAATTTGATGAATTAGCTAAGATATGGGACCGCATGCAGGAAGAAAAAGAAAAGCTCCTCGGTTTTGCAGAAGGCCAAATGAAGGACGTTAAAGTGGTTCAGGTAACGGAGATTGAACCTGAGGAATGGAAGCAAAGCCTTTCATCTGTAGTAGAACGATTAAAAAATGGGGAAATGGAAAAAGTAGTGCTTGCACGAAAAATTCTGGTTGATTTTGATGGCAGAAAGAGATCAGAAACTGTTCTTGAACGACTGAGGGATGACCAGGCTGACAGCTTTCTATTTTCTCTGGAAGTACTCGATAGCTGTTTTATTGGGGCTACACCTGAGCGATTAGTTAAGAAGTCGGGGGATTCCATTTTATCCACTTGTCTAGCAGGCTCTATTGGCAGGGGGGCTACTCTTGAAGAAGATCAGCTTTTAAGTGATACGCTGCTGAAGGATGATAAAAACCTGCATGAGCATGAGCTAGTGGTCAACATGATCTCTGAAAACCTTCGGGCACTTTGTCAGAAGGTTGAAATGCCAAGTGAACCAACTTTAATGAAGATAAGAGATATACAGCATTTATACACTCCTGTAACAGGAACCGCAAAAAAAGATATGTCAGTAGTCGATTTTGTTAACCGGCTGCATCCCACTCCTGCGCTTGGAGGAACGCCGACGCATCTAGCGATGGATGTTATTCAGGAGGAAGAAAAAATGAACAGGGGATTTTACGCAGCACCTGTTGGCTGGATGGATGCAGAAGGCAATGGGGAATTTGCGGTTGCCATCCGTTCAGGGCTGCTTCATGATCAGCATGCGTATTTATACGCCGGCTGCGGTGTTGTGAAGGATTCAAATGCTGAAAGTGAGTATCAGGAGACGCTGATTAAATTCCGTCCAATGCTGCGAGCAGTAGGAGGAACAATGCAATGAATCATCAGGAAATTTTAACGAATTATGTATCTGCATTTATTCAGCAGCTTATTAATGGAGGGGTGACCAAGGCCGTGATAAGTCCCGGCTCCAGGTCTACTCCTCTCGCTTATTTATTGGAGGATCATCCGCTGATTGATTGCCACGTTAATGTGGACGAGCGATCGGCTGCTTTTTATGCGCTCGGGATGGCTAAAGCAAGCGGGCGTCCTGTTGTTTTGGTGTGCACCTCGGGAACCGCGGCAGCAAATTACTTCCCTGCAGTCGTAGAGGCACACTATGCTAGAGTTCCGCTACTGGTATTAACAGCGGATCGGCCGCATGAGCTGCGTGAGGTTGGCGCTCCTCAGGCAATCGATCAGCTTCACTTATTCGGCCGGCATGTTAAATGGTTTGCTGATATGGCTCTCCCGGAAGAAAGTCCTGCAGTTTTAAAGCATGTAACGAGAACAGCTGCACGAGCGGCTGCAAAGACCCTTGAGGCTCCAATGGGTCCTGTGCATTTAAATTTTCCTTTCAGGGAGCCGCTGTCACCAATTTTGGGGCAGTGGAGCATGGATGCTGTCCCGCAAACTATTTCTCATTTTAAAGGGAATAAAGAACTTCCGGACTCAGCTGCGGTCTCTTTGTCGAAAAAAGTGAATGAAATCTCAAGAGGGATCATCATTGTGGGTCCCATGAGTAATGATAGAGGAAATGAGGCGATTTTAAAATTCGCTAAAGCTTCCGGCTTCCCGGTATTAGCAGATCCGCTGAGTCATTTAAGGAAAGAGCTTTCTAAAGAGGATTTGCTGATTGAAGGCTATGATGCATTTTTAAAAGGTGAAGATGCAAAAGCGAAGCTGCAGCCGGATTTAATTATTCGTTTTGGCGGCATGCCGGTTTCAAAGCCGCTCCTTCAATTTTTATCCCCGCTCACAGAAGCTTCACATTGGCTGATTGACCAGGGAACAGACTGGCGTGATCCGTTATCATCTGTCACAGATTATATTGACAGTGAAGAAGTCTCGTTTGTTGAAGGCTTGCTGCCGTTTCTCAAAGAGAAGGAAAATCAGGATTGGACAGAGTCGTGGAAAAGGGTGAATCAGGCAGCCATTGAACAAATTGCTCAGCACATCCAGGAAGAAAAGGATGAGGGGGCAGTTGTAGGACAACTCCTTCAAGCACTACCGGAAAACAGCCATGTGGTGGTTGGAAACAGTATGCCAATCAGAGATGTTGATACCTTTTTGACCCGTTCAGCAAGCCCGTTAACTGTATGGGCTAACCGGGGAGCTAACGGCATTGACGGAGTCGTATCAACCGCTCTTGGTATAGCTGTAGAAACCAAAGACCCCGTTTACTTGCTGATTGGTGATCTTTCGATGTTCCATGATATGAATGGACTGCTGGTTTCAAAGCAGTATCCGGTTAATCTTCATATCATTGTTATTAATAATAATGGAGGCGGAATCTTTTCTTTTCTGCCGCAGGCTCAGGAACCGAAGCATTTCGAAACGCTGTTTGGGACCCCGCCAGCACTTGATTTTACTCATGCAGCAAAGCTTTACTCACTGGATTATCAAAAAATAGAATCCGTGGAGGGCGTTACCGCAGGCATTCAATCACTTCATGATCAGCAAGGTGTTACGATGACAGAAATACTCACAAATCGAGAAGAAAATGTAAGAGTACACCGTGAGCTTTGGAAAAAAGTGCAGAATGCCGTCTCCGGAGTTTTATCATGAAATTAGATATAAGGGGAGCCAGCTATCACCTTGAAAGCAAAGGGAAGGGAGAGCCCATTTTATTTTTGCATGGCTTTACAGGCAGCGGGGAAACCTGGAAGGAAGCAGTGAAAGGGCTTGAAGAGGAAGCAAGTATCATATTACTCGATCTTCCCGGCCATGGAAAAACCGTTCTGCCGGAAATGCCGAGCCGTTATTCAATGGAAGAAGCCTGCAGGGATCTTGCTAAAATTCTTGATTCTCTAAAACTTGAAAAGGTTAATGTCGTCGGATATTCAATGGGAGGGCGTGCAGCCCTATCTTTTGCCTGTCTATACCCAAATAGAGTGAATAAGCTGGTGCTTGAAAGCGCGTCGCCTGGATTAGATCAAATGGCAGATCGTGAAGCAAGAAAACAGCAGGACGATAAGTTAGCGGATTTTATTGAAGCTGAGGGAATGAAAGCATTTGTTGACAAATGGGAGTCGATTCCTCTATTTGCCTCGCAGCGGACACTTCCGGCCCCTCTTCAAAACGAAATTCGAAAGCAGCGTCTGCAGAATAAACCGAATGAATTAGCCCAAAGCCTCCGGGAGATGGGTACAGGCTCTCAGCCTTCATGGTGGTATAGGCTTTCAACCCTTTCAAATGAAACCCTCCTTTTAGTAGGAGAGGAAGACAAAAAGTTTTGTATTATCGCTGAGAATATGGAAAAAAAGCTTCCAAACGCAAAAAAAATCATTTTTTCAGGTGCAGGGCATGCAATTCATGTGGAACAACCAAAAAAGTTTGGTACAATAATAAAGGAGTTTTTATTAAAAGGTCAGATATAAACTGGCCAATTACATATTAAGGAGGTTTCTTCTCATGACTCGAGAGTGGGTACAGGAACGAAACTATGAAGATATTTTGTATGAAACTTATAATGGCATTGCCAAAATCTCCATCAACCGTCCGGAAAAGCGCAATGCATTCCGTCCAAAAACGGTTATGGAATTAATTAATGCTTTTGCTTATGCACGTGATGATTCAAGCATCGGTGTGATCGTGCTTGCAGGTGTCGGCGAAAAAGCATTTTGCTCAGGCGGCGACCAAAGCGTTCGCGGTCACGGAGGCTACGTTGGTGAAGACGAGATCCCGCGCTTAAATGTTCTTGATTTGCAGCGTTTGATCCGTGTAATTCCTAAGCCGGTTATTGCAATGGTTTCAGGTTATGCGATCGGTGGTGGCCATGTGCTGCATGTAGTTTGTGACCTGACAATTGCAGCTGACAATGCTATTTTCGGTCAAACAGGACCTAATGTCGGTTCGTTTGATGCAGGCTATGGCTCAGGGTATTTAGCTCGTATCATCGGGCATAAGAAAGCAAGAGAGATCTGGTTCCTATGCCGTCAGTACGACGCGAAGGAAGCGCTTGATATGGGTCTTGTAAATACGGTTGTTCCTTTAGATCAGCTTGAAGATGAAACCGTGAAATGGTGCGAGGAAATGCTTGAGAAGAGCCCAACCGCCCTCCGTTTCATCAAAGCAGCAATGAATGCAGATACAGATGGACTCGCTGGTCTTCAGCAATTCGCCGGAGATGCAACACTTCTGTATTACACAACTGATGAAGCAAAAGAAGGACGCGATGCCTTTAAAGAAAAACGCAAGCCTGATTTCGGTCAGTTCCCGCGTTTTCCTTAATACTGATTGGACAAGCCTGTGGGGAAACTCACGGGCTCTTTTTAACGCTCATGCACTTTAAAAGGAGGTTACTTCCATGCACCCAGCTAATAATTGGCTGTCAAAGCGCGCTTTACTTTCACCTTCCCGTACTGCCTTGATCTGGAAGGACCAAACATGGACCTTTGCTGAGTTAAACAAAGAGGCGGCACAGACTGCAAAGCGACTCCGCTCACTGAAGCTAAATGAAAAACCGATTGCCCTTATGATCAAAAATACCGGGAAGGCAGTGGTAATGATTCATGCCATTCAAAAGCTCGGGGTTCCAGCTGTACTGATCAACAACCGATTGGCAATAGAGGAGTGGACGTATCAGCTGTCAGATTGTGAAGCTCAGCTTTTTATTGTGGAAGACTCATTTTTAAATAAAGTAAAACTTGCTGAGATTTCTTTAAAGACGGTTTCCTTATCGGAGCTTGATAAACTGCCTCAAGCAGAGGAAGACATGCCGGTTAGAAGTGATATTTGTTCAATCATGTATACATCGGGAACCACAGGAAAACCTAAAGGCGTTTTGCAAACGTATGGAAACCATTTTGCAAGCGCAGTTGGCTCTGCTTTAAACCTTGGACTTCACAGCGATGATGTCTGGCTTTGTGCTGTTCCGATTTTCCATATCAGCGGCTATTCAATATTAATGAGGAGTGCTATATACGGCAATACAGTCAGACTGTATGAGAATTTTGACGAGCTGGAGATTGACCGTGACTTAAAAGCAGGCAAAGGGACCATGATCTCAGTCGTTACAGCGATGCTTACAAGACTCCTTAAAATAAGAGGAAATAAATCCTATCATGAACAGTTTCGCTGTATGCTGCTTGGTGGCGGGCCTGCGCCAGTTCATATGGTCGAGGAATGCTTTAATGCAGGCATTCCCATTTTTCAAACCTACGGCATGACAGAAACCTCCTCCCAGTTTGCTACGCTAGCACCTGAAGACAGTAGAAGAAAGATTGGGTCATCAGGCAAGCCGTTATTTATGAATGAATTAATGATCGTCGAGGAAGAAAATGAAGTCTGCAAGCCCGGAGAAAGCGGTGAAATTCTTGTAAAAGGACCAAATGTGACAAAAGGCTACCTCAATCGTCCACAAGCAAACGCGGAAGCATTTCAGGCAGGCTGGTTTCACACGGGGGATATAGGCTATTTGGATGAGGAAGGTTTTTTATATGTATTAGACCGGCGTTCGGATTTAATTATTTCAGGCGGGGAAAATGTTTACCCGGCTCAAATTGAATCTGTTTTAAGCTCGCATTCTAAAGTCTCGGAAGCTGCAGTCATTGGGCGAAAGGATAAAAAATGGGGAGAGGTCCCTGTAGCCTTCGTAGTGAAAGCAGATCCGCATTTATTGGCGGATGATCTGATTGCCCATTGTCAGGACCGGCTGGCTGCTTTTAAGGTCCCAAGTGAAATTTACTGGATCGATGAGCTTCCGAGAAACGCTTCTAATAAACTGCTGAGACGGGAGCTGAAGAAAAAGGCGGGGAACGATTCATGAGGATAGTTAGAATTGAGCTGCATGTGATCGAAATGGCGCTAAAAACCCCCTTTGTTACTAGTCTTGGAACAGTCAGAAACCGAAGCGGAATCATTATCGAAGCGACAGATGAAAATGGTGTAACGGGATACGGAGAAGCGGTCGCTTTTTCAACTCCCTGGTACACAGAAGAAACGACCCAAACCTGCTTTCATCTACTGAAGGATATTCTTGCTCCCTTAGTAATCAATCATCAGTTTACTCGGCCTGAGGAACTGCATAAGCGTATGGCTGAAATCAGGAAAAACCCAATGGCTAAAGCTGCTATCGATATGGCGGTATGGGATCTATATGCGAAAACGCTCAATAAGCCGCTTCATTTAGTAATTGGCGGAACAAGGAAAACGGTGCTTGCCGGGATCTCAATAGGGGCTTCTACCGTTGAGCAGCTGCTAGAGCAAACTAACGCAGCATTAAAGGATGGCTACAGCCGTATAAAAATAAAGATTGCCCCTGGAAGAGATCTGGACCGAATCCGTGCTATAAGAGAGGCTTTTCCGGAGCTCTCAGTATTGGCTGACGCTAATTCAGCCTATATTGATCATGAAAAAGAATTATCAGCTCTTGATGACTATGGCCTGCAAATGATTGAGCAGCCGCTTAGCCAGGATGATTTTATCGATCATGCGGGTCTACAGAAACGCTTAAAAACGCCTATATGTCTTGATGAAAGTATTACTTCTTTTCATTCAGCTAAAACTGCGGTTGAGTTAAAAAGCTGTCGTGTAATCAATCTTAAAATAGGAAGAGTAGGCGGTCTTACGGAAGCCATTAAAATCCATGATTTGTGCCTGGAGCATGGGATACAAGTATGGTGTGGAGGAATGCTTGAATTTGGCATCTCACGTGCTCATAATGTGGCTTTAGCAACGCTCGAGGGATTTACTATTCCGGGAGATATATCTTCATCTGAACGCTACTGGGAGGAGGATATTACGCTTCCCGATGTAAAGGTGAAGGATGGAGTCATTACACCTTTTAAGGGTCCTGGAATTGGCGTATCCCTTAATCGGAAAAGACTTGAACAGGTGCGTAAACACTATGAATTGCTGGAATAAAAACTGCCGGTCTCCTGGGAGACCGGCATTTTTTCTATTCAGCCTTAAGGGCTGTACGTAGTGTTTCAATATTTTTCTCCATTAATGAAAAATAATCTTCATTGTTATCGATATTTTCCTCTGTTAAAACAGAGAGGTTGTGCAGCTTCAGAGCTTCAGCCCCAATTTCCTGCTGGATTACCTCGGTTAAATTCGACGAAACATTTTGTTCAAATAATACATATTCGACATTGTTTTCTTTCGCATGCTCGATAAGTTTTGTTAATTCACGCTGAGATGGCTCATCCGAGGTGGAGATGCCGGCAATGGCGTTTTGTTCAAAGCCATAGCGGCTTTCCCAATAACCGTATGCTGCATGTGAGACAAACAGCTGATTAAGCTGTGCGTTTTCAGCTACTTCCTCAAATTTGTGATCAAGCTCATCCAATTGACTGATCAGCTCTTCATAATTAGCTGTGAAATACTCTTCCTGTTCCGGCATTGCTTCAATTAATGAATCCTTAACGGACTCTGCAAGCGATTGTGAAAAAACAGGATCAAGCCAGACATGGGGATCTGTATCTCCATGATCATGTCCTTCATGCCCATCATGAGCATGCTCTTCTTCATCATGAGCGTGCTCCTCATCATCGTGAGCGTGCTCTTCTTCATCGTGAGCGTGCTCTTCTTCATCGTGAGCGTGCTCTTCTTCATCGTGAGCGTGCTCTTCTTCATCGTGAGCATGCTCTTCTTCATCGTGAGCATGCTCTTCTTCATCGTGAGCGTGTTCCTCATCATGATGATCTTCAGCGCTCCCTGCAAGCTGTTCATCAGATAGATAATTAGCAGCCGCTACCATTTTAAGGTCCTGGCTCTGGAGAACATTCGTTGCATTGTTTACAAATCCTTCAAGGCCTAAGCCTATGTAGAAGAATAAGTCGGCCTCGGCTAATTTAATCATATCCTGTTGTGAAGGCTCATAGGTATGTTCATCAGCTCCCGGGGGATAAACGGTTTCAACTGTGACATATTCACCGCCGATTTTTTCAGCGAAATCCTGAAGGGGATAAACTGTGGTATACACCTCAAGGGTATGGCTGTCATCTGTAGAACCGGATTCCGTATTGCATGCTGATAAAACCCAGGCTAAGGAAGCAATCAGCATAATCCAAACCGTTTTTTTCATTTCTGCACCTCTTTATCTTTTGTTAAATAGTAATCTTTACGATTTAAAAACCATCACGGCATAATATACTATGGTTTCTAGAGAAAAGCAAGTAAAAAAGCTATCATAATTTTCTTGATGGCCATTTTTCCGGAACATGGTCAATGCCTCCACGGTGAAAAGGATGGCACTTGGATAAACGGATTACGGTTAAAAGTCCTCCCTTAAAGGCACCATGCTTTTGAATAGCTTCCAATCCATACTGTGAGCAGGTAGGGTAAAAGCGGCAGCTTGGGGGGGTAATGGGAGAAATAAACTTACGGTAAAAGCGAATGACAGAGAGCATAATTGCTTTCAAAAAAACACCTCTTTAGTTTAATGAGTCATCCTTAGAAGGCTGATCTTTGCTCATTTTATTATTTGAAGGAAGAGGGTCGACTTTATGCTGGAATTTGTATCCACGGTTTGTGGCAATGATAAATAAAAGTGTAATCAGAATAATGACCACAATCGATAAAATCATAAGACCTGTCAAAGACATTTAAAAAACTCCTTCCTATCCAAGTTTATCATGAAAATAGAGGGTTTTCCCGATTGAAGCCCTCCGGTCAACTGTGTTTTTTAAGGTTTAAGTTGAATATGAAGTGGTAAACCTTATGTATAGATTACCCATTAGGAGGATGAAAAATGTCACAGGATAACTTAATTTCAAATGTAAACAGACAAATTGCCAGCTGGACTGTTCTCTACACAAAGCTACATAATTATCATTGGTATGTAAAGGGACATCAATTCTTTACATTACATGAAAAATTTGAAGAGCTTTACAATGAAGCAGGAGTTCATATTGACGAGCTTGCTGAACGCTTACTGGCACTTCAGGGGGAACCGGTTGCAACATTAAGAGAATCACTCGAGCTTTCTTTAGTGGAAGAGGCGTCTGGAAATGAACAGGCGGACCAAATGGTTGAAGCTCTCTATAACGACTTTCAAACGTTAATGGACCATTTAAAATCAGGAATGGAAATCGCAGGGGAAGTAAATGATGAAATGACTGGAGATATGCTTCTGTCTGTACATCAAAGTCTTGAAAAACATTCCTGGATGCTGCGCTCATTCCTCGGAAGATAAAATTCGGAGTCTAAGATTTAACGTTAATTTATAAACGTGAAGTGAACCGGACTAAAGAGATTGAGACATACTCATTTGTCTCAATCTCTTTTTTGTTTGGGACCTTAACAGCACAAAAAAACGAACAAACACATGCGAATGTCTTTGTTCGTTTTTTACCTGTTTATCAATGGTAAATTGATTCGTTTTCAGAAGCAGAATTCTCGTGTTGATTCATTTTTCCCTTCAACGATTCAACTATGTAAAGTCTGATGAAATAGGCAAGCTCATCCTCCGACATATCATTAACCATTGAAAGGAGTTCCTCACGATTAAGCTGCTCCAGAATGGTAAAAGCAATGATATCAAGATCTTCTTGTGTTCCACGGATTTTACCCCGGTACATTTCAAAGATTTCATCAACGAGTTTCAATTTTTTCATCCCCATTTCGCGTTTTGTCATGCTGGCCAAAATTCATAAGGGGCAATCGGTATATATGTAACTATACCCATAATACTTTATTTAAACCATGAAAAATGTGCTTTGAAAAGAGTGGAAATGGGACATACTTCAGGGAAAAGGAGGGCTATCTATGGAGGAAAGTAAAAATACGTATTATATTTCTGTTGGCCGCGGTGAAATAAACCGGAGCGGCAAATATTCCCCTTATGAATTTGTTGTTAACGCAACAGATGAGGAAATTACGAAGCTCCGTTACTTATTTGACCAAAACCAGGACTTAGGGTTTGGCGGTGCAATACGGGCACAGACACCATATGTCCAATACCACGATGATGAACCGAATCAGGAACAGGATAGTACACTTGTAAAGATCTATTCCTTAATTCATGATATTGGAGACGAAGAAGCAGTTAAGCATATTGAAAGCATGGCTATTCTCCCGCCAACAAAGGAGCACCCTTTTATTCAGGTTAAAGGTGATCATGAGAATAAAGAGGAGGATCCTCTGCAATAGAAAAAAGCCTCTGCGCATCCATGCAGAGGCTGATTTTTATTGGACTTCAGTTGCAGTATCGAGTACTTCCTGAGGAATTGTAATTTCGTCCATATGATTATATTCCAGATAGTTTGCTTCTGTATTTTGAACAAGTGTGAGGGATTCGCCCTCCATCTCCATTACCATGGTCATATCCATCGTTAGAGAAGACGGAAGAAATGTTTCTTTGTCTATAAAGATTTTGTACATAACATCCTCAAAATCAACGTCGGAAAAAAGCTCATCCATTGACTCATCTGTTCCTGTATCAGGCATCTGTTCTTTCGCCTGTTCTCTTAAGAACTCACTAAACTTTTCACCGGAGGCATTCAGGGTTAAAATGTAAGAAGAATCATCCTGTTCAAAAGTGAAATCATCCGTAAATTGTTCCAAGTCTCTTAGCTGTTCATTTGGATTGCTTTGAGCGTCTGACATTTGAAGAAGTTCATCCGACATTTCAGTAGGGAGCTTCATCCATTGATCAGAGGCTGTGTCATACATGAAAAAACCTTCTTCAGTAAAGTAGACTTCAGCCTGGATTTCTTCTGTTTCACCCATTTGGTCGCTTGTGGTAACAGATTCCTGATAAAGACCTAACGGCTCCATTACCATATCCATTTGAATATCCGAGGCTGTCGTTACAGTGAGATCTTCGTTAGGGATTGTCATATCCTGGTCTAAGGTCATTTCAGCTTTCATGGAGTTAACATCTTCGCCTGCCTCAATTGACTTAGCGAAAACTTCTTCAAGTGTCAGCTCTGAATTGGAACTTTCATCTGAATTTGAATCTGAATCTGTGTTGCCTTCTTCACCGTCTACCGGCTGTGCAGTATCCTGACAAGCTGCAAGGATAAGAGCCAGTGATGCTGCACCTATTCCGAGTTTCCATTTGTTCATCAAATCGCTCCTTTAGCATTTTATAGTATTACTTACCCATTACATACGATTTATAACGAAAAAAGTTCCATTTTTATCAAAAAATATACCTAGAAGAGAAAAATTAACCATTTTATAGGGCTTTAAGGAGGGTTTTTTTGCACGTATTCAACGATTTTGTAGGTAAAAGAGTATATTTCTCTTTTGACCCTCATGCTTTTGGGGAAGAACCTAAGCATGTCTGGGTTTTAACAAGGTATAAGCAAAACTGGGTAGTCACTGACCATAAAAAAAGAGGTCTTGAGTTTCCTGGAGGGAAAAAAGAGCAGGGGGAGAGCCTTGACCAGGCAGCAAAAAGAGAAATAAGTGAAGAGCTTGGGGCTGAGGCAGGGCCGCTTCATTATATTGGACAGTACAGGGTAGATGATAGTCCTCCTTTTGTTAAAGCGGTGTACTTTACCCAGATTGTTAAGCTTTCGCCCAAGACTCACTATTATGAAACGAATGGACCTCAAATGATTACAGGCAATCTAATGGAGATGAGAATGCAAAAAGAATTTAGCTTCTTAATGAAGGACGATGTACTTGAGCATGCGCTGCATTACTGGAAAAATAATTTAAGCAGAAAGGATTGAACGCATGAGAGACGGCGAGATAATTTCACAAATTCCCTATCCATCCCCAAATCCTAACGTTGAATTATTTTTGGTGACGATGTGGTCAGCCGGACTGAAGGTGAAGGGGCTGTTGGCAGAGCCGGAGGGCGAGGAGAAACTGGACGGCTTTTTATATTTAAGGGGCGGGATTAAAAATGTGGGTATGGTACGTCCTGCAAGGATCGCCCAATTTTCTCAGCAGGGCTTTATCGTTTTTGCTCCTTTTTACAGAGGAAATAGAGGAGGACAGGGCAATGAAGATTTTGCTGGGGAAGACAGAAAAGATGCTTTTTCAGGCGTAAAGCTTTTGCAAAAGCACGCCCGGGTACATAATGATAAAATTCATGTATTCGGTTTTTCCAGAGGTGGCGTAATGGCGCTTCAAGCTGGCGTTGAATTTGATTCAATAGCCTCTGTTGTAACGTGGGGAGGGGTATCTGATTTAACGCTGACTTATGAGGAGCGAAAAGACCTTAGAAGAATGATGAAGCGGGTGATTGGCGGTTCGCCAAATAAAAATAAACAAGCGTACGACTACCGGACGCCTCTTAACGAACTCAATCAAATTAAAGCACCCGTGCTGATTATTCACGGAGAAAAAGATACGAATGTTACGTTTGAACATGCAAAAAGATTGGAAACTACATTAAAATCATTGGACAAGAAAGTAGAGACACTTTATTTCAGCGAGTATAATCATGTATTTCCACCTGCTGAAAATCGTAAAATGGTAAAAGAACTGAGCGGCTGGATGAAGAACCAAAAATCTGAGTTAAATCAATAGAGGAGGAATGATGTAAGTGGGTATGCCCCTTGAGGTTAATACAATGATCGTAACAAAAGGAAAGGAACATCGTCAGCAGGAGAACTTCTTTCAGTTAATTAAAGAAGGATACCGGCTTTACCCGATGCATGTTCCGTTGGAAGTCAAGCGCACAAAAGAAGGAGAACTCAGTGGAACCGGGCAAATTCACCGGCTGGAATGGCGGGATCATTCGACGATTATTTCCTACGAATTATTAACATTGCAATCCAGCAATTAAAAAAAGAGTGCCTGAGCTGAACGTCAGGCACTCTTTTGATATTAAACGCTTGGTCCGCCAAGCTTGATGATGGACTCATCAACATTTGTGAATTTTTTAAAGTTCTCTTTGAACTTGCTCGCAAGCTCCAGCGCTTTTTCTTCGTATGCTTCTTCTGAAGGCCAAGCAAAGCGCGGGACTAATACATCATCCGGAACACCCGGAATATGCGTTGGTGTTTCAAGATTGAAAAGGCCATTCTTTGTCGTCTCAGCATTTGTCAGCTCTCCGTGAAGAGCAGCGCGAACCATTGCACGTGTGTAGGACAGCTTCATACGGCTTCCTGTTCCGTAAGCTCCGCCTGTCCAACCAGTGTTAACAAGGAAAACTTCAACCTCATGCTCTTCCATTTTGCGTCCTAGCATTTCTGCATAAACCGTTGGGCGGAGAGGAAGAAATGGAGAACCGAAGCAGGTTGAGAATGTTGCTTCAGGCTCAGTGATTCCACGCTCAGTTCCCGCAAGCTTTGAGGTATAGCCGCTTAGGAAGTGATACATTGCCTGTTCCTTTGTCAACTTAGAAATAGGAGGCAAAACGCCAAATGCGTCAGCCGTTAGGAAAATAATTGTATTCGGATGCCCGGCAATGCTAGGGTCCACAATATTAGTCATTGCCTGAAGAGGGTATGCCGCACGCGTATTTTCTGTTAATGACGAGTCATCGTAATCAGCTACTTTGGTAGTAGGATCAAGGACGACATTTTCAAGAACAGAACCAAAACGGATGGCATCAAAGATTTGCGGTTCTTTTTCACGCGATAGCTGAATGCATTTGGCGTAACATCCGCCTTCAATATTAAAGACACCGCTTGCAGACCAGCCATGCTCATCATCGCCAATTAAACGTCTGTCTGCATCGGCAGAAAGTGTCGTTTTTCCGGTTCCTGATAGCCCGAAAAATAATGCCACATCTCCCTCAGAACCAACGTTGGCAGAGCAATGCATCGGCATAATATCTTTTTGAGGCAGCAAGTAATTCATAATTGAAAAGATTGATTTTTTCATTTCGCCTGCGTATTCTGTTCCGCCAATTAAGATTGTTCTTTTCTCGAATGAAACAATAATAAATGCCTCACTTCGGGTACCATCAACTGAAGGATCCGCCTTAAGCGATGGTGCGGATAGAATGGTAAAAGGCTCTTCCGCCGCGTTCTCCCAATCGTCTGATTGAGCCGGTCGGATAAATAACTGCTTAGCAAACAAATTATGCCATGCTCTTTCGTTAACCACACGGATTGGAAGCCGCGTCGCTTCATCAGCACCTGCGAATCCTTCAAAAACAAAGATCTCGTCTGCGTCCTGTAAATGATTCGTTACTTTTGAATAGAGGCGGTCAAACACATCGGATGAAATTGGCTGGTTAACACTGCCCCAGTCAATCTGATCTCTGGACGAAGGCTCATCAACGATGTATTTATCTTTTGGCGACCGTCCAGTGTATTTTCCGGTCTCTGCTTTAACGGCGCCTGATGAAGTGAGGGTTCCTTCGTTGCGCTCCAAAATCTTTTCAACCAGTACTGGAACTGAAAGATTTCGGCGGACATGCTCTTTGGATAATAATTCTTGTAAATCGGTTGTTTTGCGTATGATGTTCATATAGATTCCCCACCCTTTATAAAAAATATCATGCACCAATTCTCCAAATTAGTATAACACATTTAAATTAATAGTCTATACTAATCATTCGATTTCATAGGTTTTTTTCACTTGGGAATAATAAATATACAGCGGATGGTTGACATCCCCCCTGCCTTTGCGTATGATAGTTTTTTGAACGGATACTCTTATCCCGAGCTGGTGGAGGGACAGGCCCTATGAAACCCAGCAACCTGCTCTGCAAAAAAGTCTTTGACTTTTGCGATTCACTCAAATGGAGCGAAGGTGCTAACCTGTAGCAGGGCTATAACGCCCTGAACGATAAGAGTGAAAGGCGCGCTTAACACAAAACCTTTCCTCAAGCACGTTGGGGAAGGGTTTCTTTTATATCGTGCCATGACTTGGATGATCTACAGAAGGTTAACGTTCGATCTCTAAGGGTAATGAGTACCGTCCAATATATACGCTTCACAAGGAGGAGACACTATGTCAACAAAACGTCATTTGTTTACGTCTGAGTCTGTAACAGAAGGACATCCGGACAAAATTTGTGATCAAATTTCAGATTCTATTTTGGATGCTATCTTAAAGGATGATCCGAACGCCCGTGTAGCATGTGAAACTTCAGTTACAACAGGTCTTGTACTTGTTGCGGGAGAAATTTCAACATCCACGTATGTAGACATTCCTAAAATTGTGCGTGAAACGGTAAAAGGAATTGGGTATACGCGTGCAAAATATGGTTTTGATGCTGAAACATGTGCAGTACTGACTTCTATTGATGAACAGTCGCCAGATATTGCTGCTGGAGTTGACCGTGCACTTGAGGATCGGGAAAGCTCTATGTCTGATGAAGAAATCGAATCGATTGGAGCCGGGGACCAGGGACTTATGTTTGGGTTTGCATGCAATGAAACCACTGAGTTAATGCCGCTTCCAATTTCTTTGGCACACAAGCTTTCACGCCGTCTGACAGAAGTGCGTAAAGAAGAAATTCTTCCTTACCTTCGTCCGGATGGAAAGACGCAGGTTACAGTAGAATATGATGAAAATAACAATCCAGTTCGCATTGACACAATTGTTATTTCAACTCAGCACCATCCGGAAGTGGACCTTGAACGAATTCAGCGCAATGTAAAAGATCACGTCATTAAGCCGGTTGTACCAGCTGAATTGATTGATGAGGATACAAAATACTTCATTAACCCTACTGGCCGCTTTGTCATTGGCGGACCACAGGGGGATGCCGGGTTAACGGGCCGTAAAATTATTGTTGATACGTACGGTGGATATGCCCGTCACGGCGGCGGTGCTTTCTCAGGAAAAGACGCAACGAAAGTTGACCGTTCCGGTGCATATGCTGCACGTTATGTAGCGAAAAACCTTGTAGCAGCAGGACTTGCTGATAAGTGTGAGGTTCAGCTTGCTTATGCAATTGGAGTAGCACAGCCGGTATCAATTTCGATTGATACATTCGGGACAGGAACAGTAGAAGAGGATGTTTTGATCGAGCTTGTCCGGAGCAATTTTGATCTTCGACCTGCAGGGATTATTAACATGCTTGATCTGCGCCGTCCGATTTATAAGCAGACAGCTGCTTACGGACATTTTGGCCGTAATGATCTGGATCTTCCTTGGGAGCGTACAGATAAAGCTGAGACTCTTAAAGAACAGGCAGCAAAATAATAGATTGATCTATATACAGAGCATACAAAATCAGCCGGGGGGTTTCTCCGGCTGGTTTTTTGTTGAATATAAATAACTGCCTCTTAAGGGGCGTGTTGATTTCCGCTGCAGGGGCATGCTTTCCGCGGGGCGGGAGTCAGCCCCTTACACTGCAATCAACTCTTTGGTAATTTGTTTTGTTCTTCGACACTTGATTATATGAATGAATTTCCCTTGCCCATACATGGTGTATAGAGTACATCTTTCTGGTTGATTCTTTTATAGCAGGCAGGTACCAAAAATGATATACTTGTAAAAGCGAATGTATATTCGCTTTTGCTTCCTCATTTGTTTATTATTCGTTCTCCATTTTTAAATTTCTACTGTAATTCCTCCTTCCTTCATTTAATGCATATTAAGTTAAATTTGATCTTATAAAATACAATGCTATGAAACTGAGAAATAGGAGGTCGACGTTTGTTATGTCGCTTGTTGTAATCCTGGCCGAGAAGCCCTCCCAGGCCAAAAGCTATGCTGATGCTTTTTCAAAAGCAAAAAAACAAGATGGTTATTTTGAAATAGAAGATTCGCTTTTTACAAGCAGAGCCGTTATTACATGGGGCTTTGGCCATTTGGTTACCCTCCAGGAACCGCACGCCTATAAGCCTGAATGGAAAAAATGGAAGCTTGACGTGCTGCCGATCATTCCTGATTCATTCCGGTTTACAGTTCCTTACGATAAGCGGCAGCAGTTTGGTATAGTCAGCAGGCTTCTTAAAGAAGCAAGCACCATTATTGTCGCAACAGACAGTGACAGAGAAGGGGAGAATATTGCCCGTTCAATTATTTCTCATGCAGGAATGTCTCATAAGCCCTCGCAGCGGCTTTGGATAAACTCGCTTGAAAAAGATGCAATCAGAAAAGGCTTTGAATCTTTAAGAGAAGGCAGCGGTTATATTCCTTTGTATAAGGAAGCGCAAACCCGGCAGATGAGCGATTGGCTTGTTGGAATGAATTTATCAAGACTTTATACGCTGCTTCTCCAGAAAAAAGGAGTGGATGGTCCATTTAGCGTTGGGAGAGTTCAAACGCCCACGCTTTATATGATCTGGCAGCGGCATCACGAAATTGAGCACTTTAAGCCTGAGCCTTATTTTGATTTAGAGGCAGACGTCAAGGCGGATAATGGGAGCTTTATCGCTAAGCATGATAAACGCTTTCCAAGTAAGGAGAAAGCACTTGAAACGCTAAATAAGCATCGTATAGAGCCAACTAGACTTACAGAGGGTGTAATTACAAAAGCTGAAAAAAAGAAAAAGAAAACACAGGCTCCGAGTCTGCACTCCCTTTCTTCCCTGCAGGCAAATTTGAACAGGAGATTTAAATACAGCCCTTCAGCAGTGTTGAAAACCGTGCAGGATTTATATGAGAAGAAGCTTGTTTCCTATCCAAGAACGGATTGTACCTTTATAACAAGAAATGAATTTAATTATTTGAGTAATCAGCTGGATAAGATGAAGTCAGGAGCCGGTGTGGAATTTGAAACTTACTACAGCCGGCCGCGCCCTAAATATGTTCAAGATAGCAAAGTGCAGGAGCACTACGCGATTATTCCCACTAAAAAAGTGCTGAAGCCTGAGCAGGTGAAAGCTCTTGCGCCTAAGGAGCGGAATATTTATCTTGAGATCCTGAGAAGTGTGCTTGCTATGTTTCATGATGACTATCATTTTGAAGAAACAAAAATTGAAGTATCTGTTAACGGGTTGATTTTTAAAGCGGGCGGAAAGGTCGAGATAAAAAAGGGCTGGAAATCCCTTTTTAGTGAAGAGAAGAAGACTAAAGATAAAGATGAACAAGCCCTTCCTCTTGTCCAAACAGGGCAATCAATCCAATCCAGTGTAGACATAAAGGAAGGAATAACAAAACCTCCTAAGCCCTATACTGAAGGAAATTTAATTACGATGATGAAAACAGCAGGAAAAACAGTCGAGGATGAAAAAGCACAGGCGATATTAAAGGAAACAGAAGGAATCGGAACTGAAGCAACCCGTGCAGCCATTATTGAAACCTTAAAAAAACAGGAGTACATTACGATATCTAAAAATATCGTCAGTGTGACCCAAAAGGGTATTACTTTATGTCAGGTAATTGAGGGAACACTTTTAAGCAGTCCTGAAATGACAGCTAAATGGGAAGCTTACCTGAAAAAAATCGGGACGGAGCAGGGAAGCCAGGAGGCATTTATTCAAAATATCCAGAAGTTCATTACCCACCTTTTAGAAGCTGCTCCTCAAAAAATTGATAATACCCCATTACAGAGAACGGAAAAGAAAATGGGTGCACAAGAAGCAGTGGTGCTTTGTCCTGCTTGTAAAAAAGGACATATTATTGACAGAGGAAAATTTTATGGCTGCACTGACTATGCTTCCGGCTGTAAACAGACCTTTCCAAAAGTGTTTTTAGGCAAAAGGCTAACGCCAAGCCAGATAAAATCGTTGTGCCAAAAAGGAAGAACGGCCCTCATAAAGGGATTTAAAAGTAAAGCAGGCAAACGCTTCAGTGCTGCACTGCTTTTTAAAGAAGGCAAGCTTGAATTTGATTTTCCTAAAGCAAAATAAAAACAGCCTGGTCGTATTAGACGACCTCAGGCTGTTTTTTTGCTTCAATAATTTTTCTGACTTTTTCTTTATGCTTAGTGGCAACGAGAATATAAAGAAAGTCACCGGCTTTTATTTCTGTTTCTCCATATGGGGTGATGAGTTCTTCATCTCGTACAATCGCACTAATAGTTACTTCATTTGGCAGATTTAGCTCGTGAAGTTTTTTGCCGACAAGTGCAAGGTCTTTGTTCGTTTGGAATTGAACCATCTCCGCATTGGCTTTCCCGATTGAGATGAGCTCAATGGAATGGTGAGGAGTGTCTTTTTTAGGACCGGTTAAATTAAGCATTCTAGCTACAGAAGAAATGGTGGAACCCTGCAGCAGCGTTGATGTCAGGACAATGAAGAAAACTACGTTAAAAAACAGTTGCCCATTTTCCAGATTTGCCACTATCGGGAAGGTCGCAAGAACGATTGGGACAGCTCCGCGAAGCCCCGCCCATGAAACAAACAGCTTTTCTTTATTCGTATACTTCATGCCAATCGTAGATAAATAAACAGCAGCAGGACGTGCTACAAAAATTAACACAACTGATAATACCAGACCGCTTATAATGATCTGACTAGTGAATAATTGTGCAGGAAAAACGAGAAGACCAAGAATCATGAACATAAGGATCTGGGCCATCCAGGCGAACCCTTCGTTAAATTGAAAGATGGAATAGCGGTAAGTCAATTCACTGTTTCCAATGACAAGTGCTGCAACGTATACAGCAAGGAATCCGCTTCCTCCTGTAAAAGCCGTTACACTATATGCAAGCATTGCAAAAGCTAACGAGAAAATAGGGTATAATCCACTCGATTCAAGCTTTATTCTGTTTAGGGCAAATGAGGCAAATTTACCGATTACAAGTCCTAAAACAAGTCCAAGGCTCATCTGCAAGAAAAATGAAGGAACCAGGCTCCAAATGGTGCTGTTATCAATAGAAATTAATTCGATAAAGGATAAGGTCAAAAACACTGCCATAGGATCATTCGTGCCTGATTCTGCTTCTAATGTTGCACCCATTTTTGCTTTTATGTTTCTTTCTTTTAATACGGCAAAAACGGCCGCAGCGTCTGTAGAGCCTACGATCGCTCCAAACAGCAGCCCTTCAAGAAGCGTCACATCAAAAATCAGGTAAGCAGTATACCCGACAATTCCTGAGGTAAAAAGGACCCCGAGAGTTGCGAGTGAAAGGGAGGGCATAGCGACTGAGCGAACTGTTGCCCATTTAGTCTGCATACCTCCTTCAAATAAAATAATGACTAAAGCAACAATACCTATTAATTGGGCAGTATTTACACTATCAAAATAAACGATGCCGAGGCCGTCGCTTCCAATAATCATTCCGACAAGGATAAACAGAACAAGGGATGGCAGACCCAGGCGGTTAGAGAACTTTGCTACAATTACCCCGCATATAAGCAGAAGTCCCCCAAGTAAAACAAATGCATCAATTCCAAATGTCTCTATAAACATTTGTGTCCCCCTATATAAGTTCTATTTTTTATTTATCTGATTTTCTTCTTCCTTTTTATACAATACGGCCTTTTCAGCGTATTCCCGGCTGATGCGTTCCATATCTGCAATGTCTTCCTGAGTAAGGGTGCGGATTACTTTAGCCGGACGTCCGAAGGCAAGCGTGTTGGGAGGGATTTTTTTGCCTTGAGATACGAGGCTGCCTGCTCCAATAAATGCACCTTCGCCAATTTCAGCACCGTCTAATATAATTGATCCCATTCCAATAAGAGCTTTCTTTTTAATTGTACAGCTATGTAGGATAACCTGATGACCGATTGTAACTTCGTCTTCAAGGATAAGGGGGGTGTTCGGGCTTTGATGGAGAATAGAATGGTCCTGTATGTTAACTTTTTCTCCGATAATCGTTGGAGACACATCCCCGCGTATGGTGGTCCCGTACCAGACACTTGAGTGAGCTCCTATTTTCACATCACCTGACACAGTCGCATTATGGGCAATGTAAGCTGTCGTATCTATGATCGGATAATGATTTTTATAAGACAGTATCATGGTTATTGCTCCTTTATCTAATTTAAAATGTGATATAGTGTATTTTACCATACTTTTTTTTTGGATGTTGGTCAGAGACTTAATGATCATTTTAGTTAAAATCCTGCTTGTACAGTAAAATTAAAGATATAGTACAGGGTAGCTACGGATGTTAGGGGGTATTCATTTTGTGGAAATGGGAAACAGACCAAACAGCTCAGGGCGTCATCGTCATCATTCATGGAGAGCTTGAGCATCATGCAAGATACGGCTGGCTCATTGAAATGTGGCGATCAAAAGGCTACCATGTCATCATGGGAGACCTTCCTGGTCAAGGAATGGCAAAACGGACATCACGAGGACATATTGACTCGTTTGAACAATATATAGAAGAAGTGCAAAAATGGGTGGAAGCCAGCTATCAGTTTGATCTGCCGGTTTTTATTCTCGGTCATGGTATGGGAGGACTCATTGCTGTACGTATGCTTCAGCAGATGCGTCTTGAAATAGCAGGTCTGATCCTATCTTCACCAACATTTGCTCTGCGTTTTACACCTTCAAAAGTAAGTCATGTTCTATCAGGCGGACTAAATAAATTCGCCCCGGAGCACAAGTTTAATTTTGACTTTCCTATTGAACACGCTACTAGAAATAAAGAAATAATAGACCTGGATAAGGAAGACTCTATCTATGTACATAGGGTATCGGTACGCTGGTACCGCGAAATTCTGATGGCGATGAAGCAGGTGCCTCTTGAAAATAAAAACTTCCCTCAAATTCCAGTGCTTCTCATGCAGGGAGGAGAGGACTATCTGGTAGAAACAGCTGTCGGGAAAAAGTGGTTTCGCGATCTGGATCTGCTTGAGATGCATTACAAGGAGTGGCCTCAATGCTACCATGAGCTTTTTAATGAACCTGAACGAGATGAAATCTTTGCTTTCACTGAATCCTTTACACGAAATCGGCTGCGCAATATTGGCTATGATGTATAAGAAGAGGGGATGAAAAGAATGGTCCCAACAGAACCGTTTTTTCTGATGAATCAGGTATATCGTAAAGTTTTTCCAGTTGTCCATACTGAGCTTGCCGTCTGGCGGGAGCAGGCGGGTAAAATTCCGGATCAAGAGCTTAGAACTCAGGCGCTTACAAGTGTAAACCAAAAGGCGTTTCACTGTGAGGGCGGCGGTATTATGGGGCTTCTTGCACTTGAAGACAAAAAGGAAGCTATCCGTTTTATTGTTGCCTATCAGACGATCAGCGATTATCTGGATAATCTCTGTGACCGAAGCACATCCCTTGATCCAAAGGATTTCTCATGTCTTCATGAGGCGATGGAAGACGCATTGACTGTGGGGGCGCCCCTGAGAAATTATTACCGCTGCAGAACTGAGCAAAATGACGGGGGGTACCTTGGAGCACTGGTGCTGACATGTCAGGAAGTTCTTGAAGGACTGGATACGTATCCATCGATTAAACAGGATCTGCTCATGCTTTCCAGATACTATTGTGACCTGCAAATACATAAGCATGTACATGAGGATGAGCGGGAAAAAAGGCTGCAGATATGGTTCAAAGACCATCATGAGCGCTTTCCTGAAATGGAATGGTATGAATTTTCCGCTTGTACTGGCTCTACACTTGGTATTTTTTGTCTCGTGTCGTATGCCTTCAGAAAAGATTTTAAGCCATCCTTCTCAGCTGTGATTCGAAATGGGTATTTTCCTTATATTCAAGGACTTCATATTCTGCTGGATTATTTGATTGATCAGGAGGAAGATCTTGAAGAAGGAGATTTGAACTTTTGTTTTTACTATCCAACACATGAATTGCTGTTTAAACGACTTCAGCACTTTGTGGAAGAAGCAGACCGGCATACAAGCAAGCTTCCGCACAGACAATTCCATAAATTAATTAATAGAGGGCTTTTAGGCGTGTATTTATCAGATGAAAAAGTAAGCAGACAAAAACATGTCCGACAGCTTGCCAGAAAAATGATCCGCTCAAGCGGGGGTGTAAGTTACTTCTTCTATTTAAACGGACGTATGTACCGTTCAATCCAAAAATGGATTCCGCGCCGTTTAGCTATTAAGCGCTCATAGCAACTCTATAATTCAGGTTTCTTTACATTAGATTGGTTCCTGTAACCTATAGAGTCTATTTTTCTTTAAGCGGCGGAAGAGAAAATACAACGCCAAATATAACGGTAATATCATCGCTGTAGTCGGAAAAAATCACATCATCGACAAAAACCTGTGCTCTAATGGAGCAGAAGTCCGGACAAATAGATGCATCGCTTGAAAAACCGACCAAATGGTTTACACAGGCTGTCCCGTGGCAGCTAAAGTGGGCGCGATTAAGCTGGTAAGGGCAGATGGTACTGGAAATTTCATTTGAGACGACAAAGTTAATACAGCCCTTCGCCAGGACTTTACTTACATTTACATCGCATGTAAGGTGTCCGTCCGGCGTTTCTAAGGAAGCGTCCAAAAGTGTATAATTCTCTGTACAACAGGAAAGTATAACCGGACTGAAGATGACTTTAGGATTTACTATACCGTCAAAGCCTGCAGGAAGCACAGCTGTGCAGGATGCAAAAACCTTATTATCATTAATTGCGTGACAAAATGTCAGTTCAGTTTTTTTGGCGTCACCCTTGTTATCCATTATTTTTTCCCCCGTTTGTTTCAGGATCATCAATTCCGGGCTTTGGTCATAATAGTCTTGAAAATTAAAACTTCGATACTTCAACGATCTTCCTCCATTTTAGTTCACAGATTAACCCGGCGCAGCACGGAGCGTTTATATCTGTAGAATCAATTTTTTATGGAGTGATTACTTTTTTGAGATTGCTAGATTTTTTGTCACTCCTTTTACTAGTTAATGCTGATAGAAGTGAAAATGATTGTAGTAAATGCCCCTGGGGAAAATAATTATGGCTGTATAAATTTATAAAATAAACCGCCTTAATTCAGACATATTTTAAATATTTAAGCATTCTTTATGCTCTACCTTATGCATAAGATTATGGTAAACTATGAATAGAAACTTAACTATTGGAGGCGTATAAATGGGAAAAAGATTAATGCTGCTGCTTGTAACAAATATTCTAGTAATGACCACCATTGTTATTGTATGGTCAGTAATTACCAGGTTTACTAATCTTGGTACGTTTCAAACCGGCGGAGCCGGTCTGGGGATTGATTTTGTATCACTTGGCGTATTCAGTTTACTCGTTGGCTTTTTAGGGTCATTTATATCGTTAGGGATGTCCCGCTGGGTTGCGAAAATGATGATGAAGGTAAAAGTACTAAATCCGGATGGTCAGCTTTCTGCCCAGGAGCGTGCTGTGGTTGAAAAAGTTCACCGTATGTCCCGTGCTGCCGGATTAACCCATATGCCGGAGGTTGGAATATATCCTTCTGCAGAAGTAAATGCTTTTGCAACCGGTCCATCTAAAAAGCGTTCATTAGTCGCTGTATCACAAGGCTTATTAAATAATATGGATGATGATGCAGTAGAAGGCGTTATCGCGCACGAGGTTGCTCACGTATCAAATGGAGATATGGTAACGATGACGCTGCTTCAGGGTGTAGTCAATACATTCGTCGTTTTCTTTTCAAGAATCGTAGCTATTCTTGTATCCCGCCTCGTGCGGTCAGAGCTGCAGTGGATTGTACAGTTTGCAGCAATTATTATTTTCCAGATTTTATTTTCAATTCTTGGAAGTCTCGTTGTAAGTGCGTACTCCCGTCACCGTGAGTTCCATGCAGACAGAGGCGGTGGAGACTTAGCGGGTAATGATAAAATGGCTCATGCACTGCGATCACTAAAAGCTTATGCGAGCCGTGCCCAGGTCAAGGATCAAACAGATGATTCAGCTGTACAAACGATGAAAATTAACGGGAAGGGTGGAATGGCTAAGCTGTTCTCGACGCACCCTGATTTAGATGAAAGAATTGCACGCTTGGAAAGACGATAAATGAGATGACAGCTGAACCTTTTAAAGGTTCAGCTGTTTTTTTTATGACACGCTGCGGCCTGTTTGTACGATCAGGCGGATTGGTAGACTTTTGTGAGCTCCTTTAGAATAATAAGAGGATAAGGAGTGAAGCGAAAATGGATTTAACCTTAAGCATATTAGATCAGTCAGCTATTGCGGAAGGAAGTACAGCTGAGGAAGGGCTGCGGCAGACTGTGGAGCTTGCAAAACTAGCTGAGGAGTGGGGCTATCACCGTTTCTGGGTTTCAGAGCACCACGATGCCACAACGCTTGCAGGATCATCTCCTGAAGTTCTGATTTCTCATCTGGCTTCTAAAACAAATACAATCAGAGTCGGGTCCGGCGGCGTGATGCTCCCGCACTACAGCGCTTATAAAGTAGCAGAAAACTTTAAAGTGCTGGAAGGCCTCACCCCCGGAAGAATCGACGTTGGAATTGGAAGGGCTCCCGGCGGTATGCCAAGAGCTTCCTACGCACTGGGTGAAGGGAAGCCTAGGGATGTGCACCGCTACCCTGAGCAAATTGATGAGCTTTTGAATTATCTTCATGATGATCTCCCAAAAGAGCATCCATATTACGGGCTTAAGGCTACACCGGTTACACAAACAGCGCCGGATGTCTGGGTACTGGGCTCAAGCCCCTCATCTGCTTTAACAGCTGCCCAAAAGGGTCTTCCTTATACATTTGCTTTATTTATAAATGGAGAGGGCGGTCCCTCTTATATGAACCATTACCTTTCTAATTTTAAACCGTCCTCCTACTACCAGAAACCTCAAACAAATGTAGCTGTATTTGCTATTTGCGGTGACACGATGGAGGATGCGGAAAGAATCGTCTCAAGTCTTGACCTTTCAATGATTATGCTTGAGCAGGGCATGCCATCAAACGGCACACCTAGTCCGGAAAAAGCGATGAGCTATGAATTCAGTTCCTTTGAAAAAGCAAGAGTGCTGCAAAATCGCCAGCGAATGATTGTAGGGGACATTGATCATATTGAACAGCAATTATACAGACTAAGTGAGGAATACCAAACAAATGAAATAATGCTCACGACAATTGCCTACGATTTTGAGGATAAAAAGAAATCGTTTGAAAGAATTGCAAAAAGAATGCTGTGAAAGGCAAGCTGGTACACAATTAGTTGTTTTGTATGATTTCTTCTTAAAAACTGGAATTATTAGGGGGTTTTAGAGCTTTATATTAATCGGAAAGGGTATAGAAAAAAGTAAGGAGCAGAAACTAAATTCAGTCAAGTGGCATGTAACAGAAGAATATGAATTACTAAACGTCAAAAATAAAGGTGATAATATGGCAAACCATAAAACAGAGGCAGCTGCAGGCTGGAACCTGGAAAATAGTTATTCCCAGCTGCCAAAAGCATTTTTCGCCACTATTGATCCATCCCCGGTTAGTACGCCAAAGATCGCTGTATTTAACGATTCACTGGCTTATGAACTGGGATTAAATTCTCAATCGTTAACTAGTGAAGACGGGGCAGCAATACTTGCAGGGAACCGGATGCCTGAAGGATCTTTGCCCTTAGCTCAAGCATATGCCGGTCATCAATTCGGCAACCTTACGATGCTTGGGGATGGACGGGCGCTTTTGATTGGAGAGCAGCTGACCCCGTCAGGTCATCGGGTTGATCTGCAGCTTAAAGGCTCAGGACGGACGCCATACTCACGCGGAGGGGACGGCAGGGCAGCACTTGGTCCAATGCTGAGGGAATATATCATGAGTGAAGCCATGCATGCTCTTGGTATCCCTACTACCAGAAGCCTGGCAGTTGCGACTACAGGAGAAACCGTTCTGCGAGAGAGAGGCCTTCCAGGAGCTGTTTTAACCCGTGTGGCTTCCAGTCATTTAAGAGTAGGGACCTTTCAGTACGCTGCAGCCCTCGGGAAAACAGAGGAGCTGAAAGCTCTCGCTGACTTTGCAATTAAACGGCATTTTCCGGAGGCGGAAAATGCTGAGAATCCTTACCTGTCGTTTTTGCAAAGTATGATACAAAGTCAGGTTGAGCTAATTGTCAAATGGCAGCTGACCGGCTTTATTCACGGGGTCATGAACACGGATAATATGGCTGTAAGCGGGGAAACCATTGATTATGGCCCTTGTGCTTTTATGGATGAATATGATCCTGCCACTGTATTCAGTTCCATAGATATTCAGGGAAGATATGCGTATGGCAAGCAGCCCACTATAGGCGGATGGAATCTTGCCAGGTTTGCAGAAGCGCTGCTGCCTTTACTTGATGAAGATCAGGACAAGGCTGTTGAAATGGCTCAAACGGAGATAACAAATTATACCGCGTTATTTCAGGAGCACTGGCTTAATGGCATGAGGGCTAAGCTCGGCATAATGGGTACAGAGTCTGAAGATGAAGCGCTCATACAGGATTTGCTGAGCATTATGCATAAGCATGAAGCGGATTTCACCAATACCTTCCGTGCTCTCACGTATGAAACAGCAGCTGACCTTCCTTTCATGAACAGCAAGGATTTTACTGACTGGCAATCAAAATGGGAGCAAAGACGAGATCGTCAGCAGGAATCCAAGGAGGCTTCGTTTGCTCTCATGAAAAAATCAAACCCTACAGTTATTCCCCGTAATCATAAGGTGGAGGAAGCATTAAAGGCTGCAGTGGAGCACGATGATTATAGTGTAATGAATCGCCTGCTTAAGGTGCTTTCAGCTCCTTATGAAGAGTCACCTGAAAATATACACTACACAGCGCCGGGAGGACCGGCAAGCTGTGATTACCGTACGTATTGCGGCACCTGATAAATCTGAAAGCCAAGGTCATTGACCTTGGCTTTTTTGCATTCAACCATCATAATTCTGACAATTCTAAAAGTAATTTTAACTAAAATACTATATAATGGTAGAAACATAGCTGGAATTTTGCTAGACATATCAAAGTGAAAGGAGCAAAAAGTTTATGAAAGAAAATTTTCAGGACTATACAGAAGGGAATATTGTCCTGTTATCCTTAGCTATTATAACGTTTATCGGAGGTTTATTTTCTGCTTTATTCCTCCCAAATCTGGTTCATTTAACTTTATTGTATACTGGTTCTTCCCTTTATATATCAACCCCTTTTCTTGCTAATATTCTATTTGGTGTATTTTCGGTGCTCCTTGCTATTGCGTTCTTTCTTGCAAGCAGGGCTGACAGGAAAACGATTATGGCATCCATTCCATTTTTTTTGGCAGCTGCTGTGATCATACCTGGCTGGCTGACGAATTATTCAGCTCTTTACGTAGATAAAATTATTTACAACCCTATTACCTCGCTTCAGTCAAAAGCCTATGAATGGAGTGATGTGAAAGAAGCAGTAAGAGAAAGAAATACAGATACGCCGCCTATTGAGCGTGTGAACCTGCTCTTTCATGACGGTACGGAATTATCCTATATCGTAAACCCGAAATTTTATGAAGTTGCTCCAGTTGTTTACACCTTGTTAAGTGACAACAATATTGATGTTGAGATTCTTCAGACGGAAGAAACTCCATAACCTAATCACTTTATAGCCTCCAGCCATTTTAATAGGAAGCAGTTTGATCAATCATTAAATACCAATAGCGGAAGGGGTTCGGATAGCCTCTTTGATATAATGTAACTTTAGAAAGGAGGATGCGTTTTGAAAAAAATATGGTGGAAGGAAGCTGTTGTGTACCAGGTGTACTGGCGCAGCTTTTATGATAGCAACGGAGACGGGATTGGCGATCTTCAAGGTGTGATAGAAAAGCTTGATTACATACAGGAGCTAGGGGCAGATGTGATCTGGCTGAATCCTTTTTACGAATCACCTGATCGGGATAATGGGTATGATATTTCAAACTACGAAGGAATCATGAAAAAGGCTGGAGATATGAAGGATTTTGAACGGCTGGTTGAGGAAATCCATGAACGGGGGATGAAGGTCATTATGGATTTGGTGGTCAATCATACATCTGATCAGCATCCCTGGTTTTTAGAATCAAAATCCTCAAAAGATAATTCAAAGCGGGATTGGTACATTTGGAAGAAACCGAAGAATGGCGGAAAACCTAACAACTGGCGTTCTTATTTTGAACCCTCTCCCTGGACCTTTAACGAAGAAACAGAGGATTATTATTTTCATTCATTCGCAGTCGAACAACCTGATCTTAATTGGAAAAATGAAGAGTTAAGGCAGGAGATTTACCGTATGATGCGTTCCTGGCTTGATAAAGGAATTGACGGTTTTCGAATGGACGTGATTAATTTACTTGCCAAGCAGGAAGGATTTCCTGATGCGAAAAACCCTGAGGTCATCAGCTACCTGGCGGATAATCCGGGGATCCATGACTATCTGCAGGAAATGAACCGGGAAGTCCTGCAGCAATATGATTGTATGACGGTTGGAGAAATTCCATTTGTTACACCGGAAACAGGACTTTTATATGTTGATGAGAACAGAAATGAGCTAAATACACTATTCCACTTTCAGGTAGCTGATGAAATGCCAGTAATGAACCTTCGAGCGTACAAAGAGATCCAAAGGAATTGGTATAATGCTCTTTGGGGAAAAGGCTGGAATTCGCAGTTTTTGAATAATCATGACCATACAAGACAAGTGACACGTTATGGAAATGATGGTGAATACCGTGTGGAGTCTGCAAAGCTTTTAGCTACAATGCTTCACACACTTCCTGGCATGCCTTATGTCTATCAGGGAGAGGAAATCGGAATGACCGGGGTTCGTTTTGACTCAATTGATGACTACAATGATATTGCCATGAAAAATAAGTACAAGGAAGAAGTAGAGAAGGGAAAAGATCCGAAAGAGGTTTTTGAAGATCTGCTTTTACTAAGCCGGGATAACTCAAGAACCCCTATGCAGTGGAGTGATGACCATCAAGCTGGCTTTACCTCAGGAGAGCCCTGGATAAAGGTAAATCCAAACTATAAGGAAATCAATGTAAAGCAGTCCTTAAACGATCCAGTCTCTGTCTTTCATTATTACAAGCTGTTAATTTCATTCAGAAAAGAAAATCCGATCATGATTTATGGCGATTACGAGGATCTTTCACAGGATGATGAAAATCTTTATGTGTATACACGGACGTATGAAGATAAGACCTGGCTTATCCTTTTAAATCATTCGGATGAGGCGCAGGTTTTTAAGTCGGAGGAATGGATAATTGGAAGAAAAGCTCACTGTGTCATTACAAATTATGAAAGAGCTGAAGAAGGAAAGATTATACTGCCATCTTCTTTTTCTTTAAAACCACATGAAGCACGGGTATACGAATGGACGAATTAAACAAAACACCTCTTTGTCATCTACCGGCAAAGAGGTGTTACCTTTTAAGTGAATATAAAAGCAGTTCTATTCTTCGTAATTAAACTGCCAGCTGACCCCAAATTTATCGGTAACCTGCCCGTAGAGTTTACTCCAGGAAGTTTCCTGAAGCTCCAGGTTTACCCGTCCGCCATCCTGCAGCCTATTAAAGCATGATTTAATCTTGTCCATATCTGAACTTACCAGAGCCAGGGTAATCGTACCGCCCTGTTCAAACGGCATTCCAGGGAAGGTATCTGAGAACATAATATTGCTACCATCAATCAAGAGATGTGTGTGCATCACCAGGTTTTTTGCTTCATCTGTTAATGGATACTCAGGGTTTTCAGGCATTTCTCCCATTGTCATTATGTAGTTCGTCTCTGTATCAAATACATCGGCATAAAACTGGACGGCTTCACGGCAATTTCCATTAAAGGTCAGGTAAGCATGGATTGGCAATTTGTTCACTCCTAAATTGATGTATTGTATTCATTTTCATTATAGCAGGAAACTGTCATTTAAAAAGCTGAAAAAAAGCAGCCGGAGAATTTATTTCCGGCTGCTTCATCCTTAATTAGTTGCAAAAACATGATTCCCAATTTTAGATTCTATTGTTAAACGTTGTACCCATTTTGAAGTAGCCGTATCAGGGTTAAAGAAGAATAATGCACCATTGGACGGGTCATAGCCATTCATGGCATCACGTGCCGCTTTAACGGATTCGTTATCCGCATGACGTGTAATTTCACCATTTTGAACAGGCTCAAATGCATAAATCCCACCATTGCCATGCGTTTCATAAATAACTTCCTCAATTGTGTCAGGGAACTCATTACTTTTAACACGGTTTAAAATAACACCTGCTACAGCTGCTTTACCTTTATAGGACTCTCCACGTGCTTCTGCGTGGACAAGCCGTGAAAGCAGATCAAGTTCTTCTTCATTAACTGCTGACTCCCCGATTGTCAGTGTCTGTCCTGGATAAATAAGTGATCCTGAAAGACCATTAGCTGCTTTAAGTGAATTAACATTCGTACCATAGCGCTGGCTGATCTTCCATAAGGAATCACCGCTTTTTACTGTATATTGTTGGGATGTTGCATCTGTTTGAGAGGGGAAGAACATCGCAGAAAATGCAATAGCTCCTGAAATAATCCATTTCTTCATCTTCACATTTACCTCCTTAAAAATATCTGTTGAATAACTCAACAAATAGTATGGTAACGTGAATGTAAACCCCATTTCATTAGTACGTTGTTAGCAACAAAGGAATTTTTTGCAGGTACATGCGGAATCTTTTCTTAGATAAAAATATTATCTTTCCACTGGCTGTTTGTTCGCTTTTACCCAGAGCAGAACAAAGAAGACGAAGCTTATATAGCCGAACAAAGGATATAAGACACGAAGAAGCATGCTGTAATCCAGAAAACTGAAACAAAGAACGAACAAGATAATTCCCGTAAAGATAAACGGACTCTTTATTCGAGTATAGGTTTTTAGTTGTTTTTCAAGGCCATACATATTCCCAAGAATAGAGGTAAAGATCTCTCCATAAATGACGATTACATAAATCCAAAATAATGGAAGAAGCATTCCCTTCATCACAACCGCCATTGGGATGGCATATCCTGCCACCTCAGGTAGTGTGATAAGAGTCAGGTGGCTTGAAAGTAAGAGTAGCGTCAAAATAAGACCGCCAAGCATTCCGCCTAAACGGATGACGACTTTATCCTTTATTTCAGAGGCAAGAGGAACCAATACCGCCTGGGCCATTGCCAGATTCATAGCAGGATAAATGAATGCGTACAATATAGGCTTCCAATACGATAATTTTTCCGGCATGAAAAAAAAACGATTCGTTATTTCCTCCCCGGAAACGGTGTGAATAAGCAGTAGAAGGTTGAAGAGAATCATAAGCGGAACCATAAAGGAATTTACCGCAAGCAGTCCTTTTGAACCCATAAGTAAAACCCCGAACAGAAGAAAAACTGTTAGAAGAACACCTGCGATTTTCGGCTGCTTAAGCTGTTCTTCAAACACAGCCCCTGCACCGGAAAGCATTACAATACAGAAGCCTAAAAGCATTGCCATCATCAAAAAATTTACGCCCTTTGAAAGACGGTTCCCGAACAAGTAACGATTGAGCTCCTCATAAGAATGAGCCTGTAAATCAATGGCCTTTATCATCAGGCTTGTCCCTAAGGATATAAAAAAATAACCGCTGATTAAGATCGTAAAAAATCCCATAAAACCAAATTGTGTGAAGAACTCAACGATTTCTTTACCTGTAGCAAATCCAGTTCCAACTATTGTTCCAACATAAACAGCTGCTACCTGAAAGGCCTTGTTCCATGGTTTCACGGCAATACCCCGCATTAAATTTAATTGATACATTAAAGTATGTCATGCAGAAGATTTATAGAAGGAGGGCGATTTGAACGCTACAGGGAAAGTGGGGTTAGATATGAATGAAGGGATGCATCCTATATGCATCCCTCAGGCAGCCTATCTAATATAAAGAAGTAACCTGGCAGTAGTTGTGTTCATTTATCCCAGTAGAGAATTAATGCCACCTAGTAAAGAATTCAGTAAGCCGGACAGTTGATCAAAAATACCGCTTAAAAATCCGTTTCCATCAAGTAGACCAGCAACTCCGCATAGAAGGTTTCCAAGTAGGTTTCCTGCACCAGGAACTGCAGTCAGATCAAGGTTAATCTCAGACAGGTCGAGCTGAAGTCCAAGTAAATCAAGAAAAATAGGTCCCAAATCAAGATTTAAAAGATCACACGCAGCCTGTGTTGCAGCCATTGTCTCTGCTTGTTGAATAGTCGATGCAGAAGCTGCCTGGGCTCCTGTGCCTGCTTGATTTATAGATGCTGGAACATTTTCAAATGCTTCGTTGACATTATTTCTTTCTCCGTTCGCTTGTGTAGCCTTTCCTTTAACTGTACCGCTCATGACCAGACCCTTTGCTTCATCATAAGAAAGGTTTTCGATGGTCATCATTCCATCAAATGTTCCACCATCTTCAAGGACACCAGTAACTTTTACATTTTTGAGCATTTTTGAACCAGTGTTTGACGATGCTGCCATTGTACTTAATGGAGCGAGAAGCAAGGCACCAATAATCGCGATCGTTAATGCAAAAGAGAATTTTTTGAAGTTCATTTTTATAGCCTCCTAATAGGTTTTTTATAGGTACTCGATGATTCTTCTGCCAGGCGTTCTCTATATACCCAGCACTTACCACAAAAAACAAATAGATGAAAAATTCAGTCAATTTAACTAAAATCAACATCTCCTCTCCTACTAATTTCGATTCTATCTCATGAAAACAGGAGTATTTCCTTTAAATATAAGCGTTTTCTTATGGGTATATTTACTGCATTAGAGTAAGATATTTATTGCAGATAGTCGTCCTGAGTTCGCTCACAGTTCATTTTCTGTTACGATAGAAGAAGTAATTTTATATTGCACTCAATAAATACATAGAGGTGACAAGCATGACTAGCACAAAGATTATTTTTTTTGACATTGACGGCACGCTTTTAGATCACGATAAGAAACTCCCTACTTCAACTAAAAAAGCGATAGAAGCACTTAAAATGGATGGTCATGAAGTGGCCATTGCTACTGGAAGGGCTCCATTTATGTTTGAAGATCTTCGGAGAGAACTGAACATTGACACCTTTGTCAGCTACAACGGTCAGTACGTGGAGCATAAAGGGGAAGTAGTCGTAAGCAATCCACTAAATTATGAAAGCCTGAAGCAGCTGACGGAAGTTGCGGCGACAAGAAATCATCCGCTTGTATATATGGGGCAGGGGGAAATGAAGGCCAATGTCGAGGAGCACGAAAACATCGTGGAAAGCTTTAATTCTTTAAAAATTAAATCCTTCCCGACGCACGATCCTGAGTATTTTCATATGGAAAAAATTTATCAAACCCTGCTTTTCTGTGAGGGCGACGAAGAAACATTTTACGAAAAGGAATTTAGTGATTTTGACTTTATCAGATGGCATCCTCAATCGGTTGACGTGATTCCTGCCGGCGGTTCTAAAGCAAAGGGAATCGAACAGGTCATTCAAATCCTGTCTATTAAGATGGAGAATGTTTACGCGTTCGGCGACGGCTTAAATGACATCGAAATGCTTTCAGCAGTCGGGCATGGAGTTGCAATGGGCAATGGCTGCCAGGAAGCAAAAGATGCAGCAGCATACACGACTAAGCCGGTAGATCAGGACGGTATCTTAGCAGGCTTGGAAATGGTGGGTCTGTTGAAATAAAAAATAACTTATTAAGAGCTTGGGACATGACTAATAGTTATTTAAGAAGCGCAGTGAACCGGGCGAGGGTTTGAGACACACATCTGTCTCAACCCCTTTTTTTGCCGATAAGAGAAAGAAAAGAGGAGAGACAATGATTAACTTTCATTGTAAAAGGATATAGAAGTAAAATAGTATCCTTTTTAAGAAATGAGGGAATAGCATGGAAGTTCAGTTAAAGCGGGTAACAGAAGAAAATAAAGAAGAGGTTGTAAAGCTGCATGGGAAAGAAGAACAGCGGGATTGCACAAGAACGGTAGCGGAATCTCTTGAGAAAATTGAAACCAAATCTGAAGAAGATCACTCAGAATATATTCCTTTTGCTATTTATGATGATGAAACAGTCGTTGGATTTATGCTGTACACGTATGAAGATGAAACGACAAATAATTACTGGATTGAAGGAATGATTATAGACGAGAAGTACCAGGGAAAGGGCTACGGCCGTGCGGGGTTAAAAAAATTGATTGATTGGATCAGCGAGAATTTCCGAAATTGCTCGGAGATTCGTGCAGCTGTTTCAACAGATAACGAATCAGCATATGAATTATATAAAAACTTTGGCTTTGTCCCTTCAGGAGAAATGAAAGGGGAAGAAAGCATTCTTTATCTAGTCGTTCAAACCGCCAGTGACTGAGAATAAACAATTTCTGTAGACCCGCTGCATGTACGATGCAGCGGGTTTTTTACTATGGCCGTGAAAGCGAATTCAAAACACTCAAACTTCGAAGAACAAGATTAGGAATTTAAGGTTGATTGGAACGGAAGGGGACGACTCCGAGGGGAGAGAAGCGGGGAGGCTGAGATCCACTTGCGCAGCAAGTTAGCTCAGCCCCGCCCCGCCCCCCGAAAAGCGTTCCCCTGAAGTGGAAATCAAAATGCCCTATTTAGAGGGAGAAGTCTATTGATAAGTAAAAGTTATCACTAATTCTTCATTTTATGTAATTTACTTATCAAACAAATTCCTCTATTGTTAAAAATAGAGAGAAATAAAAGGAGGAATCATAATGCTTTTTTCATTTAAGGGGATCGATCATGTTCAATTAGCTGCACCTAAGGGATCAGAGGAGGAGGCAATAAAATTTTTCGCAGATGTTTTAGGATTCAAGGAAATTGAAAAACCGGCTGAACTGAAAAAACGCGGAGGTGTGTGGTTTACCTTTGGAACGTCCCAGCTGCATATCGGAATTGAAGAACCCTTTCAAGCCGCTAAAAAAGCACATCCAGCCTTTGAAGTGCAGAACCTCGAGGAATTGAAGAGGCATTTAGCTGCTAATCACGTGAAATTTATAGATGATCCTAATCTTCCAGGGGCAAACCGGATCTATCTAAGTGATCCATTCGGAAACAGAATTGAGCTTTTGGAGTGGGACTGAACTGGTTAAAAAAAGATCAATACTGGAGGGATGAAGTGTGGGGATTGATTTTCACAGTTCAAAAAACAGTTACTCTTATACAACTAGAACAGCAGATGAGTCATGGAGGGAAGCAGTAAAAAAGCTCGTACCGCTAAAAGGAATTAAAATTCTTGATGTAGGCTGCGGCGGAGGCATTTACACAAAAGCTTTATCCCTCCTCGGCGCTTCAGAGGTAGTTGGTATTGATTTTTCCAAGGCTGCAATTAAAGCGGCACGTGAAAACTGTCATGAGTATAAAAATACTTCTTTTGAGCATGGCTCTGCCTATGAAACTGGTCAGCAAAGCGGGAGTTATCAGGTAGTGCTTGAAAGAGCGTTAATTCATCATCTGGACGACTTAACTAAATGCTTTGAGGAAGCCTGCCGTGTGCTTGAGAAAAATGGAATTTTTATCGTACAAGACCGCACCCTGGAAGATTGTCTGCTTGAAGGAAATGATCATCATATTAGAGGCTATATCTTTTCTCAATTTCCTGAGTTAATTGAAAAAGAAAGAAACAGGAGACATGGCAGCCAAGCGGTAAAAGAAGCTCTAAAAGATGCCGGGTTTACTCATGTAGAGGAAGTAAAGCTTTGGGAGACCAGAAAGATTTATGAAAAAAAGGAGCAGCTGTTACAGGATATCAGCGATAAAATTGGTAGAAGTATTCTGCATGAAATAGATGATCAGAAGCTGACAACCCTGGTTCAATTTCTGGATGCCAAGCTGCCGGATGGGGAAATTATAGAAAAAGACAGATGGACAATCTGGAAGGCAGTTAAAGAGTAATAATGCACTTTTCTTGGATATAGCTAAGCGTTGATTTATAATAGTTGGTATAGCAACTATTCGTTATATATCCAGAAAGGAGAGATTAAAATGGACTTATTGAAAAGAGAAGTTAAGGATCACTGGTACGTGCAATATGAAGAGGCTTCTTTTCCTTTTATTCAAAAGGGTTGGGTTTTGCCGATGGACCGCTGGAAGGAGTTTGACCCTTTTATTATCATGGCTGAGGACTGGTTTAAAAAGGGAGCATTCGCTGATCACCCGCACAGAGGCTTCCAGACAATTACCTATGTCATTGATGGAAGACTTGAGCATATCGACAATGGGGGAGGAAGAGACATCCTCCAACCGGGTGATGTGCAATATATGAACGCCGGCTCTGGTGCAAGGCATGCCGAGGAAGGGGTGGAGGATGACATCGCCCATACCCTTCAGCTGTGGCTGAACCTGCCAAAGGAATTGAAAAACACGGATAACTCCTATCAGAATGTATACAGTGAGGAGGCTCCTGAAGTTGCGATTGAATGTGGAAAGGTTAAGGTGTTTTCAGGGGATATCGCAGGCGCCAAAGGACCGCTGCAATCGGTCGTTCCTATTACACTGACCGAGGTTTCACTCGATGAAGGAGCTTCCTATGTTCATGTAATTCCAGAAAACCATAATGCTTTTGTGTACGTTTTATCAGGAGAACTAGAGATGGGTGAAAATCACGTGCAGCTCTCGAAACACGGGACAGCTCTTTTAAGCTTTAAAGAAAATGGTGATGCCAAAAAGGGGAGTGAATTTCATCTAAAAGCGAAAACCAGACGAAGTAAAATTCTGATTTACTCAGGCGTTCCAATAAAAGAGGAAATCGTTCCTTATGGTCCATTTGTGATGAACTCTATGGAAGAAATTAAACAAGCGTACCGGGATTATCATGAAGGAAAATTTGGTCCTGCTGCCCGTTAAAATAACTATAAAAAAGCACAGAGATCGTTTTGATCTCTGTGCTTTTTATTCGGCTTAAGTTTTAAAATGCGCCAGCTGCTGCTGTTGCTTTTTGAAGTCCTTCTTCAATAATTTCTTCAGCTTTATCCGGGAACTGGTTATGTCCTTCAATAATGATGGATGTAATATCCTGAACCCCCCAGAAATTAAGCATATTTTCTACATAGTTTACAGCCATTTCAGCTGAAGCTGCAGGGCCTTCTGAATAAACGCCGCCTCGTGCATTAAGCAGGGCAACCTTTTTGTCTTGAAGAAGACCTACTGGACCTTCAGCAGTATAACGGAAAGTTCTTCCTGCCTGAGCAAGATAATCTAAATAGGTGTGCAGCACTGCAGGCACTGTGAAGTTCCATAGAGGGAAAGCAAAAACTACTTTTTCCGCATCAAGAAACTGATCCAGATATTTTGTCACAACAGTCGTTGCTTCTGCTTCTTCATCTGTAAGCTCAACATCTTTTGAAAGCTTGAACATGCCGTTGATCATTTCTGTATTGTAATAAGGAAGCTCTTCCTCAAATAAATCCAGCTCCGTAATAACATCTTCAGGATGAGCGGCTTTATATTCTTCAAGGAATTGGTGGTAAAGCTTAACACTTACGGATTGATCGATTGGTCTTGAGTTTGCTTTTACAAATAGTACTTTAGACAATGGTAAAACCTCCAATTTATAATATAAGTTTCGATAGCAACCGGATAGGCAAAGGACGTTGTTTATTCAGATTGGATATTGCTGCTCATTTTAGAAAGCAGTCTTTCAAGCTCGGTCAATTCTTCTTCAGAGAGCCCTTTACAGACGAGCTCATTAAACTGCTCTGCAATCGGGATAATTTTGTCACCAAGCTTTTTCCCTTCAGAAGTGAGAAAGATTTGGATGACACGTTTATCCTCTTCGCTTTGGCTTCGTTTAATGAATCCTTTTTTCTCCAGATTAGAAGCCATCCTTGCAATATTTGTTTTGTCCTTATTCAGCATTTGAACCATTTGATTCTGTGTAAGCCCGTCCCTCTCCCAAAGCAGCATCATGATCAGATTCTGTTCAGGTGCCAGATTGTACGGCTCAAGCCTCGACTTAATAAAGCCTGTCAGGAGGAGATCGGTCTTATGAATTTTAATGCTGATATAATCCTGAAAACTGAGTTTCAAAAGCATTCACCTCAAATTAGTTGCTACACAAACTAATTATAGAGTATAAAGATTCTGCAGATGTATGTCAACAAATTGGATTGCCTACCTGAACCGAGATTATTTTCTTTAAAACCTTTAAAAATCAGTTTATTTATCCTATGTGTACTTATTATTTTGAAAAAAGGTTCAAAGTAGTAAATTTACTCCCCAGGGAGTTGATAGAAGTGGAATGAAGTGAATCAGACGAAAAAAGCGGGGAGGCTGAGAATTTTATGATTTTTGAAGCCATTCACATCTGCATTTTTAAATAAAATAGCCAAAGAGCACCTAGGATCAATCATTGATATCCTGTTGCTCTAATTTATTCAGTGTAGTTCAGTTCACTTTTGCAGCTAAACGTTGAACTGTCCGCTTGATCTGATAATCTGTCCGGCTCACGCATTAATCTGTCCACTTCTCCGATAATCTATCCGAAATCCGCATTAATCTGTTCACTCCCTTAACTAATCTGTCGGACCTTATGAGTTTCGCCGGCAAGGCGCAGCCTGCAGCGTAAATTAACACGACCCATTAAAAAAATATTTCCACTTAACACCTAGGTTAAGTTCAAACAAAAAAGCCAGCCCTATACAGGCTAGCTTCTGCTTTCTCGCTTCTCAATCGCAATCACAAATGGCGAAGGAGTCTGCGTATTCATAAATTGATACCTCAAAACATGAGCAGTCTCACCGTCAATCGTCTGCACAAACCGCAGCAAATAATCCCGCTCAACAGCCCCCTCAGGATGGCCATGATAAATCACCAACACAATAATACCCCCGGGCTTCAGCATCTCAAGCAGCTTCTTAACAGCTGTAATTGTCGTTCTGGGCCGGGTAACAATCGTTTCATCACCGCCAGGCAAATATCCTAGATTAAAAACAGCTCCTGCAATCGCTCCGTGGTGAACAGGCGGAATCGCCTCTTCCACCATTTCATGCCCTTCCTGAAATAACATGACACGATTTCTAAGCTGATGTTCCTCTAATTTAGTAGCCGTTTCCTCAATCGCTTCCTTCTGTATATCAAAGCCGTACACACGTCCGTGCTCGCCGACAAGCTGAGACAAATATAAGGTATCGTGGCCGTTTCCGACTGTGGCATCAACGACGACATCACCCTTTGTCACAGCCCGTTCAAGCAGCTGCCGTGCATAAGGCAATATGCGGTCCAGTTTCATCGCTGCGGGCTCACCTCTTTATAAAATTTCCCCTGATAGGATTCACGTCTAATTAATTCTTCATCAATAGCATTCAGTACTGACCATTTATCAACGCTCCACATCGGACCAATCATCATTTCAATTGGACCATCGCCGGTAATGCGGTGAATAATCATTTCTGGCGGGAGAATTTCAAGCTGGTCACATACAAGATTTACGTAATCTTCCTGTGATAAAAATTCCAGGACGCCTTTTTCATATTGCTTTATCATCGGCGTACCTTTTAATAAATGAAGCAAATGAATTTTTATGCCCTGCACATCCAGCTCTGCAACAGCCTTAGCTGTCTCCATCATCATTCCGTAGTCCTCCTGCGGAAGTCCGTTGATGATATGGGAACAAACGCGGATGCCCCGGGCTCTAAGTTTTTTAACGCCTTCTTTGTAGCATTCAAAATCATGGGCACGATTGATCATCGTTGCAGTTGATTCATGAACAGTCTGCAGACCAAGCTCGACCCAAAGGTAAGTGCGCTCATTAAGCTCTGCTAAATACTCAACCACATCATCTGGAAGACAATCGGGACGGGTAGCGATAGACAGCGCTACTACATCATCCATGCGGAGTACGGTTTCATATTTTTCGCGCAGCACTTCTACTGGTGCGTGTGTATTTGTAAAGGCCTGAAAATACGCCATGTATTTGCCGTTTTTCCATTTTAGATGCATGCGGTCTTTTATTTCATTAAATTGCTTTTCCAAAGGATCCACGCGGTTTCCGGCAAAATCTCCTGAGCCGGCAACACTGCAGAAGGTACAGCCGCCATGCGCGACAGTGCCGTCACGGTTAGGGCAGTCAAAGCCGCCATCAAGTGCCACCTTAAAAACTTTATGGCCGAAATGATTTCTTAAATGGTAGTTCCATGTATGATATCGCTTTTGATCAGCTGAATAGTTAAATGGATTTATTTGTTCCAAAGGGTAAGACCCTCCTTTGCTATGTCTGAACTGACTAGGTTCGTCTATAGCGCATTCTATCATGTTCACGCTGCTTAAACCAATGTCAAAAAGATTAAATCCCAAAATTGACACGAATGGAGTGAAATTTTATTAATGCAGTTATTACTTATACTTAGTAGTAACTCAAAAAAATTTTAACTCCCAAATTAAAGTATATAAGAAAGAGACCGTTCAGGCTTGAAGATTTTTGAAATCAAAGCTAAACTAATTTGGTACTCGAAATAGATAGAGAGAAATGAGGAAGAGAAATGCCGCGAGCACTTTGGATGCTGGTGATCGGAATGATGATCAATGTGACGGGGGCTTCTTTTTTGTGGCCGCTAAACACTATTTATATACATGACTATCTAGGTAAATCCTTAGCTGTAGCTGGACTTGTCCTGATGGCAAATGCTGCAGCGAGTGTCATTGGTAATCTGCTTGGGGGTGTGCTTTTTGATAAAGTGGGAGGCTACCGTTCAATCATGATCGGAATTGTAATTTCACTTGCTGGCTTGCTTGGGTTAACGCTTTGGCATGATTGGCCCTTTTATTTATTTTTCTTAATTATTATCGGTTTTGGGTCCGGCATTGTTTTTCCATCGATGTATGCAATGGCAGGCTCTGTTTGGCCTGAAGGGGGAAGAAAATCATTTAATGCGATTTATCTTGCGCAAAATATTGGTGTGGCAGTTGGAGCGGCATTAGGAGGCATCGTCGCTTCAGTATCCTTTAATTATATTTTTCTTGCGAACTTTTTAATGTATGTCGCTTTCTTTTTTCTTGCACTCATTACGTATAAAGGCATTTCAATTCAGCCGAATATTCAAACGAGCGTCCTGCAGCAATCAAGCCGGATTAAAAATAAACATGCCTTCACAGCTCTATTAATCCTGTGTACGGGTTATCTTCTTTGCTGGGTCGGCTATGTGCAGTGGCAGTCAACGATCGCGACCTATACTCAGCAGATTAATATTACGCTTACTCAATACAGCATTCTTTGGACGGTTAATGGTGCTATCATTGTACTTGGGCAGCCGTTGATCAAACCAATTGTTAAGCGGTTTGAAGAAAACTTGAAAAAGCAGATGATTATTGGCATTGTCATTTTCATGATTTCATTTGCATTCACAGCTTATGCCGGATCATTCCAGGGATTTCTAGCCGCAATGATTATTTTAACTATTGGTGAAATGCTCATTTGGCCGGCAGTGCCGACAATTGCCAATCAGCTTGCTCCAAAGGGAAGGGAAGGGTTCTACCAGGGAGTAGTAAACTCAACTGCCACGGGCGGCCGAATGATCGGACCTTTTTTAGGAGGCGTCCTGGTTGATTTTTATGGTATGTCTGTTCTTTTCATCTTTTTAATCTTCCTGCTCTTCGCTGCTATAGCAGTAACGTTACTCTATGATCGTCCCATGCGTGAAGAGAAAAAGCAATTATCAGTAAATGGCTAAAAAGAAGGAACATTGTCTATAATGCAGATAAGAAAAGCTTGCATGACGGCGTTGGATTGCATTACAATAAGAGAGAATTCAATATTCAGACGTAGAAGAGGATTAGTAGGGATTTCATTTCGAGCCAGTAGAGAGCTGACGGGTGGTGGAAGTCAGCCGGATGAATCGTGAACTCGCCTCAGAGTCGATTGTACGAAACGTATTAGTACAATCCGTATTCCGCGATAAGGATTAACTTTTTAAAAGTGCGTGTACACGAATTTGGGTGGTACCGCGGGAGACTTATAACCAGGCTCTCGTCCCATGATAGGGACGGGAGCTTTTTGTGTTTTTTTTGAATTTTCGCATTAGATACTAGGAGGAATCAGGATGAGCTTTAACCATAAGAAAATCGAAAAGAAATGGCAGCAATACTGGGCTGAAAACAAAACATTTAAAACATCGGATGATATTGGCAAAAAGAAATTTTACGCACTGGATATGTTTCCGTATCCATCTGGCGCCGGCCTTCACGTAGGTCACCCTGAGGGTATGACGGCGACAGATATTCTTTCCCGTTATAAAAGAATGAATGGCTACAATGTTCTTCATCCGATGGGCTGGGATGCATTTGGTCTTCCTGCTGAGCAATATGCCCTTGACACAGGGAATGATCCTGCGGAGTTTACGAAAAAAAATATCGATACCTTCCGCCGTCAGATCCAGGAGCTTGGTTTTTCCTATGACTGGGACCGCGAAATCAGCACAACTGACCCAAGCTACTATAAATGGACGCAATGGATTTTCCTAAAGCTTCATGAAATGGGTCTTGCCTATGTTGATGAAGTAGCAGTGAACTGGTGCCCGGCACTTGGCACTGTTTTAGCAAATGAAGAAATTATTGATGGGAAAAGTGAACGAGGAGGTCACCCGGTAGAGCGCCGTCCAATGAGACAGTGGGTACTGAAAATCACAGCCTACGCTGACCGCTTAATTGATGACCTGGAGGAGCTTGACTGGCCTGAGAGCATTAAAGAAATGCAGCGCAACTGGGTAGGGAAATCGGAAGGCGCTGAAATCCGTTTCGAAATCGCTGATACGAATGAATCCTTCGAGGTATTTACGACCCGTCCTGATACATTATTTGGTGCCACATACGCAGTTCTTGCTCCTGAGCATCCTTTAGTGGATAAGGTAACTGCTGAGGAGCAAAAAGAAGCAGTGGCAGCCTACATTGATAAAGTGAAATCTAAAAGTGATCTTGAGCGTACGGATCTGGCAAAAGAAAAGACTGGTGTCTTCACTGGTGCTTATGCCATCAACCCCGTAAATAACGAAAAAATGCCGATCTGGATTGCTGATTATGTATTGATGAGCTATGGCAGCGGCGCCATTATGGCTGTTCCTGCACACGATGAACGTGATTATGAATTTGCGACAGAATTTAATCTTCCAATCGTTGAAGTCGTAGAAGGCGGAGACATCGCAAAGGAAGCCTACACTGGTGATGGCGCTCATATTAATTCTGACTTCTTAAACGGTTTAGGAAAAGAAAAGAGCATTAGCAAGGCAATTTCCTGGTTAGAAGAAAAAGGACTTGGCACAAAGAAAACAACCTACCGTCTTCGCGACTGGCTATTCAGCCGCCAGCGCTACTGGGGAGAGCCGATTCCAATTATTCACTGGGAGGATGGCACCACAACCGGCGTTCCATTTGAGGAGCTGCCGCTTGAGCTTCCTAAAACAAAAAATATTAAACCGTCAGGCACTGGTGAATCACCCCTTGCCAATATTGAAGAGTGGGTAAATGTAACCGATCCTGAGACAGGAAAAAAAGGTAAACGAGAAACCAACACGATGCCTCAATGGGCGGGCAGCTGCTGGTATTATCTTCGCTACATTGATCCAACCAATGAGAATGCAATTGCCGACCCTGAAAAAATTAAGCATTGGCTGCCTGTAGATATTTATATCGGCGGTGCTGAGCACGCCGTACTTCACCTTCTTTATGCCCGCTTCTGGCATAAGGTGCTCTACGATCTTGGTGTTGTTCCAACAAAAGAGCCGTTCCAAAAGTTATTTAACCAGGGAATGATTCTTGGTGAAAACAACGAAAAAATGAGTAAGTCAAAGGGCAATGTGGTTAATCCTGATGAAATCGTTAGAACGCACGGTGCTGACACACTTCGCGTATATGAAATGTTCATGGGACCGCTTGATGCATCTATTGCCTGGTCAGAAAATGGTCTTGACGGCTCCCGTCGGTTCCTCGACCGGATCTGGCGTCTGTTTGTTACAGATGAAGGAAAGCTGACACATAAAGTTAAAAATCAATCAAATGAATCACTTGAAAAGGTGTACCACCAGTCAGTGAAAAAGGTTTCTGAGAATATCGAAGGAATCCGTTTTAATACAGCGATTTCTCAAATGATGGTGTTTGTGAATGACGCTTATAAAGCAGATGTCATCCCGAATGAGTATGCAAAAGGCTTTGTAAAGCTTCTTTCCCCGTTTGCTCCTCACTTAGCAGAAGAGCTTTGGGAAAAGCTTGGTGAAGCAAATCTTGCTTATGCTGATTGGCCTTCATTTGATGAATCAAAGCTTGTGGATAATGAAGTGGAAATCGTTGTACAGGTTAACGGCAAGATGAAAATAAAAATGATGATTTCACGTGATGCTAGCCGTGAACATATGGAAGAGTTAGCAACAAACGAGGAAGCCATCAAGGACGCGATTGAAGGAAAAACAGTTCGCAAGGTTATTGCAGTACCGGGTAAGCTTGTTAATATCGTAGCGAATTAAATGTACCTGCCGGATGACTCTCCGTCTTTTGGGAGCGTCTCCGGCATTGTTTTTTGGTATACTAAAAACTAGTCAAGAAGTGAAAGGAAGGATTATATGTCTGAATTAAAAACGATTACAGCGCAAGAGGTGCAGCAAAAGCTTGAAGCAGGAGAAACGCTTCATCTGATCGACGTACGTGAGGAAGATGAAGTGGCTGAAGGCATGATTCCTGAAGCGTCTCATATTCCAATGGGAGATGTTGCCATGCATTTAGATGATCTAAATGAAGAAAATGAATACATCCTTATCTGCCGCTCAGGTAAACGCAGTGAAAATGTAGGCTGGTTCCTTCATGATCACGGCTTTAAAGTAGTCAATATGACAGGCGGCATGCTTGATTATCAAGGAGAAACAAAACCAAAAGCATAAAAAGACAAAGTCATTCTCTTTTAGAGAATGGCTTTTTTTGATTTCCAAAAATAAAAAGAGATAGATTGTTTTTAAGGGAAAAGCTTTAAATCGATACTTTTATGTTCGAGAGCGTTTCCCTTCTACGATATGGAAAATCTATTTAAAGTTAAAATACTGAATAGTTTGATATATTAAGAGAGTAGACAATCAAAAGATCGGAGAGTGCATACATGAATTATGATGCAATAGTAGTTGGTGCAGGTCTTGCAGGGTTAACAGCAGCAGCGGAACTTGGGGATGCCAAAAAAAAAGTGCTCATTGTGGATCAGGAGCCTGAAGCTTCCCTTGGAGGACAGGCCTGGTGGTCCTTTGGCGGTCTATTTTTAATTGATTCTCCTGAACAGAGAAGAATGGGCATCAAGGATTCCAAGGAGTTGGCCTGGCAGGACTGGCTTGGTTCTGCAGGATTTGACAGAGAAGAGGATGAAGATTATTGGGGTGAAAATTGGGCAGAAGCTTATATTAAGTTTGCCTCAGGGGAAAAGCGGGATTGGCTTCATAAAATGGGTGTTCGATTTTTTCCGGTGGTCGGCTGGGCAGAAAGAGGCGGGTACCTGGCAGACGGCCATGGAAATTCTGTCCCCCGTAAAAGGAATGAACAGACTAACGGGAGAAAGTCTTTTAGATTTCTACGATATTGAACAGCAAATTAAGGCACGCGATCGGGAAATCGATCATCCGTTCTCAAAGGATCTTCAGATTACTGCTATAAGAGGAGCACGAAATTATGCTGGTGATAAATTAATTCGTGTAGCACCGCCTCATAAAGTACTTGATCCTAAAAATGGTCCTTTAATTGCTGTACGTCTTCATATTGTCAGCCGAAAAACATTAGGAGGACTTCAAACCGATTTATCAGCACGTGTATTGAATGATTCTGGAGAAGTGATTAAAGGACTTTATGCAGCAGGAGAGGCTTCCGGCTTTGGAGGCGGGGGACTTCATGGGTACCGGGCATTAGAAGGAACTTTTTTAGGAGGCTGTTTATTTTCAGGAAGAACAGCGGGAAGAGCGATGGCACTAGAGGCTGAGGGTAAGGAGTAAGAAGGAAGAAACGATTTTAAATTACTGCTGTTCGCAATTTCATGTTTCTGAAGGGACTAATATCAACTGCTTTCTGGAAGGATCTGATATTTACATTTTGGGAATCACATGATACCTTTAGTTTTTCGCAAACGTTTACAACAATGCAGGGAGGCAGGTTATGTGAATACTAGACAAAAAATTGGTTTAATTCTGGGACCGTTACTATTTGCGGTTATTTATTTTTTTCCGGCAATAACAGGATTGGGGGATGCACCAAGAGCTGTATTGGCCGTTACGTTGTGGGTAGCTGCGTGGTGGGTTACAGAAGCGATGCCGATACCGGCAACATCACTAATGCCAATCTTTTTGCTTCCCATCGCCGGAGGCACTGACGAAAGAACAGCGACGATGGCGTATGCAGACCCGATTGTATTTATGTATATGGGTGGCTTTACAATTGCGCTTGCTATTCAAAAATGGAACTTACATAAAAGAATTGCCATGTTTATTTTATCCTACGTCGGGACGGGAAGTCAGCGGATTATTTTAGGGGTTATTATTGCTACAGCAGGATTATCTATGTGGATCTCTAATGCTGCAACTGCTCTTATGATGCTTCCGATTGCTCTAGCTTTAATTGAAGAAATAAAAGAAAAAGAGTTTTTTGATGAAGCTTCTCTTCACCGTTTTGCAAAAAGCCTTCTTTTAACGGTTGCCTATGCTGCCTCGATCGGCGGCCTGGCTACAATTATCGGCTCGGTTCCAAATGCGGTATTTGTTGCGGTAGCCGCTAACAGCCTGGACCGGACTGTTACATTTTTCGATTGGTTTTTATTTGGTTTTCCACTAACCATTCTTTTACTTACGGGAATGTATTTTTACATAACAAAAATTCAATTTAAAGTGAAGGATCAAAAGGAAATATCCTCTGATTTTGCGAGAAAGCAGCTTGAAAAGCTTGGTCCGATGTCCTACGAGGAAAAAGCAGTGTTAACGGTTTTCTCAGTAGTTGGTCTGCTATGGATGTCTAGCGGCTTTTTGCCTGAGGCCTATACGCTATCTGATACCTCTATATCCATGATTGGAGCTACTTCAATGTTCCTTTTCCCTGCGAGAAAGGAAAAAGGGGGACTGATGATTTGGAAGGATATGCGGAATCTTCCATGGGGAATTCTCCTTTTGTTTGGAGGAGGTCTGTCACTTGCAGCGGCATTTGAGTCATCAAATTTGACTGAATGGTTTGGGGAATTACTACAGGGGCTTGAAGTACTGCCTTTTATCGTCATTTTAATCGCTCTTGCTGCAATTGTGCTATTTATGACAGAAATCATGTCCAACACCGCAGTTTCAAATATGCTTATCCCGGTGAGTATCGGTCTTGCGCTGGGGATTGGGGTAGATCCTTACTCCATCATGGGAATTGTGGCATTGACAGCTTCATGCGCATTTATGCTGCCGATTTCAACCCCTCCTAATGCAGCTGTTTTCAGCTCTGATTATTTAACAATTGAGGATATGGTTAAGGCCGGCTTTTGGATGAATATCATGGCCATTTTAGTCATCGTTCTCTTTGTTTATTTCTGGCAGCCGATCGTATTAACATAGAATACCAGAGTGAAAGAGGAATTAGCCGGGGCAAACGACGTCTCAGCCAATTCCTCTTTAATTGCACTCAGAAAGTCACGTCCTTTTTTTAATTACGTTCGCCGGTAAAGAGCTAGAGATTACTTTAATATATTTTCTCGCCTCCTCCTGCTCCTCCTCATCTTCTATTTTTGATAAAGTTTTGTTTGCCAGTTTTTCAAAGCTTGAAGCATGGCCTGTGAGACAGGCGATCTCCCAAATCAGAACATAAAATCTGCGGCGGTCCAGACGGTGAAGATAGTTAGCTTCAAAGCCCTTGATCATATAATCAACAAAATTCCACACAGACTCATGATCCCGTTCTTTTACTCCCTGGGATACACTATGGAGCACTTTTAGCATCTCCATCGTCACAACGGTATTTTGCCCGGTATAATGGCGGATAGAGGCAAAACTGATATAAAGGTATTCATCAAAATCCAGACTTTTTAGGATAATTCTAAGTTTCTGATCTTCATCTGCAAGAAAGGAAGTAAACGATTCCTTTTGAGAGATGTTAATTAAAAGATCACCGATTTGGTGAATTGTACCTGATGCGGTGATCGGATCATTATTGCCAAGTGCCCGAATAGCGATTTCAACAAATTTATTTAAACTGTACTCTATATCATGAAGCTCCCGCTGTTTTCTTCCAAGATGAAACATCTTACTAAACTTTTCCTCATCAATTTCCTCACCACTGTTATCCATTTTCCAGTAGGTAGCGATTGGGGTGGAGCCAAATACAAAGTTATCTACTTTGTGCTCCAGCCGGATAACAATATTATCTTTTATTGCTTCCTCCATCAGTTCTTTAAAATAAATTGTCTGCAAGTAGCCTGACTCCTTCATGAAAATGTGATGGCCTTCCGTTTGCGGAATTTGATTTTTCACTGAACTGCGATTTTCCAACTGGGTCAGTTCCAGTTCATTTATAGGAGAACGTCCGATAATATTCAGTGATTCATTTTTCATATCAAGGGTCATATTCGTTACCTGGAGCCAATTGATAATATGGTTTATGAATACAACAAATGCTCCAAGCGAAATTACTGAGAGCAGAGTGGCAGTAGTAGGGATGAAAAAGTACTCAGATTCCTCCGTTAGAAAAAGCAGACAGAGAATGACGTACAAAAAGCTTCCGATAAAAATTCCTAATGTCCGCTGCGTTTTTTTCGTGATCATAAAATTCCTTAAAATTCTAGGAGAGAACATATTGGAAAAGGTGGTCAGTGCTGTGAGAACTCCATAAAAAGTAAAGGAAGTGAGAGATAACAGCCCGGTTGTTAACGCGCTTAAAATATTCATTGTCAGCTCATAATCCGGTTGAATCAGAGGCATCAACTGCCCAAAGTCCATCCATAAATCAGCCCAGACCGTTGCCAGAAATAAAAGTAATGACATTAAGGCAAATAACAAGGGAGTCATCCACAGATTGGAATATTTATATAGCCACTTTTCCTCCTTTGACATGCGCTTGTACCATTTTATTTTTTCTGCAATCGTTGGTTTCATCCAGACACTTCCTTTTACCTGTTTTGAATCATACAGAAGTCAAACTGCATAGTTCACCATACCCGAAGAGGAAAAACTTAGTGCGTTTTATACTAAATTAGTTGAAAATGCTGTCGAATTATTTGATCCTTAAGGGAGGTAAGTCAGGGAGCGCTGAAAAATTGATTATAGCAGGAGGCAAAAGCAATGAATAAAGCTACGGTAAAGTATAAGCGGCATGACCGCATTTCTCACTATGTAAATGATGAGTACAGCATCATTTTTGACAGATGTACACCTATTGTGAATGGAGTGCCAAAAGAACAGGAGCAGCTTCTGATGAGATATACCAAGAATGGCAACACCATCAACAATGCACCTGCTTTTAATGAAAAGGATATGGTAAAAGCGATTGTAAAGCTTTATGAAAGTAGTTTGATAAGTGAGGAAGCAAAAGAGGTTTTGGAAAAGGGAATAAATAAGAGGAAGGCAGATGAAGACGAATAAAGTTTCTTGGTTCTTACTTAAGCAAAAGATGGGACTTTCACGTCTGAAATACTCTCCAAAAAAGAAAAGAACATATAACCATATTAAAAAGGATGTGCTAAGTTCAATAATAATGTGAAAATTGAAAATAAAACAAAGTGGTTATTTCTTTATTTACCCACGGAGGGCCGGCTATGTTTTTTTCGCTACGAAACCGATTGTTTATAATCTTCACTTTTTTATTGACCGTTCCTCTTATCATTTTGTCCATTATAATTCCAAACTGGCTGACTGCGGTAATAAAAGAGCAAACACAGGATTTAACCGTAGAAATGATGGACCAGTATGCCTTGTATATTGATTCTATCACCACTCAAGCAGAGGACATTGGAAAACAAGTACTCCTCAATCAAACAACACAACAGCTGATTCAAATGGAAAAGGAAGAGCTGGAGACACAGGGAGAAGCTTTTGTAATGAAAAGTCAGATTCAGGCGATGTTATCCTCTGTAATGATTAATAACTCGCACTCGATGTCCATTTCAATTTATTTAAACGATGGCTCAAATACATGGGGAGAAGATGCTGATTTGCAGGAATTAGAGTGGTATCTTGATTTTACTGAGAAGGAGAAAAACTTTATCACAGCCCATTCAGATCCCTATCAGCAGTCAGAAACTATGAGGCTGCAGAAGGTAAATAGCTATGTAGTTCCTCTTGTTGATATGAATACATTGAGTGCAAGCGGGTTAATTAAAGTGAATTTCCCTGCAGCATTGCTTGAAGAAGCATTAATGAACCATTCTGCCAACAAAAACTCACATACTTATCTACTTACTGATCAGGCTTCAAATGTTCTGGGAGGAAAAATTCAAACTCCACAAAGGCTGTTGGAACAAAGCGTTAGTACGATAAAAAAGTCTTCAGTAGAAAAGGGACTGTTAGAGCTGGAATACGGAGGAGAAAATTACTTTGTATTTTATCAAAAATTACCTGTTGGTGACTGGATATTACTAAATGAAGTCACCGAATCCAACCTTTTTTCCCAATCTCAGGAACTTCAAAAAACATTATTGATTTTAAGTACTATCATTTTTTTACTTACCATTATTGCTTCGTTTGTTCTTTCATCAACGATCGTTCAGCCTATAGGAAAATTGGCAAAAGCAATGGGATATATTGAACGAGGGGATTTTGTCGGCGCAAAAAAATTCATGCCTACAATAAAATCGAGAAATTACGAAGTTGATTATTTAGTTAACGTAGTAAATCATACAATTGAACAATTAAAAAATAAAATTGAAACAGAGTATGAAGCAAATATCCGGAGAAAAGATGCTGAATACAAAGCATTGTTACTCCAAATAAACCCTCATTTTATGAATAACACATTAGAAATAATAGGCGGATTAGCTGCCCAGGGTAAAAATGAAGAAGTAATGAATGTGAGTGTCTATCTTGGGAGAATGCTGCGTTATTCCTTGCAAACTAAAAATAGTGTTGTCAGATTAAGTGAGGAGATGGCCTATATTCGCAGCTACACCGAAATACTAAAATTACGGTACGAAGACAGCTTATCTATTCAGATAAAAGAAGATCCTCAAACAAAGAACATTTTCATCGTAAAATTTATTCTGCAGCCCTTAGTAGAGAATGCAGTGAAATATAGTTTTTCACATAAAGAGTCTGCAGATATCTTACTAAATACAAAGCAAGCGGATGGTTGGCTTGTGATAACAATAGAAGACAAAGGAGCTGGAATGTCAGAGGAAGAGGTCAGCCAGCTCCTGGAATTTGAGGAAAATGCGGTTCTCCAGAGTAACGGTTACAGCATTGGATTAAAAAATGTTCTCGGACGATTAAAGCTTTATTACGGTGAAGATTTCTTCTATGAAATAAAGTCTGAAAAACGTAAAGGAACAAAGATTACATTGTGCATGAGAGAGCTTGAGGAGGGATTGCATGATGAAAGTTATGATAACTGACGATGAGGTGCAAATTCGAAAAGGTCTTAAGATGAAGATCGACTGGGAAACGGAGGGGTTTGAGATTGTAGAAGAAGCCTCAAACGGCCAGGAAGCTTTGGATAAGCTGCATCTGATCCAGGCGGATATCGTCATCACTGACATGAGAATGCCTATTATGAATGGAATCGAATTTGCAAAACGTTGTCAGAGGGATTTTCCAGAAATAAAAGTCATCGTTTTATCAGGGTATTCTGATTTTGAATATGTGAGAAATTCGATGAAAGAAGGGGTAAGAGATTATCTTCTAAAGCCCGTTGCACCGGATGAGCTTAGAGAAGTGATGCACAAGGTTCGAAAAGAGATCCAAGAGGATAGGGCAAAACGGGCAGAAGCAGTTCGAATGAATAACCTTATTCAATCACATATACAGGAGGAACAGGAAAGGTATTTACTGTTTTTAGTGAAAGACGAATATTTAAGAATCCACGATGTGAAAGAAAGACTTAAACAACTGCAGTTAAAAGAGCTTGCTCAAGACGATTTAAATGGAAGATTTTTTACTGTAGAAATAAGAGAACAGGAGAAAAACACTGAGAAATTACATGAATATTGGCTTCCTTTTCAGCTTTTAATCAAGGAGATTGTAAAAGAATTTTCTAGTATATACTCTTTCTACAATCCAAATTATAAGAACATGGTTCATTTTTTTTGTATAAATAAACCGACAAAAATACCTGCCGTCGAGTTCATTAAAGTTCTGCAGCAAAAAACAAAAAAATACTTAAACCTTGAGACAGTTATTGGTGCCGGGGATGTTATATACGGAATTGAGGAGTTTAAAAAAGGATATATTTCAAGTCTGCTTTCCTGGAGTCAAAGTGAAGGTGGACCCAAATCACAAATTATTTATGGTTCAAGCGAAAATAATAGAATATTTGAATTCTCTGCAGATTTTGAACGAAAGCTTTTAAATGCTATAGAAAATACGAATTATTCCATATTTAAAGAAACAGTGGAAAAAGAATTAAACGTCATACACACTCATTCTGTTTTATCTTTTTCAATTATTGCTAATCACATTTTGTTTCTGCTCAGTTCAACAATCAGTAAATACGACCTTGAAACAGAAGAAACCAAAAAGAATCTATGGAATTGCCAGCAATATATTTGGGAGCTTAATGCCCGGGAAAAAGTAATAGACTCCCTATTAGACTTTGCACGTTTAATTGTAGAAATGGTGCACACCACCCGCTTTTCAAATGCAAAACTGATTGAATCTATAAAAAATTATATAGATATTCATTACGCAGATGAAATCTCTCTCACGTCTTTATCTGAGTTATTCCATATTAATGGAGCCCATCTTTCAGAAACATTCAAGAGTCAGATAGGGACTAATTTTAGTGACTATCTTGTAAAAGTGAGAATGGAAAAAGCGGAGGTTCTTCTAAAGGATACTGATCTCAAGATCATTGATGTAGCTAATCTGGTTGGATTTTCAAGTTCGGGCTACTTCAGCACGGTATTTAAAAAGCATGTGAAGCAGACTCCAGTTGAGTATCGCAGGACAATTGAAACGAAGGAAAAGAAAGTGCATTCAAAATAGGGGAGTGGGAATATGAATAATCGATCTATTGTCACTCTTTTAATCGTCATTTTAATTGGCAGTATCGGCTTGGGATTTATTCTTTCTGTTACTGCTTCACGAGAAAGAGTGGAGCTAACTGAGCTAACCACGGAAAATCAGGTGGTTTTGACATTTTGGAGAAACTATGGAAATCCGGCAGAAAATCTTGCGTATGAAAAGCTCGTACAAACCTTTGAAAAAGAAAATCCTTCAATAAAAATAGAGATGAATTCTATTGAGTATGGAGATTATGAATTGCGTCTGCGTACAGAGATAGCTGCTGGAAAGCCGCCTGACATCATGTCAATAGACAGTCCGAATCTTGCTTTGTATGCAAGAACCGATGCGATCAGGTCCTTAAATTCCTATATGAAACAAGATGGGGTTTATGATGATCTCCCCGAAAGTGTGCTTCAAGGGTTAACGTATAATGGAGAGGTATTTCTTTCACCCGTTGTGTCTTCAGGTACAGCCTTATTTTATAATAAACATTTATTTAAAGAAGCAAACCTGCCATATCCTTCCGCGGATCCGAGTGATCCCATAACCTGGGAGGAGGTGGTTGAAGCAGCTAAGAAGATAAACGACCCTGAGGAAGGAATTATAGGAATTGACCCTGCGGAGGGGTTTAGCGGCGGCGAATCAGCTGCTTATTTTAAACTTCCAATCCTCTGGCAGTTTGGTGCAGATGTATTAAGTCCGGATGGCAAGACAGCTGACGGCTATTTAAATTCACCAAAGGCAATTGAAGCGCTTCAATTTTATCAGAATCTTTATCATAAAGAGAAAGTAGCCGCTATTGAAATGCCCTATGAAGCCTTCGAAAGAGGTCTGCTCGGTATGACCATCTTAGGCTCCTGGGCTCTTGAAAACCTGGGCAATTCAAGTCAGCATTTTAAGCTGGGGGAAGATTTTGGTGTTGCAGCGCTTCCTAAAGGAGAGTTTCAGGTTGTCCCTAACGGCGGATGGTCGCTTGGCATTTCTTCAAAATCTGCTCATCCTGATGAAGCCTGGGCTTTTATCGAGTATATATCGAGCTTTGAGGGAATGGAAACGTATGTAGAGCTGACAGGTGATATTCCAGCCAGGCATTCAGTTGCCGCCGCTTTTCCGGAATTTTATAGGTATCCAAAAAATATATTTCTCGAGCAGGAAAAGTCAGTTTCAAAGAATCGCCCTGTTACACCTGCGTATCCTATTGTCAGCAGCACTATAAAAACCTTATTTGAAGACATAGGAATCAGAAATCAAGATGTAAAAGAATCAGCTGATAGAGCAGTAAGAACGATCGATAATGGAATTGAAAATCTAAGCAATGAATAATGAAAACATTTTTTAAAATCCATATTAATTGTAAAGACCATTTAAACACTTCCTCTATAAAAAGGAAGTGTTTTTTTATTGTAATAGTTTTGAATGCCGAAAATATTAGATGCATGCAACCAAAGATTTTAAACTGTTCATTTCAAATGCTCTGCTATAGTGAATTTAAGAAAAAGAAAACGCTTTCTTGGAGCATAAAAGTGAGTACAAAAGGAGGGGGAAGGTTATGCAGAATTTAGTAAAGCCTCAAAAAGAATTTGAAGAAAATCAACTTTACGCGGCACAGCAAAATAAACAGCCGCCAAAGAAAGAAAAGAAATCAAAAATTAAGCAGCAGCTCAAATACATTAAAAATAACTATATTCTCTATTTGTTAATTTTGCCGGCGATTATACTTACCATTATTTTTAAGTACATCCCAATGTATGGCGCACTTATTGCTTTTAAAGATTTTAGTCCTATGAAGGGGATTCTGGGAAGCGAATGGGTTGGATTAAAGCATTTTACAGCTTTCTTAACTTCACCAAATTTCCTTGCAATCTTTATGAACACGCTGAAATTAAGTTCATTCGAACTGCTGCTGGGGTTTCCGATTCCTATAATTCTCGCACTTATGCTTAATCAGATTAGAAGGGCAAAAGCGAAGAAAAATATTCAACTTGTATTATACGCACCTCATTTTATATCGGTTGTTGTTATCTCAGGAATGGTTTTTCTATTTCTTTCTCCTACGGGTCCAATCAATGTTATTTTGACAAATGTATTTGGAACTTCATTTTCATTTATGTCAGACCCGGATTCCTTTCGTTCGATTTATATTACTTCCGGTATATGGCAGGGAGCAGGATGGGCATCCATTATCTACGTAGCAGCTCTCGCTAATGTGGATCCGCAGCTTCATGACGCGGCGACTATTGATGGAGCCTCGCTGTTACAACGAATCATACACATTGAACTGCCGGTTTTAAAGCCTGTTATGGCGGTGCTGTTTATTTTGGCAGCTGGCGGCATCATGGCCATTGGTTTTGAAAAAGCCTATTTGCTGCAAACATCAATGAATCTTCCAACCTCGGAGATTATTCCGACTTATGTATATAAAAGGGGTTTATTGGCGGGTGATTATTCATTCGCAACGGCAGTAGGTCTGTTTAACGCAGTAATTAATGTTGGGTTATTAATTTTTGTAAACCAGGTTGTGAAAAAATTAAACGAAGGTGAAGGGCTGATTTAAGAGAGGAGGGTAAACCATGAATCATTCAAGAAATGACCGGATTTTACTAATCATCAACCGGGTTTTATTAACTATTATTGTGCTGGTGGTACTTATACCGCTGCTCTATGTATTACTTGCATCTTTTTTGCAGCCAAATGCCTTGCTGAACAAAGGGTTTAATATCAGCCTGTCGGATTGGAGCCTGGATGGATATAAACGGATTTTTTCTGATAACACCATTCTCCGGGGTTTTGTTAATTCAATTATTTATGCCGGCGGATTTACCATCGTGTCGGTTGTTGTATCCGTTCTTGCAGGCTATACCTTATCGCAGGAAGGGTTAGTCGGGAAAAAGACAATTATGGTTTTTTTCTTAGTCACCATGTTCTTTAATGGCGGTTTAGTTCCTACTTATCTTTTGGTGAGAGATCTCGGAATGCTAAATACCATGTGGGCAATTATTCTCCCAAATGCAATCTCTGTCTGGTTTATTATCCTGGCAAGAACTTATTTTAAAGCGATTCCAAATGAGTTAAAAGAAGCGGCAAAAATAGATGGAGCCTCTGATTTTAAAATCTTCCTTAAAATTATATTGCCTCTGTCAAAACCGATCATTTTTGTTCTTGCTCTATACGCCTTTATTGGACAATGGAACGCATACTTTGATGCCATGATCTACCTCGAGGATCAGGAGCTTTATCCGCTCCAACTAGTTTTACGATCCATACTCATTCAAAACGAAGTACAGCCGGGCATGATTGGCGATCAAATGGCAAGAGCTGAAATGCAGCGCATTTCTGAAATGATCAAGTATTCATCTATTGTTATTGCGAGTTTGCCGCTGTTAATTATGTATCCTTTCTTCCAAAAATACTTTGAAAAGGGAGTCATGGTTGGGTCATTAAAATAACCCCGGTACAAAAACAAAAAATAAAAAGCGAGGGATTTTAAATGAAAAAAATACTAAAAGTAATGTCGCCTTTGATGATTGGCGCAATAGTTGTAACTGGCTGCAGCAGCAATGATAACAGTGCATCCTCGGAAGATTACGAGCTATCTGATATCACATTTCCTCTGGAGGAAGAGGTAACACTGAAATTTATGACACAAAGCTCACCGCTTGCCCCAACCGATCCTAACGAAAAACTTATCTTTGAACGATTGGAAGAACAGACCGGCGTTCATATTGAATGGAAGAATTATTTGAATGATTCGTTTGCGGAAAAAAGAAATCTTGCAATCGCAAGCGGCGAGCATCCTGATGCAATTATGAATGCAGGTTTAAATGACAATGAACTGCTAAAGCTTGCAAAGGATGAAGCAATCGTTCCCGTAGAGGAGCTGATTGAGGAACATATGCCGAATCTTAAAGCTGTACTTGATAAGGCCCCTGAATATAAATCAATGATTACAGCTCCGGACGGACATATTTATTCTTTCCCATGGATTGAGGAGCTTGGTTCCGGGAAAGAGAGCATTCATTCAGTCGATGCCTTCCCATGGATAAATGTCAGCTGGCTTGAAGAGCTTGGCTTAGACATGCCGACAACTACAGAAGAATTAAAAGAAGTATTGATTGCATTTAAAGAAAATGATCCTGCCGGTGATGGAAATACCATTCCGATGTCATTTATTATCAATGGAGGAGGAGAAGATCTTTCCTTCCTATTCGGTTCTTTCGGTCTTGGCGATAATTGGGATCATACGGTTGTAACAAATGAGGGAGAAGTCGTACTCACTGCTGCAGAGGACGGCTATAAGGATGCGATCTCTTATTTTAATGAATTGTATGAAGAAGATTTAATGGATGTAGAAGCGTTTGAACAGGACTGGAACACGTACCTGTCTAAAGGAAGAGAAAACAGATATGGCCTATACTTTACATGGGATAAAGGGAATATTACCGGAATGAATGATGAATATGACTTACTGCCGGCACTTGAAGGACCGGATGGGTCAAAAAATGTGGCACGTACAAATGGCATGGGCTTTGACAGAGGAAGAATGGTCATTACAAGTGCAAATAAAAATCTTGAATTGACAGCTAAATGGATCGATAAGCTTTACGATCCGGTCCAATCAGTTCAAAATAACTGGGGAACATACGGAGACGAAACGAAGCAGAATATCTTTGAATTAGATGAAAGCGCTAATATGCTGACGCATCTGCCTCTTGAAGGTACAGCTCCTGTTGAGTTAAGAGAACAAACATCCATCGGCGGACCACTGGCGATTTTGGATGAGTATTACGGGACGGTTACGACTAAACCGGATGATGCTGCATGGAGACTGGATCTGATGAAAAATGTAATGGTACCGGATATGCAGGCAGACAATATTTTTCCAAGAGTATTTTTATCAATAGAAGATTCAGAGAGACTTTCAACAATTGAAGCTGACCTTATTCCTTATGTTGAAAGAAAACGTGCAGAATGGATTACAAATGGCAGCGTTGAAGCAGAATGGGACGAGTATTTGGAGGAACTGGAGCGTTTAGGGCTCTCTGAATGGCTGGAGATTAAGCAAACAGGCTATGATGATCAAATGGAGGGATAATATGGTGATAAATTCAGTGGAAAAATATAAACCAAAGCTGCATTTTGCACCAAAGCAGCATTGGTTAAATGACCCAAATGGACTAGTGTACTTTGAAGGAGAATATCATCTGTTTTATCAATATCACCCAAACGGCAGCACCTGGGGTCCCATGCACTGGGGCCATGCTGTCAGCAAGGATTTAATTCAGTGGGAAGAACTTGATATCGCTCTTTATCCTGACGAAAATGGAACCATTTTTTCAGGAAGTGCGATAGTCGACTGGCATAATTCAACTGGTTTTTTCCCGGAGGAGCCGGGAATAGTTGCGATTTTCACTCATCATTTAGATAAGAAAGATGGCTCAGCTCCTGTACAAACTCAAAGTCTTGCATATAGCCGTGACAAAGGGAGATCGTGGGAAAAATACAAGGAAAATCCGGTATTGGCGCACGAATCAAAAGTCGATTTTAGAGACCCTAAAGTATTTTGGCATCACGAGACAAATAAATGGATTATGGTGTTGGCCACGGGACAAACCATTACCTTTTATTCATCTGCTAATTTAATTGATTGGCAATTTCGAAGTGAATTTGGGGAAGGAAAAGGTTCTCATGCCGGGGTGTGGGAATGTCCGGATTTATTTATCTTGAAAGATGAAAATTCCTCAGAAGAAAAGTGGGTGCTCCTTGTCAGTATAGGGGATGATGTTGAACTTGAAATGGGTTCCCGAACACAGTATTTTACAGGGTCTTTTGATGGAAATACCTTTATCACAGATCAGGTTTCTGTGAAATGGCTTGATTATGGAAAAGATAATTATGCCGGTGTGAGCTTTTCAGATATTCCAAAAGAAGATGGAAGACGAATTTATTTGGGATGGATGAACAACTGGCGATATGCAAATCAGATTCCGACAGACGGCTGGCGCGGGCAAATGACTCTTCCCCGTGAACTTACACTTAGAACTATTGACGGAGAGTCTTTCGTTATTCAGAAGTTTGTAAAAGAAGTGGATTCGTTTTTAACAGAAAAAATACCGCTCATAGAGAAAATTCAAAAGGGCTCAAAAAAAGTTGTAGTCTCTCAAGGGCCCATTGAACTTGATATAAAAATTGAAAGAATGGAGTCAAAGTTATTCGCTATTACCGTGCATCATACTAAAGAACAATCCACGGAAATCACTTTTGATGCTGTGAAGAACCAAATCATCTTAGATCGAAAGCGTTCTGGTGCAATTGATTTTTCTGAGATGTTTGCACATGAACAACTAATAGATACTAAGCTGACTGATTCGATTAATTTGCGTTTACTGCTCGACTCTTCTTCGATAGAATTGCTTGTCAATGAGGGGGCTTATTCTTTAACCAGCTTGGTTTACCCTGATCAGATCTGCAGTGAACTAACAATATCTTCACCGGAAGGAACAATTAAGGTTCAGGGATATTTATCCTCTTTAAAAAAATAATGAATGACAGGCTTACTCCTTAAAGTCAGCTGGATGAAGTTGCTTACATACAACGGCATTTACTTGCAGACAAGGGGGAGCCTTTTTAATTGTAAAAAATCAATTCCGGAGTGACAGCGGAAATCAACTTTATGAATAAGAATGTAGCACGCTTCCTTCGGATCCTGGAGGTGAACGACGAACGCATAAGGGGTAGAAAAAATAAGGAGGCTTTTAAAATTGTGAAAAGGAAATTTGTATTATTATCAATAGCAAGTGTCATTATCGCTGCAGGCTTTGGCCCTCAAGAAGCTGAAAATTTTGAAGAGGAATCTACTATATCGGATACTGAGTACTATACGGAACAATATCGTCCTCAGTATCACTTCTCTACCCCTCAGGGAAGGCTTGCTGACCCAAATGGGCTGATTTATTATAATGGTGAGTATCACTTGTTTCATCAGAAAATGGGGACTTGGGCACATGCTGTCAGTAAAGATATGCTTCACTGGGAGCATCTTCCCATTGCACTTGAGCATGACGAATTAGGGCAGGCATTGTCGGGAACAGCCGTTATCGATTGGAACGATACCACGGGCTTTTTTGATGGAAAAGCAGGAATGGTTGCAATTTATACAAGCACGGCAAATGGAGAAGAACAGGGAATAGCATACAGTAAAGATAACGGTAGAACATGGGCACGGTATACCGGCAATCCTGTTATCGAAAATCCCGGCATTAAAGACTTTCGTGATCCCAAAGTATTTTGGCACGAAGAAACAGAGAAATGGGTAATGGCGGTCACCACGGACAAAAGTGTAACCTTCTATAACTCTCCTAATTTAATCAATTGGGAATACCAAAGTAAATTCGGCGTGGATGAGCAGGGAAATGAAGAGGGAAGTCATATAGCAGTATGGGAGACACCTGATTTATTCCGCCTGCCTGTAGATGGAGATAAAGAAAACCAAAAATGGGTACTGACCGTAAGTATCGGAGACAATCCTGTAACGGAGGGGTCTACAAACCAATACTTCATTGGGGAATTTGATGGTTCAGTTTTTGTTAATGATCATTCACCTGAAAAAATATTCTATACAGATGCTGGTAAGGACTTTTACGCTGCCCAGTCATTTAACGAACTTGCAGAAGGTGACGACAGACGAATTTGGATAGGATGGATGGCAAATTGGCGCTACCCGTATGAATCACCGACTTATCCGTGGATGGGTTCCATGTCAATTCCAAGAGAAGTAACACTTCAAACTAATCAGGAAGGCGAGATCCGATTGTTCCAGGAGCCCATCCGCGAACTCGAAACGATTCGGGCGACAGAGCAGTCTTTTGACAGTTTTATGGTAGAAGGAAACCATGAAATTGAAGGGTTTTCTGGAGCGTCATATGAATTTGAAGCACAAATCAGCTGGGATGACGTGGATGAATTCGGAATCCGATTACGTCAATCTGAAAAAGAAGAAACAGTCTTCGGCGTTGATGTTACTGACGAAACCCTTTTCCTTGATCGCTCAAATGCTGGACTCCAAACATTGATTGATCGTAATGGGGAACCTTTCCCATTTGGAAAAAGATTTAATGCTCCTTTTTCTTCGGATAGAAAAAGCATTAAGATCCGGGGGCTGGTAGACGAGTCTTCAGTAGAGTTATTTATCGATAATGGTGAGACAGTTTTTACTAATTTAATTTATACTAAACCGACTAATACAGGCATCGAGCTATATGCAAATGGAGGGAGTATAAACGTTGAATCAATTGATTTTTATCACCTGCAATCCACATGGAGGGATGCTCCGAAGGAAGGGGAGATGGAAAGAATCGTTGTTAGCGATGAATTAATCATTTTACCTCAAGGGGAGACTGCTGAACTCACAGCAGGAGCAAAGCCGGACTGGTTTATACAAACAGAACCATTCCAGTGGACGGCTGATAATGAAGGGATTATTGAGATTCACGAACTGAACGATAAAACCATCTCTGTTAAAGGATTAAAACCAGGAACAACCACTGTTACGGTACGAGAACCGAATGGAATCAGTACTAAAAAAGTAACCATCAGAGTAACAGACAGCAGTACAGATTATCTTTTTGGATGGGGACCATCTCCATTTAACAGAGCCATAGATGGGAAATGGGATGTTTTCGGACAATCCACTATCAATAGCTTTCTCTCTTTCAGTCAAGTATGGTCAAGAATTTACCGTGAAGAACTATTAACAGGTGATTTTACTCTTTCTGCAGATATAAAGTGGATAAAGCAGGGGTCAGAGGGATTTCCTAAATACGGGATTGCGTTAGAGGATCAAGATAGTAACAGCCTGTTTGCTTTTTTAAATAAAGATATTAATAAACTTGAAACATTTGCAGAAACGAGTTCAGAATCTGGCTGGGAAGGGGTCGATCTTCCTGCAGCAATCGATCTTGCTGAACCCCAGAATTTAAAAATTGAAAGAAAGGAGAACCTGTTTACCTTTTATGTAAACGGAGTGGAGGTGTATAAGAGAATTGTAGAAATGGATGATACCTTAACAGCAGGTGCGATTACAGAAAATGTAGAGGCAAGGTATACAAACTTTACAGTTGAACCTGCTTTTAAGAAATATCGACTTGATGACCTGATTGAAGCAGCAGAAACTTCCTCTGAACTTTCCAAGGGAGTTAAACAATCCTCCCTTGCTCATTTAAAAAATGCCCAAAAACATTTTGAAAAAGCACAGCAATTATATGAGAATAAGAAAGTTGTGCAGGCCAATAAAGAGGAAGTGAAGGGATATGAAAAAATAGAGCAGTTCTCTTCCCATTTGCAAAAAAGTAAGGAGAATCAAAAAGCTAAAGACTTGATCAAAATGGCAGTATATATTATTAACCATCAGACAGAATCATAAAATTAATGCCAGATTATAAGTAAAAGGTGATCCCGGAGTCAATTAACATTGATCGGGTTATCGCCTTTTCTTGTTGAGCTATTTATCCTCACGATTTGTTACCAATAAAACCTGTGAGACAAGAGCCAGAATCGGCAGTTCCAGAAGAGGTCCAATAATTAAAGTTAAGGCAATTAATGGCTGATTGGGGAAGGCGGTAATCGCAATCGCCAATGCAACCGGCGAATTTCTTGCGATCGTGGTCAGGCCTAAACTTGTTTTCTCCGGTTTAGGGAAGTTTAAGCGTTCCCCGGTCTCCTGGCTGACCACATAGTTAATGAGAAAGAATAATAAAATAGGAAGTAATAATTTCCATAATAAGTCCAGGTTAGCGAGCAGTAAATTTCCCTGAGAGGCGAACATGGCTAAAATGGCAAGGCTTAAAAATACCAGAGGAAGTGCGCTCAAAGAAGCCAAAACAGATTCTTTCTTTTTGGGGTGTTTTTTGAAAACCCAGTTCGTAAACAGAGCGAGAATCAGCGGGACAATTAATACCAATAGGATACTTTTAATCAGAAATTCAAGCTCAATGACGCCTGCAGTTCCTGCAAAAACAAGCAGATACAGTGGCAGTAAAACAATTTGCAAAAGTAAATTTAACGGTAAAATAGACATCGACAAGGCGACATTTCCTCTTGCGATCTTCGTGAAAATTAAATACCAGTCGGTGCACGGAGTAACCATCAGCATAATAAATCCAATAAATAAAGCAGGGGAGTCCCGTAAAAATAAAAGAGCAAGCAGCCATGCTAACACTGGTGTCCAAATAAAATTAATGATTACAGAAATGCTGGTGAATTTAATGTTCTTAAACGCTTTTCCAATCTCATGTATCGGGATTTGCATAAAGGTCAGATAGAGCATTAACATTAATAACGGAAGAATAAAAGCTTCTGCATTTTCCTGTATGCCATCAATCTGTCCAATTGCAATCCCAATTGCCACAGACAGAAAAATGATTACAGTATATAGCTTTTCAAATAAATTCAACCCATCCACATCCAATTGCAAGTTATTCTATCTATCCTCCACTTTATCACAATCTGCGATTATGGCATGGATGATACGGTGAGCTGGATGATAATAGTAAGTATCAGCAAAAAAAGCATAAAGAAGCTTGAGTATAGTAAAAGAAGAGTAATGAGTTCCTTCTCTTTAAGCTTTTTATAAATGATAAAGCCGCTAATAATTAGTATCACCCAAGCGACTACACCGATCAATGTAAAAAGATAGAGTGAATTTGCTATCCACAAAACGGTTATAACCAAATAAAAAAACAGTAAAAACCAGGCTAACTTTTTCAAACATACATCCTCCTCAAGCTGCATCAAAATATACTAGTTATGATTAATTAGAATTTTAATCCACTATAAAGATATCTCAGCAAAACGAAATATAATTTTATCAGAGATCCTCTCATTTAAAAACCATTTTCGTGTTAAAATTATCCATAAAGACTACCTCTAATTAAACTATTATGCCTTTGAAGCGAAGCTAAAAGTAAAGGTGGAGGGTGATATGGTCAAATACATAAGTATTTTCTTACTTGCCTTTCTTATAAGCATCATTCTATTCTTTTTATTTTCTTATCTTTTGATGGATGAATCCTTCATTTTAGCAATAGGGGCAGCTCTTTCCATACTGCTTTCCTTTATTATTTCACAGCTCTTTTATTTAATTAATTTAGTAAGAAAACAAAGAGAAAGTAGGGGAGGTCATGAGAGTTAAAGATGTCGGCTACAGAATCGGAGAAGCTTTTACTGGTAAAGGAGCAGCAAATCAAGCCTTTAAACTAGCAATGGGAAAGATAATAGAACAAGACAGAATAAAAGAACTAAATGCCAAAACGACAGAATGTCGCTTCTCAAAGAGTACTTGTGAAAAATGGCTTTCAGCAAATTGCGGGTAGTGATGAGACTTATGAGTTCAATAATGAAGAATTTCATTTTATTCAGTTCAAATGGACAAATACGCAGAGAGATCTCTAGAAAATCTTTTCATGATTAGGAGTGGGATCATTGGATGATTTTGAACAGGTTCATAAGGAAAGAGACCATAAGCTGCCTGAGAACAGACGGAATTTACTCAATACAATAGAAGAAGACTTATTGAATGATTCGAATGTTTTAGCTGTTTTTTACGGAGGTTCAATCGGAAGTGGGAATACAGATCTATACTCTGATATTGACCTGAGAGTAGTTGTTGAGGATCATGTAATTGAAGAATACCTTTTGAATAAAAAGGAACGGGCTAAAAATTGGGGCTCTGTTCTTTTTTTCGAAGACTTTCCGGAAGCTCCTTATACGATCGCTCACTTCGATACATTTATTAAAGTAGATGCTTTTTATTATAGAAAAGAAGATATAAGAAGATATCAAACCTTCTATATGGCTTAATAAACTAAAAATCGTTTATGATCCGAAAGGTATAATCATTAAAATCAGAGAGGAATCAAGCAAGCTTTCTTATAGCCCATCCATTGAAGAGGTAGAGCTGTGGAGAACAAAATTTTTAGCTTATGTCCACGAAGCATACCGGAGAGTGAAAAGAAATGAAATTTACTATAGCCTCCAATGTCTGGACAGCCTGCGTTTATCAATGGCAGCAGGCTGGCTGATGGAAGCCGGGATCCAGCCGAATACGTTTGGTGATTGGGCAAAGCTTGAAGGGGAAAGAAGCAGCCTTAAGAAATGGCAATTAGCTCTGCTTTCCGAATGGCATAGCAACAGGGAGCCGGATGAGATTATACATATTATAGAGCGGATAAAACCGGAATTCATCTATATCCATAATAAGCTGTGCGAACAGATAGGAATGAAGGAAACTCTGTCTGTTGAGGAGATCCTGGATATGGTTCTGTGACATGATTGGTTTAGTACAAAAAGATAGGAGAGAAACCCAATGACATCACCAAAGCATATTGTTTCGGCAGCCTCAATCGTATTAAACGACAAAAATGAAATCCTGTTAATTAAAGGACCAAGAAGAGGATGGGAAATGCCTGGCGGGCAGGTAGAAGAAGGAGAATCTTTAAAAAATGCAGCGATAAGAGAAACAAAGGAGGAGTGCGGACTTGACATTGAAATAACGGCTTTTTGCGGAGTGTTCCAGAATGTATCCCAGTCGATCTGCAATACATTGTTTCTCGGAAGACCTGTCGGTGGAGAGCTTACTCCTACTGATGAAGCGCTGGAGGTTGGCTTTTTCCCACTGGAGGAGGGACTGGAAATGGTAACCTGGAAAAATTTCAGAGAACGTATCGAGCTCTGCTTAGATCAGTCTAAACAGCCTTTTTTTGTGGATTTCTAGAAAAGATAGGTTAAGTAGATATAGGACGCCGAGGAACCAGCTATAAAATATCCCACTTTTTTAACAATCTATAGTAAAGATAAACGGCAGTAAAACCAATAAGATAAATCACGAATGTCCATCCTATTGTCCATCCTTTAAAATAGCGGATCAAATCAGCCTGTACAAAAATCCATTCATTGAGGGTAGAGATTAAAATAAACGCAATAACCAGACTGATGGAAAAATGGCTTTTTAATAGAAGATGAACTAAAAGAGATCCTAAAGCAGGAATGATGCCTAAAACCATTGGCAGAGAAGCAAGTTCCGACTCCATTTCAAATGGATAGACAGCAGCGAAATCATAGGCCAGTGTCCAGGTATTCAATATATTTGTCATAATAGCTGTAAAAGGGGCGATAAGAGCAATAGTCTTTTTATTAACTTTTACAATGAACAGGACAATGCACCATGGAACAACAAATGCAAAAAGAAAAGTGAATAACATAAGAATCACTCCCGATCCGTTTATTCGCAGTATTGCCGACCATTTAATAAACTAAACTTATGTTATTTATCTAAGACATACTAACCTTTAATGGCTATTCCACTGGCTTCATCGCTTGTTTTGGTTAATTCTCCTTAAATAAATGGGGGCTGTAAGGCGTCAAATACGTCTGACGCTTTACAGCCCTTTTCGAATCTTCACATTGAGCTAGAACGTTTCCTCTGGAAATTCCTCAGCAAGTTTTTCACTCAATTTCGTTAGTACATTGTCATTATAAAGCAGGTTTTCTTGTAGAAGAATTCTATAGCCTTCAAGAGGATTCTCGGAATTAATAATTGAATACGCCTCCAGAACCTGATCATCGTATTCTGCATAAACGCCATAGCCAAAGATTGTTTCTTCAATCGCCGATTGCGCATAAACCAATGATTTTTCAGGATCAAAGAGAAGTGAAATCTCAGCAAGAAACAGCAGATCCTCCCGTTTAAAACGATAGGATTCATTTGATATTTTGTCTTCTAAAAGCGAAATGGCATCAGCATATCGTTCCTGCTCAAGATAACTATCAGTCAGTAGCCATTTTGCATAGTCTTGATCATATTCGTTTCCAGACGTGATTATTTCCTGCAGCAGAGCTTCAGCAGGGGCATATTGTTCATCCTCAAGTGCATCGTAGACTAGCTCATATTTATTTTCTAATTCTATTTGGGCAGTAATTAAATCATCTAAAAAAGTTTCCTGAAATTCGGTAATATCCATTTCAATTTTAGCTTCAAGCTTCTCATAAAATTCCCCGGGCCTTTTAGAAAGCAAAAGTTCAGGTATCAGTTCTTCCCCGTAATCCTTTACAAGAAATTCAACCGCTAAATAGCTTTGAAGGTAAGGGTCATAGTCGTCAGTTCGTGAACCATCATATTCGTCAAATGTATCAATGGACGTAAAGTCGGTAATTTCAATTTCAACGTCTTCAAGCTCATACCAGAAAGTGCTCTCACCTCCTAAATAATCTGCAATACCTTCTTCAAACCAATGAGGTATTCTTGTAGGCGGCAGATAGTGCTTTTCGGCAAATAGGTGACTTTGATAGTGGGTATACTCATGAAGCAAAATGAAATCAAGCATTTCCTCCTCTGCGGCAAGATGAATAGACTTTGAGTCATATTCATAATAGCCTGAAACATCCTCCAGCCCGGAGTATTCCTCTAAGGAGCTGTAGTTTTCGTGAAGCTCTATGGTTAGCCCCTCATGCTCTTCTGTCCCAAGTAACTCATAAAAACGATTCTTTTCCTGCTGGATTAACTGGTGAATGCTGTTTATTTCCTTTTTTCGAGATGCTGGGTAGGTGTACGTAATTCCATCCAGGGTTTCCTGTACTCTTTCTTCCTGGTAATAGGGGTTTAACGCGCTTTTAGCTATAATCTCGATTTTTTCCTGTCTGTCCAAAGACAAATCCTCACCCAAATACACTGCAATCAAATTAGCCGCCATCATAAAGTTAGCACCGGCAAACAAAAGAAGAGAGGTTAAAAATACCCCGGTGCCCTCGGTCAGGTTAGTAAGTTTTAAAAATGGTACTTTCCCTGCAGTAAATCCATATATACTTGCGGCAAAAAGTGCAAAGCTTATGACAGTTATTAAACAAGCCCAAAAAAGCCCGGGAAGTATCTGCTGACCGAAAATCACAATAAAACCAATCCACGATAAACTGCAAACAGCAAACAACAAAAATCCTAATTTAATCCCGCTTTTCATTCCCAGCCTCCGCACACTTATCTATAATTAAAGATAGTAAAAATTTCTAAAACATTTAAACATTTCCTATCTAATCCTAATGGATATTCTCGCCCATTAGCGAGGGTATTTCCTCCTATTTTAGATTGCCTTAATGGAGATTTTTTAAATAGAAAGGAGGGATTAAATGAAGGCTAATCAGTCTGCAATAATAAATCTTCCTATAGCGGGAACAGAAGTACCAGAACTTCGTGAATCGATTGGGTGGGAACGCCGCGATCAGGACTTTCCTTTGTTGTTCGAACGCTGCAATTTTTGGGCTGGTGTAAGAAGTAACGAGGGGACATTGGCCGGGTTTGGCTATATCTGTGGAATGGGGCTCCAGCATGGATATATAGAGGATATCATTGTCCATCCTGATCATCAGAAAAAAGGAATCGGAAAGGCATTAATTAAAGGGCTGCTTGAAGAAGCTGAAAAGAGGGGAATCGAGATTGTGACTTTAACCTTCAGTGAGGAACATGCTGAATTTTATCAATCCTGCGGGTTTACACTAAGCACAGGCGGTGTATGGAGAGTAGAACATAGGAATAGAAAAACCATCAGCACCGGGTTTAGGTAGGTACTGACGGTTTAGTTTCTCTACTTCATTAACCCGGCATTCGTTCCGGCTAAGCGCCCGGTTACAAGTGCTGATGTAATGTTGTATCCTCCAGTATAGCCGTGAATATCCAACAGCTCACCGCAAATAAATAATCCCTGGCATTTTTTAGAGCGCATGGTTTTTGGCTCAATTTCTTTAACCGAAACTCCTCCGCCTGTGACAAAGGCTTTCTCGATGGATTGTGTTCCATGGACGAAAAGCTCAAAGGATTTTATTAACTGGGAAACTGTACGGATTTTATCGCTCGCAATCGTTCCAGCCTGACCGTCAGGATCGATTTCTGCCAGACTCATCAGGAAATGGAGATAACGTTCAGGAATTTGACCCTTCCAGACATTTTTGATCGCTTTTTTAGGCTCATCCTTTGCTTCCTTTAAAAGCTGCTGGAAGAGTTCTTCTCCTTTAATGGATGGCACAGCATCAATTCGAATCGTTACAGGTGCCCCTTTTTGTTTTTTCATTTCCTTCACCACGTACTGACTGCACCGTAAAATTGCGGGTCCGGACAAGCCGAAATGAGTAAAGAGCATGTCCATTTCATGAGTAACGAGCGGTTTTTTCTTTTTGTTCAGCACGCTGACAGCAGCGCCTCTTAATGCAAGACCCTGAAGCGAGCGGTCTTTGATAAACGGCTCATCGGAGAGGAGAGGAACCTCCGTTGGAAAAAGCTCTGTCACCGTATGTCCGCATTTTTCGACCCATGGATAGCCATCCCCTGTTGAGCCAGTCTGCGGTACTGATTTCCCTCCGACTGCTAAAACAACAGCTCTTGAATTGATTTCATCTCCGTTTTCAAGCTTAATTCCTTGGATAGCACCTTCGTGGACAAGGAGGTCAGCAACCTTTACATTTGTCCGGATTTCCACATGAAGTTCTCCCAATCGGCGCAAAAGAGCATCTACAACAGACTGTGCCTTGTTTGAAACAGGGAACATCCGACCGTGATCCTCTTCCTTTAATGCAACACCTAATCCTTCAAAAAACGCAATAATATCTTCATTATTAAATACAGAAAAAGCACTATATAAAAAGCGGCCATTTCCCGGAATATGCCTGATAATCTCTTCAACGGGAAGGCGATTTGTCACATTGCATCTGCCTCCGCCTGAAATGGCAAGCTTTTTTCCAAGCTTTGATCCTTTATCAACCAGAAGCACGTTCTCAGCTTTTTCGCCTGCAGCAATGGCTGCCATTAATCCTGACGGCCCGCCTCCTATTATAATTACATCATAGTTCATATTTTCACCATCTTTTCTCAAGCTCGCACTGCGTCCATTTTACCTTCCCTGAGGCTTATATTCAATATTTGTATGTAAATGACAAAGAAAATCGATTGTCAATACTATAACAGAGTAGTACACTAATGGTTAGTGTCGAAAAATCAGTTTTCCTTAGATTAGGAAGTGAATATAAAGGAATGTCTACATCTACTTTAGTAAGAGGAACATTTATTTTAACGCTTGGTACATTTATTTCAAAGTTTTTGGGATTATTTTATGTCATTCCATTTTATGCATTGCTTGGAAACGGGGAAGGACCGCTTGCTCTTTACTCCTATGGGTATGTTCCGTACACCATCTTTCTTTCCATCGCTACTGCCGGTGTACCGCTTGCTGTATCAAAATTTATAGCAAAGTATAATGCCTTAGAGGAATATGAGATCGGGCGGAGGCTTTTCCGTTCCGGACTATGGCTAATGACGCTGACAGGATTTATTTCTTTTTTAATCATGTATTTATTTGCTCCAGTTTTTGCCGGAATGGTCATTGCCGCTGACGAGCAGCTGGTTACAGTTGAGCAGGTAACGACCGTTATTCGAGCAGTCAGCTTTGCACTAATCGTTATTCCTTTTATGAGTTTAATAAGAGGTTTTTTCCAGGGGCATCAATCAATGGGTCCGACGGCTGTATCAAATGTTGTTGAACAGATTGTCCGGATTGTGTTCTTATTGATCGGTGTTTATGTGGTTTTATATGTGATAGAAGGCTCCATGACCACTGCGATTGCCATAGCAACCTTCGGGGCGTTTGTTGGTGGTGCTGCAAGCTTGGCGCTGTTAATTTGGTATTATATTAAGCGCAAGCCTCATCTGGATAAAATGCTCTCAAAAAGCAAGGGTAAGATTGATATATCCATTAAGGATATGTACAAGGAGATTGTGCTTTATTCCATTCCTTTTGTCCTTGTAGGAGTAGCCAATCCATTGTTCCAGCTGGTCGATATCCTGACCTTTAACCGGGCCATGACGTCGATTGGACTTGCAGCTGTTTCAGATTTTCAATTTGGTATTTTAACCTTTACGACTCATAAGCTGGTGATCATACCGGTGTCGCTAGCAACTGCATTTGCAATGACACTTATCCCGGTTATTACAAGCACATTTTCAAAAGGAAACTGGAAGGCGCTAAACCATCAGCTTGATCAGACCTTTCAAATTCTTTTATTCTTGACAATGCCTGCAGCAATTGGATTAGCGCTTCTGGCTGAACCGGCTTATACCGTGTTTTACAGCTACAGTGAGCTTGGGACTGAAGTTCTTCGCACTTACTCACCTGTTGCTATTTTATTCGCTCTTTATACAGTAACAGCCGCTATGATGCAGGGAATAAATGAACAGCGCTGGAGTGTGCTTAGTCTGCTTGTCGGACTTTTGGTTAAGCTCGCAATCAATATCCCCCTCGTTCGGCTTTTTGAGGTGCAGGGAGCTGTTCTGGCAACAGCGATCGGCTACGTAGTGGCAATTGTGATTAACCTTCTGGTAATTCGTCATTTTGCCGCTTATAAATATCGGATTGTGGTTAAACGGACGCTGCTCATGGTGATCTTTAATATTATTATGGCCGTTCCGGTAATGTTAGCTTATTTTGGACTTACACTATTCATGGACACAGCCAGCCGCTGGCAGTCAATTGTTATCTTAACGATTTGCGGGGTAATTGGCGCATTTGTTTATTTTGTTCTCAGCTTAAAATCACGCCTTGCTGATCGATTGTTCGGAGATCGGGTTACAAGGTTAAGAAAAAGATTTACATCTTAAAGCAAAAAGCCGGTCAAAAGCCGGCTTTTGTTATGCAGGAAAGGAGCAGGAGCTTTGCGTTTAGATAAATTATTGTCGAATATGGGCTATGGAAGCCGTAAAGAAATGAAAAAATTGTTGAAATCAGGTTCTGTAATTGTAAATGGAGAAGCGGTGAAAGAAGGAAAAGCGCAGGTTGACCCTTTTACTGAAGAGATTACCGTAAACGGAGAGCGGGTTGAATATAGGGAGTTTATTTATCTTTTAATGAACAAGCCTCAAGGAGTTATTTCAGCGACTGAGGATCGTCAGCACGAAACCGTTATTGATTTGCTCCCGGTTGATTTTGCAGTATTCGAACCATTTCCAGTTGGACGTCTCGACAAGGATACGGAAGGACTGCTGCTGCTTACGAATGACGGGCAGCTGGCGCATCAGCTCCTCTCTCCCAAAAAGCATGTACCGAAAACGTATTTTGCTGAGATTGAAGGAGAAGTAACAGAGAGGGATCGTGAAATCTTTAAGCATGGCGTTACTTTGGACGATGGCTATGTAACAAAGCCTGGCGAGCTGCTTATTCTCGAATCAGGACAGGTGTCAAAAATTGAGCTGACCATAATGGAAGGAAAGTTTCATCAGGTTAAACGAATGTTTCAGGCTGTGGGGAAGGAAGTAACCTATTTAAAACGTATTTCAATGGGCTCCTTAAAGCTTGATCCGGCTTTAGCGCTTGGAGAATTCCGTGAGCTGACTCCTGAGGAGCTTGGCGCCTTACAAAATAACGAATAAAAATAACCCCGTCTCACGGAAATCGAGGCGGGGTCTTTTCCTATTACATTCTTACGAAATTTTGACTTTTTTCTGTGTCGTCGTCCATTTGCCACGACTAGGACTGCTCACTAAATCGTTATAGGCTAACACATTCAAATCTCTTTGAATGGTGCGAGGTGTGATGCCAAATTCATCCACCAAATCATTTGTCGTAACCGTTCCATTTTTCTTAATGAACATGTACACAGATTTGATGCGTGTAAGCATCCGATTCGTAGTTGGTTTCAAAAAACCACTCTCCCTCAACTTTTTTCCATGGGCAATGACTACAATAGACTACTTTGTTGAGTATCGCTCAACGACACGTTTTTTTGGTTGCCTCACGACAGCCCCTTTTCGTTAATATTCGACAAGGATATTATCTGACAATTTCATTGTACAATTATTTAATTATAATTTCTAGTATTAAAGCAATTTTTAACGATTTGTTAACATTTTTCTTCGAATTTTAATAAATCTTCGTGTTTTTATGATAACTTCCTCCTGTTTTTTCTGTATAAAAGAAAGGAGTAATCTCATGTACAGCCCCTACTTTAAACCCCGTGTTTAGCTTGCTGTGTGGGGATGATTTAAATTCCCTTCTTTTAACAATCCTCTCCTTCATTTTTTGAGCCCGGGAAGTGTCAGATAATTTACGGTTTTAATTAATCTGTACGTGCTTGTAGACGGAATATGCCTTATAATGAGAGACATTACGTAAAAGGGGTGAAGTTTTAATGCCCATTCAATGGACAAAAGAAGTGGAAAAATATAAAGAAGAATTAGTAAAGGATCTGCAGGATCTTGTGCAGATTCCAAGTGTTTTAGATGAAGCTGAGGCGACTAGTGAAGCCCCGCTTGGTCCCCATATAAAAGAGGCGCTTGATTGGATGCTTGAAAAAGGCAGTGGGGATGGCTTTACAGTTAAGAATGTGGAAAATCTAGCAGGTCATATTGAAGCTGGAGAAGGGGAAGATCTTCTAGGCATCCTTTGCCATGTAGATGTTGTTCCTGCAGGCGAGGGCTGGACGTATCCGCCGTTCGAAGGAAAAGTGGAAAACAACCGCTTGTATGCAAGAGGCGCTATTGACGACAAAGGTCCAACGATAGCCGCATATTACTCATTAAAAATTGTAAAGAATCTAGGCATTCCTTTTACAAAAAGAGTGCGGATGATTATTGGCACGGATGAAGAAAGCAACTGGCGATGCGTCAGCCATTATTTTGAACAGGAAGAGATGCCGTCCATCGGCTTTGCACCGGATGCTGATTTTCCCGTTATTAATGCAGAAAAAGGACTTATGGATTTCGATTTAATCTTTCATTCAGCCAAACAGTCTGAGGAACGGTCAAGCCTTGAGCTTCATTCATTCAGATCCGGAGAACGCTACAATATGGTCCCTGATTTTGCCAGAGCGGTTCTTACACCATATAGGGACCAAACTTATCTGCTTCAGGAGTTTGAGGAGTATTTAAAGGCTGCTGACTTAACAGGTGAGTACTTTATTGAAAGCGGAGAGTTAACCATTGACCTGCATGGGAAATCTGCTCATGCCATGGAACCCGATGATGGAAAAAATGCGGGTCTTCATCTTTTGTCCTTTTTAAGCAATTTTAAATTAGACGGAAGAGCAAAGGCTTTTTGCGAATTTGCTGCAGCTAATCTACATAAGGATTCAAGAGGAAATACGCTTGGGATAGCAGGGAAAGATGAGGTCAGCGGCGACCTCACGATGAATGCAGGAAAAATCCGCTACAGTCAAGATGAGGCTTTTATAGGGTTGAATGTAAGATACCCTGTCACATATGATATGGATAATGCGATAACGGCTCTTGCATCCAGGATGAAGGAAGCAGGTATTGAAATAGCGAATAAAAAAGATGCCAAGCCGCATCATGTGGACGGAGACGATCCATTTATTCAAACTCTTCTAAAGGTTTATGAGGACCAGACTGGAGACAAAGGAAAGCTTTTAGCAATTGGCGGGGGGACCTATGCGCGCTCCCTGGAAAAAGGAGTCGCGTTTGGCGCTCTATTTCCCGGAAAAGAGGATGTAGCGCACCAAAAGGATGAATATATCGAGCTTGATGATCTTTTTAAAGCGACTGCAATCTATGCCCAGGCCATTTATGAGCTTGCATGTAAAAAATAAACTGCTTTAATGCAAAAAGGAGAAATCAATATGAATACAATTCTTTTAAATGATCAGTTTATCGATCGTGAACAGTCCAGCGTTAATATTGAAGACCGAGGCTACCAATTTGGAGACGGTGTTTATGAAGTGATTCGAATTTACAGTGGAAAGATGTTTACAGGAAAAGAGCATATCACCCGCCTGTTTGAGTCAGCTGAAAAAATCCAGCTTACACTTCCTTTCACAGAGGATGAGCTTACTGAAAACCTATATAAGCTTGTCGAAAAAAATAAATTGGATACAGGCATTATTTATTTACAGGTCACAAGAGGGGTATCCCCAAGGCAGCACCAGTTCCCATTAGACGGGAAAGCAGTGTTTACCGCTTATACAAAAGAGGTGGCGCGTCCTGAAGCCCAAATGAATGAAGGAGTTACAGCGATTGTAGCAGATGATGTCCGCTGGCTGCGCTGTGATATTAAAAGCTTGAACTTATTAGGGAATCTTCTTGCTAAGCAGGAGGCGTTCTCACAAGGAAGCTTTGAAGCGATTCTGCATCGTGATGGAACTGTAACAGAAGGCTCTTCCTCTAATGTTTTTATCATTAAAAATAATACGTTGTACACTCATCCGGCTACAAACCTGATTCTTAACGGAATTACACGCCGTGAAATTCTTCGTCTTTGTCCCGGTATCGGTTTAGAGGTTAAAGAGGAATCCTTTACGCTTGATGAGCTTTATGAGGCAGATGAGGTTTTTGTTGCGAGTACAACAGCTGAAATTATGCCGGTTATTAAAGTGGGAGCTAAAGCAGTGGGCAGCAGCAAGCCTGGAGAATGGTCTAAAAAGCTGCAGGAAACATTTAAGGCTTCCATTCAGGAGCAATGCGGTGAGCTTGTAAGATCGGAAGTGTGATGCAGTAAAGTGAAGGGTGTGATTTGCAGTTACTCTGGCAGATCACACCCTTTTTTTACATTGTTGTTATACCCTTGCTAAAATAAACAGAAAAAAAACAACACTAAAAGAAGCTGCCAGCCACATATGCTGATATTCCTTTTCCTCTTTTTTATATATCCATTGTTCCACGCTGTCAACGCAAGAGATAAAGAAAAGATACGTAAACGTAACCAAAGATAAATGACTGGGAGAAAGCCCGTTATCAGCAACGTAAAATAAACCTGCAACAAAAGCGATAAAAAGAGAAAACTGTGCAATTGAAAAAAACTTCCCTGAATCTTTAATATAAGTGCCACCAATATGAAAGCTTTTAAATATACTCTGCTTCTTTTTTAATCTCATAAGAGCGTCCAAGCCTAAAAAAGCAGCAACGATCAACACCAGTGTAACGATTTCTGCATTGCTCATACTCACATTCCTTCCAGTAGGAATCAATTCTTAAAAAGGTTTGCATAAATTAATTATTCTTCAAAAGTAAATATATCCCTTTAAAGATTCTATAAAATAGTGCTTGAAAGGATGGTGAATATGACAGAAAACAAAAATGAAAAAAAACTGACAGGCGGGAATATATCTGCTGTTTATTTAGCCGGTGGTACAGTCAGACGAGAAATGACTGAAGGCAGCGAAAGAATCCATGCTCTGCTAAAGCATCTTGAAAATAAATCGTACCCTTATTCTCCGAGATTTTTAGGGATTGATGAAAAGGGAAGAGAAATTCTTACTTATATTGAAGGAGAGGCTGGGAATTATCCTTTAAAAAATGAGATGTGGTCCAATGAGGCTTTAATTAGAGTTGCAAAGATGCAGCGGGCCTACCATGATGCTGTGGAGGATTTTGAATTTGATGAGAAGTGGCTTAGCACAGACGGGACACCTGAAAAAAGAGAAATCATTTGCCATAATGACTTTGCTGTCTACAATATTATTTTCTCAGGAGGGATGCCTGTCGGCGTGATTGATTTTGATATGGCAGCACCGGGGCCAAAGATATGGGATATTGCGTATACTCTATATACGTGCATTCCTTTGAGCCGGTTTTATTTGCTGGAATCAGGAGAAAAATGCCGGTACGATTCTTCAGTACACACAGCAGACAGAAAGGATCGTATCGCGCTCTATTTTCATGCTTATGGCGTCAGCTGTCCGGAAAACATAATTAATACAGTTATTCTCCGGCTTGAAGGCTTGTGTCAAACCATTCAAAGAAAAGCGCAGGAGGGAGATCCTTCTTTTCTAAAAATGGTTGATGAGGGGCATCTGGACCATTATAAGAAAGACATCCACTTTATCCAAGTTCACTGGGAGGAATGGATTTAAAAAAACCTGTTCAATAGCCTTTTGGCTGACTTGAACAGGTTTTTCGTTTCAATTATTCGAATCGGAAGAGGTCACTTGATAAGTAACGCTCTCCAGTATCACAGGCAATAAATATAACAATCGAGTCCTTAGGAAGTGTTTTAGCGGTCTCAAGTGCAGCGTAACACGCGGCACCAGACGACGGGCCGACTAAAATACCTTCCTCACGCGCAAGCCTTCTTGTGATATCATACGCATCCTCATCCTCAATTTTGTGAATCTTATCATAAACAGACTGATTTAAAATGGAAGGGATAAATCCAGGGCTTGTACCTACGAGTTTATGCTTGCCCGGCTTTCCTCCGGATAATACAGGGGATCCTGCGGGCTCAACGACGTGCACCTGAAGATCAGGAAAATGCTCCTTTAACACTTCGCCCGTACCAGTGATGGTTCCGCCCGTACCAGCAGTTGCCACAAATGCGCCAAGAGGCTTGTCCAGCTGCTTAACCGCTTCTATAATTTCAAGTGCTGTAGATGTGCGGTGTGCGTCAGGATTTGCCTCGTTCTCAAATTGCATAGGAAGGAAGCTGTTTGGTATTTGTTCTGCCAGCTGCTTCGCTTTTTCGATGGCTCCTGGCATTTTGTCGTCGCCTGGTGTGAGAACAACCTCAGCACCGTATGCTTTTAATAAGTTAATTCGCTCGGATGTCATTGTATCAGGCATCACAAGAATCGAACGGTATCCTCGTGCAGCCGCATTCATCGCAATGCCGATTCCGGTATTGCCGCTTGTTGGCTCAATGATCGTGGAGCCTTCTTTTAAAAGGCCTGCTTTTTCTGCTTCTACCATCATATTATAAGCTGCACGGTCCTTAACGCTTTTGCTTGGGTTATAATATTCCAGCTTGGCGTAAACGGCTGCTCCGTTTTCAGGTTGAAGTCGATTTAATTTTACAATAGGAGTATCTCCGATTAATTCTGCCATGTTCTGAACTACCTTCATGTCTTTCATCCTTTCAAACCGATTTCCTATCCTTTATTCTACCGTTAAGAAACTTTTCAATCAATCAACACTGCTTAAAGGAAAAGATAGTTCAAAACCTGCAGGAAGGGTATAATACTAGAAAGGAAAATGATAACGGAGGTGTCACAAATGACCAGCTCTCATTATTTCATTGCTATTGAATTTTCACCGGCAGATAAAGAGAAAATTGACGCCATTAAAACTGAATGGAAAGACAAGCTTGTATTCAAACAATGGACACATAAAATGGATGTTCACCTGACCCTTGCTTTCTTAGGTGCTGTTAATGATACAGATCTGGGGCTTTATAAAAACTATTTAAAGGAAGTGCTTACACCCCTTAAAAGGGAGGAAATTACGATCGAACGGGCTGACACATTCGGGAAAAGTGATTCTCCACGTATCCTGTGGATCGGACCTGAAACGACTGAAGGACTTCAGGAAATATACAATCACGTTCAGCAGGCAGTCAAAAAAGCAGGCGGAACAACAGAGAAAAGACCGTTCCGCCCTCATATTACCCTTGCAAAAAACTGGCAGGGAGAGGGAGCATTTAAGCTTCCGCATGGATTTGAACCATTTAAAACAAAAATTTCGTCGGTTTGTCTATACCGAATACACCCAAAAGAATCTCCAAAATACGAAGTAGTTTCTCAGTTTAGACTGTCTTAGATGAGACCTCTAAAAATAAGAGGAGTGGTATGATGGCTCAATTAATAAAGCTTCAGGATTATGTTTCAAGATATGAGAAAAATATGATTCGCTATCCTTCGCAGTTTGTGCGTCTGAAAAAACAGCAGTGGAGTAAATTAAAGGCGCAATGGGAGGGCGGAGCCCTTTTTATAGATGAAGAAGAAGCTCAGCAGATCAAAGACGAAATTGAAGGCAGGAACGGATTGTTCAGGCGTATAAAATCGTTATGGACACGGGATGAAAAATTGACGCAGGTTGATCAGGAAGAGGAAAAGTCGAATGTAGATGCTAAGGATTCTCCGCTCCTCTTTGAGCCGAAGGTGCATTACCGTCCTGATTCCCTGGAGGATCTGAAGCATTTGTACCTTGATCAGCTTTTTGGACTGCAGCTTATCTGGGCAAGCTCTACACTAACTGAAATCTCCTATGTGGATATGAAATATAGGAGAGAGGAGCCGCTGCGATTTTTTCTGCAGCGATTTCCAGATACCTATCTAATTATGTATGAACCGGTTTTATTGATCAAAAAAGCACCGATTGAGCTGGATGTGCTCATTTTTACACCATCCAGCCTTTACTGCATTAAAATTCTTGAGGAAGCTGATCATGCGGCCTATATCGGATCGTCAGACCGCTTTTGGACGGTAAAAGCTGGTCAACAGGAAAAGCGGCTTTTAAATCCATCGATCTCACTTGACCGAAGCGAAACTATTTTAAAGCAGCTGTTTAAACAGAATGGAGTCAGCTTTCCAATTAAGAAAGTGATTTTATCAAGAAATGGCTACCTCGATTTTAAGGATGTCCCTAATGGATTGCAGCTGATTGACAAAAGAAATTTTCAGGTGTGGTTTAATCAGCAAAGAACAACTACTTCACCACTGAAGAATATGCAGCTTAAAGCAGTGCAGGCGATCTTTGAGCATACAGAAACAACCTCTGTCAGCCGAACCCAATGGGTTGCAGAAGACGACTCATTAACCCGGACTTCAGAGTTCCGTCAATGAAGGTTATTGTTATTGTAAATCCTCATGCGAAAAATGGAATGGCATTAAAAAAGTTTACAAGATTAATCCCTATTTGTGAAAAGGAGAAAATTGACTATTGGATCACAGCTGCCCCATTAGATGCAGTGCATAGAATGAAAGATTACTTAAGCAGGCACCCTGACGAGAAAGTAATATTTCTTGGCGTAGGCGGAGACGGGACAATGCACGAACTTATAAACGGTGCAGCAGGATTTCCCAATGCGCTCATCGCTTCAATTTCAGCAGGATCAGGCAATGATTTCGGACGGCATTATTCTTCCTTTCCGTTTACCGAACAGTCGCTAAGATGGCTAAAGCAATGGGATGGAAAGGCAGAAAAACAGGATTCAGTTTATTTTAAAGGGGACAAAAGCGGCTGGTTTGTGAATAATTTAGGAATAGGCTTCGATGCTCTAGTTGCTTATTCTGCCAATCAGTCCTTCTTAAAAAAATGGTTTAACCGGTTTAAGCTTGGGAAATTAATTTACGCGTTTTATCTGCTTCGTCATTTATTCCGCTATCAGCCCCAGGAAATGGAGATTTGGCTGGACGGAAAAGCACATCGATATAAAGACGTATGGTTTATAACGGCAGCTAACCAGCCTTACTATGGGGGCGGAATGAAGATCGCTCCATCAGCGAATTCATCCGACGGAATACTTGATATGATCATTGTTCATCAATTATCCAGGTGGAAGTTCCTTGCGGTTTTTATCTCAGTATTTTTTGGCAGTCACTTGCGTTTTAAGGAAGTTGAACACCTATCGGGCAGAAAAGTTCAAATTAAGGTTTTCAGTGAAGCGTTTATTCATGCAGACGGAGAGTTTGGAGGCGTATTGTCAGAGAAGTCCCCCTTGTGGATTCAACTGCATTCTAAAAGCTGGAATCATATTCGCACGGATAAACATGGGTCTTGACGAATGCCCCCTCTAAACGATAGAATTTTACCAAGGGATAGCTATTGTCTTTTAAGCACCAATAGCTATCTTTTTTTATTTCTAATGTAAAGTGATAAACTTCTAAAGACAAAGATGTAGAAGGTGAATGAATTTGGAACACTTGTTTGATAAAGATTGGGAAATCATGTCCGCAGGCGGCGCCTCTGGTGAAGCTTTCTTTGCACGATTCCATGAACAAAAATTGTTCTTAAAGCGCAATTCTTCTCCATTTATTGCTGTTCTATCAGCAGAGGGGATTGTACCCCGGCTCAAGTGGACAAAGCGTCTTGAAAATGGCGATGTCATTACAGCGCAGCACTGGCTGAATGGCCGTGAGCTAAAGGCAGAAGAAATGACAGGTGCAAGAGTGGCAAGACTTCTTAAAAAAATTCATAGCTCCAAAGCACTGACCTCTATGCTGCGTCGTTTAGGAAAAGAACCGTATGAAGCGTTTGTCATGCTGGATGAAGTAAAGTCCACCCTTGATATAGAGTTAACATTGTTAAAACCGGTGCGTGAAGCGATTGAATTTTTACAGGAAAACCTTGGAGAAGTCGGCACGGGTGATTATACCGTCTGCCACGGGGATGTGAATCATAATAACTGGCTGTTATCTGAGGTTGATGAATTGTTCCTGATTGATTGGGACGGAGCGATGCTTGCAGATCCGGCTGTAGATGTTGGAATGCTTTTGTATTGGTACATACCGCAAAAGGATTGGAAGCAGTGGATGGAGCAGTATGGTGAAGAGCTTACAGATGATTTCAGGTTGCGGATGAAATGGTATGTTGTCTGCCAGGCCCTTATGATGCTTCAATGGCAAAAGGACAAAGGCCGCCTTCACGATGTATCGAAATGGATGAGTTTTCTTCAACGCTGCTTTTACAGCTATTGTCCAACTGAGAAAAAGAAATAGCCCGGTGTCTTTTCTAAGAGAACCATTTTAGAAAAATGCCGAGGCTATTTTTAATGAGAAGAAGAGGTGCAGGTAAAAGATGAGAACTAGAAATAAACCATGGGCAGCCCAGAGGCTCGCTGATTACCCGCAATACGCTGTCGGGGCTCCTGAAGAAAAAAAGGGGAAATGGGCTGATGTTTTTGGCAATGATCATCCTCTTCATATAGAAGTGGGAACCGGGAAAGGCCGATTTGTAGCCGGAATGGCAAAAGCCAATCCTCATATCAATTATGTAGGTGTCGAGCTGTCTGAGAGCGTTATTGTCGTGGCGCTTGACCGATTGATTGAAGAGGAACTTCCAAATGTAAAGCTCCTGAATATCAACGCAGAGAACTTGACGGATGTTTTTGAAAAAGGTGAGGTTGAAAGGGTCTATTTAAATTTCTCTGATCCATGGCCGAAAAATCGCCATGAAAAAAGAAGACTTACCTATAAAAAATTCCTGGATTTATATAAAACGGTTCTTCCTGAAAACGGGGAAATTCACTTTAAAACCGATAACCAGGGATTGTTTGAGTACTCCCTGCAAAGTTTTTCCGCTTATGGCATGCTGCTTACTTTCGTCAGCCTCGATCTTCATAAAAGCGATTATGAAGGAAATATTATGACTGAATACGAAGAGAAGTTTTCAAAAAAAGGTCAGCGTATTTACCGCTGTGAGGTCCGCTATCAGTAATCTGATAAAATACTAGAGTGAGACATAACTGAAAAAATCAATTGGTTCCTATGTTTTGTGAGATGGACGGAGCGGAAAGCGTCCGCTTGAGCGCAATGAACCATGTATAAGAGGGTGGGACTCAATTGTCCGACCCCCTTTCTTATTTAACGCATTTTTTTAAATGTGTTAAAATGGAAGCGTATTCACTTAAGGAGGGAATTATATGGATTCGTTGCAATTTGGAGATTGGGAGATTAAGTGGCTTGATGGAGGCATTACCAACATGGATGGCGGAGCGATGTTTGGAGTAGTGCCAAAGCCGCTGTGGTCAAAGAAATATCCGGCAAATGAATTAAATCAAATTGAGCTCCCAACAGAACCTGCGCTAGTCACAATTGGCGATCACCGTATTTTGATTGATTCAGGTGTAGGGCATGGAAAGCTAAATGAAAAGAAAAAGCGAAATTATGGCGTAACAAGAGAGTGCCATATTGAACAATCCTTAGCTGAGCTTGGTTTGACATGCTCAGACATTGATCTGATTTGCATGACGCATATGCATTTTGATCACGCGAGCGGCTTAACGAAACTTCAAAATGACACACTCGTTTCTGTATTTCCAAACGCAAAAATTTATACCTCAAAGGTCGAGTGGGATGAAATCAGAGAACCGAATATCCGCTCAAAAAATACATATTGGGAAGAAAACTGGAAACCGATTCAGGATCAGGTGATCACATTTGAAGAAGAAGTAACAATTCTTCAAGGTTTAAAAATGGTTCATACAGGGGGACACAGTAATGGCCATTCCATTGTGCTAATGGAACAAAACGGAGAAACCCTTGTTCACATGGGGGATCTTATGCCGACTCATGCCCACCAGAATCCACTGTGGGTGCTTGCTTACGATGACTACCCGATGACCTCTATTGATGCAAAACAGAAGTGGGTAAAAGAGGGGATCGAGAATAACTGGTGGTTTACGTTTTACCATGACTCCTTTTACCGCGTCTTAAAATGGGATGAATCAGGGAAAGAAATAGTGGAGGCTGTCAAGCGGACGCCGTTTGAATGATCATGAAAAAGAGCCGACCTGTTTAACCAGGCTGGCTCTTTTCATTCTCTTCAGTTATCTGCAATTTCAAGGCATAGCTCAGCTATTAAGGCACAGCGTTCACTAAACTGATCGAAATGAATATGCTCGTGAATTGCATGTGGGCCATCGCCGGGAATACCAAGACCGTCAAGTGTAGGGATTCCAAGAGCGGAGGTGAAATTTCCATCGCTTCCGCCGCCGGCTTTTTCTTCTTTCACTTCAAGTCCTATTCTCTTGCCTGCCGCAACAGCCTTTTTAAAAAGTAAATGGTTTCCTTTGTTTTTTTCCAGGGGTGGTCTGTTAAGCTCTCCTTCTATTTCAAGCTCAGCTGCACTGTTCACAGGCGTCAACTGTTCAAACGATTGAATAATCCGATCTGCCTCATCAATGCTTGTGACCCGAAAATCAATCTCAGCTTCCGCATAATCAGGTACGACATTACTATTCGTGCCGCCTCTTATAACCCCTACATTTACAGTGGTTTCTTTTTCATAATCTGTCAGTTCCTCAAGCTTAATATTTTGGTGAGCAAGTTCATTCACGGCACTTACACCATCTGCATGATGGTTTCCGGCATGTGCGCTTACGCCTTTTACTTTGAGTGTATAGATACCGACTCCTTTTCGTTCGGTTTTTAATGCGTTAGAACCGGAAACAGGGGGCTCCATCACCAATACCGCATCACAGGTCGAAGCAACTTTTTCAATAATTTCACGAGAGGTTGTGCTTCCAACCTCTTCGTCCGATGTAAATAAAAATACAGGAGTAAAGGGAAGGCTCTCTTGGTGAATTTGAAGAGAATGAACCGCCCAAATGGAGGATAGGAGTCCTGCTTTCATATCAAAAATGCCAGGCCCGTAAATATCATTGCCTTTTTCCTCTAAAGGAATGGCATCCACATTCCATACGGTGTCAAAATGACTTAAAAACAAAATACGGGGACCTTGATGTCCTTCGAGTTCAAAAGAAAAATGATCGCCTGCTTCTTCCTGAGCGTAAATCTTCTGTTTCCAGCTCCCTATTAATCTATTATGGAAAATGTCCTTTATTAAATGTCCGCATTCATCGACCAGTTTTTTATGATGACTAGGTGATTGAGCACGAACCAATGCTAGTAGATCTTCTTTTATTTCATCGTTATTTTTAGATAAATAATCATAATATTTACTCATAACTTTTAAATTCTCCTTTATTTAAAACAGATTATTTCAACAGCCGTTACATCCATATACGGCTGCACTGCTGGATTCTGTTCCCATTTCTGCCCCTAAATTGCGAAAGGATCATCAGCTGATAAAAGGATCCCGAGCCCGACTAATCCTCCTTCTGGCTGTCATTTCATCCGAGATGTCCGTATACAAATGATAAATGTAAAAAGGAAATACCGGAATACCGGGAGATCCTGCCTGGTCATTTTACAGCATGCCACTATCCGCTTTTGAAAGAAAATAAGTACGTGTTTAGCCGCTTGCCCCATAAAGACAAGTAAAAAGGATGAATACAAAATATGAAAGTGCGTATAGGTACAATTGGACCAGCCGATTCCCTGAAAATTATAAGAGAGGCTGCTGATTCAGACTCCAGAATTGAACTGGTTGAGTTTGAATATTCCCATTCAGATCAGCTTCCAGACATCTTAAGTAAGCACAGATATAAAGTCAATCAATGGATTTTCTCGGGACCCACGCCGTACTATTATTGTTTGAAAAAAATCTTATTACAGAGGAAGAGACTTCCTTTCCTCCACTTCATGGAATGGCACTATTTGGAACATGCTTACAGGTGATGCAGAAAAAAGGAAAATTTGTCCCAAAAATGAGTCTTGATATTGTAGATGAAAAAACTGTTCATTCTTTATTTGACGAATACCGGCTGGACAGCATATCTTTTGAGTTGCGATCCCTAAAGGGCTACACCGATGCAGAAATGAATATGAATTGCTCCATTGCCTATGTAAATGAAGAACGAGTCATAAGAAATTTATCGAGTCCTGAGTCTAATTCATTGACGGAGGCTTATCAATTGCCTGATTATTGGAAAGGGATTTTAAAAGAACATAATTACCGGGAGAACATTCCAGCTAAAATTTATCAATACATGAGATTAAAGAACGTTCCCTTTTTAACAAGTGACTTAATAACTTCCATCCTAAAAAATACTGACCGCAATTCAAGAAGAATTTTAAGCGATATGGAGCAGATGGGTTTGATCCAAAGTGTCACTGAAGAAAAAAACTCGGGGAAACCTGGACGTCCGAGAAAAATCTATGAGCTTGTAATTGAGAATGGTTAAAATAAAAACACTTAATGTTGCCTCCAGTCGCAATTATTGAGTGTTTTTCTCATTTTTATTTTGGTTCCTTTCGAAAAAGCGGAACATAAATATCGGCTGAATTTATAAGATAAGATTCCTGTCATACTGTTGCTGACAGGAATCTCTTTGGAAAAGATTAAATTTTATAAACATCCATTACAGTGCCGGTTTTAGCATCTGCGATGAATTCAAATTGCTCAAGTTCAATTCCCTGGTGTCGTGAAATTCCGCCGCGGTACACGCGGTTTTTAACTGCCATGATTTCGTGCTCCTCAGGTTTCATTTGAATCCAGGAGCCATCAATAGTACCTTGTCTTTTAAATTGAGTTTTAACATCCTCCAGAACCTTGTCAGGAGACATGGGAACAGCCCTGGACGCAGTCTGGCTGATCGCGATCCCGGCAGCTACACCTGCTACTGCACCTATCGTTACATCCTTCCAATTCATTCTACCTTCACCTCCGAGTTGCTCAAACTACAATAAGTATACCGAAATCCCATGCGTAAATCATCTTTGACTTCCAATTTTTTTGAAAATTGCATTCTGGTGGCAAGTCTAAAGAAAGTTCTGTAAAATAGACCCTGACGATTGTTGTACATATGAAGGGATTTAGAGAGGGGAAATCATAGTGAACCAGGAAACATTAACTTTATTTAAAAACTTAACTGAACTGCCGGGTGCTCCGGGTAACGAGCACGCTGTCCGGGCGTTTATGAAAAAAGAGCTTGCCAAATACTCAGATGAAATAGTCCAGGACGGTCTTGGCAGTATTTTCGGTCTGAAAAAAGGACCTCAGGACGGACCGGTCATAATGGCTGCAGGCCATATGGATGAAGTAGGTTTCATGGTTACGGGAATAACAGAAAATGGGATGCTGCGCTTTCAAACGCTTGGGGGCTGGTGGAACCAGGTGCTGCTTGCACAGCGCGTAGAAATCATTACAGATAACGGTCCAGTTGTGGGCGTAATCGGCTCTATTCCGCCGCATCTTCTTAGCCCCGAAAAACGTGCAAAGCCGATGGAAATTAAGAACATGCTTATTGATGTAGGGGCGGATAATCGTGAAGATGCTGAATCAATCGGCATCCGTTTAGGCCAGCAGGTCGTTCCGATCTGTCCTTTCACTCCGATGGCAAATGACAAAAAGATCTTAGCAAAAGCCTGGGATAACCGATATGGCTGCGGAATTTCCATTGAACTTTTAAAAGAACTTGAGGGAGAAACGCTTAACAGCACCTTATACAGTGGAGCAACAGTACAAGAAGAAGTAGGACTTAGAGGAGCGCAGACAGCAGCAAATCTCATTAAGCCGGATCTCTTTTTCGCGATGGATGCAAGTCCTGCAAATGATATGTCCGGGGATAAAAATGAATTTGGCCAGCTCGGGAAAGGGACACTTCTTCGCATCCTCGATAGAAGCATGGTGACTCACCGCGGAATGAGAGAATTTGTACTTGATACGGCAGAATCGAATAATATTCCGTATCAGTATTTTGTATCTGCTGGCGGAACTGACGCAGGCCGAGTCCATACATCAAATGAAGGTGTTCCAAGTGCTGTAGTAGGCATTTGCTCCCGCTATATTCATACACACGCTTCCATGGTCCATATTGATGATTATGCTGCTGCAAAAGAGCTTTTAGTGAAGCTTGTAAAGTCATGCGACCGTTCAACGGTTGACTCAATCCGCCAGGGCTCGTAATTCAATGAATGGTTTAACTATTGCAGCAGGTACAAAAAACAAAGCAAAATTAACTGCAATTGAACATGCTCTTAATCAGCTTGCGCTTCAGCCGTTTGAAGTGACAGGCATCTCTGTTCCTTCCAATGTTTCTGATCAGCCCTTTGGGAATGAAGAAACGATGACAGGGGCAATAAACCGTGCTTCTTTAGCCCGGTCGAGAAGCGGCGCAAAGCTTGGGCTGGGATTGGAAGGCGGGGTAGTTGAAACCTCTCAGGGACTTTTTATTTGTAATTGGGGGGCATTGAAGGATGAACGTTTTTCAGCACCTTTTGTTGCCGGTGGAGCAAGTCTTCCACTTCCAGAAGAAGTAGCCCGGAAGGTTCGTGCAGGGCAGGAGCTAGGTCCTGTTATGGAAGCTTTCAGCCAGCGGGAAAACATTCGCCAGCAGGAAGGGGCAGTCGGCATTTTTACAAATGGACGGGTTGGACGCTCCATGATGTTTTCACATATCGTCATGCTTCTTATCGGTCAATGGGAATGTAAATTGGCCGAAAAGGAAATGCAGAAAAATTCTTAATTAAAAGCCTTAGAAGAGAGTGAATCATTCTCTTCTAAGGCTTTTCTAATCCCCCTCCAAGCTATTACCTATAAGTCTACCGAAAATAACATGAAGAAAAAGACTGAACATGTTTAGAGTGAATAATGGTAAACTGAAATTATGTACAGGAAATACATTCCACTGCTTAAAATTTTTCCAACTCATTAACCACTTTTTTTAAGATCTCGATTGAGCCTGTGATATCACCTGCCAGATCGAGACTGTGGTCAGCATTTGGAATCAGCATAAACGTAAGATTCGCGACAGATAAGAGCATTTGAAACCGTTCCTTTATAAAGCACGGGTCCTTATCTCCAATAATACATAAGCCTGGAATTTTACTTTGAAGAATTGCGTCGGTAACATCCTCTCTTTGCAGAAGAGGAGTCAGCCAGACCGCTTTTACCGATTGAGTAAAATCTCTTTTAAGCTCTGATGCTATGGCAATCGTTCCGAGCGATTTTCCGATTAAGCAGATTTCAGAATACGCAGTAGCTGTAAGTGTTCTGTCAATCACTGTACGAACGTCGCTTTGAATAGCTGTACTGAGCTCTTCCTGAGTAAAGCTGTCATAGTCGCTTGTATTGTACTGATAATTGATTTGGAGAACATCAAATCCTCTCTTACTATATACGCTTGTCGCATAGAAGAGCAGAGGCGCCTGCGCTGTGTAGCCAAGTCCTGGCAATATAATAGCCAGTTTAGCAGAAGGTTTATCTGATGTGATTTTCGTGTAAGGCACCGTCAAATCGTTGTATCCGTTTATACTTAATCGCTGAAATTGCACCATTATTACCTCATCCTTCCTTTTATTGCTTATTGTACCTTATGGGCAGAAAAAAAAGACAAGGAAAATCCCTTGTCTTTATTTCTCCTATTTGGATTACCAGCTTCAGAGATGTTTTTTAAGCTTCTTCAAAAATATAAGAAACCGACTGGAGCGCCTGCTCAGGCGTTTCAACCGTAACATCCGCTTTTCGGGAGAGCTCTTTTAACGCATGATGAAGCTTTTCAGGCCGAATTAAAATTAGAGGTTTATTTAGCGTAAGAGCGGCACTTGCATCCATTGCTGTGTTCCACTGCTTGTACTGCTCTCCAAATAAAGCAATGACTAAATCCGACTTATTCAGTAAAACCTGTGTCCGAAGATTGTTGAGGGAAGAGGCAGCATCATCCTTTAGGATGGAATTTGGCTGCTTGCCTAAAATTTCTTCTCCGATATTGTCAGAACGGTTGTGATGTTCCATCGGACCGACAAATTTGAGAGAGTAGGGCAGTTCCTTTGCCTGATTTTTAATCTTTTCGCGCCAGTCGCTATGTATTTCGCCAGCCAGGTAAATAGTTAGTTCCATCTAAAAACCCTCCTATAACTAAATGATGAAATTAGTATAGCATGTTCATAATTCTGTTAAAAATTGCATGCCTTAAAACGGTTGTCAAAAAGTAAACCTTATAGGTATGATGATAAACGAAGCTTTTTCTAGATTTAGGAGGAAAGTATCATGCAAAAAGCAATGCATCTCGCAGTCCTAATCATGCTATCTGCGATCCTCGCAGCCTGCAGTGCATCCATCGAAAAAGAAAGAGAGAAAACGGTGGAAGAGGTAAAAGAAATTTTTGAAGATCAGCCTAAAAAAACAAATGAAGAAATAGATGAATTAGAATTACGCCTCCCATTTAGGGCATCTGTAGCAGAAGAATCTGAACACAACGCCGTAATCGACAGGGGAAATGATACATTTGTGCTATTTTATCATCGTAATGAAGAAGCAGGAAATGATGTTATTTACCATATGACGACCAACAGTACAGAAGAGGAATGGTTGGTTAACGAAACCTTTGAAGAAGAAGGGCGCTTTGGTTATGTTCTGGTTCGTCAGGTGGATGAAGAAACCTACGAGCTTGTTACAGGAATTGACCATGTAAAGATGACAACCATTTCTTCTGTCGGAGATTTATCCAAGAACGCAGAATGGATGATGGAAACGGTCCGCTCTGCAAAATGGAAGAAAACAGAAGAATAATAGAAGGCTGAATGGGGACTTTCTTTGTAGAAAGTCTCTTTTTTTTGCCTATAAAGTCCGGTTTTAGGTTATTTACTTAATAGGGACTTATCAAGCTGTTAGTTAAGGCCTTCGTTCTATTAATCTCTTCTTTACTTTTAATACAGGTGTCTTTACACTAGTAATGTTGATAATTTTTAAGGAGGAAAACTGATGGAGTGGTTACATAAAAAAGGGGTTTACCCATCCTTTAAAACGTATTTAATTGATGGATTAAGCTATATGGCATTAGGACTATTTGGTTCTCTTATTATCGGTTTAATTATTAAAACGCTAGGTGAACAGACAGATCTCCCGTTTTTAGTTGAAATGGGCGGGCTTGCTATGGGCATCACAGGCTCTGCGATTGGAGTAGCGGTGGCGTACGGTCTTAAAGCCCCACCTCTTGTTTTATTTGCAGCGGCTGTAACAGGGGCAGCAGGCTATGCGCTTGGAGGGCCGGCAGGGGCTTATGTAGCGGCGGTGTTTTCTACTGAAATAGGAAAGCTCATCAGCCAGTCAACGAAGATTGACATTATTGTAACACCGTTTGTGACGATAGTGGCAGGCTATTCCGTTGCCTCACTTATCGGTCCGGGCATAGCAGAATTTATGACTGCCTTTGGCGGCTGGATAGAATGGTCGACAGAGCAGCGTCCTATTTTAATGGGGATGCTGGTTGCTGCTTTAATGGGCCTTGCGTTGACAGCACCGATCTCAAGCCTCGCTATTGCGTTAATGCTTGATCTCGGCGGTGTTGCAGCTGGAGCGGCTACAATTGGCTGCAGTGCGCAAATGATTGGCTTTGCAGTAGCAAGCTACCGGGAAAATAAGTTCAGCGGGTTTATTGCACAGGGGATTGGAACTTCAATGCTTCAGGTTCCAAATATTTTACGAAATCCCCTGATCCTGATTCCGCCTACTCTTGCAGGAATCATACTTGCGCCGATCGGTACAACCGTTTGGATAATGGAAAATAATGCCCCCGGAGCAGGGATGGGCACAAGCGGATTAGTCGGACAAATTATGACGTTTCAAACAATGGGCTTTACCGCTGAGGTGCTGATGAAGGTTGCAGTGTTGCATTTTATTGGACCATTTGTGATCTGCCTGTTACTATCTCTTTATATGAGAAAGCTTGGCCTGATAAAAGAAGGTCAAATGAAGATTCATACAGGAGGTAGCGAGGAATGAAAAAGCTTGAGTCAATTGAACAATTTCGTGAGTTGAAAAATAATGGCCAGCATGTCTTTATGTTTTCTGCAGACTGGTGTCCGGATTGCCGTGTAATCGATCCTATATTGCCCGATATTGAAAAAGCACACCCGGAATTTACATTTGTTTATGTGGACCGCGATGAATATATAGACCTGTGCATTGAGTTGGATGTGTATGGAATTCCGAGCTTTGTTGCGTTCAAGGATGGCGGGGAAACCGGCCGCTTTGTCAGCAAAGAGAGAAAAACACAGGAAGAAATCGAACGCTTTATATCCGGTTTATCCTAAAGTGAAATAGACAGCTTTAATTTCATTAAACCTGAGCCTAAAGAGAAGTTCTTTCTTTAGGCACAGGTTATTTTCATGTACAATAGAGCGTGAGAATAAATAGACGCTCCTAAGTTAGGAGGAAGCATATGAGTAAGAAAATGGACTCGATAAAAATGAAACGATTGCTTGAAGATCGGCTAAAGCAGGATGGCCGGTCCATGACCTATGACCGAGAAAAAGATCAGGTTCGCTTTGAAAATAAAGAGACAGGAAAAGGCATCGAGGTTTCCCTGCCGAGTGTTATCGGAAAATGGAATGAAAAAAAGGATGCAGCAATAGATGAGGTTGTTTATTATGTGGAACAGGCCTTATCAGTTATGGGCAAGGAAACTAAAGTGGAATCAGCTGAAAAACAGGTTCTTCCTGTTATCCGTTCAACATCATTTCCGGCTGAAGCTTCGGAAGGGGTTCCATTTATTTTCGATGATCATACCGCTGAAACACGTATTTATTATGCCGTAGATCTTGGGACTACCTATAGGCTGATTGATGAAAACTTTGCTAAAAAACAGTCCTGGACGAAGGAACAAATAAAGGAAATGGCTCTTTTTAATGTTCGTTCATTGCCTACTGGTGTTAAGAAAGACGAAGTCGCAGGCAATGTGTTTTATTTTATGAACACAAATGACGGATACGATGCGAGCAGAATTTTAAATGACTCGTTTTTAAAAGAAATGGCTGGTAAAATAGAAGGAGAAATGACGGTTGCCGTTCCTCATCAGGATGTCCTTATTATCGGAGATATGAGAAATGAGACCGGATACGATGTTCTTGCGCAAATGGCCATGGCATTCTTTGCTAACGGTCATGTTCCAATTACAGCTTTATCCTTTATTTACGAAGAAGGCGAATTGGAGCCGGTATTTATTTTAGGAAAAAATAAACGAAAAGAGTAAGGAGAACAAGAAATGAATGTTTTTTATAACCGCCAGGGGATTGGAGATGTCCTGCTTATTACATTAGAATCGGTGCCGTCAGATCTGCGTGCATTTGAGCGCAAACAGGATGCGGCTAAAATTGTAAACAGTGAAACGGGTAAAACAGCAGGCTACAATCTATTTAATGCATCCTCCTATTTTGAAACTGATGAAGATGGACCTGTAAAAATGAACGAAGAGAAGCTTGCGCTGATTAATCAGGCGCTGAAAAAGAACGGATTTGATGAAGAAATCACTGCTGATTTTTCACCAAAGTTTGTTGTGGGCTATATAGAGTCAAAGGAAAAGCATCCTAATGCAGATAAGCTGAATATCTGCCAGGTGAATACCGGAAAAGAAACACTTCAAATTGTTTGCGGTGCGCCAAATGTCGACCAGGGCCAAAAGGTCGTCGTAGCGAAGGTTGGCGCTGTTATGCCGAGCGGAATGGTCATTAAAGACGCTGAGCTGAGAGGTGTGCCATCAAGCGGCATGATTTGCTCTGCAAAGGAGCTTGACCTTAAAGATGCTCCTCAGGAAAAAGGAATTCTTGTTCTTGAAGAATCATATGAAGCCGGTGAGTCTTTCCCGCTGGTATAATCGTTTCTGGATATTGCTGCTCTATTTGTTTTCCTATATGGCTAGGGAGATAAATGGGGCGGCTTTTTGTTTGGTGGGATAATTAGCCATTTATGCTAGGTCGGAGGATTGAGGAACCTCAGGGGCTGATGCAAGCCGTTTTACCCAATTCATGTTTTTACCTCGAATTTAAGCAAAAAACTGTTAGAATGAAGGGGAACTAAAAGAAATGAGTGATTATAAATGAGTTGGATTAAAAAGGTTTTATCCTTTCTCCAGCAGGAAGAAGAACCTGGTGCAGTAAAAAAACAGCCGTTACAAAAAAAGGATGGTCCTCTACATAAATCACATGATTTGGATACAAAAATGGTGTACCAATATCCTAAAGGGGCTTTCCGGTTTCCAATTATCCCGGATGAACAAAACGTACGGGTGAAAAATGAACAAAAAGAAGAAGCAAAACGCTCTCAGCCTGCCCCTGATTATGAAGCGGACAGAAAACTGTATGAGAGAGAGTACGATGAGAAGAAAAAGGTGAAAAGAGAGGTTTCAAATCGACCTTTTACACCGACGGAAGTACCTTCTCCTATTTATGGTTTTGAAAAACGGCCTGACAAGAAGAAAATTCCAGAAATTGAATATGAGCTTCCGGCGTCCATTAAAAAAGCAAAACAGACTGACAATGTGGTTTCCTTTCTCCAGCAAAAAAACACGGAAACAAGTGAAATTACACCATTGCCAAACGAAAATAGTAATGATCAAGCTGAGGAAGCTGTTAAGGAGCCGGACACCGGGACTGCCGGTGAATCTCCATTAAATGCCGCATTAGATGTGCAGCTTGAATCTGTCCAGTCTTTTCAGAAAGTTGACCAGGTTGAAGCAGCAGAGAAAGTTCGTTCAATAGAAGAGTCACAGAACCAAATAGAAGAAGCAGAGTTTGAAGAGAGCGATAACGCAGAATTAGAAGCAGCTGCTGCAGTCGCAGAAGAGCTTGAGACTGAAGAAGCCGAAGTGGAGCCGCTTGTTGTCGCTGCGAAATCTGAGCAGGATGCAGAAGCTCCCGCTCACGCGAATACAGAAGCAGATTTAGTAACTGAGGAAGAACCGCTGCTTCCGGAAAAAGCAGCTGACCTGTCAGTTAAAGAAGAAGAGGCTGAAAAAGCTGATCATAAAGCACAGGCAGAGCCTAAAAAAGAAAAGAAAGCGGGTGCTCTACCATTCAATGTTCTGATGCTTAAGCAGGATAGACGTAAAGCGGAAGATCGTGGAGCAGCTAAAAAGCAGACTTTTCAACAAACGGCGCCTCAAGTAACAAAAATTGATGATCAGCAGCCCGAAGTAAAAACGGAGGAGGCAGCTGCTGTTATTCCGTCTGCCACTTTAGAAACAAATTCCGATGAACCTGCTTATTATGCTTTTCCTTCCATGAATCTACTGATGCCTCCTGTTCACGCAGAGGTTGATCAGAACTGGCTGGACGAGCAGGCAGCTTTGCTTGATGAAACACTGGCTTCCTTCAATGTAAATGCCAAGGTTAAGCATGTAACACAGGGTCCTTCTGTCACAAGATTTGAGATCTTTCCTGAAAAAGGAGTTAAGGTAAGTAAAATAACAAGCCTTACTGATGATATTAAATTGAGTCTGGCAGCAAGAGATATCCGAATGGAAGCCCCTATACCGGGGAAAATGGCTGTAGGTATAGAAATTCCAAATGCTTCAGGCAGGCCGGTTGCGTTAAAAGAAATTCTCGATCATAAAGCCTTCCATGAATCTACTGCTACTTTACCGATCGCACTTGGTTTGGATATAGAAGGGCAGCCGGTAGTTACCGATATAGGCAAAATGCCTCATGGACTCATTGCTGGAGCGACCGGTTCCGGGAAAAGTGTATGCATTAACTCCATTTTAGTGAGTTTGCTTTATCATTCTTCACCGGATGATTTACGTCTGCTGCTGATCGACCCGAAAATGGTTGAGCTTGCGCCTTATAACCATATCCCGCATCTGGTCAGCCCTGTTATTACAGATGTAAAAGCAGCTACAGCAGCGCTTAAATGGGCGGTGGAGGAAATGGAGAGAAGGTATCAGTTATTTGCCCATGCAGGCGTAAGAGATATTAGCCGGTATAATCAAAAAGCAAAAGAATCACGGCAATTTAATCAAAAGCTCCCTTATTTGGTTATTGTCATTGATGAGCTCGCAGATCTGATGATGATGTCGCCGGCAGATGTTGAAGAAGCAATTTGCCGTATTGCTCAAAAGGCCCGAGCCTGCGGAATTCATTTGCTGATCGCGACACAAAGGCCATCAGTTGATGTCATAACAGGACTTATTAAAGCAAATGTTCCAACCCGTGTAGCCTTCTCTGTAAGCTCACAGGTTGATTCACGCACGATTATCGACACATCCGGAGCAGACAGACTGCTTGGAAAAGGGGATATGCTGTTTTTAGGAAACGGAGCCTCAAAGCCTGTCCGGCTTCAGGGAACCTTTGTTTCTGATGAAGAGATAGATTCCGTAGTAGCGCATGTCCGAAAGGAAAGAGATGTAAATTATTTATTCCATCAGGAAGAGCTCCTTGCAAAGGTGGAAATCCAGGAGGAAGAGGATGAATTGCTGATGGATGCATGCGAATTAGTTGTGTCCCACGGCGGTGCCTCTACTTCTCTTTTACAGCGACAGTTTAGAATTGGCTATAACCGTGCTGCCCGTCTGATTGATTTAATGGAAAAGCAGGGCTGGATCTCAGAGGCCAAGGGCAGTAAACCAAGAGACGTTTTAATGACAAATGAAGATCTTCAGTCGCTTCAGGACACAGGCACTAGTCAATAGTCCATACAAACATAGTTTATTGGACATAGTTTATTGATAACGGAGTTTATGCTACAATACAGGAATATGTGTTTCAAGCTACTATCATTACACACCATTCTATGCCTGACATATACTGCAACAAGGCAGAGGATCGTTGGAGGTTCAATTATGACAAGTTTTCATTTTGTAGGAATAAAAGGCTCTGGAATGAGTCCTCTAGCTCAAATATTGCACGACATGAATCATGATGTGCAGGGCTCTGATATTGAAAAACATTTCTTTACTCAAGTACCGCTTGAGGAAAGAGGAATTCGGATTTTACCATTTAACAGAAGTAATATAGAGCCTGGGATGACCGTTATTGCGGGCAATGCCTTTGGCGATGACCACGAAGAAATAGATGAGGCACGAAAGCAGGGTCTTGAAGTGATCCGTTATCATAAATTTCTTGGAGATCTGATGAAAAACTATACGTCAATCGGCGTATCCGGCGCTCATGGGAAAACGTCTACCACGGGTTTACTTGCTCATGTTATGCAGGGAGGGGACAGAACGTCCTTTTTAATCGGAGATGGAACAGGGAGAGGAATGGAGGACAGTAAGTATTTCGTTTTTGAAGCCTGTGAATACCGCCGTCACTTTCTTTCTTATTCACCGGATTATATGATCATGACGAATATTGATTTTGACCATCCTGATTATTTCGCTGACATTGATGATGTATTTTCAGCTTTTCAAGAAATGGCTATGCAGGTTAACAAGGGAATAATTGCATGCGGTGATGACGACCAGCTGCAAAAGATGCAGGCAAATGTACCTGTATTATTCTATGGCTTCAATGAAGAAAATGATTTTCAGGCACGCAATGTAGAAACATCAGAAGAAGGAACATCATTTGATGTACTCGTGCGTAACGAATATTATGCTTCATTTACGATTCCTACCTTTGGTGATCACACGATTTTAAATGCTCTGTCGGTTATTGCGCTTTGTCATTATGAAGGCTTCGATACTGAAGTGGTTCAGGCTCAGCTTAAGACCTTTTCAGGTGTGAAAAGACGTTTTACTGAAAAGAAAGTGCAAAACCAGATTTTGATTGATGATTATGCCCATCACCCGACAGAAATAAAAGCAACTCTTGATTCTGCTTCAAAAAAATATCCAAATCGTGAAATTGTCGCAATTTTTCAGCCGCATACATTTACACGCACTCAGACATTCCTCGAAGAATTTGCAGATTGTCTGAATAAGGCAGACCAGGTGTATTTATGTGATATTTTCGGTTCTGCCCGTGAAAATCATGGCAAGCTGACAATTCAGGATCTTCTTGAAAAAATTGATGGGGCTGTACTGTTAAATGATGAGGATCCTTCTTTGCTGTCAAAACACAAGGATTCAGTCCTGATCTTTATGGGTGCAGGGGATATCCAAAAATTTCAAGCTTCATATGAAAATTGGCTAATGGCTAAAAACTGAGATTTAGGCTGCTCTTTATTGAGCAGCTTTTTTATTTTTAAAAAATCTTATTTTCAGAAGGATTTATGTAATGAAGAAACGAATTTAGTGGCATAGTAAGTTTAGTGTAGAATCTGCAAGGGTATAACCACTATATCATTGGAAGGGAGTTGTTTATTTATGGAAATCATACTTTACATTAGTGCTGCTGTTGCGGCTGTAGGTTTTTTAGTGCTTTGTGTAAGCCTTGCAATTACATTAACTGCTATGAAAAAGACCTTAAATAATCTTGCAGGAACTGTTGGTGCTCTTCAAAATCAATTAGACGGCATCACAAGAGAGACGACGGATTTATTACATAAAACAAATGGTCTTGCTGAGGATATTCAAGACAAATCCTTAAAATTAAATTCCGTTGTAGATGCTGTTAAAGGTGTTGGTACAAATGTTCAGCAGCTTAACAATTCAATTGGCAAGATCACTCATTCAATCAGCCGTTCGGTTGAAAACAATGAAGAAAAAATTGCACAGGTTGTTCAATGGGGCAATGTGGCAATGGAGCTTCGTGAAAAGTGGAAAGCCAGAAAATTAAAGCCGACGAGCTTTAATACCGAATACCCGGAACCGCAGCGCGCATTGCCGCCTGCTGATAAACAGAGTTCTTACTAAAACAAATGCAGCCATCAAATTAGGAGGGGTTTTTATGACTCAGCAAGGTAAACAATCAACATATGATACACATTCTACAACGAAAGAACCGGCAAAAGAATCAGGTTCATTTATTCTTGGAGCGGTAATCGGAGGAGCCATTGGTGCTGCTACAGCATTATTCCTGGCACCTAAATCAGGAACCGATCTTCGAAGAGATCTGAATACACAGGCAGGTCTTTTAAAAGAGCGTTCTTACGAGTGGAAGGATCAGGCAGTGACAAAAGGAAATGAGATTGCTACTACAGCAAAAGAAAAATCAGCTGAGCTTTCTTCTTTAGCAAAGGAAAAAACTTCAGGCATTACTCAGACGGTTCAGTCATCATCTAATGCGCTTGTTGAAAAGGTAAAGTCATTTAAAGATGATTCTTCAGACGATACTGACAGAGATTCTTCAAGTGAGAATTTCTCCAGCACATCATTTGAACCATCAAATACGCCGCCTTCACCGACACCGAATCTAACAGTTAATCCTGTTGATCCGCTGACACCTGATACGAATGAATCACCACTTGAAAATCAGCTCAAAGAAGATAAATAATATTAATTAAAAACGATGAAGTTTTCTTCATCGTTTTTTTACCGATAAATTTTTATCGAGAGGAGAATTCAGAATGAAAAAAATAGATCAAATTACAGAATTTGACGAAGCTATATCTGCTAACAAACCTTTCTTTTTACTGAAGCACAGCCTGACGTGCCCAATCAGCGCCTCAGCTTATGAGGAGTTTAAACGTTTTTCAGAAAATGCAGATTCAGATACTTACTATCTTGCTGTACAGAAGGCTCGTGAGCTTTCTGCACATATTGCTGCCACATACGGGGTGAAGCACGAGTCTCCCCAGGTGCTTTATTTTAAAGATGGCCAGCCTGTCTGGAATGCCTCGCATTATAAAATTAAAGAGCAGGCACTAAAGGAGCAGTTATCGAACTAATTGTTTATTAGAAACGTGAGGTGAACGGAGTGGAAGGGCGCGACTCCTGCGGGATGAAGAGGGAGTTTGAGATCCACTTGCGTTAGCAAGTTAGCGAAGGGCCCCTCACCGTGGAAAGCGTCCCCCTGAAGCGAAGTGAACCGGGTAAAAGAGGCTGGAACATTTGTTCCAGCCTCTTTTATTTTGATTTCTTTTTCTATATTTGTTATTTAGAAAAGGCGTCACATCAGGAGTTGAAAAGTTTTTACTTTATCCAATTAACGCTTAAAAGCGTTTAACAAATAAAGTTTTTCGTGACATTACGGAAAGGTTGGATTATAATAAGGAACAATTGATAATTGCTTTTTAGTTATACCTGTTTCAAGCACTGTAAAAAAGCGTAGATCCAGGAACAACTAAATCAATTATTGAACAAATGGATTTCCAAAAGAAAGGAATGTTTAGTATGAGCAATGTGGAATTGGATCAGCTTAGACAAAAAGTAGACGAGATGAATTTGCAGCTGCTGGACGTTATTAACCAGCGTGCAGAATTAGTTCAGGAGATTGGCCGAGTGAAAGAAAAGCAGGGCGTAAATAAATTTGAGCCGGTTCGTGAGCGGGCAATGCTTGATCTTTTAGCAGAAAATAATAAAGGACCATTTCTCAATTCCACCATTGAGCATATTTTTAAAGAGATTTTTAAAGCGGGTCTTGAGCTTCAAAAGGATGATCACCGTAAAGCGCTTCTTGTATCAAGAAAGAAAAAAGCAGACGATACAATTGTCGAGCTAAAAGGTGAGCAGGTGGGAAATGGCAAGCCGCAATTTATTTTCGGTCCATGCGCTGTAGAATCTTATGAACAGGTAGCAGCAGTTGCAAAACAGGTTCAGGCTAAAGGACTTAAATTATTGCGTGGCGGCGCTTATAAGCCGAGAACATCTCCTTATGATTTCCAGGGGCTTGGACTTGAAGGCCTTCAAATTTTAAAGCGAGTTGCGGACGAATATGATATGGCCGTTATTAGTGAAATTGTAAACCCGGCGCATATTGAGGAAGCAGTAGACTATATAGATGTTATCCAAATCGGAGCCCGTAATATGCAGAACTTTGAGCTTCTGAAAGCTGCAGGTCAGTCAAATAAGCCTGTTCTGTTAAAAAGAGGACTTGCTGCAACAATTGATGAGTTTATAAATGCCGCTGAATACATTATGTCTCAGGGCAATGATCAAATTATTTTATGTGAACGCGGAATCCGCACATACGAAAAAGCTACAAGAAATACACTTGATATTTCAGCCGTGCCGATTTTAAAACAGGAAACACATCTTCCTGTGATGGTGGACGTAACTCACTCGACTGGAAGACGCGATCTTCTTCTTCCGACAGCTAAAGCTGCACTTGCTATCGGAGCAGATGGTGTAATGGCAGAGGTGCACCCGGATCCTGCAGTTGCACTTTCTGATTCAGCACAGCAAATGAACTTTGATCAATTCGATGATTTCTGGGGAGCAGTACAAAGCTTCTTAGGAGCTCATTCAGTAAAATAAAAATAGTAGTACTCCTCAGGTCCTGAATGGACTTGGGGAGTTTTTTTCTTCAAGAATGTCATTTAACGATTTCTTTTTTCCATGATTGCCTATACTAAAATTACTAAATGCAGCACGAATTCCTGCTCTAATGATTGAAAGCGTTGCAACACTAGAGTATGATTGTGAACATATGTTAACAAATCAAACAAAATACATGTAAATCTTCGATTCGGAGAGCTTTATCGTGTAAAATGAAAATAAATGAAAATGAGAATGCTTAAAGGAGCGCTTAAGATGAATATCACAATTTATGATGTGGCAAGAGAAGCAAATGTATCAATGGCTACCGTTTCAAGAGTAGTAAACGGAAATCCGAATGTAAAACCGGCAACTAGGAAAAAGGTTCTTGAAGTAATCGAAAGACTTGGCTATCGCCCAAATGCTGTAGCCAGAGGATTAGCCAGCAAAAAAACCACCACAGTCGGTGTTATTATTCCCGATATCTCCAATATCTTTTTTGCGGAGCTGGCAAGAGGAATAGAAGATATTGCAACGATGTATAAATATAATATTATTTTGAGCAATTCAGACCAAAATGAGGAAAAAGAGCTTCATCTGTTAAACACCATGCTTGGAAAACAAGTGGACGGCATTGTCTTCATGGGTGGAAATATTACGGAGGGGCATGTATCTGAATTTAAGCGCTCGCCTGTACCAATCGTTATTGCTGGATCGGTAGACGCTTCAAGTGAAACGCCTTCAGTGAATATTGACTATCATCAGGCTTCCTATGATGCGGTCACAAACCTCGTTGAAAAAGGTCATAAGGAAATTGCTTTTGTCAGCGGTCCTTTTCATGACACGATTAATCGTGCATTGAAACTTGAAGGCTATCGGGAGGCTCTTCGGGAAGCAGGGATTGAATATACCGACGATCTGGTCATAGAAGGGGATTATACCTATGACAGCGGCTTAGAGGCCTGGAGCCGTTTACAGGAGCTTTCTACTAAGCCTACAGCCATCTTTGTAGGAAATGATGAAATGGCTTTAGGGGTTGTTCATGGAGCACAGGATCAGGGGCTTAAAATTCCTGACGAAGTCGAAGTAATAAGTTTTGACAGCACTAAGCTTGCCCTAATGGTCCGCCCGCAGTTAACATCCGTTGTGCAGCCATTGTATGATATTGGCGCTGTGGCCATGAGACTTTTAACAAAGCTGATGAATAAAGAAAGCATTGATAACCAAAGCGTCACTCTGCCTCACAGAATTGAAGAGAGACAGTCAACAAAAAGTTAAAGAATTATAACGTAAAGTATAGTGCCCAGATATAAGATATTATTTATAATAGGTAAATAAAAACGCATGGAGGAATTTTCCTCCATGCGTTTTATTATAGGCTTAGTTTTTTTTATTGGAACGCAAGGCATAAAGTGCCTTCTGAATCGTCTGCTGATTTTTCTCGGAGATCTCCTTTTTCCTCGGAATTGCCTTATATACCTGTTTCGGATCATTCCATGTCTTAATTAAAGGAACAGGTGATTCACTCTGCCACTTATCAAGCCATTCCTTAGGAAGATCGTTAGAAGAAAGTTCAAAATCAGTCATTTCCATCCATATGTGTGCCCACGCTCGCGGCACCACACGCCAAATATCGTAGCCTCCCCCGCCTACTGCTATCCACTTGCCATCACAGTACTCATGGGCAAGCTGGTGGGCAAGCTTTGGTATTTCACGGTATATGGTCATCGTGGAAGAAAGATGCGTCAGAGGGTCCAGACAATGGGCATCTGCGCCATTTTGCGTTAAGATCACGTCAGGTTTAAAAAATTCAATAATTTCTCTAAATGATTGCTCATATGCCTCTAAAAAAGACTCATCTTCAGTGAATGCGTCAAGAGGGATATTAAATGCATATCCATATCCCTTTCCATGACCTTTTTCATTTACAGCGCCTGTACCAGGGAAAAGATAACGCCCTGTTTCATGGATGGAGAGTGTACAGACATTCGGATCGTCATAAAAAGACCACTGAACGCCGTCTCCATGGTGAGCATCTGTATCTACATACAGTACACGGGCGTTATAGCGCTCCTGGATATATTTGATGGCAACTGAACTATCGTTGTAAATGCAAAAGCCGGAAGCCTTTCCTCTGAAGCCATGGTGCAGTCCTCCGCCTAAATTTACGGCATGTCGTGATTGATTTGTCATGACCGAGTCGACAGCAGTAAGCGTGGCCCCGACAAGTCGTGCACTCGCTTCGTGCATCCCTTTAAACATTGGAGTATCCTCAGTGCCAAGGCCATAGTTTTCTGCTTTTTCTTTTGACAGCTTTCCTTCGCTGGCAAGCTTCACGGCCTCAATATAAGCATGGTCATGAATCAGTGTAAGCTCTTCATCTGTAGCGATCCTTGGACTGATGATGTCCTCATCAGAGATGGCGTTTATTTTTTTGAGTAAGTCCAAGGTCAGCTGCAGCCTTTTTTGGTTGAAGGGATGATCCTTAGAAAAACGGTAGTTTAATAGGTCATCCGAATAAACAAATGCTGCTTCCTTTATTACTGATCGTTCATTGGAAGACTTGGCCATAATACATCATGCCCTTCCTCGCGCAGATCTTCAATGACGGACATCGGATTCATTGTTTGTACGCGAAATACCAAGATTTTAAACCGTTCGTCTTTCTTATAAGGATAGACGAGGACACTGTGAATATTTGAGTGGTTTTTTCGAATGATTCCGGCAACTTCATAAAGCATACCAGCTTTATTTGGTACCTTTACCTCAATTTGTGATCCAGGCTGGCTGACGCCGGTCAGCTGAATTAATGTATGTAATAAATCTGTTTCAGTGATCATGCCGATTAGTCTGCCGTCACTGACAATAGGCAGACAGCCAATTCGTTCCTCCATAAAAAGTAAGGCGACCTCCTCAACAAAATCAAGGGGATGTCCTGTAATAACAGGCGTTCTCATAATTTCCTGTAATTTTGTTTCGAGAAGCTCATCCTGGCCGTTCATTTGAAAGGGAGAAGGGGAGAATTCTTTAATATCCCGGTCTGTTAAAATGCCGACAACCTTAAATTCTCCGTCAACCACAGGAAGATGCCTGATTTTATTAGCAGACATCTTATCGATCGCTTCAGCCAGGGTAGCATCGGGAGTGAGTGTATGAACGTCTTGAACCATCATATCTTCAACTATCATTTTTTACCTTCCTCCAATCAGGCTAGTACATAAAACGATTCATAAAGCGAAGCTGATCAAATTGTTCAATGGATTCCGGCTTTATTCGTTTGCCGATACGCGCCATAAGGCAATTAGCGGGGTGAGAACTGATTTCAGGATCATCGGTAGCATAATATTCCAAACCGCCGGCGTTCATCATTTTTTCCATCACTTTTCTGTATTCCCACACATTCAGGCCGGTGCCTTTTAAATCCCAATGCCAATAATATTCCGTGGTAATAATAATATAGTCCTCCATGGCGTCGTCCATCATCGAAACCCTGAGAAGATTTTTGCCTACTGATGCACCTCTGAATCGAGGGATAACCTCTATAGCACCGAGCTCAATTAAATTTTCCATCTTCCCCTGAGACCAGCGCTCAAGCGGATCAGGGTAAAGATAGGTTACATATCCTACTATCGTATTGTGATCTCTTGCGATAATGATGCGGCCTTCCGCAAGATCAGCAATTTCAATCAGTGCCTGATGCTGCTGGGCAGGAGGACGAAAAGCAATAAGGTCTTCATGAAATTCCAGAGTCGAAAGATGCTCAGAAGAAACGGGGCCTTCGATAATAATCGATCCTTTTGTCGTTTTTAATTCTTTTGCGTTATATATTTTTACATGGTCCATCTTAATGGCTCACCTACATTTCGTTGAAGTCCTAAATACAGCATACCCCAACATTTAAAGCGCTTTCAACTAAAACCTCATAATCCTTTAAATCGACAAATTTTCTCCAAGATAATTTTTAAAAATTGAGATAATTTTAGTTTTATACTATACTAAAGTGGACATTTCTTACATAGGGGGACGATTTTATGAATTTGGAAGCGTTACCATCAGTTAAAGGAAAGTACAATCTTGAAAGCTATGAAGAAACAGCCGCTTCGTTTAATTGGGAAGAGGCACAAAAGAATTTTTCCTGGTATGAGACAGGAAAAATAAACATGGCACACGAAGCAATAGACCGCCATGCAGAATCCGACAAAAAGAATAAGGTCGCCTTATACTACCGCGACGCGGACAGAAATGAAAAATATACGTTTAAAGAGATGAAGGAATTAACAAACAAAGCAGCAAATGTACTGAAAAACCAGGGAGATATTGAAAAAGGAGACCGTGTATTTATCTTCATGCCAAGGTCTCCGGAGCTTTATTTTGCTTTACTGGGCGCATTAAAAATTGGTGCAATCGTCGGACCTCTATTTGAGGCCTTTATGGAGGGTGCTGTTAGAGACCGGCTGGAGGACAGTGAAGCAAAAGCCATTATTACCACACCTGACTTACTAGAGCGGGTGCCAGTGGATGAACTGCCGAATCTAAAGCATGTATTTATTGTGGGTAATAAGGTAGAGGAGCAAGGAAAGCAAATTGACTTTATGAAGCACTTCAGCGATGCAAGTCGTTCGTTCTCTGTTGAGTGGCTTGAGCAAGAGGAAGGACTGGTCTTGCATTATACCTCAGGGTCTACAGGAAAGCCTAAAGGCGTTCTCCATGTTCAGCAGGCGATGCTCCAGCATTACCAGACCTCTAAGTGGGTTCTTGATCTGCGTGATGATGATGTGTATTGGTGTACAGCGGATCCTGGCTGGGTTACCGGAACATCATATGGAATTTTCGGTCCGTGGCTTACAGGAACAACCTCCGTTATTGTAGGAGGCCGCTTTAGTCCGGAAGCCTGGTATCAGACACTAGAGGATTTCGGCGTGACAGTATGGTACAGTGCACCGACAGCCTTCCGTATGCTGATGGGAGCTGGAGATGAGCTGGTAACGAAGTATGATCTTTCCTCTCTCCGCCATGTTCTGAGTGTGGGAGAACCGCTTAATCCTGAGGTCATCCGTTGGGGAATGAAAGTATTCCAGCACCGGATTCATGACACATGGTGGATGACAGAAACAGGCGCACAAATGATTTGTAATTACCCGGCAATGGAAATTCGCCCGGGCTCTATGGGGAAGCCAATCCCTGGGGTGGAAGCGGCCATTGTGGACGATCAGGGGAATGAGCTTCCTGCCAATCGCATGGGGAATCTGGCACTTAAAAAGGGCTGGCCGTCTATGATGAATACCATCTGGAACAATGAGCAAAAATATGAATCTTATTTTATGCCAAACGGCTGGTATGTTTCAGGAGACTCTGCTTATAAAGATGAGGAGGGCTACTACTGGTTCCAGGGAAGAATTGATGATGTAATTATGACATCAGGTGAACGTGTAGGGCCATTTGAAGTAGAAAGTAAGCTGCTTGAGCATCCCGCTGTAGCAGAAGCAGGAGTTATCGGGAAGCCGGATCCGGTCCGCGGGGAAATTATTAAAGCGTTCATTGCGCTGCGGGAAGGCTACGAGGCAACTGATGAACTCAAAGAGGATATCCGTCTTCACGTTAAAAAAGGTCTGGCAGCTCATGCTGCTCCGCGTGAAATTGATTTTAAAGACAAACTGCCGAAAACACGAAGCGGTAAAATTATGCGCCGGGTGTTAAAAGCCTGGGAACTAGATCTTCCAACCGGTGATTTATCAACTATGGAAGATTAAGAGGATCTTTATGATTCGGCATTTGGAATCTATTTAAACAAAAAGCCCCTAATTCTGCCTGTCCAATAATCTGGATAAGCTTTTAGGGGTTTTTGATGGTCTAGCTAATATAGGGGAGTACTGAACAAAAAGGACTGACCCATGACGGGTCAGTCCTTTTACTCAATTTTCATCATCTTCTGGCGGATCCTCAGGTGGAGTCTCGTCCTCCGGTGGATCTTCAGGTTCTTCATCTGATGGCGGAGGAGTATCTTCTTCATTTTCATCTTCATCCTCATCATTGCCACCATTGCCATTGCCGTTGCCATTGCCATTGTTATTGCCATTGTCATTGTTATTGCCATTGTCATTACTATTGCCGTTACCATTACCGTTTCCATTGCCACCATTGCCATTCCCACTGGAAGGAGGGGTGGATGCTGGCGGGGTGCTGGTTTCTGCCGTGTCTTCATCTGGGTCTTCGTCATCAGATTCAGACGGTTCTGAAGGTGCGCTTCCAATTCGGACTTCGTTGGAACGGGCAGATTCTCGGCCTGCTACATCGACTGCGACTACCTGGTAGGTTCCATTTGGCAGGGAAGCAGATAGTGTATCATCGGCTTGTCTTATTTCAACTTTTCTGTTACCGGAATAGATACGGTAGCCGACTACATCGCTGCTTCCTGAAGCATTCCAGGAAATAGTGCTGCCGGAAACAGCTAGTGTAACACTTGAAGGAGCACTTCCGTCATCTTCCAGTGTACTATTTGCGGCAAGCAGATTTTCAAAATAAGAATTATCACTTGGGAACAATTTAGAAGCATCTCCGCCATAAGGGAAAAGCATTCTTTCAGCAAAATCAGGGCTCAGTACAGCACCAGTAGAAGAAAATTCATCCGGTGTTGAGTCCAAAGCAATAAAGCGTGTTCCGCCAATTGTTACGTATTTCGTATTTTTTAATCCCGCATCTGAGCTATCAGGCTGATAGGCAGTAGTAAATACATCTGTTGTTACCAGGCCTGCTGCTGAGCAGGCAGAGTCTGCCGGCAGTCCCGTAAAGGAACAGAAGGATCGATCTACTACGCCTTCTGGACGCTGGAACGGACTGGATGGATCAATTAGATCCGGCTGAAGCTCCCGAGCTCGATTCATCATATTAGCCCATAAATTAATCGTGTTTACACTTGCACGCTCAGGAAGCGGAGAAGGCTTGTCATAGCCAAACCAGATTCCAAAGGTGATATTTGGATTGGTACCGATAAACCAGTTATCATGTGTGTTTTGAGAAGTACCGGACTTTGATGCCCAATCGGTTGAAAAATTCAGGAATCCAGGTGCTGTACGACCTGAGCCGATTGGTGTCATGGTATCTCGCATCATCTCAAGTGTGACATAAGCAGCTGCTGGCGAGAACATTTTTTTAGACTCGGATTCATGTTCAAAAATAACATTGCCAGCATTGTCTAAAATTTTCTCGATCATATAAGGCTCATTGTATTGCCCCATATTTCCAATGGCTGCATAAGCTGAAACATTTTCTTCTACTGATAATCCTTCGCCTAAACCGCCAAGCGAAAAGGCGCGATATCCATATTCTTCCTGTTTAATTCTTTGAGGGTTAATAACCTGTAGGAATTCACCCGGGTTATGACCTTCTTCAATCATTCTTCCATATAATCTGGCTGCGGATAAATTATGTGAAGCCGCCAGAGCAGTTCTTGCCGGCACAATTCCGTATTCACGCTCTACCACATAGTTGCTTGGCGTCCAGCCATTATGAGTGAATTTCACATCCGCAAGAGGGCTTCCTGCGCCAATCATTCCATATTCTACTGCCGGAGCATAAACAGCAAGCGGTTTAATGGTAGACCCGGTAGAACGGTATGATCTCGTTGCATGATTCGTTTGTTCAAGCTCAAAATCACGACCTCCTGTAAAGCTGATAATACGGCCCGTGGAGTTTTCCATTAAGACACTGCCGACCTGTACAGGAGCTTCTACTTCCACTTCTTCGCCATCTTCATTGAGTTCAATGACTGTTTTGGTAGGGCCGTAACTGGCATACTCATTTTTCACAACCTCCATTGCATCATAAAGCTCTTTATCAATGGTTGAGTGAATTTCGTATCCCTTTTGTCGGATATCCCGCTCGGCCATTTCTTTGTATTTGTCATCCAGGGTTTTGCTGTCAAGCACCTGCTGTTTTGGGTAGCCGTCCTGCTCAGCAAGATAAAATTTGAGAATTTCTGCAGCCCTTCGCTCCACTTCTTCTGTAACGTAAGGGTAGCGATCCAGCGCACTTGCTGCAGGAGGGATAAAGTCAGCAGTTAAATCATACTCTACTGCTTCATCGTGCTGTTCCTGAGTAATAGAACCTTCGCGGAGCATGCGGTGAAGAACTTCTCTTTTCCGTGTGAAGCCCGGCTCCAGTGCTTCTTCGGATTTTAATTCCCCGGCATTAGTAAATGGCGTGTAGCCAAACGGAGCCTGTGGAAGCCCTGCTATAAAAGCGGCCTGGGGAAGAGTGAGGTCTTGCGCGTCCACTCCGAAGAGTCCAAGTGCTGCTGTTTGCACTCCTGCAATATTATTACCTGAGGAGTTTCTTCCCATGTCAGCTACATTTAGGTAAGCTTCCAATATTTCTTCTTTTTCAAAAAAACGTTCTACACGCAGGGCAAGTAAAATTTCTTTTGCTTTACGGTCAAAGGAGACTTCATTCGTTAGCACCTGATTTTTAATCAGCTGCTGGGTGAGGGTGCTTCCTCCGGTTTGTGTGGCAGAGTTTGTAACTTCCTGGAACACTGCACGCATGATAGCCTTTGGCACTACGCCTTCATGTTCCATAAAGTATTCATCTTCCGTGGCGATTACAGCGTCTATTAATAACGGAGACACATTTTCAAGTAAAACATGCTCACGCTCTAAATCCGTTCGTAATTTACCTAAATAAACATCATTAGCAAAATATATATCCGAAGTTTCTGTAAAATCATACAGATCCTGCTGCAATGATTCATATGACAAAACTTCTTCGTCCTTTACCAGTGACGCAAAGTATCCAGCTCCTACACCACCTGCAAAAGCTGCACCGAGGACTCCAAAAATGATTAGCAGTAATACGATGTTCCACATAACCTGATAGGAGATGCGGAATTTCTTTCCTGCCCCGCTTTTTGCAAAAGCTGCTTTTATGGAATCAATGCGCTCCCGGACGTTTAGTTTACGATCTGTCAACAGTTATCATCCTCCTTAAAACATCCTCTTTATTATACCATATTTTGCAGGAATTCAATGGATATTAAGACACAATGTGACGGAAATCCATTAATACCGACTTGACATGATTGTGGAAGATATGATAAAAATATTTTAACTTAATTGTAAAATGCGTTGAAGAGATCGCAGTAGGAAATCCTCCCTGTTAGTAGAGAAGCGGTGGTTGGTGCAAACCGCTACAAAGGATTTGTGAATTACACTCTCTGAGCTGTCCTCTGCCCGGGTGGAGGATCGGATAACAATCCGTTATGTAAATGAAGTGGAAGAGTAACCATACTCTTAAGCTGGGTGGTACCGCGCATAAAAGCGTCCCTGCACAACGCAAGGGGCTATTTTTATGTGTTTTTTTAATTAAAAGCGGAAGCAGGCGTTTAGGGGCGACAAGCATAAGGCAGCCTGCACAAATAGGCGCTTTTTGCCTATTGGGCAGGATGACTTATGACTCGAGCCCCTGCCTGCTGGAGCTGGATATCATTAAAAGCGGAAACGGGCGTTTAGCTCCGACAGACGTAAGACGATCAGCCAATCAGGCGCTTTTTGCCTGAATGGATGAGTGGCTTACGATCCGAGGAGCTGCCCGTTGGAGCTGGATATCACTTAAAGCGGAAACGGGCGTTCAGCCCCGAAAAGCATAAGACAGCTGTACAAATCAAAGGAGGAAGAAGCAATGGAGTTACTGAAGGATTTAGCCTGGAGAGGCATTATTTATCAGCAGACAGATGAGGATGGGATGAAAGAACTTCTGGAGAAGGAATCTGTTTCGCTGTATTGCGGTGTAGATCCAACAGGAGACAGCCTGCATATTGGTCATCTTCTTCCATTTTTGACAATGAGACGTTTTCAAAAGCACGGGCACCGTCCGGTCGTATTGGTCGGAGGAGCGACCGGTCAAATTGGAGACCCAAGCGGGAAAAAAGAAGAGCGTTCTCTACTGACAACAGAGCAGGTTGAATTTAACGTAAGATCAATTCAAACCCAGCTTGAAAGAATTTTTAAGGTAGAAGGAGATACCGGTGCAGTCATGGTAAATAATCTTGACTGGATCGGAAAAATTGACATGATTTCCTTTTTGCGCGACTTTGGAAAATACATTGGCGTTAATTACATGCTTGCTAAAGACACCATCGCCTCACGCTTAGAGACAGGTATTTCATACACTGAATTTACCTACACCATCCTTCAGGCAATGGACTTTAATCATCTGTACAATGAATTTAACTGCAAGCTTCAAATAGGCGGTAGCGATCAGTGGGGGAATATCACAACAGGACTTGAGCTCATACGGAAAATGAATGATGATGCAAAAGCATTCGGCATGACTATTCCTTTAGTAACGAAAGCGGATGGAAGTAAATTCGGTAAAACAGAAAGCGGAGCTGTTTGGCTTGATGCTGAAAAAACATCACCGTATGAGTTCTACCAGTTCTGGTTTAATTCTTCAGATGCGGATGTTGTTAAATACCTGAAATTCTTTACATTCCTTGATCAGGAAACGATCACAAGCCTTGAGGAATCAGTGCAGACAGAACCGCATCTTCGGGCAGCTCAAAAAACACTGGCAGAAGAAATGACAAAAATGATTCATGGCCAGGAAGCTCTTGAGCAGGCGCAGAGAATAACAGCAGCTCTTTTTAGCGGAGATATTAAATCACTCAGCAGTTCAGAAATTAAACAGGGATTTAAGGATGTCCCGACTTATCTTGTAGAGGAAGAGGACTCTACTAATATCGTAGATGTGCTTGTTGATGCAAAAATCTCTTCCTCAAAGCGTCAGGCCAGGGAGGATGTATCCAACGGAGCTGTATACATTAATGGCGACCGGGTAACAGAGCTTGATTTTCTCCTTGAAGGGGATGCCCGCTTGGAAAATGAATTTACTATTATCCGAAGAGGAAAAAAGAAATACTTTATGATTCAGTACGCTTAAAACAGGAAGAGTGACCGTTCTGCTATCCGGTCACTCTTTTTCGCATGAATAAAATAAAATTATCTTCTCTGCCGCTGAACTAAGTGACTGCGGTCATAGTCTCTGTAAGGGGAATCCGGTTCAAAAGAAGCAGCTGCTTCGTTGCGATTATCGAAGAAGCGGGGGCGGCTGCCGGTCTTATATCTGATGTGATATTCTTCCTCATAATCCTGCTCTTCATCTTCTGATGGCTCCTCCATACCGTGTATCCACTTTTCAAGCTTATACGTTCCTCTGTTAATGATTTCCGATAAATCCTCGAGGGAAGAAGTTAATTCATACAAACAATCCATGCCATTGTTAACAATAATTCCAGTCTTTTTTGCCTTGTCAATTGAGTGCTCGAGTCGATAGGATTTTTCAAGATAAGTGAATTCTATGAGACAGCTGCTGCGATCCCAGTTATAATTGTACTGGTCGATTCTTAAGCGCTTCATTACTTTTCTCAGCTTTGCTTCACAGAGATTCTGCTCTTTGTTAGGGCTCCATTTTGCAATTATATTCATGAACATCCTACTCACCATCCTTCTATTTTGTCCCGGTTTCAAGGCATGCTTCTTATAAGTAGATTACTATAAAAAGAATGGAAGCCGTTTATTAATCGTTCAACACTTATCGGAGGCTTTTTGCAAAAAAACAGGTATTTCGACTTATCAAACAAAGGATACGGATGGATTATAGCGTACGCTGTCTGACCCTGATGATAATTAACCTGCATTTTGGTGCTTTAAGACCTCAAATAAGAGCCTGAACATACATAAATTATTTCTACTTAAAATGAAAGAGAGTGCTGAATATGCAAAAAACAAAATCCAATAGGGGTGAATCATTTTTTAATAGACATCCTATTATCTCAATACTGACAATCGTGTTTGTCTTAGCAACGTCTGTTCTTGCTTTTCCTCATTCATTGGGCATTTTTTTCAATTGAGCGGATCGAACCCGGAGAGCTTATCGCACAGGAGCAGTCGCCTGATGGGCGGTATACCGTTAAAACATATTTAAACAACGGCGGGGCAACGGTAAGCTACTCAGTGTTAGGCGTTTTAGAATTTAATGAACAAAATAAAAAACCTAAAAATATATATTGGCAGTACAAAACAGAAGAGGGAGTTATTTTATGGAAGGATGATACAACTGTCCAGATCAATGGGGTTTTGATAGAAGTTCCAAATGGAAAGTATGATTACCGGCATCCTTAATCTGATAAAAGTAAAAAATCCAGGAGCCCCATTCTATGAGGTTCCTGGATGCGGAAATCTTATTCTCCAAATTCCTCAGGCAGCATTCTAAACCCGTCAATCTCCGCATCTTCATCAATTTCAATCATGATCCAGCGCTTGCCGTTGCGATTTACCTGCTTTACATATTGCAGATCCTGAGGGCTGATTGAGATCTTAGCTACTTTTGTATCAATTTTAATTGATTTTGATTTAAATTTAGGGACAATGCTATTTGCCTTAAGCTCATAGGACTCATTGTCTGTAATAAGCCCAAAAGCTTCCTTGATTTTTTCGCTTTCCACCTTTTCGCCGCTGTTTGTTAAAATGCGTTCAACATCTTTATAATCAAGCCTTGGTGGTTCATCATCTCCGCTTTCTTCAATGGATTCATTTATTTCACTGTAAACAGACGCCAGGGTTGAGGGGGAGAGCTGGTCTCCTACAACGCTTTTAATAACCTCTTCAAATACCGCTTTATCTTCCTGGGCAGTCATGATTTCTTCCCCGTTCAATACTTCCTCAATAAAACGGTAATCCGGCTCATTCGCTTTTCCGGCTGCATAGAGAACATGGTTTACATCCGACGAGTGATTTGTGAAGCAAGGAAATAAAAATCCGGACATCGGCGTTTTTAGGTCAATTACAGGATCAACCTCTACCTTGTATTTAAATTCTTTTTCTACATAATCAAACTGAATTTCTTTTTTAGGTTCGTCCGTTTTGTTGATGCTGCACAGAATGAAACGATGAGCGTAGACCGTATCTCTTCCGGTTTCCTCTGTCTCCTCATTGCGGCTTTTCGTCGGTTTCATATATTCTGCGCGGATAAAGGTAATAACAATATCTTTTTCATTCGGCTGATCCTTTAGCATCTTTTCAGTCATTATCAACATTTGCTCCTGCCATCCTTCTGATGATTCAAGCAATCCTTTATGTAGAATAAGCTGAGAGCTGTTTTCTGCATCCCGTTGGAATTTCAACTCAAATAATTTTTCGTTGAGCTGACCTGTCAGCACTTTTTTAAAGTTATTCATAAAAAGCTCCTGTTGATCGCTATCGAGCATTTCAAATGGCTGTTTTTGAGAATGATAAACTTCAGTTGTCTCTTTCATAACATAAACAGTAAAAATATCTGAGATCCTTAGTAGATCATTATCCGGTTTAAGCTGTTTACGGATGCCTGCAATATCTTTTTTATCCATGAATAATTCACTCCCGGGAGGTTATATTTCACAAAACACATTCTTCAAGTCTACCATAGTTACGACTTAAGAAAGAAGAGAAGGAGCAAAATTTCAAAGCCCCTAACAGAATTATTTAGGTAAAATTTGTAAATATTATATAGATTTAGGTGACTCATGTTATTATAAAATAAATGATCTCTTGCAGCTCATCTAAATTGATTGGAATGGGGGAAACTGTTTGATCTGGGTTAATTTATTGTTAGTTGTTGCAGGCGTCTTTCTGATGGTTTCTGCAGTGAAATATAGCTTGCTAAGGTTATTCGAACTGGAAAGAGAAAAAACGGTTCTCTTTTCGTCTAACTATGTAAATGAACGCCATAAAAAAATTGATCAGTTGGTGAGGATTTTTTCGGTTATTGTTTTAATTCTCTCATTTGGCGCAGCAATCCTATTTTTCGAGGAATATATTCTGTTAGTTTTTGCTGTAAGTCTATTATTCATTTTAGCAGAACTTGGTTTAAAAGCTTTTTTTGAGTGGAAGTATTCAGAGAATCCGAAGCGGTCCATTGTCACCTTAGCTGAGATGAGCATTCTTTTTGCCGCAAGTATTTTAGTTATTATTTATTTTATGCAGATTTCTTTTTAAATAGAAAAGAAACAAATTAGACTTTAAAGGCAGGGGATTAGGATGAGCTGCGAAAAAGCGCTGGAGAAATATATTTAGGCAACAAACTCACACGATTTTGAAAATGTAAAAAAAGTCCTTCATTACGATGCAATTTACTGGTTTACAAATAAGAACTGCACCACGATGAATGAGATCCAGACGTATTTTGAACATGCTTGGAATACCATTAAAGAAGAAATATATTCAGCAGAAGATATTAGCTGGATTGTGAGAACAGATGAAGCAGCTACATGTATATATACATATCGCTACGAAGGATATTATGAGGGACGATTTGTAAAAGGCAGCGGCCGTGCGACAAATGTATTCGTTAAAAATTCAGATCATGAATGGAAATTGATTCATGAACATTTGAGCAATGTTTAGTTTGAACTTAACTTACTTATTCTCACTCAGTTAAAGTGCTGACAAAATAAAAAGCCTTGAAATGTTGATAAACAACATCTCAAGGCTTTTTTGTAATGAAAATTAACGAGAATAGAACTCAACGATAAGAGCTTCGTTGATGTCTGCAGCTAATTCAGCACGCTCTGGAAGGCGAGTGAAAGTTCCTTCTAACTTGTCTGCATCAAAAGATACATACTCAGGAGTGTAGCTGTTAAGCTCCATTGATTCTTTTACGATGTTAAGTTTTTGAGATTTTTCACGGATTCCGATAACCTGTCCAGGTTTAACGCTGTAAGATGGGATATCTACGCGGGATCCGTCTACTGTAACGTGACCGTGGTTTACAAGCTGGCGAGCCTGACGGCGTGTGCGAGCAAGACCTAAACGGTAAACCAGGTTGTCAAGGCGAGTTTCAAGAAGAATCATGAAGTTATCACCTTGTTTACCTTGTAGTTTAGCAGCTTTGTCAAACAAGTTACGGAATTGGCGCTCAGTTACACCATAAGTGTGACGAAGCTTTTGCTTTTCCTGTAATTGAAGACCATACTCAGAAAGTTTTTTACGCTGAGTAGGACCGTGTGGACCTGGAGCGTAAGGACGCTTTTCTAATTCTTTCCCAGTACCGCTTAGAGAAATTCCTAAACGACGGGAGATTTTCCATGATGAACCTGTATAACGAGCCATAAGTTGACTCCTCCTTGTGTTTTTATTTTGTTGTAAAATAAAAACCGTACGCGTGATGGAACACTCACTGTCATTTTGTCATCTTGCACCATCGCCCTGCAGCAAGGGTTACACGATGCACCTAACGAATAGGAACAAAATGATCAATCAATGCATTCACAATAGGCTGCATTATTTTACACAACTATCATCATATAATGCTGAACTAGTGATGTCAACCTTTTAAACAATAATTAAGTAATGTCTCAAGAATTAAATTATGACCATAATAATTATATTATGTAAAGCTGATTAAATAAACCCATTCAAAAAAGCCCCCCTTTTCATAATCTGTAAAATAGCATAAACTATTAATGAAAGCGATTACATTTTAGGGGGAGCTTTTCATGGGAAAGGGGAAAAAACGGTTTGAGACCAGAGTGATTCACGAGGGCTATGATTCAGCTGATCATTATGGAGCTCTTACACCACCTATATATCAAACCTCGACATTTACATTTGCCAATGCCAAGCAAGGGGAGCATCGGTTTGCCGGGGAAGATGCGGGATATATTTATTCGAGACTTGGAAATCCTACGGTCCGGGTTTTGGAGGACAGGATAGCGTCTTTGGAAAACGGAAAAGGGGCGCTAGCATTTGGCTCAGGTATGGCAGCAGTATCAGCAGTATTGTTTCACCTTTTAAAGTCAGGGGACCATATTTTATGCTCAAGAGGCGTGTATGGCTGTACCTTTGGACTGCTTGAAATGCTGGAGGAGAAATTTCAAATTAAGCATGATTATATAAAGATGGCCACTGCAGAAAGCATTGAAGGGGCAATCAGAGAGAATACTGCGTGCATTTATATTGAAACACCTATCAATCCAACAATGGAGCTGATTGATCTTGCTCTAGTATGTAAAATAGCAAATCAAAATAATATACCGGTAGTGGTGGATAATACATTTTGCTCACCTTATCTGCAGCAGCCTTTAAACTTTGGTGCAAATTTTGTTCTCCATAGCGCAACGAAGTACATCTGCGGTCACGGAGATGTTGTGGGCGGTCTTTTGGTTGGTGATTCGGCAGAAGAAATTAATCATATCCGGATGACGACACAAAAGGATATTGGAGGCATCATGTCACCATTTGATGCATGGCTGTTAATAAGAGGGCTGAAAACATTGCCGATAAGAATGGACCGACATTGTGAAAATGCAGAGAAGATTGCCGAGTATCTTAAAAATCATCACATGGTTAAAGCAGTTCATTTTCCAGGAATTGAGGAGCATGCCGGCCACTTAATTGCAGTAAGGCAGATGAAAAAGTTTGGCGGATTGATTTCATTTGTTCTGGAAGGATCAAAAGAAACGGCACAGGCATTTATGAACGAGTTGAAAATGGTGAAGATTGCTGTAAGTCTTGGCGATGCTGAAACATTAATTCAGCACCCTGCTACGATGACTCATTCAATCGTTCCAAAAGAAGCAAGGGGAAAGATGGGCATTACTGATTCACTTCTCAGGCTCTCAGTAGGCCTTGAAGCATGGGAGGATGTATGCGAAGACCTTGAACAGTCTTTTCAGAAACTGTCTGTAATGGCGATTTCAACTGATATATAAAACGAGCATCAGCCATTTAAGGCTGATGCTCGTTTTTATTGCATTCAGAACAGAAGAAAACCTCTTAGAAGCGAAAAACTACTTTACAAAATCTGTACATAACTGATATCGATTATTCATCTTTTAAAGGTACTCTGCAAGTATCTCCACAAACTTCTCCAGCTGCTCCTGGTCCACTTCATCAAAACGGGAGGTTACAGGGCTGTCGATATCGAGCACTCCAATAAGCCTTCCGTCCTTTACGACCGGCACGACGATTTCAGACTGTGAAGCTGCGTCGCAAGCAATATGCCCTGGAAAAGCGTGAACATCATCGACGCGCATTGTTTTAAGCTCGCTTGCTGATGTACCGCAAACGCCTTTGCCAAAAGGAATTCGAACGCAGGCAGGGAGCCCTTGAAAAGGTCCTAATACAAGCTCCTTTCCATCAACAAGATAAAATCCAACCCAGTTTGTTTGAACCAGGAATTGATTTAATAAAGAAGAAGCATTGCTTAAATTGGCGATTTGATTTGGTTCGCCTTCAAGTAGAGCGCGAAGCTGTTTTTGAACAAGTGAGTAATTTTCATTCTTGGTTCCTTTATACATTTCGACAGTAAACAATTTGTTCACCTTCTTTTTGATGAATTATTCTGTCTTATAAGCCTTTTTAAGGCGATATTTGATGATAACTTTATAGAGGTTTACAGGTTTAAATCTAGAATCTATAGAAAGACAGTAATTTATTTTTAGCATATTCCATACCTGGAAGCAATCATTTAAGAAAGGGATGAGCGAGATGGTCATGCTACAGCAGCGGGAAACAAAATCTGATGTTATGATTGCAGCTGTCGATTTATTTTACACAAAGGGGTACCATGCCACCAGCATAAGAGAAATATCAGCAAAGGCCGGTGTAAATGTCGCTACTGTCTCCTATTACTTTGCGGGAAAACAGGGTCTTCTAGAGGAGTGCCTCGTTGCTTTTTTTGAGCCTTATCTGGACATATTGCAAAAGGCTGCCGATTCGGCAACCTTAAAAAATGATCCGAGCAGATCACATATGATGGAAGCGGCATTTTCGTTAATTGAATTTCAGCAGCAAAATCACCGCTTCGCCCGCTTTGCGTGGAGAGAGGTTACGATGGACAGTCAAATGGTACGGGAAATGACCTCCTGCTACCTGCGAAAAGAGCAATACATCTGGAAGCTGCTGCTCGCTCAGGATATTGAAAAAGGCATTTCCATAAAAATATCTCCATCCTTCTTTCTTATTCAGCTCACGTCGATGCTTTCAATGCCATTTTTGCAAAGCCAGACAATTCAGGAGCTTTGGAATGTTAATCCAAGTGAAGAATTCTTCACCCGTTCATACAGAGATATCTTAAAGGAATGGTACTTGGGGGTAACATGCGAATCCACCATCATTTTATAAAAGTGAAAAAGGCGGTATAAGCTGTGCTCTGCCCTGATGAAGGTCTTTTGCCTGATGGGCATCGGACCCATAGACAAGCTTAATCCCAAGAGTTCTTGCGATTTGAGCAATATCAGCAGACGGGTATGGTTCTCTGCAGTGAGGTTTGACCGCACCGGCACCATTGTAGTCCAACTCATATCCTTCTTCCTTTATTTTTGTAAGAATAGCGTTAATAGCGAGGGAATAATCCTCATTGGCATGAAAAAGCTGCTGGAACTTCCGTGCAAGTGTCATGTGGCCAATCCGCTTTGGTTTATATATGCCAAGATCTGCTTCAATAGAAAGCTGAAGTGTCCGGTAATAGGCTTTATGCACCGCATCAACTGATCCGTAGCGTTCCGCCATGCTTGAAAATACCTCGTGGCTATAGTCCATGCAGTCATATTTTCCATCCTTTAAAAGGAAATGCACAGATAGAATAGAGTCATCCAGGTGTGGCCCGTACCGGTTTAAAAATGCTGCTGTTTCGTGTTCGAACCCTTCTATATAATCTACCTCAAGACCTGTATTTATTTTAAGGTCTTTTTTATATGTGTTTTTTAACGAAGAGATGGTGTGAAGGTACTCTTCTAAAAACCTGATGTCCATGCCGCTGTCCTGATCCGGCGTCGGATCTGTAAAAGAAGCAGGCAGAGGAGCATGCTCCATGAAGGAAATTTCTGTGTAGTCAAGCTTAATTGCCCGTTCGATATAAAGCAAAAATGAATCCTTTGAGCCGTGAGGACAAAAAGGGGTATGAATATGCCCATCCTGAAGCTTCATTTCGCTGTCTCCTTTTATAAAAAATAATCAAGTTATTATCCCGCTGTTTTCTGCTGGTTTACTACCTATCAAACCGGTAATTGGTTAGTAGGAAATAAGAGAAGAGGTCCTAAAAAAAGGGAGTAGTTAAGAATACTTGATAATCATGTCAAAAATATTAGAAAAAACAAGAAAAATCGTTGATAACATGGTATCATAAAGTCAATATCATGAACATCCAATGATTGTTAACATAGGATCGGTTGTTTGGACAGGAGGCTTAGGATGGAGTACATAATCGGATCCGTCATATTAATCGTAATAATCATTGCCATAGCCCTTTTTTGGCGAAGAAAAGAATATAAAGAAGTGGATCAGCTTGAAGCTGCAAAACTGGAAATTCAACATCGTCCAATTCTCGAGGAAATGACAAAGGTGAAGCAATTAAATATGAACGGCCAAACAGAAGAATTATTTGAAGGCTGGCGAGAATCCTGGATCCACGTTGTTGATGTAAAGCTGGCAGAGGTGAATACCCTCTTATTTGATGCAGAAGAAAACATTGATAAGTTCCGCTTTAAAAAGTCCCGCGAAATCCGGGAACAAATTAAACAAATGCTTTCCGATGCAGAGAAAGAAATGAACCAGATCTTAATCGAACTTGAAGAACTTATGGGAAGCGATGAGAAAAATAAAGTTGAAATGGAAACCATCCTGGCAGACTATAAGCAGGCAAAGAAGGATTTATTAGCTCAGCGTCATACATATGGTAAGGCTGCAGAAGCAATTGAACGCAAAATTGAAGCGGTAGAGCCAAAGTTAATTCTTTATAATGAAATGACGGAGGAAGGAAACTATCTGGCTGCAAGAGAGCTGGTGCTTTCGCTGCTGGACGATGTGGCATTCATTAAGAAACTGCTGGCAGACTTGCCGGATGTTTATAACGAAACGAATTATGGCATTCCTTCTCAATTGACAGAGCTTAAAGAAGGCTTTGAAGAAATGAGGAGTTCCGGCTTCCCGCTTGACCACATTCCGCTTGAAAGAGATGCAGAATTAATCCAGGAGTCGATTGAACAGGGAAGAAAACATGTGAACCAGCTGGAAATGGAAGAAGCCGGAGTGATCGTCAGTGCAGCCCACGAACAAATCGATACTCTCTACGATTTATTGGAGAAGGAAGCGGAGGCGCGGTCTCTTGTAGCGGACCATTGGGAAAATACTGCAAAGCTGCTCGGACGTCTTATTGAGCAGAATCAATCCCTGCAGAGTGAAACAGAATTCGTTCGTCAAAGCTATCAGATTGACCAGGAGAACCTGGACATCCCGAAGGAACTTGATAAAAAATTAATTAAAATTGAAAAAAGATTCTCTATCATAAAGGAACGACGGTCCTCTGAGGAAACAGCTTATTCACTCATTTGGGAAGAACTGAATCTAATCCGTAACGAGCTTCAGGAAATTGAACCGGCCCAAACAGACTTCAAAGAACTTCTTCAGCGCCTGCGACAGGATGAAGTAACCGTCCGTGAAGTTGATGTTGAACTGAGAAGACAGCTTAAAGAAGCAGAACGGGAAATTCGTCATGCTAATCTTCCGCGCTATCCTGATTACATTGTTAATCAGTTTACAGAAGCTTATGACCAGCTGTATCTTCTTGAAGAAAGTCTTAAGGATCGTCCGTTAAACATTATCACCATCCAGCAGCACTCCTTAACCTCACAGGCAATGGTGGAAGCTGTGTGCAGGGATGCTGAAGATATGGTTCAGACAGCTCAATCTGTTGAGCGGGTGATACAATACGGCAACCGGTACCGCAGCAGACATGAGGTCGTGTATATTGGTCTGAATGAAGCAGAGCTATTATTCAGAAAGGGCCAATTTCATGATGCGCTCGAACAGGCAGCTAATACCATCGAAAAGGTAGAGCCGGGTGCATTAAAACGAATTGAAGAACTGTCAGGCACCTCCCTTGAAGAAAAAGAGTTTGCAAATCAATCATAAAAGGCCGGCTCCATTCAATTGGAGCCAGCCTTTTTATTTTGCATAAGTCTCTGATGAAAAAGGACGATGCTTTAATAGTGATGCAATAACAAAGCCGGCCACAGCCCCGACAACTGCAGGGACGACCCAGCCTACTCCCTGCTCCATTAAAGGCAGAAAGCCGAGAAAACCGGTCAACGGGTTGTCTGTAAGTCCGGCAGCAGCTAATCCGTCGCTGATGCCAACGATAAAGGTTGGCATGATTGCGGCTACATATACTGCCCGGTACCCTTTAAATAAACGGTGCAAAAAGGTTAGGAAAATTAACACAATTGCCATAGGATAAATCATTACCAGCAGCGGAACTGAAAAAGCAATTAGCTGCGTTAAACCTATATTTGCTACTATGGTGCTGAATCCTGCAAACAAAAAGACAAATGCTTTATACGGAATGCGGGGAATCAGCCTGGAAAAATAGGTGGATGCTGATGAAATTAATCCAATGGATGTCGTTATGCAGGCAGCTGTGATTGCAAGGCCTAAAATTAACGCTCCGCTTGATCCATATAAATATGCGGCAGCAGCTGATAGGATGGCGCCTCCATTATCCTGAGGTCCGACAGCTGACAGGCTGGTTGCCCCCAGATGACTTAATGCAAGGTATACCAGTGCTAATCCCGTTGCAGCAATAAGCCCTGCATAGACGGTTAAGCGTATTAGCTGGCTTCTCTCGTGTACCTGTTTCTCTTTAATAGCAGAAATAACGACAATGGCAAAAACAAGCGCTGCAATCGCATCAAGCGTTAAGTATCCTTCAATAAATCCAGTGAAAAATGGAGAAGACGCATAACCTGCTACAGGCTCTCCAGGGTCGCCCATAGGCGTTACAAAAGCTCCTGCAACTAAAGCGATTAAAATGATAATTAACGCAGGAGTTAAAAATTTTCCGATTCTGCCTACTAGTTTAGATGGATTGAGGGATAAAACAGCTGCCAGCATGAAAAAAGCAACTGAAAAAAGCACTAGCGGCCATCCTGCATTTGAAATCTGTGCTGGAAGAAATGGCACGACGCCAATTTCATATGAAACGGTTGCGGTTCTTGGAATTCCAAAAAATGGACCAATTGCAAGATAAAGAGTGATTGTAAAGATTATTCCGAAAATTGGGTGTACTCGGCTTGCAAGACGCTGAGGATCTCCACCTGAATACGCAATGGCAATGACACCAAGAAGCGGCAAGCCCACTCCGGTTATTAAAAATCCTATGATGGCAAGCCCTGCAGATTCACCTGCCTGCTGTCCTAATAGAGGAGGAAAAATCATATTTCCTGCTCCTAAAAATAAAGCAAAAAGCATTAACCCTACAGTTAAAATGCTGCCAAAGGTTATAGACTGCTGTTTCATAACTACCTCCATACTTGGCCTTCTTTAAACACGGAAATATCTTAACATAGAAAAAAAGAATTTTGTCGAAAATAACAATAATCGAAATAGTAAGAAAATTAAATCGATTAAAACGACTTAATAAACGTCAGCTGGAAGTCAGGGGATTTCCACCGTTATTTTAGATAAAATGTGGTATGATAACACAGTATTTAGTGTTTAGGGTAAGCTGAAAGCAATTAACGAAAGAGTGACGTAAATGATTTATTTAGATAATAGTGCAACAACTAAACCGTATAAAGAGGTTCTTTCTTCTTTTATCACGATAAACGAAAAACACTTCGGAAATCCTTCTTCTCTGCATGAGATGGGCACAACTGCTTCACTTTTACTTGAAAAAGCCCGTGAGCAGGCGGCTTTAATCCTTGGAGTGAAGAGTGACGAAATGATCTTTACCTCCGGAGGCACCGAATCAAATAACAGTGCAATCAAGGGAATCGCTGAAGCTAACAGATATAAAGGAAGACATATTATCACTACTGACATTGAGCATCCTTCCGTATACAATACAGTGAAAGAACTTGAGACTAAAGGTTTTCGTGTATCGTTTTTGAAAGTCAATCAGGAGGGAATTATTTCACTGGAGGAATTGAAACGTCTTTTGACCAGCGAAACCATTCTTGTATCCATCATGCATGTCAATAATGAGGTTGGGTCTATTCAGCCAATTCAGGAGGCTGGGAAAATCATAAAAGAAAAGTCGAAAGCGGTATTTCATGTTGATGCGATTCAAAGCTTTGGAAAAGTTCCTATCTTAATCGAAAATTCCTCGATTGATTCCTTATCACTTTCTGCACATAAATTTCATGGGATGAAAGGGAATGGTCTTCTTTATATGAAGAAAAATCTATTGTTTACTCCCCAGTTGAGTGGCGGAAGCCAGGAAAGAGGGATCAGGAGCGGTACAGAGAACGTAGGGGGAGCAGTCTCCACGGCGAAAGCTATGAGGATGACGATGGAAAATATGCATTCTCAAAATTTAAATCAGCACCGTTCCCGCCTAGTTCATTTTTTTGCCTCAAGGCCGGAGGTAAAGCTTGTATCACCTCAACAAGAAGGAGCTCCTCATATTGTTAATGTGACTGTTCCGGGATTAAAAGGTGAAGTGATTGTACATGCCCTTGAGCAGGAAGGTATTTTTATTTCAACCACCAGTGCATGTTCTTCAAAAAAAGCTCAAATAAGTAAAACAATTCTTGCGATGGGCTTCTCTGAAAAGGATGCAAGGGGCTCAGTGCGCATCAGTATGTCACACCTTACAGAGCCAGCTGAAATAGACCGATTATTAGAAGCGTGGAGAAAAGTAATCCCGCCCTTATTGAAAGGAATTAAACGTAATGAAGTATGATCGAATTTTAATCCGCTATGGAGAAATTTCAACAAAAGGAAAAAACAGAAGCAAGTTTGTCAATCAGTTAAAAGCGAATATCCTCTCTTCACTGACAGGCTTTTCAATTCATATACAGGCTGGCCGCGACAGGATGCATCTTTTGCTCCATAATCCGGAAGATGTAAGCCCCATAGTGGAACGGCTAAAAACCATCTTCGGTATTCAATCGTTCAGCCCTGTAGTAAAGACGGCTAAAGAACTGGATGAAATAAAAGAGCAGGCAGTTTTGCTTGTTTCTTCTATTAAGAAAACTTCTGCAACCTTTAAGGTTTCTGCAAGAAGGGCGGATAAATCCTTCCCGCTTGATACTAATGGCCTGAACATGGAAATTGGTTCTCATGTTATGAGCCGGGTTCACGGGCTTCTTGTGGAAATGAAAAAGCCACAGATTGAGCTCGTGGTTGAGGTGCGGGAGGAAGGCGTTTATTTGTCAGCTGAAACCATTCAAGGTGCTGGAGGTATGCCGATTGGCGCTTCCAATAAAGCAAGCCTGATGCTTTCAGGCGGCTTTGACAGTCCTGTAGCAGGCTATCAGATGCTAAAACGCGGTGTTGAAATTGAAGCCATACATTTTCATAGTCCGCCATTTACAAGTGACCAGTCCAAGGAAAAAGTAAGGCAGCTTGCTGCTCAACTAGCAGGGTTCAGCGGCAAGGTAAAGCTTCATATTGTTCCTTTCACTGCTATTCAGCAGGCAATACACAAACAGGTGCCAGAGAACTATACCATGACATCTACAAGAAGAATGATGCTTAAAATTGCGAATCTTATCCGGGAGCAAACCGGTTCAAAAGCAATCGTTACCGGTGAAAGCCTTGGACAGGTAGCAAGCCAGACACTTGAAAGCATGCAGGCGATTAATGCTGTCACGGCTACACCGGTACTCAGACCGCTGATAACGATGGATAAAACAGAAATTATCGATATCGCAAAAGAGATTGGCACATATGACATCTCAATCCTTCCTTATGAAGACTGCTGCACAATTTTTACGCCTGCAGCGCCTAAAACTAAACCGAAACTTGAGAAGATTGCCTATTATGAAAGCTTTATTGATTTTGACTCCATGCTACAGGAGGCAGTTTCTCAAACTGAAGCTGAAATCATTACACCAGGCAAATTAGAGGATGAAATACAATCCTCCTATTCTGATTTGTTTTAGCCAAAAGAAATTTAAATTAACAACAATTACCAGTGTTATAATATGAGTTTTTGCACATTCTATTTTTACAAGGGAGGTGAAAAACTCATGGCTAACAACGGTTCACGTAATCAACTTCTTGTTCCTGGTGTAGAACAAGCGTTGTCTCAAATGAAATACGAAATCGCAACAGAATTCGGAGTACAACTTGGTGCTGATTCTACAGCTCGTTCTAACGGTTCTGTAGGTGGAGAAATCACTAAGCGTCTTGTTCAGATGGCTGAACAACAATTAGGTGGTTCTCAAAGATAATTAATGATAAATAGTAAAAGCCGACAGCTAAATTGAGCTGTCGGCTTTTTATTTGCAGTTGGAAACATTTTTATACATTTTTTATATGAGCGTTCAGCTTCAACTTTAAACAAAACTTTTGTAAAATTGTACTAGGCCATTTTTAAATGTTAATTTATTTTTACATAAGGAAGTTTAGGGGGATCTGTGATGAAGCTTTGGTATAACGGAATTATTTATACAATGCAAAAAGAGCAGCACAAGGTAGAAGCTGTTATAACGGAGAATGGTAAAATCGTTGATTTAGGAGAAATTCAATGGCTCCGTGACCGGTATAGGGATCTAATAAATGAAACAGTGGACCTGAATGGCTCAGTGTTATTACCAGGCCTTGTGGATAGTCACTTGCATTTAATTGGCGTTGGCGAGACTCTCCTCAGACTGGACCTTTCAGCGATGAATTCAAAGGAAGAAGTGCTTGAGGCAGTGAGAGAGAAGGCTTCTGAGCTTTCTTATGGAGATTGGATCCTTGGGGATGGCTGGAATGAAAATCAATGGCAGCTGCCTGAGGTTATCACAGCAGCTGAGCTTGACGAAGCGGCTCCTAATCACCCGGTTCATTTAAAGCGTATATGCCGGCATGCAGCAGTCGTAAATTCCGCTGCACTTGAGCTTGCTAAAATCGACACTGTCACCCCGGACCCGGAAGGCGGTTTAATTGACCGTTCGCCGGACGGCCAATTAACCGGTCTGTTGAAGGATCAGGCCCAGGATTTAATGATTCCAGCCCTTCCTCCTATAGAAGAGGAATACATTCAAAAATCGCTTCGGGAAGGGGTTAAGCATGCATGGTCACTTGGGTTAACGGGAGGGCATACAGAGGATCTCAGCTATTACGGAGACTTTACGAGAACCTACCGGGCCTTTCAAAAAGTGATCGAAGAAGAAGGGCATCAATTCAGAGCTCATCTTCTCGTGCATCATCAGGTCATCGAGGATTGGCACAGGCAGGGTCATTCTTTTCTATCAGGATCACGCTATGTAGAATTCGGTGCGATGAAATTCTTTGCAGATGGCGCTCTAGGGGGAAGAACCGCTTTATTAAAAAATGGATACGCAGATGATGAATCAACCAATGGAGTTGCGATTCACACCCCTGATAAACTGAAGCAGCTGGTCTACAAAGCGCGTCAATATGATATGCCGATAGCGGTACACACAATAGGTGATCTTGCATTTGAATATATGCTCGATGCTATTGAACAGTATCCTGCAGAAAACGGGCAGCGGGACCGGTTAATTCATGCCCAGATTTTATCGGAAGAATTGGTTCAGCGTGTAGAAAAGCTGCCGGCTGTGCTGGACATCCAGCCCCGTTTTGTTGCATCAGATTTCCCTTGGGTAAATGACCGCATAGGTAAAGAACGAATGAAATGGAATTATGCCTGGAAGACTTTAATTGAAAGAGGCATTGCCTGCGCAGGAGGATCAGACGCACCGATTGAGCCTCTTGGGCCATTGCTTGGTATTCATGCTGCGGTAACAAGAAGAAATCCAAATGATCCATCCAGAACAGTATATGGAGAAGAAGAATGCTTAACGATGTATCAGGCCTTTGAACTGTTTACAAAGGGAAGTGCATATGTGTGCCATCATGAGCATAACCGGGGGATACTTGATAAAGGCTATGCAGCTGATTTTACGGTTCTGGAAGAAGATCCTTTCGCTTGCGATCCGGATAAATTACTGACAATGAAAGTAATGCTGACAGTTGTAGATGGAAAAACCGTTTATCAGGCATAAAGAAAAATCCCGGAGATAGGTCTCCGGGATTTTTTCAGGACAGAGTGTTTATTGATATGAGTACCGCTGGTTTTTGCCATTTCCATTTTGTGAACCCATCAAATTCGAAGCAAGCGGAGAAATCATATTGTTCATATTCTTGCCGTTACCGCTAAACATTTGATAAGCGGCTAAACCTACACCTATTGATGAAATAATCGGCAGTATCTTATTCATGGCAAAATTAAATCTCATATCTCATCACCCTGTCTTTAGGATTTGTCCATTTTACATGAACCTTTTTAGGGTGCCTGAAAAGACTTCAACAACACGAGGAGAATATTGCCTTTTTATAAGAATTTTTTCTTGAATCTCGCTTATGTACAAGCGTATAATTAAATTTATTTCGATAATCAAAGGAATGGAGAAGCAAATGGAGACAGAAGAGAAAAAGGGAATATTTTTCACCGCATTTGCCTATGCGCTATGGGGGCTGCTTCCGATTTATTGGAAGTTTATTGCACACGTGGATGCAGATGAAATTCTTGCCAATCGTGTATTTTGGTCGTTTTGGTTTATGCTGGTTCTTCTTTTAGCAACCGGGAATGTAAAGGCTTTTGCGAAAGAAGGCAAATCTCTTATAAAGAAAAAGAAGAGGCTGCTTGCATTAGTTGTTGCTTCATCACTAATTAGCATTAATTGGTTTGTGTACATTTGGGCAGTGAACTCGAACCAGATGATTGAAGCAAGTTTAGGTTATTATATAAATCCGCTTGTTTCGGTTTTATTGGGTGTGATTGTATTAAAAGAAGTGATGTCAAAGGCGCAGGTGGTATCATTTATTTTAGCACTTATCGGAGTCCTGATTATTACGATTTCTTATGGGGCTTTCCCCTGGATTGCCTTTACCTTAGCGATGTCCTTTGGGCTTTACGGTTTAGCTAAAAAAATGATCAAGGTTGATCCAGCTATAGGGTTGACGCTTGAGACACTTACAATTATGCCGGTTGCCATGCTTTATATGATGTATCTTGCGGGAAGCGGAAGTCCTGCTTTGTTTTCGATTAGTCTGAATACAGATCTGCTCCTGATTGGCGCAGGGGCAGCTACGGCCATTCCGCTGCTTCTTTTTGCGAAAGGGGCTCAGAAAATCCCGCTTTATATGGTGGGGTTCCTGCAGTATATCGCTCCGACTCTCACGCTTTTACTCGGTGTTTTTATTTACGGAGAACCATTTGATCTCATTGATCTTATTTCTTTCTTATTTATTTGGGCAAGCCTGACTTTATTTACTTTCTCGCGTTCAAAATGGTATCTTGCCAGACCAAAAAGAATTAAAAAAGCGCACAGCCACTAATGTAAGCTTAATAAAAAATGGATTGTCAGACAGTCAGGCTAAGCCTGATATCTGCACAATCCATTTTTTTACAGAAATGTTCTCTTTACTTTTTCCCAGAAGGAATTGTCCTTCAGTTTAACTGTTTTGACGATATTATCACTAAGCATCAGGTCGACTTCTTTTACATGGCTGATGCCAAGAGCTTCATTGTCAAGGCCCATTACCGGATAGTCATTTCCATCCTGTGTAACGACAAGCTTCAGTTTACGCTCACCGCTTAAAATAAAAGATGAACCGAGAGAGCGGTATCGGTTATTATTCAGTGAAGCAAGCTCACTGACCTGAAGACAAGGAAGCATCGGGTCAACTACAGCGCCCCCAACAGATTTGCTGTAGGCTGAGCTTCCTGTAGGAGTGGAAATGATCATACCGTCTCCCCGGAAAGTTTCAAAGTGTAAATTGTCAATAAAGACATCCATAACAAAAGTTTTAACAATTCCTGTACGAATGCTGAATTCATTCAGACAAAGAAAATTAGTTTCCCCATCAACCGTTACCTGAACAGTGGGATATTTTCGTACTTCAATCTGCTCATTTGTCATCGCTTCAATCATGGCTGAAACATCGTCAATGTGAAAATCACAGTACAGACTTCTGCTGACGGATGTTGCAATACCTGCATAGAGGCAGTCCTGGCGAAACCCTGTTTTTCTTACAGCCTGTAAAAAAGCGCCGTCTCCTCCAACTGATACAATAATATTAGCCTGTTTAAAATCTTTTACAACTGTAAACCCATAGCGTTCAGCAAGATCACTTAATGTAAGGACCTGCTCCTTTGTTTTTTCATCTTTTCTCGCATAAAAATACATATTGCGACGTTTTTCCATTTGTAAAACCTCCAGGTAGCATTGTTTCTTTTCACCATAGTTTGGTACAATATGTAAGGCTTGTTTCTTTCTTTTTTTGGATAAAAGGAAAGCATGATCCTGACTTATACATAAGGAACACGTATAAAGTGTACCATGAAATGAAACATATCCAAAACAGAACCGTACAAGAAAGAGAAGAGATTAAAGGAGGAATGTTACATGTCCGCAAAAAGGTGGATAGCATTGGGGATTGCTGCTGCATTATTTGCTGTATCCATTATTGTAAATATAGCAACCACTGCTTTAACAATGGATTTTGACCAATTTACATCGAGTGAAAATGAAGGCTTGCCTGAGGTAGTAATGGAGCCGGGAAGCACATCTGAACGAATTGCAGTAATTGACTTGAACGGCACCATTCAGGACACAGGTGAGCAGGGAGGTCTACTTGCCGGAACAGGGTACAATCATACTCATTTTATGAACCAGTTAAACCAGATTAAACAGGACGATACAATTAAAGCGGTCGTCTTAAGCGTAAATACCCCAGGCGGCGGAGTGGTGGAAAGTGCGCAAATCCATGATAAGCTTCTTGAAATTAAAGAAGAAACGGAAAAGCCGATCTATGTATCAATGGGAGCACAGGCAACTTCCGGAGGCTATTATGTTTCTGCGCCAGCAGATAAAATCTTTGCCAGCAAGGAAACGATGACTGGCTCATTAGGTGTTATTCTTCAGAGCTTAAATTTTAGCAGACTGGCAGATGAGTACGGCATCGAATTTGTAACCGTAACTTCAGGTGAATTCAAAGATATGCTAAGCCCTACCGAGGAAGTAAGGCAGGAGGATCTTGATATTGTACAAAGCATATTGGATGATTCCTATAACGGTTTTGTAGAAGTTATTGCCAACGGACGCGGCCTGCCGGAAGAACGGGTACGTGAAATAGCTGACGGACGCATCTACAATGGAATTCAGGCGCTAGAGCTGGATTTGATTGATGAGTTCGGCTATGAAGAAGATGTTATTGCCGGGGTCAAGGAAGATTTTGACCTTGAAAATGCACAAGTTATTAACTACACTATGCCAAACAGCTGGGAATCATTGTTTACCTTTCAGGCCCAAAAGCTATTTGGAGGTCTTGAAGGACAGGTCTTTTCAGAGTTAGTAAACAAAGTCGGCGGACCCCGCCCAATGTACTTATATGCTGAATAAAGGAGGGAGCAGATTTGGATAAAGAACAGGCATCATTCGAAACGTCTGCCCCTTTGAATGAGCAGACGGAAACAGAAGAAGTCCAGCCAAAAAAACCGGTTTATCAGCCGGAACGCCCAGTAACCGCCCTGCACTACAGCGGTTTTTGGATGAGAGTATGGGCTTACCTATTCGATGTTATTGTAATTGCAGCTATCAATAATGTATTGATCAGACCGTTTTTTTCATTGATTGGTATTGAAAGTTCAGGTTTTATAAGTCCTCTCGGTATTGCGACGAGCATTACGTTTTTTGCTTATTTTGTTCTTATGACAAAGTTTTTTCAGCAGACGCTTGGAAAAATGGTGTTTGGTCTTAAGGTAGTTTCTTTGGGCAATGCCCAATTAAGCTGGTCTGCCGTTATTTTCAGAGAGCTGATCGGTCGGTATCTTCATACGGGAATTTCGATTTTTAGCTTTCCTGTCCTCATTTTTTTATATGCCATCGTCGGTTTTACGCCAAAGAAGCAGGGCATCCATGACTTCATAGCGGATACCTCTGTCATACATGAGCGTACTCTTGTAACTGTTAAAGAGCCTGAACAGACACAGATGATTTACTAAACAATTATAAAGATATTGAACCTGCTATTGATAAAGCAGGTTTTTTTTGTGCTTGTTGGACATAATAGGGAAAAACAAAAGGAGGAATCGGGATGTGGGTTCTGGCTGTTATTGGCGCGTTCATTTGCAGTGTTCTTTTTTATATTTATTTTTCAAAAATAACAGTCTCCATCTCCTTCAGAAAAACAGGCCATAATGACCGGGTGGAAATCACTGTAAAGCTATTTAATGGATTGATTAATAAGGAGCTGATGGTCCCGCTAATTAAGAAAGAAGGATTAGGGCTTAGCTATAATACTTCAGACATGAAGACTTCAAAAAGTGAGAACAAAACATTCACGTCAGACGATGCGGGTCATTTGCAAGTAAGGTATCAAAAATTTTTAAAAACGTACCATGATGCAAAAATACATCTTAACCGTTTATGGTCAGGAATTAGAATCGAACAGCTTACTACAGATATTCGGCTTGGAACAGGCCAGGCGGATATGACAGCTTATTCGAGCTCCTTGATCTGGATGCTGCAAAGCTTTCTCCGGACCTTTCTTGCAAAGAAGGTCTCCATTAATTGCAGGCCGGTGCACAAAGTTGTTCCGCTGTACGGCTTTAAAGCCTTTAAAATGACTGCAACATGCATAGCCTCCATCCGTTTTGGGCACCTTATGAAAATCGGCATCCGATTGTTTCTTGATCGCAGAATGTCAAAAAATTTAAAGGCTGGTGAGGTTCATGGAACATCCTATTGAAGGACTTATGTCCACTGCAATGGAACAGTTAAAAGAAATGGTTGATGTAAATACAATTATCGGTGAACCCGTCGAAACACATGATGGAACAACGATTATGACGGTGTCAAAAGTTCGTTTTGGATTTGCGACCGGCGGAAGTGATTATCAATCTGAAATGGATTCGATGGATATGAATTCAGGCAGCTCTTTACATCCTTTTGGAGGAGGAAGCGGCGGAGGTGTTTCGATTACACCTATCGCTTTTTTAATCGTGGGGAAAGAAGGAGTCAGAATGCACCATCTTAATGATGGAACCCATTTGCTTGAAAAACTGATGGATTTGGCGCCTGGAGCAATTTCTAAAATCCAGCAGCAATGGAACCAGGGAAATCAGAAGCATTATTCTGACGACAGTCAGCGTTATCAGTAATCGTTTCTCCTGCTTATTAGTTGATTAACACTCCCCCTATAAGTATGATGAACTAGAGAGTCATACATAGAGGAGGATGATAAAAATGGCAGCGATAACCTTTAAGGAAAATCCGGTAACATTGCTTGGGTCAGAAGTGAAAGTTGGAGACAAGGCACCTGACTTTACTGTACTGGCAAATGATCTGTCTCCTGTTTCATTACAGGATTCTAAAGGGCAGGTAAGAATTATCAGTGTCGTTCCTTCCCTCGACACAGGCGTTTGTGACGCACAGACACGCCGTTTTAACGAAGAAGCAGCAGAACTTGGAAATACGAAGATCTTGACGGTTTCGGTTGATCTTCCATTTGCTCAGCGCCGCTGGTGCGGGGACAACGGAATCGAAAATGTTCAAACGGTTTCCGACCACCGCGATCTTTCCTTTGGAAAAGCGTATGGTGTAGCGATTGAAGAGCTGAGACTTCTTGCACGCGCCGTGTTCGTTGTTGATTCAAGCGATACTGTAACCTATGTAGAGTATGTAAAAGAAGCAACAAATCATCCAGACTACGCAGCTGCAGTCGATGCAGCTAAGTCAGCAAAATAAAGTATTCCCGGTTTAAGCATTATGCTTAGCCGGGTTTTTTGATTTGATCACTCACGAGTATCTTTATTTACTTTTTTAAATTGAAGTTAGGTTGAGTGAATGCCTCTTAATGTGGCGTATTGATTTCCACTGCAGGGGCATGCTTTCCGCGGGGCGGGAGCTGAGCTAACTTGCTAACGCAAGTGGATCTCAGCCTTCCCGCTTCTTCCCGCAGGAGTCAGCCCCTTCCGCTTCAATCAATCTAAGGTAACTTATAAACTGCTTCGAAAAAAATATGTTATGAGTGAATACTTATACCATGGTCAGATAATGAGAGGGGCCAATAAATCATCTTATGAGCCTTTTCTTTCTTTTTTTCAGGAAAGCGGGTAAAATGGGGTGTTGAGATTAAGGACAGGAGGAGTATACGGAATGAATCATTCTCCGGTTGAGACGATTTTTACGATGTTAAACGACACGTCAGCCGCATTACAGGACGCCCAGGCGACATCTTTTTTAGAGGCTTTAGCCCAAAGTGGTGAATACTGGTTCAGCAGAGAAATCCCTGAAACAGTCGATGACGTTTTAAAGAGAAGGCTCTATAATGCCTACGAAAAACACCCGCTTGAAGGCTTTGAAAAGGAAGATGTGAGAAAAGCCTTCCAGCTTGCAATTTTGAAGGGAATGAAGGAGCACATTCAGCCGAACCACCAAATGACACCCGATTCAATTGCGATGGTTATCGGTTTTTTACTGGACAAGTTTACGGGGAACGAAAAAGAATTAACCCTGCTTGATCCGGCGCTGGGAACAGGCAATCTGGTGCTTGCTATTATGAACCAGTTAAATGGTAAGGCAGCGGTAACGCATGGTGTTGAGATAGATGAAGTATTAGTGCGCCTTGCGTATGCAGGGGCTAATTTAACAGAACAGCCGCTGCATTTATACAATCAGGATTCACTTGAGCCTTTATTTATTGATCCTGTGGATGCAGTTGTCAGTGATTTGCCGGTTGGCTATTACCCGAATGATGAACGCGCAGCCGATTATGAGCTAATGGCTAAGGAAGGTCACTCTTATGCCCATCATTTGTTTATTGAGCAAAGTGTACAGCATGTTAAAGAAGGCGGTTATTTATTCTTTCTCGTGCCTAATGGTTTGTTTGAGTCTCCATATGCCGCGCAGCTGCATGAATACCTGCAAAAGCATGCTCATATGCAGGGGCTGATCACGCTTCCTGCTTCACTTTTTAAAAATGAAAAGTCAGCGAAAAGCATTTTAATTCTTCAGAAGCAAAAAGAGGGTGTAAATCCACCCAATCAGGTGCTGCTGGCTGAGATGCCAAAGCTTAGCAATGCACAGGCAGTACAGACAATGATGAACAAAATTCAGCTCTGGATGGATGAAAATAAAAGATAAATTGCTTATTTAGGATTAGAGAGTTTTTCTCCAGGGAACACTAAAATGAATAGCAAATATTTTCTTCTAAAAATAAAAGCGTGCACCCCATTCCGGTGCGCGCTTTTTCTGAAAATAAACACTTCTGCTTGTAAACGTTGTCACAGCGACCTTTCCCTTGAAGTAACAGAGATACAATGATTAAATAAATAAGGATATAAATATTATTCAAATTTTATGGCAAACCATTTACCATATACTATTAATTAAGTTAAAAGGAGCGAATTCCCCACATGACTAAAGTCATTGCAATTAATGCAGGAAGCTCGTCACTAAAGTTTCAGCTTTTTGACATGCCGGAAGAAACAGTAATTACAAAAGGTATTATTGAACGAATTGGATTAAACGACTCCGTTTTTACCATCACAGTGGATGGAGAGAAACAAAAGGATATTCTTACTATTCCTGATCACGAGGTAGCGGTAAAGCTTCTGCTTGATAAGCTTACTTCAACAGGCATTATTAAATCTCTTAACGAAATCAATGGGGTAGGCCACCGTGTCGTGCATGGGGGAGAGATCTTCAATGATTCAGTCGTTATCACAGAAGAGAACATTGCAAAATTTGAAGAGCTGTCAGATCTTGCGCCGCTCCATAACCCTGCAAACATCACAGGTATCCGGGCTTTCCAAAATGTTCTGCCTGACGTGACTGCGGTAGCTGTATTTGACACTGCCTTCCATCAAACGATGCCTGAAAGCTCATTTTTATACAGTTTGCCGTATCAGTATTATAAAGAGTACGGCATTCGTAAGTACGGTTTCCATGGCACTTCTCATAAGTACGTCTCGCAGCGGGCAGCAGAAATGCTTGGCCGTCCATTAGAACAGCTTCGCCTTATTTCATGTCACCTGGGCAATGGAGCAAGTATTGCTGCGATTGAAGGCGGACGCTCAATTGATACTTCAATGGGCTTCACTCCGCTAGCTGGTGTAACAATGGGAACGAGAAGCGGTAATATTGACCCTGCTCTTATTCCTTTCATTATGGAAAAAACGGATAAAACAGCAGAAGGTGTGCTTGACGTTTTAAATAAACAGTCCGGAATGCTTGGGGTTTCCGGCTTCTCAAGTGATTTACGGGATATCGAATTGCAATCCTCAGAAGGTAATGAACGTGCCCGCCTTGCACTTGATGTGTTTTCTAACCGGATTCATAAGTACATCGGCTCTTATGCTGCACGCATGAACGGGGTAGATGCTATTATTTTCACAGCAGGTATTGGTGAAAATAGTGATACCATCCGTGCTGAAGTACTTAAAGGTCTTGAGTTTATGGGTGTATACTGGGATCCGGCTCTTAACAAAACTCGTGGAGAGGAAGCGTTTATTAACTATCCTCATTCACCAGTAAAAGTCGTTGTCATTCCAACAGACGAAGAGGTTATGATTGCACGGGATGTAATCCGTTTAAGCTGACCTTAGCCATTAAATTAATAAGCAAATAAGACAGTCTAGACAGTCTTCTTCTATACGCGTTCATACGCCTGAAGAGGGCTGTTTTTTTATATAAATCAGGGAGTGCTTTGGCAAAAACCGGTCATATAGCCGGCAGAAAAATTGCAACTTGCAAAATATGCTGAATATCCTTCATTATGGACCATATTATTAAAATAACCCTTTTTTTCCTGACGTTATAGAAATTGCCAGACGGTGCTATACTAGTGAAAAAGAGGTGAGCGGGCATGAGCTGGACAGTGCGGGAACAGGAAGTGTTTGAGGGTATCTCAAATTGGCGAAATGATTTAGGGGCATATAGAGGGCATGATCTATCACATACCTTTTCAAGGTGGCTTGATGCTTCATTTGCGAGTCTGCCGGAAAGCCTGAAAGAAGAAGTTTTCACAAAGCTTGACTCCGGACTTTTTCATCTTCACAGCATTATTCAGGGGACGCATCTTCATAAGGATACGATTGAAAGACTGATGGCTACAGCACAGGCTTTTGATGAAAGGGTTACGCATGTAACTGATTTAAAGCAGCTTAGGATTGACCAGCTGCACTATATGGCAGTTCAGCAAAGCGGGAGGCATAAGATCTACTCGTTTTTACAGGGCGGAGTTGCAGGTACTGGCGGTATCGTAGCATTTGGCACAGATCTACTTGCGATCACAATTCTCAATATTAGAGCAATACAGTTTATTGCATCCGCTTACGGGCGAGACGTTCAGACTCCCTATGAAATGACGCTCTCACTTAAATTATTTCATGCTGCCACACTGCCAATCCGCTATCAGGCAGAGGCCTGGGATGAGCTCGTCAGCTCATTGGAAACGTATGATTTAAGTTATTTTTTTACAGGAGACGATGAACTTACAAACGAGAAATGGCTGGAGGGACCGATGAAGCAGCTTTTCAAATCAACAGCTATCAGTCTTTTCCGGAAGAAAAAAATTTCAAATCTTCCTGTCGTTTCAATGTCTATCGGTGCTCTTTCGAATTATCAGCTGACTAGACGGATTACGGATTTTGCCGAAAAATTCTACCAGTATCGATTTTTAATGGATAAAAAAACCCATTGAACCACTGCCTTCAAAAAATGAGGGCAGTTTTTTTATATTCCTTATTCAGAAAATTAAAACTTTATTTTTTTTGATTTTTTCTCTTGTAAGTTCTAAATGTACCTGTTAGTATGTACACATCCTATAAAGAATAAATATACATTCTAATAAATAAAAATACGAAAGAGGTCGATTAATATGAATCAAAATAATAAAAAAGTCGTTCTTGCTTATTCAGGCGGATTAGATACTTCCGTAGCAATCCAATGGTTAAAGGATCAGGGTTATGCAGTTGTAGCCTGCTGCCTTGATGTTGGAGAAGGCAAGGATCTTGATTTTGTGAAAGAAAAAGCTCTGAACGTAGGGGCTGTTGATAGCTATGTAATTGATGCGAGAGAAGAATTTGCACAGGACTTTGCGCTAGTAGCCCTTCAGGCGCACACAATGTATGAAGGAAAGTACCCGCTTGTTTCTGCACTTTCCCGTCCGCTAATTGCCAAGAAGCTTGTTGAGGTTGCCGAACAGAGCGGCGCAACAGCAGTGGCGCACGGCTGTACAGGGAAAGGGAACGATCAGGTAAGATTTGAGGTCGCCATTCAGGCACTCAATCCGGAGCTTGAAGTCCTGGCGCCTGTAAGAGAATGGGGATGGTCAAGAGAGGAAGAGATCGACTATGCGAAAAAGCATAATATCCCGATCCCAATCAATTTAGACAGCCCTTATTCTATTGACCAGAACCTTTGGGGAAGAAGTAATGAGTGCGGAGTTCTTGAAGATCCTTGGGCAGCCCCTCCAGAAGGTGCTTATGATCTCACAGCATCCCTTGAAACATCGCCTAATTCACCTGATGTAATTGAAATTGCATTTGAAAAAGGGGTGCCTGTTGCATTAAATGGAGAACCTATGTCTTTATCTGCCATGATCCTAAAGCTGAACGATCTTGCAGGCAAGCATGGAGTCGGAAGAATTGACCATGTTGAAAACAGACTTGTAGGGATTAAATCCAGAGAGGTGTATGAATGTCCTGGGGCTATTACCCTAATGAAAGCTCATAAGGAGCTTGAGGATCTAACCCTTGTTAAGGAAATGGCTCACTTTAAGCCCGTTATCGAAAAGAAAATCACTGAAATGATCTATGAAGGCCTATGGTTCTCCCCGCTTACACCGGCACTTCAGGCATTCCTGAAAGAAACTCAGCAGTATGTAAATGGAGTAGCGAGAGTGAAGTTATTTAAAGGACACGCCATTGTAGAAGGCAGAACATCACCAAATTCACTTTACAATGAAAAGCTTGCTACTTATACATCAGATGATGAATTTGATCATGGTGCGGCGGTTGGATTCATTAAGCTTTGGGGCTTACCGACAAAAGTGCATGCAAAGGTGCAAAACAAAAAAGGCGAGCCTGTATCATGAGCAAGCTTTGGGGAGGAAGATTCGCACAATCTCCCGAAGAATGGGTAGACGAATTTAATGCTTCAATCGGTTTTGACCAGCAGCTTGTTCTTGAAGATTTGCAAGGGTCTGTCGCGCATGTCACGATGCTTGGTGAGTGCGGCATCCTTGCCTCTGATGAAGTTGAGGAGATTTTAGGTGGTCTTGCTTTTTTGAAAGAGAAGGCTGAAAAAAATGAATTAACCTATTCAGTTGCAAATGAAGATATCCATTTAAATCTGGAACATCTTCTAATCCAGCAGATCGGCCAGGTCGGGGGCAAGCTCCACACCGGCCGAAGCCGAAATGACCAGGTTGCGACGGATATGCATCTTTACTTGAAAAAGAGAGTAGAAGAGATTTGTCAGCTGATTCGTTCGGTGCAAAAGGCCATTCTTAAACAAGCAGAACAGCATGTGGAAACGGTAGCTCCTGGATATACTCACCTGCAGCGCGCACAGCCAATTTCTTTTGCGCATCATTTACTTGCCTACTTCTGGATGCTTGAGCGCGATCACGAGCGCTTTGAGGACTCTATGAAGCGCATTGATCTATCACCATTAGGAGCAGGTGCACTGGCAGGAACGACCTTTCCTATTGACCGGAATCGATCAGCAGAATTGCTTGGTTTTTCAGCAATTTACGAGAATAGTATGGACGCGGTGAGTGATCGTGATTTTATTATTGAGTTTTTATCAAATGCTTCTATGACGGTCATGCATTTATCAAGATTTTCTGAGGAAATGATTATTTGGTCGAGCCAGGAGTTTCAGTTTATTGAGCTTGCTGATGCGTTTTCGACTGGAAGCAGCATCATGCCTCAAAAGAAAAATCCTGACATGGCAGAGCTTGTGCGCGGAAAAACAGGAAGAGTGTACGGGCATTTACTTTCCTTGCTAACCGTTTTAAAAGGGCTTCCTCTTGCCTACAATAAGGATATGCAGGAAGATAAGGAAGGCATGTTTGATACAGCTCATACCCTGATGGGGTCCTTGAAAATATTTGCCGGCATGATTGATACGATGAAGGTTAATACAGAACGGTTAAATAAAGCAGTTAATGAGGATTTTTCAAATGCTACTGAACTGGCAGATTATTTAGCTGCTAAAGGTGTACCGTTCAGAGAGGCTCATGAAATTGTCGGAAAGCTTGTGCTTGTATGTATTGGTCAGGGGATTTATTTGAAGGATCTTCCTCTTGGAACGCTGCAGGAGGCTTCCAATGTAATTGAGGACGATATCTACACAATACTGGAGCCGTTTCAAGCGGTTAAGCGAAGAGAATCTGCCGGCGGCACCGGTTTTTCACAGGTGAAGAAACAGCTCGGTAAAGCGAAAGAAAAAATAAGCGCTTCGTCTTCTGTTCAATAAATAAAAACAAAGCAGCCGGAACTTATCCCGGCTGCTTTTCTTATTACGGTTTATCGATGGGTTCAAGATTGGACTTTTCCGGAGGCTGATCGGTTCTTACCACGAGAACATCGCACTTAGCAGCACGTACAATATGCTCTGAAATACTTCCGATTAAAAAGCGTTCCATAGCATTCAATCCGGTCGCTCCACAAATAATCAAATCTGCTTCTACTTTTTTGGCAAATTCTTTTGGTACGAGTACTTTAGGGGAGCCGTATTCGACAAACACATTAATTTTGTTCACACCTTTGCGTTCTGCTTCAGCCTTGTATTCACCAAGCATTTCTTCAGCGAAGGTTTGAGCGCGCTTTGCTACACTGCGGTCGTATGCTTCAACTACTGCAAAAGAGCGTGTATCAATTACATGAAGAAGATTTAAGGTTGCATCATTTCTTCTGGCAATATCAATTGATTTTTTAAAAGCCCATTCTGCTTCTTTGGAACCATCTACAGCCACCAGGATATGATCGTAACTAAGTGTCATTTTAATCCCCCTCCTTACTTCTATTGTACACGTATTATCAGAAAATTTCTTCATATTTCAGTGGCGAAATTGGGACAAAATTTAAATTTTTAAACCTGATTCCCAGCTTTTTTTACTAGTATGTAAGAAAATCCGACTAGTAAAAATATAATAAAACCGGGAGATGCAAAAGGAGGAATCAATAAGTAAACCGGAATTGAAAAAGAAGCTAACATGAACGCTTTTGTGTTCATAAGATTTTTTCCTGCCAATAATATGTGCAGATCTTCATCGGTTATGCTTCTTTTTTTAATAAACATGTAGTCAAAAACAATAATAGCGGATAGCGGGATGACGGCTGCGCCCAGCAGAGAGATGTATTTTTCAGCCTCTTCTACTATGACCGGGAAACAACTTAGTAATGTACCTGCAGCACCGAACAATAAAGCGCATTTAATGCGACCGGCAGAGGGAATGGCGTTGAGCAGACTGTAGCCTCCAGTATAAGCATTACTTAAATTAATAGAGATCATTGATAAGAGAGCACTGAGTGCCACGGCAAATAATAGGAAGGGGGAGCCAGTCAACTCTCCTGCGGAAGCAAATGGATTTAAAGTTCCAAGTGATGCTGCATAAAAAGTTCCAAGAAAAGCAGTAATGACAAATCCCCCAACATTTCCAGCTAATAACCCTAAAAACCCATGCATTTGTGTCTTTGCATATCGGGTAATATCAGACGATGCGCTTACCCCTGAAACATATTGAACAAAAGCGAGACTTGCATAAAAGAAAAAAGCACCTGTATGAAACTCTCCTGTTTTAGGGAAAAAAGAAGATTGATCTGTCAGGTTGTGCTGAATAATTAAAACCAGCATTATGCCCTGGCCGGCAAACAGAAAAGGTAAAAACCATTTCGTTGCTTTTTTAACTGCATCAAAGCCCACCAGCGCCAATACAGCCATAATAACAGATAAAAGAGGAGCTAAAATAAGAATCGGGATGGATAATCCTGTTACTTGTTTTAGCAGGGCAATTACTACTATGGAACCGCCGATTGTCTGGACGCTGAACCAATAAAGGGAGGTAATCGAGCGAATCGGTGATGCAAAATATCGTGAAAGCAGTGTCCCAATCATGGTACGGATAACGAATTGAGCAGGGAGGCCATGCTTAGCTCCCGGCATGGATAAAAGCGATACAAGCAAAAAAGCAAGTGCTGCTCCTGAAATAGTGGAAAGCATCGCCCAGCCCACTGAAAGTCCGCCGGTTAACACAGCAAGAGCGGGAACCAGTACATTACCGGTATTAACTGAAAACGCCAGTTGGAGAACGGTATATTCATACCATTTCGTCTGCTTCAGTTGGAATGGAATTTCTTCAAGTCCAAATCGTTCAATTTCTATTGTTGGCTTCTTCTGAATGCTGTGCATTTTTGTTCTCCATTTCTGCTGGTTTATACATGTTTTTGGATACAGTTTACCATACTAAAAATCATCTAGCAGCACGAGTAATAGTAAGAATTATTAGTTTATTTCTCCTGGCGAAATAAACTGAGACATCCATTCATTCATTTGATAAAATGAAATTGCTTACTATCGGAGTGCTATTTTGCAGGGCTTTACATGCAAAACTGGATGAGGAGAATTGATTAATTGGAGGGGCTTTTAATGCGCATTGGAATTCCTAAAGAAATTAAAAACAACGAAAACCGAGTAGCGATAACACCATCAGGCGTCTATCATTTGGTAAACAATGGCCATGAGGTATTTGTTGAGCATGAAGCTGGAGCAGGATCAGGTTTTACAAATGAAGACTTCATCAGCGCCGGTGCTTCAATTGTTTTGACAGCACAGGAGGCATGGTCTTTTGATATGGTCATGAAAGTGAAAGAACCGATTCAAAGTGAATACGGCTACTTTAGAGAAGGACTTATTCTATTTACATATTTGCATCTTGCTCCAGAGCCTGAGCTTACAAAAGCGTTAATTGACAATAAAGTAATTGCGATCGCGTATGAGACTGTTCAGCTTCCTAACGGTTCACTGCCGCTATTAACTCCAATGAGTGAGGTAGCAGGAAGAATGGCTACACAAATCGGCGCACAATTTCTTGAAAAAATCCATGGCGGGATGGGCATTCTGCTGGCTGGCGTTCCTGGAGTGGCACGCGGGAAGGTAACCGTTATCGGCGGCGGTGTTGCCGGCACGAATGCGGCTAAGATGGCAGTAGGCTTAGGCGCAGATGTGACCATCTTAGATTTAAGTCCGGATCGTCTTCGCCAACTGGATGATTTATTTGGAAAGGATGTTACAACCTTAATGTCCAATCCGCTTAATATTGCAGAAAGCGTGGCAGAGGCTGATCTGGTCATTGGAGCAGTATTAATTCCAGGTGCTAAAGCACCTAAGCTTGTTACAGAGGAAATGATAAAATCCATGAAGCCTGGAGCGGTTGTCGTGGATATCGCCATTGACCAGGGCGGCATCTTCGAAACAACAGACCGTATTACAACACATGACGCACCAACTTATACGAAGCATGATGTTGTGCATTACGCAGTGGCCAATATGCCTGGAGCGGTTCCGCGCACATCAACCATTGCTCTTACAAATGTGACAGTTCCATATGCAGTACAGATTGCAAATAAAGGCTACAGACAGGCTTGTCTGACAAATGAAGCTCTTCTTAAAGGAATTAACTGTGCTGACGGCTTTGTTACGTATCGGGCAGTGGCAGAGGCACACGGGCTGGAGTATGCAGAAGTAAGAGAACTGCTTGTTAAATAAGAAAAGGATGCCAAAATGGCATCCTTTTCTTATTTGTCCGCTTTAAAAGGTTTGAAGAGTTTTCGGGAATGTGGTCAGCGTTTCATAGCCGTCCCCTGTAACGAGTACATCATCTTCAATTCTTACGCCAGCAACGTTCGGTACATAAATTCCAGGCTCGATGGTGAAGGTCATACCTTCCTTTAGCTCGAGGTCATTTTCCGATGTAATAGATGGATATTCATGAACATTTATTCCTAGCCCGTGCCCAAGACGGTGTGGAAAGAAATCTCCAAAACCTGCATCTTCGATGACTTGCCTTGCCGCTTTATCCAGCTCACTTGCCTTAACACCAGGCTTAACCATTTCAAGAGCTTTTTGCTGCGCAGCAAGCACCGTATCATAAATCTTTTTCTGCTCGTCCGTAATGTCCCCAAAAGCGACCGTTCTTGTTATATCAGAGCAGTAGCCTTCATACACCACACCAAGGTCAAAAAGCACTAAATCGCCTTTTTGCACCTTTGAAAGCCCGGGGGTTCCATGAGGGGAAGCTCCGTTTTTTCCCGTCAGCACCATTGTGGAAAACGCCATTTCTGTAACGCCTTTACGCTTAAGCTCATATTCAACCGCTGCAAGAATGTCCAGCTCCGTTTTTCCTTCAGCAAGCTCCTTACATCCAACATCGATTGCGTAGTCGGCTAATTCGGCTGCTTTTCTGAGAAGAACTAATTCCTCCTCCGTTTTTATAAGCCGCATATCGTTGAGTGCAGCGTCAATTGATTGAACAGAAAACTCGCCAAATGACTTTTTTAATACCGTAAGTCTATCAATAGTCAAGTGAGAAGTTTCAACTGCTAGAGTAGAGATTTTGCTATTTTTGTTCTCTAGCTCCTGCTGTAATAAGGCAATTGGATTTTCAGTGTCGCTGTAGCCGATAATGTGTCCCTTCCATCCTGAATGGCGCGCCTCGGGCTCCTCCATTCCAGGGCAGATCAGGGTGGCCTCCCCTGATAAAGGAATAAAGACGGCGAGCCACCGCTCATGCGGGTTACTTCTAAAACCCGTTGTAAAGTAAATATTATCGGTCGAAGTTAAAAAAGCAGCATTGAGGGAATTGTCTGTAAGATACTGTTGAATCTGATTAATTTTGTTTGTCAATTTGACTTCCTCCTATACACGATCGAGCTTGTATTCTACTAAATCGTAGCAATATTAAAACAGTTTGTAAAATGGACAATGAAGTTAACGGAAAGCTGGTATTCTCTTAAAATTTTCTTATAAAACAGGGGTTTTTGGCAAAATGGGATAGGGAAAGGGTAAAGAAAGGAATTCTTTTGAGGAGGAATGTTCAAAATGAAAATATCTTACCACGGTCATTCCATTATTAAAGTGGAAACCAATGGCACCACAATTTTAGTTGATCCTTTTATTAATGGAAATGAAATGACGGATTTGAAAGCGGAAAACGAAAAACCTGATGTGATTATTTTGACCCACGGCCATAACGACCATGTTGGTGATACGATTGACATTGCCAGAAAAAATGATTCACTTATAATCGCTCCTTTTGAACTGGCTACATATCTGGAGTGGCAGGGGTTAAAAACACACCCCATGCACATAGGAGGAGCTTTTACGTTTGATTTTGGTACAGTTAAGCTTACTCAGGCATTTCATGGTTCTTCCTACACGACAGAGGATAACCAGATTATCTATACGGGAATGCCTGCAGGCGTTTTACTTATGGCAGAAGACAAAACGATTTACCATGCTGGAGATACAGCTCTTTTCAGCGATATGAAGCTCATTGGGGAACGTCATCCAATTGATATCGCATTTTTGCCAATTGGAGATAATTTCACAATGGGACCTGAGGATGCAGCCTATGCAGCCGAATTACTGCAAGCGAAAACGGTTGTGCCGATTCACTTCAATACATTTCCTCCTATTAAGCAGGATCCGGAGAAATTTGTTCAGCTGCTCAAGGAAGGGCAAGGGAAAGTTATGGAAGCAGGAGAGTCAATTGAATATTAATAAAAATGTACTGCCGGTTCACTTTTTGCCGGCAGTTTTTTTATATCTTTTCCCTTTCATTGAACGATACGGGCAATAGTGAGTATAATAAAAAGGCGAATACATGATCGGATTGAAGGAGAGGGAAAGACTGTGGCCACAAAGCATGAACAAATATTACAGCATATTGATTCACTTCCGGTAGGAAACAAGATTTCTGTCCGCCAGATTGCTAAGCATATGGAAGTGAGTGAAGGAACTGCTTACCGTGCAATAAAAGAAGCAGAAAATCAGGGCCTTGTCAGTACGATAGAACGGGTCGGAACGATACGGATTGAAAAAAAGAAGAAAGAAAACTTTGAGCGGCTGACCTTTGCGGAGGTTGTAAACATCATAGATGGACAAGTGTTAGGCGGCAGGGCAGGCCTGCACAAAACACTGAATAAATTTGTAATCGGTGCGATGAAGCTTGAAGCGATGATGCGATATACCGAAGCAGGTAATCTTTTAATTGTCGGAAACCGTACACAGGCACACGCCCATGCCCTAGAAGCGGGAGCTGCAGTACTCATTACCGGCGGGTTTGACGCAGATGAGGCGACAAAGAAGCTGGCCAATGAACTAGAGCTCCCAGTTATTTCCACAAGCTACGATACATTCACGGTTGCGGCAATGATTAACCGTGCAATTTACGACCAATTAATTAAAAAAGAAATTGTCCTCGTGGAAGATATATTAATTCCTTTTGAACGGGCTCATTTTCTAACCTCCAAGGATACGGTGAGCCACTGGGCAAAGCTTAATGAAGAAACCAGCCACAGCCGTTTTCCTGTAGTGGACGCCCATACATTAAAGGTAGTGGGAATGGTAACGTCAAAGGACATTCTTGGACAGAGCAGCGAGGAGCCGATCGAACGGTTAATGACCCGGTCGCCTTTAACAGTCAGCTTAAAGACAAGCGTCGCATCGGCGGCTCATATCATGATTTGGGAAGGCATCGAGCTGCTGCCGGTAGTGGATGACCAGCAGCATTTACACGGGGTGATCAGCAGGCAGGATGTTCTCAAGGCGATGCAAATGATTCAACGCCAGCCGCAAGTAGGTGAAACGATTGATGATCTTGTGTTTAAGGAGCTGACAGTTGAAAAAAATGCTGACAAGCCCTATCAGTTCAGGGTAACGCCTCAAATGACCAACCAGCTTGGCGCCATCTCCTATGGGGTTTTTACCTCCCTTGTAACAGAGGCAGCAAACCGTACGCTTCGGGATTATAAACGCGGTGATCTGGTCATTGAAAATATAACTATTTATTTTATTAAACCGGTTCAAATGGAAAGCATCATTGAGATTAACCCAAGGCTCCTTGATGTAGGAAGAAAGTTCGGCAAGGTAGATGTAGAAGTGTTCAGCGAAGGAAATCTCGTCGGCAAGGCGATGATGATGGTTCAGCTTTTGGACCGATAAAAAAACGGCCTCGGCCGTTTTTTAGGATTGCTGCTTTTCATATTTATCCCATTCTTCATTTTCTTTTGCCAGAAAAGGTGTAAGCTGCTTAAAGGCTTTATAGCGAAGCCATGCGCTGCCAAATCCAACTAAGATGAAGGCAGCTGCAATAATGTACGTTACAATTAAATCTGATGACATCTCAAAATTAAATAAAAATAATTGATTTATGCCAAATAAGCCGATTCCTACACCTAAAGCTATGCCAGCTCTGCTTGCCTGCCATTGCTTTTCCACAGGTCTTGGCGACCGGATTTGCTTCGTTTTAAAATAAAGATAGGATACAGCAGAAAAAATAATCAAAAAAACAAAGATCAGCATGAAAACTCCTCCAATTAAGACTCATTCTCTCACATTGTAGCCGGAATTCGGGTTTATTGCCACTATGATCTTGAAAGGGAAGATTGAAATGAAAAAACAAATCGTTGAAATGATTAAGGAATATTCCACAATTATTATCCACCGCCATGTAAGACCTGACCCTGATGCATACGGCTCCCAGGGCGGTCTGGCAGAAATTATAAAAGCCTCTTTTCCAGATAAAACAGTCTACACAGTAGGAGAAGGAGAAAAATCCCTGACGTTCTTACGCGAAATGGATAAGGTAACAGATGATGTATATAAAGATTCTCTCGTCATCGTTTGTGACACAGCCAATGAAGCGCGGGTAGATGACCAGCGCTACCCATTAGGGGACAAGCTGATTAAGATCGATCATCATCCGAATGAAGATCCATACGGAGATCTATTGTGGGTGGACACTTCTGCAAGTTCAGCGAGTGAAATGATTTATGAACTTTATCTTTCAGGAAAAGAAGATGGACTGAAAATGAATACTGAAGCAGCAAGACTGCTTTTTGCGGGAATTGTGGGGGACACTGGAAGATTTCTCTTTCCAAGCACCTCTCAAAAAACATTCGATTACACAGGTGAGCTTATACAATACGGCTTCGACCGCAATGAATTATTTAATTCCCTCTATGAAATGGAATCTCATGTTTTGAAGCTGCAGGGGTTTATTCTCCAGCACTTTTCCATTGATGAAAATGGCGCAGCCTATATTAAGCTATCAAAAGAGCTCTTAGGCGAATATAATGCCACTCCGTCTGAAGCATCACTTTTAGTGAGCTCACTCAGCAGTGTGAAAGGAATCAAAGCATGGGTCTTTTTTATTGAAGAAGCAAGTGAAATCAGGGTAAGACTTCGCTCAAAAGGACCAATTGTAAATGGGCTGGCAAAACAGCATAACGGAGGAGGGCATCCTCTGGCAGCCGGTGCATCTATTACGAACTGGCATGAAGCGGATGAAATTATTAGGAAGCTTCAAAAGCTATGTGAGCTTTAATTCCTAAAAGAGGAGGGAAAGCAGAAATGTCGTATATACATCTACAGATTACAAGCTCTTTTGATCTTTTATCAAGCCCGGTTACGCTTTCTGCTTTGGTGGATAAAGTCAAAAAGGATGGTTCTCCGGCGGTTGCTTTAACAGATCGTAATGTTCTATATGGCGTCGTTCCTTTTTACCGGGCTTGCGTAAAGGAAAACATAAAGCCGATCATTGGTATGACAGCCGATGTTCTCGCGGAAGAAGATGACCGCCCATATCCTCTTGTTCTGCTTGCAAAAAACCAAACAGGGTACAAAAACCTTATTAAAATATCAAGTGTTCTTATGACCAATCCTTCAAAAGGCATTTCCCGAAAATGGCTGTCATCTTATTCAGACGGACTTATTGCGCTGACTCCCGGAAGTGAAGGAGAAATTGAACAGCTGATTCAAAATGATGAGAATGATCTGGCGCATAAGCGGATACTTCTTTATCAGAAAATATTTAGAGAAGATAGCTTTTATCTGTCTTTGCAGGATCATAATAATTCTTCGGGTAAAGAGCTTCTAAAGAAGCTGGCACACTTTGCAGAGTCTTTTGATCTTCAAACGGCAGTAACTGGGGATGTACGCTATCTTGAAGAGGAGGACGCTTTTAGCTATGAAGTCATAACCGCAATCCGCGATGGAATTAAGCTTGAGAGTCCGAGGCTTGAGGGGGATTACTCCTTCAGATCAAAAGAGTCGATGAAGGAGCTTTTTGCAGATTTTCCTGATGCGCTTGAAAATACATTAAAAATTGCGGATCGCTGTAATCTAACATTAGATTTTACCCAGCTATCACTACCAGAATTCCCAGTTCCAGATGATGTTACAGCAAAAGAAGTGCTCGAGCATCTATGTCTTGAGGGGCTGAAACGAAAAATGGATCCCGTCCCGTCTGCCTATACGGAACGATTAGCGTTCGAATTGAATGTTATTGATTCAATGTCCTTTAACGATTATTTTCTGATTGTCTGGGATTTTATGAAGTTTGCAAGAGATAAAAAAATCCTCACGGGTCCGGGCAGGGGATCGGCAGCAGGTTCTCTTGTTGCCTATGCCTTATCAATCACACAGGTTGACCCGCTAAAATACAATTTATTGTTTGAACGTTTTTTAAACCCTGAACGAATTTCAATGCCTGATATCGATATTGATTTTCCTGATAATCGACGTGATGAGGTCATTCATTATGTTGCTCAGAAATACGGTTCAAAGCACGTAGCGCAAATCGTTACGTTTGGAACACTTTCTGCAAAAGCAAGTGCGAGAGATACTGCCCGTGTTTTTGGTTTTTCAACCGGTGAAATGGAAGTCATTTCGAGGTCGATCCCATCTAGGGTCGGCATTAAGCTTGAAGAAGCTTACAGGGAGTCAGGCGCTCTAAGGCAATTTGCAGATCAGTCCTCCCGGCATAAGCAATGGTTTGAATCAGCAAAAAAATTAGAGGGACTCCCAAGACATACCTCAACCCATGCAGCAGGAGTAGTCATCAGCAGCCGTCCGCTTGTTGAGATCGTTCCGCTTCAGGATGGACAGGAGGGGGTATATCTAACCCAGTGGCCGATGGATCTTTTAGAGGATATTGGATTATTAAAAATGGATTTTTTGGGCCTGCGGAATCTAACTCTCCTTGAACGGATTATTCACTCGGTTAATCAAAAAGAAGGCGCCCGCTTTCGCATTGAAGATATTCCTGTTGATGACAAAAAGACGTTCGAACTGTTAAGCAGGGGCTGGACAGTCGGAATATTCCAGCTTGAATCAGACGGCATGAAGAATGTTCTGCGAACGCTTCTTCCTACATCTTTTGACGATATTGTTGCAGTAAATGCACTTTACCGTCCGGGTCCAATGGAAAACATCCCGGTTTTTATTAAAAGGAAACATAAAAAAGAAGCAGTGAGCTATGCCCATCCTGATTTGAAATCTATTTTATCCTCTACCCATGGCATTATTGTATATCAGGAGCAGATTATGCAAATCGCTGCTCAAATGGCGGGATTCTCCCTTGGCCAGGCAGACGTGCTTAGACGGGCGGTCAGCAAAAAGAAAAAAGAAGAGCTCGATTTTCATAGAAAAAGCTTTGTAGAGGGCTCGGTAAAAAGAGGATATGAAGAAAGAACTGCACATGAAATCTATGATTTAATTGTGCGCTTTGCAAATTACGGCTTTAATAAAAGTCATGCGGTTGCCTACAGCCTGATCGGCTATCAGCTCGCCTACTTAAAAACCCATTTCCCTAAGCATTTTATGGCAGCTTTAATGACCTCTGTAACAGGGAATGAAGATAAGCTTCGTTTGTATGTCAGGGAATGTGAGCGGCTGAATATAAAGGTCTTTCCTCCTTCCATTCAAAAAAGCGAGCGGTATTTTGCTGTTGAACAGGAGGGCATCCGCTATAGTATTAGTGCGATTAAAGGAATCGGAAAAGCCACGGCAATTGACCTGATCCAAAGTAGGGAGTCTAAGCCGTATAAAGATATTTTTGATTTATGTGTCCGGGTGCCTGCTAAGTCAATTAATCGTAAAATACTAGAGGCGCTGGTCTTTTCGGGAGCAATGGATGATTTCTCAAAAGACAGATCCACACTGCTTGCTACATTGGATGTAGCTTTAGAGCATGCCTCTCTAATGAAGAGTGAGGATGGGGGGCTTTTTGATGACGATTTTTCCATCTCCCCTAAATATGTTGAAAAGTCCCCAATGCCTGCCGAAGAGAAGCTTTCCTTTGAGAAAGAGGTGCTGGGCCTTTATCTGTCCGCCCACCCTGTAACGGCAATTCAGGAAAAATTAGAGACTCTTCGGGCTGTCCCGATTGCGGAGCTTTCCTCAGGCACTGCCGTTTTTGGTGCACTTATTACGGAGGTCAGGATGATTCGCACAAAAAAAGGAGAAGCAATGGCTTTTGCCGTTCTCAGTGATGCTTCAGGTGATATTGATGCAGTTGCTTTTCCTGATACCTACCGCCATGCATCAGCCATTTTAAAGCAGGGATTTGTTGTTATCGTAAAAGGGAAGGCTGAAGAGCGAAACGGGAAGCTTCAGGTCATCCTTCAGGAAGTAAAGCTTGCAAAGGATTTTAAAGCAGACGAAAGCAACCATAAACTTTTTATTAAAGTACCTTCCAGTCTTGAAGAAGAAGATACCATTAGTAAAATAAGAGAGCTATGCAGCAGGTATAAAGGGGATGCGCCGGTTGTGATTCATATAGAAGAAACCAGACGTACCCTTCAGCTTCAGGCGTCTGAGTGGGTGTATCTTCATGGTCCGCTGCCTGCTCAATTAAAAAATCTTGTTGGGGAATCGAATGTGGTGATCAAGTAATAAAAGAAGCGGTAAACTCAATTTGAAGGCTAAGGGAAGTCTACCTTTGCCTTCTTTTCTTTTGGAATAATAAATTGCTTTTTTAAAGGAATTTTTGATATAGTGGGTTAGAGAAAATGATGTGGTCTGACCAATTGTTAAATATAGGGGAATATCCTCAATACAATCAGGGAGTGAACAAAGTTGTCATTACGCGATGAAGCACTACATATGCACAGAGTTAATCAGGGGAAGCTGGAATCAAAATCAAAGGTAAGCGTTAGAAATGCAGAGGACTTAAGTCTTGCTTATTCTCCAGGAGTGGCAGAACCATGCAAAGAGATCTATGATAAACCAGAAACCGTCTATGATTATACGATGAAGGGCAATATGGTTGCAGTTGTGTCGGACGGCACGGCTGTTCTTGGGCTTGGTAATATCGGACCTGAAGCAGCGCTTCCTGTAATGGAAGGAAAAGCAGTACTATTTAAGAGCTTTGCCGGTGTTGATGCTTTTCCAATTTGTTTAAATACTACGGAGATCGATAAAATTGTTGAAACTGTTAAACTGCTGGAGCCTACTTTTGGAGGAGTTAATTTAGAAGATATTGCTGCTCCGCGCTGCTTTGAAATCGAAGAGCGACTAAAGAAGGAAACGAATATTCCAATTTTTCATGACGATCAGCACGGAACAGCGATTGTAACGGTAGCGGGTCTTTTAAATGCACTTAAGATTACGAACAGAGAGATTTCGAATATTAAAGTGGTTATGAATGGAGCAGGAGCTGCGGGAATTGCCATTATCAATCTTTTATACAGCTACGGTGTACGTGATATTATTATGTGTGATTCTAAAGGTGCAGTCTATGAAGGGCGTCCTTTCGGAATGAATGAAGTAAAGCAGGGCGTAGCAAAAATCACAAACCGTGAACGTCTAGATGGCTCTCTAGCTGATGTGATCCATGATGCAGATGTTTTTATCGGCGTATCTGTTGCAGGAGCATTAACTGAAGAGATGGTTAATACAATGAATGATGAAGCGATTATTTTTGCAATGGCAAATCCTGTACCTGAAATTATGCCTGAATTGGCAAAAAGCGCTGGTGCGAAAGTGATCGGTACTGGCCGCTCTGACTTCCCTAATCAGGTAAATAATGTACTTGCTTTCCCTGGGATTTTCAGAGGGGCGCTTGATGTACGAGCTACACATATTAATGAAAAAATGAAGCGAGCGGCTGTAGAAGCAATCGCTTCCCTAATCAGCGATGCTGAGCTGAATGAAAATTATGTCATTCCTGCGCCTTTTGATCCAAGAGTAGCACCTGCTGTAGCAGCTGCAGTGGCAAAATCGGCGATGGAAACTGGAGTGGCAAGAAGAAAAGTAGATCCTGAGGAGATCAGAATTAAAACTGAACAGCTTTCTCAAATCGGAAAGACTGAGTAGGTAATGTTCGCTGAGCCAACTTCCCCTCATTTAAAAGTGTACATTTCAGTCGTTCATAAACTAAAAGAAATGATACAAAATGACCGTTTAACCTCCGGAGACAGGCTTCCTTCAGAACGGGAGCTGTCAGAACGCTTGGGAGTCGGCAGGTCTTCAGTCCGGGAAGCATTCCGGGCTTTAGAACTGCTCGGGCTTATCGAGACCCGGCATGGAGAAGGTACATTCCTCAGAGATTTTCGGGATCATCATTTAGTCGAGCTGCTGGGTATGTTTATTCTTCAGCATGGACAGGCTGAAAACGATGTAGCTGAGATGAAGGAATGGATTGAAATTGCAGGAATTAAACGATTACTGTCGGGACATGAAGAAATGATCAAGTCGCTGGCCGACTCGATTTTGCTCCGATTTAAGCAGGGGGAATTGACATCTATTTCCCAAATAAAATCTTTTCTGCTAAAATCTTCAGGAAATCAGCTGGCATATAAGGTCTGGCTTGTTCTGCATGATTTTGACAAAGGTAAAGCTAAAGATGGTAAGTCTCTAGAAGAAGAGAATATTAATAAGTTAAAAGAAGCATTGTTATCAAAAAATATTGATTTTATCCGCTCTTTTTGTACAATGACCAGATAACCTAATAAACAAAGTAACGTGTAGGTCATGTAATTTATCAGGGAGTCGAAGAGCATTTTATCGTAATTTACACGCGGGGGGAGGATTTGCGTTGCTTAAAGATATTTTCGCTAAATCGAAAAAGAAAAAGTATGCTACGATTCCATCAGAAAATGCAAAGCATGATGTACCTGAAGGAATTATGACAAAATGTCCAAAGTGCAAAAAAATAATGTACACAAAAGAAGTGAAAAAAAATGCCAAGGTGTGTCTTCATTGCGGCTATCATCACCCAATGACCTCACAGGAGCGCATTAATAACCTGGTGGATTCAGATACCTTTGTTGAGACCAACAAGGAAATGACCTCTTTAAATCCTTTGAATTTTCCTGATTATATGGAGAAGATCGAAAAGGATATTAAGAAAACAGGCCTTAATGAAGCGATTGTCACCGGTACAGCCGAGATAAACGGCTATAAAACGGTTATTGCAATAATGGATTCCCATTTCAGAATGGGCAGTATGGGCTCTGTAGTAGGAGAGAAAATTTCCCAGGCTATTGCTCAGGCTGAAAAGCTCTCTGTTCCATTTATTATTTTTACTGCAAGCGGCGGTGCCCGGATGCAGGAGGGAGTTCTTTCGTTAATGCAGATGGCCAAAACGAGCACTGCATTAAAAAAATACAGCAGTTCAGGCGGCTTGATTATATCGGTCATGACGCATCCAACAACAGGCGGGGTATCTGCGAGCTTTGCCTCACTTGGAGATTATAACTTTGCAGAACCCGGTGCATTAATCGGCTTTGCCGGCAGAAGAATTATTGAACAGACCATTCGCGAAAAACTGCCTGAAGATTTTCAAACAGCAGAATTCCTGCTCGAGCACGGGCAATTGGATGCAGTCATTCCAAGAAATGAGCTCCGGGAAAGAATCACGACGGTTCTAGCTATACATGAGCAGGGGGTAACATCATGGTAAACGAATTGGAATTCGAGAAGCCGCTTGTTCAGCTGAGAGAAAAAATCAGCGAATTAAAAACCTTTACAGAAAATTCAGACGTTGATTTATCCCTTGAAATTGAAAAGCTTGAATCACGTCTTGTAAAATTAGAAGAAGACATTTACCGTAATATTAAGCCATGGGATCGTGTACAAATCGCACGACATCCCGAAAGACCGACGACGCTTGATTATATTAATGAATTATTTGAACAGTTCGTTGAGCTTCATGGCGACCGTTTGTATGGCGATGATCATGCAATTGTTGGAGGTATCGCCTTTTATAAAGGGAAGCCTGTAACGATTATTGGCCATCAGCGCGGTAAGGGAACGAAAGAAAATATTCGCCGCAATTTTGGCATGCCCCACCCCGAGGGTTATCGTAAAGCACTTCGTCTAATGAAGCAGGCTGAGAAATTTAACCGGCCGATCATTTGTTTCATTGATACTAAGGGTGCCTATCCTGGAAAAGCTGCAGAAGAGAGAGGACAAAGTGAAGCGATCGCACGCAATCTTTTTGAAATGGCCGGCCTGACAGTCCCGGTTATTTGTGTAGTCATTGGTGAAGGCGGGAGCGGCGGTGCTCTAGCGCTTGGCATCGGTAATCATTTGCATATGCTTGAAAATTCTACTTACTCGGTTATTTCTCCGGAAGGGGCAGCATCCATACTGTGGAAAGATGCATCATTAGCCCGAAAAGCAGCTGAATCAATGAGAATCACTGCACCGGATCTGAAAGAGCTGAAAATTATTGATGAAATTATTTCGGAAGTCAGAGGCGGGGCCCATCATGGGATTAAGGAGCAGGCGCAAAAAATAGACGCTGTTCTTTACAAGTCTTTAACCGAGCTTACACAGCTTACACCGGAAGAGCTTGTAGCCCACAGACATGAAAAATTCCAGAAAATTGGGTCTCATTCTGTTTTGAGTGAAATCCTTTAGGGAATAGTAGACGTGTACTGTTTTTCAGTACACGTTTTTTTTTTCCACGCTAATTGAATTACAAGTGAACGTTTGTATCAGAATCTGCTAAAAAAACATGAAATTTGTAGAATATGATAGAATTATGTCAAAAAATCGAATTTTAATGTCTATTAACCGCTTACAGTAGCATGATAATTTCGTCTTTTCCTTAACCTGTCCTCTAATGATTGAGAACAGCCACTCTTCATGGTATTTTAAATGAGGAAGAACGATAACTTGTATACCCAACTTCACAAGGTATTTACACCTGTGTGAAATAATTAACATAATAAATACATTTTTTCAAAAAGGTGGGAATTTCTAATAATGAAAAGAATAGGTGTTTTAACAAGCGGCGGAGATTCACCGGGTATGAATCCGGCTGTCCGTGCAGTTGTGAGGAAAGCGATTTTTCACGGTTTAGAAGTTTACGGTATCTATCAGGGATATCAAGGATTAATTTCCGGAAATATTGAAAAGCTTGAGCTTGGTTCAGTAGGTGATATTATTCATCGCGGAGGCACTAAGCTTTATTCTGCACGCTGTGAGGAGTTTAAAACAGTAGAAGGTCAAAAAAAAGGAATTGCGCAGCTTGAAAAATTCGGCATTGAAGGCCTCGTTGTGATCGGAGGAGACGGATCTTATATGGGAGCTAAAGCGCTGACTGAGCATGGGTATCCGTGTGTAGGAGTGCCTGGCACCATCGATAACGACATCCCTGGAACAGATTTCACAATCGGGTTTGATACGGCCTTGAATACAGTAATTGATGCAATTGACAAAATCAGAGACACAGCAACCTCGCATGAACGTACCTTTATCATAGAGGTTATGGGACGAAATGCTGGTGATATTGCCCTGTGGACAGGTTTGGCCGGTGGAGCTGAAACGATTTTAATTCCTGAGGACCCGCATGATATGGATAATATTGCCGAGCGCATCCTGAAAGGGCACGCGCGTGGTAAAAAGCACAGTATCATTATCGTAGCTGAAGGAGTTATGTCCGGTAACGAATTAGCAGAAAAACTGAAAGAAAAGATCGCTCTTGAGACGCGTGTTTCCGTACTGGGGCATATCCAGCGTGGAGGCTCTCCTACGGTGGCTGACCGCGTACTTGCAAGCCGTTTAGGTGCGCGTGCTGTTGAAATCCTGATGAATGGCAAAGGTGGACGAGCTGTTGGGATCGAAAAAAATGAGCTTGTAGATTATGACATCATTGAAGCGCTGAAAATGAAAAGAAGAGCTGACAAAGATTTATACCGCCTGTCACAGGAACTATCAATTTAATAAAGACTAATCGCTATTAGGAGGTTCAACATCATTATGAGAAAAACGAAAATAGTTTGTACAATCGGTCCTGCAAGTGAAAGCATTGAAAAGCTTACCCAGCTAATGGAAGCCGGGATGAATGTAGCCCGTCTCAACTTTTCACACGGGGACTTCGAAGAACATGGAGCCCGAATTGTAAATATCCGTGAAGCAGCTTCAAGACTAGGCAAAAACGTCGGGATCCTGCTTGATACTAAGGGACCTGAAATCCGTACGAATACAATGGAGAACGGAGCAATCCATCTCGAAGCAGGAAATGAAATTATTGTTTCCATGAAAGAAGTAGTCGGAACCACTGAGAAATTTTCGATTACCTATGAAAGTCTTGTAGAGGATGTTGACGCAGGCTCTAAAATCCTTTTAGATGACGGACTTATAGGTCTTGAGGTATTATCTGTTGACCGTGATGCAAGAGAAATCCGCACGAAAATTCTTAACAGCGGCACCTTGAAAAACAAAAAAGGTGTTAATGTTCCAGGTGTATCTGTACAGCTTCCAGGTATTACCGATAAAGATGCACAGGATATTTTGTTTGGAATTGAACAGAAGGTTGATTTTATTGCCGCTTCTTTTGTACGCCGTGCATCAGATGTTCTTGAAATTCGTGAGCTGCTTGAGAAAAATGGTGCAGATATTAACATCATTCCAAAAATTGAAAACCAGGAAGGTGTGGACAACATCGAGGAAATCCTGGAAGTATCTGACGGTCTGATGGTTGCCCGTGGAGATTTGGGCGTTGAAATTCCTGCTGAGGAAGTGCCTCTTGTACAAAAAGACCTTATCAGAAAATGTAATGCTGTTGGAAAACCTGTTATAACTGCGACTCAAATGCTTGATTCAATGCAGCGCAATCCGCGTCCTACCCGTGCAGAAGCAAGTGATGTTGCGAATGCTATTTTTGATGGAACCGATGCAATTATGCTTTCCGGGGAAACCGCAGCTGGTGACTACCCGGTTGAATCAGTAAAAACAATGAACGATATTGCTTCTCGTGCTGAAACTGCACTTGATTACAAAACGATTCTCTCTAACCGAAGCAAACGGTTTGAACCGAATATGACAGATGCGATTGGCCAGGCAGTTGCTCATACTGCATTGAATTTGGAAGTAAATGCAATTATTGCTCCTACAGAAAGCGGTCATACGGCACGCATGATCTCAAAATACCGTCCTGAGGCAACAATTGTCGCAGTTACAGCTGATTCGGCTGTATCACGCCGTATGGCACTTGTATGGGGTGTTTATCCGCAAGTGGGCAGACAGACTGCTACAACGGATGAAATGCTCGATATGGCGGTTTCTGAGAGCTTAAATAGCGGCTGCGTAAAGCATGGTGACCTTGTCGTCATCACGGCGGGTGTGCCGGTCGGTGAATCAGGCACGACGAACCTGATGAAGATCCATATTGTGGGCGATGTGCTGGCAAAAGGACAGGGCATCGGGCGCAGATCAGGCTTTGGCCGCGCAGTAATTGCTTCTAATGCTTCTGAAGCTCTTGATAAGGTGAAGGAAGGCTCTGTACTGGTAACAATTGGCACAGATAAAGAAATGGTCCCGGCACTCGAAAAATGTGCTGCTTTAATTGTGGAAGAAGGCGGCTTGACAAGCCATGCAGCTGTTGTTGGCCTGAATCTTGGCCTGCCGGTTATCGTTGGGGTGGAGAATGCAACTTCTCTATTCAAGGATAATCAGGTTGTAACAGTTGATGCAGAACGCGGTGTTGTTTATAACGGACACGCAAGTGTATTATAAAAAGCAGACCTGTTGTTTCCTTTAAGGAAATGACAGGTTTTTTATTTACCGTTTTTTACTTTACGGGTCTAATTCTGTTTGATAATAGCGGGGTATGGTATACTGTAGTTGATGCAACAAGCAAAGGAGGATCAGACAGTTGAGATGGCTCATGCTTTTAATAATTGTGATACCAGCTATAGAGATTGCTGTTTTAATAAGTATAGGTAATGCCATAGGCGTTCTCCCTACATTCCTGTTAATAATCGCTACAGGTGTATTTGGTGCTTATTTAGCAAAATCCCAAGGACTTCAGGCAATCCGTAATGTTCAAAATCAAATGGGTGTTCAAAAACCCGCAGGAGAAATTGTGCTTGACGGTGTTTGTATTTTGATTGGTGGAGTTCTGTTGCTCACACCGGGATTTATTTCTGACATTGCAGGGTTTTTGCTTCTGATTCCCCGAACGAGAAACGGATTTAAACCGCTGATTTATAATTGGTTCCGCAAACGGGCAGGAAAAGGAAATCTTATTATTTATCGTCAATAAAATGGAACTGTCCTTATTTTAGGACAGTTCCATTTTTTATGTACTCTTTGATCAGAGAAGCGGTTCCTGATTTTATAAAGGTGCTGATAAGTAAAAGAATAAGGGGAGAAAAAATGATTCCCATAAATCCAAAGCTCTGGAAGCTCAGGTAAATAAGCAGAAACGTGATAAACGGATGAATTCCGAGAGTTTGTCCAATTATTTTTGGTTCAAGAATTTGTCTTGAAGCTACAAGGAGAGATTGAATAATGATCAATCCGATCATAAGAGAATTCAATTCATTAATCCAGCAGTAAAAAATCCAGGGTAAAAAAAGAGCACTTGTCCCAATTAAAGGGATTAAATCTAAGAGAGCAGCCGCCAAAGCGATAGCAGGTGCGCCATCAATTTTAAGGATCAGAAGACCTGAAAGTACAATTACGGCTGTTATTGCAGTTAACAGCATTTGAGCTTGAACATAGGACCATGTGTAAAAGCGGATAGCCGCTGCAACCTTTTTAACATGTGAACGAAAGGAACTTGACAAGAGAGCTTTTATTTTTAACGTTAATCGTTCTCTTTCCTTTATAAAAAAGAAGGAGGATAAGAGGGTAATGACAGTTTCAAACAGCATGCCGGGAAGTGTAGAAAGAAAAAGCGAAAGCTCAATAAACAGAACCTCTCCCGCTTTTTGAATCAATTCAGTAAATTGCTTCTCAAGCGAACGTAAAAGACTGTCAGTGGTATAATCAGGAATAAGTCCCTTTGAATGAGTCCAGTTCTCAATTTTAGTAATCAACGGCAGTAATTGATAAAAACTATTTTGAACTGCATCTGCAAGCATTTTGAAAAGAGCTGGAATTTGTTCGACGAGCCGGACGATGTCATTCCAGAATAAAGCGCCCACAATAATGATGAGCCCGGTGCTTGCTGTGCAAAAGCAGAGGATAATGATCGTTATACATAAAGTAAGCGGGAGCCTGCTGAATTGGTGCAGCCTTTGAGAAGGGCTGTATAAAAAAAGCGAGAGTATTCCTCCTGCAAGAACGGGAAGCATAAATTGATAGGCTGCAATCGTTGCTATCAGGGCAAAAAATAGACCCGTGACAAGCAAAATAAGCCGGGAAAGCATCAGATTCTGGTTCACTATTAACACCAACATTTCTTAAGGGCTTTTTTATTTGTATGAAAAGAGAGCTAAAAAAATGATCGACTTACAGGAGGATTTCGGATGATGGATCAGGCCTTATTATTTTTATTACTTTTGCTTGGAATTGGCATAGCAGCCAAAAACAACTCGCTGATTTTCGCTGTAGCGCTATTATTGGTCATAAAAGTAGCCGGTACAGACCAGAAAATCTTTGAAGCGATTCAATCTAAAGGCGTTAATTGGGGGGTGACCATTATTACGATTGCCGTACTGGCTCCTATTGCCAGCGGGGCTATCGGGTTTAAGGAACTGACTGATGCGGTAAAGTCACCATATGCCTGGATTGCGTTAGGCTCTGGAATTTTAGTTGCATTAATAGCAAAGGGCGGAGTCTCCCTTCTGCAAAATGATCCGCATATAACCGTTGCGCTTGTTTTAGGTACGGTTTTAGCTGTTGCATTATTTAAAGGAATCGCAGTAGGTCCTTTAATAGGAGCCGGAATTGCCTATTCTGCGATGAGGGTCTATGAGTGGATTAGTCAGATATGAGGGGATTTTGGAAAAATAAATAAGCAAATTTATGCGTTTTCATTCACAAAGTTCAGATTATTGATTATAATGGGGAATGAAAGCGCATCCTTGCAGCATTTTGCTGAAACATGCTTTCTAATGCTGAGCAACCGCTCAATTTAAGAGACTGCTCATGAATTATTCTTGATTAGGCCTGTATAAGAGCTTATGAAAGGCTAAAATACATTTTGAAGGAGAGATAAGTATGACAGCAACAAGAGGACTGGAAGGTGTCGTTGCGACTACGTCGTCTATCAGCTCAATTATTGATGACACACTTACATACGTCGGTTACAATATTGATGACCTGACCGAGAACGCAAGCTTCGAGGAGGTTATTTACTTACTATGGCATCTGCGTCTACCAACTGAAAGCGAGTTAAGTGAGCTCAAACAGCAGCTTGCAGAGAATATGTCGTTACCTGACGAAGTTCTTGCACAGTTAAAAGCAATGCCTGTTAAAGATGTTCATCCGATGGCGGCACTTCGCACAGCGGTTTCAGCATTAGGTCTCTTTGATGAGGAAGCGGATGTTATGGAGGATGATGCAAATTACCGCAAGGCTATTCGTCTGCAGGCAAAAATGTCATCCATTGTGACGGCATTTTCCCGTATTCGTCAGGGGAAAGACCCGATTGCACCTAAAACGGATCTAAGCTTTGCTGCAAACTTTATGTACATGCTTACTGGAGAAGAGCCTGCAGATATCCAGGAGGAAGCGATGAATAAAGCGCTTGTCCTGCATGCTGATCATGAGCTTAATGCTTCAACCTTCACTGCACGTGTATGTGTTGCGACATTATCTGATATATATTCAGGTGTCACAGCTGCGATCGGTGCATTAAAAGGACCTCTTCATGGCGGTGCCAATGAGCAGGTTATGAAAATGCTTACTGAAATTGATTCTGTTGATAAAGCTGAGGAAATTGTTCGTAAAAAGCTGGAAAATAAAGAAAAAATTATGGGCTTCGGCCACCGTGTATATCGCCAGGGAGATCCGCGTGCAAAGCACTTAAGAGAGATGTCTAAAAAGCTGACAGAAATCAGCGGTGAAACAAAGTGGTATGAAATGTCGATCAAAATCGAAGAAATTGTTACATCTGAAAAAGAACTTCCGCCAAACGTGGACTTCTATTCAGCTTCTGTTTATCATAGCCTGGGCATCGACCACGATCTGTTCACGCCTATTTTCGCTGTAAGCCGTGTTTCCGGCTGGCTTGCTCATATCCTAGAGCAGTATTCAAACAACCGCCTGATCCGTCCACGTGCCGATTATATCGGCCCTGGAATGCAGGAATATGTACCGGTTGAAAACAGAGGTTAATTTCATTTACAGTTTACAAATGTAGCAATAACTGATGTAATGAACTAGATGCTATAAGCGGGACTGGCTTATTTATAAGCCAGTCCCAAACAATGAAGCTGGAGGGAAAACAAATGACACAAGGTGAAAAAATTACAGTCGATAACGGTACATTAAATGTGCCAAACAATCCAATCGTCCCATTTATTGAAGGAGACGGTACAGGCCCGGATATTTGGGCATCTGCTTCCCGCGTACTTGATGCAGCTGTTGAGAAAGCCTACAATGGCGAAAAACAAATCGTTTGGAAGGAAGTTCTTGCAGGGCAAAAAGCATTTGACCAGACTGGTGAATGGCTGCCTCAGGCAACTCTTGATGCCATTAACGAATACTTCATTGCCATTAAAGGACCTCTTACAACACCAATTGGTGGAGGAATCCGTTCACTAAATGTAGCGCTTCGTCAGCAGCTTGATTTATTCACTTGCCTGCGCCCTGTTCGTTATTTTGAAGGAGTACCTTCACCGGTTAAACGCCCGGAAGACACTGACATGGTTATTTTCCGTGAAAACACAGAGGACATTTATGCAGGTATTGAATTTGCAGAAGGCTCTGATGAGGTTAAAAAGCTAATTTCTTTCCTTCAGGATGAACTGGGAGCTAAAAATATCCGTTTCCCTGAAACATCAGGTATCGGTGTAAAACCTGTATCAAAAGAAGGTACAGAGCGTATCGTACGTGCAGCGATCCAATATGCGTTAACTGAAAACCGTAAATCTGTAACACTTGTACACAAAGGCAATATCATGAAATTCACTGAAGGTGCTTTCAAAACATGGGGTTATGAGCTTGCTGAAAGAGAATTCGGCGAAAAAGTATTTACATGGGCACAGTACGATGCAATTAAAGATACAGATGGTCTTGATGCTGCAAACAAAGCTCAAAGCGATGCTGAAGCTGCAGGCAAAATCATCATCAAGGATTCAATTGCTGACATCTTCCTTCAACAGATCCTTACTCGTCCGGCAGAGTTTGATGTAGTAGCTACTATGAACCTTAACGGAGACTATATTTCAGATGCGCTTGCAGCTCAGGTGGGCGGAATTGGAATTGCTCCTGGAGCAAACATCAACTACGACACAGGCCATGCAATTTTTGAAGCGACTCACGGAACTGCACCAAAATATGCAGGTCTTGATAAAGTGAATCCATCATCTGTAATCCTTTCAGGCGTTTTGCTGCTTGAGCATCTTGGATGGAATGAAGCTGCTAATCTTGTTATTTCTTCAATGGAAAAAACAATTGCTTCTAAAGTTGTAACCTATGATTTTGCCCGTCTGATGGATGGAGCAACTGAGGTTAAATGCTCAGAATTTGGAACTACCCTGATTGACAATATGTAAGTAAGCAGAGGAACCAGCGAGTCTGGTTCCTTCTCTATAACCATAATAAAAATAGGGAGGAATTTTAATGGGTTTCAAGCGTAATAAGATTTCCATCATTGGAGCAGGGTTTACTGGAGCAACGACAGCACTTTTTCTGGCACAGAAGGAGCTTGGCGACATCGTGCTTGTTGATATTCCGCAAAACGAGGATCCGACAAAAGGGAAGGCTTTAGATATGCTGGAAGCAGGTCCGGTATTTGGATATGATGTAACCATTAAAGGAACTTCCGACTATGCAGATACTGCAGATTCAGATGTCGTTATTATTACAGCAGGTCTTCCGCGGAAGCCCGGGATGAGCCGTGATGATCTCGTTCAGACAAATGAAAAAATCATGAAAGCTGTAACAAAGGAAGTAGCAGCTCACTCGCCAAACAGTACGATTCTTGTACTTTCAAACCCGGTAGATGCTATGACCTACACGGTATTTAGAGAATCCGGTTTTCCAAAAGAACGTGTCATCGGTCAATCGGGTGTTTTAGATACTGCCAGATTTAATACATTTGTTGCAGAAGAATTGAATTTGTCTGTAAAAGATATTCAGGGCTTTGTGCTTGGTGGACACGGTGATGATATGGTGCCGTTAACGCGCTATTCTAATGCCGGTGGAGTCCCGCTTGAAACGTTGATCCCTAAAGACCGTTTGGATGCTATTATTGAACGCACTCGTAAAGGCGGAGGAGAAATTGTTGCTTTATTAGGCAACGGATCTGCCTATTATGCTCCTGCTGCTTCTTTAATGGAAATGACGGAAGCGATCCTTAAGGACCAAAAGCGCGTACTTCCTTCTGTTGCTTACCTCGAAGGAGAGTATGGCTTTGAAGGGATCTACTTAGGCGTTCCAACCGTTCTTGGCGGCAATGGAATAGAGAAAATTGTAGAACTTGAGCTTACTGAAGATGAAAAGACTCAGCTTCAAAAGTCAGTGGATTCCGTAAAAAGCGTAATGGGAGCTTTGACAAACTAAACTGCAAAAGGAATCGTCATACAGGCGGTTCCTTTTTTACATTGATAATTAACTGAAAAGTGTTACACTTATTTCAAGCAATGAGAGGTAACAAAGGTGAACAAGGGGGAATCATCATGTTATTAGGGAAGAAAAGGAAGCTTGGACGAAATATAGAGGACATGACCATCGGGGAGAAATTAACACTCACAGAAAAAATAGAAGATAAGGATCTGCTATTATTTTTAGGTCTGACGAATGATGCGAATCCATTATATATTCAGCATGATTATGCTTCACAAACACCTTATAAAAAACCTATCGTACCAACCATTATGCTGACGGGGGTCGTTACTTCTGCAATATCAAAATACCTGCCCGGACCAGGCTCCCATATATTGGCGCAAAGTCTTACGTTCCCAAAAGCACTTCCGCATTATTCTACCGTGGAATTTATATTTGAAGTCACCTCCATTGATCGTTCTAATGCGAAAGTGGAAATTAAAGTGAATGCGATTGATGAAAGTGGAGATAATGTGGTATCAGGATCTGTTACAGTTTGTCCTCCACACAAGCTGCAGCGTTTCGAAAGCTCTGCACTTGATAATTTCTAGAATAAAGATTTACTAAGTGTCCTGCTGAACTCCACAGCAGGACTTTTTACATTCATTCCGTTTAATTTGATGAATTCGCCCAAAAAAATAATAAGAGTGTAGCTGACTCCAAAAAGGGAAACCTAAAGAAGTCTATCTTATACAATTCGAAATTTTACTGAAACAGATGTAAAACTATATTATAATAAGAGTGGTTATTGGATGAGTAACCGGGCTTTACTATGGATCTGGAGGTCGAATATGAGTAAAAAAGTACTGGTAGTAGATGATGAGCAATCGATCGTTACTTTATTAAAATATAATTTAGAACAAGCGGGATTTAGTGTCATCACTGCCCTTGACGGGGAAGAAGGAAAACAAAAAGCGATTGATGAACATCCTGATTTGATTGTACTGGATCTGATGCTGCCAAAAAAAGATGGAATTGAAGTTTGCAAGCAGCTCAGGCAGGAACATATTCAAACACCGATTCTTATGCTTACTGCCAAAGATGACGAATTCGATAAAGTTCTTGGTCTTGAGCTTGGAGCAGATGACTATATGACAAAACCTTTCAGTCCAAGAGAGGTAGTGGCAAGAGCCAAAGCCATCCTGAGAAGAACGGGACAAACCTCTCCAAAAGCACCGGAACCGGAAAAAGAAAACTTTGTAACTGTTGGTGAAGTCAAAGTATTCCCAGAGCAGTATGAAGCCTACTACAAAGAAGATCAGCTTGAATTAACACCGAAAGAATTTGAACTGCTAGTGTATTTAATAGAAAATAAAGGACGCGTTTTAACAAGAGACCAGCTGCTTCAGGCAGTATGGAATTATGATTTTGCAGGGGATACACGAATCGTTGATGTACACATCAGCCACTTGCGTGAAAAGATTGAAGAAAACACGAAAAAGCCTCTCTACATTAAAACCATCCGGGGTCTTGGGTATAAAATGGAGAAGCCAAAAGCAGAGTGAGAATGTCTAGCTTTCGAACGCGGCTTCTGTTTGCGCTGATTTCATTGATCGTCTTAGTGTTAGTCGGGCTTGGAGTGCTGCTCGGTGAATTATTTAAATCCTATTACGTTAATGCGTTAAACTCCCGTTTAGAAAAAGAGGTAATGATTGTTGTTAATGAGGCGGAGCAGCAGACTTCCTTCGCAAATGTAAACTCTACTCTCTTTGATGAATTGAGTGAGCTGCTTGATACCCGCATAATCCTGCTAAGTGAAGAAGGAAGCACTGCTTATGACAGCGAAAATAACATTCTAGTGGAGGAGCATAATTCCATCGTATCGGTTATTGCTGAGGATGAGATTGGGCCTGGGGATCCGGTTCGGCGTTTCCCGGTAACTGATAATATCACCTATTATGCTAAACATATTACAATTGATGGGGAGACAGGTGTGATCATTGTGGGTGCTTCATTTGAAGAGCTGCAGGATGTGTACCGTCAAATCTGGATGATTCTCGGAATCACCCTTGGGGTAGCTCTTTTAATCATTATTCTTTTAGGCACCCGCATCACCAACCAATATACAAAGCCGATTGAATCAGCTACAAAGGTTGCAATCGAGCTGGCTAAAGGAAACTACCGCGCAAGAACCTACGAAGACCGGGTAGATGAAACGGGAATGCTGAGCAATTCAATTAATGTGCTCGCACGTAACTTGCAGGAGATGGTGACCCACCAGGCAATTCAGCAGGACCGGCTTCAAACTTTAATTGAAAATATGGGCAGCGGTCTCATCATGATCGATCGTCAGGGGTATATCGTTCTGGTGAACAAAACATTTTTGAATTTTTTCCGCTTAGACAGCAATGAGGTTATCAATGAACGTTATGTAGATATTATTCCTGCTGTAAAGGTAAGAGAGCTTGCTGAAGAAGTGTTTATGACCGAGCAGCGTATTCGCAAGCAAATTCATCTTCCGGCTGATTATGCCAAGCGCCACCTGGAGATTTATGGAGCGCCTATCATTAGTGATGGCAGTGTATGGCAAGGAATTGTACTTGTTTTCCACGATATTTCTGAACTAAAAAAGCTTGAGCAGATGAGAAAGGATTTTGTGGCGAATGTTTCTCACGAAGTCAAAACCCCTATCACTTCAATTAAAGGCTTTACTGAAACCCTTTTGGATGGTGCATTAAATGATAAAGAAGCTTTACAGTCTTTTTTATCGATCATTTTAAAGGAAAGCGACCGTCTGCAGGCGTTAATTCAGGATTTGCTGGAGCTTTCGAAGGTGGAGCAGCAAAGCTTTAAGCTGGCAATTACGCAGTTTAACATTGTGGATCTTCTTAAGGAAGTAATAGCGATTATGAAGCAAAAGGCAGCTGAAAAAGGAATGGTTATTACACTGATCAGCAATGAGTCTACTCCTCTTGAGGGTGATTATGACCGTCTGAAGCAGGTTTTTATTAATCTTATCAGTAACGCGATAACTTATTCTCAACCTGAAGGCGAAGTAAGAGTAGTAGTGGAGGATCAAAAGAAAAGCACAACTATTCTTGTTCAGGATGACGGGATCGGTATGGAGGAAGAAGAAATCCCAAGGATTTTTGAACGCTTCTATCGGGTCGATAAAGCAAGAAGCCGTAATTCAGGCGGTACCGGATTAGGTCTGGCTATCGTTAAGCATATAGTGGAGGTGCATGCCGGGGAGCTTTCAGTTAAAAGTAAACCAAATGAAGGCACTGTTTTTTCAGTAAATCTCCCGGTAAGACAAAAAAGCAACGGATGAAGATATTTACAATCACTTAACAATATAAGGGTTTTCACTTAATATTTAGTTGATACGATATCAAGTGAAAGCCCCTTCATCCAAGGAACCCAGAAAAAAGACGTGAACAGACCCCGTTCACGTCTTTTTTCGTATTTTATCTGTGGCCGCTTTCTTTATCCTTCATCCGGTTCTTCTGATCCGGAACACGGCCTTCTTTCACATTCTTCTCCGAGTCTTTAGGATTGGTCTGCATCTTTTTTTCATATTCCATTAAGCTTTCTTTATCATTTTTTCCGCTTGGCATGTTATCCCCTCCTAAATTGTTCTTTCTATCCTTTTCCCCTTATAAATAGTAAAAAACATTTTTTCCCTTAATCAGTCTGATCCCTTTTTAGAACGCTGCGTTTTCTTTTTTAATTTTGAACATGCTAAAATGGTAGAGACGAAGTAAGGATAACATTTAACCACTAAATAGAAGTTTCCTTAAAAGGACACACCAGTCAGTAATAAAGGAGTTTAAAGGAGGACTAGCATTGACGAAAAAACTTATGCTTATTGATGGCAATAGTATCGCCTACCGTGCTTTTTTTGCACTGCCGCTGCTTAATAATGAAAAGGGTGTACATACGAATGCCATCTACGGATTTACTACTATGCTTACAAAAATGATTGACGATGAAAAACCGAGTCATATTCTGGTGGCTTTTGATGCAGGTAAAACGACCTTCAGACATAAAACCTTCTCTGAATACAAGGGAGGACGCCAAAAAACTCCATCAGAGCTTTCAGAGCAGTTTCCCTTTATAAGAGATTTACTTAATGCCTTTTCAATTAAACATTATGAGCTTGATCAATACGAAGCAGATGATATTATCGGGACCCTTTCCCTGCAGGCAGAAAAGAAGGGATACGATGTGGTTGTCGTCTCAGGGGATAAAGACTTAACGCAGCTTTCATCAGAGCGCACCCGTGTAGAGATTACCCGGAAAGGCATTACAGATATGGAATCTTATACACCTGAACATATTATGGAGAAATATGGACTCACCCCTGATCAGATTATTGATATGAAGGGACTAATGGGGGATTCATCTGATAATATTCCAGGTGTCCCGGGAGTTGGAGAGAAGACAGCGATTAAGCTTTTGAAGGAGTTTGGAACCTTAGAGAAGCTGGTCGAGTCGATTGAGGACGTGAAGGGTGCTAAGCTGAAGGACAAGCTGAATGAATACAAGGACCAGGCAAGGATGAGCAAGGAGCTTGCGACTATTACCCGTGTCGCACCGGTAGACGTATCACTTGATGATCTTAAACGCCACGAGCCGGATGAGGAGAAGCTGCGCACGATCTATAAAGAGCTTTCCTTTAATTCACTTCTCGAGAAGCTTGGGGACGGAAATGCAGAAGAAATCGAGTTAAAGGACCTGGAATGGGAATCAGTAACGGATATTACAGAATCAATGCTTTCTTCCCAATCAGAGCTTTATATCGAATTATTTGATGTTAATTATCATACCGCTGCAATTCTTGGCATCGGTCTTCATAATGAATCAGGCACGTATTTTATCCCTGTTGAGGTCGCACAAAACTCTGCCCGGTTCAAGGACTGGATTGAGGATACAAACAGCAGGAAATCCGTTTATGATGCCAAGCAATCAATTATCGCCTTTCACCGATTGGGAATGGAGTTAAAAGGCATCGATTTTGACTTATTGATCGCTTCTTATGTTATTGACGCGTCCCAGGCAGCTGATGACTTTTCTTCAATTGCCAAGCGTCACGGTGCTGATGCTGTTCAGCCCGATGATGCTGTTTATGGAAAAGGCGCGAAGAAAAAGGTGCCGGAAGACAACGTGCTTGGTGAACATATCTCCAGGAAAGCAGCAGCAATTGCAAAAATTAAAGACCGCTGTGTAAGTGAATTGGAGAAAAACGAACAGGATCATTTGTTTACCGATCTGGAGCTTCCACTTGCTGAAGTGCTGGCAGAGATGGAGAGAAAAGGCGTACTGGTTGATGTTGAACGTTTGAGAGAAATGGGAGATGAGCTTAAAACCAAGCTCGCTCAAATAGAAGAAGATATTCACCGCATTGCAGGAGAAGTCTTTAATATTAATTCACCTAAGCAGCTGGGGGTCATCTTATTTGAAAAACTTGGACTTCCAGCAGTAAAGAAAACAAAAACAGGCTATTCTACTTCAGCTGATGTTCTCGAAAAGCTGCAGCCTGAGCACGAGATTATTGATCACATTCTGCTATACCGTCAGCTAGGCAAGCTTCAATCCACGTATATAGAAGGCCTGCTTAAAGTAGTCAATAAAGATACAAATAAAATTCATACACGGTATAACCAGGTGCTGACACAAACGGGACGTCTGAGCTCGATTGATCCGAACCTACAGAATATCCCGATACGCCTTGAAGAGGGCCGAAAGATCAGACAGGCTTTTATTCCTTCAAAGAAAGACTGGGTTATGTTTGCAGCAGATTATTCGCAGATCGAATTGCGTGTCCTTGCCCATATTTCCCAGGATGAAGGCTTAACTGAAGCGTTTAATAATGATATGGATATTCATACGAAAACTGCAATGGACGTTTTCGGTGTAGAAAAAGAAAATGTCACCTCCGGAATGCGCCGCCATGCTAAAGCGGTAAACTTTGGAATCGTTTATGGGATAAGCGATTACGGCCTTTCGCAAAGCCTTGGAATTACACGGAAAGAAGCGGCTGAATTTATTAAACGATATTTAGAAAGCTATCCCAAAGTAAAAGAATATATGGATGATATTATTCACGAAGCAAAACAAAATGGCTATGTATCAACGCTTCTCCATAGAAGAAGGTATATCCCTGAAATTACAAGCCGCAACTTTAATTTGCGCGGCTTTGCTGAACGTACAGCGATGAATACACCAATTCAGGGAACCGCTGCTGACATAATTAAAAAAGCAATGCTTGATATGGCAATAAGACTTGAAAAGGAAGGGATAAAAGCCAACATGCTCTTGCAGGTGCATGATGAACTGATTTTTGAGTGCCCAAGAGAAGAGGTCGAGATCCTGGAAAAGCTTGTGCCTGAAGTTATGGAAAAAGCTGTTGAGCTTTCAGTTCCATTAAAGGCAGACTTTTCGTATGGAGACACCTGGTATGATGCAAAGTAGAAATAAGGAGTGTAGGAAATGCCGGAATTACCAGAGGTAGAGCATGTAAAAAGAGGTCTAGAGCCTTACATTACAGGAGAAAAGATCGTTTCTGCGGAGTTCTCTGAAACCGTACATCGTTCTCATTCACAAGGAAAACAGGCAGTTTTAAAAGGAATGAAGCTTGAGGATTTTTCACAGCAGGTGACCGGATTTACGATCACGAATCTGCTACGTCGAAGTAAATATCTATTGTTTGAGATGGAAAAGGAAGAAAGGTCATCCTTTCTTCTTTCCCACCTCGGCATGTCCGGAGCCTGGTTTGCTGTTGATTCAGTAGAGCAGATTGTTGAGGGGAAATTTCGAAATCATATTCATGTTATTTTTACGCTTGAAAGCGGCAGACTTTTAATTTATTCAGATATTAGAAGGTTTGGCGAGCTTAGGTATCTGGAAAAACTGCAGGATCATCCTCCGCTTCTGGCAATCGGTACAGAGCCTTTTGATGAAAAAGCAGAAGAGCTATTTTTAGCAGCTTTAAACCTGCCCAAGTTCACTAAAAAACCGATCAAAGAAGTAATCATGAATCACCAGGTGATCGCAGGCTGCGGGAACATCTATGCAACAGAGGCGCTATTTCGCTCTCAAATTCATCCTAAAAGAGCTGTAGGCCGGATGAGCCTTGCAAAAAGAACCGAGCTTTTTAAGGAGATCGTAGAGGTTCTTAAAGAGGGGATAGATGCCGGGGGCAGCAGTATATCGGATTATCGAAATGTAAACGGTGAAGCAGGCAGTATGCAGGAAAGGCTTCAAATGTACGGGAAAAAGGTTTGTCCTTCCTGTGGTGCTGCTGTTAAACAAGCGGTAATCGGAGGACGGAATTCTCATTATTGTTCGTCCTGCCAGCGGTAAGAAAGAGAGGGGAAAGCCTTGATTATTGGACTTACAGGGGGCATTGCAAGCGGAAAAAGCACTATTGCAAAATGGTTTGCCGAAAATGATTTCGCAGTAATTGATGCCGACGTTTCAGCACGGAAGGTAGTGGAACCAAATGAGGAAGCGTTTCGTAAGATAGTAGAAGCATTTGGGGAAAACATTTTAGCAGAAGACGGCACAATTGATCGGGCGCAGCTCGGGGCGCTTATTTTTGCTGATGAAGAAAAACGAAAGATTTTAAATGAAATCGTTCATCCTGCTGTTCGAAAAGATATGCTGGAGCAAAAAGAGAATGCTTTAGTGAGCGGCAAACAGACAGTAGTCCTTGATATCCCGCTTCTTTTTGAAAGCAAGCTTCAATGGATGGTGGATAAAATCATTGTCGTATACGTTGATTATGAAACGCAGCTTCAAAGATTAATGAATCGTAATCAATATTCAAAAGAAGAGGCGCTGATGAGAATTTCCTCGCAGCTTTCTCTTGAAGAAAAGAGAAAACAGGCGGATGCAGTGATCGATAACTCAGGTTCAATCGAAGAAGCCTTTGAGCAGTTAACGGTACTATTAACTAAATGGAATGCAATGAAGTGATAAAAGCAGACAAAAAGGAGCAACAGATCTTTTTGTCTGCTTTTTTGTAAACAATTCATTAAAATGCTATTTTGATCTTTCAATATAGGTTTAATATGTTATACTAATTTTAGTTATTTCTTTAACAGTATAACATTATTAGGGGGATCCGTATGAAACAGACGAACATTGCAATTAATGGTTTTGGACGAATTGGCAGAATGGTATTTAGAAAAGCAGTAATGGAGCCCGATCTTACCATTGTTGCTGTAAATGCCAGCTACCCAGCTGAAACACTTGCTCATCTGTTAAAATATGATACGACTCACGGCATATTTGACGGAGATGTGCGGACCGAGAACGGAGCGTTAATCGTAAATGGGAAACGGATATCCCTTTTAAATGAACGAAACCCTGGAATGCTTCCATGGAAAGATCTTGAGATTGATATTGTCATCGAAGCAACCGGAAAATTTAATGCACGCGACCAGGCTGCCTTTCATTTAGATGCCGGCGCTAAAAAAGTTGTTCTGACAGCTCCTGGTAAGCAGGAGGACGTCATGATTGTTATGGGTGTGAATGAAAACGCTTTAGACATTGAAAAGCATGATATAATTTCCAACGCTTCCTGCACAACTAATTGCCTTGCTCCTGTTGCGAAGGTTCTCGATGAGACATTTGGAATCGTAAATGGCTTGATGACAACAGTGCATGCCTATACAAACGACCAGAACAATATCGATAATCCACATAATGATTTAAGAAGAGCCCGTTCCTGCGGTCAATCTATTATTCCGACTTCTACCGGTGCGGCTAAATCACTTGGTAAAGTGCTTCCTAATCTTAATGGAAAGCTTCATGGAATGGCGCTTCGCGTTCCAACTCCAAATGTTTCATTGGTTGATTTAGTTGTCGATGTAAAAAGAGAGGTTACTATAGACGAAGTTAACGATGCATTTAAACAGGCTTCTGCCGGAGAGTTAAATGGCATTGTGTCTTTTACAACAGAGCCGCTCGTTTCTGTAGATTTCAATACAAACTCAAGCTCAGCCATCATTGATGGACTTTCTACCATGGTGATGGGAGCAACAAAAGTAAAAGTGCTGGCCTGGTATGACAACGAGTGGGGTTATTCCTGCCGTGTAGTTGACTTGGTTAAGCATGTAGCCTACAAGATGGAAGACACGCCCTCAGGCGTAACAATAACTTCATAAACATAAAATGCCCGGAGCAGTGCTCCGGGCATTTTCTTTTGTATAAAGTAGTAAAGCTTTCTCTATCTTGCTATCCGCTTAGCTCCTGCAGCCTCTTCCGGAATAGGGAGGGGTACGGCGTTCATTTTTTTCATATTTAATGTATGCAGAATATTCCCTGCAATAATAAAAAGAATGCCCATAGCTGCGATTCCAGTTGGAAGTGTACTCCCAATCAACATAGCCTCTCCTGCAACCACAAAAAGAATCTGAGTAGATTGAGTGGCTTCTACCGCTGCAAGCTTGCCCTGATGGTTTCTTACACGATTAGTTGCAATAAAAAACAGCGTTGTAGCAATAATCCCGGAGCTTATTGCTACAATGAACGTCTGACTCACCTGACCTGCAGAGGGAGCCCCTGTCTGGTAATAGGCAGCACCGCTTATAATAAGCCAGAACGGGAGGCTTGCAATGGTCATTCCCAGTATACGCTGAAAGGCATCCAGTCGGCCGTCGCATAACTCCATCATTTTTCGGTTTCCAAGAGGGTAAGCAAAGGCTGCAATTAATACAGGCAGAATCCCAACAGCCATTTCGAGCAGTGATAACTCTCCTGCATTTTGCTGCTGGATGAATAACACACCGATCAAGATGATAAATGAAATCAATAGTGCTCTTACCTGTATTTTATGGCGCTGTCTTACCGGTCCTGCTGGTGTCTGGACCAGGGTCGTAAACAGGGGAGCCAGCAGCAGCCCTGCTACAATCGTAAACTGCCATGTGCCAGCTACCAGCCAGCCGGGTCCATAGGTGGCAGCATAGGTAATGGGAGCATAAAAAAGAACAAAACCAGTAAAGCTCCAGCATAACCAGGGGACAGGCTTTCTTTTGAGCTCAATAAAAACCTGCTTTAGATTTTTCCGCAGTAAAACAATGAGCAGTAAAAATGGAACCATAAAAAGAAACCTTAGTGAAGAGCTCCACATCCAGCTTCCTCCTGCAAGCTCCATCGATCGGTTTAATATAAATGTTACAGCAAAAAACATGGAAGATAAAATTCCGAGGGAAAGCTCCTTCATCACAAAACATCCCTTTCACCCTAACAGATTGTATATTATAATTAAAGTTAAGTAACTTATAATATACTCCCATTTTATCTCAACTACAATATCTTTTTAGAGAGGACTACTGGAATGAATGAAAAACGAACATGGGAATCTCCTGAACTATTATCAAAACAGGTAGGGTTAACACTGAGAAGGATACGAAAGGAAAGAGAAATCAGTCTTCAGGAGCTTACTGAGTTGACAGAAGTAAGTAAGCTGACGCTTGGAAAAATTGAACGCGGAGAAGCGAACCCTTCATTAACGATAATCTGGAGGATCGCCAACGGGCTGAATATCCCTATTTCCTCTTTACTGGTTGAGAGAAGAGCGGTTCAGATTTCGAGAAGTAATGAAGGAACAAAAGTGTTAAGTGCAGATGAATCGCTTGCGCTTGAGCCGATGTTTGCTGATTCGGGGTACGCCTCCTTAGAGACGCACCGTGCTTTTTTAAAGCCTGAAAGTGAATACAGGGCAGGAGCCCATCAGTCCGGAGTTGTGGAGTATGTGACGGTCATGGAAGGGCATGTGAAGATCAAAGTGGATAATGAGGTATATCGTTTAAACGAATATGATTCTATTCAGTTTAATGCTGATCAGGAGCACTGCTATATTAACGAAGAAAACGTTCCTGCTGTGCTGCATTTTGTCATGATTTATGCGACTTCCTGATTTGTTGATCTTTTTTGTACGGTTTTGCTGATTATCCTTATTTCTTTTTTCCGCGGCTTTCCTTAATTGAAACTGCGATTGCAGCAAAGATGTCTCCTATTAATGTGAAAATAAAACCCATGACTCGCACCCCCCCCGTTCCTTTTTCTATTATACAATTATAAGCCGCGTATGTTTAGCCATACCCTTCTTATCCTGAGCTGGTGACCACCTGCTAATGAAAGATCTTACAAAGGATTAAGAAGAACCCGTATTATTTTATTGCATTATAGAATGAAAAACCGTATACTGGTTTTCGTGATCTTATTTGGTTCCACACAAAGCACATCTTTACTTAAAGGGTTAGGACCTCATCGGACTAACTTTCCCCCGTGGTAAGGATCGTATGAACAACCAGATAATTTCAAACTTACAATTAAGGGGGAACGATCATGGAAACGATGGGTCGTCATGTAATTGCAGAACTCTGGGGCTGTGACTTTGAAAAATTGAACAGCATGGAGTTAATTGAACAGGTTTTTGTTGATGCAGCACTAAAGTCAGGCGCAGAGGTAAGAGAGGTTGCGTTTCATAAGTTCGCACCACAAGGGGTCAGCGGAGTAGTAATTATTTCTGAATCCCACTTAACGATTCACAGCTTTCCTGAACACGGCTATGCAAGTATTGATGTTTATACTTGCGGTGATCTGGATCCGAATATTGCAGCGAACTATATTGCTGAGTCTTTGGATGCTAAAACACGCGAAACAATCGAAGTGCCACGCGGCATGGGTCCGGTACGCGCCGGTCAGCCTACAGTGAGTGCTGTTTAATAAGATAAAAGAAAAAGAGGTGCTCTTGCATCTCTTTTTTTAATGGCTTCATCCTCTAAGTTCTGTCCTAATCCATTTTGCAACTTGTTCGAATGCTTTTGTTCTTTTCGTCAAATATTGATAGAATAGAAAGTAGCAAATAGCGAAGAGCGAAGAGCTTTCAGGAGGAGATAGGATTGGCAGGAGTAAAAGGGATTTTTAAGCGTTTTAGTTCAGAATGTGAAACAGCGGACAAGCACAGAGAAGAAGAGCTGCAGACACATTATTTTAAGACATCCTTAGATAAAGTGTTTAGTGAAGTTAAACGATATTATTCGTCAAGTGAGTATACGATAACCTCAGAGTCACCTGAGCACGGGGAAATCATGATCCAGAAAAAAAGCAGTCCTAAAATGTTTATCATTGCAACCATTGTAAGTGTCCGTCCATTACATACAGCAGTTGATATAAAAGCTTCCACCGAACAGACGGTAATTGGCGGTGCTTACCCGAAATTAAAACAGGAAATTCTATCCTGCTATAAAGCTTTAGGCCAGCAAATGAGAAGAGCTGATTCCTGATCCGCCTTGTACTTTCAGGCTAACTTTATTATGATAGAAGCAAATAAACACGTTGTGGAGCTGGTTTTATGAAATGTCCGTCCTGTCATGAAAGTGCGACCAGAGTCATTGATTCCAGACAAATCGATGAAGGAAAAGCTATTCGGCGCAGAAGAGAGTGCGAGTCGTGTCAATACCGCTTCACTACTTTTGAAAAGGTTGAAGAGATTCCTTTAATTGTTGTAAAAAAAGATGGGATTCGTGAAGAGTTTAGCCGTGAGAAAATATTAAGAGGATTAATTCGTGCCTGTGAAAAGCGTCCTGTTCCGTTTGAGGAGCTTGAAAAAATCGCTTCTTCCATTGAAAGAGAATTGAGAAACCAGGGTATTTCCGAGACTCCTTCTGTTGATATAGGTGAGCTTGTGATGGACAGGCTTTCAAAGGTGGATGAAATCGCCTATGTGCGATTTGCCTCTGTCTACCGTCAGTTCAAGGATATCAATGTTTTTATTGATGAATTAAAAGATCTGATTAATAAAGAACGAGCATAAGGGGGAGCTTTGGGGACACCTTAGCTCTTTTTTTGTCTAATGTAATTGAAAACAGAAGGGCCGAATGTGTCATGACAAATATGTGGAGAGAGATCCAGCCCGCAGATGAATACCGAGTTCAATTAAACGGCCTTCTGCACGACAGCGACCGTTCGCTTTTGCAGCTGCTTTATCAGCCGCTTGTTGGTGCGCCTTCTATAAGCTTTTATTCAATGCTTTGGGAGGAAGTCCAGAAAAATCAGCTTGAAAGCATCCCTTCAACTCATGCAACACTGCTTGGCATGCTGTCTGCTTCGATTGAAGAACTCTTTGAAGCACGGATTCATCTTGAAGGAATGGGGCTTTTAAAAACGTATATAAAGGGAGGAGATTCAAGGGAGTTTCTTTACCAGCTCCAGCCTCCTCTACAGGCAAAGGATTTTTTTGAGGATCCGATGTTAAGTGTATTTTTGTATCGGCAGGTAGGGAGCTCACAATTTCAAAAACTGAAAAAGAAGTTCTGTGTTCCTTTTGAGGAATTGACCTCTTACAGAGAAGTAACAAGATCATTTCAGGATGTTTATGCCTCAGAGGCTCTCCTAAAGCAAATGCCGGATCTGGACCTTGCTCAAAAAGAAAACGAAACACTCTTATATAAATCGGCTAATCAGGGAATTGAAACAGATTTTGCCACGTTCGATTTTCATTTGCTGCTTGCAGGATTATCCGAGATGATGGTGCCCAGAAAGGCAATGACCTACTCTGTGAAAAGCATGACCGCGAAGCTTGCTGCTCTTTACGGTTTAAATGAAATTGAAATGAAAAGTGTAATTATGAGTGCGGTAAATGAAGAAAGTGAAATCGAAATGGATGCACTTAGAAAAGCAGCCCGCGACTATTACCAGCTTCATCGCAGTGAAATTCTTCCAAAGCTTCAGTCTGTACGCAGAAAACCCGAGACGGCAAAAACACCTGAAGCAGGCGGTGATGAAGCAGAACTTATTCGATACCTTGAAGAAGCGTCCCCTGTTCAGGTTCTTAAGGATGCGTCAAATGGAATTGAGCCATCAAAATCTGAACTGACGCTAATAGAAGAACTTCTCATTCAGAAAAAGCTGCCTTCCGGCGTTGTGAATGTTCTTTTGCAATTTGTCCTGCTCAGAACAGGAATGAAATTAACCAAAGGTTTTGTTGAACAAATCGCTAATCACTGGTCCCGATCTAATATCCAAACTGTAGAGGCTGCGATGGGGCTTGCCAAAAAAGAATATAAAACATATATGGAATGGAAAGAAGAGACAAAAAACGGTACGAGGAAGCGTAAAAGCAATAAAACCATCCGGAGGGAACAGCTGCCCGACTGGTTTAAAGAAGGTCAAAAGTCTGCAGATGAGGCAAATCCTGGCTCAGACCGTCCTAAAGAAAGAGCAGACAATGATTTTGAAGAAAAGAAACGTGCCTATTTAGAAAAACGTCGTCAAAAGAAGCTTGAGGCAGGTGAAAACTAATGGATCCAATCAACAGGACAATTAACAAGCTGGCAGGGTCTGACCGTTTCCAGCAGCGATATAATGCCATGAAGAAGGAAATAATGAGCAATCAGGAAGTCCAGCAGTTCTTTGAAGAGCATAAAGAAGATCTTTCACCAAATGCGCTTGACCAGGGAATGATCAAGCTGTATGAATTTATTAATCGTTCAAGCGGCTGCCGGCAATGCCCAAGTCTTGAAGGCTGCATAAACACGATGGCCGGCTATGAACCAAGAATCATCATTCAGAGCGGGCTAATCGATTTAGAATATCACCGCTGTAAACGGAAGGTAGCTCATGAGGAGCAGCGCAAAACTGAGACGCTTATTCAAAGCATGTATGTTCCAAAAGATGTACTGCGGGCCACCCTTGATGATATGGAGATCGACAGTGACAGCCGGATGAAGGTGCATGAAATGGCCGATACAATCGTTGAGCGCTTGATTCATGATAAGGATCATTATAAGGGTTTATTTATCTACGGTGATTTTGGCGTCGGAAAAAGCTATGTGCTTGGCGCAATTGCCAATGAATTAAAAGCGAAAAACCGGGCAAGCTTTATTTTGTACTTCCCGGAGTTTTTACGTGAAATGAAGCAGTCAATAGGAGATCAATCCTTTGCTGAAAAAATGGAGGCAGTGAAAAAAGCATCCATTCTCATGCTTGATGATATTGGAGCGGAGTCCTTGTCCAGCTGGGCGAGGGATGAGGTGCTGGGTACGATTTTACAATACAGGATGGCTGAAGAGCTCCCAACCTTTTTTACCTCCAATTTTGACTTTAAAGGCCTTGAACACCATCTGACGTATTCTCAGCGCGGGGAAGAAGAACCTATGAAAGCTGCCCGTATTATGGAACGAATCAAATTTTTATCCGTCCCTGTGAAAATGACCGGGAAGAACCGCAGAAATTAATTTTTTCAAATGAGGCTTGCTTTTGTGATTTCGATCCTCTAAAATGACATCTAACGAAGCACTTTTATTTTCATAACAAAAAGTTTTGATGAGGACATGAATCATTATGACGGATTTTTAGAGAGAAGGGCCACCGGCTGAGAGCCCTTTAGTCACGAGTAATGAATTTACCACCTTTGAACTGTATGGGCGAAGTAGCAGTAGCTCATATCGGACGCAGCCCGTTAGCTGAACCAGAGATTCTGATTGCTTTTTAATCAGAAATAAGGGTGGAACCGCGAGTTTGTTTACCAAGCCTCGTCCCTTTCCAGGGATGGGGCTTTTTTGTCTTTATTTTTAGCAACCGGCTCTGCCGGCTTACATTATTAAGGAGTGAAAAACGATGTCAGATGTTATTCAAATTACATTTCCGGATGGAAACGCCAAGGAATACCCAAAAGGCACATCAATTGAAAAAATTGCCTCTTCCATTTCATCAGGTCTTAAGAAAAAAGCGATTGCAGGAAAATTCAATGGCAGTGTAATCGATCTCCGTACTTCCCTTGAGGAAAGCGGTGCGGTCGAGATCTTAACTCCTGATAACGAGGAGTCATTAGAAATTATGCGTCACAGTACAGCTCACTTGCTCGCCCAGGCAGTGAAAAGGTTGTATCCGGACGCAAAGCTTGGAGTAGGACCGGTTATTGAAGGAGGATTCTATTACGATATAGACACAGAATCATCCATCTCTACTGAGGATCTTCCGAGAATTGAAAAAGAAATGAAAAAAATCATTGGTGATAATATCGATGTGGAACGTCAGGTAGTCAGCCGTGATGAAGCGATCGAGCGCTTTAAAGAAATTAATGACCCTTACAAGCTTGAATTGATTGATGCGATCCCTTCTGATGAGAAGGTTACGATCTATAAACAAAGTGAATTTTTTGATCTGTGCCGCGGAATTCATGTTCCTTCAACAAAACATATTAAAGAATTTAAATTATTAAGTGTAGCAGGGGCTTACTGGAGAGGGAACAGTGACAATAAAATGCTTCAGCGTATTTACGGAACAGCTTTCTTTAAAAAAGAAGAGCTTGAGCATCATTTGAAAATGATTGAAGAAGCAAAAGAAAGGGATCATCGCAAGCTTGGTAAAGAGCTTGATTTGTTCTCAAGCTCCCAGCTCGTCGGACAAGGTCTTCCAATCTGGCTGCCAAAAGGTGCGACAATCCGCCGTACAATTGAACGCTATATTGTCGATAAGGAAATCGCATTAGGCTACGATCACGTGTATACACCTGTTCTTGGCAGTGCCGATTTGTATAAAACAAGCGGCCACTGGGATCATTACGAGGAAGGCATGTTCCCTCCAATGGAAATGGACAATGAAACACTGGTCCTTCGTCCGATGAACTGCCCGCACCATATGATGGTCTACAAGCAGGACATTCATAGCTATCGTGAGCTTCCAATCCGTATTGCTGAGCTTGGTCTCATGCACCGCTATGAAATGTCAGGCGCCTTATCAGGTCTTCAGCGTGTAAGAGCGATGACATTAAATGACGCCCATATTTTTGCCCGTCCAGATCAGATTAAAGAAGAATTCCAGCGTGTAGTCAGACTGATCGAAGAGGTTTATAAGGATTTCGGTCTTCATGAGTACAAATTCCGTCTTTCCTATCGTGATCCTGAGGATACAGAAAAATATTTTGATGACGATGCAATGTGGAATAAAGCACAGGCGATGCTTAAAGAAGCGATGGATGAAATGGGACATGATTACTTCGAAGCAGATGGAGAAGCCGCATTTTATGGCCCTAAGCTTGATGTGCAAGTAAAAACAGCCATCGGAAAAGAAGAAACACTATCAACTGTTCAGCTCGATTTTCTTCTTCCGGAGCGATTTGACTTAAACTATATTGGGGAAGATGGCAAACAGCATCGTCCGGTTGTCATTCACCGTGGTGTCGTTTCTACGATGGAGCGTTTTGTTGCATTCTTGATTGAAGAGCATAAAGGAGCGCTTCCTGCGTGGCTGTCTCCTGTTCAGGTGCAGGTCATTCCGGTTTCGCCAACTATTCATTTGGATTATGCTAAGAAGGTGCAGGATGAGCTTCGTTTAAAAGGAGCGAGGGTTGAAGTTGACCTTCGTGATGAGAAAATGGGTTATAAAATCCGGGAGGCTCAAATGAAGAAGATTCCTTATATGCTTGTCGTTGGGGATCAGGAAGTAGAAAACAACGAAGTGAATGTCCGGAAATACGGAGAGAACAATTCCGAAACGATTTCCTTTGATGCATTCTCTGATAGCTTAAAAGAAGAAATAAAAAGAGGTTAACAAAAAAGATCAGGCGGAAAGTCGCCTGATCTTTTTTGTTATGGTTTTTGCTCATATTCTTTTTCTGTACCATCCTCAAACGTTATATCGATCTCAAGGGACTGATAGCCTTCCTCAATTTCAAACCCGTCGATCACTGCCTGAAAAACCTCATCATCCGGAGTGTCAGCAGTAAAATCAAATCCGCTTAAAATCGGTTCGATTTCCTGATAGGCATCATCACCTGAAAGAAGCATCTGGTTCCGCTGGTCTTCATAGGAAGCTTCGATATTTCCTTCTGAATCATAAGAAACCTCAAAATCATTGTCATTGCCTTCATAATCAGCGTCAAATTCAAACTCACGGAAGGAAATAGTGGTGCTTTCTGCTTCTGGATTGTCTCCTGTATCATTCGTTTGCGCTTCTTCATTTTCTTCTATAGAAGGTGCGCTTTCAGGATTTTCTACAGTCTCATCATCGGAGCATGCAGCAGCAACGGCAACAGCCCCTGCAAGTGTGAATGGCAAAAGGAATTTTTTCATGTGAATACCTCCAGAAACATTTTGTGAATAACTTATTTATATCCCTAATCGAGATTTTTAAACAAATTACTGTTGCATGGCTGCGTCCGTTCTGTTATGATCAATCATGTTGATTAATCAATTGGATTGACAAGCCCTTGCTTCTGGTATACAATAGCAAGAGTGAAATGAATACAAGTTTGTGGTAAAAGTAGAGGCAGCCCGCTTCTCACCTGATTGGCGCTTTAGCAGCTTGCAGGTAGCACGTGATCATATTATACAATTTTGTATAGTAAAGCACTGGATGCGGGAGACGATGAAGTTTCCGGCTTTTTTTGTGTGATCATTTAAGTCGGTTGAATAGATGCTTTAACCCAAATCGCGTATTCGCGACATCAATCCGGAGGTGGATTACTATTAGCAAAGATGTTTTATTAAACGAAGGTATTCGTGCACGTGAAGTACGCTTAATCGATCAAAACGGCGAGCAGCTTGGAATCAAATCCAAGAATGAAGCGCTTGAGATCGCAGCTCGAGTGAACCTTGATGTAGTGCTTGTTGCACCGAACGCAAAACCGCCAGTAGCCCGTATTATGGACTACGGCAAGTTCAAATTCGAGCAGCAGAAGAAAGACAAAGAAGCGCGTAAGAATCAAAAAATCATTAATTTGAAGGAAGTGCGCCTAAGCCCTACCATCGAAGAACATGATTTCAATACAAAGCTTCGCAATGCCCGTAAGTTCCTTGAAAAAGGAGATAAAGTAAAAGCATCCATCCGTTTCCGCGGACGTGCCATTACGCATAAGGAAATCGGACAGCGTGTTCTTGAGCGTTTCGCTGAAGCATGCAAGGACGTTTCCACTGTTGAAACGAAGCCTAAGATGGATGGACGCAGCATGTTTCTCATGCTAGCACCAACGAACGAAAAGTAACGTTTTAAGGAGGATAATACTCATGCCAAAAATGAAAACTCACCGCGGATCAGCTAAGCGTTTCAAAAAGACTGGATCTGGAAAGCTTAAGCGTTCACGCGCGTTCACAAGTCACCTTTTCGCTAACAAATCAACAAAAGCTAAACGTAAACTTCGTAAGAGCTCAACGGTTTCAGCTGGCGATTACAAACGCATCAAACACATGATCTAATTAAACCAAACAAGAACAACGATTTATTAGGAGGTAATGAATATGCCACGTGTTAAAGGTGGAATCGTTTCACGTAAACGTAGAAAAAGAGTCCTTAAACTCGCAAAAGGTTATTTCGGTTCAAAACATACACTTTACAAGGTAGCTAATCAACAAGTAATGAAGTCAGGAAACTATGCTTTCCGTGACCGTCGTCAAAAGAAGCGTGACTTCCGTAAGCTTTGGATTACTCGTATCAACGCAGCTGCACGTACAAACGGTCTTTCTTACAGCCGTTTAATGCACGGTCTTAAGCTTGCTGGTATTGAAGTAAACCGTAAAATGCTTGCTGACCTTGCTGTTGCTGATGATCAGGCATTCGCTCAATTGGCAGATGCTGCAAAAGCCGAGCTAAACAAATAATCATTAACTAAAGACTGTCCTCTGAGGGCAGTCTTTTTTTCGCAAATACATTCATCATTAAAGGAGAAGCAGATGTTTGAGCTAATCATTACAGCTTATCTTGGGGTAATGTCACTGGCAGGCTTTACCGTCATGGGAGCAGATAAAAAAAGAGCGAGAAATAATCAATACCGGATTTCTGAAAAAACATTATGGGGAATTACATTGACTGGCGGGGCCGTTGGAACTTACTTTGGAATGACTCATTTCAGACATAAAACGAAGCATGCCGCCTTTAAATTCGGATTGCCTGTTTTTGCGTTTTTAACAGTTGTGATCCTACTTTATATCTGGGCTGGAACACCCGGGTTCTGATACACTGACAAAGGAAAGGAAGTGAGATTGTGCTTAATTGGAACAATCTTTATGAGATGCAGCACCAATTGGACAGCTATATCGAGAAGGAGAAGAACGTAGCTGATCAAGATCTTTTTGATAAAAAAGTTATCGCATTGCTGGTGGAAGTGGGGGAGCTTGCAAATGAGACCCGATGCTTTAAATTCTGGAGCGAGAAAGGTCCATCAGAGAAATCGGTTATTCTTGAGGAGTATGTAGATGGAGTTCATTTTCTCCTATCACTGGGAATAGAAAAACAGCTTCGATTTCAGCCTGACTCTACACCTTCTTCATCCCGTGAATTGACCGCCCAATTTTTTGAGCTTTATGGTGTAATTAACTCCTTTGCATTACAGCCATCACAGGAAACTTATAATAGGATGTGGGAATGTTACCTGAAAGTAGGGCAGGAATTAGGCTTTACATCCGAGAATATTATGGCCGCCTATAGTGAAAAAAATGAGGTTAATATCAAAAGACAGCAGCAGGGCTACTGATTTTTTCCTCTGACGAAACAAATGTTGCCATTATTCATTTTTGTGAATACCTGCACGGGATGATATAATTTTAACTGGCAAGAAACATAGGGAGGCGAAGAAATTGTCAAATGTAACTGAACAGCTTCAAATGCTTAAGGATTTAACTGATGCAAAAGGAATCCCGGGAAATGAACGTGAACCGCGTGAAGTTATGAAAAAATACATAGCACCATTTGCTGATGAAACAACAACAGACGGAATTGGCAGTCTGATTGCAAGAAAAACCGGTAAACAGGATGGTCCTCGTGTAATGGTAGCGGGACATCTTGATGAAGTCGGGTTTATGATCACCCAAATCGATGATAAAGGCTTTCTGCGTTTTCAGACTGTAGGCGGCTGGTGGTCACAGGTTATGCTTGCCCAGCGCGTTACCATTGTCACGAAAAAAGGAGATATTACAGGTATTATCGGCTCAAAACCGCCGCATATCCTGCCTCCTGAAGCACGCAAAAAACCTGTGGATATTAAGGATATGTTTATTGATATCGGCGCCTCATCCCGTGAGGAAGCAACTGAGTGGGGTGTAACTCCTGGAGATATGGCTGTGCCTTATTTTGAATTTACCGTGATGAATAACGAAAAAATGCTACTTGCAAAAGCCTGGGATAATCGCATTGGCTGTGCGATTGCCATTGACGTCCTGCGCGGTCTGAAGGACGCTGACCACCCAAATGAAGTTTACGGAGTAGGTACTGTACAGGAAGAAGTAGGACTCCGCGGAGCTAAAACAGCTGCGTCTACTATTAAACCTGATATTGGGATTGCTGTAGACGTGGGGATTGCAGGGGATACACCTGGAATTTCTTCGAAGGAAGCAAGCTCTAAAATGGGGAAAGGTCCTCAAATTATTTTATATGATGCTTCAATGGTCGGTCATAAAGGCCTTCGTGATTTTGTAACCGGAATCGCAGATGAGCATGGGATTCCCTATCAGTTTGATGCGATCGCTGGAGGCGGTACTGATGCAGGATCTATTCATTTAGCAGCAAACGGTTCACCATCTATAGCCATTACAGTCGCTTCCCGTTATATCCATTCTCATGCTGCAATGATTCATAAGGATGATTATGAAAATGCAGTAAAGTTGATTGTGGAAGTAATTAAAAAGCTGGATCGTGATCAGGTAAATGCAATTACATTTGATTAATAAAGAACGGAAATTCTGTATAAAAGCAGGTAAAAAAGGAGGCAGACTGTATTGGTATTCATCGAGTATGTATTAATCTTCCTCGCAGCTGCTACTCCGTGGCTTGAAATTGCACTGGTCATTCCGCTTGGGATTATAAGGGGACACTCGCCCATACTTGTCATGCTTGTAGGGTTCTTAGGAAATATGGTCACGATTGTTCTTTTGATTGCGCTTTTTGAAAAGGTAAGAGCTTATTTTGCCAAAAAAGCCAAAACGGAAAAGAAGAAGAACAAACGCCAGGAACGTGCAAAGAAAATTTGGAACCGCTATGGTCTGCCGGGGCTTGCATTGCTTGGTCCAATCTTAATCGGAACCCATATTGCGGCATTTATCGGAATGAGTCTTGGTGCGCAAAAATCCTGGACACTTCTTTGGCTGACTATAAGCATTGGGATCTGGTCATTGGTATTCGGAATTGCGACAATGCTCGGCTTTGATTTCTTTGTACAGGAAAGTGTGAATTAAAACAGCTGCCGAGAGGGTCTCGGCAGCTGTTTTTTAATGCTGTAGTCCACCTTCAAGAGTCTGGATTAACTGGTCGCGCTCTTCTCTCGAGCTTTTGTTCCAGATTAATTCAAACAATACGCCAAGACCGGGAAGTAAATGCTCATCCTGACGCTCGATGGAATCAACAATCGTCGCCTCTAATTCTTGCGGAGAGTTATCTTTTACGTTGTGGATAACAGTTTTACGAATGTTTAAATCCATGGTAAATCCTCCTTATAAGATAGAGTCATCTTATTTTCCCCGGGAAATTCTTTTTTATTCTTTAAAGCTTGTATATAATAAAGAAATCGATGAATGATGGAAAGAAGGAATTAAATGAATTTTTTACAATCGCTTCAAAACCCTCAGGTTAAGGCATGGAAAAAGCTGACAACAAAAAAAGGAAGAGATCAATCAGGGCTTTTTTTAGCAGAAGGCTTTCACCTTGTGGAAGAGGCGCTAAAAAAAGAAGGAACAGTCAAGGAACTGATTGTACGGGAACGTGTGGAGCTGCCAGACCACTTTTATACATCGGATATCGAGGTGACTACGGTAACGGATGAAATTTCAGAAGCAATTTCAGAAACGGAGCATTCGCAGGGAATATTTGCGGTCTGTAAACAGACTGCACAGGATTTTTCGGCAGAAAAAAACGGCAGATTTCTTTTAATTGATGCCGTACAGGATCCGGGCAATATTGGAACCATGATCAGAACAGCAGATGCAGCTGGCATAGATGCGGTTATTTTAGGCAAGGGCTCTGCTGATCCATATAATGCGAAGGTGCTGCGCTCTGCTCAGGGAAGCCATTTTCATTTACCTATTGTAAAAATGGATTTACAGGAGGCGATTAATGAGCTTAAGAAGCAGCGCATCCCGTTTTATGGAACAGCTTTAGAAGGAGCGGAAACTTATCATTCAGCTCCATCAGAAAGCCCTTTTGCGCTGTTACTCGGCAATGAAGGAGCAGGGGTAAGCATGGAATGGCTCAGTCAGACAGATAAAAATCTGTTTATTCCCCTTTACGGAAAGAGTGAGTCGCTAAATGTAGCTGTTGCAGCAGGCATTTTATTGTATCATTTAAGAGGCTAAAGGCAGAAAAAAGGTTTAAAACAAGCTAAAAGTAGTTTATACTAATAACATTCAATTATAAAAACATTGACGGAGAAAAGTAATTTGGCCAATGCCCATTTAGGGAGAGCACCTCGTAACTGAAAGGGTGCTTATGGCATCGCCTAATGAAGTTCACCTCCTGAGTTGACATCGGGACCACCAAAGCGTGTAAAGATGCTCCGGCTGCGATTAGCCGTTATCCAATGAAGAGTGAACAGGCAGCTTGTCTGTTAACTAGGGTGGTACCACGGAATCCAAGCACTTCGTCCCTAACCTTTTAGGGGAGAAGTGCTTTTTTGTGTTTTAAAGAAGAGATTTTCAAGAAGGAGGAGTTCAAACATGGAAGAAAGATTAAAACAGCTTCAGTTTGAAGCAGCAGAACGGGTTAATCTGTCAGGCAGCTTGAAGGAATTAAATGAGGTCAGGGTGGCGTATTTAGGTAAAAAAGGCCCGATTACTGAAGTACTTAAAGGGATGGGGAAGCTTTCAGCAGAAGAGCGTCCCAAAATGGGTGCACTGGCTAATGAAGTCCGTGATGCTATTACAAAGGTCATTGAAGAAAAGCAGCTGACACTTGAAGCAGAAGCAATTGAAAAGAAGCTTCAGGAAGAATCGATTGATGTAACACTGCCGGGGCGTCCGGTAAGAACCGGAACGCATCACCCGCTTACGAGTGTTATTGAAGAAATTGAAGATCTGTTTATTTCAATGGGTTATAAGATTGAAGAAGGTCCTGAGGTAGAGAAGGACTACTATAATTTTGAAGCCTTAAACCTGCCAAAAGGACACCCGGCAAGAGATATGCAGGACTCTTTCTATATTACAGAGGATATTTTGCTTCGCACTCATACTTCGCCTGTTCAGGCGAGAACAATGGAACGCCACCAGGGGAAGGGCCCTGTTAAAATTATCTGTCCTGGTAAGGTTTACAGACGGGATAATGACGATGCAACGCATTCTCACCAGTTTATGCAGATTGAAGGCCTTGTCGTTGATGAAAACATCCGCATGAGCGACCTTAAGGGCACACTTAATGTATTTGCCAAAAAAATGTTCGGGGAAGATCGTGAAATACGTCTTCGCCCAAGCTTCTTCCCTTTTACAGAGCCTTCTGTAGAAATGGATATCTCCTGTAAAATTTGCGGTGGAAAAGGCTGCAGCGTGTGTAAAGGAACCGGCTGGATTGAAATTCTCGGAGCAGGGATGGTTCATCCGAATGTTCTTGAAATGGCAGGGTTTGATTCGAAAAAGTACACAGGCTTTGCATTTGGAATGGGACCTGAGCGGATTGCCATGCTGAAATATGGAATTGACGATATCCGCCACTATTACACAAATGACCATCGTTTTTTAACTCAATTCGGTCAAAAGGAATTTAATTAATCATAAGGAGGCAATTTCATGTTTGTATCATATAAATGGCTTCAGGACTATGTGGATCTGAGCGGAATAACACCTGAGGATTTGGCCGAAAAAATTACGCGTTCAGGCATTGAGGTAGAGGGAATCGAAGTGCCGGCTGAAGGTGTCGAAAACGTAGTGATCGGCCATGTGCTATCGTGCGAAAAACATCCTGAAGCCGATAAACTGAATATCTGCTTAGTAGATGTAGGCGAAGAAGAGCCGGTGCAGATTATTTGCGGAGCTGCCAATGTAGGCGCCGGACAAAAAGTAGCTGTAGCGAAGGTTGGAGCTGTTTTGCCAGGTAATTTTAAAATAAAAAAAGCAAAGCTTCGCGGTGAAGCTTCTAATGGAATGATTTGTTCCCTCCAGGAAATTGGAATAGAAGGAAAGCTTGTACCAAAGGAATTTGCTGAAGGGATCTTTAATTTCCCGCAGGATGCACCAGTTGGGGAAGACGCAATTGAAGCACTTATGCTGAATGATTCGATTCTTGAACTCGGGCTTACCCCAAACCGGGCTGATGCCATGAGCTTGATTGGAGTGGCGTATGAAACCGGAGCAATTATCGACCGGCCGGTAAAGCTGCCAGAGTCCGACTACACTTCCACAGTGGAAAAAGCTTCAGACGTGATTACAGTTGAGGTGGAAGCGAAGCAGGAAAATCCGATTTACTTAGCAAAAGTAATTAAAAATATTAAAATCGGTCCTTCTCCACAGTGGATGCAAAGCCGTCTTATCGCAGCCGGCATTCGTCCGCATAACAATGTAGTGGACATCACAAACTATGTGCTGCTTGAATACGGACAGCCGCTTCATGCGTTTGATTTAGATCGTTTGAAAACCAATAAAATTCTTGTTCGTCTTGCAAAGCCGGGTGAAAAAATAGAAACCCTTGACGATACAGTGCGTGAGCTTTTGCCTCATCATCTGGTTATTACCAACGGGGAAGAGCCTGTTGCGATTGCCGGTGTCATGGGTGGCGCAAATACCGAAGTGACAGGTGCAACTGTAAACGTATTGCTTGAATCAGCTTATTTTGCCTCATCCTCCATTCGTCAGACTTCCAAGGACCATGGCCTGCGAAGCGAAGCAAGCTCCCGTTATGAAAAGGGTGTGGATCCAATTCGTGTAGAGCTTGCTGCTGAACGTGCGGCTCAGCTTTTAGCACTGTATGCAGACGGAGAGGTACTGTCAGGAACTGTTGCCTTCGATGAACAGGATAAATCAGAAAAGCAGCTGACCATTGAACTTGAAAAAATTAATCGTGTGCTTGGAATGTCCCTAAAGACTGAAGAGGTACTTGATTTATTCCGCAGACTGCAGATTAATGCTCATGCAGACGGTGAAACGATCTATGTATCTGCCCCTACACGCAGAGGAGATCTTGTTATTGAAGAGGATCTAATCGAAGAGGTGGCGCGTCTTTATGGCTATGATCATATACCAATGACACTTCCTGTCCATGAAACAAATCCTGGAGGCTTATCAGTAAGACAGCAAAAACGACGTTTGATCAGACAGGTTCTTGAAGGGGCTGGCCTTATGCAGGCTGTAACCTACTCATTAACTAACGATTCAAAAGCAGGTGAATTTGCACTTGATGTGCGAGAGCCTGTGAAGCTGATGATGCCGATGAGTGAAGAGAGAAGCAATCTCCGGTTAAGCATTGTGCCCCAGCTGCTTGAAAGTGTTTCTTATAACCTTGCCAGACAGCAGGACAGCATTGCATTTTATGAGACAGGTTCTGTCTTTTTAAAGGAAGAAGGACATGAGCTGCCTAAAGAGGATGAGCATGTTGCCGGTGCCATTACAGGTCTGTGGCACTTTCATGCATGGCAGGGAGAAAAGAAACAGGCAGACTTTTATGTCCTAAAAGGGATCCTGGACAGCTTATTTGAGCGTTTGGGTGTTGCTTCTTGCATACGCTATGAAAAAGGAAATGAAAACGATCTTCACCCTGGACGTACAGCGGCTATTTATTTCAATGATGAAAAAATTGGCTACGTCGGTCAGGTTCACCCTTCGAAGGAGAAGGAGCTGGATCTAAAGGAAACGTATGTGTTTGAAGTGAAGCTTGAAGCCGTCTATGCATATGGACAGGCACCATTACAATACACAGCGATTCCGCGCTATCCATCCATCACACGGGACATTGCACTTGTTGTGGATCGGGAAGTTCAAGGCGGTGAGCTTGAGCGAATCATTAAAGAAGCAGGCGGCAGCCTTCTAAAGTCAGTTAAGCTCTTTGATTTATATGAAGGCGATAAAATGGAAGAAGGCAAGAAATCTTTAGCGTTTTCCCTGAACTATATGGATCCTTCCAGAACGTTGATAGATGAAGAGGTAGTTAAAGCACATGATAAAGTGCTTAAGGCAGTAAAAGAAGAAGCGGGTGCTGACCTGAGAGGGTAATAGCAGCCAAAAAAGTCCGGCACAGAAATTGTGCCGGACTTTTTATCGAGACAAACGCTGAGCCTTTTGAGTATTGGCAAAATGAAGTTTTGTAAAATGGTTCAATTCCTGCATTCCTTTACTTTTAATCAATTTTGCTGCAGCAGCATCAACCTTTGAGCCGGCTCCTTTTGGAAGAGGAAATCCTGCCTCCTCACTTAAACTGTCCATTGCACGCAAAAATGCATAGCGCGCGATAATAGAAGCAGCAGCAACAGACAGATGAATGCTTTCTGCCTTCGTGCTAAACCAGACATTTTCTTTTACGATTGAAGTCTGCCCCTTTAAGTGCCGGTAATAGATATCTTTTTCTGCAAACTGATCAATGAGAATTCCCTCCGGCTTTTCAGGCTCAATTTTTTGCTGTAAATGGACAATCGCCTGGTTATGCAGAGCTGCTTTTATTTTTCCCTGTGTCCAGCCCTTGGCCTGGCGCTCATTGTATTTTTCGTTTCTTAACGTAAGCAGGCTGTATGGAATCGTATGAATCAGTTTTTTTGCAATGTCAATAATGGCAGGATCCTTTAGATGCTTAGAATCCTTTACGCCATATTCCTGAAGAAGGGCAAGCTGATCCTTCCTTACGTATGCTGCGACAACCGTTATTGGACCAAAATAATCGCCTGTCCCGACCTCATCTGTTCCGATTAGGGACATACTTGCGATCGAGGAAGGTAAATGGGCTTTTGGCTTTTCTTTGACGGGTGTTTTAGTTGAGGGAGCCGCACTGCCCCATTTTGCTGCCTCCTGCTCAGCATCCTTACCCTGAAAAAGAACTTTTCCGGACCGATAGGCAGTTATTGAAAAAGAAGAAGATTTAGCTGCAAAAACAGCACCCGGCGGAGGAGTCCGCTTCAGTTCTTTCTCATAATGACTTTTCATCGTATGGATAACCTCTGCAGACAAAATTAATACCGTATTTGGCATAGCTGAATCTCCTTTATTTGTTTAAACTTTACTATTTTTGTTTGTCCTGTTATCTTTTCTTTTCATCTTGAAATATTACGTGTTATGATAGTGATTAGGATTCTCGAGGAATGGGGGCTTACAAATTGTCTCAGAATGAAAAAAACCGCATAAGCGTTGACATCTATGGACAATCATACTCCATTGTCGGCAGTGAGTCCACGTCTCATATCAGGCTGGTTGCGTCAATGGTTGATGATAAAATGAGAGAGATCAGCAGTAAAAATCCTTCTCTGGATATCTCAAAGCTCGCCGTTCTGACAGCGGTAAATGCGGTTCATGATTATTTAAAGCAAGCAGAAGAAATAGAAGAGTTAGAGAATGAATTAAAAAAATTAAAGGGTTGAATGCTAGATGCTAGATTTGTTTTTATTAATAATCCTTGTAATGGGGTTTGTCGTCGGACTCCGCAGGGGCTTTATTTTACAGCTTATTCATATGATTGGATTTTTTATCGCTTTTTATGTTGCGTACGTTTATTATGACGTACTGGCACCTAAACTGACGTTGTGGATTCCTTATCCGGCCTTTGGCAGTCAGTCAGAGCTCAAAATGATTGCCGATGCTGTGAACTTTGAGGATGCATACTATAGAATTATTGCATTTGCTATTATTTTCTTTGGTGCAAAGATTATTATGCAGCTAATCGGATCAATGTTTGATTCCGTTTCTCAATTTCCTCTTCTACGTCCGTTGAATGTTGTTGGCGGGGGAGTACTTGGAATTATCGAAGTGTATATAATTATTTTTGTTTTACTTTATATTGCAGCCCTGCTGCCGATCGATTCGATTCAAAATCCGTTAAACGGGTCCTGGATTGCTGAGTTTATCTTAAAGCAGACCCCTGTATTTTCTGAGCAAGTAAAAGAATGGTGGCTCCAATCCCGTTCATAACCGTTAAATACACATGACAGGCTGCCTGGATCTCCATCTGATGGGGGCCAGGCTTTTTCTTATGACCGATTTTTTGCTAACATGAAAAGTGAAGCAGAGGGGGAAACGACATGAATAAAAAAGATCTTATAAAATTACTTGAAACAATTGCTATTTATATGGAATTAAAAGGGGAAAACTCCTTCAAAATAAGTGCATTCAGAAAAGCTGCTCTTGCTATTGAGACAGATGACAGAAGCCTTTCAGAAATTGATGACTTTACAGCTTTAAAAGGAGTAGGAAAGGGAACTGCCGGCGTTATAGAAGAGTTTTTAAACATTGGCGAGTCAAGTGTTCTTAAATCGCTGAAAGAGGAAGTTCCAGAAGGCCTGGTGCCGCTGTTAAAGCTTCCGGGTCTAGGCGGCAAAAAAATCGCAAAGCTGTATCAGGAGCTGGATGTGAAAAATGCAGAGGATTTGAAAAAAGCATGTGAGGAGCATAAGGTTCAGGGACTGGCAGGCTTTGGCGCAAAAACCGAGGAGAAAATACTTGCGGTGCTTGGAGAAGCAGGAAAAAGGCCGGAGCGTCTGGCTATTTCCTTTATGCTTCAAATTGCGGAAGAGCTTGATCTGGTGCTTGAAAAAATTGAAGAGGTTCAGGAATTTTCCCGTGCCGGCAGTTTAAGAAGAGCAAGAGAAACGATTAAGGATCTCGATTATATTGTCGCAACTGACGAGCCGGCTAAAGTAAGGGACGCCCTATTAAATATACGTGATATTAAAGAAATAGTCTCAAATGGTGACACAAAGGTTTCCGTTATTTTGGAGCGGGGCTGGGATGTCTCAGTGGACATTAGACTTGTCAAAAAAGAATCCTTCGCTACAACGCTTCATCATTTTACAGGCTCAAAAGATCATAATGTGAAAATGAGACAGCTTGCAAAGGAGCGGGGAGAAAAGATAAGTGAATACGGGGTGGAATCGGTTGAGAGTGGAGAAATAAAGCACTTTTCTACTGAAGAAGATTTCTTTGCTCACTTTGATCTTTCTTTTATCCCGCCTGAGGTCAGGGAAGACGGCAGAGAGGTTGAGAAGCATAAAGAAGCAGCGGGGCTGATTTCTCTTTCTGATATTAAAGGGGATCTGCATATGCACACGACCTGGTCAGATGGAGCTTATTCTCTCACCGAAATGATTGATGCCTGCCGCGCAAAAGGCTATGAGTATATGGCCATTACAGATCACTCACACTATTTAAAAGTAGCAAATGGGTTATCAGCTGAGCGGCTTAAAAAACAGATGGAAGAAATAAAAGAGCTGAATACAAGGTACACCGATATTGAAATCCTTGCAGGGGTGGAGATGGACATCCTGCCTGATGGTACACTTGATTATGATGATGATCTTTTAGCTGAGCTTGATCTAGTTATTGCTTCGATTCATTCAAGCTTTTCACAATCGCAGGAAAAAATCATGGCACGGCTGACTACGGCACTTGAAAATCCTCATGTCGACATTATCGCCCATCCAACAGGACGCCTTATAGGACGAAGAGAAGGATATAGGGTAGATATGGAAGCATTAATTGATAAAGCAGCGAAAACAAAAACAGCACTTGAGCTGAATGCGAACCCCAACAGACTGGATTTAAGTGCCCAGAATGTACAGCTTGCTATGGAAAAAGGAGTGCCGGTTGTCATTAATACAGATGCCCACGATCATGCTCATTTATCTTTTATGGAACATGGGATTAAGGCTGCTAAAAAAGGCTGGCTTACAAGCGGAGCAGTGTTAAATACCCGCTCCTGGACTGACTTATCGAAGTTTTTAAATCGTCATATGTAAGGAGGAATTTTTTTGAACGCAAAAGCATTAAAAACGCTTGAATTTACGAAAATCAAGCAGCAGGTAAAGCAGTACGCTGCTTCTGAGCTTGGAGACATACGGATTAACCGTATGGAGCCTTCTGTATCACTTGAAGAAGTAGTTCAATGGCAAAATGAAACAGATGAGGCAGCGACTGTTTTGAGAATTAAAGGGGGAATGCCGCTTGGCGGGATTTTTGATATCCGCCCCCATGTTAAACGCACAGAAATTGGCGGTTCCTTAAGCCCAATGGAGCTTGTTCAGATCGCAAGCACCATCCGTGCAAGTAAAAATATTCGGCATTTTATGGATAAATTAATTGAGGAAGAAGACATTGATCTTCCAATATTAGAAAATAAAAAGGAAATGATGGCTGTTTTAACACCTTTAGAGCATCTGATTTTTGATGCCATTGATGAAAATGGAGAGGTGCTTGATTCAGCAAGCGCTGAGCTGAGAGCAATCCGCCAGAGAATTCGCTCCAGTGAAAGCAGAGTCCGTGAAAAGCTTGAGAGTACGATACGCTCAAAAAATGCTCAGACTATGCTGTCAGATGCCATTATTACAATAAGAAACGACCGTTTTGTTATTCCTGTTAAACAGGAATACAGAGGCCATTATGGCGGTATTGTGCATGATCAGTCTTCTTCCGGCCAGACTCTTTTTATTGAGCCGGAGGCGATTGTTAATTTTAATAATCAATTACGGGAGCAGCGTTTAAAGGAGCAGGAGGAAATTGAAAAAATTCTTCTGCAATTAAGCTTGGCCGTAAGTGCAGAGTCCTATGATCTGTTGCTGATTGTTGATATCCTCGGGGATATTGACTTTATGTTTTCAAAAGCAAAATACGGAAGAGCGATAAAAGCAACAAAGCCTGAGGTAAATGATCAGGGGATTATACAGCTGAATAAAGCGAGACACCCTCTTTTGCCGATTGATGACGCTGTGGCAAATGATATTTATATGGGGGAAGATTTCACTGCAATTGTTATTACAGGTCCAAATACAGGCGGAAAAACAGTAACCCTTAAAACGATAGGATTATGTACGCTCATGGCACAGGCCGGACTTCCTCTGCCTGTTCTTGATGGCTCCAAAATTTCCATTTTTGAATCTGTTTATGCAGACATCGGGGACGAACAGTCAATTGAGCAATCTTTAAGTACCTTTTCCTCTCATATGGTGAATATCGTCAGCATTTTAAAGGAAGCTGACAGCGGCAGTCTTGTCCTGTTTGATGAATTGGGAGCAGGGACTGATCCTCAGGAAGGTGCAGCGCTTGCCATCTCGATACTTGATGAGGTTCATAATCGCGGCGCAAGAGTTGTAGCAACCACTCATTATCCTGAGTTGAAGGCCTATGGCTATAATCGGGACGGAGTGGTGAATGCGAGTGTTGAATTTAATGTGGATACACTAAGCCCGACCTACAGACTTCTGATAGGCGTCCCGGGACGAAGCAATGCGTTTGATATTTCAAAACGCCTTGGACTTGAAAAGCATGTTATTGACCACGCAAAATCATTTGTTGGAACGGACAGTAAAGCTGTTGAAGCCATGATTGCGTCACTTGAAACGAGTAGAAAAAGCGCAGAACAGGATTACAAGGATGCTCATGATTATTTAAAGGATGCAGAAAATCTCCATAAGGATATGCAAAAGCAGATGAGCGAGTTTTGGGATAAACGGGAGGATATGTACGAAAAGGCGCGGCAAAAAGCAAACGCCCTTGTTGAGCAGGCAAAAGCGGAAGCAGAAGAGGTGCTTTCTGACCTTAGAAAGCTTCGACTGGAAAAAAATGCTGATGTAAAAGAGCACGAACTAATCGATGCAAGAAAACGGCTCGAAGGCGCCGCTCCAGCTCCTTCTGCCGGAAAGAAAAAACCTTCTGCAAAAAAGGATACTCAAAGAAAGCTGGAGTCCGGTGACGAGGTTGAAGTATTAACCTTTGGACAGCGCGGTGTATTGCTGGATAAGGTGTCAGACACCGAGTGGAGTGTTCAGATAGGAATACTGAAAATGAAGGTTAAAGAGACAGAATTAGAATTTAAGAAAGCTGAGAAGAAAGCAGAGCCAAAACCGCTTGCCACTGTAAAAGGGAAGGACTATCATGTCGGGCTTGAACTGGATCTGCGCGGGGAACGTTTTGAAAATGCCCTTTTGAAAGTAGATAAATATATTGACGATGCCCTGCTTGCCGGATACCCGAGAGTTTCCATTATTCACGGAAAAGGAACGGGTGCGCTTCGATCAGGCGTTCAGGAAAAGCTTAAAAATCACCGTTCCGTTAAACGTGTAAGACTTGGTGAAAGCGGAGAAGGCGGCAGCGGCGTAACGGTAGTAGAATTTAAATAGATGACTCACTGCTGTGAAAACTGAAGGCCCATCACAGAAGGGTGCTTTCTTATCAGCAGTGATGACTCAATACTGAAAGCAGCTTAAATACAGTAAAGGTGGCAAAATAGATGGATGAATTCTGGCAGCATCCTTTAATTGAAACAGCAGGCTATTACAGTGTTGTGGTTCTTTGTATGATTGTTTTTCTGGCAGTATTTGAGCTTGTCACAAAATATAATAACTGGGAAGAAATTAAAAACGGAAATATTTCTGTAGCGATGGCAACAGGCGGAAAAGTTTTTGGTATGGCAAATATTTTCCGACATTCAATTGGCCAGCACGATTCTCTCTTTTCGATGATGGCCTGGGGAATTTACGGATTTGTTCTTTTATTGGTGGCTTATTTTATGTTTGAGTTTTTAACCCCGCGCTTTCGGGTGGATGAGGAAATTAAAAATAATAATAAAGCAGTAGGATTTATTTCAATGGTGATTTCAGTCGGACTGTCCTTCGTCATTGGTGCCAGTATTACCTAGGAGGCATAAAAATGGAAACCTTAGCAAAAATCTTAATCGCATGCTGTGCGGTCTTTATTCTGATTGGAGTCATTTATTTAGCGCTCATGTAATAAATAAGAAGATACAGATATTTTTAAAATTCTGTGTCTTTTTTCTCACTCTTAAATTGTAACCGCTTACTATTTACCTTATAATAAAAGAAGAAATGAGAATTTTCTAATTTTTAAAACTAAAAATAGGGAGGGGTTTTTATGGGAAATCAGCCTTGGTTAGAGCTTTATCCAGATACAATTCCCACGCACATCGATCTGGAGGAAAAGCCGGTTCATGCGTATTTGACCGAAGCTTCAAAGCTTTATCCGGAAAAAAAGGCCATTCATTTCATGGGGAAAGAATTTACCTACAGGGAAGTTCACGAAAGCTCGCTGAAAATGGCGAAATACCTGCAGGATATTGGGATCGAAAAAGGTGACCGGGTTGCAATCATGCTGCCCAATACACCTGCCTCAGTCATTGCTTATTACGGAATACTGTATGCAGGGGCAGTCGTCGTTCAGACTAATCCTCTTTATACAGAAAGAGAAATTGAATACCAAATGAAAGACTCAGGTGCAAAGGCAATTGTAACGATGGATATTCTTTTCCCGAGAGTATCAGCTGTATTCAATAAGACAGAATTGAAACATATTATCGTTTCTGCGATCAAAGACTTTCTGCCGTTTCCTAAAAACCTGATTTATCCATTTATACAAAAGAAGCAATACGGCATAACAGTAAAGGTTGAGCATAGCGGAAGCAATCATCTTCTAACTGAAATCTTAAAGATTTCTTCCCCCGTACCGGTTGAACACTCATTAAACTTTGAAGAGGATATTGCCATCCTTCAGTATACCGGGGGCACCACCGGCTTTCCGAAAGGGGTCATGCTTACCCATAAAAACTTAATCGCGAATGCTTCGATGTGTGATGCCTGGCTTTATAAGAATAAAAAAGGGGAAGAAGTTATATTAGGAATTCTCCCTTTTTTCCATGTGTATGGAATGACAACCGTTATGATTCTTTCCGTTATGCAGGGCTATAAAATGGTTTTGCTTCCAAAATTCGACGTTGACATGGCGATAAAAACGATTCATAAGCAGCGTCCAACCATTTTCCCAGGAGCTCCGACGATCTATATCGGCATTCTTAATCATCCCGAGCTGAGCAAATATGATTTAACTTCTGTTCAATCATGCCTGAGCGGCTCTGCACCACTTCCTGTAGAAGTCCAGGAGGAATTTGAAAAGCTTACAGGTGGAAAGCTTGTAGAAGGGTACGGACTGACGGAATCGTCGCCTGTTACACATTCTAATTTTATATGGGATCAGAAACGGGTAAAGGGAAGCGTTGGAGTCCCTTGGCCTAACACCGATTCGAAAATAATTTCCATGGAAACCGGAGAACCCCTTCCACCTGGAGAAATAGGTGAAATTGTGGTTAAAGGTCCGCAGATCATGAAGGGTTATTGGAACCAGCCGGAGGAAACTGAAGCCATATTACGTGATGGCTGGCTTTATACAGGGGATCTAGGCTACATGGATGAAGAAGGTTTTTTCTATGTGGTAGACCGCAAAAAGGATATGATTATCGCAGGCGGCTTTAATATTTATCCAAGAGAGATTGAAGAAGTGATGTATGAGCATCCTGCCATACAGGAGGTTGTGGCCGTTGGAGTTCCTGATGCGTACAGAGGAGAAACGGTAAAGGTTTTTATTGTACTAAAGCAAGGACACTCAGCTACAGAGGAAGAACTGGATACATTCGCCCGTCAGCAGCTTGCTTCCTATAAGGTGCCAAGAATCTATGAATTCAGAGATGAACTGCCCAAAACAGCAGTCGGTAAAATTCTCAGAAGAAAGCTTGTGGAAGAGGAGAAAGAGAAGCAAGCGAATCAAAAGCTTGGTTAATATGACGGGAAAGAGTGACAATTCACTCTTTCCGCTTATTTTACGCCTGGATTATACTTGACTGGGAATGTATTAATTAGTAAGATGAAAATATGAATGATTATTCATTCATGTTTTCATCTCTTTTTATTTGTCCAGTGTAACACATATCTCTGAAAGTGTTTTTTAACATGCTGGTTTAGTATAGAAGGAGACGAAATGCATCAGGAGAAAGATAAACCAACCGGCGCGTTAAAAGATCTGAATTCGGGATCTTACATGAAAGGTGATGAAACATTGAAAAAAGATAAACCAAAGTATAAACAAATTATTGATGCAGCGGTTGTTGTGATAGCAGAAAATGGCTATCACCATTCACAGGTATCAAAAATTGCTAAGCAGGCGGGTGTAGCAGATGGGACGATCTATCTTTACTTTAAAAACAAAGAGGATATCCTTATCTCATTATTTGAAGAAAAAATGGGGCAGTTCGTAAGCGCCATTAAAAGAGGTATGGAACATGAAGAGGATGCAGCGGCCCAGCTTGAAATTTTAATCAAAAGCCATTTTCAGATGCTTGCTGATGACCGCCACCTTGCAATCGTTACGCAGCTTGAGCTTAGGCAGTCAAACAAGGACATCCGGCTGAAGATTAACAAGGTTCTAAAGGAATATCTGCTGCTTGTAGATGAAGTTTTACATAACGGAGCCCAAAGTGGCGTTTTCCAAACGGATTTAGATATACGATTGGCAAGACAAATGGTCTTTGGTACGATTGATGAGGTAGCGACTACATGGGTAATAAATGATCAAAAGTATGATATTACCAATCTTGCTGCCGGTGTTCATTCGCTAATAGTAAGAGGACTAAGCAGTTAAAGGGGAGAAAATAATGAGTTCTTTAACCTGGGAAAACGATCAGTTTGTTTCAATCGCAACGATTAATCGCCCACCTGCAAATGCTCTGGCAAGTCAGCTGATTGAAGAAATTGACCAATGGCTGACTGCTGTAGAAGGGGATCAGGATGTAAGAGTTCTTTTAATCCATGGGGAAGGCCGTTTCTTTTCTGCCGGGGCAGACATTAAAGAGTTTACTGGAATTAAAGATGGTGCGTCCTTCAGCGAGCTGGCAAGAAGAGGACAGCGTGTGTTTGAACGTATGGAATCTTTTTCAAAGCCCATCATTGCCTCCATCCATGGAGCTGCTTTAGGCGGAGGGCTGGAACTTGCCATGGGCTGTCATATTCGCTATGTCAGTGAAACGGCAAAGCTTGGACTGCCTGAGCTTCAGCTTGGGCTAGTGCCGGGCTTTGCAGGCTCCCAGCGCCTGCCCAGATATGTAGGATTTGCAAAGGCAGCTGAGATGCTCCTTACAAGTGAACCAATTACTGGAACAGAAGCAGTTCAATTCGGCCTCGCAAATAAAGCCTTTTCAGAAGAAGAAGTTTTCGATAAATCGAAAGCGCTTGCATTGAAAATAGCAGTAAAAAGCCCAATTTCAGTAAAGGCTGCTCTTGATTTGCTTCAATATGCAAAGCGGGCTGAGTTTGATAAAGGGGTAAATGCGGAAGCTGACTGGTTTGGGGAGGTATTTACTTCTAGTGATGCAAAGGAAGGCATCGAAGCGTTTATTCAAAAAAGAACACCGGTTTTTAAGGGAGAATAATAACGATCAAACGGAGGGAAATTAGATGAACATTTTTGTATTGATGAAACGCACTTTTGATACGGAGGAAAAAATTTCAATCAGCGGCGGTAAGATTGCAGACGACGGCGCGGAATTTATCATTAATCCCTATGATGAGTATGCAATTGAAGAAGCAATTCAGCTTCGGGATGCCCATAGTGGAGAAGTAACGGTTGTGTCTGTAGGATCAGAAGAGGCAGAAAAGCAGCTGAGAACAGCTCTTGCAATGGGAGCAGATAAAGCGGTTTTGATTAATATTGAAGATGATGTAGAGGAAAGTGATCAATTCACTACAGCAAGAATTCTGGCAGAGTTCCTTAAAGATAAGGAAGCTGATCTTATTATTGGAGGCAATGTTGCCATTGACGGCGGTTCCGGTCAGGTTGGTCCCCGTGTAGCTGAGCAGCTAAACATCCCTTATATAACCACGATCACAAGCATTGAAATTAATGGGGAAACGGTAACGGTGGTTCGTGATGTAGAAGGGGATTCGGAAACGATTGAAACCTCACTGCCGCTCCTGGTTACAGCTCAGCAGGGGCTGAACGATCCTCGCTATCCTTCTCTTCCCGGCATTATGAAGGCAAAGAAAAAGCCTTTGGATGAACTGGAGCTGGATGATTTAGACCTTGAGGAAGAAGATGTTGAGCCAAAAACAAAAACGATTGATATTTATCTTCCGCCCAAAAAAGAAGCTGGGCGTATTCTTGAAGGTGAAATTGATGCACAAGTAAAAGAATTAGTGGATCTTCTTCGCAGAGAAGCCAAGGTAGTCTAAAGGAAATTTTAAAAACAATCATCCATTTTCAGGAGGGAAATCCAAATGAGTAAAAAAATCGTTGTTTTAGCTGAAGTACGAGAAGGGGCTCTGCGAAATGTGTCCTTTGAAGCCATCGCTGCCGGGAAAAAGATTGCAGACGGGGGCGAAGTGGTAAGTGTTTTAATTGGTGACAATGTTTCTTCTCTTGGCCAGGAGCTTTTTGCTTTTGGTGCAGATAAAGTTATAACAGTAGAAAATGATAAATTAAAGCAATATTCTTCAGATGGCTATTCTCAGGCACTATTAGCAGTAATTGAAGCTGAAAAACCGGAGGGACTGGTATTCGGTCACACGGCGCTTGGTAAAGACCTATCTCCAAGAATTGCAAGCAGACTTAAGAGCGGACTTGTTTCTGATGTCACCGTAATTGAAGAAGACGGAGGAGAAACTGTTTTTGTACGTCCAATCTACAGTGGTAAAGCCTTTGAGAAAAAAATCATTACTGATGGGCTGGTTTTTGTTACGATCCGTCCAAATAACATAGACCCTCTTCCAAAAGAAGAAGGCAAAAGCGGGGAAGTCACTTCCTTGAATGTTAATATTACTGACTTACGAACGATTATTAAAGATGTCGTACGAAAAGCAACAGACGGCGTTGATTTGTCGGAGGCGAAGGTGATTGTAGCGGGCGGACGTGGAGTAAAAAGCGAAAGCGGATTTGAGCCGTTAAAAGAGCTTGCTGACCTTTTAGGAGGAGCAGTGGGGGCTTCCCGCGGGGCGTGTGATGCAGAATACTGTGATTATTCCCTTCAGATTGGCCAGACAGGTAAAGTAGTAACGCCTGATCTTTATATTGCCTGTGGTCTCTCAGGTGCGATACAGCATATGGCCGGAATGTCTAATTCAAAGGTAATTGTAGCCATTAATAAAGACCCGGAAGCAAATATCTTCAAAGTAGCTGACTATGGAATAGTAGGGGATCTGTTTGAAGTCGTTCCTCTTTTAATAGAGGAGTTTAAGAAAATTAAAGCTTCATAGAATCCGGGAACTTGGCACATAACGATGACTGAAAAGAGCGGAAGGTGGCAACTCCAGCGTAGGAAGCGTCCACCTGAAGCTAAAAATGGCTGAGACACACATTTGTCTCAGCCACATTTGTATTTGAATATTGAGATTGAAAATCTTTCTAAACGACCGCACAAAAACAAAAAAATGAATGAAAAAGCACTTCAGTTAGCATAATAAGCAAATAATTGGCTTAACAAAAAACGTGGTGCTATACTCTCTCTATAGCAGGCATTTTAAAGGAGGAACTTTTTTATGGCAATTGCACATGCAACAGATCAAACTTTTACAACTGAAACAAGCGAAGGACTTGTACTGGCGGACTTTTGGGCGCCTTGGTGCGGACCTTGTAAAATGATCGCCCCTGTACTTGAAGAACTTGATGCAGATATGGGTGAGAAAGTGAAAATCGTAAAGCTTGATGTTGATGAAAATCAGGAAACAGCAAGCAAATTTGGTGTAATGAGCATACCTACTCTAGTTGTTTTAAAAGACGGAGAAGTGGTTGATAAAGTAGTGGGCTTCCAGCCTAAAGAAGCTTTAGAAGAACTTCTTAACAAACACGCTTAATAAATTCCAAGAGATCTTTGGATATTACGAAAACGTTAGAAACAAGAGGTGAGCGGAGCGGAAGGCGGCGACTCCTGCTTTAGAGGAAGCGGGAGCTTGAGATCCACTTGCGAAGCAAGTTAGCTTGAGCCCCGCCCCGCGGAAAGCGTCCGACTGAAGCGCAGTGAACCGGATAAAGAGGTTGAGACACATATTTGTCTCGGCCTTTTTATTTTGTCTTAAAACATTTTTTTTCGAACATACGACCCCCTATTTTTGCAATTCGATATAGTTTTCCTTATGATTAAAAGAGGAAAACATTTCAATTCAGGAGGGCTTGTAATGAATGATTTACTTAAACACAAGCTTGCTGTGTTACCTGACCAGCCTGGTTGTTATTTGATGAAGGATCGTCAAAATACGATCATTTACGTCGGTAAAGCAAAAGTATTAAAAAACAGAGTCCGCTCCTATTTCACCGGTTCCCATGATGGGAAAACACAGCGGCTCGTTTCTGAAATTCAGGATTTTGAGTACATCGTGACCTCTTCAGATATAGAAGCTTTAATTCTGGAGCTCAACTTAATTAAAAAGCATGATCCTAAATACAATGTCATGCTAAAGGATGATAAAACGTATCCTTTTTTAAAGGTGACGTCAGAAAAGCACCCCCGATTGTTAATTACCCGTAAAGTGAAACGGGATAAAGGACGTTATTTTGGTCCTTATCCGAACGCACAGGCGGCAAATGAAACAAAAAAGCTGCTTGACCGGATGTATCCGCTTAGAAAATGCACTACCATGCCTGACCGTGTCTGTCTTTATTATCATCTGGGGCAATGCCTTGCACCATGTGAATTTAAAGTGGAGGACTCAACCTACCGCCAAATGACGGATGATATTGCGCGTTTTTTAAATGGAGGATTTAAAGAAGTAAAGGAGAATCTCCAGCAGAAGATGGAAAAGGCTTCTGAAAACCTTGAATTTGAGCGGGCAATGGAATTTCGGGATCAAATTAATCACATTGAAGCCACAATGGAAAAACAAAAAATGGCGATGAATGACTTTACCAACCGTGATATTTTTGGCTATAGCATCGATAAGGGCTGGATGTGTGTGCAGGTCTTTTTTATTCGCCAGGGGAAATTAATTGAACGGGATGTATCCTTATTCCCTATATACGCAGAGCCTGAGGATGAATTTTTAACTTATTTGGGTCAGTTTTATATGAAGCCGAATCACTTTAAGCCAAGAGAGGTTTTGGTACCTTCAGAAATTGATGCAAAAATGGCTGAAGAGCTATTGGAAGTAACCGTCCGTCAGCCGGTTCGCGGACAGAAAAAGGATCTGCTTCAACTGGCTCAAAAAAATGCCAAGCTCGCTCTTCAAGAAAAATTCTCTCTCATTGAGCGTGATGAAGACCGGACCATCAAGGCAGTGGAGCAGCTTGGACAGGTGATGAATATCCACGCACCACTTCGCATTGAAGCCTTCGATAACTCCAATATCCAGGGGGCGGATGCTGTTTCGGCACTAGTTGTATTTATCGATGGCAAGCCGAGTAAAAAGGACTACAGAAAATATAAAATTAAATCGGTTATCGGCCCCGATGATTACGGATCCATGCGCGAGGTTATCCGTCGACGTTATACCCGAGTGTTAAAAGAAGGACTTCCTTTGCCGGATCTCATTGTAATTGACGGGGGGAAAGGACAAATTGAAGCAGCGCGGGAAATTCTAGAGGATGAACTTGGCCTAGAAATTCCCTTGGCTGGTCTTGCAAAGGATGACCGACACCAGACGTCGCAGCTTTTATATGGAAATCCTCTGGAAGTTGTGGCTTTAGGAAGAAGAAGCCAGGAGTTCTATCTTTTGCAGCGGATTCAGGATGAGGTTCACCGGTTTGCGATTACCTTCCACCGTCAGCTCCGGGGGAAAAATTCAATTCAGTCTATTCTTGATGAAATCCCCGGCATCGGCCCACAACGAAAAAAGAAGCTGCTGCGGCATTTCGGTTCTGTTAAAAAGCTGCGTGAAGCATCACTTGAAGAAGTAGTGAAATCAGGGATGCCTCCTGCTTTAGCGGAAAATATTGTGAAAAAATTTCAGGAATAGCATTGAAGATGTAAATGCTCCATGCTATAATGACACAAAGTTAATACACACTCACTTTTCTTTTAAAGTGGTGATAGAGGAGCGAACACCAATAGTATCAATGCGGAGGAAGATGGATCCTGCGATGCATTGAAAAAGGGGTTTTCGCCGAAGTAATCCGGCCTGTTCATCCAGGCGGTTGCTGGTTCTGCATTTAAGAGATGCAGAGCTGTCAAGATGACTTGTCATCTTGGAGAGCTATCTCACCTGAGCAGCAATGGACGTATATGTTCAAAGCAATGGGGATAGTTTCCCATTGCTTTTTTTGTTGTCTAAAAGATTGTTAGGGAAACGTCATTGCGTGCTCAGGATTGAGAAATACAAATGTGGGAAGAGGAAGAAAATGAGTTTGATCGTACAAAAATTCGGCGGTACATCTGTAGGTTCTGTTGAAAAAATTCAGCATGTGGCAACAAGAGTTATTCAGGAAGTTAATAAAGGCAACCAGGTAGTTGTCGTGGTTTCTGCCATGGGTAAAACAACCGATGAACTGATCCGTCTTGCAGCGGGAATAACAGATAAACCAAACAAACGCGACATGGATATGCTTTTAACCACCGGGGAGCAAATGACGATTTCCCTGCTTTCAATGGCTTTGCAAACTAAAGGCTATTCAAGTGTATCGATGACCGGCTGGCAGGCAGGAATTCAAACGGAAGCTGTTCACAGCAAAGCGCGGATTACCCGTATTGAGACTGCCAGAATGAAGGAAGAGCTGAATAGAGGAAAGATTGTGGTTGTGGCCGGTTTTCAGGGAATGGACTCCAATCACGAGATTACCACGCTTGGAAGAGGAGGGTCTGATACCACCGCAGTGGCACTAGCTGCAGCGCTGAAGGCTTCCCGCTGTGATATATATACGGATGTGGACGGTGTTTATACTTCGGACCCGCGATATATTAAAGGTTCGCGCAAGCTTGAGGGGATCTCCTATGATGAGATGCTTGAGCTTGCGAACCTTGGTGCAGGAGTCTTGCATCCAAGGGCGGTTGAATTTGCAAAAAATAATTCGATTCCTCTTACAGTTCGTTCAAGTATGGAGGAAACAGAAGGTACTTTGATTGAGGAGGTTTCAAATTTGGAAGAAAATTTAGTAGTTCGCGGTGTTGCGTTTGAAGGTGAAATTGTAAGAGTAACGATTTATGGACTTCAGAATGAATTTACAGGTCTTGCAGCAATCTTCTCAACATTGGCAGATAATCATATAAATGTAGACATCATCATTCAAAGCCGTACTGATATTAATTCAACCAATCTTTCTTTTTCAATTAAAGAAGCGGAGCTTGAGGATGCACTCGCTGTTCTATCGCAGCATAAGGAGGAGCTTGGTTTTACGAGAGTAGAACATGAAACCGGCCTTGCAAAAGTTTCCATTGTCGGATCAGGAATGGTCTCAAATCCAGGGGTTGCAGCCCAGATGTTTCAGGCACTGTCTCAAAACAGTATTGCGATTAAAATGGTCAGCACCTCAGAAATAAAAGTGTCAACTGTAGTGAATATGGAAGATATGCTAAAGGCGGCTCAGATCATACATGACAGCTTCTCATTAGAAGCATTGCAGCCTAAGCCTCAGCTTGCAAAGTAAACAAAAGCAGGACAACATTACTTAAATGCTGTCCTGCATCTTATTTGCTTTTTTTACGGGAAGGCAGTCCATAAGGGTCTTTGGGGTCCCATTTTAAAGTAAACTGGATGACAGCCTGTTTTTGGCGCTGCTGAATGGCTTCAGTCTGGCATTGCTTCATCATGGCGTATTGCTCTGCGAGGAATCCTGCTTCTAGTGTAAAGTGCTTGGCACCATTGCTTTCAATCCGCTGTTTAAGCAGTGGACCGCTTAACTCCAAGAGGGCTTCATCGCCTTTTTGTTTAATAAGCTGAAGCGTTCCCCAGTCAGCCCTTTCAAAGAAGTGAATCAGTTCTCCTTCGTTTTGACAGGGGTGTTTACGGGCTAAACTTTTACCTGCCCAGTAAAGTATTTCATTCGTGTGATTACCCAGCAGTTCCGGCAGCAGCTCATCCCTGATAAGGGAGTAGCCAAACGAACCTGTGGTGATTTCATTTTCTTCAGACATTCTAGTACCCTCACTTTCCACTTTTATATTATACGAGTTTCTGTTTTAAAGTGTAAGTGGAGGATGAGGAAATTATGGAATTGTCCCCAAGTTCCTAAAATAAAAAGGGGTCAAAAGTCCGTGAAAATATATGCAATAATAGAATATAGGAGAGAGAGTGGATAAATAAAAAATGAATAATACCTCATTTTTATTTACGACCCCGTTGCATTTTAGCCGGTGTCTATATGATAAAAAAAGTTGAATTCAGAATTATTTTTATGTATCCGTTTTCTTGACGCTCCCAGCAGATGGGAGTACAATTAATGTGTCACATAATCGATACATTGTGCGAAAAAGCTGCATTTCCCGTCGAAAAAGAGTGAAAAATTTGACAGAAATGATTGCTTGTACTTTTTTTAGGGGGTAACATTCGATGGCAAAAGACCGAGAGTTTTATTGGAGGAGACTGCATTCTTTACTGGGAGTAATTCCTGTAGGGATCTTCCTGATTCAGCATTTGATTGTGAATCATTATGCAACCAGAGGGCCGGAATCATTTAATAATGCAGCGCATGTGATGGAGGGTTTACCATTTAGGATTTTTCTTGAAATCTTCATTATTTTTCTTCCGTTGTATTTCCACGCTTTATACGGTGTGTATATTGCATTTACATCCAGAAACAATCCTAGACAGTTTGGCACATTCCGTAACTGGATGTTTATCCTTCAACGTGCAACCGGTGTTTTCACACTGATTTTCGTTACATGGCATATTTGGGAAACCCGAATCCAGGCAGCATTGGGAGCAACGGTTGACTTTAATATGATGGAAGCCATTTTAGCTGATCCTTTTATGCTAGCATTCTATATTGCCGGTGTTGTTTCGACAACTTTCCATTTTGCAAACGGACTTTGGTCCTTCCTTGTTACCTGGGGAATTACCATCTCTCCTCGTTCACAGCGAATTTCAACCTACGCTACTTTAGGTATATTCGTAGTACTTAGCATTATTGGCATTCGGGCAATTTTAGCATTCGTTTAAGAAAACAATTTTATATGAGAATAAAATATTGAGCAAACGCTCAGTCAGTGGATTAAGTAAGGAGAGTGTCCAAATGAGTAAAGGCAGAATCATCGTTGTCGGTGGAGGGCTTGCGGGTCTCATGGCAACGATTAAAGCAGCAGAAGCTGGAATGTCGGTTGATTTATTTTCCCTTGTTCCAGTAAAACGCTCCCACTCTGTTTGCGCACAGGGTGGAATTAACGGAGCTGTAAATACAAAAGGAGAAGGAGATTCTCCTTGGGAGCATTTTGATGACAGTGTATACGGCGGAGACTTTTTAGCAAACCAGCCGCCGGTTAAGGCGATGTGTGATGCAGCACCTGGAATTATCCATTTGCTTGACCGTATGGGTGTTATGTTTAACCGTACGCCTGAAGGCCTTCTTGATTTCCGCCGCTTCGGTGGAACGCAGCACCATAGAACAGCATTTGCAGGAGCAACAACAGGCCAGCAGCTATTGTATGCACTTGATGAGCAGGTACGCCGTCATGAAGTTGCCGGTCTTGTTACGAAATACGAGGGCTGGGAATTCCTTGGCTCTGTTCTTGATGACGACGGAGTTTGCCGTGGTGTTGTAGCGCAGAACCTTTCGACAATGGAAATTCTTTCATTCCCGGGAGATGCTGTTATTATCGCAACAGGCGGTCCTGGAATTATCTTTGGAAAATCGACGAACTCGGTAATCAACACAGGTTCAGCGGCTTCCATCGTCTATCAGCAGGGCGCTTATTACGCTAACGGCGAGTTTATTCAGATTCACCCTACTGCCATCCCCGGCGATGACAAACTCCGCTTAATGAGTGAATCAGCCCGCGGTGAAGGCGGACGTGTATGGACTTACAAAGACGGCAAGCCATGGTACTTCCTCGAAGAGAAATACCCGGCCTACGGTAACCTGGTACCTAGGGATATTGCCACACGTGAAATCTTTGACGTTTGTGTATTCCAAAAGCTTGGCATTAATGGTGAGAACATGGTTTACCTGGATCTGTCCCATAAGGATCCTAAAGAACTGGATATTAAGCTTGGAGGCATTATCGAAATCTATGAAAAATTCATGGGAGACGATCCTCGTAAACTGCCGATGAAAATTTTCCCAGCTGTCCACTATTCAATGGGTGGACTTTGGGTAGATTACGATCAAATGACCAATATCCCTGGTCTTTTTGCAGCCGGGGAGTGTGATTACTCGATCCATGGAGCAAACAGACTTGGCGCTAACTCCCTTCTTTCTTCCATTTATGGCGGAATGGTTGCTGGTCCAAATGCTGTCTCCTACATCAATGGACTTGAGAAAACCGTTGAAGATATCCCATCGCATGTTTTTGAACGCCATGTGCAGGAGGAACAGGATAAATGGGATCAAATTATGAAAATGGACGGCGACGAAAACGCTTATGTGATTCATAAAGAGCTTGGTGAATGGATGACTGATAACGTGACCGTTGTTCGTTATAATGATAAACTTAAGGAAACAGATGATAAAATTGTAGAGCTTTTAGAGCGCTATGAAAGAATAAATATCAATGATACAAATAAATGGAGCAATCAGGGAGCTGTGTTTACCCGCCAGCTGAAAAATATGCTTCATCTTGCAAGAGTCGTAACTATCGGTGCCCTTCAGCGAAATGAAAGCCGCGGAGCTCATTTTAAACCTGATTTCCCGGAAAGAAATGATGAAGAGTTCCTAAAAACGACAATGGCTAAATTTAATGCGGCAACTAATTCACCGGAGATCCATTATGAGGAAGTCGATGTATCGCTAATCGAGCCGCGTAAACGGGATTACTCCAAAAAGAAAGGAGCTAAGTAATCATGACTGCCTCAAGTACGATGACGGAAGAAAAAACTATTCGATTCGAGATTTACAGACAAGATGACCTTGACTCCACGCCTTATTTTGAAGAATTCGAGATTCCTTATCGTGCGAATATGAACGTTATTTCAGCATTAATGGAAATTCGACGAAATCCATTTAATAAAAAAGGTGAAAAAACAACACCTGTTGCCTGGGATATGGGCTGCTTAGAAGAAGTTTGCGGTGCGTGCTCTATGGTGATAAATGGAACTCCCCGCCAGTCGTGTACAGCTCTTGTAGACCAACTGGAACAGCCGATTCGCCTTGAGCCTATGAAAACATTCCCGGTCGTGCGTGACCTTATGGTTGATAGAAGCCGGATGTTTGATTCGCTTAAAAAGGTTAAAGCGTGGATTCCAATCGACGGCACCTACGATCTTGGTCCAGGACCACGTATGCCGGAGAAAAGAAGACAGTGGGCTTATGAGCTTTCAAAATGTATGACCTGTGGTGTTTGTCTTGAAGCCTGTCCAAATGTGAACAGCAAGTCGAACTTTATCGGTCCTGCTCCACTTTCGCAGGTTCGTTTGTTTAATGCACACCCAACAGGTGCTATGAACAAAAATGAACGTTTAAATGCTCTTATGGGTGATGGCGGTCTGGGCGACTGCGGTAATTCACAAAACTGTGTGCAGGCCTGTCCTAAAGGGATTCCGCTAACTACTTCTATTGCGGCATTAAACCGTGATACGAACCTTCAAATGTTCAGAAACTTCTTCGGAAGCGATTCAGAAGTGTAAAATTAAATTAAAGCTGCAGACGCTTAAAGCATCTGCAGCTTTTTTATTAACTTCCTTCTGGAAACTTAAAGCTGTCTACGAATAAATTTTTCGTTATACTGAAGTAAATGAAATGATTACTAATTCATAAGTGAAGGGAAGAATGAGTGCGTTGAATAAAACCTACATAAACGATTTAAAAGAATGGGAAGAAGATTTTTCTTTTTATTATGAAATTAAAGTGCGATTTTCAGAAACGGATCTATTTGGACATTTAAATAATACAGTTGCTTTTATTTATTTTGAACAGGCTAGAATTGAATTTTTAAAAGCAATTGGCTTTATGCAGGAGTGGCTGAAGAAGGACTCTGAGACCATCCCGGTAGTAGCTGATTTGCAATGCGATTTTCTTCAGCAGGTCTATTTTGATGAGACTTTAAAAATTTACGTTAAAGCAGCATCAGTCGGAGGTTCTTCAGTAGATATCCACTATAGAGCGGTTAATAATAAAGGTAAAACAGTCCTGACCGGACGGGGCACGATGGTTCAGATTTTAAAAGCGACCGGGAAAAGCAAACCCTGGGAGGAGCATCAAAAAAACAAATTACTGAATACGAATTATCAGCATAATTAAAATAGATTCCAAAAACAAGGCACTCCTTTGATTGCTGACTCATAAACTGGATAAACTGGCTTCAGCTAAGCAAGCGAGGGGGAAGGTTGAAAATGAGTCGGTCACAATACAATCGGTCATCTATTCTAACGAAAAGAGAACGTGAGGTTTTTGGTTTACTGCTTCAGGATAAAACGACAAAGGATATTGCTGGTGAGCTTTTTATTAGCGAAAAAACTGTTCGAAACCATATTTCAAATACAATTCAAAAGCTGGGTGTCAAGGGGAGAGCCCAGGCGATTGTTGAACTGCTTAGAATGGGTGAACTTTCATTGTAAAAAAGGGGGGCCTCCCTTTTTTACATTTATACATATGTACCTAAAACAAAAAGATTCTTGATATTTTTATGAAAAAACGTCACAATCATAATAGAATTAACACGAAGGAGTGTCGATGGCAGATGGAAAAGAAAGGTACACAAGAGCTTCATCCTGTAGAAGTGCTGGCCGGGATCGAAAAAGACCTGCGTTATATATCCGGTATTATTAAGCAAAAGGGCAGGGAGATCTTAAGTAATTATACGATCACACCTCCTCAGTTTATTGCCCTGCAATGGCTTTTTGAGGAAGGCGATATGACGATTGGGGAGCTTTCTAATAAAATGTACCTTGCATGCAGCACAACAACAGATCTTGTAGACCGCATGGAAAAAAATGAGCTCGTCATGAGGGTAAAGGATGAAAATGATCGCAGGGTTGTTCGCATTCATCTTTTGAAAGAAGGCGAGAGAATTATTGAGGAAGTTATAAAAAAACGCCAGCACTACCTGAATGAAGTATTAATAGACTTTTCAGCCGAGGAAGTAGAACTTTTATCAAAAGGACTTCATCGTTTGCATAACGAAATGAAATAAGAGTGAGGGGCTTTTTTTGAGTAAAGCAATAGGAGTAATGGACTCAGGCATCGGCGGACTGACAGTTGCAAAAGAAATCATGCACCAGCTGCCAAACGAAAACATCGTTTATGTCGGTGATACTGCACGTTGTCCTTATGGGCCAAGGCCGAGTTCTGAAGTAAAAGAATATACATGGGAAATGGCACGCTTTTTATATAATCAGCAAATTAAAATGCTCGTTATTGCCTGTAACACGGCAACTGCTGTAGTGCTTGAGGAGATCCAGACTGCATTCGATATCCCGGTCATTGGCGTTATTTCACCAGGTGCCCGGTCAGCTGTTAAATATACGAAAAATGATCGGATTGGAATCCTGGGCACCTCTGGGACGATTAAAAGCAAGGCTTATGAAACCTCTCTTTCACATCTAAGGCCATCGATCGAAACATTTCCTTTGGCTTGCCCTAAGTTTGTCCCACTTGTGGAAAGCGGTGAGCATGCAGGGTCAATGGCGAAAAAGATCATTGCTGAAACACTTGTTCAATTGAAAAATACAAATATCGATACGCTTATATTGGGCTGCACCCATTACCCTTTGCTGCAGCCAATTATTGAACAGTATCTGGGCCCGTCCATAACGGTAATCAGTTCAGGGGATGAGACAGCAAGGGAGGTAAGTGCAATTCTTGCTTACCGAAACGAATTGAATGCCCGTCATGAGAAAAAGGAAAACCGATTCTACACGACCGGATCATCGAAAATTTTTGGACAAGTAGCGCGTCAATGGCTGCAAAACGAAGAGCTGAATATTCAACATGTCAGACTGCCGAGGAATTAAATTCCCCGGCTTTTTTTGTGCTGCTTTGTAAATAGGTTTCAGAATGCCTGTAGTTTGTTATACTATGAAAGTAAATAGAGTTAAACGTATCCCTTTTTAAAGGGTTAAGCGGCAAAAGGAGGATTTATCCATGCGAGTGGATGGACGGCAGGCTTCAGAGCTTCGCCCTATTACAATTGAAACTGATTATTTAAAGCATCCGGAAGGCTCCGTATTGATTTCAGTCGGAGATACTAAGGTCATCTGTACAGCAAGCATTGAGGACAGAGTTCCGCCCTTTATGAGAGGCCAGGGCAAGGGCTGGGTAACAGCGGAGTATGCCATGCTTCCAAGGGCAACCGGACAAAGAACGATTCGGGAGTCCTCTAAAGGAAAAGTACAGGGGCGGACGATGGAAATTCAACGGCTGATTGGACGTGCATTGCGCTCTGTAGTTGATCTGACAGCTATTGGCGAGCGGACAATTTGGATTGATTGCGATGTCATTCAGGCAGATGGCGGAACAAGAACAGCTTCTATAACAGGTGCATTTGTTGCTATGACGCTTGCTGTTGGCAATCTGGCTAAGGAAAAGGAATTATCCTCTTTTCCAATCAAGGATTATTTAGCAGCCACGTCAGTAGGAATTAGCAGCGATCTTGGGGTAATACTTGATTTAAATTACGCTGAAGACAGCACAGCTGAGGTTGATATGAATATGGTCATGACCGGCTCAGGTGAATTTGTAGAGCTTCAGGGTACTGGGGAGGAAGCAACCTTTTCACACCAGCAGCTTTTAAACATGCTTGAAGCGGCTGAACAGGGAATAAAAAACATTATCATTAAACAAAAAGAAGCATTAGGGGAAACAGCTTCTCTAATAAAAACTTCCAGTCAGGCTGGATCATTATGAAGGAAGTACTGATCGCGACCAAAAATCCAGGAAAAGCACGGGAATTCGAAGCGCTCTTTTCGCCTTTAGACATTACAGTGAAGACGCTGCTTGATTATCCTGAAGTGGGCGATGTTGAGGAAACCGGTACAACCTTTGAGGAAAACGCCATATTAAAAGCAGAAGCCATCGCAAAGCAGTTTCAGGTATTAACGATCGCAGACGACAGCGGGCTGATTATTGATGCATTAAATGGAGAGCCGGGGGTTTATTCTGCACGCTATGCAGGTACAGAAAAGAATGACGAAAAAAATATAGATAAAGTTTTAAAGAACTTGTTAGGTGTCCCTTTCTCACAACGTACAGCACGTTTCCACTGTACGTTAGCCATCTGTAAACCTGATGAGGAAGCCATTACAGTTACCGGAAAATGCGAAGGGCTTATTTTAACCCAAAGGATGGGAGATGAGGGGTTTGGCTACGATCCGATTTTCTGGATCAGAGATCAAAAGCGGACTCTTGCACAAATGTCCAGGGAGGAAAAAGGCGCCATCAGCCACAGAGGACAGGCAATCCATAAGCTGACACAGCTCCTGCCTGAAATAGTAAACTGAGGTGATTCGATGAAAATACTGGTGGTTAGTGATAATCATAGTGATACAGAAAGAATCGTTGAGTTAAAACAGCGTTATGAGGGTGAGGTAGATGCCATGCTCCATTGCGGAGATTCCGAGCTGCCTTTTAATTCTAAGGAAATGCAGAACTTTGTTAAGGTGCGGGGAAATTGTGATTTTGATTCAAGCTACCCGGAAGACGAAGTAATTAACGTACAAGGTACTGTCATTCTTCTTACGCATGGTCATCTTTACGGCGTGAAGCAATCCCTTGATCGAATTCACTACAGAGCGGAAGAAGCCCAAGCGTCGATCATCTGTTTCGGTCATTCCCATAGCCTGGGGGCTGAAATAAAAGACGGGCGTCTGTTTATCAATCCGGGAAGTATATTATTGCCGAGAGACCGCACAGAGGCATCCTATGCCATTATTGAAAAAAATGGAGAAGCAGTAAGCGTCCAATTTTGGGACGAAAAGCATCGTGAAATAACAGCTTGGAGCGGTTCATTATAATTGAAAAGGCGTGAATTTAAGTAGCGCCTTTCTTTTTTTAAAATCTTGTTGACTTATTAATGTGCTTCTAATATAATAATAAATGTCCTTAAAAAAACTACATAATGTCCCAGTAGCTCAGCAGGATAGAGCAACGGCCTTCTAAGCCGTCGGTCGGGAGTTCGAATCTCTCCTGGGACGCCATTATTTTTACATGTTAAACCTTGATACGAGAAGGTTTCGATAAATAAAAGATGCTGTCACATAATGTGGCAGCATCTTTTTTGCTTTTTATTCTGTCTGGATGTTGAACTTTTGCGATTACAAGTACCAGAGTAATTCTTTCTTTATCTTTTTCCCCGGACTCCGTTTCTTATCAACAACCTTCCAGCTACCGTTCTTCTTTTCAACGGTATAAACCTCATTTGGCCATCTGCTCTTTTAAGAGGATATATCCTTCGTTATTCTTTATATATAATTCAATTGATCATAGGTATAAGATTTATAAGAACTCAAATCAAGGCTGAAGGATTTTTTTATATCTGCAATAGCCTCCTGGCAAAACCTTTTAATTTCTACCTCAGTTTGATCTCCTCATGTTCAAAGCTGATCGTTTTTATTCTGGAAGGGCTGACATGAAATATGATGGTTTCTTTTCCGTATGGAGGATCGTCGCTTGTTCAAATGTCACTACCCGGACTTTTACATTGAAGCTCCTTTTTTTCTTTATAGAAAGTAACTCTGCTTTAAACAATTCAAATTTTTTTAGGATAGCCATAATGATGCATGATCTCTTTGGTTATATATGGAGACAGGGCGGTTTTGCTAAAAGTTTTAGTTCTTCATTAAAGCTAAGCCGAATACAATAAATGTTGACATTAATTTTCTATGTGTTTTTTTGAATAATACGTTTAATAAAAATTCATAAAATTTCGGCTCCCAGATCAGGTGGTTATCTGAGAGGAAAAAAGGCTTAATAAAAAAAATCTAGGGAAATGAAAAAACTCTTATAAGATATTGTCTCTTTTCCCAATAAGGATAAGTAAAGAATTATATAATTAGCAAGGTTTATTGGATAAAAATGTATAAAAAACCTTACAGGAAAGATATAATTCAGCAAAATATAAAGAGTATTTTCCCAATTTGAAATCGACACTCTTCGACGGAGACAGCTTTAACTTTAAGGTATAATCAAGGAACAAACGTACGGTTGAAGTAAGTAATAATTTATCTTTATGTCCTCATTTCCTTCATTTCACCTTGAAATTATTTTCACGTAATTATCCTTGGGAAAACATTTGCAAAAAATAAAGGGAAGTAAATAAAACAACCGATATACAGCTAACCTAAATAAAATTTCAAATGCCGCTAATCCTGTTTGATCAAAACAGGATCAGCGGCCCCGTTTGAGTTAAAATAGCGGCGTTCTTCTTAAATGAAGGGCGTCGTTTTTCTATAGAAAAATAAATGGTGAATTTAGTCAAAAATATAAAGATAAATTTTAACATATTTTTAAAAAAATTCCGCAAAAACTGTTGAGCTTTGAATATAGATACAAAACAATAAAAGGAGGAACGTTCATGTCACACACTAAAAACTTAATAAAACGCTACCAGGAAACCGGTTGTGAAGATTCGTTTAATGAGCTTTATGGCATGTACGCGGAAAAAGCTTTCAACTTCGCCAAAAAACAATCCTATCTTCACTGGATAAGCAGACAGGATGTTGAATCTGAGGCAAACCAAATTTTTTTTCAGGCAGTTAAGATTTATGATGTTGGAATAGGAGAGTTTGAGCCATTTTTGTACTTGATGCTTCGCAGGAGAATCTTAACGATCGGCCAAAAAGAAATAACCTATCAGCATTATCTGAAGCGCTGTCAATTTTATGGTCGGGCAGAAGAAGACGAAAAGCCGGAGGATCGTGCAATAAAAAAAGAGCAGCGCCAACTGCTCCTAGAACTCATCGCGAACGCTACTATTCCAAGCCGCCAAGCTCTAGTAGCATTCGCAAAGTCTTACTCATTCCGGGAAGCCGCCAAGCAACTCGGAACTTCTGACAAAACGGTAAAAAACCGTATAGAAAAAATTGCAGCAGAGCGCAGCAAACTAACTCTAAACGATTATTTAACCGCTTAAAAGAACGTAAAACTACGTTCCAGGGAATGAGATGTGTTTTTTAAATTAAAGAACCACATCTCATAGTTCAATTATACACACCCTTATTTATTTTTAAACCGAGAGATTAGCAAAATACTAAAACAAGGCTTTGAACCTACAAACATATATTCCTATTCCTGGATGATTAATAGATTAGTGGAAAACTGATTTGAACAGGTTGAAAAAAATAGGAGGTGCCAATATGGCTGAGCAAAGCAATGCCGAGATCAAAAAATTATCAGAGGATATGAGAAAACTGGAGCAATGGATGGCCCGGATGGATGAAAAGCAGAATGGGTTTCTTAGAATTGAGAAACTTGCAGATGAAGCCTATTTACTTGCTGATAAAGCGGAAGGAAAGGCAGAGGCGGTGTCAAGGGACGGGCAAATAAACACAAGAGACCTCCAGGCGCTGGAATCCCGCTTTAAATGGTCAGTTGGTCTGGTGGCACCATTTTTCTTATGGGTTATAGGAGAGCTTTTTTCAAAGTAAGGCTTATAAGAAAAGCAGGCTGTTCCTGATTTAACCAGTCAGAAATCAAAGCTTTAAAGCTCGTCTGCCTTCTTGTTTTGGTTTTTAAGGAACTCATGCTAAACTCAAATCACCTACTAAAATGAAAAGGGTGGATACTTTGTGCCAAAACGTCCCGGAAGTGAATCAAACCAGGATAAAAAAATTATTCCTTTCCCGAAGCTAAAAGACCGGCTTGTTGAAAGAGGATTGGAAAAACTGCAGGATCAGCAGCACGAGGAAGCAATCTCTCTCTTAATGGAAGCATTTGAGATGGATAAAGATGACCCGGTAACCACAACATCGTTGGCTGTCGCCCTATATGAAGATCACAGGTGGCAGGAAGCAAAGGAATTATGTGAAAAAATGCTTCGTGAGGGCCTCGGGGATTATGAGGAAACACTAGAATTGTATATTATGAATTTGTTTCAGCTGAAGGACCATGACAAAATTGCCTCTACTATCCAAACGGTAATGGATGAAGGGATACTCACTCCAGAGCGGGCTGAACGGTTTAATCACCTTCTTTCTATCAGCCGGAAGCAGGATCAGCAGGAGGAGCAGAGAGAAACCTCGTTGGATGATTTGGTTCTGCATAAAGATTTAGAACAGCAAATGGTTCAGGCAGCCAACCTGTCGAAACAAAATATACATCCTATCAAAATGTCTATTATTGAATTAATTAAAGTAAAAGAAACCCATCCCTTCATTAAAACCATGCTGTTAAATGTATTAAGGGAGCAAGGTGTCAAGGATGAGGTAGAGGTTGAGAAGTGGGGGCAAAAAAGCACAGTGTCTCCAAGTCAATTGCAGGATCCATTTGAAAGTGAGTTTTTTCAATCGGTTGTTGCACAAATCCAGCAGCAGGCTGGACATGAAGATCCTAATCTGGTTGAATTGGCAGTTGATATTATCAAGCGCCATCAATTTTTACTCTATCCCTACTCATGGATTGAACAGGATCAAGAGATTATCTCAAGAGCCTATCTGCACCTGGCCGAAAGATATATGGGAGTAGAGATGGAATGGGATGAAGAAGAAATGGAAGGCGTTGCAGATGAAATCGAAACGCTGGAAATGGTTCCTATTGTATGAAGTTATTCATACCGGTTGAAAGAGTTATAAGCTATGTTATAATGTAATGGTTGCATAATGGGGCTCGTAATGCCAAAATCGACAGAGTCAACGTTTTCATCGCTATCAGCGTGAATCCATTAAAAAATTATTATAGATGTGTTGGAGGGAATTGAGTATGTCAGCAAAATGGGAAAAACAAGAAGGTAATGTTGGAGTACTTACTGTTGAAGTTAATGCTGAAACAGTGAATAAAGGATTGGACGATGCATTTAAAAAGGTTGTTAAACAAATTAACGTACCTGGATTCCGTAAAGGGAAAATGCCGCGTCAAATGTTCGAAAAGCGTTTCGGAGTAGAATCACTTTATCAGGATGCTCTTGACCTGATCCTGCCTGAAGCTTATGCAAATGCGGTAGAGGAAGCTGGTATTTTGCCGGTTGATCGCCCGGAGATTGATGTAGAGCAAATGGAAAAAGGAAAAGAACTTATTTTCACTGCTAAAGTTACAGTTAAACCAGAGGTTAAGCTTGGTGAATACAAAGGCTTAAAAGTGGAGAAACTTGAAACAGAAGTAACAGAAGAAGATGTTGCTGCTGAGCTTAAAACGATTCAGGAGCGTCAGGCTGAGCTTGTTGTAAAAGAGGAAGGCTCTGTAGAAAATGGCGATACTGTTACACTTGATTTTGAAGGATTTGTAAACGGGGAAGCCTTTGAAGGCGGCCAGGCAGAAAACTACTCACTTGAAATCGGTTCTGGCTCATTCATTCCTGGCTTCGAAGAGCAGCTTGTCGGTCTTTCTGCTGGAGATGAAAAAGATGTGGAAGTTAACTTCCCTGAAGAATACCACGCTGAAGAGCTTGCAGGAAAACCTGCTGTATTCAAAGTGAAAATTCATGAAATCAAAGCGAAGGAGCTTCCTGCGCTTGATGATGAATTCGCAAAGGATGCAGATGAAGAAGTGGAATCTCTTGAGCAGCTTAAAGAGAAAACAAAAAATCGCCTAGAAGAGCAGAAGAAAAATAATGCTGAAGCGACTTTACGTGATTCACTTTTAGAACAAGCTTCTCAAAATGCTGAAATCGAAGTGCCTGAAGCCATGATTACAACTGAGGTTGACCGCATGCTTCAAGAATTTGAACAGCGTCTTTCATCACAGGGAATGAACCTTGAGTTATACTTCCAGTTTAGCGGACAGGACGAAGAAGCATTACGCACTCAAATGAAAGAAGATGCTTCAAAACGTGTTCGTACAAACCTGACACTCGAAGCAATTGCTGATGAAGAAAATATTACTGTTACAGAAGAAGATGTAAATAACGAGCTAAACAAAATGACTGAACAATTTGGTATGTCACTTGACCAAATTAAAACAGCCCTTGGCGGATCTACAGAAGTACTTGAAAATGATTTAAGAATTCAAAAAGCAATCGATTTTCTTGTAGAAAATAGCCAACCTGTTGCATAATAGTATATAAGAAGCTGCAAGGCGCGAAATAGTTCGTGCCTTGTTTTCTACATATAAACCTTGATATTACATAGTCCGCTGGACAAAAATTACGAAATCCATATTCTGCAGTATATGTTAGTTTCGTCTGCTACAACCCTGTGGTACAATTCATATCACAGACAGTCTTTGGTAATAAGGGGTCTTCCCGAGCATAATAATTGCCATTTTAGTACATCACAAGTATGATGTTAGTTTGAAACAAGGGGTGAAATTAATGTTTAAATTTAATGATGAAAAAGGACAGCTTAAATGTTCTTTTTGTGGAAAAACGCAGGAACAGGTTCGTAAATTAGTAGCCGGGCCTGGCGTTTATATTTGCGACGAATGTATTGAGCTTTGCACAGAGATTGTGGAAGAAGAGCTGGGTACTGAAGAAGAAGTAGAATTTAAGGACGTTCCTAAGCCAAAAGAAATTCTGGGCATTTTAGATGAATATGTAATAGGACAGGAAAGAGCCAAGAAATCGCTTTCTGTAGCCGTCTACAATCACTACAAACGGATTAATTCCAACAGCAAGGTTGATGACGTAGAGCTCTCAAAAAGTAATATTTGTCTAATTGGACCAACAGGTTCCGGTAAAACCCTCCTTGCGCAGACACTTGCAAGAATTTTGAACGTTCCTTTTGCAATTGCAGATGCCACTTCTTTAACGGAAGCAGGCTATGTAGGAGAGGATGTTGAAAATATTCTGCTTAAACTGATTCAGTCAGCAGACTATGATGTTGAGCGTGCGGAAAAAGGCATTATCTATATTGATGAAATTGATAAAGTTGCCCGTAAATCTGAGAACCCATCAATTACACGTGATGTCTCCGGTGAAGGCGTTCAGCAGGCACTGCTTAAGATCCTTGAGGGAACAACAGCCAGCGTTCCACCGCAGGGCGGCCGTAAGCATCCTCATCAGGAATTTATCCAGATCGATACAACGAATATCCTTTTCATCTGCGGCGGCGCATTTGACGGTGTAGACCAAATTGTTAAGCGCAGACTTGGACAAAAGGTAATTGGATTTGGCTCTGACCCGAATAAAGGGGACATTAAAGAAAAAGAACTGCTTTCCAAGCTGGTTCCGGAAGACTTATTGAAATTTGGTCTGATTCCTGAGTTTATCGGACGTCTTCCTGTTACTGCTACACTGGAGCAGCTCGATGAGGAAGCGCTAGTTTCTATTTTAACAAAACCAAAAAATGCATTGGTCAAGCAATATCAAAAAATGCTTGAGCTTGACGATGTGAATCTTGAGTTTGAGGAAGAAGCCCTTCTGGAAATATCCCGCAATGCAATTGAGCGGAAAACAGGAGCACGCGGACTGCGCTCAATTATTGAAAACATTATGCTGGATGTCATGTTTGACCTGCCATCGCGTGATGATATTAAAAAATGTATTATTACGAAGGATACGGTTGAAAGAAACGAACGTCCAATCCTCGTTCTGGAAGACGGAACGAAAATCGGACCTAGTGACGAACAAAAAACATCTGCCTAATGATATGATTCTGGAGGCTGACTCGTTAGACCCACTATCGAGTCAGTTTTTTTTGCCATTATGAGCGGATATGATGGATGCTGGACCTTAGAAAAGGGTACAGTAACTACATCTTAAAAATTTGATTTTTGTAATTTTAAAACCGTTTTTTGACTTGGATGGAAATGCTTCAGGTCTTTAGCGTAATGGAGGTGCAGCAATATGTCAGATAAAACAAATTATACCGTCCCGCTCCTGCCGCTGCGGGGCCTGCTGGTATATCCAACGATGGTTCTGCATTTAGATGTAGGACGGGAGCGCTCTGTACAGGCGCTTGAAAAAGCCATGATGGATAATCACTTGATTTTTCTTTCAACACAGAAGGACATGACAGTAGATCAGCCGGATCAGGCGGACCTTTATTCAATGGGAACCTTAACAAAGGTTAAGCAGATGCTAAAGCTGCCTAACGGAACCATTCGGGTGCTTGTTGAGGGTCTCGAACGGGCAAAAATCACGTCATTTCTTGAAGAGGATACCCATTATACAGTAGAGGTGGAATCATTGCCTGACTCCCCTGATAAATCAGCAGAGCTTGAAGCTCTTATGCGTACACTGGTGGATTATTTTGAGCAATATATCAGCCTTTCCAAAAAGGTTTCCACTGAGACATTAAATACGGTAACGGATATTGAGGAGCCAGGAAGACTTGCAGATATTATTGCTTCTCATCTGCCGTTAAAGCTTAAATTAAAACAGGAGCTTTTAAATACCACAGATATTAAAAAACGCATTACCCGGGTAATTGAGACCATTAATAACGAAAAAGAGGTTTTAAGCCTGGAGAAAAAAATCGGGCAGCGTGTTAAAAAATCAATGGAGCGCACTCAAAAGGAATACTACCTGAGAGAGCAGATGAAAGCGATCCAAAAAGAGCTGGGTGACAAGGATGGCAAAACAGGCGAGGTTGCTGATTTAGCTAAACGGATCAAGGATGCTGAAATGCCTGAATCGGTTTTGAAAATTGCTATGAAGGAATTAGACCGCTATGAAAAAATCCCTTCCACTTCAGCTGAAAGCTCTGTAATCAGAAATTATATTGATTGGCTGATTACCGTCCCATGGATGAAGTCAACCGAAGACGATCTTGATATTAAACGTGCCGAGGACATTTTAAACAGAGATCATTATGGTCTTGAAAAAGTTAAAGAGCGCGTATTGGAGTATCTGGCTGTCCAGCAGCTGACACAATCCTTAAAAGGACCGATACTATGTCTTGCCGGCCCTCCGGGAGTTGGTAAAACGAGCTTAGCCAGATCCATTGCTGAGTCAATCGGAAGGAAGTTTGTACGGGTCTCACTTGGCGGGGTAAGAGATGAATCCGAAATACGCGGACACCGCAGAACATATGTAGGAGCGATGCCGGGAAGGATTATTCAGGGAATGAAAAAAGCCTCAACAATCAACCCTGTTTTCCTGCTTGATGAGATTGATAAAATGTCAAATGATTTCAGAGGCGACCCTTCTTCAGCAATGCTCGAGGTCCTCGATCCTGAGCAAAATAATTCATTCAGTGATCATTATCTCGAGGAACCATACGACTTATCAAATGTTCTTTTTATTGCAACGGCAAACAATTTATCCACCATACCCGGACCATTGCGCGACCGGATGGAGATAATTAATATTGCCGGTTATACGGAGCTTGAAAAAATAAATATTGCAAGAACGCATCTTCTTCCAAAACAATTAAAAGAGCACGGTTTAAATAAAAGCAAACTTCAGATGCGCGATGAAGCAATTCAGGAAATCGTCCGTTACCATACCCGTGAAGCAGGCGTGCGCGGTTTAGAAAGACAGCTTGCTGCAATCTGCCGTAAAGCGGCTAAGATCATAGTCGGTGGAGAGAAGAAACGTGTTGTCGTAAAAGAAACAACTGTTTCTGATTTTCTTGGTAAAAGAAAATTCCGTTATGGCCAGGCTGAAACAGAAGACCAGATCGGTGTCGCTACCGGACTCGCTTACACAACAGTTGGCGGGGATACTCTCCAAATTGAAGTTTCTTTGTCACCAGGTAAAGGCAAGCTTGTTCTTACTGGTAAGCTTGGGGATGTTATGAAAGAATCTGCGCAGACTGCATTTTCATTCGTACGCTCTAAAGCCCGGGAATTAAATCTTGAAGAGCAGTTTCACGAGAAATATGACATCCATATTCACGTGCCTGAGGGAGCTGTGCCAAAGGATGGTCCTTCAGCAGGGATCACCATTGTTACAGCGCTGGTTTCAGCCCTTACAAACCGTCCGATCAAACGGGAAATCGGGATGACAGGTGAAGTAACACTCCGTGGCAGGGTCCTTCCAATTGGAGGGTTGAAGGAGAAAACATTAAGTGCCCATCGTGCGGGATTAACCACGATCATCATGCCGAAAGATAACGAACGGGATATTGATGATATTCCAGAAAGCGTACGAAGTGAACTAACGTTTATACCTGTTTCTCATGTGGATGAAGTTCTTGAGCGTGCATTAGGAGACAAAAAATGAAAATAACGAAATCAGAAATTGTGATAAGTGCGGTAAAACCAGAGCAATACCCGGAGGGCGAGCTTCCTGAGTTCGCTCTTGCTGGGCGTTCTAACGTAGGGAAATCATCGTTTATCAATAAAATGATTAACCGAAAATCCTTAGCGAGAATATCCTCCAAGCCTGGAAAAACGCAGACGCTTAATTTTTATCTGTTAAATGAACTGCTCTATTTTGTGGATGTCCCGGGATACGGCTATGCAAAGGTTTCAAAGTCTGAAAGAGCTGCCTGGGGAAAAATGATTGAAACATACATGACAGACCGCAAGCCGTTAAAAGCAGTTGTCCTGATTGTTGACCTCAGACACCCTCCAACTAAAGACGATATTATGATGTATGACTTTTTAAAGCATTTTGATATCCCCTGTCTGGTTGTGGCGACGAAGGCGGACAAAATTCCAAAAGGCAAATGGCAAAAGCATTTAGCGGTTACAAGAAAAGCTCTTCAAATTGAAGATGGCGATGCATTGATCCTGTTCTCATCGGAAACAGGTCTTGGTAAAGATGAAGCGTGGAAATTTATAACTGACTATATGAATGATTAGAATAATAATAGTAAAACCCCGTTATCCTTAATAGGAGAGCGGGGTTTTTTAAATGATGAAATAAACGAAAATTACCCTTTATTCAGGTTTTAATATTGACTTCATAGGTAATAATAGCTAGAGAACGTAACATTCTGGAAAATGAGCTGAACAGTTGAAACGGTGCATGCACTTTGGTACGCTGAATAAGGATATATATTGTTGCATAGTTGTGCGACTCTGGAGAATTTTCGGAGACTATGCAAAAACGTGGCTAATGCAGTCGAAACTGGTTTCAAGTTATGTTCACAATTGGAATAAAGTATCGATTATTAGCATGTTATAATAGAAGTAGTGATTACATTCTGGGGGTGTCTTTCAAAACATGCACATTTTAGTGGTAGGATTGAATTACAAAACGGCCCCTGTTGAGATAAGAGAGCGTCTTTCTTTCCAGGAAGCGGATCTCCAGCATGCGATGGCGTCTCTGCAGACGAAAAAAAGCATATTGGAAAACGTGATTGTATCGACATGTAACCGTACGGAAATCTATGCAGTCGTTGATCAGCTTCATACAGGTCGTTATTATATTAAAGAATTTCTAGCAAATTGGTTTGGTATTGATAAAGAAGAATTCAGCCCTTATTTATTTATATATGAAAAAGACGGTGCTATGGAGCATCTATTTAAGGTAAGCTGCGGACTCGACTCCATGATCGTCGGGGAAACTCAGATACTTGGACAGGTCCGCAAAAGCTTTTTGGGAGCCCAGGAAGTAGGGGCTACCGGAACTGTATTCAATGAACTTTTTAAACAGGCAATTACACTTGCGAAAAAAGCACATTCGGAGACCGATATCGCGTCTAATGCTGTTTCAGTTTCGTATGCTGCTGTTGAGCTTGCCAAAAAAATATTTGGCGACCTGAACAAAAAGCATGTATTAATTCTTGGTGCAGGGAAAATGGGCGAGCTTGCTATTCAAAATTTACAGGGCAGCGGTGCAACTCAGATTACTGTGATTAACCGTACATTTGAAAAAGCTCAACTGCTTGCAGCCAAATTTAATGGAAAAGCGAAGCAGCTTCGTGAATTGCAATGCGCATTAATGGAAGCAGATATTCTTATCACTTCCACTGGCTCCAAAGAAGCTATTATTGATAAAGAGCTAATGACGCATGTAGAGAGTATGCGCAAGGGACGTCCGTTTTTTATGGTAGACATCGCGGTTCCGCGTGACCTTGATCCCTCTATTAATGAATTAGAGAACGTATTTTTATATGATATTGATGATTTGGAAGGAATCGTGCAGGCAAATCTTGCTGAACGCAAGCAGGCTGCTGAAGCGATTGAAATTATGGTTGAAGAGACCATTGTTAATTTTAAAGAATGGCTGAACATGCTGGGAGTTGTGCCTGTTATTTCTGCTCTTCGTGAAAAAGCACTTGTCGTCCAGGCGGAAACAATGCAGAGCATTGAACGCAAAATGCCGAGTCTGACTGATCGCGAACGAAAAATTTTAAACAAGCACACAAAGAGTATTATAAATCAGCTGTTAAAGGACCCGATCTTACAGGCGAAGGAACTGGCTGCTTTGCCGGACGGAGACGAAAAGCTTGAGCTCTTTATGAAAATCTTTAATCTTGAAGAACAGGTAAAAGGCACACTGCAGGATTCTGAGATAAATAAAGAAGCTGACTGGATGATTAAGCAGCAGCCAAAGCTTTCCTTACAGCCCTAAACGAGGGATAACAGATGACTGAACTAACGATGACCCGCTTGCACGAGATAATGATTATCCTTTACGCAGTAAGTGTACTGTTGTATTTTATGGATTTTTTACAGAAAAACCAGAAGGCTAACAGACTTGCCTTCTGGCTTTTAGCTATTGTTTGGGTTCTTCAGACCGTTTTTTTGTTTTTCTATATGACCAGAACTGGCAGATTTCCTGTGTTAACACTTTTTGAGGGAATTTATTTTTATGCATGGGTGTTGGTCACACTGTCATTAGCGATTAATCGTCTAATGCGTGTGGACTTCACCGTTTTTTTTGTCAATGTAATTGGGTTTATATTCATGGCCATCCATACATTTGCACCTATTCAGGTTTCAACAAATGCAGCAGCCGAGCGTCTGATGTCTGAACTATTGCTCATTCATATTACAATCGCCCTGCTGTCCTATGCAGCTTTTTCCTTATCGGTCGTATTTTCAGTGCTGTACGTATTGCAATACCGTTTGCTGAAGCAAAAAAAGTGGGGGCAGAAACTTCAAAGAATTACAGACCTGTCACGTCTTGAAAAAAGTTCATTTATTTTAAATGTGATAGGCTTTCCAATGCTCCTGCTCAGCTTGATCCTCGGAGTTCAATGGGCCGTCATCACATTGCCTTACATGATCTGGTATGACGTGAAAATTGTAGGGTCATTCCTGATCCTCACCATTTACGGAGTATTTTTATATATGAAAGCAGGAAAGGGATTGACCGGGAAATCCTTGGCTATGCTGAATATAGCAGCATTCCTTTGTCTCCTAATCAACTTCCTCCTCGGCAGCAGATGGTCCTCCTTCCACTTTTGGTATATGTAATGTAAAAGCGGAAACAGGCGTTAAGGGGCGACAAGCATAAGGCAGCCCGCACACATAGGCGCTCTTTGCCTATTGGGCGGGATGACTTATGACTCGAGCCCCTGCCTGCTGGAGCTGGATAGAGTAAAGCGGAAACAGGCGTTAAGGGGCGACAAGCATAAGCCACCCTGCACTAGTAGGCGCTTTTTGCCTACTGGGCAGGGTAGCTTATGACTCGAGCCCCTGCCTGCTGGAGCTGGATAAAGTAAAAGCGGAAACGGGCGTTTAGCTCCGACAGACGTAAGACAATCAGCCAATCAGGCGCTTTTTGCCTGAATGGCTGAGTGGCTTACGATCCGAGGAGCTGCCCGTTGGAGCTGGATAGAGTAAAAGCGAAAGGCGCTCGTTCAGCCCCGACTAGCATAAGGCACGGTGGCCAAGTGGACGCCCTTTGTTCACTGGGACATCGTGACTTATGACTCAAGGCCTGCATCTGGGAATTAAAGCTCATAAATAACAAAGATCAAAGCGATATACATAGGAGGAAAACCGATGAGAAAAATAATCGTGGGTTCACGCAGAAGTAAATTAGCAATGACACAAACGAGATGGGTAATTGAGCAGCTAAAATCAATTGATCCTTCCACAGAATTTAAAATAAAAGAGATTGTTACAAAAGGAGATCAAATTCAAAACGTCATGCTTTCAAAGGTTGGCGGAAAAGGTCTTTTTGTAAAAGAAATTGAGCAGGCAATGCTTGACGGAGAAATTGATATGGCAGTTCACAGCATGAAGGATATGCCGGCTGAACTTCCTTCGGGCTTAACAATAGGAAGTATCCCTGTAAGGGAAGATGCCCGGGACGCCCTAATTTCTGAAGGCGGAAAAAAACTTGATGAGCTTCCGGCAGGCGCGATTATTGGCACGAGCAGCCTCAGAAGAAGCGCCCAGATATTAATGAACCGGCCAGACCTTAAAATCCAGTGGATTAGAGGCAATATTGATACACGTTTAAATAAGCTGAAAACTGAAAACTTTGATGCCATTATTCTCGCAGCAGCCGGATTATCCAGAATGGGATGGTCTGAGGATATTGTTTCTGAATTTTTAGAGCCGTCCGTGTGTCTTCCAGCAATCGGGCAGGGAGCACTATCGATTGAATGCCGAGAAAACGATGCGGAGCTGCGCTTGCTGCTGGATCAATTTACTGACCCGGAAACAGAGGTTACTGTATTAGCTGAGCGTGCTTTCCTTCATAAAATGGAAGGAGGCTGCCAGATTCCGATTGCCGGCTTTGCTAAGCTTGACGGAGAGAATGTTTCGTTAACTGCACTTGTCGCTTCCCCTGACGGTCAAACAGTTTACAAAGAAGTTGTTACAGGAAAAGACCCTGTTAAAGTGGGAGTTGAGGCTGCTGCGATATTAACTGAACAAGGGGCAAAAGCGCTGATTGACCAGGTTAAAGCTGAACAAGAAGGTCAGTAAAAATGTCTTATTCCCTGAACAATCATAGCATTTTAATTACAAGACCTTATGAAGCAGCATGTAAGGATAAAGAATTGATTGAAAGCTATAAGGGAAAAGCATTGTTAATCCCTATGATTGAGACGCATCCGATCAAAAGCTATAATGAAGTAGACATTCTAAGCTCTTTATCCATGTATAACTGGATCGTATTTACAAGCAGAAGAGGCGTCAGCTACACACTTAAGCTTCTAAAAGATAAAGGTCTGCTATGGAATCTGCATAAAATGAAAATTGCTGTAATTGGAAAGAAAACAGCCAACCTGATTGAAGAGGAAGGGTTTACTGTTTCCTTTTGTCCTGAAAGCTTCAGGGCGGCTGATTTTATAAAGGAGTTCCCCTTTAAAAAAATAAGAGGAGAACGTATCCTTTTTCCTCAAGGTAATTTAGCAAGGGATTTACTTGTAAAAGCGTTTAGTGCACATGGTGCAGAGTGTGACAAATGGGTGATTTATAAGACCTTTAATCCTGACCAAAGCAAAGAAAGGCTTCTGCAGGCGTTTGAAAGAAACGAATTTGACATCGCTGTTTTTGCAAGCCCCTCTGCTGTAAGGAATTTTAATGAAATCGCACGGGGAAACCCTGAAGTCTATCAGCATCTGCTTGATGGCAAATGGCCGCTTGCAAGCATAGGTCCAACCACAACAGAGGAGCTGAAACGAGTGGGTCTTCGTGTTGATATCGAACCGCAAACCTATACAATGGAAGAGATGCTAAAGGAAATAATAAGCTATATTAAACATACCGGGAGGGGCTTTAAATGAAAGATTTACAGTTTGACCGGCACCGCCGCCTGCGCTCGTCTGACTCGATGCGTGCATTGGTACGTGAAACCCGGCTTCATAAAGAAGATTTAATCTATCCGCTATTTGTAGTAGAGGGGGAAAATATCCGCAGCGAGGTTTCTTCCATGCCGGGTGTATTTCACGTCTCGCTTGATGGCGTACTTGAAGAAATCAAGGAAATCGTAAGTCTTGGAATAAAATCGATTATCTTATTTGGTGTTCCAAAAGAAAAAGATCCTCTCGGCAAACAGGCCTACCATGATCATGGTATTGTGCAGGAAGCTACAAGACTGATTAAAGCGGAAGTTCCGGAGCTTGTCATTATCGCAGACACCTGTCTTTGTCAGTATACGGATCATGGCCATTGCGGAGTGATTGAAGACGGCAAAGTGCTAAATGACCCTACACTTGATTTATTAGCACGAACAGCAGTAAGTCAGGCAAAAGCGGGAGCGGATATCATTGCTCCTTCAAATATGATGGATGGATTTGTAGCAGCCATCCGTTATGGTCTTGATGAAGCAGGATATCATGATATTCCCATCATGAGCTATGCCGTTAAATATTCTTCAAGCTTTTACGGCCCATTCCGTGATGCAGCTCACAGTTCTCCGCAGTTTGGAGACAGGAAGACTTATCAGATGGACCCTGCTAATCGAATGGAGGCTCTTCGAGAAGCTGAAAGTGATGTGAATGAAGGTGCAGACTTTTTAATCGTCAAGCCCGCCCTTTCCTATCTCGATATTATGAGAGATGTAAAAGATCGTTTTCCTCTTCCGTTAGTTGCTTATAATGTCAGCGGTGAATATTCAATGATTAAAGCTGCTGCTCAAAACGGCTGGGTTAATGAAAAGGAAATTGTGATGGAAAAGCTGGTAAGCATGAAGCGTGCCGGAGCAGATCTTATCATCACTTATCATGCCAAAGACGCAGCGAAGTGGCTGACAAACTAAACGATTTCAGGAGGTAATTTTATGCGATCTTATCAACAATCCAAGGAAGCATTTGCAGAAGCTGAGAAATTGATGCCAGGTGGCGTAAATAGTCCGGTTCGCGCCTTTAAATCAGTCAATATGGATCCTATTTTTATGGAAAAAGGAAAAGGATCCAAAATTTATGATATTGATGGCAATGAGTATATTGACTACGTTCTTTCCTGGGGGCCATTAATTCTAGGTCATGCACAAGAAGAGGTTGTAAAAGCTATTCAAGAAGCTGCAGCTGGTGGAACAAGCTTTGGAGCGCCGACGACTCTTGAAAACAAACTTGCCAATCTCGTTATTGACCGCGTGCCATCTATCGAGAAAGTCAGAATGGTCTCTTCCGGTACAGAAGCGACGATGAGTGCACTGCGTCTGGCTCGAGGTTTTACCGGCAGAGATAAGATCGTGAAATTTGAGGGATGTTACCATGGTCATGGGGACAGTCTCCTGATCAAAGCAGGTTCCGGTGTAGCAACACTTGGGCTTCCGGACAGCCCTGGTGTACCGGAAAGTGTAGCAAAAAACACGATAACTGTTCCTTATAATGACTTTGAGTCCATTCAATATGTATTTGATGAATTTGGTAGTGATATAGCGGCAGTTATTGTTGAGCCGGTTGCTGGGAATATGGGTGTAGTGCCCCCTGTGGAAGGATTTTTAGAAAAGCTGCGCAGCCTTACAGCTGATCATGATTCATTGCTGATTTTTGATGAAGTTATGACAGGGTTTCGCGTAGGATATAACTGCGCCCAAGGTCATCTTGGCGTAACGCCTGATTTGACCTGCCTTGGGAAAGTAATCGGAGGTGGTTTGCCGGTGGGAGCTTTTGGCGGCCGCAAGGAAATTATGGATCAAATTGCGCCGACAGGACCGATCTATCAGGCAGGTACATTATCCGGTAATCCTCTGGCTATGACAGCAGGGTATGAGACTCTTTCCCGGCTGACACCTGAATCCTATGAGTATTTTGTTAAACTGGGCAACAGATTAGAAGAGGGCTTTACGGATCTTGCAAAGCAATATGACATTCCTCACAGTGTTAATCGCGCGGGGTCAATGCTTGGCTTTTTCTTCACTAATGAAAAAGTAACAAATTTTGATCAGGCAAAATCCTCTGATTTAAAGCTGTTTGCTGAATTTTATGCTCACATGGCGGATAATGGTGTGTTTTTACCGCCGTCTCAATTTGAGGGCTGGTTCCTATCTTCTGCACATACAGAGGAAGATGTGGAAAAAACCCTCACCGCTGTTGAAGCTTCCTTTAAAGCAATTAAATCTAAATAAGATAAAAATAGTCTCCTAAAAGCTGGAGGCTATTTTTTTGCTATACTATTTAACAGAAGAAGGTGGACGTCAATGAATGAATGGAAGTGGATTGCCATCACCGCCTTCGTCTCTGGAGCAGCGGGATGGCTTTTTTATTTAGCTGGAATTTTTTTACCATGGCTTTTAGGACCCTTGTTTATTATGATGGTCCTGAAAAATACTACAGCTTTACCCTTTTACTGGCCTTCGTGGCTTCGGAATATAGGGCTTTTGGTCATCGGTATTCAAATGGGAACCTCTTTTACCTCTGAAGCCATAGGGTTAATGGTTCTTAATCTCCCCCTTATGCTGGTGATAACCTTAGCGGTAGTGGGATTTACGTGTTTCTCAGCGTTGGCTCTTTCGAAATTAACCGATTATCATTATGAAACCGCCCTGCTTGGCTGCTTTCCGGGAGGACTTTCCCAGATGGTTCTTCTTAGTGAAGAGGTCAAAGGAGCCGAGCCGTCAGCAGTAGCTCTGATGCAGACAATTCGCATCTTACTGGTTATTACGGTAGTTCCTTTTCTCGTCACGCATTTTATTCCTTCTGCAGGCACAGGTGAGGGAATTGGTCAGCGTAGTGCCGGTCTGATGCACGACCCGGTATCTTATTTATTACTCGCTTTTGCCATACTATTTATTTTACTGATCATGAGACAATTTAAGTTCCCCATACCCTTTATGCTCTCGCCCCTTTTATGTGTAGCAGGCTTTAACGTGATAACGGCGGAGCCGTTTTTACTGCCTGATATTCCGGTGGCTGCAGCTCAGGTAATGCTTGGAGCACATTTGGGATTGCAAATGAAAGGACTGAAGACGCTGCTTGCTGCAAAACCTTTGCTGATCGTCATTGGTATTAATCTTGCGCTCATCGCTTTTTGCATAGGGATTTCGTTTGGTCTTAATGCCCTTTTCTCGTTTCCCTTACTCGATATGTTTTTAAGTGCTGCACCGGGCGGCGTGGCAGAAATGGCCATCACTGCATACACAGTTGGAGCAGATGTCTCGACAGTGACCAGCTTTCATCTATTCCGTATCTTTTTTATTTTGTTTGCAGCAGCCCCCCTTACCGTATATCTTCTTAAAAAGAAGCTTGCTCCCTCTTCCTGATGTACTATTCCTGCTTAGTTTTGCATATATAGCAAGAGTAGGAGTTTTGTAAAAGGAGAAATGAGGGAGGAAACGATGAAAAATAACCAAATGCCTCTTACGTTAAGCGAATCAATTGTACTGGATGGAAACATCGGGTTAAAGGAAATCAGATCACTTTCATTTGAACCTAGTGTATCCATTACTGAGCATGCCGATCATGTGTTAATCGAAGGATCACTATATTTAGCTGGAGAAGGTACGGCAACAAGTGACTCAAGATTTGATGAAAATGCGTATGCAGGCTATGACCGTATTCAGGTTATTAATCAGATGCAGGACGAGCAGCTGGAATTTGAGCATTATTTTCCTATTACGGTCAATGTTTCTTCCTCAAGAGTAGCCAATGTTCATCAGCTTGATGTTTATATTGAACATATTGATTACGAATTAAAAGATGAACGTTTATTAAGCATTCAGGCAGATATTGTTGTGGATGGTGTAGCAAAAGCAGAGCCAAGGCCTCCTGCTGCTGAGTTCGTCGAAGAAAAAACGGAGCCTGTAGAGGACAAGTCAGCAGAGGAAGAAAGAGAAGAGATTCATGAGCTTCCAATTCGGCTTCTCCCAAATCCCTTTAACGGCTGGAATGGAACTATGCCTGCTGAAGATACGCTGGAATTTGACTTGGATGAAAAGTTTGTTTCGTTCGTTCCAAATCAGGAGACAGTGGATAATGGTGATGGTGATCAGGCTGAAGCCGTGAAGGAAGAGAATGTTGATCTCAAGCAGACGGCCCATGAGGTCATCGCGGCTGTACAATCAGAGCTTGTCCCTGAAAATGAGATAAGAGCGACTCCACAAGAGGAACCGCAAAATGAAACCGCCCGCTATGATGAGCATGAATCAAAAGGACATGAAGAAGAATATCAAAATGACGATCAGGCATTAATGAGCTTTGTATCGTCTCTTGAAGAAGAAATGACCACTTTGAAAATTTATATTGCCCAGCAGGATGAAACCCCTGAAATGGTTGCTGAGCGCTATGGCGTTTCAATGGTTTCGTTAATGAAAGCGAACCAGCTTGAATCCAGGGCCCCATTTGAAAAAGGAACACTTGTCTGGATTCCATAAACAATTCAGATCCATTCAAAGTAAAGGATACAAGCAATCCCGATCAGAATTCCAAGCAGAAGCACATCAAAGGTTGTCGGTAATAATATAAGTCTTACCGTTTGAAAGCAGCAAAAAGGAATGATCAGTGTTTGACATGTAGTCCTGCACTTTTTCCACCAGGGCGGCATGGGCTTAGGAAACATTCGTTTAGCCATTCGTTTCACTTCCTTCCAAGGACGTAATCGTTTTATAGTATATGCCCGAACGGTAAAAACGTCAGCACGAAATAAGATTAAATATTGACTACCATCAACTCATCCGCTACTATAGGAATAAATATATGATGCATTGATTGGGAAGAGTACGCGGTCACTTGTTCTTCAGAGAAGAAGCTTATTAGCTGAGAGAGCTTCCAGAATTGAATCCGCAGAAGTCCCCCATGAGCAGCTTTGATGAACGGGAACCCTCCTCAGTAGTTATAAGCCGGCTAAACACCGTTAGTGGAATTGAGAGCACAACTGCCTATACGCAGCTGTGTAAAAAGGTGGTACCGCGAATTCGCTCCTTTCGTCCTTTTATAGGCGAGAGGAGTTTTTTTATTTTCATTTAATAAAAGCAATACTGAAATTTTTAAGCCTTTTAAGGAGGAAAAAAACATGGATACAAACGAACTTTCTATGTCAACAAAATACGATCCGAAATCCATTGAAAAGGGAAGATATGACTGGTGGCTTGCGGAGAAGGTATTTGAAGCAAAAAGTGAGAAGGAAAAAGAGCCGTATACAATTGTTATCCCGCCGCCAAACGTAACTGGGAGGCTTCACCTCGGCCATGCCTGGGATACGACTCTTCAGGATATTTTAACCCGTATGAAGCGTATGCAGGGATATGATGTTCTTTGGCTGCCTGGAATGGATCATGCAGGTATTGCTACACAGGCTAAGGTTGAGCAGAAGCTTAAGGAGCAGGGCAAGTCACGCTATGACCTTGGACGCGAGGCTTTTGTAGAAGAAACATGGAATTGGAAAGAAGAGTATGCTTCACATATTCGCGAACAATGGTCGAAGCTCGGTCTTGGACTTGATTACTCACGAGAACGCTTCACCCTTGATGAAGGACTTTCAGAAGCGGTACAAAAAGTTTTTGTCACCCTATATGAAAAAGGGTTAATTTATCGCGGTGAGTATATTATCAACTGGGACCCGGCTACAAAAACGGCATTATCTGATATTGAGGTAATCCACAAGGATGTTCAGGGTGCTTTTTATCATTTGCGCTATCCATTAACGGATGGCAGCGGGCATATTGAAATTGCTACGACCCGTCCTGAAACGATGCTTGGAGATACAGCTGTGGCGGTTCACCCGGAGGATGAGCGATATAAGCATTTAATCGGGAAAAAGGTTACATTGCCGATTATCGGCCGTGAAATTACAATTGTAGCAGATGATTATGTGGATATGGAATTTGGATCGGGTGCAGTCAAAATTACGCCTGCCCACGATCCAAATGATTTTGAAATCGGCAACCGTCACAACCTTGAGCGGGTTCTTGTCATGAATGAAGACGGCACGATGAACAAAAATGCAGGCAAGTATGCAGGGATGGACCGTTTTGACTGCCGGAAACAAATTGTTAAAGACCTTCAGGAACAGGAAGTCCTTTTTAATATTGAAGAGCATTCTCACTCAGTGGGACATTCTGAGCGCAGCGGTGCAGTAGTAGAACCTTACCTCTCCACGCAATGGTTCGTAAATATGCAGCCGTTAGCAGAGCAGGCAGTAAACCTGCAAAAGGGTGACGACAAGGTTTCATTCGTTCCTGGCCGTTTTGAACAAACCTATATGCGCTGGATGGAAAACATCCGGGACTGGTGCATCTCGCGTCAGCTTTGGTGGGGACACCGCATTCCAGCCTGGTACCATAAGGACACAGGAGAAATCTATGTAGGTTTGGAAGCACCGGAAGACAGGGAAAACTGGACGCAGGATAATGACGTGCTGGATACCTGGTTTTCATCTGCTTTATGGCCGTTTTCAACCATGGGCTGGCCGGATACGGAAGCTGAAGATTTTAAGCGTTATTATCCTACTGCTGCACTTGTAACAGGATATGATATTATCTTTTTCTGGGTATCACGAATGATTTTTCAGGGAATCGAATTCACTGGCAGCCGCCCGTTTAAAGATGTTCTAATTCATGGACTTGTTAGGGATGCAGAAGGCAGGAAAATGTCCAAGTCTTTAGGCAATGGTGTAGATCCAATGGATGTTATTGAACAATATGGAGCAGACTCCCTGCGTTATTTCCTATCCACCGGCTCTTCGCCTGGCCAGGATCTTCGATTCTCGATGGAAAAGGTTGAGTCTGTGTGGAATTTCGCCAATAAAATATGGAATGCCTCCCGTTTTGCCCTAATGAACATGGATGGACTTACGTATGATGAAATAGATTTATCCGGAGAAAAATCTACTGCTGATAAATGGATTTTAACAAGATTAAACGATACGATCGAAAATGTAACTAGCCTGGCTGATCGGTATGAATTCGGGGAAGTAGGAAGAACCCTTTATAACTTTATCTGGGATGATTTCTGTAACTGGTATATTGAGATGGCGAAGCTTCCATTGAACGGGGACAACGATGACGCGAAAAAAACAACCCGTTCCATTCTTGCATATGTACTTGATCAGACAATGCGTTTGCTGCATCCTTTTATGCCATTTATTACAGAAGAAATTTGGCAGAACCTCCCTCATCAGGGGCAGTCTATTACAACAGCAGCATGGCCTAAGGTCAAGCACGAGCTGACAGACCGTGATGCAGAAGAAGAGATGAAGCGTTTGATTGAAATAATTCGTTCAGTTCGAATTATCCGTGCTGAGGTTAATACTCCAATGAGCAAACCGGTTAAACTGATCATTAAAGCAGGCAACGAAAAGGTTCTGAACCAGCTGCAAAAAAATGAAGCTTATCTGGATCGCTTCTGTCACCCTGAAACACTGGAGATCGGCACAGCAGTTCAGGCCCCTGAAAAAGCCATGTCCGCGGTTGTAACCGGGGCTGAGCTTTATCTGCCACTTGAAGGGTTAATTAATCTCAAAGAAGAAATTGCCCGTTTAGAAAAAGAACTCGCAAAATGGACAAAGGAAGTGGAGCGAGTAAATAATAAATTGGGTAATGAACGCTTTGTCAGCAAAGCGCCTCAATCAGTCGTTGATGAAGAAAAAACAAAAAAACAGGATTATGAAGCAAAACATGGCGCTGTACTATCCCGAATAGAAGAACTGAAAAATATTTAAACTTTTCATTTGCAGGTAAGCGGGCGGACAACTATCCGCTCGCTTCTTTCTATTAAACAGGTGAATTTGACTGCAGCTTCCTTATTCACTTGTTTTCTGCATCTATAATTAAAAGAAAGGACGTTTTCAATTTGATCGACACATACAATGAAGCCATTGATTGGATCCACAGCCGACTGCGGCTTGGAATTAAGCCTGGTCTTACAAGGATGGAATGGATGCTTGATAAGCTTGAGAATCCTCAGAACAAAATAAATGCCATTCATATTGGCGGAACAAATGGAAAAGGATCGACTGTGGCGTATTTACGTTCAATCCTTCAAAGTTCGGGAGCCGTAGTAGGAACCTTTACATCGCCCTATTTTGAAACCTTTAATGAACGGATAGCTGTTAATGGAAAACCGGTTTCTAATGAAGACTGGCTTCATTTAACACAACAGATTGAGCCTCTAGCTGATGAATTGGAAAGTAGCAGCCTTGGCGGACCAACAGAATTCGAAGTCATTACAGCCATGATGTTTTTGTATTTTGGATCCGTCCGCCCCGTTGATGTGGTCCTTGTGGAAGTAGGTTTAGGAGGACGCTTTGACTCGACCAACGTTATTACGCCTGTCTGCTCCATTATTACATCAATCGGCCTTGACCATATGGCCATACTTGGAGAGACTTATCGTGAGATTGCTGCAGAAAAAGCGGGGATTATTAAACCGGGAGTTCCTGTCGTGATAAATATTAAAAATGATGAGGCAAGGACGGTGATCGAAGAGACGGCAGCCCAAAAAAATGCACCTTTATATAGTTACGGCAAAGATTTTTGGTCAAAAGCAGAGGAATCCGGATCATCAGGGGAACGTTTTAACTACAGTGATCAGGAGGGAATGCTGAAGATATCAATGGGGATGACCGGCGAGCATCAAATTGAAAATGCTTCTCTGGCTCTTTTTGTTACCAGGTTCCTTTCCCGGCAATTAATAATAGCGGTTTCGCAGGAAGAGATGCTAAATGGAATAAAGAAAACGTATTGGCCGGGCAGAACGGAAATTTTATCAGACCTCCCATTGGTGATGATGGACGGAGCGCATAATAAAGAAGGAATTGAAGCGCTGATAAAAACCATTGATCAAAAGTATCAGAAAAAAAGTGTGCATTTTTTGTTTGCAGCAGTCGGAGATAAGGATCTTTCTAAAATGATAGGTATGCTGGATAATAGAGCTGATTCAATGGCATTTGATACATTTGATATGCCGCGGGCAGCAGCAGCTCAAAAGTTAGCGGAGTTAAGCAGTCATCCGAATAAATATGAAATTGATGCAGGAAGCTGGATCCGGAAGGCGATTGAGAACTCAGATGACGATCTTTACGTAGTTACAGGGTCGCTCTATTATTTGTCGTCGGTTCATGAAAAAATAAAGAAAATTTTAAAATATGAAAAAAGAAGTGACTTTAGGGGATCCATTTGGTAATATTATGATTAAAATGAGACTTTTAACTCATTAAATCGGAGATGGTAGTGCATGGAAGGGGTTTCTATAAAAGTAAGATGGGTATTTTGGCTGGTATGGATTATGGTTTTCCCGGCAGGTCTTTACTACTCCTATCAGGCAGATCCTATAGAAATTACTTCCTGGTGGGTACCTCTGGCATTGGTCATTATTGGAATAATCAGTGCCTTCCTTCCCTTTAAAGTTAACGATTCGACCATTTTTCTTTTATATTGGGTTAATCTTACGGCATTTTTAACTTATGGTATGTTTTTTGAGGTTTTACTTATGCAGATCGTATTAATCCCGCTATTGATCCGTTCGGCGATCAATCGCCACACCCTTTACAGATATGCCGTAAACTCTGCCATGATGATGATCATCAGTATTGCTGCAGCTGAAGCCTTCTACGCATTAAATATTTCAGTTACTGAGGATTCGGTTCTGGTCATTTTTCTGGGATCAGCTCTCTATATTTTAATTCACAATGTGCTGAATCATTTATTCCTATATGGTTTTACTGCACTTATGAAAAACAGGTCTCGATTTATATCTAAAGATGTTATTTTGGACTATGTATCGACTACTCTAAGCCTTCCTTATGGTCTTGCACTTTTTTATCTTCTTGACAGGATCGGGGTAATGGCTATTTTTTACCTGGGAGCTCCATTTCTTACTGTTGCACTTGTTTTAAGGCTCTATAATACGTCAGAAAAGGTGAATGCAGACCTTGCCCGGGCAGGAGAAATTGGCCATCAGCTCGCGGCACAGCTTAAAGAAAACGAAGTGCTGGATTTATTTGTTAAAAAACTGACTGCATTTCTCCCGATTGATTACGCATATATTCTGGATGTGGATGTTGTAAATGAAAGACTAATTTTGCTTCGCAGATTTGAAAATGGACGCATAGAGCTGAGTAGCCTCCCCCCTGTTTCAAAAGGAGAGGGGATTAGCGGGACGGTATGGGGTGAGCGGACCTCCAGGCTTTATCACAAAAAATCGGAATGGCTAGAAACAGCTGAAGGATATATGCCCCGGGATATTGAAAGTGTTCTTTCCCTTCCGATCCGGCGAAACAACGAAATTGTTGCAGTATTGCTGGTTGCTTCGAGAAAAAAATATGCCTATAAGCCTCACCATTTACCCATTATTGATCTTCTATGCTCGTATTTTGCTGTGGCAATTCAGAATGCAAAAAGCTATCAGAATACCATTGTTAAAAGTGAACGCTGTGCTTTGACCGGCCTCTATAATTACCGGTATTTTCAGGAAAAGCTTGATCTGGAGTTTAGCAGGCTAAAGAACGGCGCACTTGACCAGCTTTCCTTAATCCTGGTTGATATCGATTATTTCAAACGCGTAAATGATACATATGGTCATCAAAGCGGGAATGATCTTCTTTGTTCAATAGCAGACGTGCTGAGAGAAAAGGTAGAAGATAAAGGGGTTGTTGCCCGGTACGGAGGGGAAGAGTTTGTTATTCTCCTGGCGGATTTAACCAAAGAAGACTCCGTCAAGCTGGCTGAGAAAATTAGAAAAACCATTGAAGAAACGGAATTTAGAACGAGTCATGACTTAACGAGTAAAAGAGAAAGCATTTTAGTGAAGTTAACGGTCAGTATTGGAGTATCGACAGCTCCTGAGGACACTGATAATGCTAAGAATTTAATAAGAAGTGCTGATCGTGCACTTTATATCGGTGCGAAGAGAGCCGGAAGAAACAGAGTGGCTGCAGGCATAAAACAGTAAAGACTTTATAAACGGATCAGTGAGACCCGGTTTACTTGCAATATGGAAACTTTGTTCTGTAAGGAGTGCAGCATACGTATGGATTTTTATTCCATTTTATTCTTTCTTTATGGTACTATCCTTGGCTCTTTTTATAATGTAGTTGGTCTGAGGGTTCCTGAAAATAAATCACTTCTTACCCCCGGATCCAGCTGTCCGGCATGCCGGCATAAATTAGGATGGTTTGAACTGATTCCCGTGCTTTCCTATCTTTTTCTCAAAGGCAAGTGCAGGAAATGTAGAAAAACGATTTCACCGCTTTATCCCGGTATTGAACTCTTGGCAGGATTGCTTTTTGTATACTCCTATTGGCATTTTGGCTTTTCAGCAGAGCTGGCAGCCGCTTTAGTTTTTAGTTCACTGCTAATTATCATTACAGTTACAGATCTGGTTTATATGATCATTCCGGATAAAATCCTGCTATTATTCGGAGCATTTTTGATTGTGATTAGAACCGTCGAACCTTTAAACCCCTGGTGGGATGCACCAGCGGGTTCTGCTGCAGGTTTTTTTCTGTTATTTTTTATAGCGATACTATCAAAAGGCGGAATGGGTGGAGGAGATATTAAGCTTTACGCAGTCATTGGACTGGTGCTTGGAGTAAAGCTGACATTGCTGTCTTTTTTCCTGGCTACTTTGATCGGCACTGCTGCAGGTTTAATTGGGTTGATGCTAAAAGGGAAAAATCGAAAAGATCAAATTCCTTTTGGACCATCAATTGCTGCAGGCTCGATTGCTGCATACTTTTGGGGTTACGAGCTGATAGACCTGTATATTCGTTTATTGTTTACCTAATCGAATCATGTCAGTTTTTTTCCGGAACAGGACGACAGGAGTCTTGTTCTTTTTTGTGCTGCACATGATAGGCTGTTGAACAAACGCATTGAAGGGGGAGCATTTGTGGGGCCTATACAAAACAATCAAGAAAAAGAGGAGAAACAAACAGCGCAGCCAGCTCAAAATGCCATTATTCATTTTCCAGTTATCACGAAAAAAAAGGTTCACAAAGGTATGCACTCGATCCGCGGCTGGGTCATTAAATTGAGACCTGTTCTTTTTGCTGCGTTTGTTTCAACTATTTTTGCATCACTTGCATTTACCGTAATCGACCCTGAACTTGCCGGTCAGCCGGTTTTAACAGAAAAGGCAGAGCAGCCTGCTGAGCAAAACACACCTGGCAGCACCTCAGCCGCAGTGGTTCCTGAACAGTCTTTGTGGGTGGTGCAGGCCGGTGTATTTAAAGAAGCGGCTTCCGCTGAAACCTCCTTAAAAGAAATTGAGGCTAATATGCCTGTAATTCAAACACCTTATGAAGAATTCACTGCTTTGTGGGTAGGGGCAGCGTCTGATGAAAAATCGGCCCAGGAGATTGCTTCTCTATACCAGCAGGATGCGGAGTTGTATGTAAAACAGGTAGTTAGGCCGGGTGGGGAGCTTGAATTAAGTGACAATGACAGTAAATGGCTGCACTCTGCAGTAGCTTTTACCGAAATATTGCTTAACGGAAGTATTGATCAGCAAGCAGGGGAGAATCTCGTTGCATCACCGCCTGACAGCGAAGTGCTTACTCCTTTCTACACATCTATAAAAGAATTGGCTGCACTTAAAGAAACGAAAAAAACAGAGCTGGACCGTGCTGTCCTGCATGTTGTGGAAGAGCTGTGGGAGCTCCCGCAAAAAAACATGTAGAATCATGGGAAGTTATGGGGGGGTATGCTACAATAAGTATATCTCCCATCTAAATCTACAGTTAGAGGTGCCATCCAAATGAAAGACATCATTTTAGCTTCAGCATCCCCAAGAAGAAAAGAACTACTCTCCTATTTAAATCTCCCTTTTACCATCTACCCTAGTCCCTTTGAAGAAACCTTTTCCCCATCGGATGATCCATGCACCGTTGTAACAAAGCTTGCAAAAGGCAAAGCCGTCGAAGTTGCAAAACAGTTTCCGCAATCGATCGTGATTGGCTCAGATACTATTGTTGCAGGCAGCAAAATTCTTGGAAAACCTAAAAATGAAGAGGAAGCGGTCAGTATGCTAAAAGAGCTGTCTGGCAGTACTCACTCCGTATGGACTGCTGTATCAATAATTTCCCCGGAACGTATAAAAACCTTTGCTGAACAAGTAGAAGTTACGTTTTGGCCGCTTTCAGAAGAAGAGATACAGGCATACGTAAAAACTTCTGACCCGTATGACAAAGCAGGCGGGTACGGAATTCAAAGCGGTGGCTCATTATTTGTTAAGCAAATCGTTGGAGATTACTATGCTGTAATGGGCCTTCCAATTTCACGCCTTAACAGGGAGCTTAGAGATTTTCTGCCGGATTAGACATTTACCGCTTCCTCCGCAAGAAGGAGGAATTTAGTTGGTTGTTAAGCCGCAATCCGTATTAATGATCAGAGATGTTGTAGAAGAAGACCGACCTCGTGAACGCTTAAAAAATCATGGTGCACGGAGCCTGTCAAATCAGGAGCTGATTGCTATCCTGCTCCGGACAGGCTCAAAACACGAATCTGTATTAAATCTTTCAAATAAAGTGTTACATCAATTTGAAGGTCTGCGTCTATTAAAAGAGGCTTCATTAGAAGAGATTATGGAAATCAGAGGAATTGGTGAAGCAAAGGCTGTTCTGATGATGGCTGCAGTGGAACTGGGCAGACGGATTTCAAATCTTACTTTTGAAGAACGTTTTTCTATCCGCTCTCCTGAAGATGGAGCAAATTTTTTAATGAATGATATGCGTTTTCTTCAACAGGAACACTTTGTTTGCCTTTATTTAAATACTAAAAATCAGGTTATTCATCAGAAAACAATTTTTATTGGCAGCTTAAATTCCTCCATTGTTCATCCGAGGGAGGTTTTTAAAGAAGCGTTCAGACGCTCAGCGGCCTCTATTGTATGCGCGCATAATCATCCGAGCGGTGATCCGGCTCCATCAAAGGAAGATATAGATGTAACCCGCAGGCTTGTAGAATGCGGGAGAATGATCGGGATTGAAGTGCTTGATCATTTAATAATAGGTGACAGGAAATATGTGAGTCTGAAGGAAAAAGGGTACATGTAACTCTGTTATTTTAAAACCTGGTAGGCTATAATAAAAGCTATGGTTTTTGCAAGAGTGCTAGATTAGGACGAGCACCTCTTAGCCGCGGAATTAGAAAGGGAGATACTCCATGTTTGGATCAAAAGATATAGGGATTGACTTAGGAACAGCAAATACACTTGTATACATAAAAGGCAAAGGAATTGTTGTAAGAGAGCCTTCAGTTGTAGCATTAAGACAGGATAACAAGGATATAGTGGCAGTTGGAAATGAAGCCCGCAACATGATTGGGAGAACACCGGGTAATATTGTAGCGCTGCGTCCGATGAAGGATGGAGTAATTGCAGATTTTGAAACAACTTCCACAATGATGAAGTATTACATGAATCAGGCGTTAAAAAATAGCGGGTCTTTTTCAAGAAAACCATATGTGATGGTATGTGTACCATCCGGAATCACATCAGTTGAACGGAGAGCTGTCATTGATGCAGCCCGCCAGGCAGGAGCGAGAGACGCATTTCCTATAGAAGAGCCATTTGCTGCTGCGATCGGAGCGAATTTGCCGGTATGGGAGCCAACGGGAAGCATGGTTGTTGACATCGGAGGCGGAACTACCGAAGTGGCTGTCATTTCACTTGGCGGTATTGTGACAAGTGAATCGATCCGGGTAGCAGGCGACGAAATGGATGATGCTATTATCTCCTACATCCGTAAACAATATAATTTAATGATTGGTGAACGGACTGCTGAAATGATTAAAATTGAAATCGGATCTGCCATTGTCTCAGAGGAACCGAGAGATATGGAAATCCGGGGCCGTGACCTTTTAACAGGGCTCCCAAAAACCATTAAAATTTCTGAGACTGAGATAACAAAAGCGTTATCAGACACGGTAACGTCGATTATAAATTCAGTGAAAAGCACCCTGGAGATGACTCCTCCGGAGCTTTCTGCTGATATTATGGACCGCGGAATCGTACTTACCGGAGGAGGAGCTCTCCTGCGTGAATTAGATCAGATTATTACGAGAGAAACAGCTATGCCTGTGCATATTGCGGAAGAACCTCTCGATTGTGTAGCGATTGGAACAGGAAAAGCACTGGACAATATTGATTACTTTAAAAAGCAAAAATAAGTGCGTTAAAATTGATTGAGGTGTAAAAAGACATGCCCCCATTTTTTATGAATAAAAGGCTCATTGTGCTGCTGGTCAGTATTATCCTGCTGGTGGCATTAATAGGGTTTTCTCTCCGTGAGCGTGAAAATATTTCCTGGCCTGAACAGTTTGTAAAAGATATTGTCGGTTTTGGACAGAACATTGCTTCTAAGCCTGCAGGCTACGTTCAGGGACTAGTTGAAAATGTTCAGGATCTGACTAATACGTATTCAGAAAATCAAACGTTAAAAGCGAGGTTAGAAGAACTCGTTCAGCTTGAAACTGAGGTTATAGATTTGACGCGAGATAATGAAGAGCTACGGGGAATCATCGGTATTGAAGAGAATCTAAGAGACTTTAATGTAGTCCATGCTACGGTAATTGCCAGGAATCCTGATCAATGGCAGGAGACGATCATTATTGATAAAGGGCAGGTAAATGGTATAGAGACCAATATGGCTGTTCAAACTGCAAGCGGAATGATCGGCAGGGTCAAAGATACCGGCCAATTCACTTCCACTATTGAATTGTTAAGTGCAAGAAATCCAAATAACCGGGTTTCTGCCCTGATCCAGTCTGATGAGTCTAATGTTTTCGGTCTGGTTGAAGGCTTCGATCGTGAGCGGGAAGAACTGATGGTCAGAAAAATTCCATTTGATCAGGAGGTTCAGGAAGGCTCCAGGGTAATTACATCCGGTCTTGGCGGGATTTTTCCAAAAGATCTGCTAATAGGTGAAGTAACAGAGGTTGCACAAGATGAATATGGGCTTACTCAAATCGCATATGTTAAACCGGCTTCCAGTCTGTATGATCTGGAGCATGTGATGGTAATTGAACGGACTGCTGTAGGCCAAAGTGAGATAGAACAGGATTCTCAGGATGAGGAGGCTGAATAATGACACGTTTTATTCTTCCGCTTCTGGGAATCTTCATCTTTTACAGTGAAAGTATTTTTGCAACATTTTCACCGGTTCAAGCATACGGGGACACCCGGTTTTTAGTTCCCAGATTTCTCTTTTTGTTTATCCTGCTTATAAGCATTTACTATAAACCACGTACCGCTTATATTTTCGGGTTTGTTTTCGGGTTTATGTATGATTTATTCTTTACTGGAATTATCGGCATTTATATGTTCTTATTTCCGTTATTAATTTATATTGCTTTAGCTGTATTGAAGCTGATTCATCAGCATCTAATTGTGATTGGGCTGCTAGGAATCGTTTTAATTGCAGGCTTGGAGTGGGTAGTTTATCAATTTAATCTATTAATTGGTGTGGCTGGAGTGGATTTTTCAACATTTCTCACCCAGCGATTATACTCTACGCTGCTCTTTAATTCTTTGTTTCTGCTACTCCTTGCCTATCCCTTAAAAGTATGGATGATCAATCTAAGACAGACGCATTATCAAGAATAAAGAATTGTGAATGGGAGAGTATTGAGGTGAAAAGATGGGTAATCGACAAAATGTAATGATAAAAGGAACCAAAGATGGCTTTATCCTTAAATTGGACGACCAATGCGGGTATGAGGTGCTAAAAGAGGAATTGATTGAAAAATTATCGGTTCAGTATAAAGCAGCTGATGATCAGCATGTGATCTCCGCTAAAATAGAAGCGGGTAACCGTTACCTTAGTGAGGAACAGCAAGAGGAATTAAAAGAAATTGTTAAGAGCCAAAAAAGTCTTGTCGTGGGTGAAATTCATAGTAATGTCATTACCATCGATTTTGCAGAGCAATTAATTCGCCAGCGTGAAATGTCCTCCATAGCAGGCATTATCAGATCCGGTCAGGTGATAGAGGTGGAGGGAGATTTCCTGTTAATCGGGGATGTAAACCCGGGCGGGATGATTAGAGCCGGCGGAAATATTTATATTCTCGGTACATTGAAGGGTGTAGCTCATGCAGGCTGCTACGGTAATGAAGATGCTGTTATTGTTGCTTCTCAAATGATTCCGTCCCAGCTGCGGATCTCAAGCCTCCTGAACCGTGCGCCGGATCTTGATGTAAATGAGCAGGAGTCTCATGAAATGGAATGCGCCTACATAGATGAGACAGAACAAATCGTGGTAGACCGCCTTCAAGTTTTACGGAATGTCAGACCGGATATCACGAATTATAGAGGGGGAATTTAAAATGGGCGATGCAATCGTTATTACCTCCGGAAAAGGCGGGGTAGGAAAAACAACTACTACAGCAAACCTCGGAACTGCTATTGCCATGCAGGGGAAGAGAGTTTGCCTAATTGATACAGATATCGGCCTGAGAAATCTGGATGTGGTACTTGGGCTTGAAAACAGAATTATCTATGATTTGGTTGATGTAATAGAGGGGCGCTGTAAGGTGCATCAGGCACTGGTTAAGGATAAGCGGTTTGACGATTTGCTTTACCTGCTGCCTGCAGCCCAGACAAGTGATAAAACCGCAGTTGATCCTGAGCAGATGAAAGAGCTTGTCGAGCAGCTCAAGCAGGATTATGACTATATATTAATCGACTGTCCTGCAGGAATTGAGCAGGGATACAAAAATGCCATAGCAGGAGCGAATAAAGCGATTGTTGTTACAACCCCTGAACGGTCAGCAGTGAGAGATGCCGATAGAATTGTAGGACTCCTTGAACAGGCCGAGATCGATCCTCCTATGCTCGTTATTAACCGGATTCGCAATCATTTAATGGAGTCGGGGGATATGCTTGATATCGATGAGATTACTACTCACCTGTCCATCGATCTTTTGGGGATTGTAGTGGACGATGATCAGGTTATTACAGCTTCTAATAAAGGTGAGCCAATTGCGATGAATCCTGATAATAAAGCGGCGCTTGCCTACCGTAATATTGCTAAACGGATTTTAGGGGAATCAATTCCTCTTATGTCTTTAACAGAAGAAAAGAAAACCTTCTTTCAAAAGTTGTTTGGGTTTATGTCGAAAAAATAATTGTTATCCTCTCTCCGGCTATCTTTCAGGTAGCCGGTTTTTCATATTTTAGACTTCATGACCATATGGTAGGTAGAAGGACAACCTATGGAAAAGGGAGCGGAGAATATATGAGGCATCCATCGCTTTTAAAGCATCAGGCAGCCGAAAGAAGAAAAAGCAGAGCTAGGAAGAAACTGCAGAAAAGCCCGCCGGAGGGTGTAAAAGAAGCAGTTTCTTTATCGGGGGATCAATCCTACTGGGCTATTAATAAGATTCTGGTTAAGGCGATTGTTTCGGTTATCATTGTCGCTGCTTGTTTATGGGTGCAGGATCATCCCGCATCCTTTCCAAAAGAAATAAGTGCCCCAATCAAGTCCCTTGCCGGAAAGACCTTTTCTTTTGCTTCCATGCAGGAAAAATGGGGCCATTATATAGGATATGAAGGGACAAGCTCGGAGGCGGCTCTTTATACGTCCGATTTTCTTTATGCAGCGCCGGTATCTTCTTTTACAGATTCAGCCATGTCCAAACAAGGGGATCAGCTCGTTATAGCAGCCATCAAGGGTGAAAGTATTTATGCAACTGAAAGCGGGATTGTTCTATTCGTAGGCAAAAAGCAAAATGAGGATACAGTAATTATTCAGCATGCCGATGACCGGCAAACCATCTATGAATCAATCACGCCGGCAGTTCTGCGGCCATTTGATCCGGTGCAAAAAGGTCAGATGATCGGACAGGCAGCAAGCAATGATGGCATTAAATTTTCTGTAAAAGATAGTGAGGGTTTTTTAGATCCATCATCCCTATTTCTTGAAAATGAAAACTGATTCCAACTGGCTGGTCTCTGTGCATCCGCTAACCTGGCTGCTGGCTGCTGCATCCTTTCTAACCGGCCAGTTTATCTCTTTTTTCATCCTTATACTACTTGTCATAATTCATGAATGCGGTCACGCGGCTGCAGCTTTTTGGTTCAAATGGAAAGTGAAATCAATTACCCTGCTTCCTTTTGGGGGGAAGCTTGAGGTAGAGGGAATTTTAGACCGCCCTTTGGGGGAAGAGGTTGTCGTTGTTTTATCAGGACCGCTTCAGCATGTCTGGCTGGGGGCAGCAGGGTTTTTCTTTTTACAGGACTGGAGCTACTATACTGAATTTATGCAGCTGAATTTTCAGCTGCTATGCTTTAATTTACTTCCGGTATGGCCTCTTGACGGAGGACGCCTTATGTTTTTATTGCTTGCTAAAATTTCTCCTTTCAGACAAGCTGTAAAGCAAAGTCTGATTATAAGTATGGCAGGCTTACTACTGTCTCTCTGGGCAAGCATTTTTCTTTTTCTGTTTAATCTTCAATTAATGATTGTGCTCCTTTACGTCTTTACAGCATGTTTGGTTCAATGGAGGCATAGACACATGCTTGAGCGGCAATTTTGGCTAGAGAGGCTAAATAAACATGCTCCTAATAAAGGAGTTCCACGAATGATAACCGTTCAAAAGCAATCGCCCATAAGTCATATTCTTCACTCGCTAAAAAAAGGACAAAGAGATGTAATTATTATAAAGGATTATGCTGATACGGTTGGAATGGTACCCGATCTTTCTTGTATAGAGCATTATTTTAAAAACGGACTAATCACTCAGCCGGTCTCCTTCCTGCTTCAAAAATAATCATGGTATACTTAATCAATCAGAACGTGAATCAGAAGGAGAACATCACTGTGGAAAAGAAGCTTTTAATTAATGCAAGAGAACGGGAAAAAAGATGGGCGCTGCTTGAAGGAAATAAAATTAAGCGTTTTGAGGTACATCAGCCTGACCGGGATTCTAAGGTGGGTAACGTATATAGCGGAGTAGTTGAAACGATTAAGCCTTCATTAAATGCTGCTTTTGTTTCCTTTGATAAAGGAAGAAACGGTTATCTTCCATTAAAAAATATCCCGTGGGCAACGAATTCAGATTTGATCCAGTCTGTCCTTCATCAGGGACAGCGAATTATGTTGCAGGTAACAAAGGACGAATCTGATCTAAAAGGAGCGGTAGTCACCTGCTCAGTTGAATGTGCTGGAAGTGCTCTTGTTTACTTTCCTTTTGGTAAAATCGTCACTATTTCAAAGAAAATAGAAGATGCGGCAAGCAGAAAAGAACTGATTACCTGGAGTAAAAGCCTACTTGAAGAGACAGAAGGGCTGCTTATCCGTACAGAGGCATACCAGCTTACAAAGGATGAACTGGAAAAGGAACTCAGCAGACTGAGAACAGTGGTTGAAAACTGGAAAACAATGTTTCAAAGAAATGAATCCTCTGTTTATCCTATTTTGTCTCGCACGTCCTTTCTGGTATCAGTCGAACAGGTTCTGCTAAAGGAACAGGCAGGCACAATGTTAATTGACCATAACGATACGCTGGACTATGTGAATCAATTTCTTATGTCAAAACCTGATCTCTCGTGGTCAAGCGAACTAGTTACTGGAGACGAAAATGTCTTTGATACGAACGGTGCGGGGCTGGCTGAGGAGTCCAACCGAAAAAAAATCGTTTGGATTGACGGAGGAATATCGATTGTCATTGAGCATACTGAAGCCTTGACGGTTATTGATGTGAATTCAGGTAAAATGGCAAAATCAGCAGACAACAGGCAGACGGTGAAAAAAGTGAATGAAAGGGCAGCTTTGGAAGTAATGAGGCAGCTCCAATTAAGAGATATCAGCGGCATTATTATTATCGACTTTATCAATATGATAGAAGAGGATCAAAGAGCTCTAACAAAAACAATTCAAAACAGAGCAGCCAAGGACCATAAGCATATTGAAGTCATTGGTTTTACGGAACTATGCCTATTTCAGCTGACCAGAAAAAAAACAAGGCCTTCTTACGAAGAAATAAAAACCATACAATGCCAAGTTTGTGAAGGGAAAGGAACCGTTCTTTCACCGGCTTCGCTTGCATTTGAATTGGAAAGGGAACTGTATGAAAAGAGAAGGGAAATTCTCAATTTTATCGAAGTCGAGGCTTCAAGTGATGTAATGTCAGCTTTTAATGGAGCGGAGGGCTCTTTTTCTAAAGATATCGCCAAACTGTTTGGGTTTAAAATAGTATGGAATATAATTGAATCTCCTTATCCTGTTTATCGAATTAATAAATTAACGTAAGGATAAAAGAATTGCATTGACACTGAAGATTCAATTGTGATAACATTCATATGTTACTGTTTGTAGCACCCGTGCTACAACCGCGCATTACAGGTCTAAGCACCGTTACGGTCACCTGTTAGATGGCGAGTCTGAGTGATTTGAGGAGGTGCAAGAGGAATGTACGCAATTATTGAAACTGGCGGAAAGCAAATCAAAGTTGTTGAAGGTCAAGAGGTTTATATCGAAAAGCTAAACTTCGAGGCTGGTGAAGAAGTAACATTTGATAAAGTATTATTTGTTGGTGGAAGTGACGTTAAAGTAGGAAGCCCATTAGTGGCTGGAGCTACTGTTACTGGTACTGTTGAAAAACAGGGTCGCGCTAAAAAGATCACTGTTTTCAAATACAAGCCAAAGAAAAACCAACATCGTAAGCTGGGTCACCGTCAACCATACACGAAAGTTGTGATTGGCAAAATCAACGCTTAAGGTTGGATGATATGATACATGTGATCATAGAACAGGATGCTGACGAGCGTATTAAGGCTTTTCAAATGGATGGACATGCCGATTATGATGAAGCTGGGAAAGATCTGGTTTGCGCCGGAGCTTCGGCTGTTTCCTTCGGAGCTGTAAATGCTGTTTTTGCGCTTACTGCTGTGGAGCCATTAATCGATCAGTCATCCAATGGCGGTTTTTTACGTGTCGATTTGCCCAGAGACATTGATCCTGCTGATGATCAGCGGGTACAACTGTTGCTTCAGGGTATGATTGTTTCGTTGCAGACGATTGAACAAGAGTATGGACAATACATTAAAATAACCTTCAAATAAGTGGGAGGTGGAATAAAATGCTAAGATTAGATCTTCAATTTTTCGCTTCGAAAAAAGGAGTAGGTTCTACTAAGAACGGTCGTGATTCAATCTCTAAGCGCCTTGGCGCTAAGCGTGCGGATGGCCAGTTCGTAACAGGCGGATCAATCCTTTATCGTCAGCGTGGAACTAAGATTTATCCTGGAACCAATGTTGGCCGCGGTGGAGATGATACTCTATTCGCTAAAGCAGACGGCGTAGTTCGTTATGAGCGCGTTGGTCGTGATAAGAAAAAAGTCAGCGTCTATCCTGTTGCACAGGAAGCGTAAGGTATGAGAAACTCTGGCCGTTTTCGGTTGGAGTTTTCTTTTTTTTAAAGAGATACTTCTTTTTCGCCCACTTTACTTCCATTTTTCCTCTTGCTGCTTAAGCCTTTAACCTTTAGTTGGATCCTGCTGTTAGAAGAAGCTGTAAGAAGAGGGCTTATCGCCTCTTCTAACAGCAGGCGAAAAGCAGATCGTGAAAAATGAGAACTTTTTTAGATGTAAAGTGCAGGTTTTGGTATACTAAAGTACAAGATAAAAGTGATAGTAGGAGGATGCTGATGAAGGATGTGACCAGATCACTTGAATTGCTTCAGCATAGCCGTCACGACTGGCTGAACCGGCTACAGGTGATTAAAGGAAATCTAGAATTAGCAAATATTGACCGAGCGAAGGAAATAATTGATGAGATTATCATCGAAGCGCGGCAGGAGGCTCAGCTTTCTTCGCTTGGCACACCACGGCTCAGCGAATGGCTGCTTACATACAATTGGGGCAGCTCAAAACGGCTTGCGTTAAAATTTGAATTTCTTAATGAAGGAAGAATTCCCGGTGAATTGGACTTTCCTTTATTTAGGTGGCTGACGTCTGCCGTGGATAAGATTGAACAATCGGTACCGGCTAATGCTGAAAATGAGTTATATTTAATATTTCGGATAGAAGAAGAGCATTGCAATTTTCGAATTGCCCTTGAATACGAGGGCGGTACGCTTTCTTGCTCCCCCTCTGAATTAATAGTAGATGCCGATGGACCGGTTTTGTACTGGAAACAATGTTCAGATAGCTCTTTTATTGTAGAAACTGCCTTTAACTGGGCTGTTTCAAAGCAAGATGGATAGAGAATAGAAGGAGGATCACCAATGTTTGTTGATCAGGTTAAGATTTATGTGAAAGGCGGAGACGGAGGCGATGGAATGGTTGCTTTCCGCCGCGAGAAGTATGTTCCTAAGGGAGGTCCTGCAGGAGGTGACGGCGGTCAGGGAGCGAGTGTCATATTTGAGGTAGAAGAAGGACTTCGTACCTTAATGGATTTCCGCTACCAAAGACATTTTAAAGCCCCTAAGGGTGAAAACGGAATGTCAAAAAACCAGCATGGCCGCGGTGCGCAGAATATGGTAGTTAAAGTTCCGCCTGGCACAGTCGTTAAGGATGAAAAAACCGGAGAAGTAATTGCAGACCTGACTGAGCATGGACAGCGCGCTACTATTGCAAAAGGCGGCCGGGGGGGCCGGGGGAATTCCCGTTTTGCTACACCAGCCAATCCGGCTCCTGAGCTTTCAGAAAAAGGTGAGCCAGGGCAGGAGCGGGACGTTGTAATGGAGCTTAAGCTCTTGGCAGACGTGGGGCTTGTCGGATTTCCAAGTGTCGGAAAATCTACGCTGCTTTCTGTTGTCTCAGCTGCAAAGCCAAAAATCGCTGAGTATCACTTTACGACCATTGCTCCTAACCTTGGTATGGTAGAGTCAGAAGACGGAAGAAGCTTTGTTATGGCTGACCTTCCCGGACTTATTGAAGGCGCTCACGCTGGAGTAGGTCTTGGTCATCAATTTTTACGCCATATTGAACGTACGCGGGTCATTGTACACGTAGTTGATATGTCAGCAATTGAAGGACGCGCCCCTTACGAGGATTATATAACAATTAATAATGAGCTGAAGGAATACAACCTCAGATTGACAGAGCGGCCTCAGGTTGTAGTAGCAAATAAAATGGACATGCCTGATGCAGAAGAAAACCTGAAGGCATTTAAAGAAAAAATTGGTCAGGATGTAAAGGTTTTTCCAATATCCGCTATCTCTAGACAAGGTCTGAAGGATCTTGTATACACAGTAGCTGATCTTATTGAACAAACACCTGAGTTCCCGCTGCAGGAAGCAGAAGCGGATGAAACGATTAACCGGGTTCTTTACAAGCATGAAGGGGTACAGGAAGAATTTAAAATCACCCGTGACCCTGATGGCAGCTTTGTTATTACCGGAGATTCGATTGAACGTCTGTTTAAGATGACAGATTTCAGCCGTGAAGAATCAATCCGCCGCTTCGCCCGTCAGCTGCGTGCGATGGGAATTGATGATGCACTTCGTGACCGGGGTGCAGAGAATGGGGATACGGTGAAGATTGTAGAGTTTGAGTTTGACTTTGTGGATTAATCAATTGACACAAGCGCATAGGAGTGAACAAGGTGACAAAAAAAGCTCTTGATGAAAGGTTTTATCTAGTAAGGGAGGATGTTCTTCCGGAAGCGATGAAAAAAACGCTTGATGCAAAAGAATTAATTGAGCGGGGAAAAGCCGAATCCGTGTGGGAGGCAGTTAGACAGGTTGATTTAAGCCGAAGTGCTTTCTACAAATACCGTGATACCGTTTTTCCTTTTCATACTGTAGTAAAAGAACAGATTATTACATTGTTTTTCCATTTAGAAGATCGTTCGGGCACCTTATCTGAGCTCCTAGGCGTTGTGGCTTCCTGCCGCTGTAACATTTTAACGATCCACCAAACCATTCCCTTACAGGGACGGGCAAATGTAACACTTTCTCTTAATGTCACTGACATGGCGGTCAGCCTTGATGAGATGCTTTCAAGGCTTAAGCGGTTAGAGTTTGTAGAAAAAGTAGAAGTACTCGGATCTGGTGCTTAAGAAGCAGTTGCAAAGTGAGGTTAGAATATGAAAATTGGTTATTTAGGTCCTGAAGCATCATTTACTCATCATGCGGTAAAGGGCGCGTTCAGCGATGAGGAACATGTCCCCTACACAACTATTCCTGATTGCCTTGAAGGATTAATCACAGCCCAAATAGACCGGGCAGTGGTGCCGCTTGAAAATGCACTGGAGGGATCGGTGCCTATTACAGTGGATTATCTTTATCATGATGCCGATGTGCATATAACAGCAGAATTAGTCTCTCCAATACAGCAGCACTTAATGGTACACCCTGAAAATGAATCGAGATGGGAAGATGTCGGCAGGATTTTATCTCATTCCCACGCGATTGCCCAGTGCCATAAATATTTGTATTACCGGTTCAGAGGTAGAGCGCTTGAAACGTCCACCTCTACTGCTGCAGCTGCAAAATATGTAAGTGAGCATCCGGAAGAAAATAGTGCAGCAATCGGCAATTCACTTGCAGCACATACATATGGCTTAAAGATCGTAGAACATAATATACATGACTACCACTTTAATCATACCCGTTTTGTGGTTTTATCAAGAAACCCGATTTTAGATGAGCTAAGGTTAGAATCAGAGGCTGAAAAAACGACCCTGATGGTCACGCTTCCGTCAGACGACCGTCCGGGAAATCTTCACCAGGTTCTGTCAGCCTTTTCATGGCGTCAATTGAATTTAAGTAAAATTGAATCCCGTCCGCTAAAAACGGGGCTCGGCAATTATTTCTTTATTATAGACGTTGAACAGTCTTTTGAGGGAGTTCTGATAAAAGGCGCCATTGACGAGCTTGAAGCGCTTGGATGCACGGTGAAGGTTTTAGGCAGCTATAAAAAATATTCAATTGTACAAAAGTAATAGAATTGAAAATGGCCCATCAATCGGCTTGCTGATTGATGGGCCATTTTTTTTTATTTTTTTGAATGAAATAATTAATCCTTGACGAGTATGCGTGCCTTAAAAAGCTTTTCTTCTACCTGCTGAAGGATTGATTCAGAGTCTGCTTCTATTTCATGCAGATGAACACCGCCCGTCAATTCAGAGAGAAAAGAAGCATCTGTCGACTTAATTTTACTAATGAACTGAGTAACATCATCAGTTGTGAAAATCATCATGGAAGCCGTCAGATCTCCATAAACAGGATGTTCGATGGAAACATTTTTAATAGATGCACCTGCCTCTACAATTATTCTCATTTCCTCTTCAGACTGTTCAGGTTTATGGCGGCAAACAATCGTCCGTACTGCTTTTACCGGAGGGTTGGAAGGCATGTACAAATACCCCTGGCTCGTTGCGAGGATGGGCTCCTGCTTTGCTTTTAGTAAAGTAATGTCGCTGACAATCACTTGCCTGCTTACTTTCATTTTGGCAGCGAGCTCATTGCCCGTAATTGGACTTGCAGACACCTTTAGATTCTCAAGTATGGTTTGTCTTCGGGTCTCACCGCTTACTTTTTGATCCCTTGGCATTTTCTTTCAACCTCTTTCGATTAATCTTTAGGGATAATTGTAACACAGTAACAGCTTTCTTTAAGGAACGGCATTAAAAAAGTGGCAAATATCCGCATTAATCATAGGATATAAAGAACGATTTATGGAGGAGGGAAAAAAGTGAAGATCCACGTTGTTCAAAAAGGGGATACATTATGGAACATCGCTAAAAAGTATAATGTGTCTTTTGAAGAGCTCAAAGCTGCAAATACTCAGCTTTCTAATCCTGATATGATTATGCCTGGGATGAAGATTAAAGTACCATCCCATACCAAAGCAGCAAAAGAAGTAATCGTGAAAGAAACCTCTGTTAAGGAATCTGTTATTCAGCATCCATATCAAGATCACAAGCCACAGGCACCGAAAATGCAGTATCAGCCGGTGCCGATTCCTCAGCAGAAACCGATCATGATGCAGCCGGAAATTGATATCCATCAAACGTATAATCTGCAGCTGCTTCAATCTCAGCCACAGCAGCCAGCACCAATCCAGATGCCGCATTTTGCGGTTCCGGAAATGCCAAAGGCGCCCTCTCATCCAGTAAAGGAAAAAGTAAAAGAGGTAAAGAAAGAAGTCAAAAAAGAAGTTAAAAAAGAAGTGAAAATGGAAGCAGCACCGGCAATGCCTGCTGTACCGTGTCCAACGGAAGGAGTTTTACCAGAAATGATGAATGAACCATGTCATCCGGTTACGCCGGTTATGCCTGGGGATGGATTTAATTTTCCTATACAGCATCACCACGGAATGATGCACCCTCAGGTACAAGGAGCTCAAATGATGCAGCATCCCCACATGCAGCATGGGGGTCCGCTAATGCCTCAAGGTCCTCAAGTACAGGGAATGCAGATGATGCCGCATCCTCATCATGAAGAATACGCGCCTTGGCATCCACACCATATAGCAGGAGCAGAAACCCACCATCAGAAGCCTTGCGGTTGTGGGGGAGGCCATCCTCATCATCCGCCGCACATGATGCCGCAGCCATATGGTCAGCCGGTTGCAGGCGCCCAAATGCCTGGAGGCTTTCATCAAGGAATGGGCTGGAATCCTAATGCACAAGGGGGGCAGCCAGGAATGATGCCAATGGACCAAATGCAGGGATGGCCTCATATGGGGCAGCCTCAGGGCATGATGAATGGAATGATGCCGATGGATCAGATGCAGGGCATGATGAATGGAATGATGCCGACGGATCAGATGCAGGGTATGATGAACGGAATGATGCCAATGGATCAAATGCAGGGTATGATGAATGGGATGAATACTGGAACGATGCAGCCAATGCCGCGATTTTATAATGAATTTGAGGAGTAATAAAAGGAAAAGGAGGCGGGAGACCGTCTTCTTTTTCTTTATGAAAAAAACCGGTTTAATATTAGTAAGTGTATAACAAAATGCTGCAGCCGCAGTTGAAAAGTCGGTAATGGAAAAGCAGGAAATTATTTAAGCTTACCAACTCGAATGAATCACCTTCTGCTGACAAAAGCTAGTCTTAAGATGCGGAGGGGTTTAAATGAAAAAAACACTATTATTAGTTCTGCTTGCGGCAATAACAGCCGGGTGCAATCATTCTTATAAAGGCGCTGATCCGCACCAGGAGCCGCCAATTTTATCAAGAGAAAATGATCGTTACGACCAGCAAAACGGTAAGGATATCGCTTCGCTGGATGGCTTAATGGACAGCGGTTCAAATATGCGTGATGAAATGCACCAGGGGGAATTTGCTGATCACCTTGCAGAATTAATTGCTGCGATAAATGATGTAGACAATGTAAAAGTAATTATACATGAAAATGTAATTGCTGCAGCAGTTACCCATTCAGCAGGTAAGGATTTAATGGAAGAAGTATTCAACACGGTAAACAATGAGGCCGGTGGTCAATATGAGATTTATGTTTCTCAGGATAAAGCTGCCTACTGGGTTGCGCAGGGTATTGATACCGGTATGCGAGATGGCCTGGATGAGGAATGGGAGCATGATAATATGGCAAGCCTGATACCGCTTATGACAAAGATGTCTTAAAACAAAGGTATAATGCTTGAATTACTCCACACACTACTTTAAAGGAGGGTGAGCATGATGGACAGAACTGTTAAGGCTTTGGCTGTACTGATGTGTCTGCTGTTATCTATGGCTATTTCACCGCAAGCATACGCGGGAAGTCCTCAAGAAATTACCGTTACACTCGAAGTTATTTATGAGGATGGAGATAAAAGCGTTGAGGAGATTGTGGAGCATGTAGAGGCAATGGAGGATTTTTGGGCTAAGTACCATGCATGGCAGCTCGTTAATATGTCTCAGGAGGAAGTCGTTTTTCGTCTGAGGGCAGAGGAAGTATCGCCATTAAATGTATTAAGTGGATATAGCAAGGTATCGCCATAACAACCGGGTAAAGCGCCGGTTGTTTTTTTGTCTTTTTAAATGTTTGTCTTTCTGGTAAAATAAGAACAAATGTTTTGTTTTGAATTCTGTACTATATTGAAGGCAATAAAGCGATAATATATGGTACAATGGAGAATGGACCTGAAAGGAAGAGTTCACATGTATGAATACATAAAAGGGGAAATTGCCCTTATTTCGACTGAATATATTGTAGTAGACCATCAGGGAATTGGCTATCAGCTTTTTATGCCAAATCCTTTTGTCATGTCTCAAAAACAGGGGCAAACCGCACAGATATACACGTATCAGCATGTCCGTGAAGATCAGCTAACGCTATTTGGTTTTCCCAGCATGGAAGAAAAGCTTTTATTTATGAAGCTTTTAAATGTGTCAGGAATCGGCCCAAAGGGTGCACTGGCGATTTTAGCTTCTGGAGCACCTGAACAGGTAATTGAAGCGATTGAAAATGAGAATGATACTTTCCTGACAAAGTTCCCTGGGGTTGGGAAAAAAACCGCAAGACAAATGATTCTTGACCTTAAAGGCAAGCTTCAGGATGTAGTGCCGGACTATTTTCCAAACTTATTTACGGATCCTAAAAGCAGCCTAGCTTCTGATAAAAAAGAGCTAGAGGAGGCAATACTTGCTTTAAAAGCCCTTGGGTATTCCGAGAGGGAAGTTAAAAAAGTGGAGCCTGCTTTACGTAAGGAAGCGTTAACTACAGATGAGTATATAAAAAAGGGATTGCGGCTTATGCTCAAGCTTTCCTGATGAAGGTGAAAAGGAGGGGATCGGATGGAAGAGCGCATTGTATCGGGAGAAGCGGAAAATACAGAGGAGCAGTCTTTTGAACAAAGTCTTAGACCCAGACTCCTTAAAACCTATATCGGTCAGAATCAGGTAAAAAACAACCTTGAGATCTTTATTGAAGCTGCTAGAAACAGACAGGAAACCCTTGATCATGTTCTTCTCTATGGTCCGCCGGGTCTTGGCAAAACGACACTTGCAGCTGTTATTGCCAATGAAATGGGCGTCAATCTGCGCACGACAGCAGGACCGGCGATTGAGCGTCCTGGGGACCTTGCGGCAATTTTATCCGCTCTAGAGCCTGGGGATGTTTTGTTTATCGATGAAATTCACCGGCTCCCAAGAGCGATCGAAGAAGTTTTATATCCGGCAATGGAAGATTTTTGTCTGGATATTGTGATTGGAACAGGTCCGAGTGCGAGATCCGTCCGGCTGGATCTGCCTCCTTTTACGCTGGTGGGCGCCACAACACGTGCCGGCGCTATATCAGCACCTTTAAGAGACCGTTTTGGCGTGCTCTGCAGACTGGAGTACTATGAAGAGCGAGATTTAGTTACTATTGTCCGGCGTACTGCAGATATTTTTGATACAGCAATCGATGACCAGGGAGCTCTTGAAATCGCAAGACGCTCGCGCGGAACTCCGCGAATCGCCAACCGTTTATTAAAACGGGTACGTGATTACGCGCAGGTCCGCGCACAAGGAGCAATCACCTATCCCATTGCCCAACAGTCACTTGAGCTATTACAGGTAGACAGACTCGGGCTTGACCACATCGACCACAAGCTGCTTATGGCAATCATCGAACGGTTTAAAGGCGGCCCTGTGGGATTGGATACGATCGCTGCAAGCATTGGGGAAGAATCAACCAGTATTGAGGACGTATACGAGCCGTATTTACTGCAGATCGGCTTTTTGCAGCGGACACCGAGAGGCAGAATTGTAACAGAAAATGTTTACCGGCACTTTAAGCTTGAGGTGCCAAAATGAGCCTTCCAAAAACCATCATGCTGATCGGGGCCGTTCTTCTGGTCGCGGGGTTTATCATGCAATTTATAAAGCTTGGCAGGCTGCCTGGCGACATCGTAATAAAACGTGAAAATATGACCGTCTACTTTCCAATTGTCACATCCATTGTGATTAGTCTCATCTTAACAGGGATATTATTTTTCATCGGTCGTTTTCGTTAAAGTTAGGAGTAAATAAAGTGGATATTAAAGATTTTGATTTTCATTTGCCGGAGGAACTGATTGCACAGGTTCCACTGGAAGATCGTACGTCAAGCCGTCTTATGGTAATGAATAAAAAAACCGGCGACATTACCCATGAAGGCTTTAAAAAGATTGTTTCGTATCTAAGTCCTGGTGACTGCCTGGTATTAAATGATACAAAGGTGCTTCCAGCCAGATTAATTGGGGAAAAAGAGGGCACCGGTGCAGCTGTCGAACTCCTCCTGTTAAAGCAGCTGGAGGGAGACAGATGGGAAACACTTGCAAAGCCGGCAAAAAGGCTGAAGCCGGGCACTGTGCTCGTATTTGGCAATGGAGCGTTAAAAGCAACCTGCATTGATTCTGGTGACCAGGGTTCAAGAATTATGGAGTTCTCCTATGATGGGATATTCTATGAGCTGCTTGACCAGCTTGGCGATATGCCTCTCCCGCCGTATATTAAGGAAAAGCTTGAGGATCGCGACCGCTATCAAACGGTTTTTGCAAGGGAGCGAGGGTCAGCAGCTGCGCCTACTGCAGGGCTGCATTTCACTGAGGAGCTTCTTAATGAACTGCGTAAAAAGGGAGTGAAAATTGCGTTTCTAACCCTGCATGTCGGACTTGGCACGTTCAGACCGGTTTCTGTCGATTCCATTGAGGATCATGATATGCACAGTGAATTTTATCAGCTCACGGCGAAAACAGCAGATCTGTTAAATGAAGTTCGTCAAAATGGTGGAAAAATCATCACTGTAGGCACTACCTCAACAAGAACGCTGGAAACCATTGCGGATGAAAAGGGTCTTTTTAAGGAAGCCAGCGGATGGACCAGCATTTTCATCTATCCCGGCTATACGTTCCGCGCAGTAGATGCACTGATAACGAATTTCCATTTGCCGAAGTCAACATTAATCATGCTCGTCAGTGCAATGGCCGGAAGGGAAGCCACTCTTGCTGCCTACGAAGAAGCGGTCAAGGAAAAATACCGGTTCTTCAGCTTTGGCGACGCAATGCTGATCAAATAGAAGGGAGAACAACTACGTGAGCGCTATACGCTATGAACATATAAAAACATGCAAACAAACAGGGGCGCGCCTGGGGATTGTTCATACTCCGCATGGCTCGTTTGAAACACCTGCGTTTATGCCGGTAGGAACAATGGCTACAGTTAAAACCATGTCTCCTGAGGATCTTATGGAGCTCAATGCAGGGATTATCTTAAGCAATACGTACCACTTATGGCTGCGTCCGGGGCATGACATCATTAAGGAAGCTGGCGGGCTTCACAAATTTATGAATTGGGATAAGCCTATTTTGACCGATTCCGGAGGCTTCCAGGTTTTTTCCCTCAGTAAATTCAGGGATATTAAAGAAGAAGGTGTACATTTTAAAAATCATATAAATGGAGATAAGTTGTTTTTAAGCCCTGAAAAAGCAATGGAAATTCAAAATGCACTCGGATCAGATATTATGATGGCCTTTGATGAGTGCCCGCCTTATCCGGCAGAAGAAAAGTACATGAGGGATTCCGTTGAAAGAACCTCGAGATGGGCAGAGCGCTGTATCGCAGCTCATGAGCGTCCTTCTGATCAGGGGCTTTTTGGAATTGTTCAGGGCGGAGAGTATGAAGCTCTTAGAAAACAGAGTGCAAAGGATCTTGTATCGCTTGATTTTCCCGGTTATGCAGTTGGAGGATTATCAGTAGGCGAACCGAAGGATGTTATGAATCGAGTGCTTGAGTTTACAACTCCATGGCTTCCGGCTGACAAGCCGCGCTATTTAATGGGCGTTGGTTCTCCTGATTCACTAATTGACGGAGCAATACGAGGGATTGACATGTTTGATTGTGTTCTTCCTACACGGATTGCACGCAATGGAACACTGATGACCAGTGAAGGCCGTCTGGTGGTTAAAAATGCTAAATATGCCCGTGATTTTGGACCGCTTGATCCGAATTGTGAATGCCATGTTTGTAAAAACTACAGCCGTGCGTATATCCGTCATTTAATTAAATGTGAAGAAACGTTCGGAATTCGACTTACTACTTATCATAACCTGCATTTTCTGATAAACTTAATGGGACAGGTACGTCAAGCGATCAAAGAAGATCGTCTGGGAGATTTCCGGGAAGAGTTTTTTGAACAATATGGCTTTAATCAGCCGAATGCAAAAAACTTTTAATAGATTGAACGGCAGGAAGGAGGAGTTTAAGCAATATGGAAACATTAGTTACGTTATTACCCCTAATTTTGATGTTTGCGTTAATGTACTTATTTTTGATTCGTCCGCAGCAAAAGCGTCAAAAAAAGGTGGTTGAAATGCAAAACAGTCTTGCAAAAGGCGACAAAGTTGTAACCATCGGTGGCCTTCATGGCATTATTGATGCTATCGACGAAGGTCAGGTTATCTTGAAATGCGGAGATGGCAGCCGACTAACATATGACCGCAACGCAGTGCGTGAAGTGGTTGACAGACAAACTATGTAAGAATACGCCAAAAAGCTGGAGGGGATTTTCCCCCTTCAGCTTTTTTCATACTCTAAGACTGTTCCCTGGCTCCTCCAAATAAATTCACCCCTGCAATTCCTCCGACGATCGAGATGAAGAGGGTCAGGGAGGTTTGGATCAGTGATGAAGTCCATATTGCTCCCTGAGTAGTCAATAAGAATGACAGTGCAGTCATAATCAATCCAATAAATGCCCCAACCAGCAGTCCTTTTTTCTTTGAAACCGCTCCTCCAACTATAGCTCCTGTAAGTACAACAGCGAACATACTGCCATTTAGCCATTTCGTCATATCAAGTTCTTTTACCGGAGTAAGAGCAAGCAGCGCAGCAACAATAATGGATATGAAAAGCACTGACAATGCGATAACAACGACGCCATACGTAATCCCTTTCCCGATTTGAAGCATATAAATCCTCCCTAAAATCTTTTTGTGTAGCAAACGGTAAGCCGGTCATACTAAGCAGGACAACCCATTGAAAGGAAGATAAACATGATTGAGGAGTATATTTTAATCACATTTAGAACTATTGTACTTTATGGATTAATCATTTTAATTTTCCGCTTAATGGGTAAAAGAGAAGTCGGCGAGCTCAGCCTGCTTGATCTAATTGTTTTTATGATGATTGGAGAAGTCGCTGTTTTAGCTATCGAGGACCCTTATGTTGATATGCTGAAGGCCGTTTTCCCAATGGTTCTGTTAATGGTGCTTCAGGTTATGCTATCTTGGTTTTCCCTCAAAAATAAGACCTTCCGCGACTTAATAGATGGAACTCCCTCTGTGCTTGTACGGCACGGAAGGCTTATGAAAAATGAAATGAGGAGAAACCGTTATAACATTGATGACTTAATGCAGCAGCTAAGAGACAAAGATATATTTGATATGAACGATGTTGAATTTGCCATTCTTGAGCCATCAGGCATGCTGACGGTTTTGAAAAAAGGAAGAGAAGAAGGAAAACTATCGCTTCCACTTATTATGGACGGGCAAATCCAGTATGATCACCTAAAAAAGCTTCACAAAGATGAACCCTGGCTGCGTGCAGAAATGGAGAGAGAAGGGTACAGCAGTCTTGAAAAAATATTATTTTGTTCCTATGAGAATGGGCAATGGTACATTAGCGGCAAGTGACGCTCATTACGATTTTCGCCAGAAAGAAAAGAAGGACCAATCCTCCTGCTTAATGACATTAAAAGCTCTTCCAAAGAAGATATAGCACACAATTAAAATAAGCATAGTGACCAGCGGATGAAGCAGGTAAGAGGGGAGCAGGGTTGGAAAGAGCTTTGTCTCAAGTACATACATGCCGGTCATTAATAGTAAAACAATTCCATACTGGCTGTAAGGCACCTTAATAGGCACCAGCTTTAGCATCGTCAGAAAATGAAGAAGTGTTACCATCACCAGTCCCACCATAATTCCAATGGCAGCGCCGTTTATTCCCATACCGGGCTGAAGCATTAAAGCGCCCATAACAATCAGTTTTACCACCGCCCCGATGAGGCTGTTAATCATTGCTGCACCTGCTGCCTCGTATGCCTGCAATACAGCGTGAAGCGGTCCCTGGTAATAATAAAAAATAAATAAAACCGCCATAAAGTGAAGAATATGCTCACCGCGGGTGGAATGATAAAGGGCTTCAAGCAAATAACTGCCGTGAGTGAGCAAAAGAATGGAAAACAATCCGCCTGTAACGAGTGAGATTCTTAAGGCCTGCTGAATACGGTGCTCCACTGAAATGGTTTGGTTTCTTGCCTTCGCTTCACTTATCGCAGGGACAAGAGCTGTGCTGAGTGATACGGTAATAAATGATGGTAAAAGTAAAAGCGGCAGCACAAAGCCTGTCAGCACGCCATATTCCTGTGTAGCCACCGCAGCAGTGAAGCCGGCAATAACTAAACACTTCATTACAACAATCGGCTCCAAAAACCAGGCAATTGAACCAATCATGCGGCTCCCTGTTGATGGCAGGGCAATACTTAAAAGCTGTTTTGCAATCACTCCCCGTTCCGGATATGAATTTTGTATTTTTAATGCCTTCTTGATGCCCCTTCTTGAATAAACGAAATGAAAATATAAATAACCCAGGGAAAGGAGCTCGCCTCCAATTGATGCAAGCATTGCACCGGCAGCTGCATATTCAATACCCATCGGAAGGAGCATTCCTACGAATACATACAGTAAAGCGAGCCTTACAATCTGCTCAATGATGGAGCCGGCAGCTGTAACTCCCATTTGCTGTTTTCCCTGGAAGTAGCCTCTAAGAACAGCCGAAAAAGCTGCGATAGGAATAATCGGCAAAATGGCGATAAACGGCCAGTATGTCCGATTGTCTGCAAAAAGCGTTTCCGTCAGATATGGGGCAAGCACAAACATCACTGGAGTGAAAATAAGCGCCAGGGTACCTGTTATCAGCAACGAAACGGTTAATATTCTATGAACAACCTGCTCTTCTTTTTTTGCAGTTGATTCCGATACATACTTAGCAATAGCGATTGGCAGACCCAGCTGTGTTATGGTAATAACAAGCATAAGGGTAGGAAATGTCATCATATACAGACCGACACCTTCCTCGCCGACCATTCGTGCGAGCACCATTCGATGGACGAAACCTAATACTTTTGTAAGCATAGCTGCAAAAATTAGGATGAGTGTTCCGCGTATAAATGTAGACAATTGGCACTCCACCTTCTCAAAGAGAACTTTTTTCGGTACAATTAACCATATGCTCGTTATGGGACAGCCTATGACGGAAATATTGAAATGGACGATTTTAAGGGGGAGAATTATGGATAAAAGCACACCGCTTCAGGAAGTAGCGCATCTTCTAGATCCTGCGCTTGACAGTAAAATCCAGGAGCTTCATCTATATGGATATGATTCGGTCAATGCTGAATCAATCTGGAATTATCTTGTTAACAAAAAATGGAAAGAGATAGAAGGGGATCTTCCGCTATATTTGGTTGTTAACGATATCCTGACCCTTAAATCTGGAGATTTTATGAACTTTACGACGAGAATGGAGTATAAGTCAGCTGCTTCGAGCCGGAAATTTAATGAAGATGAGCTTCAATCGCTGCTGCATGGGCAAGAAGGAGAAAAGAAGGACAAATCTGAGTAAAAGGATCATAGAGCTGCCGGGTGATTGACACTCCTACTCAACTGATTCATAATAAATTTATTGCTAATATACGGATATTTCTACTAGTATTAGCCTGTTGAAATTAATTTTAAGATTATTCTAAGAAATCATTCGTTGTGCAGTTGAACTCAAGGAGGATTTATACATAATGGTAAAGCGCAGTCGAATCGTCACCTTTTTATTACTGCTTATTTTAATCGGTGGCGCAATGGGGATGACAACCCAAACTATTTTAGGAAATATTAAGCTTGGACTGGACCTGCAGGGCGGCTTTGAGGTTCTTTATCAGGTGAAACCTGCACAGGAAGGCCAGGAAATTACCCCCGCGGTAGTATCAGATACTGCCCAGGCTCTTGACCGCAGGGTTAATGTGCTGGGCGTATCTGAACCGGTAATCCAGGTTGAAAATGGAGACCGGATTCGTGTTCAGCTGGCAGGTGTAGAGGATCAAAATCAGGCTCGTGAAATTCTTTCCACTGAAGCCCAGCTGTCATTCCGGGACGTGAATGATAATGAACTGCTCAGTGGTGCTGATTTAGTGGAAGGGGGGTCTTCACAAACCTTCGACTCTAATAATCGCCCAATCGTTCAACTGGAGCTGAGAAGCGGTCAGCAATTTGGCGAAGTAACCAGGCAGGTACTTGAAATGGGGCAGCCGAATAATCGTCTTGTCATTTGGCTGGATTATGAAGAAGGGGATTCTTACGCTGAAGAAGTTGGAAAGGAAGAACCTAAATTTATCTCGGCTCCAGCTGTATCTGAGGTTTTAACCACGAATACACCAATTATTGAAGGCGGTTTTACCATTGAGGAAGCGCAGACGCTTGCCGACCTTCTTAATGCAGGCGCACTTCCTGTTGAATTGGAAGAGATCTATTCTACTTCCGTAGGGGCTTCATTTGGATTAATGGCGATGGATCAGACAATTGTTGCCGGACTTATCGGGATTTCATTAATCTTCCTATTTATCATTGCCTTTTATCGATTCCCGGGAGTTATTGGGGTTGTTACACTATCTGTTTACATCTACCTTATTCTTCTGATTTTTGACTGGTTAAACGGTGTGCTGACACTTCCAGGTATTGCAGCATTAATTCTTGGAGTGGGGATGGCGATTGATGCCAACATAATTACCTATGAGCGGATTAAAGAGGAATTAAAGATTGGCAAGCCAGTAAGAGATGCATATGAAGCGGGAAGCCGGTCATCTCTTTGGACGATCTTTGATGCAAATGTCACAACTCTTTTGGCCGGCATTGTGCTCTTTTACTTCGGAACAAGCTCAGTAAAAGGGTTTGCCACAATGCTTTTAATCAGTATAGTTGTCAGTTTTATAACGGCTGTATTTGGAACGCGCTTATTTATGAGCCTATGGGTCAAAAGCGGATTTCTAGATAAGCGCAAGGGCTGGTTTGGCGTGAAGAAATCCGAAATTCATGAGTACAAAGATGATGTGGATTCGGTAGATCTGCCAACAAAATTTGACCGGTTCGACTTTGTCTCAAACAGAAGAAAATTCTTCATCTTATCTGCTGCTCTTATCGTAGCCGGAATGGCTGTTCTTGCCATATTCCGCTTAAATTTAGGGATTGATTTTACCGCCGGTACGAGAATGGATGTTATGACAGACACTTCCCTTACAGAGGAAGTAATTCAAGAGGACCTGGCTGCACTTGATTTAGAAGCTAGCAATATTACCATCTCCGGTGAAAATCAGGAGGTCGGTGTAGCAAGATTTACTGAACCTCTTGGACCGGAAAAAATCGCTGAAATCAACAGCTATTTCACAGACAAGTATGGGTCGGAGCCAAATGTATCGACAGTAGATCCGATTATTGGAGAAGAGCTGGCCAAAAATGCACTGTATGCATTAGCGATTGCGTCACTTGGCATTATTCTGTATGTCTCCATACGCTTTGAGCTATATATGGCACTTGCTTCAGTAGTTGCCCTGGTTCACGATGCCTTCTTTATTATTGCAGTGTTCAGTCTGCTTCGCCTTGAGGTTGACATCACCTTCATTGCAGCGGTGCTGACCATCATCGGGTATTCAATAAATGATACGATTGTTACATTTGATCGTATAAGGGAAAATCTGCGCAAGCAAAAGCTGATTGAAACAAAAGAGCAGCTGGCAAAAGTGGTTAATCAATCTCTGCGCCAGACACTCGGCAGATCTGTAAATACAGTTCTTACAGTGGTATTCGTTGTTGTTGCCATGATTCTTTTTGGTGCATCATCTATTTTAAATTTCTCCATTGCCCTATTAATTGGCTTAATCGCAGGAACGTATTCCTCTATTTTCATTGCAGCCCAGCTATGGTATGTATTGAAAAAGCGCGAACTTAAGAAAAAGGGATCAATTGTCACGTATAAAGAGAAAAAGGAGTGGAGCGACGAACCTGTCGTGTAACTCTCCTAAACATAAAACCCTGCTTTCGTTGGCAGGGTTTTATTGTGTCTGCACCGAGTAAGGATTATCTTTTTAAGAATAAGGGTAATTTAGTTTTATAGGTTAGCTGATTTTATACATTGGCTGCAGGGAGAGGAGGAACGGGATTGAAATTTCAATGGACATTGCTCTTAGGAATTATTTTTGCTCTTATTGTTGCTATATTTGCGGTTATTAACGTTGATCCGGTTATTGTAAATTTTGCATTTGCAGAGACAGAACTGCCGCTGATTCTTGTTATTTTAGGATCCGTTTTAATGGGCGGCCTGATCATTGGTTCAGTCGGCTTTTTCCGCCTGTTTGTTCTTCAAAGAAAAATTAAACATGCTGAACAGGAAAACGCCAGTTTAAAGGAAAAGCTTGAACGGGCAGAAGCCCGAGGAAATGATCCGCTGCCTACACGAACTGAATACCGGAAAACAGCACCGGACTCAATAGGGGACTCTTCTCCTGAATAATTAAATTAAAAGAGCCCGGAACATAACGATAAATTTAAACCGGGCAAAAGAGGATGAGACACATTTGTCTCATCCTCTTTTTGAGATTAACAGTTACCTAGTTTCATTGAATCCCTGCCTCCTCTGCTGTATAATGAAAAACGCTAAAGAGGTGAGAGTATGTTACAGTCAAAAACACGCTGGAAGATCCAGCCTATTAATGAGGATTATGTTCAAAACTTAATTGATGCTTTAACTATCCCTGAGGTTGTTGCCCGATTGCTTGTTCAGCGGGGAATGGTCGATGTCGAGGATGCAAAAGCTTTTTTGTATATAGAAAACCAGCCTTTTCATGACCCTTTTCTGCTAAAAGGTATGGATAAAGCAACGGAACGAATTAAAGAAGCAATCGCTTCTGAGGAATTAATTATGGTATACGGAGACTATGACGCAGACGGCGTAACGAGTACCTCCGTTATGCTCACAGCTTTACAGGAGCTTGGGGCTAATGTTGAATTTTACATACCCAATCGTTTTACAGAAGGTTACGGTCCAAATGAAGAAGCATTCAGGTTTGCTGCAGAGCAGGGAACTGGCTTAATTATCACTGTAGATAACGGTATATCCGGGATAAATGAGGCTGCTCTATTAAAGGAGCTTAGTGTTGATTTAATTATTACTGATCATCATGAACCAGGACCTGAGCTTCCTGATGCACTGGCTATTATTCACCCGAACCATCCGAAAGGCGATTATCCTTTTAAGGAGCTCGCAGGGGTAGGAGTCGCCTTTAAAGTAGCACATGCCCTGCTCGGAAAACCTCCTGAGCATCTTCTTGATCTGGCTGCAATTGGCACTATTGCGGATTTAGTTCCTTTGAAAGGAGAGAATCGGCTAATCGTTAAAAAGGGGCTCAAAGCATTAAGGCAGACGAAAAGAACCGGCATCCATGCCCTTTGTAAAGAAGCCGGCTCGAACGTTGCTGAGCTTGATGAAGAATCGGTTGGTTTTGTGATCGGCCCGCGGTTAAACGCTGTGGGAAGACTTTCTGATGCAGATCCTGCCGTTCACCTGCTGATGACAGAGGATTCAGAGGAAGCCCGGGCTCTCGCAGCAGAAATTGATGCGATTAATAAAGAGCGCCAGACGATCGTAAGCGATATTACAAAAGAAGCCATTGAACAGGTGGAAACCAAGTATCCGCTCGATCATAACCGCATTCTCGTTATTGAAAAAGAAGGGTGGAATCCTGGTGTAGTAGGCATTGTTGCCTCGAGATTGGTAGACCGCTTCTACCGGCCCGTCATTATGCTTTGCAAGGATCCGGCCACCGGGAAATCAAAAGGCTCTGCAAGAAGTATACAGGGCTTTAATATGTTTGAGGAATTGTCACAAAATCGTGATATCCTTCCTCACTTTGGCGGCCATCCGATGGCAGCCGGAATGACACTGCTCTCAGAGGACGTTGCTGAGCTTAGAAGCAGACTGAATAGACAGGCAGAAAAACTGACAGAAGAGGATTTTGTTCCGATTACAAATGTAGATACCCTTACTGCGCTTATGGATGTGGATCTGGAGGCTATTTCGCAGGTTCAGCTGCTGGCTCCTTTTGGAATGAAAAACCCTAAGCCAAAGGTGTTAATTGAACAGTCTTCAGTCGCATCCATCAGAAAAATTGGAGCCAACCAAAATCATTTAAAAATGACTCTTCAAAATGGACAGCATACACTTGATGGAATCGCATTCGGTCTTGGTGAAATTGCTGATCACGTTTCTCCGCTCGCTAAGGTGGATGTTATTGGGGAGCTGTCCATTAACGAATGGAATAATACGAAAAAGGCACAGTTGTTTGTAAAGGATATAAAGGTCAATGATTGGCAGCTATTTGATGTCAGAGGAATTTCACAGCCAAAAAGATGGCTTTCTATTCTTCCGCCCAAACCTCAATTTATTGCCTTTGAGCAAAGTACCGTTGAAGTGTTTAAAGGGCTTATAGAGGAAGATGCCATTTGTCTGATAGGGAATGCCCGGCATGCAGAGTCCTGCTCCATTGATTATAAGCATCTTGTTCTTTTGGATCTGCCAAAAGAAGAGGAGATTTTATTGTCTCTTATTCGAAATGGTGTGCCTACCAGAATATATGTTCACTTTTATCAGGAAAACCCCCAGTTCTTCAGTGGAATGCCGCCGAGAGATAATTTTGCATGGTATTATGCATTCCTGAAAAAGCGCCAGCAGTTTGACCTTCAAAAAAATGGAGAAGCACTTGCAAACCATAAGGGCTGGACAAAAGACACGATTAATTTTATGACAAAGGTGTTTTTTGAACTGGAATTTGTTACAATGAAAGACGGAATAATTACAGTGAACAATTCTGTTCAAAAACGTGATTTGTCCCATTCACCTGCCTACCAGTCAAAGGAACGAATGGTTAAGCTGGAGCAGGAGCTGTTATATTCGTCATTTCAGCAGCTTAAGCAATGGTTTGAGCAGCATATTGACCTGACGAAGAGACTCGAGGAGGAAGAAAAAGTATGGATTTAAAGCAGTATGTAACGATCGTGGAAGATTGGCCTAAAAAAGGAATCCGATTTAAAGATATCACGACACTTATGGATAATGGCGACGCTTATCGTTATGCAACTGATCAGATTGTTGAGTATGCAAAAGATAAAGATATTGATATCATCGTCGGGCCTGAAGCAAGAGGTTTTATTATCGGGTGCCCTGTTTCCTATGCACTTGGAATAGGCTTTGCTCCTGTCCGAAAAGAAGGAAAGCTTCCGAGAGAAACCGTTAAGGTGGATTACGGGCTTGAGTATGGAAAAGACGTATTAACGATTCACCGGGATGCGATTAAGCCGGGACAGCGTGTACTCATTACAGATGACCTTCTGGCAACAGGCGGTACAATCGAAGCAACGATTAAGCTTGTTGAAGAACTTGGCGGGGTTGTAGCGGGAATTGCCTTCCTGATTGAGCTTACGTACCTTGATGGGCGTGACAAATTAGAAGGATATGATATGCTTACATTAATGCAATACTAATAAATAATCAGGAGTCCCACACTCGGGGCTCTTTTTATATACGGGATATGTCGAAATTAGGCGCTTTTCTCTCAGTAAAATATGAAAATAGTCATAATAGCTTTACATGCGAACATTTTTTTTTAATAATAGAAACAATACACAAAAATCTATTCAAACGATAAAGGTGATATAACGTATGGCGAACGATCGAGTGCTTACCGCGGAAGAAGTGTTCGTGATTACAGCAGCATACATGAGCAGCAGCCAGGTGGATTTAGTTAAAAAAGCATATGCTTTTGCAGCTGATGCCCACAAGGAACAGTTTCGTAAATCCGGTGAGCCTTATATCATCCATCCTATTCAGGTGGCCGGTATTTTGGCGAATCTTCAAATGGATCCGTCAACCGTCGCTGCTGGCTTCTTGCATGATGTGGTGGAAGACACGGACTTTTCCTATAAGGATTTAGCCGAGCAGTTCAATGAAGAAGTTGCAATGCTCGTAGACGGAGTTACAAAGCTTGGGAAAATTAAATATAAGTCAAAAGAGGAACAGCAGGCTGAGAATCATCGGAAAATGTTTATTGCCATGGCGCAGGACATTCGAGTGATTCTTATAAAGCTTGCCGACCGTTTGCACAATATGAGAACACTTAAGCATATGCCGGTAGAAAAACAGATCAGAACTTCAAATGAAACGCTTGAAATTTTTGCTCCGCTTGCCCATCGCTTAGGGATATCCACCATTAAGTGGGAGCTTGAGGATACAGCTTTACGTTACCTAAACCCTCAGCAGTACTATCGGATCGTTAACTTAATGAAGAAGAAAAGAAATGAACGGGAAGAGTATGTTGAGAAGGTCATTAAAGAAATTAAAGATCAGGTAACCGACGTGAAAATTGATGCAGATATCTATGGGCGTCCAAAGCATATCTATTCAATTTATAAAAAAATGGCCATGCAAAACAAGCAATTTAATGAAATATACGACCTGTTAGCTGTCAGAGTAATCGTAGGCAGTATTAAAGACTGCTATGCGGTGCTGGGAATCATTCACACATGCTGGAAGCCTATGCCTGGCCGTTTTAAGGATTATATCGCCATGCCGAAGCCAAATATGTATCAGTCTCTTCATACGACAGTAATCGGGCCGAAGGGGGATCCTTTAGAAGTACAAATCCGGACCTCCGATATGCACCGGATTGCTGAGTTTGGTGTGGCAGCCCATTGGGCGTATAAAGAAGGTACACTGATCAATGAAGATAATAAAGCATCTGTTGAGAAAAAATTAACCTGGTTTAGAGAAATCCTTGAATTCCAGCAGGATTCTTCAGATGCAGAAGAGTTTATGGATGCACTTAAATTTGATCTATTCTCTGATATGGTTTATGTTTTCACACCAAAAGGAGATGTAATGGAGCTTCCGGCTGGATCAGTTCCAATTGACTTTGCCTATCGGGTGCATTCAGAGATCGGGAATAAAACAATTGGTGCGAAAGTAAATGGAAAAATGGTTCCGCTCGATTCAACATTAAAAACAGGAGACATTATTGAAATTATGACCTCCAAGCATTCCTACGGACCAAGCCAGGATTGGCTCAAGCTCGCTCAAACCTCCCAGGCCAAACATAAAATCAAGGCTTTCTTTAAAAAGCAGCGCCGAGATGAAAACATGGAAAAAGGACGGGAGATTGTTGAGCGCGAAATCCGTTCGCTTGATTTTGATCCTAAGGATGTTTTAACGGATGAAAATATTAAAAGAGTTTCTGAAAAATTCAACTTTACCAATGTGGAGGACATGTACTCTGCAGTCGGCTATGGCGGGATTACCGGTGTTCAAATAGCAAACCGTTTAACCGATAAGCTAAGAAAGCTCCGGGATGAAGAAGATACACTGGAAAAAGCAATGGCTGATATTAAGCCTCCTGCCCCGCGGAAAAAAGGGGAAGCCGGCGTAACGGTAAAGGGAATTGACAATCTTCTTGTCCGGTTGTCCAAATGCTGCAGTCCGGTGCCGGGTGATGATATTATCGGCTTCATCACAAGAGGCAGAGGTGTATCAGTCCACCGTACCGACTGTCCAAATATACAGGACGATTCAAATGCCCGTCTCATTCCGGTAGAGTGGGAGGGCACGCCTCAGGATAAAAAGGAATACAACGTTGATATCGAAATTTCCGGTTATGACCGCAGAGGCCTGCTAAATGAAGTTCTCCAGGCTGTAAATGAAACTAAAACGAATATTTCTGCTGTCAGCGGAAGAACCGACCGGAATAAGATGGCTACGATCAATATGTCAATCATGATTCAAAACGTTAACCATCTTCAACGCGTTGTAGACCGCATAAAGCAAATATCAGATATTTACTCCGTCCAACGTGTAGTGAATTAACGACTGGAGGAAGCGTTTTGAAAGTAGTGGTTCAGCGAAGCAAAGAAGCATTTGTAAAGGTTGATGGTGAAATAAAGGGGAAAATTGATAAAGGGTTGGTTTTACTCGTTGGTATTACACATGAAGATGACGAGCTGGCCGCGCGCTACGCTGCAGATAAAATTGCCAACCTGAGGATTTTTGAAGATGGAGAAGGGAAAATGAACCATTCCCTTCTCGATCAAAATGGACAAATTCTTTCAATCTCCCAATTTACACTCTACGGGGAAACAAAAAAGGGCAGAAGACCAAACTTTATGAATGCTGCCAGACCTGAGAAAGCAGAACCTTTATATAATCGGCTTAATGAATTGTTTGAGGAAAAAGGCATCCAGGTGGAAAAAGGAGTATTTGGGGCAATGATGGATGTTTCCCTTATCAATGATGGCCCTGTAACCTTAATTGTAGAGACTCCTTAAGATAATAGACAACAAAAAAACTCGGCCAAAGCCGAGTTTTTTACTGTTCAAAATAATCTACTAAACCATTATAAATACCAGTAGCTGCCATGTCCCTGAAGTGATCGGAATTGATTGCAGCTTCTTCTGCCGGGTTGCTGATATAGCCGAGCTCAAGCAGGATTGCGGGAATTGAATTATTTCTCAAAACGAGGTAATTTCCAAATTGAGTGCCCCGGCTGCGGAGAGACATCTGGTCTTGCAGACCGGAATGTACTGAATCTGCAAGTGCCTCATCCATTGCGCCATAATAATAGGTTGTAAACCCTCTGACGCTTCGATCATCAATCGAATCATAATGAATCGAAACAAAAACATCTGCCTGGTGCTGCTGGGAAAGTGCGACACGGGAATGAAGATCGATGTAGCGATCGTCCTGCCTTGTCATGATAACGTTCGCACCAGTGCTTGAAAGCTTGTGGTAAAGCATTTCTGCTGTTCGAAGAGTAAGCGATTTTTCAAGAGAGCCGCTTGCGCCGATTGCTCCGCCATCTCTTCCGCCGTGACCGGCATCAATTAAAATGGTAGCATCTGATATAGACATGATATCCTGTGATGCTTCCGGTTCTTCTGCCGTTTCTTCCTGATCTACAGCTTCTTCATCTGCTTCGATTGGTTGGGCTGCTTCACCATCGGCAGATACGATCCAATTGGCAATAAAGCCGCTTGCGCCATTATCCAATTTTATTTCATACCAATCTCCTGTTTGGGAAACAGTTTCGTATTGTTCCCCCGAATTAATTCTTGATACTACCTCAGAATCAACCGAAGGGGCCGAACGAACATTCGAGCCGTTGTATAGAACAGTTACGGTAGTTCCATTTGTTGATGACCCCTCTGCTGTATTACCACTTCCTGGCTCTGTAAACCAGCTGGCTATCCAGCCGGTGCTGCCTGAATCCAGCTCAATTTTATACCAGTCTCCAGAAACCTCCTGAATGGTAAATGATTCCCCAAGGCTTACAGCTGAAATCGATTCACCTGAGTGCGCTGGTCCGTTTCGTACAGTTAATGAGTCCACCACCACAACGATAGATGTATCTTCAAGTGTACTTGCTTGTACCGGTCTCTGATCAGCATCTGCTGATTCCTGGGCCTGGTATTGTACGTAGGTTGAGCTTACCCAGCCATTTAAACCGTTGCCTTCAACATTAAGCCAGCCATACTGTTCCTCAATGATGTTTACGCGATCACCCTGGTTAAGAGAGCCAATCACAGAGCCTTCTGAAGAAAAATCGTTTCGGACATTTAATCTGTCGACTAAAATAGTCCCCTGGGATGATTGAATAGAAGAATTGCTCGTGTCAGAAGAGTCCTGGTTAGATTGGCCTGAGCTGGAAATAAATTCTCCGTTCACCCAGCCTTTCGTGCCGTCAGCTGCTGTGACTTCCAGCCAGCCGCTTGAATCAGTATGTACGGTTACAGAGTCACCGCTGCTTAAAACACCCAGTACGGCTTCATCGGTGCCTGGTCCGGATCGGATGCGAAGCTGGTCAGTGGTGACCGTTCGTTTTTCTGAGGCTTGCTGTTCTGCTTGAGGCGGTGTATCCCGAATCGTCAGCCATTCAGCAATCCAGCCTTCCTCTCCATTAGACAGCTTTAATTTCAGCCATCCATATTCCTCGTCCAAAACTTCATAAGTCTCCCCGCTGCTTCCGGTTGCTACAGTAGGAAAGCTCAGCCCGGGTCCCTGACGCAGATTTACATTGTCAGAGGCTACCGTTGCTGACTTTGTTTCCGCATTTACAGTGCCCTCAGGCAGTGCAAAGGAAGAAAGTATTAAAATAACAGCCAAAAAGGGAAGAAATGGTCTCATTAACATCACCTCTCATTTATTGCTAACTCTATCATATAACCAAAACCTTGTAACGTCATTATGAAATCATTTTAAAAAGACTTTTTATTATGTCTTGACAATCATGATAGGGATTATTATGATTGATTACATTATTAAAATCGAAAAACAACCAGTGATGGGGAATAGTAGATAAGAAACGCATGACCAGAGAGAAACCGCCTTTGGCTGAAAGTGGTTTTGCATGACGCCTTATCGAATGAACACCCCGTAGGTTCGATTCTGAAAAGATTTTTATCTTACTAGGAATTGACGTATGCAGGCGTTAACTGCCTTGAGTGGAAGCAGTTTGCTTCAATTAGGGTGGCACCACGGGACTATACAACTCCCGTCCCTTGTTTTCGGACAAGGGACGGGAGTTTTTTCTATGCTCAAAATTGGCTGTTTACAATAAGGAGGAAATAATTATGACGATCAATATTCCGCGCGGCACCCAGGATATACTTCCTGGGACAGTCGAAAAATGGCAGTATATTGAGAATGTAGCCAGAGAAATATGCAATCAGTATCAATATAAGGAAATTCGCACACCAATTTTTGAGCACACTGAATTATTTGAGCGGGGAGTCGGTGATACAACTGATATCGTCCAAAAAGAAATGTATACCTTTCAGGACAGAGGTGAAAGGAGTTTGACCCTTCGCCCTGAAGGAACTGCCGGAACTGTAAGATCATTTGTTCAGCATAAGATGTTCGGTCAGGCAAATCAGCCTGTCAAGCTATTTTATAACGGACCTATGTTCAGGTATGAGCGTCCCCAGGCAGGACGCTTCAGACAGTTTGTTCAGTTCGGGGTAGAGGCGATTGGAAGTGATGATCCGGTCATTGATGCTGAGGTTATTTCTCTAGCAATGGAGCTCTATAAGCGGGTTGGTTTAAATGAATTGAAACTTGTTTTGAACAGCCTGGGAGATACCGATAGCCGGGTCGCTCACAAGGAAGCGCTGATCGCTCACTTTAAACCGAGAATTAATGAGTTTTGTTCAGACTGTCAAATCCGTTTAGAAAAAAATCCTCTTCGCATACTGGATTGTAAAAAAGACCGTGATCACGAGCTGATGGCTTCAGCACCATCACTTGCTGACTATTTAAATGAGGAGTCCAAAGCCTATTTTGAAAAAGTACAGCACTATTTGAGCCTCATGGGCATTGAGTTTGAGCTTGATCCAAACCTTGTACGGGGACTTGATTACTATAATCACACCGCTTTTGAAATTATGAGCAGTGCTAAGGGGTTTGGAGCCATCACGACGTTATGCGGCGGCGGACGGTACAACGGGCTTATCGAGGACTTAGGTGGACCGAGCGCGCCGGGGATAGGCTTTGCTTTAAGCATAGAACGCCTGCTTTCAGCTTTGGATGCGGAAAAGATAGAGCTTCCGGTATCCGGTACCCTGGATTGCTATTTTATTTCCATGGGCGACAAAGCAAAGGATAAAACAGTGGAGCTCGCTTTCAAAGCAAGACAGCAGGGCTTGAGCGCGGAAATGGATACTCTGCGACGAAAGATGAAGGCACAAATGAAAAGTGCGGACCGTCTGAAAGCAAAACATGTAGCAATTTTGGGAGAAAATGAACTTGAGGCTGGAACGATAACCGTTAAGCATTTAGAAAGCGGGTCTCAGGAAATCATTAACATCGACGGACTGATTGATTATTTAAAGCAATCCTAAGGAGGATAAGCATATGTTTGGAAGATCTTTTTACTGCGGTGAAGTACCTGCTGCAGCCATTGGAGAAAAAATAACGCTAAAAGGGTGGGTTCAGAAACGACGTGATCTTGGCGGCCTTATATTTATTGATCTGCGTGACAGAACCGGTATTGTACAGGTTGTTTTCAACCCTGCAATTTCAGAAGAAGCTCTTAAACAGGCTGAGGCTATTCGCAGTGAATATGTACTGAGTGTAGAAGGAACTGTAGAAGCCAGAAATGAAAACACTATTAACAAAAATCTATCTACTGGCACGATAGAGGTTCATGCTTCTGAGGCTACAGTAATTAGTGAAGCAAAAACTCCGCCTTTTGCCGTCGAGGATAAAGCGGATGTTGCTGAGGATATCAGGTTAAAGTACCGCTATCTTGATCTGCGCCGTCCGGTTATGGCTGAAACGTTTAAAATGCGCCATAGTGTTACAAAGTCAATTCGCCGCTTTTTGGATGACGAGCAATTTATTGAAGTTGAAACGCCTGTACTGACTAAAAGCACACCTGAAGGAGCCAGGGACTATCTCGTACCAAGCAGAGTTCATCCGGGAGAGTTTTACGCTTTGCCTCAGTCCCCCCAGCTCTTCAAACAGCTATTGATGGTTGGCGGCTTTGATAAATATTATCAGATTGCCCGCTGCTTTAGAGATGAAGACCTTCGTGCAGACCGTCAGCCTGAATTTACACAGGTAGATATTGAAACAAGCTTTATGAGCCAGGAAGATATTATGGCGATGAATGAGCGGATGCTTGCTAAAATGATGAAGGATGTTAAAGGGCTTGAAATTTCGCTTCCAATCCCTAGAATAACCTACAATGATGCGATGGAGCGCTATGGCTCTGATAAACCCGATACCCGCTTTGGAATGGAACTGAAGGATATTTCATCTCTTGTAGAAGGGTCAGGCTTTAAAGTGTTCAGCGGGGCAGTCCAATCAGGAGGCCAGGTCAAACTGATCAATGTTAAAGGCGGAGCAGAGGACTACTCCAGAAAAGATATTGATGCTCTTGGAGAGTTTGCCGGAAGATACGGAGCAAAGGGGCTCGCATGGCTTAAGAAAACATCGGAAGGATTCAACGGCCCTATCGCTAAGTTTTTCAATGAAGAAGAGCAGATAACTCTTGTTCAGGCTGCAGAGGCAATTGAAGGGGATTTGATTTTATTTGTGGCAGATAAAAAATCTGTTGTAGCTGATTCATTAGGTGCACTCAGGTTAAAGCTTGGAAAAGAGCGTAGCCTTATTGACACGACTGCCTTTAATTTCCTTTGGGTAACAGATTGGCCGCTTCTTGAGTATGCAGAGGAAGAGGGGCGTTACTATGCAGCGCATCACCCGTTTACTATGCCGGTTAGAGAAGATATTCCACTTTTAGAAACAGACCCTGGGGCTGTTAGAGCACAGGCGTATGATATCGTTTTAAACGGCTATGAGCTTGGCGGAGGGTCATTACGAATTTTTGAACGGGAGATTCAGGAGAAAATGTTTAAAGTGCTAGGATTTTCTCAGGAAGAAGCGCAGGAGCAATTCGGCTTTTTATTGGAAGCATTTGAATACGGAACTCCTCCTCATGGAGGAATTGCCCTTGGGCTGGACCGTCTGGTCATGCTTTTGGCAGGTCGTTCAAACCTTCGTGATACGATTGCCTTTCCAAAAACAGCAAGTGCCAGCGATGTTTTAACTGATGCTCCAGGCGAGGTGAGCGAAGCGCAGCTGAAAGAATTAAAATTGTCCCTGAACCTTCAGAATAATTAATTAATTCGCCACCTTATGATTGATCTTTTGAATAAGGTGTGGTATTATTTACAAACAAGGCAAGTCCTGATGTGTACGTTATCTAATCATTCGTTTTGACCGAACACTTCTATTTTCGGGAGCCTGCGTTTTCTTGAATCGTGCATGCCTTTTGCGAGGACGCATTAATCGGGGAACAGGGCACCCACCTGCTGAGAGCGGGTTCAAAACAATAGATATCAAAAGAGACGGCATAATTGGGATTTGCCAATGCCATACATACTCTTCACCGCCAGCCTAAATAAGGCTGGCGGTTTTTTGTTATTATACCGAAAGCGATTCTGACAATCATTGATTTAATAGTGGAAATAAGCTATTCTTAAATCCGTCATAACTAACTGATTTGGAGTTGATTTAAATGCTTCACCAATTTTCACGAAATGAGCTTGCTATTGGATCTGAGGGAATTGAACTGTTGAAAAATAAAACAGTTGCGGTTCTTGGAATTGGAGGAGTTGGCTCATTTGCAGCGGAGGCTCTGGCAAGAAGCGGAGTAGGAAGACTGATTCTCGTTGATAAAGATGATGTAGATATAACAAATGTAAATAGACAGGTAATTGCTCTTCTTTCAACCGTTGGGCAGCCTAAGGCTGATTTAATGAAAGCACGGATTGCAGACATTAACCCTGATTGTGAAGTCGTTTCTCTTAAGATGTTTTATACGGAAGAGACGTATGAAGAATTTTTTAATCATGGACTCGATTTTGTGGTGGATGCATCTGATACGATTTCCTACAAAATTCATTTAATAAAAGAATGCTTAAAGCGTGACATTCCTGTAATTTCAAGCATGGGTGCTGCGAATAAAATGGATCCAACCCGCTTTCAGATCGCTGATATATCGAAAACCCATACGGATCCAATCGCAAAAATAATACGAAAAAGACTAAGAAAAGAAGGCATTCCTAAAGGCATTAATGTGATATTCTCTGATGAAAGCCCGATTGTTATAAGAGAAGATGTAAGAAAAACAGTAGGTAATGACCTGGCGGCTATCCGAAAAGCCAAAATGCCTCCTTCCTCAAATGCTTTTGTTCCTTCAGTAGCCGGCTTAATTGCAGCGAGCTATGTTATAAACACCTTCTTAAAAGATATCATGATCAATCGGGTGCAGTAGTCCCGATATAAGCCGGCCTGTAACAATGGACCGGCTTTTTGTATTCTTTTTGAAACTTTATTCCAGTTTTAACGTATTTAAAGCGAAGAGTCATTTATATATTTAATAGCCAGGAGGGAAGGCATGGATAAAAAATCAATCGTACAATTAAAAAATGTATCAAAGACCATAAGGGGAAAGAAGATTATTGACCAGGTTTCTTTTGATGTTTATGGAGGTGAGGTTTTTGGCTTTCTTGGGCCAAACGGTGCCGGGAAAACGACAACGATCCGAATGATTGTCGGATTAATGGAGTTATCAGAAGGCGATGTAATTATCGAAGGAAAAAGCATCAAATCCAACTATGAGGAAGCTGTGCAGCATGTTGGGGCAATTGTTGAAAACCCTGAAATGTATAAGTTTCTTACAGGATATAAAAACCTTATTCATTACGCCAGAATGTACAAAGGCATTTCAAAAGAAAAGATTGACGAAGTCGTTCGGCTTGTTGGCTTGGAAAAGAGAATCCATGAAAAAGTTAAAACATATTCGCTCGGTATGCGTCAGCGGCTTGGCATTGCACAAAGTCTTCTTCACGATCCAAGGGTACTGATATTGGATGAACCGACAAACGGACTGGATCCGGCAGGAATACGCGAAATTCGTGATTACATACGAAGGCTGGCTAAGGAACGAGATATGGCTGTCATTGTATCGAGCCATTTATTATCTGAAATGGAAATGATGTGTGACCGTGTTGGCATTATTCAAAACGGAAAACTGATTGATGTTCAAATGATGAACGATTTTGTTTCGACCAAAGGTCAGTTATTCAAACTGGAAGTGAACCAACCGAATGAGACAAGGGAAAAGGTGCTTTCACATAATCCTTCATGGACGGTTGAAATAATTGAACAATCACTAGTGATTGATATGACGAAAGACCAGGTGCCGGATTTAATTCGCTTCTGCGTCGCTCACAATATTGATGTTTATGGCGTTTCTCCAGCTGCAAAAACACTTGAAGACCGCTTTCTGGAAGTAACGTCAGGGGAAGGAGTGACTCGCTAATGCTTAACTTAATCCGGAATGAATGGATGAAGCTTTTGAACCGTCCCGGGACATACGTAATGGCCGGACTGCTTGTACTTGCTGTCATCGCTTCAGCTGTTATCATGCTATTTATAAATTCAACGCTTGAATCATCAGATGAAATGACGTGGCAGCAGCAGCTGGAAATGCAAAATGAACAGCAATCCATGATGGAAGATGGCGGGCAAGGATTTATGGCAAGTCCGGAAGAGGTCATTGCCATCAATGAATACAGGCTTGCAAATGATCTGCCGCCTAATGAAATGAACAGTATGTGGAATTATTTAGAGACAAATGCCTTTATGATCTCCCTTGTTGGATTGTTTGCTATTGTTGTCGCTTCAGGAATTGTGGCAGGAGAATTCTCATGGGGAACGATTAAGCTCTTAATGATCAGACCGATTGCACGCTGGAAAATTTTATTATCTAAGTTTATTACCGTTGCTACATTTGGTTTATCATTAGTCGGTATTTTAGTTGTTTTATCTCTGATTATGGGAGCGATCTTCTTTGATGCGGGAAGTGCAGTTCACCTGACATATGAAAATGGGGTTGTGCAGGAAAGCAGTATAATTGCTTACCTTGCAAAAATTTATTTTTACAGCTCAATCGATGTCATTATGCTTACAACGATGGCCTTTATGATTTCAGCGGTTTTCAGAAACAGCTCGCTTGCGATCGGAATAAGCCTGTTCCTATACTTTATAGGCGGTACTGTAACCGGGTTTGTGGGAATGTATTTTGACTGGGCTAAATATAGCCTTTTTGCTAATACGAATCTGGCGATGTATGAAATGGGTCCAATATTAATTGAAGGGATGACGCTGACGTTCTCAGTCGTAATGATTCTTTTATACTTCATCCTGTTCATGGTGCTGGCTTTTACCGTTTTCACAAAGCGCGATATTGCTGCATAAAAAAGAGCCCTCAGGTGATCCTGAGGGCTCATCTTATTTCATTTTTTCATAAATCTGCTTCAATGCCTGCTCGAATTTACCGGTTGTCTTTGGTTCATAGTACTGTTTATTTTTTATCGAGTCAGGGAGGTACTGCTGCTTCACCCAGCCGTTCGGGAAATTATGAGGGTACTGGTACTCAACCCCGCGGCCAAGCTCTTTTGCTCCCTTATAATGTGCATCCTTTAAATGGTCCGGAACAGCACCGCTTTTTCCTTTTCTGATATCGGTTAAGGCTGCATCGATCGCGCTGATGGCTGAATTTGATTTTGGCGAAAGGCACAGCTCAATCACCGCATTTGCGAGCGGGATGCGACCTTCCGGAAATCCGAGCCTTTCAGCAGATTCAATAGCAGAAAGTGTGCGGGGGCCGGCCTGAGGGCTAGCCAGTCCCACATCTTCATAGGCAATCACAAGCAATCTCCTCGCAATCGTCGGTAAATCACCAGCTTCAATTAAACGGCCCAAATAATGAAGGGCAGCGTCAACATCACTTCCCCGGATCGATTTTTGAAAAGCACTCATGACATCATAATGTGCATCTCCGTCTTTATCATGGGAAAAGCTTTTTTTCTGCAGGCATTCCTCTGCAATTGACGCTGTTATTTTAATGAGGCCATCATCTTCTGGCGTTGATTTTACAGCAAGCTCAAGTGCGTTAAGAGCACTTCTCACATCTCCGTTGCTTCCCTGTGCCAAATGGGTTAACGCAGCCTCATTAAGCTCCACATTTTCTTTGCCAAGCCCTCTTTCCTCATCATTTAAAGCTCTAAGGATTGCGGTTTTCATGTCGTCGATCGAAAGAGGATGCAGTTCAAAAATCTGGCATCTGCTGCGGATAGCAGGATTAATCGCATGGTAGGGATTACTGGTTGTGGCCCCAATCATCGTAATCATGCCATTTTCAAGATAAGGCAAAAGAAAGTCCTGTTTGGTTTTATCCAATCGGTGAACTTCATCCAGCAACAGGATCACCTTGCCAGACATTTTCGCCTCCTGAACGACAATCTCCATATCTTTTTTATTATTCGTAACAGCATTCAGGGTGCGGAATGCATACTTAGTGCTCCCGGCAATTGCAGACGCAATCGAGGTTTTTCCGATACCGGGCGGTCCATATAAAATCATCGAGGACAGCTGCTTGGCTGTGACCATTCTGCGAATGATTTTTCCTTCTCCGACAAGATGCTTCTGCCCAATCATTTCATCAATCGTTCGTGGCCTCATTCGAAAAGCCAGCGGTTTAATACTCATGCGATCACTCCATACTAAGAAGAATATCTTTTGCATCTATCATAGTATCAACACAGAACAAATGCCAACGTTTGGGGTTCTATGCTATAATGTCAAAAGTTAATTATCGAGGGGCAGAGGTGGATGAAAGGATGAAAATATCAACAAAAGGCCGTTACGGTCTTACCATAATGATTGAATTAGCAAAACGTCACGGAGAGGGACCGACATCTTTGAAGGCGATTGCTAAAACTCATAATCTATCTGAGCATTATTTAGAGCAATTAATTGCGCCGCTTAGAAATGCAGGCTACGTAAAAAGCATTCGCGGTGCTTACGGAGGATATATTGTAGCTAAAGAGCCGAATGAAATTACAGCCGGTGATATCATCCGTGTTCTTGAAGGACCGATCAGCCCTGTTGAAGGCATTGAAAACGAAGCTCCCCCGCAGCGTGAGCTATGGATGAGGATTCGTGATGCTGTAAGGGATGTATTGGATCACACAACAATAGAAGACCTGGCTAACTATACAAGTGAAGGCGAATCAGACGCCTATATGTTTTATATCTAGTCTTTCAGCTTAGCGTTTGCACGAAATACATTGGAGGGAATTGAATTGAACCGAATATATGCTGATCATGCGGCAACGACTCCCGTGCATCCTGAAGTAATTAACGTGATGACAGAGATGCTTACAAACAATTACGGAAATGCCTCCAGCATTCATGGAATTGGACGCAGATCAAGACAAGCGCTTGATGAAGCACGGAGCTATGTTGCTTCAAGTATTGGAGCAGAGTTTAACGAAATCATTTTTACAAGCGGAGGAACCGAATCCAATAATCTCGCAATTATGGGAGCTGCCGATGCGATGAAAGAAAAAGGCAACCATATTATTACAACGAAAATTGAACATCATGCCGTTTTTCATCCCTGCGAGGCGCTTTTGAGAAAAGGCTATGAAGTAACCTTTCTTAATGTTGATGAACAAGGGAGAATCTCTGTTGAAGAATTAGAGAAGGCTCTAACCGATAAAACCATTCTTGTTACAGTGATGTATGGAAATAATGAAATCGGGACCATCCAGCCAATTCGTGAGATCGGTAACCGGCTAAAATCCCATCAGGCACTTTTCCATACGGATGCTGTACAGGCATATGGGATTGAAAATATAGATGTCCGTGAGCTTGGCTGTGACCTGCTGTCAGTTTCTGCCCATAAAATAAACGGACCTAAAGGGGCAGGCTTTTTATATGTAAAAAATGGCACTCTCCTTTCCCCTGGTCTCCTTGGTGGAGAACAGGAACGAAAAAGAAGAGCGGGCACAGAGAATATTGCGTCTATTTCCGCTCTCGCAAAAGCAGCCGAAATTGCAAAAGATGATAGAGAAGGAAAACGCGAACAGTTAAACAACATAAAAAAGACGCTGATCGAACGGCTGAACGAACTAAATGTTGATTACCGTGTAAACGGATCTCTTGAGGACACTCTACCGCATGTGCTAAACTTAAGCATCCTGGGAACGGACGTTGAAGCGATGCTGGTTAACCTTGATATGGAGGGAATAGCCGCATCAAGCGGTTCAGCATGTACAGCCGGTTCAATTGAACCATCCCATGTTCTTGTCGCTATGTTTGGCAAGGAGGATGAGCGGCTTCGCAACTCCATTCGATTTAGTTTTGGACTTGGCAATACAGTTGATGATGCAATCAGGATTGCTGAAACGATCGCTTCCATTACAAAACGTCTTCAGCCTGTCCGTTAGATAGAAGAAAAAACAATAAAGTGGTGAAGAAAATGACAAAATCACCTGAGAATACTCGTGTGGTTGTAGGGATGTCAGGAGGTGTGGATTCCTCCGTTGCAGCTCTTATGCTAAAGCAGCAGGGCTACGATGTCATCGGCATCTTTATGAAAAATTGGGACGACACTGATGATGCAGGCGTTTGTACGGCGACGGAGGACTATAATGATGTCATCCGCGTCTGTAATCAGATAGGCATTCCCTATTATGCAGTGAATTTTGAAAAGCAGTACTGGGATAAAGTATTTACGTACTTTTTAGAAGAATATAAAGCAGGCCGGACGCCGAATCCGGATGTTATGTGCAATAAAGAAATAAAATTTAAAGCATTTTTAGATCATGCTCTGAAGCTTGGCGCAGACTATCTCGCTACCGGCCATTATGCCCGGGTGGAAGAACGTGATGGGGAAGTGAAAATGCTAAGAGGTCTTGATGAAAACAAAGATCAAACGTATTTTCTTAACCAGCTGACCCAGGAACAGCTCTCAAAAGTGATGTTTCCGATCGGCGGAATAAATAAAAGTGAAGTCCGAAAAATTGCGCAGGAGGCCGGGCTTGCCACTGCAGCAAAAAAAGACAGCACTGGGATTTGCTTTATAGGGGAAAGAAATTTCAAGGAATTCTTAAGCCAGTACCTTCCTGCCCAGCCTGGTGATATGGTGACGATGGAGGGAGAAAAAGTCGGCTCCCATGACGGATTGATGTATTATACAATCGGCCAGCGGCACGGACTTGGAATTGGCGGGTCCGGTGAACCATGGTTTGTCCTTGGCAAAGATCTTGAGAAAAATCAGCTGTTTGTCGGCCAGGGATTCCATCATGAGGCGCTTTATTCAGATTCACTGTCAGCTGTTGCTGCAAGCTGGACCACAGAAAAGGCAAAATCCGGAACTTTCCGCTGTACAGCTAAATTCCGATATCGCCAAACCGACCATCCAGTAACAGTAACAGTGAAAGAGCACGGTGAAGTGGACGTGTTGTTTGACGAACCAACCAGAGCCATTACTCCAGGTCAGGCAGTCGTCTTTTATTATGAAGACGAGTGCCTTGGCGGAGCAACGATCGATAAAATCTTTAAAGAACAAAAACAGCTTCTATATGTAGGCTAAAACCGGAATGTATATGCTTATTTCTTTATCTTCATCACTGCAAAAGCAGATGAGAGAAAGGATTAAGCTGTACATTCCTTTTCTTTTTTATTCCATAGGCAGCCTGTGTTATACTTTGAAGCATCTAACGGGAGAAACACATTGATTATTCTGGAGGGGTAAAGATGTCAACGCTAAATGAACAAGCGATAAAAAAGTTGCAGGAAGGCGAGTATCAGAATGCTATCGAGTTGCTGAATAAGGCAATTGAGGAAAATCCGGCTGATGAAACCGCTTATATTAACTTTGGTAATGTACTCGCTCAATTAAATGAAACAGAAAAAGCGGAACGTTTTTTTCAAAAAGCTATCACATTAAATGAAGATGCTGGGCTAGCTTACTATTCCCTTGCAAATCTTTACTATAACCAGGAACGTTTTACTGAAAGTGCCAGGCTTTATGAAAAAACAATTGAAAAAGGCGTTGAAGAATCCGATGTCTTTTTCATGCTTGGCATGTCATTAATGAATGAGGAAAAAACAAAGCTTGCATTGCCTTACCTTCAGCGTGCAGCAGAATTAGCTGAGGATGATGCTGAAGTCCATTTCCAGTACGGACTGGCCCTGGCTCAGCTTGAGATCGGAGAAACTGCAATTGAAGAGCTGGCAAAAGCAGTTGCAATTGATCCGGGCCATGCTGATGCTCTTTACAATCTTGGTGTTGCCTATGCCGGTTTTAAAGAAGATGCTGTTGAAGCGTTAAACTGCTTTGAACAGGCAGTTGAGGCTCAGCCTGATCATTATCTCGCCCTGAACGGCCGGGAAGTAGTAAAACAAATGCTTGAATCAAACGGGTAACAGGCAGGAGGAACGAGTATGGCCAGTGAATCGTTGGATCTGTTCAATGAAGAAGAACCGTTTATTAAAGGACGGCACATTGTAACGATCTTTCATAATGAGGATAATATGTATTCGGTTGTCCGAGTGCGTATTGAGGAAACCAATACTTCAAATGAAGAAAAGGAAGCGGTAGTTACAGGTCATTTTCCTAGAATGCAGGATGAGGATACGTATTTATTTTACGGGAGGTTTAAAGAGCATCCAAAGTTTGGAATGCAATTTCTAGCCTCCCGTTTTCAAAAAGAACTCCCTCAAACAAAACAGGGGATCGTCCATTATCTTTCAAGTGATTTATTCTCAGGTATTGGAAAGAAAACTGCTCAAAAAATCGTTGATATACTTGGTGAAAAGGCAATTTCAAAAATAATGGAAAATGAAGCTGTTCTTAATGAAATTCCAAAGCTTACTGCAGAAAAAGCAAAGCATATTTACGACGTTTTAATCGAGCATCAGGGGCTTGAAAAAATCATGGTGCACTTAAATGACTGGGGATTTGGTCCACAGCTCTCCATGAAAATTTATCAAAGCTATCAAAATGCCACATTGGAAATTCTTCAGAAAAATCCTTATCAGCTTGTTTATGATATTGAAGGAGTCGGCTTCGGGAAAGCGGATGAGCTAGGGAGACAGCTAGGGCTTTCCGGTAAGCATCCGGACAGGATCAAAGCTGCCTGTTTGTACTGTCTTCAGCAAATTTCTCTACAGGAGGGCCATGTATATGCTGATTCAAAGGCGCTCCTGATCAGAGTGAGAGATCTCCTGCAAAAGCATCAGCCAGAGAGAATCGAGTATACGGATATTTCAGAGCTGCTCGTACAGCTGCACGAAGAAGGCAGGCTAATCGGTGAAGAAAAGCGGATTTATATGCCTTCTTTATATTTTTCGGAAAAAGGTATCGTAACAAATATTAAAAGACTTCTTTCCCACAAAGAATATGAGGAGCAGTTCCCAGAATCTGAATTTCTTTTGGCGCTTGGACAACTTGAAGAAAGAATTGAAGTCTCGTATGCTCCTTCACAAAAAGAAGCAATCCAAACGGCGTTGTCCTCCTCCTTAATGATTTTAACCGGAGGGCCGGGCACAGGTAAAACGACAGTAATAAAAGGAATCGTTGAGCTGTTTTCAGAGCTGCATGGATTATCACTGGATCCTGATACATATACGGGGGAAGAGGCTTTTCCAGTCGTTTTGGCGGCGCCTACCGGACGGGCAGCAAAAAGAATGTCAGAATCAACAGGATTAAGGGCGATGACCATCCACCGGCTGCTGGGCTTTACAGGCCAGGAAGACTTGGAGGAAAACGAGGAGCGTCTTGTAGATGGCAGGCTGTTAATAGTGGATGAGATGTCCATGGTTGATACGTGGCTAGCTAATCAGCTGCTTCAGGCTGTGCCGGATACGATGCAGGTAATCTTAGTTGGAGATCAGGATCAGCTGCCTTCAGTAGGCCCTGGACAGGTCCTGCAGGATCTTCTCCACTCAAAGGCGGTGCCGACTGTTCAACTGACTGATATTTACCGTCAGGAGGAGGGCTCCTCGATAATTGAGCTAGCTCACCAGATGAAACAGGGCAGGCTGCCGCAAAACCTCAGACAGCAGCAGCCTGATCGTTCCTTCATTCCCTGCCATACAAACCAAATGGAGGAAGTTGTCGGGAAAATTGTCCGTAATGCTTTGTCAAAGGGCTATACTGCGAAAGATATTCAGGTGCTTGCCCCGATGTACAGGGGGCCTGCAGGAATTGACAGGCTAAACAAGGTTCTTCAGGAACTTATGAATCCAAATCCTGATAACAGCAGAAAAGAGCTGTCATGGGGAGATGTTACCTACCGGATTGGTGATAAGGTGCTTCAGCTTGTCAATCAGCCTGAGAGTCACGTGTTTAATGGGGATATGGGAGAGGTTATTTCCATTTTTTATGCAAAAGAAAACACAGAAAAGCAGGATATGCTTCTCGTATCCTTTGAAGGCGTTGAAGTTACTTATACCCGGCAGGACCTTAATCAAATAACACATGCCTTTTGCTGCTCCATCCATAAATCACAAGGGAGCGAATTTCCTATCGTGATTTTACCGGTCGTAAAAAGCTATTACCGTATGCTGAGAAGGAATTTGCTTTATACCGCTATCACAAGAAGTAAGCAATTTTTAATTATGTGCGGGGAAGAGGAGGCATTTAGGTTCGGAGTAGAGCGCAAGGACGATCTTTCAAGACTAACAACTCTTCGTCAGAAACTCGAAACGGATGTTGAAAATTTGGAAGACCCAAAATCCGCTCAGGAGGGTTCAAAGGTCGGGGCGATTGACAATGCAGATCCGATGATCGGCATGGATGGGATTACTCCATATGATTTTATGGAGGCGCAAAGCTGAGCGTGAATAAATTAGCCTGAATTTGGCAACGATGGGAACAAAAAGATCCTGTATAGGAGGATTCCCATGAAATGCCCATGCTGTAAACACCGAGATATTGGAAAAATAGGAACCAAGCATTACTATTGCCGTCATTGCTGTATTGAATTTCTTGTTCACCGGGGCAAACTGGCACTATATGAAATATCAGAGGATGGCTCTGTGGAAAGTCTCAATGATATTTTTTCTGAAGCAGAGCTGTCAGGCGACCAAAAATGGATTCACATATAAAGAAATGGCTTTACCGTGTGCTTATTCTTTTATTATTCCTTATATGCTGCTGGATTCTTTCCTTTCTCTGGCCATATGTAAAGCCCGTAGCAGCAGGGGTATGGCTGGCAGTCGTGCCGCTTCTTCTCAGCCTGCTGCTTGCTTACCTGCTACTGCCGTTTGTGCATTTATTGATGAAGGGTAAATGCTCTAATCGCTTAGCTGTCTGGATCGTGTTTATCGTTCTGCTTGCACTTACAGGTGCGCTGTTTCAATGGGGGATCCCCGCTTTAATCCGGGAAGGACGTCATTTCTTAGAACATCTTCCGGTATTGGCTGCACAGCTTGCTTCGTGGAATCATATTTTTGATGGCTGGCTGTCTAAAATGCCGGTGCCTATAAGCGAGATGATTAAAAATTCAATTGAAGCGTTTGAGGTGCGTGCAGAAAAAAGAGCAGAAGCCATGCTTAGCGGGGTTGATCACTCATTTAAATGGATAATTGCTCTCTCGCTAGTACCTTTTATGACTTTTTATCTGCTAAAGGATAGAAGAATCATTGGAGATGCAATTGTCCGCATGTTTCCTGAACGAAAAAGTAAACAGGTAGTGCTTGTGGCTTCAGAGATCAATAAACGGCTCGGGGCTTATATAAGAGGGCAGCTTTGGCTGAGTGCTGCAGTAGCTGTTTTTTCTTTTTTTCTATTGTTTTTTATCGGTTTGCCTTACGCGCTGCCATTATCACTATTGCTCGGACTGTTTAATATCATTCCTTATATCGGCCCCATTCTCGGTGCGCTTCCTGCAGTGCTTATAGCCAGTACGATTTCTGTGAAAATGGTGATCTGGGTGCTTGTTGCTGCATTTGGCATACAAATGGTAGAAAGTCATCTGCTTGCTCCATGGATTATGGGAAAAAATGTCCACATTCACCCAGTCATTATTATGCTGCTTCTTCTGGTAGGCGGTGAATTGGCAGGAATGCTTGGGATGATTGCTGTGGTGCCGGTTTATATGATCGCTGCCATTATCTTAAAAGCGGTTAGAGGATGGGGCAGTCAGGCTGCGATTGACAAATGAACGCAACCTTTCTATAATTTTTATAGGATAAAAAGAAACTCGAAGATGGAACAAGTACATTGCAGGCTGTTCATGCATGAAAATGCAAGAGAGAACTCCCCCCGGGCTGAAAGGGAGTTTGAATAAGCGCAATGGAAAGCTAGTCCGGAGTGCAGATAAACTCTGCCGTACGCCGCGTTAAGGTGCTCAAAGTGATGAAACTGCGTGGAGGTCATGCATTTCATAACCAGGGTGGTACCGCGAGTTAGCTCTCGTCCCTGTACGGGGATGAGGGCCTTTTTGTGTTTTTTTAAGATCTGATTGCAATTAAAGGAGGAAAAAGCGATGCAAAAATGGACAGGTGCAGAAATAAGACAGATGTTTTTAGATTTTTTTAAGGAAAAAGGTCATGACGTAGAACCAAGTGCTTCACTCGTACCGCATGAAGATCCGACATTACTATGGATTAACAGCGGTGTAGCAACGCTTAAAAAATACTTTGACGGAAGAGTCATTCCGCAAAACCCCCGAATTGTAAATGCACAAAAATCAATTAGAACGAATGACATTGAAAATGTAGGGAAAACCGCCCGTCACCACACATTCTTTGAGATGCTCGGCAACTTTTCAATTGGAGAATATTTTAAAGAGGAAGCAATTGAGTGGGCTTGGGAGTTTTTAACATCACCAAAATGGATTGGGTTTGAAAGGGAAAAGCTTTCAGTAACCGTTCATCCTGAAGACCATGAAGCATTTAATTACTGGAGAGATAAAATCGGTATTCCGGAAGAGCGAATTATTCGTCTGGAAGGTAATTTCTGGGACATAGGAGAAGGCCCGAGCGGACCGAATACAGAAATATTTTTTGACCGCGGCGAAAAATATGGGTCAGATTTAAGTGACCCTGAGCTTTACCCTGGTGGAGAAAATGACCGCTACCTTGAAATTTGGAACCTTGTATTCTCCCAGTTTAATCATAATCCGGATCATACGTATACACCATTACCTAAGAAAAACATTGATACAGGAATGGGACTTGAGCGGATGGCTTGCGTGGTCCAGGACGTTGAAACCAATTTTGAGACTGATCTGTTTATGCCAATTATTAAAGCAGTTGAAAAAATCTCGGGTGAAGCTTACAATCAATCCTCTGAAAAGGATGTTGCCTTTAAGGTAATTGCCGACCATGTGCGTACGGTCTCATTTGCTATCGGAGACGGTGCGCTGCCGTCAAATGAAGGTCGCGGATATGTATTGAGAAGATTGCTGCGCCGGGCTGTACGCTATGCTAAACAAATCGGCGTCGACCGTCCGTTTATGCATGAGCTGGTGCCTGTAGTCGGTGATATCATGATTGACTTTTACCCTGAAGTAAAGCAGAAGGAAGATTTCATTCGAAAAGTGATCAAAACGGAGGAAGAACGCTTCCATGAAACTTTAAACGAAGGACTTTCGATTCTTTCGGGATTAATGGAAATAGCGAAAAGTGATGGATCAGCGATGGTTTCCGGAAAAGATGTCTTCCGCTTATATGACACATTCGGTTTCCCTGTCGAACTGACGGAGGAATATGCAGTGGAAAACGGCTTAAGAGTTGATCACGAAGGCTTTGAAGAAGAAATGAACCTTCAGCGTCAAAGAGCGCGCGCAGCAAGACAGGACGGCGGCTCTATGCAGGTACAGGGCGGCATTCTCGGTGATATTAAGGTCCAAAGTGAATTCGTGGGCTACAACCGATTGGCTCACGAGTCAGCAGTAGAAGTAATTCTGATCAATCAGGAGAAAGCCGATCAGGCTGGAGAAGGCGCTGAGGTGCAGCTGATTCTCACAGAAACTCCTTTTTACGCAGAAAGCGGCGGTCAGGTTGGGGATCAGGGCGTTATCACAAACGATCAGGTTAAGCTTCGTGTGACAGATGTGAAAAAGGCGCCTAACGGACAGAACCTTCATACTGCCATCGTAGAAGAAGGAACACTGTGTCAGGGAGACACTGTAAAGGCATTTGTTGATCCTGAGTCAAGAACTGATATTACAAAAAACCATACCGCGACTCACTTACTTCATCAGGCTTTAAAGGATGTACTTGGTGGTCATGTTAACCAGGCAGGCTCATTAGTGCAGCCGGACCGCCTGCGCTTTGATTTCACTCATTTTGGCCCTGTTCAGCCCGATGAGTTAAATCGAATCGAAGAAATTGTTAATCAAAAGGTATGGGAGAACTTTGCTGTGGAAACAGCAAACAAATCCTTGGAAGAAGCAAAATCCATGGGCGCTATGGCACTTTTCGGAGAAAAATACGGGGCAGAGGTCCGGGTCGTTTCCATTGGGGATTACAGCCTTGAGCTATGCGGAGGCTGCCATGTAGCGAGTACGTCATCCATTGGTCTATTCCGCATTTTATCAGAAGGTGGTATTGGAGCAGGAACACGCCGGATCGAAGCGGTCACAGGGGAAGCTGCATACCGTTATATGAATGATCAGATTCAGCTTTTAAATGAATCAGCTGGTCTATTGAAGACGAATCCAAAAGAACTGGCTGCACGTATTCAGCAGCTTCAGTCAGAAATGAAAGGACTTCAACGAGAAAACGAATCTTTGCATGGTAAAATTTCCAATATTGAAGCAAAAAGTATTATGGAGCGCGTCGTTGATATTGATGGCGTGAAGGTTCTTGCTGAGCAGGTGCAGGTGGCAGATGCGGGCGGACTGCGCTCAATGGCCGATGATGTGAAAAATAAGCTCGGCTCAGGAGTTCTGGTGCTTGTAAATGTTCAGGGAGAAAAGGTCCAGATAATTGCAGGTGTAACAAAGGATTTAATCGAAAAAGGATATCATGCCGGGAAATTAGTAAAGGAAGTTGCTGCACGCTGCGGCGGCGGGGGCGGCGGCCGTCCTGATATGGCACAGGCAGGAGGAAAGGATCCTTCAAAAGTTCAGGAAGCCCTTCAATTTGTACCTGAATGGGTGAAATCCATTTGATTCTCCTTTAAACTGGTGTACAATAAAAAGTATGTTAACAAAAGGAATAGAGAGCTATTCCGGAGTGAGGTGCTGAAGATGAGTTCATTTGACAAAACAATGCGATTTAACTTCGGGGATGAATCGGCAGATAAAGAAGTACAGCGAGTACTTAATCAGGTATTTCAAGCCTTGGAGGAAAAAGGGTACAATCCTATTAACCAAATTGTTGGCTATCTTTTATCTGGAGATCCCGCCTACATTCCACGGCATCAGGATGCAAGAAATATTATTCGCAAGCTTGAACGGGACGAAATCATTGAGGAGCTTGTAAAATTTTATTTACATCAGAATAAAGAGGGAAAATAACCATGCGTGTAATGGGTCTTGATGTGGGAACCAAAACCGTGGGTGTAGCTATTAGCGATGCTTTTGGCTGGACTGCCCAGGGGATTGAAACCATTAAAATTGATGAACGCGGCGGACAGCTTGGATTCAAGAGGATAAAAGAGCTTGTTGATAAGCATGAAGTGTCCACGATTGTCGTCGGGCTGCCAAAGAATATGAATAATACGATCGGCCCCCGCGGTGAAGCCTGTCAGCAATTTGCAGAAAAACTGCATAAAAAGCTGCAGATTGAAGTAAAACTATGGGATGAACGATTAAGCACCATGGCAGCAGAGCGCGTACTGCTCGAGGCGGACGTCAGCCGCAGCAAGAGAAAAAAAGTCATTGATAAAATGGCGGCAGTAATGATACTACAAGGCTATTTAAATAGCCGGAAATGATGAGGTGGCTAATATGGAACACGGTGAAAAGCATATTACAGTAGTGGATGAACAAGGAAATGAAGTGCTATGTGAGGTTTTGTTTACCTTTGATTCTGATGAATTCAAGAAATCTTACGTTCTTTACTTCCCGGTAGGCGAGGCGGAGGAAGAAGAGATTGAAATTCATGCTTCTTCGTTTGAACAGAACGAAGAAAATGAAGAGGGCGAGCTTAAACCAATCGAGACAGAAGAAGAATGGGATATGATTGAAGAAATGCTCAATACATTCCTTGATGAAGAAGAGGAAGAATAAGCAGCGTTCAGCACCCTGCTTCTCATTTAATTTTCTTCTTACTGTTACTCTTTAATTCGACAAAAACACACAGGCGAATCTTTGCCTGTGTGTTTTTTTGTTGTATAATGTACCTATTGGAAAAAAATCGGCTGCTGATTGTTGCTGTTTGGTGGAGGGAAATCGTTTGAATGAGAACCAATCTAAATATGAACAATGGATTCTTAATTTACAGGAACGCAAAAAGGAAGCGAAGTTTGTGAGGAAAATTGTTTTTATCTCAATGGCAGTTTTAATCCTTTTAATTGTGGGAACAGGCATTGGAGGCTATCTGTATGTAAGCTCGGCATTAGAGCCTGTAGACGAAGAGGATGACACCCCTGTGACTGTGGAAATCCCGATCGGCTCATCTGTTAATACCATAACATCTACACTTGAAGAAAATAATATTGTTAAAAATGCCAGTGTGTATAAATATTATCTTAAATTTAACAATGAGTCTGATTTTCAAGCTGGAACGTATGATTTGATGCCTTCAATGACCTTAGCGGAAATAACGGAGAGCTTAAAGACGGGTACTGTGTATCATGAACCGATATTTAATGTTACAATTCCCGAAGGTCTCAGACTCGAAGAGATCGCTGCTATTATTGAAACGAATACTTCGTATACAGAAGAAGAATTTATGGAAAAAGTGAATGATCCTGATTATGTAGCAAGTTTGCAGGAAAAATTTCCTGAACTGATTTCAGATGAGGTGATGGATGAATCGATCAGATATCCGCTTGAAGGCTATCTTTTTCCTGCTACCTACCCTTACTATGAGGAAAATCCAAGTCTTGATATCATAATCACTCAGATGGTGCAGGCGACAAATGACGCAGTTATCCCTTACCTGGACTCCATCAATGAATTCAGCACCGGTAGCTTCTCACCTGAAGATAATGAAATGACGGTGCATAAAGCGTTAACCTTTTCCTCGCTTCTTGAGGAAGAGGCGACCGAGTCGACTGACCGGGCAATTATTTCAGGAATTTTTTATAACAGACTTGAAGACGAGATGCCGCTGCAAACAGACCCTACGGTACTTTATGCGCTGGGAGAATGGCGGGATAGAGTTTTGTTTGAAGATTTAGAGGTTGATCATCCATACAATACCTATCAAAATACCGGCTTGCCGCCGGGGCCAATCGCATCATCCGGAACCGCTTCATTAGAAGCAACCTTAAATCCTGAGAGCACAAACTACTATTACTTTTTAGCAGCTGCTGAGGATGGAGTCGTTTATTACTCGGAAACGCTTGAGGAGCATGAGCAAAAAGCCGAGCAATATATATACAATGCCGGTGAAGATTCAGAGGAAGAATAATTATAATGCCCTGAAAGGCTGGAGGAAAGTTTTTTCACTTTCCTCCTTCTTTTATGTTAAAATAGAACAAGTATTTTTTGGCGTATTCAGAAGGCCGGCAAAAGTGGAAAGCTGATTAAAGCTTTCTTCTTTTCATGTCAGGCGGCTAAGGTGAACGCTCTTTTTTATGTAAAACGAAGGGACCAAAAGGCGGGATTGTAATTGGACAGTAAGGTTCATCAGTATATAGAGAAATTATATCCGAAAAGATCGGTGCTGTTTACAGAAATGGAAGAGTTCGCCGAGAGAGAAAATGTGCCGATTATGGAAACGGACGGGATGGAGGTTCTTCTTCAGTGGCTTCGTATCCAGCAGCCGAAACGGATTCTTGAAGTCGGTACTGCAATAGGCTATTCCGCTTTAAGAATGGCAGATGCGCTTCCTGAAACAGAAATCATCTCAATTGACCGGGATGAGGAAAGATTGGATCTGGCAAAAGAATTTATTAAGCGGTCTGGCTTCAGGGACAGGATCCACCTTATTTTTGGTGATGCTCTTGAGCTTCAGGAAAAAGCGGCTGGTTATGGAGCATATGACGCCATTTTTATCGACGCAGCCAAAAGCCAGTACAGCCGCTTTTTTGAATTGTATTCGCCTCTTTTGACAAAGCATGGTGTCATCTACACTGATAATGTGCTGTTTAAAGGACTGGTTGCAGAGGATGATCCGGAGGTAACCCGTAATGTAAAGCAGCTTTTGCGAAAAATTGACCGGTACAACCACTGGTTAATGAACAACAAAGAATTTGATTCAATCATTTTGCCTGTCGGTGACGGCCTGGCGGTTAGTAAAAAGAGGTGAAGACATTGAACAAACCGGAATTACTCGTAACCCCATTATCGGTACAGCATGTAAAGAAATTATGTGAAGCAGGTGCTGATGCATTCATGATTGGAGAACAGCGCTATGGTCTGCGTATGGCATCCGAATTCTCAAAAGAGCAATGTCAGCAGGCTATAACAATCGCACATGAATATGGCAAAAAAGTATATATAGCGGTTAATGGAATTTTTCATAATGATAAAGTTGATGAATTAAATGACTATCTCCTTTTTTGCGAACAGGCAGGGGCGGATGCAATAGTCTTTGGAGATCCGGCTGTGTTAATGGCTGCGAGGGAATCAACACCCCATCTTCCCCTTCACTGGAACACTGAGACAACAGCAACGAATTATTATACTTGTAATTATTGGGGCAAAAAAGGAGCTAAAAGAGCGGTTTTAGCCCGCGAACTATCAATGGACGCAATTATTGAAATGAAGGAAAATGCAGAGGTTGAAATAGAAGTACAGGTACATGGAATGACCTGTATGTTCCAGTCAAAAAGATCGCTTTTAGGCAATTATTTTTTGTATCAGGGAAAAGCGCTCGAAATCGAAAACCGGAAAGAACAAAAAAATATGCTGCTCCATGATCCGGAGCGCAGTAATAAGTATCCTATTTTTGAAGATGAAAACGGAACTCATATTATGAGTCCAAATGATATGTGCATCATTGATGAGCTAGCTGAAATGATCGAAGCCGGGGTTGATTCATTTAAAATTGAAGGGATTTTGCAGTCTTCTGAGTACGTTACAGCTGTTACCGCTCTTTATCGCAAAGCAATTGATGCCTGCATAGAAGATCCTGAGGCTTACGAGGAGATAAAGGACCAATGGCTCGAGGAAATAGAGGCACTGCAGCAGCCGCACCGGCCACTCGATACAGGATTCTTCTTTAAAGAAACCGTTTATTAAGGTAGGAGGATGACAAGATGGCAACATCAAAGACTGAAAACATATCAACCATTATCGATGGCAAACGTGTCATTGTGAAAAAGCCTGAACTGCTTGCTCCTGCCGGGAATTTAGAAAAGCTTAAAGTAGCGGTTCACTATGGAGCAGATGCTGTTTTTATTGGCGGGCAGGAGTACGGGCTGCGCTCAAATGCAGGAAATTTCACATGGGAAGAAATGAAAGAAGGAGTTGAATTCGCTAAGCAATATGGAGCGAAAATTTATGTCACGACGAATATTTTTGCCCATAATGAAAACATAGATGGACTTGAGGATTACCTGAGAGGGATTGCCTCAGCTGGTGTTGCAGGCATTATTGTAGCAGATCCGCTTATTATTGAAACATGCAAGCGGGTCGCTCCGGAAGTCGAAGTTCATCTAAGTACACAGCAATCCCTTTCCAACTGGAAAGCCGTTAAGTTCTGGAAGGAAGAAGGACTCCACCGGGTGGTATTGGCGAGGGAAACAAGTGGTGATGAAATTCAGGAAATGAAAGAAAAAGTAGATATTGAAATCGAAACTTTTATTCATGGAGCGATGTGCATTGCCTACAGTGGACGCTGTGTGCTGAGCAATCATATGACTGCCCGTGACTCAAACCGGGGAGGCTGCTGTCAGTCCTGCAGATGGGATTACGATCTTTATGAAGTGGATAATGGAGAAGAGAAGGCTCTTTTTAGTAAGGATGATTCCCCGTTTGCGATGAGTCCTAAAGATCTAAAGCTGATTGAATCTATTCCCCGTATGATTGAAATGGGAATTGACAGCTTGAAGGTTGAAGGCCGGATGAAATCTATCCACTATGTGGCTACTGTCGTCAGTGTGTACCGAAAAGTTATTGATGCTTATTGTGCAGATCCTGATAAGTTTACCATTAAGCAGGAATGGCTTGAGGAGCTTGATAAATGCGCCAACCGTGAAACAGCAACAGCCTTCTTTGAAGGAGTGCCGGGGCATGAGGAGCAAATGTTTGGCGTTCATGGAAAGAAAACAAAGTATGACTTTGCAGGATTGGTTTTAGATTACAATGAGGAATCGAAAATCGTTACACTGCAGCAGAGAAATTATTTTAAGCGCGGTCAGGAAGTAGAATTTTTCGGCCCGGGTATGGAAAATTTCACTCAGATTATCGATAAAATCTGGGATGAAAAAGGCAATGAACTGGATGTTGCTAAGCATCCTCTGCAAATTGTTCAATTTAAAGTTGAGCGACCTTTGCGCCCACAAAATATGATGCGAAAGGAGCTCGTATAAAACCATGAGAAATAAACCTGTAGTAATAGGCGTGACCGGAGGATCTGGTTCAGGAAAAACCTCTGTTACAAAATCTATATATGATTTCTTTCAAGGCCATTCAATCGCCTTAATTGAACAGGATTATTATTATAAGGACCAAAGCGATATTCCTTATGAAGAACGCTTAGCCACCAACTATGACCATCCATTAGCTTTTGATAATGATCTATTAATTGAGCATATTCAAACATTGCAAAACCGGGAACCGATTGAAAAACCGGTCTATGATTATACGGTTCATACAAGAGCTGAAAGAACTATACCTGTAGAACCAAAAGATGTCATTATTCTGGAAGGCATTCTGGTATTGGAAGATGAGCGTCTGCGAAATTTAATGGATATAAAGCTTTATGTAGATACAGATTCAGATTTACGTATTATCAGAAGACTGCTGAGAGATATTAACGAAAGAGGACGCACAATCGATTCTGTGGTGGAGCAGTATATTACAGTTGTTCGTCCAATGCACAATCAATTTATTGAGCCGACGAAACGATATGCAGATATAATCATACCTGAAGGCGGCCAAAATCACGTAGCTATTGATTTGATGGTAACGAAAATTCAAACGATTCTTGAACAAAAGTCAATTGTGTAATATGATAGCAAAGAATGTAAAGAGGATTTCCAATTAATCCTCTTTTTTACCTTACTTCATAAAAGGGGTAACGAACACATAGCATGACTAAGAAGTGAATTTGTCTTGCATTTAAAGGAGTGAAGGGTTTTGTCTAATGAAAAAGTATATCCAATGACCCAGGCGGGGAAGGAAAAGCTGGAACAGGAACTGGAGCAGCTGAAGTCTGTTAAAAGAAAAGAAGTAGTGGAGCGCATAAAGATTGCCCGCAGCTTTGGCGATTTATCTGAGAACTCTGAGTATGATTCAGCCAAGGAAGAACAGGCATTTGTTGAAGGGCGTATTTCTACACTTGAAGCAATGATTAGAAACGCTAAAATTATTGAAGAAGACGGTTCGATGGATGGCGTTGTCACATTGGGTAAAACCGTTAAATTTGTTGAAATGCCAAATGGTGATGAAGAAGAATATACCATTGTCGGCAGTGCAGAAGCTGATCCATTCGAAGGGCGTATTTCAAACGATTCTCCAATAGCGAAAAGCCTGCTTGGAAAAGTAGTAGGAGATGAAGTGAAGGTGCAGACACCAGGCGGGGATATGGATGTAAAAATTGTATCAATTAAATAAAAACGATGGATTGCTCCAGGTAAGTAAGCTTACCTGGAGTTTTTTTGTAACTTTAAACCATATTCATCCGTCTACTAACCATACAGGTAAACTGACCTAGTTTAGAATAGGATGGTTTGCACTTGTGTAAAACAGGTACCAACATGTTATGCTAAGTTAGATTCCGTAGTAAAAACCTTTAACAGGAGTGATGCAAGATGTCATATGATAGTAATTCAAGATTAAGTAAGCAGGATAAGAAGCGCCGGACTAATTTAATCTATAACACCTCCATTGCAGTGGTGCTAGGATTAATTGTAATTATAGGAGCAGTGGTTTTTTTAGGATCGGAGGACTCCGAGCAGCAGGTAAGTGATGAAGAGGAGTCTATTGCACAGCAGCATCTTGCCTCAAAGGACTCAGATGATGAAGCTCAAAAGAATGCAGACGAACGGGATACAGAAGAAACTGCTTCAAAGGAAAATGGAGAAGATGAAGAGATGTCAGTGACGGAAGATGAAGAGAAAGCAGAAAAAGAAGAAGAGGAAAAACGTAAAGAAGAGGAAAAACGTAAAGAAGAGGAAAAACGTAAAGAAGAAGAAAAACGTAAAGAAGAAGAAAAAGAAGAAAAAGAGTCAGATGTTGAAACATCTTCAAGCAATGACCCTGAGGTTCAGGAACAAACAGTAAATAAAAACTGGAAGCCAGTCGGAACCTCTCAATCCGGAGAACATGCATCTTCTTATGATGAAGGAACAGTTGATTGGAATGAGAAAGTACAAGCAATCTCTTACGCTACCGGAATCGATGAGGACAATATGACGATCTGGTTTATTGGAAATCATGAGGGCAGCCCGCAAAAATCAGTAGGAACTGTCTCCACAAAAGCTGATTCAAATTCTAAATACCGTGTATATTTAGAATGGGTTGATCAAAAAGGATGGAAGCCGGTTAAGATGGAAAAACTTAAACCTGGAGCATAACATGAGGGCCTGCAGAGAAATCACATTTTTCTGCAGGCTTTTTTGTGAAACAAAAAGCTCTGTGAATAACCTATTAAAAAAAGCTGCCAGGATCGTTCCGGCAGCAAAAATTATAAACTCATGATTTATAGTGGACAACAGCAGTATAAAAAGGCCGACCTTTATCGTCCATTATAACCTGATGTGAAACTGAGTGGACCTTGAGCAGGATTGCCTGGTTGTAACTGATTTGCTGTTCAATTTTCTTCTCAAGCTCTTGAATAGAGTAAGCTTCATAAAATTCCACTTTGTCTTCTAGCTTTTCAATCGTAAATGCCATTTTCAAACTCCCCCTGATTAAAACAATCAACTTTATTAATTGTATCATTTTTTTAAGACATATGAGAATTGAAAAAGCATTGCTGCTATGATAAAGTCAAAGAAGTTTTGAAATCATAAGGGGGTTGAAGGCGAGCTATGAAAATTGCCATTATAGGTGCCATGGAAGAAGAAGTGACATTTTTGCGCTCAAATATTAAGAATGCAGAAAAAGCAACAATCGCGAACAGTGAATTTATATCCGGGATGATTAATGATGCTGAGGTTGTACTTGTAAGAAGCGGAATAGGAAAAGTAAATGCAGCGATGACAACCACCATTTTAGTTGAACGGTATAAACCTGATGTAATTATAAATACAGGATCTGCTGGAGGGTTTGATCCTTCTTTAAATATAGGTGACATTGTTATTTCCACCGAGGTGAGACACCACGATGTAGATGTAACCGTCTTTGGGTATGAATACGGACAGGTGCCCAATCTCCCTGCAGCCTTTATTGCCCATCAAACGCTAAAAGAAGCGGCAGAAAGGTCGGCTGAAGCTATTGAAAACGTTCAGGCGGTTAGCGGGCTGATTGCAACAGGAGATTCGTTTATGAATGATCCTGTACGGGTGGAGGCGTTAAGAGATAAATTTGAAAATCTACAGGCGCTTGAAATGGAAGCAGCAGCGATTGCGCAGGTTGCACATCAATATGGGATTCCATTTGTTATTATTCGCTCACTTTCAGATATTGCAGGAAAGGAATCAAATATTTCCTTTGACCAGTATCTCGAAAAGGCAGCTGTGAATTCTGCCAATCTTGTATTAGGTATTGTGAAGGAAGTAGCAGCACAGCGTATCTAATCCCTGTTCGAATCCTCAATGATGCGTTCAGCCTGGGAAAACTCATGAAAAAGCTTCATAAGAGCCCTTTTTTCAATCCTTGAAACGTAGCTTCTGGATATGCCAAGCTCCTTGGCGATTTCCCGCTGCGTTTTTTCTTCGAGTCCATTTAATCCAAAACGCTGAGTAATAACATCCTTTTCCCGAGGCTCAAGTGATTGAATAAAGGTTCTCACTTTTTCCTGATTCATTTTATTTTGTATTACCTGGTCGAGCTCATCCTCTTCGCCCCGAAGTACATCGATGAGGCTGATGGCATTGCCGTCCTTATCTTCACCAATAGGATCGTTTAAGGAAACGTCCTTTTTCACCTTTTTTAACGATCTAAGGAACATAAGTATTTCGTTTTCAATACATCTGGCAGCATAGGTAGCAAGTTTTGTTCCTTTTTCAAAGGAGTAGCTTTCAATTGCTTTGATTAAACCGATCGTGCCGATTGAAATTAAATCTTCATTCGATTCACCGGTGTTCTCAAATTTTTTAACAATATGTGCGACCAGCCTGAGGTTGTGTTCAATTAAAACCTTCCGGGCTTCCTCATCCCCCAGAAGAGTTCGTTCGATCATTTCTTTTTCTTTCTCTTTAGAAAGCGGCTGCGGGAATGCATTTTGTTTGAAGTATCCCATTAATGAAGTGGTGTCCCCAAGAGCTATCAATAGTGCCAGTAATAGACCGGACAAAGTTTGACCCTCCTTCCAGTGTTTTCTAAACTATATGTAAGGAAGGACAAAAACTTGCTAGTCCCACTTCTAAGGCAGTTTTCATTCTCGAGTTTTAGACATTATTGCTAGCGCGAAATTTCCGAACAAAAAAAGTACAGCCAGATATCTGGCTGTACTTTGATTACATTTTCTTCACCTTTAAAGGACTAACCATCAATAGTGATAACACAAACATTATGGTAATATGAGAAGCGATGGATAAAATCGGCATAGCAAGGTAGCTTAAAGCAGCTAAACAGCCTGCAGCTGTTATTGGCAGTCCTTCAAAATAACACGAAGGCTGCTTTGTATTAAAGCGAGCCAGGCGATATGCGCCGCATCCTATGTAAAAGATTGTTAAAATCATACCGCTTGCACCAAACTCAAATAAAAATGAATGATATAGTAAAAGTGCAGGAGCAACACCAAAAGAGACAAGATCACTCATGGAATCAAGCTGCTTCCCTAATTCAGACTCAATTCCCAATTTCCTTGCTGCCATTCCATCAAAACGGTCCATGAAAGCGGCGATGAAAATGAGCAGAGCTGCTAAAGAAAAATGACCGGAAGTACTATATAAAGCAGCAAAGCCGCCAAGAACCAAATTAGATAAGGTCAGAATATTTGCCGTTTGGGCTTTTACTTTCTTAAAGGTGATATCGATTACCTGCAAAAATGACACTGGGGTCCTCCCTCATACGGTTAATATACTTATTGTACCCTTTTTAGAACTTATTGTTAAGACTATAATTTTGAAGAAACCCGGAGGTGCCATCAAGTGAAGCGGTTTATTTACCGAAAATTTGTCGAATTAACGAACGGCAGGACTAGTTCATTAATCATAAGCAAATACAGTTCATCTTCCTTAAGTAAAAAAATTATCCCCTCTTATAAAAAAGCTTTCTCCATAAAAGACGATGAATGGGAGCATCCGAAAGAAGGCTATCACTCTCTGCAGGATTTCTTTACAAGAAAAGTGCTTCCTGATAAAAGACCGATTGCAAACGATGACAACAGCATTATCAGCCCTGTAGATGGAACCATAGAATTTGCAGGAACGATCACAGAACAGGACGAATATGTGGTGAAAGGGGTCCACTATTCTCTAGAGGAATTGGTTGGCAGTAAAAAAAATGCAGCTGTATTCAAAGGAGGAGAGCTCATGGTTCTTTACCTAAGCCCTGCCAATTACCATAGGATCCATTCTCCCGTCACTGGAGAAGTTGTAAGACAGCTTATTATCGGCCGTTCCTCCTATCCCGTAAACAAATTAGGCTTAACCTATGGAGATCAGCCTTTGTCCAGAAACTATCGGGTTGTCTCTGAAGTATGGACTACTAAAGGACAAATGGCATTCATCAAGGTAGGTGCTATGTTTGTTAATGCTATTCATTTAACAAATACAAGTGAACGTTGGACCAAAGGAGAAGAGATCGGGTTATTCCGTTTTGGCTCTACAGTAATTTTACTGGCAGAACAGGGAGTCATGACCATAACAAAATACTCTGGTGCGGTGCACATGGGGGAAGAAATTGCACGTTTCAAGTAAACGCCGGGTGGTTAAAGTGTTAATGTCATAGATCTTTTTTCAATTGCTTCCTGAATAAGTTTTATGAAATCCTCAGATAAGTTTAGGCGCTTCGCTTCAGAAAGAGCTTCAATAAGTAAGTGCAGAGGCAGCTTGTCCATCAGTTTGACTCCTTTCGGTTCGGTTTTCCTACAGTTAGATTATCAGATGAAATTTGAAAGAACAACCGTTCTCTTATCCACAGCATGCAGTGGATAAGCTGTGTAAAACTTGTAGATATCTTTTCAAAATCCAAGACTAACATCGATTAGAATCGAGGAAAAGTTATCCACAGTTTGATGAAATTGGCTGAATTTGTCGAACGATTCTTATCATTCTGACATATCCATAGGCTTTTGATATCCTTGTATTATTACGTTATTATTATAATTTAAAGCTAAAAGAGGTGAGCGTGTTGATAAAATTATTTCTGCCAAACGAATTTGTGAATAGTGTTTTTGAAATAACACCACAAAAGTTAAAAGAACAGGGAATTAAAGCAGTCATAACTGATTTAGATAATACACTTGTTGAATGGGACCGTAAAAATGCCACACCAAGGCTTATTGAGTGGCTTGAATCAATGCAAAAAAATGGAATTCTTGTGACGATTGTTTCCAATAACAATCAGCTTCGCGTATCGGCATTTTCAGATCCGATTGGCGTACCATTTATTTATCATGCTAGAAAGCCAAGAGGAAAAGCTTTCAGACAGGCGATAAAGGATATGAGAGTAAAAAAAGAAGAAACTGTAGTTATAGGAGATCAGCTTTTAACCGATGTTCTTGGCGGAAATCTTAATAAACTATATACAATTCTAGTCGTGCCTGTAGCAAAAACAGATGGCTTTTTGACACGGATAAACAGAAGAATTGAACGCCGCATCTTAAAATTCTTTAAACGTAAGAATATGATTCAATGGGAGGATCCGAAGTGAGTGAAAATGTAGTTAGCTGTATTGGCTGCGGAGTAATAATTCAAACTGAAAATAAAGAAGGACTTGGCTATGCACCTCCTTCAAGCCTTGAAAAAGAGCAGGTAGTATGTCAACGATGTTTCCGATTAAAGCATTATAACGAGGTCCAGGACGTAGCACTGACGGATGATGATTTTCTGAAAATTTTAAACGGACTGGGCGAAGTAGATGCTCTTATCGTAAAAGTTGTTGATATCGTCGATTTTAATGGCAGCTTCTTAGCCGGTTTACATCGCTTTGTCGGGAAAAATCCAGTGATATTAATAGGAAATAAATCAGATATACTTCCAAAGTCCGTAAAGCCCAATAAGCTGATAAATTGGATGAAATACGAAGCAAAGCAGCTGGGGCTTAAACCTGCAGAAGTGCTCCTTTGCAGCGCTGAAAAAGGCCATCATATAAAGGAAACGCTTGACGTCATTGAAAAGCACCGCCGGGGAAAAGACGTGTATATTGTCGGTTGTACGAATGTAGGGAAATCCACCTTTATTAACCGGATTATTAAAGAAGTGACAGGTGAAGAGGATATTATTACCACTTCCCAGTTCCCGGGAACTACTCTTGATATGATTGAAATTCCGCTCGATGATGGGCAGGCTATTATTGATACGCCAGGGATCATAAATCGGGATCAGATGGCCCATGTAATAAACAAAAAAGACTTGAAACGGGTAATGCCGCGGAAAGAGATGAAGCCTAAGAGCTTTCAGCTGAACGAAGAGCAGTCATTGTTTGTGGGGGGTCTTGCCCGCTTTGATTATATGAGCGGGGGGAAAAAATCATTTACATGCTATTTTTCGAACGAACTCGAAATTCATCGCACAAAGCTTGAAAATGCCGATAATTTATATGAAAAGCATGCAGGAGAATTACTGACCCCTCCCCGAAGAGAGGATCTTGAAAGCTTTCCGGAGCTTGTTAAGCATGAGTTTTCAGTAAAGGATGAAAAAATGGACATCGTTTTTTCAGGATTAGGCTGGATAACGATAAACGAGCCGGGTGCAAAAATTGCCGCTTACGCCCCAAAAGGAGTAAGTGTACTGGTAAGGAAATCACTTATTTAAACTGGAGGGAATAGCTTTGTCTTCTTTATATGGCGTGATCGGCAATCCAATTAAGCATTCAAAATCACCGCTTATGCATAATCAGTGGTTTGAAGCAGAAGGAATTGACGCTTCCTATCATGCTTTTACGATTGAGCCGAAAAACCTGGAGGATGCCATTAAAGGAATGAAAGCTTTAGGGATTAAAGGCTGGAATGTTACAATTCCACATAAAGAATCCATTATTCCTTTCCTGGATGAGATTGATGAGTCAGCTGCAGTAATAGGCGCAGTAAATACTGTTGTAGCTGATGGTCCTCGTTTAATTGGCAAAAATACCGATGGACAAGGATTTGTTGAGTCTTTGCTAACTAAAAGGACATCCGGTGAGATTAAAAAGTCCTCTATTTTAATTTTAGGTGCAGGAGGAGCTGCGAAAGGAATTTATCATGCTCTTCTAAAGCTTCAGCCAAAAAGGCTTTATATAGCAAACCGCACCGTCAGCCGGGCTGAAGCTTTAATAAAGGATGTTTCAACACATGATTCTGCCCAGGCTCTTACAATGACTGCTGCTGAGGAAAATCCGGAACAGTTTGATATCATTATTAATACCACCTCAGTAGGCATGTCTCCTGCTATCGGTCAATCTCCAATTAAACTTGGTTTGATGAAAAAAGATACACTCGCAGTCGATATAATTTATAATCCGCTGGAGACTGAATTTTTGAAAAGAGCCAAGGCAGAAGGAGCCGATACTTTAAATGGAGTTGGAATGTTTGTCCACCAGGGAGCCCTGGCATTTTCTTATTGGACAGGCAGTCAGCCAGATACAAAAAAAGCAATAAAAATGATTACAGAGAATTTAGGAGGAGTTATATGTTAACAGGAAAGCAAAAACGCTTCTTACGATCAGAAGCGCACCACCTTACCCCAATTTTTCAAGTGGGCAAGGGCGGAGTAAATGAAAACATGATTAAGCAAATTGGAGAAGCGCTGGAAGCCAGAGAGCTGATTAAGGTAAGTGTTCTTCAAAATTGTGAACAGGACAAAGATGAGGTCGCAGCAGATATTTCTAAGGGCACAAGAAGTGAAATCGTTCAAACCATCGGCAGCACCATCGTCATTTATAAAGAATCACGTGAGAACAAGAAGCTGGAATTACCTAAGGTTAAATAATGAAAAACAGAAGAGTGGGAATCCTTGGCGGAACATTTAATCCAATTCATATAGGCCACTTAATTATGGCAAACGAAGCCTATCACGCACTCGGTCTTGATGAAGTGAGATTTATGCCAAGTGCGAAATCACCCCATAAAGAGATGTATAATCCTCCGGCCGATCAGGACAGAATTAATATGATCAGCTTAGCTATTAAAGAAATTGATTATTTTAAACTTGAATTAATTGAATTCGATCGATCTGAAATCTCTTACACGTATGATACAATAATACAGCTTAAAAAAAGGGAGCCTGATACAGAATTTTATTTTATAATAGGCGGAGATATGATCGACTTCCTTCCGAAGTGGCATCGAGTCGAAGAGCTAGTAAAAGAAATCCGTTTCATCGGATTTATGCGTCCCGGCTACACAGGAGAAACCGGGTTTCCAGTGACATTCATTTCCGCTCCAATGATTGACCTTTCATCATCCTTTATTCGTACGAGATTGCAAAGCAGCTCAAATGTGACCTTTTTAATTCCGCAGCAGGTAAATGAATATATTACCAAGGAGGGTTTATATGAATCGTGAAGAAGCGTTAGCTCATGTAAGAGAAGTATTGCCGGAACAGCGATATATTCACACGATTGGTGTAATGGAAACAGCAAAGGCTTTAGCAGAAAAATACGGGGAAAATGTGGAGCAAGCAGAGATGGCTGCCATTCTTCATGACATGGCAAAGCACCACAGCAGGGATGATATGAGAGATATCATAAAAAAGGAACAGATGGATGAAAGATTGCTGCTTTTTCACCATGAGTTATGGCATGCGCCGGTTGGAGCATATTTGGCTAAAGTAATGATGGCCATTGAGTCCCAGGATATTTTAAATGCGATCCGCTTTCACACCACTGGACGCGCAGGTATGAGCCTTCTTGAAAAAATTATTTATTTATCTGATTTTATTGAACCTGGAAGAAAATTTCCGGAAGCTGAAGAGATAAGAAAAATCGCCTTTACTGATTTAGAAAAGGCCATGAGAAAAACAGTTAAACAATCCATTTCATTTTTAATGGACAAAAAAGCCCGCATCTTTCCGGATACACTTGAGTGTTATAATGATTTGATGCTGCAAAAGGAGAAAAGCAAATATGAATGAAGCTGAACTATTAAAGGTTGCTTATAAAGCTGCAGACGACAAACGTGCAGAAGATATAGTTGCATTAAACATGAACGGGATTTCCCTCATTGCGGACTATTTCGTTATCTGCCACGGAAATTCCGATAAGCAGGTCCAGGCAATCGCAAAAGAAGTAAAGGATCGTGCCGAGGAAGAAGGCTACACAATAAAGCGAATGGAAGGGTACGATGAAGCGCGCTGGGTATTAGTAGATCTTGGTGATGTAGTCGTCCACGTATTCCACCGTGAAGAACGTGATTATTATAAGCTCGAAAAGCTTTGGGGAGACGCGCCGCTTGAAGATATGACAAGCCGCATTAACGGATGAGCTACGGGCGGTTTGCAGAAGTTTATGACAAGCTGATGAATGACATGCCCTACGATGACTGGACCAGGTTTGTTTTAGATAGAGCCAAGCATCATAAGGTCAGTGGCAAAAAATTGCTTGATGTAGGGTGCGGTACTGGGGAATGGACCATTAAAATTGCCCAGGAAGGCTTTGATGTAACCGGGATTGACCTGTCAGAAACCATGCTTGCTGTTGCTTCACAAAAGGCAAGGCAATCAGGTGTTGCTCTTCAGTTATTTCAACAGGACATGGCAGAAGCTGACGGACTTGGGATGTTTGATATTATAACTATTTTTTGTGATTCAATTAATTATGTGGAAACAGAAGAAGACGTCAGGAAAACATTTGCTGCCATGTATCAGCTTTTGAATCCGGGCGGACTGCTTTTATTTGATGTTCATTCTATTTATAAGATTGAACATTTATTCATTGACCAGACGTTTACTTGGGATGATGGAGATATTGCGTATATATGGAATTCATTCCCTGGGGAAAGCCCGCATAGCGTCGAACATGAATTATCATTTTTTGTTATTGAAGATCCCAGTCGTAATTCGTACATCCGCTTTGATGAGCTTCACAAGCAGCGAACGTATACGATTGACAACTATATAGCGATGACTGAAGAAGCAGGGTTTGATATGCAATCGATTTCTGCAGATTTTACTGATTTGCCTCCGAAAGAGGACAGTGAAAGAATTTTCTTTACGGTCAGAAAATAAAAAGATGAGATTTCCTCTCATCTTTTTATTTTTAATGTAATTTTACGCAGAATATGGAATAATAAGCGTAAGCTCCTTTCTTTCCTGCTGCATGCAATCAGGAGGTAGAACCAGGTTGAAGCAATGGCTAGACTCTAATAAACGCTCAATAGTTATTATCCCCCCAGTGCTCCTCATCGCTTTTCTCCTTTTTAACCTATTCACAAACCCCTCAGAAGTTCCCGTCCCAACCCCTATGATTCCGGATGAAGAAATCACATATGCTGCTGCGGAACAAACAGTTCCCTTATCCTATGAATTAATAAAGGTTGATTTAAAAGGCGCTGTTAAGGTCCCAGGGGTTTACACGGTCAAGGAAGGGGAACGTGTGGCTGATTTGATTGAGCAGGCTGGTTTTCAAACTGAAAATGCGGATATGACAGGTGTAAATCTCTCTTTGAAACTGGTTGATGAAATGGTTATTTACATTCCCGAAGAAGGGGAAGAGATGCCTGACAACATGTCCCAGACTTCAACAGCTGCAAATAGCCAGGAGAGTAAAATCAATATCAATCAAGCTGATGCTGTGCTACTTGAAACAATTCCTGGCATAGGTCCGGCTAAAGCGCAGGCTATTATTGACTACAGAGAAAATGAAGGAGGATTTAAAACAATCGAGGATATTAAAAATATTTCCGGCATCGGAGATAAAACGTTTGATAAAATGAAAGACGTAATCGATATAAAATAAATGCATGCTTTGGTTGGATTAGAAAGGAGCACTACAAGATGGACAGAATTTCCTGGGATCAATATTTTATGGCGCAAAGCCATTTGCTGGCGTTAAGAAGCACATGTACAAGACTGACAGTAGGTGCAACGATTGTTCGGGATAACAGAATTATTGCCGGCGGGTACAATGGATCAATAGCAGGAGGCACACATTGTGTCGATGAAGGCTGCTATGTAATCGATAATCACTGCGTGAGAACAATTCATGCAGAAATCAATGCGCTGCTGCAGTGTGCGAAATTCGGTGTGCCGACAGAAGGAGCTGAAATCTTTGTCACGCACTTTCCATGTCTTCCTTGTTCAAAGTCGATTATTCAGGCTGGGATAAAAAAATTATATTATGCAAAGGATTATAAGAACCATCCATATGCAGCTGAACTATTTAAACAGGCAAATGTTAAAGTAGAACAAGTGCCTTTTGATGCAAGATCACTTGAGCCTCTTCTTCAAAATTCAGATCTGTAGGAGTGAGCAGATGAAATGGATTGTTCCTGGTGCGCTTATGGCATTGCTCGGTGCAGCCTTTGCGCACTCCCTGATATGGGGGCTGATTTTTCTTCCCTATTATCTTTTTTCTTTTATAAGGCACCGGCCTCCATTAAAAATTCTCCTGCCTCTTATCCTCTTCGCTGTATTTTTTTATATCTACGGGTGCTGCACTTTTAATAGTCAGGTCACTAACTTAAACGGCGATGAAAAAACGCTTCCGCTTAAAATCGTGACTCCTTTAAAAATTAATGATAAAACAGCATCAGCACAGGCTGAGACAGTTAATGGCGAAAAAATTCAAGTTAGATTTTATCTTCCAAAAGATACTCCACAAGAGCAAATTTCTTCTATTACCCCTTCTAATTGTACATGGAAAGGAGAGCTTGAAGCGCCTTCTCCTGCAAGAAACCCCTACTTATTCGATTATCAGCATTATTTGCAAAACCTTTCTATCCATTGGATATTTACTGTATCTTCCATACACGATTTTTCCGATTGTGTTCCGCTTTCTCTCACTACCATAGAAAAATTACTTCTGAAAAGGGACCACGGAATGAACCGTGTGGAAAGAATTTTTCCGGTCAGCCTTCAGCCAGTCGCAAAATCTCTTTTATTTGGAGACCGCTCTGATATGGACGAGGAACTGCTTGAGGCATATCGCAGACTTGGAGTGATTCATTTGCTTGCTATTTCAGGAATGCATGTAGGAATGGTTGTCGCGATGCTCTGGCAGCTGCTTCTACGGGTTGGGGTAACAAAAGAAAATGTGCGTTTTAGTTTATTAGCTGCACTTCCGCTTTATGCGGCAATGACAGGTGGATCTCCCCCTGTTGTCAGGGCAGTCAGCAGTATAATAGCGGTGATATTTTTTACCATGGTCTCAAAAAAAATAACGTTACTACAGGCTCTTTGCATTACCTTTATAATCCAGCTTCTCATTAATCCCGCAGTGCTTAGTCAAGTCAGTTTTCAGCTAAGTTATACTGTCAGCTTTTCAATCATTTTATCTGCACCCGGCTTTCTTAAAGCGTCTTCAAAACTTTTTGCAATTCTTAAAGTGACTACAGTTGCCCAGGTCGGTTCGCTGCCAATTCTCCTCTTTCATTTCCACGAGACATCAATAGCGGGTTTTTTCACAAACCTTTTTTACATTCCTCTATTTACAATTGTATTGCTTCCTTCATTATTCATTTTATATTTTCTTTCATTTTTTAATCAGGAGCTCACCTATTTTCTTTCTTTAGGGCTTGAAGCAGGCGTCTCTCTTCTTAATAAAGTTTCTTTATACCTTTCGAGCTTTCCTTATGTGGTTTTGGTCTTCGGAAAGCCATCCTATTTTTTAGTAATGGTCTATATAGGTCTTAGTCTTTTACTGTTTTTCTTTTTAGAAAAAAGAATATTCGTAAAGCCTGCTCTGCTGCTGCTTATTGCCTTAACAGTGGACTGGCTTTCCGGAAGATACAGCTTACAAGGAAGCATCCTGTTTATTGATGTAGGGCAGGGGGACAGCATTCTGATTGATTTGCCTTTGGGGCAAGGAACTTATTTGATTGATACTGGGGGCGCAATAAGTTTTGGGGATGAACAAAACAGCTTTTCGGTCGGAAAAGAAATTATTTGGCCGGTGTTAAAAGGAAGAGGGACAACATCCATTGACAGGCTTATTCTCACCCATGGTGACTGGGATCATATAGGAGGAACTGTTGACCTTGCCGCTTATGCTGATATTAAAGAGGTATGGATTTCGCCGGGCTCTTATGAGAAGGAAACAGTTTCTGATATGCTCACAGAACTCCATGAACTTTCAATACCTGTTTTTGAAGTGCAGGCACCATACATGTGGACAGCGGGTGAAAGTTTATTTGAATTAATGTACCCGCACGACGAGGAGTACACAGGCAATAATGATTCGCTGGTGGTCAAAGCAGAGATAGGGGGATTGGAATGGCTATTTACTGGAGATCTTGAAGCAGAAGGCGAGGCGGAGCTTATGGAGCGCTACCCATCTCTTAGTGCGGATGTATTAAAGATTGGCCATCATGGAAGCAAAACATCTACCACAGAGGCGTTTCTTGACCAGGTAGACCCTGATTACGCTATTATCTCGGCTGGAGCTAAGAATCGCTATAATCATCCCCACAGTGATGTAGTCAGCCGAATTGAAGACAAAGAAATCGTATTATTTGGAACGTATTCCCATGGAGCAATTGACTATCAATTTCAAGGAAAAAAGGGAACCTTTCGGACGATTTTTCCATACGATGGAGAATAAGAACAGAGTGGGTTATAAAGCTGAACAAATGAAAAAAGAGCCTGCATCAGCCGGCCCTTTTATACATTTAGTTAAGATCCTACAAATGAGACAATGGTTCCAACTGCAAAAAGTAATGCGAAAAAACCAAAAGATACAACGAACGCTACACCTGAGTCAATTAGATCGTTACGTTTTGACTGCACATTATTTTCGAATTCGTTCATAAATACCCCTCCTATTTCTATTTCAGTATAGAGGATGGATAAAAAAAAATCCATACCTACAAAAGTTTTTTCCTGTCATGGTACGCTTTATCACAAATAGTTCAAGATTATAAGGTGATAATACATGTAGGTGCTCCGTTTTGCACAGGAATTCCTAGGGCCCTGTGTAAAGCGTTTAAATACCCGCTTACGTCATCATGTATGGCCTAAGCGGTTCCCTTTACATAATGTTTTACAGCGCTTGTCAAATCCGTTAAAGTTTTTTACGATAGAAGGAAGAAGTAAATGAAATGGAGCGGATTTGATGATCGTTAAAGAATGGACAGCTATGAAGCAGAAAAAATTCGCTCCGGTGTATTTAGTATATGGAGATGAGCCTTTTTTAATTAAGGAGACAAAACAGATTCTTCTTCAACATGCCATCCTGGAACAGGAAATGGATTTTAATTTTTCCTCCTATGATCTGGAGGACGGAGATACACTGGAGCTTGCAATGGAGGATGCTGAAACCTTTCCTTTCATGGGAGAGCGCAGAGTGGTCTTTATACATAATCCGCAATTTTTAACTGCTGAAAAGAAAAAAGAGAAGGCAGAGACGAATTTAACTTCTCTTCAGTCATACCTGGAATCGCCTGCGCCTTATACAATCCTTGTTCTGATTGCCCCATATGAAAAACTGGATGAACGAAAAAAAATCACGAAACAGCTGAAAAAAAGTGCAACGGTTCTTGAAGCAAAAAAATTAAAGGAACATGATATACGTACATGGGTTAAGCAGCGGGCAGGACAGGCCGGCGTTCAAATACAGGAGGCTGCTGCAGAGAAAATCGTAGAGCTTGCAGGAACTAACTTATTTATGCTTGCGGGAGAAATTGATAAGCTTTCATTATATGCGCTGGAAACAAGTGAAATTACAGTTGAAATGGTTGAGAAGCTGACAGCGCGTTCAATCGAACAAAACGTTTTTGACTTAATAGACCGCGCTGTGCATAACCGTATTGATGAAGCTCTTCAACTTTACTGGGACCTGTTAAAGCAAAAGGAAGAGCCGCTGAAAATTTTGGCCCTTCTTGCAGGACAGTTCAGACTCATTTACCAGGTTAAGTCCCTCGCTTCCAAAGGCTACGGACAGCAGCAAATTGCATCTCAATTAAAGGTGCATCCTTTTCGGGTAAAGCTTGCTGCTAAGCATGCTCAGGCATTTTCATCTTCAAAGCTTTCTTCAATAATGCTGTCGCTTGCTCAATGTGATCTGGACATGAAGACATCAGGCTTTAATAAAGAAATGGTCATTGAATTTTTCCTGACCAGACTTCATACTCAAAGTCATTAAAAAAAGACCCTCATTGCTGAGGGCCTTTTTAAATCGCATTATGCGTTAGCTTTTTTCATTAAGCTGGCTTTTTTGCGATCTGCGTTATTTTTGTGGATTAAGCCTTTTTGAGCTGCTTTATCCAGCTGCTTTACAGCAGATGAAAGAAGTTCGTTTTTGTTGTCAGCGTTAGTTTCAACGGCAGCTTCAAAACGTTTAACAGCTGTACGCATAGCAGATTTTTGCTGAGTGTTCTGTACATTGCGTGCTTCGCTCGTTTTTGTGCGTTTAATAGCAGATTTAATATTTGGCATTCATGTCACCTCCCAAATTGGATCGAGGTTCTATATGACTCGATTTAGCAATTCAAAACCCGCATATGCGAGTTTCAGTGCACCCGCCATGCGAATTTCCATTTAAGGACATAGCGTTAATTTACATAAGAACAAGGGATATTTTATCAAAGGGGGAGAGAGATTGCAATAGATGTGACGAAAAATACTCCTAAACCAGTTAGAAAAAAGAGGATTGTATGAATGGAAAGTGCTTATTACGCAAAACCTATCTTTTAAAAAGAAAGCAGGGATAGGTTATGATCTCCATGCGGACGGATTTAGCTATTGAAGCATTTGAAACGGCTGTTGAAGAACAATTACTCCAAGAGCCAACGATCAAAGAAGAGATTAAAGTATCTGAAGATAAAGTAGATCACTTTACAGTAAGTAAGGTCGTTGTGCCTAAAAGTGCTGAGCAGCAGCTGGGCAAAAAAGAAGGGCATTATTGGACACTCGAGGTGCCTCAGCTTAGAACACAAAACGAAAAATGGCAGCAATCAATTTCACAAGCGCTTGAAAAAGTAATACGTGAATTTCTGCCGCTTTCCAACATTTCAAGTGAAGCACATATTTTAGTTGTCGGGCTTGGGAACTGGCAGATAACCCCTGATTCTCTTGGTCCGCTTGTGTGTGAGAATGTGTTTATAACAAATCATTTATTTCACAATGAGCCGGAGGCAGTAGAGGAGGGCTTCAGAAAGGTTTCTGCGATCGCTCCCGGGGTGATGGGATTAACCGGTATGGAAACGAGTGATATTATTCATGGCATTGTTGAGAAAGTTAAGCCTGAGGCCGTTATTGTCATTGATGCACTTGCTGCACGAGCAGTGGAGCGGATTCATGCTACGATTCAAATTTCTTCCACAGGCATTCAGCCTGGAGCGGGTGTAGGAAATAAAAGAAAAGAAATCAGCCTTGAGACACTCGGGGTTCCAGTAGTATCCATCGGTATTCCAACAGTTGTTGATGCGGTAACGATTACACAGGATACGCTGAATTATTACCTGAAAACGCTCGGACAGAAAAAAAGGACACAGGATAATCCTTCAAATTCTCTTTCAGTTGGTGCGCTGCCAGGCACAAAAAAATTGACTGAGAAGGACCTGCCTACACAGGAAGAAAGAAAAGTATATCTTGGGATGATGGGCGAGCTTGAGGATCATGAAAAAAGACAGCTCCTTGAAGAAGTTCTTTCTCCTCTTGGACATAATTTAATTGTGACACCGAAAGATACGGACTTATTTATGGAGCAGGCAGCAAATATCATTGCCATGGCCATTAACAGTGCACTTCATGAAAGTCTGGCAGATGGGCACGGGACCTCTGTTACCCACTAAGCCCCAGGATTAAATAGGTTCTTTCGTTTTCAACCCTCGCATAAAGTGAAAAGAATCCTTAATGCGAGGTGAGAGAACGATGAAAAAAACAAAAATGATCCTATTGGAACCTGTCCTTTCAAGAACGGTTTATTCCATTATCCGAACTACTTTATTGCTCCTGTCGTTAACACTCACAGCGATCTGTATGCCATATGTTCTATCATGGTCGAAGCAGCACACCCTCACATGGCCGGCTGAAATCCCCTTGAGCTGGACGAAAGCTTTTGTGCAAATGGAGACAGCTTCTATTTCAGGTGCAGAGCCGTCAGTTGTGACACAATGGTTTTCAAGAGTTAAGCAAACGGCTTCCAACCCGTCCAACTGGCTCATGATGGAGGGAGTTTTTTTTGATCGTTCGGTGGCCTATGCAAATTCCAATGAAGCAGGTATTTTCCCTGAGCCGTCAGAATCTGTTCCTCCTACAGACTGGTTTTTTAGCGGCATTGAAGAGGATGCACTGGAGCCATCCACTGAATTGCAGGAAAGTCCTGCTGCATCGGTGCTGATGCCCAACAAAGTACTTTTATATTTTACTCATTCAAGGGAATCCTATCTTCCGTATTTGCCTGAAACGTCTGATCCGAATAAAACGCATCATTCGAAGGTAAATGTAACGCAAATGGGACCATATATAAAAACAGCTCTTGAAAAAAGAGGTGTAGGCGCAGTTGTAAATGATACTGATGTTGTGGGTAAGCTCAAAGAGCAGGGGCTTGAATACTGGGCTGCATATGATGTGTCAAGAGAGGTTGTTAAAGAAGCCATGAGCGCCACCCCTGAAATAACGTATCTGGTAGATGTCCACCGGGATTCTGTCAGGCGTGATGTTACAGCTCTCGAATATGAAGGCAAGGTATACGCAAAGATTGCCCTTGTTGTAGGCGGGGAGCATGAGCAAAGTGATAAAAATCTTGCGCTTGCAAAAACAGTACATGAAAAACTCAATAAAGCCATTCCCGGAATTTCAAGGGGAGTATATGTGAAGGAAGGCGCAGGCACAAACGGCAAGTTTAATCAGGACCTTACCTCAAAAGCGCTTTTAATGGAGCTTGGCGGAGTAGATAATACATTTGAAGAGATCCAGCTTTCAGCAGACGTGTTTGCAGATGTATTAGCTGGAATTATCTTAGAGGCTGAAGCTGTCGGTCAGCCTTAATAGACTGCAACAGTTGCATTGAAAGGTTGCCTCCAACCTGTTATACTGTATCCTAGCAGAATTGCGTCTGAAAAACAGGAGTGGACATGGATGAACCAGGAGCAACGACAAAATAGACAAAAAAACATACGAAACTTTTCGATCATCGCCCATATTGACCATGGGAAGTCAACATTAGCCGATCGAATTCTTGAAAAAACAAAAGCCCTTACGTCAAGGGAAATGAAAGCCCAGCTTCTTGACTCAATGGATCTTGAGCGGGAAAGAGGCATTACGATTAAATTGAATGCCGTTCAGCTGAAATATCAGGCTAAAAACGGTGAAGAATACACATTTCATTTAATTGATACCCCGGGACACGTCGATTTTACCTATGAGGTTTCTAGAAGCCTTGCGGCGTGTGAAGGGGCAATCTTAGTTGTAGATGCTGCCCAGGGTATTGAAGCCCAGACGCTGGCAAATGTATACCTGGCGCTTGATAATGAGTTAGAAATCCTGCCGGTTATAAATAAAATCGACCTGCCGGCTGCAGACCCTGAGCGGGTGCGCCAGGAAGTCGAGGATGTTATCGGCCTTGATGCTTCTGAAGCTGTCCTTGCTTCTGCAAAAGCAGGTATTGGAATCGAAGATATTCTTGAGCAGATTGTAGAAAAGGTTCCGGCACCTGTCGGAGATCCTGAAGCACCGTTAAAAGCGCTGATTTTTGATTCTTTGTACGATCCATACCGCGGTGTTGTAGCCTACATCCGAATTGTTGAAGGAAGAGTAAAACCTGGAGATAAAATCCGGATGATGGCAACCGGTAAAGAATTTGAAGTCAATGATATTGGAGTTTTCACTCCAAAGGCAACTTCACAGGAAGAATTGACTGTAGGAGATGTAGGGTATTTGACCGCGGCGATTAAAAATGTCGGCGACACACGTGTCGGTGATACGATTACGAGTGCTGTCAACCCGACCGAAGTGCCTTTACCTGGGTACAGAAAGTTAAATCCTATGGTATATTGCGGACTTTATCCAATTGATACAGCCCGTTATGTAGATTTGCGTGAAGCATTGGAAAAGCTTGAACTAAATGACTCGGCTTTGCAGTTTGAGCCGGAAACCTCTCAGGCGCTTGGCTTTGGCTTCCGCTGCGGATTCCTTGGACTTCTTCACATGGAAATAATACAGGAACGGATTGAGCGTGAATTTAATATCGATTTAATTACAACAGCTCCAAGTGTTATCTATGATGTGCATTTAGAGGACGGCACGCAGCTGATGGTGGATAATCCTTCGATGATGCCTGATGCTCAATCTGTCAATCATGTAGAGGAGCCTTATGTTAAGGCGACTATTATGGTGCCGAATGATTATGTTGGAGCGGTTATGGAGCTTTCTCAGGCGAAAAGAGGAAGTTTTATTGATATGCAGTACATGGATGAGACCCGGGTAAATGTGGTATATGAAATCCCGCTCGCTGAAATCGTTTATGATTTCTTTGATCAGTTAAAGTCGAGTACAAAAGGCTATGCTTCGTTTGATTACGAGCTGATTGGTTATAAAGAATCCAAGCTTGTGAAAATGGATATTCTTTTGAATGCTGAAAAAGTAGATGCGTTAAGCTTTATTGTTCACAAGGACTTTGCTTATGAGCGAGGAAAACTAATCGTTGAAAAATTAAAGGATTTAATTCCAAGACAGCAGTTCGAAGTGCCAATCCAGGCAGCTGTAGGACAAAAAATTGTGGCCCGTTCCACGATAAAAGCAATGCGAAAAAACGTCCTGGCTAAATGCTACGGGGGAGATATTTCGCGTAAACGAAAACTTCTTGAGAAGCAAAAAGCGGGTAAAAAACGCATGAAGATGGTAGGATCAGTAGAAGTTCCGCAGGAAGCATTTATGGCTGTTCTGCAGATGGATGATTCTGAAAAGTAAACAGTAAATGAAGAATAATTCTTCTATAAAAAGGCAATTGGGGAGAGTGCTTCTGTATAGGAGCGATACTCATCCCCTTTTTGCATGAAAAGAGGGTGAAAGCATGGTAAAAGCAGCTTATATTCATATTCCTTTTTGTCACCACATCTGCCATTACTGTGATTTTAATAAGGTATTTATGAAAAATCAGCCGGTTGACCTTTATATTGAAAAACTGATAGATGAAATGAAGCTGCGTCTCTCTGACTCCCAGGAGAAGTTTACGACCATTTTTGTCGGCGGAGGGACACCAACTGCTTTAAGCGCAGCTCAGCTCGAGCAGCTTTGCTCCGGGATCAAAGCCGTACTGCCGTTTAGCGATTCAGTTGAATATACATTCGAAGCCAACCCGGGTGATTTATCAAAAGATAAAATTGACGTTCTCTTACGCTACGGTGTTAACAGACTAAGCTTTGGCGTTCAGTCCTTTACGGATGAGCTTTTAAAAAGAATCGGTAGAAATCATCGTTCCGAAGACGTTTACCGGTCAATCAGGGAAGCGAGAGAGGCAGGTTTTTCAAATATTTCAATTGATTTAATCTATTCATTGCCAACTCAAACACTCGATGACTTTGAAGATACGATCGATAAGGCGCTTGAGCTTAATCTGCCTCATTACTCAGGCTATTCGTTAATTGTTGAGCCTAAAACAGTTTTTTACAATTTATTGCGAAAAGGAAAGCTGCCGCTGCCCGGAGAAGAAACGGAAGCACGAATGTATGAGATGCTGATGGACAAAATGAAATCAGCAGGGTACGGCCAGTATGAAATCAGCAATTTTGCTAAACCGGGCTTTGAAAGTAAACACAATATCGTTTATTGGGATAATTCGGAGTATTTCGGGTTTGGTGCCGGCGCGCATGGCTATGTGGATGGAGTCCGGTATTCCAATATAGGACCTGTTGGAAAATATATGGAGCCGATTGGAAGGAAAGAGTATCCAACCCTTAGTGCAAACGAAGTGGCTGAAAATGAGAAGATGGAAGAGGAAATGTTTCTTGGATTAAGAAAAACTGAAGGGGTGTCATTAAGCCGTTTTGAGAAACGGTATAATAAAAACCTGCTTGAGCTTTTTTCAGGTTCAGTTGAGGAAATGAAAGCGAAGGGACTGCTTCAAGTTCATGGTGATTATATCCGACTGACACACAAAGGAAGGTTTTTGGGCAACGAAGTATTTCAATCATTTCTTGGGGTAATCTAACTAATTGACAGATATAATTGGATTTGATAAATTTAGTGTTAGATTTAGCACTCAAGGTTACAGAGTGCTAACAGGGGTGATGAATATTGTTAACTGATCGACAATTATTAATTCTGCAAGTGATCATTGACGACTTTATTCGTTCTGCTCAGCCTGTGGGGTCGAGAAGTCTTTCTAAAAAAAATGAAATACAATACAGTTCTGCCACAGTCAGAAATGAGATGTCTGATCTGGAGGAAATGGGATTTATTGAAAAAACCCATACGTCTTCAGGAAGGGTCCCTTCTGAAAAGGGATACCGTTTTTATGTAGATCATCTTCTTTCTCCGCAAGCTTTAAAACAGCAGGATATTTCACAAATCCATTCAATATTCGCTGAAAGAATTTTTGAAATGGAAAATATTGTACAGCGCTCTGCTAAAATTTTGTCGGAGCTGACCAATTACACGTCGATTGTATTAGGGCCGAATCATCACGAGAATAGAGTGAAACAAATTCAGGTTGTCCCAATTTCAGAAGGTACAGCTATTGCGATCATTGTGACGGATACAGGCCATGTTGAAAGCAGGCGTTTTTCTTTCCCGAAGGATATAAAAGCGGATGACATTGAAAAAATGGTGCGGATTTTAAACGAGAGACTAGTCGGCACATCTTTAATGGATATGCATGACAGGCTTTATAAGGAAATTGCCATCATTTTAAAAAAGCATATTGCCAACTACGATTTAATGCTGAAGGCATTTGCTGAAATTATGAATATTCCGGTTCATGACAAGCTTTTCTTTGGCGGGAAAATGAACATGCTAAACCAGCCTGAGTTCAGCGATATCGAAAAGCTGCGGCTTCTGATGGATATGATTGAAAGAGAAGAAAATCTCTACAAGCTAATCCGTCCAAGTGATGGCAGTGGAATCCAGGTTAAGATCGGGAAAGAAAATGAAGTAATAGCAATGGAGAATTGCAGCCTGATTACAGCAACCTTCCCGATTGCCGGAGGGCAAAAGGGTTCACTGGCCATCTTAGGACCAACCAGAATGGAGTATTCAAGGGTAATCAGCCTGCTGACCATTCTTAGTACAGACTTATCAAAAGCGTTATCGAGCCTATATGACAAGCCGCCGGAATCATAAGGTTTCATACTGAAAGCCGGGAGGGGCAAGACTGACTTCCGGTTTTTACCCTGATGTTTAAATTATAATAACGGGGGAATAGATTGGTTGGCATCAGCGCATCGTATTTCAAGGAGGTGAAACAAATGTCAGAGAAAGATAAAACAACAGAGCACGAAGCATCCGGCTTTAAAGCGGAAGAAACGAACAAAACAACAGAAACTCACGAAGCATCAGCGGATTCTGTAACGGAAGCTTCTGAAGCAGAAGCAGCAGAAACAAGTGAATCTGAGGTTGATTTTGAGGCTAAAGCAGAAGAAGCGGAAAATCGTTATTTACGCTTGCGTGCTGACTTTGATAATTATCGCCGTCGAATTCAAAAAGAAGCTGAAGCAAAAGAAAAATATCGGGCACAAAGCCTGATATCGAATATTTTGCCCGCTCTTGATAATTTCGAGCGAGCGCTTAATATAGAAGCATCAGATGAACAGACCCAATCTCTTTTAAAAGGAATGCAGATGGTGCATTCAAGTCTGTTAGAAGCCCTTAAAGGGGAAGGACTTGAAGTCATTGAATCAGTCGGCCAGCCGTTTGATCCTAACCTACATCAGGCTGTCATGCAGGTTTCTGAAGAAGGAACAGAGTCAAATACGGTTATCGAAGAGTTCCAAAAGGGATATCGATTAAAGGACCGGGTTATCCGGCCATCAATGGTAAAAGTAAACGAGTAATCGTTACATAATGATTAGGAGGTAATAGGACAATGAGTAAAATTATTGGAATTGACTTAGGAACAACAAACTCTTGCGTATCTGTGCTTGAAGGCGGAGAGCCTAAAGTAATCGCAAACCCGGAAGGCAACCGTACATCTCCATCTGTTGTTGCATTTAAAAATGGTGAGAAGCAGGTAGGGGAAGTGGCTAAGCGCCAGGCAATTACAAATCCTAACACAATCATGTCGATCAAAAGACATATGGGCACAAGCCATAAAGTTGAAGTAGAAGGCAAAGAATATTCTCCACAGGAAATTTCAGCAATGATTCTTCAATACATGAAATCTTATGCTGAAAGCTATCTTGGCGAGGAAGTGACTAAAGCAGTAATTACCGTACCCGCATACTTCAACGATGCTGAGCGTCAGGCTACAAAAGATGCAGGAAAAATTGCAGGTCTTGAGGTTGAACGTATTATCAACGAGCCAACAGCAGCAGCTCTTGCATATGGTCTTGATAAAATGGATCAGGATCAAACAATTCTTGTATATGACCTTGGCGGCGGTACATTTGATGTATCTCTTCTTGAGCTTGGCGACGGCGTATTTGAAGTTCGCTCAACTGCCGGTGACAACCGCCTAGGCGGAGATGACTTTGACCAGGTGATCATTGACCATCTTGTAGCAGAGTTCAAAAAAGAAAACGGAATTGATCTTTCTAAAGACAAAATGGCGCTTCAGCGCTTAAAGGATGCAGCTGAAAAAGCGAAAAAAGATTTGTCAGGTGTTACATCGACTCAAATCTCTCTTCCTTTCATTACAGCTGGAGAAGCAGGCCCGCTTCACCTTGAGCTTACGCTTTCACGCGCGAAGTTCGATGAGCTTTCTTCAAGCCTTGTAGAGCGGACAATGGGACCAACCCGTCAAGCAATTAAAGATGCAGGTCTTTCCGCTTCTGAAATCGACAAAGTTATTCTTGTTGGGGGTTCAACCCGTATTCCTGCGGTACAGGCAGCAATTCGCAAAGAAACCGGCAAAGAGCCGTCACAAGGAGTTAACCCTGATGAAGTCGTAGCGATGGGAGCTGCGATTCAAGGTGGAGTTCTGACAGGCGATGTAAAAGATGTTGTGCTTTTGGATGTAACACCGCTTTCACTTGGAATTGAAACAATGGGCGGCGTATCAACGAAATTAATTGAGCGCAACACAACAATTCCAACATCTAAATCACAAACGTTCTCTACAGCTGCTGACAACCAAAACGCAGTTGACATTCACGTGCTTCAAGGTGAACGCCCAATGGCAGCAGACAATAAAACACTTGGCCGCTTCCAGCTTGGCGATATTCCGCCTGCACCACGCGGAGTTCCTCAAATCGAGGTGACCTTCGATATCGATAAAAATGGTATCGTAAACGTAAGTGCAAAAGATCTTGGCACTGGAAAAGAACAGCAGATTACAATTAAATCTTCTACAGGTCTTTCTGATGATGAGATCGAGCGCATGGTTCAGGAAGCAGAAGAGAATGCTGAAGCTGATAAAACACGTAAGGAAGAAGCAGAGCTTCGCAATGAAGCAGATCAGCTTGTATTCCAAACTGATAAAACGCTGAAGGATCTTGGCGAAGGCGTAGATGAAGAAGAAAAGAAAAAAGCTGAAGCAGCCCGTGATGAGCTGAAAGAAGCGATCGAAAAAAATGAACTTGAAGAAATCAGAACGAAGAAGGATGCTCTTCAGGAGATTATTCAGGCACTTACAGTAAAAATGTATGAAGAAGCTTCTAAAAAAGCAGAAGCTGAACAGCAGGCTGCAGGCAGTGAAGCTGGTTCTCAGGATGATGACGTTGTAGATGCTGAGTTTGAAGAAGTAGATGACGACAAGAAATAATTTCTAAATACAGGCATAGGAGAAGTCAAGGCCACGGTTTGCATGGCTTTGGCTTTTTCTCTTGTAAAGGCTCTATTACAGGCTTAAATCAGGATCGGGTGTACGTAAACAAAAGAAATCATAGAATAAATAGATCAATGTAAATTTACAAAAAATTTGCACTTAATGAGAAGTCATTGTACACCAGAGTGTTGTAATGATAAAATAACCTTCATGTAAAAGGACCGGGAGTGTGGCTGATGAGTAAGCGAGATTTTTATGAAGTGCTTGGTTTATCTGAAAGTGCTTCAAAAGAGGAAATCAAAAAGGCGTACAGACGTCTGTCAAAAAAATATCATCCGGACATTAACAAGGACGAAGATGCCGGTGAAAAATTTAAAGAAATTAAAACCGCCTATGAAACATTAAGCGATGATCAAAAACGTGCTCATTATGATCAATTTGGTCATACTGATCCTAATCAGGGCTTTGGCGGTGGCGGAGCAGGCTTTGAAGGCTTTGGCGGCTTTGAAGATATTTTCAGTTCGTTTTTTGGCGGCGGAGGAAGACAACGTGATCCAAACGCACCAAGACAAGGGAATGATCTGCAGTACACCATGACCATTACCTTTAACGAGGCTGTTTTTGGAAAAGAAACAGATATTGAAATTCCGCGTGAAGAAACGTGTGAAACCTGTGATGGAAGCGGAGCAAAACCTGGGACTAAGCCTGAGACATGCCACCATTGTAAAGGTGCTGGTCAACTAAATGTAGAACAGCAGACTCCATTTGGAAGAATCGTAAACCGTCGTGTATGTCACTACTGTGAAGGTACAGGCAAGCTCGTCAAAGAAAAATGTAAGACGTGCAGCGGTTCAGGTAAAGTGAAGAAACGTAAAAAAATCCATGTTAAAATACCAGCTGGTGTCGATGATGGACAGCAAATGCGAGTTGGCGGTCAGGGAGAACCAGGCATAAATGGCGGACCTCCGGGCGATTTATATGTTGTCTTCAGAGTGAGAGCTCATGATATTTTTGAGCGTGAAGGCGATGACATTTATTTAGATATGCCGATTACATTTGTTCAGGCTGCTCTTGGTGATGAGCTTGAAGTTCCTACAATTCATGGGAAAGTGAAGTGGAAGCTGCCTGCCGGAACTCAATCCGGAACTGCCTTCAGATTAAAAGGAAAAGGTGTTGCAAATGTTCACGGCTATGGTACAGGAGACCAGCACATCCGCGTTAAGGTTATAACACCTAAGAAGCTGACGGATAAACAAAAAGAACTATTAAGAGAGTTTGCTGATATTAGTGGAGAAGTCCCGGATGAGCAGCATGACGGATTTTTTGATAAAGTAAAACGCGCTTTCAAGGGTGAGTAAATTGGGAATGGAGCTGGTAGAATGAAGTGGTCCGAAATTAGCATTCATACAACAAACGAAGCAATAGAACCGATCTCAAATATTTTGCATGAAGCTGGGGCCAGCGGAGTTGTCATCGAAGATCCGAAGGAACTGACGAAAGAAAGGATCGATCAATTCGGAGAAATCTACCAGCTTGACCCTGATGACTATCCTGATACCGGAGTGCTTGTGAAGGCTTATCTTTCCGTTAACAGCTTCCTGGCTGAAACAGTTGATGGAATAAAGACAGCGATCAGCAATCTGGTTGCTTTTGATATTGACATTGGTGAAAACAAGGTTGAAATAAGTGAAGTAAATGAAGAAGAATGGGCTACTGCGTGGAAAAAGTATTATAACCCTGTGAAAATCTCTTCAACGTTTACCATTGTTCCAACCTGGGAAGATTATGAGCCTGTGTCAAGTGATGAATTAATAATAGAGCTTGATCCCGGGATGGCATTTGGAACAGGAACTCACCCGACAACAGTAATGTGTATCCAGGCTCTTGAACGCGTGGTTAAAGAAGGGGACATAGTCATCGATGTTGGAACCGGATCAGGTGTTTTGAGCATTGCTTCTGCTTTACTAAAAGCAAAGCATGTTCGTGCACTTGATCTGGACTCTGTTGCTGTAACGGCTGCACGTGCCAATATAGATCTTAATGGTGTTTCAAACCAGGTGAGTGTGCAGGAAGGAAATCTGTTAAATGAACAGACAGAACCTGCAGATGTGATTGTTGCTAATATATTAGCTGAAGTAATTGTCCTTTTTACCGAGGATGCGTTTAAGCTGACAGCACCAGGCGGAACCTTTATCACATCAGGCATTATTCAGGCTAAAAAACAGCTTATTAAAGATAAATTAACTGAAGCCGGTTTTTTAATTGAAGAAGTGGTAACAATGGAAGACTGGGTTGCAATTATCGCAAAAAAACCTGATGGCACTCAGGCGGGAATCTAGGATGCAGCGTTACTTTATTGAAGAACTGCCTAATGAGCAGAACGAGTTTACTATTACAGGGAATGATGCCCATCACATTGCAAGAGTCATGAGAATGCAGGAGAATGACCGCATCATTGCTGTTTTTAAGAATAGCACGAGTGCTGAATGTTCTATTCAGCATGCTGATCCCGAAAGAATCATATGCAGGATTGATCGTGTGATTGACCAATCTTCAGAGCTCCCGGTTCAAGTAACAATTGCCCACGGGCTTCCAAAAGGGGACAAGCTTGAGCTTGTCATTCAAAAATCAACAGAGCTAGGTGCTTATTCTTTTATGCCGTTTAAAGCGGAACGTTCCATTGTAAAGTGGGATGGGAAAAAAGGAGAAAAAAAGATTGAGCGCTGGAACAAAATAGCAAAAGAAGCAGCTGAGCAATCACATCGCAATCATCTTCCTGAGGTGAAGGCGCCTCATTCCTTTAAGGAACTGCTTGGAGCAGCAAAAGCATTTGATAAAATCGTTGTGGCTTATGAGGAGCAGGCAAAAAATAATGACCGATCATTTTTTGCTAAAGCTCTCTCCGAAACCTCACCGGGACAATCGCTGCTGGTCGTTATCGGCCCAGAAGGTGGATTATCTCCAAAAGAGGTAGTAGAATTAGAAGCAATTGGGGCAGTCAGCTGCGGATTTGGACCAAGAATTTTAAGAAGCGAGACAGCTCCGCTATATGCTTTAGCTGCTATCTCGTATCAATTTGAGTTAATGAGGTGAAAAAAATGGCTACTGTTGCATTTCATACCCTTGGCTGTAAAGTAAACCATTATGAAACAGAAGCAATTTGGCAGCTGTTTAAATCAAATGGCTATGAACGGGTCGATTACGAGCATTCATCTGATGTTTATGTAATCAATACCTGTACGGTGACAAATACTGGCGATAAGAAAAGCCGTCAGGTAATCCGACGGGCAATTAGAAAAAATCCCGATGCGGTTATTTGTGTAACCGGCTGCTATGCTCAAACGTCCCCAGCTGAAATTATGGCAATTCCGGGCGTTGATGTAGTTGTTGGAACACAGGACCGTACGAAGATGCTTGATTATATAGAGCAATATAAAACCGAAAGACAACCGATCAATGGCGTAACCAATATAATGAAAAACAGGGTTTATGAAGAGCTTGATGTGCCTGCGTTCACTGACCGTACAAGAGCTTCTTTAAAAATCCAGGAGGGCTGCAATAATTTTTGTACCTTCTGTATTATTCCATGGGCACGCGGCTTAATGCGTTCGCGTGATCCAAAAGAAGTAGTGAGACAGGCACAGCAGCTTGTCGATGCAGGCTATAAAGAAATTGTTCTTACCGGCATTCATACCGGAGGCTACGGAGAAGATATGAAGGATTATAATCTTGCCATGCTTCTTACTGATCTCGAACGTGAGGTAAAGGGATTAAAACGAATCCGTATCTCTTCCATTGAGGCAAGCCAATTGACAGATGAAGTGATCGATGTCATTGACCGCTCATCTATGGTGGTGCGTCATCTCCATATCCCTCTTCAGTCAGGCTCCAACACGGTTTTAAAACGAATGAGACGGAAGTATACAATGGAGTTTTTCGCAAGCCGTCTGGAAAAACTGAAGGCTGCACTGCCTGGCCTGGCAGTCACATCAGATGTAATTGTAGGCTTCCCGGGTGAAACAGAAGAAGAGTTTATGGAAACCTTTAATTTTATTAAAGAGCAGAAATTCTCAGAGCTTCATGTATTCCCTTATTCCAAGCGTACAGGTACACCTGCAGCGAGGATGGAGGATCAAATCGATGAAGAAGTTAAAAACGACCGTGTTCACCGATTGATTGCTCTATCTGATCAGCTTGCTAAAGAATATTCTTCTAATTTTGAACATGAGGTTTTAGAAGTTATTCCTGAAGAAAAATATAAGGATGATCCAACTGGGCGTTTATACGTTGGCTATACTGATAACTACCTGAAAGTTGTTTTTCCTGCTGATGAAGAAATGGTCGGGAAGCTTGTGAAGGTGAAAATTACTGAAGCGGGTTATCCGTTTAACAAAGGGGAATTTGTCCGTGTTCTGGAAGATGCACCTCTAATCACACATTAATGTACAAGCACCGGCCGTTTTCGGTCCGGTGCTTTTCACTGGAAACGTTATCTTTTAAATAGCCTATTCACAGTTTAAATGGTAATATAGGTACGGACATCTAATTAAAAGGAGAATGATTATGACTACAGATATAGCAAAAATGATCGATCATACATTGTTAAAACCGGAAGCGACGAAAGAACAGATTGTTGAGCTGTGTGAGGAAGCAAGCCAAAATGGATTTATGTCAGTATGCGTAAACCCTGCATGGGTCAAGCTTTCAAGCGAACTTCTCCATGAAACAGATGTAAAGGTTTGTACGGTTATCGGTTTTCCTTTAGGTGCTTCTGCCACCCAGACAAAAGCCTTTGAAACTAAACAGGCAATTGAGGATGGTGCAACAGAAGTTGATATGGTTATTAATGTTGGCGCGCTTAAAAGCGGTCAATTTGAGGATGTTCAGCAGGACATTCAAGCTGTAGTAGCAGCTGCTAAGGGAAAGGCTTTGACAAAGGTCATTATCGAAACTGCTCTTCTGACTGACGATGAAAAGATCCGCGCCTGCGAATTAGCAGCAGCTGCTGGAGCAGACTATGTAAAGACGTCTACCGGCTTTTCTACAGGCGGAGCAACAGTGGATGACATTAAATTGATGAGGGAAACTGTGGGCCCTGATATTGGTGTAAAAGCTTCAGGAGGTGTTCGTTCCACTGAGGACGCTACTGCTATGATTGAAGCAGGAGCAACAAGAATAGGGGCAAGCTCAGGGGTTAAAATTCTTCAGGGCCTTGTAGCTGACAGCGATTATTAAGATTTTTATAGGTAGAAGAAAGCCTCCTTTTTTGATCAGAAGGAGGTCTTTTCTTGTGCATTTTTCAATTGAAGAAGGATATGGCATTAAGTTTATTAATTGGCCTAATAATGGTTGACCGCAACGGAGCCATATATTATACTAATTAAGTACATGGGATGCTTCCCATGAATGCCAGTAAGTATCCCTATCTTACTGCATGCAATGAAGGATGACCTTTCGTTATTCTCTTTGCTTGAACTTGTAAGTGTAGTGTGTTCGGAGGGAGGGAAAGAGAGATGTCAAAAACGGTTGTTCGTAAAAACGAATCGCTTGAAGATGCTCTTCGCCGCTTCAAAAAGACTACATCAAAGGCTGGTACTTTACAAGAGTTCAGAAAACGTGAATTCTATGAGAAGCCAAGCGTGAAGCGTAAGAAAAAGTCTGAAGCAGCAAGAAAGCGTAAGTTCTAATTTAGAATAGAGGGTGCTTGTAGTGAGTCTTCTTGAGCGTCTTAACCAGGACATGAAAGCAGCGATGAAAAATAAGGAAAGAGAAAATCTTTCTGTTATTCGCATGGTTAAAGCATCTCTGCAAAACGAGGGATATAAGCTCGGCAGGCAGGAATTGACTGATGACGAAGCGATCACTGTTCTTTCGCGCGAATTAAAGCAACGGAAAGACTCCTATCGGGAGTTTAAAGCTGCTGGTCGCGATGACCTGGCTGATAAGCTTGAATTTGAAATTGCGCTAATTGAAACCTATATGCCCCGCCAGCTGACAGAAGAAGAGCTTGAGTCCATTGTTATTGAAACAATCAGTGAGACAAACGCCTCCTCTAAAGCGGATATGGGCAAGGTCATGAGTGCTATCATGCCAAAGGTTAAAGGCAAGGCTGATGGAGGCAGAGTGAATACTCTCGTCCTGCAGCACTTATCATAAAAAGCTGACCACAATACATTTTGTATTCAGTCGAGATAAACAGGCCGTGATGATTTTCATCACGGTCTGTTTATTTTCCGAAGGAACGTGCACAATGTATAGGGGTCAGTTGTTTTTTTTTTTGAAAAGTATTATTTCTTGAAACCTTTTCGCTTTTTGTGCGTAAATAAAGTAACGGAATTAATAATCAGAAAGGGGGGGATTATTGTGATTCGTAAAGGGACTGCCATTTTTTTAGTTCTGACATTCTTTTTTTCTCTGGCGTTAACGATTCAGCCTGTGAAAGCAGCAGATAAAGTAGTATATGTCGTTCCGCTTGAGAAAGAGGTTGAAAGAGGGCTTGCCTCCTTTCTCGAACGCGCTATTAATGAAGCCGAAGAAGCTGGAGCAGAAGCCATTATTTTTAACATAAATACACCAGGTGGAGCAATAGATGCTGCAAGGGATATAGGTCAGATATTTACTAATTCCGAAATTAAAAAAATTGCTTTTGTTAATCCAAACGCATTATCTGCAGGGGCTTATATCTCACTCTATGCTGATGAGATTTACATGACGCCATCCGCTTCTATGGGGGCAGCCGCTGTGATTGATTCGGCAGGAAATGCAGCGGACAAAAAGACGATAAGCTATTGGAATTCTGCCATGAGCTCTGCAGCGGAATCCTCAGATCGCAACCCTATTTTTGCAAGGGCAATGGCAGACGATACTGTTGAAATACCGGAGGAGTATGGAATTGTAAGTAATGGATTTTTGACACTGTCCTCCAGTGAGGCAAGGCAAGTAGGATATTCTGAAGGAACTGAGGAAAACCTTGATGCTCTACTAAGCGAACTTGGCTATGAAAATGCTGAAATCCGCAATTTAGAGCCTAGCTTCCTTGAAAACCTGGCCCGCTTCATCACAAATCCTATTGTTGTGCCAATACTGCTTTCAGTTGCAAGCTTAGGGTTAATTGTTGAACTATATTCTCCTGGCTTTGGTGTAGCAGGTATGATGGGACTGACTGCCATGATGCTGTTTTTCTTTGGCCACTTAGTGGCGGGACTTGCAGGGTTTGAGGTCTTAATTCTCTTCATTATCGGGATAGGATTAATTATCGCAGAGTTTTTTGTTCCCGGCGGTATCCTCGGAGCGCTCGGTTTGGTAGCTATTATTGCAAGTATCTTGCTGGCGGGTAACAGCATTGTTTATATGGGCATTGCACTTGCAATCGCTTTACTCGTCGCAGTAATCGGGATGGTGATTATGGTGAAGTTTTTGGGGAAAAATCTTCATTTGCTTAAAAAAATAATTCTTAGCGATTCAACAAGTACTGAAAGTGGATACGTTTCAAATGTAAATCGTGTAGAATTAATCGGAATTACAGGTATTACTAGAACTCCACTGCGTCCTTCTGGTACCATTGTAATTGGTGACGAGCGAATTGATGCGGTTACTGAAGGCGGCTACATTGACAAAAATAAACAGGTCAAGGTAGTGAAAGTGGAAGGCTCCCGGATCGTTGTCCGGGAAATAGATTAAGAAGAAGGAGTGGTTAATTAAATGGGCACAGAGGCAATTACGTTAATTATTGTCATCGTAGCAATTGTAATCGGTTTAAGCATACTGTTTACATTTGTACCTGTCATGCTTTGGATTTCAGCGCTGGCAGCAGGAGTAAGAGTTAGTATCTTTACACTGGTAGGGATGAGACTGAGAAGGGTTATTCCAAACCGGGTCATTAATCCAATGATTAAAGCATCAAAAGCGGGTGTGGACGTAACGATAAACCAGCTAGAGAGTCATTATCTTGCCGGCGGTAACGTTGACAGGGTAGTAAACGCACTTATCGCTGCTCAGCGTGCAAACATTGAGCTTGCGTTCGAACGCTGTGCTGCCATTGACCTTGCAGGTCGTGACGTGCTACAAGCTGTACAGATGAGTGTTAACCCTAAAGTTATTGAAACACCTTTTATTGCAGGTGTAGCGATGGATGGAATCGAAGTGAAAGCAAAAGCAAGAATTACTGTTCGTGCTAATATTGAAAGATTAGTCGGTGGTGCAGGAGAAGATACAATCGTCGCCCGTGTAGGTGAAGGGATTGTAAGTACGATCGGTTCAAGTGATAACCATAAAAAGGTTTTGGAAAATCCTGATCTTATTTCTCAGACAGTTCTTGGGAAAGGTCTTGATTCAGGAACTGCTTTCGAAATTCTCTCGATCGATATCGCTGACGTTGACATCGGTAAAAACATTGGAGCTGAGCTTCAAACCGAGCAAGCGGAAGCAGATAAAAACATTGCACAGGCTAAAGCGGAAGAACGCCGTGCTATGGCCGTAGCTCAAGAGCAGGAAATGAGAGCCCGCGTAGAAGAAATGCGTGCGAAGGTTGTGGAAGCAGAAGCAGAAGTACCGCTTGCTATGGCAGAAGCACTGCGCGAAGGAAACATTGGTGTTATGGACTACATGAATATTAAAAATATTGACGCTGACACGGAGATGCGTGATTCGATCGGTAAAATCTCCGGCGACAAAAAAGAAAAATAAAAAGCAAGCTCAGGCAATTCAGATCCTGAAGGGAGGATCCCTCCATGGAACTCATTATTTTTGCGATAATTGCGGGTATTATCAGCATGATAGGAAACCAAAAGAAAAAGGGCGAGCAGCAACAGCAGCCAAATCAAAAGCAGCAGCCCAGGCAGCAACAGCAGCATAAAACTGCTCAAACTTCCAAGCAGCGGCCAAAGACGCAATCTTCAAGCTCCCGGTCTTCTCAACCTAGAACTGAAAGATCTGGAACGGACAGGGGTTCTTCGAATAGAGGAGACAGAATAAAGAATGTACGGGATGCTTTTGATAAAAGAGCAAAGGAATTAGCAGCTGAATATGAACGTCATCGAAGTGACATGGAAAGTGCTAAACCAAAAACCCCCCAGCTGCAAGTAGAAGTAGTGGAGGATCCGAGTCCGGATTTCTCAAGAGAAAGCGATCTTTCCCGCACTGATAGAGGTTCTTCTGCAAGTAAGAAGAAAACAAAACCTTATCAGGAAGTTAAAGAACTGCCAATTAAAAATGGACTTAGTGAAAAAGATCTTGTGAATGGAATTGTACTGGCGGAAATACTTGGGCCGCCACGTTCAAAAAAACCGCGTTCGCACAGGCATACTCGCTAAAATAGTTATGAGTCCCCCTTTCTTTTCATATAGATGAAAAGAGAGGGGGGCTTTATTTATGTCAGGCTGGCTAACAAGAACAAAACAATGGATCGGCAGTACTCTTCAGCTTCCAGATGATCTGCTGCTGGATTTACCGAGAGTGACATGGATTGGTTCCTTTCTTTTGCATATTGAAAATCATAAAGGCTTAGTGAAGGTTGAAAAGAAATGCATCTCCGTTCGGGTATACGATGGCATGATCGAAATTAATGGAGATTTATTACATATCCAGTCAATGGTAGCTGATGAACTTGTTATAAAGGGTGACATCGCTCAGGTCGAATATATTCAACAGCAAGGTGGAGAAAAGAAATGAAGCAAAAGCTGCCAGGTACAGTTCAAGTGACTGTCAAAGGAAGGGCTTATCCTGTTGTACTACAACGCCTTCATCAGCAGTCAGTTCCCCTCCATGGAATCACTTCAAGCGGAGACAATGAAGTACAGTTTTATCTTTCCTATCAATCGCTTCAGACGCTTAGAAAAGCTGTATTTAAAACCGGCTGTAAAATTCACCTTAAAAGAGGCCAGGGGTTAATATACGAGATTGAAAACCTGTTCAATTTTAAATCGTTTATCGTGTGGCTTCTGGTAGCTATTGTTCTGGTTATGGGGAGTACCAGGTTTTTATGGGCAATCGAACTGGAGGGCGCTACACCCGAAACTCGGCAGGAGGTTGGAGAAGCCCTAAGAGACCAGGGGTTTTTATTTGGGACATTAAAGCGCAAACTGCCGGCCGAAGACCAAATTGCGCCGGTGCTCTACGATGAGATTGAGCAGCTGTCCTGGATGGGGCTTGAATGGCGCGGCACCAAACTGGTAGTCCACCTTAAGGAAAAGCAGGGAATAACCATTAATGAGCAGCTGACGCCTTCTCATATTGTTGCAGCTAAAAAAGGAACGATTCAATCCATGAACATTGAGTCCGGACAAGCTGTAGAAAATGTAAACAGTGTCGTAAAAAAAGGTCAGTTAATTGTAACCGGGCTAGTTGGCCGAGAAGAGGATAAGCATGCCGTGCCCTCTAAAGGTGTAGTCATGGCAGAAACGTGGTATGAAGTTAATGTAAGCATTCCTGAGCAATTAACAAGAGAAGCTCTTACCGGGAAAGAGAAGAAAAAATTTGTTTTTCAAGTTGGGAATATAAAAACGCCGCCGCTCAGTTTTTCCAGAGAATCGTTTGTGCAGTTCGCTGAAGAGGAAGTTGTTGCCCCGCTTAAAATCTTTGGAATTAAGCTGCCGGTACAGAAGCATGTAATTTCCATGTATGAAACAGTTCGGACGCAAACAAAAGTGGACCTGGCTGAAGCAAAAAAAATCGGATTATCAGTTGCACGAGAAGAGGTTTTATCCATTATTGGCGGAAAGGGAAGAATTGAGCAGGAAAAATTTTTGCATGAACAAAATGAGAATGGTAAAGTTAAGTTAACGATCTATCTTCAAGCTATTGAAGATATTGCGAAAGTACAACCTTTTAGCGAGGAGACACGCGAATGACTGATGAAAGAACGACACTGGATCTGCCATTAGAAGACCCGAATGAAGCTGTATCCTTATTCGGCACTTCTGACACACATCTGAAAACGATTGAAGCTGAACTGGAAGTTACCATAATCTCCAGAGGGGAAACGGTAAGAATTTCAGGATCTCCAGAGAAAACAGCTCAGGCGAAGCAGGTGGTTGAACAATTATTAAGTGTAATAAGAAAAGGTATTCAAATTAGCCAGCGTGATGTTATTTATGCCACGCAAATGGCTCTTCGTGGAACGATTGAATATTTTGATGAAATATATGATGAAGAAATCACAAAAAATGTAAAAGGTAAATCAATTCGTGCTAAGACAATGGGTCAGAGGCAGTATGTAAAGAATATACAAAAAAGCGATCTGGTTTTTGGAATTGGTCCTGCGGGAACAGGAAAGACGTATCTAGCGGTTGTAATGGCAGTAAATGCTTTAAAGAAAAACAAGGTTCAGCGCATCATCTTAACACGTCCGGCTGTTGAAGCAGGTGAAAGCCTTGGATTCCTGCCAGGCGATTTAAAAGAAAAAGTGGACCCATATCTCAGACCTCTTTATGACGCTCTCAATGACGTTTTAGGAGCCGATCATACCCAGCGGCTTATTGAAAGGGGAATCATCGAGATCGCTCCGCTAGCGTATATGAGGGGACGCACTTTGGACGATGCGTTTGTTATTTTGGATGAAGCACAAAATACAACCCGTGCTCAAATGAAGATGTTTTTAACCAGACTTGGCTTTGGATCGAAAATGGTGATTACCGGAGATCAAAGTCAGGTTGACCTGCCCAAAGGAATGGAATCAGGTTTAGTCGCAGCCCAGTCCATTCTGAGAAATGTCCCTGGCATTACTTTTAACTATCTGGAGCAGGCCGATGTTGTCCGGCACCCTCTGGTAGCACGTATTATTGGAGCCTACGATCAAACAGAGAATAAGTGAGAAAAAGTCTGTCCAACTTCCAAAGTGGGACAGACTTTTCATTTTTATCCTGCTATTTTCTGCTATAATTAAGTTACGCACAAATTATACATATAAAAGGGTAAATCGCTGGGATCTTTCTCGTAAAGAGGAGTGGGGAGTATGGAGTATTGGATTAGACGAATAAGGACGCTTGTGAGCTACCGGCTATTTACCTGGGTCATATTAGGGCTAGTTGCTTTAATGACGTTTCTTCTTTTATTTAGTCATGTCCGTATAGAAAAATATGATATTCAATTATTTTCAGTGGCAGACGAGACTATCCGTTCGCCAAAAACAATTATTGATACAAGAAGGACGGATATCGAACAGGAGCGTGCTGCTTCAGAGGTGAACGAAGTGTATGTTTACCGCCCTGAAATAGTTGATAACCGGACTTCCCTCGTGTCTTCGATTTTTGACTTTGCTGCTGATTTTAACAAAGACACTACTGAATCTGGGGAGCAGGAGACGGCAGTTACAGATAATATGCTTAAGAATTTAAGAGATGCTTTATCGGAGGACGTTTCAGAGGATGTAACCGCTGAGATTGATGATTCAATTTTTGAAATGCTTCTAATCGCAAGCGACAATGAGCTTGAACGAACAAAAGGGATATTAGTAAACCAGATAGAAGCGTCAATGGCAAATCCTATCAATCAGACTGATATTCCTGCTATTAAAGACCGTTTAGAAGAAAGACTGTCAAGCGTTGCCATACATGAGGATTTGAAGAAGGCTTCCATTGAGCTCGGCAGGTTTGCCATTGTTGAAAATAACATTTTCGATGAGGAGCAGACAGAAGCAAGAAGAGAGCAGGCAAGGGAAGCATTGGATCCTGTTCAAATCCTTGAAGGACAGGTAATCGTTCAGGAAGGGTATTTAATTGACCGGGATATCTACCGGCAGCTTGAAGCACTTGGACTAACAACTAATGATGAAACGATCGCACCATTTGCAGGGCTTGTCTTATTTTCAATTTTAATTATGCTCGTATTATATTTTCAGTTTTCTTCCTGGACAATTGAAGAGGAGAAAAAGCAAAATTACCTTACTCTTGTCAGCATGATTTTTCTGGTATCGCTCGGTTTAATGAAAGTAACAGAGCTTGTAAGGGAGCTTGATATCCCTCATGTTCAATATTTATTTCCGGCTGCTATGGCTGCAATGATGATTAGAAGCATGATTAACACGAGGCTTGCATTAGTAGTGACGATTTTGCTGGCTGCCTCCGGAAGCATCGTTTTTAACGACAGCATCACAGGTTCAATAAATGTAGAAATCGCCATTTACTTTTTATTCAGCGGATTAGCGGGAGTGCTGTTTCTGTCGTACACAAAACAGCGCACCTATCTTTTGCGGGCAGGATTATTTGTTGCCTTGGCAAACATTCTGGTGGTAACGTCAATTGGTTTAATTGAAAATGCTCAATACAGCCTGACAGACTGGACTGTTTATCTTCTTTTTGCTGTTACTTCAGGGGTGCTTGCATCAGTTCTCACGACTGGACTTCTCCCGTTATTTGAAGCGGGCTTTGGAATTTTATCCACAATGAAGCTGGTGGAGCTTTCCAATCCGAATCATCCTTTATTAAAACGTATTCTGACAGAAGCTCCCGGCACTTACCATCATAGTGTGATGGTGGCAAATCTTGCTGAATCGGCCTGTGAGGCAATCGGAGCTAATGGTTTACTCGCTCGTGTAGGCTGCTATTATCATGATATTGGCAAAATAAAACGTCCGCATTTCTTTATTGAAAATCAACTAAATCAGCAAAATCCGCATGACCGCCTTAATCCGGAAGCGTCGAGAGATATCATCATCGCTCATGCACTGGATGGTGCTGAGATGCTGAAAAAAGCCAAGCTGCCTAAGGAGTTTGTTGATATCGCTGAGCAGCATCACGGGACAACGCTTTTAAAGTTTTTTTACTATAAGGCAAAAGAAAAAGGGATGGATATACGTGAGGAGGACTACCGTTATCCCGGTCCTAAACCCCAGACGAGAGAAGCTGCTGTCATTTCAGTAGCTGACAGTGTTGAAGCTGCAGTCCGTTCTATGAAGGATCCGACCCCTGAAAAAATAAAGGATCTTGTTCAATCCATCGTCCAGGACCGTTTGAAGGATGGCCAGTTTAATGAGTGCGATATTACGTTAAAAGAACTGGAAATTATTAAAAATGCTTTTTGTGAAACACTAAATGGGATATTTCATTCAAGAATAGAGTACCCGGAGTTCACAAAAACAACGGAAAGGAAGAAGGAAGCATGACTCTGCAAATTGATTTTTCTGATGAAACAGAATTATTGGGCGACGAAGATACAGACTTAATTGAACGCCTGCTTGTTTTTGCAGCACAGGAGGAAGGGGTGCAAAACAGCGAGTGCTCAATCACCTTTGTATCAAATGAACGTATTCAGGAAATAAACCGGGAATATAGGAAGAAGGATCAGCCGACTGATGTCATTTCCTTTGCATTGGAGGATGAGGGAGAAGGAGAAATGAAGGTGCTCGGAGGCGAAGACATGCCAAGAGCGCTCGGAGATATTATTATCTCTGTTCAGGTGGCAAAAGAGCAGGCTAAAGAATACAATCATTCCTTTTCAAGAGAGCTCGGATTTTTAGCACTGCATGGATTTTTACATTTACTCGGATACGATCATATGAAAGAATCGGATGAAGAAGTTATGTTTGGCCGTCAAAATACTATTTTAGAGGAATTTGGATTAAAGAGGTTATAGGGATGAACTGGCAGAGGCTGCGATTATCTTTTTATTTTGCCTGGGAGGGCCTAAAGGATGCGTATAAAAATGAACAGAACTTTAAACTTCATCTTGCTGCAGGTTCTATAGTCGTTGGTGCCGGCTTCTTCTTTAAAGTATCCCAATTTGAATGGCTGGTTTTAATCGCTGTAATAACGGGAATTTTGTCACTGGAGCTAGTGAACACAGCAATTGAAAGAAGCATTGATCTCATCACTTCCGACCGCCACCCTTTAGCAAAAAAGGCAAAGGATGCTTCAGCTGCTGCTGTATTTTTATTCTCGCTGGGCGCTGTAATCATTGGGATTGTCATTTTTATTCCAAAAATCCTCACATGGCTGTTATAAAAGGAGTATAGTTTTTGGAAGTGGAAGTTTTGTCCGGGCTGCCTGATCTAAAATATAGTACAATGAATAGGGCTTGCGATATAAGCCGTGTAACATATAAACATAACGACTGTACCTGACTGTTGAACATATCAAAGGAGAGCTGAAGGATGAAGATCGAACAATTGATGAATGAAGCCAAGATTGCCAGGGAAAAGGCATATGTACCCTATTCCAAATTTAAGGTGGGAGCAGCCTTATTAACGGAGGACGGAAAAGTTCATCACGGCTGTAATATTGAAAACGCTGCCTACAGCATGTGCAACTGTGCTGAAAGAACAGCTCTTTTTAAAGCATACGCAGAAGGCGATACAAAATTTAAAGCGATTGCAGTAGTAGCAGATACACGCCGTCCGGTTCCGCCTTGCGGAGCTTGCAGACAGGTCATCGCAGAGCTGTGTGACCAGTCGATGATGGTATATTTAACAAATTTAAATGGAGACGTTCAGGAGCTGACTGTAGCAGAGCTGTTGCCTGGCGCTTTTTTACCGGAGGATTTACATGGAGAATCAAACTAAACACAAATCAGGATTTGTTTCAATTATTGGAAGACCTAATGTAGGGAAATCAACCTTTCTAAACCGTGTCATTGGCCAGAAAATCGCTATTATGAGCGATAAGCCGCAGACCACCCGAAATAAAATTCAGGGGGTAATGACCACTAATGACAGTCAGATGATTTTCATTGATACACCGGGCATTCATAAACCTAAGCATAAGCTTGGGGACTTTATGATTAAAATGGCCACCAACACTTTTCGTGAAGTCGATTTAATTTTATTTATGGTTAACGTAGACGAAGGATTAGGCCGCGGCGATGAATATATAATGGACTTATTAAAGGATGTTAAAACGCCGGTATTTTTAGTGCTGAATAAGATTGATACCGTCCATCCTGATGAATTGCTGCCAATTATCGATAACTACAGATCCCGTCAGGAATTTAAAGAAATCGTACCAATCTCAGCCTTAGAAGGAAATAATGTAGATACACTGCTTGAACAGATTAAAGAAAATCTGCCTGAAGGGCCTCAGTATTATCCGGCCGATCAAATAACCGACCACCCTGAAAGGTTTATTATTTCAGAATTAATCCGGGAGAAGGCTTTGCATTTAACAAGAGAAGAAGTCCCGCATTCCATTGCTGTATCAATTGACAAGATTCAAAAAGAAGAAGGCAAGGAAATTATCAATGTGATGGCTACCATTATTGTAGAACGTGATTCCCAAAAAGGGATTGTTATCGGAAAACGCGGCGCAATGATGAAGGAAATCGGGCAGCGTGCACGGCAGGATATTGAGAATCTGCTTGGCTCCAAGGTATATTTAGAGCTCTGGGTGAAGGTTCAAAAGGACTGGCGCAATAAAATGAGCAATCTGAGAGATTTTGGCTTTAAAGAGGACGATTATTAAAAGTTGGATTACGCCGGCAGGATTGGGAAATGTTTCGAGCCATCATTGATGAGTTTAGGTGGAACACTAAAAACGTAACTGTATTCATGAGTATCAGCATGAAAGGAGTGAAGCGTATGTTAAATTTTACGTGGGAAGTTTTTAGTCAGACAGGTGATGTGGAATTATACCTGCTTTTTAAAGAGATTGAGGGGGAGGATTTCATTTATCCCGGCAAAAGCTCTCCTCTATCTCAGGAGGAAGAACAAGGATTCAATTCAACGGTTTAATCCCCTGTAATCATCTGGCGGTCCGGCAGCAGGGAGGATTATCATGCTGGAAAAATGTGAAGGCATTGTTGTTCGGAAAAGCGATTATGGAGAATCCGATAAAATCATTACGATATTTTCCAGAGAGTATGGAAAGTTTGCGGTCATGGCAAAGGGAGCAAAGAAATCAAACAGCCGTCTTTCTGCTGTATCCCAGCTCTTCACACATGCTCACTTTTTATTCCGTAAAGGAACAGGAATGGGAACGCTGCAGCAGGGGGATCTGGTTGCTTCTCAGCGGAGAATCAAAGAGGACCTCTTTAAATCAGCATTTGCTACTTATATGGTAGAACTGCTTGATAAAGGACTTGATGATCGGAAAGTAGATCCCTATCTGTTTGAACTGCTAGCCCAAAGCCTTTCATTTATTAATGAAGGGTATGATGAAGAGGTTGTCTGTTTTATTTTTGAGATGAAAATGCTGCCTGTCTATGGGGTTCAGCCTGTGCTTGACCGGTGTGCCCATTGCGGGGAAACGGAGGGACACTTTTCGTTTTCCATCCGGGAGAACGGCCTGTTATGTCACCGTTGCAGCGGGATGGATCCTTACCGTTTAGCTATATCGAAGCAGACGGTACGGCTTCTTCGCATCTTTTATTTTATAGATTTAAACCGCTTAGGGTCTATTTCTCTTCAGGAAGGAACAAAAAAAGAGCTTCGTCAGGTAATACGGACGTATTATGATGAGTATGTGGGTGTGTTCATCAAATCCAGAGCTTTTCTTGAACAATTAGACCGCATGAAAACCGTTCTGCGGGATGATTCAAAGGACGGGGAAAACAAAGATACATAAAAAGAAGCAGCCCAATCCGGCTGCTTCTTTTTACTGTAATTAAAATTTAATTGCATTTGCTAAAAATGCTTTAACTTCTGAAATCGGCATTCTGACCTGGTCCATTGTATCACGGTTTCTTACTGTAACCTGCTGATCTTCTAGTGAATCGAAGTCAAATGTAATACAATAAGGGGTTCCGATTTCATCCTGGCGTCTGTACCGTTTCCCAATGGATTGAGATTCATCATAATCCACCATAAAATCTTCAGCCAGCGCCTGATGCACTTTAAGAGCTTCTTCCCCAAGCTTTTTCGAAAGCGGAAGCACAGCGGCTTTAAATGGAGCAAGAGCCGGATGGAAGCGAAGAACCGTACGCTGCTCGTTTTCAAGATCCTCCTGCTCGTATGCATCACAAAGGAATGCCAATGTTACTCTGTCAGCTCCAAGTGACGGCTCAATACAATAAGGAACATACCGTTCGTTCGTTTGCTGATCAAGATAGGTAAAATCTTCGTTCGAGTATTCCATATGGCGTTTTAAATCAAAATCTGTCCGGTCGGCAATTCCCCATAATTCACCCCATCCAAACGGGAATCGGTATTCAATATCAGTGGTTGCATTGCTGTAATGAGAGAGCTCATCGGCATCATGATCACGCAGCCTCATGCTGTCCTGTTTCATGCCGAGATTTAATAGCCAATTTTTACAGAATTCTCTCCAATAGCTGTGCCACTCAAGATCCTCACCCGGCTTACAGAAAAATTCAATTTCCATTTGTTCAAATTCGCGTGTACGGAAAGTGAAGTTACCCGGTGTGATTTCGTTTCGAAAGCTTTTACCGATTTGTCCAATTCCAAAAGGAACCCGCTTTCTCATGGTCCGTTGAACGTTTTTGAAATTCACAAAAATCCCCTGAGCGGTCTCAGGACGAAGGAAGATTTCATTTGTTGAGGCTTCTGTTACTCCCTGAAACGTTTTAAACATCAGATTGAATTGACGGATGTCCGTAAAGTCTTGTTTTCCGCAGGTTGGACATTTAATGTCATGTTCAACAATCAGCTCCTGCATTCTTGAGAACGGAAGACCATCAACAATCATCTCCTCGCCCTTAGCTTCAATGGCATCCTCGATCAGCTTATCTGCACGGTGGCGTGACTTACAGCTTTTGCAGTCGATCATTGGGTCGTTGAAGTTTCCAATATGACCTGATGCTTCCCATGTTTTTGGGTTCATTAAAATGGCGGCGTCCAGGCCTACGTTATAAGGAGATTCCTGAATGAACTTTTTCCACCATGCTTTTTTAATATTATTTTTTAGTTCTACACCTAGGGGACCATAATCCCATGTATTAGCCAGTCCGCCATAAATTTCGGATCCTGGAAATACAAATCCCCGATGTTTTGCCAATTGTACAATCTCATCCATTGTAGACATACATCTTCACTCCTTAAAATTTTTCTGCGGACCAACACAAAAAAGCTCCATCCCCAGGCTATAATAGCCTAGGGACGGAGCTGTTACGTCCGCGGTTCCACCCTAGTTAATGCAAGCTGCATTCCCTTCGTTTTTGCATTGCTCTGGATTGCCTTTTCCCTGCTATCCAGGCTTTCACCGTCCCTGGTCGCTTCATTGTGCAGGTACTTATCTATCCTTCATCGCGCTACTATAAGTGTTAATATGCTTATCCTACCACGGTTTTTTTGAAATCTCAATAAAACAGAGAAGAAATGGGCTAAAAAGTTGCACTCTAACGCACTGCGTACTAAAGTAATGTGATGCAGGCAAAAGAAATAGTACTGTACATTCGAAAAAACTCTGTTTATAGGATATAATATTAATTAAACAGTATGACATAATTAACATAGGTGTTAGGTGGTGACCACGATCGAACTGAATAAAAGACAATCGGAGATTTTGCAGATCGTTAAACAGAATGGGCCGATAACGGGAGAACAAATTGCAGAAAGGCTGCATTTAACTAGAGCAACATTAAGACCGGACTTAGCTATTCTTACGATGGCAGGATTTTTGGATGCCAGACCAAGAGTAGGTTATTTTTATACAGGAAAATCCGGCACACAGCTTTTGACAGAGAATCTGAAAAAGCTGTATGTAAAGGATTTTCAATCGCTTCCTGTTGTTGTTAATGATAATGTTTCAGTATATGATGCAATCTGTCATATGTTCCTTGAGGATGTAGGAACCCTGTTTGTGGTGGATCAAAAATCCATGCTTGTAGGGGTTCTTTCAAGAAAAGACCTCTTGAGAGCAAGCATCGGACAGCAGGATCTTACAAGTCTTCCTGTAAATGTTATAATGACAAGAATGCCAAATGTTACGTATTGTGAAAAAGACGATTTGCTGGTGAATGTAGCTTCAAAATTAATTGATAAGCAGATTGACTCTCTTCCGGTAGTAAGGAAAGTTGAAAACGGGTATGAAGTCTTCGGACGAATTACAAAAACAAATATTACAAAAGCCTTTGTGAGCCTGTCAAAGGATGAGTCGTAGGGTAAGGTGGTGCAGAAGATGAATGAAATTAATGTATATGTTGTATCAGACTCAGTAGGGGAAACGGCTGAATTGGTGGCAAAAGCATGTGTCAGCCAATTTAGACAATCAAGGAAATCGATTACGATTAAACGTTTTCCATATGTTGAGGAAATTTCAAATGTGGACGAAGTAATTGCCTTAGCAAGAGAAGACGAGGGAATTATCGTTTACACGCTCGTGCGGCCTGAAATCAGAAGCTACATAAAGGAACAGATTAAACTTCATAATATTATTGCACACGATGTGGTCGGTCCGATTATCAATTCACTGCAGGCTGCAAGCGATGAATCTCCGATAAACGAACCGGGCATGGTCCATGAGCTGGACGAAGATTATTTTAAGAAAATTGAAGCGATCGAATTTGCTGTGAAATATGATGATGGCCGTGATCCCAGGGGAATATTGAAAGCCGACATCGTACTTGTAGGGGTATCAAGAACCTCAAAGACTCCTTTATCCCAGTACCTGGCTCATAAACGACTAAAAGTTGCAAATGTTCCTTTAGTTCCTGAGATCGAGCCGCCCGCAGAGTTATTTAAGGTTAATCCATCAAAATGCTACGGGTTAAAAATCCGTCCTGATAAATTAAATAATATTAGGAAAGAGCGGCTTATCGCGCTTGGATTAAATGATGATGCCACATACGCCAAGATGGAAAGAATTCAGGAAGAATTAATGCATTTTGAGCAGATTGTGAAAAAAATCGATTGCCCTGTCATTGATGTAACGAATAAAGCAGTAGAAGAAACAGCCAATATTATTTTAAATGATGTTTTTAACTGAAAATTGATTTTTAAATGAAGAGATGCCTTGTTCAGGCATCTCTTTCTATTAAACTTAAAAACTGAGATAAAAGGATGGCTAAATGTAATGCATTATACTATAATAAAAAATTGTGAGAAAAAACTTTTTCATGCACAAAGGAGTTCACAGTTTTTTGTAGAATTGTTTGTTCATGAATACTTTAAGAGAAGATGTCATGATATTTATTGATGCAGATGCTTGCCCAAAGGAATTAAAAAAAATTATTGAACAGCAGGCGCTTAGTCACGGTGTCGATTATATGTTTGTTGCTTCATTCAAGCATTATAGCCCTGATGCTGACCCTGGTGTTTGGACCTTTATTGACGAAGGTAAAGAAGCGGTGGATCTTTTTATTTTAAACCATGTCCAAAAGAAGGATTTAGTTATAACCCAGGACATCGGACTCGCTTCTTTAGTTCTGGCTAAAGGTGTTTACGCACTTTCTACGAGGGGAAAGCAATATCAAGAAGACACAATTGATACAAGTTTGTCATTTCGCTATCTATACCAAATGGAGCGAAAAAAGGGGCGTTATGGAGGAGGGCCAAAGAAGCTTACGAATGAAGATCTCCAGCAATTCTCTGTTAACCTTTCAAAATATTTATCGCTTCATGCAGGAAATGATTGATTAATGGCGAATTAACTAATATCACGCTAGATGGTGGTGTTTTTTGTGTCTGATCGAATTCCAGACGAACTAGTTGAAGAGATTCGGAAAAGAACAGACATTGTTGATGTAATCAGCGATTATGTTCAGCTTAAAAAGCAGGGAAGAAATTATTTTGGGCTATGCCCGTTTCACGGTGAGAATTCCCCATCCTTTTCCGTTTCTCCAGAGAAGCAGATTTTTCACTGCTTTGGATGCGGAGCGGGAGGAAATGTTTACAGCTTTTTAATGGACCATGATGGTGTGTCGTTTAAAGAGGCTGTGGCCATTGCCGGGGCTAAGACAGGCGTGAAAGTTGACCTTTCGAACGCCGAATCCACAGAGCAAAGCACACAGGACAAAAAGTTGCACCAGGATCATCTGGAGGCCCACGAGCTGCTTTCTAAGTTCTTTCATCATCTGCTTATGAATACAAATGAGGGTCAAAAATCTCTCGAGTACATGATGCAAAGAGGTTTTTCTGAAGAGCAGCTGAAAAGCTTCAGAATCGGATGGGCCTTGCCCAGCTGGGACTTCACTTCCGAATTACTCAAAAAAAGAGGGTTTGATCTTTCATCTATGGAACAGGCAGGGCTCGTTATTAAAAGAGATGACGGCTCATATTTTGACCGCTTCAGGGGCCGTATTATGTTCCCGGTGGAAAATGACCGGGGCCAGGTTGTTGCATTCTCCGGAAGAATTATTGAGAAGACATCAGATGAACCAAAATACTTAAACAGTCCTGAAACACCGCTTTTTCAAAAAAATAAAGTATTGTTTAATTATCATAAGGCCAGAGGCGCAATTAGGCGCGAACAGTCAGTCGTGCTATTTGAAGGCTTTGCTGATGTTATTTCCTCAAATGAACACGTTCCGAACGGTATTGCAACAATGGGAACCTCATTATCCAACCAGCATATTGGCATGATCAAAAGGCTCACCAATCAGGTCATCATCTGCTATGATGGCGATCAGGCGGGGATTGAAGCTGCGTTTAAGGCAGTAAGGGAAACAGCAGCTTCAGGTTTGGAAGTGAAGGTTGCCATATTACCTTCAAAGCTTGATCCTGATGACTATATACAAAAAAATGGCAGCCAGAAGTTTAGGCAGGAAATAATTGATTCAAGTGTGTCAATTATGGCATTCAAAATGCATTATTTCAGGTCTAAAATTAATTTATCAACAGAGGACGGACGTTTGCACTATATAAATTCCGTCTTAAAAGAAATTGCTGTATTACCGGGGGCAGTTGAGAAGGAGCTGTATATCAAGCAGCTTTCCGGAGAAACTAACCTTTCCATTGCTGCATTGTCCGAACAGCTGTCGAGCATTACTCCGCGTGAAAATACCAGCAGCGAACCGCCACAGCCGCCAAAGACAGTACAGACTGGCGGAGCATTTCAGCGTAAATCAACCTTGATGCCGGCTTATCTTACGGCTGAAAGACATCTTTTAGCCCATATGATGGCCAATGCTGAAACAGCTTATACCGTTCAGAATCTTTTAAGTGGAAAAGTATTAAATAAAGATGAACATCAGGCAATTTACACCTATCTTTTAGCCTACTTTGAGGATGGCAGCCGCTCTGATTCAGGAGCATTTATGCAAATGCTGCCAGACCGGCATCTCAGAGCAATTGCAACCGAGATTAATATGATGGACATTAATCCTGAAGTCGGCAGCGAAGAATTAAATGATTATGTATCAGAGGTGTTAAAATACCAAAAGATGTTGAAAATAAAGGAAAAAGAAGCTGAGGAAAAAGAAGCAGAACGCAATAATGATTTTCGCAAAGCTGCTGAAATTGGAATGGAAATTATCCATTTGAGGAAAGCTTTGAAAAGATAAAGTCGTGCAAGCCTGGAAGGAGGGGGACTAATGGCTGAAAAGTCAACACGTTCCAAACAAACAGAAACTGAAGTAGTAACAATAGATACAATAAAAGCGCAATTATTAGAAGCAGGTAAAAAAAGCGGTGAAATTACCCTGGAGGATATTGCTGAAAAATTAGCCAGCTTCGAACTCGACAGCGACCAAATGGATGAGTTTTACGAACAGCTGGGCGAGCAGGGCGTGGAAGTTGTCAAAGAGGGCACTGAAGGGGACCCTAGTGTAACTGAACTTGGCAAAGAAGAAGAAGAGGAATTTGATTTAAATGACTTAAGTGTTCCTCCAGGAGTTAAAATTAATGACCCGGTTCGTATGTATCTTAAAGAAATAGGCAGAGTCGATCTCCTTTCAGCACAGGAAGAGATTTCCCTTGCCACCCGTATTGAACAAGGGGACGAAGAAGCGAAGCGCAGACTTGCCGAGGCAAACCTTCGACTGGTGGTTAGTATTGCAAAACGCTATGTAGGACGAGGTATGCTGTTTTTGGATCTGATTCAAGAAGGAAACATGGGACTGATAAAAGCGGTTGAAAAATTTGACCACAGCAAGGGCTTTAAATTCAGTACTTATGCTACCTGGTGGATAAGACAGGCTATTACACGCGCAATTGCTGACCAGGCCAGAACGATCCGTATTCCGGTTCATATGGTTGAAACGATTAATAAATTGATCAGAGTACAGCGCCAGCTTTTGCAGGATTTAGGACGCGAGCCTTCTCCGGAGGAGATTTCTGAAGAAATGGATCTTACTCCTGAAAAAGTAAGAGAAATTCTAAAGATCGCCCAGGAGCCTGTTTCACTTGAAACGCCAATTGGTGAAGAGGATGACTCTCATCTTGGAGATTTTATAGAAGACTCAGAAGCTCAGTCACCATCTGAGCATGCAGCCTACGAGCTTCTTAAAGAGCAGCTAGAAGATGTGCTGGATACATTAACCGACCGCGAAGAAAATGTTCTTAGACTGCGTTTTGGACTGGATGACGGGCGCACCCGTACGCTTGAAGAAGTTGGGAAAGTATTCGGAGTCACCCGTGAACGGATTCGTCAAATTGAAGCTAAAGCATTGAGAAAGCTTCGCCATCCAAGCAGAAGCAAGCGATTAAAAGACTTTTTGGAATAAACATATGGCCAATCCTCTTTACTAGAGGGTTGGTTTTTCTTTTGACACCTATACCATGTTCATTTGTTTATCATTTTACTGAGTTGTCAAACATTTTGCAAACAGCGATTTTATCGATTTTTGTCGGAAATTCAGACTTATATTAAGAATATATATTTCTTTAACAGCTTACATTCCCATAAGATTGGCCGCTAATCAGATATTATTTTGACTTTTTAAAATAAGCTCATTTATAAGATCAACTTAGCCTGTTCGTTTCACGAAGTTTCTTTTATAATAGAAATGTAAGCGGATACAAGCTAAGGGGGATGGAAATGAATTTTGATCTTACACAAGAACAGCAAATGATTAAACGCACGATTCGTGAGTTCGCCGACGAGGTTATAGCGCCTGGCGCATTAGAAAGGGATCGGACTAAGTCGTTTCCGAAAGACGAGTTTAAGCAGCTTGGCGAAATGGGAATGATGGGTCTTCCATTTGCAGAAGAATATGGAGGGGCGGGAGCAGACACCATCAGCTTTGCTATCGTAACAGAGGAGCTCAGCCGTGCATGCGGTTCAACCGGCATAACGTATTCGGCCCATATCTCACTTGGAGGAGCTCCTATTCATATGTTTGGCACTCATGAGCAGAAAGAAAAATATCTGCCTCAAATTTGTTCAGGAGAATCTTTGGGCGCTTTCGGTCTTACAGAGCCAAATGCCGGATCAGATGCAGGCGGAACACAAACAGCTGCTAAAGAAGATGGGAGGGACTTTGTCATTAATGGAAATAAAAGCTACATTACCAATGCCAGCTGGGCTAAGTATCTTGCTTTAACAGCGATTACAGGTACGGTAAACGGTCATAAAGAAATCAGCGCAATTATTGTACCCACTGACGCACCGGGCTTTAAAGTTATTGATAATTACGAAAAAATGGGACTCCATTCTTCCAATACGACTGAGCTGGTGCTTGAGGATGTACGTGTGCCACAGGAGAATTTGCTTGGAAAACGCGGAGAAGGCTTTCGCCAGTTTCTTATAACATTAGATGGAGGCAGAATCGGGATAGGGGCAATGGCCGTTGGAATTGCTCAGGCTGCTTACGAGCGAGCGCTCAGTTACTCAAAGGAGCGGCATCAATTCGGACGCCCGATTTCTTCCTTTCAGGTAACTCAATTTAAGCTTGCGGATATGGCAATGAAAATTGAACTGGCAAGAAACATGGTATATAAAGCTGCCTGGTTAAAGGATCAGGGGAGAAAATTTACAAAGGAGGCTTCGATGGCAAAGCTTTACGCTTCAGAAATCTGCATGGAGGTTTGCGATGAAGCGATTCAAATTCACGGGGGCTACGGCTATATGAAGGAATACCATGTTGAACGGTACCTTAGAGATGCGAAGCTTCTGGAAATTGGCGAAGGCACTTCTGAGGTTCAGCGAATGGTTATTTCAAGAGAAATAGGCTGTCATTAAAATAATCATCCCCTTTTTTTAAAAAAGTCGATCTTTGTGTCTAAAATGCGACAAAAAGGGAAAAGTTGAGTATTGGGTCTTTCCGATTGGCACAAAGTAAAGTAAAATATGTAGTGTTATAACTTGCTTTCATAAAGATGATTGCTACATAATTTTTTAAAAAGGGGAGGTACACACATGAATAAAAACCCAATTATTCCATTTTTGCTAATTATGGTGCTTGGATTCGGCGTTGTATTTTTTATGTCGGTTCAAGGTCTTAATCAAGCTGAAGAACATGCAGAGGAAGAAGAAGGCGGTGGAGAAGAAGCAGGCGGCGGGGATTTCGATCCGGAAGCCCACTATCAATCCACTTGTATCGGCTGTCATGGGGAAGCCTATGAAGGTGGAAGCGGTCCGTCTCTAATAGGAGTAGGCGAAAATCTGGAGGTTGATGAAATCAAGGACATTATGCTCAACGGACGCGGGGCAATGCCTGGTGGTCAGGTTGACGAAGAAAACGCCGACGCAATGGCAGAATGGGTAGCTCAAATCGGCTCTGAAGAAGAGGGCGGAGGAGAAGGTGCTGAAGAAGGCGGAGAAGAAGGCGGAGAAGAAGGCGCTGACGAAGGCGGAGAAGACAGCGAAGAATAAAGCAACTTCTTCACCCATCAGCTATTGAAAGAAAAATTAATTTCATTTAATATGGATTTATTTTTTCGTAATAATTATTAAAAAGGGGCGGCCATTTAAAGTGGTCCGCCCTTTTATCATGTATGGTTTTCAAGTGATTAATGGAGGTGAAAAGATGAATAGTGAAAAATTGTCCCTTCGATTGTCTCAGGTGGCAGCGTTTGTTCCAAGAGGCTCAAAAGTTGCAGACATTGGTTCTGACCATGCTTACCTGCCATGCTATTTAGTCCTTCAGCAGAAGGCAGTTTCTGCAATCGCCGGTGAAGTTGTAGAAGGCCCCTATCAATCCGCTTTAAAACAGGTGAAAAATAATAACCTGGAGCATCTGATCGAGGTGAGAAAGGGAAGCGGCTTATCTGTTCTTAAAGATGGCGAGGCGGATGTAATCACCATTGCCGGGATGGGTGGTCCTTTAATTGTTCAAATTCTGGATGAAGGAAAAGAAAAATTAAAGGGAGTAAAGCGGCTGATTCTGCAGCCAAATATTAGTGCTATTTCGATAAGAGACTGGCTGATTAAACATAACTGGAAGGTTGTCGAGGAAACAATTCTGGAAGAAGATCAGAAAATTTATGAAATAATAGTAGCGGAACCTTCAGAAATAACCACGGAACTGACATACACTGAACGTTTACTTGGACCTGTTTTAATCAAGAAAAAATCCGCTGTGTTTAAAAGGAAATGGATGCAGGAATACGAACAGTGGAAGAATATTTCAAACCAGTTAGATTTGGCGGGTAAATCTCAAACCATTGCTGAAAAACGAGCAGAACTTGAAGCTAAAATGGCAATTGTAGAGGAGGCATTAAAGTGAAAAAAGTAAATGGTCATCAAATTATTCAGCTATTTGAAGAATTTTCTCCTAAAGGTCTTGCTGTAGAGGGGGATCCGGTCGGTCTTCAGATTGGAAGGCTGAATCAGACGGTTCAACGTGTGCTCATCGCACTTGATGTGGTGGAAGAGGTAGTGGATGAAGCTATTGATAAAGGTGTGAAACTGATTATTGCCCATCATCCGATTATTTACCGTCCGTTGAAAACGATCCAAACCGATCAGCCTGCCGGCAGGGTTATTGCTAAGCTGATTCAGCATGATATTGCTGTTTATACTGCTCATACAAATCTTGATGTTACTGAAGGCGGGGTAAATGACCTGCTGGCAAGACAGTTGGAATTAACTGATACAAAGGTCCTTTCGCAAACCGCGGAGGATCGGTTTAAAAAACTAGTGGTGTTCACGCCTAAAAGCCATGAAAACGAATTAAGAGACGCAATGGCAGAAGCAGGAGCGGGGTATATTGGAGCGTATTCACATTGCACCTTCACATCGGCAGGCACAGGCAGATTTAAACCGACCATTGAAGCTGATCCTTATATAGGTGAAGCCAATCAATTGGAGGAAGTAGAAGAAGTAAGGATTGAAACCATTATCTATGATTCGATTGAAAAGCGTGTAATCCGTGCAATGGAGAAGGCGCATCCTTATGAAGAGGTAGCTTACGATCTTTATGAAGAAGCAAGGCCCGGGAAGCAGCTTGGGCTTGGAAGAGTCGGCTATTTACAGAAACCGATGAAGCTTCGTGAATTTATTGAATATGTAAAAATGAAGTTTGATGTACCAGCTCTTCGTTACGTAGGAAATCCGGATGCTGAAGTGAAAAAGGTTGCTGTTTTAGGAGGTACAGGAAATAGATACATGAATGCAGCAAGATTTAGCGGTGCTGATGTCTATATAACGGGAGATGTGGAGTACCATACGGCTCACGATGCAAAAATGATGGGATTGAATATTATTGACCCCGGTCATAATATTGAAAAAGTAATGAAGGCAGGGACTGCAGAAGAAATGAAGGTAAGGTGTCTGGAAAGTAATTTTGATGTTGAGTTTATTCCTTCATCTATAAACACAGACCCCTTTTCATTTGATTAAACAAAAAAAGCCAGTGTTTTCACTGGCTTTTTTTTAGGATTTGCTGTATGGCAATATTGTAATGGGCTTGGTAGGTGTTTTGATTCTTGGCAGAATTTTTGATAATGGCACTTTCTTCTCATTCAGCCAGGTTGATTGGTCATTCGGATCAAACTGATTTATATAATTCATTACTTCTTTAACAATAGGCGTCGGAGTCGAAGCTCCCGCGGTAACAGCAACTGTTTCTGCTCCAATCAGCCATTCAGATTTGATTTCAGAAACATCCGCAACTCGGTAGGCAGGTGTCCCGGCTATTTCCTGTGATACCTGAGCAAGGCGGTTTGAGTTATTGCTCATTGGGTCTCCAACGACAATTAATACGTCAGCCGCCCCAGCCTGCTCAGCCACTGCTTCCTGCCTGACCTGGGTTGCGAGACAAATTTCCTTATGTTCTTCAGCCTGAGGATATTTTTCTTTTACTTTTTCAATAACCTCAAGTACATCCCATTGACTCATCGTGGTTTGGTTGGTCACGATGATCTTGTCATTATTAATCGTCAGGTCTTTTACATCAGATGGAGTTTCGATAAGATGAACAATGGATGGGGCCACCCCTACAGCACCTTCCGGCTCCGGGTGTCCTTTTTTACCGATGTATACGACATGATAGCCCTGTGCTTCTTTTTCACGAATTAAATCATGGGTTCTGGTTACATCCGGACAGGTAGCATCAATCGATGTCAGTCCTTTTTGTCTCGCGATTTCCCGTACCTCAGGGGATACACCATGAGCTGTAAAGATAACGGTTCCTTCAGTTACCTTTTCGAGAATGTCTTTTCTGTTTACCCCGTCAAGGGTGATAATGCCCTCTTCTTCAAACGCGTCTGTTACATGTTTATTATGAACAATCATTCCTAATATATAAATCGGTCTTGGCAGCGTTTTATCAAGCGCTGCATTCCGGGCGATGACCATTGCATCCACAACTCCATAGCAATAGCCTCTGGGTGTGATTTTAAGTGTATTCATGCACTACCTCCTACTTGATCGATCTCTGTATAGTTTCATTATAAAGGAGATAGTACCAGGGAACAAATAAAAGAACATAAGCTAAACAAACAGTTTAGGAAGGGATTCTCTTTCCCGTCTTGCCACTGGAGCCTCAGTCACTACTGACTCTTTTTCATCTTCTGGCTCTTTAAGCAAGGATTGCTCGTTTACTACGGGCTCAGCTGCTTCTTCCGAATCCTTCTTGTCGTCACCTTCTGTTTTTAGGCTTCGATACAACTTCCACATGGCAGGGAAGTTGCGAATAAGAGGTCCATACTGCTGGATCATTGGCAGCGCCTGCTGAGCCGTAGAAATCATTTGCTGTGTACTGCCGACCCATCGTTGAAGATTCTCAGCAGATAAAAGGCTTGCCGCCGCTCCTGTGCCGCCGCTTCCCTGAGAGCCGCCAAGCAAGGAACCGATTCCTCTTGCAGCCTGTTCACCGCCCCCCTGCATGAACTGGCCAGCTCCGGCAGCCGGAGAAAATCCCTGCTGAAAAAATCCGCTGCCTCCAGGCTGAGAAAATTGATTTGCTCCTGAAAGCATATTTCCTATGCCAGGTTGACCTGCAGAAACGTTGTTTTTACGGCTGAAAATCGAAAGCAGGCCCTTTTTTTGTGCACCAGCCTGCTGTCTGCCCTGTGTAAAAGGAGAAAATCCTCCTTGAGGTTGATAGGATGATCTTGTAGAGAAGGGGCTCATTCGCTGTCCTGCTCCGTGTCCGCCAGGCATTTGAAAGCCCGAGTAGGGAATTGATTGTCTACGGTTCATCAGTTTTCGCCTCACTTTATATCAATGCTTATTTCAGTATATGCAAATGGCATAGAAGAGGAAGAGACGGATTTGTTTTAATGGGTAAAATAAAGTGAATACTGATATGACGATTTCGGTTTTTAAATTATGAGCGGACAAAAGAGTCCTCTATAAGAAATCTTCTGGTGTTTTGGTGTAAAGTTGATTATAATAGTCTTTTGGACGAATCCAAGATTTGATCAATCGAGGATAATGAAAAGGAGTGATCGAAAGATGTCTCAAGCATTCAAACGTTATGAATTTACCTCATATATCTCAGAAGCAATCCAGGCTCTTGGATTTCATGAACCGACACCTATACAGGAAAAAATGATTCCTATGATTAAAAAAGGGCAAAGCGCGATTGGACAATCACAAACTGGAACCGGGAAAACACATGCATATTTACTTCCTCTATTAAATCAGGTTGATCTTAGCAAACAGGAAGTTCAGTTGGTTATTACGGCGCCCACCCGTGAGCTTGCCAAACAGATTCATCACGAAGTAGGAAAAATTACTGCTCATTTTCCGACGCCTCTTTTAAGTAAGTGCTTTGTTGGAGGAACAGATAAACAGCGCACCATTGAAAAGCTGAAATCCCAGCCGCAGATAGTGGTAGGAACACCGGGAAGAATTAATGATCTAATTAAGGAACAAGCACTATTTGTTCACACAGCTTCATCCATTGTGATCGATGAAGCAGATTTAATGCTTGAAATGGGATTTATTGAAGATGTTGATCAGATAGCATCCCGCATGCCGGAAAACCTTCAGATTTTAGTTTTCTCTGCAACTATTCCTGAAAAACTAAAACCATTCCTGAAAAAATACATGGAAAACCCTCAATACGCTCATATTGAACCGAAGCAGGTCCAGGCTGAAAATATAGAATTTATCTTAGTTCCTAAAAAAAGCGGCAGTAAAATTGAGGTCCTGTATGATGTGTTAACATCCTTTAATCCCTTCCTGGCTATCGTTTTCACCAATACTAAAGTAAAAGCTGATGAAGTAGCGGATGCACTGCTTTCAAAAGGATTAAAAGTAGGACGGGTTCACGGGGGACTAGCTGCACGTGAAAGAACAAGAATGATGAAGCAAATTCGCGATTTAGAATACCAATATATCGTGGCGACAGATCTAGCTGCCCGCGGAATTGATATCCCGGGTGTCAGCCATGTAATAAATTTCGAGCTTCCTACTGATCTTGATTTCTTTGTGCATCGCGTTGGCAGAACAGCCCGTGCAGGCCATTCAGGCACGGCAATCACACTTTATGAACCAACCGATGAAGACGCATTGAACCAGGTGGAGAAAAAGGGTATTTCCTTCAAGCATATGGAGGTCCGCAACGGGGAATGGGTGGAGCTTACTGACCGCCATAAACGCTCAAATAGGAAAAAAGCTGAAAATGAAATTGATGTTAAAGCTAAATCTCTTGTCAGAAAGCCTAAAAAAGTAAAACCCGGTTATAAGAAAAAAATGCAATACAAAATGGACCAGATTAAAAAAAGAGAGCGACGGGTTACCCGGCGTAAAAAAGATTAATCAGGGGGAAATCATGTTGAAAATTGGATCTCATGTATCAATGGGCGGGAAAAAAATGCTTCTTGCAGCAAGTGAAGAAGCAGCATCCTATGGTGCTTCAACTTTCATGATTTATACTGGTGCACCGCAAAATACCCGAAGAAAAGCAATAGAAGACCTGAATATCGAGGCCGGACTGGCCCATATGAAAGCTAACGGAATGAGCGATATTGTTGTACATGCTCCTTATATTATCAATATCGGAAATACAACTAAGCCTGAAACTTTTGAGCTTGGCGTGAATTTTCTTCGTTCAGAAATAGATAGAACTGCAGCATTAGGCTCAAAGCAAATCGTGCTGCATCCCGGCGCTCATGTAGGGGCAGGGACGGATCTTGGCATTGCTAAAATTGTGGAAGGGCTTAACGAAGTGATCACTCCGGATCAGGAAGTGCAAATTGCGCTTGAAACAATGGCCGGAAAAGGGTCTGAGTGCGGACGAAGCTTTGATGAAATTGCCCGTATCATTGATGGCGTGGTTCATAATGATAAGATCTCTGTATGCTTTGACACCTGCCACACGCATGATGCAGGCTATGATCTGGTGAACGATTTCGATGGTGTTTTAACGGAGTTTGATAAAATAGTCGGTCTTGACCGGATTAAGGTCGTTCACGTGAATGACAGTAAAAACGTCAGAGGAGCAGCCAAAGACCGCCATGAAAACATAGGCTTTGGCAATATTGGTTTTGAGGCTCTTTCCTACATTGTTCATCATGAGGCCTTTAAAGACATTCCGAAAATTCTTGAGACCCCTTATGTAGGCGAGGACAAGAAAGATAAAAAACCACCATACAAGCATGAAATTGCAATGTTAAAAGAACAGACATTTAACCCTCAGCTGCTTGAGGATATACTCGGTCAATAAATGAATAAGCTGTGAGCAAAGTCTCACAGCTTATTTTCGTGTAAAAAAGTCTGTACGATTGTTTCAAGCTTACGGGTTCTCTGAACACCAATCACTTTTTCAACCTTCTTAAAAAAAACAGCCCGCTCTTTTTCATTAAAAAAATCAATTCTTTCTTTCCGAATCAGATTTACCAGGGTTTCACTTTCGTTTACTGTCAGCGTCAAATCAAAGGGAGCGGCATACCGTCTTAACTCTTCAGCCGTTAACGTATGAAGCTTAGTATTGATAAAAGCCTGAAGCCATTTCATGTCAATCGCCTCCTACGTCACTGTATGCTTTCTGTAAATAAAAGGTGAGTCATCAAACCAAATCATTTACTTTCCATCAAAGTTTGTGTATACTCAATATTTGTTAAATCGGAATGATTCTTGTTCGAAAGGGATGGTAGAGAATGACCTCATCCAATGTTATTGAATTAAAAAATGTACATTACCGCTATGATCGGGATTATGTACTGACAAATATTAATCTCACCGTTCCAAAAGGAGCTTTTCTTGGAATCGTTGGTCCGAATGGCTCAGGAAAATCCACTATGTTAAAGATCATCCTCGGTCTGCTAAAGCCGCGTCAGGGTACAGTTATTCTTTTTGGAGAGCCGCAGGCGAAATTTCGGGACCGTGAGCGGATTGGGTATGTTTCACAGAAAGCAAACGCGTTTAATACGGGGTTTCCTGCTACTGTTTATGAAGTAGTGGCAAGCGGGCTGACAAAAAAAGCAGGCCTTTTTAAAATGATCGGAAGAAAAAGAAAACCGCAAATTGAAAAAGCGATCAAAGCTGTCGGTATGGAAGATTTTATGAATCGCAATATCGGAGAGCTATCGGGCGGCCAGCAGCAGCGGGTGTTTATTGCACGAGCCATCGTTAGTGAGCCGGATGTACTGATATTAGATGAGCCCACAGTCGGGGTAGATTCAAAAAATGTTCAAACGTTTTACGACATGCTTGAGCGATTGAACAAGCAGCTGTCCATCACGCTTTTACTTGTCACTCATGATATTGGCACGATTACCAGCAAAGTAACCCATGTGGCATGCTTAAATAACTCAATCCATTTTCATGGCAGTACAAAGGACTTTGAGCAGGTAAAGGATAACGAGCTTTCTCAATTTTATGGTCATGAAGTGCACAGGCTTCATCATGACCATGGCCATCACCATCACACAGAAGAGGGAACATCCTTATGATTCAGGCTATTTTTCAATATCAGTTTTTACAAAATGCATTTCTGACCGGTCTTATTATCGGCGTTATCGCCCCTTTACTTGGAGCGTTTATTGTCGTCAGGCGATTATCCTTAATTGCTGATGCATTAAGTCATGTGACGCTTTCCGGTATCGCTGCGAGCTTGTTTTTAAGTAAAAGCTTTGCTGCCTTTAACGGATTAAATCCTTTATGGCTGGGTATGGGTTTTTCAGTGACGGGTTCACTTTTTATCGAACGGCTCCGATCGGTTTATAAGCATTATCAGGAGCTGGCAATTCCGATTATTCTTTCAGGAGGGATCGGTGTAGGGGTAATATTCATATCACTTGCTGACGGCTTTAACACGGACTTATTCAGCTATTTATTTGGAAGTGTAAGTGCTGTAAGCAGAAGCGATCTTTGGCTGATTCTTGGAATTGCTGTAACGGTTATTTCAATTGTTATACTATTGTATAAGGAATTATTTTTGCTTTCGTTTGATGAGGAGTTTGGAAAAGCATCGGGGTTGTCTACACGAATCCTGCATCTCGTCTTCATGGTAATGGTTGCTCTTGTCATAGCAGCTTCCATGAGAATCGTCGGTATTCTTTTGGTTTCCTCGTTAATGACTCTCCCGGTAGCGGCTGCCATGAGAATTGCAAGAGGATTTAAACAGACCATCTTTTTTTCGATATTGTTTGGTGAACTCGCTGTTATTGTCGGGTTGTTTAGCGCATTTTACCTTGATTTGGCACCAGGCGGAACAATCGTGATTTCTTCCATCTTATTATTGCTCTTTGCCATTGGACTTAAAAATTGGCAGTCCGTAAGAAATTAAAATGGGGTGACGCAGAAATGAATGTTACACACGCGATGCAATTATTAAAAGAAAAAGGCTATAAACACACGGGCAAAAGAGAATTTATGCTTGAGCTTTTTGCCAATCATGATCGTTACATGACTGCCCGGGAAGTACTAGGGGCTATGAATGATGATTTTAAAGGCTTAAGCTTTGACACGATTTACCGCAACTTATCTCTTTTTGTCGAGCTTGACATTTTGGAGGAAACGGAGCTTTCCGGCGAAAAACATTTTCGATTTACCTGCACAAGCCATCAGCACCATCATCATTTCATCTGTATGGATTGCGGAAAAACGAAAGAAATTCATACATGCCCGATGATTGATCTGAGCGAGAATTTAAACGGGTACGAGGTATCAGGACATAAGTTTGAGATTTACGGAACCTGCCCTGAGTGCACCGCCTGAAAAAAAGCACCTGAAGCACCCTTTTTGGGTTCTTCAGGTGCTTTTTAATCTGCTTTTTTCAGCCAGTCATTTACCCATTCCTTCGCCTGAATCCAGTTTTCTACCCGGATCACCCCATTTGGAATCGCAGATCTGTTGTAGGGTGTATCAAATAAAACAACTGGAATATCGCATTCCTCATGAATCATAACTGCATTATCATGTTTATCCTCAAAGAAAATATCTACATCAAACTTTTTGGCAGTATTAACTTTATCATGGGAGCCGATTAGTTCAATATGGTCATAATCAATCCCGTGCTGTTTAAACCATTCAAGTGTTAAGTCAAAATGTCTTTCGCTTCTCGCCGATATAAAATACAATTCGTGCGAAGCCTTCCATTGCTCCAAAATTTTGTCTGCATAGTCCACAATGGGGGATGAAGAATAAATAACAGGCTCAGCCTCCAAAAACCAGTTGGAAAACGCTGATGGAGAAATATCAGGCAATGCTTTCGTTAAGTCATATTCTTTAATATCATCAAGCGTTAACGATCGGCCAAATGCCTCATTTATGTGGGGAATAAGTGAAGTAGGACAAGTAACCGTCCCGTCAATATCAATACCAAATCGCTTAGTCATTCCTGCAAAACTCCTTTATGTTCATTCAGTATTATTGTACCATACTAAAGGCCAAATAATTACCATCAGTATCTAAGGTGGTTTTTGAGCATACTAAGGCATGCCTAATGGCAGGAAAGGAGGCGACGTTGATGTATGATGAAGAAAAAAATCAGACGGGCCTGGAAAAGAATTATGAAAGAGCTTCCTACGACGAGGAATTTGCCAACGAACTTGCTCAATTAAGCGAAGATCAGTCTTATGCCTATAACGACGAACCTGCGCGGGACGGCAAGATAGAAAATACGAACAAAGGAATATGGCTGGGCTACGCTTCACTGATTGTCGGGATTATCGCGCTATTTACTGCCCCGGTTTTATTTGGGGTATTAGCAATAATTCTTGGTTTTATTGCAAGAAATGCCGGAAGCAGAACGGCTGGAAGCTGGGGAATAGGACTTGGAGCCTTCTCAATTGTTCTTGGGATTGTATTACTACCGTTTTTTTAACGGGTGCATGGACTTGCCATAACCTGTTTTCATCTACGCATAAACCGCCTTTAAAATAAAATATCGGACCTGACAAAGTGTCGGTCCGATTTCCGTATTATGATAAGGCAGCTTGTTCAGCCTCTTCACGCTGCTTTTTATAATGCTCTTCTGCAAGCTTATCAATTTCAATTTTAAGTTCTTCAACCATTGTTTCCTCAGGTACTTTTCTAACTGTTTTTCCCTTCATAAACAATAGTCCTTCACCGCGTGCACCGGCAATTCCAATATCAGCTTCCCGTGCTTCTCCGGGACCATTAACTGCACAGCCGAGCACTGCTACTTTAATCGGTGCCTTAATCGTGGAAATATACTCCTCCACTTCGTTGGCGATGGTAATCAGGTCGATCTCAATTCGTCCGCATGTAGGGCATGAGATTAATGTGGCCGCGTTAGATGCGAGACCAAAAGACTTTAATAGTTCTCTTGCAACTTTAACTTCTTCTACAGGATCTGCACTTAACGAAATACGAAGTGTATTACCGATTCCTTTGCTGAGAATTGCACCGAGTCCTGCTGCACTTTTAACTGTACCTGCAAAAAGTGTTCCTGATTCAGTAATTCCAAGATGAAGCGGATAATCGAAAGCTTTTGCAGCTTTTTCATATGCTTCGATCGCAAGGCTGACGTCTGAAGCCTTCATCGACACAATAATGTCGTGGAAATCAAGATCCTCAAGTATTTTTATATGGTGTAATGCGCTTTCAACCATGCCATCAGCAGTAGGGTAGCCGTATTTTTCAAGAATTTTTCTTTCAAGGCTTCCTGCATTTACTCCAATGCGGATCGGTATATTTTTAGCTTTAGCAGCTTTAACAACTGCTTCAACTTTTTCCCTGCGGCCAATATTACCCGGGTTAATGCGTATTTTATCTGCACCGCCCTCAATAGCCTTTAATGCAAGCTTATAATCAAAATGAATATCTACAACAAGTGGAATATTAATTTGCTTTTTAATGTCAGCAATAGCATTTGCTGCACGCTCATCCGGGCATGCAACTCGTACAACCTGGCATCCGGCTTCTTCCAAACGATGAATTTCAGCAACGGTCGCTGCCACATCATGCGTTTTTGTAGTAGTCATGCTCTGTATAAATAGTTCATTACTTCCGCCAATTGTGAGGTCGCCGACTTTAACTGGTCGTGTATTTGAACGATGTATAATGTCACCCAAGTGTCATTCGCTCCCTTTTTTAGACTTGCTTAATTATTTTAAATGATCCTTTATCATTTTAACAGTGTTGAATTGTACTTGACAAGAAATAGAGCGCAGCATTTTAGTTTAGAACAGGAAGAAGATAGGTTTCACCGGCAATAATTTTGTTTGGGGGCAGACCATTATTCAATAAGGAAAATTCATAAGAGAGCTCGTCAATACTAAAGACAGCAGGAAGATGATCATGGCGTTTGAGCATCGTTAACAATGAATCGCCGGGTTCTGCCACCGCTTCAATGACTTGAGAAGAGCTTTCAGGAAGAACCGCTTCATGAACAATTGTTCCTTTTGTTAGGTCTGTGTATGCGATGAATACTAAAAGTAATAGAAAGAGAACTGTCAACAGTTTTTTCAATGCAGTCACCTCATCTGTGGTTTCTCACAGAACATATGCGGGCAATTGGATAATAGAACAGCCCAATAAAAAAATCCCGAATATCCGGGATTTTTGATTTAAGTGCTGCTCGCTTTACGTTTTCTTGATGGGATTTCTTTAATAGATAAAAATAGCATTATGCTCGTCACCAGCCAATTGACAAGATTCACAGCCGGTACAGCTGAACCTGCAAGGGTAATGATGATTAAAAAGACAGTAGACAGCACCACGCTGTATGAAGTAATCCTGAAGCTGTGACGGAAGGACAGCTTTTTTTCAAGCGATTTGGCAAATAGCAGCCCTAAAGCTGAAAATAGTAAGACCTTCAGAAAGATTAGTCCGGTAGAGAATATGTACATGACAAAAAAGATGAAAAAGTAAAGAATATATTTTGCACCTTCTATTGATGAAAGCAGGGAGGAAATACCTTCTGTACTAAAGGTGATCCCTGTAAACATGGTATAAGGGTAGCTTTGGCGCTCCGGGCCGACCGCTACGACGATCTCCTCTTTTAGCAAAGCGATTGTACTTGATCCTGCACGGAGATTTTGTTCTGTTACTTCACCGGAATCATCCACGATAACAGTGAAACGGGTTCCATCAATTGTTACAGGCTCCTCATTTTCGGATACAAGCGTCCCGTTTTGAACTTCAAAGGAGGGGACTTCGTTTTGCAGGAGATCTTCACCTTCTGAAAAAATAGCATTGCCAAGCTGTGTAACTTGAATAATTACGGGAATAAGAGAGAGGAAAGATAAGATAAATAAAAATAAAAGGGTTTTTCCTATCCCCTGAAAACGGAAGCTTGCAATATCCTTTGGTGAATACAAGCTCTTCCATAATTGTTTAAATACGTTCATTGAGGGAAAGCCTCCTAGGTTCTTTTAATCGTCATTCAGTTTTATTGTACTTGTCATTATGGTCAATCGACAAGAAAAATGTCGAACCCAAAGCAGAAAGGTGGTTTCCATTCTAAATGGTTTACTCTGTAACATTACTGTAATATATTGCCCTGAATATTAACCAATTGTAAATTTTTCGAAATACCTCTTTACTTAAGACGTAAAAAGAATTAATAATTGTAGAGGGTTTTCAAGAATTATGTCTAAATTTGTTTAACAGGGGTTGAAATAATGGAAGTAAACTGGCAAGAGGTACTCTTTCAATTTATAGGAGGACTTGGGATCTTTTTATTCGGACTCAAGTTTATGGGTGACGGCCTTCAAAAATCAGCCGGAGACCGTTTAAGAGAAATACTGGATCGTTTTACAACCAATCCATTTATGGGTGTTCTTGCAGGTATTTTTGTAACGGTGCTACTTCAGACAAGCACAGGCACAACTGTTATTACGATAGGACTTGTTAGCGCAGGTTTCATGACGCTTCGCCAGGCTATCGGGGTAATTATGGGGGCCAACATAGGCACCACGGTTACTGCTTTTATCATCGGTATTGATATAGGGGAGTATGCACTTCCAATTACCGCTTTAGGTGCGCTTCTTCTATTTTTTATAAAAAATAATAAAGTAAATAACTTCGGACAGATTGTGTTTGGATTTGGGATGCTGTTTTATGGCTTAGGACTTATGAGTGACGGTATGAAGCCGCTTCGAGAGCTTCAGGCATTTATTGATTTAACCCAAAGCATGAGTGATATCCCGATTCTAGGGGTCATTGTTGGTACTGTCTTTACGATGATTGTCCAAAGTTCAAGTGCGACAATCGGGGTACTGCAGGGGCTTTACTCAGAAGATTTAATTTCATTAAATGCGGCTATTCCTGTTTTGTTTGGTGATAATATTGGGACAACGATTACAGCTGTACTTGCTGCAATTGGTGCTTCAGTTGCTGCCAAAAGGGCAGCAGCAGTTCATGTGTTGTTCAATATTATTGGAACAATAATATTCATGGTTTTGTTAACACCATTTATGTGGTTTATCACTTGGATTGATCAATTCCTGCAATTAGAACCGGCGATGCAAATCGCTTTTGCTCACGGAACATTTAATGTGTCAAATACCATTGTCCAGTTTCCATTTATTGCAGTATTAGCATTGATCGTTACAAAAATTATTCCTGGTAAAGAGGTTGTTATTGAGTTTAAACCGAAGCATCTGGATCCAAACTTTATTGAACAGTCTCCTTCAATCGCATTAGGACAGGCGAAAGAAGAAGTTCTCCGTATGGGTGGATTTGCTGTACAGGGACTAAACGAAGCATTTGATTACTTAAAAACTAAAAACACCAAAAAAGCAGAGCTTGGTTATCAGATTGAGGATGCCATTAATAATCTTGATTCTAAAATAACAGATTATTTAATCCAGCTTTCAGGTGCCTCCCTTTCTGCTGTGGAATCCGAACGCCACTCCATTTTGATGGATACTGTCCGTGATATTGAACGGATTGGTGACCATTTTGAAAATGTGATCGAGCTGGTGGATTATCAACAGGCGAATAAGGTTAAAATGACTGAAGACGCTATGGAAGATTTAAACGAAATGTTCACACTTACGATTGATGCTGTTTCCAATGCGATAGAAGCGTTAGATCAAAATGATCAGGCGATTGCGCGCGACGTTGCAGAAAAAGAAGATCTAATTGATAAAATGGAACGTAAATTCCGTAAAAAGCATATTATTCGCCTGAATGAAGGACAGTGCTCCGGACAGGCTGGAATTGTTTTTGTTGATATCGTTTCAAATCTTGAGCGTATAGGCGACCACGCAGTGAATATTGCTGAAGCCGTACTTGGTTTAAGAAAGTAATGTAAAGGTAATGAGAAGAGCAGATAATGCTCTTCTCATTTTTGTAGTATACTGAAGGCGAAAGGAGGCAGATCGTATGGAAATGATTTATTGGGTCCTAATTTCAATTGTCTTTCTTATCGCGTTTGCAGGTTTAATTTATCCTATTATTCCGAGCGTATTGTTTATTTTAGCCGGGTTTTTATTGTACGGTGCGCTCTTCACGTTCGCTGATTTTAACTGGTTATTTTGGACGATTCAAATTTTATTTATTCTTTTGCTTTTTGGAGCAGACTACGTGGCTAATATATTTGGCATAAAACGTTTCGGCGGTTCAAATGCAGGAATGTGGGGCAGTACGGTCGGCTTGTTGATTGGTCCTTTTGTAATCCCAGTTGTCGGTATCATTGCCGGACCGTTTATTGGTGCGGTCCTCGGGGAGCTTGCTGTGAATCGTACACCTCTGAAACAGGCATTTCGAATTGGTTTTGGGTCCGTAATTGGTTTTATAACCTCTGCTGTCACTAAAGGATTTATTCAAACAGTCATGATTATCATTTTCTTATTATGGGTTTTATGATTCCGGTTATTGTTCCTGAAAGAGGGAATAACAAGAGAAGATGCTTTTTTATAAGCATAAAAATTGAAGGTTAGTTCAGTTTTTGGTAATCTGAAACAGTAAAGCTGATCCAATCAGCTCAACAACAACTTACATAGGGAGGAATTTAATCATGGGTTATACTTTACCAGAATTACCTTATTCTTATGATGCGCTAGAACCACATTTCGACAAGGAAACCATGAACATCCACCACACGAAACACCATAACACGTATGTAACAAAATTAAACGATGCTTTAGAGGGTCACGAAGATCTGCAGTCTAAAACAATTGATGAATTAATTGCAGACCTTAATTCTGTTCCAGAGTCAATTCGTACAGCGGTAAGAAATAATGGAGGCGGACATGCTAACCATTCTTTCTTCTGGAAGATTCTTTCTCCAAACGGCGGCGGAGAGCCAACAGGCGATCTTTCTTCTGCAATCAATGATAAATTTGGCAGCTTCGAAAAATTCAAGGAAGAGTTTGCTGCTGCTGGAGCAGGCCGTTTTGGTTCCGGCTGGGCGTGGCTAGTTGTAAACAATGGTGAGCTTGAGATTACAAGCACTCCTAATCAGGATTCTCCTTTAACAGAAGGAAAAACACCAGTTGTTGGACTTGATGTTTGGGAGCATGCTTATTATCTTAAATATCAAAACAAGCGCCCTGACTACATCAATGCTTTTTGGGATGTTGTAGACTGGAATGCTGTAGAAGAGCTGTATGTTGCAGCAAAATAAATTTTTAAAGAATCCCTGCGCCAAATGAGGCGCGGGGATTTTTTATGTCTTTTTAATGAAGATAACGTCTAAGTATGGAAAAAGTATCTTAGTTTATATAAAATGATAGAATAGGAAACTGTTTAATAGAAAGGAAGTATGTGATTGAAAAAGGATGCTTCTCGCACAAAGGAGAAAAAACACAAGAAGAATCATGTGTCTTCACGTATGAATGTGCTGTTTTTTGCCGTTTTTTTACTGTTTTCACTTTTGATTCTGCGCTTAGGGGTTTTACAGATCGTAAATGGTGAGAATTACGTGCGGGAGCTGGAGCGCACAGAGGAAGTACTGGTTAACACGAGCGTTCCGCGAGGGAAGATTTTTGACCGCTACGGCAATATTGTCGTAGACAACCAGCCGGTTAACGCCATAACTTATACAAAAACGCAGCAAACCAAGCAGGAAGAGATGCTTTTAGTAGCTAAACGGTTAGCTGAGCTAATTGATATGAGCACAGATAAAGTAACGGAACGTGATAAACTGGACTTTTGGATCACTCAAAATGAAGAGCTGGCTCAGGCAAAAGTAACTGAAGAAGAAAAAGTTATGCTTGATGATGGCGAGATTGATCAAAATGAGTATGATGCTCTAATTCGGGAAAGAATTACAGAGGAAGAAATAAATTCAATTACAGATCAGCAGTTAAAAGAGCTGGCGATTTACCGTGAAATGCAATCAGGCTATAATCTTTCTCCTCAGATCATTAAAAATAAAGATGTTACAGATGAAGAATTTGCAGTTGTCAGTGAACATCTTAATACCTTGCCTGGCGTGAATACAACGGTTGACTGGAACCGACAGTATCCTTACGGCGATGTTTTCCGTTCTGCTTTAGGTAATGTCAGGGCAATCCCGGAAGATAAGATTGAATATTATTTGTCTAAAGGCTACACACGGAACGACCGTGTAGGAACAAGCTACCTTGAAATGCAGTATGAGGATATCCTGCAGGGACAAAAGTCAAAGATTAAAACGATTACGGATAAAGGCGGAAATGTCATTGACTCCCAGATTGTTCATGAAGGAGAACGCGGGAAAGATCTTGTTTTATCTGTTGATATGGAGCTTCAGAAAGAAATTGAAAAAGTCGTTGGAGATTATGTTACCCAGTTAAAGATGGGCGGAGGCCGGCCTATTTTTGATCGGGCGTTTGTTGTTATGATGGAACCTGACACAGGCGAAGTTTTGGCCATGGTTGGCCAGCAGTTTAATGAAGATGAGAATAAAATTGAAGATTACAATATTGGAACGTTTACCAGTGCATACGAAGCTGGTTCTAGTGTTAAAGGGGCTACAGTGCTATCAGGCTATCAGGATGGGATCTCTCACCCGTATAAAGGGTATGTGGATGAAGTTATCGAAATAAAAGGTACTCCGAAAAAAGGATCCTATTATGGTAATAGGGAAGCATACAGGCAAATGACCGACCTTGAAGCGCTGGAAAGGTCTTCTAATGGTTATATGTTTAAAGTAGCAATTGATATGGCTGGAGCAAATTATGTTCCTAAAGCGCCGATCAATATAGGTCAATCATCATTTATGAAATTCAGAAATTATTTTGGTCAGTTCGGGCTAGGGGTAGAAACAGGAATTGATTTGCCCGGGGAAAATACCGGTTTCCAGGCGATGAACGACTTTGCTCCAGGTAAATATCTGGATTTATCTATCGGTCAGTTTGATACGTATACCGCTATGCAGATGGTGCAGTACGTCTCCACTATTGCAAATAATGGAAACAGGGTAGCGCCCAAAGTGGTTAAGCAAATCCGTGAGCCAAGTGAAAACAATGAATCACTTGGTCCATTGGTTCAAGAGATGAAACCAAAAATATTAAATAAATTAGGAAATACTCAAGAAGAAATAGATCATGTAAAAAGAGGCTTCCACGCCAGTTTTAATGGAGCAAACGGTACAGGTCAGGACCTGAAAGGGAATGGCTATGTAGCCGCAGGTAAAACGGGAACGGCAGAGGTTGTCTATTTCGGACCTAAGTACCAGGAGCATTATTATGGTGATCCTCCGCATACTATTAATTCGACTTTGGTAGGTTATGCGCCGGCTGATAAGCCTGAGGTAGCTTTTTCCGTTATGGTGCCATGGGTATATCCAAATGATGGGACAGATCGTTTGCGTGTTGATGCAAATGAAGATCTGGGTGTAGCTATTCTTGAAAAGTATTTCGAACTGAGAGAAAAACGCATGAATGAAGGCGGAGCCGATGAAGATGTTGAGGTTGAGACATCTGACGAAGCGGCTGAAGAAGGAAATTAATAATTTTTTAAAACCAGATTCCGATACGGGAATCTGGTTTTTTGTATGCATTGAAAGATGATTTGGCTATAGATCTTGTAGTTTTGCTATAAAACCTCAAAATGCGACATTTACAAAACATTTACACTTCGTTTATATGAGGTTAATAGTCTAGCTGTAATCTATTACATGTAGGACAAATCAACCAACCCTTTAGGAGGAATTACATTTATGAAGAGTTTTAAGTACTTGGCAATGACTACTATGGTAGGATCCGCTTTATTTCTTGCTGCATGCGGAGATGAAGGTGAAACTGAAACAAATGGATCTAACGGTGATAACAATACCGCAAGTGAAGAAACACTTGAAGGTCAAGTGCGCGGAGACGGTTCGTCTACAGTAGCTCCTATCATGGAAGCAATTGTTGAAGAATATGCAGGAGTGCAGCCGAATGTACAGGTATCTTCAGGGGTATCCGGAACTGGCGGAGGGTTTGAAAAATTCATCGCAGGTGAAACGGATTTTTCAAATGCATCCCGCCCGATTAAAGATGAAGAAGCATCTGCGCTAGAAGAGGCAGGAGTTGACTATACAGAACTTGAAATTGGTTTTGACGGTTTGTCGGTTGTTGTCAGCCAGGACAATGACTGGGTTGACCATCTGACTGTGGAAGAGCTGAAAGCGATGTGGGTAGAAGACGGAACTGAAAAAACATGGGCTGACATTCGTGAAGGCTGGCCTGAAGAGACAATTGAATACTATTCACCTGGAACAGATTCAGGAACATATGATTACTGGAATGAAGTAATCCTTGAGGATGAGGATATTGTCCGCTCTGCAACCCTATCAGAGGATGATAACGTACTTGTACAGGGTGTAGTTGGATCGCCTAACGCTATCGGTTACTTCGGATATGCCTACTACCTTGAAAATCAGGATACACTTAAAGTTGTGCCAATTGATGGTGGTGAGGGTCCTGTTGAGCCAACAAATGAAACGATTGAATCTGGAGAATATGCTCCATTATCACGTCCGTTGTTTACTTATGTAAGCAATGCTTCGATCCAGGAAAATGAAGCTGCTGCTGACTTTATCACTTTTGCAATCGAAAATGCAGGTGATCTTGCTGAAGCGGTAGGATATGTAAGAGCTCCTCAGGAACTTTATAACGAGGACATGGAAAAGATTGAAGAACTAAAACAATAATTAAGAAACAATTACTATGAGGGGAGCGTGGGATCCATGCTGCTCCTCTCATTCTGTCTTTGGATAAGGAGGATTTCACAGTGTCTATGAAGGAACCGAAAACAACCATCTCGGTACAGGAATTGATTGCAGAAAAAAGCAATCGGGGTCTCCTGGCCTTGATTGAAAAAATAATGCCGAAATTATTATTTTTAATTGCGGCGGTTTCAGTGTTAACAACAATAGGAATTTTATTTACGTTGATTGTGGAAACGGGCATCTTCTTTTCCAGAGTTCCAATTATCGAATTTATAACAGGCAGAGAATGGTATCCATTCGCCAACTCAACCCCGACCTATGGTATTTTGCCCTTGGTGGTAGGTACATTAAAGATCACAGGAATTGCCATTTTAGTGGCAGTGCCAATCGGAATTGCTACAGCCATTTATTTGAGTGAGTATGCGAGCCGACGAGTAAGAAAGATTATTAAGCCTATTTTAGAGGTTTTGGCTGGAGTTCCAACCATTGTATACGGATTTTTTGCACTTACATTTGTTACGCCAATTTTGCGATCGATGTTTCCAGAGATCAGTATTTTTAACGCAATAAGCCCGGGAATTGTAGTAGGAATTATGATTACACCAATGATTGCTTCACTCTCTGAGGATGCGATGAATTCGGTGCCTAATTCCATGAGAGACGGGGCTTATGCACTCGGATCGACAAAGCTTGAGGTTGCATTAAAAATAGTGCTGCCGGCTGCGATATCCGGAATCGTTGCGTCCACTGTACTGGCAATCTCACGTGCAATAGGAGAAACAATGATCGTTGCGGTTGCAGCAGGTTCTACTCCTAGGTTTGATGCAGACCTTACAGGTTCAATTCAGACTATGACAGCTTATATTGTTCAGGTAGCCACAGGTGATGCAGGATACGGAACCACGATTTATTACAGTATTTATGCAGTCGGGTTTACGCTGTTCCTGTTTACTCTTGTGATGAACATGCTTGCACAATATATTTCTAAGCGTTTTAGGGAGGAGTACTAAGCATGAATTATATCAATCATGAGCAGGTTGCAGCCAAGACTAAATCACGTCTGATTAAAAACAATATATTAAAAGGATTATTTTTAGCTGCGACAATGTTTGGTTTAATCGTTCTTGCAATCCTGCTGTTTCGTATTGTCACTCAAGGAAGTGAATATCTGAGCTTTGATTTCTTTACGCGTTTTGCCTCCAGAATTCCTGAAAACTCAGGAATAAAGTCGGCTTTTCTGGGATCTATTTATCTAATGCTTGTAGTTGCCCCGGTTTCCATGTTTTTAGGGGTGGGAACAGCGATTTATTTAGAAGAGTACGCTAAAAAGAATAAAATGACTGATTTTATCCGGATTAATATTTCTAATCTGGCAGGGGTGCCGTCTGTTGTATTCGGCCTCCTGGGACTGACCATTTTTGTCCGATATTTTGGGCTTGGGATTTCCATTCTCGCTGCCGGATTAACAATGAGCCTTCTAATCTTGCCGGTTATTATCGTTGCATCTCAGGAAGCAATCAGGGCGGTGCCGGGGGAATTAAGGGAAGCATCTTTTGCCATGGGTGCCACGAAATGGCAGACAATTTTAAGAGTCGTGCTGCCTACAGCAATTCCGGGAGTTTTAACGGGAAGTATATTAGCTCTTTCTAGAGCCATTGGTGAAACAGCACCTCTCGTAGTCATTGGAATTCCAACTATTCTTATGTTTACACCAAATAGTTTATTGAGTACATTTACTGCCCTTCCAATGCAAATATTTGATTGGACTAAACGTCCGCAGGTAGCCTTTCATGATGTAGCAGCCGCGGGGATCATCGTCTTGATGACGCTGCTCATTATCATGAATTCAATTGCTGTATTTATCCGAAATAAATATCAGAAAAGATTTTAATTTTATTGGGTGAAGGGAGCTTTTAACATGACAACATCAGTAAAACCTAAAATAGACGTTCCGGAAAAAGAAGAAGTAAAAAAGAATAAGTCATCTGTTTATAAAACAGAAGGACTTAACTTATGGTATGGCACGAATCATGCATTAAAAAATATTGAGCTGGATATTAAAGAAAACGAGGTAACAGCGATTATCGGCCCATCCGGCTGTGGTAAATCCACTTATATAAAAACGCTCAATCGAATGATTGAAACAATTCCTTCAGTTAAAACATCCGGTGCAATTAATTATCGGGGAAGAAATATTTTCAGCAAAGAGTACCGCGTGGAGGAGCTGCGCACAAAAGTGGGGATGGTTTTCCAAAAGCCAAATCCATTTCCAAAGTCCATTTACGATAATATTGCTTATGGTCCCCGCATTCATGGAATAAAAAATAAAAAAATTCTGGATGAAATAGTGGAAAAAAGTCTTCGCGGAGCTGCTATTTGGGATGAGGTCAAAGATCGTCTGAATGAAAATGCTTATGGTTTGTCCGGCGGTCAGCAGCAGCGAATCTGTATTGCCCGCTGTCTGGCGATTGAACCTGATGTGATTTTAATGGACGAGCCGACTTCTGCGCTTGATCCCATTTCTACCCTTAAGGTTGAGGAGCTGGTTCAGGAGCTTAAGAAGGATTACAGTATTATTATTGTGACACATAACATGCAGCAGGCAGCCCGTATATCTGACAAAACAGCATTCTTCTTAAATGGAGAGGTTATAGAATACGACAGCACGGATAAGATATTTTCAAACCCGTCAGATAAACGTACAGAAGATTATATTTCTGGTCGATTTGGATAACAGGAATTTTGGATAGGAAAGCAGGGATGGAAATGTCAGTTCGTGAAATTTATGAATCAGAATTAACGAGTTTAAATAACAAGATCATTGAACTCGGGAAGTTTGCTCAAAAGGCTCTTGAGCGATCACTGGTTGCGCTTGAAAATCAGGATATTGATCTTGCCCTTTCCATAATGGATGAAGATATAAAAGCCAACCAGCTAGAGGAAGAAATTAATGATCAGGCCATTCTGCTGATTGCAAAACAGCAGCCGGTTGCAACAGATCTTCGCAGAGTAATTGTCGCTATTAAAATAGCTGCAGATTTAGAGCGCATAGCTGATTTCGGCGTTAATATTGCAAAATCTACCATAAGAATTGGAAATGAACCATTGGTTAAACCGATCGCAAGTGTGCGGGAGATGCATAACCAAACTACTGAGATGATCGGTTTGGTTATTGAGGCATTTATAGAGGAAGACATTGTTAAAGCAAAAAGAATTGCTGAGCTTGATGACACGGTAGACAGTTTATACGGACAAACGATCCAGGAGCTTTTAAGCATAAGCGCTGAAAATAATAATAAACTTCCCCAAATTACTCAATTATCTTTTATTTGCCGTTATCTCGAACGTGCAGCTGATCACGTAACCAATATTTCTGAGAATATCTTTTACCTTGTAAAAGGAAGAAGATATGACCTGAATAAATAAAAGCAAGGAGCCTGAGGCTCCTTGCTTTTTAGTTGGTGATAAGAGTTCCAATTTCCTCAACTGTCATATTGGAATGAACTTCATACTCGCCAATTTTAACAAGATCAGTTAATTGGTTGTCTGTTAAGTAGTCATTTAATGAGGAGGCGTCTTGAATGATCTCATATTCAGCAAGCTTTTTGCTGACATCAGGAAAACTCATGCCGGATTCTATTTTTAATATGTATCTGGTCATTACGCTTGCAGCAGCTGTTTCACCTTCAGCGTTGTCCTGAGCGGTGCTTAGTTCAATTACACGATTCTCCCACTCCTGAATTTGTGCGAGGAGCGCCTCATGCTCTTCAGCTGTAAGGGTGATTGTTCCTTCCTCAGAATAAATGTGGTCTTCCTTTGCTGTATTGTCCTCTGAGGCTTTAATTTCTTCTTCAGCAGTAAAATACGTAATAGAAAACATTAGTAAAGCCCCGAAAAGCATTCCGGCAGCTAAAGCTCTTATTGATTTGCGGTCCATATTCGTTCCTCACTTATCTGTTTTGAATAATGTTAAAAACTTTATCCCTTGATAGAGAAGACAAAGATACTATCTGGTCAATTGACACTCCTTGCTTATGTAGTAAAATTACCTGGTTAATGGCTGTTTGATTCACTGGAGTTTGCTTTTCTCTCTTGTTCTCTGGTTTTTTTAATGGAACTTCCGTTGCAGTTGCAGCCTTCATAGGCTGAAGCTGATTACCAGCTGCCAGGATTTGTTGTTCTACTATTTTTATTCTTTTTTTCAACTGTTGTAGTTCCTGATAAAAATTTAGGGAAAGTTCCTCGATTTCACGTTCATTAGCTTTTGAGCGGTCCTTAATGAAAATTGAAATAATCATTAGAAGGACTGCAAGCCCGACAACTATCATTACAGCTATTTCCAACTCTTTCACCTCCTATATAACCCGTTTATTCAAACAATATTGTACCATGAGGATGAAGCGATTGGTCGAATGAGGACGAAATATGTAGAATTTTTTTACGTATAAATAATTTATCTCTTTTGCTTACTTTCAGTGTGGATTTTTACTTAGAATAGTGGTATCATGATAAAGTCGTATGAAATCGAATAGCTTTATTAGCATTTGAATGTTTGGAGGGATAAGACATGCGTGTTAACATTACATTAGCTTGCACTGAAACAGGTGACCGTAACTACATCACCACTAAAAACAAGCGTAATAACCCAGATCGTATTGAACTTAAAAAATATAGTCCACGTTTGAAGAAAGTGACGCTTCACCGCGAGACTAAATAATGTCAAAGTGCCAGAAATGTTGTTTTTCAACGTTTCTGGCATTTTTTATACTTAATGTAGAGAAGAAATAAGGGGATGAAAAATTGAGTAAGAAGGAATTGCGCCAAAATATGGTTTTAAAGCTGAATAAATTGGATAGAAAACAGTATAAAGAACGCTCCTCCATAATCCACCAAACCCTTTACCAAACCGATAACTGGAAAGCCGCAACAATGATCGGAATTACTATATCAAGGTTTCCCGAAGTAGATACGTATGAAATCATCAGAAAAGCATGGAGTGAGGGAAAGAAAGTAACAGCTCCAAGGTGTATACATAAAACTAGAGAGATGCATTTTCATCTGATTAAATCCTTTAACGACGTCTCGCCATCCTACTTTGATTTATTGGAGCCGGAGCCGTCTCTTGAAAGAGTCGAGCCTGGTCGGATTGATCTGCTTTTTGTTCCTGGTTTGGCCTTTGACTCAAAAGGCTTTCGTCTTGGCTATGGCGGAGGCTATTTTGACCGGTTTCTTTCATATTATAATGGCAACACGATTTCGCTCTGCTTTACTGAACAGGTGCTTGATGCTGTCCCGGTTGAAGCTCATGATCTGCCGGTTAAACGTATCATCGGAGAGGGTCTTACCCTTAAGCCGTAACTGTACTTCATTTGCCTGTTTTCGTTATAGTAAGAATATTAAGGCAGTAGAAAGAAGTGGACCTTTTGACAAAAAAAGAAAAACTTAATTATTGGACAATGGCTCATACATTCATAACCCGCCATGGGTTCCGCATTATCCATCTCTCAAAGATGCAGGACGAGCTATGGCTTGAAGGACAGAATAAAAGAATTATCCGCATGCTTTATCTTGAACCTGATATCGATGACAAAAAGTCTTATGAAACGCTTCAAGCTGATTTGGAAGAGCTGGCTCAACGATCAGAGAAAATAAGAAAAAGCCTCAAATTGAGAAATATACATGTTGAAAATTATTATTTTGTAGAAAATGCCGGAACGGAACTTGAACAGGTAAAGAATCAATTTCCATCAATATCGACTAAGCGATACACCATTCATTCAGAGATTGCAACTGACAGTGCAGCATCAAAAATAGATGGTCCAGCAAACCATTTCCAAATGGAAGAATCGAAAGATGATTTCTCTATCGCTGCTCAAACAGAAGAAATTAAACGTCATGCACTTAGTCATGACAAATCTGAAAAGGAGAACGAGAAACAAGTGTTTAACGCAGCTTCTCCTTTCTTTACCTATTTTTTTATCGCGCTGCACGTGATCATGTTTTACTTGCTTGAAACAAACGGGGGAAGTACGAATACACAAGTGCTGATTGATTATGGCGCAAAATATAATCCCTTGATTAACGAGGGGGAGTGGTGGAGATTTTTTACCCCCATCGTGTTACATATAGGCTTTCTTCATTTATTTATGAATACGTTGGCCTTGTTTTATCTCGGTCCTTTAATTGAAAGGATATATGGCAGGATCAGGTTTCTACTTATTTATCTTCTGGCAGGTTTTACGGGATCGTTAATGAGTTTTGTTTTTTCCTTTACCATATCTGCAGGGGCAAGCGGAGCGATTTTTGGCTGCTTTGGGGCATTGCTCTATTTTGGCGCAAAAAGACCGGGACTTTTTATCAGAACAATGGGAATGAATGTACTGGTGGTTATTGGGATTAATATTGTTTTCGGCTTTACGGTTCCTGGTATTGACAATGCAGCACATTTAGGAGGACTTGCAGGAGGGTTCTTAGCGGCTGGTCTTGTATCGCTGCCAAAAACGAAAATGAGCTTTAAACAGGGAATATTTGGGGCAGCGTTAATTCTTTGGATCGTTTTATCTTTGCAGGCCGGATACAGCGGGGCACTGGTACAGAAGGATCCTATGGCTGTTAATGCCATTGCTCAGGAGGATATTCAGGATGGAGATTTTTCTGAAGCTTATGCCATTCTTACCGAGTTGAAAGAGGAAGGCGAAGCCACTTCTGAAACCTATTTTTTACTTGCATTTGTGGAGCTTAATCAAGAAGAGTATGATAAGGGCATCGAAAATCTTGAACTGGCTATTGAGAGGCGGGAAGGGTTTCATGAAGCTCATTATAATCTTGCACTGGTACAGCTTGAAATGGGGAATACAGATGAAGCGAAAGAGCAGGCAGAGCTCGCACTATCGTATTCACCCGATCACGAGCCATACCGGGAGCTTGTAGATGCCATTAATAAAAATCGGCAGGAATAAGGACCTTCATTCTTACGTGTATAAATACAGTAAACATATTGAGCTTAAAGCCTCATTAGCTTATACTTGGACATGACATTACACACCGGGGGAAAACAATGAATTTATCTTCATTATGGGATATCCAACAGCTATTGAAGCGGTATGGAATTTTCGTTTATGTAGGCGACAGAGCAGCAAATATTGAAATGATGGAGCTTGAAATAAGAGAGCTGTATCATTCCAAACTAATTGAAGTACAAGAGTTTCAAAAAGCGGTATTGATTTTAAGAAGTGAATTGGAACGTGAGAAGCAAAAAAAAATCAAGAGACAGACAGGTGAAATGGATGAGTGAAAAGTTTATTATAGGTGTCGATATCGGCGGTACAACTGTAAAGCAGGCCTTGATTAAAGAAGACGGAACAATCGTTGAAAAATGGGAAATCCCAACAAACAAAATTAATAATGGAACTCAAATTATTCCGGATATTGCTGCTTCCATACAGAAAAAAATGCTTCAGCGAAATCTCTCGAAAGAACATTTATTAGGGATTGGGGTAGGAGCACCAGGACCCGTAAATATGCAGACAGGAATTTTATACACGGCTGTAAATATCGGCTGGGAGAAGCCTGTAGCGTTAAGAGATGAACTTCAGCAATTGACCGGGCTTTCCGTTGTAATCGAAAACGATGCAAATGTAGCAGCATTAGGGGAGATGTGGAAAGGCGCCGGAGACGGTGCGAGAGATGTCGTCTGTGTGACTCTGGGAACCGGAGTCGGTGGCGGTGTTATTGTTAATGGGGATATTGCCCATGGCATTAAAGGAGCTGCAGGAGAAATCGGTCATATTACATCAGTGCCGGTTGACGGCTATTATTGTAATTGCGGTAAATACGGATGTCTTGAAACAGTTGCTTCAGCAACTGGTGTATCAAGACTTGCAATCGATGAACTGAAAAAAAATAACGAGCCCTCTATATTAAGAGAAACCCTTCATAACACCGGGCACCTTTCAGCGAAAGCAATTTTTGATGCTGTTAATCAGGGCGATAAGGCTGCAGCCAAAATAGTAGATCAGCTGACCTTCTATCTTGGACTTGCGCTTGCAAATCTGGGGAGTGCACTTAACCCTGAAAAGATCGTAATTGGGGGAGGCGTATCAAAAGCAGGAGAGACCCTGTTAACGCCTCTGCGGGCTAAATTCAAACAATATGCTTTTCCGACAGTAGCTGAGTCAACTACTCTTGAAATTGCAACACTTGGAAACGATGCTGGAGTAATTGGTGCTGCCTGGCTAATTAAATACAAACATTAATATGAAGGATATTAAGAAAAAGCTGCCTTGTGGACAAGGCAGCTTTTTTTCTGTATAATAAACAGCTATTATTGTAAATTCCGTTTACGATACGGGACTTATGGATGATGCTACTTTAGATGCTATTTTATTAATTTTATAAAATAGGAAACTTTTTAAGGTTTGAGTCGTCTATTATGGTGGAATTGTAAATAAGATTTTAAAGTTGTGTAAAGTTCAATTTGCTTTTACTCATGAAAAGGAGTAAGATTATGACTGACCTATCGGGTGTAACCACATTTTAGAAATAAATAGAAAAAAATGCTAATTGGTTTTTAAAGATTTGAGGAGGAAAGTTTATGAACAAAAAATGGACAATGCCAAAGCTTTCAATTGTCATTATAGCCATTGCGTTCCTATGGATTAAGACCGTAGTGTCTTATTACGCAAGCTTTAGTATTAACATTGAAAATGTCATGCAAGCGATAATTTTATTTATCAACCCGTTAAGCTTTCTGCTCCTAATCTTTGGAGTCGCTCTTTTTATTAAAAAAGAGAAAAATAGAAACCTATACGTGATTATCACAAGTGCGGTTTTAACCATCATCTTATTTTCAAATATGGTGTTCTACCGATTCTTTAATGACTTCATTACCCTTCCAGTTTTATTCCAAACGAACAATTTTGGAGATCTTGGAGGGAGTGCACTGGAAAATATTTATTGGACAGATGCATTGTATTTCCTGGATATTATTGTATTGATTGCAATTGCGAAGATGAAGCCATCATTTGTGGCATTTAAAGAAACAACGAAAATCAACAGAAGAGCATATTTTCTAGTTACCATCGCTACTTTTTTCTTTAATTTAGGATTGGCTGAAACTGAACGCCCTCAGCTTTTGACCCGTACTTTTGACCGTGAAATGCTCGTTAAAAATATCGGCCTTAATAATTACCATCTTTATGATATCTATTTACAATCCAAACAGTCTGCTCAGCGTGCGCTTGCAGACAGCAGCGAGCTTGTAGATGTAAATAATTATGTAGAAGCAAAATCAATTGAGCCTGCAAGTGACCTTCATGGGATCGCTGAAGGTAAAAACCTAATTGTTGTAAAGCTTGAATCAACACAGAATTTTGTAATTAATAACGAAATGAACGGCGAGGTTATCACTCCGTTTTTAAACAGTCTGACTGAAGATGAAGATACGATTTACCTGGATAACTTTTATCATCAGACAGAACAGGGGAAAACATCCGATTCCGAGTTCATTCTTGATAACTCCCTGTATCCTCTTGGAAGAGGGGCTGTATTCTTCACACACAGTGGAAATGAATACCACACACTGACGGACAGCTTAAACAAAGAAGGATACTTTACTTCTGCGATGCATGCGAATAATAAAAGCTTCTGGAACCGCGACATCGTGTACGAAAACTTCGGTTATGACCGCTTCTATTCACTTCCTGACTATACTGTTGGAGAAGGGGAGGCTGTAAACTGGGGAATGAAGGATATTCCGTTCTTACAGCAGTCAGTTGAACATATGAAAGAGATGGAAAAGCCTTTTTATTCAAAATTGATCACTTTAACAAACCATCACCCTTTCTATTTGGATGAAGAAGATAAGTTTATTGATGAATATGATTCGAATTCTGGGACTTTAAACCGTTACTTCCAGACAGTTCGCTACACTGACGAAGCAATAAAAGAGTTCTTTACTTCATTAAAAGAAGCAGGTATTTATGAAGACTCCGTGATTGTGATGTATGGTGACCATTATGGTATTTCAGAAAATCATAATGTGGCGATGAGCCAATACATGGACAAAGAAATTACGCCATTTGAATCTGCACAGCTTCAGCGTGTACCATTCTTCGTCCACGTACCGGGATCAGGAATCGGGGGAGAAACTAACCATTCTTTAGCCGGTCAGGTTGATTTAAAGCCAACGATTCAAAACCTGCTTGGAGTTGAATCAGATAAATCCATTCAATTTGGTCAGGACATTTTCTCGGAAGAAAACGATAATTTCGTCATTCTCCGTGATGGCCGGTTCATTACTGAAGATTTAGTATGGGCTGGAGAAACCTGTTGGGATAAAGAAACCGGCGAAGCGACAGATACAGAGCTATGTGCTCCGTTTATTGAACGCGCAAATGAAGAGCTGGCTTACAATGATGAAATAATTTACGGTGACCTTCTCCGGTTCTATGATCCGGAAAATGGCCGCTTGCTAGAGGAAGATGTAACAATTGAAGAATAACAGATTAACACGAGCCTTTTAAAAAGGCTCGTGTTTTTTGTGGTGCTTTGAATATGGTGTCTAGAGCTTCATCTGGTTCTTTGTGTTTCAGACAAACTCTTTTGCAGTTTCGCTTTTTTAAACTCCAAATTGAAAGGGATTCAAACCTTATCATGATCTTACTTAAACCGGAATATTGTTTGTTGAGGGGGGAGATTATGGATATACTGGTTCGTCAAAATGATACATTTGCTTTGTATTCCCGCATTTTCTCAGTGCCGCTGGAACTGATCATTGATTCAAACCCAACCGCCAATCCGAATCGCTTAATGATTGGACAGACAATAAAAATTCCCGGTTATATTGCTTGGCAGTACACTGTCCAGCCAGGTGATTCTTTTTGGTCGATTCACCGGAAATTTAACATCCCACTGGAAAGACTTACATTCGTCAATCCGCTCGTTCAGCCCCAATCCTTAGCGCCGGGTAATCTATTGAGGATTCCGAGCAGAGCCCAAAATGAACCGGCATCCCGGGCTTATGAATACTCTCCTTCTAATCTGTCTCAGGATTTTACACGACTTAAAAGCGTTTATCCTTTTATAGAGCAAACTGAAATTGGAAGCAGCGTGGAAGGAAGGCCTCTGTATTTACTTAGGATTGGAAAAGGATCAAGGCTTGTGCAATGGAATGCTTCTTTTCATGCGAATGAATGGATTACCACTCCAATACTAATGTCACTTCTCGATGAACACTTATGGCATATATCTAACAATCAATCCAATGAGCATCAAAGACGTATGAATGCCTACAGAGGATCCACTTTGTATGTCGTTGGAATGGTGAATCCTGATGGGGTGGAGCTGGTTATAAATGGTCCATCTTCTTCAAATGAAGAATCGGTGGTTAAAATAAATGGTGGTTCAACTGATTTTTCCGGCTGGAAAGCAAATATAAATGGGGTCGATTTAAATGACCAATTCCCGGCAGGCTGGGAGCTGGAAAAGGAGAGAACGCAGGTTACCTCTCCGGCACCGAGAGATTTTCCAGGCAATGCTCCTCTGGATCAGCCGGAATCGAAGACGATGGCCCAAATTGCAGAGAACATACCTTTTCAAATGATGATCGCCCTGCACACGCAAGGGGCTGAATTCTACTGGGGATACGAAGGACTTGAACCGCCTGAATCTGCCAAGTACGCCGCTTTGTTCAGCGAATTAAGCGGTTATAGGTCCGTACAGTATGTAGACAGTCATGCAGGCTATAAAGATTGGTATATTGCTGAATTTCGCAAACCTGGATTTACATTTGAGCTAGGGAGAGGGGTAAATCCACTGCCTCTGTCTCAGTTCCCTGAGATATATACAGCAATGAAACCTGTTTTTATTCAAAGTTTAATGGGTCTACCTGAATAAATTTCTGAAGTTAAGAAACTTTTATCTTTCGCCTTCGTCAGTTGAGGTATATGCTAGAAGAAATTAGGAATTAGATGAGAAAGGGTGGGAGCTGAGTGAAAAACGCAGCGTTAATCGTTTACAGTTTATCCTTTGCTGTGTTTTTCGCCGGCTGTTTTCCCGCAAATAAAGTATCCATGCATGAAGATCCCTCTGTACATAGTGAAGCAGAACCTTTTGACTCGATTATTCCCCTTGTGATTTCAGAAAATGATTTTCACAGTGTGGTGGATTGGACAGATAATACAGCATTTATTTATATTACCCAAAGTCAACATTTCTTTAGTGTAAATAAATATGATATTTTAACCGGTAAATCAAACGTAATCCTTACCCGGGAAGGAAAGCTTAATACTGCTTCATTAAGTCCATCTAAGGAACTTCTTCTTCTCCATGAAGCGGATGAAGTGTATGGAGCAAATGCTTCAGTGTTGATGATGAACTCCATGAAGGAAGTTTGGTCACAACCTATTGAATCCTATGAGCTTGCTTACAGCTGGAATCCAGCAGATGAAAGAAAGATCCTTTTTACTGCGTTTGATGAAAATTGGGAATATGAAGTCTGGACCGCTGACATAGAAAAGTCTGAATGGCAGCAGCTCTCCGGTATTCCTCCTTTTTTGACCTGGTCATCTGAAGCTTCAATCATATATCAAACATGGTCAAAAGAAATGACAGAGCCTCACCAGGCAGTTTATGAATACTTCATTGAAACAGGAATAGAAAAGCAGGCTTATGATGATGTTTTTGCATTCGATTTACTCCCGGAGATGTTTATAACGGTAAAAGTGGATGAAGAGAAAGAATCTTTCACGTTTGAAATTGAAGGGTACACTAAGAAAATCGTCTTTGAAGTGCCTGCTGTACATACATATTCACAATGGGTTTTGCCTGAATATGATATAGCACAAGAGGCTGGAAAGCTAATTCTGTTTAAGCCTAATAAAAGCGGGGAATTATACAGCAAGGATAAAGGCTTTTCGCTGGTATCTCTTAATTTAAATACGAACGAAGAAACGATTATTAATCAACTGGCTAATAATGAACCTTTAGCCTGTTCACCAAATGGGTTATATTGTCTAACTGGTTATCAGCTTACTTCAATTGCAGAGATTGAAAAAGGGGAGATTTCTTCTCTTATTATTTTTGAGGAGGATTTACAATAATGCCAATCGTTGATGTAACAGTGATTCCAATCGGAACAAAAACACCAAGTGTCAGCAGCTATGTAGCAGCTATTCAGAAAATCCTGGAAAAATGGGCCGGGGAAGGGAAAATAACATACGAGCTAACACCAATGAGCACATTGATTGAGGGTGAGCTTTCCATTCTTTTTGAGGTTCTCCAGGAAATTCATGAAGCTCCTTTCCAGCATGAAATCGCTCGTGTAGCCACAAACATCCGGATTGACGACAGAAGAGACCATAATGATCATTCTATGCAAAATAAACTGGCCTCTGTCCAGCAAAAATTGAATGAATAACGTAAAAGAGCTGACAATCGAGTCAGCTCTTTTTTAGAATTGCGTATATTCTTTTATTCTGCAACGCATTTTTATTTAATGCGGGTAGCCATCCTTGATAATTGTCATAATCGTAAACCAGCCGAATACGCCAAGTGTTGCAAGGCCAAATAAAATCCCCATAAGGTTTTTTCCTTTTAAGGATGAAATTGTCCCAATAATTGCTAATATAGTGACTAATGCCAATATAATGGTTAAACCGTTCATTTCTATGCACCCCTTTCATTACAGTCGTTCACGTTAAGTATAAGCTAGAATAGTGCAACTATATGTGTCCTCTTCTTATTTTATATTTTTTTAGGATCATTGTCGAGAGCTAATCGTGACACTTTCGTGAGAATGCTTTTTTTGGAAGCAAACTCTCTGATAATCATGCTAAACTAGTCTATGAGGTGATCATATGGAATGGATAAGAATACCGCTTGGACCAATGCAAACAAATGCTTACCTCCTTTACAGCTCAAATCATCAGGACTGCCTGATTGTTGACCCTGGAGAAGAAGCAGGCAAGGTTCGGCAATTTTTAGAGAAAAAGAAAGTAAAGCCGTCGGCAATTTTATTAACACACGCGCATTTTGATCATATCGGTGCTGTAGATGCTTTACGGGATCATTATCAGATTCCGGTTTATGTACATGAAAACGAAAAAAAATGGCTGGCTGATCCCTCTAAAAACGGATCTTCGTTTTTTCAGGGGATTACTCCTATAACCGCGAGAGAACCAGATCAGGTATTTACTAACGAAGGATCAATGAAAATAGGAGAATGGACGTTTGAACTCCTATTTACACCCGGCCATTCACCGGGGAGTGTAAGTTTTTATTTTAAGGAAGCGGGAATCGTTCTTGCTGGCGACGCACTATTTCAGGGCAGCATTGGAAGAACTGACTTAAGAGGTGGTGATCACAACCTTCTTTTAAAGAGCATACATACAAAGCTCCTGACACTTCCTGAGGAAACGTATGTGCTATCGGGTCATGGCGCTGTGACAACGATCGGGGATGAAATGAACTCCAACCCTTTCTTAAACGGTTTTTAGCTGATACTTTGAATTAAAAAACCCTCAATATAGTTTGAGGGTTTTTTAATACATTTTAAAGTGGACCGTTTAGCGGCATGTTGAAGGTTGTGTAATAAGTAAATCCTGCAAAGAAAAGCGTTAAGTATACAAAGAAAATATAAACATACATACGTTCAGATAGCTTCAAGTACCCGAGCAGGATGAAGAATCCCGTCTGGGCAAGAAAAAGCAGTGATGTCTTAGGCATATGTCCAACGTAAAATAGTACAGAAAAAATTCCAGTCCAAAAGCCCATGACTCGGTACATCTTATCCATCCAAATCCCTCCTTTATACGAACAATCCATCGAACCTATTATATAGGATATCATATTGAAATGTAAATAACACAACCCTTTGGATTGTGAATATTAGATGATTTTTGTTGAAAAATATCCATATTTACAATCGAAAAAAAAGTTGAATAATCAGCTGGTAAAAATTTTTAAAAAAAAAGTGTGGAAAAATAGGTGTACAAACATTATACAAGTGGTATACAATACTAAACAAACATATACGATCATGATACAAATAGTGAACAAATGTTGTACAAAATATAAAGGAGGCAATAACATGAAACCGATCACATTTTATACGTATCCCAGCTGCACTTCCTGCCGTAAAACGAAAAAATGGCTGAAAGAAAACAATGTTGCTGTTTCGGAACGGCATATCTTCAGAGACACACCCACATACGAAGAATTGCTGCATCTCCTTTCTTTGACCACTGACGGGTTAGACGAGCTTCTGGCTACGAGAAGCCAATCATTTAAGAATTTAGGCAGAGATGTCGAGGATCTGCCATTGTCAGAAGTCGTCAAATTGATTATTGAAGATCCAAAATTACTTAAACGGCCTATTTTAACTGATGGTAGTAAGTTAATCGTCGGATATAATCCTGAAGGTCTCAGAAGCTTGTCCAATAAAAAACAATGCTTAATGATGACGAGCTGATTAGGAGAGGCGGAAAGCCTTTCTTTTTTTGTGTGTAAAAATACTATCAAAATTTTTAAAAAATTCAACAAATTTTTTAAAAGTTAGTGTATAGTAGATAACAATCAACATGAAAGGAGTGAAAAATTTAATGTCTTTTGGAGCGGAACGCTTCGCAGCTCATTTACTGTCTGAAGCATCCAGGAAGAATAGTTCTGACATTCATTTAATTCCAAGAGGAGAGGAGATGCTTATACAATTCAGGATCCAGGGGGATCTGGTTCACTTCCGTACACTATCGTATTCCAGTGGAGAGAGGCTTATTTCGCACTTGAAATTCAAGGCCTCATTGGACATCGGTGACAAACGGAAACCCCAAAGCGGTGCTTTTACTGCCCATATTAACGAAGATATACTTTCCCTCCGCGTTTCAACACTTCCCGCTTCATCCTTTAAAGAAAGTCTTGTTATACGATTGCTCCCACAAGCCTTTTCCGTTCCTATTGAAAGACTTTCATTATTCTCAAAACCTGCCAAACAGCTTTTATCCCTCGTGCATTATTCCCACGGCATGATTCTTTTTACAGGACCTACAGGAAGCGGAAAAACCACAACTTTATACTCCCTCATTCAGTACTGCGCCACCCACCTAAACAGAAATATCATCACACTTGAAGATCCAATTGAAAGACAGCAGGACCATATTCTGCAGGTTCAAATTAATGAACGTGCAGGTGTTACGTATGCTGCCGGACTCAAGGCTGTTCTGCGTCATGATCCTGATATTATTATTATTGGAGAAATAAGAGATCCAGAGACAGCTCAAATTGCTGCGCGCGCTGCTTTGAGCGGCCATTTGGTGCTTTCCACGCTGCATGCAAAAAATGCAGAAGGTGCGGTTTATCGCATGCTCGATTTAGGTGTCTCGAAGGAAGAGTTGACTCAGACACTTATCGGAGTAACAGGACAGCGTCTCGTTAAAGTAAACCGTTCAAAACCGGAGATCGCCCGCGCGACAATTTTTGAAGTTCTTACAGGGAAAATTCTTCAGTCTGTTCTGTCTCAAACAGAGCGGGGGCTTTGCCGCCATGACTCCATAAATAAATTATTATTGAAGGGAGTGGCACTCGGATATGTTTCCACTGAAGAATATTACCGCTGGATGGAGCAGGAAACAGATGATACCGCGAAAACATCAGGACTCGTTTCTGAAGCGCCTGGGAGAGCTTAAATCAAACGGTTATCCGTTGGATCGCGCAATTGAATTTTTGCTGATTAATCTGGAGCTGAATTTAACCGCTGTTCATCAGGAGGTGGTCAATGATTTTTTAAATGGAAAAAACCTGAGTGATACTCTGAGTAAATTAGGGTTCCCGGACTTTGTGTGCCTCCATATTTTTTTCGCAGAAAGGTATGGAAATGTAGAAGAAACGCTAAAGGATACAGCGGAATTAATGACCCACCAGAGAAGGGAAATTAAACGGCTGTCAAAGCTGCTTCACTATCCGCTGTTTTTGTTCGTGCTTTTTATTGTCGTACTGTCAGTTCTGAATATGTATCTCCTTCCGCGCTTTACCGTTCTTTATTCTTCAATGGGCCAGGATTCAGATGGCCTCGTGTCTATCATCTCCACGTTGTTCAATCAGCTTCCCTTTATCTTCCTTTCAATTGGAACAGTTTTATTATGCTTTTTTCTCACGTTTATTTATTACTTTAAGAACAAAGATGCGCATGATCAATGGTCATTGCTTGCGTCCGTGCCATTACTGGGCTACTATGCCAGGCACTATACAAGCTATGTATTCTCAAGAGAGGCTTCCCATTTATTAAAAGGAGGCATGTCCTTTCAGGAAATGCTGCGAATTTTTTCACAGCAGCCTTATCGAAAGCTTCTTTGTCATATGGGCCAGTTTATTTCTGATGAATTAAAAAGGGGGCAGACAGTTCATCAGACCCTGCTGCAGCTTCCTTACTTAACAGATGAGCTTAAACGGATCACTGAGCATGGTGAAGAAAATGGACAATTGGAAGAGGAGTGGAGCTTTTACAGCCGTTATTGTCTTAGCTCCCTGGAAGAAAGAACAGAAAAGCTGTTTGCTTTTATCCAGCCGTCCTTATTTTTCATGCTTGGACTGGCGATCATAGGAGCCTATTTAATTATCCTGCTGCCAATTTTTCAAATTATGCAAACGATCTAGGAGGAATGAAAATGAAAAAAATAATTGTGAAATATTTAAAAAATAACCGTGCGTTTACCCTAATCGAAATGATCATCGTTTTACTCGTAATTTCTATCCTGCTGGTTATAAGCCTGCCAAATATTTCTTCGCAAAGCAGTTCCATCAACAGCAAGGGCTGCCAGGCATTTCAGCAGATGGTACAGGCCCAGGTGGAATCGTATCGAATGACACATAATCAGCTCCCTTCTTCAATTGAAGAATTACAAAATAAAGGATACCTAAGAGATGACGAAAACACCTGTCCTGATGGCAGAACGCTTTCAATTCAACAGAATGGGGAAGTTAGAATCGTTGAATCTTCTTAATACAAAAGGATTTACCCTGATAGAATTAATGGTGGTTCTTTTAATGGTTAGTATTATCCTGTCAATTTCAACTGCATTCGTATTTCGTACGTATGAGCTTGAAGAGGAGATCAGATTCAAAAATCAGATTGTAAAAGACCTCTATAATGCCCAGCTTGTTGCGATTACAGGCAAAGAACCCGTAAGACTCCACTTTTATCCCCGTTCTGGGAACTATTATATTTTCACCGGCAGCGGATCAGGTGAAAAGCTCCTTGTCAAAAGAGATTTTCCCCAAACAGTCGAAATGCTTGAATCGAGCACATTAACCTCATTTTGGTTTCTACCCTCAGGCAGCACTAATACCTTTGGAGTTATGCGGTTTAAAATAAAAAATGCCAGCTTTGCAATTCATTATTATCTTGGCAAGGGGCGGTTTTATGTTGTTGAAGAGTAAAGGAGGGTTTGCTGCATTTGAAGCAATAGCAGCTTTAGCGTGTATCTTGTTTTTATGCAGCATAATCATTCCTGCAGCAGCCACTATGACACTCAAAGTCGAGGAAGCAAACAAAAGAGCGGCCTCCTGGGTGGTATTATATGAGCAGCTTCAGCGTATAAAAGTGACTGGACAAGTCCAGCAGAAGATCGTTAAAGAAGGAACCACTTATCAAATCAGCTGGGAAAAAGGGGAAAGGATCTGTGTAAGCTATGAAATTCGTCCCTCAGCCATTGCACAAACCTGTTTGCAAAATGAGTAATGGCTTTACTTTAATCGAAGTAATGATTTGTTTAGCAGCTTTAACAATTATAGCAGCGTTAATGCCGCTAATATTTACCTCCCTTTTTAAAATGAATGAGAATTTGGAGTACTCAATTCACGAAGAGTGGGATTTATTTTCAATTCAATTTCGTAATGAGGTTAAATTGCACCAAACACTTCGTGTCGAGCCGCAAAGACTGACATTGACCAGTCCGGAAGGAAACCTCATTGTATTTTCCTTATATGGAAGTCTGCTTAGACGCCAGGTGAACGGGGCTGGGCATGAAATTTATTTAACCTCCTTGAAAACCGCCCATTTTACAATCAGCGATCAGATTATTTTGCTGGAGGTGGAATTTTTAAATGGAAAAAAAAGAATCGGTCAATTTACGGCTTCTTCTGGCTTCTCAGCAGGGCAGTATAATGCTTCCTGTTATATTGGTATTTTCAGTGCTTCTATTTATGGCGCTCACGCTGACCTCTGCAAGCCAGAACCATATTCATCACTATGAGAAAATAAAATCTTATTACGAAAAGGAAGCTATGGTTGAATTTGAGGCGATAAACGCGCTATCATCAAATGAACATAGCAATACGCCATAAGAGGGTTCGAACGTAAGAGTGATGAGATACAGATAAAATTTCAATGCTTTAACAAAGGAGAAGGTTCAAGTTGAAGGAAAATGGGCATGTTTTTTTAATTGGTTTTATGGGCGCCGGAAAATCTACGATCGGGCGCTTGTTGGCAGATAGACTGCGTAAAGATTTTATCGATGTGGATGCTCTTATTGTGCAAAAAGAAAATAAGAGCATATCAGATATTTTTTCCGAACATGGGGAAGCTTTTTTCAGAGAAAAGGAAGCTGCCTACCTGAAAAAAATTTCCGGCGGCAGCATCATCGCAACAGGCGGTGGAATTCTCTACTTTTCTGAAACACTCGAATGGATGAAGCAAAACGGAACCATCGTTTATTTACAGGCTCCCTTCTCTATTCTTTATGAACGCATTTTTCAGGATAGCAACCGTCCGCTGGCAATGACTAAGTCTGAAGCTTCGCTAAAGGAGCTCTATAGCAAAAGGCATGATGTTTATTCGTCGGCAGCAGATTTAATTGTGCCAACAGATTGTAGAGTAGAAGAGTCAGTCGACCTTATAATAGAGCGGCTTCAAAAAGATTAGCTTTCCGTTGAATAAATAATGCCTCCAACGGGATAATCCAATCTGATTTTTTCTTCATATAAACCGCTTAATTGATCGTGCTCTCTTTTATCAGCCTTTTCACTAAGGCTTTGGATAAGTGTATTCAGTTTTTCTTTTCTCCCGCTCATTTGGGACAGTTCATTTTTGAAGAGTTCTTTTCCAAGTGCATCTATTTCACTTAAGGTCTTCTGTATAGCTCTCTCATATTGAATAACAGGCGTTATCGTCACATGCCGGTCAGGAAGACTGCCTTTCAGTGAATGATAATCAAACAAATTTTCACCTGTTTTTATTCTGCCTGTTGTAAGTGACAAAGCAGCCTCACGCCAATAAGACGGGCCGCCAGGAGGATCTATAGCCAACACCCCCTGGATAACCATCCATGGATAAAGAGGTGCGTAATGGGAGGAAGCCAGACCGGCCGTTTCGTAGGCTTTAAACCATCTAGTTTCCTTATGAGCTGCATCAATCAGCTGCTTAAAGGTTGGATGAAGGGATGTAGCCACCACTGCATGAGCGGGAAGGGGGTCGGTCTGATCTTTTACGAGTGTGATCGTCATTGGCTCTCCGGTCTGGTTGGTTGCATCCCGGTAATGCCAGTAAAAAGGGCGGTTCATAAACTTTCGATCAAGCTCTTCAGTTAGATGTACGATCGATTGAGAGGCTCCTTTTGTAATCTCCACTCCCTTATAAGTGAGGTAGTCATGTACAAGATCCCAATGAACGGCTTTTCCCATTATGCTTCCTCCTCTAATGAAGACAGTTCGTAAAAATGCTCAAGCTGATTTAATTTCAAACGCATTTCTTGTTCTGATCGGGAATGCAAAAATGCATCCTCTAAATACTTATTCAATTCTTTAGCAGTGGTGGAAGAAAGAAGATCATCATGCTCACCGATAATATATTTAAAAAGTGAGACCTTTTCTTGAAGCACATGCCAAATCCGCTCTTCAATGGTATTGCGATTTAAAAGGTAAAATATTTTTACGTCATCATTTTGGCCAATTCTGTGGATCCTGCCAATTCGCTGCTCAAGCTTCATCGGATTCCATGGAATGTCAGCATGAATCATATAACGGCAAAATTGAAGATTTAATCCTTCCGAGCCTGCTTCTGTAGCAATTAAGACCTGTGCTTTATCTCTGAATAAATCAGTCATCCACTGTTTCTTTCCTTTTTTAAAGCCGCCTCGAAACGGCACAGAAGAAATATTGTTCTGTTTTAAAAACCAGCTTAAGTATAGCTGGGTCGCCCGATACTGAGTAAACACAATGACTTTTTCGTCGGTGTTTTTAATAAAAGACAAAATTCTTTCTGCCTTTGCTGTAATTAATTGATCCGGGTTCACGTCCAGGTTAACACCAAGTCTGCTGCTTATTTCTTTGTTTGCGTCTCTGTTCAGTGCCTTAAGCAGAGCAATAATAGAGCTGCAGCTTTGCTTTAGTAATGTAATATGGGAAAAAGCATGCATATTGATTTCCTTCTGCTCGTGATAAAAATTTTCCACAGCGTGATAAAGATCTTTTTCATATGGCAGTTGATCAATCCACTCCACGTGAATCTCTCTTTTAGTCCACTCAATAGTTGTTTCCTTGCGTCTGGTGCGGATCATAAATTCATTCAGCTTGTTTTTTATCGCTTCTTTTTTAGTGTCATCCTTTGATGCCTCTCTAAATTCAGCAAGGGAGCCTAATAGTCCAGGACGAAGTAGAGTTGACAAAAAGTACAAATCCTCAGACTTGTTTTGAATTGGGGTAGCAGTTAAAAATAAGCAGTAGCTTTTAGATAATGATTGGATAAATTGATAATTTAATGTTTTTGGATTTGTCAGCTTATGAGCTTCGTCGACAATTACCATGTCATAATGATTTTTTTCGATTTGCTCTCTAAGAGGCGGACGTTTTAGTAAATCAATGGTAGCAATCGTAATCGGCGCTTCCCGCCATTCTTTTTTTCCTTTATGGACAATACTGCTCAACCCGAAGTGATGGCCCAGCTCACTTTGCCACTGACCGCCAAGCGATGCTGGAACAAGGATTAACACAGATTTTACATGGCCCCTTGTAATATACTCTTTTAAAATAAGTCCAGCCTCAATTGTTTTCCCGAGTCCTACCTCATCAGCAAGCAGTGCCCGGCCGCCCATTTCAAAAATAACTTTTTTTGCAGCATCAAGCTGGTGTGGATGCGGCGTTAAGTGCTCAAGCTCATGCAGACAGCTTAAGGATTGGGCATCATATAGGCACTCTTCTTTTCTTGCCTGAATAGAGTGTAATAATAGCGATGGATGAACAGGGGGCTTTGGGGATTCAAGCCATGAAAGAAAAGAGCTTGCCCAGCCAGGTTCCTGAAAATGAAGTGAATGATTCATTTGACTCAAACCTTTCGATTGTAAAAGTTATAGGTGAAATTGAAAAACACGAATCTTTTAAATTCTGAATAAAAAAACATTGCCCAAAAAACTATAATAATGATAGGATAAAGGGGATTCATAAGATAAATTAAAATAAAATCCGAACATTACTTAACAAAAGTTGCTTGTTGTTCATAGTATGCCCAATAGCTAGTTTAAATATGAGCGAATGAAGGCAGGGGGAGAGATCCTTTTTATAAGAGGACGCCGAAGGAGCAAGCATTTTATGTGAATCTCTCAGGCAAAAAGACTCTTGCTGGACGCGACTCTGGAGAGCGTTTCTTAATTGAAACCACCAAAGAGGACAGCCAATACGGTAAACTTTCAGGTGCAAGGACAGGGATCCCATTTTATAAGGGGGCTCTCTGTCCTTTTTTGTATGCTGGAGCAACAAACATAATGGAAGGGGATATCACGTGACTGCTTCATTGAAAAAAACACCATTATTTGAGCTTTACAGAGACTACGGAGGAAAGACGATTGATTTTGGAGGCTGGGCATTGCCCGTTCAATTTTCAAGTATTAAAGAGGAGCATCAAGCCGTTCGAACAAAAGCAGGTCTTTTTGATGTTTCGCATATGGGCGAAGTGGATGTGAGAGGAAAGAATAGCCTTGCTTACCTTCAGAAGATGATGACAAATGATATTTCCAAATTGAAAGATAACGAAGCCCTTTATACCGCTATGTGCTATGAGAACGGCGGAACTGTAGATGATCTTCTTGTTTACCGCCTGGAGGAGAACCATTACCTGCTTGTAATAAATGCTTCTAATATTGATAAGGATGTAGCGTGGCTGCTTGACCATGCAATAGAAGATGTTCAGGTAACAAATATTTCTCCTAAAATAGCGCAGCTTGCCATACAGGGACCAAGCGCTGAAAAAATTCTCCAATCGCTAACAGAAACAGATTTATCTCAAATTAAATTTTTTCACTTTTTAAATGATGTTCGAATTAATAAAGTATCAGCACTTGTTTCCCGCACAGGATATACAGGAGAAGATGGCTTTGAAATTTATTGTCAGGCAGACCATGCACAACAGGTATGGAAGGAGCTATTAGACGCAGGTAGAGAAGATGGACTTGTTCCATGTGGACTTGGTGCCAGAGATACGCTGCGCTTTGAAGCAAAGCTTGCTCTTTACGGACAGGAGCTTTCTTCTGAAATTACGCCCATTGAAGCAGGAATAGGGTTTGCAGTTAAGCCTCAAAAAGAAACGGCTTTTATCGGGCAGGAGATTTTAAAAGATCAAAAACAAAATGGCGCTCCAAGGAAGCTTGTTGGGATTGAAATGATTGACAGAGGGATCCCGCGCAATGGCTATCCTGTATTTAAAGGAGAAGAAGAAATCGGTTTTGTGACAACTGGAACCCAGTCGCCTACTTTAAAGAAAAATGTCGGCTATGTTTTGATCAGGAAAGAGCATGCCGTTATAGGGGAAGAAGTCCAGGTTGAAATAAGAGGGAAAAAAGTAAAGGCTGAAATTGTAAAATCACCATTTTATAAACGTAAGTAAACGGCAAAAGAAGGAGGATGAAATCATGAAACACCGTTATTTACCAATGACCGAGCAGGATAAAAAAGAAATGCTTGAAGCAATCGGCGTAAAACAGATCGATGAGCTATTTTCAGATATCCCGGAAAAAGTGCGTTTTCAGGGAGAGCTTGCAATAAAAGAAGCAAAGTCTGAGACTGCACTTACGAGAGAATTAATGCGAATGGCAGGGAAAAATGCTGATACTAAGCAATATATTTCCTTTTTAGGTGCCGGAGTTTATGACCATTATTCCCCAACTATTGTTGATCACGTGATTTCCCGTTCTGAATTTTACACAGCCTATACACCATACCAACCCGAAATATCCCAGGGAGAACTCCAGGCTATATTTGAATTTCAGACGATGATCTGTGAACTTACAGGTATGGACGTTGCCAATTCTTCAATGTATGACGGCGGAACGTCTTTTGCTGAAGCAGCTATGCTTTCAGCAGGGCAGACGAGACGTAAAAAGGTGGTTGTTTCAGAGGCTGTAAACCCTGAAGCAAGAGCAGTGCTTGAAGCCTATGCAAAAGGTCAGTATATTGAAGTTGTCACAGCTCCTCAGAAAAATGGAGTTACTGATATGGAAGCTTTAAAAGCGCTTGTAACTGATGAAGCTGCGGCTGTAATGGTGCAATACCCTAATTTCTTTGGACAAATTGAGCGCCTGGATGAAATTGAGGAGCTTGCTCACAGTGTGAAATCAATGTTTGTCGTTTCGTCCAATCCGCTGGCCTTAGGTGCTTTAACTCCTCCTGGCCAGTTTGGTGCGGATATAGTGGTTGGAGACGCTCAGCCTTTTGGTATTCCGCAGGCATTTGGCGGTCCTCACTGTGGATATTTTGCTGTGACGAAAAAACTCATGAGAAAAGTACCTGGCAGACTTGTTGGAGAAACGACTGATGATGAGGGACAGCGCGGATATGTTCTGACATTGCAGGCAAGAGAGCAGCATATAAGACGGGATAAAGCGACTTCCAATATTTGTTCTAATCAGGCGCTGAATGCACTTGCGGCATCTGTAGCCATGACTGCACTGGGCAAAAAAGGGATTCAAGATATTGCCGGCCAGAACTTTAAAAAAGCACATTATGCAAAACAGCAGCTTAAGTCTGCAGGTATTGAAATGGTTGAGGAAGGCTTTACGTTTAACGAGTTTGTTGTTAAATTAAACCGCTCTGTTAAAGAAGTGAATGAAGCTCTGCTGCAAAAGGGCTTTATTGGCGGCTATGATCTTGGCCGTGAGTTTGAGAGCAGACAAAATCAAATGCTGATCGCGGTCACAGAACAGCGAACCAAAGAAGATATTGATACCTTTGTAGAGGAGCTGAAACAATATGCATAAGAAGGATCAGCCATTAATATTTGAACTGTCAAAAGAAGGCCGTACAGGATACAGCCTGCCTGAACTTGACGTGCCGGAAGTAGATCTTGAGTCTCTTGCTCCACAGGGTTTTATACGAAAACAAGCCCCTGAATTGCCGGAGGTTGCAGAGCTCGATATTATGCGTCACTATACGGCCCTTTCAAAGCGGAATCATGGAGTAGATTCAGGTTTTTATCCACTCGGTTCCTGTACGATGAAATATAACCCAAAGGTTAATGAAGCAGTAGCGAGATACAACGGTTTTGCTCACGTGCATCCTCTTCAGGAAGCTTCATCTGTTCAAGGGGCTATGGAGTTAATGTATGACCTTCAGGAGCATCTGATTGAAATTACAGGCATGGATGAAGTAACGCTTCAGCCGGCAGCCGGAGCACACGGGGAATGGACAGGACTAATGATGATTCGTGCTTTCCATGAAGCAAATGGCGACGTTAAGCGGACTAAGGTTATTGTCCCTGACTCAGCTCACGGTACGAATCCCGCATCAGCAACTGTAGCAGGCTTTGAAACCATTACTGTTAAATCCGATGACCAGGGCTTAGTGGATCTAGAAGATCTGAAGCGGGTAGTAGGAGAGGACACGGCTGCTTTAATGCTGACCAATCCGAATACGCTTGGGCTATTTGAAGAGAATATTCTTGAAATGGCAGCGATTATTCATGAAGCCGGAGGAAAGCTGTATTATGATGGCGCAAATCTAAACGCTGTTTTATCAAAAGCGCGTCCGGGTGATATGGGCTTTGATGTCGTCCATTTAAATCTTCATAAAACGTTTACCGGCCCTCATGGAGGAGGCGGCCCGGGCTCCGGACCTGTGGGTGTAAAAAAAGATTTAATCCCGTATTTGCCAAAGCCTCTTTTAGTAAAAAAAGGGGATCAGTATGAATTTGATTATAATCGTCCTGAGTCCATCGGACGTGTGAAGCCTTTCTATGGAAACTTTGGAATAAATGTCCGTGCGTATACGTATATCCGGACGATGGGTCCTGACGGACTAAAGGCAGTAAGTGAATATGCAGTGTTAAATGCGAACTACATGATGAGAAGACTTGCACCTTATTATGATCTTCCATTTGACCGTCACTGTAAGCACGAATTTGTTCTTAGCGGCAAACGCCAGAAGAAGTTAGGCGTTCGAACACTGGATATTGCAAAGCGTCTGCTCGACTTTGGCTATCATCCGCCAACCATCTACTTCCCGCTGAATGTGGAGGAGTGTATGATGATTGAGCCGACAGAAACAGAATCAAAAGAAACTCTTGATTCGTTTATTGAGGCCATGATTCAAATTGCAAAAGAAGTGGAGGAAACGCCTGAAACGGTTCAGGAAGCTCCGCATACAACGATCATTGGGCGTCTGGATGAAACAAAAGCTGCCAGAAAGCCTGTATTGCGCTATGAGAAAAAGGAAGCAGTCGAGGTATAAAAAAAAGATCCAAAGAATTTATTCTTTGGATCTTTTTTTATGCGGTTAAACCGATTATTTCTTTTTCACACGGCCTGTCCATTTCTTAAAGCCGCCTTTAAGCTGATAAAGATCTTGAACGCCTTTTTTGTGAAGAAATTGAGCTGCACGGCCGCTTCTCATGCCGTTTTGGCAATAAAGGTATACAGGCTTGTCAGGGCGGATTTCTCCCATTCTCATTTTTAGCTGGGACAAAGGGATATTTCGTGCGCCGAGAATATGTCCACCTTCAAACTCACGCTGCTCCCGAATATCGATCAGCTGAGCTTTACGGTAGCCGCTTTTAAATTCTTCCTCTGTTAACGTCTTCAAAATTCGCTTCTGGCGAAAGTATGTGTAAGTTGAATAAAGAATAATTGCAACTAATACACCAAGTAAAATGTAAAGTGATTCCAAAACGTTGACCCCTTTCTTTTTTTAACACTATTCTTTATTATAGGGGTGATTTGGCAGAAGTTCAAAGAAATTATTGTGAAACTTATTCTTTGAAAAAGTGAATGCTTCTGTTAGACTAAAGAGCGACTTTAAAAAAAGGAAATGATCGCCGTGGATAAAGAGATTTGGAGATTTATTGATTCAGGAAATGCCTCCCCCGCCTATAATATGGCGTTGGACGAAGCCTTGCTTGACTGGCACAGTGAAGGAAAAATTCCTCCGACAATCCGTTTTTACGGCTGGGATCCAGCAACACTTTCAATCGGTTATTTCCAAAAGGTTGAAAAAGAAATAAATATGGAAAAGGTAAAAGAGCTTGGACTTGGTTTTGTCCGGCGTCCCACTGGAGGACGTGGAGTTTTGCATGATCAGGAGTTAACTTACAGTGTAATTGTCACAGAGAATCATCCCAAAATGCCTGCCTCCGTTACGGAAGCATACAGAGTAATCTCAGAAGGAATCCTAAATGGCTTCCAGCTGCTTGGCATGGACGCTTATTTTGCTGTGCCAAAAACAGAAGAAGAACGAAATGATCTTAAAAATCCTCGCAGCTCGGTTTGCTTTGATGCACCGTCATGGTATGAACTAGTAGTAGAAGGTAAAAAAATTGCAGGCAGCGCCCAGACGAGGCAAAAGGGCGTTATTTTACAGCATGGTTCAATCCTTCTTGATATTGATGAAGAGAAGCTGTTCAGTTTGTTTCATTATCCAAGCGAGAGAGTAAAAGATCGAATGAAGAATGCATTTAAGCAAAAAGCAGTCGCTATTAATAAAATGGCAGCCCGGCCGATTACATTGGATCAGGCTAAAAAAGCATTTTTAAAAGGATTTGAAGAGGGACTTGAAATTAAGCTTGTACCATACAAGCTTACTGCGGAAGAACAGGCATACGTGGAAGAGATTATGGATAACCGATACAGCAATGACGAATGGAATTTTAAACGATAAATGAATCTTAGGATTCTCCATAAAAAATCGAGTGATAAGCGGGCCGCTTGCTCGTTTTTTTATTTTTATAAGGGTATAGCTAAAACAGGTTTAGTGTCGTTCCGTTACTGATCCTGTCGAAAATTGCAAATGGCAAATCCATTCAAATTTCCTTGAAAATCAAATGAAATTTAAAGATTACGCCACATTTTAACTGGTATTCATCCATTTACCTGTTTGACACGACTTTCTTGTTGACGAAAAAATCTATATATAGTATGAGTTTAAAAACATCGAGTACTATATGTTGTGTTTTGATAAAAAAAAGAGTACACTACAGAAAAGATTAAATGGAAGGGGATAAAACAATGACCTCACTCTCAACTCAACATCAAACACTCAATATAAGCCAATTAAATGAAGATATTTCAAAATTCGACCCGGTTCATCCTATTTCACCGGACATGAAACTGACCCATAAAGGAGTTTCACGACTCGTTATGCTCGACCGCTATGCATTTAAGGATACGGAGAAGAAAACGCTGCGGACAGGTGATTTCGTTGTGCTTACGATTCGTGAGGATCCAAAATTTCCAGCGAGAGGTTTAGGATACATACAAAGTATTAATGCAGAGAAAAGAGAAGCGCATGTGCTGATTGAGGAGGAATTCAGAAACTCACTCGACACACCTAAAGAAATCGAAACCGGAATTGTTCAGCGGTCATTGGATGTAATTGAAAAACCGCTTGAGGTGTTTTATGAGCAAATTGCTCTCAGAAATGCAACTGGGCTCGCTTCTGTCGAAAAAACAGAGGAAGACCGGAAAAAGTGGACACAAAAGTTTTATGAGGAGCTTTCAAGCCTTCATTTTGTGCCTGCCGGACGTGTGCTTTACGGTGCAGGCGCAAAAACAGATGTAACCTTTTTCAACTGTTATGTTATGCCGTTTGTAAAAGACTCCCGCGAAGGCATTTCCGACCACAGAAAACAGGTGATGGAGATTATGAGCCGAGGTGGAGGCGTTGGAACGAACGGTTCTACCCTGCGTCCAAGAAACACACTGGCACGCGGAGTAAACGGCAAATCTTCCGGTTCAGTTTCATGGCTTGATGATATCGCTAAACTGACTCACCTGGTGGAACAGGGCGGATCCCGCAGAGGAGCCCAAATGATTATGCTTTCTGACTGGCATCCCGATATTGTTGAATTTATTATCTCAAAGATGCAAAATCCTCGTATTCTTCGCTTTTTGCTGGATACCACGGAGGATGAATTCATTAAGAAAATTGCACATGAGAAATTAAAGTTCACTCCGCTGACCGAGCAGGAGGCGGGGATGTATCAAAGCATTGTAAATTATAAAGAGATCCCTGGATATGGCGGCTTTAATGAGCAAATTATTGAAGATGCAGAGGAGAAATTAAACACTGGCGGCACTTATTCCGTTCATAATCCGGAATTTCTGACCGGTGCAAATATCTCGATCTGTCTTACTGATGACTTTATGAAGGCTGTTGAAGAGGACGGCGAGTATAAGCTTCGCTTCCCGGACGTTGAGTCCTATTCCCATGACCAAATGGAAGCCTACAATAACAATTGGCACGAAGTGGGCGATGTACGTGAATGGGAGAAACAGGGCAATGCGGTGCGTACGTATCGGACCATTAAAGCAAAAGAGCTGTGGAACCTGGTAAATATCTGTGCTACTTATTCGGCGGAGCCAGGAATTTTCTTTATCGATAATGCGAATGACATGACCAATGCTAAAGCTTATGGCCAGCAAGTAGTCGCAACAAACCCATGCGGCGAGCAGCCTCTTGCTCCTTATTCAGTCTGTAATCTGGCAGCAGTTAATCTCGCTGAATTCGCTGATAAAGAAAACAAAACGGTTCAATTCGATAAGCTGAAAAAGACAGTGGAAATCGGTGTAAGAATGCAGGACAATGTTATTGACGCCACCCCTTATTTCCTTGAAGATAATCAAAAGCAGGCGCTTGGTGAACGAAGAGTCGGCTTAGGTGTAATGGGGCTTGCAGATCTATTAATTTACTGTGAAAAAGAATACGGATCTGCTGAAGGCAACGAACTCGTCGATAAGATTTTTGAAACGATTGCGACTACAGCCTATAGAACTTCCATTGAGCTCTCCAAAGAAAGAGGCTCATTCCCATTCCTCGAAGGACAGACAGAGGAAGAGACCTTAAGACTTCGTAAGGCTTTTACAGAAACAGGCTTTATGAAAAAAATGCCTGAGGATATTAAAGAAGGAATTCTTTCAAGCGGTATCAGAAACTCTCACCTTCTCACGGTTGCTCCTACAGGAAGCACCGGAACAATGGTTGGCGTATCAACCGGGCTTGAGCCTTACTTCTCCTTCACGTATTACAGAAGCGGACGATTAGGTAAATTCATTGAAGTGAAGGCGGATATAGTAAAAGAATATCTTGACCGGAATCATAAGACGGATGAAACAGATCTTCCGGAATTCTTCGTAACCGCTATGGAGCTTGCTCCAGAGGCGCATGCAGATACACAATGTGTAATCCAGCGCTGGATTGACAGCTCTATCTCCAAAACAGTTAACGCCCCTAAAGGCTATGCTGTGGAACAAGTGGAAAGTGTTTATGAAAGACTATATAAAGGCGGAGCAAAAGGAGGAACGGTTTACGTTGACGGCAGCCGTGACTCTCAGGTTCTGACGCTAAAAGCAGAAGAAAACACCATGAATGAAAAAGCAGAAAAACAAACCGTCGTACTCGTGGACACGATCCAGGATTTACGCTCTACAAATGTAACCATTGGATCCGAACTCGGGAACACCTGCCCGGTCTGCCGAAAAGGGACGGTAAAAGAAATTGGCGGATGTAATACGTGTACAAATTGTAATGCTCAGCTAAAATGCGGTTTGTAAAATAGAAGTTAAATAGCAATAAAAGCGCCCCTTAGATAAATTTTCTAAAGGGGTGTTTTTTAGGTCTGAATCAGTTTAAGGAGATCTGAGCTTCTTTTAAGTGGAGCTGCAAATAATCAATTCTATTGAAAACATTTAAACTGAGATAGAATTTCTGTCTTTTATGCTGGCTTAAACTGTTCATAGTTTGTTGAGTATTTTCACTTTTTCATGGTTTCCAATTGTCTTCATATAAATGAAGAAGTGGAGGTGGAAAGATGATTATCGACCTTGTATTTTCAGGCGGAGGAATTAAAGCGGTCGCTTTTATCGGTGTTGTACAGGCGTTGGAGGAAAAAGGGATAAAGGTGCGAAGAATTGCAGGCACAAGTGCCGGTGCACTAATGGGATCCTTGATAGCTGCGGGGTATACTTCTTCTGAAATAAATAGAATGCTGCCTTTCATGTCCCATTTAATTTATAAAGAAAACAGTAAAAAGAACTGGATGCCTTCCTGGATCAGATGGATTCAGCTCTATTGGAAAAAGGGGCTTTACTCAGGGGATGGACTGCTTGAGTGGCTGGAACAAAAGCTAAAGGAAAAAGGGGTTTATGCATTTTCCGATCTGCCATACGGGTCGTTAAAAATGGTGGCATCCGATTTAACGTCGGGGAAGATGATCGTCCTGCCTGATGATGCCATCTATTACGACCGGGACCCCCAGGCAATGAGCGTGGCCGAGGCTGTCAGAATGAGCGCCTCTCTGCCCTTTTTTTATGAGCCTGTAAAATTGAATAAAGGAAAAAACGCTCATATTATTGTTGACGGAGGGGTTCTGAGCAATTTCCCAATTTGGATGTTAGAAGAGTATGGGGGAATAGAGGATGTACCGATTGTAGGGTTCCAGCTGCAGGCTGCAAGTAAAAAAAATCAGAAAAAAAAGATTGAAAATGTTATCGAGCTTTATTCTGCCCTGTTTACAACCATGAAAGAGGCGCATGATGCAAGGCACCTGGAACAAATAAGCAAGAAAAATGTATTGATTATCCCTGTGCCGGATTTATCACCTGTGGATTCCACGCTTACGACAAACGAAATGCACGCCCTTATTCAGTTAGGACGTGCACATACATTGCAATATTTAGATAAACACATATTAAAGTGACATGCGTTTTTTCTTTTTGCCTTTTTTACCTTCAATAACGGTTAGCTTAGGACCGTCAATACGGGCAGCGGAGGATTTCTTTTTTAGTGGGACAGCTTTCTTAGCTGGTTGTTTCCCAGTTTTTTTTATCTTGGAAGCCGATACTGGATTGCCGTATCGTTTTTTTGATTGCTTCGCTGCTCTTTTAAATGCCTGCTGATCCCGCCGTCCGGGCTTTCTGCTTGCCCATAGCCGGTAAAGTAAGTAAATAACACCAATAATGGCTGCAAAGGTTAATACTCTTCGTATAAGACTGGCTGGATCTGTTACAAGGATGTAAATCAGACCAAAAACAGCGAAACCGACCACACTATAAAAAACTGCCATCTTTGCATTCAAACGAGCCACCTCCCGTTAAACAATCCTTTACCTTATATTTTAGACAAGTGCAGCTTTTTTTAAACCAGATTCTGATTCTTTTTCCAGCTCCATCATTCGGTTAAAAGAAGCGATTGCCACTTCAACCTGATCGTTCTTTGGTTCCTTCGTCGTTAAAAGCTGCAGCCATAAGCCAGGGTAACCTAGAAATTTCAAAACCGGAACAGAACGTACTTTGTTTGTTAATTGAAGAACTTCAAAGGAAATGCCAAGAACCACTGGAATTAATGCGATGCGATTCAGGATTCTGGCATATAAAGGATCACTTGGCACTAGTAGATACACAAACATTCCCACAATAACAGTAAATAAAATAAAGCTGGAACCGCAGCGGTAATGAAGCCGTGACTGTGACTGTACGTTTTCCACTGTGAGAGGCAGGCCTTTTTCAAAGGTATTAATTACCTTATGCTCAGCTCCGTGGTATTGAAACACCCTTTTAATCAGCGGGGTGAGGGAAATAAAATAAATGTAGCCTAATAACAGGATAATTTTAAACACACTTTCCAAAAATACCTGACCAATATGGCCTGAAACAACAAATGATAAAGAAGCAGCTAAAAAAACGGGAATTAAGGTAAAGACAAATTTTCCGAATAGAAAGGACAAAACCCCTATAGCAGCGATGCCGAAGATCATTTCAAGCTTAGAGGTTTTTTGCTCCTGCTTTACTTTTTCATCATCTTCAGGCAGGACGTCATAGCGTTCACTCGAAAAATTCAGATGCTGTGTTCCATTCGCACTGGCTTCAATCAGAGCAATAATCCCTCTTAAAAAAGGTATCTTTTTCATTTTTTGAAAAGATTGATTCGTTTTTCTCGGTAAATGAAAATACTCAATGGATTGGTCTTTTCTACGGATGGCTGTCACGGTATGACGGCGTCCGCCAAACATAACACCTTCCATAACAGCCTGCCCGCCGTAAGCGGGTTTTTTCTGATTACTCATCGTTCATACACCAACCTACTCTTAACATTCCTTATGATAAAGGTACCTTTAGTTTACTAAATAAAAGCCTTTTCTACTAGGTTTATGAATTAATTATTGAAAGTTTCGACTAAAAGAAGTAACGGGATGGCCATACTTAAAATAAAAAAGGTGATAACATGTCTACTATTGAAACGCCAACAATTAAACGCACCCCTTTAACGCTTATCATTGGCCTTACAGGGGGAATATTATTCTGCCTGGTATATGAAGCATTTCAATTTTTTAACTTTATCGAGAAAAAAACACTAATGCCTTCCTGGTCTTTTCTTGCCCCATCCTGGCAAAAAGGAATCGTGGCTCACGTTATTTGGTGGGGACTCATTTGTTTGATTTCTGTTATCTGGGCGTTGTTATATCAGCTTATGATTAAAAAATCTGATACAATGTGGCCGGGTATTTTCATTAATATTGTGATTCTTGCAGTGATATTCGGAGTATTCGGATGGTGGCTCGAGATGGGACCTGATATTACAAAGCTTAAGCATCACGCTTCGATATCCATTGCATGCTTATTTATTTTGCATGGTGCCTTTGTTGGCTTATCTATATCATACGACGAGCCGTATGATCCTGAATCAGACAAGGAGACTAAAAGTCAGTAGTGGGAGATTTAACATCCATGTGGTACACTATTTGAGAAAACAAATAGGCAGAGGGTGACATAAAAATGACTTTCTTACTGCTAAATGGTCCAAATCTGAACCGGCTTGGATTAAGGGAGCCTGCTGTATACGGCAGCACCACACTGGATGAGGTAGAACAGAATCTGATCAGTAAAGCCGGGCAGTATGGTCATAAGCTGACAGCAAAACAATCCAATCATGAAGGAGTCTTAATTGATGCACTGCACGAAGCAGCAGAGCTGAATTACAGGGGAGTTCTGTTTAATCCTGGAGCTTATTCTCATACAAGCTACGCGATCAGGGATGCAATAGCTTCAATTGATATTCCGGTCATTGAGGTGCACATTTCCAATATACATGCCAGAGAATCATTCAGACACACTTCTCTTTTGGCTGCTGTAACTTCAGGACAGATCGTTGGATTCGGCGTACTTGGTTATGAGCTTGCATTACAGGCACTGATTGAACTAACAAAGGGGGATAACAAAGAATGAGTAAAGTAGACCAGCTCCGGGAGCAACTGGCAAAACATAATATAGACGGACTTATGATTACAAGTACATATAATAGGAAATACATAACCAATTTCACCGGATCAGCAGGCATTGCTGTGATCTCGCAGGATGAAGCCCTTTTTATCACAGATTTCAGATATACTGAACAGGCGGCTTCTCAGGCTCAAGGGTTCGATATCGTTCAGCATAAAGGTCCGATACATGAAGAAGTGGCCTCTCAGGTGGAAAGGCTTGGCATTAAACGTCTCGGCTTTGAACAGGATCATGTTGTATTCGGCATGTTTAAACAGTATGATCAGGCTGTAAATACTGAATTGGTTCCAGTATCAGGAGTTATTGAAAAATTGCGCTTGATTAAGACAGAATCAGAGATTAAGATATTAAAGGAAGCCGCGGACATAGCCGATGCTGCCTTTAAGCATATCCTTGATTTTATCCAGCCGGGGAAAACCGAGCTTGAGGTTTCAAATGAACTTGAGTTTTTTATGAGAAATGCGGGAGCGCAGTCTTCTTCATTTGATATTATTGTGGCTTCAGGAGAAAGATCAGCACTTCCGCACGGTGTGGCAAGCGGTAAAACGATTCAGACAGGTGATTTCGTAACGATGGATTACGGAGCTCTTCACAAAGGATATGTATCAGATTTAACCAGAACCGTTGCAGTGGGCAGTCCAAGTGACAAACTGAAGGAAATTTATCAGGTTACGCTCGATGCGCAGCTCCTTGCCATGGATAATGTGAGACCTGGTCTTACAGGTAAAGAAGCAGATGCGATCGCGCGCGATTATATTACTTCCAAAGGCTATGGCGACTATTTTGGTCATTCATTGGGCCACGGAATTGGTCTTGAGGTTCACGAAGGACCGGGATTATCTGTGAGATCGGAAGCAAAGCTGCTTGAAAATATGGTTGTAACAGTGGAGCCTGGCATTTATATTCCAGGTCTTGGCGGTGTCCGTATTGAAGATGATACGTTATTGACAGCAAACGGGAATGAAACACTTACCCACTCCACAAAGGAATTAATTATTCTTTAATTTAGCGTACTAGGAGGACAAAAAATGATTTCAGTAAACGATTTTCGTACAGGATTGACGGTAGAAGTAGACGGGGGCATCTGGCGTGTTATGGATTTCCAGCATGTTAAGCCGGGTAAAGGTGCTGCATTTGTCAGATCCAAGCTTCGGAATCTGCGTACGGGAGCAATCCAGGAAAAAACGTTCCGCGCAGGTGAAAAGGTAGCAAAAGCACAAATTGATAATCGCAGAATGCAGTATCTTTATGCTAATGGCGACATGCATGTGTTCATGGACAATGACACCTACGATCAAATTGAGCTGCCGGCTAATCAAATTGAGTATGAATTAAAGTTTCTTAAAGAAAATATGGAAGTACAAATTATGATGTACCATACAGAAACACTGGGTGTAGAGCTTCCAAACACAGTTGAATTAAAGGTGACTGAAACTGAACCGGGCATTAAAGGAGATACCACAAGCGGCGGATCAAAACCTGCGACGGTCGAGACCGGGCTGACGGTAAACGTTCCTTTCTTTATTAATGAAGGCGATATTCTTGTTATTAATACAACTGATTCAAGCTATGTTTCAAGAGCTTAACTGAACGAAAAGCTGCAGGGAATTTTCCCTGCAGCTTTTTTTTATGTCATAAAACATCCCTGCAATCAATAGGATAAACCACAATGATGAATAAGCAAGGGTGATGAACAGAATGCATAATATCCTTCTTCTTCTGCCAGAGCAGCTTCAGGACAAGCTGATTGAATGCTGTTCTGCTTCACTCGAGGGCGTGGAAGAAATAAGAATCCGATTAGGGCGGCCGGTAGAAATTGAGATGCAGAAAACAACACAGGAACTCGATTATGTCCCGACTAACTATGACCGTCAGTATGTAGCAGAAAAAATCTCACAGCATTCGTTTTATTCTCTTGAGGAAGAAATAAAAAAAGGATATGTCACAATCGATGGAGGACACAGGGTAGGGATTGCCGGAAAAGTAACGCTAGAGGATGGAAGAGTTAAGGCAGTTCAAACGATTTCCTCCTTTGCTATACGAAAAGCATCTGAACAAATAGGATGCGCGGATTTGTTTATGAACCATCTATGGGACCCTGTACAAAATAGATGGCATCACTGCATGCTCGTGGGTCCCCCTAAAAGCGGAAAAACTACACTGCTTAGAGATATTGCACGTCATATTTCAGTTAAACATTCCGGGACGGAAGAAAGATCAAAAAAAGTCTCGATTGTAGATGAGCGCTCAGAAATTGCTGCATGTCATCAGGGAGTTCCACAGTTGACTTTCGGCACAAAGGTTGATGTGCTTGATCGCTGTCCAAAGCTTGAGGGAATGAATATGATGATTCGTTCCATGAGTCCCGAGGTGCTGGTGGTGGACGAAATTGGGCATGAAAAGGATATCGAAGCGATTATTGATGCCATGTATACAGGCGTAACGATGGTCGTAACCGCTCACGGCTCCACTTGGAAAGAGCTCCGGAGCCGCCCGTATATGGACAGGCTGCTGGACAGTGAAATGAATTATTTTATTCACTGCTCATCGGATGGATACACATTATATAAAGGAGACACTTTGGTGGAAGTGTCTAAAAGAGTTTCATGAGTTTCCATTGGATTGGAGCCCTGCTAATTGTATTAGGCTCGGGAATGGAAGGCTTCAGGAGGGCTTATCTTCTTCAAAAGCGCCAGCTGCTCCTGATTGAATTCGCACAATCCTTTACCTGGATGCAAAATGAAATCGTTAAACGGCAAACACCCATTATTGATATTATTCACGCACAAATAAAAAGAAAGGGGGATACAGGCCATTTATATTCCTTATTTCTTGAGAATCTGACCGTTAACCAGGCTTTGCTTGGAGAGGCATGGAAGCAGTCAACGGAGCAATATGGGAAAAAAACGTCTGTTTTATTCAAAGAAGATCTTGAATGGATCAGCAGAGCAGGCGAAGCTATCCAGGCTTACGACAGGCAGTCAATTGACCGGGAGCTGTCATTTATTATTGAGATTTTACGCAGCCGTCATCAGGAGGCGAGAAATCGGGCAGTTCAATTCGGAAAGGTTTACAAGACGCTCGGGGTAATGGGCGGGGTGCTGGTTGTACTGCTTCTCAGTTAAAGATAGGAGCGATAAACGTGGCAATGGATATTGATACTTTATTTAAAATAGCAGGAGTAGGGCTGATTGTTGCGCTTCTATATACCGTATTGGATCAGGTGGGAAAGAAAGATTATGCCCAGTGGCTTGCGTTCTTTGGGTTTTTATATGTCTTATTCATCGTACTGCAGGCTTTAGATACATTCTTTACGACTATCCGATCTGTATTTATGTTTTACGAGTAGAGGCTAAAAAATGGAGGAACTGTTTAGAACAATTGGAATCTGTTTTTTAGCCGGTTTTATGTCTCTCATGCTTAAGGAGAAAGCCCCGACCATTTCCATGCTTTTATCGATATGTGCTGCTGCTTTTCTTTTAACGCAATTATTTTTTTCGATCCAGCTCGTTCTCGCTATGGTCCAGCGCTTCACCTCGTTTCTGCCTCAAATGGATCTGTATGTAGGAACGCTGTTGAAGGTATTAGTTATTGCGTTTATTTCAGAGACAAGCTCGCATCTTTTAAAAGGGGCAAATCAGCAGATGCTTGCTACCGTGGTGGAATGGTCAGGTAAAATTTTTATTTTAATGATTGCTCTGCCTATTTTTTATGAACTGCTTCAGCGGATGCTGACACTTTTGCCAGGTACCCATTGAGAGGATGAACAGCAAAGTGAGCCCTCAAACTACACTTCAGGATACACAGGAATCAATCACAAACGAAGTCGTCAATGAACAACTATCCGGACAAGAACATGAAGCCTGGCTTGGGTTTTGGGACCAGCTGACTGGAGTATACGGGGAGTATTTGCCCAGGCTTTCAAAGCAGGATCTGCTGGAGCTGCTTTTAAATCCCCAGGATTCAGTTATGGGCTGGTTCTCAGGTATTATCCGCTTTATTTTTCACGAGGTGGCAGAGCATGCCCATATTATCATTTGGCTGCTTTTACTGCTTGTGATCGGGTCAATTCTTCAGACGCTGCAGCACTCCTTTTCTTCTAGCGGAGTAGCTGCTGTCAGTTCTGTTGCCATGACCGGATTACTGTTAATGGTTGTCATTGAAAGTGTTCAGACCTGTGCGGGATATGTTATCCAGACCATTGATTTAATGGCTGATTTTATGTATGCGATGCTTCCTCTCTATATGGCAATGCTGACGATTTCAGGAAGTATTACGACAGTAGCTGTCTCCCACCCGATCTTACTGTTTATTGTCCAGTTCAGTCATTATCTCATGCAGCATTTTTTAGTCCCGCTTTTTATATTATCTATTTTACTTGATATCGTAGACACCATTTCTATTTCATTTCGTACATCGAAAATGGCTGCCTTATGCCGGCAGGTAGGAATTTGGCTTCTAGGTGTGGTGGTAATGGTCTATATTTCGATCTTTTCCGTTCAGGGCGTCACCACTTCAGTCACTGACGGAATCGGTGCTAAGACCGTTAAAACGATCGCCGGTCAATTCATTCCCTTTATCGGAAAGGTTGTAGCCGATACGACCGATCTTCTTTTAGCTTCATCTGTGCTTGCAAAAAATGCAGTCGGTTTAGCCGGTGCTCTCATTCTTGCTGTGATGGTATTGTTTCCAGCTCTGAAAATTTTAGTTGTTGCTTTTATGTATCGCATTTGTGCAGTTGTAATGGAGCCGCTTGGCCACCCGGGAATGGTGCAGGCGGTGGATGCCGTTAGTAAGGGTTTGTTTCATCTATGTGCAGCACTTGTTCTGGTATCCATTATGTTTTTGCTCGGGATTGTCGTTTTACTGGTTGTCAGCAATATTCCGTTAATGATCCGATGAGCCTTGCTGCTTAGGAGTGAGTGAGATGAATGAGGTATATCAATGGGTAATCAATTTGCTTGTTTTAGTCGTACTGATGGCTTTATCCGATCTTTTAGTTCCCTCACAGGCATGGCGTCCGTTTATCCGGCTTGCACTTGGAGGGCTGCTGCTTCTTTTGCTTTTAGAGCCCTTATTTTATTTTTTTCAAAATGAAGAGAAAGTATTGCAGCTCCCATTTTCACAGCTCGAACAAAGTGTTTATGAAGAACAGCAGCAAAATCAACGCTTAATTCAAGACATGAATGACAAACACCAGTCATACATATGGAATGAGGTATCAGACAAGCTTGCCAGACAGGCAGATCCGATCGTTCAGGAAAAGTTCAATGTGAAACTCGGAAATGTGGTTGTTTGGCCTCATGACTCCTCAATTGAAGAGTTCAGGGGTGAGGTGGAGGTTGAATTAATAGGACTTACTGAGCTTTCATCGGATGTAGAAGAGCAGCTGCTTCTGCTGCTGGCCACTGAATGGGGAGTGCCTTCAGAAGCGATAAAGATTACAAGAGTAGGGGAGTGACATCGTGGAAGAAAAGAAGGGATGGGACAAGCTGAAGGATTGGGCTTCTTCTTCGAGAGATCCAACGCCTAATAGAAAAATTCAGCTAATTCTTGTTTTAATCGTAGCAGGCGCATTGATGATGATTCTTCAGGGAAATAAAACTCCTGATCAGGAATTGCCAACAAAACCGTCAGAAGCAGTTTCTCAAGCAGCCGTGTCACCAGACCAGAGCATCCGGCAAATGGAAAAGGAAATGGAAAAGCAGCTAGAGGACATTTTAAAGAAAGCGCTAGGAACCAATGACGTAAATGTCATGATTAATTTAGCAACAAGTGAACGGAAGGTTTATGAAAAAAATGAAACCCTGCAGCAGGACCAGTCAGCTGATCAGCGGGACAATGAGCAGTCCACAATGGACAGGCGATCTTCCTCCCGTCAGCTCGTTTTAGGCAACCAGGCTCAAAGCGGAGATCCAATTTTAAGTTATGTTGAAAAGCCAACTGTTCTGGGAGTCATGGTGGTGGCAGAAGGAGCAGATCATATAAAGGTGAAAAAATGGATAACAGATTCTGTTGCTCGTGTATTGGATGTTTCCACTCATCGTGTGGCAGTCATTTCTACAAAACAGAAGGAGTCGTGACGAATGATGCTTAAAAAACAAACGGTGTGGCTTTTGACAATGGTAAGCTTAGTAGTGGTATTATCCGTGTATTATGTAACATCCCCAAGAGACCAGGCTTCACCGATACTTCCTGACCAGACCACAGATATGGTTTTAGGGGAAGACGGGGAAGAATGGGTGTTGGAGGATGAAGTAGATGTTTCCGCTGATGCAGTAGAAGATGAAATGTTCGATGTGCTTCGAATGGAAATGCAGGATGCACGCAATGCGCTTCGTGATCAGCTGGAAACAAAAGTAGCTTCAAACGAATTCTCTTCTGCAGAGAAAAATGAAGCATATACAGAAATGGATGAGCTGATTAAACTTGAGTCAAAAGAAGCGATGATTGAGACAATGATTAAAGGATTAGGTTATGAAGATGCTCTTGTAAGATCAGAGGAAGACCGTGTTATTATTTCAGTAAAATCTGCAGACAACAGCCATTCACGGGAGGCTGCAAATGAATTAATTCAGCTTGGAAGAAAAGAGCTTGGAGAATCCAAATACGTTTATGTTGAATTTCAACCGAACGAATAAACCTGTTTAAAAAGCTAGCGCAAGTCCGGCTGGCTTTTTTGCGTTTATTCAGGATGTATGAATTAATTCAGTTCACTTTTATCACAAAAATTAAAATATAAGCATTCAATTTGGCTAATTTTGTTATTTGCATGACTGCAGAGGATTTAAAACCGCACTTCTGATTGTGTGGTACAATACCTTTGTAATCGGTTCCTTTTTTAAATGTTGAATTCAAGCAAGATGTTATCGTATGATATTAGGAGCTACTGCTAATTACAATTAAACGGCCAAGGAGTGTCAACTATGTTAAAAGTACAAGAGATTAGAGAACTTATTAAACTTATTGATCAGTCATCCATTGATGAATTTACCTATGAACATGACGGCGGAAAAATCAAATTAAAAAAGCAGGTGCAATCAGCTCAGAGCGAGCCTAAGCATGCACCAGCCCCGGTCAAAGCACCCCAGCCGGAACCGCCAACAGCAGTTGAAGCTGATAATACACCAGCCGCATCCACGCAGGCTGCGTCTCAGGAAAAACCAGCTGCATCAGCAGAGGGAACTGCAGAGATTAAATCTCCAATGGTCGGGACATTTTATCATGCGTCTTCACCGGATGCAGAACCTTTTGTTAAGGTTGGCTCAAAAATCAGTGAAGATTCAACCGTTTGCATTGTTGAAGCAATGAAGCTTTTCAATGAGATTGAAGCAGAGGTTGCAGGTGAGATTGTTGAGATCTTAGTTAAAGACGGCCAGCTGGTAGAATACGGACAACCACTTTTTCTTGTAAAGGAATAGTTAGGAGAGAATACCATGATCAGAAAAGTACTCATTGCCAATCGAGGAGAAATAGCTGTACGGGTTATCCGGGCATGTCAGGAAATGAACATAGAAACCGTCGCGGTATATTCAGAAGCAGACAAGGAAGCATTGCATGTACAAATGGCAGATGAAGCCCTCTGTATTGGGCCTAAATCATCTAAAGACAGCTATTTGAATTTTACTAACGTTATTAGCGCAGCAAAATTAACAGGAGCAGATGCGATTCATCCTGGCTACGGGTTTTTAGCTGAGAATGTTGATTTTGCAGAGCTTTGCCGTGAATGCAATATTATTTTTATCGGCCCAAGTCCTGAAGCCATTTCCAAAATGGGAACAAAGGATGTTGCCAGGGAAACCATGCGCGAAGCAGGAGTTCCGATCGTTCCAGGGTCTAAAGGGATTATTAAGACAGCTGAAGATGCATTAGCACTTGCTGAAGATATGGGCTATCCGGTTATTATTAAAGCAACAGCCGGTGGCGGAGGCAAGGGAATCCGGGTGGCAAAAACGGAAGCAGAATTGCTGAAGGGTATAAAAATTACACAGCAGGAAGCGGAGACAGCTTTTGGGAATCCGGGTGTGTACATAGAGAAGTATATTGAAGATTTTCGTCATGTGGAAATACAGGTTATGGCTGATAACCATGGTTCAGTTATTCACCTTGGTGAAAGAGACTGCTCCATTCAGCGCAGACTCCAAAAACTGCTTGAAGAAACACCTTCCCCTGCGCTCGATCAGGGAATCAGAGCCCAAATGGGAGAAGCGGCTGTTAAAGCTGCAAAAGCTGTTAATTATACAGGAGCGGGGACTGTCGAGTTTATTTACGATCACCGTCAGCAATCCTTCTACTTTATGGAGATGAACACGCGAATCCAGGTAGAGCATCCGGTTACAGAAATGGTAACCGGTGTGGATTTAATTAAAGAGCAGATCCTCGTTGCTTCCGGAGAAGAACTGAGTCTGTCGCAAGAGGATGTTACCTTTAGCGGATGGTCAATTGAATGCCGTATTAATGCAGAAAATCCGGAAAAGAATTTTATGCCGTCAGCCGGAAAGATTGAAATGTATCTTCCTCCGGGCGGTTTAGGCGTAAGAATCGATTCTGCTGCATATCCTGGATATATAATACCTCCTTTTTATGATTCAATGATTGCAAAAGTCATTACCCATGGTGCTACGAGGGATGAAGCAATTGCTAAAATGAAAAGGGCTCTTAATGAATTTGTGATTGAAGGGGTTCATACGACAATTCCATTTCATCTTCGTTTGCTTGACCATGAAACGTTTGTCGGGGGAGACTTTAACACAAAATTCCTTGAAACCTATGATATTATGGCTAAAAAGGACTAAAATAGGAGGTCTATTGCAATGGCAGAGAATCAACCGCAACTTTTACAAATGAACAGCTTAGAGCAAAATCAGCTGGGTAAAATTGAAATTGCGCCTGAGGTAATTGAAGTTATCGCAGGAATTGCTGCATCTGAAGTAGAAGGCATTGCTCAGATGAGAGGCAACTTTGCATCCGGTGTAGTGGAGCGTCTTGGTAAGAAAAATCACGGGAAAGGGGTAAAAGTGGAACTTGGAGAGGACGGAATTGTGCTGGATGTGTATTGCACAATCAAGTTTGGTTTCTCTATTCCATCAGTAGCCCAGAAAATTCAGGATAATATCCGCCAGACTCTTAAAAATATGACAGCTTTGCTTGCTGAAGAAGTTAATATACATGTGGTGGGCATTCAATTTGATTCTCAAAAGCTCGAACAGGAAGAAGCAGATCTATAAGTTGGAGCAGATGCATGAAAGTGCATCTGTTTTTTTATTTTTTAGAAAATAATGATTAGGCCAGGTTTGGTTAGTCGCTGCGGGAATTTTGTGCTATGATCTTTTTATGACATGGAAACTTACGTAATTAGTGAAGGAGTTTAAAAAGAAATGAAAAGAAGAACGGCTCGAGAAAAGGCGCTCCAGGCTCTTTTTCAAATGGACATGAATGAGATGGAGCCCCTTGAGGCTATCGAAAACGTAATGGAAGATGAAGAGAAGGATTCATATCTTGAATCTTTGGTGCTGGGTGTAAAAGAACATAAAGAGGAAATTGACCAGCTTATTCAAGCTCATCTCGAACGCTGGAAAATGGAACGGCTGGCGAGAGTTGATCTGAACATTCTTCGGGTAGCGCTTTTTGAGCTCATTTATAAAAAAGAAGATGTACCTCAAAATGTGGTGCTAAACGAAGCAGTTGAAATTTCCAAGCGATTCGGTGATGAAAAATCAAGTAAATTCGTGAATGGGATCTTATCTAAACTCTTAGATACATTGAATTCACGGGATTAAAATCACGGGAGGCAATACGTTTATGACCGCAGCAATTATTGACGGCAAAAAGATATCTGAAGAAATCCGCAGTTCTATAAAAAAAAGGGTAGACCTTCTGAAAGAAAATGGAGTAACGCCAGGCCTTGCTGTTGTGTTAGTAGGGGATAACCAGGCTTCAAAAACCTATGTATCCATGAAACAAAAAGCATGTGAAAAGATCGGCATGCATTCTGTTCTGATTACACTCGACAGCGGGCTAACCCAGGAGGAGCTGCTTGAAAAAGTAGATGAGCTCAATCATGACAGCTCTATTCACGGAATACTGGTACAGCTGCCACTGCCTTCACATATTGATGAACTGACAGTGATTGAAGCGATCAATCCTTCTAAGGATGTTGATGGGTTTCATCCAATTAATGCCGGCAGATTGATGACGGGGGGAGACGCTTTTGTTCCGTGTACCCCTTATGGAATTATAGAGATGCTTAAACATCAAGATGTTGAACTTTCCGGTAAACATGCGGTAATTGTAGGAAGAAGCAATATTGTCGGAAAACCAATGGGACAGCTCCTGCTTAAGGAACATGCAACTGTTACGTATTGCCATTCAAGAACAAAAGATTTGGCTTATCATACCAGACAGGCAGATATCCTGATTGCTGCTGTAGGAGTAATCAAACTGATAACCGCTGATCACATTAAAGAGGGCGTTGTTATTATTGACGTAGGGATGAACCGTGACGAGAACGGAAAGCTTTGCGGGGATGTTGATTTTGAAGATTGTCTGCAAAAAGCAGCCGCGATCACACCTGTCCCAGGAGGGGTCGGTCCTATGACTATTACCATGCTTCTGGCTAATACCGTCCAATCTGCAGAGCGTTTCTTATCTAAATAACAATTGATAGAAAAGGAGCCGGCTCAGATTTTGAGCCTGCTCCTTTTTAAGACTGAACACTGCCAGTTATTCAAAAACAAAGGAAGTGATAGCATGAACGATCCAAAATATTTGACCGTTCAAGCTCTGACTAAATACATAAAAAGAAAATTTGATGCAGATCCTCACCTGTCAAACCTTTTTATTAAAGGTGAAATTTCAAACTTTAAACGTCATTCGAGCGGACATTGTTATTTTACTCTAAAGGATGATAAAGCTAGGATCCTTGCTGTAATGTTTCAAGCAAACAGCAGCAGGCTTAAATTTCAGCCGGAAAATGGCATGATGGTGCTGGTAACAGCAGATGCATCAGTGTATGAGGCGTCCGGACAATACCAGCTTTATGTAAAATCGATGGAGCCTGAGGGAATAGGTGCACTGTTTTTAGCTTATGAACAGCTGAAGGAAAAGCTGTCAAAGGAAGGCCTATTTGACCCTGCAGGAAAAAAAACGCTGCCTCCGTTTCCCCAAACAATAGGAGTTGTAACCTCCCCGACCGGCGCAGTGATCAGGGATATTATTACGACCATTGAGCGAAGATATCCGATCGCAAAAGTGAAGCTTTATCCTGCATCGGTCCAGGGGGATAAGGCTGTTCAAAGCATCGTACAAGCTATGGATCTGGCTTCAAAAGATTCCTCGCTTGACCTTCTCATTATCGGCAGAGGAGGAGGATCAATTGAAGAACTTTGGTCCTTTAATGAAGAAAAAGTGGCTCGCAGAATTGCGGGTTTTGGAATCCCTGTGATTTCAGCTGTCGGACATGAAACAGATACAACTATCGCTGATTTTGCTGCTGACCGGCGGGCACCAACCCCCACTGCTGCAGCGGAAATGGCAGTTCCGCATATCGATGAAGTAAGAGAACGTCTTTTGACGAAGGAAATAAGAAATACAAGGGCGATGAATGAGTTTTTGAATGTTAAAAGGCATCAGTTATCCCTTCTTTCCGGCTCAATGGTATTTAAAAAGCCTGAAAGATTATATCAGCAGCAGATGGAAAGGCTTGACCGGCTGTCCTCTCAATTAAGGAGGGAGCTTTACCAGGCGACTGATACACGCAGGGAGGCTTGGAAAAGTCTGGACAGACGTCTTCAAAGAATGCATCCTGAGCAGCTGCTGATTCGTCAGAATGAACGATTAGCACACCTTAACCGTTCGATTCAATACAGGATGAACGAAGTGCTAAAGCAAAATCAGTCTCAGTTTAATGGCATCTTATCAACTCTTGAAGCACTCAGTCCGCTTAGAATTATGAAAAGAGGCTACAGTTTGGTGTATGATAAAGAAAACCGTCTAATTAAAGATGACTCTACGGTTTCGGCTGGGGAGCAAATAAAAGTGGCTCTTTCAACTAAAGAGCTATGGTGTGAGGTTAATGAAGTCAAGGAGCGTGAAAAGTAATGCCTGAAAAAAAACAAATTACATTTGAAGAAGCAATGAATCAGCTAGAATCAATTGTTACAAAGCTTGAAGAGGGCGATGTTCCCTTAGAAGAAGCGTTATCCATTTATCAAAAAGGGGTTGAGCTTTCTAAGCTTTGCCATGATAAGCTTCAGCGGGCAGAGAAACAAATGGCTACAGTGATAACAGAAGAAGGAGAAAAGCCGCTCTCTATTCAAGATGAGGATTCTACATCATGACGGAGCTTCAGTCATTTATAAAAACGTATAAAGATATGGTTGAATCTGTAATGGTTGACGAAATAGACCGCCTTAAGGCACCTCTTTCATTAAAAAAATCCATGCACTATTCTTTAACAGCGGGAGGGAAAAGAATCCGTCCAATTCTGATGCTTGCAGTGATGAGCGCGTTTGGTGCAGATTGTTCAAAAGGGGTGAAAGCCGCTGCTGCAATTGAAATGGTTCACACCTACTCGCTTATCCATGATGACCTTCCTAGCATGGATGATGATGATCTTCGAAGAGGGAAGCCGACCAACCATAAAGTCTACGGGGAAGCGTTAGCTATTCTCGCAGGCGACGCCTTATTGACTCATAGCTTTTACCTCCTTTCAACCAGTCCCTTTACAGACCGGCAGAAGCTTGAACTGATATCTTCTCTTTCTCTTAGAGCGGGAGCTGAAGGAATGGTAGGCGGCCAGGTTGCAGATATTGAAGGGGAAAATACACAATTGACGGCGGATGAACTTGAGTCCATTCACTTGCGGAAAACAGGCCTACTGCTTCAGTTTTCAGTTAGTGCAGGCAGTATTATGAGCGGTGTTACTGAAGAACAGCAGAGAAAGCTTGAGGATTATGCTCTTCATATCGGCCTGGCTTTTCAAATTCGTGATGATGTACTTGATGTTGAAGGGAACGAAATTGAGATCGGAAAACCTGTGGGAAGTGATGAATCACGCAACAAAAGCACTTATCCTGCGCTATTAGGAATGCAGGGAGCAAAAGAAAAGCTAAGTCAGCATCTCCATCTGGCGAAAGCTGCTTTAGAAGATCTTCCGTTACAAAATAATCTGCTTCATGAACTTGCAGACATGGTTGTCAATCGCACTTCATAAGCATTAAAGAATAAAATAAAGCTAATTTATGTTATAATCGTTTTCAGGGTGGTGCAGTATTCTAGTCAGTCTGCCGATTCCGAAGGTGGGCCTAAAAATCCACTAAAGGGCATATCGATGAAGTTCCTGGTCTTGGCTTGAGGCGCCCAGCTTTGGGCTTTTTCCGGGAGTAAGGTTTTCGGGCGATCCACAATGGCATGTGGGCGATGACCCGCAAACCGCGGAGGCTTTCGTTCTTTAGCTGGCAAACGCATATGCGTAAAGACGATTGTATAAACCTGCGGAAGTGATGACAATCATCCGCAGCGTAGCCTGCCTTGAGTGGAGTTAGAGGGGATTGCGGTTATAGAGAACACATTAGTTGGCCATTAATATGTTCTTTTCCGTCCGCATGAAATCTTCTCTGCAAAAGAGGATAAGGAATCTAGTGTTAGGCTGTTGAGGAAATCTCCTAGACTGTCGCAAGGCTGCATGATTGAGGGATTACAGTACGGACTAAGTGGCAATCCAGTCCGGCAAATGGTGACATTGCCGAGATTGATTTAAAGGGAAACCGCTGGGATGGCAACAACCAGTACTGATCTGGGAAAACCTACTGGACCTAAGCCGTAATTTTTACTTCAATCATGACCCCCATATTATTAGATTGGTGTGTACATAAAGATGCGAAGCTTTTTACATAAATCATTAAAATGGAGTATAAGTATAGCCGTTATCACTGCTGTGTTAGCGGCTATTTTTTCACTGGCATCCACAAGCGTTCTAAACCAGGTAGACTGGACAGTTGGCCTGCTGGTGGTCCTTGCCATTGTTGTGATCGGGGTATTTTTTGATATGCTCGGCATTGCAGCAACTGCCGCCGATGAAAAACCGTACCACTCGATGGCTTCAAATAAAGTATATGGTGCTCGCCATTCCATCCGCATTGTACGAAATGCGGATCGTTTTGCGAGCTTTTGTAATGATGTAATTGGTGATATTGCGGGTATAATAAGTGGAGCGGCCGCAACGATTGTTATTATTCAGCTTGCTCAGGATTTTCAAACAGGAACGAGTTCTGTTCTGGAAAATTCTCTTAATATCGGTTTAACGAGTATTATTGCTGCTCTGACAGTTGGTGGGAAGGCAATCGGGAAGTCAATTGCGATACAATTTTCACGGGATATCATCTTTCAAGTCGGCAAAACTCTACAATTTCTTGAGGAAAAGCTACATATTGTTATAATAAAGGATACAAAGAAAAATAAAACGAAAAAACAGGACAACTGAATCTGGATGAAAGTGAGTGATCCAAATGGATGTTTCAATGATAAAGGATCCGTCCGTATTAAAAGACATGAATAAAGCAGAGCTCGAGAGTCTAAGTGAGGACATTCGACAATTTCTGATCGGAAATCTTTCTGCTACCGGAGGACATATAGGCCCAAACCTGGGAGTAGTTGAATTAACGCTGGCATTGCATAAGCATTTTGATAGCCCTAAAGACAAGCTCCTATGGGATGTAGGCCATCAATCATATGTTCATAAAATACTGACCGGCAGAGGAGACCAGTTTGACACGCTCCGTCAGTTTAAAGGACTTTGCGGCTTTCCTAAAATGATTGAAAGCGAGCATGATGTATGGGAGACGGGGCATAGCTCTACCTCTTTATCCGCAGCAATGGGGATGGCAATCGCGCGCGATATTAAAGGAGAGTCCAATTATGTTGTGCCAATTATAGGAGACGGTGCTTTAACAGGCGGTATGGCGCTTGAAGCATTAAACCATATTGGCCATGAGAAAAAAGACATTACCGTTATCTTAAATGATAATGAAATGTCCATAGCGCCAAATGTAGGCGCTCTCCATAGTGTATTGGGACGTTTGCGTACTGCTGGAAAATATAATAAGGCCAAAGATGAGCTTGAGTATTTATTAAAGAAGATCCCTGCAGTAGGCGGAAAGCTTGCATCAACTGCTGAACGCGTAAAAGACAGCTTAAAATATCTGCTGGTTTCGGGAGTTTTCTTTGAAGAATTAGGATTTACGTATCTGGGTCCTGTAGACGGACACAATTTTGATGAGCTCGAAGAAAATATTCAATATGCTAAGAAAACAAAAGGACCTGTCTTATTACATGTTATTACAAAAAAAGGAAAAGGGTTTAATCCTGCTGAAACGGATAAAATCGGAACGTGGCACGGCACTGGCCCCTATAAAATTGATACTGGAGATTTAATTAAATCAAATTCTAAAGCGCCAGGCTGGAGTGCCCTTGTAAGCGAAACGGTGAGGAATCTGGCAAGAGAAGATGATCGAATTGTTGCAGTTACCCCGGCTATGCCTGTTGGGTCAAAGCTTGAAGGCTTTGCCAGTGAGTTTCCGGACCGGATGTTTGACGTGGGAATTGCTGAACAGCATGCCACAACACTTTCAGCCGGGCTTGCAACTCAAAACATGAAGCCGTTCCTGGCCATTTATTCTACATTTTTGCAGCGTGCTTATGATCAGGTCGTGCATGATATATGCCGCCAGAACTTAAATGTATTTATCGGCATTGACCGTGCAGGACTCGTAGGAGCCGACGGTGAAACACACCAGGGAGTTTTTGATATCGCATTTCTGCGTCATTTGCCGAATATGGTCGTAATGATGCCAAAAGACGAAAATGAAGGTCAGCATATGGTTAATACAGCTATTAGCTATAACGAAGGTCCCATTGCTATGCGTTATCCGAGAGGAAACGGTTTGGGCGTTCCAATGGATAAAGAGCTTACGACCATTCCGATTGGCAGCTGGGAGGTTTTATCAAAGGGAACTGATGCTGTTATCTTAACGTTTGGCACGACGATCCCGATGGCCCAAAGTGCGGCAACGAAATTAGCTGCAAAAGGCATTTCTGCCAGAGTTGTGAATGCCAGATTTATTAAACCGCTGGATGAAGCAATGCTTAAGGATATTTTTGCTGAGGGTCTTCCGATTTTGACCATCGAAGAAGCAGTTCTGCAGGGTGGATTTGGCAGTGCAGTGCTTGAGTTTGCACAAACACAGGGAGCATCTCATGTACAAATCAATCGGATGGGTATTCCGGATCAATTTATTGAGCACGGAAGCGTAGATAAATTATTGGAAGAAATCAATTTAACAGATAATCGTGCAGTAGAAATCATTCAATCGATTGCAGCTGTTAAACAAAAAAGGGCGTAAATATGAAGGTTCAAAAACAACGTGTGGACGTTCTGATGGTCGAACAGGGCCTTGCAGAAACCAGAGAAAAAGCAAAAAGATCAATAATGGCAGGACTTGTGTTCGCCAATGAGGTCCGGTTGGACAAGCCGGGAGAAAAGATCCCCGAGGATACACTTTTAAGTATAAAAGGAAAGGTTCTCCCATATGTAAGCAGGGGAGGATTAAAGCTTGAAAAAGCTTTAACCTCCTTTGATATTGATGTAACAGGAAAAAGAATGATTGACGTAGGTTCTTCTACCGGGGGATTTACTGACTGTGCGCTGCAAAAAGGAGCAGAAATGTCTTATGCAGTCGATGTAGGAAGTAATCAATTGGCATGGAAGCTCAGGCAGGATGAACGGGTAGTTGTAATGGAAAAAACAAATTTCCGTTACCTGACCCCTGACAAGCTGTCAAAAGGATTGCCAAACTTTGCTTCAATTGATGTATCCTTCATTTCCTTAAGGATCATTCTTCCTGTTTTAAAAACACTCCTTGAAGATAATAGTGAGGTAGTAGCACTGGTAAAACCTCAATTTGAAGCAGGACGCGACCAGGTAGGAAAAAAAGGGATTGTGCGGGAAGCATCTATCCATGAAGAGGTGCTGTCGAGAATCGTTCGCTTTGCACAGGATGAAGGCTACCGTATTTCCGGAGTCACGCATTCTCCTATCACTGGGGGAGACGGGAATATAGAATTCTTACTGCATTTAACCTTTACCACCAGCAAGCAGGAAGACTCAATCTCTTCTCCTGATGTTCAGGGGATCGTTAAAGCGGCCCATTCGGAATTAAAATCAAAAATATAAAAAACAGCCAATAGGCTGTTTTTTATTTGCCTTTGGAAGGATACTATGAAAGAACCATCCAAAGTAAAATTTTCATAATGTAACTTCTGCGGTAAGAACTCAAACATTCTCCTTTTGTTGTACAAATGAAAGGATTTACGGTAGGATTAATCTATATGCATAATTATTCATTGAAAAATGGAGTGGAGAAAATGATTAATAAAGGGCAGCGTCATATTAAAATAAGAGAAATCGTTGTAAACAATGATATTGAAACCCAGGATGAGCTTGTCGACCAGCTGAAAAATGCCGGTTTTCCTGTAACTCAGGCGACTATTTCAAGAGATATTAAAGAGCTGCATTTAGTGAAGGTGCCGCTGATTGATGGCCGCTACAAATACAGCCTTCCGGCAGATCAGCGGTTTAATCCGCTGCAAAAGCTGAAACGCACATTGACAGATGCTTTTGTCCGCATAGACGGGGCAGGTAATCTGCTGGTTATGAAAACTCTTCCGGGAAATGCAAACGCTATCGGCGCATTAATTGATAATCTTGACTGGGATGAAATTATGGGAACTATTTGCGGGGATGATACGTGTTTGATTATTTGTAAAAGTGAAGAAGATACAAGCATCATTTCACAGCGTTTTATCGATATGCTGTAAAAGTTGAGGTGAATTAGATTGCTACAGGAGCTATCCATTCGAAATTTTGCCATTATTGATGAACTTGCGCTCTCCCTTGAGGAGGGGTTAACGGTTTTAACTGGAGAAACTGGTGCAGGAAAATCGATTATTATCGATGCAGTCCAGCTTCTCGTGGGAGGAAGAGGGTCCTCTGAATTTGTCCGCCATGGAGAAAAGAAAGCAGAAATCGAAGGTATTTTTACGATTGAAAAAGGACATCCGTGTTATTTGAAGTGTGCTGATTTAGGAATTGACATTGAAGATGGAATGATTTTGTTAAAGCGGGATATTTCACAGACGGGAAAAAGCGCCTGCCGGATCAATGGAAAGCTTGTTACGATTGCCATTTTAAGAGAAGTCGGTGCTACACTTATTGATGTTCATGGTCAGCATGAAAGCCAGGAATTAATGGATGAAAACAGGCATTTAAACCTTCTGGACCAATTTGGAGGGCAGGAAATAAAGCCTGCAAAAGCTGCTTATTCAGAGCTTTATGAGGAATACGAAGCCGTTCAGAGGCAAATAAGAGCTCTCTCAGAAAATGAACAGCAAATGGCTCACCGGCTTGACCTGCTGCAGTTTCAATTTAATGAAATCGAACAAGCTGCGCTGGAAATTGAGGAAGACAGCCAGTTGTTGGAAGAAAAAAGCAGACTCGTTAATTTTGAACGTTTATTCAGCTCACTCCAAACAGCCTACGATTCCCTTCAGGGAGAACAAAAAGGTCTCGACTGGACGGGACTGGCGATGTCGAATATTGAAGATGCTGCTGAAATTGATGCAACACTTGCTCCAACAAGTGAATCAATCGCGAACAGCTTTTATTTATTAGAGGAAGCAAGCAATTCGATCAGGCATCAGCTCGATGCGCTGGAATATGATCCTGACCGTCTTCAAGTCATTGACGACCGCCTGAATGAAATTAATCAGTTAAAACGAAAATACGGAAATTCAATAACTGAAATTGTCCAGTTCGCTGCAACAATTGAAGAGGAAATTGAGTCCATTACTAATCGGGAGTCAACGATTAAAGATTTAGAAAAAAGGCGGGCGTCGATTACAGAGGATCTGTCGCTTGAAGCAGACAATCTTTCTTCAGTAAGGAAGAAATGGGCACAGATGCTAACAGATGAAATCCATGGTCAGCTGCAGGCTCTTCATATGAATAAGGCGGTTTTTGAGGTTTACTTTCATGGAGCTCAAGGAAGTGCCGGGGAGCGCCAGCTGAATTTTAAAAAGGATGGTACCGACAGCGTGGAATTTTATATCTCGACAAATCCCGGGGAGCCGTTAAAGCCATTAACGAAGGTTGCCTCAGGCGGTGAAATTTCCAGAATCATGCTGGCGTTAAAAACCATTTTTTCAAAACACCAGGGAATTACGTCCATTATTTTTGATGAAGTGGATACCGGTGTCAGCGGAAGGGTTGCCCAGGCGATTGCCGAAAAAATTTATGCTGTTTCTGTTCATTCACAGGTGCTCTGTATTTCTCATTTGCCGCAGGTAGCAGCTATAAGTGACCGCCATTTATTTATTTCCAAGGAAGTAAAAAATGATCGCACGATTACACATGTTCTGCCTCTTGAAGAAAAGGACAGAGTGCAGGAAATCAGCCGGATGATCTCGGGAGTGGAAATTACTGACTTAACACTCAGCCATGCAAAAGAGCTGCTTGATCTTGCCCACTCCATTAAAAAGACGACGGTTTAAGTGTCTGCTTGCGCTTTTAATGTATCCAGCTTCAGGCGCTAGCTCCTCGAGTCATAAGCCACCCTGCCCAGAAGGCAAAAAGCGCCTTCTTGTGCAGGTCGTCTTATGCTTGTCGGAGCTGAACGAGCGCCTTCCGCTTTTAATAGTAAAGTCATCCATTTACGGATGGCTTTTTATTTTTTTCTAGGTGATAATTCTGTCTGATTTCGCTCACATTAAGAAGGTACTCGGCAGTCTTAGAAGGGGGAGAAAATGATGAGCTTTAAAAAGATTTTAGTTATTTTAAGCATAAATATGCTGTTGTTGTTCCCTTCAATGGACGAAACGATGCATGCTTCATCTGTAAAATTAATTCCTGGCGGTCAATCGATAGGGATTTCTCTTGAAACTAAAGGGGTAATGATTGTTGGGTTTCATTCTGTTAATGAACCTTCAGTTGAGGATGCACCTGCGTCCAAGGCCGGTCTTGAGGTAGGGGACACATTAACCAAAATCAATGGAGTCCCGGTATCAACGGCTTCTGATCTTTCCCAGGTTCTTTCACAGCAGTCCAAAAATAGTAAGACGATTCAGCTGGAGATTGAACGGGAAGGAAGGGTTAAGCAAATAACGGTAACACCATCTTATAACGCAGAAGGCAGCCCGCAATTAGGATTATATGTTCGTCATCATACGCAGGGGATTGGCACGGTTTCTTATATTGACCCCGATACAGGTCAATTTGGAGCGCTTGGTCATGTTGTAGCCGATGCGGACACTAAACGGGCCGTGGAAATAAGAAAGGGTTCTGTTCTTCAAACCCATATTGATGGCATTCAAAAAGGAATATCAGGAAAGCCCGGCGGGAAAATCGCTATATTTTCTAAAAGTGATCCCATTCTCGGGTCTGTTACCCGCAATTCCCAATACGGCATTTTTGGCAAGCTTCAGGAAGTACCCTCCCACGCATTATTTCAATCACCTTTAACCGTTGCAAAGCAGTCAGAAATTATCGAAGGAAAGGCTGAGATGCTTACGGTTCTTCAGGATAATACGATTGAACGCTTTGGTATTGAAATTGTCCGCGCAAAAACGCAGGCTCCCGGAGGAATTACGGGAATGCTTATTAAAATCACGGATAAAGAACTGATTGACCAAACCGGCGGAATTATCCAGGGAATGAGCGGCAGTCCCATTATACAAAATGGAAAGTTGGTCGGCGCTGTTACGCATGTATTAGTTCACGATCCAACCTCAGGATACGCGCTTACCATTGAGGAAATGGTGAAACAGAGCGGACAAACATCGATTCAGCAAAAACAGGCGTCTTAGTACGCCTGTTTTCTTATTTATGTAAAATAAGAAAATATTCACCTAGCACATTCCTCTAATGCGTGTTAAACTTTACATATAAGCCATTCGACAGAATGTCTAAAAATGTTGAAATATAGCGTAAATAACAGTAAGCTGAAGGAATATTGAGAAAAGAAGGGTTTTCTTAAAAAATTTTTAAATGGCAAAGGGTTTTCGCAAGCAAGGTCGAATTTTATTAGGGGTAAAGATTTCTTAAATCGGGGAGGACGTATAGAGTGGACAAAATTAAAGTGTGTATAGTGGATGATAACAGAGAGCTTGTGGCAACTTTGGAACAGTTTATTTCAAATCAGCCAGACATGGAGGTTGTGGCGACTGCATATAACGGACAGGATTGTCTGGAGGTTCTTAGTGAAGTCGAGGTGGATGTGTGCCTTCTTGATATTATTATGCCACATATTGATGGCTTAAACGTTCTTGAAAGAATGCGTCAAATGGAGCTCCCTAAGTATCCCCATGTCATTATGCTGACAGCTTTTGGTCAGGAAGATGTTACGACCAAAGCAGTTGAACTTGGCGCAGCTTATTTTATTTTAAAGCCATTTGACATGGAGAATCTTGTTCAAAATATTCGTCAGGTTAAAGGGAAATCTGTTCAAACACAGGTCAGCACAAAAAGGGTTACCCGGGAATCTTCATCTAAACCTAAAAACCTTGATGCAAGTATAACGGGGATTATTCACGAAATTGGCGTGCCTGCCCACATAAAAGGATATATGTATCTGCGTGAAGCAATCTCAATGGTCTATCATGACATCGATCTTTTAGGCTCCATCACAAAAGTACTTTATCCGGATATCGGAAAAAAATTCAATACTACTGCCTCCCGAGTGGAAAGAGCAATCCGTCATGCTATTGAAGTAGCATGGAACCGGGGAAATGTTGATGCGATCTCAAATTTGTTCGGTTACACCGTCTCAGCTGCCAAGTCCAAGCCTACGAATTCAGAGTTCATTGCAATGGTGGCAGATAAATTACGCCTGGAGCATAAAGCAAGCTGAATAGGACTGTTTGTGAAGAACTTTTCACCGGCTGTTTTAATTTTAAAACCAAGAGACCATTCTTTGAATGGTCTCTTTTTTATGCCGAGTTTTTCTCCTTTATAAAGGGTATGACATAGGATAAGGTATCAAATGGAGTGTGATAATATGACGCAGATTTTTGCTCACCGGGGGGCTTCAGGAATACACCCGGAAAATACAATGAAGGCATTTAAAGAAGCATACAAAGCCGGCTGTGACGGCATTGAACTGGATGTTCAGCGGACTAAAGACGGTGTATTAGTGGTGATTCATGATGAAACTGTTAACCGGACAACAAATGGAAAAGGGATGGTAGGAAAGCTTACCTATAAAGAGATAAGGTCTCTAAATGCAGGATATAACAAAAGAAAGTGGTTTACTCACGATAAAGTGCCAACTCTTGATGAAGTGTTTGAATGGCTCAAAGGAAATAATTTACTGTGTAATGTTGAGTTAAAAACTGACAAAGTAAAGTATCCGGGTCTAGAGGAAGATGTTTTGCAGAAAATTGCACAATACTCACTTAGTGATCGGATGATCTTATCTTCCTTTAATCTTCAGACTCTTATGCGTCTTCACGAGCTGGGTACTTCAATTCCAAAAGCTGCTATTTATTCCAAAAAAGGAGTTAATCCGTCTTTACTCGCCCAAACCACAAACGCAAGTGCCATTCATGCGAACCATAGAGTTATGACTCCTGCCTTGATGGAATCCTGTCAAAGAATGAACATTCAGGTAAGGCTTTATACACTCAATCAGCCTGCTAAGCTTAAAGAATGGATGGAAGCAGGTCTTGCCGGTGTGATTACAGATTATCCGGACCGGGCTTTTAAAGTGAGAAAAGAACTTTTACGCAAATAACCTAAAAACCCCCGTCACTGCACAGGTGAAGGGGGTTTTTGCTTGTGTTGCTGAGATCATTATTTCTGTCTTCTAAAGCGCTCCTGAACTTTATTGTTCTTGCGGTCCCGGCGCAAAAGAAATCCACCGATAAAACCGACTCCAAGCACCATAAAAAGGAATCCAAGTACAAACTGCAGCCACAGTGCAGGGATCCAGGAGGCCTGAAGACCAAATAACATATCTCTCATCAGCTTTATGCCATAACCGGCTAGGATTCCAGGGATTAATAAAATTATTAAGGCAATCATTCGTGACATTATTCAATCTCCTTACAGGTTTCTACACAAACTATGCTTGTTCGAAAAATGATTGTCAAGGAAAAGGCTTTCATGTACAATGAAGGAGCTTGCAAGAAGTTGCGTTACATATAAGAGGGGATGAAAAAAATTGCAAAAAGTGCTGATTGTAGGAGCAGGTCGCGGAGGAACAGCATTATTAAGAGTGATGGCTGAATCTGATGCGTTCCAGGTGTACGCAGTAGTTGATATTAACCCGCAAGCACCAGGGCTTGCACTTGCAAGGTCGCTTTCCATCAAAACGGGCAGGATCTGGCAGGATTATTTGTCTGAAGAAACCGATATTGTTATTGATGTGACTGGCGATCAGCAAACTTTTATAGACTTGCGTAATGCAAGATCCACTCACACAGTCCTAGTGCCTGGAAGTGTTGCTTCACTTATTTATCAGTTATTAACAGAAAAAGAATCACTTATAGATCATATGGAGCACGAATCATTTATCCGGGATTTAATTGTTAATTCAACCCATGATGGCATGATTGGAATTGATGTAGATCACAGAATCGTTTTATTTAATGAAAGAGCTTCCTCCATGGTTGGCATTCCTAAGGAAAAAGCGCTTCATCAATCCATCTATCAGGTAGTGCCTTTGAGCGGTCTTCCGAGAATTATTGAAACCGGCCGCACGGAAAATAACCAGGAGTTAGTTTTGGATAACGGTTTAAAGGTAGTGACAACAAGGATTCCCATGATTAATGACCAGGGTGAAGTTATTGGCGCTTTTGCCGTTTTTAAAGATATTACAGAAGTTGTCAACCTTGCAGAGGAAATGACCAACCTAAAAGAAATTCAAACCATGCTTGAGGCCATCATCCAGTCAAGTGATGATGCGATTTCAGTTGTAGATGAGCACGGCAGGGGAATACTCATAAACAGGGCTTATACAAGACTTACAGGATTAACGGAAAGTGAAGTCATAAACCAGCCGGCTACAGCTGACATTTCTGAAGGCGAAAGTATGCACATGCAGGTGCTCAAAACAAGAAGGCCTGTAAGGGGTGCAAAAATGCTTGTGGGCCCTAAGAAAAGAGAAGTTGTCGTAAATGTAGCTCCTATTATCGTCAACGGCCAGTTAAAGGGGAGCGTCGGGGTTATCCATGATATGTCGGAAATTCAGTCCCTCACCTCAGAGCTTGACCGGGCAAGACGGATTATTCGGACCCTGGAAGCAAAATATACATTTGACGATATTATCGGAAAATCAGATGATATCCAGCTTGTGGTGGGACAGGCAAAATTGGCTGCCAAGACAGCCACGACTGTTTTAATTAGAGGAGAAGCCGGGACAGGTAAAGAATTATTTGCGCATGCAATACATAATGCAAGCGACAGGAAGTTCTATTCATTTGTGCGAATTAATTGTGCCTCTATGCCTGCAGCTTATTTAAAAGAGGCTTTATTCGGAAGTGAGGCCAGCCGGGATAACGGCGAGGAAAAATCGATTAAAAAAGGACTGCTGGAACAGGCAGGTGAAGGAACTGTATTTTTAGATGAAATAGGAGAGCTGAGCCTTGATACTCAAGCTGCTTTACTGGAAGCACTTCACTCCAAGCAAATTATCAGACAAAATGGGGCCAAGCCGGTTCCGTTAAAAGCCAGGATTATTGCTGCTACAAACCATAATTTAGAGCGTGGAATATCAAAAGGACAGTTCTTAGAAGAGCTTTATTACTTATTAAATAAACTACCTATTCAGCTCCCTTCCCTGCGAACTCATAAAATGGATATTCCTGCACTGTGCGACCGGCTTGTGCAAAATCTTAATCAGGCTTTTGGCAGACATGTAAAAGGTGTATCCGCCAATGCGATCAGGCAGCTTATGGATTATTCATGGCCGGGAAACATTCTGGAGCTTGAGAATGTGCTGAGCCGGGCTATGATTTTTATGCAGCATCACGAAAAATTAATCGAGCCCAAACACCTGATCCCTCTCAATGCGAATCATACCAAACCCGATCAGGACGAGCAGAAGGGCACACTTGCTGAACAGCTGGAAAGACTTGAAAAAGAGATTATTGAACGGACATTGGTTAAGCATAAAGGAAACAAAACAGCAGCATCAAAAGAGCTGGATATTTCCATTCGTAACCTATACTATAAAATCGAAAAATATGAGCTTGAAACGGGAAGGAGCGTTTAACTCAGTGGTTGCATTTAAAGACATTTTAAAACAGGCAGCTTCTATGCAGGAGGCTGCGGTCGCTGTTGTATGTGCAGAGGACCGGGAAGTGCTGAGGGCGGTAGAAATGGCGTGTGAAAGTGAACTGGCAAATTTTATTTTAATCGGTGACGAAAAGAAAATAAATGATCTGATCGCCGCTCATTATCCCTCTCTTCCTGAAACAGGCAGGGTAGTAACCCGTCAGGCAGAAAATTCTCACGATGCAGCTCGAAAAGGCGTGCAGGCGGTTTCAGGCGGTGAAGCGTCAGTGCTGATGAAGGGTCATATTGATACTGCCTCCTTATTAAAGGCTGTTTTAAATAAAGAGGCAGGATTGCGTACAGGAAGCGTGCTTTCACACGTAGCCCTTTTTGAAGTTCCGGCAATTGAGCGAAGTATCATCGTGACAGATGCTGCCATGAATGTGTCTCCTGACCTGCAGCAGAAGGTTCAGATTCTAAAAAACGCAGTGACTGTAGCTCATAGGATCGGTCTGGACAATCCGAAAGTAGCCCCTCTGGCTGCAGTTGAAGTGATAAATCCTGCTATGCAGTCGACCCTGGATGCAGCTGCTTTAACCTCTATGAACAATAGAGGCCAGATTCAGGGATGTAAAGTGGACGGACCCCTTGCGCTCGATAATGCCGTTTCAATGGATGCAGCTGCTCACAAGAAGGTTGGAGGAGAGGTAGCGGGACAAGCTGACATTTTACTTGTTCCTTCTATTGAAGCAGGCAATATTTTATATAAATCTTTAATGTACTTTGGAAACAGTCAGGTTGGCGCAGTTATTGCAGGAGCAAAAGCCCCGATCGTACTCACTTCCCGTGCTGACTCAGCCCTGAGCAAGCTGAATTCACTTGCACTCGCAATTTGCTCAACCAATTAAAAACTAGGATCCTTTGGGAGGAAAAGAAAATGGAATTATTCACTTATATGGAAAAATATGATTATGAGCAGCTGGTTTTCTGTCAGGATAAAACATCAGGATTAAAAGCCATTATTGCCATACATGATACAACGCTTGGACCAGCTTTAGGCGGAACAAGAATGTGGACATATGAAAATGAAGAGGCTGCGATTGAAGACGCTCTTCGCCTTGCAAAAGGAATGACCTACAAAAATGCTGCAGCCGGCTTAAACCTTGGCGGCGGGAAAACAGTTATTATTGGTGATCCGTTAAAGGATAAAAATGAAGAAATGTTCCGCGCGTTTGGCCGTTATATCCAGGGGCTTGCAGGACGATATATTACAGCGGAGGATGTTGGGACTACTGTGATGGATATGGATTTAATCCATGAAGAAACCGACTATGTAACAGGAATCTCACCTGCATTCGGCTCTTCAGGAAACCCTTCTCCTGTTACAGCATACGGTGTTTATCGCGGAATTAAAGCGGCAGCTATGGAAGCGTACGGTGACGATTCACTCGAAGGCAAGACAATTGCTGTTCAGGGGGTAGGAAATGTTGCGTTTACTTTATGCCGTCATCTTCATGAAGAAGGTGCAAAGCTGATTGTAACCGATATTAATAAAGCTGCGGTTCAGCGTGCAGTTGATGAGTTTGGTGCAATTGCCGTAGAGCCGAATGATATTTATGGAGTAGAGTGCGATATTTTTACACCATGCGCACTCGGAGCAGTAATCAATGATGTGACATTGGAAGTATTAAAAGCAAAGGTCGTTGCAGGAGCTGCAAACAACCAATTAAAAGAAACAAGACATGGGGATATTCTTCATGAACGCGGGATTGTTTATGCGCCGGATTATGTAATTAATGCAGGCGGTGTAATTAATGTAGCGGATGAGCTCTACGGATATAACCGGGAGCGGGCAATGAAAAACGTGGAGAAAATTTATGATAATGTAGCAAGGGTATTTGAGATCGCTAAGCGTGATAAAGTGCCAAGCTATGTCGCAGCTGACCGAATGGCAGAAGAACGGATTGAACGAATGGCAAAATCCAGAAGCCAGTTTCTTCAGCAGGGACATCATATTTTAAGCCGCAGATAAGAAGAACAGTTTAAGGCTTATGCGCGAATGACCAGCGCATAAGTCTGTACTATTGGAGGGAATATCGTGCAGGAAACACAATACCGTATTTTAGCCATAAACCCTGGCTCTACGTCTACAAAAATAGGGGTATTTGATGGAGACACCGCGCTGCTGGAAAAAACAATTCGCCATGAAACCGCTCAAATTGAAGGCTTCTCAACTATTATTGCTCAATACGAATTCAGAAAAAAAACAATCCTTGAAGCACTTGATGAAGAAGGGATTAATATTGCAAAACTAAATGCTGTATGTGGAAGAGGCGGGCTCCTTCGTCCAATTGAAGGAGGCACTTACGAGGTAAATGATGAAATGCTGCGGGATTTACGCAAAGGTTACTCCGGTCAGCATGCATCAAACCTGGGTGGAATTATTGCCTATGAAATTGCATCAGGACTGAATATACCTTCTTACATCGTTGATCCGGTTGTTGTAGATGAGCTTGATGATATTGCAAGAATCTCAGGCTTTTCCCTAATTGAGCGAAAAAGTATATTTCATGCATTAAACCAAAAAGCGGTGGCACGTCGTGTAGCAAAAGAGCTTGGCAGGAAATATGAAAAATGTACATTTCTTGTGACACATATGGGTGGCGGGATTACTGTTGGCGTTCATAAAGATGGACGGGTAATTGAAGTAAATAACGGACTGCACGGGGATGGACCATTCAGCCCTGAAAGAGCTGGTACAGTTCCGGCAGGAGATTTAGTGGAGCTGTGCTTTTCAGGGGATTACTACAGAGAAGAAATTATGAAGAAACTTGTTGGCCAGGGAGGCCTGGTCGGATATCTAGGGACAAATGATGCAATCCAGGTGGAAAAAATGATTGCAAGGGGTAATGAGGAAGCAAAAAAAGTCTACAGTGCGATGGCTTATCAGGTAGCGAAAGAAATAGGAGCCGCAAGTGCCGTTGTCTCAGGTAAAGTGGATGCCATAATTTTAACCGGTGGACTCGCTTACGGAAAAGAGTTCGTAGAATCCATCAGTGAAAGAATTGACTGGATTGCAGATGTTATTGTCAAGCCTGGCGAAAATGAATTGCAGGCGCTGGCTGAAGGTGCTCTAAGAGTTTTAAGAGAAGAAGAAGCAGCAAAAATCTATCCGAATATCAGACAGAAAGTACGTTACTAATCAGGAGGTTCAAGCATGGCTACAGAATATGATCTGGTGATTTTAGGCGGAGGAACGGGCGGATACGTTGCTGCCATTCGGGCGGCACAGCTCGGTTTAAGCACAGCTGTTGTTGAAAAAGGAAAAATCGGAGGTACATGTCTACACAGAGGGTGCATCCCGAGTAAAGCGTTACTGAGAAGTGCTGAGGTTTACTCAATGGCAAAGCATGCAGAGAAGTTTGGTGTAATTGCAAAAGACGTTACCCTTGATTTCTCGAAGGTTCAGGAACGCAAGCAGTCAATCGTGGATCAACTGCATAAAGGCGTACAACATTTAATGAAGCAGGGGAAAATAGATGTTTATGATGGCTTCGGACGTATTTTGGGACCTTCTATCTTCTCGCCTATGCCTGGAACCATATCAGTTGAAATGACTGATGGTACTGATAATGAAATGCTGATTCCAAAAAATGTGATTGTAGCAACAGGGTCCCGCCCCCGTTCATTGCCGGGTCTTGAAATTGATGGAGAAAGAATCCTTAGTTCAGATGAAGCGTTAGAGCTTGAGAGTCTGCCGAAATCTGTAATAATTGTTGGCGGCGGAGTTATTGGCATTGAATGGGCTACCATGATGATAGACTTTGGTGTCGAGGTTACAGTAGTTGAATATGCAGATCGAATTATTCCTACTGAAGATGAGGATATTTCAAGAGAAATGCAAAAGCTTCTTAAGAAAAAAGGAATTAACATTATAACAGGAGCTAAAGTAAACGCAGAAAGTGCTGTAATTAGCGACAGTGATGTTTCAATTCAGGCTGAGGTTAAAGGTTCAACTGAAACCTTTAGCGCCGAAAAAATACTCGTTTCAGTAGGACGCCAGGCTAATGTTGAAGGCATCGGGATTGAAAATACCGACATTCAGATTGAAAAAGGCTTTATCCAGATTAACGATAAATTCCAAACTAAAGAGTCCCATATTTATGCTATTGGTGATGTAATTGGCGGTCTTCAGCTTGCGCATGTGGCGTCACATGAAGGCATTCATGCAGTTGAACATATGGCAAATCTTGAGGTTGAGCCGATTAACTATGACTTTGTATCAAAGTGTATCTATTCAAGCCCTGAGGCAGCAAGCGTAGGCTTAACTGAACAGGAAGCAAAAAATCAAGGGTACGATTTGAAAATAGGGAAATTCCCATTTAAAGCAATTGGGAAAGCACTTGTTTACGGAGAATCAGACGGATTTGTAAAAATAATCGCCGATAAAAAATCAAATGATATCCTCGGGGTTCATATGATCGGTCCTCATGTAACGGACATGATTTCTGAAGCAGGACTTGCACGCGTGCTCGATGCAACACCATGGGAAGTCGGTCAAACCATCCACCCGCATCCATCGCTGAGTGAAGCAATCGGGGAGGCAGCACTTGCAGTTGATGGAAAGGCCATTCACTCTTAATTTTAATTGATAAAAGGAGGTACTTCAGATGAGTAAGAATCGACATGAAGAGCTTGGACTAACAAACGACCAAGTGCTAAAGATTTACGAAACGATGCTGATGGCTAGAAGAATTGACGAGCGTATGTGGCTATTAAACCGCTCAGGGAAAATTCCTTTTGTTATCTCTTGCCAGGGGCAGGAAGCAGCTCAGGTTGGGGCGGCTTTTGCACTGGATATTGAAAAGGATTTTGCTCTTCCATATTACAGAGATATGGGAGTTGTGCTGCATTTTGGCATGACAGCTAAAGAACTGATGCTATCTGGCTTTGCAAAAGCGGAGGATCCAAATTCGGGCGGACGGCAAATGCCTGGTCATTTTGGACAGAAGAAAAACCGGATTGTAACGGGTTCATCGCCGGTAACAACGCAGGTTCCGCATGCTGTCGGCCTTGCGCTTGCCGGGAAAATGGAAAAGAAAGATCTTGTGACATTTGTTACCTTTGGCGAAGGCTCTTCAAATCAGGGAGATTTCCATGAGGGGGCAAACTTTGCTGGAGTACATAAATTGCCGGTCATTTTTATGTGTGAGAATAATAAATACGCGATTTCTGTTCCGATCGAAAAGCAATTAGCGTGCGAAAATGTATCCGATCGTGCTATAGGCTATGGAATGCCTGGTGTAACAGTAGACGGCAATGATCCTCTTGAAGTATACAAGGTAGTAAAAGAAGCGGCTGACCGCGCACGACGCGGGGAAGGACCAACGCTTGTTGAAACAGTTTCCTACCGGTTAACTGCTCACTCTTCAGATGATGATGACCGCGCTTACCGTTCGCCTGATGAAGTCGCTAAAGCAAAAACGCTCGATCCAATCATTACGTTTGGAGCTTACCTGAAGGAAACGAATGTGATGGATGATGAGCTTGAAAAAGAAATCAACAGCCGCATTATGAAGGAAGTAAATGAAGCGACAGAATATGCTGAGAAAGCTCCTTATGCAGAGCCTCAGTCAGCCTTAAAATATGTGTACGAAGAAGAACTTTAAGGAGGGAAAAATCCATGCCAGTAATGTCTTATATAGATGCTGTAACACTAGCAATGAAGGAAGAAATGGAGCGCGATGAGCGCGTGTTTGTTCTTGGAGAAGATGTCGGGAAAAAAGGCGGCGTGTTCAAAGCAACAAACGGGCTTTATGACCAGTTTGGAGAAGAGCGCGTTATCGACACACCTCTTGCTGAATCTGCAATCGCCGGTGTAGGGATTGGCGCAGCAATGTACGGAATGCGTCCTATTGCCGAAATGCAGTTTGCCGACTTTATCATGCCGGCTATTAACCAGATCATTTCAGAAGCGGCAAAGATCCGTTACCGCTCAAATAATGATTGGAGCTGTCCGATGGTCATTCGTGCTCCTTATGGTGGAGGTGTTCACGGGGCGCTTTATCACTCCCAGTCAGTCGAAGCAATATTTGCTAACCAGCCTGGATTAAAAATTGTCATGCCTTCAACTCCACACGATGTAAAAGGGCTGTTAAAGGCTGCAATCCGCGATAACGATCCTGTTTTATTCTTCGAGCACAAACGTGCTTACCGCCTTATAAAAGGGGAAGTGCCGGATGAGGATTATACAATTGAAATTGGCAAAGCAGATGTAAAGCGCGAAGGTGAAGATATCACTGTCATTACGTACGGCTTATGTGTGCATTTTGCTCTTCAGGCAGCAGAGCGTTTGGCTCAGGATGGCTATAGCGCACATATTCTTGATCTGCGTACTGTCTATCCTCTCGATAAAGAAGCGATCATTGAAGCAGCTTCAAAAACAGGCAAGGTGCTTTTGCTCACAGAGGATACAAAAGAAGGAAGCATTATGAGCGAGGTAGCAGCGATTATTGCAGAAAACTGCTTATTTGATCTTGATGCCCCGATCATGCGTGTTGCAGGACCGGACGTACCGGCGATGCCTTATGCACCAACAATGGAAAAATATTTTATGGTTAATCCGGATAAAGTCGAAAAAGCCATGAAAGAGCTGGCTGAATACTAATTTTAGGGAGGGCAAACCATTGGCTATTGAAAAAATGACAATGCCTCAGCTTGGAGAATCCGTTACTGAAGGAACCATTGAAAAGTGGCTGGTTTCACCTGGTGATCAAGTAAATAAATATGATCCGATCGCTGAGGTTAATACGGATAAGGTAAATGCTGAAGTTCCTTCTTCATTTACGGGAATCATGAAAGAGCTTATTGCGCAGGAAGGCGATACACTTGAAGTCGGAGAAGTAATCTGTACGATTGAAATCGAAGGCGGAGAGAGTGAAGAGAAACCTGCAGCGGAAAAAGAGGACAAGCCTAAAGCTTCTAAAGCTGAACAAGCTGCACCACCTGCGCCTAAGCCTAAACAGGGAGATGCAAAGGAGAGTGCTGCAAAAGGCCGTTATTCACCAGCAGTTTTACGTCTTTCACAGGAACATGATATCGACCTTTCACTCGTAACAGGCACAGGAAAAGAAGGACGTATTACGCGTAAGGATTTGCAGAAGCTTATTGACAGCGGGGAGATTCCACAAGCAGGCGATACGCCGGCAAGTGAAGCTTCAGCTGACCATGGTACACAGCAGGAAGCGAAAGCTCCACTAAAAGCACCAGCTTCTTCTGCACAATCAGTTTCATCTGCTCCCGGGGATATCGAAATTCCGGTTACCGGCGTGAGAAAAGCCATTGCTGCCAATATGCTCAAGAGCAAGCATGAAGCTCCTCATGCATGGACCATGATGGAAGTGGATGTAACCGGCTTGGTTGCTTACCGCGACTCCCTAAAAGCTGATTTCAAACAAAAAGAAGGGTTCAATCTGACGTACTTTGCTTTCTTTGTAAAAGCGATTGCCCAGGCGCTGAAAGAATTCCCTCAAATGAACAGCATGTGGGCAGGTGATAAGATTATTCAAAAGAAAGATATTAATATCTCCATCGCTGTGGCCACAGAAGATGCTTTATTTGTGCCTGTCATCAAGCATGCGGATGAGAAAACCATTAAAGGCATCGGCCGTGAAATTAATGAGCTCGCACAAAAAGTACGTACCGGCAAATTAAAATCTGAGGATATGCAAGGCGGTACGTTTACGGTAAACAATACTGGTTCATTTGGCTCTGTACAGTCAATGGGAATCATTAATCACCCGCAAGCAGCCATCTTACAGGTGGAATCAATCGTAAAACGCCCGGTAGTCATGGACCACGGAATGATCGGAGTACGCGATATGGTAAACCTATGCCTATCCCTCGACCACCGCGTACTCGACGGCCTAATCTGCGGACGCTTCCTGCAGCGCGTGAAAGAAATACTCGAAAACATAACAAAAGAAAATACATCTGTATACTAAAAGCGGAAGCAGGCGTTTAGGGGCGAAAAGCATAAGGCAGCCCGCACAGATAGGCGCTTTTTGCCTATTGGGCGGGATGACTTATGACTCGAGCCCCTGCCTGTTGTAGCAAATATGACCAAAACCGGGAATCTCAAAAGATTCGCGGTTTTTATTTGTCCTGTAAGACTTTCATCTAATGAAGCTTTATACTAGAATAAAAACAAAGAGTTGAAAACGATTACATAAAGGGGGGGAAGCTGCTTAGCAGCAATATGATGAAAGAAGATGTGAAAAACAGCTTTGAAGACTATACATTTGAACAGTGGCAGCAGCTCTTAGAGTCGTCACTAAAAGGAAAAACGCTTGAAGATTTACATACAAAAACCTATGAAGGAATCACGCTACAGCCTCTTTACACAGTGCGGCCCGAAGGTGATGATCTGCATCCCTCCCGCTGGTGGGCTGAAAATAATGACTGGCTGATTTCCCAGCAGGTAAAAGCGGCTTCAATTGATGAAGCAATTCAGCAGGTCAAAGAAGAACTGAAAAAAGGAACTGAAGTTATATCTATAAAGAAGTGCGGGGAAAAAAACTGGTCTCAGGAGCAGATCAACGCTCTGCTTTCCTTACAAGAAAAGCCGCATTTGTTTTTTCACAGCAAACAAACAGTCGAGAGCTTCCTTCCCTTTTTAACCGCGCTCCGGAACGAAACCGTTATTGAAGGAATTTTTGGCTACGACCTGCTTTCTGATCACGCTGCCAGCGGAGAGGCAATTTCTAAGGAGACAAAAGAACGGTGGGTTTTAACCGTTACTGAGCTCTCCCACTGTCAGCCTTCTTTAAAAAGTCTTGTTATCTCTACCATTCCTTATCATAATGCAGGGGCCAATGCGATACAGGAGCTCTCAGCAGCATTAGCCCAAGCTTCCTGGATTATTAACCATTTTGCCCAGGAAGGCTGGAAAGTGGAAGACATAGTAGAAAAAATGCATATTCAATTTCCTGCAGGGGGAAATTTCTTTCTTGAAGTAGCAAAATTAAGGGCGTTTAGAGCTTTATGGAGTCATTTTATATCCTGTTACAATGTAGGGGATTTGCCGGTCTCATTAGGCAGTGAAAGCTCAGCCTTTACAAAAACCGTTCAGGATGCCCATGTAAATATTTTGCGGTCTGGAAACGAGGCTTTTGCTGCAGCCTTGGGAGGCGTAAACTATTTACACGTAGAACCGTTTGACTCCCCATTAGGAGCTCCTTCTGCTTTAGGGTCTAGAATTGCCCGTAATATTCAACTCATATTGAAAGAAGAAACTTTTTTAAAAGGAATAGCCGACCCTGGTGGAGGATCCTACTATATTGAGACGATTTCAAAACAGCTTGCAGAAGAGTCCTGGAGCTCCTTTTTAGCAATAGAAGAAAAAGGAGGTATTGAAGAAGTCCTTGCTACGGGAATTCTTCAAGAACAAATCCAACAGGTCTGGGAGCAGCGAGTTAAGGACAGCGCTGTGCGAAAGGTGACCATTGTAGGAACCAACCGTTATGCTTCAGCTCAAAAAAATATCATGCCCGATCGATCAAAGCTTCAAAACAAACCTGAGAATAACAAGCGTTTAACAGCTCACTCAACCGGAGAGCAGTGGGAAGCGATCGTATCTGTGCTTCAGCATGAAGGAGAGCTGGAAAGCCTGCCTCCAGTGGAAATTGTTGCTCTTGGTCAGCTGAAAGACTATAAACCTAGAGTTGATTTTATCGTAGGTATTTTAAATACCGCCGGGTTAAAATCATCAGTCCTGAGTCAGGCTGGAGATTCTCCTGTACAGATTATTTGTGGAACAAATGAAGCTTACAGTCAATATGCGGGTGACTTGGTTTTAAAGAAAAAGCCTTATCAATCCATTTATATTGCAGGCAAAGTAGAGGATTCATTAGCGGAAGAGTGGAGGAGCACAGGCTTAACAGATACTTTATTCGAAGGAAAAGACATGATTGAATTTCTTACTTCAATAATAAGGCAGCTTAAAGAGGTGAAGTCACAATGAAGCCGTTATTTCATAAGTATCCATTCAACTGGAAAACATTGAAGCAGGTACGTACGCCTGCCGGGAATCCAGCCCAAACAAATGAAGAGATCCCTGTTAAAGCATATTATTCAAAAAAAGATATTGCATCGTTAAAGCATGTAAACGATTTGCCAGGGCTTCCCCCGTTTACACGTGGGCCATATCCGAGTATGTATGTGAACCGTCCATGGACAGTAAGGCAATATGCGGGCTTTTCAACCGCTGAAGAAAGCAATGCCTTTTACCGAAGGAATCTGGAAATGGGGCAAAAGGGTTTGTCTGTTGCCTTTGATCTCGCAACGCACAGGGGCTATGATTCAGATCACCCGCGCGTAACCGGAGATGTTGGAAAAGCAGGTGTTGCAATTGATTCAGTAGAAGATATGAAAATTTTATTCGACGGGATCCCGCTTGATCAAATGTCTGTTTCCATGACGATGAATGGAGCTGTCCTGCCGATTATGGCCTTTTACATTATCGCCGCAGAAGAGCAGGGTGTGCCCCCTGAAAAGCTTTCAGGAACCATTCAAAATGATATTTTAAAAGAATATATGGTAAGAAACACATATATCTATCCGCCGGAAGTATCAATGAAGATTATTGCAGATATCTTCTCCTACACCGCTTCTAAAATGCCAAAATTTAATTCAATCAGTATTTCCGGCTATCATATGCAGGAGGCGGGAGCACCTGCAGACCTCGAGCTTGCCTACACACTTGCAGACGGGTTGGAATATATTCGCACCGGTCTTACAGCCGGGATTAATATTGATCAATTTGCGCCGCGCCTGTCATTCTTTTGGGGAATTGGCATGAACTATTTTATGGAGGTTGCAAAAATGCGTGCGGCACGACGTATGTGGGCGGTTTTACTGAAGGATTTTAACCCCCAAAACCCAAAATCTCTTGCGCTGAGAACCCATTCTCAAACCTCGGGCTGGTCTTTGACGGAGCAGGATCCCTATAACAATGTAATGCGCACACTAATTGAAGCGCATGCTGCCGCCATGGGACATACACAATCGCTTCATACTAACGCCCTTGACGAGGCTATTGCGCTGCCTACCGACTTCTCTGCCCGAATCGCAAGGAATACCCAGCTGTTCCTGCAGGAAGAAGCCGGTGTTACATCTGTTATTGACCCGTGGGGAGGGTCTTACTATGTAGAAGCATTAACAGGTGAGCTCATGACGAAAGCGTGGAAGCATATCGAAGAAATCGAGTCTCTTGGAGGGATGACCAAGGCTATTGAGACAGGATTCCCTAAAATGAAAATTGAAGAAGCAGCAGCAAAACGCCAGGCCAAAATTGATTCAGGATCTGAGGTTATTATAGGTGTTAACAAGTTTCGTCTAGAGCAGGAGGAATCGATTGATATCCTGTCCATTGATAACGAAACAGTATTAAAAAACCAGATTAAACGAATTAAAAAGGTAAGGGAGGAGCGGGACGAATCCCTTGTAACTGAAAAACTGGATGCACTGACACAAGGGGTGCAAGCAGGGGATGGCAATCTGCTCGAGCTAGCGGTTAATGCAGCAAGAGTGCGGGCGACAATAGGAGAAATTTCTGATGCGATCGAAAAGGTTCACGGCCGTCATCGCGCTGTTATAAGGTCCATCAGTGGTGTTTACAGTCAGTCTTTTGCGCAAAGTGAGGAAATCGACCGCGTAAAAGAATTGACTGGAGAATTTCTTGAAGCAGAGGGAAGACGCCCGAGAATTCTCATTGCCAAAATGGGCCAGGACGGGCATGATCGCGGTGCAAAGGTCATTGCAACTGCTTTTGCCGATTTAGGCTTTGATGTAGATATCGGTCCTTTATTTCAAACTCCTGAAGAAACCGCAACCCAGGCGGTCGAAAATGATGTTCATGTAATCGGGGTAAGCTCCCTTGCTGCCGGTCATAAAACGCTTCTGCCCGCATTAATTAAAGAACTGAAAAAATGGGGAAGAGACGATATTGTAGTCGTGATCGGGGGAGTGATTCCTGCACAGGACTATCCGTTCCTTCTCGAAAATGGGGCTACGGCGATTTTTGGACCTGGTACAGTGATTCCGGTTGCTGCAGAGAAAGTGATTGAAGAGATTTACCGGCGCTTAGGCTATGAGGAAGTGGAGCAAAATGTCTGAATCCAACCAAAATGGCCAACGTGGAAAACGGGTATTTAAAAAGAAACAGCAGGAAGAGCTTTCTATAGAGGCGCTTGTGTCGTCTTTAAGAGAAGGCAACAGAAAAGCTCTTGCCCAATCCATTACGCTTGTTGAAAGCAAAGCACATCATCATCGACAAAAAGCACAGGAACTCGTACAGGGCATTCTTCCCTACACAGGAAGCAGCATAAGAATTGGAATTACAGGAGTGCCCGGAGCAGGAAAAAGCACCTGGATCGAAGCGTTCGGTAAACTACTGATTAAACAGCAGATGAAAATCGCTGTTTTAGCGATTGACCCGAGCTCATCACTCTCAGGGGGCAGTATCCTTGGTGATAAAACGAGAATGGAGCAGCTTTCCCATCACCCGGATGTCTTTGTCAGGCCTTCACCTGCTGCCGGGACGCTCGGCGGCGTTCATCGAATGACCAGAGAAACGATATTACTTTGTGAAGCGGCTGGCTATGATGTGATAATAGTAGAAACCGTAGGAGTCGGACAAAGCGAAGGCATGGTTAGGGGAATGGTCGACTTCTTTTTACTTCTAGCTTTAACCGGAGGTGGAGACGATCTTCAAGGCATGAAAAGGGGCATCCTTGAGCTTGTAGATGCGATTGTTATTAATAAGGCAGACGGTGATAACAGGGACAAAGCTCTTACTGCGAGAGGGGATTATCGCGGGCTTTTACATTATTTAAAGCCTGCCACTCCGGGATGGAACCCTTCTGCTTATGCTGCTTCAGCCTTTACCGGAGAAGGAATTGAAGAAGTTTGGAATGTTATTAATCGTTTTGTAAAAGAAACAAAGGAAAGCGGTGCTTTTGAAAACAGGCGGTCATCCCAGGCGCTGGACTGGATGGAGCAAATGATTATGGATCGATTATATGAAGAATTTATACAAAAAGAAGGAAGAAAAGATCAGCTGGCTATATTAAAAGAAGAAGTGCTTAGGGGTAAACTATTGCCGACAGAAGCGGCGGCTAAATTGTTTTCATAAAAAAAGGGGATGGCTTCCGTTAGGAAACCATCCAATCATCTAGGGAGTTTTGGGGTTAAAGCTAGATTCTTTATTATTCTACCCATTTAATCAAGAGCTAAACCATTGTTTTTAAAAAAGTTTCAATTAGTTGATTCACCAGCTGATATCTACTATTATAAAAGCAGATAACCATCTAAAGGAGAGACGGCTAATGAGTATGGATTTTAATATTTTTATGAACGATGTTGTACGTCAAGCGCGTGAAGAGATTGAAGCAGCAGGCTACGAGCAGCTGAAAACGCCGGAAGAAGTAGAGGCTGCGATTGAAGCAAAAGGAACAACACTTGTGATGGTTAATTCTGTTTGCGGCTGTGCCGGAGGAATTGCCCGTCCTGCAGCAGCACACTCCATTCATTACGATAAAAGACCTGACCGTCTTGTAACTGTATTTGCCGGACAGGATAAAGAAGCAACAGCTAAAGCACGAAGCTATTTCGAAGGTTATCCACCTTCGTCGCCTTCATTCGCGCTTTTAAAAGATGGAAAAATCCTATCCATGGTGGAACGTCATGAAATTGAAGGACATGATCCAATGTCTGTCATTACTAATTTGCAGGGACTATTTGAAGTTCACTGTGAAGAGGTTTAAGCTGATCAAAAAACGTATGCAGCAGCATACGTTTTTTCTTTTGAATAGTGATACAAATTGGATCGGATAGTGAAACGGGAGGGTGGAAAAGAAATTGATCGTAGTAAAAGACTTATATAAATCGTTTAAAGAGGTACAGGTGCTGAAGGAAATAACAGCAGAAGTAGCAGAAGGAGAGGTTGTGGTGGTCATTGGTCCATCCGGCTCAGGCAAGTCCACCTTTTTAAGATGCTTAAACCTGCTTGAGACCCCTACCTCAGGGAAAATCACCATTAACGGTGAAGATATTACAGCCCCAAGATTTAACCCCTTAAAGCTACGCTCGGAAGTGGGAATGGTGTTTCAGCATTTTCATTTATTTCCCCATATGACTGCACTTGAAAATGTAATCTATGCACCCAAAAAAGTCAGAAATATGGATAAAAAAGCAGCGAGGGACTACGGCACGGAACTTTTAGCTAAAGTTGGCCTGGGGGATAAAGCACATGAATACCCAAACCGTTTGTCCGGCGGGCAAAAGCAGCGTGTCGCGATTGCAAGAGCTCTGGGAATGAAGCCCTCGGTCATGCTATTTGACGAGCCAACCTCCGCTCTTGATCCTGAAATGGTTAAAGAAGTGCTTGATGTTATGAAGGATCTTGCAAAAACAGGAATGACGATGGTCATTGTTACGCATGAGATGGGTTTTGCACGAGAGGTAGCCGACAGGGTGATCTTCATGGATGAGGGCAGGCTTGTGGAAGAAGGGGAGCCGACTTCTTTTTTTGCAGCGCCCGGAAGTAAGCGGGCGAAAGAATTCTTGCAAAAAGTGCTTTAAACAGGGTATCCTTCAAAGAAAGATTAAGGGCATTGAACAAATATAAAGAACGCTGAAGGGAATTACGCTATGTTTCGAATTGGATACCGCACACTAAAAACTGCCATTGGAACGGCTATTGCTATTATGATTGCTCAATCGATCGGGCTTGATAATTTCGCTTCTGCGGGGATCATAACAATATTATGTATACAAAACACAAAAAGAAAATCAGTACATGCCTCGTGGAGCCGTTTTGCAGCCTGTGTTCTAGCTATGGCATTTTCAGCATTCTTCTTTGAACTGCTCGGCTATCATCCTATTGTGATTGGGATTATGCTTTTGTTTTTTATCCCGGCAACAGTAAGGCTGAATGTTAAAGAAGGAATCGTGACAAGCAGTGTCATTATTCTTCACATTTTTATGGACGGGCATGTAACTGCCGGTACACTTCTAAACGAGCTGCTGCTCCTTGTAATCGGTGTTGGGATTGCGCTCATTATGAATCTTTATATGCCAAGTGTAGAAACGAAACTTTTACGTTTTCAGGAAAAAATCGAGGAAAACTTTCATACGATTTTTGTTCAAATTGCTGCGTATCTTCATGATGAAAACAGCAGCTGGGACGGTAAAGAAATTACAGAAACACATGATCTGATAAAAGAAGCAAAAACCCTTGCGTTCCAGGATGTCGAAAATCATTTTTTACGAAATGAAAACCTTTATTACCTTTATTTCACTATGAGACAAAAACAGTTCGAATTGATTGAACGCATGCTGCCGCTTATTTCTTCTTTATCTTCTTCAGTGGAGCAGCGAAAAATGATTGCATCCTTTGTAGAGGACCTTAGTGAAAATATCCACCCGGGGAATACAGCCATTCTTTATATAAAAAAACTGTATGAAATGAAACTGATATTCGAAGAAATGGAAATGCCCAAAAATAGGGAAGAATTTGAAACGAGGGCAGCGCTTTATCAATTTATTCGCGAAATGGAAGAGTACCTTCAGCTTAAGCAATCCTTTAGGGGACTACCTCAAAAAAATGAGTTGGCTGAATCATAAATAGGTGGTTATTGATAATAAAAAAGATCCCTGGGGATCTTTTTTGTTATTTCAGAAAACCGATTAAAAACTCCATATCAGTACGGATATGTGCATTCATAAGAGAAGCTGCTTTATCTTTATCCCTCGCAGCTATAGCATGGGCGATCTCAATATGCTGTTCAACGATCTGTTTTCTTCTTCTGGGGTCATCCACATTTAATCTTCTGTAAAAAAAGGTAAGGGTCCTCAAGCTGTTTACCTGTTTTTTAAGTCTGGGATTTTTACTGTACTGGATAATTAGGTCATGATAATGGCTGTTTAATTCAATAAGCTTATATTTATTTTCCTCACAATCTTCATCGACGGTCATTTGTGAATGAAGAGCTGTATCAAGAATTTCGTTTAATTCCTTATCTGAAGCATTTTCAGCGGCAAGTGAAGCTGCTAAGGATTCAAGGACCTGCCTGCATTGATAAATATGTTCTACATCGACAGAAGATGGCTCATAGACAAAAATCCGGGATTGTTCGTCCTGAATCAAAAGTCCTTCATTTTCAAGCAGACGCAGCGCTTCTCTGACAGGGCTCCTGCTTATATTAAGCTCTCTTGCAAGCTTGGCTTCATATAATCTTTCACCGGGATTATACGTCCCTCTAATTATACGTTCTTTTATTATTTGATATAGCTGATAATGAATAGATTTTCGTTTCTCAATGGGCAGGCTCATGCATGGTTCCCCTCTCTATGGACAAAAAATTCTAAGATAAATAATCTAGTGATTTTTAATCGTTAAATTGTCGAAATGTTGAATTAATGATTGACGTAGAGTTGTAAGGTTTGTATTCTATAAAGAGTAGCTGTCGACAGTCGACAGTTATAAACCTATTATAAATGTAAGCGTTTTAAATTTAAAGGGGGGAAATGGGAATGACGTATCAAACAATGGTGGACGCTCTATGGCGGTCACATCGAAAAACAAAAAATCTATTATTTTTTTCAAAGACGGATGTACATGATCCGGGTACAAAGCAAGCACAAACGCAGGAATCACCTTCTGAAAGCCCTGCCTCATCCAATGGAAACAAGCCTGAAAACACACAAAGCTATAGTCGGGCACAGCTTACAGGGTTAATCCTTGGACCGCTATTATTCTTATTAACGATTCTACTTTTTACTCCTGAGACCTTAAGCAGGGAAGGCCAAATGGTACTGGCTACCACGCTGTGGGTTGCAACCTGGTGGATTACAGAAGCGATTCCAATTCCTGCAGCGTCACTGCTCCCGATTATCCTGCTGCCGCTGACCGGCGCTCTTGACGGTTCAACGGTTACCTCAAGCTACGGCGACCCGATTGTATTTCTCTTTCTTGGGGGATTCATGATCGCGCTCGCAATGGAAAGATGGGGTCTGCATAAAAGGATTGCTTTAAATATCATTTCTGTAGTCGGAACATCGACCAACAATATTATTTTAGGCTTTATGATTGCAACGGGCTTTTTATCTATGTGGGTGTCCAATACAGCTGCCGTTATGATGATGGTGCCGATTGCAACAGCCATTACGTATCAGGTCTCTCAAAGTCTTAAAAATTCACCCAAGGATTATTCATTGGAGGAAGAAAAATTCTCAAAGGCTTTATTATTCAGTGTAGGGTATGCAGGTACGATTGGCGGTCTTGGGACATTAATCGGGACTCCGCCGAATCTATTGCTGGCAGGTATTGTGAATGAGCTTTACGGCATTCAGATTTCATTTGCCATGTGGCTTTTGTATGCAGCCCCGGTTGTCGTGGTGCTGCTTCTATCCACCTGGCTTTATTTAACAAAAATTGCCCACCCGATTAAGCTGAAGCAGCTGCCTGGAGGAAAAGAGCTTATTCAAAGCGAGAAGAGAAAGCTTGGAGTCATTTCCTATGAAGAGGTTGCAGTCCTTTGTGTATTTGTATTTGCTGCATTTATGTGGATTACGAGAACTTTCCTATGGGAAAATGAAAACTTTTTTGTCATTCCGGGTATTAACGATACGATGATTGCTATTACCGCCGGTGTAATTCTATTTTTAATTCCATCTAAGAAAAAAATCGGCAGAATTTTGGACTGGACGGTTGCAAAAGACATTCCTTGGGGCATTCTTCTGTTATTTGGAGGAGGTCTTGCGATTGCTGCAGGATTTAGGGAAACCGGTCTTGCTACCTGGATTGGCGAGCAGCTCACCATTCTTGAAGGCGTCAATTTTATCCTGATGATTTTAATAACCGCAGCACTTGTCCTTTTCTTAACAGAAATCACTTCAAATACAGCTACAGCTACGATGATTTTGCCTGTTCTTGCATCACTTGCTCTGGCGATTAATGTTCACCCATACGCACTGATGGTTCCAGCCGCAATGGCTGCCAACTGTGCATTCATGCTGCCGGTTGGAACACCGCCAAATGCCATTATATTTGCAACAGGAAAACTAAAGATTATTGAAATGGTTAAAAACGGATTTTGGGTTAATATTTTCTGTGTCTTATTAATAACTGCAGCTGTCTATTTACTGCTGCCTGTTGTGTTTGGCATTGACTTAACTATTTTCCCGGATGAATTCAGATAATGAACCGGAAGGAAGAATGATTAATGAAGAATTTTCGTATCGCCTGTCTCCCTGGTGACGGCATCGGCCTTGAAGTAATGTCAGCTGCTCAGGACGTTTTGCAAACGGCAGCTGAGATTCATGGAGGAGTAGTATTCGATTTTACAAATTTTCCATGGGGATCTGACTATTATGTAGAAAATGGATTAATGATGCCGGAGGATGGCATTAGGCAGTTAAAAGAATTTGATACTGTTTTTCTCGGAGCAGTCGGAAATCCAAAGCTTGTACCCGATCATATTTCTCTATGGGGAATGCTGATAAAAATACGGCGTGAGCTTGAACTTTCCCTGAATGTAAGACCTGCCAGAGTGCTGAGGGGCATTGATTCCCCTCTGCATTCCCCAAATGATTTTAATTTTATCGTGGTGCGGGAAAACAGTGAAGGGGAATACAGTGAGGCTGGCGGTGTTATTCATAACGGCCCGGATGAAATCGCTGTTCAAAATGGAATTTTCACAAGGAAAGCGACAGAAAGAGCAATAAGGTATGCTTTTAAACTGGCAAAAAAGAGAGGGTCAAAGGTAACCAGTGCGACAAAATCCAATGGCATTGTTCATTCTATGCCGTTTTGGGATCGTATTTTCAACGAAGTAGCCGCTGAATATCCTGACGTTGAAACCCGGTCGGTTCATATTGATGCACTTTCTGCCTTTCTCGTAACCAAGCCGGAAACGTTTGATGTTATTGTGGCTTCGAATTTATTTGGAGATATCTTAACAGACCTTGGCGGTGCAATTATGGGGAGCATCGGAATTGCTCCTTCTGCCAATTTGAATCCAGAGGGTAAATATCCCTCTATGTTTGAGCCTGTTCATGGCTCTGCTCCAGACATTGCAGGGCAGGGAAAAGCAAATCCCCTGGGTCAGGTATGGACCGCGTCGATGATGCTTGATCATCTGGGCCTTCCGGAGCTTGGGGCTGCAATTCTTGAAGCGTGTGAAGAGGTAACCGGGGAGGGGATTAAAACCCCAGATATAGGTGGTACGTCTTCTACTGAAGAAGTAACGGCTGCGATCTGCTCCGCACTGAGAAAAAAAGCAGATGTATAAATAAAAAAACAGCCTTCTTGCCAGCAAGAAGGCTGTTTTCACTTTAATTTTAAAGAATGACGGATAAGCCAATTGCCAAAGTAGATGCAAGCATGGCAAAGATCATGACATAAACAATTATTTTACGGAATGTGCGGTTACGCAAGTACACTCTCTCCTTATTAACAGGCATTGTACATTTATTTTACCTTCCTTGCTGTAAAATCGCAAGCGGGTAGTCAAGGCTGTAAGTTATCGGTACAATAGAATAGCAGAGTTTTGGATTGAAGGGATGGTAGAGATGAAAAAGGTTGATCATATCGGAATAGCGGTTAAATCAATAGCGGAGTCATTGCCTTTTTACACTGAAATGTTAGCGCTTACTCTATTAAGAGAAGAAACCGTGGAAGAACAGGGCGTAAAAGTTGCTTTTCTTGATGCGGGAAATTTAAAACTTGAGCTGTTAGAGGCTCTTCATGATAACTCACCTATTGCAAAGTTTATTGCAAGAAAAGGTCAGGGAATTCATCATGTGGCGTTTAATGTAGTCGGAATTGAAGAGAGAATTAGTGAGTTAAAGGAAAAAGGAATACGGTTTATATCAGATGAACCAAGACCGGGGGCGGGCGGAGCAGATGTAGCCTTCTTGCATCCTGCTCAGGCTCACGGTGTCCTTTATGAAGTTTGTGACCATACAAGAAGTAAAGGAGCGTCCAGCAATGAGTGATATGTTTGAAAAGATAAATGAGCTATATGATAGAAGAAGAGAAGTGGAGCTCGGCGGAGGGGATGAACGGATCGACCGCCAGCATGAAAAAGGAAAATTGACTGCAAGAGAAAGAATCGACTTACTGCTCGATGAAGGGACATTTATGGAGCTGAATCCATTTATTGAACATCGTTCCTCTGATTTTGGCATGGAGGGAGTAAAAGGGTCCGGTGATGGGGTTGTTACCGGGTACGGAAAAGTAAATGGCCGGCCTATCTACTTATTTTCCCAGGATTTTACGGTTTTTGGCGGAGCTTTGGGTGAAATGCATGCCGAAAAAATTGCGCATGTGATGGATCTTGCTGCTAAAAATGGTGCTCCTTTTATCGGTCTCAATGATTCCGGAGGTGCGCGTATACAAGAAGGTGTCGTGTCGCTCGATGGCTATGGTCATATCTTTTACCGCAATGCCATCTATTCAGGAGTTGTTCCGCAGATTTCCGTCATAATGGGACCGTGTGCAGGAGGTGCAGTATATTCCCCTGCTATCACCGATTTTGTTTTTATGGTGGATAAAACAAGCCAGATGTTTATTACAGGTCCGAAGGTAATTGAGACGGTAACCGGAGAACAGATTTCCTCTGAGGACCTTGGCGGCTCTAAAATACATAACTCCATTTCCGGGAATGCCCATTTTAGAGCCCAAACGGAAAAAGAAACACTTGACCAGGTGAGGCAGCTGTTAAGCTATCTGCCGCAGTCCAATGAAGAAAAACCTCCTGTCCTCAAGGCAGACGATGCATCTGATGACAGACCGGATTTAGCAGATGCGATTCCCTTTGATCCAATCAGACCTTATGATGTGCGTGTTGTGGTGCAGCAGGTAGTAGATGAAGGTTCATTTATGGAAGTTCAAAAAGAATTCGCGCGCAATATCGTCATTGGACTAGCCCGAATTAAAGGGGAAGTAGTCGGTCTTGTATGCAATCAGCCAAAGGTAATGGCAGGGGGGCTTGATATTGATTCAAGCGATAAAGCGTCCCGGTTTATCCGCTTTTGTGATTCTTTTAATATCCCGTTAATTACATTTGAAGATGTAACAGGCTTTTTCCCGGGCATCAAGCAGGAGCACGGAGGGATTATCCGTCACGGAGCAAAGATTCTGTACGCTTATTCTGAGGCGACAGTGCCGAAAATGACGGTTATTTTACGAAAAGCCTACGGCGGGGCTTATGTAGCCTTAAATAGTAAATCTATTGGTGCTGACCTTGTATTCGCCTGGCCAAATGCAGAAATTGCCGTAATGGGTCCTCAGGGAGCAGCAAATATTATTTTTGCAAAAGAAATTGCTCAAAGTGAAAACCCTGAAGAAACAAGAGCGAAAAAAATTGAGGAATACCGTGAGAAATTTGCCAATCCTTATGTTGCAGCAGCAAGAGGCATGGTGGACGATGTGATTGACCCAAGAGAGACGAGAATTAAACTGATCCAGGCGCTTGATATGATGAGAAATAAAAAGGAAGACCGTCCGAAGAAAAAGCATGGCAATATTCCGTTATAGCCTTTGCTTTGAGTCTCAATCCTTTTTTCGCTATACTTATCCCCGTGACTACATAAATGGAGGGGCCAAATAATGATTAATGAAAAAAGATTAGTTGAGGAATTTATGGAGCTTGTTCAAGTAGATTCAGAAACAAAGCATGAGGCACAAATTGCTATGGTGCTTAAAGAAAAATTCGGTTCATTGGGAGTAGCTGTTGAAGAAGACAGCTCAATGGCTCAAACTGGCCACGGAGCAAATAATTTAATCTGTACGCTTGAAGGCACAAAAGAAAATGCTGATCCGATTTACTTCACCTCCCACATGGATACTGTAACACCCGGTAAGGGAATTAAGCCTGTTTTGAAGGATGATGGCTATATCCATTCGGATGGTACAACGATCCTAGGCGCCGACGATAAAGCCGGGATTGCAGCTATGCTTGAAATGATCCGTCAGCTTAAAGAGCAAAACCTTGAGCATGGAACGATCCAGTTTATCATTACAGCAGGAGAAGAATCCGGACTTGTTGGTGCTAAAGCGCTCGATCCTTCCTATGTAAAAGCAAAATTCGGCTTCGCTGTAGACAGTGACGGGGATGTAGGGAATATCATTGTCGCAGCGCCAACTCAGGCGAAGGTAAAAGCAGTCATCCATGGTAAAACAGCTCATGCAGGCGTTGCACCTGAAAAAGGGATTTCTGCTATCACCATCGCTTCAAAAACCATCGCATCAATGCCGCTTGGCCGCATTGATGAAGAAACAACAGCTAATATTGGCCGTTTTGAGGGCGGAAGTGCGACTAATATCGTCTGTGACCGTGTGGATGTGTTAGCTGAGGCACGTTCACTTGTTCCTGAAAAAATGGAAGCTCAAGTGAAAAAAATGAAGGAAGCGTTTGAAAAAGCTGCAGAGGAAATGGGCGGAAGAGCCGATGTGGATGTTAACATCATGTACCCAGGATTTAAATTTGAGGAACAGGATGAGGTAGTGCAGATTGCCCTTAATGCTGTAAAAGCAATTGGCAGACCATCAGCACTTCTGACCAGCGGCGGCGGAAGCGACGCCAATGTTATTGCAGGAATGGGTGTTCCGACTGTGAATCTTGCTGTCGGGTATGAAGAAATCCATACTAAAAATGAAAAAATGCCTGTTGCAGAGCTTAATAAGCTGACAGAGCTCTTAATCGCCATCGTAATGGAAGTTGCAAAAAAATAATAGTATTAAACTAAGGAGTGTCCATGATGATGGATGCTCCTTAGTTTATGACTGATGGTTTTTCAGGTACAATGGAAAAAGGAGGGTCGGGATATGAAAAAGAGTGGAAGAATTATTCTGCATGTTGATATGAATAGCTTTTATGCTTCAGTAGAGGCTGCTCATGATGCTTCATTAAAAGGAAAGCCGATAGCCATTGCAGGCGACCCTGAGGAAAGAAGAGGCATTGTGGTTACCTGCAGCTATGAAGCACGGGCTTATGGTGTCAAAACAACGATGCCTTTATGGGAAGCAAAAAAGCTATGTCCATCTCTGCTTGTACTCCGTCCAAATTTCGAACGGTACCGTCAGGCCTCAAAAGCGATGTTTGATATATTAAGGTCCTATACCTCCCAGGTGGAGCCTGTATCCATTGATGAAGGATATATGGATTTAACAGAGCTTGAGGGGGAATCGCCAATCGAGGTAATCAAAACGATTCAGGACCGAATTTTAAGAGAGCTTGATCTCCCTTGCAGTATCGGAGTTGCGCCAAATAAATTTCTTGCGAAAATGGCTTCTGATATGAAAAAGCCCATGGGGATTACGGTGCTCAGAAAAAGAGATGTACCGCAAATCATGTGGCCAATGCCGGTTGAAGCTATGCATGGGGTTGGAGCAAAAACCGCCGAAAAGCTAAAGGGGATCGGCATAAACATTATCGGGGACCTCGCTTTGGGTGAGGATATTCAGCTCAAAGCGCTCCTCGGGATAAATGGAAGAAGGCTGAAAGACAGAGCAAATGGACTAGATGAAAGAAAGGTAGATCCGGACAGTATTTATGATTTTAAAAGTGTTGGAAATTCAACTACCCTCCCAGCTGATGTTACGAATCAGTCTGAGCTGATTGGTGTCTTGCTTAAGCTTTCCAAAAAGGTCAGCGGACGTTTAAAGTCTAAAGCGATGCTTGGATATGGAGTTTCCATTATGATCCGCTTTAAAGATAGAAAAACAATCACAAGAAGCTGCACCTTAAAGACGCCGGTGGACGGCGAAGAGGAGATTCTTTCAGTTGCTAAAGGATTATTGCTTGCCCATTGGGACGGCACCCCGGTAAGACTGCTCGGCGTAACAGTACAGGAGCTGGTGGAGAAAAGACAGGCAGTAAAGCAGCTCGATCTATTTACCTTTGAGGAAGACGCCAGGCACGAGCCGATTGACCGGGTGCTTGAAGAAATCAATAAACGCTATGGCACAGGCAAACTAAACAGGGGAATTCCAAACGCCGGACCCACTGCTTTTCCCTCTGCAGAAACAAGTTTCAGCAAGGATTTTTTACGGGATCATAAATAAAAGCATTATTTTCGCCTTTCGCTAAAATAGTGTTACAATAAGGAATGATTATTATGCTGTTTCACATTAGAGCATGCGAATTTTTTAATAGAAAGGACGTTTAGCTATGTCAAAACAACAAATAGGTGTCGTAGGTCTTGCAGTAATGGGGAAGAACCTGGCATGGAATATTGAAAGCAGAGGATTTTCAGTAGCGGTTTATAATCGCTCTTCTGAAAAAGTAGACGACATGCTTTCAGAGTCAGAGGGTAAACAGATTTTTGGTACATACAGTCTGCAGGAGTTCGTTGATTCACTTGAGTCTCCCCGCAAAATTTTATTGATGGTTAAAGCAGGTGCAGCAACGGATGCAACGATTAACAGTCTTCTGCCGCTGCTTGATAAAGGCGATATATTAATTGATGGAGGAAACACTTTCTATCAGGATACGATTCGCAGAAACAAAGAATTGAGCGAGCACGGCGTCCACTTCATCGGGACCGGTGTTTCCGGCGGAGAAGAAGGAGCTCTAACAGGACCTTCTATTATGCCTGGGGGACAAAAGGAAGCTTATGAGCTTGTAGCTCCAATCTTTGAAAAAATTTCAGCAAAAGTAAACGGCGAAGCCTGCAGCACCTATATTGGTCCAGATGGCGCCGGCCATTATGTGAAAATGGTCCATAATGGCATTGAGTATGCTGATATGCAGCTCATTGCCGAATCTTACTTTCTTATGAAAAATGTCCTGGGGCTCTCAGCAGAAGATCTGCATGAGGTGTTTGCAGAATGGAATAAAGGCGAGCTTGACAGCTATCTGATTGAAATCACTGCAGATATCTTTAAAAAGAAAGATGCTGAAACCGGCAAGCCGATGGTGGACGTTATATTAGATAAAGCAGGACAAAAAGGAACAGGCAAATGGACAAGCCAAAGTGCGCTTGATCTTGGAACACCGCTTCCGATTATTACGGAGTCTGTTTTTGCACGATTTATTTCTGCCATTAAAGAGGAGCGTGTACACGCAAGCAAGGTCTTAAGCGGACCGGATGCTGTGGCGCCTCAAAAAGAACAAAAAGAAGTGATTGAAGCAATCAGACGCGCACTTTATATGTCTAAAATCGCTTCTTATGCACAGGGCTTTGCCCAAATGAAGGCAGCTTCAGAGGAATATAACTGGGATTTGAAGTTTGGCGATATTGCCATGATTTTCAGAGGCGGCTGTATTATTCGCGCCCAATTCCTTCAAAAAATCAAAGAAGCTTATGACCGTGAGCCTGCTTTGACCAATCTTATGCTTGATGAATACTTTAAAGATATTGTAGAATCTTACCAATCTGCACTTCGTGAAGTTATTTCTCTTGCGGTTCAAAACGGCGTACCGGTCCCAGGCTTCTCAACAGCGCTTGCTTACTATGACAGCTATCGTACAGAAACGCTTCCTGCAAACCTGATTCAGGCTCAGCGTGACTACTTCGGTGCTCATACGTATCAGCGAGTGGATAAGGAAGGCACTTTCCATACAGAGTGGATGGAACCTAAAGCATAAATTGATCACAGAAAGCCTCGTCCGTTTAAGCGGAGCGAGGCTTCTTTTACTAAGGAGGGAAAGCAATGAATGGGATAAAGCGGCTTGCAGGGCTGTTTATGCTTTTTGCAGGCATCATGCATTTTAAAAAAACAAAAATGTTTGAAAGAATTGTTCCACCGTTTTTACCGTTAAAAAAGCTGATTGTTCAGGTATCGGGAATTGTGGAAATCATCATTGGCCTCATGCTTGCTTTAAACAAGTTCACCCGCCTGGCAGGAAAAGCACTAACATGGCTTCTAGTACTCGTGTGGCCGGCGAATATTTATATGGCAATGCAAAATAAGCCCTTAAAAAAAGGTTCAAAACCAATGCCTTTATTGTTATGGGGAAGAGTATTGCTTCAGTGGCCGCTTATTAAATGGGCGAGAAGTGTAAAATGAATAGTAAAAAAGGCTTTCGACCAAGGATCGAAAGCCTTTTTTTATTTACTATTTTCGTCAAGCTCACCAACAGACCACCATTCAAAGCCTTCATCAGCAACCAGCTTAAAGCTTCCCTCTGGACCCATTGAGCCGGATTCATAATTCGGAAAGTCTTTTGCTGTGGTGGATTCCCAGTGATCAGAAATTTTGTCTACAAAGCTCCAGGAGCGTCTTACTTCATCCCAATGGGTAAAGTTTGTCGCATCACCCATAATGCAATCATAAAGAAGTTTTTCATAGGCTTCAGGGGTGTTGATTCCATCGATGCTGCTGGCTGAATAGCTCAGTCTGACCGGCTGGGTATTAACACCTTCGCTTGTTTTCTTCGCATTTAAATGAAGGGTAATTCCTTCATCCGGCTGAATATGAATAACAAGCAGATTTGGATCCAGGGAATGCTCTTTATTGTAATAAAGATTCATTGGAATATCTTTAAATTGAACCACGATTTTAGTAGACTTTACAGCCATTCTTTTTCCAGTCCGGATAAAAAACGGTACTCCTGCCCAGCGGAAGTTATCGATCATTACTTTACCCGCAACGAAGGTTTCTGTATTGGATGCCGGATCGACATTATCTCCATCTCGGTATCCATCAACGTTTTGTCCATTCATGATCCCTTTGTCATATTGTCCGCGTACAAAATATTCATCGACTTCTTTTCCTTCAACAGGACGCATCGCCCGCAATACACGGACCTTTTCACTACGGATTTCATCCGTGCTTAAATTAATCGGCGGCTCCATGGCAAGAAGTGCGACCATCTGAAGCATATGGTTTTGCACCATGTCTCTTAGAGCGCCGCTTGTTTCATAATATCTGCCGCGTTCTTCAACACCAAGTGTCTCTGAAGAGGTGATTTGAATATTCGATATAAAACGGCTGTTCCAAAGCGGTTCAAAAAACGCATTTGCAAACCGGATTACTTCGATATTCTGCACCATCTCTTTTCCAAGGTAATGGTCAATACGGTAAATCTGCTCCTCTGAAAAAGATTGGCGTATCTGCTCATTCAGTGCAGCAGCGGAAGGCAGGTTATGACCGAATGGCTTCTCAATTACCAGGCGGCAAAAGCCGTCTGTATCCGTTAATCCATCCTGCTTTAAGTGGTCGGTAATGGTGCCGAAGAATTCGGGTGCCATCGCCAGATAAAAAATGCGATTACCTTCAAGGCTGAATCTCCGGTCAAGCTCATTAGCCTGGGTTTTTAACTGTATGTATGAGTTTGAATCAGCAACATCATGTGATTGATAGATGCAATGCTCAATAAAGGCTTCAATTAAATCATTTGAGTGGGAAGAGGCATGAAGTGAATCTCTGACATGCTCTTTAAAACGGCTGTCTGACCATTCTCTGCGTCCAACCCCAAGAACAGCAAACTGATTCGATAAACTCCCTTTTAAATAAAGCTGGTAGAGCGAAGGGAATAACTTTCTTTTTGCAAGGTCGCCGGTTGCGCCGAAAATCATAATTAAAGCAGGTGGTGTTTGTTCTTGTTTCATTATCAGGACCTCACTTTTAAAATTAATCAAATCTGTGTCTACTCTTGTCGAAAAAGTTCTAAAAACAATATCTAAATTGTATAGGGGAAGAAAGGGATATGCAACCGTTATGCAACTTCTTTATAAAGAACATTTTTTCTTTGGAAGTTCTCATGATCTAATTGAATTTATTTACTTAGTAGCAACTCCAGATAATTATTGACTTCTCTATTATACAGCCTTAAAGAAAAAAGGACCCTCCTATTTATTTTTTGCTCCACAGTGCGCTATAATTCTTAAAGGAATAGGTCCTTATCAGTCATAAATGACAAGATACCGTGGGATGGAGGCTGATTATGCAGCTATTATTTTTAGGAACTGGCGCAGGAGTGCCGGCAAAGCAGCGAAATGTATCGTCCATTGCATTGAGACGTTTAAATAATGAAGGAGCTATTTGGCTTTTTGATTGCGGAGAAGCAACGCAGCACCAGATTCTTCACACAACCATCAAGCCAAGAAGAATTGAGAAGATTTTTATCACTCACCTCCATGGAGATCATATTTACGGCTTGCCCGGTCTGCTTGGAAGCCGATCGTTTCAGGGAGGAACTGATCCTCTTACCGTATATGGCCCTAAAGGAATAAAAGCGTTTATTCAGTCTGCGCTGCAGCTGAGTGCAACCTATGTTAAATATGATCTTTCTATTATTGAAATTGAAGATGGTACGGTAATAGAGGAAAGTGACTGCTTCATACATATCGGCAAGCTGGACCATGGAATTGATTCCTTCGGCTACAGGGTTGTTGAAAAAGACCGGACAGGCGAGCTTCAGGTTCATAAACTTAAGGAGCTTGGCGTTAAACCCGGCCCCATTTACAAGCAGTTAAAAGATAAGCAGACTGTTCAATGGGAAGGGATGACTTTAAACGGAGCCGACTTTCTCGGAGAAGATAAAAAGGGACTGATTGTTACCATTCTTGGAGACACCCGTTTATGCAGGAGGTCATTCGAGCTTGCAGAGGGAGCAGATCTTCTCGTACATGAAGCGACCTTTGAGCAAAAAAGTGAAGAGATGGCTTATGAATATTTTCATTCTACTACCGCCCAGGCCGCAACTGTGGCAAAAGAGTCAGGCGTAAAAGAGCTTTGGCTCACCCATATCAGCTCCAGGTACACAAGTGTGGACAGCGAAGACCTGGTTAATGAAGCGAGAGCAATTTTTGAGAATAGTTATATCGCTCATGACTTCAGCGAGACAGCTGTGCTTTCAAAAGAAGAAAACTCCTGAACGGACAATGCCGATCAGGAGTTTTTATTTTTAGCTGTTCCAGCCGCGTTCATATTGAACTGGAGACTCAATTTCTGTTTTAAGCTCTTTTGCTGCTGTTCTTGGCCAGTAAGGGTCGCGAAGCAGCTCTCTTGCCAGGAATATTAGGTCGGCACGATGGTTTTGTAAAATTTCTTCTGCCTGAATACCTGACGTAATTAATCCTACAGCGCCAACCGGTATTTCTGCACCTTTTCGAATCGTTTCTGCCATGCCTACCTGGTAGCCGGGATAGACATTAATTCTTGCGGGCACAACGGCTCCCGAGCTTACATCAATTAGATCGACTCCCTGCTCCTTCATCCATCTTGCATAAAGGACATAATCTTCAGGAGTCAGCCCGTTTTCATCCCAGTCACTTGCTGAGACGCGGACGAGCAGCGGACCGCTCCATACCTTTTTAACAGCGTCAATAATTTCGCGTAAAAAGCGGTATTGATTTTCCTTGGAGCCGCCGTACTCATCTTCCCTGCGGTTGGAAAGAGGAGATAAAAATTCATTAACTAAATAGCCGTGAGCTCCGTGAAGCTCAATAATATCAAAGCCTGCTTCCTTTGCGCGTCTTGCTCCCTGCTTAAAGGCTTCAACGGTATCGTTAATATCCTGAACGGACATTTCAACAGGTGTTTTCATACTATCATTAAAAGCAATCGCAGAGGGGGCAATAATATCTCCATCTGTCATTGATTTACGTCCTGCATGAGCAATTTGAATAGCCGTTTTAGCTCCTTGCTCTTTAATAAGTGCGACGAGCTCACGAAGACCTTCCACATGTTCATCACTCCATATTCCAAGATCCTTATTTGAAATGCGGCCTTGTGGAGTAACAGCTGTGGCTTCTAACATAATTAGTCCCGTTTGGCCGACAGCGCGGCTCGTATAATGGGTTCTATGCCAGTTTTCTACCATGCCGTCCTGGTTATGGCAGGAGTACATACACATTGGAGCCATAACGACCCGGTTTTTTAGCGTTACATTTTTAATCGTATAAGGTGAGAAAAGAGCAGTTGACATCGTTCGCCTCCTAGATTCTTTAGAGTTCCTAAATAGTATAGCAAGCCTATTATATCAAACCAATAATTTAGCCTTATTTCATCTGTTTTTTCATTTCTTTTAGTGAGTAGGTGGTGCCCCTCCATTGAATCCCGCCCCGCTTCAGCGTTAAAAATGAAGCGCGGCAGATTGCAAAGATAAACAGGCATACAGAAAGCGGAAACAGGATAACATGCCAGGAAGAATAAGAGGTTAGCCTTCTGGTCAGCGGGAGGTAAACAACAGCAAGTGCACAAATGGCTGCAGCACTTATTAGACGGATGGCTGCCTCGCTGTGAAAAAGAGTTATAAACGGAAGGAACTGTGAAATAAAGACGCCGGCTGCTGCTCCTGCAACTAGCAGATAGGAGTAGTGAAGCCCGGCAAAAGTATTTTTTTCAAGACCTTTTACAGCCTCAGCAACGGTTGGGTACCATTCCACCTTAAGCATTGTAATAGCCGTTACCATTCTCTGTTTAAATCCGTGCTTTTTTACAAGAATGCCGAGCTGGAGATCATCATCCGGCCGCATTCGGATCGATTGATGGCCATCCATCTTTTGGTAGGAGGTGCGGCTGATCATATTAAACGCACCGATCCCCATGCCTCCCTTTTTATGATCGCGATTGGCATTCCACGGACGTTTATAGTAGGAAAAGCCGAATAAGAAAAATGAAATAAAGCCTTTTAACATAAAGCTCCTCGCCTGAAGATTGGGCGAAATAGTTAGATGATCAAGCGAATTTCGGGTGAAATACGCAGCAGCCTTGGCAATTAAATCCGGTTCATACAAAATATCTGCGTCTGTAAAAACTAAGAGATTACCTGCTGACAGCTCTGCACCTTTATGGAGGGCATAATTTTTGCCAAGCCATCCTTTTGGAAGGGAGCTTACATGCTGAACATGAATTCTTGAGTCGCTCTTTGCCAGGTTTTCCATTATTTCGCCGGTGCCGTCAGTAGACCGGTCGTTTACTAAAATCCATTCAATAGGCTTATACGTTTGCTGAAGCTGTGAACGGATGCTTTTTTCAATTGTATGGGCTTCGTTTCTTGCAGGGACAATAATGCTGACAAGGCCGCAGGATGCTGTTGGCGGCTCCGGCTCAAGCTTCGGCAGCTCCCGTATGCCTCTATATGTGTCGATCGCAATAAATATCCAAAAAAGAGTAACAAGTAACAGCAGTGTAAACAGCATCGCGATCGCTTCCTTTTTTTCTTAATAGTACTAAAATGACTTGAGTGGAGGCAACAGCCTACTCGTTGTCAAACTGTTCAAATTGATTGCGGAGCCTTCCTGAATGTTCAGTTGCCTCTTTAATACAGGCTTTAAAGGCCTCTTTTACATGATGCTGCTCAAGCTTTTTCACACCGGCCTCTGTCGTTCCGCCTTCACTTGTGATGGCCTTTCTCAGGCTTTGTGGAGATTTATTTGTTGTCAAAAGCATGTTGGAAGCACCGGCAAGCGTTTGAAGAATAAATGGCTTTGCTTCAGCCTGAGGGAGGCCAAGCTCAACGGCTGCCTGTTCCATAGCTTCGACAATATAGTAGATGTAGGCTGGTCCGCTGCCCGATAAACCGGTTACAAGATCAAGCTTATTTTCTTCTACCACAGTTACGGTTCCGATCGCTTCTAAAACGGAAAGAGCAATGTTTTTCTGCCCGTCCGAAACATAATCGTTAAACGCAACCCCTGTAGCCGACTGCTGAATCGTAGCAGAAGTATTGGGCATCGCTCTTGCAATTGGCTGACCTTTTCTTAGCTTTCCTTCAATAAATTCAATTGATAGCCCGGCAAGGACGGAGATGATTAACTGGCCTTCTGATATGTAAGGCTGGATGCTGAGCAAGGCTTCCTTTGCATCCTTCGGTTTCATGGCAAGTACGATCACTTCTGTTCCCTGAAAGAGGGAAGGGAGGTCATAGCTGATCTGAACATTATACAGATCCTTTATTCCTTCCAGCCGGGATGTATCAGAACGGTTGGTTACCCAAAGCTCTCCTCCTTTTAATAGCGGCGCCTGAACCAGTCCCTGTATCATTGCTTCTGCCATTGAACCTGCTCCAATAAATACGATTTTCATATGGAGAACCTCCCTTAAATTATCGGTCGCTTTTGTTTAAATTCCAGCTCATTTATCCCGGAAGTCTCCGGTGCAGCTGATTTTGCTTTAGCGGTGAAACACAAAAAACCCTTTCATCCTGTTAAAAAGGACGAAAGGGTTTTCTTCCGCGGTACCACCTAATTTTACCGGACAAATCCGGTACGCTTTATTCCCGTAACGAGGGAGACGGGCAGATTTACTGCCGCTCAAAGGCAGGTTCAACGAGGAGAAAAACGACGAAGCCTTTCAGCCGGCGGACTTCGATCTCTTGCATTTTAGCACTCGTTTACTAATCCTTATCAGCGCGTTGTCGAGATGGATTGATTATATGTGATTATGCGGACGTTCCTTCATTCTGTCAAGCATTTTCACGATTCACATGACAATTTAATGAAAAAGAGCTACACTAAAGAAAGTGAATGATCATTCATTTTATGAGGAGGCACTTATATGGTCCAGTGGCATAATGGAATTGCTCAATTGACGATTCCCACCCCGTTTGCAGTGGGGGATGTTCATGTTTATGTAATAAAAGATGAAAAAAATACATTGGTAGACACCGGGCCAAAAACGAAAGGAGCCTGGAAAGCTTTAAAGGACCAGCTCGCTGAAATTGATCTGGAGCCTCGGGATATTGATCAAATTGTCCTCACTCATCATCACCCTGACCACTCCGGGCTGATTGAGCAATTCGGCAGGGCTGACATTCTTGGATTTAAAGAAGGAGAGCGTTTTTTACTCAGGGAAGAAGCCTTTATGGAATACCATGATTCGTTTTATGAAACGTTTTTCAGAGAAATGGGCCTTCCGCAGTCGTATTTTGTGCTGATTGAAAAAATGAGGGAGCCGCTTCAGGCACTCGGAAAAAGAGGGATTGACCGTGAATTAAAGGCAGGGGGGCAGCTGCCCTATGCACATGATTGGACAGTTCTCCCTACACCCGGCCATTCCCAGGGACATCTTTCGCTTTACCGTAAGTTGGATGGTATGCTGATTGGCGGAGACCTTCTTTTAGCTAAAATATCGTCCAATCCATTGATTGAGCCGCCATTTTCAGTAAAACAGGAACGCCCGATCCCCCAGCTGCAGTATAATGAGTCTTTAAAAAGTCTGCTTGCTATTCCGATTTCGAGTGTTCTGCCGGGACATGGCCCAATTGTTTTGGATGCCCACTCATTAATTTCTCAAAGACTGGCGAAACAACATGAAAGAGCGCTGCATGTAAAAAGTCTGCTGGCTGAGAACCCGGATACAGCCTTTAATCTATGTGTTAAGCTTTTTCCTTCTGTTTACCGTAAGCAGCTTGGCCTCACGCTTTCAGAAACGATGGGGCAGCTTGATTATTTACTGGCCGCTGGTGAAATAGAACGCAGTCACAAATCGGGGGATGCGTGGATCTACAAGGCACTAACAACCGCAAAGGAGCCTTTATATGAAGAGGAAGTTAACCGATAAAACAATTTTAATTACAGGAGCTTCAAGCGGCCTTGGCTTTGAACTTGCCAAAAAATGCGCAGAGCTTGGGGCATCCATTTATTTAGTCGGCCGCAACGAACAAAGGCTTGCCCGAATTGTGGAGGAATGCGGCGCTCTCGGGGCAAAAGAGGTTAAGGCTTACTCGTTTGACTTAACAGCGTTAGAATCGATCCCTGGTCTTATCACACAAATTGAGGAGGAATCCGGTGGGATTGATGCGCTGATAAATAATGCCGGCTTCGGGCTTTTTGAACGGCTTGACCAAACCCCGGAAAAGACTGTGCAGGACATGTTCTCAGTCAATGTTCTTGCGTTAATTGCTCTTACAAAAGCGGTCATTCCTTTAATGCAGAAAAGAGGGCATGGGCATATTATCAACATCGCTTCTCAGGCAGGCAAGCTTGCCACCCCAAAATCAAGCATTTATTCGGCCACAAAGCATGCCGTTCTCGGATTTTCAAATAGTCTTCGCATGGAGCTCGCAGATGAAGGCATTGCTGTTACCGCAATTAACCCCGGTCCTATTGATACCGCTTTTTTTGAACTCGCTGACAATTCCGGCAGCTACACAAAAAGTGTAAAGCGGTGGATGCTCAGCCCCGAAAAGGTCGCCGCAAAAACCGTTGCCATTCTCTTTACAACGAAGAGGGAAGTTAACCTGCCAGGCTGGATGAATCTTGCGTCCAAGCTGCATTCACTGGCCCCCGGACTGGTTGAGAGAGCAGGCAAAAAGGGATTTAATCAAAAATAATACAGGAAAGGACTGCCTGAAATTAGTGGCAGTCCTTTTTGTGTTTTAGGTGTACACTGCTTTTTAAAGCTTAATTACTTGAAGGTTTTATCCACCCTTTGAGCGGTTTTCCAATCATTCCCCACTTGTTTTTTAAGAAATTGGCTGATACTATAAGAACAAACGTTCGCAGGTGGTGATGTAAATGATTGATTATACCATGATGCCAAAGCGCCAGATTCTGTGTGTGGATATGCGGAGCTTTTATGCAAGCTGTACGGCAGTAGAGAAAGGACAGGATCCTTTGACTTCACGCATCGCCATTGTGGGGGATGAAAATCAAAAAGGAAGTGTTATTCTGGCAGCTTCTCCCCGGTTAAAAAAAGAATTTGGCATCCGAACAGGCTCAAGGCTGCATGAGCTTCCAAGCGACCGCCGGATTCAGCTGCTTGAGCCTAATATGGCACAGTACTTAAGGATCTCCACAGAAATAACCAAGCTTTTTCATCGCTATGTGCCAAAGGAATCAATTCATATTTACAGTGTGGATGAAAGCTTTTTACAGGTGGACGGCACGAGCGCCCTCTGGGGGGATGCGTGGGAAGTGGCAAAGCACATTGCTGATGATATGATGCGCGAATTCGGACTGCCCTGTGCTATTGGCATCGGTCCGAATATGCTGATCGCAAAGCTGTGTCTTGATATTGACGCAAAGCGCAATGGAATTGCTGAATGGAAATACACAGATATTGAAAAGAAGCTGTGGCCTATTACGCCTCTTTCAGCTATGTGGGGAATTGGCAGGCGCATGGAAGTGCGGTTAAACAAAATGGGCATCTTTTCAGTAGGGGACCTCGCTAACGACAGTCTTGAGCGGCTTGAAAAAGAGTTTGGCATAATGGGAAACCAGCTGTACTATCATGCTCATGGCGTTGATTTATCAGAGATTGGCGCTCCTATAATGGAGGGGCAGATAAGCTTTGGCAGAAGTCAGATTCTGCTGCGGGATTATACCGCAATCGGAGAAATTGAAAGTGTAGTGCTTGAAATGTGTGAAGAAGTAGCGAGAAGAACGCGAAAGCATCATCTGGCAGCGCGTACGCTGCATCTTGGGATCGGCTACAGCCGCCTGGCGACAGTGTCCTCCTTTCACCGGTCACGCTCCTTATCAGAGCCTACAGCCATTACGATGGAGCTTTACCGCTTGTGTCTTGCGCTGCTTCATGAAAATTTAGAGCCGCAGCCTGTGAGGAAGATTTCAATTTCGCTTACCAATCTTGTCCCTGACCATTCGCTGCAAATGGATTTATTTAATCCAAAGCGAAACCTCGCCCATAAGCTCGGCTATACGATGGATGCCGTGCGGGAGCGCTATGGCTCGGCTTCCCTGCTGAGAGCTGTTTCCTATACAGAAGCCGGCACCTCAAGAAGAAGGGCGACCCTTATCGGAGGACATAAATCAACAAAAATAAAAAAGGAGGGGTAAATGATGCTTCGTGACCGTGGAACCATAAAATGGACAGCCATGATGCTGCCGGAGCATGTAAAAATGATTCGGCAATGGGCAGAAAGTGACCAGTATGAAGAGCAGGCAGAAGTAGATGAACAAAGGGCAGAGGAGTGGAATGAACTTCTTGCGCTTGCGATAGAAGACGCACTTTTAGTTCAGGTTACCTTTTACCAGGGACAGAACTATACCCAGGCAGCAGGCAGCGTTATGGGAGTCGATCCTTTTGCACAAACGATTAAGCTTTTGGACCAGTCTGATCAGGTTAAAGTAATTAAGCTTAAGACGATCCGTTCAATTGACCGGATCTAAAGAAAAACTCCCAGCCGTTATGACTGGGAGCCTGAACATTATTCCTCATCCAATACTTTTTCTGCACGAACGCATGAACTGAATTTACCTTTATGAGACGCGTCGCAGAAAGGCATGTTTTTTGACATGCCGCACCGGCACAATGAAAACACCGGCTTTGTTGGAAAACGGTTTCCCTCAGCATCCACCAGCTCAACCTCTCCCGACACCCGCAAAGACCCGTTATCCATTACCTTAATTTGTACTTTTTCCATTACACTACCCCCATTATAAAATAGCTGTCTATTTTCGATGCTACTGGAACGGGGAGCAAAAAGCAAGATACTCTGAAAAACAGTCAAACCCTGCTATACTAAACCAAATAGGAGGGATGATGACATGCAAATTACCATTACAGAAGCTGCGGCCGAACAAATTAGGCTGAAAATGAACCGTGAAGAAGGATACCTGAAGCTAAAATATGATACGGAAGGAACCGGCTGTGTCCTGAATGGCGTGCCCATTTTATGGTATGTAGAAGAGCCCGAAGAAGGGGACGTCACCATTGAAACCAACAGCATGCCTATTTTAGTAGAAAAAATAAAAATGGTTTTTTATGATAAAGAGCTTAAAATCGATTACTCCGACAAGGCAAAAATGTTTCAATTAAAAAGCCCCGGACAGACGATAAACGGAAGAATGTCATTTAAAAATCAGTAAAAAATGCCCGGCTGTAAGCCGGGTGTCTATAATCCATTTTCCTCTAAAAAATCGTCTACACATTTACTATACTCCTCTTCATTAGCCGTAAAGGACTGGGCATGCTCGCCGTTTTCAGCGATGTAGAGTTTTTTTGGTCCTCTTTTTAATTCAAATAACGATTCGGTCATATAAGCGGGAATGAATCCGTCGTTTTTGCTATGGATGAACAGCACCGGTTTTTTAATTTTTTCAACGGCAAGCTTTGGAGACACTGACTGAATGGTGTAACCATCCCGGAGCCTGATGAAAAAGTCGGCAAGTGAAACAGCAAATCTTGAAGCCCGCCCATACTCCTTTTTTTTGGTGATCATATAGACAAGCTGTTCACTAAAATCAGAGAAGGGGCAATCTGCGATATAAAAATCGGCCCGGTCTTCTACAGTCCCTGCATATAAAAGCATGGTGGCAGCTCCCATTGATTCTCCATGAATTCCGAAAATGACATCTTCTCCTGCGCGTTCAATCAGTTCATCAATTACTGCTTTTAAATCAAGCTTTTCATAAAATCCGAAGCTAGTGGTTTTACCGCCTGAATCGCCATGACGGCGCTGGTCGTAAATGATCGCATTAAATCCTTTGGAAAGAAAAAGGTTCATATATTTAATTGAATTAGTTTTATTTTCAGTGACCCCATGGCAGAAAATGATATATCGATTCGTGGGATGAGGGTGAACAAATATGGCTTTAATTTGATATCCGCCAGGGGATTTGACCCACACCTCCTCTTTAGGGAGGGTATCGTATTCCTCTAAAATCAGCCATTTAGCAGAGATTTCTCTTTCAAGAATAAACTGATCCTCTTTTAAAGCCATATACATAATCCGGTTTGATAAGTAATAGCCGAGACCGGCGGCGGCAGCTCCTGCTAGTCCTGCGAGACCCCCTGCAAGTAAAAAACGTTTTTTTCCTGTCATCCCATCACCTCTGAAAATCATGATTGCTATACATTTTATTGATTCATTTTATTAATATAGAAGCCACTCGTAATTTCCCTTGATACATAAGGTTTCACAATAGCAATAGCCTCTATCAGAATGTCCGGATTAATCCCTGTATCTATGCCCATCTCATGCAGCATATAAACCACATCCTCAGTAGCTACGTTTCCGCTAGCGCCAGGCGCAAACGGACAGCCTCCGAGTCCTCCTGTTGAGCTGTCAAAGCGGTCAATGCCGGCAAGAAGGGCAGCGTAAATATTGGCAAGCGCCATTTTTCTAGTATCATGAAAATGGGCTGTCAGTAAAACAGAAGGCAGCTCTTTTTTTAACAGGCTAAAAAGGGAATAGGATTCAGTAGGGGCTGCCCTGCCGATCGTGTCAGCCACGCTCAGCTCGTCCACTCCTGCTTCAGCAAACCTCCTGCATAAAGCAAGTGTTGCCAATGGATCGATTTTTCCTTCGTAAGGGCAATGAAAGGCTGTGGAGATGCATGCCCGGACGAAAATGCCTTTAGACTTCAGCTCAGCAATTTGAGGCAAAAGCCCAAGCATCGCATCTTCAGTTGTTTTATTTATATTTTTTTGATTGAACGAAGAGCTGACGCCGATAAAAACCGCCACTTTGCGGGCTCCTGAATCAAGAGCTGCCTCTATACCTTTTTTATTTGGAGCAAGCACAATACTGCCGGCTGCTGATCCTGCAGCTGCCATAATTTCTTTCGCATCGAGCATTTGAGGAACCCACTTAGGCGAAACAAAAGAAGTGATCTCCATTTCCTGAAAGCCTGCTTTCCACAGCTTTTGAATAAATGCGGTCTTTGTTTCTGTTGGCACAAACTGCGGTTCGTTTTGAAGACCATCACGTGGGCCCACCTCAATAATCGTTGCCCGGTTTGGAATATTCATCTTTTTACAACCCCTTAGAAAGTAAATTAATTAATTTTATCGTATCAGAAAGTTTTATAGCGAAAAAGAAGGAATTAAAGCGTTTTCATAGAATGACTAATACTGAAGCCCATTTAAGGAGGTTACATCATGACAAGAGAAGCTGTGATCGTAAGTGCTGTGAGAACAGCCATTGGAACATTTAACGGTGCGCTGAAAGGAATAAGCGCCACTGCCCTTGGAGCTATTGTCATTAAAGAGGCAATAGCCAGAGCAGGAATCAAACCCTCAGAGGTAAATGAAGTAATTATGGGAAATGTACTGCAGGCAGGACTGGGTCAGAATCCTGCACGCCAGGCCGCCATTGAAGCTGAGCTGCCTGAGTATGTTTCTGCCATGACAATAAACAAAGTATGCGGTTCAGGGCTGAAATCAGTCCATCTGGCTGCACAGGCTATTATGACAGGCGATGCTGACATCGTCATTGCAGGCGGAATGGAAAATATGAGCAGGGCCCCATATCTTCTGCAAAACGGGCGGGAAGGTTTTAAAATGGGCGATCAAAAGCTTGTAGACAGCATGATCAAGGACGGATTATGGTGTGCATTTAATGATTACCATATGGGTCAGACCGCTGAAAACTTATGTGACCGTTACTCGTTAACGCGTGACGAGCAGGATGAATTTGCTGCAGGAAGCCAGCAAAAGGCAGTAGCAGCAATTAACAGTGGAAGATTTGATGATGAAATTGTTCCGGTTGCCATACCGCAGCGAAAGGGAGATCCTATTTTATTTACTAAGGACGAGTATCCGAGAGAGGGCACGACAAAAGAGTCGCTCGGCAAGCTCCGTCCTGCCTTTAAAAAAGAAGGCTCTGTTACAGCAGGTAATGCGTCTGGTATTAATGACGGGGCAGCTTGCGTCGTTGTAATGGCAAGAGAAAAAGCAGAAGAGCTGGGATTAACGCCTCTTGCTGTCATTGCCGGAAACGCAAGTGCGGGAGTTGACCCGAGTGTAATGGGTCTTGGCCCGGTAGGTGCGGTAAAAAAAGCGCTTGAAAAAGCTTCCCTCACACTTGAAGAGCTGGAGCTGATAGAAGCAAATGAAGCATTTGCTGCTCAATCGCTTGCAGTTGACCGTGAATTATCATTTAACTGGGATATTTTAAATGTTAACGGCGGCGCGATTGCTCTTGGGCATCCAATTGGGGCAAGCGGAGCGCGGGTTCTTGTCACGTTAATACATGAAATGCAAAAAAGAGATGCGAAAACAGGGCTTGCCACATTATGTATTGGCGGAGGCCAGGGCGTAGCAACTGTTTTAAAAAGACCGTAGAGGGAGGGGAGCAGAAAATGAAATCAATTTATCAATCTGCAGAAGAGGCAGTTTCCCATGTGAAAGATGGTGATACCATTATGGTAGGAGGATTCGGCCTGTGCGGAATCCCTGAAAATCTGATTATAGCCCTGCGTGATTCCGGGGTAAAAGATCTGACTGTCATTTCAAATAATTGCGGGATAGACGATTGGGGGCTTGGGCTGCTTCTTCATAATAAACAAATTAAAAAAATGATCGGTTCCTATGTAGGGGAAAATAAAGAATTTGAACGGCAGGTTTTATCGGGAGAGCTTGAGGTTGAGCTTGTTCCGCAGGGAACTCTTGCTGAAAAAATACGTGCAGGAGGAGCGGGCATCCCTGCATTTTACACGCCGGCGGGAGTAGGAACACCGGTGGCGGAAGGAAAGGAAGTCCGTGAATTTAACGGTAAAGAATATGTTCTGGAAGAAGCCTTCAAAGCTGATGTAAGTTTTGTGCGCGCCTGGAAGGGTGATAAAATGGGTAATCTTGTTTACCGAAAAACTGCTAGAAACTTTAATCCGATGATTGCAGCAGCGGGTAAAATTACGGTTGCGGAAGTAGAGGAGCTCGTTGAAAAAGGCAGCTTTGACCCTAATGAAGTCCATACCCCAAGCATTTATGTCCAGCATTTGTTTCAGGCTGAACAGGAAAAGCGCATAGAGCGCAGAACAGTTTCAAATTAAGGCGTTAGGCAGAGAGGATGAGCAGCGAATGGATAAGAAAAAGGTACGTGAAACAATCGCCAAAAGAGCAGAAAAGGAAATTAATGATGGTGATTATGTGAATTTGGGGATAGGAATGCCAACGCTTGTTGCCAACCACCTCGCAGAGCATAAGGAGGTTGTTCTTCAATCTGAAAACGGTCTGCTTGGAATCGGCCGTTACCCGAAGGAAGAGGAAGTGGACGCTGATTTAATTAATGCCGGAAAGGAAACCGTAACCGCTGTGAGCGGGGCAGCCTACTTTGATAGTGCCGAATCCTTTGCCATGATTCGCGGCGGACATGTGGATATTGCGATCTTAGGCGGCATGGAGGTTTCTGAAAATGGAGATCTTGCCAATTGGATGATTCCCGGAAAAATGATTAAGGGAATGGGGGGCGCAATGGATCTGGTTCATGGGGCAAGAAAAATTATTGTGATTATGGACCATGTCAACCGCGATGGGAAACCGAAAATATTAAAAACATGCTCTCTTCCTCTGACAGGGAAAAATGTGGTCGACCGTATCGTTACAGAAAGAGCGGTTATTGATGTGACAAATGAAGGCCTCACGCTGGCTGAAGTTGCGAAAGGCTACACGGTTGAGGACATTCTAGAATCAACAGAGCCGGAACTGAAGGTTTCAAATACAGTCGTAATGGATGCGTATTAATTTTCTTCGAACTCTCCTTTGAAGTACAATTAAAAAGCTACAGGAGGGGTTTTATGAAGAAAAATAGAAAACAGCCAAAACAGCCGAAACAGCGTGATGAAAGAAAACCAACATTAAAGGATTCACTAAACAACGATTTGCTGACAAAATTGCAGGAAACAAAAAAAGATTTAGTGAATGAAGAAAACCGGCGGGCAGAAGAAGAAAAAAAGAAAAAGGCAGAGGCCAAAAAGCGAATAGAGCAGAATAAGTCATTTGAAGAGCTGCTCGAAGAAAGCGGAATGGACTGGCGGGATTATAAGAAATAAGAAAAAAGATCTTTAAAAATAAGCTGCACCCTTAATGAGGGGTGCAGCTTTTTAGTGATTCTACTACAATTATAGTCTGTGCTCTGCATATCCTTTATTGTTTGTCAGCTCTCTTAGCAGCTCATATTCTTCCTCAGAAAGCGGGTCCCCTGAAATCGCTTCAATATTTCTTTTTATTTGATCAGGTGAGCTGGCACCCGTAATGATCGAAGCGACTGCAGGATTTGCTGCGTTAAATTTAAGAGCGAGCTCATTCATAGTGCGCATAGAGCTGAATCGTTCATAAAGCGTTTCTAGCGTGTATTCGAGCGCTTCAAACGTATAGTGAAGGTAGCCGTCTTCCTTAACGCTGTCACTGACTTTTGACAGCAGCTTCTCGGTTAAAATACCTTTAGCAAGGGGCCCTCTTGTAATAACAGAGATATTGTTTTCATTGAGAATTGGCAAAGCCTGCTCCTCCGGACGTCTGTCAAGCAAACTGTATTGCATCATATTGGACACGATCGAGGACTTCTCAGCATATTCCTTTATGACGTTAGGCCGGATGGAGGAAATGCCGTATTCTCTAATATAGCCTTCCTTTTTTAGCTGTTCAAAAGCTTCAATTGTTTCATCGATAGGGTCGTCCAGCGTGCCGCCATGCAGCTGATAAAGATCAATATAGTCGACCTGGAGACGCTTTAAACTGGATTTGACCTGCTCGGTTATGTAGGATTTTGAGGGGTCCCATTGCCAGCCTTCTTTTCCTTCCTCCCATCTGTTGCCTACTTTGGTTGCGATCACGACCTCATCCCGAACATGTTTTAACGACTTCCCGACGATTTCTTCATTTACGCCAAAGTCATACAAATCAGCGGTATCAAAATAAGTAATACCGCCTTCAAGCGCAGCTTCAATAATTGCCTGGGCTTTCTTTTCATCTCTTCCTAAAGACATGCACCCAAGTCCGAGGATTGAACTTTTAAGTTCGGATGAACCTATTTGTCTTTTCTCCAATATAATCATCTCCTAAATAGTGATAGTACTTGTATTCTCTTTCTCTCTTTTATTCAAACACGATTGAAAAGCCCCATGAAGGGGGAAAGGACTGTTACAATAAAAAATGTGTAATAAGGAGGAAGATGAAATGAAAAAATTCGAAGAAAAAACGGTAAATAAAGACGTGCTTTATGAAGGGAAGATTATTACGCTGCAAGTAGAAGAGGTGGAGCTGCCAAACGGAAAAACCTCTAAAAGGGAAATTATCAAACATCCGGGAGCAGTCTGTGTGATCGCTGTAAACGGTGAAGGAAAGCTTATTATGGTGGAGCAATACCGGAAAGCCTTTGAGCGCTCGATTTTAGAAATCCCTGCGGGTAAGCTTGAGCCCGGCGAGGAACCGATTATTACTGCAGCAAGAGAGCTTGAGGAAGAAACAGGCTACGGCTGTGACCGTCTAGTTCATCTTCAATCCTTTTATACTTCTCCGGGCTTTGCAGATGAGCTGGTGCATGTTTTTGAAGCAAAGGGTTTGTATAAAATTGAAAATGCCAAGGGTGCCGATGAGGATGAATTTGTTGAGCTCCATGAAATAACACTGGAAGAAGCAGAGGAGTGTGTAGCTGATCAGCGTATATTCGATGCGAAAACTGCCTACGCTGTTCAATATTTACGCCTTCAAAGAATTTTAAGGGAACAAGCTGAAAGTAAGCTGAATTAAGAAAGCGAAAATCTGACAGATGAGGCTGGGAGAAAATTTTAGAAAGTGACTCATGTTAATCCTGCCCTTTTCATACAATGAGGAGAATTTAGTGTGAAGGGGGCATTCCATGAAAAAAACATTCACTCGTACAATCGTCTACCATATTCAGCAGCATGCATCCCTGTATATTTTTGTGATGGCGCTCTTATGCGGAGGAGTTTTAACCGGGGCTTTATTAGTTAATAAATTGTCCGTTGAGCAGCTCCAGCCGCTGCTTAATCCGTTTATTGCTTTTGAGACGGGTGAAAAACAAAGCATTCTTACTCTTTTAAATGAGCATGTAAAAGGATATATATTGTTAGATATGGCCTTTATTTTTATTATCTGGTGCACTGGTTTTATGTTAATTGGACTGCCTGTTGCATGGCTTATCGTTTTTGCAAAAGGAATGATGTTCGGATTTACCACAGGACTGTTTATCTCTCAATACGGCTGGGAAGGCCTTTGGATTGCCATAGGGGTTGTGCTGCCTCAGAATCTGCTTTTGATTCCTGTATATGTTATTGTCTGTGTACATGCGATAAAAATCACGCTGCATCTGTGGAGAAGGGTAGTAACAAGGCAGGCATTCACACCTACATTCCGCACGGCGAGCTTAAATTACACAATTTTGTTTGGTTTTATGCTTATGCTGGTCGTCTTTGGCGGAGTGATTGAAGCCCTGATTCCTCCTTATTGGATAAAATGGTTTCATCCTAACAGTTAAATAGATTAATTATTATTTAATAATCATTTTAATTTCTTTATTGTAATAATTATTGTTTGCATTCATCCTCCCTTTTGTTATAATGTTCATGATAAGGCGAGGGAGGGCAAATCATGGAAAGCAGAATAGAAAGAATCAAAAAACAACTGCATTCAGCGAGCTATAAACTAACGCCTCAGCGTGAAGCAACAGTAAGAGTACTTCTGGAAAATGAGGCAGACCACCTAAGCGCTGAAGATGTATACCTCCTCGTAAAGGAAAAGGCGCCTGAAATCGGGCTGGCTACTGTTTATCGTACACTTGAATTATTAACTGAATTAAAAGTTGTAGATAAAATTAACTTTGGTGATGGCGTTTCCCGCTATGATCTTAGAAAAGAAGGAGCGGCTCATTTTCATCATCATTTAATCTGCCTTGAGTGCGGAACTGTTGATGAGGTTCAGGAGGATTTGCTTGAGGATGTAGAGGATATAGTTGAACGGGACTATAATTTTAAAATCAAAGATCATCGCCTCACCTTTCACGGCATCTGTCATAGATGTAATGAACGGAAGGATCAGGATGATGCTGCAAATAAAAAATGAAGCCATGCGGATTGCATGGTTTTTTGTTTTTCTCAGGGCCAACATAGCAATATTACGGTTTTCGACAATGAAAACGGATGACTTTAAAATGAAAGCGTACTACAATAGGGTTATAGGTACGACTAGGGGGCGTGAGAATGAAGGATCAGCTTCTTGATTATATACAGTTTATGGTAGTTGAAAAAGGATTGTCAGCCAATACCGTTCAATCATACGAACGTGATTTAAAAGCATATATAACTTATATGGATAAAGTGGAGCAGGTTTCTTCTGTGTGTGAAATAAAACGAGTACATATTCTTCAGTTTTTTGCTCATTTAAAAAATCAGGGCAAATCTGCAAAAACGATTGCACGACATACTTCCTCCATCCGATCCTTTCATCATTTTTTGATACGTGGCAGAAGGTGTGATCAGGATCCCACAGAGCACCTGGAGACCCCTAAGTCAGAAAAGACACTTCCAAAAGTATTAAATATTGAAGAGGTGGAAGAGCTTCTTCAGGCAGCGGATTTGTCTAAGCCAAGCGGCTACAGGGATCGCGCCATGATGGAGGTTTTGTATGCAACCGGGATGCGGGTAAGTGAGCTGATCAGCCTCGATGTCGATGATGTCAATCTGGAAATGGGGTTTATCAGATGTATCGGAAAAGGGAATAAGGAAAGAATTATTCCGATTGGCAAGGTTGCTTCTGAGGTGCTTGAAACGTATATCCGTCATACAAGAAACCAGTTCCGCCATGCTCAAACTCAAGCGCTTTTTCTGAATCAGCATGGAAACCGTCTGACCAGACAGGGGTTTTGGAAGATTTTAAAGGCGCTTGCAAAAAAATCAAAAATTGAAAAAGAGCTGACGCCTCACACTCTAAGGCATTCATTTGCTACTCATTTAATTGAAAATGGCGCCGATCTCAGGGCTGTGCAGGAAATGCTTGGACATGCCGACATCTCAACGACTCAAATTTATACACATGTATCGACAAAAAGAATAAGGGAAGTCTATTCACAGTTTCATCCGAGAGCCTAATTCTCGGTTTAATTTAAGTTGTCAGACTTCAGACGATCATCTTGTCAAACTCTTATATCCATAGGTAAAATAGAAGCGGAACGTTCAAGGAGGACATAAAATGACAAATTATAAATATAAACGTGTACATTTAGTAGTAATGGATTCAGTAGGAATTGGCGAAGCGCCGGATGCAGAAAAATTTAATGATCTTGGCTCAAATACGCTAGGCCATATCGCTGAGCATATGAAGGGTCTGAAAATGCCCAATATGGCGAAGCTTGGGCTGTCGAATATTGAACTGGTACAGGGAATTGACAAAGCAGAAAAGCCTTTGGCATATTGGACGAAAATGGCAGAGGCCTCTGTCGGAAAAGACACAATGACCGGGCACTGGGAGCTGATGGGGCTGAATATTGATAAACCCTTCAGAGTTTTTCCGGAAGGATTTTCAGAGGAGCTGATAGCACTTCTAGAAGAAAAAACCGGACGAAAAGTAATTGGCAATAAACCTGCAAGTGGAACTGCTATTTTGGAGGAGCTTGGGGAAGAGCATATGAAAACAGGAGCAATCATTGTGTATACATCAGCAGATCCTGTTCTTCAAATCGCAGCTCATGAAGAAGTTATTCCGCTTGAGGAATTATATCGCATTTGTGAGATCGCACGCGAAATCACTTTGGATGAAAAATATTTGGTAGGACGTATTATTGCCCGTCCTTTCATCGGAGAATCGGGAGCTTTCAAACGTACATCCAACCGTCATGACTACGCGCTTAAGCCATTTGACCGCACTGTCATGAATGAACTAAAAGACAGCGGTCTGGATGTCATTGCAATAGGGAAAATTGCTGACATCTTTAATGGAGAAGGAGTAACCGATTCTTTGCGCACAAATGACAATATGGATGGAATGGACAAGCTTATTCAAACTTTTGACCGTGAGTTTACCGGGTTGAGCTTTTTGAATCTTGTTGATTTTGATGCGTTATTCGGTCATCGCCGCGATCCGGAAGGGTATGGAAAGGCCCTTGAGGAATTTGATGCGCGTCTGCCGGAGGTCTTTGAGAAAATGACCGATGACGACCTGCTTATTATCACAGCTGATCATGGTAACGACCCTGTTCATGAAGGGACCGATCACACCCGTGAATTTGTTCCATTGCTCGTCTACTCCAAGCGTTTTAATGGCGGGGAAAAGCTGGATATTCGTGAAACATTTGCAGATGTCGGAGCGACAATCGCTGACAACTTCAAGGTTAAGCAGCCTGCATTTGGAACAAGCTTTTTGAACAGTCTTACTTAATTAACCTGGGAAAAGAGGAATAGAAAATGAGAATGGTTGATATTATTGAAAAAAAGCGTGACGGAAAAGCTCTTACGTCAGATGAAATAAATTTCGTCATACAAGGGTATACCTCTGGCGACATTCCTGATTATCAGGTGAGCGCTCTTTTAATGGCGGTTTATTTTCAGGGAATGACAGAGCAGGAACGGGCGGATCTTACGCTAGCCATGGTTGAGTCAGGCGACCAGATTGATCTGTCCGGAATTGAAGGAATAAAAGTGGATAAGCACTCCACAGGAGGAGTCGGTGATACGACAACGCTCATCCTTGGACCGCTGGTGGCAGCTGTTGATGTGCCGGTAGCAAAGATGAGCGGAAGAGGTCTTGGGCATACTGGCGGTACGATCGATAAGCTGGAAGCGGTTCCGGGCTTTAACGTTGAATTATCCAGTGAAGAGTTTACTAAACTGGTGAATGAAATTAAAGTGGCAGTAATGGGGCAAAGCGGAAATCTTACACCTGCAGATAAAAAACTGTATGCACTTCGGGATGTCACGGCAACCGTCAACAGTATTCCTCTTATCGCTTCATCGATCATGAGCAAAAAAATTGCAGCAGGTGCAGATGCCATTGTACTAGATGTAAAAACAGGCGCAGGTGCGTTTATGAAGGATGAAGATCAGGCGCGTGAATTAGCTCATGCAATGGTTAGAATCGGAAATAACGTAGGCCGTCAGACAATGGCTGTTATTTCAGATATGAGTCAGCCTCTTGGACGGGCAATCGGTAATGCTCTTGAGGTGCAGGAAGCGATCGATACCTTAAAAGGAGAAGGTCCGAAAGATTTAACAGAGCTATGCTTAACTTTAGGAAGCTACATGGTTTATTTGGCGCAAAAAGCATCTTCCTTGGAAGAAGCCCGTAAAAAGCTTGAAGAAGCGATTAGCAGCGGAAGCGCACTTGAAAGGTTTAAGGACTTTTTAGCCGGGCAGGGCGGAGATGCATCAGTTGTCGATAACCCATCAGGACTTCCCCAGGCTGCACATAAAATTGAGCTCCCGGCCTCTCAGTCAGGAACTGTTTCCACTATTGTTGCAGATAATGTAGGAACTGCAGCGATGTGGCTTGGTGCAGGCCGGGCTACTAAGGATTCTGAAATAGATTTAGCAGTCGGTTTAATGCTCAATAAAAAGGTTGGAGATAAAGTAGCTGCAGGGGATTCGCTTGTAACGATTTACGCCAATGATTTAGCACAGATTGAAAAAGTAAAGGAAAAGCTTCTTGAAAGCATTTTAATTTCAAGTGAAGCTGTTAAAGCTCCTGCACTTATTGCAGGTCATATTACAGGCGAATAATAGATGAACGAATCTTTGGCACCTTTCCGATTTTGGAAAGGTGTTTTTTGTGTTCCTGGAAAGTGATTTTACCGATATTAATCCTCCAGATAAAGAATAAATTAACAACCTTACGTATAAAATCACCTTGCAAGGAAAAAATAAGCAAAAAGAGCTTGAAAGGTGCGATTTCAATGAAGAACTGGGTTCAATCAATTATTTGTTTCCTGCTGGTGTTTTCCCTATTTCCACATACAATGTCTGCAAATGAACAGTCAGCTGTGTCGCTCGATGATGTAAAATCAGCTATTCTAATTGATCAGCATTCCGGAATGATAGTAACCGACAAAAACAGCAGGGAGTCGCTCTCCCCGGCGTCTATGACAAAGATTGCAACCATGCTTTTAATTATGGAAGCGATTGACTCGAAAAAGATCACCTGGGAGGACAAGATAAGAGCGAGTGAAAAAGCTGCCTCTATGGGGGGCTCTCAGATTTTCTTAAAAGCCGGCGAAGAAATGACTGTCCGGGATATGGTAAAAGGAATTGCAATCGCCTCTGCCAATGATGCGGCAGTTGCTATGGCAGAGCATTTAGCAGGCTCAGAAGAGGATTTTGTTAAGCAAATGAACGCGAAAGTAAATGAATTAGGCCTCAAAAATACTGTCTTTAAAAACACAACCGGTCTGCCGGCTGAAGGTCATGTGAGTTCAGCCTATGATATGGCTCTGCTTGCAAGAGAATTATTAAAGCACGAGGAGATCATTGAGTTTACCGGGACTTATGAGGATTACCTGCGTAAAGACAGTGAGGACCCTTTCTGGCTGGTTAATACGAATAAGCTTGTCCGGTTTTATAAAGGAGCGGACGGTCTAAAAACCGGCTTTACAAAAGAAGCCATGTACTGTTTAACTGCTACAGCCCAAAAGAACGATATGCGTTTTATTGCTGTTGTATTCGGTGCTCCTACCTCAAAAGCAAGAAATGAGATCGTCAGTTCGATGCTCGATTATGGGTTCGCTCATTATAAGAGTAAGACCATGGCTAAAGAAGGGGAAACAGTAACAGAAGCGCGTGTTGAAAAAGGTTCACCGTATTTGATGAAGGGTGTATTAAGCGCGCCGCTAAAATGGCTGTCTCCGGTTAACGGAAAAGAGCAGGAGGTTAAGAAATCGCTTCGCGTAAGCAAAGAATTAGCAGCCCCCGTTAAAAAAGGGGATGAAATTGGAACGATGTCGCTAATTGTTGATGGAAAAGAAATGTCGTCGGTCCCTGTAGTAGCGGAAAGTGACAGCGTTAAGGCATCTTTTGGAGAATTATTAGTCCGCTCAATGGAAGAAATGATCAGGTAAACACGAATAAACACTAGTTTTTTCTATTATTGTCACCATGCAGGAATTAAGAAAAGAAGCAAGGAATAATCCCTCTGTACGTAAAAAAGGGAGGGGTTTAAATGGCTTTTACAGTCCAGGCTGAAATAAAAAAAGATGTGCTGCTTCTAAGAATGCAGGGCGAGCTTGATCATCATGCAACAGAAAAAATCAGGGAAGAGCTCCTCAATTTAATGGACGAGCATGATATTCATCACCTGGTACTTAACCTTTCTGAGCTTGAATTTATGGATAGCTCAGGTCTTGGGCTGATGCTTGGAAGGTACAAGCATTTACAGAAAAAAAATGGCAGCATGATTGTTTGTGCCATATCTGAGCCTGTAAAACGTTTATTTGAGATGTCCGGCCTGTTCCGCATTATGATCATTGAAACCTCCGAGGACCATGCGCTGATGAGATTGGGGGTGGCATAATGAATAACGAGGCTATTTTTAAATTCCGTTCAATAAGTGAAAATGAAGCTTTTGCAAGGCTTGTTGTCGCTTCTTTTATTACTCCGTATGATCCAACCATAGGTGAATTGACCGATATTAAAACGGTTGTATCTGAAGCGGTCACCAATGCGATCATTCATGGATACGACGGACGGGATGATCAGTGGGTCCATATGACATTGACCATGCAAAACAATGTTTTATCCATCGAGATTAGAGATGAGGGACTTGGAATTGCGGATGTGGAGGAAGCAATGCAGCCCCTTTTTACAACAAAGCCTGAAATGGAACGCTCGGGGATGGGCTTTACGATTATGGAGCACTTTATGGATGCAGTGGAAGTCATCTCCAGCCAATCAAAAGGCACAACTATACGTATGAGCAAACACCTGGCCTCTGTCCAGGCTGAATGCCATTAGGTGTCCTATGAGTGCGAAAACGACCACTAACCATGAAACCGTTCGGGAATGGATACGGTTAAGTCAAGCGGGCGATCAGGAAGCCAGAAGCAAAATGGTAGAAACAAATGTGAGACTTGTATGGTCAGTTGTTCAGCGTTTTTTAAACAGGGGTCATGACCCTGATGATTTATTTCAAATCGGAGCGATTGGGCTGCTTAAAGCAGTGGATAAATTTGACCTCAGCTACAGTGTCAAATTCTCCACCTATGCAGTACCTATGATTATCGGAGAGATCCAGCGTTTCCTAAGAGACGATGGAACCGTAAAAGTAAGCCGCTCAGTTAAGGAGCTTGCGATTAAGGTCAGGAGGGCCAAAGAACAGCTAAGCAGTCAATATGGCAGGCTGCCGACACTCACAGAAATTGCTGAGGAGCTCGATGTAACTGTTGATGATATTGTTTTGTCGCAGGATGCATCGCGTGCACCGGCTTCTATTCATGAAACGGTGTATGAAAATGAAGGAGACCCAATCACTCTGCTTGACCAAATGGCGTCAAAGGATGAGGAGCAGTGGTTTCACCAGCTTGCTTTAAAGGAAGCGCTGCTGACCTTGGAAAAAAGGGACCGGGTAATCATCTTTCTAAGGTATTACAAGGACTTCACCCAATCAGAGGTGGCAGAAAAGCTTGGGATTTCCCAGGTGCAGGTATCACGTATAGAAAAAAGAGTTCTTCAATCGATTCGTGAATGGATGGATGATGTGAAAGAAGCCTAGACAAAAAGAAAGGAGGGAGAGAGCATGTCCCAGACAGTTTATATAAGGCTAAAAAGGAAAATTAATGTTTTAAAGGGCCACGTAATCATGGTAAAAGACGCAGCAGATATTTCGGCCCCTGGGCTCAATGTGGATAAGTTAAAGAAAACACCAATGCTCGCCACTAAAAAAAATTCGTCTGAAACCTATCTGCTCATTGACCAGGTGGATATGATTGATCAGGTAAAAAAGGTGCTGCCGGCTGCAGAAATCGACTTTTTAGGTGCATCCGCTACGCTTGTCGAATTGCGGGAAGAAGAAAAAAAGGGCTCTCTTCCACTTTTTCTTTTTGTCTGGAGCCTGCTTTTTGTAGGAGCTGCTCTGACTATCATGTATTTTCACGAGGACGTCAGCATGAGAGAAACCCAGATATCTATGGTACAGATGATGACAGGAAAAAAGCTTGAGCATCCTTTATGGTTCCAGATTCCCTATTCAATTGGACTGGGACTGGGGATGATTCTATTTTTTAACAGGCTGTTTCAAAAAAAATTTAATGAAGAACCAAGCCCGTTGGATGTGGAAGTGTTTAACTACGAGCAGTCACTTGAGGATTATATTGTAGATCAGGAAAGAAAGAAATTGGCTCAAAATGATCAGTAGCCCGATGGTTGTATTCGTTGGTTTGGCTTCCGGATTAGCGGTGGGAGGAGGCTTTGTAGCATTCCTAAGTGTACTGGGCATCATTCCCCGTCTGATCCAGATCGTCCAAAATAAAAATCGTCTGCGCCCGCTGGAGTGGGCAGTTATTTTAGGTGCGATGACAGGTGTAGCAGGCAGCCTTTTTGATGTTAAAACCTCATCCGGCTTCTTTTTAGTTCCGGCAGCAGGGCTTTTAGCCGGGGCTTTTATCGGAATGCTTGCTGCTGCGCTGACTGAGGTGCTTGATGTAATACCGCTAGTCACCAGAAGGCTGAAGATAGCTGATAAGCTGCAGTCAATCATGTTTGCTATTGTGATTGGCAAAGTAATGGGTTCATTATTTTACTGGATCATTTTTATTCCATTTCACAGAGGAGATTAGCTATGCAGTCACTACCTTTAAAAGCAGAACAGTTGGATGAAATTTTAACAGCACGGGCAGGCTTAGGCGAGAGCTTTGATTTTATGGTAAGGAAATTTATTATTGCCGGAACACCAGTCCATATTTATGCTGTAAACGGGCTTTGTGATACTGAATTCGTAATGGAAATACTGGCGGAGCTTGTGAGCATTGAGCTTCCAAAAAATGAGCGTTCAAAGCTTTCTGACATTCTGCACAATCGGTTGATTAACCAGTCCGTTGAAACCGTGGAAACGGTTGAAGATGTGATTAGGCAGGTGTTTGCAGGTCTTATCGCCATTAAAGTTTCAGGAGACAGACATGCCTATGTGGTAGATGTCAGAAGCTATCCCGGCCGTCAGCCGGAGGAGCCGGACACAGAAAAAATTGTCAGAGGCTCAAGAGACGGCTTTGTTGAAAATATTATTGTGAACACTGCTCTTACCAGAAGACGAATCAGAGACGAGCGGATACGCTTCGATATGATGGAAGTAGGGCAAAGGTCAAAAGCAGATGTGGCAGTGGGGTACATAAAAGGGCTTGCTAACCAGGATCTGATTGATACGATAAAAAAAGAACTCGATGCCATTAACGTTGATGGGTTGACTATGACAGATAAATCTCTTGAAGAATACATAGTGAAACAGGGTTTTAATCCTTATCCGCTAGTAAGATTCACAGAGCGGGCAGACGTTGCAGCTACTCACCTGCTTGAAGGTCATGTTTGTATATATGTTGATACATCGCCGAGTGTGATGATCACACCCACAACGTATTTTCATCATGTACAGCATGCAGAAGAATTCCGCCAGTCACCGGCTGTAGGGACCTTTATCCGGTGGATCAGGCTTGCGGGAATAATAGCCTCCATTGTGCTTTTGCCTCTGTGGTATCTAATGGCTTTAGACCCTGAACTCCGACCGGAGGCTCTTGGTTTTTTAGGAATGAAGGATGATACTAATGTTCCATTAATTCTCCAACTGCTGATTGCAGATATTGGGATAGAATTTTTAAGAATGGCAGCCATTCATACGCCAACTCCTCTAGCCACAGCCATGGGGTTGATCGCAGCTGTCCTGATCGGGCAGATTGCCATAGATGTGGGCTTGTTTGTGCCGGAGGTTATTTTATACGTGGCCGTAGCTGCAATTGGCACCTTTGCCACACCAAGCTATGAATTAAGTGTCGCAAATAAAATAGTCAGGGTACTATTATTATTGCTCGTATGGTTATTCCATGTTGACGGCCTCGTTTTAGGATTAACCATTTACATCCTATACCTCATGAACGTCAAATCCTTCTCCACTCCGTATTTGTGGCCTCTAGTACCATTCAGACCCAATGCGATGCTGAGAATTATCATGAGATTGCCGATGACATCTGCCATGCTGCGGCCTATGATCGTCAAAACAAAAGACCGGGTAAGGCAGCGTCCGACAGGAGAATGAGATTGATTTATAATGCAGGATTGTGGTACAGTTCTAATAATTATTAACGGATATTTTGTCCTGAAAAGAAAGGAACTGTATGATGCATTATTATGGAACATCGAGTACAAATGAAGCAGGTCATTTAACAATCGGCGGCGTCGATACAATTGAGCTGGCTAAAAAATATGGAACACCGTTATACGTTTATGATGTCGCCCTTATCAGAGAGCGTGCCAGGGGCTTTAAAGAAACATTTGAAGAGCTTGGAGTTACCTCACAGGTCGCTTATGCAAGCAAAGCCTTTTCTTCAATTGCCATGATTCAGATTATTGAAGAAGAAGGTCTCAGTCTGGACGTTGTATCTGGAGGAGAACTGTATACAGCCATCCAGGCCGGCTTTAATCCCGAAAAAATTCACTTTCACGGCAATAACAAAAGCAGGGAAGAAATTGAAATGGCTCTCGATTACGGAATTGGCTGTTTTGTAGTAGATAACTTCTATGAACTTGATCTGTTAACCGGTATCTGCCGGGAGCGGGGAGCTAAAACAAGCATTCTGCTCCGCGTAACGCCAGGCATTGAAGCGCATACCCATGACTATATTTTAACAGGTCAGGAAGATTCCAAATTCGGTTTTGATCTTCAAAATGGCCAGGCGGAAAAAGCCCTTAAAACAGCATTGAATAATCAGGAGCTTGAGGTTTTAGGTCTTCACTGCCATATTGGATCACAAATTTTTGAAACGACTGGCTTTAAAAAAGCAGCTCAGAAAATGATCCAAAAGCTCAGCCTGTGGAATAAAGAATACAAATTCACATCTCGTGTTCTGAATCTGGGTGGAGGTTTTGGCATCCGCTACACAAAAGAGGATACACCGATTCCCCCATCCGCTTATGTAAAAGACATTATAAGTGAAGTTAAAGCGCTTATGTCGGAAGAATCATTGGCAATGCCGGAAATATGGATTGAGCCGGGGCGTTCATTAGTAGGAGATGCAGGTACAACATTGTATTCAGTCGGTTCCTCAAAAGATGTTCCGGATATTAGAAAATATCTGGCGGTAGATGGAGGGATGAGCGATAACATCAGACCTGCATTATACGATGCCCGCTATGAGGCGGTAATCGCAAACCGGCCGGAAGCAGAGGCAGAGGAAACAGTATCGATTGCAGGAAAATGCTGTGAGTCAGGAGATATGCTTATTTGGGATCTTCCAATTGCTAAAGCAGAAGCGGGGGATATATTAGCTGTTTTTTGTACAGGAGCATATGGCTATGCCATGGCGAACAACTATAATCGTATTACCCGTCCGGCAGTTGTATTCGTAGAGGATGGAAGCGCGAAGATCGTGGTAAAACGGGAGACATTTGAGGATTTAATTCGTCACGATCTTCCTCTTTATGCTCATAGATAAGTAGATTTCGGTGGGTAAGGGATGTGAGCAGCGTGAAGACTCAAAACTTAGTCTTGTTTATCCTGTTAATTGTTATGGCAATTGGATGGGGAATTATCTATTGGTTGTTCATCGCTTAAGGATTATTGATCCGCAGTTGAATTACAGCTCATTTTCTAGTATGATTAAAAGCGGTTGCAGAGGAAGTGCGGATTCCCTGCAGAGATTGAATTAACCATACCATAACCACGATGAGGGGTAACTATGCTAATAAGATACAAAAAGTCCTTTGAAAAAATAGCCATGGGTCTTATGTCTTTTATGCCTACAGAAAAAGACATTAAGCAATTGCAATTGTCGATGAAAATGTATGAAGAAGATAAAAGCAACCGGCTCTTTCTGTGGAAGGAAGAAGATATTATCGGTCTTGTTGGCGTTAAAATTACTGATGACAGCATCTTAATACAGCATATATCAGTGAGTCCGTCCCATAGAAATGAAGGGATAGGAAAAAAGATGATTTCAACTCTGCGTGAAATGTATCCTGATATGGAATTTTCAAGCACTAGCTATACAGAAGGATTTTTAAGTAAATGTGTTAATGATGAACCTTCAGAAATTAAAGAAGCTGATAAAGAAAACCACTGACTTTTTAAAGTCAGTGGTTTTTTTCTTGCACCTTCAGTTTTGTTAAAACGTTCGCGGTTTATTATTTCTTTTCCTTAATTCTTTTTCTCTGAGAAGAATAACATCACTCCGGTCACGCAGACGGTGCCTCTCAGTTATCATCCGGTCGGACAGATCACTTATTTGCCCCCAGGTAAACCCTTTTTTCAGACACTGTTCCCTGCAGGTGCTTTCTAAATAAAAGTCATCTATGGGCAGCTGAATGCTTGTATAAGGTGTTTTAGCTGTGATGGATGCGGTTAGATTTTGAAGCTGCTCAAGAAAAAGTGCAGGCTGCATACCGAATTCAGGCAATTGCTTTTCGTGATGCCGGAATTTCTTAAATGCTTTCTCAATCATACGTTTCGCTCCGGAAAAGTTACCTCTTCTCTGATGGTAAAGCGCAACGGCCAATTGAATCCAAGCTACCCAGATCGAGTTGCGGTCCATCTCTGTATGTTCCTTCCAAAATTCTTCAAGCGCTTCATGGCATTCAAAATAATCTCTGTCTCCATGAAAATGAACCAGATAATCGATATAAGATTGAGGATATTTATTCATCTCTTCACCTCCGGACTTCACCCCTATAGTAGCACAAAACCGGCTTAGTCTAATAACAAAACCGGCTTAGGAGAAATACCACAACGTAATTAAAATGGCCGTGGTCATACCGGCGAGATCCGCTAAAAGACCAATCGTCAGAGCTCTTCCCATTTTTTTTATTCCTACAGCTCCAAAATATACGGTCAACACATACAGGGTGGTGTCCGTGCTTCCCTGGACAATGGCTGCTGCCCGTGAAATAAAATGATCTGCTCCATATGTTGCGGTAAGGTCTGCAACCATTCCAAGTGCCGCTGAGCCTGATATTGGCCTGATAAATAGCAGTGGAAGCAGGTCAGGAGGAATGTTAAAAGTAATAAGCAACGGGGAAAGGGCCTGGTTCATGGCATCCAAAAATCCGGAAGCCCGTAAAATATTTATTGCGACGAGCATCCCAAGCAAAAAGGGCAGCAGTGATACCGATAAACGTATTCCTTCTTTTCCTCCCTCAGTAAAAGCACCGTATGCATCCTTTTTTTTAATCAAAGCAAACAGCAGAATCAATACAACTAATGAAGGAAGGAACAATGTAGAAATAGCGGCTATTACATTCATTACGGCCTCCTGTTCCGATTAGATGTAAACACGTAAAAAAGACGGTCGAGTGTAAGTGCTATCGCGCATGACGAGCAGGTTGCGAGAAAAGTCGGAATGACAATATCCATTGGATCAAGAGCCCCGTTTGTCATCCTTAAAGAAATAACGGTGGTCGGAAATAGGGTTAAAGCCGCTGTGTTTAAACAAAGAAAGGTAATCATTGAGCGGGTCGGAACAGCTTTATCCCGATTGTTGGCCTGCAGAGCACTCATTGCTTTTAATCCAAATGGTGTTGCGGCGTTTCCAAGCCCAAAGAAATTGGCCGTCATATTGGACATAATAAAGCCTAAAGCCGGATCCTTTGGTGACAGCTCTGGAAAAAGCCTGATTAAAAAAGGACGGAAGAGTTTGGTCAGCTTTTCCAAAAGCCCCGCCTGTTTAGCAATTTCCATCATGCCAAGCCAAAAAGTAAAAACGGCAACAAACCCAATAACTAGCTGCACAGCCTGAGTTGACGCCTCAAACATGGCCGCATTCACCTTATCTGTTGTACCATTCAGAACGCTATATACAATGCCGACCAAAATCATGCCGATCCAAATAAGATTAACCATTTACTCATCCTGCCAGAATTTTAATTTATCTACTATCCGATTCCATAGAGTAAATCCGCCACTGCGAACCTCACGGACGAGTTCCTGTTTATGAATAATTTCCTCATCAAGCTTCACATAAACGATAGGGGGGGTATTCCGGTTAAAAGGAATCTTCCCTTCAATTGTCAGTTTTGACTTCTCCTCACTGGTTAGCGGATAACTGAAAGGTTCGGTTAGTGTGTAAAATTCATTTTCGCTTTGTCCGGGAAATGGGGGTAGGATATCCGGGTGAAGAATTTGTTCATTTTTGTAATGAGAAAATCCATATTCAAATAAATTCATATGATCATTCCAGTCACTCGATGCTCTGATTGTGACAACGATTAAGGACATATCGTCCCTTTTTGCTGTTGTTACAAGGGTACGGCCTGCAAGCCTTGTAAAACCTGTCTTCCCGCCCGTTGCATGCGGATACATGCCCGTTACAAGACGATGCTTATTGCTCCAGGTAGGAGAGGGGGCAAGACTTGTAGCGCGATGACTGGTGGTTCCGAAAATTTCTGCAAAGGTTTTATCCTTGATGGCCTCCTGAGTTAATAAAGCCATATCGAAGGCTGAAGAATAATGCTCGTTATCCAAATCCAGTCCATGCGGATTGGTAAAATGAGTGTTTTTCATCCCAATTCTTTTTGCTTCTTTGTTCATCAGTTTTGCAAAATCATCAACGCTTCCGCTCACATGTTCAGCAATCGCAACAGCTGAATCGTTTCCTGACCGCAGTAAAAGGCCATAAACCAAATCAAGTAAAGAAACTTTTTGACCTGCCTTTAAATAAAGACTTGATCCTTCGGTTACAGAGGCGTCGGGACTGATTTTTACCAGCTCATCTAAATCGCCGTGCTGAATTGCTAAGTGGGCGGTCATAATCTTTGTGATGCTGGCTATTTTTTGCTCCTGATGGGAATTGTTTTCATAAAGAATACGCCCGCTTTCTGCTTCCATTAATATCGCCTGGTCAGCTGAAGTTGAGGGAGCTGCAAAAGCATTTATGCTTGTACAAGAAAACCCGATCATAAGAATTAAAACCACTTTTAATGCATGCTTCACTCTTTTCACCATCCACCCTTAATCTTAAGAATAGCGTATGTGAAAACTTGTCCTTCATGACAAAAAACGGTACCTTCAGGATTCCCTGAAAGCACCGTTCTCTTATTCTTCGTTATTTACTGTAAGGCTTTGCTGAAGTGATTTAAAGAACAAATCAGTTTCTTCTTCACTGTCCAGCTCCTCCGCATCCTCCATTAATACCGGAAGCTGAGAAAGATCCTTTAATCCGAAGTAGTCCAGAAATTCATCTGTAGTTCCATAAAGAATCGCTCTCCCTGCACCCTCAGCACGCCCTATTTCTTTAATCAAACCTTTTGAGGCGAGAGTTTGCAAAGGACGGTCTGTTTTTACTCCACGGATGTCTTCGATTGCCATCCGGGTGATGGGCTGTTTGTATGCGACTACTGCAAGTGTTTCGAGTCCTGCCTGTGAAAGAGTGGAATTAGAAGGGCTCTCGACGAGCTGTTTTATGTAATCGGCCATATCTCTTTTGGTTGCCAGCTGAAACGTGCCTGCAAGCTCCATAACGTGGATTCCTCTCCGGGAGTCATCCTCATAGACCTTTTTTAAAGCTGTCATGAATGTAATAACTTCCTCTTCAGGCATTGAAAGGACATTGGCTAGCTGCTGGCTGCTTAACCCTTCATCCCCTGCTGCAAATAGTAAACTTTCTATAATTGCCTGTAACTCATGATTGTGCAACAAGTGTCACTCCTTTTGATGCTTCTACAATTATATCTGAAAAATTATGGTCCTGCTGAATCGTTACTTCATTTCGTTTCATTAATTCGAGTACGGCCAGGAACGATACAACCATATGAGGCTTTTGGGCTATTGGAAACAATTCATGGAAAAGAGCAGGTCCTTTTAAGCGCTGAAGGTCCACTAGTATCTCCTCCATTCGTTTTTCAATGGAAATGTCCTGTCTCGTTATACGTGTGGCCATTGGTTTTTTTAGTTTCTTTCTTCTTACTAATTTATGAAATGCGCCGAGTAAATCATGGAGATCAATATTCAGATCCTCGAGCGAATCCTGTTTTTCGGTTTCATAGGCAGATAGATCAATAGGCGGTTTTGTATAAAAGCTGCCCCGGTCTTCCTCTTTTTGCTTAAGCTCAATAGCAGCCTGTTTATATTTTCTATATTCTATCAGTCTTTCAACAAGTTCATCTCTTGGGTCGTCTTCGTCCATCTCTATGTCGCTGCCCTCATAGCTTTCCTCATGCTTTGGCAATAGCATACGGCTTTTAATCGCGAGTAATGTGGAAGCCATGACCAGATATTCACTGGCAAGATTTAATTCCATCACCTTCATCGCGCGTATATAGAGCATATACTGCTCAGAAATTTCAGCCATTGGAATATCATAAATATCGATTTCGAGCCCCTGGATTAAATGAAGCAGTAAATCAAGGGGACCTTCAAATGCTTCTACTTTAACGCTGTATTCCATGTTTATCACCATTTTCCTCTTTGACATCTCCACTTAGTATAAAACATACGCCTGACACTTCCAATAGGTGAAAAAAGCTAAAATGTTTCAAAAATTTAGAGAGTTTGCTTTTAAGGCTTTCTATGCCATAATGCACTAAGAAAGACAACAAGTAAAATGAGGTGCAATCTGATGGAACGTTTGCAAAAAGTAATTGCTCATGCAGGAGTAGCATCCCGCAGAAAAGCAGAAGAATTAATTAAAACAGGTAAAGTGAAAGTGAATGGAAAAGTAACAGTTGAACTCGGAACAAAAGTAACCAATTCAGACATGATTGAAGTAGAGGGCGTTAAAATAGAGCGTGAAAACAAGGTTTATTTTCTTCTGTATAAGCCAACAGGCGTTATTTCAGCGGTAAGTGATGATAAAAAACGCAAGGTGGTAACAGACTTTTTGCCCTATGTAGAAGAACGGATTTATCCCGTCGGCCGTCTTGATTACGATACTTCCGGCCTGCTGCTGTTAACGAATGATGGAGAATTCGCCAATCTGCTTACGCATCCTAAATACGAGGTTCATAAAACCTATGTAGCAAGAGTGAAGGGGCTTGTTTCAAGAGAATCTCTAAGAAAACTTGAAAAGGGCATTAAGCTTGAAGACGGGATGACAGCTCCTGCAAGAGCGAAGGTCATTTCAGCAGATAAAACAAAAAACAAAACGATCGTTGAGCTGACCATCCACGAAGGAAGAAATCGCCAGGTAAGAAGAATGTTTGATGCAATCGGCCATCCAGTTCAAAAGCTGAAGCGCGAACGATATGCATTCCTGCATTTAGGCGGATTAAGCACAGGTGACTCCAGAGAATTAACCCCGCATGAAGTAAAACAGCTCCGGGCATTGGCGGAAAGCGGTCCTAAGTAAGGAAATACAAAAAAGTACTGTAAAACTTATAAGCTGTCTCCAGATAAACTACAATTTCCGACAGAGATTGTAGTTTTCACACTTCATTCAAATACTATTCCATTACGGGTGCTTAACAAATGCTATAATGGCAAAGAATCTAACGGAATTTTATAAAGGCGGGACTGTAAAAGGAGGTAAGCAAGTGAATAACCGCAAGAAAAAACGTTTAATTGTACGAATAACGATTCTATCTGTATTAATTGCGGCAGTTGTCTATACACTTTATTCCACATTAACCGAAGACGAACGAATGATTGTAAAAGCAGGAGATCAGGCACCGGATTTTGTACTGACTGATTTAAACGGCGAAACGCATCGTCTTTCAGACTACAAAGGCCAGGGCGTTTTCCTGAACTTCTGGGGAACCTGGTGCAAGCCTTGTGAAAAGGAAATGCCTTATATGGAAAATCAGTATCAGGCTTTTAAAGATCAGGGTGTACAGATTCTTGCAGTAAATGTAGGTGAATCTGAATTCCAGGTAAAGAATTTTGCGAAGAAATATAATCTTTCATTTCCTATTGTAAGGGATTCTCAAAAAGATGTGATGTACAGCTATGCAATAGGACCATTGCCTACTACACTGCTCATTAACCCCGAAGGAGAGGTTGTTGAGGTCGTGAAGAGTGGAATGGATGAAGAAACGGTAGCGTCATATATGGAAATGATTAAGCCATAAAGGTAAGGGGTCTTACAAATGAGTGAAATAACGTGCAAGTGCGGGCATGTGAATCCGGAGGGAACGGAGCTCTGTTTATCATGCGGCCGTGCTTTAACCACGGATGCAGAAGAGAAAAAGACAAGCGATGTGATGCGTTACGAGGGAATGGCCAGACGCTCTCAGACTTATAACGGGTCAATAATTGATAAAGTCTGGAACTTCTTTTCTTCCGTAAAAGTAGGGGTTTGGCTGATCGTCATAACTCTTTCCGCTTCAGCATTAGGAACCATCTTTCCGCAAGTTTTATTTATTTCTCCACTGGAAGCACCCGAAGTGTATTATGAAGAGCGCTATGGAGTGGCAGGGGAAATATACTATATCCTGGGTTTTCATGACCTGTATAATTCATGGTGGTATTTGCTTTTAATTGCAGCCATTGGAACCTCGATCATTATTGCCAGTCTCGACAGGGTCATCCCTTTATATAAAGCGTTAAAGCATCAGCGTGTAAATCGGCATGCTTCTTTTATGAAAAGACAACGCATTTATACAGAGTATCCCCTCTATTCATCTGACACCTTTTCAAAAATCAAGGATGGACTGAGAAATAAAAGATACCGGATTCGGGAGGAGGATGGAAATCTTCTGGCTGAAAAGGGCAGGTTTTCACGCTGGGGGCCATATGTGAATCATACAGGTCTCATCATCTTTTTAATCGGTGCTATGCTGCGATTTGTGCCGGGAATGTATGTCGATGAGGTCATGTGGATCAGAGAAGGGGAAACAATGGCTATTCCGGGAACAGATCAGGAATATTTTCTAAAAAGTGAAGGCTTCACTGTAGAAACCTACGACGCTGATGAAGATAAAGAGGTTTTTGGAGCGACAATTGACAGGGTTGGAGCTATAGCGAAAAACTTCCAGACTGATGCCATTTTATTAAAGAGAGAAGATGGCGTCGCAGGAGATTCAAGCAACCTGGTCGAAGTTGAAGAACACCCGATCCGGGTAAACCAGCCGTTTAAATTTGATAATTTTGCTCTTTATCAGGTGGATTTCAGACAAGGGGAGTTCCGCTCGATGTCTTTCAATCTTGTTCAAAAGGAATCAGGAGATTCATTTGGACCATTTGAAATCGATCTTACACAGCCTGAGGATGAATACCAGCTCGACGATGATCACAGAGTTGAGCTTATGGGCTATTATCCTGATTTCTCAGGATTTGAAAACGGGGAACCGCAAAGTCCTTCTCCTGTTCCTAATAATCCTGCATTTTTATTTAAATTGTTCTCACCGGAGCACCCTGACGGTGAAGTTGCATTTATTGCCATCCAGCAGAATTTGGAGCCGCTTGGGGAAAATGATTATCAATTAAGCTTTAATGGGGTCGAAACAAGAGATGTTTCCGGTCTGACAGTCAGAAAAGATCTGACACTCTGGATATTGGCACTTGGCGGTGCAATCTTTATGATTGGGGTTGTGCAGGGAGCATACTGGAACCACCGAAGAGTATGGGTGAAAAGGACCGAAGAAGGCGGAATGTTGGTTTCCGGTCATACGAATAAAAATTGGTTTGGCTTACGGAAAGACCTGGAAGCCGCCTTTACTAATACAGGATTAGAGCAGCCAAAGGACCAGCATGAACAAAATTTAAATAAAGTATCCGCTGGCGGCGCAAAGGAGGAAGAGAATCGTGACACAACTAGCTAGTCTGAGCAGTACGCTGCTTTATGTGGCCTTTGTGTTGTATTTGATTGCGACTGCATTTTTTGCCGGATCAATTAAATCAAAAAAGCATACGAACCAGACAGGTAAAAATAGATGGGCAACGATCGCTATTACGATTACGATTATCGGTTTTGTCTCTCAACTGGGTTATTTTATCACCAGGTGGATCGCTTCGGGACATGCACCTTTAAGCAATCTATTTGAATTCATTACATTTTTCGGCATGATGCTCATTGCGGCTTTTATCATTATTTATTTTATTTACCGTGCGCATGTATTGGGCGTATTTGCACTGCCGATAGCACTTCTGATAATTGCCTACTCAAGCATGTTCCCGCGTGATATCAGCCCGCTAATCCCGGCGCTTCAAAGTGACTGGCTTGCCATTCATGTATCAACAGTCGCAGCCGGCGAAGCGATCCTTGCGATCAGTTTTGTTGCCGGTCTGATATATTTACTGAAGGACGTGGACTTAGCGAAAAAAGGAAAACAAACCTTTTGGCTTGAAGCGGTGCTGTTTAGTTTAGTCATTGTGGTCGGATTTATTGCAGCTACGACAACTTCACAAATTACAGGATATGAATCCGAATTTTCTCACATCAATACAGAAGGCAATGAAGATGTTGCTGAGTACCACCTGCCGGCTCTTGTGATTCCGCATCAGGGGGAATTAGTGACAGAAAATCGTTTTGCTTCACCGGTTGAAATGCCTGCGATTGTAAATGCTTCACGATTAAATACTGTAATTTGGTCCATTATGGTAGGGACAGTATTGTACCTATTAACACGCCTTATTTTCAGAAGAAGCATTTCAGCACTGCTGCAGCCTTTAGTGCGAAAGGTTAATCTTAATCTTATGGATGAGGTAGGATACCGTTCTGTATTGATCGGTTTTCCTGTCTTTACACTCGGCGGGTTGGTTTTTGCCATGATATGGGCACAAATCGCATGGACACGCTTCTGGGGCTGGGACCCTAAAGAGGTATGGGCACTTATTACATGGTTGTTTTACGCTGCGTTTTTGCATCTTCGTTTGTCCAGAGGATGGGAAGGAAATCGTTCTGCTTGGCTTGCCGTAATCGGTTTTGCTATTATTATGTTTAACTTAGTTGCTGTAAACTTAATTATTGCCGGTTTACATTCTTATGCTTAAATAGTTGCCCTCACCAAAAGTGAGGGCTCATTTTAAATAAGGATGTTTACACCTATAAGGAGGAAGCTGAATGAGTGAGATGGGTCATATTCTGGTAGTAGATGATGAAGAAAGAATTCGGCGTCTGCTAAAGATGTATCTTGAGCGTGAAGGATATTCAATTAAGGAAGCTGAGGACGGGGATCAGGCGCTTTCTCTTGCATTGGAGGAAAACTTCGACTGTATCCTGCTTGATTTGATGATGCCTGGAAAAGACGGGATTCAAGTTTGCAGCGAGCTTCGGGAAGTAAAAGCAACACCCGTAATTATGCTTACTGCTAAAGGAGAAGAAGCAAACCGTGTTCAGGGCTTTGAAGTAGGAACAGATGATTATATCGTAAAGCCCTTCAGTCCGCGTGAGGTTGTGCTGCGGGTAAAAGCGCTGCTTCGTCGTTCTTCTACCACCAACTATTTGCAGACAGAAACAAAAGCAAAGGATATGATTGCCTATCCTCATCTCGTCATAGATAATGACGCTCACCGGGTAACAGCAGATGGACATGAAGTAACTCTGACACCAAAAGAATATGAACTGCTGCTTTTTTTGGCCAAAAGTCCGGATAAAGTATATGATCGCGAACAGCTGTTAAAAGAAGTATGGCATTATGAATTTTTTGGCGATTTACGAACAGTAGATACCCATGTTAAGCGCTTGCGGGAAAAGCTAAACCGTGTATCTGAACAGGCGGGCAAAATGATCGTAACCGTATGGGGTGTAGGGTATAAGTTTGAGGTAATTGATGAATGAGAATATGGCGCAGTGTAGTAGGCAAGCTTTGGATGACCATCCTATTGCTTGTCTGCTTTGTTTTGTTCATGCTGACTATTTTATTGCTTGAATTTTTTCAAAATTATCACGTTGAGGAAGTAGAGCAGTCGCTGACATTTGAAGCACAAAAAATAGCCAGAATCCTTGAAGACCATCAGGATATGGATATAAGCATCCAAATCATATCTGAAATAGTAGATGAACCAGTTTATGCACTTGTAATGATTGAAGGTGGAGAAACCTTTACTTCAAATCCTGAAACGATGTATCAGCAGCAGATCAGAACGATGATCGAAGAAAATCAGGAGTTTTCAGCTGTCCTTAATCAGAAGCAGCAGGTGCAAAAAGAGCTTTCAATTCAGACTGAGGAAACATCAAACCGCTATGATAATGTCATTATTACCGGAGCTCCTGTTAATCTAACTGACGGAAGCGAGGGTGCAGTATTTGTATACCAGTCTTTAGAGGCTATTCAGCAGACGACTGAACAAACGACCCGACTGATTGTTTTAGCGGCTGGAATTGCCATTATCTTAACGACAATATTTGCTTTCTTTTTGTCCACACGGATTACTGCTCCTCTTAGAAAAATGAGAGAAGGGGCATTCGAAGTGGCACGGGGGAAATTTGACACGAAGGTGCCTATTTTAACCCAGGATGAAATCGGCGAACTCGCAACAGCTTTTAACCAAATGGGAAGACAGCTTAAGCATCATTTAGATGCCCTAAGCCAGGAAAAAGAACAGCTGTCAAGCATATTAAGCTCAATGGCTGACGGCGTCATTACATTTAACCGGGACGGCACCATTTTAATATCCAACCCTCCGGCTGACCGCTTCCTCCACTTCTGGTATCAGGAACAGGAAACATTAAAAAATGAAGCTCTGCCTCCGGAATTAAACGAATTAATGCTGCGGGTCATGGAAACAGATGAAGAACAGCTGGGTGAAGTTACCATCCAGGGAAGAACTTTCGTGACCATTCTCAGTCCTCTTTACAGCGGCAACCTGGTCCGGGGAGCGGTTGCAGTAATAAGGGATATGACAGAAGAGCGGCGGCTCGAGAAGCTTCGCAAGGACTTTATTGCCAATGTATCTCATGAGCTGAGAACACCGATCTCCATGCTGCAGGGATACAGTGAAGCCATTGTTGATGATATCCCTCAAACAGAAGAAGAAAAAAGAGAAATTGCAAAAATAATCTACGATGAATCCTTAAGAATGGGCCGGCTCGTTAATGAACTTTTAGATCTTGCACGTATTGAAGCCGGACATATCACCCTTCATTATGAAAGATTAAAAGTACAGGCTTTTTTTGAAAGAATAGTGAACAAATTCGGGGTTGTGTCTAAAGAAAAGGATATAAAGCTTTATATTGAATCGGCTTTAAACAGTGAAGAAGAATGGAGCTTTGACCCTGACCGGATGGAGCAGGTGCTGACTAATTTACTCGACAATGCGCTTCGGCATACGCATGACGGCGGGACCATCAAATTAGTGCTTAAAAAATCGGAAAAAGGTCTTTGCGTTGAAGTGATGGACTCCGGTATTGGAATTCCGGAAGATGATCTTCCTTATATTTTTGAACGGTTTTATAAAGCAGATAAAGCAAGAACCCGGGGCAAAGCCGGAACAGGGCTTGGTCTTGCGATTGTTAAAAATCTGATTCATGCCCATAAAGGGACGATTGAAGTTGAGAGTAATATTAACAAAGGGACAACCTTCCGTTTTTATTTACCGGAAAACTAACAAACATACTAAGATTAGTGTGGGCACCATCATCGACGGATGATGGTGCCCACTAATCTTAGTATGTTTTAATTGAAACTTTAGGAATCATCATATGGATTTAAACCTGCGTATCTTTTTTGAGGACGTCTGGTATAGTACACTAGAAATGAAACTTTCTTTATATTACATACGACTAATGATATGAACGGGGAGGAGAAGTAAATGGACTCCGTTTTTCACAGGCTATACAAGGAATATCAGCAGGATGTCTTTCAGTTCTTAATTTATTTAGTGAAAAACAGAGATACCGCTGAAGACTTAATGCAAGAGGTTTTTATACGGGTAATGAAATCCTACGGGAATTTTGAGGGGAAAAGCTCAGAAAAAACGTGGCTTTTTTCGATCGCAAAAAATGTGGCCATTGACCACTTCCGCAAACAAACTACCATCAAAAAAAGAATTCTCGAAACCTTTGATTGGAATCAGAGAGAGCTCGTTTCCAAGGACACGCTTCCTCAGGAAATTGTGGAGCAATCAGAAGAAATCCAGGAGCTTTACTCGCTTCTTGACCGATGTAAAACAGACTACAAACTGGTGGTTGTTATGCGCTATATACAGGAACTAAGTATAGTAGAAACTGCAGAAATTCTCGGATGGACACAAGGAAAGGTCAAAACAACACAGCATAGAGCCATTAAACATTTAAGGGAGCTAATGTCTCATAAAAGGAAGGAGGAGGAAGAAGATGAGCGGTTCAAAATGGAACGATCAGGAGATTAAAGATCTTCTTAAAAAAATGCCAAAAATGAAAAGCGGCCAATCGGCTGAAGACCTGTACGCTCAAATCCAGAGAGAAGAACAAAAGAAAGCCGCAAAAAAACCCCCGATCTGGGTACCAGTTGGAGCCGGGCTCGCTTCTGTCGGTCTGCTTATCTTATTGCTTCCTCCACTTTTACCTGATCAAGAAAGCATGAACAGCTCAGCTGGCAACGAACAGGCGGCTTATGATTCAGGAAGCCATGATACGGATGAGTTTAGCTCCAGCTCTACAGAATCCTCAGATGATCGAAGAGAGAATGAAATGGAATTTGCCGATAAAGAGAAACATGAGGCTGATAAAGATTCAGCAGAAATTTTCTCATCTGAAGAAGCAGCTCCTGAAGAAGAGACCTCTGACAATTTTACAGCATCCGATCAGGGACAGGAGTCAGATGAGAATCAGGAAGAGATGGAAAGCCAGGCGCCGCTTGAAGAGAGCGGGGAGACCGAATTATTATTTGCGTCTGAATTAAACGGGAAAGCGTATTTATCAACCGCTCTTGTAACACCTGATTCACACATTATCCCAATGACATTTGTTTTGCCTGTGGATTTTTCCGGTCAGACACCGTGGGAACTGTACAATAGATGGGCTGGACAAATTGATGAAGAAGGCTTAGGGTTTATCGAGTTTCATCCGATCAGCACCCAGGTAGAAAACGCAGGCGGCAATGTGCTCACAGCAAACATTGATCAGCCGGAGAACTACCTTGAGGAAGAGCCTACATCTGTTTTTGAGGATGTAATGAATGCAACCTTTGGAAATGACGGGAGAGTTCAGCTGCAGCTCCTGCCTGATGAAGACAATAATAGTGTTCAGGCAAACGAACCATTTGAACTGGATAATAGCAAAAAAGGCTATTACATCTTTGAGCAATCAACAGGTGATTATTATATGGTCCAATCAGTAAGATCTTTTGACACGGTTGAAGAAGCAATTTACAGTATGCAGTTTGAGCTGCCTGATGATCAATATGAAAATGCGATATCAGAGCAACTTGAGCTGACTGTAAATAAAGCAGGCGACCAGCTTGAAATTACACTCGAAAATTCTCTGGATGATCAGGCTGAACAGGAAAAGCTTCAGTTTGTAGAGGCTGTTTTACTTACTGCCGCCTCCTTTGACTTTGAAGAAGTGATATTTTCAAATGTATCCAAAGAACCTGTATCAGGAATAGATCTTACTCTTCCGGTTGAAGTACCAGTCGGAATGAACACACACTATCTTGCGGAAAACTGACAGAAACGAATATAAAAAAATGCTGTGATCAGATAAATAGGATCACAGCATTTTTTTGCTATTCAAATTTTAATGCATCGCCATTAAATGGCTCGTCAGCTACCTTAATTGAGTCAGTCGGACAGCCTTCAAATGCGTCAAGCATATCGTCAAAAAGAACGTCTGGCACTTCTACCGTTCCTTCATTATCATCCAGCGTTACAAACGCAATGCCTTCGTCATCATAATCATAAATATCAGGGGCAGCAGCTCCGCATGCTCCGCAGGCAATGCATGTATCTTTGTCGACAATTGTGTATTTAGCCAATGGAATTCCCTCCTAATTCAGTAAATCTCCGAACAATACGATGAAAAAGTATCATTTACCATTCTAAACATAGGTCCAAACATTTTCAATAGAAAGATCCCTAATATTACAGTTAAGTTTGCTCCTTTAAGTAAAAGTTTACCCGATTAGACAAAAAGAAAACTGTCAACAATCGACAGAAACATGATAAAATAAGGAATCGATATTGCCAAAGGGGATCATCCATGAATTATTTAGATGCCATCTTATTAATGTGCTTTCGTATATTTAATGGAGATCGCAGCCGCTCCGCAATCTACCATCTGCTTACAGGTAAAAAAATCTCTCAGACCATTCAGGATGCCCATCTTTATGGCATTTCAAATCTATTTCAAACGATGCCAGCTATGTCGAGATCTGATTTTGACAAGAGCTGCCAAAATATAATAGAGCAAAAACTGATTCTGCAAAAGGAAGACAGGCATTATATACTAACTGAAAAAGGGGATAAATCTGCTTCTGTTTTTTTTAAGAATCACCCTTTTCCCAGATGCCTCGAAGGTTGGAAATATCATGACCGTGCTCAGATTTTTTGGAAGCGGCTTTCTCTGCTGGTTCAAACCCTTTCTTATACCATTCATGGAGAATCACGGTTTTATCCGGTTCAGCGTGACCCTGACATCCAGCGGTGGGTAAGATCTGCATTTCAGGAATTAGGCCCGGATCGTAAGAAAAAAACATTACGGCTTTATGATGAACTCATCCAGCTTTGCAGTGACAGCCGGTTTCCAGACAATCCTGATTTCCTGATTCAGCGTTTAACCGGTTATGAAAAGATTGGCTGGACCGCTGAACAACTGGCAGCCCATTTTCAAATAGATTCTGCAGAAGTCCATTTTCGATTTTTAAATATACTGCATTATGTGATGGCTGAAATAGATAATGCACATAAAAGATACCCGATCCTGCATTCTATGCAACAGGATCTTCTTAAAAAACAGCTTATTTTCACAAGCTCTACAGAAAAAACATTCCAGCTAATGGCGAGCTGCAGGTCCATCCCAAAGATCGCCAAAGAAAGAAAGCTAAAAGAGAGTACAATTGAAGACCACATAATTGAAATTGCCTTAATGTCTCCAGCGTTTGCAGTTGAAGAATTTGTACCTCAAACGCTGCAGGAGAAAATATGGAAGGCTGCAAGCAATTCAAACAATAAAAAAATGCGTGAATTGAAGCAGGCAGTTCCAGAAGCAAGCTTTTTTCAAATCCGGCTGGTGCTGGTAACCAGGGGAAGGGAGGATGGGAAATGGAAGAAATACTATACAGAAAATTCGGTTTTACATCCTTCAGAGAAGGCCAGAAAGAAATAATCGAAAGCGTAGTAAGCGGCAAAGACACTGTTGCTATGCTGCCTACCGGTTCCGGGAAATCATTATGCTATCAAATGCCTTCCTATCTGTTAAATATACAGGTTCTTATCGTCTCCCCCCTATTATCTCTTATGCAGGATCAGGTGGAGCAGATTAAATACCGGGGCGAAAAAAGCGTAATTGCTTTGAATTCGTTTCTGCCCTATAAAGAAAAAGTCCAGGCCTTACATAACCTCAGGCAATTTAGGTTTATTTTCATCTCACCTGAAATGCTCGTACTTCCTGAAGTTAAAAAGGCGCTCGCTTCTTGTCTCATACGTCTTTTTGTAGTGGATGAAGCTCATTGTATTTCTCAATGGGGTCCTGATTTCCGTCCCGATTACATGCTTCTTGGAGAAGTGAAGAAGCAATTGGGTTCCCCCGTGACACTGGCACTTACAGCAACAGCTACGCAAAAAATCAGAAGCGATATTCGTACCGCATTAAAATTAAGTTCACCAGCTGAATGGGTTTATTCGGTCAACCGTCCTAATATTGCATTAAACGTCAAGCAAATTGATTCCTTTCAGCAAAAAATTGAAATACTAAAAGAGTATATGAGGACTATTTCTTCTCCTGGAATCGTGTATTTTTCAAGCAAACGCCTGGCGGATGAGTTGGCAGCAGAGATGCATCAGCATTTGGACAGGCAAATAGCAAGCTATCATGCAGGTCTTGACACGGAGCAGAGAATTCTTATCCAACAGCAATTTTTAAATGATCAGCTTGATTGGATATTTGCAACAAGTGCATTTGGAATGGGAGTGAATAAAGAAAATATAAGAACAGTCATCCATTTTCATATGCCTTCAAGCATGGAATCATTTGTCCAGGAAATTGGCCGTGCTGGAAGGGACGGTAAAAAAAGTGTTTCAATCCTGTTATACTTAAAAGGGGATGAAAAAATAACGGGAAATTTGCTGGAACTTGAAAACCTGTCTTTACGTCAAATAAATGAATACAAAAAAATAAGGCAGGAAACCGTTAATCAAAAGGTTGTCGAGGAAAAAGCAGGCATCTCGGAAATCCAGTACAGAGTATTAAACTATTTTGAAAAACACGAAAATCATAAAAATTGGGAAGAAAACGTTTTTCGTTTAATGTCTGACAGGCTGCGAGAAAGAAAAGAGCAATTAACTCAAATGACATTTTATGCCACAAGCCCCACATGTAGAAGAAGGCTGGTAATTGAAAGTTTTAACGAAAGAGAATTTAGCAGCAAGGCTCATTGCTGTGATGTTTGCGGGCTTAATTTAGAGGATTTTTCCACTGAGGATAAAGGAGCTGGATCCGCTGCCCAGTCATGGGAAAAACGCTTAGCCCGGTTGCTGCTGGTATAATTGAATGAGAAATCAGGAGGAAGCAATCAGACAGATGACCGGCTACCAGCTTTACCGCTATGCCATTCTTACACAAATTTTTCTGCTTTTGGCATCAATAATTGGCGGGATTTTTGCTTTTAATGCCATTTCTCAGTTTTTCGACCTTTTTAATTTTAATTTAACTTACATAGTGGCAGGGATTATGCTTGGTATTCTAATTGCTGCTGCGGATTTAGCGCTAATGAACCATCTAAAAGAAAGCTATTATGATGATGGAGGAGTAAATGAAAAAATATTTTCTTCCCTTACTCCCGTAAAAATTGTATGGTTTTCTCTAATCGTCGCTATATCTGAAGAATTATTTTTTCGGGGGATCATTCAGACCAATACAAATCTCTGGGTAGCAAGCTTGCTTTTTGCTGCAGTTCACGTGAGGTACCTAAGGCATTGGTACCTTGCATTAAATATCCTTATATTAAGTTTTATTATAGGGGGTGTATATGAGTGGACTGCAAGCCTTTGGACTGTGATCAGCCTCCATTTTACCGTTAACACAATGCTTGGCCTTTATGTCTATAGAAAATCGAAACACAACATATGAAAAAAGAAGGGGAATTACATGAAAAGAGATCCTTATCGTGACCAGGCAAATAAAACCCGGCAGGAATTAAAAACCAAGGATAAAGAAGAAAAAATCGAAGATAATGGAACAGCCTCCAGACTTGAGCTGCAAAATAAGAAAAGAGAAGAAAAAGCAGCTCAAAAAAAACCTTTTCCATTAATTCGGGTCCTGCTAGCTTTATTCGTGCTGCTCCCGCTTACGGTCACTCTATTATCGTTAACAATATTTAAAGGCGACAATGGGATTCCAAGTGCAACAATTGACAGGGATAACACAGTGCAGGTTGACAGAAATGACCAAAGAGCAAACACCGAGACACCTGCTGAGGAGGAGCCTCCTGAAACGAATGAACCGGCTGTGACAGAAGAGCCGGAAGAAGAACCTGTAACAGCAGAAGAACCTGTATTAGAAGAAGAGCCGGAAGAAGCTGAGGAGCCAGCGGTCGAAGAAGAACCTGCTGCAGAAACAGAGGTCGAAGAAGTGATCGAAGAGCAGGAAGCGCCTGAGGAAACCGTTGAAGAAGAGCCCGCTGCTGCAACTCATGTTGTGCAGGCAAGCGAAACCTTATACAGAATATCGGTAAATTACTTCGGCACTGGTGACAGAGTGGATGAAATCAGACAAATGAACGGCTTGGGAAGCAATGATATACATGAAGGACAGGTGTTAAAAATCCCTTCCCAGTAACAGAATAATTTTTCCGCAAGCAGGAAAAACCACTTAACTATCGAATGTTAAAAAAGAGACCCTAAATTATGAGGTGAAGATAATGTTTGTTAAAAGTGCCATGGTGCCTAAAACCAAGTGTTATACTGTACAGGCTTCGGAATCAATTAAAAATGTAATTACCTTATTGGAAAAATATGGAATTGACGGGATCCCTGTACTTAATGGAAGTCAATATTCGGGAGTTGTTACCCGGTATCATGTTTATCAGGCTTATTTTGAATCTGGTCTTTCAAAAGAAGAATTTTATGAGTCAAAAACCGCGGAGGATATTGCCACCTTTAAAGAAAAATTTTTAAAGGGAGATGAAATATTCGAAACCACGCTTTACGAATTAAATGATTTTCCTTTATTAAGTGTTGTGGATGGACAAGGGGAATTTATGGGAATTGTCACCCGCTATGATGTACTGAATCAGTTTCAAAGTGCGTTTGGAATGCATAAAAAAGGAATACGTATCGCTTTTACATCCGTTGAGACAGAAGGAAGAATCTCAAGACTTGCGGATATTATTCAGCAATTTCACGAATCGGTTATTTCCCTTGTTACGTTTGATGAAACAGATAAGCTTGTGAGAAGAATCGTCTTAAAGATTGAAAAAAGGGATAATGTAGATAAATTCCTTAAAAAACTTGAAAAATCGGGTTTTAGAATATTGGATATAAAAGAAGATTAAACCAGCACATTTCCTCTGCTAAAAGCAGAGGAAATGTTTTTATGTTAAAAGCCGTATTCGAGCAGGCAGAACAGGTGGAGAAAAAAATGAAAAAACTAGCAGGTTTATTTCTATTGGGGATAACATTTGGCGCTTACATGGTTAAAAGGGCATTTGAAAATAATATTGATTACAAAACGCTTGAGCTCGAGCACTATTCTTTTAAAAAGAAATCAACTATTTTTTTTATTTCAGATGTTCACCGCCGGGTTCTTTCAGACCGCTTTATCGCCGCCATTCCAAGCGCAGACGCTGTGATAATTGGTGGGGACCTTGTTGAAAAAGGGATGCCTTTATCCAGGGTTGAAGAAAATCTGAAGCAGCTGTCGCAAAAAGGGCCTTTGTATTTTGTGTATGGTAACAATGATGAGGAAGTTGACAGAATCAAACTGAACGAAATTTTTGATCGATGTCATGTTACAGTTCTTGAAAACAGTGCAGTAAAACTGAAGGAAGAGGATGGTCATCCTCTTTGGCTTGCCGGCATTGGGGATGCGAGCTCTGAAAAGGATGATGTTGCGCTCGCTCTCTCCTATGTCAACTGCCATGATCCTATCATTCTGATCAGTCACGACCCAAGAGGCGTGATAGAAGAAATTCCAAAGGATAGAAAAGTGATACTTATTCTTAGTGGTCATACGCACGGCGGACAGATAAGAATTTTTGGGATGGGTCCATATGAGCTTGGCGGGCTAAAAAAATCCGGATCAACAATCCACTTGATCAGTAATGGCTATGGTACATCCGCTTTTCCCATAAGACTTGGTGCAGCACCGGAAACACATTTTATTACTCTCAAAAACCTGAACAATAGGTAAAAAAGTATCTGCGTTATATAAAACCTATACAAAGTTTACACAAGCAGGTTCCAGGGCTATAATTTGTATGAAGAACTGAGTCGCAAGGGGGCAACGATGATGGCTGTTGAAGAAGGAAAATATAATATAAAAGCTGTCTCCACAATGGTTGGCATTCAACCGGGCACTATGCGGGCATGGGAAAGGCGCTACCAGATCATAGAACCTGTACGAAATGAATCCGGACACCGCTTATATACAGATGAACATGTAAGGAAATTAAAATGGCTGGTTAATAAGGTAAATGCCGGCTTTACCATTAGTCAGGCAGTTGTGCTCCTGGAGCAAAATAAAGAAAGTTATAAAGATCCGGCAAATGGGTTACAAGACAGGGTTGAAATGTATCAGGATGATTTAATTGAAGCATTGCTTCGCTTTGATGAATCAAAATCACATGAATTAATCAATCAGGCTTTTTCGCTTTATACAATTGATAAGGTTTTAATCGATATACTTGGTTCTGTATTGGTGAGGATCGGTCGGCTGTGGGAAGAGAAAAAGATTACTACAGCGCACGAGCATTTTGCAACGTCAATTCTTCGTTCAAGGATTGGAATATTAATGCACTCCTTCCCTCATAATGGACTGCTTCCGAAAGTGGTAGCTGTTTGCGCACCCGGTGAATGGCATGAATTAGGATTGCTCATTTTTACATTATACGTCAGAAGAAAAGGCTTTGAGGTTATTTACTTAGGAACAAGTATTAAAGAAGGAGATATTGATATAGTCCTTGAGACAGTTGAGCCAAGTTTTTTATTTTTGTCCTGCACGCTTACTGACAATTTGCCAAAGGCTCTATCTTTAATAGACCGGCTAAAAAAAGAACACAAAAAGCTTTCAATAGGAATTGGCGGATTTGCAGTGGATTCCCTTCAATCTGATGAAAGGAAATCATACTCAAATCATATTGTCGGCATTACAAAGGATGATTGGGAACAATGGCTGATGGATAGAGTATAAGCGCAATGACCACTTGCTGGCGCCTTAGTCCGCAAGTTATTCATTGCGTTATACATACAGGTTTTACTTTAAAAAGGTCAAAAAATACATACTAGCCTTCTTTTGATTCCGATTTTTGTGGGGCATGGAGCAAAGAAGGCTCATTCGTTGAAATCAGCTTTTGAATCACCTATCATAGAACGAGACAGGGGACTTTCTCCCGAACCACCGTAAATTGGCAGGAGTGAAGCATAGTGGAGCATGAAAAAGTTATTATTGTAGGAGGAGGACCATGTGGTTTGGCTACAGCTATTGCCTTGAAAAAAAAGGGGATAGAAGCCTTAATTATAGAAAAAGGCAATGTAGTTAATACCATTTTTGAATATCCTACTCATCAGACATTTTTTTCATCAAGTGAAAAGCTTTCAATTGGAAATGTACCATTCATTATTGAAGAGCATAAACCTAAACGTAACCAGGCGCTGGTTTATTATAGAGAGGTCGCAAAGAGAGAACAAATTCGAATCAACCGGTTTGAAAAAGTAGAGGCTATTAACAAAACTGATCAGCACTTTAAAGTAAAAACCTCAAAAAGATCTTATACAGCTGATTACATCGTGATTGCAACCGGGTATTACGATCATCCAAACTCATTATGTGTCCCTGGAGACAATCTTCCAAAGGTCTCGCATTATTTTAAAGAGGCACACCCTTATTTTGATACAGATGTTGCGATTATTGGCGGGAAAAATTCTGCTGTGGATGCCGCAATTGAGTTGGAAAAGGCAGGAGCAAGAGTCACCGTCATTTACAGAGGTGAATCGTATTCTCCAAGTGTAAAACCGTGGATTCTTCCTCAGTTTGAAGCCCTTGTAAAAAATGATTTGATCACTCTTCATTTTGAAGCAAGTGTGACAAAAATTGATAAAGAGTTCCTCTATTATTCACAGCATGGCAAGAATTTTAAGTTAAAAAATGATTTTGTATTTGCGATGATTGGCTATCACCCTGACCACGATTTCCTTAGAAATATGAATGTTGGAATAGATGAAGAATCAGGCCGCCCTCTTCATCATCCTGAAACGATGGAGACCAATGAAGAAGGTATTTACATTGCAGGAGTAATTGCGGCTGGTAATAATGCCAATGAAATATTTATTGAAAACGGCCGTTTTCATGGTGAACAAATTGCAAATTCCATTTCAAAAAAAGAAGCATAAAATCAATAAAAAAGCCTTTTCCATTAAATGAGGAAAAGGCTTTTGTTTATTTCAGCCTATTTAAACATTCTTGAAATAAAGGCGTGATCATTAGATTGGGCGAGGCCAATCATTAATTTCAGCCGTGCTTTTTGGCCATTGAGACCGTTTGAAAAAATAACACCAAGTTCTTTTAACTGCCGTCCGCCTCCGTCATATCCGTAAACATCCTGTGCAATGCCGTTAAAACAACGGGAGACGAGTACCACTGGGATTTTTTTGCTGATTAAATGCTTAATCCCTTTTATCGTATCAGGTGGCAGGTTGCCTTGTCCCAGCGCTTCAATCACAACTCCGTCAAAGCCAAGGTCGTGCAAGCTTGAAAAAAGTTTTGAATCCATCCCGGCATAGGCTTTTAAGATAGCAACTTTTTTGTCCGCTTCTGTCAATGTATATTTCACATCAGACTTAGGTGTATGGTGGAACATTACTCCGCCTTTTGTAACAATTCCAATCGGACCATACTGAGGACTTTGAAAGGTGGATACGTTACTTGCGTGTGTTTTTGTTACATTTACAGCGGTATGTATTTCATCGTTCAGCACGACAAGAACACCTTTTCCGTATGCTTCATCACTGCAGGCAACCCGAACAGAGCTTATAAGATTATAAAGTCCGTCTGATCCAATTTCATTAGATGACCTCATTGCTCCGGTTAAGACCATTGGAATAGATAAGCGAACAGTCAGATCAAGAAAATAGGCCGTTTCTTCGAGTGTGTCTGTACCGTGCGTAACTACGACACCATCAATTCCTGATTCCAAATAGTATTTTTCGATCAGCTGCTTTATTTGGAGCATATGATCTGGCGTAATATGAGGCGAGGGAAGAGTAAATGGCGCTTCCACAATTAAGTCGGCATAATCACTTATTTGTGCTGATTGCTCAACAACGGGATTGCTTTCGCCCGGTACCACTGCGCCGCTTTGATCCTCCGCCATCGAAATAGTTCCTCCAGTATGAATAAGTAAAATAGATTTTTTTGGCATAAGGTTTCCTCCCAGACTCGTTTCACTATGTTCAACATTTCTACTACATGATACGATTATAAAAACAGATTGAAAAGAGGCACTTTTATGATTGCCATTATTTCAGCGGCAATAGCACCGGGTCTGGCATTGCTCAGCTATTTTTATTTAAGGGACCAATATGGAACAGAACCTGTACGGACTGTTCTCAGAGCTTTTTTACTGGGTTTATCCGTAACATTTCCAATCATGTTTGTTCAATATGTGCTTGAATCAGAACAAATATTTTCGACGATATTTTTTCGTTCATTTCTACAGTACGGACTGTTGGAAGAATTTTTTAAATGGTTTATTTTATACTTTTTTATTTTCCACCTGGTGGAATTTGACGAGCCATATGATGGAATTGTGTATGGTGCTGCTGTATCCCTTGGTTTTGCTACATTTGAAAATGTTCTGTATTTAGCAGCTAATGGATTGGAAACCGCTTTTGGAAGAGCTCTCCTTCCTGTATCAAGCCATGCTCTATTTGGCGTAATAATGGGCTATTACACTGGAAAAGCTAAGTTTTCTCCAAAGGTAAAAAAAAGAAGATTTTTATTTTACTCAATTGCTGTACCGGTAGGGCTTCACAGTTTATATGATTTCATTATATTAAGCTTTAACAACTGGGTTTATTTTATTATTCCCTTCATGCTGTTTTTATGGTGGTTTGGATTATGGAAAGTAAAAAAAGCGCATATCTTAACCGAGCTGCATCACAGACAGCTGGGCTAAAAAGGCTGGTCATTATATTAAATGATCCGGCCTTTTTTAATTGGATGTATAGGTTGATCGTATCCAGTTTAAACTAACTCCGAATTAATTATTTGTGCAGAATGGAGGCAGGACATGAAGAAATACGGTTTGCTGATCGTGCTAATGATGATCCTTCAGGGTCAATTTATCGTACCAGAATCCACCGCTTTTAGCGGCCAGACGATTCAGCGCGGAGCATTTGGCGATGATGTAATTGAACTTCAGGCAAGGCTTCAATACATAGGCTACTATGAGGGAGCGATTGACGGTGATTTCGGCTGGGGAACTTATTGGGCGCTGCGCAATTTTCAGCAGGATTACGGGCTGGATATTGATGGTCTAGCAGGAGAAACAACAAGAAGCAAGCTTGTTAATGTGTCAAATTACGATGAAAACTACGTGCGGTCCAATATTGAAAAAGGTAATAAATTTACCTATTATGGCGGTGTTCCGCTTGAACAGCAGGTGAAAAAAGGAGAAACTGCAGTTCCAAAAACACCAAAATATCCTGCGGGGTATTCAGACACGGATATTCAGCTAATGGCAAACGCTGTTTACGGGGAGGCCAGAGGGGAGCCTTATATCGGCCAGGTTGCAGTAGCAGCGGTTATTTTAAACAGGATTGAAAGCTCAACCTTCCCTAATACAGCATCAGGGGTCATTTTTGAACCTCTCGCCTTTACAGCAGTAGCAGACGGCCAAATCTGGCTGACACCGAACGAACAGGCAAGAAGAGCAGTAATCGATGCCATTAATGGATGGGATCCATCAGAAAATGCTCTCTATTATTTTAATCCGGTAACAGCAACAAGTAACTGGATTTGGTCAAGACCGCAAATTAAGAAAATAGGCCAGCATATCTTCTGCCTATAGGATGAGGAAGTGAGAAAATGAAAAGGACGTTACTATTTTCAATACTGTTTATCGGATTATTTTCTGCAGTTTCCTGGGGAGCTTATCAGCAGCAGGAAAAACAGACGCTCAGAAACCACATGGAAAATCAGTACCAGCAGGCTTTTCATGAAATGAATTATCAGATGGACCTTTTGCATGATCAAATTGGCGGAACGCTTGCGATGAATGCAGGGAAGAATTTAACGCCTGCTCTAACGGAAGTATGGAGGCTTACTTCTTTAATTCATGCAGATATTGGCCAGCTTCCTTTGGGTCTGCTGCCATTTAATGAAATGGAAGATTTTTTAACTAAGGTCGGTAACTTCAGCTATCAGGCTGCAGTTCGCGATCTTGAAGCTTCTCCTTTAAATGAAGAGGAATATAAAAAACTCGAAACACTTTACAGCCAGTCAGAAGATCTTCAAAAGGAGCTGCGGAACATCCAGTCTAAGGTTTTGGCAGATAATCTTGAATGGATTGAGATTGAGAATCTGCTTGCTACGGGGGATGAAGTTAAAAACAATGCAGTCATTGATGGGTTTAAAGGGGTAGACAGCTCTGTAAAGGGATATGCGCTTGAAACATTTGAACCAACTGAGCAGGAATCTGTACAGGAGCGGAGAAAAACACTTTCCCACCTGACAGGAGAGGACCTGACGGAAGAGCAGGCTATGCAAAAAGCAAAAGAGTTTGCTCAGGTAGATGAAGATGTACAGATGGATATATCGAAAAGTCTGGATGGATCCGATTATCCTTTTTATTCAGTAAGCTGGGAAACAGCAGAAGGAAACGCTGTAAATATGGATCTAACCGTCAAGGGAGGCTACCCTCTGTATTTTCTTACTGACAGGGAAATCACTCAGGAAAAAGTAAGTCTTTATGATGCAGGAGAAAAAGCAGCCCAATTTTTAAAAGAACAAGGATATAATGATGTGGTACTTGAAAGCAGCCGCCAGGAAGATGGCATTGCCATGCTGACATTTATCAGACTTCTAAAGCCCCAGGATATTTATGTTAATTCTGATGCCATTCATATGAAGGTTGCATTGGATAATGGTGACATCATTGGATTCCTTGGAATGGATTATCTGCAGAATGGAGAAGAAAGAGAAGTTGGAGAGGTGACAATCTCAGAGGAAGAAGCTATCAAGCTGCTTCATTCAAACTTCACTGTTCAGGAATCCCGTCTAGCCATAATTAGTAACGAGTTAGGCGATGAGGTGCTTTGCAGAGAGTTCATTGGTACACTCGGTGATGACACTTTTAGAATATTTATTAACGGTCAGACCGGACAGGAAGAAAAAGTAGAAAAGCTTTAAAAATTGAACATCAGCATAAGTTTAAAGCAGCTGAGATAGTAAAAAGCTGCATAGAAAAGGCTTCCTTCAATGGGAAGCTTTTTTTTATGTACTTTAAGGCATTTGACAGCTTTAAACATAAATAAAAGGTCGAATTATGGTACAATACCTTAGAATAATGTGACGAAGGAGAATGTTTGGTGAACGTATTAGGGAAGAAGCTTAGAATTGCATTAGATGGTCCGGCCGCAGCTGGAAAAAGTACTATTGCAAAAAGGCTGGCTGAAAAATTAGGCTATGTATATATAGACACGGGTGCAATGTACCGGACACTGACTTATAAAGCACTAAAGATGCAGACAGATCCGGAAAACGAGAAGGAATTATACGAGGTTTTGTTGAATACTATTATAGAGCTTAAACCTGGCACTTTAGGCCAGCTGGTTTTTCTGGACGGAGATGAAGTAACAAATGAAATTCGTTCAAACGACGTAACAAATCAGGTATCAAATGTTGCAAAGCATCCACTGATCAGAAAAGAAATGGTCAGAAGACAGCAGGAGCTTGTAGAAAGCGGCGGTATTGTTATGGATGGACGAGATATCGGAACCCATGTCATACCTGATGCTGAAGTAAAGATCTTTATGATCGCAAGTGTAGAAGAACGTGCCAGAAGACGGTTTGAGGAGCATAAAAGACAGGGAATCGAATCGAGCCTTGAACAGCTCCAAAAAGCGATTGAAGAACGCGATTATCTGGATTCAACCCGCGAAGCATCCCCATTGACTAAAGCAGACGATGCGATTGAAATAGATACTACAGCAATGGATATTGAAAGTGTTGTAAATACCATTTTGGACCTGGTTAAGGAACGTGGAGGATCGATATGAACTTATATAGTTTTGGTAAAAAATTAGTAACTGTAGTTTTAACGCCGATTTACCGCTTCAAGGTTGTCGGAAGAGAAAATTTCCCTAAAGAAGGCGGAGTGCTTCTGTGTGCAAATCATATCAGCCTTTTAGACCCGCCGGTAGTAGGTCTCACTGCTCGGAGGCCGGTATCATTTATGGCCAAGGAAGAACTGTTCAGAATGCCGGTTTTAAAGAAGATTCTGCCTAAGGTCAGAGCGTTCCCGGTTAAGCGGGGAATGAGCGATCGGGAGGCCTTGCGAAACGGATTAAAAATTTTAAAAGAAAATAATGTTATTGGACTGTTCCCAGAGGGTACACGTAGTAAAGACGGGGAATTAAAAAAAGGATTGGCAGGTGCCGGTTTTTTTGCACTTCGATCTGAAGCCGCTGTAGTGCCATGTGCTGTAATCGGTCCTTATAAGAGATTCAAAAGACTTAAGGTCGTTTACGGAAAGCCGATCCCTATGGAGGAGCTGAGAGCCAAAAGAGCATCCGCTGACGAGGCAACAGAGGTCATTATGAGTCATATCCAGAATTTAATCGACAATCATCGATAAAAGTTCTCACTTGACAAAAGGTGCAGTTTATTAGAAGTTAGTAGTATATTCTGAATTTTAATTATAATGTGTATATTTTCACATTTAATAATATTTCAGTAGTCATGGATTAAGGAGGAGTACATATGGCAGAAGACATGAATCATATTGAAGTAAACTCTCTCGAGGTGGGAGACCGAGTCACCGGTACCGTAACGAAAGTGGAGGAAAAACAGGTTCTAGTTGATGTCAAGGACAGTAAGGTGGATGGAATCATCCCGATCAGCGAACTGTCCAGCCTCCATGTAGAAAAAGCGTCAGATGTAGTTAACGAAGGAGACGAGCTCGAGCTTGTAGTAACCAAGGTTGAAGAAGAGCTCCTTGTTTTATCTAAAAGAAAAGTGGAAGCTGAAAAAGCCTGGGACGAAATGAAACGCCGTTTCGAATCCGAAGAGATTTTTGAAGCGGAAGTTAAGGACGTTGTAAAAGGCGGCCTTGTTGTTGACCTTGGCGTTCGGGGCTTTGTACCCGCTTCTTTAGTCGAGGATTATTATGTAGAAGATTTTGAAGATTATCGAGGGAAAAGTCTGGCATTTAAAATCGTTGAACTCGACGAAGAAAAAAACAGACTGATTCTTTCTCATAGAGCGGTGGTAGAAGGACAAAAAGCAGAAAAGAAAAAAGCGCTGCTTGAAAGCATCCAGGCAAATGACGTTCTGGACGGCACTGTTCAGAGGATTACAGATTTTGGAGCGTTCGTAGATATCGGAGGCGTAGATGGTCTTGTGCATATTTCACAGCTTTCCCATCAGCATGTGGAAAAGCCTTCAGATGTAGTGGAAGAGGGACAAAAAGTGCAGGTGAAAGTACTTTCTGTGGATCGTGATAACGAGCGGATTTCACTATCAATTAAGGAAACCCTTCCAGGTCCGTGGTCAGATATTGATGAAAAGGCACCTAAAGGTTCAGTATTAGAAGGTAAAGTACGCCGTCTGGTATCCTACGGGGCTTTCGTTGAAGTATTCCCGGGAGTAGAGGGATTAGTTCATATTTCTCAAATCTCCCATCAGCATATCGGCACGCCTCATGAAGTCCTATCTGAAGGGCAGGAGGTCAAGGTTAAGGTTCTTGATGTCAATGTAAACGATCAGCGCCTTTCACTATCGGTAAAAGAATTGGAAGAAAATAAAGGTGATCAGGGCAGAAAAGATCAGTCCTATGATCTCCCTGAAGAATCAAAAGGCTTTCAATTAGGTGAGATGATTGGAGATAAGCTGAAGAACTTAAAAAATGATAATTAAAGGTGAGAGCAAGTGAGCAGATCGAAAAGAAAAATTGATCATATTAATTATGCACTCTCGACTGCAACATCGGGAAGCTCCGGCTTTGAGGATTTGACCTTTGTTCATCAAAGTCTTCCTGACCTTTCAGTGGATGAGGTCTCTCTCCATAGCAAATTAGGCGAACTTAATTTAAGTTCGCCTTTTTACATCAATGCGATGACCGGCGGCGGAGGAGAAAAAACGGAAAAATTAAATGAAGGCTTTGCTTTAGCTGCGAAGGAAACAGGTCTTATGCTGTCAGTAGGCTCTCAGATGGCTGCGATAAAAGATTCCTCTGAACGAAGATCTTATTCGATAACCAGAAAAGTTAACCCGAAAGGAATAATTGTAGGGAATCTTGGGAGTGAAGCTACCCTTGATCAGGCAAAGGCAGCAGTGGACATGATTGAAGCAGACGCGCTGCAGATTCATCTGAATGTGATCCAGGAATTAGCTATGCCTGAAGGAGACAGATCCTTTACTGGTGCATTAGGCAGAATTGAAAAAATTGTTACCGGCCTCGAAGTTCCCGTTATTGTAAAAGAAACCGGATTTGGGATGAGCAGGGAAACAGTGAAAAAACTCGAAAACGCAGGCGTTTCCATAATCGACGTTGGCGGCTATGGCGGAACGAATTTTTCGCGGATCGAAAACTACCGTCAACAGCGTGAACTGACTTTTTTTAATGACTGGGGGATAACAACAACTGCATCTATAGTTGAAGCTAAAAGCAGCTTTAGCTCATCGGTCATCGCTTCCGGGGGAATTAAGAATAGCCTTGAAGTAATAAAAGCACTTAGCCTCGGGGCAGATGCTGCAGGAATAGCAGGTGCATTTTTAAAAATCGTTATTGATGAAGGACCTGAAGCCTTAGTTGAGGAAATCCAGCAGATGCAAAGGGAACAAAAAGTGATTATGACTGCTTTAGGAGCAAGAAACACTGAGCAGCTTAAAAACACTTCCGTAGTAATCAGCGGCCCCACTTACCATTGGCTGAAGTCAAGAGGACTTGAGCCGGAACGCTTTGCTGTAAGATCCACTTAAAGTAATAGCTATATAACTGGTGACTAAATTGAATAAAGAAAACAGAGCAAAGTGAACAGGACCTTAGAGGTTAAGACATATCGTTTGTCTTAACCTTTTTTCTTTTTGTTTGTTTACATAATAAAGTTATGTTTAACTTCTTATCTTTGCGGTTGAACGTTGTTTTTACAGCCATTTATTGATACAATTATTCGAGTCATTTTAGAAAGGACAGGACCAACTTGCTGTCTTTTTACGGTTATGTTATGTGGAAGCGTACGGTTTGATATACTAGAGATAAGTTGGGATAAGAAAGGGTGAACGTCATGGCAAAGCCAGTCGTTGCAATAGTAGGACGCCCAAATGTAGGGAAGTCCACTATATTCAACAGGATCGTTGGAGAAAGAATTTCAATAGTAGAAGATATTCCCGGGATAACAAGAGACCGGATATACAGCAGTGCTGAATGGCTTACGCATGATTTTAACATCATTGATACAGGCGGGATAGAAATCGGTGATGAGCCTTTCCTTGAGCAGATTAGACAACAAGCTGAAATTGCGATTGATGAAGCTGATGTGATTATTTTCATGACGAATGGGCGCGAAGGTGTTACATCAGCAGACGAGCAGGTAGCAAAAATCTTATATCGTTCAAATAAACCGATTGTACTCGCTGTTAATAAAGTGGACAATCCTGATATGAAGGATCAGATTTATGATTTTTACGCCTTAGGATTTGGCGAACCATTTCCCATTTCAGGCTCTCACGGTTTGGGGCTTGGCGATATGCTGGATGCAGTGGCAGCGAGCTTCAAGCCAAGAGAAGAAAAAGAATACGGGGATGAGGTTATAAAGTTCTCGTTAATCGGTCGTCCTAATGTGGGGAAATCCTCACTCGTTAATTCATTATTAGGAGAAGACCGGGTAATTGTTTCGAATATTGCAGGAACCACACGAGACGCAATCGATTCTCCTTATAAGTATGATGGACAGGAGTACGTCATTATCGATACTGCGGGTATGCGGAAAAAAGGCAAGGTGTATGAGTCTACAGAAAAATACAGTGTGCTCAGAGCCTTGCGTGCAATTGAGCGCTCAGATGTCGTTTTAGTCGTATTGGACGCAGATGAAGGAATTATCGAGCAGGATAAAAAAATAGCCGGATATGCACATGATGCAGGCAGAGCCGTCATTATTGTCGTAAATAAATGGGATGCCGTGGAAAAAGATGAAAAAACCATGGACCGCTTTGAGAAAAAAATTCGCGATCATTTTCAGTTTTTGGACTATGCGCCAGTCGTATTTCTTTCTGCACTAACTAAAAAGAGAATTCATACTCTCCTTCCTGTCATAAATATGGCAAGTGAAAATCATGCGATGCGTGTTCAATCCAGTGTTCTAAATGAAGTCGTAATGGATGCTGTTGCCATGAATCCAACTCCTACAGATCACGGTAAGCGTTTGAAGATCTTTTATGCCACTCAAGTATCTGTTAAGCCGCCGACCTTCGTTGTGTTTGTCAACGAGCCGGAATTAATGCATTTTTCTTACGAACGCTTTTTGGAAAATCGCATTCGTGAAGCATTTGGATTCGAAGGTACGCCGATCCGCTTAATAGCAAGAGCACGAAAATAAAAGATCACTTTTACCTGAGAGGAGTTTACCTGATGACAAAACCTAAAGGTGTTGCTGTATTAGGAGCGGGAAGCTGGGGAACAGCTCTTGCTTTAGTTTTAGGGGATAACGGGCATGATGTAAGATTATGGACGCATAACCCTGTGCAGGCAGATCTAATAAATACAGAGAGAAAAAATGAGCGCTATCTTCCCGGAACGGAATTGCCCTCTGCTATAACAGCATATTCCGATCTGGGTCAGGCGATTAATGGTGTAGATACGGTTGTATTTGCTGTACCGACAAAAGCAATCAGAGAGGTAGCTGAAAAAGTAGAAAGCGTTTCTGCTGATCCAAAAACGGTGGTTCATGTCAGTAAGGGGATTGAGCCGGATACTCATTTGCGGATTTCAGAAATTCTCAAGGAGCTTTTAACAGAACGCTCAATGCATGGTTTAGTTGTTCTATCAGGTCCAAGCCATGCAGAAGAAGTTGTGCTTCGCCACCCGACAACTGTCACGGCAGCGTCAACCGACCTTAAATCAGCTGAACACGTCCAGGATCTTTTTATGAATCATAATTTTCGCGTTTATACAAACTCCGATATTATAGGAGTGGAGATCGGCGGTGCATTAAAAAATATCATTGCTCTGGCTGCTGGTATTACGGATGGTTTAGGCTACGGGGACAATGCCAAAGCAGCGTTAATTACCAGAGGTCTTGCGGAAATTGCCCGTTTAGGAACAACTCTCGGAGCAAACCCGTTAACGTTTTCAGGACTTGCAGGAATTGGAGATTTGATCGTAACATGTACGAGCGTACATTCCAGAAATTGGAGAGCTGGGAATATGCTTGGCAAGGGCAAGAAACTAAATGAAGTGCTTGAAGAAATGGGAATGGTGGTAGAAGGAGTCCGGACGACTAAAGCGGCTTATCAGCTTGCGCAAAAGTATGAGGTCACCATGCCAATTACCCAGGCTCTTCATCGTGTACTGTTCCACGATGTTAATCCAAAAGAAGCGGTAGATCAGCTGATGTCAAGAATGAAAACACATGAAATGGAAGACCTCGTAAATATTCTCGGTGAACAAACTGAGGCTGACGAACAATAGTTTTGAGATTAAAACTGAAATCATCGGACAGAAAAAACTGAGAGAATCAGACTCTCAGTTTTTCTATGGAATGGAAGCAGGAAATATGAACGTTTTAAGAAAGATTCATTCTTTAAATTTGTTAAATCACGGCCTATGATATAATTTGAGCAAAAGTCTCATATTTAGCATATTGGAAGTAAGGGAGTGAAATTATTGACCGCTTTAACAAAAATGTGGATATCCTTTGGATCCATGGGCTTTATGTTTTTAGCCATTATTACTATTTATTTAAGCCGTTATAAGCTTTCAAATAAAGTACTTAAATTCATCACAGGGCTAGTGGCTTATGTGATGATGATCTTAGCAGGGTTAATCATGCTATTTGTGGTCTTTAGCGGGCCCACAGTTTAGTGTTGAGTATTAAAAGGAGTGAGACCCTATGAAAAAGGGGACAATCATCATTGCATTACTGTGTGCCGTTTTATTACTTCAGGGCTGCATGTATCCTTCTTCACAAAAGGCTGAAAATGAAATACCTTATGATGAGCAGATTCAGGTCGTGCAAAGGGCAGTAGATGCTTTTCAGGAAGAATCAGGCGGCCTTCTCCCTATAAAAACGATGGAAGAATCAACACCAATTTACCAAAAATATCTTATTGATTTTTCAAAGCTCAAACCAAGATACATGGATCAGCTGCCAGGGAATGCTTTTGAAAATGGAGGGGTATTTCAATATCTTTTGCTGGACGTGGAAGAAGACCCGTCAGTACACATTTTTGATCTGAGAATTGCTGAGGAGATAAGAAGTCTTCAAATACGAATTCAGGCAAATAGAGGCATCCCTTTTGATAAGGCACTTGGCGGGAATAAATTTACCATTGATTATTCAAAACTGGGTTATAAAGAAGAACCGACCGTTCAAAGTCCGTATACGAATAAAGAGCTGCCGCTTATTGCCGGCGGTGACGGCACAATACACGTGGACTATATTACTGATTTGTATCAATTTGTTCAGGAAAATAACATTGATCTAAACGATTACAAGGGCAATGAGCAGGACATCCTTACTGTTTTGCACGAGGAATCTTATTTCGTTCCAGCATATTCCCCGCAATACGAAGTCAATGAAGAGAATGAAATTATCTATTCTTCAAATTAAATTCAGACTGGTTCCTTCAAATAAAAAACTGAAGGGGACCGGTCTTTTTTTGTTCTGAAAAATGCATGTCCTCATACACTAATTATGCGAAGAATGTTCGAAAAGAGGGGGCGCTTTAATGGAGAAACAAAATGTGTTTGAACATATAGCAGAACGTACAGGAGGAGACATTTATATTGGTGTAGTCGGAGCTGTGCGTACTGGTAAGTCAACATTCATTAAGAAAATGATGGAGCTTGCAGTAATCCCTCATATGACAAATGAGGCTGAGCGGAACCGGGCACAGGATGAACTTCCTCAAAGTGCAGCCGGCAGAACCATCATGACGACAGAGCCAAAATTTGTGCCTAATCAGGCAGTGCGTGTTCAGGTGGTAGACAGCCTTGAAGTAAATATACGAATGGTTGATTGTGTAGGCTACACGATACCTGGAGCCAAGGGTCATGAAGATGAATACGGTCCGAGAATGGTCCATACGCCTTGGTACGAAGAACCCATCCCTTTCCACGAAGCTGCTGAGGTAGGCACAAGAAAAGTGATACAGGATCATTCAACCATCGGAGTCCTCATGAGCACTGATGGCACCATAGGAGATATCCCGAGGGAAAGCTATGTAGATGCAGAAGAACGTGTTGTGGCAGAATTAAAGGAAGTCGGAAAGCCATTTATTATGGTGCTTAACAGTGCAAGACCGCACCAGTCTGAAACAGATCAGCTGCGGCAGGAGCTTCAATTAAAATATGATATCCCGGTAATTGCGATGAGTGTGGAGAGCATGAGGGAATCAGATGTCCTTATGGTTTTAAGAGAAGCTTTATATGAATTTCCTGTTCTTGAGGTAAATGTAAATCTTCCCAGCTGGGTAATGGTCCTTGATGAGCGGCATTGGCTAAGAGGGCACTTCCAGGAGGCGGTAACAGAAGTTATTCATGATATTAAACGTTTAAGAGATGTGGATCGCGTCGTCCGGCAGTTTGAAGAATTTGAACATGTGCAGGAAGCGCATCTTGCCGGAATGGATATGGGGCAGGGAATTGCCAATATCGATCTAAGGGCGGCTGACCATTTATTTGAAGAAATACTCCATGAATTAATCGGGGAAAGAGTCACCACTAAGGACCATTTCTTAGAGTTGATTCAGGATTATTCAATTGCGAAAAAAGAATTTGATCAGGTGGCTGACGCGCTAAAAATGGTAAAGCAGACTGGATACGGTATTGCCTCTCCTGCACTATCAGATATGAGTCTTGATGAACCTGAAATTATCAGACAGGGTGCAAGATATGGGGTAAGGCTGCGTGCTACAGCACCATCTATTCATATGATTAAAGTTGACGTCGAGTCCGAATTCTCGCCTATTATTGGTACGGAAAAACAGAGCGAGGAACTTGTACATTATCTATTGCAGGATTTTGAAGAAGACCCGTTATCAATCTGGAGTTCGGATATCTTTGGGAGAAGCTTGAGCTCTATCGTAAGGGAAGGCATCCAGGCGAAGCTTGCGATTATGCCTGAAAATGCCAGATATAAACTGCAGGAAACCTTACAGCGGGTAATTAATGAGGGTTCGGGTGGAATGATTGCCATAATTTTATAGAATATAAACTAAAAGACAGCCTTGAAAAAGGCTGTCTTTTGGCGTTTTTACCAAAAAACCGTGTCTATATGAAGAGATTGCCATTAAATATGGTTTTATTCTTGCTTATGCATTTTTTATATGATAATCTTTTAACAGAATTGATCTTAAACATTGATTCTATGGGCTTTACCGCGATTCTTTCTAAAGAATTACGTATGGATTAGTTGGAATATGTTAATAAATGTAATTAAACTTGCCCATGAAAGATTTCCACTGGGAGGAGGTGATTGGTGTGAACAAGACAGAACTCATCAACGCAGTAGCAGAATCAGCTGAGCTTTCTAAGAAAGATGCAACAAAAGCTGTAGATGCAGTATTTGATTCAGTTCAGGACGCTCTTGCACAAGGTGATAAAGTACAATTGATCGGCTTTGGTAACTTTGAGGTACGTGAGCGAGCTGCCCGTAAAGGACGTAATCCTCAAACTGGTGAAGAAATCGAGATTGCAGCAAGCAAAGTTCCTGCATTCAAACCAGGTAAAGCGCTTAAGGATGCTGTAAAATAATACATACCTTTTGCGTAGAAAAACCGCACTTTTGTGCGGTTTTTTTTTGTTCGGACACCCTAAGCATAAATAAGCTCTGTGCTTTGCGCTATCTCCCATGCTTATGCTAATATGAAGAGAATTCACTTTTGCCTGAATTTGAGACATGTATTGTTTATGTAGGAGGATCTGAAATGGATCAAAAGGAAAATCACTCAACTATGACTGTTAATACAGAAAAGAATAAAGTAAATCGCCCGCAGATAGAAGAAGCTATTCGTATGCTGCTTGAGGCTGTGGGGGAAGATCCAAATAGAGAAGGGCTTATTGATACGCCTAAAAGAGTTGCAAAAATGTATGAAGAGGTTTTTGAAGGTCTTCATATTGATCCAAAGGAATATTTTAAAACTGTTTTTAACGAAGATCATGAAGAGCTGGTGTTTGTAAAGGATATTCCTTTTTACTCAATGTGTGAGCATCATCTGATTCCTTTTTATGGGAAAGCACATGTTGCTTACCTTCCCAAAAACGGTAAGGTCACCGGACTGAGCAAACTGGCACGCGCTGTTGAAACAACTGCAAGAAGACCGCAGCTCCAGGAACGGATCACATCCACTGTTGCTGATGGGATAATGGAAATGCTTGCTCCGCATGGTGCAATGGTAATTGTTGAAGCAGAGCATATGTGCATGACAATGCGTGGGGTAAAGAAACCTGGAGCAATGACGGTTACAACAGCAGCAAGGGGAGTATTTGAACATGATGCTGTAAGAAGAAATGAAGTATTGGCTCTAATGAAGATGAACTAATGATAAGTGGAAAAGAGGAACTGCCGTATGTCTACGAGTAAAGATTTTATCAGCATCAAAGCACTTGAAGATGGAGTTAACGTAATCGGGCTTACAAGAGGAACGGATACGAAATTTCACCATTCAGAAAAGCTCGATAAAGGCGAAGTCATGATTGCCCAGTTCACAGAACACACTTCAGCAGTTAAAATCAGAGGGAAAGCTTCCATCCTAACAGCTCATGGAGAAGTTCAAAGCGAGTCGAAAAAATAACCGTAAAATGACATTTTTCTCAATAACAGTCGGCATAGGAGGAGCTCTTGTGCTGACTTTTTCCTTTACGAAAAATAGAAAGACGATTCGTTGACTGAAGAAGCCTGATAGCAACAAGCTTAAAAATTGTGTTATAATTAAGTTCACGTAATTTTTTATTTTTTTTACATAATTTATCTTTCAACCATGACGGATGCATCGGTCAAAAGTACAGTGGAAATGGGGAAAAGCGATGAACAGTATCGACAACAGCCTTTGGGTGGATGACACCCTTTTGCATATAGAAAAACAAATTCATCATTCGTATCTCCACAATTCGATTGGAGCCCCGGATATTGATGCAAACAGGCTTTCCCTGCTTCTTTTGCCTTTTCAATACCGTGAAAAATATTCTGAATTAGATCGATCCTACGTCTCCACCGCCATGCTGATACAAACAGCCCTTGATACGCATGAAAAAGTTTCAAAGGACGAAAGCGGCTCCTTACGTCTTCGGCAGCTGACTGTACTGGCAGGAGATTATTATAGCGGACTTTATTATCAGATTTTATCTCAAATACCGGATGTGAAATTAATCAGAAGAATCGCTCATGCTATTCAGGAAATAAATGAGCATAAAATTAACATTATGTCGAAAAATCTTTCGCTTTTAGAGGATCTTTTATCAAGCCTTAAGAAAATTGAAAGTGCAATTATTTCTCAAGTGTTTATTCATAAAGGGTTTGAGGATTTTGTCCCTGTAGCTGAGGACATGCTGGTATTAAACAGACTGATTCAAGAAGAAAGCCTGTATTCTTCAGGTGAAGATTCAATTTTATTTTCTTATTTAGCGAGGATGATTCCTTCAAAAACTCCTTCAGTTTATCAGGAAAAGCACCTGTTGGATTTGTACCGTGATTTAGTCGGTAAACGTCAAAAACAGATTGTTCAAAAGCTGAAAGAGCTTGGAATCCCTTTCGAATCGCTGAAAGGATCACTTTTTGCCATTTTAAGTCCTATTGCAGTGGATCCTAAAATATTTGTAGAGGAAGGGTAATAATGCAGCCGACTAAAGAACAGCGGGTCCATCACGTATTTGAAAAAATTTATGGTCAATACGACAAAATGAATTCTGTCATCAGTTTTCAGCAGCATAAAAAATGGAGAAAATATACAATGCAGAAAATGAATGTCCAAAAGGGAGCCAGGGCGCTGGATGTTTGCTGCGGCACAGCTGACTGGACAATTGCTTTAGCAAAGGAAGCAGGAACCGAAGGGAAAGTGACCGGTCTTGATTTCAGTAAAAATATGCTTAAGGTAGGCCACGAAAAAGTACAAGCCTACCCGCAGATTTCCCTTGTTCATGGAAATGCAATGGAGCTTCCGTTTGAGGATAATACATTTGATTATGTGACCATCGGATTTGGGCTCCGGAACGTGCCTGATTATCTGCAGGTTCTAAAAGAAATGAACCGTGTTTTAAAGCCTGGGGGGATGGCTGTCTGTCTTGAAACCTCCCAGCCTACTATGCCTGTATTCAGGCAGGGATACTACATTTATTTTAAATACATCATGCCTCTATTCGGGAAGCTTATTGCCAAAAGCTATAAGGAATACTCGTGGCTGCAGGAGTCTGCCAGGGATTTCCCCGGCATGAAGGAGCTTGCCGGACTGTTTGAACAAGCGGGCTTTGGATCGGTGGAATATAAACCCTTCAGCGGAGGAGTAGCAGCCATGCATGCAGGTTTTAAAAAAGCGAAGTAAATATAGACAGCTAGGTGGAAATTGAATGAAACTCAAAATGCTTTATTCGTTTCTAAAAACGGATATAGACGAAATTGAAAAAGAACTGAATCTAGCGATTGAATCTGATACCAGTCTGTTAAAAGACGCTTCCCTGCATTTGCTTCAGGCAGGCGGGAAGCGGATACGGCCGGTATTCGTGCTGCTTGCTGCAAAAGCAGGAGACTATGACATCCATGTCATTAAAAATGTCGCTGTTGCATTAGAACTTATTCATATGGCTTCATTAGTCCATGACGATGTGATCGATGATGCAGAGCTGAGAAGAGGAAGAACGACAATTAAGGCTCAGTGGGACAACCAGGTAGCGATGTATACAGGCGACTATATGTTTGCAAGAGCACTTGACTACATGACAATTATAGAAAAACCCGCCGCGCATCAAATACTGTCCAACGCCATTGTGGAGCTGTGCATTGGGGAAATTGCGCAGATAGAGGATAAATACCGTTTTGATCAAAATTTGCGTGATTACCTGCGCAGAATTAAACGTAAGACTGCTTTGTTAATTGCCGTCAGCTGTCAGCTTGGAGCGATTGCAGGCAATACCCCGGAGAAAATACATACCAGTTTGTACCGATTTGGCTATTATGTAGGAATGGCCTATCAGATTACTGATGATATTTTGGACTTTACTTCCTCTGAAGAAGAGCTCGGTAAGCCTGCAGGAGGAGATCTTTCTCAAGGCAATATTACCCTTCCTGTGCTTTATGCTTTAAAGGATCCACAGCTGAACAAAAGGATAAGGAGAGTACACGGAGACATGCCGCGTGCCGAAATGGAGCTGTTAATCCAGGACATTATTGCTACAGATGCAATCAGCAAGTCTTATGACATGAGCCAGCAGTACTTAAAGAAGGCATTAAAGGAGCTGGATGCCCTTCCTCAATCCCGTGCGAAAAAATCCCTTCGCGATATTGCTTTATTTATTGGAAAAAGAAAGTATTAAAACGGAATGAAAACGTTGCCAAATTATCGGATGAGTGATACTCTTTTAAAGGGTCGTTAAGGCTCATCTTACATAATTGGAGGAATTGATCGTGGAAAAGACTTTTTTAATGGTAAAGCCTGATGGGGTTCAACGTGGTCTAATTGGTGAAGTGGTCAGCCGTTTTGAGAAAAAAGGATTTAAGCTTGCAGCAGCAAAGCTCATGGTAATTCCAGAGGAGCTGGCAAAAAAACATTATGGTGAGCATGCTGAACGTCCATTTTTTGGAGAACTTGTTGACTTTATTACTTCCGGTCCTGTTTTTGCAATGATTTGGGAGGGCGAGGATGTAGTGAAAACTGCCCGCCATATGATGGGTGCAACAAAACCAAGCGAAGCTGCACTTGGAACGATCCGCGGTGACCTTGGATTGACGGTTGGAAAAAACATTATTCACGGCTCTGATTCACTTGAAAGTGCTGAACGGGAAATTAATCTGTTTTTTGAGGATTCCTCTGCGATCAATTATGAAAAAACATCAGATGCCTGGGTTTACTAAAAGCGCCTTTTTAGGTGCTTTTTTTATTTCCAGTAAAAAGGTTGGCAGCCCTCTTCATCTTTTTTATACTTAACTTACATACTTCTAAGCGTTAAATGTGAGTTAAAAGGGACTGCCTCTTAAATAAATACATACTTAAAAAACTTATCAACAAAATGGTTACATCTAAGCGCTGTTGATTTTATTTAGGATTTCTAAAAGGATGGACATATATTGACTACATTTCGCCCAAAAAGTATGATATAGTGTATCAAAATTGCTTTAGCGAGTTGAAGGGAGAAAGTGAAATGAGATATTTGACTGCAGGTGAATCACACGGTCCCCAATTAACAACCATTATTGAAGGACTTCCAGCGGGTCTATCGCTGTCCGCAGAAGATATAAATCAACATCTTGCCCGCAGGCAAAAAGGTTACGGGCGGGGAAGAAGAATGCAAATAGAGAAGGACCAGGCCCTGATCATGAGCGGTGTCAGACATGGGAAAACACTTGGCTCACCGGTAGCTTTAGTAGTTGAAAACAAAGACTGGAAGCACTGGACAAAAATCATGGGAGCAGAAGCTATAAGTGAAGAAGAAGCAGAGGAAGTAAAAAGAAAAGTAACGAGACCTCGGCCAGGGCATGCAGATTTAAACGGAGGCATGAAATACGGCCATAGAGATATGCGGAATGTTTTAGAAAGATCCTCTGCAAGAGAAACCACAGTGAGAGTAGCTGCTGGCGGTGTTGCGCAGAAGCTGCTTTCTGATCTGGGAATCAAGGTAGCCTGTCATGTGAAGGAAATCGGTGGTGTAACGGCTAATGCTGATCATATCTCTTCAGCTGAAGAAATAAGAAGACTTTCTGAAGAAAGTGAAGTACGGTGTGTGGACCCGGAAGCTTCTGAAAAAATGAAGGAAGCAATTGATCAGGCGAAAAAGAAAGGAGACACCATTGGCGGCGTTGTGGAAGTTGTAGTGGAGGGAATTCCAGCAGGCGTTGGAAGCTACGTCCATTACGACCGTAAGCTTGATGCGAAAATTGCAGCTGCAATTATGAGCATTAATGCATTTAAAGGAGTCGAATTTGGTCTTGGGTTTGAGATGGCAAAGCGGTTCGGAAGTCAGGTGCATGATGAAATCGCCTGGTCAGATGAAGATGGATATACCAGAAAAACCAACAGGCTTGGGGGATTTGAAGGCGGCATGACAACGGGGATGCCTATCGTAGTGAAAGGGGTTATGAAGCCTATTCCTACCTTATATAAACCGCTTGAGAGTGTAGATATTGAATCAAAAGAACCTTTTACTGCGAGTATTGAACGCTCTGACAGCTGTGCTGTTCCGGCAGCAGCCGTTGTAGCAGAAGCTGTAGTGGCATGGGAGATAGCCCGGGCGATCACTGAGCAATTCGAGAGTGACCGGATGGATCATTTAAAAGATTCAATCGAGCAGTACCGGGACTATACAAAGGGCTTTTAAATGGGAACTATACAAATAAAGACAGAACGTTCCTCTTATCCGGTTATCTTGGAAGAAGGAGCAATTAAAAAGCTGCCGGCAAGGATTAGAGAGCTTCAGCCTGAAGTAACATCCATTTTATATATTATTGATAAAACGGTGCATACCCTTCATCACGATTATATAAAAGAGTTCTATCCGGAACATAAAAATATTCATGTCTATATTATTCCCTCAGGAGAAAGTGCAAAATCGTTTAAAGTGTATGAGGATGTTCTTGGTTTTGCTCTGAAAGCAGGTTTAGACCGTCATTCACTCATCGTTGCCTGCGGAGGCGGAGCAACAGGAGATCTCGCCGGCTTTGTAGCAGCCTCCTATATGAGAGGGATTCGCTTTATTCAGGTGCCAACGACCATTTTAGCTCATGATAGTGCTGTTGGCGGAAAGGTTGCGATTAATCATTCTTTAGGGAAAAATATGGTCGGCAGCTTTCATCAGCCATCAGCGGTTATTTATGATATTCATTTTTTGACCTCTCTCCCTGATGAAGAAATAAAATCAGGATTTGCAGAAGTAATAAAGCATGCCATTATTGCAGATCACGACTGGCTGCAGGAATTAATGGAAACCATGCCTTCATTCACCTCTCTGACATCTCAAAAACTTGAAATCTTCCTTAAAAAAGGAATTGAGGTTAAAGCAGGTATAGTCGAGCAGGACGAGAAGGAATTAGGAATTAGAGCTTTTTTGAATTTTGGTCATACGTACGGCCATGCCATAGAAGCCTGGGCAGGGTACAGCAAATGGTCTCACGGAGCATCAGTTATGGTTGGAATGATCTATGCCTTACTGTTGAGCAGCCGGTTGAAAAATTTGTCCTTTGAAACAACTTCTTTTATTAATTGGATAAAAGAGCTTGGCTATGAAATAGTCCCCCCGGAGGATGCGGCTTTTGAAGATCTGCTCACGCTTATGAGGAAAGATAAAAAAACAATTGCGAATGAAATCAGATTTGTTTTATTGGAAGAGATAGGACAACCGGTAGTAGAGAAGGTTTCGATCAATGATTTAGTTCTGACTGATAAACAGATAAGAAGATTAAAAGGAGAGATAGAATGATTCGAGGAATTCGCGGAGCAATTACTGTCTCTGCTGATGAAGAAAAATTAGTGGTAGATGCAGCAGAGAGACTATTAAGTGAAATGATAAATAAAAATAATATAAACCCTGAAGAAGTTTCATCGGTTTTTATTTCTGTAACTCCGGATATTTCCTCTGCTTTTCCGGCGAAAGCGGTGCGAAGATTTGAAGGTTGGGATTATGTGCCGGTTATGTGCATGCAGGAGATCCCGGTTAAAACAGCGTTACCTCTTTGTGTACGAATTATGGCGCATACAGAATCAAGTGCAGCTCAAAAGGACATCCGTCATGTATACTTAGAGAAGGCAGTTCAGCTAAGACCTGATCTGCTCGAATCAAATTAATGCTTCATGCGGGTAACCGGCAAGTATTTCAGCGCCCGGTGCATGAGCTTTGAGGGTAACCAGTAAATTACTTTTAAGCAGATAGGATGATCGTTATGAATGTTAAAGCACAAATAACTAATCTTGTACCTTATAAACCAGGAAGATCCTCTGAGGAAGTAAAAAAAGAGTTTGGGCTAAGTGAAATTGTCAAGCTGGCCTCTAATGAAAATCCATTTGGCTATTCTCCTAAAATTGATGCCTGGTTTAAAGAAAATGGAATAAATCATGCTATTTATCCTGACGGATATGCAGCAAATTTACGGTATGCGCTGGCTGAAAAATATTCATTAAACCCTGAGCAATTTATTATCGGAAATGGTTCAGATGAAGTAATTCAGATCGTTTCAAGAGCTTTACTTGAAAAAGGCAAAAACACAATAATGCCTGTTCCTACTTTTCCGCAATATAAGCATAATGCAATTATAGAGGGTGCAGAGGCAATTGAAGTGCCTCTGGTCAACGGAGCACATGACCTTAAAAAAATGGCGGAAATGATTGATGAAAATACATCACTTATTTGGGTGTGCAGTCCAAATAATCCGACAGGTACATATATATCTGACCAAAAGCTGCGTCATTTTCTTGATCTAGTCCCTGAGCATGTGCTGGTTGTTTTGGATGAGGCTTATTATGAATATGTTGAAGCGGTTGATTACTATGATGCGCTATCTCTTCTCAGAACCTATCCTAATTTACTCGTGACCAGAACATTTTCTAAGGCATATGGTCTTGCTGGCTTCCGTGTAGGGTATGGAATGGCTTCCCCTGAACTTATTGCCTCCATTGAGCCGGTAAGAGAACCGTTTAATACGAATGTTCTAGGGCAAATTTCAGCAGAAATTGCTTTATCTGATCCTGAATTTATAGAAGTATGCCGCAAGGAAAATAAGGAGGGTCTTAAGCAGTATTATGCCTTTTGTGATGAACTTGGTTTATCCTATTATCCTTCATCAGGAAACTTCATCCTCATTGATTTTAAGAAGGACGGAGATTATCTGTTTGAGGAGCTGATGAAAAAAGGATTTATTGTACGAAGCGGTCAGGCATTAGGTTTTCCGACTTCACTGCGTATTACGATCGGCTCAAAAGCTCAAAATGAAAAAATCATACAAGCTCTGAAAACTATTCTAACGCAATAAGGTGTGGTGGTATGAAAGGAACGGCAGTAATTGTTGGACTCGGGTTAATCGGAGGATCAATAGGGTTGGCGATACTTCAGGAGAATCCGGATGCAGAAGTAATCGGATTTGATAGTAAAGAAAAAGAAATTCGTCTAGCGAAAGCGATGAATGCTATAACGTACGAATCAACGGACCTGAAGCAGGAGATTGAAAGAGCGGATGTTGTTTTTTTATGTACACCTGTCTTTCAAACAGAGAAGCTGATTGAGCAAATCGCAGAGTGGACAATGAAGCCAGGAGCAATTATCACAGATGTAGGAAGTACCAAAAAAAGAATTATGCATAAAGCAAAACGATTAACGGATAAAGGGTTCACTTTTATAGGCGGTCATCCGATGGCGGGTTCACATAAAAGCGGAGTCGCAGCATCAAAGGTGTTTTTGTTTGAAAATGCATTTTATCTGCTGACGCCAGGGCCGAATACCACGGAAAACCAGCTGGGTGAGCTAAAGCGCTGGCTGGCCGGAACAAAAGCAAAGTTCCTGCTTGTAGACCCTGATGAGCATGATGAAATAACCGGTATGGTAAGCCATTTTCCACATATTGTCGCAAGCTCGCTTGTGCACCAGGTTAAAAAAGTCCATTCAACCCAGCCGTTAATTTCGAGATTAGCTGCAGGAGGGTTTCGCGACCTTTCGAGGATCGCCTCTTCGGATCCGGTCATGTGGAGGGACATTACCCTCCACAATGTGGATGTGATAAAAAAACTGTTAAAAGGCTGGCAGCAGGAGATGGATCAGGTGATTAAGATACTCGATCAAAAAGATGAAGAAGGAATATTTCAGTATTTTAATGAAGCGAAGCAATTTCGAGATAATATGCCAATCCTGCAAAAAGGAGCGATCCCTTCCTTTTATGATCTTTTTGTTGATATTCCTGACTATCCCGGGATTATTTCTGAAATAACCGGTCTCTTGGCAAAAGAGAAAATCAGCATTGTTAATATCCGCATCATGGAAACAAGAGAAGATATTTACGGTGTTTTAACCATCAGCTTTCAGACCGATGAAGACCGTCAAAGAGGAGAAGCCTGTTTGCGCGCTACTACTCCGTACGAAGTATTTATGGTGTAACCCCAGGAGGGAGATCTTAAATGAAGCAGAATTTACTTTATAAAAAACCTGCACTTAAAGGTGCAATCAGAGTTCCAGGAGATAAATCGATTTCCCACCGTTCGATTATGTTTGGTGCCATTGCAGAAGGAAAAACAGTTGTTAAAGGTTTCTTAAAGGGTGATGACTGTTTAAGCACAATTGACTGCTTTAAAAAAATGGGCGTGAGAATTGAAGAAACAAATGATCAAATTATCGTCCATGGTGTAGGGTTTGATGGGCTTAAGGAGCCTGTGGAGCTGCTTGATGTAGGAAACTCTGGTACTACAACAAGACTGCTGCTGGGGATTCTTGCGGGCCGTCCCTTCCATTCTGTAATCATTGGAGATGAATCGATTGCCACAAGACCTATGAAGAGGGTTACCGGGCCGCTTCGTGAAATGGGAGCAGCAATTGATGGCAGAGAGGACGGACAGTTTACGCCAATTTCAATCAGAGGCGGTAACCTTTCCCCGTTAAATTATGAGCTTCCTGTAGCGAGTGCCCAGCTAAAGTCAGCAATTCTTTTTGCAGGCTTACAGGCAGATGGAGTTACCGAGATTACTGAGCCTGAAAAGACAAGAGACCATACGGAACGAATGATCCGGCAATTTGGCGGGACCGTGACGCGCAGCGAAAATAAAATCAGCTTGCATGGCGGGCAGGCGTTAAAGGCACAGCATATAGAAGTTCCGGGAGATATTTCTTCTGCAGCTTTTTTTCTGGTAGCAGGTGCTGTTACACCTGGCAGTGAAATCAAACTGCAGCATGTTGGTGTAAACCCGACAAGGGACGGTATTATAGAAGTACTTGAACAAATGGGGGCTGACCTCCATATAAATGAGGCTGCTTTAGATGCAGAGCCTGTAGCAGATATAACGATCAAAAACAGTAAATTAAAGTCCATAGAAATCGGCGGTGAAATCATCCCGAAATTAATCGATGAAATACCCGTTATTGCCCTGCTTGCCACCCAGGCACAAGGCACGACTGTGATTAGGGATGCCGAGGAGTTAAAGGTAAAAGAAACTAACCGGATTGACGCTGTTGTAGGTGAATTGAAAAAATTAGGTGCAGACATTGAAGCGACAGACGATGGCATGATTATCCACGGTCCTGTTCGGCTCAACGGTGGCAAAGTAAGCTCAAGAGGCGATCACCGGATTGGCATGATGCTTTCTGTGGCAGCACTATTAACAAATGAAGAAGTTGAAATAGAGGGAATTGAAGCGGTAAGTGTATCTTACCCGGATTTTTTAGCTGATCTGGAATCCCTGATGAGCAAAGAGTGAACGATGTCGATTGGCATCGTTTACTTTTTTTCGTTAAAAAAAGGATATTTTTATCACCTTGACGAATAACTCATTTAAGAAAACTCCAAAGTGTTTAAGTTGCTAATTGTCCGGATTTTTTTTAGGATAGAAAATATGATTTAAAGTGAAGAAATGAGGGACCATAGTGTGAATGCGTCAAACCGAATGATTCAATCATTGCATGAAGGTAATTTAGATCAGGGATTAAAGGAGTTTTCACTTGTAAAATCAAGCGGTACTGATGACGAAAAATTTCAGCTTGCTGAAGAATTATATCAATTAGGATTCCTTGAGCAAGCCAAAGAATTGTTTGAGCTGCTGATCAAATCATATCCTGATGAAGCCGAATTAAAGATCCTGTTGGCAGAAACGCTGGTTGAAATGGACGAAACAGAAGAAGCACTGCTTCAATTGGATGCCATTGATGAGGAGGATGACTTTTATCCGAGAGCTCTCTTGCTATCAGCGGACCTCTACCAGATGCAGGGGTTATATGAAGTAAGTGAAAGAAAACTTAAAACAGCAAATCGTCAATTGCCTGATGAGCCTATTATTCAATTTGCATTAGGCGAACTTTATAATGAACAGGGCCGTTTCCTCGAGGCGATCAGGCATTACAAGGAAGTCCTGCAGGCCGGTCTGGATGAAGTAGCAGGAATTCAGGTGAATGCACGTCTGGGGGAATGCTACAGTGCAGGAGGAGCGTTTGAGGACTCCCTTCCGTATTATGAAAAGGCGCTTTCAAAAAACAGGGACAGCAATACTCTTTTTGGCTACGGGTTTACTGCCTTTCAATCTGCTCATTACATTACAGCAATTGAAACACTGACTGAGCTTGTTGAAATAGACCCTGACTATCATTCAGCTTATTTGCTCCTTGCAAGATCCTATGAGCATGAGGAGGAGCTTGACCGTGCTTTAAACGCCGCTCAGGATGGTGTTAAAGCGGATCCGTTTAATAAAGAGCTTCAGCTTTTCACTGGAAAGTTAGCCCTAAAGCTCGGAAATGAGCAGGATGCGGAAAGGTATTTAAGAGAAGCGCTGGCGATCGACCCAAACTACCTGGAAGCGGCTCTTTTATTAAATCGGCTGTTTATTAAACAGGAAAGAGCTGAAGATATTCTTGAAGTGATCCAGCTGGTCGAAAAAGCAGGAGAAAGTGATCCACAATTTCACTGGGATGCCGCAAAAGCTTATGAATGGCTTGAGGAATTTGAAAAGGCTTCAGATGAATATACCCAAGCATATGTGGTATATAATGATCATATAGATTTCCTTGAGGATTATGGAGCATTTCTTCTTGAAGAAAGCAGAGTAAAAGATGCACAAATAGTTTTCAGGAAATTAGTCCAGAAAGATTCAACAAATGAGGATTGGCAGGAAACGCTGGAACGTCTTGAGCAAATGTAAATTTGCCGTATTGCTGATTATCGGGTAAAGGGGGGAATCGCATGGCTACACCAGTTTCAGTTCATGAGAAAAAAGATTTTATACGGTGGTTTTTAAATCATTATCAGCTTAAAAGAAGAGAGTCCGTTTGGATTCTGAATTACTTAATGAGTCACGATGAGCTAATGAAAAACCTTCATTTTGTAGAAGAAGCCCAATATTGTCCAAGAGGCATTGTTATGTCCACGCAATGTGTTGATGATGTTGCATTTCGATTTTATAAAGGCAATATTATGACAACAGATGCAGAAAAATCTTTTCATGACATTCGTCTACATAGAGATGAAGATATTTTTATTCAGCTTAACTTCCATGCCTCCCATGCTACTCATCAGTATGCGGCGGTTATGGAGGAGAACCCTTTTATGCCTAAATATTTACGTATAACTGAAAAAGACAGAATCGTAGCGGAACAATTCCTAAAAGAAAGTATCGTATCGTTTAAAAGACAAAAGCTCCTTGATGAAATTGACCGTGCATTGGATGCTCAGGATCATGACACTTTTACTAAGCTGACAGAAGAACTTAAAAACGTCACCATGCTCTAGCCACGCTGCTGCATTTATATACTTCAGCAAAGCTTAAAAAATAATGGCCTGTCATTAGGCTCAGGGGACGATCACTATGGATCGTCTTTTTTTATGGTAAAATACAGAAGACTTAAAAAGAAGGGAGTCCTCTGAGATGCTATGGAATGCCAAAGAAATTGGGTTATTTATAAAAGAAAAAGCTTATATTGATACGGTGGTTGTACCGCTATTGCCAATAAGCTTTACTGATACTACGAAACAGGAGGCAGAACAGGCAGAATTTATTACCTTGCTGACAAATCTGCTCGAAAGGCAATTTAAAGGAAGAATGCTGCTGATTCCTCCGTATACGTATATGAGCTCAGAAGTTCAAGGAAGCGGGCTTGAAAGGCTGCAAAATTGGTGTGAGGAGCTAAAAAACCAGGGCTTTAAACATGTAGTTTGCTTAACCTCTGATCCAGGCTGGAAGGAACACGAAACAGATCTTGACGCAAATCTTATCTGGATGCCGTCCATTCCTTTGGAGCATATGGATGAAAAGTATAAGAGGAAAATTGTCGATGATCAGGTGAATCAGCTAGTGAAATTAATTGTCCAAAATTGGCAAATGGGCTAACGTTCAAAAAAACTTCACATTGTCGAATTGAAATGGCTTAACCCATTATTGACCTTGATAATATATTGATATATCATGGATATGTCCTAGTTATATATTTGTGCGAAATATGTCCGGGTGGACTGACCTGAAGATAGAGGGGGGAAAAAAATGAGTAACCAACGTGTTTCACGTCGTCAATTTTTAAATTACACATTAACAGGTGTAGGCGGTTTCATGGCGGCAGGAATGCTCATGCCGATGGTGCGTTTTGCTATCGATCCAGTTCTTACTGCAAAAGCTGGTGGTGACTTTATAAGCACGGGTACTTCTGAAGATGAATTATCTGAAGAACCGCTTCGTGTCGATTTTACATTTGAACAGGTAGATGCATGGTATACATCAGATGTAACACAGACAGCATGGGTTTTTCTTGATGGCGATGGAGGAATTGTTGCATTAAATCCAACGTGTAAACATTTAGGCTGTACTGTGAACTGGGAAGGAAGAGAAAGCGATCCAAACCGATTCTTCTGTCCATGCCATAATGGTCTATACGAAAAATCTGGTGAAAACGTGCCTGGAACACCACCAACAGCTCCTCTAGATATGTTTGAAGCTAGAATTAGCGATGATGGTATTTTAGAGCTCGGACAAGTTGTGCCAAACAAGATAGTAGAAGGGTAAAGGGGGCGTAATTGGTGCTTAATAAGATTTATGATTGGGTCGACGAGCGATTGGACATCACACCAATGTGGCGTGATATCGCAGACCACGAAGTGCCTGAGCACGTTAACCCGGCTCATCACTTTTCAGCGTTTGTCTACTGCTTCGGCGGACTCACATTCTTTGTAACTGTGATTCAGATTCTTTCGGGCATGTTTTTGACGATGTATTATGTCCCGGATATTGAAAATGCATGGCGATCCGTTTACTATCTTCAGAATGAAGTAGCCTTTGGTGTTATTGTACGCGGTATGCACCACTGGGGAGCCAGTTTAGTAATTGTAATGTTATTTCTTCATACACTTCGTGTATTCTTCACTGGAGCCTACAAAAAACCTCGTGAATTAAACTGGGTAGTAGGTGTACTTATCTTCTTTGTAATGCTTGGTCTTGGCTTTACAGGATACTTATTGCCATGGGATATGAAAGCACTTTTTGCAACAAAAGTAGGTATTGAAATTGCTGCTTCAACTCCTTTAATCGGAGAGCAGATCAGAACATTGCTTGCTGGTGATGCAAATATTTTAGGTGCTCAAACCTTAACGCGTTTCTTCGCGATTCATGTATTCTTCTTGCCTGGAGCTCTTCTTGGACTCATGGCAGCTCACTTTATCATGATTCGTAAGCAAGGTATTTCTGGACCACTTTAAAATTGAGTTGCTGGACCATTAAGAGAATTAAAGGAGGGAAAAGCTATGCATCGCGGAAAAGGGATGAAATTTGTAGGCGACTCACGTGTTCCTGCAAATCGTAAACCGAATATCCCGAAGGATTATTCGGAGTTCCCCGGCAAGACGGAAGCATTCTGGCCAAACTTTTTATTAAAAGAGTGGCTGGTAGGAGCAGTATTTTTGATTGGATACCTTTCATTAACAGTGGCGCATGAGCCTCCATTGGAAAAAATCGCAGATCCAACAGATGCCGGTTATATTCCTTTGCCTGACTGGTACTTCTTATTTTTATATCAATTACTTAAGTATGATTTTGCATCGGGTCCATACAATGTAGTGGGCGCATTTGTTATCCCAGGTATTGCATTTGGAGCGCTTCTTCTTGCTCCATTTATCGATAGAGGGCCGGAGAGACGTCCGGGTAAACGTCCGCTTGCAACAGGCTTCATGCTGCTAGGTGTTGCAGCGACAATTTTCCTAACGTGGGAATCTGTAGCTTATCATGATTGGGATACTCAACGCTCACAAGGTGAAATTGTAGCAGATGTGGAAGTAGACACGGAAGCTCCGGGATACTTAGTTTACCAGGAGCAAGGCTGTATCGGCTGTCACGGTGACAGTCTTGAAGGCGGCGGTGCTGCACCTGGTATTATAGGAACAGAGCATACTCCGGAAGAAATTGCTGATATTGCTGTTAATGGAATTGGCAACATGCCTGCTGATTTATTCCAGGGATCAGAGGAAGAACTTCAGGAGCTTGCTGAATTTGTTTCAGAGGTTTCCAATCAATAAGTAATTCAGTAAAAAGAGCCAGTTTTCACTGGCTCTTTTTTTTGGAAGGAAGTGAGCAAATATGAGGGAATTTCTCTATAGTATTCTTAGCAGCAGAGCATTTTTATGGTTATTGTTTAGTGTAAATCTGCTTGGTACTCTTTATGGCTACTACTGGTATGAATACCAGCTCGTGCGGACTGAACCGATCTTTTTACTTTTTGTTCCGGACAGTCCAACAGCAAGCCTGTTCTTTACAATCGTGATCTTTCTTTATATTATCGGGAAAAGATGGAAGATAATGGAGGCTTTAGCGCTTGTAACATTAGTGAAGTATGGTATTTGGGCTGTGGTCATGAACCTGCTGACGTGGCAGGTTACAGGTGACATTTCGTGGCAGGCGTGGATGCTGATTTTGTCACATGGTGCCATGGCTTTACAGGGGATTCTTTACGCGCCGTTTTACAGATTTACATGGGTTCACCTGATACTCGCTGCTATATGGACCTTACATAATGATATTATTGATTATGTTTTCATGCAGTATCCGATTTATCGGAGTCTTGAATATTTTATTGCGGAAATCGGTTATTTTACGTTCTGGCTGAGTATTGCCTCTATCGGTCTTGCCTATTGGCTTGTTGTTAGAAAGCAGAGCAATAAGTTAAAGCTCAGTAATTTTTCTTCTTAACACTTCTTTCTCTGCATAGAGTAAGGCAGGGAGGGATTGGGATGAAAAATCAGCTTGTGATAGGCGTAATAATTGTTTTCTTTGCCGTGTTTCCCTTTCAAAATGTAAAAGCATCTTCAGAGTTCGATACCATTCTTCAACTCGTTTCAGCCGGTAATTATGAAGAGAGCGTTAAGCATCTTCATGGCTGGTTTACACATATAGAAGCAGCCGACCAGGAAGCTCTTCTCATGTCGTTTGAAAACGTAATTGCCGACCTTTCTTCTGAAGAGCTTTCTTCAGAGGATAAGCTCGTAAATGTATGGTCGTTTATAGCTGCAGCTGAATACGAAACGTCAAATAGCACAGACTATTTACGATTCATGACAGCCCAGCTTGACCGGCTCTGGCTGCTTGATAAAGGCACCGGCAGCAAGCTTACTGAAATGAAACAAATATACGAAGCAATGACTCCAGCTTTGCAGCTCGTACTTGCTGAAAATGACCTTAAAACGATGCGGGCTTTGGCTGAACCTGTAAGCAGCCAGCTGTTTATAGGAACAGATAAAATTCCGGTTTTTGAGCAATGGATTCAAAAACAGTCTGTGGGAGCGGACGTTGTAACGGTATCAATAGTGACTGGCTCTGTCGTAATTATTTCTCTCACATATGCCTCATGGCGAAAATATGTCGGGGAAAAAAGAAGAAAAAGAATACGGAATCATAACGATTGACACCCTTTCATTTTTAAAGGTAAAATTTAATCAAACACATCTAATGGAGGGTCAAAATGGAAATATTGATTTACTTTGCTGTAATTCTGATCGTCCCTTTATGGGCTAATATGCGGGTGAAAAATACTTATAAAAAGTACTCGAAAGTGGCAACAACCGCAAATATGACCGGAGCTGAGGTAGCGAGACAAATACTGCACGAAAACGGCATCTATGATGTAACGGTAAGACCAGGGAAAGGATTTTTAAGTGATCATTATAACCCGGCGAAAAAAGAAATAGTGTTGTCGCCTGATAACTTTCATGGCATGTCAGTTGCAGGAGCAGCTGTTGCCGCCCATGAAGTGGGACACGCTATTCAGGATGCGGAAGGATATGCATTTTTGCGCTTTCGATCCTCATTGGCGCCGATGGCAAACCTGGGCTCAAACCTCTCGATATTTTTAATTATTGGAGGAGCAATTCTAGGTGCTTCCGGACTTTATCTTGCAGGGATCATCTTCTTTGCAGTTGCTGTTTTATTTCAGTTTGTTACACTGCCGGTTGAATTCAATGCTTCTTCAAGAGCGATGGATCAAATGGTAAGTATCGGGCTGATCCGCAATGAAGAAGAGCCGCATGCGAAAAAAGTACTGAATGCTGCAGCATTAACCTATGTAGCAGCTGCATTAATCGCTCTCTTAGAGCTTCTGCGCTTTATCCTGATGTTTGCAGGAATGAACGGAGACGATTAAAAATAAAAGGACTGCCAAAATGCGGCAGTCCTTTTATTTTCGAAAAATTATTCAATTGGCCGCTTGTGCTCATCAAGCGTAAACCCTTCACCCATCACATCATGTACATCTGTAACCGAAACAAATGAATGAGGGTCAACTGAATTAATAATATTTTTCAGCCGGACAATTTCGTTACGGCCGACCACGCAATACAAAACGGATCTTGATTCTTTTGAATAATGACCCACTCCGGTTAAGACTGTAACTCCCCGGTCCATCTCAGTTGTAATTTTGTCAGCGATTTCATTTTGGAAAGGGGAAATAATCATTGCTCCTTTAGCGGCATATGCGCCTTCCTGCATAAAGTCGATCACTCTTGCTCCTACAAAAACAGCAACCAGTGTGTACATTCCTTCCCGGTAGTTTAAATAGGTGACAAGCGACAGGATGATGACCCCTGCATCAAATAAAAACATCGTTCTGCCCATGCTCCAGCCAATGTATTTATTGGTCAGTCTCGCGATAATATCGACTCCGCCGGTTGTTCCGCCATAGCGGAAAATGATGCCAAGCCCTGCCCCGATAAAAGCGCCGGCAAATAAAGCAGCCAAAAATAAATCATTTGATAAGGGAATGGAAATCTGGTAGCGATAAAACACTTCCAGAAACACTGACACACTGATGGTCCCAAGTATAGTATAGAGAAAGGCCTTTTTTCCAAGCAGCCTCCACCCAATAATAAAAATTGGAATATTAAGTATTAAGTTCGTAATGGAAGGCTTTAAATCAAAAATAAAGTATAATAAAAGCGTGATTCCGGTAAATCCCCCTTCAGCCAGGTTGTTTTGAATGTTAAAATGGACGATACCAAAGCTGAAAATTGCTGAACCTAAGAGGATAAATAAACAATTTTTAATTCTTAACCCAAAAGGCATTGCGACACCTCCTCGAAATTGGTACATACCCAAGCAATTATAGTTAAAAAAGTAAAGGAAAGCAATCTGAATCGGGAGTGAAGAAAGGTGCATAATCAAAAATCACTGCAGGAAATCCAGCAGGAAGTAGATGACTATATCGGACAATTTAAAGAAGGCTATTTCAGTCCGCTGGCTATGATGGCCAGACTGACAGAAGAGCTTGGTGAATTGGCAAGGGAAGTGAACCATCATTACGGTGAAAAACCTAAAAAGTCTTCTGAAGATGAAAGCACGATTGAAGAGGAGCTTGGTGATTTACTTTTCGTAATTACTTGTTTTGCCAATCAACAGAATATAAGCTTAGAGAATGCGCATAACCAAGTAATGCATAAATTTTCTACGCGTGATAAAAACAGGTGGACACGTTTGGATGGGGAGGATTTATCATGAATGAACCAATAAAAGTTGTCATTGCAGGTCCAAGGGGAAGAATGGGCAGGGAAGCTGTAAAGCTGGTCATGAACACATCCCATTTTAAATTGGTTGGAGCGATTGATTATAAATATGACGACACAACACTCAATGAGGTTGATGGATTTACCGATACACACGACAGCGTTAAGGTTTTCAGCAATCCGGATGACTGTTTTCAAGAGCTTCTGCCGGATGTGCTGATAGACCTTACAACACCGGAGACAGGGTATGAGCATACAAAAGCCGCACTCCTTCATAATGTTCGGCCGGTAGTCGGCACGACAGGCTTTACAGACGGCCAGCTGGATGAATTAAAAGAAATAGCCGAATCACGGGGACTCGGTGTCATTATTGCGCCTAATTTCGCCATCGGAGCAGTTCTGATGATGAAGTTCTCACAAATGGCTGCAAAATATTTTGAGGATGTAGAAATTATCGAAATGCATCATGATCAAAAGCTGGATGCTCCATCAGGCACCGGTATAAAAACTGCTCAAATGATTCAGGAAGTTAGAACTTCAAAAAAACAGGGGCATCCAAATGAAAAAGAAACCATAGACGGTGCAAGAGGATCAGATATTGATGGAATGAGAGTGCACAGTGTACGTCTTCCCGGTTTAATCGCCCATCAGCAGGTGATGTTTGGAGGGGAAGGCCAGCTTTTGACGGTTCGTCATGATTCCCACGACCGTGCTTCTTTTATGTCAGGGGTCCGTGTTTGTGTGGATACCATTATGAAGCTTGATACACTTGTTTACGGCTTGGAAAATATTCTGGATTAGAAGCAGGAGGGCTAAGATGAAAATCGCATTGATCGCTCACGATAAGAAAAAAGAAGAACTTTTAGCATTCGTTGACCAGCATCGGGAGGTTTTTGGCCGTCATGAGCTGTTTGCCACAGGTACAACAGGTCTAAGGATTACAGAAAGAACCAATCTTCCAATTCACCGTTTTCGTTCTGGACCTCTTGGAGGAGACCAGGAAATTGGTGCGCGAATTGCGAATCAGCAGCTAGATGCCGTGTTTTTCTTTCGCGATCCGTTGACAGCGCAGCCTCACGAACCGGATGTATCAGCGCTGATCCGTTTGGGCGATGTCTACCATATTCCGATGGCAACTAATATAGGCATGGCAAAGATTCTTATAAATGCGATAACAAGAAATGAATTATAGAAAGTAGGCTTACCATGAAAGAAACGACACATATTCTGGCCTTTGGCGCTCACGCTGACGATGCGGAAATCGGTATGGGTGGAACGATTCATAAATGGGCAAGCAGAAATAAAAAGATCGTCATTTGCGATTTAACCGAAGCAGAGCTCTCTTCTAATGGCTCTGTAGCCTTAAGAAAAGAAGAAGCACAGAGAGCTGCTGACTGTTTAGGGGTGAAGGAAAGAATTAATCTTGGACTTCCCGATAGAGGCATATCTCTGTCGCCGGATTATGTGAAAAGAGCGGCAGAGGTTATCCGGCACTATCAGCCAAAGGTCATTTTTGCCCCTTATTCGATTGATAGGCATCCCGACCACGGCCACGCCTCACAACTGGTGAGGGAAGCAGCTTTTTCTGCCGGGATTGGCAGGTTTCAAACGGATGAGGATTTACCAGCCTGGAAGGCTCCTGTCTATTATTATGTTATAAATGGTATACATAAACCACATTTCGTAATAGATATTTCCAATAATATTGCTGCGAAAATGGAAGGTCTTAAAGCGTATAAAAGTCAATTTGAGCCGGATAGTGGAGTAGAAACCCCACTGACAAGCGGTTATCTCGAATCTGTTTTAGCAAGGGACCGGGTGATTGGAAAGGAAGCAGGCTGTCTATATGCAGAAGGCTTCATGTCGGACAAGCCTTTTAAGATCGATAATGATCTGTTAGGAGAATAGGAAATGAAACTAAAAATTGGTATCACATGCTACCCTACCGTTGGTGGATCAGGTATTGTCGCCACTGAACTTGGAAAGCTGCTGGCTGAAAAGGGGCATGAAATTCACTTTATTACATCAAGCATGCCGTTTCGATTAAATAATATGTATTCAAATATCTACTTTCACCAGGTGGAAGTTAATCATTATTCAGTTTTTCAGTATCCTCCTTACGATATAGCACTTGCGAATAAAATGGCGGAAGTAATTAAAAGAGAAAAGTTGGATATTTTACATGTGCATTATGCAATTCCGCACGCGATCTGTGCCATACTGGGAAAACAGATGGCTAAATCCTCTGTTGGCATTGTTACTACACTGCACGGCACAGACATTACTGTCCTGGGCTTTGATCCATCCTTAACAGATTCCATCCGATTTGGAATTGAACAGTCAGATCGTGTTACAGCTGTCTCTCATGCATTGGCTGAGCAGACTCACGACCTGATTGCTCCGGAGAAAAAGCTTGATGTTATTCATAATTTTATAGATGAACGGGTGTATAAGAAGATCCCTTCAAGCTCTTTAAGAGAAGAATACGGCATTAAAGAAAATGAAAAGGTGATCATTCATGTATCAAATTTCAGAGCAGTAAAAAGAGTACAGGATGTGATAGATGTGTTCTATCATCTCAATCAGCAGATAGATTCAAAGCTCCTGCTGGTGGGAGATGGACCTGAGATGTCTGGCATCTGTAAAAAAGTACAGAAACTTGGGATTGAAAGTCGAGTGCTTTTTCTTGGTAAAAAGGATAAAGTGGAGGAATTATATGTCATAAGTGATCTGATGCTGCTCCTTTCAGAGAAGGAAAGCTTCGGTCTTGTCGCTCTTGAGGCAATGGCCAGTGGTGTTCCATGTATTGGTACGAATATAGGAGGAATCCCTGAAGTGATCAAGGATCACGTCAATGGGTATATTTGTGAGGTTGGAGATATTTCTTCCATGGTATCAAAAGCACTTACACTCCTGACAGACTCGGGTCTGTACAGCCGGTTTGCTGCTGCTTGTCTGGAAACGGTAAGTGAAAATTTTCATTCTCAAAAAATCGTAAAGCAATATGAAGACCTTTACAAAGAAGTGATTGAACACAAGGTGACGACATGAAGCTTCCATCCCCATTTACTGAAGCCCTGCCTATTTTGATTAAGCTTATAGATGCCGGGTTTGAAGCGTATTTCGTTGGAGGCTGTGTTAGAGATTTTCTACTTAAACGTACAATTAATGATGTGGATATTGCCACCTCAGCAACCCCCGCGGAAGTAACTTCACTGTTTGAGAATACAGTGGAAGTCGGAATTGATCATGGAACAGTAATGGTTATCTATAAGGGAAAAGGATTTGAAGTAACTACCTTCAGGTCCGAGGGAACCTATTCGGATTTCCGTAGACCGGATGAAGTCAGCTTTGTCCTGTCCCTTGAGGAGGATTTAAAAAGAAGAGACTTTACAATTAATGCGATGGCTATGACAGTGGACTTAAGCCTGATCGATCTTTTTGAAGGCAGAGCAGATCTTAAAAGAAAACAGATTGCCACAGTTGGCGAAGCGGCAGAGCGGTTTGGAGAAGATGCACTTCGAATGCTCCGTGGGGCACGCTTTTCTGCACAATTACATTTTTCAATTGACGACAAAACAAAGGAAGCAATGAAGCAGCATGCACCTTTGCTTAAGCATGTAGCGGTGGAGCGGAAGAGAATGGAAATGGACAAACTCCTCGCCGGATCTGCCAGTGAAAAGGGATTATCTTATCTGCTTGAAACAGGGTTAGTCCGGCATTTGCCTTTTTTCCCGCTTTCAGCACACATCATTAAAGAGATTAGTGATATGGATCTTGAAGCATTGTCAATTGATCAGCGATGGTCACTGCTTAGTATTCTGTTTATCGTCGAGGATACTGAAGCATTCTTAAAGGAGTGGCGGCTTTCAAATAAGCGCATTGCCTATATTAAAAAGCTGACAGAGCTCTATCATCTAAGGGCTTTGGAAGACTGGGAGCCATACAGAGTGTACCATGCAGGGGAAAGCATTTCTTTGGAAACAGAAATGCTTTATTCCGTCATACACCACCAGCCGGCTGACAAAAGTAAGATCCAGGAAATATGGGAAGCACTGCCAATTAAAGATAAAAGCGAGCTTGACGTCAATGGCCGAGATCTTGTCAGCTGGAGCGGCAGGAAAAGCGGAAGATGGGTAGGAGATGCGCTGCAGAAAATAGAGCGTGCTGTCATTGAGAAAGAACTTTTAAATGATAAAATTGAAATTAAAAAGTGGGTGAAGCAATGGCTTCAAAAATAAGAGAGTCCCTCCTATCTTCTTTATCCGCTCATCAGGAAACCTACGTTTCAGGCCAGCAGCTTGCAGAAGAAACCGGATGCTCAAGGACTGCAATATGGAAGCATATTGAAGAGCTGAGAAACGAAGGGTTTACCATAGAGTCGAAGAAAAAAAGGGGCTACAGACTTCTAAAAACGAATGATCAGCTGACAGAAAACAATCTCCTATTAGGTATGGAAACCAAAGCACTTGGAAGAACGATTGTCGTTATGGACTCTGTCGACTCAACTCAAAAAATCGCTCATACCCTTGCGCAGGATAAGGCTCCTGAGGGAACGCTTGTGATTGCAGAGGAGCAGCGGGCAGGAAGAGGCCGAATGGCCAGAGTGTGGCATTCGCCAAAAGGAACCGGGATATGGATGAGCCTCCTTTTAAGACCAAGCCTCCCTCCCCAAAAAGCTCCTCAATTCACCTTGATTACTGCAGTTGCAGTAGTGCAGGCTATTTGGGATGTATGTCAGCTCGATGTGGAAATAAAATGGCCGAATGACCTTTTGCTTAACAATAAAAAAATAACAGGAATTTTAACGGAATTGCAGGCTGACAGCGAGCAAATTCATTCGCTTATAATCGGCATCGGAATGAATGTCAACCAGGAGAAGAAGGATTTTCCTGAAGAGCTGCTATCAATTGCAACCTCTCTCTCGATTGAGAAAGGGGAAAAAATATCAAGATCCGAATTAGTACAGCGGGTGATGTACCATTTGGAAAGGTATTATCAGATTTACCTGGAAAAAGGTTTTACTCCAATTAAGCTTTTATGGGAAAGCTACGCCGTCTCCATTGGCAAATACATTACAGCAAGAACTCTTAATGGAGAGCTGACAGGAGTCGCTCTAGGCATAACAGATGACGGTGTTTTACTTTTGGAGGATGAAAAAGGAACCGTTCATAGCATCTATTCTGCAGATATCGAAATAAGTGCAAAAAATCGCGGAAAACCTTAAAAATCTGCTATACTAACCTTGGGCAGTATCGACAGAACTGCACCCTTTATAAAAACAGCTTTTCTATTATTTCTGCCTTGATCCATTACGTGACAGGGACAGAGGATCGAAACATCGAATGTTACGCAATCCTTCTGTCAAATGAAGGATTTTTTAATGTAGCTTTTCATGTGTTTTTGAACCCTCTGATCATAAGGAGGATGTATAATGAAGACCACATCGGATTTTCTAAAAATGAAACAGACCGGGGATAAGATTACCATGATTACAGCGTATGATTATCCTGCAGCGAAAATAGCAGAACAATCTGGGATCGACATGATTCTAGTTGGTGATTCATTGGGAATGGTCGTTTTAGGGTATGACTCTACAGTGCCTGTTACGCTTGAGGATATGATCCACCATACAAAAGCGGTGAAAAGAGGAGCGGCAGACACTTTTATCGTCGTTGATATGCCTTTTATGACGTATCACCTTTCCAAAGCGGAGACACTTAAGGCTGCTGCCAGACTGCTTCAGGAAACCGGCGCACATGCTGTGAAGGTGGAGGGGGCTAAAGAAGTAATTCCTATGATACAATCCTTAACAGATGCAGGCGTTCCTGTAATGGCCCATCTTGGTTTAACCCCGCAAAGTGCAGGTGTTCTTGGAGGCTACCGGGTTCAGGCAAGAACGGCTCAAAAAGGAATCCAGCTGTTAAGTGATGCACAAGAGTGCCAGAATGCAGGGGCATTCGCATTGGTTCTTGAATGTATCCCTCAGCAGCTCACAGAACAGGTCTCAGATAAACTTTTCATTCCGACTATTGGGATAGGTGCAGGAAAGCAGGCAGATGGCCAGGTGCTTGTTTATCATGATGCGGTCGGCTACGGAGACCATCGTCTTGCGAAATTTGTTAAACAGTATACAAATGTTTATCCAGCTATTGGAGATGCATTGGATCAATATATCAGAGAAGTAAAAAGCGGCACTTTTCCTGCTGAAGAGCACTCCTTTAACATGAAGGAAGAAGAGCGGATTGCCCTTTATGGAGGAAGAGAGCAGTGAGAATAATTTCATCAAGCAAGGAAATGCAGGCTTACTCTGCAGAAGAAATACGTAATGGAAATACAATCGGTTTTATTCCAACAATGGGGTATTTACACGAAGGCCATTTAGCTCTTGTAAAAAAATCAGTAAGCGAATGTAATAAATCAGTAATGAGTATATTTGTTAATCCTCTTCAGTTTGGACCAAATGAGGATTTTGATAAGTATCCCCGTGACATTAAACGGGACACACTACTTGCAAAAGAGGCGGGAGTAGATGTGCTATTTTACCCGTCTGCAGATGAAATTTATCCGGATGACTTGCCGGTAAAAATGACGGCAACGAGCAGGACTAATGTTCTCTGCGGGGCAAAAAGACCCGGGCATTTTGATGGTGTGGTGTCCGTTCTTACGATTTTGTTTCATTTAGTCCAGCCAAACAAAGCTTATTTCGGACAAAAGGATGCCCAGCAGGTTGCCGTCGTAAAGGGGCTTGTTGATTCTTTTTTCTTTCCATTGGAAATCGTCACAGTGGATACGGTACGTGAAGTGGACGGCTTAGCAAAAAGCTCAAGAAATGTCTATCTTAGTGAGAACGAGCGTAATCAGGCACCCCTGCTTTATCAGGCTTTAAAAGCTGGTAAGGAGGCTTTAGCCCATCAGTCTGTCAGCCAAACAATAGAGCAAATGAAAGCAACGATCGGTAAGTCAACGTCAGCGGAGATAGATTATATAGAAATTCTTTCTTATCCGGAGCTGACAAAGCTTGCGGAAAAAAAGGGCACTATAATGATTGCGTTAGCAGTTCAATTTAAGCACGCAAGACTAATTGACAATCTTATATTCATGCTTGAGGAGGAAAAATAATGTATCGTACAATGATGAGCGGGAAAATTCATCGTGCCCGCGTGACGGAAGCAAATTTAAATTATGTTGGCAGTATTACAATCGATGAGGATATTCTTGATGCAGTAGGCATGTATGCAAATGAAAAGGTGCAAATTGTGAATAATAACAACGGTGCACGCTTTGAAACGTATATTATTAAAGGGAAACGGGGGAGCGGTGTCATGTGCGTGAATGGTGCTGCGGCACGACTGGTTCAGGAAGGCGATGTAATTATCGTCATTTCCTATATGCTCATTCCAAATGAACAAGCCGCTTCCCACAAACCTAAAGTAGCCATTATGAATGAACATAATGAAATCGTAGACATGATTGCTCATGAACCGGAAGCAACAATTATGTCATAATGAATGAATGGTAAAAATGCAAAGGTTGTGACGGCAATGTGGAAAAATAAAATGGCTGTTGTGGACATCGAAACGACAGGAAATGCTCCAAAAAAAGGCGATAGGATTATGCAGATTGCTATTGTTATCATTGAAGAAAATAAAATTACTGATCAATTTTCTTCCTTCGTAAATCCAGAGCAGCCGATTCCGCCGTTTATCGTTGAGTTAACCGGTATTACTCCTCATCAGGTGAATAATGCTCCCTTATTTGGGGAAATTGCTCCGGAAATCTATAAACGATTAGAGGGGGCAGTTTTTGTTGCGCACAATGTTCAGTTTGATCTTCCTTTCCTGCAGGCTGAAATGGAAATGGCGGGTTATGATAAGTGGCAAGGCAGCCTCATCGATACAGTGGAGCTTGCAAGGTTCCTTCTGCCAACGACAGACAGCTTCAAGCTTTCTGATTTAACTGCACAATTTAACCTCTCTCATGACCGCCCGCATCAGGCGGACAGTGATGCGTTGGCTACTTCTTTTCTTTTACTCAAATTTTTCTCAAAGCTTAACCAGCTCCCGCTTGTAACGCTTGAGAAAATGGAAGAACTCAGTCTTCATTTGAAAAGTAATATTGCAGAGCTTTGTAAAAGCATTATTTCGGATAAACGTAAAGATATAAAAGCTCTGCCAGCAGACATTGAGGTCGTCCGAGGCATTGCATTGAAAAAAGCCCCCGATCAAACAGAAGAAGAAATATCTCCTTTTAACAGTGATAAGATTGAAGTCATTTTAAAGCAGGCCGTTCCGCATTATGAAAAGCGTGAATCACAGCTATTAATGACTGCTGAAGTAGAGAAGGCATTTGACAATAACACCTATCTGGCTGTTGAAGCAGGAACCGGGGTTGGCAAAACGATGGCTTATCTCCTTCCTGCTGTTAAACAGGCAGCACAAGGAAATCGTGTGGTGATTACCACTCAGACGGTGCAGCTCCAGGAACAAATTATAAGAAACGAAGCCATGCTTTTACAAAAAGCTCTAAATCAAAAAATAGAATTTGCACTTTTAAAGGGACGGAGTCATTATCTTCATCTCTTAAAATTCGAACAGGCTCTTGCTGAAGAAGAGCCGCAGTATGATGTTGTATTAACGAAAATGCAGCTTTTGACGTGGCTAACAGAAACAGAAAATGGAGATGTTGACGAATTAAACCTGACAAGTGGAGGGAGACTGTTTTGGAATCGGATTCGGCATTCAGGCTGGTTTTTAGGTAAAGAGAAGGATCCTTGGAAAGAAAAGGATTTTTATTTGCGTGCACTGGAAAAAGCGAAACGTTCACCGATTGTCATAACGAATCATTCCATGCTCGTCAATGATATTCAGCGTAAGACTCCATTAATGCCGCCATTTTCATCCCTCGTAATTGATGAAGCCCATCACTTTGAGGATACGTGCAGAAGACAATGGGGCAAACAGTTAGATTATATTAACTTAAAATATACGATTGGTCAGATAGGCAATGACTCTCAAGACCTGCTGGCAGGAAGACTCAATAAAATTATACATTCAGAGCCGGGCGGAAAACAGCCGCAGGAACTGTCAGATGAATTAATACAGGAGCTAAGCCATGAGGCGGACCTTTCATTTGGGCAGCTTGGCTCATTACTTAAATCATCTGTTGCCTTACGGAAAGGACAGCAAAAATACTCCCTTTCTTTAACACCCGAAATGAAGGAATCATCTCATTGGAAAAAAATCCAGTATGCTTTTGAACGGCTGCTATCCTGTATGAAACAAATCAACCAGCGTCTTCAATACAATTTAGACCTGGTAAAAAAAGAAAGTGATAAGCTGACGGATTCAAAAAAAGCGATCACAGAGGAAACGTACTCCTTTCTTACTGAATGGTCTGAATGGATTCAAGCGATCCGAGTGTTTTTCCTTAAAAAAGATAACTCTGCAGTCATGTGGCTGGATGGAGATCTGCGTTCGCTTCCGGGCAGCTTGTCGCTGACTTCGAGATCTATTCACATTCAGGAAGAGATAAAGGAGCATTTTTTTACTAAAGAAAAAGCAGTTGTTCTTACTTCTGCCACACTAACAATTGATCATTCATTTGAATACTTTTTAAAAGGCCTTGGAATTAATGAGCAACAAACATCCTGTAAAATTTATGCCTCGCCGTTTGACTACAAAAGCTCTGTACGCTTAATGGTGCCGAAGGAGCTTCCTGAAATAAAAAAGGTAAGCCAGCAGGAGTATGTTGAAATGGTGACAGATCATTTAATTGCCATGGGCCAGGCTACTAAAGGAAGGATGCTCGTATTATTTACTTCCCACGAAATGCTCCGACAAACGTATGAGCTTATGAAAGACAGCGGACTGATGGAGGATTTTGTTTTAATGGCTCAGGGAATTACAGGCGGCAGCAGAACCAAATTAACAAAAAACTTTCAGCGCTTTGACAAAGCGATTCTTTTTGGGACAAGCAGCTTTTGGGAAGGGATTGATATTCCCGGCGAGGATTTATCCTGCCTTGTCATGGTCCGCCTGCCTTTTTCACCGCCGGATGAACCTCTTACCAAGGCGTTATGGAACGAGGCTGAAAGACAAGGGAAAAATCCGTTTGCTGAAATATCTCTTCCTAAAGCCATCCTCCGTTTCAGGCAGGGATTCGGCCGGTTAATCAGACATGAAAATGATCGGGGACTGATTGTAATTTTTGACCGGAGACTTATTACAGCTTCTTACGGGCGTTACTTTTTGTCGTCAATTCCGTCTGTTCCTGTAGAAGAACGCGATTTGGAATCAATCGTACAGGAAATTGAACACTGGCTGTAAACAGGTTAAAAACCTGTCGAAAGATGGTATACTAATTGGGTGAAATACGAGTCTTTTAAGAAAGTGAAGTGAAACTAATGGAAAGTAAAATTGAAGTATTGTCTACAGTGACCATTAATAAAACACCGGATCTCTATAAGATTGTGGATTCGTTGAACCGCACGCTTAAAGACAGGGATTTAATGTTTGGTCTTGCGCTTGATCAAAATGATCAGGAAAAAGCTGTATTTACAATTTACCGTACATAAAAAAGAGGGATTGTATGAAAAAAAGAATCATGATCGTAGTTCTATCTATTTTTGCCTTAGCCCTCATTTTTTGTGTTACAGTATATAATATTGCAAAACAGCCGCTTACATCTACACTTGAAGCAGCAGAGGCTCAGGTTCAGGAAACCGTGCAATTTGAAGAAATAGAAGATGCCTATGTCTATAATGGTACAGAGGCATATACCATCTTAATTGGAAGAACAGATGAAGAAGACGCGCTTGCAGCATTTGTTCCCGTAAATCCTGAAGAAGAAATTCTTACCAGACCGCTAAGTGAAGGAATATCATCAGATGAGGTGCTTTCCATGCTTTATCAGGAAGATAACCCGTCAAAAGTGCTGTCTCTTAAATTAGGATACGAATCGGTTGGACCGGTTTGGGAAGTCGTTTACTACGATGAAGAATCTACATTGAATTATTATTATGTACTTTTTGATACGGGTGAATGGTGGAGAGCCATTCGAAACCTTTAAGGAGTGAAATCGTCAATGAATAAACATTTACTAGCAGACCGGGTTAAAGCCCTGACCCCTTCATCCACCCTTGCGATTACAGCCAAGGCGAAAGAACTAAAAGCCCAGGGGGTTGACGTAATTGGATTAGGAGCTGGAGAGCCGGATTTTAATACGCCGGACCATATCATTGAAGCCGCTTATGAGTCCATGAAAGCCGGTGAGACAAAATACACTCCGGCAGCAGGAACAGCTGATTTAAAAAAAGCCGTTAGTCAAAAATTTGAAAAGGATCAGCACATCGCTTACAGTCCGGATGAAATTTTTGTTGGAAGCGGTGCTAAGCATGTTTTATATTGTCTTTTTCAGGCGATTTTAAATGAGGCCGATGAAGTGATTATTCCTACTCCATACTGGGTAAGCTATCCTGAACAGGTTAAGCTTGCCGGTGGAACGCCGGTTTATGTGGAGGGTAAAGAAAGCAATCACTATAAAATTACTGCTGATCAGCTGCGGGCGGCTGCTACTGAAAAGACGAAAGCGATCATTATCAATTCACCAAGCAACCCGACTGGTATGATTTACTCTAAAGAAGAGCTTAGCAGTTTGGCTGAGGTATGTGTTGAGAATAATATTTTAATGGTATCCGATGAAATATATGAGAAACTAACCTATGGGGAAGAGAAACATATCTCTATAGCATCGATATCAGAAGAGTTTAAAAAACAGACCATCATCGTAAATGGAGTATCTAAATCCCATTCGATGACGGGCTGGAGAATCGGCTATGCAGCAGGCGAGAAAGCTATAATTAAGGCAATGACAAATCTGGCAAGCCATTCAACATCCAACCCGACTACAACCGCTCAGTTCGGTGCACTCGCCGCTTACACCGGAACACAGCAGCCGGTTGAAGAAATGAGAGCAGCTTTTGAGGGGCGTTTGAACCAGGTATTTGATTCATTGAACGCTATACAGGGCTTTCGCTGCCTGAAACCTCAAGGAGCCTTTTATCTATTCCCGAATGTTAAAGAAGCAGCAGTTTCCTGTGGTTTTACAACTGTCGATGAATTTGCGGCTGATTTACTGGAAAAAGCAAATGTAGCTGTAATTCCAGGCTCGGGCTTTGGGTCGGATGACAATATCAGATTATCGTATGCAACAGATTTAAAATCATTTAAAGAAGCCATTAAGCGAATTGCTGCTTATGTTAATGAGCATTCCTCTGCAAGTGATTGAATGAAGAACTAAACAGCGATATAATGAAACTCATATAGAATGGTGAACGGTACCCTAAGGGATCGGTTTCTTTGGAGGGAATAAAGTGAAAACAACAATTAATCAAGTCAGCGGGCATGTAGGTCAGGAAGTTACGATTGGCGCATGGCTCGGCAATAAAAGATCAAGCGGAAAAATTGCTTTTTTGCAGCTGCGTGACGGATCAGGCTTTATCCAGGGAGTTGTCGTAAAAAGCGATGTAGGGGAAGATATTTTTCAAAAAGCTAAATCCCTGACCCAGGAATCGTCTGTATTCGTTACAGGAATTGTCAAGGAAGATGAACGGTCTCCTTTTGGTTATGAATTAGAGGTTAAGGACTTAAAGGTGATCCATGAGTCGGTAGACTATCCCATCACACCTAAAGAGCATGGAACAGAATTTTTGATGGACCACCGTCATTTATGGCTGCGTTCTAACCGGCAGCATGCGGTAATGAAAATCAGAAATGAAATTATCCGGGCCACCTACGAATTCTTCAACACCAATGGTTTTGTAAAAGTAGATCCTCCTATTTTAACCGGGAGTGCGCCGGAGGGAACTTCTGAGCTGTTTCATACCAAATACTTTGATGAAGATGCTTATCTTTCTCAAAGCGGTCAGCTCTATATGGAAGCAGCAGCAATGGCTCTTGGAAAAGTTTTTTCATTCGGACCGACCTTTAGAGCGGAAAAATCCAAGACAAGACGGCATTTGATTGAATTTTGGATGATTGAGCCTGAAATGGCATTTTATGAATTTGAAGATAATCTTGTCGTTCAAGAAGAGTATGTATCCTTTATCGTGCAGTCCGTGTTAAAAAACTGCAGACTCGAGCTCACTCGGTTAGGAAGAGATACCTCGGTTCTTGAAACGATAAAAGCACCATTTCCAAGGGTGCATTATGATGATGCAATTAAATTCCTTCATGAAAAAGGATTTACAGATATCAAATGGGGGGATGATCTCGGCGCCCCTCATGAAACGGCCATAGCAGAAAGCTATGATAAGCCTGTGTTTATTACCCATTATCCTACAGCAATTAAGCCGTTTTACATGCAGCCTGACCCAGAAAGAGAAGATGTGGTGCTTTGTGCAGACTTAATCGCTCCAGAAGGGTACGGGGAAATCATTGGCGGTTCTGAGCGTATTCATGATCTTGATCTGTTAAAGCAAAGACTTGATCAGCATCAGCTTGATCCAGAGGCTTATAAGTGGTATACCGAATTAAGACAGTACGGCTCTGTTCCGCATTCCGGTTTTGGACTTGGACTTGAGCGTACGGTTGCGTGGCTCAGCGGCGTGGAGCATGTCAGAGAATCTATTCCATTCCCTAGACTGTTAAACCGGCTTTATCCATAAATCAGGAAAATGACCGAACGAGCTTGTATGAGCTGTTCGGTCATTTTTACCAAAGGAAAGGAGGCGGTAAAGAGATGGAAAAATTCACTTCTTTTCAGCAGTGGATCCAGGATGGAACAGTCTCTATTCCTGCTGTGTTATTGAAAAACTATTCTTCCTTGGGAATTAATGAAGAAGAATGTATGATGCTCATACATATACATGCATTTGTCGAAAAAGGCAAAACCTTTCCGACTCCTGATGAGTTAGCTGAAAGAATGTCCCTTTCATCTCCTGAATGTTTTTTTACCATTCAGCGGATGATAAAAAAAGGTCTGCTTTCCATCAGTGAATCTCAAGCAGGAGATGTAAGAGAGGAAAGCTACTCACTTATGCCTCTTTGGAATGCATTAATTGATAAATTATCCAAAGAAAAACACCAGGAAAAAATAGAGGCAGCCATGAATTTACAAACTGATCTTTACACCTTATTTGAACAGGAATTTGGCAGGCCCTTGTCACCATTGGAATGTGAAACCTTAGCTATGTGGATCGATCAGGACCATCAAACAACAGAGCTGATAAAAGCAGCACTGAGAGAAGCTGTTATTTCAAATAAATTAAACTTCCGGTATATAGACCGTATTTTGTTTGAATGGAAAAAACAAGGGATCCAAACGGTTGAGCAGGCAAAGAGACAGGGCGAGAAATTCAGACAGCCTAAAAAGCAGGAGTACACAAGAGAGACAGAAGAAACGAGAAAGGTTCCGTTTTATAACTGGCTTGAAAAATAACAGGGGAGGGTAATAATGCTCTCAAAAGCAAATGTCAGCTATTGTTTAGACGAAATAGAAAAAATGTTTCCTGATGCTCATTGCGAGCTTAACCATGAAAATGCATTTGAATTAACAATCGCAGTACTTCTTTCTGCTCAATGTACAGATGCGCTGGTAAACAAAGTAACGAAGGATCTGTTTCAGAAATACAAAAAACCTGAAGACTATCTTGCAGTCACTTTAGAAGAACTGCAAAATGACATAAGATCGATTGGTCTCTTTCGGAATAAAGCCAAGCATATCCGCAATCTCTGTCAGAGACTGATTGAACACTATAACGGAGAAATCCCTGCTGACCATGCTGAATTAACCACACTTCCGGGTGTAGGCAGAAAAACTGCAAATGTAGTTGTTTCTGTAGCTTTTGGCATTCCTGCACTTGCCGTCGATACTCATGTAGAGAGAGTGTCTAAAAGGCTCGGTATTTGCAGATGGAAGGATTCAGTGCTTGAAGTTGAACAGACGTTAATGAAAAAAATTCCTAAAGAAGAATGGTCGCCAGCCCACCACAGGCTGATCTTTTTTGGCAGATACCACTGCAAAGCGCAGTCTCCTAAATGTGATATCTGTCCGCTGCTGTCTTTATGCAGAGAAGGTAAAAAACGGATGAAAGGACAACAGCATGCATAACACATCCATTACACTGCTCGAGCGCTACCGGTATTCGCTGTTCTTTGTTTCACCGAATTTGGAGCTTTCGTTGAATGAAAACAATGAGGATTTGTTTACTCCTTTTTTTAATCCCGAACTGCAGGCCGTTTACCATTCTGCTAAACCTCCGTGGGAGCATATAGAGGAATGGCTTCCGGTGCTGTCCAATGAATGGAGTGAGCTTCATAAGGAGCTCTCAATACGCTATAATTCAACAAAAGAAGAGACATTTCCTTTAATGAAAAGAGGAATTTCTGTTTTTTTTATGATGCTTTTCTGGTCCAATCAACAGCCGGTAACACTATTGGAGTGGGAAAAGCCGATTAAAGGCTTTAAGGTTGTTTGTTTAAATCCTATCGAACGGATTGCCTTTATTTTAAAGCAGCCTAATGCTTATTTTTCGTTTCTCCAGCTTCACGAAATGATGGACGAACTTCATAAGTCAAGCGCTAAGCACATCGCCTTAAATAAAAGAAAGTATGATAATAGATAAAAAAGCACCAGCCCATCAGGCTGGTGCTTTCTTTAGGAGCGGGAGGAGAAGTTTACGGGGTATCCTCCGGTGGAGTTTCCCCATTTCCATCTCCTGTTGAATCGTCAGGCTCATCAGGAGCAGTTTCATCTGCCGGAGGCTGTTCTTCATCTCCTCCGTTATCCTGACCGCCTTCATCGTTTCCATTTCCGTTTCCATTTCCGTTTCCATTTTCATTATTACCGTTATCTTCGTTATTGCCATTATCTGAGCCTTCGCCGTTATCCTGTCCTCCGTCACCTTCAGGATTATCCGGAGCCTCGTCTGCTGGCTCTTCTTCCTCTTCAGGAGGCGTTTCTTCTTCTTCAGGCTCATCCTCAGGTTCTTCTTCACGCTGACTAAGATCAAGGCTTACAGTTGCAGCATCACTCGTATCACTGCCTGCCTTGGCAACGACACTGAAGGTATAGCTGGAGCCAAGCTCAACCTGCTCGATATTTAATCCGGTTTGTGAAGTAGTGGAAAGGGGCTGTGATGCTCCTCCATCTACACTATAGCTTACTTCAAACTCAACAGAGCGGTCGTCACTGCTGTCCTGATTATGATTCCATGTCAGCTGGACATTTCCACTGTCTTCGTTGTATTCAGCCTTCAAATTAGAAGGTGCTGCCAGGTCTGGCACAACAAATTCCTCTGAAACAGCAGTAGGCTCTGTGCCGCGGATAAACAGCTCAGTTGTTTTTCTGTCGCCTGGTGTATAGGAGCTCGCAAGCTGCGGAGGATTCGTTCCTTTTTCAATTTCAATCTCCACCACATTATCCGGCTTTTCAAAATCAGGTGTATCCACGCCCGAATGCACTGCCTGCATTACTTCCTTAAATAGTACTTGTGAGATTTGTCTTTCATTAGGCGTCAAGTAGTTACTGTAGGTTGGATAGCCCAGCCAAACAGCAGCTGTGTACTGAGTTGTATAACCGGCAAACCATGAATCAGGTGCTCCATTATCAGGAATATTATGCTCAGCTCTGTAATCAGCTGTATAGTTAGTGGTTCCTGATTTTGCTGCTAAAGGCAGTCCTGGAACCTTCGCGAGCGGACCTGTACCGTATGGCTCAACAACATCTTTTAGCATGTCTGAAATCATGTAGGCTGTTGAATCCTTCATCGCAACATTTGACTCAGGCTCCAAATCAATGGAAGAGCCGTCCCTAAATTCAATTGACGTTATGGTGTGAGGCTCATTGTAAACCCCATTATTTCCAAATGCAGCATACGCTCCTGCAAGTCCCACAGTATTTGTAGGAGTACTTGAGCCGATAGCGCTGCTTTCATAAACTTCTTCAACGTTAAATCCTAAGCCATTTATAAAATCTTTTCCGTTATCAAGGCCTGCTTCTTTTAAGGCCTTAATTGCTGTAATATTACGTGAATCATAAAGAGCTTCACGCATCGAAATCGGTCCTTTATATTGCCCGTCATAGTTCCCCGGGCTAAAGTCTGAATTTGTATACTGGTAAGGCTCATCTACAATAATCTGAGCTGTGGACCAGTCAAGCTCTTCAATAGCTGGTGCATAATCTAATAAAGGCTTAATTGTAGAACCAACATCACGGCGCACATCCACTGCGTAGTTCATGCCGCGCTGCACTTCTTCACCGAAGCCTCTGCCTCCGCCAATAGCCCGGATAGCACCGGTTTTAGTATCAAGAAGTGTAATGCCGGCCTGAGAACGCTGGTCATCCATGTCAGCAGGGAATTGAATTGAATCACTGTTCAGCACACTTTCAACTTGAGTTTGCGCCTCCGGATCAAGCGTCGTATAGATCTTCAGTCCATCTTCGAACGGATTAAAGTCACCCTCTGCTTCCACTTCATCGATCACTGCGTCAATAAATGCATCAAAACGCTGCTCTGTACCTGCAAGCTGTTTCCGTTCATTGCCAGACCCTTCACTGCGGTCGACGATGCCGTCCATAATATCTTTTTCAGCAGCCTGTCTCATTTCTTCCTCTGAAATTTTTCCGTGATTATGCATCTGGCGCAAAACGATATCGCGGCGTTCTTTTGCAAGATCAGGATTATCATAAGGGTTATAAGCATTCGGACGCTGCGGCATCCCGGCTAAAAATGCAGCCTGATGAAGTTCTAACTCGTTTAATTCTGCATCATAATAATATTCTGCTGCTGTTTTAATTCCATAAATGGTATCGGAGTAGTAGATCTTATTTACATACATTTCAAAGATTTCTTCTTTGCTGTACTTGCGTTCCAGTTGAAAAGCAAGCCAAGCCTCCTGAGCTTTACGTTCAAGAGATTTTTCAGGTGTCAGCACAGATTGCTTAATAACCTGCTGAGTCAGCGTACTGGCTCCCTCAGCGCCGAAGCCCTGGGTAATATTAGCAAGCACTGCACCGCCAAGACGGATAGCATCAACACCCATATGGTCATAAAATCGAATGTCCTCAATGGATAATACTGCATTTTCAACCATAGGAGGGATATCATCATAGCGTACCATTTCCCGGTTTTCAGCTCCGATCCTCCCGATGACGTTTTTATCCATATCGAGGACTTCAGTGGACATTGGATCGAGAAAATCCTCTTCGTTTAACTCTGGAGCCTTTATCGCATAGTAGGCAAATAATGCACCGCCTCCAATTAATCCTGCAAGGCCAAGAAGGAAAACGGTAAGAATAATTTTCTTAAATAAAGATTTTTTTGGTTTTTTACTTTTACTTTTACTTCTATTTGATTTAGAAGAGGCTTTTTGTGCCTTTCTTTTTTCTTCTCTGGATGAATAATCAGCCATATTTCTGTTCCTCTCTTTCAACGTGTCCCTTCATCTGATAAAGTGCACAGATGATCAACTATTTTAAGATAATCAATTCTGGGCTGCAAGCCAAGAGTCAGCGGATAACCATCCTGCATGATTTCATCCTTGGTCATGGACTTACGCCCTCCATTTATCATTCTATCCCAATATTTCTTAAAAGCATTATAAGGCAGTAAATATATTTCTTCTGTTGATGAAAAACGGATAATAACAAAGCCAATTCCTTTATGCTTTTCAATCTGCTCCATATGAATAAGCTGGTGTTCGTGAAAATTTTGCAGCGGGAAGGAATTTTTATTGCGCGTTTCCTTTGCTTCAAAATCTATATAATAGCCATTGTAAACGCCATTATAATCAGTCGTGGAAGCTTGTTTAAAGTATGCTTCCTTGATAACAGCAGCGCTTCTTTTTGGATAATCTACATTGACGATCTGGATAGGAGTCGGCTTTTTATGAATAACAGCTTTTCCTTTTTCGAGATAAAACCGGTTTGTTTCGTTTAAATCCTCCTCTAACGTCATGCCCCTCTTGCCGTGAGAGCTTGATCGTTCCTTTTCTTTGTGGCTGGAAATTGGTTGAGATTGCACAGTAGAAACAAACTTTTTACCATTTGGATAATGAAATTCCATTGTATACACCTCGCGTATTAATAATAACAGATACGCTGAATTTGAGCATATTTTGACGAATCCACTATAATCTTCGTTCAAATCGGAGGGTTTAGGGGGTAACTGATTAAATCTCTTACCATTAGACGCACAGTATTTTAAAAGGTTTCATTTTCCCATAAAAATCTCTCTGGTACAATAATACTCTAAGAGATAAAGGAGGGCTGAGTATGGCAGAAAAAAAACATATGCTCGATAAGACGCTTGAGCTTTTGTCTATCATTGAGCAGGCAGAACAACAATATGACGCAAGGCGTTTATCTAAGGCTAAAGGAGAATTCTATTCTGAAGTTAAACCTTTTGCCGATCATGCCCACGCCCTTTCAAAGGAATGGGGAGTAGAGGTAGGGAGTTATCTGACTCAAAACCGGCAAAAAAACCTGCATCCGAACCAGATAAAAGCAACCGTTGAAAATATAGAGCTGATCGCAGTTCAATGTTTTTTTCCTGAAACAAGCTATAACCGATTTAAAAGCTACATTCAGTCCAGTTATTTTGTTGTTGAACAGGTAAAGGAGCTGCTTCAAGAATAAATCTGGCACAGGCATCCGCTGTTTGAATAAACTAGTGGAAAAGGGTGATTGTGAATGTACAGAAGCTATTATCAGAGTTATCCTTTACCGCCTGTTGCACCGCTGCCTTATAATAGGCCATATATCCCTTATCCAATGCAGCAGGCATATCCTCCGGAATGGATGTATGGAAGAATGCCTTATCATCCGCCTGCGCCTGTGCAGGGGCCAGTGGTCACGAATATTCCACAGGGTCAGGGAATAGAGCCCTATAACCCTGAAGCATATCCTGCTTTTCAGCAGCCATTTCAACAAAAGCCTTCATCTTCATGGCTGGAAATATTTAAAACAGAAAAAGGGAATGTTGACGTTAATAAAATTATGTCAACTGCAGGGCAGATGATGAGTACAGCTCAGCAGTTTGGATCTCTGGTAAAAGGGATCGGTTCGCTCTTTCCTAAAGTATAATCGGATCTCGGACATGATAATAATTTTAGAAACGTGAGGTGAACGGAGCGGAGTGAACCGGGTTTAAGAGGGTGGGACACATTTGTCCCAGCCTCTTTTTCATTGATATAAAGAATATATGTTCGATATAATGAGAAGAGAGGTGATTAAATGAGAAAAAAATCATTGATCGATATAATTGAACATTTTCAAAATGATCCTGACATTCAAAAGCAGATTATGAAATGGCATACAATTGAACCAAAGGAAGCAATGTACGCTCCTATTCCAGATTCTGTCCATCCAGGACTTGTTGAAGCACTTAATCAAAAAGGGATCGGCAGGCTGTACACCCATCAGGAGGAAGCTTATAACAGCGTCATGCAGGGGAAGTCCGTTACGGCCATAACACCTACTGCCTCAGGAAAAACACTTTGTTATAACCTGCCTGTAGTTCAGAAAATCATCGAAAATCCTTCAGCAAGAGCGCTTTATTTATTTCCAACTAAGGCGCTTGCGCAGGATCAAAAAACAGAATTAAATGAATGGCTTGATCTCGCAGACGCCAGCATAACCTGCTATACATATGACGGTGATACTCCTGCAACGATCAGGCAAAAGGTGAGAAGAGCCGGGCAAATTGTTATTACAAACCCTGATATGCTCCATTCAGCTATTTTGCCCCATCATACGAAATGGGTTTCGCTGTTTGAAAACCTTGAGTTTATTGTCCTCGACGAGCTTCATATTTATAGAGGAGTTTTTGGCAGTCATGTTGCAAATGTTATTCGCAGACTTAAGAGGATTTGTGAATTTTACGGCAGCTCTCCCCAGTTTATATGCACCTCTGCTACTATTGCCAACCCTAAGGAACTTGCTGAAAAACTTACCGGAAAAGAAATGAAGCTGATTGACCAAAATGGTGCGCCTTCCGCTAAAAAACATTTTGTTTTTTACAATCCCCCAATCGTCAACCAGCAGTTGAATATAAGAAGAAGTGCAACTCTTGAAGTCAGGAAGCTTGCGGGTGCTTTGTTAAAGCATAAAATTCAGACAATCGTATTTGCAAAAAGCCGCGTGCGGGTAGAAATTATCCTTTCTTATCTGCAGGAGCTCGTTAAAAATGAACTTGGTTCAAAATCGATTCGCGGATACCGCGGGGGTTATTTGCCGACTCAAAGAAGGGAGATTGAAAAAGGCCTTAGAAATGGAGATGTCTATGGAGTAGTAAGCACCAATGCCCTTGAGCTTGGGGTGGATATCGGACAGCTTCAGGCATGTATTATGACCGGTTATCCCGGTACGATCGCAAGTGCCTGGCAACAGGCCGGAAGAGCGGGAAGAAGGCAGGGGGAAGCCCTGATCATCATGGTCGCAAGCTCAAGTCCGCTGGATCAGTATATTATTAAGCACCCGGAGTATTTTCTTGAAAATTCACCAGAAACTGCTAGAATAAACCCAGACAATTTAGTCATCCTTCTTGATCATTTGAAATGTGCTGCGTTTGAGCTTCCTTTTACAATTGATGAGAAGTTTGGTGAATATGAGCTGGAAGAGCTGCTTGATTATTTAGTAGAGGAAAGAGTTTTGCATCGCACCGCAGATAAGTGGCACTGGATGAATGACGCATTTCCTGCTCATAATATCAGCCTTCGCTCAGCTTCTCAGGAAAATGTGATCATTATTGACCAGACTGAACGCGCACATCATCAGGTAATTGGAGAGATGGACCGGTTCAGCGCAATGACGCTGCTGCATGATGAAGCAATTTATCTTCATCAGGGCACCCAGTTCCAGGTTGAATTTCTGGACTGGGAGGAAAAGAAAGCCTATGTGAGGGAAGTGGATATTGATTATTTTACAGACGCTAATTTAGCTGTATCCCTGACAGTTCTAGAAGAGGATCTATCGAATCAAAATGACAGGGCCGCTGTTTCATATGGTGATGTTTCCGTACGTGCGATGGCTACAATATTTAAAAAAATTAAATTCGATACACATGAAAATATAGGCTCCGGGCCTATTCATCTTCCTGAAGAGGAGCTTCATACGAGTGCTGCGTGGTTCACATTAAAAGACGAGCTTAAAAATCTCACAGAGGACAGGATTGAACAGGGGCTAATTGGTTTCGCCCATGCGATGCAATCAATTATTCCGCTCCATGTGATGTGTGATCCCAAGGATATTCAATTGGTTCCTCAAGTCAAGTCGACACATAGCCAGCTGCCGACTTTATTCGTTTATGACCGGTACCCAGGCGGAATTGGACTGAGTGAAAAAGTGTATCAGATCGGAGCAACGATCATGAAGGAAGTTTTACAGATGATAGAAAGCTGTCCGTGTCCTCACGGCTGCCCCTCCTGCATTGGAACAGATCCCTACAGCAATTCAGCCAAGGATGATACAATTGAGCTGATTTCACTTTTTACTAATGCTTTAGAGGGTGAATAATATGAGTCTGAAAAATAAACTGAACCGTATGAAGCCTCATCTTTCCGGCAAAAACCTGGAAAAAGAAGAGCTTAAACGGCCAGATACAAAAATAGAAGCACAAAGGCAAATTCCCTACCTTGACCTTTGGCAAGACAATAATGTCACTGTGTATTGGTCTGATCAGGAATACTGCTTAATTAGGGAAGTTCGTTTTCCGCTGTCTTTTTGGCAGGGGAAGTACCAGCTCGGGGATTGTATAAATGCTGTAGAAGCATGGAATAAAAGCAGTTACTCACATCCTTTATCATCAAAAGGTCATTCGGTTGAAGATCTGTTCTTTTTTGACACTGAAACCACAGGGCTAAGGGGTGTTGGCAGCACCATCTTTATGCTTGGGTATGCCCGTTTTACAGCGGAAGAGGTTATTGTCAGACAGCATATTTTAACTCAGCCGGGTTTTGAAGTGCCTTTATATATGAGTTTTTTAGAAAACGTCGATTACTCCACTCTCGTTACGTATAATGGAAAATCCTTTGACTGGCCTCAGGTAAAAAGCCGGCATACGCTGATTCGCGAGCATGTACCAAAGCTCCCTGAAACTGGCCATTTCGATTTATATCATGCATCAAGACGGCTTTGGAAACATAAAATGAAGTCTGTAAAGCTGACAGAGGTGGAAAGGCATATACTTGAATTTGAACGGTCAGATGATTTGCCCGGCTATCTGGCACCGGCCATTTTTTTTGATTTCATTGAACGTAATCACCCGGAAGGAATGCTTAAAGTACTTGATCATAATGAGAAAGATATTCTCTCGCTTATCTCTCTATACACCCATCTGACCTTTCAGCTGCTTGGACAGGACAAGCTTCAGACAAGCAGTGAAAGCCTCGAAGCTGGGAAATGGTATAGATATACGGGAGATTTTGAAGCATCAAGCACTCACATCAATGAAGCATACACAAAAGATCCTCTAAACAGCAAAGCCGTTCATGCGCTTGCATTTGAATTAAAGCGAAACGGCAGCCTGACACGGGCCGTCGAGCTTTGGCTCAAGGTTACTGAGAACGGTGAACCCAGGGAAAAAAGGGAAGCGGCGCTTGAGCTTGCAAAGGTATATGAGCATAAGCTAAAGGATTATGCTCAAGCAGTTTATTATGCAAACATGGCGTTAAAATGTGCGGAAGATGATTATGCCTTTAGGAAGTCTTCTAAAGAGATTCTAAGGAAACAGACTGAACATAGGATACAGAGATTAAGCAGGAAATATAAAGCAGAGTATTAAAATCATTTCCCGGGCAAGCGCAGAATTCGTACTAATTCGCCAGGATCCTGCTTTTAGGATGTGACAGTCTTCTTTATAAGTTGTTCATATTCGACACGTTTATTTTAATGCAAATTGGTAAAGAATACGAAAAATGTATCCCTTTCATATTATTTCCTGTCACAAAATGTTCATATATTTCAGAGGAAAGACGGGTTGAGCCAGCGTCTATTCAAATGTAATATAAATGTATAGAACTTAATGGGGTTGAAATTATGAGAAGATTCATTTTAGTTTTGTTTTTCCTGGTAATAGGTGTAACAGCATTTGTTTTTTCGACAATCGGTGATCAATTAACAACTTTGCAATAAATGAGCGATACGCATAGGGCAGGTAGACTCTTTCTTTCATATTCTAATGTAACGAAGGTTATTTTAGAATAACCAGGGAAGGGGGAGTAACCGTGCATCCATGCAGAAGAAGAGTTTGTCCGCCTATTGTACATCCTACAATGTGCTGCACAAACCATACGACGGAAATTATTGAAGTTCCGCATATTCACCCGATCCAGAATACAACAATTAATCACCAGATCTATCAGCACAAGCACTATTTCCCACAGTCGTTTAATCAAGAACAGACTGTGTCCAATCAGCAATTTATGTGCAACAGACCAATGTAACAGGTCTAATGCCAACTTGATTTACCAAACGACTGGTGAAAACCGCCAGTCGTTTTTTAATGAAAGAATGAAAGATTTTAGAGAGCAGGTGGCCGGTTTGAAGATTATTACTGTCTCAGGTTATAAAGCTCATGAGATCGGGGTCTTTAAAAAATCGGACCCGGCAGTTGAAATTATTAAAAAAGCAATTAAACAGCAGCTTTTATCACGGCTTGATGAAGGGCTTGAATGGGTGCTTATCTCCGGCCAGCTTGGAGTCGAATTGTGGGCAGGTGAAGTGGTTCTTGAACTGAAGGATAGCTTTCCTGAGTTAAAGCTTGGCATTCTTACTGCCTTTGAAGGTCATGATGAAAAATGGAATGAGGCTAATCAGGAAATGTATCAATCCATTTCTATGGAGGCAGATTTTGTTGACTCCATCTCAAGAAGACCTTACGAGAGTCCCCAGCAGCTAAAAAACAAAAATTTTTTCCATCTTCAAAAATCGGACGGGCTTTTAATGGTGTATGATGAAGAGAAAGAAGGATCTCCAAAATTTTTATGGGAACTGGCAAAGGAATATTCAGCAGCCAACCATTTTGAACTTATGCAGATAACCTTTCAGGACCTCCAGTGGATCGTTGAAGAGGAGCAGTTTAAGAATGAATAGCCATGTAGATTGACATTTTCAGCACTTTTTGAAAAAATAAAGAAAGTGGATCAGATAGCAGAGGTGAGAGAGATGAAAGAAAATATTGCTCAGCTAACAGCGAAAGAAATTTTAGAGCGTGAATTTAAAACTGCAATGAGAGGGTATAAACCCGAAGAAGTTGATGCCTTTTTAGATCAGATTATTAAAGATTATGAAGCATTCCATGAGAGAATTGACGCACTTGAAAAGGAAAATCAGCGTTTGCAGCAGCAAACATCTGAAGCTCCTAAACGTTCCGCAGCTCAGCCTGCACAAACAAATTCTGGTACGACAAACTTTGATATTCTTAAAAGATTATCAAATCTTGAAAAAGAAGTTTTTGGACGTAAGCTGTACGAAGACCGCTAATATACATAGTAAGCTGCTGATCGCATAATGGGACGATTCTAACTGTTTCTTGCAATGGGCAACTTGTTAGTGTATAATAAAATCTTGGCTAATCGATCATGGTGCTCGGGCAATTGCTGTAGCGTTATGCTATAGAGGAAAGTCCATGCTCACACGGTGCTGAGATGCCCGTAGTGTTCGTGCCTCGCGAAAAAATAAGCGGGGGCATTCCAGAAGGTTCTGGTTTGACGGCAGAGAAGATACCTACGTTCTTTTGAATATGGTATGCATCTCTTGAAAGTGCCACAGTGACGTAGTTCCGTTAGAAATGGCGGAAGTGGAACGAGGTAAACCCCACGAGTGAGAAACTCAAACTATGGTAGGGGCACTTTCCCTGAGGAAATGAACAAAGGGAAGGATCAGCTTATTGGCTGATAGATAGATGATTGCCACCGGTGTACGAGCGTTTATCCGCGTTTGAAGTACAAGGGAACAAAACATGGCTTACAGATCATCATGATTGGTTACACCAATGAAAAAAGAATGTTATTTTATGTAAATTCAACTAAGGCATGACCATTCGTATAAAAGTATGCGGGTCTGCCTTTTTTTAATGATATTGCAGCTAGCTGCAGCAGGCAGGGGCTCGAGTCATAAGTCATCCCGCCCAATAGGCAAAAAGCGCCTATCTGTGCGGTTTGCCTCATGCTTTTCGCCCCTAAACGCCTGCTTCCGCTTTTAATTGCACATACTATTTACAAACATTAAAAGGGTGATTTAGATGACAACCTATAAGTTAATTGCAACCGCTGCGATGGGGCTTGAGTCGGTCGTAGCAAAAGAAGTACAGCAGCTGGGCTTTAAAACCACTGTTGAAAATGGAAAAGTAATGTATGAAGGCGATGAAGAAGACATTGTAAGATCCAATCTGTGGCTTAGGACAGCTGACCGGGTAAAAATTGAAATGGGCAGCTTTAAAGTTTATAGCTTTGATGAGCTGTTTGAACAAACTAAAGCCCTTCCCTGGGAAACTCTTCTGCCAGTTGATGCCGCTTTTCCGGTTTCAGGGAAATCGATTAAATCAAAGCTGTACAGTGTTCCTGACTGTCAGGCCATTGTAAAAAAAGCCATTGTCGAAAAATTGAAATCCTCTTATAAACGAATGAGCTTTTTGGATGAATCAGGTCCGGTTTTTAAAATTGAAGTAGCGATTCGCAATGATGTGGCGACGTTAACGATAGACACAAGCGGAGCCGGTCTTCACAAAAGAGGCTACCGGGTTGATCAGGGTGAAGCGCCTTTAAAAGAAACGATGGCTGCTGCACTCGTGCAGCTGACAAACTGGCGCGCCGACCGTTCATTCCATGATCCTTTTTGCGGTTCTGGAACGATTGCAATAGAAGCGGCTCTTATCGGCCAGAATATTGCACCGGGATTTAACCGCGATTTTATTTCAGAGGATTGGCCGGTGATGAAAAAAGGACTGTGGGACAAAGTCCGCCAGGAAGCGGAGGAAGCCGCAAATTATGATCAGCCCTTGGAAATTTATGCAACGGATATTGATCATAAGATGGTGGAAATTGCAAAAGCAAATGCGATTGAAGCAGGTCTTGGCGATTTGATTCAATTTAAGCAAATGCAGGTGCGCGATTTCACAGCCAACAATGACTATGGTGTAATCGTGGGAAATCCTCCATACGGAGAACGTATTGGGGAAGAAGAAGCTGTTGAGACGATGTATCGGGAAATGGGTGAAGCGTTTGAAAAATACCCTACCTGGTCAAAATATATTATAACCTCACATCCTTCTTTTGAAGAGCTGTACGGAAAGCCTGCTACAAAGAAGAGAAAGCTTTTTAATGGCTTTATCCGGACGGATTATTATCAATACTGGGGAACGAGACCCCCAAGAAATAATTAATTACTAAGAACTTTTTATAAAGAGAAAGGCATGCTGACTTTCCTGCATGCCTTTCTTCTCTGTGTGCTATGAGGATTTACAGAAAGGGGTTTGACCATATTGACCACTAAATCATTGCCTTTTCCACTAACAGGTGATCAATCCTTCTATGAAGCTTTAGGGGATTGGATAGGAGATGTGTTTTACGATATTTTGCCTGAAAAAGGACTTGAGCTGCGTGATGAACAAATTTTCATGGCATTTCAGCTTGAGCAGGCGTTCAAGAAAAAATCGATCCTTTTTGCTGAAGCGGGTGTAGGCACAGGAAAAACACTTGCTTACCTGCTTTATTCCATTCCTTATGCCCGTTATACCGGAAAGCCCGCTATCATTGCCTGTTCAGATGAAACCCTGATTGAACAGCTTGTTAAAAAAGATGGCGACCTGCAGAAAATCGAGGACCTCCTTGGACTCTCAGTCGATGTAAGGCTTGCAAAATCAAGAGAACAGTATTTGTGCTTAAAAAAATTAGATAAAGCAACCTCAAAGGGTGATGATGAAGAGCTCGATGAGGTGTATGAGCAGATTCCGGATTTTGTACATGGAAATGGCTCTATGACTTCTTTTTATCCTTATGGTGACCGAAAAGAATTCCCAAACCTGAATGACGATCAATGGAAGCAGGTTAATTGGGATTCGTTGCAGGATTGCTTATCTTGCGATGTACGCCATAGATGCGGCCAGACGCTTAACAGGGAGCATTACCGGGCAGCGGGAGATATCATCATCTGCTCCCATGATTTTTATATGGAGCACATCTGGACGAAGGATGCCAGAAAAAGAGAAGGCCAGCTGCCGCTTCTCCCTGAAGGAAGTGCCGTCATATTTGATGAGGGGCATCTTTTGGAATTCGCAGCTCAAAAGGCGTTAACCTACAGAACCTCTTTATCAAATTTGTCCCTGATTTTAGAAAAGCTGACCAGCAATGATATCAGGGAGAAAACACTTTATTTGATTGACCGTATCGTTGAACAGCACGATGAATGGTTCGCTGCAATCAGCAAGCATGCAGATTATGAAAGCGGGGCAGAGCGACGGGCGATTGCAAGGCATGATGAAGTCATTGTGAATTCTAAAAAACTGAAAGCAAGCATTGATCAGCTGCTTGAAGAGCTCGTATTCGAATCAGAGCTTTATGTAATTGATGAGTATGATTTGAAAATAGTAGAGGAATATTTAGAGCTTGTCTTATTTTCTCTTAAGCTATTGGTTGACGATGATGGTGCTATTATCTGGCTTGAGGAATCAGGAGATGATGAGACACTCGTTATTATGCCAAGACTTGTAGAAGAAATCTTAAGAGAAGAGGTTTTCTCAAAAAAAATTCCGACTATTTTCTCTTCTGCTACTTTATCTGTTAAAGAAGACTTTTCCTACCTTGCAAAAAGTCTAGGAATCGATGATTACGATGCATTCAGTGTATCTTCTCCTTTTGATTATGAGGAAAACATGGATGTAACGATTCATCTGACAGATGAATTTGAAAAAGGGGAGAAAGAAGCCCTTTTGCTGAATTCCCACCAGGGAGGCAGTCTGCTTTTGTTTAATTCCAGAGAGGACCAGGATCTATTCAGATTTGGTTATTCCCACGAGCTTGAAGGAAGCTCCTCATTATTTTTCGAGGGAGATGAGGAAATAAGTACACTTGTTGAAAAATTTCAGCATGAGACTTCAAGCATCTTTGCTTCCCATCACCTTTGGGAGGGGCTTGATGTGCCCGGGCTGAGCCTTAGCCAGGTGATCATTGATTCACTCCCGTTCCCGCCCAAGGATCCTGTTTTCGAAGCAAAGAGAAAGCACTCAGAAGACCCTGTTCATCAGGTGGATCTCCCTTATATGCTTCTTCGACTGCAGCAGGGAATCGGACGCTTAATCAGAACTTCATCAGATAAAGGATCAGTTCATATCTTTTTAGGCGATGAAGAACAAAAATGGCTTGATGAAATTACAGCCATTCTGCCGGTTACCCCGACGATCGCTAAGTAAATATATTTAAGTCCGCAAGAAGTGCAGGGAAACTTGCAAAAAGAGGTGTGACATAGTCGTCACGCCTCTTTTTATATCTATTTCCTTTGTTGATTCCCTATTTTACGGACCAAAGGCTTTAATCGTTTATTTCATTTTTTCCTTGCTCGCTTAATTTTTTTAAGGATGACAGCATATGATTGATTTCTTCGCCGGTATGTCTTTCCCATGAAGATAATTCAGCAAATACTTTTAATGGAGATTTAGACCTGTAAGAATGTGTCGGGTTTCCGGGAAATCGTTCGGATCATGTTCAAAAACACCTGAAGGCTCGACAATATAAATACTCTCCTTTGAGTTAGATTTTGAAAGCTCAGCACCCCATTTGGCAGCATCCAATGTTGCTGTGAAGTAAATATAATTGGATTTTTTATCCTGAAAATTGGATGCATGGTTCGGCTCTAATAAATCCCCTATTTTCAGCTTTGCTTTTGTCCCATGAAAAAAAGGGCCGTTATCCAGTACGTTTTTATTGTCATTCATAAGGGACACCTCTTTTGGATTTGTATTTAAGAGTATACGTGTGAAATGATTAAAGAAATAGACTGTAATTAACTTAAAAATAGAGGTTTACTATAAGTAGAGAGACTCTATTCTATTATAAAATTTTATAACAAACGCCCCAGCGAACAGGCTTTCGTCCGCTGGGGCGTTTTATATACTTAACCGGGGTTGTGAGCCCGGTTATTTGTTCAATTCAACTTTTTTACTTTCTCATCTATTCAGAAAAATGTGATAAACTATTTTAGATAGCATTAAAAAAGGGGGAAAAAGCATGACACCTGCAACTTTACAGCTTGAAAAAGATTTTCTTACATACGTAAATAAGATGACAGCATACAACGAGGCGTTAGGACTTATATTTTGGGATCTGCGGACAGGCGCTCCTAAAAAAGCCATTGAACAGCGTTCTCAGGTAATCGGAACATTATCTGCAGAATTATTCGAGCTGTCAACCTCTGACCAGATGGCCTCCTTCATTGCCGGTCTATCTGCTCATAAGGACAAGCTAAGCGAAGTAACAGTTAAAACATTAGAAGAATGCCAGAAGGAATATGACCGAAATAAGAAAATTCCTGCTGAAGAATATCGTGAGTACAAAATTCTTCAATCAAAGGCTGAAAGTGTATGGGAGGAAGCAAAAGAAGCAGGAGACTTTTCTCTTTTAGCTCCATACCTTGAAAAGCTGGTAGAAACAAACAGACGGTTCACTCATTATTGGGGCTATGAAGGAAACCCTTACAATACATTGTTGGATTTATTTGAACCAGGAATGACAGTTGATATTTTGGATTCTGTTTTTACAAAGGTCCAGGAAGCAATAGTTCCTCTCGTGAAAAAAATCCAGACCAAACAGCAGCCGGATACGTCTTTTCTTCATGCTCATTTTCCGGAGGAAGCCCAGAAAAAATTCAGTCTCGAAATGTTAAAACGGCTTGGCTTTGATTTTGAAGCAGGGCGTCTCGATGAAGCTGTTCATCCGTTTGCAACCGGGCTGAATCCTGGAGATGTAAGGGTTACCACGAGATATAATGAACATGATTTTAAAGAAGCTATTTTTGGAACAATACACGAATGCGGACATGCGTTGTATGAGCAGAATGTAAGTGAAAAACTGACAGGAACTCCGCTAAGCACCGGCACATCGATGGGAATTCACGAATCCCAGTCATTATTTTTTGAAAACTTTGTAGGGAGAAACCCTAAGTTTTGGGAGCATAATTATGATCTCCTTAAAGAATTTTCATCCGGACAATTCGACAGCGTGCCAATCGAGGACTTCGTCCGTTCCATAAATGAATCCAAGCCTTCACTAATAAGGGTGGATGCAGATGAATTAACCTACTGCTTACATATTATTATCCGCTATGAGATTGAAAAAGGGCTAATTAACGGTGATATTAAGGTGATGGATCTCCCTAAAATCTGGAATGAAAAATATGAAGAATATCTGGGAATACGGCCAGAAAACGATGCTGAAGGCGTTCTTCAGGATGTTCATTGGTCAGGTGGTGCATTTGGCTATTTCCCTTCCTATGCTCTCGGTTATATTTATGCGGCACAGCTTAAAAAGGCTATGCTGAAGGATCTGCCTGATTATGAAGAACTTTTAGCAGACGGGAATTTTAAGGCAGTTAAAGACTGGATGGTTAAGCATGTTCATCAATATGGCAAACTCAAAAAACCGCTTGATATTATTACCGATTCCACTGGAGAAGGGCTTAATCCTCAATATTTAATTGATTACCTGACAGAAAAATATTCTGAGCTTTATTCACTATAGACGCAGTAATAAATGGAGAGTGATTCTATGTACAAGCCATCATTTCGTCTTGATGGAAAAACAGCCATCATTACAGGTGCCGGAAGAGGGATTGGAAGAGCACTTGCTATAGGCCTGTCAGAGGCTGGAGCTGAAGTTGCTCTCTTTTCAAGAACGGTAAGCGACCTGGAGGAAACATCCCGTCTCATCCATGAAAATGGAGGCAGGGCTCATTATTTTCCGGTGGATGTTACCGATCGAAGACAAGTCACTGAAAACATCAACCATGTTAAAGAAAAACTCGGAAAAATTGATATCCTTGTTAATAATGCCGGCATGAATATCCGTTCTAAAGCAGCTGATGTGACTGATGAAGAGTGGAATGTCATAATGGATACCAATCTGAAGTCTGCTTTCATGCTTTCTCAGGAAGCTGGAAAAATAATGAAGGACCAGCCTTCTGGCGGAAGTATTTTATCCGTGTCCTCGGTTGCAGGGCAGACCGCATTAAGAACAGGGGTTGTTTATGGAGCATCAAAAGCAGCTCTTATTCAAATGACGAAGGTTTTGGCGTATGAATGGGGACAGAATAATATTCGTGTTAATTCGATAGGACCCTGGTATTTTGAAACGCCGCTGACTGAAACCATGCTGGCAAATGAGGACTACTTAAATGATATTCTTGCAGTCACACCTTTAAGGCGGGTGGGACAATTAAAAGAGCTTGTCGGTCCCGCTATTTTTCTTGTCTCAGACGCAGGCAGCTATGTAACCGGGCAGACATTATTTGTTGATGGCGGCATGACCATCAACGGTTTTTAAAGATCCTCTTTTATCTTATTCTATGGTTAAATTGGCTACTAGCTACATGCTTTTGGCATGCCCGACCATTTCCCGGTTGGGCTTTTCATTTGAGGGTAATGGAGCATCTATAGGATTTTCGTAAAGGTTTTAGTACAATGAGTTTATGGATAGTAAAAGGGGACGGCGTTTATGGAAAACACATTTTCACAGCAGAAAAATGGCTTACTGCTCGATCTTGCAGCATTTTACACAGTTAGTGTTAAACATAAAAACAACAGAGGTGCAGAAAAAATAAAAAACCTCGCACAAAAGCTTGAGGATGAAGAATTAGTTGTAGCGTTTTGCGGGCATTTTTCTGCCGGAAAATCAGCCATGATTAATGCATTGATGGGTGAAAATCTGCTTCCTTCAAGTCCGATACCAACCAGTGCCAATCTTGTCGCCATCCATGCAGGAGAGGATAAAAATATCCGGATTACCATGAGTGATGACAAAAGAATTGAACTTCTTCCGCCGCTTAATGTGAGCGTCGTTAATCAGCTTGGTAAAAATGGTGCGAAGGTGAAGCGTATTGATATTTATCGTTCAGATTCTCTTCTTCCGAGCGGTGTGACAGTAATGGATACCCCTGGAATTGATTCGGTGGATGATGCTCACAAACAATCCACTGAATCGGCTATTCACTCAGCTGACCTTTTGTTTTATGTCATGGATTATAACCATGTTCAGTCACAAATGAACTTTGAATGGATTCGTCATATGAGAAAGCATCACCGGCCTGTTCATGCCATTATTAATCAAATCGATAAACATAAGGACGATGAGCTGTCATTTCCTGTATTTAAGCAGTCAACTGAACAGGCGTTTGCTGCCTGGGAGGCTTCGCCGCTCTCGACCTATTACACTACATTAAAAAAACCTGATCACCCATTTAATGATCTTCAAAAAATTAAAGCTTTTGTTGAAGGCATGATGGACAACCGCGAAGAAACAATCCTTGAGACAGCCAAAACCTCCCTTGAAATAATAAAAGAAGAGCACAGAAATTATTTAGAGGAAGAATTGGAGGAAATGATTGATACATATGAAGATCTGCTTACTCAGGAGGAATTGACTAACCCGGATCAGGTATTTATGCAGGAAAAGGAGCTCGAAGAAGAAAACGCTGTGTATTCACTTGATCAGTGGGAGAGCTCATTTGACCATAAGCGGGATGAAATTCTTCGTGCAGCTTATTTAATGCCGGCAGAGATTCGTGAAAAGGCCAAGCTCTTTCTTGAAGCAAATGATCCTTCTTACAAGGTTGGTGTTTTTTTCTCTGCGAAAAAAACAGAGGCAGAGCGATCAGCAAGAACGGACGATTTTATTCGCAGTCTTGAAGAAATTGTCAAACAGCAGCTGCTGTGGCAGATTAAAAACGGCTGCTACACTGCATTAAAAGAAGCGGGGGCTTCCGGTGCATCCTGGTCAGAGGAAATCGAAAGCCTTACGATCCCAGTAGACCGACAGCTTGCCGTATCCCATATTAAGCCTGGAGCTGAGGTAAATGGACAATCTGTCCTTAATTATTGTGAGGATTTAGCCAAAACCCTTCGATTTTCAGCGAAACGGTTAATGGACGGGATGAAAGAGAAGCTGATTGAGGAAATTCAAAACGAAATAGAAGAATATACGCATCACGCTCAGTCAAAATGGAATTCCCTTCATCAAAAAGCAAATGCACTCCGGTCGATTAAACAAGTTGAGCACCAGCTTGAGGAGCTTACAAAACCGCTTCAGGATGATGGAGCGAAAGCCCTGCAAAGCTGGGAGGAGGAGTGGGCAGCAAGCGAGAAAACAATTAAAAAAATTAACGAAATCGATTCACTGACAGAAGCTAAAGGGGAAAGTGAAAAAATTCCTGAAAAAAGTTCATCTATAGAGCAGGTTAACCCAGAAAAAATCAGGGAAAAAGAAGTCATCCATAATCTAGAAGTCGCTGTAGAGGAGCTTGAATCAGTCGAAGGCTTTGCCCGTCAGAGAGAGTATCTTTTGCAGAGAATCAATAAGCTTCAATCTAAAAATTTTACAATTGCTTTATTTGGTGCATTCAGTGCAGGAAAATCTTCTTTTGCCAATGCCTTGCTTGGAAAAAAAGTTCTACCTGTTTCTCCTAATCCGACTACAGCATCCATAAACCGGATAAAACCGCCAACAGGTGAGGATCAGGACGGAACAGTCAGGGTGTATTTTAAAAGCAGGGAGAATTTACTGAGTGATTTAACACATATTTTTAAGGAGCTTGACTTCCATCCATCCTCTCTTGAAGAGGCTTATGAGCTGGTTGACCAGGCTGCTGCTGTCACCCGTTCAGGTATGGAAGCAAAGAAGAGCTTCCTTCATGCATTTAAAAAAGGATGGTCAAATTATTCCTCTCATCTTGGCGAAGAATTAACGGTAGATGAAGCTGAATTTGAGGGCTTTGTGGCTAAAGAAGAGCAATCCTGCTTTGTAGAAGCAATTGATTATTTTCTCTCTTCAAGACTTGCTGAGCTTGGGGTTTCAATCGTGGATACACCGGGTGCGGACTCGATAAATGCACGTCATACAGATGTATCGTTTGATTATATAAGAAGTGCTGATGCTGTTCTATTTTTAACTTACTATAATCATGCATTTGCCAGGGCAGACCGTGAATTTCTTATTCAGCTTGGAAGAGTAAAAGACAGCTTTGAAATGGATAAAATGTTCTTTGTCGTAAACGCAGTGGATCTGGCGCATGATGAGGAAGAAAAAAGGCAAGTCCTAACCTATGTCAAAGAACAGCTCGTTATTTTTGGTATCCGTTCGCCTCGTTTATTTGGTGTTTCAAGCCTGCAGGCACTTAGTCAGGATCCTAATGACATAAAAGCATCGGGCATCAGGCCATTTGAACGGTCGTTTCATCAGTTTTTGAAGGATGACCTGCAGGGGATGGCGCTGCGTACTGCTCATTTTGAATATGCAGCTGCAGTGAAGCGGATTGAGACTTTGATAAAAACCGCGTCTCAAAATGAAGAGGTAAAGGAACAAACTAAAGTTAAGCTGGCAAAAGCACGAAACTATCTTTCTGCACACTTCGCAAATCCTTCCTTTACAACTGTTGAAGCACGTATAGAGCAGGAAATGAAGGAATTAATGATTTATATGGAGCAGCGGGTATTTTACCGATTTTCAGATTTCTTTAAAGAGTCTTTTCATCCCTCGCTGTTTACGGACCAAACCTCCGGCAAGGCGTTAAAAGAAGCACTATCAAATCTTCTTACGATGCTTGGCTTTGATTTTGCTCAGGAGCTCCGTGTTGTAAACCACCGGCTGATTCAGCATATCGAAAAACAGCTTACAGAACAGCTTAAGTCTGAATGGCATTCGCTTGAATCGTTAATACCTGATGGGCTTATGCCACCAATAAAACTTCCTAACCTGGACATCCTTTCGTTTTCACCATGGTTTGAAAACGAGAGTGCTTCAGATTATAAAAAAGAATTATCATTGTTTAAAAATACACGATCCTTTTTTGAAAAAAACGAAAAGAGATTTATGAGAGATGCCCTCCAGGAGCGATTAAAAATTCAGGCACAGACGTTCCTATCAGAGGAACAGAAAAGATTGAAAGACTGGATGATTCTGATGCTTTCTACTGAGGGAAAAGAACTGTATACTAGATGGATGGAAGATTTGATTGAACAAATAGACAGCCAAATGGTAAGCTTTAGCTCCCATGAAGTTGTTGAACACTGGCAAAAAGCTTATGAGGCTATTGAACAGAGGAGCGCTCTTTAATGGGGAAAGACTTCCACGCCTGTGCTACCTGCATTCATTTTGAAGCGGACAAAAAAGAGAGCGGTATGCTTTATCGCTGCAGCCGTCTCGGCTATGAAACCAAACCTGAGTATAAATTCAGCTGCTGGGAACCAAAACCGCATATAAAAGAATTGATGAAAAAGCAGAAAGAGGGGGAATTATCATGAACGTAACCGTTTCATCTGCCTGGTTAATAGAAAATATGTCAGAAGACCTGTCTATTATTGACTGCCGTTTTTCACTTCAGGAGCCTAAACAGGGGAGGAAATTGTATGAAGAAAGCCATATCCCTGGAGCTGTTTATTTTGATTTAAATGAAGATTTATCCGGAGAAGTTAAAGAGCACGGAGGCCGGCATCCACTCCCGGCAGAGAAGGATTTTATCGAAAAACTCGAATCAGCTGGTATTTCGAATTCCTCTGCAGTAGTGGTCTACGATGGAGGAGAAGCAGCATTTGCTTCCCGCTTTTGGTGGCTTTTAAATTATTATGGTCATGACAAGGTCTTTATTTTAAATGGAGGCTTTAAAGAGTGGACAGCACAGGGATTTCCGGTAGAAAAAGAAGTTAAAACAAAACAGCGTGGTAATTTTAAAGCACAGACCCGGCCGGAAATGAAAGCTGATATTGATGAAATTAAACAAATCATAAATGGAAAAACCGCTTCGCTTTTAATCGATTCCCGCTCCTATGACAGGTATATAGGACAGCATGAGCCGATTGACAGAGTAGCGGGGCATATTCCGGGCGCGATCCACCGGGACTGGATGGATGGTGTGTCTAAAGGGTTCTTTCTTAAAGATGAAGAACAGGCAAACCGGTTCAGTGAGTGGGAGAAGGACCGGCCAATCGTTGTCTATTGCGGCAGCGGTGTGACAGCCACACCAAATATTATTGCATTGAAGCAGGCAGGCTTTAAAAATGTTAAATTGTACCCCGGGAGTTACAGCGACTGGGTTTCGTATGATGAAAATGAAATCGAGCTCGGCGATTCAACGCATTTTGAGAAATAATAGATGGAAGGGAGTAAGATATGCACCAGAAACATGTTTTATTAATTGACGGGATGGCATTATTATTTCGTTCATTTTTTGCTACAGCTATATCCAATCAATTTATGGTTAACCGCCACGGAAATCCGACAAATGCCATTCAAGGTTTTTTAAGGCATTCACTTACTGCTATCGAACAAGTTAAACCTACTCATGTAGCAGTTTGCTGGGATATGGGCCAAAAAACTTTTCGCAATGAAGTCTATACTGAATATAAAGCAAACCGGCAGGAGGCCCCATTGGAGCTGATCCCTCAGTTTGATCTTGTAAAGGAAATTGCCACCCATTTTTCCTTTGCAAACATAGGGGTAAAGGGCTATGAAGCTGATGACTGTATCGGAACAATTGCAAAAGTTGCCAATTCTGAGACGAAAGTAAGTATTGTCAGTGGAGACAAAGATCTTCTTCAGCTGCTGACAGACCATGTGGAAATCTGGCTTGTCAAAAAGGGCTACGGGGAGTATGACCGCTTCACTCATTCCCGGTTTCAGGAGGAATATGGCATTACGCCTGCTCAGTTTATCGATGTGAAAGGCTTAATGGGAGACACAAGCGATGGGTATCCCGGAGTAAAAGGCATCGGTGAAAAAACAGCATTTAAGCTTATACGGGAGCATGAGTCTATTGAGGGGATTTTAGAAAATCTTCATCTTCTTACACCTGGACAAAAAAAGAAAATTGAAGCAGATCTTGACATGCTTCATTTATCAAGAAAGCTTGCAGCCATTCATTGTGAGGTGCCGCTGCCGGAGCTTTATTATAACGAATGGTCAGGTGTACCTTCTGCAGCAGGCGAAATAGTGGATCACCACGAATTAAAAACTGTCCATCGTTTTCTTGCTTCCTATCAGGCATTTACAGGGGAAAGAATATGAAATCGCTTGAAGATTTTTTAGCTGATCTGGAAACAAAGGGCTTTAAGCTGAACGATGAAGCGATTGGCTTTATCTATTTTGGCAGAAAATACACAGATGCCCCTGATCAGCTCGTTCAGGTTGCAATTGAAGTAACGCTTAAACTCCAGCAGCGCTTCGACTCAGGCTTTTATATGTCGGTCTTAGAAGAAATTGTTCAATCTAAGCTGACAACACGTACGAAAGTAATGAGTCATTTCAGAAAAAAAGGAATTCCAATTTAAATAAGCCCCACCAATTGGTGGGGCTTATTTTTTTGACCTGATAGCTTTTCTGGCAAGCTCATCGGCCACTTTATTTTCCTTGCTTGAAATCCATTTAATGAAAAATAATTCATATTGATCAAGCAGCGGGATCATTTTTTCAAGATAATGAGCATATTGTTTATTTCTGATATACCTTTTTTCAACTGCACCGATCACCGCCTGGGAATCAGTTTTGCATGAAATAATTTGATCCTTTAGGGGCAGACAAAGCGTAAGTCCATGGATCAGTGCTTCGTATTCTGCTTCGTGGTTTGTTAAGTTTCCCAATGGGATAGAGTGCTTTTGCGAATTTTGACCATTTTTTATAAAAACGCCTGCTCCGCTTTTACCGGGGCTGCCGGCACTGGCGCCATCAATAAATAGTTCAATCAAAACAAGCCCTCCTTTAAAAACCAATTATAGCCTAACTTGCACTTGGGTACAATATAAGAGTAAAATGAGTGAATAGTAACCTGACAAGGAGGTTTTTTTTTGGACGTGCGCCTTCACTTTCAATACAAACATCCTGCTCTTCCTTCTGTTTCTTTTTCCTCTGACTGGATGCCGGAGCATATTTCACTGAAGATGATCCAGGATATAGAGAAAACCGGAAGAATGAAGGAACTGAAAATAGAAGACGATATGGGTCAGACATGGACATTAAAAGAATACAAAAAGCTGCTGACAAAAGCAGAGGAACAGAAAACAAATCTCCAAATCCATTTTGACGGAAGCTTTAATCCTCAAACGTCCCAATCAGGAATTGGCGTTATACTGACCTACCAGGAAGCAGGCAAAACTTACAGGGTCAGGGAAAATGCACTCCTGAACCATTTATCTTCCAACAATGAAGCTGAATATGCGGCCCTTTATAAAGGAATGCAGCTGGTAGATGAACTCGGTGTCTCAAGCCAGAACATAAAAATCACCGGAGACTCTCTTGTAGTAGTTAATCAGGTAACAGGTGAATGGCCGTGTTACGAGGAGCAGCTTAATAAGTGGATCGATAAAATTGAAGCACTCAGCGAACGGAATAAATTAAAATTGGATTTAAAAGCGGTAAGAAGAAACGATAATAAAGAAGCGGATAAGCTTGCTTCCCAGGCATTAGAGGGAGTAGCTGTCCAAAGCAAAACAGAAATATAAATCTTTTGAAAGGAGCTGCAGCTGGATGGAAAGAAAAAAGGTAATAAATGAAGTCGAAGAGCTGGTTAACACATACTGCCGTGAATGTATGGTAAAAAAACAGCTCCGATTAGAAAGAGGAAAGACAAGAGCCCACCGTTTTTGTATAAAGGAATGTACAGTTGGCGAACAAATTATCAACTACGGAAAATATCTGTCCTAATACAAAGAAGCTGGCGCCTATTTAGCGTCAGCTTTTTATAAGGAAAGATTATTATAATTTAACAACATTTGCAGCTTGAGGTCCACGGTTGCCTTCAACGATGTCAAACGATACTTCCTGGCCTTCTTCGAGTGTTTTATAGCCGTCTCCCTGGACTGCTGTGAAGTGGACAAACACATCTTCTCCACCATCAACCTCCAGAAAACCGTATCCTTTTTCATTGTTGAACCACTTTACTTTGCCATTTTGCATGTAACATCCCCCTACAACTAAAAAGCACAGCTCCGTGCTCAAGCTCAGTTATTTTCACCTAATGTCTGGTTACCTGCACATTCAATAGATGATGTATTTACTATACAACACAAAGAAATAAGTCGTCAACAAGCGGTTATTGAATTTTCAATTAATTATTAACACGCTTGTTCCTTATTAATTCAGTTGATCACGCGAGTATAACTGTACGTTTTGCTCATCGCGTACAGGCTTTTTGCTGAGAAATTATACTCATGTTTCACCCGCAATCGTAAAACAAATGGATTTTAGCCTCGATTCAGTTGTGTCCCATAGTTCCTTATAGTAAACTTTTTAATGATTACGTCTTTGTTTTTAGATGAATGAGGAGGAACCCCACATGCCAACACCAAGCATGGAGGACTACATTGAACAAATTTATTTACTGATTGATAATAAAGGGTATGCCCGAGTATCAGATATCGCGGAAGCTTTATCTGTCCACCCTTCCTCCGTTACAAAAATGGTCCAGAAGCTGGATAAAGATGAATATTTAGTTTATGAAAAGTATAGAGGACTCGTACTGACTAAAAAAGGCTCAAAAATCGGAAAACGGCTAGTATACCGTCATGAGCTTTTAGAGCAATTTCTCCAGATTATAGGCGTAAAGGATGAAAATATTTATAATGATGTGGAAGGAATTGAACACCATCTGAGCTGGAATTCAATTGACCGCATCGGTGATCTTGTTCAGCTGTTTGAAAAAAAACCGGAGCTGATTGAAGAACTAAGACAGCTGCAGGAAAAAGAAGAATGATAAACATACCTGCTGCTTTAAAAACTGCACCTTCGTTGTTCGTTCCATCAAACAATAGGAGGCGCAGTTTTTTTATCTGTTTTTAATCATATAATTAAGGATGGTGTGAAAAGAGATGCATCATGACTGGGTAAAAAAAGCTAAAGAAGATTGGAATGCAAGAGCAGAAGATTGGCATAATAAAAGCCTTACTATGTGGACTTCAGGAAGCAGAAAAGCAGTGGCGCCCACCATCAGAAAACATTTAGCGAAGCCTTCAACGGTCCTTGACATTGGGTGCGGAGATGGAACCGGGAGCGCACTAATCGCAAAAGAAGGCTATCACGTAACCGGCACCGATTTATCATCTAACATGATTCAGCTGGCAAAAAAACATGAAAATAACCGTGTGGAATTTATGGAGGGAAGCCTCGATCAGCTGTTATTTCGAGCCCATTCGTTTGATGCCTGTTTATGTGTAAATTCCCTTGAATGGATGCAGGATCCTTACCGTGAGATGGCTCATATCGATCGGCTGGTAAAGCCTGGAGGAATGATTTTCTGCGCTATTTTGGGACCGGCAGCGGGTCCAAGAAGCAATAGCTTTGACAGACTGCTTGGAGAGCCTGCTATTTGCAATACGATGATGCCATGGGAGTTTCAGGGGCTTTGCAGAAAAATGGGATGGGTTTATATCGATGAAGTGCATGTATATAAGGATAAAGCAGAAGCACTGGATAAAAAGAGTCTTTCGAACCAGCTTAAGCAGGCGTTAACTTTTTTTACCCTGTTTGTTTATCAGACAAAAAAATAACGGGAAACGACATATGAATATTTTTTTTCGTGATATGATAAAAGCATAGTACATAATTGGTGGAGGGACGTCATGACTACGAAGAAAACTGTACCATCAGATATTGAAATTGCCCAGCAAAGCTCAATGCAGCCGATTGAATTAATCGCAAATGGAATTGGATTAAAGAATGACGATATTGAGCAATACGGGAAATACAAAGCAAAGATTTCGTTTGAAGCAATCGAGCGGGTGAAAACGGCACAGAATGGAAAACTTATTCTGGTGACAGCGATAAACCCCACGGCTGCAGGCGAAGGAAAGTCTACTGTTACGGTTGGGCTTGGTGACGCGCTGCGCAAGCTTGGTAAAAATGCAATCATCGCGATGCGGGAGCCGTCACTTGGACCGGTAATGGGGGTTAAAGGGGGAGCTGCAGGCGGAGGATATGCCCAAGTGCTGCCTATGGAAGAAATCAATCTGCATTTTACAGGAGATATCCATGCGATTACTTCAGCTAACAATGCGCTTTCAGCGTTAATTGATAACCATATTCATCAGGGGAACGAGCTGAATATTGATCCAAGAAGATTGATCTGGAAACGGGTAATGGACATTAATGACCGTGCTCTCAGAAATATTGTTGTCGGCCTTGGCGGACCTGTTCAGGGCGTTCCCCGCGAAGACGGTTTTGATATAACGGTTGCATCCGAAATAATGGCTGTACTTTGTCTTTCTTCAGACCTGAATGATTTAAAAACGAGGCTTTCAAGAATTGTCGTCGGTTACACATATGGCAAAGAGCCTGTAACAGTTGGCGATCTGGGGGTAGGAGGAGCGCTGACGCTTCTTTTAAAGGATGCGTTGAAGCCAAATCTTGTTCAGACGATTGAACAGACGCCTGCACTTGTGCATGGAGGTCCGTTTGCAAATATAGCTCATGGCTGCAATTCTGCAATGGCCACAAAAACGGCGCTTAAGCTTGCTGATTACGTTGTTACAGAAGCAGGATTTGGAGCTGATCTTGGTGCGGAGAAGTTTTTAAATATAAAATCAAAGGTTATTGATAAGAGTCCTGACGCAGTGGTAATCGTCGCAACGATCCGTGCGTTAAAAATGCACGGCGGACAGGAGAAGGGCAGTCTCATTAATGAAGATTTGGAGGCGCTTGAAAACGGTCTTGAAAATTTAAAAAAGCATATTGAGACCATTCAGTCCTTTAAGCTTCCTTTTGTCATTGCCATCAATCGATTTTACACAGACACCCAAAAGGAAATTGAACTGCTTGAAAACTGGTGTAATATGCATCAGGCTCCATACGGCCTGACAGAAGTATGGGAAAAAGGCGGCGATGGAGGCAAAGAGCTGGCAGGAGAGGTTTTAAAAGCCATTGAAGGCGGACATTCCTTTACACCATTGTATTCTTATGAAGCAACAATCAGTGAAAAAATTAATGCCATTGCAAAAGGTGTTTACGGTGCAAATGGGGCAGTTTTTTCATCAAAAGCCGAAAAGCAAATGCAGCAATTTGAACAATTAGGGTGGGGAAAACTGCCGATATGCATGGCAAAAACACAATATTCACTATCTGATGACGCCACGCTTCTAGGCAGACCGGAGAATTTCACAATCCAGATAAGAGAACTCATTCCAAAACTCGGCGCCGGTTTTATTGTCGCTCTGACTGGTGAGGTCATGACAATGCCGGGACTCCCTAAAAAACCGGCAGCATTAAAAATGGATGTTAACAGCAAAGGAAAAGCAGAAGGGCTATTTTAATCCCAGCCCTTTCTGCCCTGCAGTTTTTCGAGAGCGTTAATAAAGCATTCATAAGTGCACACAAATTCCAATATGTTACGATGAGATTAAACGGATCAAAGAAGGTGTTTTAGTTGTTTGACCCAACTGCATTTGATAACTTAAAGACAGTACTTGAAGGAACGATTTATGATCGTGACCTGGATGGAACGATTTCGATCCTTAAAAGACATGATCTGGTGGATATTGCGACCCTAAGCAGATCTTATACAATTGGATTCAACTCAAACGGCAAGCTATTTGAAGTGGATATGATGCTTAAGTCTGATCTTAAAAAGCTTGCATCAGAGCTTCTCCCAGATCAAAAGGGAACTGATTTTGCCGGCGCAGCCATCTCAATTCTTTTTCGAAAACATAGTGATTCCTGGACTGAGGATGAACTGGAGATTTTTAATAATCAGTGGGGAGAGAATCGATGTTATGAACTTCGCACTGTCAGTTCAAACCGTCAAGGAGCATACTCTGAGATGATTATTCAGTTTGACCGCACGATTACAGAAGAAATGATTGATGATGTAGAAGAGATGGTTTATTTCACCATTGAAACGATAGATTTATTGGGGAAGGGGAAAAATGGAAATAATAAATAAATCTCATATTCTTTTAGCAGAAAAAAATATTCGCCCCTTCTTTGAGCGCGATCATTCAGGGCATGACTGGGATCATATCCAGCGTGTCAGAAGGACCGCTCTTTTTCTTTGTGAAAAAGAAGGCTGTAGTAACTTTTATACTGTGGACCTTATTGCACTCCTGCATGACGCAGGAGATGTAAAGCTGCATCCGGATGAAAACAAAGCTGAACAGGCGCTAAAAGACGCGGTATTAAGCATTGGGCTATCAGGCCAACTCTATGAAGACATTATTACAGCTGTTCAATCGGTTTCGTTTAATGGCGGCAATGAAAAGCCACTGCCATCACTTGAAGCTGCCATTGTGAGAGATGCCGACAGGCTTGATGCAATAGGAGCTATCGGGATAGCGAGAGCCTTTGCCTATGGAGGCGCTAAAGGGGCAAAGCTATACGACAAAGATGTGATGGTCAGGCAGACGATGTCTGAGAAAGAATACCGGGCAGCACCTGCTGCTACAATTAATCATTTTTATGAGAAGCTGTTTAAAATTAAGGATTTAATGGTGACGGAAGCAGGAAAAAAAGAAGCGATCAAAAGACATAAAGTAATGAAGAGCTTTGTAGAACAATTTTTAATAGAATGGAAGGGACAGGGATGAAACAATTTGTCGCAGAAAATATCGTAAAGACTTATGGAGATAAAACATTGTTTCATGATTTATCTTTTACTATTTCAGGAAATGAACGCATCGGCCTTATTGGAATAAATGGAACGGGTAAATCAAGTCTTCTCAAGCTGATCGCAGGGATTGACGGGGCTGATTCTGGCAATTTTTCACATCCAAAGGAATTTTCGGTCGGGTATTTACCGCAGGAGCCTGTACTTGATGAAACATTGACTGTGCTTGATTGCATATTTCAAAGTGATGCGCCGATTATCCGTAAAATGAGAGAATATGAGCAGGTTTTAGCTGAGTACGAGAAAGATCCCCAATCAGAAAAAATCCAGCAGCAATTTATGGTCATCCAGCAGGAGATGGATAAAGAGGATGCCTGGGATGCCAGTGCTCAGGCTAAAACCATTTTATCAAAGCTTGGTATTCAAAATATACACAGCCAGGTTGGTACTCTTTCAGGCGGACAAAAGAAAAGAGTTGCACTCGCCCAGGTACTTGTTGAAACACCGGACCTGCTGTTATTGGACGAGCCGACAAACCACCTTGATTATGAAGCGATCGTATGGCTTCAGGAATTCCTTAAACGCTATAAGGGCGCTCTGCTCATTGTCTCCCATGACCGGTACTTTTTAGATCAGGTGTCTACCCGCATGATTGAAATAGATCAGGGAAGAGCTTTTTCTTATAAAGGCAATTACCAGGCTTTTATTGAAGCTAAAGCTAAGCGGGAGGAAGATGAACAGCAGTCCATGCAGAAAATGAAAAGCCTGTACCGAAATGAGCTCGCATGGATGCGAAAAGGGGCAAAAGCAAGAACGACAAAACAAAAAGCCCGTATTCAACGGTTTGAATCCATTGAAAAAGACGTAGAAAAGGTAACTGATAAAGACCAATTGACTGTGGGCATGACAGCAAGCAGACTTGGAAAAAAAGTCATCGAGCTTACGGACGTTAAAAAATCATACGGGGGGAAGCTTTTATTTGAACATGTTAATTTACTTGTTCAGCCGGGAGCAAGATATGGGATTGTCGGAAGAAATGGTACCGGCAAATCCACTTTATTAAATATCATTGCTGATAAAGTTCAACCTGACGCTGGAACCGTGGAAATCGGACAAACGGTTAAAATGGCGTATTTCTCCCAGGAAATTAAAGAGATGAATCCGAATATAAGAATGATTGAGTACGTCCGTGAAGGGGCTGAAATGATCGAAACAGAAGACGGGGAAGTATCCGCAGCGGGCATGCTCGAACGCTTTCTTTTCCCTCCTTCTGTTCATGGAACGCCTATTTATAAATTATCAGGCGGCGAAAAAAGACGACTGTTTTTGTTAAAGCTTCTTATGGAAAAGCCGAATGTTTTACTTCTTGATGAGCCTACCAATGATCTTGATACTGAAACGCTGACTGTGCTTGAGCAATTTATAGAGGAGTTTCAGGGCGTTGTCATCACAGTTTCCCATGATCGCTATTTCCTGGACAAAGTGGCGGAGCATCTGATCATTGTGAAGGGAAAGGGAGAAGTAACGATTCTTCAGCAGGATTATTCAGCCTATCTTTTGGAGCAATCTGAACAGAAAAAGGAAAAAGCACAGCCGAAACTACTCGCTGAAAAACCTGAAAAAAAGAAAAAGCTATCCTATCTTGAGAAAAAAGAATGGGAAGAGATAGATGAAAAAATCGCTTCAGCAGAAGATAAGCTTCAGCAGCTCGAAGATGACCTTGGAAGGATCGGCAGTGACTTTGAAAAAGCCGAGCGGATTATGGAAGAGCAGCGTGTTAAAAATGAAGAATTGGAAAACCTCATTGAACGGTGGAGCTATTTATCTGAATTAGCTGAGTAAGCCTCTGATTTCAAAACCGCCTGCTTATTATGATACACTTACGTAAAAGAAGGCCAAAAGGAGTGATCTTTTTTGAAGATCGTATCGATTGAACCGACACCAAGCCCGAATACAATGAAAATTATTGTAGATCAGGCGCTTCCGGGCGGGAAAAGCAATAATTATAAACGTGATGATGCAGATGCTGCGCCTGACCGTATAAAACAAATTTTAAAAATCGATGGAGTAAAAGGTGTTTATCATGTTGCGGACTTTCTCGCGATCGAACGCCACCCGAAAATGGACTGGCAGCAGCTGCTTCCAAATGTAAGAGAAGTATTTGGAGAAGACAGGGAAGATACAGATTCAGCTCAAAAAATTGATGAGCATTTTGGGGAAGTAAAGGTACAGGTTCTTCAATTCAAAGGCATACCTATACAGATTAAGCTCATTGACGGAAATGAAGAAAAACGCTACGGTCTTCCGGAATATTTTGCAGAGGCGATGGAAAATGCGCAGCTTGAAGGAGAAAATGTAGTCCTTATGCGCAAGTGGAAGGACTACGGCGTGCGTTATGGAGATCTTGACCAGATCGCCAATGATCTTATGGAAGAGCTATTAGCCTCTTATCCATCCAGCAGAGTTCAGGGAATTGTTGCTGCTGCAAAAGAAGCAGGAATTAAGGAAGAACCGGTAAGAAAAGAATCCGTTCCGATCACTCTGGATACTTTCAGACAGGCTAATAACTGGCAGGAAAGATATCAGCTTTTAGAGCAAATGCCAGAGCCTAATACAGATGATCTGCCATTATTAAGTGCAGCGCTTGAGGATGAAAAGCCATCGATCAGAAGGCTTGCAGTTGTTTATTTAGGAATGATAGAAGACGAACGCGTTCTTCCTTATCTCTATAAAGGCTTAAAAGATAAGACCGTAACCGTAAGACGTACTGCAGGAGACTGTTTGTCTGACCTCGGATTTTCTGAAGCGGAGGATGCAATGATTGAAGCTCTTTCAGACCGAAATAAGCTTGTCAGATGGAGAGCCGCAATGTTTCTATATGAAGCGGGTACTGAAAAGTCTCTGCCGGCGCTTAAAGCTGCTGAGGATGATCCGGAATTTGAGGTTAAGCTGCAGGTTATGATGGCAATTGAACGAATCGAAGGCGGCGAAGAGGCAAAAGGCTCCGTTTGGAAGCAAATGACTGAAGCCAGACAACAAGGATTACAGGGGGAATAATACATGTCCATGGCATACGAAGAATATATGAAGCAGCTTGTTAAACCAATGAGAAAAGAGCTTACGCAGGCGGGATTCAAGGAACTCACAACGGAGGAAGAAGTTCTTTCCTTTATGGATGACATCACCGGCACTTCGCTTGTTGTTATTAATTCTGTCTGCGGCTGTGCTGCCGGGCTTGCACGGCCGGCAGTTACAAACGCTTTGATTACGCATGAAAAAGAGCCTGATCATCTTGTTACCGTTTTTGCCGGACAGGATAAAGAAGCCACACAAAAGATGAGAAGCTTTATGAAAGACTATGAGCCTTCATCACCTTCCATTGCTTTATTTAAAAATAAAGAGGTTGTGCACTTTATTCCACGAGAAGAAATTGAAGATCACTCAGTGGAAGATATTGTAGAAAATATTAAAGGGGCAATGGATAAGCATTGCTAGGCGCCTTAAGAGGCGTCTTTTTCCTTTTGAAAGGGGATTGAAGCAGTGATCGTCACCACAGCCGGACGTCCCACCGCTAAACTAATTTCAGCAGCCTTGTGTGTGGCAGAGGATTTAAACATTACTTTTATTAATCGAAATAAAAGGTCAGTCAAGACAATACTTGAACAATTCAAAGAGCCGGTTATTGTCATTGGCGCGGACCGGTATGAAGTGTACAGCAGTGATTCGGCTTCGCCATTTTTCTTTCATCCTAACTCCAGTGCTTTTCGATTAAAAAGAATGGAAAAAGGCGAAATAGATCCACTCATTCATGCAGCTGATCTTAAAAAAGGCGACCGATTTATCGACTGTACGCTGGGCATGGCTTCTGATGCGATTATCGCTTCTCACGCGACAGGAGTTGAAGGTGAAGTGACCGGGATTGAGAAAAACAATCTGGTAGGCTATCTTGTGGAAAAAGGACTCGCGGAATGGAAAACAGAAAATAAAAGCCTCGAACAGGCGATGAGGAGAATAGCTGTAAGAAATGGGGATCATTTAAGCTTTTTGCAAGGTCTGCCGGACCGCTCAGTAGATGTCGTATATTTTGATCCGATGTTTTCAGAAGAAATTAAATCATCCTCCGGTATCGCACCGCTCAGATTACATGCAGACTATTCCACTGACTCGCTTGGCCAAGCAATTGAGGAAGCAAAAAGAGCAGCAAGAAAAAGAGTGGTGTTAAAAGATCATTTTCGTTCGCTGCGCTTTAGTGAATTTGGCTTTACGGTTTTAAAAAGGCCTTCATCTAAACAGCATTACGGCTTTATTATGCTGGATTAAAAAAACAAACCGCAATATGCGGTTTGTTTTTTTAGTCTATTCAGCAAACTGCAAATAGACGAAATATGCAAGCATTAATAAGAACCCGGATCCAATTAAAATTTCTGCATTCATGGTGTTCCCTCCTTACCAATCATCAATAAATCTTTTGTTTAACAAAATAATAACATTTTGATGAAATCTTTAGCAGTTCTCTTCATATTCCAGTATAATGTATTTATTAGTACGGAGACAAGAAGGGATTTGCTTATGGTGCCAAACTGGTTAAAAAGATCACTCGTTGTTCTAATTTCTATTTTAACATTCGGTATGGTAACACCTCAAGATCTGCTCGCTGACCAGCCGAAAAATGACAGTCAATCTTCCAAATCATTCTCATCGATTCAATCTGAACCAGTTTTAACAGAAGCCGTCCTCGAGACAGTGTCGAAAGATGAGGTTGTGAAGCAATTAATGGAGGAAGCGCAGGCAATTACTAGCGCTAAAATCGGCGAGCGCCTGATGCCAAGGATTGAGCGTGATTTTCAGACGGTTATTCTACCAAAGATGGAGGAAACCATTTCTGATGTGCTCGATGATTTTTCTGCTGAAGAACTCGAATACATTGCCATTTCTTCAGCTATAGGAAAAGGAGATGGAGAACGGATCTTTCATATTAAAAATGAATTGACCGGTGAAGATGTCTTATGCTTCCATGTCAGAAGAGACCACCCTCCGCTTGAGGGCTACTCGTTTAATTTTCATTATCATACCCATGAAGATCAATTTGAATCCCATCATATGCTTGCAAATGTTTATTGGGGGAAAGACACACCTGCTAAATTCGGTTCTAAAATGGTGCATTGAGCAAAAGCTTCTGTGAAATCTGCAGAAGCTTTTTTTGAATTTCCCGGGCTTTTTCTTTATACTTACTAATGAGAGAAAGGCAGGAGATTATGAATGCAGCAATACTTGGATTTACTACATAATGTTTTGGAAAATGGCACTGAAAAAAGTGACCGGACCGGAACAGGTACAATAAGTTCATTTGGACATCAGATGAAATTTGATTTGTCGGAGGGCTTTCCAATGGTAACGACAAAAAGAGTGCCATTCGGACTTATTAAAAGTGAGCTTATCTGGTTTTTAAAAGGTGATACGAACATTAAATATCTGCTTGAACATAACAACCATATTTGGGATGAATGGGCGTTTAAAAAGTGGGTGGAAAGCGACGAGTATGCAGGTCCGGACATGACGAACTTTGGTCTCCGTGCACAGGAAGACCCTGAATTTAAGTTGCTTTATGAAGAACAGCTGGCCATCTTCACCCAATCCATTCTTGAGGATGAAGGGTTTGCTGAGAAATTTGGCGAACTAGGGAATATATACGGCAAGCAATGGAGAGAATGGCGCACAGAAGCAGGAAATACGATTGATCAATTAAAAGAGGTCATTGAATCCATTAAACATAATCCTGACTCAAGGAGACATATCGTAACGGCCTGGAATCCGGAGGATATCCCCTCAATGGCTTTGCCGCCATGCCATACACTTTTTCAATTTTATGTAGCGGATGGAAAGCTCTCCTGTCAGCTGTATCAGCGCAGCGGGGATTTATTTTTAGGTATTCCATTTAATATTGCAAGCTATGCGCTTTTAACTTTTCTAGTGGCTAAAGAATGCGGACTGACACCGGGTACCTTTATTCACACAATCGGAGATGCACATATTTATTCCAATCATCTTGAACAGGTAAGAGAGCAGCTGACAAGGGCTCCAAAAGAATTGCCGACTCTCGTCATCTCGGGAGAAAAAGATCTATTTTCAATTGAACCGGAGGACCTTTCATTGGAAGGTTATCACCCGCACCCGTCAATTAAGGCTCCAGTAGCCGTATAAAAGGAGCTTTTACTTAATGATATCCATTATTGCTGCACATGCTGATAACCGTGTAATCGGCTACCAGAATGATATGCCATGGCATTTGCCTAAGGACCTGGCTTATTTTAAAGAAAAAACAACCGGTAAAACGCTTTTAATGGGCAGAAAAACGTTTGAAGCAATGAACGGCCCGCTCAGAAACAGAACAAATATCGTCGTAACGTCCAATAAAAACTGGTCACATGAAGGAGCTATTGTCGTTCATTCCCTGGAGGAAGGCATTGAAATGCTGAGGGAAAAAGGTGAAGAAGAAAGCTTTGTTATCGGCGGAGGAAACATCTATAAAAATGCCATTGATTTTGCCGATCGACTGTATGTCACTGTTATCGATCTTAAAACAGACGGAGATACAGTATTTCCAGATTATCATACGTCTGAATGGAAAGAGACTTCATCTGTAAAAGGCATTAAAGATGATAAAAATCCTTATGATTACTGGTTTAAAGTGTTTGATCGAGTGAAAACTGAAAAGTAAAAGAAAAAGCGGATGAGACAAATGTGCCTCATTCGCTTTTATTCCGTTCACTGTTCTCCTCACGTTTCTACTGTTAAAGTTATGTCTCAGAACTTATTTTATACGTAAAATACAACACAAAAATACATAAAAGCACTGCCTGCAATAACAAATAAATGCCAGATCGCATGATTGTAGGGAAGTTTTCTCCAAATGTAAAAAATCGCGCCAACAGAATAAAATAAGCCTCCAGTAAACAATAGAGCAAATCCAACGCCTGTAAGCTCCCTGTAAAGAGGGACGATCGCGATAATAATCAGCCAGCCCATCAGTACATAAAAAAGCGTGGCAATAATCTGATACCGGTCAACAAAATAACATTTAAATACGATGCCACCTATAGCAAGAGCCCATACAATTCCAAAAATAGTCCAGCCTAATGCTCCATTAATTGTGACAAGAACAAAAGGGGTGTACGTGCCTGCAATAAGCAGATAAATAGCAGAATGGTCCATAATTGCAAACAGCTTTTTAAGCTTGCCCTCTCTGACACTGTGTAGAAGTGTCGAGAAAAGAAACAGCAGAATCATTGTCGTTCCAAAAATGGCAAAGCTGACAACATGCCAGGCGGTTCCTCTTTCTACTGCAACCAGTATGAGAAAAATAAGGGCAGGAATGCTTAAAAGAAATCCAATGCCATGTGTAATCGCGTTGGCAAGCTCTTCCTTCCAATCCTTATAATCAAATGCTTCCATAACGTCATCTCCCGGAATGCCTCCAGCAATAGCGGGGCATTTCTTTACTTCTAACCATTGTAATATCGCTATTTTCATTATGCAATAAGACTGGCTGAAGGTTGTTTTTATAAAGCGCTTACATTTATTGGCCAATAGAGGGTAAATCCTGCAGCGGCAAAGCCTCAATCGATTTCATATGACAGTTGTCATGACTTTTAGTCATTGGGTAGTTCATTCTATAAAAACGCTTATTTTGTTGTATAATGGGGAAAGAGTAACTGGATGATAGGATGTGTAATAGTAATGAGAAAAATTAAAATTGTTACAGACTCAACAGTAGATTTACATGAAGAAATCGTAAAAAAATATAATATCACCATTGTACCGTTAACTCTTTCAATTGACGGAGAATCTTTTATCGACCGGGTTGAAATTACTCCGTCTGAATTCCTTGAGAAAATGAGAAGCGCAAAGGATTTACCTAAAAGCTCTCAGCCATCAGCAGGCGCTTTTAAAGAAGTGTACGATGAGCTTGGAAGTGACGGCAGCCTGATTTTTTCGATCCATATGACTGGAAACATGAGTGGTACTGTACGTTCAGCTGAAGCGGCGGCAGATTTAACGACATCAGACGTGAATGTTATTGATTCCCGATTCATTTCCAAGGCGCTTTCCTATCAGGTAGTTGAAGCTGCCAGAATGGCACAGGAGGGAGCTTCTGAAGAGGAAATAATCGAGCGCATTGCACAAATTAAAAATTCGACACATTTATTTGTGGTGGTTGACACACTTGAAAACCTGGTTAAAGGCGGAAGAATCGGAAAAGGAAGAGCAATGATCGGTTCTCTTTTGAACATTAAACCGATCGCATCTCTTGCTAATGGGGAGTATACCCCGGTATCCAAAGCAAGAAGTCATTCCCAGGTGGTAAAATACCTGACGAAGGAGTTTTTAGCGGACACAGAAGGCAAAAAAATAAAAGCGGTCAGCATTGTTCACGTTAATGGACTCGGGCTGGCTGAGTCGCTAAAAGAAAAATTAGTACAGTCATCACAATTTCAGGACGTAACAATTGAAGAAACAACTCCTATTATTTCCACCCACACAGGTGAAGGGGCAATCGGTTTTATGTATTTGACGGAATAAGCAATTTGGTCCTTCGTAATTTTTCTGCGGAGGACTTTTATTTTGGATTTTAGATAAACTAATACTAGCAGCACATATATCCCTTTAAGACTGAGCAGTCAAATGTTTATCAGCTATCTCAAGTGATATAATAACTGTAAGGAAGCGAAAGCAGGTGGAAAATAAGATGAAAAAAATGATAACTGGTGCCTTAATTCTTGTTTCATCCATTTTCCTCGCCTCTTGCACGATGACAGGTAAGAATGAACAAGTAGAACGCAGCCTATTCCTGGAAAATAAGCCTTTGCCTGATTCATCATTTATTCCCCGGGAAGTCAGCATTGTTTCGATCGGTGACTCCTTAACAGAAGGTGTCGGGGATAGTTCAGGTCTTGGAGGATATGTCCCTTTACTTGAAAACAAGCTCGAGGAAGAAGAGGAATTCAGAAATGTATCAATTAAAAATTATGGAAAAAGAGGAAACCGGTCAGATCAACTCCTAAACCGATTAAGGCAGGAGGAGCCTATACGCCAATCGATCTCAGAGGCGGACTCAGTCATTGTGACGATCGGGGGAAATGATGTCATGCGGGTTTTTCGTTCGAATTTCCCTTCTTTAACCTATGACGACTTTTCGACTGGACTCGTTCAATATGAGGAACGGCTGTCCAATGTCTTCAGTGAAATCAGATCGATAAATCCCGATGCAGCAATTGTGTTAATGGGTATTTACAATCCGTTTTTTGTATTGTCGTCTGATATCGAGGAGATGGAGTTAATTGTAGCAGAATGGAATTCATCAGCCAGAGCAATATCAGAACAATGGGACAATACCGCATTTGTAGAAGTAGCAGATATATTTAACTCGTCTGAACAGAATTTGCTTCACACAGACTACTTTCATCCCAACGATGCGGGCTACACTTTAATTGCACAAAGGATAGAAGAAGCGTTATTATCAGTATTAATTGAAACTGATTCATAGAAAGTGGGATAACATGAGAAACAGATGGAAAATAGCTTTTTGGACGCTTGCAGCAATCATTTTATTTACTATTATTTTTATCATGTACCAGCTGTTCAGGCCTGTAGAACAAATTCCGGCAGATGCCGCCCCAATGGTTCCTCCCGAGGTTCAGGCTGAATTTAATGTGACAACAACAAAAGAAGATCTGACAATTGTTGCAAACCGTTTTATTGAAGAAGAATTGAATGGGTCGATTAATTATTCTCTAGCCCTTGAAGACGTAGTGGCTTTAAATGGCTCTCTACCTGTTTTTAATTCCCAGATTGATTTTCTGATGACTTTCGATGCAGAAGCATTAGAAAACGGTGATTTGTTATTAACACAGGAAAGCCTGTCATTGGGAGCAATTGATCTTCCAGTGGCAAATGTACTTAAATTCATTGGCGACTCCTATGAATTTCCGGAATGGGTGACGATTCAGCCGAATGATCAGCAAATAATCGTGCAGGTTACTGACATTGACCTTGCGGGCGGACTGAATGTTAAAACCAACAGCTTTGATTTGAGAGAGGACGATATTTCCTTCTCAATTTATGTTCCACGCTAACAGGAGGTATTATTATGGAGGATAAAAATTATAAAAAAGCAACATTTGCAGGGGGCTGCTTTTGGTGTATGGTTAAGCCGTTTGATGAACAGCCTGGGATAATCAGCATAACTTCAGGATATACCGGTGGACACACTGAGAATCCTACCTATCAGGAGGTATGCAGCGAAACCACCGGCCACAGGGAAGCAGTCCAGATTATATACGATCCGGCTGTATTTCCTTATGTGAAGCTTCTTGATCTGTTTTGGACCCAAATTGACCCAACAGATGGAGGAGGTCAGTTTTTTGACCGTGGTGAATCCTATAAAACAGCTATTTATTATCATGACCAGGAACAAAAAGAAGAAGCGCTTGCATCCAGACAAAAGCTAGAAGATAGCAGCAGGTATGACCGTCCGATTGTAACCGATATTTTTGAAGCAAAACCTTTTTATGAAGCGGAGAAGGAGCATCAGGATTATTATAAGAAGCATCCTATTCGCTATAACGCCTATCACAAAGGCTCCGGAAGAGCTGATTTTATTCGCAAGTACAATCATGGAGGCTGAGTATAATGGAGAAGAGCTTTGACAAATCGAAATTAACGGATATTCAGATTGATGTAACACAAAATAATGGAACTGAGCCGCCGTTTAGAAATGAATATTGGGATACGTTTAAGGAAGGCATATACGTGGATGTTGTTTCGGGAGAGCCGCTTTTTAGTTCTGCCGATAAATACGATGCGGGATGCGGGTGGCCAAGCTTTACGAAGCCGATACTTGAAAAAGAAGTTGTGGAGAAAATGGACCGCAGCCACTTTATGGTGAGAACAGAGGTTAGGAGCAGGACGGCTGATTCTCATTTAGGCCACGTGTTCAATGACGGACCAGGTCCTGAGGGATTAAGATACTGTATAAATTCAGCCGCATTACGCTTTATTCCAAAAGAAGATCTTGAAAAAGAAGGCTATGGCGTCTATCAGAAATTATTCATTTGATAAAGATTTTTTGATACACTTTTAACTTGAAGGTTTCACTATGATGATAATTGTCTATATGAAAAAGAGGAGAGTGATTTTTAATGTTAAAAAAGCTGTTTGGCAAAAAAGAAGAAACACCATCTGAAATTTCTGTATATGCACCGCTAAATGGAAAACTGCTTACACTTGACGAAGTACCGGATCCGGTTTTCTCGCAAAAAATGATGGGTGACGGTATTGCAATTGAACCTGTAGACGGTAAAGTTGTTTCTCCTGTGGACGGAGAAATTGTTCAGGTTTTTCCAACGAAGCACGCAATCGGCATTAAAGCCAAAAATGGAGCGGAGCTATTGATTCATATCGGGCTTGAAACCGTTTCAATGCAGGGAGAAGGCTTTGAAACTCATGTTGCAGAGGGATCAAAGGTAAATGTAGGGGATGCCCTTGTGACATTTGATTTAGAGCTGGTGAAGGAAAAAGCAAAAAGTATTATTACGCCTGTTATCATTACCAATGGGGATGATATTGGAACGGTCAGTAAAAAAACGCTTGATACAGCATCAGCAGGACAAGACGTTGTTATGGATATTCAATCTAAAGCTTAAAATGATGTAGCATGATCAGCAGCACTGATCATGCTTTTTTTATTTTCATTTAAAGAGATGTACAGGTAACTATTTCCTTATACGCAGTAAAAAGGTTAATAAACTTGAGCAATGGGTAGTAAATGTATAAAATCATACACGAGCAGCAAATAAAGGTTTGGTAAAGGGGAGAAAACGATGGACCGCTCATTCTACCATTTTGTCATGAAATATAGAGAACCTGAAGCAACGACACAGGAAGGCATTCTGGCAAATGCCATGTACGACGATTTAGACTTTCCTAAAATGTCAGATGATTATCACGAGATTAGCAGCTACGTTGAATTAACCGAATTTTATAGTGATAAGATCTCGATTTTCGACGAACTATGGGAAGAATACCGCATTGACATCAAACAAGAGCTTAATTAATATTGGAACTAAGTAGCAACTCCGAATAAAAATGAAAAGGAGAAAACCTAATGTCAATATTTAATAAAGCCTTAGCCTCTCTGGGGATAGGTGCAACAAAAATTGATTGCAGATTTTCTCAGCCAGCTTTTCGTGTCGGAGAAGAGGTGAAGGGACAGGCAATCGTAATGGGTGGTGCTGCAGAACAAAAAGTAGACACCATATATTTATCTCTTTTTACCAGCTACTTACGCCAGTCTAATAATAAAGAGTATGAGGATCATGCCCTGATTAAACAAATTAAAATTGCAGAACCTTTTACAATTTTGGAAAATGAAATTGCAGCGTTTCCATTTACATTCACTTTGCCTCTTTGGGCTCCTGTAACAGCGAACGGCTCGCATCTGTGGATTAAAGCTGGGGCTGATATAAAAAATGCAATGGACCCATTTGATCTTGATCCATTGGTTACCAAGCCTTCTACTTTCATGACTGAGCTTCTTAACGTAATCTTGAATGAAGGCTTTACACTGAGTCATACAAGCTGTGTAGAGGCTCCTGACCGGTATAAAAAGCAGCAGGCTTTCATTCAGAAGTTTGTATTTAACCCTAAGAGCGGGCATTTCGGAAAGACATTAAATTCATTAACCATTAAGTTTTATGCGGAATCAAGCACGGTATACGAACTGCTGATTGAGCTCGATCATAAGGTCAATACGCTTCACCCAGGTGAAAAAGGGTATGATCATGAGTCACTATTCCGCGTTAGGGTGAGAATGGAAGATGTTTGCAGTTTTCATAGGAAATTCATTCAAATAATCGAACAATCTTCCTAGCTAAGTAAAGTTATGTTTCTGCTTGAAAACGGAATCAAAAAACGCTACAATTGGTTAGCTGAGAAGAGCAATTTAAGGAGGATACACATGAGTATACATATTGGAGCTAAAAAAGGCGATATCGCTGAAACCGTTTTACTGCCGGGAGATCCATTACGTGCAAAATATATTGCTGAAACATTTTTAGAAGATGTTACATGCTATAACGAAGTTAGAAATATGTTCGGATATACAGGAACATATAAAGGCAAGCGTATTTCTGTTCAGGGAACAGGAATGGGCGTTCCATCCATTTCAATTTACGTAAATGAATTAATTGAACAATATGATGTTAAAAATCTTATCCGTGTAGGTACATGCGGAGCCATCCAAAAGGATGTTAAAGTGCGTGACGTAATTCTTGCTATGACGGCTTCAACTGATTCCAATATGAATCAGCGCACGTTCAAGGGAGTGGATTACGCTCCGGCTGCAGATTTCAGCCTGCTGAAAAATGCTTTTGATGCAGGAAATGAAAAAGGATTAAACCTTAAAGTCGGCAATGTCTTTACAGCAGATATTTTCTATGATGATAACGCTGAGCACGAAAAATGGGCTCAATACGGCATCCTGGCAGTTGAGATGGAGACATCAGCACTTTACACACTTGCTGCTAAATTCGGCAGAAGAGCATTATCAGTATTAACAGTCAGCGACCATATCCTTACTGGTGAGGCTACTTCTTCAGAGGAACGCCAATTAACCTTTAATGACATGATTACAGTTGCACTTGATGCAGCAATTGCTGAGTAAACATCTATTCTCATTTTCATAAATATGACACAAAGGGCGGCTGCACTGGCAGTCGCTCTTCATTTATTTTCAATTTATTTCATTGATCGGTAGAGGCTTTTACTTGGCGTAGAAAACTGTTAAGATAAAAGAGGCAACAAGAGATCATGAATGAATTGTAAAGTGAGAAAGTGGTGAATCGATGGATAATGAATCAAACGATCAAAAGCATGACGGCCAGGATCCTGCCAAAGAGCGGGAACATGAAGTAGAAGAAGCGAAGGAAACCCTATCGAAATATGTGAATATAAAGAAATTTCACTTTGTAATGCTGCTGTTTATTACAGTGCTTTTCACTGCAGTATTTTCAGTATTTGTGCTTTCTTTCGGGGATGAAAAGGCTGTAACAGTCGGCATTCCTGAAAGAGCTGAATTTAATAAACTTTACGAGGCATATGATGCGATAAATGAAGGGTATTTTATGGATACCAATGAAGAGGATCTGGTTAACGGAGCGATCAATGGAATGATTGACGCACTCGGTGATCCTTATTCTGATTATATGAATCAAGAAGAAGCAGCTCAGTTTACTGAAAATATTTCCTCAAGCTTTCAGGGAATTGGGGCTGAGATTCAATCCTTAAATGGTGTAGTTACAGTCGTATCCCCTATAAAAGGATCTCCGGCAGAGCGGGCAGGCATTTTGCCTAATGACCAAATCCTTGAAGTTGATGAAGATAGCATTCAGGGGATGAGCGCCAATGAAGCAGTCATGCTGATCAGGGGAGAAAAAGGAACAGACGTCACACTTACCATCCAAAGACCGGGTATGCAGGATACAATGGATATAACCATTACCCGTGATGATATACCAATCGATACAGTTTACTATGAAATGGATGATAATAACGTTGCTTCAATCCAATTAACGAGTTTTTCTGAACATACCTATGAAGAGCTAACAAAAGCAATTGAGGAGCTTGAGGGCCAGGGGATGGAAGCCATGATACTGGATATGCGTCAAAATCCGGGTGGAGTCCTTCAGCAGGCTATTTCTATTGCTGATCTGTTTGTGCCTGAAGGTGAAACAATTGTACAAATTGAAGAAAAAAGCGGCGATAAACAAGTAATTGCGGCTCAGGGCGGAAAGAAAATTGATATTCCTGCAGCTGTGTTAATTGATGAGGGAAGTGCCAGTGCATCTGAAATTGTTGCTGCAGCCATGAATGAAGCAGGGGACATTCCGATATTCGGTAAAACGTCATTCGGAAAAGGAACCGTTCAAACAGCTGAAAGCTTTAGTGATCAATCAAATATGAAATTCACCACAGCTAGATGGCTGACACCAGAAGGAAACTGGATCCATGAAGAGGGAATTAAACCTACAACGGAAGTAAATCTTCCTGACTTCGCTTCCCTGCCATTCCTTGATATTGACGTTGATCTTGAAGAGTCCATGGTATCGGAGCAGGTAAAAACAGCAGAATCAATGCTAGAGGCCATTGGAATTGATCCAGGTGAAGCTGATGGGTTATTTGATGAAGAAACTAAAGCCGCGGTTGAAAAATTACAGGACGAAAATGATCTTGAGGTTACAGGCATTATTGATGGAGAAACTGCAACAGTTCTTATGACTGCTGTACGTGATGAACTTCAGGAAAATGATCCTCAGGTAAAAGCTGCCGAGGAGTTCCTTATGGATGAAGCAGGGATTAGTTCAGATCAGCCTGCAGAAGATGAGGAAGATGATGCAGCTTAAAAGCTAGCGCCCCGGCGCTAGCTTTTTCTCTTAATAAAATGCCTGCAGGAAAAAGAAGGGAGTATAAACATGCGTGAAACGAATAAAAAAAGTGTATTCCTATTATCTGGATTTTTAGGAAGTGGAAAAACGAGTCTGTTAAAGCAGGTCATAAAAATTCAAAAAGAAAATGGACTAACACCTGCTGTATTAATGAATGAGATCGGGAGCGTGTCAATTGACTCGGAGGAAGTAGATAAAGATCTTCCGCTAGCAGAGCTTTTAGATGGCTGTATCTGCTGTACGATTCAGGATAAGCTCGAATCACAGCTGCAAAATTTATTGTTGAATGAAAAATTTGATGTGTTAATTATTGAAACAACAGGTGCTGCTCATCCTGTAGAGGTAGTGGATGCTGTTATGTCGCCACTATTTGCTGATTCATTTGAATTCAAGGGTATTTTAACCGTAGTGGATGCATGGCAGTGGAAGAAAAAAGGTTCCTTCTCTCCTCAAATCCTGCAGCTTCTTTATGAACAGGTGAAACATGCCTCTTTAATCCTAGTGAACAAAGAGGATTTAGTGAGCGAAATGGAGGCAGGGATAATTGTTGGAGATATTCAGTCTCTCAATAAAAAAGCGCAGATCCTCCTCACCACACATGCAAAGTTGTCCAGTGAAATCTTAAACCAGCTTTCTCCTTTACCTAAACAAGAGCTTATAAAGACGAGGGTCAATAAAGAGCTTTCACTTCAGGCATTTGTTTATACGTTTAAAGGGAGTGTTAATCAGGTACAATTTGAGGACTGGATGAGATCGATTGAGGGAGAGGTTTACCGTATGAAGGGGTATGTACCGTTTACTTCAGAAAAATACCCGATGCTATTCCAATATTCCTTTGGTATGCCGGTTTATTTGCCCGAGGATATGAATATGCCTAAAAATCTAGTGATTATAGGAGAAGGACTCTCAAAAAACAAAATTTTTAGTGATCTAGATAAGCTTGATGTCCGTAAGGAAGAGGAATGAGGTTGACTCCGGAGCAGCTATTGGATGCCTATAAGTCATTATGGAAAAATCGTCTGCTTAACTCAAAAGCATCGTCATTGGAAATCCTGTCTCAATCGATAAAGCGGGAGCTGCTTGATGAATTAACCCATCCAAGGGTAAGAAAATCACCTGAGGAAAAGTACATTCTGGCTGTTGAACGTATCATAACTTCATCTCTAGATCGGGAAGAAAAAATCGAATTAATACATTTTTTTACAGAACTTCATCGAACTATTAGAGAAGGGGAAGAATGACATAAATCTGTAACACTTGTAAATTAATAAAGCTAGTTGAACCGCTGTCAACCTCTTTTTTTCGTTAAAATTTAGTGTTCACTCTTTAAATTTCCTAGTTCTTTAAACCCTTTCCTAATTATGAATAATTTAGCAAACCCTTTGCTGGCAAGGGGTTTGCTTTTTAGTATTCCTAAAATTTACTATTTTACTTGAAGTCTTTTAATTTAGTGCTTTATATCCAATATCAGCCATAAATATTACAAAAAATCAATGATAGGATAAGAGTGTCGAAGAGACGACGAATCAAAGATTATGAAGGAGGAAGTATTCATGAAAGGGAAATCATTATTAATTTCAGGAGCTGCAGCAGTAGCACTTCTCATTTCACCGGCAGCGTCTTCACAGGCTTCAGCTCAGGAAGCACCATCTCAAATTTCAAAAGAAAAACAAATAGAACTGATTAACTGCTTTGCAGGAAACGGTCAGGCTATTAATCAACTAGATTGGGAAAAAGTTAATGCAGAGCTTAAAAAGTACAATATTGACCTTGCTTCTTTAAAAGAAGGTAAAGCTCAATCTGCTCCAAAACAGGCTGAAGAGCCAAAAACACAGCAGCCAGCGAGTGAAGCTCCAGCAGAAGCTCCAGCAGAAGCTCCAGCTCCAGCTGAACAAGCAAACGAACAGCAGCCAGAACAATCTGCTCAGGAAGTAACGCAAGAGAAGCAAGAAGAGCCACAACAGGCATCAGAAGTTTCAAGCTATGAACAGCAGGTAGTTGATCTAACGAATGCTGAGCGTGCAAAAGAAGGTTTGCCGGCACTTGAACTTGATACTGAGCTTAGCAAAGTAGCAAAGGATAAATCTGCCGATATGCAGAAAAATAATTACTTTTCTCATACTAGCCCGACACATGGCTCTCCATTTGACATGATGACAGCTTACGGAATTGATTACAGAGCTGCAGGAGAAAACATTGCCATGGGTCAAAGCTCTCCCGAGGAAGTTGTACAAGCATGGATGAACAGTGAAGGCCACCGTAAAAATATTATGAGCTCTTCATACACTCATATTGGTGTAGGGCATGTTGAAAGCGGAAATTACTGGACTCAAATGTTTATTAGTAAATAATAAAATTTCTTACAAGAAGCAAAGCTGACAGAACGTCAGTTTTGCTTCTTTTTTTATATTTATCCTCATAGTTAGGGTATTATTATTTTTCCAACAGCTTCTTGAAAAGTAATTCTATCATTACGTGTCAATAATCTTAAAAACCCATGAATAATGCCCATTTTTGAATGAAATGGATGATTACTCCACATACTATAGAAAGTATGTTCAGGGGGTGATACACCATGGATAAAGATAAAAGGATTAACCAGGATAAGAAGATAATTGAAATGGTGTCAATTCCTGAGCTGTTTAAAGAAGTATCTTTTTTTCTTGGAAATACGCAGGACTTTATTAAACGTGATATATCAGTTGACGAGGGCGAAGCCTTTTGTATGTACATAGAAACACTTGTTGACCGCGAAAGGCTGGAAGAGCTTTTGGAATGGTTTCAACGGTCCATGTGGGAGGTGGGAGAAGTGGCTACCACCTCGGATTTCCAGATAATCAAAGCTGACAGTTCAATTAATGACATCGGACTGCGGATTGTTAAAGGTGAAGCCGTTCTATGGATATTAAATGATAACGGTTGGACCGGATTTTCCTTAATATGTCCGTTAAACCGATTCAGAGCCATTGAAGAACCAAAAAATGAACAGGTCGTTCGAGGATCCCATGCGGGGTTTAATGAAAGTGTTTTAACCAATATTAATCAAATCAGGTCAAAGATGCGATCAAAGAATCTCGTTGTTCGCTATTTAACAATTGGAAAAGAAACGAATTCAACCTGTGTCTTAATTTATCTTGATAATATCGCAAACCAAATGGTTGTCGAAGAGTACATCATGCGGGTTCAGGCAATTGACAGTGATATGGCTTTCAGTATCGGATACATTGAGGAATTTATCGAAGATAACAGCTGGTCGCCTTTTCCGCAATTTTTGAATACTGAAAGGCCGGACCGGGTTGCAGCTAATTTAGCTGAAGGACGCATTGCTTTAATGATGGAGGGATCACCTACTGCATTAATTGGTCCTGTAAACTTTTTTGCTTTCTATCAATCACCTGATGACTACAATGGGCGATTCCTGGTGGGAACCTTTTACCGGCTTCTCCGTATATTAAGCTTTGTCATTGCGGTTTTTCTACCAGCTCTTTATATAGCCGTCATCGGCTTTCATTTTGAAATTCTGCCTGATGATCTGGCCCTTCCGGCAAGACGGGCTGTTGAAGGGGTTCCGTATCGCCCGATTGTTGAAGCTTTATTGCTTGAACTGACCATTGAGTTAATCAGGGAAGCAGGGATAAGACTTCCTAACCCGATTGGGCAGACAATCGGGATTGTAGGCGGTCTCGTAATTGGGGATGCGGTTGTAAATGCAGGATTAATTTCTAACTTAATGATTATCGTCGTTGCCTTAACAGCTATTTCTTCATTCGTCGTGCCTTCAGTGGAAATGAATACAACCGTTCGAATTCTTCGTTTTCCTTTCATGCTTTTAGCGTCAGGTTTTGGTTTTTATGGAATTGCTATTGGTCTGATGCTTCTGACGATTCATTTAGTGAAGCTGGAATCTCTAAGGTCGCCTTACTTAACACCTCTGGCACCCTTTCATATATCCAGTTTAAAGGACATGTTTATCAGAATGCCGTCATGGCTTCAAAATAAGCGTCCTCCAGGTGCTTCACCAATCGATAAAAAAAGGCAGGGCGACAGCAGGTGGTGGAAAAATGAACGCGAAAAATGAAATAACTGGCTGGCAGCTTTTTTTTATTATCGTTCAGACACAAATCGGGATCGCGATCCTGGCTATGCCAACCGATATCTCTAAGGTCGCAAAGCATGATGCATGGATATCGATGCTGCTCGCCGGGCTACTTATTCAGCTGGTGTTATTGACTTATTTCTTTCTTCTAATGAAATATCCTGAAAACACCTATTTTGACATGATTGAAAAATGTCTGGGGAAATTCATCGGGAGGACCATTGCAGTTCTTTATCTCGCCTATTTTATGTATGTAATGGTCATTTCATTAAATGGATTTGAGCAGGTTATTACAAGCTGGATTTTTGAAGAGACCCCAAAATGGGTTGTTCTTCTTTTATACATTATCCCTGCTGTTTATCTGGCACGTGAATCAGTCGTTATCCTTGCCCGGTTTAAGATGCTGATTTCCTTTTTAATACCGGTGCTCGTATTTTCGTTATTCTGGGTTTATCTGTCGAATCCGCAGTATCTCTACTTATTTCCGATTGGAGGAACCGGCACAGATTCAATCATTAAAGGGGTTCAGCCTGCCATTTTTGCATTAATTGGCTTTGAAGCTTTTTTATTTTTTGGCTCCTATGTAAAACGTGATAAAGCAAAAAATCTTAAAATAGCTTCCTTTGGAACCTTGTTTGTAACTGTATTCTACATTTTTGTTATTGTCACTACCCAAATATTTTTTTATGTAGACGAAATGATTATCGTTCCTTACCCCGTGCTTTATATAATGAAGGCCCTTGAATTTACAGTGGTTCAGAGGATCGATTTAATTTTTCTCACCATCTGGATGATGATTGCCTGTTCGTCGTTTACAAGCTATTTATTTCTTGGCGCGAATACACTCGGGCGTGTCTTTAATCAAGAAAAGCATACGAAAATGGTGTACTTGATTATTATCATTGTATATGGAATTTCGTTCTTTCCTGAAACCGAAACTGAGGTTGCGGAATGGACAGATCTGTTAATGAAGATATCAATCTTATTCAGCATCGCAATTCCTTTTGTTATTCTTTTGATTTCGCTGTTTAAGAAAAAGAATCGAAAGGAGCAGAGTGCATGAAGATAAAAAGCCTGCTTTTAGTAATCTGTTCGTCACTTCTGCTAACCGGCTGCTGGGATGAACGTCTTTTAAAGGATGCATATCTGGTGTATACCATGGGGATGGACAAGGAAGGAGACGAGGTAGCAATTAATATTTACGTACCACCCTTTGACCAGTTTCATACAGAGGGCTCAAGCATCTATCAGGTGGGTCGAACCATAAGAGACGCAAGGTATATTGCTAATTCAAAGTCTGCTGAGAATATTGATTACAGCAAGCTTCAGCTTATCATGATGGGAGAGGATTTGGCAAAGGAGGATATATACTTTTATTTGGATGCTCTTTACCGTAATCCGCATAATAACTTGAGTGCAAGGCTTGCTGTAGTAGAAGGAAAAGCTGGAGACTTATTACACAAGCCCTTGGCCACTCAAAAAAACACAACTGAGTATTTTACGGGTTTAATTAGAAGTGCGGAGTTTGTGAGTTTAATGCCTAAAATGAGTCTCCAATATGCCTGCACTCTATTATTTGATCCCGGTCAGGATTTGTATCTGCCTTACTTGGCCTTTGATGAACAGACGAACAGGGGAGAGGTTTCAGGTATCGCTCTGTTTAATGATAAGAAATTTACCGGTACGGTCTTATCTCAGGAACAAGCAACTTTATTTAATTTAATTAATAACAAATTAGGAAATGTTGTACGCTTAACAAGGAAATATAAGGAAAAAGAAGAGCCTGAGACTGGAAATTATATGACGATTGAAACGACTATGGGGAAAGCAAAAATAAAAATAGAGAATAATGCCACTCTTGCCACCACCATTAAGATTCAAATCAAAGCGGTTGTTACTGAATATGCACCGCTAGTACCTGATGAAAAAGCGATGAGGGAAGTCGAAGAGTGGTGGACAAAAGAAATAAAAAAGGACGCAGAAGAGCTGGTAGGCATAATGCAGGAGGCGAAATCAGACGGCTTCGGGATAGGGAGGAAAGTTGCGGCTTTTCATCCTCAACATTGGGATGAGAAAACCTGGAAGGATAAATATGCAGAGCTTCCGGTAATAGTAGAAGTGGATTTTAAACTTATTGGCACCGGTTTGATTGATTAATAAAAGCTGTACAGACCCAGTCTGTACAGCTTTTATGTTTTACTGCAAATTCATTTTGGTTAAAAGCGAATTAAACTTTCGAGACCTGTGAAGATCGCCTCTTTTGTAAAATAAGAAGCCGCACCGTTAACGTAACCGCTCCAGCAGTGAGTCCGGCAATCAACCCTAACCAATAGCCAAAATAAGCTAGGTCCGTATAATTAGCCATTAAATAGCCGCCCGGAAGTCCGATAACCCAATAGGAAATCATCGTCATAATTAAGGTAATGTTTACATCCTTATAACCTCTGAGCACACCCTGGACGGATGCCTGCACAGCATCAGAAAGCTGGAACAGCACAGCAAAGAAAAGAAATTGGGCTGTAAGAGCGATAACTTGCTTGTCTTTAACATAGATGGAAGCAACTGGCTCTCTAAAAAAGAGAACGATCAGCCCCAGAACAGCCGAAATAGTCACCGCAACTCCTACACCCATCCAGCTATATAGCTTCGCATCCTTCATACGCCCTGCGCCTACCTCAAAACCGACTACAATTGTAAGCGCCATCGCGATACTCAAAGGAATCATATAAAGAAAGGATGAGAAATTAATCGCTGCCTGATGAGCGGCTACTACTTCAGTAGAATAACTGCTCATGAAAAGGGTGACAGCAGAGAAAATACTTGTTTCAAAAAAGATTGAAAAGCCAATTGGAATACCGATCACTAATATTTCCTTCCATTTTGAAAAAGAAACTCCGTAAATTCTGCTAAAGAGCTGATATAACTTAAAGGGTCTATTACGGTGGATTATAAAAATGGATATGGCTGCTATAAGCCAGTAAGTGATAGCTGAGGCCACACCTGCTCCCACGCCGCCTAATGCCGGCAGACCCAGTTTACCGAAAATCAGGACGTAATTAAAGATAATATTTAAGGGAAGAGACATAAGTGTAATGAACATCGAGATTCTTGTCAGGCCAAGTGCGTCAATAAATGACCTCAGGACGTTATAGATAAATAACGGGAGAATCCCAAACGATAAGGCGATTAAATACTGGTAGGCTATTCGTCTAACCTCAGCATCAATATTCATGGCATTTAATATAGGTGACAGGGCAAAATAACCGGCAATAACGACGATCAGCGCCATGATGATCGACACATAAATACCCTGGATAACCGATTGCGGTACCTCTTTTTCTTTTTTTGCACCAACCAGCTGTGCTACGATGGGAGTAATCGACATCAGGATTCCTGAAAGTCCGGTGAAAACCGGCATCCATAGGGAGGAGCCAATCGCAACTCCTGCTAGATCCTCAGTTGAATACTGACCAGACATTATCGTGTCAAAGAAATTCATCGCAAACAATCCAAGCTGGGTGACGAGAATAGGAACTAAAATGATCGATAATTGCTTTACTTTTTCTTTTTTAGTATACGTTTGTTCCAAAAATACCCCTGCTCTCTGCTTACATAATTATCATTAACTCAAACAGTAGAATTATAGCATAAAAGCAATTACAGTTCATGAGAAGGGATTGAGGGTTAAGGAATGAATTGGGTATGGAAGCTATTTCTCGTTTGGTATTCAATCGGCGTTATTCTGGTGGGATTTGATATCCTGCCTCCATTTTTAGAATGGGCAAATGCAGTTTTTCTTTATTTAGCAGGAGCACTCGCCATTATTTATGCAGTGCAAATCCTCGGCAAAAGAGCAGGACTTTTATTTTCAGCTATTATTACGGCTTTTACAATGTGGGCGGAATCTCTTGGCGTGAAGTACGGATGGGTTTTTGGGGCGTATCATTATGAAAAAGATTTTGGCGTACAGGTTTTTGGTGTACCGCTTACGATCGGCTTTGCCTGGGTAATGGTGATTTTTACTTCTATGGCGATTGCGAGAGCCTGGCTTACCCATTCTTTTTCGTTTGGAAGATGGATTGGGTATGCACTCATTACCTCTATGCTTGCCGTCTGTATGGATCTCATCATTGACCCTGTTGCATTTGTAGCTAAAGAATATTGGGTTTGGGAAAATACAGGTCCTTATTACGGCATACCAAATCAGAATTTTATTGGCTGGTTCTCTGTATCATTTGGCATCCAGCTTTTGCTTTATTTATGGATTACGTTTCGAAATACCTCGTACAGCTCCTTATGGAATAGGAGAATGAAATGGCTATATGGAATGATGATTGGGATGTTTGTGGTCACCTCCTTAGTAGCAGGTCTTTTTACTGCAGTTTTTGTAACGGGCTCAGCCCTTGCTGTGACCTTTCTACTCCAGTGGGCAGGAAGGAGATTTCTAATTAATGAATCTCAATAAAAAATCAAAAAGAACAGAAGCACTGCTTACAAGCTTTCTTCATTACCAGTTTAAAAAGCATTTTTACTGTATTTATCTTGATGATCAACGAGACAATAAACATCAAGCCGGGGCAAAGCTATATTTAATGAATCACTCAAGCTGGTGGGACGGGCTGCTCATTTTTTATTTAAATAAAACAATTATGCAGGAAGATGCCTTTGCTATGATGAGCAAAAAGGGGATGGAGGAATTCTCCTTTTTTGAAAAGATAGGAGCATTTCCTGTAGACCCCTCGTCTCCAAAGGATTTAATCAAGGCACTGTCATTTGCCCATAATCTTTTAGCAGAAAAGAAAAGTGTCTGGATTTTCCCTCAAGGCAGGGAAGAACATATTGAAAAAAGACCGTTTTCCTATTTTAACGGTCCTGCTTATCTCATGGAAAAAAAAGAAGAGCTAGAAATTATATTAGTCGGATCCTATTACAGCTTCAGACATGATCAAAGACCGGAGCTTTTTCTTCGTATTCAGGACAGCTTATCTTTAAGTCAATTTTTGCATCTGAATAGAAGAGAAAAAACTGACCTTCTCCGTGAAAAGCATGAAGCTCTTGTCAATAGCATAAGAGACGATCTTATCCATGAACGGCTTGGAAATTACAAAACAATAAAAAAAGGCTCGAAAACAGCTAGTGAATGGCTGCAATGGATGAAAAAACCGATTAAAAAAAGGAGTAAAGCATGATTTACTTTACGATCCTATTAGCTTTATTTGTTTTATTTACCTTCGTAAATATCCTGACGATGCCGAGATTAAGTTCAGGGAATCATCATTTAACAGGGAAGGTTTCTGTCCTGGTTCCCTTGCGAAATGAAGAAAGAAATGTTAAAGGGTTGATTAACTGTTTGAAGGAGCTCACGTATCCTTCAATTGAATTTATTCTTTTAGATGATCATTCTACAGATAAGACACTCGCGTTATTACATACGTTAACTAAAAACGACAACCGCTTTTCTATTAAAAATGGAAAAGAGCTGAAAAAAGGGTGGGTCGGTAAAGTTCATGCCTGCCACCAGCTCGGCCATTATGCCTCGGGAGACTACTTTTTGTTTCTTGACGCTGACGTGCGTGTTAAGCCTGCTGCCATCGAGCAGGCAATGCATGTGATGGAGAAATTTAATTCCCGTCTGGTTACCGGGTTTCCTCAATTCCCGGTCCGGCCATTTGTAGGAAGGCTGCTTGTTCCTCTTCAGCATTTCTTTATTTTCTTTCATCTGCCGAATCTTGCTGCTAACCGGACAACATGGGAGGCCTTTACTGCTGCACATGGCGCATTTATGTTTTTTGAAAAAGAAGCTTACGTAGAAATCGGAGGCCATGAATCAGTCAAGAGCTCCCTGATTGAAGACATTGCGATTACGAGGAAGCTGAAAAAACATGGATTTAAAGCTACTTTAGCAAATGTAACCCCTTCTGTAACCTGCTTTATGTACGAAACAAATAAAGAGGTGTGGGAGGGGTTTTTAAAGAATATATACACCGGGCTCGGAAAGTCCATCACAGCTGCCATTGGCGTCAGTTTATTTTATCTTCTTTTTTACGCTGGACCTTTCGTACTTGCAATTACAGGATTTATCATGCAGCAATGGTTCCTTATGCTCCCACTGCTTTTTGTATGGCTTCAAGCTGCAATAATAGATTTTGCCACAAAAGGAAGCCGTATTCACTTTTTGCTAATGCCGCTTTCAGCTATCGCATTAACAGCATTGATCTGGAGCTCGGTAGTTCAGTCGATTCGCAAGAAAGGCTACGTTTGGAAAGGAAGAACCTATCAATGAAAAAAATTGTTATTATTGGAGCAGGTCTTGGAGGTCTTGCTTGTGGTATTCAGCTTCAGCATGCAGGCTATAACGTAACCATCGTTGAAAAAAATTCCCACGCAGGCGGAAAAATGATGCCGGTTAAGCTCGGTGACTATTCTTTTGATTTTGGACCAAATACGATTACAATGCCTAACGTTTTTAGAAAAGTGTTTTCAAACGTAGGCGAGTCCCTCGATGATTATATTGAGTTAATCCGTTTAGAGCGTCATACAAAAAATCAATTTCCTTCAGGCAATGAATTCATCCAGTCCATCTATCCTGATGAGGTAATTTCACAGCTAAAAACGCTCGACCCGCATGGAGCCAAGCATTATTGGGCCTATTTAAAAGAAGTTCAGCGGCTCTATAAAAAAGCAGAAGAAGGCTTTTTTAATCGAACGTTTAGCAGCTGGGGTGATTATTTATCACCATCCTTATCAAAAGCTTTTTTACAGGTGCGGCCATTTGAAAAAATGGACCATTTTCACAAGCGATTTTTTAAAAACAGCGAAATCCAGCAGGTGTTTAACCGCTATGGCACATATATTGGCTCATCACCTTATGTGACGCCTGCTACTTTTTCCATGATCGGTTATCTTGAAATGGCTGAAGGTGTATTTACGATTAAAGGCGGAAACCCGATGCTTGCACAGGCCTTTGCTAATCTAATTCTGAAGCTTGGGGGAGAGCTGAAGCTTGATACTGAAGCTTCAGAGATAATAATTGAAAAGCAGCATGTTAAGGCAGTAGAGCTAAAGGATGGCAATAGAATAGAAGCCGATAAAGTAATCGTCAATGGAGATTTTATTACGGCAACCAAAAAATTAATCAAAAAACAATATAGACCGTCCTATCCTGACCATCGTCTCGAGGCTTTTGAACCTTCTGTGTCTGCCTTTGTAATTCTTGCGGGATTAAAAAATTTTCAAGAAAATATTCATCATCACCATGTATTTTTTTCCGGGGATTATCAAAAAGAATTTGATGAACTGTTTGTAAAAAAAGAATTGCCCTCTGATCCAACGATTTATATATGCCACAGTGCTCAAACTGACAGAACCATTTCAAAGGGAAGCAATCTATTTATCCTCGTAAATGCTCCTGCTATTGAGCTTAGTGACAAAAAAACGGTTGAAGACTATAAAAATAAGATTTATAATCGCCTTGAGAAAGAAGGAATACCGGTCAGACAGGAGCTTGAAGAGGAAAAAGTTTATACGCCGGATTCCATCGCTCATCTCTTTCACGCGTACAAAGGGGCATTATACGGAGTTTCCTCTCATAAAATAAGTGATGCATTTTTAAGGCCGAGAAATTCAAACAAAGATATTAAAGGCTTATATTATGCCGGGGGCACCACACACCCCGGCGGCGGTTCACCAATGGTCACGCTTAGCGGGTTAAATGTAGCAAAAAAAATTATTCAGTCTAATAAGTCATAAGAATGAAACCGCAGGAATTTCTAGAAAATTAACGTATAAAAAGTAAATAATGTGTATAATGGTCAAGTAAACAATTGATGATTGGAGTAAGACAATGACAAAGCGAGTATTATTTACAGGCGGAGGATCAGCCGGGCATGTGTCAGTAAACGTAGCCCTGATTCCGCGTTTTCACGAAAATGGCTGGAGCATCAGCTATATTGGTTCTCACGATGGTATTGAAAAAGAGATGATTACAAAACAATTTTCCTATGTACCTTATCACGGGATTTCAAGCGGGAAGCTAAGAAGATATTTCTCGGTTAAAAATTTCACAGATCCTTTTAGAGTGTTAGCCGGCGTCATGCAGGCCTTTCGCATAATTAAAAAAGAAAAGCCTGATGTCATCTTTTCTAAAGGCGGTTTTGTGTCTGTGCCGGTTCTGCTGGCTGCTAAAATGGCGAAGGTGCCGGTTGCTATTCATGAATCAGATGTAACGCCAGGCCTTGCTAATAAGCTTGCAATGCCTTTTGCCACAAGAATTTATACAACCTTCCAGGAAACTCTGCAGCATATGCCATCTGACCGGTCGGTTTGTGCCGGTTCTATTATCCGGGAGGACCTTTTTAAAGGAAGCAGAGCTGAAGGGGAACGAATTACTTCATTAAAACCAGCTAAGCCTGTTCTTTTAGTAATGGGAGGCAGCCTAGGTGCCCAGGGGATTAATACAGTTGTCCGAAACTCACTTGATCAGCTTCTTGAGCATTTCTCCATTATTCATTTATGCGGAAAAGGGAATAAGGCTGAGATTCAAAAAGAGGGCTATATTCAATTTGAGTTTGTTACCGAAGAACTGCCGCATCTTTTGGAAATGACCGATCTTGTCGTCTCAAGAGCCGGATCAAATTCTATTTTTGAATTTTTAGCGTTAAAAAAGCCTATGCTTTTAATTCCGTTGTCTAAGGAATCAAGCAGAGGTGATCAAATTCTAAACGCCAATTCATTTGTTCAGCAGGGCTTTGCCCTAAAGCTTGAAGAGTCTGAGCTGACTGAGGAAAGCTTCATAACAACTGTCAGACAGCTCCGTGATCAGCAATGGACCATGGTTGAGAAGATGGAAAACGCTCCACCTTCCTTCACTATTGATCAGATGGTAAATGAAATCGCCTTACTGGGCAAATAACAATGAGAAGCATCCTTCATGCGCTGAGGGATGCTTTTTTCGCGTAGCTGAGTTCGTTTCAGTCAGCGAAAGAAGGGGTAAAACCTTTATAAGGAAGTAAAGGAAGGGATGATACATATGAAAAAATTGAGAGAAAGAAAAACCGTCTTAGTCATTGGAGCGAACGGAACAACCGGACAGAAGGTTATTAATATACTCGCTCAGGATAGCAGGTACTATGCTAAAGGAATGGTAAGAAAAGAAGAACAAAAAGAAACAATCGAAATAATGGGTGGTACGCCTGTACTCGGTGACCTTGAAGAAGATTTCAGCCATGCCTTTTTGGATGTGGACATCGTCATATTCGCAGCCGGCGCCGGAGGAGATACAGGCCCTGAGAAAACAATTTTAATTGATGAGGACGGAGCAATAAAATCAATTGATCTGGCAAAAGAGCATGGAGTTGAAAAGTTCATCATGCTTTCTGCAATAGGTGCAGATAACCCTTCCGAGCTTGATCTCGATGAATCAATGGAGGTATATTATGAGGCAAAACGCAGGGCAGATGTTCATTTAAAAAACAGCGGCCTTACCTATACAATTGTAAGACCGGGACTTCTCACAAATGATGAACCGACCGGTAAAATACGTGCAAGTCAGCGTCTTCAGGACCGCGACGGGGAAATTACCCGTGCGGATGTCGCAGAGGTATTAGTGCAGGCGATCGAGCTTGATAACTTAAATAATAAAGCGTTTGAAATACTTAATGAAGTAACCGAAATCAAAACGTCACTCATTCGGCTGTAAAAAAGAGATCATGCGGTAATTTACACCGCATGATCTTTTTATGCTTCCAGTGCTTCCTCCTGAATTGTTTCCTGGGTGCGAAGCTTATGGAACGTATAAAGGTCTTTTGTAATTTCGTATAAATTATAAATATCTCCTTCAGCATTTAACTGATCATAAATATGTTTTTTTGTTTCGTTGGCAAGTACTGCATAAGGTAATTTTTCTGCAGCTTTCTGAGAGCGTGGGTTTGCTTTTCGGATTCTCATATAGACTGTGTCGATTCCGAGCTCATAAAATATCTCTTCAAAAAAGGCTTCCTTCGCAGGCTGATTGTACCCTTTGCCGTGATAGGGTTTTCCAAGCCATGTGCCGAGAAATCCCGCGCCATTTTCAATATCAAATAGATTGATGGTGCCAATCGCTGCGCCCCATTCATCGATAATCGTTCTTGAGATTAATTCTCCCCGCTCCTCAGCTTCCAACGTTTGTTTTGTCAAAAACAACAGCTCTTCAGCAGAGTGAGCTTTCTGACGCACAAAAGGGAAGACCTCCGGATGCGCCATCAATTCAAAAAGCCCGTGGCTTTCATGAATATCCCGTTTTTTGATCATGGTTTACCCCTCCATAAAAGGGCAGTATCCTAGTAGGAACTGCGATACTCACCCTCGAAATTTTTCATAACGTTCATAAAAAATTTCGGGGTGGGAATCGAACCCACTAGAACCAGTCAAAAAACTGGTGGCGCACCATTTGCCTTCCCTCCATTAAAGACTCTCTAAACAGTCCCATGGCATCATTGTATTAAAACTAATAGTAGTTTGTTCTACATATTTGCACTTAAATCATACAAAAAAATAAAGGATTTGAAAATAGTCTTTTTCGTCTTTTTTTGTGTAAATTGTGTAAATTTTTTTACGAGCCAATAAAGACCATTTCCCCTTTAATCATGGTAAAGGCAGGCTTTGCCATAAAGTGAAATGGATGGTGTGTCCAAAGCACGAGATCCGCTTCTTTTCCAGGCTCGATACTGCCAACCTTATCGGCAATTCCCAGATTTCTTGCCGGGCCCATCGTAATAGCTTCAAGTGATTTTTCAACGGATAAACCTTCTCTCACTGCGATAGCGGCACACACATTTAAATATTGAATCGGCGTGTAGGGATGGTCTGTCGTAATGGAAATATCAATTCCTTCATCAGCAAGCTTATGGTACGTTTTCCATGACTTATTTTTAAGCTCTACCTTCGATTTTCGGGTGAAGGTTGGACCGATACACACCTTACTGTTTGAACGCTTCAGTTCATCAATGATTAAATGACCTTCTGTGCAGTGTTCAATTCTTAAATCCAAATTAAATTCTTCAGCAAAACGAATGGCAGAAACGATATCATCTGCCCGGTGAGCATGAATTCGGACAGGGATTTCCCGCTTAAGAGCCTTTTGGATCGGCGCATGCCTAAAGTCATCTGTCTTACCATGATGCTTCGCCTGGTAGAATGCTTCTCTAAGCATTCCCATAATTCCCATGCGGGTAATGGAGTCATTATTTCCGTTTGAATGCATTCTTTTTGGATTCTCCCCAAGTGCAATTTTAAGGCCTGAGGATTCTTTTACAACCATTGAAGGAATCGTTTTTCCATGTGTTTTTATAACTGCACTTACACCGCCAATAACATTAGCGCTTCCGGGAAGAACATTCACTGTCGTAATGCCATGCGCCGTCGCATTTCGAAATCCTTCATCCAGTGGATAAATCCCGTCGATTGCCCGTATATGAGGGGTCAGTGGTTCAATTGATTCATTTGCATCATTTCCGGCCCAGCCAGTCCCTTCATCATAAAGACCAAGATGGGTATGAACATCAATCAGGCCCGGAATTAGATATTGGCCGGAACAGTCGTAAATCGTGCAATGTTTTGGCGGGTTTATTGATTCCTTTACCTCCGAAATGATGCCATCTGTTACTAACACATCACCAAATTCAATCATAGGGGAGGTAATTGGATAAATGACTGCATTTTTAAGAAGAATTGATCCCATAAAAACAACTCGTTTCACTATAGTATTTTTATATTTAGTTTACCACTTTAAAAAATATAACAAGATGCTTTGAAATAATAATATTACTTTATATTTTAACCTCCTATTTTTAAGGAGACATTGTTTATCTGTGCATATGCATGGAGGTTCATCATATAGTAGGAAAAAAATAAAGGGGACTAATGTGCGTAAAAAAATGATGGCAATCGTTGTCGGAAGCTTTAGTCTGGCCCTTGGAATCAATGGTTTTTTAGTGCCTTTTCATTTACTGGACGGCGGCATGATCGGGCTGGCTTTATTTCTGCACTATTACTGGAATATTAAAACGGGCCTCGGGATGATCCTCTTAAGCAGTCCGTTATTTTTTTATGCCTGGTTTAAGCAGCGTGCATTCTTTTATAATAGCCTTCACGGGCTTTTAGTATCCTCAATTTTTATCGACTTGCTGGCGCCTGTGAGACATATGATTTCTGTGCCTTTGCCAGTCAGCGCAGTTATTGGCGGTGTGCTGATCGGCTTTGGAATCGGTTTAATGCTCATTTACGAGACAAGCACCGGAGGAACCGATCTACTCGCTCAAATGGTGTCAGGCATCATAAAAGTGAATGTAGGAGCGGTTATTTTTATTATCGATGGAATAGTTGTTCTGGTAGGATATAGGACCATCGGTTTTGAAAGCTTTCTTTATTCAGGGATTGTGATTTGTATTGTAGGTCTTACAACCTCCTGGATGGTCATGAAAAAAGCTCAATCTGAGTAGATTGAGCTTTTAAAAATCATATTCTTTTACGATTTCTTCTGTGATCAGGTTATAGCCTTTATCATTTGGATGAAGAGCATCATCAAAATATTCTTCTGATTTTTCCTCAAAAAGTCCGTTGGTCGAAATTAACTTAACGCCTTCATCCTCTTTAATAAGATTCCAGGTTGTTTCATTCCAATCCGTTACCACATCATTCACTTCTTTTGAATCTGGATATGGATTAAACAAACCAAGCATAAGAACAGGAGCCTCTGAGTTATTTTTTCGGATAATGCCTAAAATCTCTTTTATATTATTCGAATAATCCTGTTTACCCTTAGCGATTAAATCCTCCTGAATCGGTTCCAAATCCCCGCCGTTGCTCTGGATTAAGTCATTCGTGCCGATGAAAATCATTACGTATTCTGCCTCGCTAATCTTCTCAATGAGTTCAGAGTCTGTGTTCAACTGATTTAAAAGACCATCCGACTGCTGACCGGGAATACCATAGTTATAAACAGTTACGGTATGGTGCTGGTCCTCACTTAACAAAGTTTGGAGATTGTCTGCATATCCTTCTCCGCTGTCGCCGACGCCTCTGGTTAAGGAGTCACCGAGGGCGACCATTTCTTTGTGTTCGACCGGGTCTTCTTCCTCTTTGCTTACACCGCTTACAAAAGCTGCAGTTAAAATTAATGCGAAAATGACTAATCCAATGATGACTGATTTTTTCATATGTACCCTCCTAAAAACAACTATTTCCCTTATGGCAAAAAATTAAACAAAGAAGCGTACAAATCCAAAAGCCCTGCATATAAGCAGGGCCCGGATGGTTTATTCTTTCGTTTTTTCTTTTTGTACCCACCAGTCAATATGATCTGTATCAAATAAATACATATCTTTAACAGGCCTTCTGTGAGGCAGTGTTTTTTTACTGATTAACGTAATAATCATTTCCTCAGATAAGGGATGATTTATGGAATCCAGATAAACCATCAAGTTTTTAATGCCATAAATTCTTTTCATCTAATCACCTCCCACCTGGCTTTCCTGAAAGAAAAGCACTCGGGAAAGCTAAGTGACAGGTACTAAATGAACCGTTGGATATCTTTTTATACCCGCTTTGTTATAAATTAATCTTTGAATAATTTTCCTTCAGCATGAGCAGGTGGTTTAAGCAGCTCGTTTTTACCGGTTTTACTCCAAACATAAAAAGGGTACTTAGTAAAAATATGAAATTAAATCGTGTTCAGGAGTAATAAAGGAGTGAATCACTGATGCCATATGCTTCAGTTCGAAAAGATCTTGCACTTTACTATGAAGTAAAAGGGGAGGGGCTGCCGATTGTTTTTATCCATCCGTTTGTGATGGGGAAAAATATTTTTATGCATCAGGGGCCACTCGCGAAAAAATACAAAATCATTCGTTACGACTTAGCGGGGCACGGTGAGAGCACCAGGGGATCGGAAGCTGTCACAATCAGACTTCTTGCTGAAGATTTAAAAAATCTGCTTGATCAGCTTGAGATTGATCAGGCAGCTGTATGCGGCTATTCGCACGGCGGGCTTGTAGCACAGGAGTTTGCTCTTTTGTATCCAGACCGGACAGTTGCTTTAATTTTATCCGGAGGCTATCCAAAATTAACGACCATTACCCCAAAATTTTTTATTAAGTCTGTAATGCTGATGGCAAAAGCCCGCATGATACCATTAGCTGCAAAGCTTCAGGCAAAGCTGAATAAATATTTTTCAGAGGATGAAAAAGACATTTATGACTACGCCAGGAAAGCAGATGCAAAACGCGTATATGAATATTGCAAAGCAGGGCTTGAATATGATTCCACTCCTGCACTAAAGCGCTTAACGATGCCTGTACTGCTTCTTTACGGTTCCCTTGAAAAGCCGATGCATCGCTACGGTATCCCTTTTGAAAAGCAGGCACCGAATACAAAAGTGATGTTTATTGATAAAGGCACTCACCAGCTGCCATCCCGATCCTTCTCTGCTTTTAATAGGGCACTGGATGATTTTTTGCAGGAAATTGAAAAAAGCAGGGCACCTCAATGAAAAATGCAAGTCTTTTAATAGGACCTGCTTTAATGATTTTTATTGGTCTGCAGCTGTTTTCGAGTGTTGTCATTACATTTATTCTGTTTTACGGCTGGCTGTTATTCATACCGATTCTCAAGTATGCTTTCCCCAAAATAAAGCCGACACGTCAGGCCGTAATTTTGGGAGCAGGGAGCGGTCTGTTGTTTTTTCTCTTTATTTTTGGAGGATTAAATGGGCTTCATGTGTATCTTATGGATCTTAATAAGCTGCGGGTGCTTCTTTTGGAATGGGGGATAGAAGGAACAGTAGAATGGCTTTTGGTTGTTGTGCTGCTTTTGATTAATCCTATTTTAGAGGAGATCTACTGGAGAGGATTTATGTTTGATAGGCTAAGAGACAAGATGAAGGCAGGGGGGACGATTTTTTTTACTGCTTTCTTTTATACACTCTATCATATGCTATCTGTCATACCGATTTTCTACGGAATCGCAAGCCTTGCTGCCATCATACCGGTTTTTATTGCCGGCCTCTTTTTTGGTTACTTAAGAGAGAAAACAGGCTCAATTCTTGCAGCAATTATTAGTCATGCTCTAAGTGATCTAGGGATCGTTGCTGTGTACTGGTTTATTATTAGATGAAAAAATAAAGAAGACCCGGGGGAAGTGAGCTGTACTGCTTACCCGGGTCTTTTCTATATCGTATGTTTTAATCAGTTTTTTTTAAAAGTTTATCGAACAAGTGAAGTAAAAGGGACATGATGATCAATGCTAATGGGATGCCGATGACAAAATAGAGAATGCCATTTACCAAACCATCCTTTGGCATGACATTGCTGTAAAGGTAAAGCAGAGCACTGCCTGTTAGAAGTATATAAATAACTTTTACTAATTTCACATCATGCACCTCTTACTAAAATGATCTCATTCACTTTCAAGAAATGCTTTTTCAAACGTCTCAAGAAGATGCTCAAGTGTTATCGGATCGCTGTAGGTAGATGCTTTCGTGTTAATTTCAATAACCCGGTCCTGCTGCACAGCGGGGATGTTCTTCCACGTGTCAGTCTCCATAAACGAGTTGTCTACATCAGCGTTCTTACTTAAAACTACATAATCTCCTGCAAATTCAGGAATGAGTTCATAGGAAAGGGTGTAAACACCGCTTTCTAAAGCGAGTTCTTCCACTTTCTCAGGCATGGATAGCTTCATTTCCTGATAAAGAATTTCTGTTCCGCGGGCATAATTATCCCCGAACACATACATTTCCTTATCTCCGGTTTCCAGCACGGAAACGGTGGCGTCCTCACCAATCTTTTCACGGATTTCATCTCCAGCCGCGCCTGCTCGACCTTTAAAATCGTCCATCCATTCCTTAGCTTCATCTTCTTTATTTAAAAGCTTACCGATCTCAAGCTGCTGAGTTAGATAATCCAGCTTCCCCCATGTAAAAGCAACAGTTGGTGCGATTTCACTGAGCTGTTCCAAATTACTCATATGAGTGCCAGCGATGATTAGATCCGGGTCCAGTTCAATAATTTTTTCGAGATTCTCTTCTGATACAACCTCGATCCCTTCAAGCCTCTGTTCAAATAGAGGGTTCGTGTTTGTCCATTCATCGACACCAACGACTTTTCCTTCTAACGCAAGAACATTCGGTGCGTTTGTCAGTGCAATTATTCTTTCAGGGTTTTCCGGCACATCTACCGGTCCGCTTTCTGATTGATAGGTAATAGTTTTGTTGCCGCTTACCTGGTTTTCTTCACCTTCAGAGGCATCATTTCCTCCGCATGCAGCTAATAACAGCATGGAAATGATAGCAAAAGGGACTACAAGCTTTTTCAAATTGATCTTCTCCTTACTGAAATAGTCTAAGATGAAAACAAATAATAATGATAATCATTTTCAACTGTCTATACCATTTATACTAATTGTGAAAAAATTTGTCAATAGCAGTCTACATTTTTATCAATGCACGTTTTAACTACGCAAAGGGATAAATCAGTAGGGGATAGTTGTCATGAGAGGAAAGATGATGAGTAAAATAAACTGAACTTGGTGAGAAACTATTTTTGTTTATTATTTATCCCATATACTGTATTTAGGAAGACAAAGGCCAGACTGTTATACATCAAAAAAATAAGCTAAACAATATTTGAGACTTTATTGATCTCATTAACGAAATATGTATTAATATGTAAAAATATAAAAATAATTCAGGAGTATGTATCAATAGATATAGTCTATTGATACATGATATAAAAGGTAGTATTATATTTGTATCAAAAGACTTGTCTCAATAAAAAGAGGTGCTATTTTGCGAAAGATTGGATATATACGTATAAGTTCAATAAGTCAGGATGCTTCAAGTCAATTCCAGCAGCTGAATGAATTGGACATTGATTTAATTTATTTAGAAAAAACTTCCGTAGCAGCAAAGGATCGAGAGCAGCTTCAAAAAATGCTGGCAGATCTTCGGGACGGTGACATTATTTATGTTACAGAGCTTATTAATATGGTCGACAGTACTGAGGATCTATTTGAAATAATAAATAAATTTAAGGAGAAAAAGGCTATCTTAAAATCCCTAAATGATACATGGCTGGATTTATCAGAAGATAATCCATACAGCGAATATTTGGTTACGGTCATGACTGGAGTTAACCAATTAGAGCGGGATCTTTTACGAACAAGACAGCGTGAAGGGATTGAACTTGCGAAGAAAGAGGGGAAATTTAAGGGCAGGTCAAAGAAGTATGATAAAAATCACGAAGGAATGAATCAGGCAATAAAGCTATATAAGGAAGGAAATATGACTGTAAATCAGATTTGTGATATTACCCATGTCTCCCGGGCATCATTATATCGAAAGCTATCAGAAGAAAATAATTAGGGTCTTCCTTAATGAGACATACGAAGGTAAAATATCCATAGAAAAAAGTCCAATTTCTCTTACTGTTGAGAAAGAGGGCTTTTTAAAATTAGGGATCGCTTGGTTATAACTTGTTAATCTGATTGATGCAAAAATTAAATCTGGTGAAGATCACATTCGAGTCATGGAAGCTTTTGCACCTGTGGGGCAATGAAGGGCGAGTAATTCTTTTAAAAACTGTGGTAGCATGAGGAAGTTCCCTTATCATAATTTGATAGAAGGACTTTTTTAAAAATGCTCTAATGAACATAGTTCCTTAGAGATCATGGCGATCTACGTAGCTAGAGATAAATTAATAAAAACACCGTTAGAATTAAAAATTCAATATTGCTTAAGAGCGAGGGCGTATGTCGATACTATTATTGTTTCAACTAATTATCAGTGGTATCTCTACATGGATATCAGTACAGTTAATGTATTTTATTATCGAAATTGGACGATCAGATGCAAGCTCAAGCTTTCCTGGTGATTTAACACTAACAGAAGAATGGATGCATTTACTTATCCCATCCATAGTATTACTTGGTGTTCAACTTATAGTTGCTTATGTTCTAACAACACTCTTTAAAGAAAGTAGTATGAACAAATATTCTTATGGAATAGCCACTCTATCAGTCAGTGTATTCTTTTATTTGATCTATTCGTATTTATTCATATAGATTGATAAGTCTATGCAATTAAATTAGTCTCTAACGAAAATAATTTAAAACAGCCCGTCCACCAATTAGCGGACGGGCTCAAATAGTATTTTATTGAATTATTATTGGTTTTAAAGAGTGAAGTTCGAATAAATTAATCCGTTTTTTGTAGGGTCAATTATTATATATGGTGAATTTATATTGATCCAATTGTTATTTTGAGAGTAGTGATTTAATTTTCTAGTTTTACTTCCAAAAGATGCTGTATATCCTCGTATTTTCCCCATTCTTCATATTCCATGTGAATGGATGGGCTATCTACATCCTCACGTGGTTCAGTAACATTTAGTTTAAATGGTTTATTATTAAGATATTCAGATAAGAATTCATATATATAAGTAATGTCACTTACAAGATGCTCATTTGTTAAATTCAAACCATCCTGTTCATATTCAACATTAACAAAATACCATTTACATTCAGTTTCTGCATTTGTTTCTCCGCACATTAACCAATTATGATAATAATGATCAGCGAATTCGTATCGTTTCGTTTCTAACTTACTTGTTACCTTTGTAGCTTCTTCATTTTCTAGCGTACTAACCATATCTAAATTCCTTTGTCTGATTTTTAAATATAAATCATCCTTAGTTAAGTCCTTTGGTAATTCTTTCATAGGAACACTTATAAAATTTGGATCTTGTCTTTTGTCCTCTATAGTAAGAAGGTGAATATCTGCACCACTTGAACGGACTACATCAACCAGTTGATAGTAGTTATCCAACTGCTGTTGTTCAAACGTCAAATAATCGATCTTTTCAGAAGTATATAAGTCCAAAAATATCTTAACTTGATCGGATCCATACACTTCATGAAAAATGAAATTTTCTCCGTATTTTAATTCAAAGCCCAGTTGTTCAACAGTAGGTAATACCTTTTCAAATTTTTTGTACTCCTCGTAATTCTTTGCAGCAATGGGGTAATTATCGCCGGTAACCGTATCTTCACTCACATTGACGTCAAACGTTACGTTTTTGTTATCCTTGAGTCTTACTTTGTGAGTGAAATCCCCCATATTCCCTGTATTCCATTCTTCCCTAGATATAACTTTTACATCAATATTATATTTCTCTTTAAAGTAGTTTTGAATTTTCCGATCACTCACGTCACCACCACATGCACTTAATAGGAATGTGGAAAAAATAAATAAGGCAAAATATTTAGCTTTCACATGATTAGCTTTTAACAAACGATCCAACCTTTCTATTACACAATTTTTTATAGCATTTGCATTGTTGAAGGTAGTGATGTCTTATAATGAAGAGTAAATAGTATGTTTTAACTATAAATTAAATTGTGACAAAAGTAGATGGTTTTTTCATTTTTTTAATTATTAATTCTTCTTGATCAATAGGTTTTTTTTTGTTTACAAACCATAATAATAAAATATTGACCCTCTACAAATCACCAATCGGCCGAGGGTCTTTTTTATATCTTTCTATACACTTAATTCCTTAAAACTTAAAATTAGAATTAACGTAGCCAGAAGGATTTTTCTTGTAATAAATAACTGCCTAGACTCTTTAAATGCTGCCATTGAAAATTCTTTAATTCGTTATTAATGATGAATTTAAAATTTTGTGGAGTTTGTGTTTGATGGATAGAACCATTTAGGGATAGTCTGTGAGGAAAACTACATTTGAGAAAAGAATAATAAGAATGCCTGAATATATTTAACCCCTCTACCAACTGGTGGAGGGGCTATTTTTTATTATCTTAAGGTTTTATTAAGACAGTACAGGTTAAAAGTTGTAAACGCTAGAATAAAGTTGACAGTTTTTGCTCGATAGGATTTTACACTTTTGCTCAATCAACCTACTACTTTAGTAAAATAGAGCGTGACGTTATTTTACTGGAGGTTAGGATTTTGGAGGAGAAGTTAGTGTTATACATAAAGATTCATGAATTACATAAGAGAAAGTTTAAAATAGCACAAATCGCTAAGGAGCTGAAGATTTCAAGACCGACTGTCTATAAGTATTTAGGCATGACATTTGAGGAAGCAAAAACATACACGGAGCAGCCTTTGGGGAAGAAGAAAAAACTAGATCTTTATAAAGACTGGATACTAGCCTGGCTGGAAGAGTATCCTCACTTGAGTAGTGCCCAAATTTATGATTGGCTTTTGGAGAGATATCCCGACCTCCTGGTCGGTGAAAGTACGATGAGAGCGTATGTGAAAGATATTCGAGAAGTCTATCAGATTGAGAAAGAGGTTACTGTCCGTCAATACGAAGCTGTTCCAGAACAACCGATGGGTAAACAACTTCAGGTCGACTGGGGGATCACAAGACAGAAAACGACTGACAACAAAGAAATCAAACTGTACTTTATTGCCTTTGTATTGGCCCACTCCAGACAAAAATATACGGAATGGCAGACCCATCCTTTCACCACAAGAGATGCGATTCGCTGCCATGAAAATGCATTTCAGTTCTATGGAGGACGAACAGAAGAAATCGTCTATGACCAGGATAACTTGATCGCAGTGAGTGAAAATGCGGGACAGCTGCTTTTAACAACTGAGTTTCAAAGCTATGTAAATGAACGAAAATTTAACGTTTATCTGTGCAGAAGAGCTGACCCAGAATCTAAAGGTATGATTGAAAATGTAGTGAAATACGTAAAAGGCAATTTCTCAGACAGTCGTGTGTTTAGCGACATAGAAGACTGGAATGAACGAGCAAGACAATGGCTCGTACGTACTGGAAACCATAAGGTTCACCAGACAACGAAAAAAAGACCAGCAGAAGTGTTTCTCCTCGAAAAGCAACACTTACAGCCAGTCTCTTCATTACTTTCATATGAAAGTACCAATAACCAAAGTATAACAAGAAGTGTAAGCAAGGACAATACGATCCGATACAAATCAAACCGTTATTCCGTCCCATTAGGGACTTATCAAACAATGAGTGAAAATCTTGTGTGGATTGAAGTGAAGGACGAAGATTATCAGACCCTTGTCATTCGCAGAGAAGCAAAAGGTGATGTCATTGCCGAGCATATGATTAGCTTAGAAAAAGGAAAACTTATTCAAAACCGTCATCATACCCGTGATCGCTCCAAAGGGGTTGAAGAGTTTAAGCAACACCTCATCTCTTACTTTGAAGATCAGATTCAGGCAACTACTTATTTAGATGAGATTAGTCAAAGATACCCAAGGTATCGTCGAGATCAATTTGTGATTATCAATAAGATCATTCAACGATATCCAGCGTTAATTGATACTGTTTTGACCAAGTGCCTGACAGAGAAATTATACAATGCGAATGATTTTCGTGATATTGCCCATCACCTTGATACATTGCGAGACGGACCAAATGAAGAGGTACAATCCTTGCATACCATTCTACCAAAACATTCTCATATCAAAGCCTCTACCCGTTCTCTAAATGCCTATACCAGCATTTTAGGAGGTAGAAGCTGATGAATAAGACTGTACATGAACTACAAGATCTATTCCGTCAGTTACGTTTATCAGAGACTGCGGAGGAGCTGCCACAGCTTCTTCGCGAAGCTGAAAAAGCATCATGGACCTACTTGGAATTTTTAGAGTCTATCACTCGATATGAATTAGCCAAACGTGAAGCGAAAAGCCTTGAAAAGAGAATGAAATGGGCACGCTTCCCTTTCGTGAAGTCGTTAGATGAGTTTGAGTTGAAAGGACAAAACGTTCTGACGGCTCGTCAGCTTTCTCAACTTCGAGAATTAAGCTGGCTAGAGCAACAGTACAATTTAATTCTTCTAGGTCCCCCCGGCATTGGAAAAACATACATCGCAATTGGGCTTGGACTTGAAGCTGTATACAGAGGGTTCAATGTTTATTTCGCTACAATGGGTGAACTTGTGCAGCTACTAAAATCAGAAGAATATTTGAATAAATCTAAAGTTCAACTCAAAAGAATGAGAAATGCCGATCTTGTGATCATCGATGATTTAATGTATATGGCCATGGATCAGAGAGAAGCAAACTTGTTCTTTCATTTGATTAATCATTTATACGAACGAAGTTCGATCATCCTGACTTCAAATAAAAGTCCAGATGAATGGGGTAATTTAATTGGTGATCAAGGGATTACAACAGCTATTTTAGATCGCTTACTTCATCGTGTGGAAGTCATCCATGGTGGTGAAAACGAGGAGAGTCATCGTATGAAAAACCGGAAAAGCATTTTTTCAGCAAAAGTGTAAAAAGGAAACGAGCAAAAAGTGTAAAATTCGACTTGACGTCTACA
>NZ_PREZ01000017.1 GCF_002926065.1 Jeotgalibacillus proteolyticus | reverse complement strand
ATAGGTTAAGTCCTCGATCGATTAGTATTCGTCAGCTGCACATGTCGCCATGCTTCCACCTCGAACCTATCTACCTGATCATCTTTCAGGGATCTTACCACTTGCGTGTGGGAAATCTCATCTTGAGGGGGGCTTCATGCTTAGATGCTTTCAGCACTTATCCCGTCCGCACATAGCTACCCAGCGATGCCAATGGCTTGACAACTGGTACACCAGCGGTGCGTCCATCCCGGTCCTCTCGTACTAAGGACAGCTCCTCTCAAATTTCCTGCGCCCACGACGGATAGGGACCGAACTGTCTCACGACGTTCTGAACCCAGCTCGCGTACCGCTTTAATGGGCGAACAGCCCAACCCTTGGGACCGACTACAGCCCCAGGATGCGATGAGCCGACATCGAGGTGCCAAACCTCCCCGTCGATGTGGACTCTTGGGGGAGATAAGCCTGTTATCCCCGGGGTAGCTTTTATCCGTTGAGCGATGGCCCTTCCATGCGGAACCACCGGATCACTAAGCCCGTCTTTCGACCCTGCTCGACTTGTAGGTCTCGCAGTCAAGCTCCCTTATGCCTTTACACTCTTCGAATGATTTCCAACCATTCTGAGGGAACCTTTGGGCGCCTCCGTTACTCTTTAGGAGGCGACCGCCCCAGTCAAACTGCCCGCCTGACACTGTCTCCCACCCGGATCACGGGTGAGGGTTAGAAGTTCAACACAGCCAGGGTAGTATCCCACCAATGCCTCCACCGAAGCTGGCGCTCCGGTTTCAAAGGCTCCTACCTATCCTGTACAAGCTGTGCCAAAATTCAATATCAGGCTACAGTAAAGCTCCACGGGGTCTTTCCGTCCTGTCGCGGGTAACCTGCATCTTCACAGGTACTATAATTTCACCGAGTCTCTCGTTGAGACAGTGCCCAGATCGTTACACCTTTCGTGCGGGTCGGAACTTACCCGACAAGGAATTTCGCTACCTTAGGACCGTTATAGTTACGGCCGCCGTTTACTGGGGCTTCAATTCGTACCTTCGCTTGCGCTAAGCACTCCTCTTAACCTTCCAGCACCGGGCAGGTGTCAGCCCCTATACTTCACCTTACGGTTTCGCAGAGACCTGTGTTTTTGCTAAACAGTCGCCTGGGCCTATTCACTGCGGCTCTCTCGGGCTTGCACCCTACCAGAGCACCCCTTCTCCCGAAGTTACGGGGTCATTTTGCCGAGTTCCTTAACGAGAGTTCACTCGCTCACCTTAGGATTCTCTCCTCGCCTACCTGTGTCGGTTTGCGGTACGGGCACCTTACATCTCGCTAGAGGCTTTTCTTGGCAGTGTGGAATCAAAGACTTCGGTACTAAAGTTCCCTCGTCATCACAGCTCCGCTTACACGGAAACGGGATTTGCCTCGTTTCCTGCCTAACTGCTTAAACGCACATATCCAACAGTGCGCTCTCCTATCCTCCTGCGTCCCCCCATCACTCAAATGATGCGTTGGTGGTACAGGAATATCAACCTGTTGTCCATCGCCTACGCCTATCGGCCTCGGCTTAGGTCCCGACTAACCCTGAGCGGACGAGCCTTCCTCAGGAAACCTTGGGCATTCGGTGGAAGAGATTCTCACTCTTCTTTCGCTACTCATACCGGCATTCTCACTTCTAAGTGCTCCACCAGTCCTTCCGGTCTGACTTCACAGCGCTTAGAACGCTCTCCTACCACGACATCTCAGAAGAGATGTCATCCACAGCTTCGGTGAATCGTTTAGCCCCGGTACATTTTCGGCGCAGGGTCACTCGACCAGTGAGCTATTACGCACTCTTTAAATGGTGGCTGCTTCTAAGCCAACATCCTGGTTGTCTAAGCAACCCCACATCCTTTTCCACTTAACGATTACTTGGGGACCTTAGCTGGTGGTCTGGGCTGTTTCCCTTTCGACTACGGATCTTATCACTCGCAGTCTGACTCCCATGGATAAGTCTTTGGCATTCGGAGTTTGTCTGAATTCGGTAACCCGTTGGGGGCCCCTAGTCCAAACAGTGCTCTACCTCCAAGACTCTTACTACATGAGGCTAGCCCTAAAGCTATTTCGGAGAGAACCAGCTATCTCCAGGTTCGATTGGAATTTCTCCGCTACCCACACCTCATCCCCGCACTTTTCAACGTGCGTGGGTTCGGGCCTCCAGTGAGTGTTACCTCACCTTCACCCTGGACATGGGTAGATCACCTGGTTTCGGGTCTACAACCTGATACTCATTCGCCCTATTCAGACTCGCTTTCGCTGCGGCTCCGCCTTATCAGCTTAACCTTGCATCAAATCGTAACTCGCCGGTTCATTCTACAAAAGGCACGCCATCACCCGTAAATGGGCTCTGACTACTTGTAGGCACACGGTTTCAGGATCTATTTCACTCCCCTTCCGGGGTGCTTTTCACCTTTCCCTCACGGTACTGGTTCACTATCGGTCACTAGGGAGTATTTAGCCTTGGGAGATGGTCCTCCCGGATTCCGACGGAATTTCACGTGTTCCGCCGTACTCAGGATCCACTCTGGAGGGACATAGCTTTCGACTACAGGATTGTTACCTTCTCTGATGGGCCTTTCCAGACCGCTTCGTCTAACTACGTCCTTTGTAACTCCGTATAGAGTGTCCTACAACCCCAAGAGGCAAGCCTCTTGGTTTGGGCTGATCCCGTTTCGCTCGCCGCTACTCAGGGAATCGCATTTGCTTTCTCTTCCTCCAGGTACTTAGATGTTTCAGTTCCCTGGGTCTGCCTTCAACCGCTTATGTATTCAGCGGAAGATCATATCCCATTACGGATACGGGGTTCCCCCATTCGGAAATCTTCGGATCACAGCTTACTTACAGCTCCCCGAAGCATATCGGTGTTAGTACCGTCCTTCATCGGCTCCTAGTGCCAAGGCATCCACCGTGCGCCCTTTCTAACTTAACCAAAAATGGTTGATCAGCTTCGCGCTTCTTCGTCCGCTTCGTTTCGTCACATCCTCACGCACGCTAAGTGCGCTCCGGTGTTCCTCAACTCACGTCCTCGAATCACTCGCTGCTAAACCATTTTTACGCATAAAGCCTAAAAATGGTTTAGTGGATTTTC
>NZ_PREZ01000016.1 GCF_002926065.1 Jeotgalibacillus proteolyticus | reverse complement strand
GGATTCGAACCCGTGTTACCGCCGTGAAAGGGCGGTGTCTTAACCGCTTGACCAACGGGCCTTTAAAACGTTATATGGCGGAGAGCAAGGGATTCGAACCCTTGAGACAGCGGTAGCCGCCTACACGATTTCCAATCGTGCTCCTTCGACCTCTCGGACAGCTCTCCATGGCTCCACAGGTAGGACTCGAACCTACGACCGATCGGTTAACAGCCGATAGCTCTACCACTGAGCTACTGTGGAAAATCAGCCTAGCGACGTCCTACTCTCACAGGGGGAGACCCCCAACTACCATCGGCGCTGAAGAGCTTAACTTCCGTGTTCGGCATGGGAACGGGTGTGACCTCTTCGCTATCATCACTAGACATTTTGTTCTCTTTGCGACAAGTAATATTATATCATATGTACAAGAGATATCAATAAGGAATTTATATTTTTTCATTCCTTCAAAACTGGATAAGACACAAACAAACTCCGCAACATCGAGTAATCACCATTGAATCCAGTTTCGGCTCCTAGCTTTTCGGTCGTTTCACCTTGCCTGCTGTGACAAAGAGCGTCACTTCAGTCAAGCTTCCAACGCCTCTCAAAGCTGAACAGTCGCCTTCACCTTTTCATATAGGTTAAGTCCTCGATCGATTAGTATTCGTCAGCTGCACATGTCGCCATGCTTCCACCTCGAACCTATCTACCTGATCATCTTTCAGGGATCTTACCACTTGCGTGTGGGAAATCTCATCTTGAGGGGGGCTTCATGCTTAGATGCTTTCAGCACTTATCCCGTCCGCACATAGCTACCCAGCGATGCCAATGGCTTGACAACTGGTACACCAGCGGTGCGTCCATCCCGGTCCTCTCGTACTAAGGACAGCTCCTCTCAAATTTCCTGCGCCCACGACGGATAGGGACCGAACTGTCTCACGACGTTCTGAACCCAGCTCGCGTACCGCTTTAATGGGCGAACAGCCCAACCCTTGGGACCGACTACAGCCCCAGGATGCGATGAGCCGACATCGAGGTGCCAAACCTCCCCGTCGATGTGGACTCTTGGGGGAGATAAGCCTGTTATCCCCGGGGTAGCTTTTATCCGTTGAGCGATGGCCCTTCCATGCGGAACCACCGGATCACTAAGCCCGTCTTTCGACCCTGCTCGACTTGTAGGTCTCGCAGTCAAGCTCCCTTATGCCTTTACACTCTTCGAATGATTTCCAACCATTCTGAGGGAACCTTTGGGCGCCTCCGTTACTCTTTAGGAGGCGACCGCCCCAGTCAAACTGCCCGCCTGACACTGTCTCCCACCCGGATCACGGGTGAGGGTTAGAAGTTCAACACAGCCAGGGTAGTATCCCACCAATGCCTCCACCGAAGCTGGCGCTCCGGTTTCAAAGGCTCCTACCTATCCTGTACAAGCTGTGCCAAAATTCAATATCAGGCTACAGTAAAGCTCCACGGGGTCTTTCCGTCCTGTCGCGGGTAACCTGCATCTTCACAGGTACTATAATTTCACCGAGTCTCTCGTTGAGACAGTGCCCAGATCGTTACACCTTTCGTGCGGGTCGGAACTTACCCGACAAGGAATTTCGCTACCTTAGGACCGTTATAGTTACGGCCGCCGTTTACTGGGGCTTCAATTCGTACCTTCGCTTGCGCTAAGCACTCCTCTTAACCTTCCAGCACCGGGCAGGTGTCAGCCCCTATACTTCACCTTACGGTTTCGCAGAGACCTGTGTTTTTGCTAAACAGTCGCCTGGGCCTATTCACTGCGGCTCTCTCGGGCTTGCACCCTACCAGAGCACCCCTTCTCCCGAAGTTACGGGGTCATTTTGCCGAGTTCCTTAACGAGAGTTCACTCGCTCACCTTAGGATTCTCTCCTCGCCTACCTGTGTCGGTTTGCGGTACGGGCACCTTACATCTCGCTAGAGGCTTTTCTTGGCAGTGTGGAATCAAAGACTTCGGTACTAAAGTTCCCTCGTCATCACAGCTCCGCTTACACGGAAACGGGATTTGCCTCGTTTCCTGCCTAACTGCTTAAACGCACATATCCAACAGTGCGCTCTCCTATCCTCCTGCGTCCCCCCATCACTCAAATGATGCGTTGGTGGTACAGGAATATCAACCTGTTGTCCATCGCCTACGCCTATCGGCCTCGGCTTAGGTCCCGACTAACCCTGAGCGGACGAGCCTTCCTCAGGAAACCTTGGGCATTCGGTGGAAGAGATTCTCACTCTTCTTTCGCTACTCATACCGGCATTCTCACTTCTAAGTGCTCCACCAGTCCTTCCGGTCTGACTTCACAGCGCTTAGAACGCTCTCCTACCACGACATCTCAGAAGAGATGTCATCCACAGCTTCGGTGAATCGTTTAGCCCCGGTACATTTTCGGCGCAGGGTCACTCGACCAGTGAGCTATTACGCACTCTTTAAATGGTGGCTGCTTCTAAGCCAACATCCTGGTTGTCTAAGCAACCCCACATCCTTTTCCACTTAACGATTACTTGGGGACCTTAGCTGGTGGTCTGGGCTGTTTCCCTTTCGACTACGGATCTTATCACTCGCAGTCTGACTCCCATGGATAAGTCTTTGGCATTCGGAGTTTGTCTGAATTCGGTAACCCGTTGGGGGCCCCTAGTCCAAACAGTGCTCTACCTCCAAGACTCTTACTACATGAGGCTAGCCCTAAAGCTATTTCGGAGAGAACCAGCTATCTCCAGGTTCGATTGGAATTTCTCCGCTACCCACACCTCATCCCCGCACTTTTCAACGTGCGTGGGTTCGGGCCTCCAGTGAGTGTTACCTCACCTTCACCCTGGACATGGGTAGATCACCTGGTTTCGGGTCTACAACCTGATACTCATTCGCCCTATTCAGACTCGCTTTCGCTGCGGCTCCGCCTTATCAGCTTAACCTTGCATCAAATCGTAACTCGCCGGTTCATTCTACAAAAGGCACGCCATCACCCGTAAATGGGCTCTGACTACTTGTAGGCACACGGTTTCAGGATCTATTTCACTCCCCTTCCGGGGTGCTTTTCACCTTTCCCTCACGGTACTGGTTCACTATCGGTCACTAGGGAGTATTTAGCCTTGGGAGATGGTCCTCCCGGATTCCGACGGAATTTCACGTGTTCCGCCGTACTCAGGATCCACTCTGGAGGGACATAGCTTTCGACTACAGGATTGTTACCTTCTCTGATGGGCCTTTCCAGACCGCTTCGTCTAACTACGTCCTTTGTAACTCCGTATAGAGTGTCCTACAACCCCAAGAGGCAAGCCTCTTGGTTTGGGCTGATCCCGTTTCGCTCGCCGCTACTCAGGGAATCGCATTTGCTTTCTCTTCCTCCAGGTACTTAGATGTTTCAGTTCCCTGGGTCTGCCTTCAACCGCTTATGTATTCAGCGGAAGATCATATCCCATTACGGATACGGGGTTCCCCCATTCGGAAATCTTCGGATCACAGCTTACTTACAGCTCCCCGAAGCATATCGGTGTTAGTACCGTCCTTCATCGGCTCCTAGTGCCAAGGCATCCACCGTGCGCCCTT
>NZ_PREZ01000015.1 GCF_002926065.1 Jeotgalibacillus proteolyticus | reverse complement strand
TGAATCGTTGATAAGCAAAATTCATTATAACCGCATTAAAGAGGGTTATAATGAACAAAAAAAATATAAAAGACAGTCAAAACTTTATTACTTCGAAACGTAATGTAGATAAAATAATGACAAATATAAGCTTAAATGAACATGATAATATCTTTGAAATTGGCTCAGGAAAAGGGCATTTTACCCTTGAATTAGTACAAAGGTGTAATTTCGTAACTGCTATTGAAATAGACCATAAATTATGCAAGACTACAGAAAATAAACTTGTTAATCACGATAATTTTCAAGTTTTAAACAAGGATATATTGCAGTTTAAATTTCCTAAAAACCAATCCTATAAAATATTTGGTAATATACCTTACAACATAAGTACGGATATAATACGCAAAGTTGTTTTTGAAAGTATAGCTGATGAGAGTTATTTAATCGTGGAATACGGGTTTGCTAAAAGGTTATTGAATACAAAGCGCTCATTGGCGTTACTTTTAATGGCAGAAGTTGATATTTCTATATTAAGTATGGTTCCAAGAGAATATTTTCATCCTAAACCTAAAGTGAATAGCTCGCTTATCAGATTAAATAGAAAAAAATCAAGAATATCGTACAAAGATAAACAGAAGTATAATTATTTCGTTATGAAATGGGTTAACAAAGAATACAAGAAAATATTTACAAAGAATCAATTTAACAAATCCTTAAAAGATGCGGGAATTGACGATTTAAACAATATTAGCTTTGAGCAATTCTTGTCTCTTTTCAATAGCTATAAATTATTTAATAAGTAAGTTAAGGGGTGCGTAAACTGCACCCCTTAACTTGTCTTGTTTTGCTTAAACAATCTTGGCCCTTTTGTTGAATTACTCTTTAATAAAATAATTTTTCCGTTCCCAATTCCACATTGCAATAATAGAAAAGCCATCTTCATCTGCTTTTTCTTCATCATCTGTATGTATTAAATCGCCATCTTCTGCGTCATCAAGATTTAATTCCTTATGAATTTCCTTTAATAAACCACCATATGAAATTAATCTTTTTCGATAAAGTCCTTCCTCCAAATCAGCTAAACGCTGCAAATTTCTTTCTTCGTCATCAGTCATAAAATCTGTATCTTTTACTGGATATTTTGCAGTTTCATCAATGGCTGATTTTATATCAGATTTATGTTTATTTTTTGGTCGAATCATTTGGACTTTAACGTTTGGATCATAATCTAATTTCATAGCTCTTTTCCAAAATTGAATCCATTGCTTTTGATTCACATAGTTTTCAGTGTTATAAAAATAAGTGCTTTCTACACAAACCAACACATGCATGTGTTGGTTATAAGAATTATCTATATTATTTACAGTTACTTCTGTCGCTCGCATAAAACCAACTAAGTTTTTATTAATTTTCTTATATTTCATCATACGATTAAAACCTTTTGACATATCCGATAAACTTTTATTTAATTCAGTACCATCATAAACATTTCTAACGGTCAACGTAAGGAAAAGCCAACGAACTGTTGGTTTTTGTTTGATAACTTCTGCAACAACCTTTTGTGACTGAATACCATGCTTCATTGCTCTCCTCCAGTTGCACATTGGACATAATCGAGATTTACAAAACCACACACGATATAACGTTTTTTCTCCCGTTTCATAACTCACTTTATATTCAAGTACCTCTGCACAATCTTTTACACGTTCAGCCTTTTTAAATTCAAGAATATGCAAGAGTTCAAAATAATCTACATTTGCCATTTTCTTTTCTCGCCAAGGTCTTATTTTTCCACTTTTTGTTTTGTCGATTAGTACACTTGATTTTTCATCTGAATTAATGCTATTATTATTGCACATAATTAATACAGAAACCCCCTATGTAAATTTGTTTTTGTGTGGTAACTTAAACAATAACATAGGGTATTTTTCTGTGCAAGGATTTTTAAAGGTTCATTAACCTTATAAAGCCAATCACACCAACACTTTAAACGCGATGTAAACTATAAAAATAAAAACTTGTTGTTTCTATATGTATCAAGATAAGAAAGAACAAGTTCAAAACCATCAAAAAAAGACACCTTTTCAGGTGCTTTTTTTATTTTATAAACTCATTCCCTGATCTCGACTTCGTTCTTTTTTTACCTCTCGGTTATGAGTTAGTTCAAATTCGTTCTTTTTAGGTTCTAAATCGTGTTTTTCTTGGAATTGTGCTGTTTTATCCTTTACCTTGTCTACAAACCCCTTAAAAACGTTTTTAAAGGCTTTTAAGCCGTCTGTACGTTCCTTAAGGAATTCCTTAGTGCTTTCATAGATTAAACTCACATCACGCTTTAAATCGCTTATTTTAGACTTTAAAGACTTGTTTTCTTCAAGCAACTCATTATAATCATTTACATTTTCATTAAATCGCTCTACAAGACCACTATATTTTTCTTTAACTTGCCCATGTTCTTTACTTAATTTTTTATATTCTCTCGCCATATCAGTACTCATGAGATTTCTAACATGCTGTTTTAACCTATCGTTATCTCTCGCAGCAGTCACTAAGTTTTTATAATCACGCTCCGATATAACAACATTTTTGGTTGGTTTCTTTTCTGTTTTCATTATTTCTTTTCCCAAACCAAACATGGACTTTTCACCCGTTGGCACTTCAACACTTTTCATGTGTCGTTTCGCTGGTACTTCTAAATCTGATTTAACTTTATCGCTATAAGCAGTCCATTCATCTTTTTTAACTGCTAAATTTTTTTCTAGAAAATCAATCTCTTTTTCCAAAGTTTGTTTTTTAAATTTAGCTGTCTCAATATGTTTACGGTCAGAGCCACGTTCACCACGCTTCAACTCAAAACCCTGTTTTTTCATATGCTCGGGGAATTTATCTTGTAGCCATAACAGTTCTTGACGATTAAACACATTTTTTCCTTGCAGTTTTCCATCACGCATAGGCACAACACCTAAATGCATGTGAGGGGTTTGCTCATCATTATGAACTGTTGCATAAGCAATATTTTGCTTGCCATATCGTTCGGAAAATAATTTATAACTTTCCTCAAAAAATCGTTTTTGTTCTCCTGGATCCAGTTGCTCAAAAAAATCTCGGTCAGATGTTACTAGCAACTCATTTACAAGAACAGCATCTTTCCTCGTTTTTCTTGTACCTGTTTTTTGTGATTCAATAATTTCTTTGACACGTTCGTTGTAATCAATATTTTTATCATTTTTCAAATCATAATTTTCACGTGTTCGCTCATGGTCAATATCATCATTCGTTCTACTTTTTCGCTCTCTTTGATTATGAAATTGCATGCCTTTTAGTCCAGCTGATTTCACTTTTTGCATTCTACAAACTGCATAACTCATATGTAAATCGCTCCTTTTTAGGTGGCACAAATGTGAGGCATTTTCGCTCTTTCCGGCAACCACTTCCAAGTAAAGTATAACACACTATACTTTATATCCATAAAGTGTGTGCTCTGCGAGGCTATTGGCTCTGCCAACAAAACCCTGCATACTGATTACCAGTATGCACAAAACCTTTAAGACCTTTCTTTTTTTTACGAGAAAAAAGAAACAAAAAAACCTGACCTCTGCCACCTCAGCAAAAGGGGGATTTGCTCTCGTGGCTCGTTTAAAAAAGACAAGGGACAGGTCGTATTTTTCAAAACGCTGCGCTGAAAAATCTCCACCTTAAACCCTTGTCTTTTTTATTTTGTCCGTTATGTTTTTCGTACCGAAAGCCGTACTCAGCAAAATCAAAATTTGCTCGACTTTCGGTTTTCCAGGATAACGGACAAAACCACTTAAAATAACAAAAGACACGAGAATGATCTCTCGTATCTTTTGTATTCTTATTCAACAATCGCGCCCGATTGCAGTATAAATTTAACGGTCGTTCATCATGTTCTTATTTATCAGAGCTTGTGCTATAATTATTTTAAGTTTATAAGAAGGAGAATTAATATATGGGCATTTTTAGTATTTTTGTAATCAACACAGTTGATTATCAACCAAACAAAAAATAAGTGGTTATAATGAATCGTTGATAAGCAAAATTCATTATAACCGCATTAAAGAGGGTTATAATGAACAAAAAAAATATAAAAGACAGTCAAAACTTTATTACTTCGAAACGTAATGTAGATAAAATAATGA
>NZ_PREZ01000014.1 GCF_002926065.1 Jeotgalibacillus proteolyticus | reverse complement strand
TCGAGACACGAGAAGGTCGAGGACGTGAGTGAGGGAGGACCGGAGCGTGCAGCGCACGTGAGGGATCCGAGTGAGCGAAGCGGACGAAGAGATTCGACGTGTATCGGAAGCTGCAGCCAGCGCCGATGGTCGTTGGGGGTTCCCCTGTGAGAGTAGGACGTCGCTAGGCACATGAGCCATTCCCTGTTGGGGGATGGCTTTTTTGTATGTTTGTACGAACTAACTTCTAGGTAATTAAAAGGAGGTATATTTTGCGAAAATTTCGTGGAAAGAAAAGATACTTTCGCAATCTATGGGAGAATGTTAATACGATAGACTTAAACCTTGGAAAAGAATCTTGGTTTGATTTTTGGCACACTCATCTTGATTTCTTAGGAGTTGCGGAAAAAAGTTTAAAAATAAGAAGAGAGCATATTAAAGCACATATAGCTTTGTATAATAGACTGCTAAAGCAGCTTGAAGAATTTGAAGAATCATATCAAGCATGGTTTTGTGTCCATGACCGGCAAACTTACTTTGATGCAGTATATGTTCATTCACCAAATCCAAATGATGATTCCTTTCCGCATAAGATCCAAGAGTTAGAGTGGAATTGTAAGCTGCCTGATAGTTTCAAGGATTTAATTGATATCCAAAAATTCAATGTAGCTTGTTATAAATTTGATGGGGAAGTAGTTTATTACATCCAGTCCAAAGAACAGGGGATTAAATTATAGGCTGGGGAAAGCGAACATGATCCGCTTCTATTTAAAAAAGAGAACCTTCTCGCCAGGTTCTCTACCATCACTCAGTTCTTGCATTCCTTCCGCTGCTCTCAAGAAATTCCAGTATTGCCTGAGGGGCATAATGAGAGGAAAGGTGAAGGAAACTTCTGATGATTGAATAATCCTCTGTTTCCTTAAACATCGTGCAGTTCCCCCACCATTCCGTTTCATAGCGAGCGATCATACTTAAATTGTAAAGCACAAGAAAATGGCATTGAATTGCATTTAGTTCATTTTCCTCTGATCCGGATTCAATAAATAGGAGGAGTTCCTCCATTGAATAGGTTTTGTTTTCTAACTGTTTCACGTGAAACAGCAGGGATGAAAGCGTTGGAAAGAGCCCGTTTTTTTGTATTTTAACCGTATCCTCAAGAAAGGAGTAATTGCTTTTTTTCTTTTTTCTTGATGAAACCCCATGGGCGAGCTGGGATGTATTGGACGGGTAAAACGGGTCTTTCGTGATCAGACATGCTTTTACTAAGTGGGAAAGTCCGTAAAACTGCAGCAAAGGCTGGATGATGGTTGGCGATTCATTGGATTGAATATAAAAAGCTTCAGCATGTTCAATATGATAGCAAAAGGATGTATGCCTTTCCCGGGCATGTCTTTCTGAATGAGGGTAGTTTAAATGCTGATACTCATTGGTTAAATAACGACGGATTTCTCCTCGGGAGTAGAAAGGCAGATAGCGGTTCCAATTAAAGATGGTTGACATAGGTAATCCTCCCGATTATTCTTAATAGTCTAACTTATTCATTCTTTCTTGACAGAGGGTATGGCGACTGATAACCTTACAATAATATTTTTCTGACCAGGAGGAATCATGTTAATGTGGGAATCTAAGTTTGCTAAAGAGGGTTTAACGTTTGATGATGTATTATTGATCCCGGCAAAATCGGAAGTGCTGCCTCGTGATGTTGAGCTTTCTGTTCAATTAACAGATAAGATCAAATTAAATGTACCGCTTATCAGTGCCGGCATGGATACTGTTACAGAAGCTGCAATGGCGATTGCGATGGCCCGTACCGGAGGGCTTGGTGTAATCCACAAGAACATGAGTATTGAGGCCCAGGCAGAGCAGGTTGAAAAGGTAAAGCGCTCAGAAAGCGGCGTAATTACTGATCCATTTTTCCTGACTCCTGATCATCAGGTGTTTGATGCAGAGCATTTGATGGGGAAATACCGTATTTCCGGTGTTCCTATTGTAAATGATATGGACGAGCAGAAACTAGTTGGTATTATTACGAACCGTGACCTTCGCTTCATCCAGGACTACTCCATTAAAATTGATGATGTCATGACAAAGGAAAACCTTGTGACAGCTTCTGTCGGAACAACTCTTGAAGAAGCAGAATCAATTCTGCAGCAATATAAAATTGAAAAACTGCCGCTTGTCGATGAGGCTGGTACGCTAAAAGGTCTTATTACGATTAAAGATATTGAAAAAGTAATCGAGTTCCCGAACTCTGCAAAGGATTCGAAAGGACGCCTGCTTGTGGCTGCGTCTGTTGGTGTAACAGCTGACGCTGAAAAGCGGGTTGAGCAGCTTGTTAAAGCGGGAGTGGATGCTCTTGTGATTGATACTGCCCATGGTCACTCCAAGGGTGTTTTAGATACGATTGAAGCAATTCGCAATGCGTTCCCGGATGTCGCGATTATTGCAGGGAATGTAGCAACATCTGAAGGGACTAAAGCCCTGATTGAAGCTGGAGCAGATGTAGTAAAAGTAGGAATTGGACCAGGCTCTATTTGTACAACCCGAGTGGTTGCAGGTGTAGGTGTACCTCAGATTACTGCTGTATATGATTGTGCAACAGAAGCACGCAAGCATGGTAAGTCTATTATTGCCGATGGAGGCATCAAATATTCCGGAGATATCGTAAAAGCACTGGCAGCCGGAGGACATGCTGTAATGCTTGGAAGCCTTCTTGCCGGTACGACTGAAAGCCCTGGGGAAACGGAAATCTTCCAAGGCCGACGCTTTAAGGTATATCGTGGTATGGGGTCAATGGGTGCAATGGAAAAAGGATCAAAAGACCGTTATTTCCAGGAAGATGCTAAAAAGCTCGTACCAGAGGGAATTGAAGGACGTACTGCTTATAAAGGTCCTTTAGCTGATACCGTTTATCAACTTGTAGGCGGAGTGAGAAGCGGAATGGGCTATTGCGGCTCTAAAAATCTATATGAACTCAGAGAGCATGCACAATTTATCCGTATGACTGGAGCAGGATTGCGTGAAAGCCATCCTCATGATGTACAAATTACAAAAGAAGCGCCAAATTATTCACTTTAAAATAAATTACCGGACTTCCTTCCCCGCGAAGGAGGTCCTTTTTTTATCTAAGTCTGATGATCGTTTTAAGATGGGTAAAAGGTGTTTGTAATTCAATAGCATTCAGGAATTAAAAATGACACAGATCTGTCACGGTTATTGTTAAGCATGTAAAATTCGCAGCAGGGCTGTAAACCTTTATATACTAGTCTTTTATTCTTTTAATCTAACGGAAGTCCTGAATTTTTGTAACGTAACAGTCCTATTCTCTCTCTATTTTTTGATAATTACTTATGATAAAATGACGGAAGTGTACATAATTTGTTGGAGGGTTAAGTGAAGTGAAAAGAAAATTTGTTCGTAATACTTTCGCTGGCATGCTGGCGTTTGTTCTGTTTTTTGGTAGTGGAGCCTTTGTGAATACTTCTTATGCTAATGAAGTGACTGATTGGAATACGGATGCTTCCATTTTGATTGAAGCAAGCACAGGGAAAGTTTTGTATGCAGAAAATGCAGATACCCTGCTTGGTGTTGCAAGTATGACCAAAATGATGACAGAGTATCTTTTATTAGAGGCCGTTGCTGCGGGCTCTGTGTCTTGGGAAGATCAGTATACAGTGACTGATAAAACGTACGAGCTTTCTCAGGATCGTTCACTCAGCAATGTTCCACTGCGAAATGGAGAGCAATACACCATTCAGGAATTATATGAAGCAATGGTTATTTATTCCGCCAATGCTGCAACGATCGCAATTGCTGAAACCGTTGCCGGATCTGAAGAAGAATTTGTTAAAATGATGAATGCCAAAGGGGAAGAGCTTGGATTAGAGGAATTCCGTTTTGTGAATTCATCAGGATTAAATAATGGCGATATGCTCGGTTATCATCCGGAAGGAGCCGGTGCAGACGAAGAGAATGTTATGTCTGCACGTGCGACTGCTAAGCTTGCACACCGGTTATTAACTGATTTCCCAGAAGTTCTTGAAACATCAAGCATTCCTAAAAAGGTTTTTAGAGAAGGCACTGATGATGCGACTGACATGGAAAACTGGAACTTTATGCTTCCTTCCCTTGTTTTCCAATATGAAGGTGCTGACGGAATTAAAACCGGTACGACTGATTTTGCAGGATATACCTTTACAGGTACTGCTGAACGGGATGGCATGCGCTTAATATCTGTTGTGATGAATGCGACAGATGAAAACGGAGTAGGGTCCTATGAAGCCCGTTTCAGTTCAACAGCTGATCTTTTTGACTACGGGTTTAATAATTTCAAGCTGGAAGAAGTAGTGCCTGGTAACTATACAGTAGAGGGACAGGAAACGATTCCGGTTGATAAAGGCAAGGAAGATTCTGTAGCTGTTCAATCCGAGGATCCAATCAAAGTGGTCGTTCATACGGGAGAAGAAGCGTCTGCAAAGCCGACTCTCATCTTAAATGATGATCTATTGAATGAAGACGGTCAATTAACGGCTCCTATTGAAGAAGGAGAGGTTGTTGGCAAGCTAGGGCTGGATCTTGGCGAAGATGATCTCGGGTTTTTGGATAACCGCTTAGCATCTTCCCTGCAGGTTGATGTTGTTGCCACTGAAACGGTTGAAAAAGCCAATTGGTTCGTTCTTAGCATGAGAGCGGTTGGCGGATTTTTTGGAAACCTTTGGGGAACCATTACGACAACTGTAAAAGGCTGGTTCTAAAGTTAATTAGATTCAAAAAAGAAAGTATCTCTTGTCTTGACAGGAGATGCTTTTTTAGTGATTATTAAGAATGGAATACTTTATTCCGAGTAAATCGGTTTCAATTTATTCCCTATGTTAGTACAATAGTTTTACGTATTCCAAAGGAGGCTTTTTGTTATGAACACAGGTACGGATCGCGTTAAGCGAGGAATGGCAGAAATGCAAAAAGGCGGCGTCATTATGGACGTTGTAAATGCAGAGCAGGCGAAATTAGCAGAGGAAGCGGGCGCAGTAGCTGTAATGGCACTTGAGCGTGTACCATCTGATATTCGTGCAGCAGGCGGAGTAGCACGAATGGCAGACCCGCGCATCGTAGAAGAGGTTATGAACGCGGTTAGTATCCCGGTTATGGCAAAAGCACGTATTGGACACATTACAGAAGCACGCGTATTGGAATCAATGGGCGTTGATTATATTGATGAAAGCGAAGTTTTAACTCCGGCGGATGAAGAGTATCATCTTCTAAAGAGTGATTTTACTGTACCATTTGTTTGCGGGTGCCGTGATCTTGGTGAAGCGACACGCCGTATCGGCGAAGGTGCAGCGATGCTTCGTACAAAGGGTGAGCCAGGAACAGGGAACATCGTAGAAGCCGTGCGTCATATGCGTAAGGTAAATGCGCAGGTTCGCAAAGTTGTGAACATGACAAAGGATGAAATTATGACAGAGGCAAAATTGCTTGGCGCACCTTTTGAGCTTCTTCTTGAAATTAAAGAGCTTGGCCGTTTGCCGGTTGTAAACTTTGCAGCAGGGGGAGTAGCAACTCCTTCAGATGCAGCACTTATGATGGAGCTTGGCGCTGACGGCGTATTTGTTGGATCTGGTATTTTTAAATCAGACAACCCTGAAAAATTTGCTCGTGCAATCGTTCAGGCAACGACTCACTACCAGGACTATGAATTAATCGCTAAGATTTCAAAAGAACTTGGGTCAGCGATGAAGGGAATGGAAATTTCCTCATTATCACTAGAAGACCGCATGCAGGAGCGCGGTTGGTAAGAAAGGATTGAAGCTTGGTATGACAACCATTGGTGTATTAGGTTTGCAGGGAGCTGTCCGTGAGCATGTCCGTTCGATTGAAGCATGCGGGGCAACGGCTGTAGTCATTAAGCAGGCAGACCAGCTGCAGTCAATTGATGGGCTTATTATGCCGGGCGGTGAAAGCACAACGATGCGGAGGCTGATCGACTTGTACGGCTTTATGGAGCCGATGAGAGAGTTTGCTAAAGCCGGCAAACCGATGTTTGGCACTTGTGCAGGATTAATCCTTCTGTCAAAAGAAATTGTCGGCTACGATGAACCGCATCTCGGTTTAATGGATGTTCTTGTCGAACGCAATTCATTTGGCCGCCAAAAAGAGAGCTTTGAAGCAGATTTAGATGTAACAGGATTAGATCAGCCATATAATGCTGTATTTATCAGAGCGCCTCACATTGTCTCAGCAGGCCCTTCAACAGAGGTTCTTGCGATGCATAACGATCGGATCGTTCTGGCACGGGACGGACAATTTTTAGGCTGTTCGTTTCATCCGGAGCTGACTGATGATCACCGCTTAACAAAATACTTTGTTGAAATGGTAGAGGCTGCCCCTGTTTCTGTATAAAAGTATTGATCTTTGGAGAGGTTTATAGTATCTTTATCGATAATTACAAAATGTAAAGCAATGACAGAAACTAGTAACAGCTGAACCCTTTTTCAAGAGAGCCGGTGGTTGGTGTGAACCGGTAAAAGGATGTTGTGAATCCATTCTGGAGTGAAGAGCCGAACTAACAGTAAGCTTTTCCGGTCGACGCCGTTAGGTCATGAGCGGAAGATACTTTTTTTCTATCTTCAACCAGGGTGGTAACGCGGGCATAAACTCTCGTCCCTTTTTACAAGGGATGAGAGTTTTTTTGTGTTTAAATTTAAAAGCGGAAGGCGCTCGTTCAGCTCCGACAGACGTAAGACGATCAGCCAATCAGGCGTTTTTTGCCTGAATGGATGAGTGACTTATGACTCGGGGAGCTAGCCCTAACCTAAATCATCAAACCAGCGTACTAAAAAAACCAGCTGTCATTGCTCTACCACCAATAACGACAAAAATCAGGAGGAATAACGATGCTCGATCTAAAACGACTTCGCAACAATTTTGATGAAATTAAAGAAAAAATGGCCCATCGCGGTGAGGATTTAGGAGATTTTGATCAATTTCAGGAGCTTGACCGTGAGCGCCGTGAGCTGATTGGCAAGAGTGAAGAAAAGAAAAGCCGCAGAAATGAAGTTTCTCAGCAAATCGCACAAATGAAGCGTGAGAAAAAGAACGCTGATGACGTGATCGCTGAAACAAGAAGCCTTGGAGACGAAATTAAAGAAATTGACGACCGTCTTCGCGTCGTAGAGGAAAAGCTCGAGCATCTCCTGCTTTCTATTCCGAATGTACCTCATGAAAGTGTACCGGTCGGGGAGACAGAAGATGATAATGTCGAAATCCGCAAATGGGGAGAGCTTCCGCAGTTTGGTTTTGAAGCAAAACCTCACTGGGATGTAGCGACCAATCTTGGCATGCTGGATTTTGAGCGTGCAGCGAAGGTAACAGGCAGCCGTTTTGTATTTTATAAAGGAGCAGGTGCAAGACTTGAGCGTGCACTGATTAACTTCATGATGGATCTTCATCAGGATCAGCACGGCTATGAGGAAATGCTTCCGCCATACATGGTAAACCGTGCAAGCATGACCGGAACAGGCCAGCTTCCAAAATTCGAAGAGGATGCATTTCGGATTGAAAAAGAGGATTATTTCCTGATTCCAACCTCTGAAGTGCCTGTGACAAACTATCACCGCGATGAAATTCTTCGGGCAGAGGATCTTCCAAAGGCTTATGCAGCCTACAGTGCAAACTTTCGCTCTGAAGCGGGATCTGCCGGACGTGACACACGCGGGTTAATCCGCCAGCACCAATTTAACAAAGTGGAGCTTGTGCGTTTTTCTAAGCCTGAGGATTCTTATGAAACACTTGAGCTATTAACTGGTCATGCAGAAAAGGTTCTTCAGCTGTTAAAGCTTCCATACCGCGTTCTTAGCATGTGTACAGCCGATCTTGGATTTACTGCAGCGAAGAAGTACGATATCGAAGTATGGATTCCAAGCTATGACAGCTACCGTGAAATTTCTTCTTGCAGTAATTTTGAAGATTTCCAGGCGCGCCGCGCGAATATCCGCTTCCGCCGTGAACCAAATGCGAAGCCTGAGCATGTGCATACGCTAAATGGAAGCGGACTTGCGATTGGCCGCACTGTCGCAGCGATTCTTGAGAATTATCAGCAGGAGGATGGCAGCCTGCTCATTCCAGAAGTTCTGCAGCCTTATATGGGCGGTAAAAAAGTGATCGAAAATAAATAAGTTCTTAATTTAGTCCGTTGAAGATATACTTCAGCGGACTAAAGTTTTATGATTGACCTTTTTCTTTATCTGAATTACGATGAAAGTATTCTGATCGATAAGGTGGGATTTAAAATGGTGCAGCAATCTGCAGTGATTCCGCGTCCGCTCGTCCGGACAAATCAATGGACAATTGTTTTATCAGTGGTGCTGACCTGGCTGACAGGTTTTTACTGGCTGCTTCTTATTCCGCTGCTTGCCGGTTTAGGCGGAATTTTATTTAATTTTAATCCTGTCATGAGAATGGCAAAAACGTTTTTGAAAAAACCCATGAATGCCTATATACCGGAGGACCGGGATGATCAGCGATTTAATCAGCTGATTGCTACTTTTTTTCTCGGCGGCGGATTTATAAGCTATGCAGCAGGCTGGATGACATTGGCCTACGCTTTTACGATTATGGTCGCTGTTGCTGCATCCGTTGCTATACTTGGTTTTTGTGTGGGCTGCTTTATTCGCTATCAATGGAAGCAATGGCAATTTCGAAGAAGCCGTAAAGCGTAATTCATGATTGATAAGTTTTTTAAAAAAATGTTTGACCTGATCCTGAGAACATGGTAATATAATTCTTGTCGAACACGGAGGTATACCCAAGTCCGGCTGAAGGGATCGGTCTTGAAAACCGACAGGGGAGTCAAATCCCGCGGGGGTTCGAATCCCTCTACCTCCTCCATAATTTTAACTTTAAAACTTACGCGCATAAATATTGGAGATTTAAGCCATCGCATACTCTGCGATGGCTTTTCTCTATTTATTACAAAAAAATGCTTAGAGCCTCTGACTCTAAACATTTTTATCGTTGTTTATTTTAGGTAATCATGCGCAGCTTCCATATTAAATAGGTTACTTTCGTTTAAAAACTGTAAGAGTAAATGTAAATGTCCGGAGCCATATAAAACAAAAATTCGTTCTTCAGCCGAATCAATTAAGCTCACTACATTTTTGTAGATAAGCAAATTGCGGAAATACCAGTACTTTGCATTCCATATTGCCCCCGCTGGATTGGCTTCACTGCCTACAAGCGCCAGCTTCATATACGTTTCCTGTCCTTTTAAACGTGTTTGCGTATCGTTGAGCAAAAGTAAATATTCTTTTAATGAATGGTTTTGCAGATACGCATTATATTCGGGTAACATTTCTTCCCAAATCGTAGTTGAGGATTTGAACTCCTCTGTATCTGACCAGTCCCCAAGATTCGGAATTCCATCTTCTGTTTCATTCCAGTCAACCGCCGAAACTTTATTAAGCTCACATTCCTTCGCCAACCTGAAGCCGATTTGATGTACTTCGTTTATCGTTAAGGTAAAATCACCATTTCGATAAGAGGTGTAATTCGCATTTAATGCTTTCTCATTTTTCTTTTCAACCTCTAAGGCAACCTTCGTTGGATTAAATGCTTTAAGGTGATTTACAACATCAATCATTTCTTTTTGTCGGTTTTTTGATAAAATAGTTTCTTTATCCGTGCTGAATAAATCACCGTTTACTTCTGCAGAAAAATGGTCAGTCCCAAGAACAAAAATTGTTGGCTTACTCATCATCTACCTCCATTATTTACGTTTTAACTGACTATTGAACCCGGACGACTCCGCTTGATGCTTTAAGAGTGATGCTGTGTGTGCCTTCTCCTGAGTAACCGGTCATTTTCCCGTTTTCCGTCTTTTTATCCTGGAGCGGGTAGCTGCTTGTGATGATTCCGCTTCCTGTCGTGCCGTTTAGCTTGAAATCCGCGTCTTCGGGCAGCTTCAGTGTTGCTGCTCCTGAGCTGACTGTTACATCAACGGGACCAGTAAGCTCTTTGATGTTTGCTTCAAGGAGGCCTGAAGAAAGGGTGGCATTAAGCGGACCCACATAGGAGTCAATCTCAATTTTTCCAGAACTCACTTCAATATCACTGTTCTTTGTGCTCATATTATCAATCGATAGAAATCCGGATGATCCTTTAAAGGAAAAATCATCTGTCTGTATGTTTTCTACTACAGCCCGGCCGGATCCAAGGTTAAAGGATAGGGAGTTAAGGACAAGGGGGTCGCTTTTATCGTATTGAGTTACGATCTGACCGGATCCTAATGTAATATCGAGGTCATTAGAGTAGCTCATTGGAAGATAAATAAGGACATCGTCATCCTTAAAATTAAAATTGAAAAAAGATAATCCTTTTGGCTTCACCTCAATCTCAATTTTTCCTCTTCTTTCATCAATCGTTACCTCCTGATTTTTGTCCCCTTCCACACGGACGATCCCGCTGTCAGTCGGAATAAGCTTGGCGCCGATGCTTCCAAGAGTGATTTCGATGCTCTCAATCCCTTCGTCAATCTCTTTTTCCTGTTCAGCACTTGCAGAATTACTCCATGGAAGGTATTCATTAAAATTTACGTAAAAAACCACCAGGCCGCCTAAAATTAATAAAATAGCCACACTATTTTTAACCATACATCGCCCCTTCTTTCGAAAATATTTAGGATACTCTTAGAATAAACGGAATGTTTCTATTTGCCTACAAGCGGGGGAATTATCTTTTTGTAGGGCTTGAGTCTTAGAAAAAGGTATAGGAGAGTATATAGAAAAAAATCTTATTCATGAATGTTGAACAAAAAAAGAAACAGGCGCGAGAGGCCTGTTTCTTTCCCATTCATTTATTTCTTTAAAAGAGCTGTCTGCTGAATAAAGCTGCCGATTTTCTCCAAAATCGGGTCGATTGACTCCGGATCCTTTACAAGATCATAATCGTTAATATCGAGGCGGAGCACCGGGCAGGCATTAAAGGAGTTAATCCAGTTTTCATAGCGCTCGTGCATTTCCTCCCAGTAGGCAATCGGTGTTTCCTGCTCCATAGGGCGTCCGCGCTCCTGGATACGGTCTACGATGCTGTCAAGTGAGCCTTCAAGATAGATTAAAAGGTTTGGGTGAGGGAAGTAAGGTGTCATGACCATTGCTTCAAACAGACTTGTGTAGGTTTCATAGTCTACTGGAGACATGGTGCCTTTTTCGTAATGCATTTTAGCAAAAATGCCTGTGTCCTCATAGATGGAGCGGTCCTGGATAAATCCGCCGCCGTATTCAAACATTCTTTTTTGTTCTTTAAAGCGCTCTGCCAGAAAATAAACCTGAAGATGAAAGCTCCATTTTTCAAAGTCTTTGTAGAACTTGTCCAAATAAGGGTTGGCATCTACTTTTTCGAAGGAAGTGCGAAATTGCAGGTGATGGGCAAGGGTTTTGGTCATCGTTGATTTGCCGACACCGACTGTGCCTGCAATCGTAATGACAGCGTCCTGTGGGATTCCGTATTTTTCACGTGCGTTCATAGGGTAGTACTCCTTTTAGGTAATGAGTTTTCAACTTGCTTAAGGATCGAGGTGAGATCCTGCTCTTTATGGACAAAGTCCACATCATCCCCGTTTACTCGAATGACAGGGATTTCAGGGTGTGTTTGTTCAAAGTGGAGAATAAATTCTTCGTAATCTGCTGCGAGCTGCTCTAAGTAGAGATGGCTCATATTTTTTTCGAATCCGCGTCCGCGCATTTTGATTCGCTTCAGCAGGGTGTCAAGACTTGCGTGCAGATACACGACAACGTTCGGCTTAGGCATATCTGACGTCATGATCCGGTAGATTTCCAGGTATTTTTTATATTCTTCTGGCTGAAGGGTGCGTTTGGCAAAAATAATATTTTTAAAGATATGATAATCCGCTACGACAGGTTTTTGACTTTCGAGGTAAAGACGCTGGATATCGCTTAGCTGCTTGTACCGGTTGCAGAGGAAAAACATTTCTGTTTGAAAGCTCCACTCATCAATATTGTCATAAAATTTATCTAAAAACGGATTTTCGTCGACAATTTCCTTTAATAGGTGAAATTGAAAATGTGAAGAGATTGCGTTGGCGAGAGAGGTTTTCCCAACCCCTATCGGTCCTTCAACGGTTACGAACGGAACGCTTGTCATTCTCGTTCCCTCCTTCGGGATAATTTCAACCGCGTACTACGCAGTGACAACCGTTATTGTACCATATGAGAAGGAGCAGGAGTAGCTGATAAAAGAGGAAAAGGACAAGAAACGACACGAATGCCTTTCTTGTCCTGTAAAAGGTGGTTATTGTTTTACAACATCAAACTGATCGCTGATCAAAAGCCAATTTTGAGGAAACGGCAGACCGAGTTTCCAGTAGCTCATTCCTCTGAGCTTAAGCTCCTTCAACAGATCAAATTTTGCCTGAATCGAGCGCGCATCCTCAAACCAGATGATGTGATCGGTTCCGTTAGTCGTGTATTCAATAAAAGGGGCTTGTGCTGTCTGATCATATTGAATCGGAACACCTTGAGCGGCCGCAATTTCAATAGCCTGCTGGGGACTGATCGCACGCGCCTGTGAGCCTTCAACAAATGGCAGCGTCCAGTCATAGCCATACAGATTTTGCCCCATCATAATTTTTGATGCCGGCATTTCGGTTAATGCATACTCAAGTACGCGCCGGACCGGACCAATCGGGGACACAGCCATTGCAGGTCCGCCGCTGTAGCCCCATTCATAGGTCATAATGACAACAAAATCCACAACTGCCCCGATGGCTTTATAGTCATGGGCTTCATACCATTTTCCTGCTTGTGTGGCGCTTGTCTTTGGTGCCAGTGCAGCAGATAAAAGCCACCCTTCCTTAGCAAAGCGTTCCTTTGCTTTCCGTAAAAATGCGACATACGCTTCCCGGTCAGCCGGCCGCAGGTATTCAAAGTCAAAATGAATGTCACGGAAATTATACTGCTTCGCTTTTGCCACAATGTTATCAAGCAGCTTATTTTGAATCGCTGTATCATTCAAAATAATTCTTCCTAATTCGTCACTGAACGCTCCTTCCTCAAGATTCGTAATAACCATCATGAGGATATTCCGGTTTTCCCGGGCAATTTCAGGAAAAGGAGTAATCGGTGGGTCTTCAAGCGATCCGTCACGCTTTACTTCAAAGCTAAATGGGGCAAGATAGGTTAAATAGGGAGCAGCTTCTCTCGTTCGCTGCTGCAGGGCAGCTGTTACTTCATTCCCAAGCGGCTCTGCGTAGGCATTAAATTCCGCTGTTACTTTCGGTGCGGGCGGAATATAGAGCCGCCAGCCAACCGCTAAGGGCTGCTCAGGAGAAATGCCGTTAATACGCGCAAGCTCCTGAAACGACAATCCAAACCGCTGAGCAATGGAAAAAAGGCTGTCCCCCGGCTGGACATAGTAGTATCTACCGGTAATCGGAATCACTAGCGCCTGTCCCTGAACAAGCCGGTCAGGGTTAGGCAGCTGGTTGGCATCGGCAATGGTTTGAGGCGATGTCGAATAAATGCTTCCAATTGTAAACAGCGTTTCTCCTGGCTGAACCACATGTATTTGCATAAAACGCTCCTTTAAATCAGATTTTTCTCGATTCTTCCTCCGGCTTACGCTATACCTTCACTTACTGTATGATGGGAATAAAGAAAAAATGAAAAAAGGGTGGCGACAGATTTCATGTCAGACCGTGATCAATACTGGATGGGTGAAGCCATTAAAGAAGCCCAAAAAGCATTAGAAAAAAAAGAAGTGCCAATCGGAGCGGTCATTGTCATGAATGATAAGCTCGTGGCTTCTGCTTATAATTTGAGGGAAACGACTCAAAACGCTGTGACTCATGCTGAGCTTTTGGCGATTGAAAAGGCGTGCAGTGAGAAAGGAAGCTGGAGGCTTGAAGGCGCAACATTATATGTCACACTTGAACCCTGTCCTATGTGCAGCGGGGCCATTTTGCTTTCACGGGTCGATAGAGTTGTATTTGGAGCCTTTGACCCGAAGGCCGGCTGTGCCGGAAGCCTGATGAATCTTCTTGAGGATGAGCGCTTTAATCATCGCTGTGAGGTCGTATCGGGTGTTAGACAGGAGGAGTGCGGTGAGATGCTTTCTTCTTTTTTTAGAACGCTTCGTAAGGAGAAAAAAGCGTTAAAATTAAAAGCAGTACAGGAAGATTCCACTGGCTTGTAAAGGATGCAATTGAAAGGATTGATTTTTGTTTAAAAAGACTGTATACTAAATCTTGCGTCGCCAAAATGACGCATATGATTACTGGTCTCATTTTTGCCGTGCTAGGTGGGGAATTAGCGGTGCCCTGTATTCGCAATCCGCTCTAGCGAAACTGAATCCCTTCTCGAGGCTGTGTATGCTGTAGGGTCTGCCTCCTGTAAGTGGTGTTGACATTTGGGTCCTGCGCAATGGGAATTCATGAACCATGTCAGGTCCGGAAGGAAGCAGCATTAAGTGAAAGCTCTCATGTGCCGCGGGGTTGCCTGGATCGAGCTAACTGCAGGAGTAACGCTTATGGCTGCCAGTCGACAGAAGGTGCACGGCAGTTTATTTTAACCATAACACCCACTCAATTTCGATTGAGTGGGTTTTTTGTGTTCATTTTAAGGTTAGCATTTTGTGAAAGAGCGGATTGAGGTATACTTAAGAAAAGCGAAACGGACAGAGAAAATCGGATCAAGCAGCTGCACAACAAGCTGCTCCCGACACAAAACTGTACTGTGCTAAATTTCCACTATATAAGCTACTGCCGGATTTGGAAGAGAGGGAGGTAGATTATGGCATACCAAGCGTTATACCGCGTGTGGCGCCCGCAGGAATTTGATGATGTAGTCGGTCAGCAGCATGTGACAAAGACGCTTCAAAATGCCCTTGTGCAGGAGAAAATTTCACATGCTTATTTATTTTCCGGCCCTCGTGGAACAGGAAAAACGAGCGCTGCTAAAATATTGGCTAAAGCCGTTAATTGTGAACATGCTCCAGTAAGAGAGCCATGTAATAAGTGTACAATCTGCAAAGGAATAACAGACGGCTCAATTCCGGATGTTATTGAGCTTGACGCGGCCTCAAATAACGGGGTCGATGAAATACGGGATATCCGTGATAAGGTAAAATATGCGCCAAATGAAGGGCGTTATAAGGTGTATATTGTTGATGAGGTACATATGCTTTCAACAGGCGCCTTTAATGCACTTTTAAAAACACTTGAAGAGCCGCCAAAGCATGTCATCTTCATTCTCGCTACGACCGAGCCGCACAAAATCCCACTGACGATTATTTCCAGATGCCAGCGCTTTGACTTTAAACGAATCACCTCTCATGATATTGTGGGCCGGATGATGCATATTGCTGATCATTCTGAGGTTGAATACGATGAGAAAGCCATGCATGTGATTGCCCGGGCAGCAGAAGGCGGGATGCGTGATGCATTGAGTTTATTTGACCAGGCTATTTCGTTCAGCCAGGAGCGGGTTTCCTTAGAGGATGCGCTAACGGTGACGGGTTCAATCGGACAGGACCGGCTCACCGCTCTTATAAAATCCCTGCACGGGCAGGATGTGGCAGGAGCGCTTGAAACAATTGAAGCGCTCCTGCAGCAGGGGAAGGATCCGATTCGGCTGACAGAGGATCTCATTCTTTACAGCCGGGACCTCCTTCTTTACAATACGGCTCCGCATCTGGAGGAATCCATGGAGAGGGTCGTATCAGACTCTGAGTTTAAACAACTGGCTGATGACATTCAGGCGGAGCAATTGTATAGCTATATTGATATTTTGAATAAAACTCAGCAGGAAATGAAATTCACCAACCATGCCAGAACGTATTTGGAAGTAGCGGTTATAAAGCTATGCCATACAGAACAAAAGGCACAGCCGGTTCAAACGGAAAATATGCCTGATCTCCAGGCGCTCATTCAACGCGTACAGCAGCTTGAAGGTGAATTAAAGCAGCTGAAGCAGGATGGCGTAAACGTAAGTGCGCAGCCTGAAGCATCAGCAGCCCCTGCTAAAAAGTCGTCCAGGGGCTCGAAGGACTTTAAAGCACCAGCCGGCCGCATTAAGGAAGTACTTAAAAACGCAACGAAAAACGATATTACCCAGATTAAAAATCGCTGGGGTGATATGCTTGACTCTATGAACCGTCAGCAATTGCGCTCCCTTACTGCTCTTTTAAATGAAGCGGAGCCAGTTGCAGCATCTGAGGACGCTTTTGTGTTAAAATTTAAATATGAGATCCATTGCAAAATGGCCATGGAAAATGGCAAGCTGCTTGAATCGATGCCTGTCATTCTGCAAGAGCTGACAGGCTCCCGCTATTCAATCGTCGGAGTCCCGGAAGAGCAATGGCTTGAGATTCGCGAAGATTTTATTCAGCACCAGGGTCAGTCAGAAGACTCAGAGGGTGAAGGCAAGCCCAAGGAAGACCCTTTTATTGAAGAAGCAAGAAAGCTGGTCGGTGAAGAGCTGCTTGATATTCAGGATTGAAAACTAAGTAAAATTAAACATTAACTATTCGGAGGTAATAACATGCGTGGAATGGGAAATATGCAGGGTATGATGAAGCAAATGCAAAAAATGCAAAAACAAATGGCTCAGGCTCAGGAAGAGCTTGGCGAAAAACGCCTGACTGGAACAGCAGGAGGCGGTATGGTTACTGTTACAGTATCCGGCCACAAACAGGTTCTTGAAGTAAATATTAAAGAAGAAGTAGTAGATCCAGATGATATCGAAATGCTGCAGGATCTTGTCCTTGCTGCAACAAATGAAGCACTAAAGCTTGCAGACGAATTGACCAATTCGACAATGGGGCAATTTACTAAGGGTATGAACCTCCCTGGAATGTTTTAAGGGACGCAACTAGATGCATTATCCAGAACCAATATCAAAGCTGATTGACAGCTTTATGAAATTGCCAGGGATCGGGCCGAAAACAGCGGCTCGTCTGGCCTTTTTTGTCTTAGGTATGAAAGAAGATACCGTCCTTGATTTCGCTAAAGCCCTGGTCAACGCAAAGCGAAATCTTGGTTTTTGCTCCATATGTGGACATATAACTGATCAGGATCCCTGCTACATTTGTGAGGATCAAAAAAGAGACCGCAGCATCATCTGTGTGGTCCAGGATCCAAAAGACGTTATTGCGATGGAAAAAATGAGAGAGTATACCGGGCTGTACCATGTTCTTCATGGAGCCATTTCACCTATGGATGGTATCGGACCGGAGGATATTAATGTACCTGATTTGCTCAAGCGGCTTCAGGATGAAACCGTCAAAGAAGTTATCCTTGCCACAAATCCAAATATAGAAGGGGAAGCAACAGCGATGTATATTTCCCGCCTGCTTCGTCCTTCCGGCATTAAAGTAACGAGAATTGCTCACGGGCTTCCTGTTGGTGGAGATCTGGAATATGCTGATGAAGTCACCCTGTCTAAAGCGCTTGAAGGGCGCCGAGATGTGTAAAGGAGCAAGAGGATGCTTTTTCGTAAAAAAGGAAAACTAAAAAAAGAATACGATGACCAATTAGTTCAATTAATGAGCACTGCGCGGGAAGATTGGCAGCAGCAAAAAAACCTGGCTGCCCTAAGCGTTGAAACCAGCACCCAGGTTTCAGCCTCTGAGAAACTGGCAGAAGCGAAATATTTCTATTTATTTAAAGAGGCCAGACAACGTAAAATTGTCATAAAATAACCCCTTAGTGCATATCTTTCTTCTATAATACTTGTCCTTTTTGAGGAATAGGGGTGGGGAAATGATATGGCTTTGGGCTGCAGGAACTCTCCTGGTCGCTACATTATTAGTGGTGTTTGGCATTAAAGCGTTCTTTCAATGGGTCTGGCGGTTTTGTATGAAATGGGTGATCGGCCTGGCGCTGCTCTTTATACTAAACCGTTATGGACAAGCGTATGGCTGGTATGTTCCTATGAACCCTGTCACTACAGGGGTAGCCGGAATACTGGGTATTCCGGGCACCATTGCCCTTGTTTACTTGTATAAAGGAAGCAGCTTCTAACAGCTGCTTCTTTTGTTTCTTTTTTTATAGACAAAAGGATTGCATTTCTTATTTAGCCGTGGTATATTATTCCTCGTTGCGAAAAACAACCGGCTGACAGCTAAATTACGATTTTAAAAAAATAGCAAAAAGTTGTTGACATTAATACCGATAAAATGGTATGATGATCTAGTCGCTTGAGAGAGCAATGCGCAAGTGAAACACCTTGAACCTTGAAAACTAAACAACCAAAAACGTCAACGTTAATTCTTGATTTAAATGAAACAAATGAGCTTTTCAAACACTTTACGGAGAGTTTGATCCTGGCTCAGGACGAACGCTGGCGGCGTGCCTAATACATGCAAGTCGAGCGGATCGTTTGGAGCTTGCTCCAAACGATTAGCGGCGGACGGGTGAGTAACACGTGGGCAATCTGCCCGTAAGACTGGGATAACTCCGGGAAACCGGGGCTAATACCGGATAATTCCGGCTCTCTCCTGAGAGCCGGCTGAAAGATGGTTTCGGCTATCACTTACGGATGAGCCCGCGGCGCATTAGCTAGTTGGTGAGGTAACGGCTCACCAAGGCGACGATGCGTAGCCGACCTGAGAGGGTGATCGGCCACACTGGGACTGAGACACGGCCCAGACTCCTACGGGAGGCAGCAGTAGGGAATCTTCCGCAATGGACGAAAGTCTGACGGAGCAACGCCGCGTGAGTGAAGAAGGTTTTCGGATCGTAAAACTCTGTTGTTAGGGAAGAACACGTACGAGAGTAACTGCTCGTACCTTGACGGTACCTAACCAGAAAGCCACGGCTAACTACGTGCCAGCAGCCGCGGTAATACGTAGGTGGCAAGCGTTGTCCGGAATTATTGGGCGTAAAGCGCGCGCAGGTGGTTCCTTAAGTCTGATGTGAAAGCCCCCGGCTCAACCGGGGAGGGTCATTGGAAACTGGGGAACTTGAGTGCAGGAGAGGAAAGTGGAATTCCACGTGTAGCGGTGAAATGCGTAGATATGTGGAGGAACACCAGTGGCGAAGGCGACTTTCTGGCCTGTAACTGACACTGAGGCGCGAAAGCGTGGGGAGCAAACAGGATTAGATACCCTGGTAGTCCACGCCGTAAACGATGAGTGCTAAGTGTTGGGGGGTTTCCGCCCCTCAGTGCTGCAGCTAACGCATTAAGCACTCCGCCTGGGGAGTACGGCCGCAAGGCTGAAACTCAAAGGAATTGACGGGGGCCCGCACAAGCGGTGGAGCATGTGGTTTAATTCGAAGCAACGCGAAGAACCTTACCAGGTCTTGACATCCCACTGCCCGGTCTAGAGATAGACTTTTCCCTTCGGGGACAGTGGTGACAGGTGGTGCATGGTTGTCGTCAGCTCGTGTCGTGAGATGTTGGGTTAAGTCCCGCAACGAGCGCAACCCTTGATCTTAGTTGCCAGCATTCAGTTGGGCACTCTAAGGTGACTGCCGGTGACAAACCGGAGGAAGGTGGGGATGACGTCAAATCATCATGCCCCTTATGACCTGGGCTACACACGTGCTACAATGGACGATACAAAGGGCAGCGAGACCGCGAGGTGGAGCTAATCCCATAAAATCGTTCTCAGTTCGGATTGTAGGCTGCAACTCGCCTACATGAAGCTGGAATCGCTAGTAATCGCGGATCAGCATGCCGCGGTGAATACGTTCCCGGGCCTTGTACACACCGCCCGTCACACCACGAGAGTTTGTAACACCCGAAGTCGGTGAGGTAACCTTTATGGAGCCAGCCGCCTAAGGTGGGACAGATGATTGGGGTGAAGTCGTAACAAGGTAGCCGTATCGGAAGGTGCGGCTGGATCACCTCCTTTCTAAGGAAATGGCCGATGGCT
>NZ_PREZ01000013.1 GCF_002926065.1 Jeotgalibacillus proteolyticus | reverse complement strand
TCAGCTGGGAGAGCATCTGCCTTACAAGCAGAGGGTCGGCGGTTCGAGCCCGTCATTCTCCACTCGTAATTTTATAGAGAAACAGCATATGAAGGCTTATTTTCTATCACTGTTTTATTCTTACGAGCATATACTTATTAACGCGGGGTGGAGCAGTTCGGTAGCTCGTCGGGCTCATAACCCGAAGGTCGCAGGTTCAAATCNCAGTTTTGAAGGCGCGAGCTTTCAATCGTCTAGTGATAATGGCGAAGAGGTCACACCCGTTCCCATGCCGAACACGGAAGTTAAGCTCTTCAGCGCCGATGGTAGTTGGGGGTATCCCCCTGTGAGAGTAGGACGTCGCTAGGCGGTATCATTTTTAATCATCTTTACGGCTTTTTAAAAGCCACATTGTCGCGGGGTGGAGCAGTTCGGTAGCTCGTCGGGCTCATAACCCGAAGGTCGCAGGTTCAAATCCTGCCCCCGCAATTACCAAGGTCCCGTGGTGTAGCGGTTAACATGCCTGCCTGTCACGCAGGAGATCGCCGGTTCGATCCCGGTCGGGACCGCCATTTTCCATGAATTTATTCATGGTTATTTTTTTTGTTTAATGTGAGCATAGGTTTGACTGAAATCTCTATATGAGACTTTGCCTTTTACATAAAATCATGTACACTTACACTATAGACAACCATGATGACTGACTCCAAGAGGGTGAGTCTTTTTTAATGAAAATTTGAGTTGATGATGGGGGCACAGGCAATGGTGTACAACTGGAATTCAAACCATCCTGACGAAACAGCAGCATTTGCATATAAATTAGGAGAACTGCTTGAAGCGGGGGATGTCCTTACGCTTGAAGGGGATCTTGGCGCTGGAAAAACAGCTTTTTCAAAAGGAATTGCAAAGGGATTAGGGGTAACACGAAACGTGAACAGCCCAACCTTTACGATTATGAAAGAATATAAGGGAAGACTTCCGCTTTATCATATGGACGTGTACCGTTTAGGTGATGAGGGAGAGGATTTAGGATTTGAAGAGTATTTTGAAGGAGAAGGAGTCTGTCTGATCGAGTGGGCTCACTTAATTGAAGAGCAGCTTCCTGCAGAGCGTCTGCAGATTTCAATTTTTCATGAGGGTGAAAATGATAGAAGATTTGAGTTTCGCCCCATCGGAGAAAGATATGGAGAGCTGTGCAAGGAGATATTGTCATGAATGTACTAGTTATTGATACATCTAATTATCCGCTTTCCATTGCGGTGATGAACGATAAAATGGTTATAGCCGAAACGATGATTAACAGCAAAAAAAATCATTCTCTTCAAGCCATGCCTGCTATTGAGTCAACGCTTGCTTCTGTTGATCTTTCCCCGAAGGATCTTGACCGTATTGTCGTAGCACAAGGCCCTGGGTCCTATACAGGGGTGCGCATTGGGGTTACGATTGCCAAGACGCTTGCATGGACCTTGAAAATTCCTCTTGTGGGTGTTTCAAGTCTAGCTGCACTCACCGGTCCCGGCCGATATTTTGATGGTTTGATGTGCCCGGTTTTTGATGCAAGACGCGGACAGGCCTACACAGCGCTTTACAGGTTTGATGAAGGACAGCTTGTGGAAGTAATTAAGGATACAAATGTGTTAATGGAAGACTGGATTGCAGGACTTTCAGACAGAGATGAGAAAATCCTTTTTACAGGCCAGGATGTAGAAGGATTTTGGCAGCAAATAAAAGAGAGGCTCGGAAATCGGGCTTTTCGTACACCTATTACAGGAAATCTTCCGAGAGCCAGTGAAATCGGGTTAATCGGCATGGAGCTTGAGCCGGGTGAGGTTCATGACGTTGTGCCAAATTATATTCGCCTGGCAGAGGCAGAGGTGAAGTGGCTTGAAAGCCAAAAACGGGAGAAAGATAATGAGTGATGTTTCTTATCGTTTAATGACACTTAAGGATATTGATTTAGTTATGCAGGTAGAGCGTGAATCATTTTCTGTACCCTGGAGCAGGGAAGCATTTGAGAATGAACTGATGATTAATCAATTTGCCAAATATATTTTAATGGAAAAAGAAAATGAAGTAATCGGGTACTGCGGTCTTTGGCTCATCATGGACGAAGCGCATATTACGAATATTGCTATTGTGCCAAAGCTGCGCGGCCAAAAGCTTGGTGAACTGCTGATGCAGGAGGTTATTTCGATGGCCAGAAATGCCGGAGCAAAAACCATTACATTAGAGGTTCGAATCAGTAATCTAGTGGCACGTTCGCTTTATCAGAAGCTTGGATTTTTAGAGGGCGGAATCAGAAAAAACTACTACTCAGATAACCAGGAGGATGCATTAGTGATGTGGGTGGAATTAAGATGACAAAAGAAACCATCGTATTAGGAATTGAAACAAGCTGTGATGAAACCGCCGCTTCTGTCGTCCGCAATGGCACTGAGATTTTATCCAATGTTGTGGCTTCGCAAATTGAAAGTCATAAACGATTTGGCGGAGTCGTTCCTGAAATTGCTTCGCGCCATCATGTGGAGCAGATGACGTATGTAGTAGAGGAAGCACTTAATCAGGCTGAGCTCTCCATTGAAGAGATTGATGCGATTGCTGTAACAGAAGGACCTGGACTTGTAGGTGCTCTATTGATTGGAGTAAATGCAGCAAAAGCAATCGCCTTTGCTCATTCTATTCCTCTAGTCGGCGTTCATCATATTGCAGGGCATATTTATGCGAATCGCCTTCTTAAAGAAATGGACTTTCCACTGATGTCATTAGTCGTTTCCGGAGGACACACTGAACTTGTTCTGATGAAAGAGCACGGTTCATTTGAAGTGATAGGGGAAACGCGTGATGATGCAGCAGGGGAAGCATACGACAAAGTGGCAAGAACACTCGGACTTCCTTATCCGGGGGGACCGCATATTGACCGGCTTGCCCAGGAAGGCACTCCTTCCATTAAGCTGCCTCGTGCATGGCTTGAAGAAGGCTCGTATGATTTTAGCTTCAGCGGTTTGAAGTCTTCCGTGATTAATACGCTTCATAACGCTGAGCAGCGCGGAGAAGTGATTGATGCGAAGGATCTTGCTGCAAGCTTTCAGGAAAGTGTGATTGATGTGCTCGTAACGAAAACAAAGCGGGCAGTTGAAGAATATCATGCAAAGCAGCTTCTTTTAGCAGGGGGAGTAGCGGCTAATAAAGGACTTAGAGAGCGTCTGCAGGAGACGTTTGGCGAGGATAAGAATCTTGAGCTGATTGTTCCACCGCTGTCTCTTTGCACTGACAATGCTGCGATGATTGCAGCTGCCGGGACGATTCTTTTTGAACAGGGAAAACGTTCGGGGTATGCATTAAATGCTAATCCGGGGCTTGTGCTTCAGTAATGAATGGTAAAGACACCACATCTATTTCGATGAGGTGTCTTTTTTTCGTTAATTTAGGCTTTGTAAATTCGGATATGTCTCTTTAAAATCTTCATTTATTTTTTGAGTGTCATAATTGCTTAGCTTATCTCTAATATCATCCGGGAATAGCTTGCCAGAATCCTTGCCCCAATAAATGCCTTCACGAGGCGTCTTATGTTTCGTTATTATTAATTGGCCATTTTTCTCTTTCGCATACAAGACGAATGGAGCACCAAGTTCTCCCCCACCTGAAATATGTGCATATAAATAGATTTTCCCCGAGTTTTTGTCACTTTCAAAAACATTAAATACGCTTATTAACTCTCCATCCTCCGGTATTGGTTCAACCTCTTCATTAAGATACGTTTGAATCGTTTTTGCATCATCCTCAGTCAGGTCAAATGGAACACGTGACTCCGCAGTTGATGTGGTGCTGCAGCCGTAAAGTCCGACCATTAATAATGATAGTAATAAGAGCAAAGGAAATTTTCTCAAGGGACACCTCCAGTTATAAAAAATTTTACCATATCCTTCTATATTCACTCCATATAATTCGAGAAATTTTGTATAGGTGAACTAATTTTAATGGTAGAATACGAAATAAAAAGGGGAATTCGATCATGAACGATACTCTGCCTAAGGTCAGATTAAGAGAGCTTGTAATGGAGGATACAGAGGACCGTTACAGGTGGTGTCTTGATCGGGAGGTGATTCAGTATCTTAATATGCCGGATACCTATCCTCCTTTTAGCAAGGCCGAAACAGAAGCCTGGATAAGTAAGTGCATTAATAAAACGAATGGATATGAACAAAAAGCCATTCTTGATGAGAATGATAAGCATATTGGCTGGGTGGTCTTAAAAACATCGACAGATTAAACAAACATGCGGAGCTCGGGATTGCGATTGGTGATAAACAGTATTGGGGCAGGGGCTACGGGTTAGCGGCCATGAAAGAGATGCTGGAGTTTAGTTTTAATGAGCTTGAGTTAAATAAAATCTGGCTGCGGGTAGAGCTCGATAATGAAAAAGCGATTAAGTCCTATACACAGATAGGGTATGTGGAATAAGGGATATTGAGGCAGGACCGCCTTAGAAAAGGAGTTTTTGTTGACCGCTTACGAATGAGTATACTGAAAGAGGAGTTCGTAAAATAAAGAAGAGTTTGGAACATAACGATAAGTTAAAAAACGTGAGCGGAGCGGGTGCTTGAGATCCACTTTCGTTATCAAGTTAATGCATGGCCCCGATCATCGGAAAGCATCCGCCTGAAACGCAGTGAACCGTGCAAAAAAGGCTGAGACATTAGGGTTGTCTCAACCTCTTTCCTCTATTAATTATTGCCCCTTAGCCGGACGAAACAGTGATTCATCAAACTCCGGATTAAGCTCATAGTCGACTACTTCAGAGCTGTAATGAGCGCTTGGGTGATTGTAGGAATGCTTCACTTCGTAGAAGGTTTCCTGGTCAAACCAGTAATGAGAAACGATTCCGTCGTGAGCAGCTTCGATATGATAGGTTTCATAGCCATTCACTTCTTCTTCCCCTTTAAAGGTTAATTCAGCATTCTCAAGCAGGTATTCGTATTGTTCACCTGCAAGTGCCAGGTCGTTATTTTCAGGGAACGGGTTTTCATAGCGTTCAGCGTCCCCTTTTTTGTCATTCGTTTCAAATATATAGTCAGGGTCCTCAAGGTCAGTGAATAAATGGAAGGTGATGTCGTCATCCTCTGTTATTTCTGAATGTCTGAAGAAGCCATGTTCATTATCATAAATCCATTGCTTTTCAAGCAGTTCCTCGGATTGGTGTTCACTGGTGGTTTCTTTTTCAACTTCATAATAAACACCATCTAATCCATCGTATAAAGCAGCGGCAGAGGTAAGAATTGATTCAGCTGATGGAAGGTCTTCAGAAGTTTCTGCATGACCGTCAATTCCATTTCCCGTGACAAACAGCATTGAACTGAAAATCGTAATTGGCAATAGCTTTTTCATTCATGATGCCTCCTCACAACTCTTTAATAGTGGGAGTTTTCCCGAATGGTTTTTGCCTAAACGTCTATTTCTGGAAAACCATACTCGGTAAATGTAAGAGTGGTAATTTATTCAAAATTGTAAGAACATTTGTACTTGTTCACAGTCTGTTGATAACCTGTTGATAAGTATAAAAAGGCTGTGTAAAAAGTGTAAATTTAGTGTGTGTCTTTTTGTGTGGATAATGTGGATAAACGGCAGAAGGATTGTGGATAACGTGGATAAGTTGATTCTAAACTGTTAAAAAGCTGTGTGTAATGTGTATAACTTTGGGGATTGTTACACAGCTGTCATCATTTCAACATATTTCGACGGGCTGTTCTTAATAAAAGACACAATCAACTTTTACAAAAAAAGTCGATTGTGTCCTGTGGATTACTCTCCTACTTCTTCCTCAAGAACCGTCCATTCCTCCATCAGATTTTCCATGAGGGTTTTGGCCTGTTCAATTTCTTCATTGTATTGCATCACCTTTTCATGATCCTGAAATACCTCAGGGTCACAAAGCAGGGTTTCATTTTGTTCAATTTGTTCTTCAAGCGCAGAGATCTCAAGCTCAATCTCTTCTAAGCGGCGTTTTTTCTGCCGTTCCTTCCTTTTTTGCTCCTTATCGAGCTGGAAGCTGTTTTTATCCTTTTGAGGGGAGAGGGAAGGGTTTTGGGCTTCTTTTTCTTTTTGTTCATAGGCTTCATGCTCTTCTTTTTCAAGCTTCTTTTCCATGTAGTAGTCATAGTCGCCGAGGTACTCTGTCGCGGCATCCGGCGAAAGCTCAAGGACGCGTGTTGCGATCCTGTTAATAAAGTAGCGGTCATGGGAAACAAAAAGAATGGTTCCCGGGTAATCTATTAATGCATTTTCTAATATCTCCTTACTGTCGAGATCCAGATGGTTGGTCGGCTCATCTAAAATCAGCAGATTGGATTTTTGCATCATAAGCTTCGCCAGTGCAAGGCGGGCTTTTTCGCCTCCGCTCAGCGCAGTAACAGGTTTTAACACATCCTCACCTGAAAATAAAAAGTTTCCAAGCACCGTCCGGATATCCTTTTCATTATGCATCGGGTAGTCATCCCACAGTTCATTGAGGACGGTTTTTTTCGAGTGCAGCTCTGCCTGCTCCTGATCGTAGTAGCCAATGGAGACATTTGAGCCGTATTGGATGGAGCCTTCAAGCGGCTCAATCTTTTTAACGATCGTTTTTAAAAGAGTGGATTTACCGACGCCATTCGGCCCGATTAACGCAAGGCTTTCCTGTCGGGAGAGGGAGGCGTTCAGGTCCCTTGATACAGGGTTCTCATAGCCGATTGAAAGTCCGTTCAGCTTTAAGACGTCGTTTCCGCTCTGCCGGTCAATAGAGAAGGTGAAGCTTGCTGATTTCTCATCTCCCTGAGGCCTGTCCATTTTATCCATTCGCTGAAGCTTTTTGCGTCGGCTTTGGGCCTGCTTTGTAGTGGAGGCACGCACTAAGTTCCGTGCGATAAAGTCCTCCATTTTTGCGATTTCTTCCTGCTGCTTTTCAAATTCCTTCATTTCACGCTCATAATGCAAGGCTTTTTCATCTAAATAGCGGCTGTAGTTTCCGTGGTATTTTTTCGAGCGGTGACGCGACAGCTCGACTACCTGATTGACGACCTTATCAAGAAAGTACCGGTCATGGGAGACAATCAGAATGGCGCCGGGATATCCCTGCAAATACTGCTCTAGCCAGCCGAGCGTTTCAATATCCAGGTGGTTGGTCGGCTCATCTAAAATCATAACGTCAGGTTTGGTTAACAGCATTTTGCCGAGTGCAAGACGTGTTTTCTGTCCGCCGCTGAGGGTCGAAACCTTCGTGTCATAATCAAACTGGCCAAAACGCAGACCATGGAGGACAGAGCGAAGATCCGCTTCATACTGATAGCCGCCCTGTTCTTTAAAGGCAACCTGGAGTGCGTCATAATCCTTCATCAGCCGGTCATAGCGCTCCTGGTCTTCATAAATCGCAGGGTCTGCCATTTTGGCTTCACTTGAACGAAGATCCTGCTCCATCTTTTTTAAATGGTCAAAAACAGAAAGCATTTCATTCCAAATGGACAGCTCCGACTCTAATCCGGTGTGCTGTTCGAGGTAGCCTATTGAAACCTCTTTTGGTTTAATGATTTCTCCGTCGTCATGGGACATTTGTCCGGCGATCATTTTTAAAAGGGTTGATTTGCCTGCGCCATTTCGGCCGACAAGTGCGATGCGGTCCTTTGTCTGGACCTCAAGCTTTATATTGGAAAGGATCTCTTCTGCCCCAAAGGACTTTGAGAGCCCGTTTACCTGTAATAAAATCATTCCGAAATCACCTCATTTTCTACCTATTAAGTGTATCGCAACAAAGAACAGAAGCGCAATATAACGGATTTGTGAAAAAATATGCAAACTTTGCATTTCGTGAGTCGAATAGTGTATGATGAAAAGGAATGGTTTGAATAAACAGAATATAGTATGAAAATTCCGAATGAGTGCTTAATACTTAATAAATGAATGGAAGCGTTCACAAATATGATTGTACGGGACTCCCGTTGGTCATGCCAGGAATGGAGTTTAGGGGGAGTGTGGGCATGAATCAAGACCAGATAAAAATACCTCAGGCAACCGCAAAGAGGCTGCCTCTTTATTACCGCTTTTTAAAAAATCTTCATGCTTCAGGAAAGCAGCGGGTTTCCTCGAAGGAATTAAGTGATGCTGTGAAGGTGGATTCTGCAACGATCCGCCGCGACTTTTCCTACTTTGGGGCATTAGGAAAAAAGGGATATGGGTATAATGTCAATTACCTGTTAACTTTTTTCAGAAAAACGCTTGATCAGGACGAGGTCTCAAAGGTCATTCTGATTGGGGTCGGGAATCTTGGCACTGCGTTTCTTCATTATAACTTTATAAAAAACAACAACACAAAAATAGAAATGGCTTTTGATGCCGACCCGAAAAAAGCAGGGACCTCAGTCGGGGATGTGCCGATTTATTCAATGGACGAGCTTGAGGAGCGGGTGAATAAAAGCGAGATTGAAGTCGCGATCTTGACGGTGCCGGCAGGTCCTGCCCAGTCGATTACTGACAGGCTCGTGCCGCTTGAGATAAAAGGCATTCTTAATTTCACACCGGCCAGGCTGAATGTACCTGACACGATCCGCATTCACCATATCGACTTAGCGGTTGAGCTTCAGTCACTGATCTATTTTTTGCGCCATTACGGCACAGAAGACGTAGAACCGTCACAATTGGAGGACGGATTGGAATAGCCAAATGACAAAGAATGATTTATGATTAAGAAAGAACAAGAGGAGGTGCATCACCATGCCAGGTCCAATGAGCCTAGTCATCATCGCTATTGTTGCCCTTTTGATTTTTGGTCCGAAAAAACTGCCGGAATTAGGGAAAGCTGCCGGAAGCACACTTCGTGAATTCAAAGATGCCACAAAAGGCCTTGCTGATGACGATGAAGATAAGAAGGAAGAGAAGAAGCACTAAAAACGGGATGGTGGCCATATGAACGAGAAAGATATGTCCGTCCATGATCATATAAATGAAATAAGAAAACGACTCATCATTGTGGTCGTTTTCTTTGTCTTTGCGATTGCGGTGGGGTTTTTCCTTGCAGAGCCGCTTATGCGGTTCCTACAATCCTCTGATGAAGCACAGCAAATGACGCTTAACGCATTCCGGGTAACAGATCCTGTAAAAATCTATTTCCAGATCATTTTATTCGTTGCGTTTATCATGACGGCTCCGTTAATTTTGTACCAGCTCTGGTCCTTTGTCAGCCCCGGACTTTTAGAACGGGAGAGAAAGGTAACCTTAAGCTATATACCTGCTTCAGCGATACTGTTTTTAGCAGGACTTGCATTTGCTTACTTTATTTTATTTCCATTTGTTGTCCGGTTCATGATGAATCTTTCCGATAAACTCGATATTCAGCAGGTCATCGGCATCAACGAATTTTTTCAATTCCTATTCCAAATGACGATCCCGTTCGGCTTTTTATTTCAGCTGCCGGTGATTATGCTTTTTGTGACACGGCTTGGACTTGTCACACCGATGCAGCTAGCGAAGGTCAGAAAGTATGCATACTTCGTGTTGATCGTCGTGGCAGCCTTTGTGACGCCGCCGGATATTTTCTCCCATATGCTTGTAACCGTTCCGCTTTTGGTGCTGTATGAAATCAGTTTGTGGATTGCACGAATTGGCTACCGGAAAGCGCAGAAAGCAGAAGCGAAGCAGCGGGAGCTTGATGAAATCGAACGAAGAGAACGCATTGACCGGGAATTAGCTAAACAAAAAAGTAGCGGAGACTAATCCGCTACTTTTTTTCGTTCATATACCGCTTAATTTTAAAGTGAAGCGCAATCAGCCGGATGCCGGCACCGATATCATACGTGGCAAACAAAATGAAGAGATACGCAAAAAATCCCCAGCCATTTGTGTTTACACTATTGACGGCAAAATACGTAAATGCAGCGCCAAGCAAAAGATAAAAAATCCCGTGTGTTAAAGGCTTTCTCATAGAATCCCACCTGCCAATACCCGAAGGATAATAAACGCCGCTTCATTCATTTCCATAATCCGCTCAATCTGATCTGCAAACACAAACTGAACCATTACAACAAAGCTGTTGATGGCAATATGGGCAATGATCGGCACAATAATCCGCTTTGTCTTCGCATATAGAAATGCAAAAGCAAAGCCCATGGCCGTATAAATTAATATGTGGGTAAAATCAAGATGAATCGCAGCAAAAATAATCGCACTCACGATTCCTGAAATAAAGAAGTTATATCGGCGGTACAGCCATCCGAAAATAACGCCGCGGAATACAATCTCCTCTAGAATCGGACCGAAAATCGCAATCGCAAACGCGGCAATTGGAACGTACGACAGCAGGCTGATAATATCCGCTGTATTGTCCGATCCCGGTTCAATGCCAATCGCTGTTTCAATGAGGACGGCGATCATTTGGCTGAAGAACGCGATAAAAATCCCCGCAATCGACCATACCACAGCCATCCCTGCATTTGATTTTTCACCTGGAAGGTCAAGCACACCCTTTTGACGTCTTAGTAAAAAGAAGACCACGATCAGCGCAACTAAAAAGCTGAAGAAGATCCAGTACCCTGTCGCAAGGTTTATGAGAATGTTCGGCTCGATGTCGGTCATATTCTGCCCAAGCATATAAAGAAGCGGGGCGCCGACCAGTCCGGAAAGCTGCATCACAATGTATGCAATCAGTATAAAAATGAAGGTTCGTTTCACATGTCTGCTCCTTTTAACGATAATTTCTCGACTGCACGAAAAGAAATGCCGATAGTATTTATTCTACTAATAATTATGTGCCTCATCAAATGTAATCACTCAGGATGAGGGTCAGAATATGTCGGAAAAAAGTAGAGGTTTCTGCTTGCAAAAAAAAGTGGAATTCTTTATTATAATAATTGTGTTAGCACTCGATGAGTTAGAGTGCTAATAAATCAGAACATAATCTTAAGGAGGTTGTTTCACTTGTTAAAACCATTAGGTGATCGCGTAGTAATTGAGTTGGTAGAGTCAGAGGAAAAAACATCCAGCGGAATTGTCCTTCCAGACAGTGCGAAAGAAAAGCCGCAGGAAGGCCGTGTTGTCGCAGTTGGTACAGGCCGTGTGACAGACAGCGGAGAGAAAGTGGCGCTTGAAGTCTCTGTTGAAGACCGCATCATCTTCTCGAAATACGCTGGAACAGAAGTGAAATACCAGGGCGCAGAATACCTGATCCTTCGTGAAAGCGACATCTTAGCTGTACTTGGCTAAGCGCTTTTAACCCCTATACTTAGAATAACACAATAACCCAAAATACATTCAGGCTAAATAGCCTTGAGAAAATAGGAGGAACCTTACTATGGCTAAAGACATTAAATTTAGTGAAGAAGCTCGCCGTTCCATGCTTCGCGGTGTGGACCAGCTTGCAAACGCAGTAAAGGTAACACTTGGACCAAAAGGACGCAACGTGGTTCTTGAAAAGAAATTCGGCTCACCTCTTATCACCAATGACGGTGTAACGATCGCAAAAGAAATCGAGCTTGAAGATGCATTCGAAAACATGGGTGCTAAGCTTGTAGCGGAAGTAGCAAGCAAAACAAACGAAATCGCCGGTGACGGTACAACGACAGCAACGGTTCTTGCTCAGGCAATGATCCGTGAAGGCCTTAAAAACGTAACAGCTGGTGCAAACCCTGTTGGCGTTCGTAAGGGGATTGAAAAAGCAGTTATCGTGGCTCTTGAGGAGCTTAAATCCATCTCAAAGCCAATCGCAAGCAAAGAATCCATCGCACAGGTTGCATCGATCTCAGCTTCCGATGAAGAAGTTGGCCAATTGATTGCTGAAGCAATGGAGCGCGTTGGAAACGACGGTGTTATCACCATCGAAGAATCACGTGGATTCACAACTGAGCTTGATGTAGTAGAAGGTATGCAATTCGACCGCGGATATGCATCTCCTTATATGGTAACTGATTCAGATAAAATGGAAGCAGTACTTGAAAATCCATATATCTTAATAACAGATAAAAAGATCGGCAACATCCAGGAAGTCCTTCCAGTGCTTGAGCAGGTTGTACAGCAAGGCAAGCCGCTTCTAATCGTTGCTGAAGACGTAGAAGGCGAAGCACTTGCTACATTAGTAGTAAACAAGCTTCGTGGTACATTCAACGCAGTAGCAGTTAAAGCTCCAGGCTTCGGTGACCGCCGTAAAGCAATGCTTGAAGACCTAGCTGTTCTAACTGGCGCTGAAGTAATTACTGAAGACCTTGGTCTTGATCTTAAATCAGCTAACGTTTCTCAACTTGGACGCGCAGCGAAGGTTGTAGTAACAAAAGAAAACACAACGATCGTTGAAGGATCTGGCGAAGCGGATAAAATCGGCTCCCGCGTAGGTCAAATCCGTGCTCAGCTTGAAGAAACTACTTCTGAATTCGACAAAGAAAAACTACAGGAGCGTCTTGCTAAACTAGCTGGCGGTGTTGCAGTGATCAAAGTCGGAGCAGCAACGGAAACAGAATTGAAAGAGCGTAAACTACGCATCGAGGACGCCCTGAACTCAACACGTGCAGCGGTTGAAGAAGGAATCGTATCCGGTGGTGGTACAGCACTTGTTAATGTATACAACAAAGTCGCTTCTATTGAAGCTGAAGGCGATGTGTCAACAGGAATTAATATCGTTCTTCGTGCACTTGAAGAGCCTATCCGTCAAATTGCACACAACGCAGGTCTTGAAGGCTCCATCATCGTTGAGCGCCTGAAGAAAGAAGAAATCGGCATCGGTTTCAACGCAGCCAACGGCGAATGGGTCAACATGATCGACACAGGTATCGTAGACCCAACAAAAGTTACGCGTTCTGCACTTCAAAACGCAGCATCCGTAGCAGCCATGTTCCTCACAACAGAAGCAGTCGTAGCTGACATTCCAGAAGAGAATGCCGGCGGCGGAATGCCTGACATGGGCGGCATGGGTGGAATGGGCGGCATGATGTAATCATCGCCCAGAACCCTTGATAGTAGAGAGGTTATGAGGTTTTGAAATACGAATTGCTAACTTCGGTTAATTTTTTATAACTGAATAATACTAATTAGAGAAGGCCTTTTGTAAGTTCGCTGAACTTATGAGAGGTCTTTTCTTCTATATTTTTGGTCATGTGAGCATAGATATTCATGGTTGTATTGATATCTGAATGACCTAGTCGTTCTTGAATCTCCTTTAAGCCAGCTCCTGCTTCTATTAGAAGAGAAGTATGCGTGTGTCGGAAGCTATGAGGGGTAATGTGCTTATTAATCTCAAGCTTTTTAAGTAACCTCTGGAGACGGATCGCTACAAATTTCATAACTATGGGGTAACCATTGTTGTCTGCAAAAATAAAACTTGAATCCTGATATAACAAACGTTGTTTCATCTTTAAGACAGCTTGTTCTCGTTTATGTGCCTTAAATAACTGGATTAATTCTTCATCAATGACAATTGTCCGAATCGATTTTTTGGTTTTTGGGGTTAACAATTCGTACCCAGTCTTCACATTGTTCGGGTTATAGTAAGTTTTTGTAATTCGTATTGCTTTTTTTGTAAAATCAATATCTGTCCACTTTAATGCATGTAACTCACCTACACGCATGCCTGTGTAAGCCAATGTCACAAAACATAAGTAATCTAGATAAAGACCTTCTTCTTTCGTAACCGTTAAAAACTCCTTTAATTCTACTAGCTCCAGAAACTTTTCTTGAATGTTTTCCTGCTCAATATCCTCAACAGTGACTTGCTTCTTTGGCATAACAAAGCCTTCTGTAGGGTTTACCTTCAATAAATCTTTCCTTATAGCGTGTTTGAAGATCATATTGCCAGTTGTGTGAATACTGTCAATGTAGTTATGACTGAACTGTAGGCTTAATTCGTTTATTCGAGACTGATACATGTGCTTTGAGATCTTCTTTAAGGGAATGTTTGCCCAAGCTGATACAAGATGCTTCATTGCGATCCTTCGTGCTCGAACACTGCTTACTTTTACCTGAGTGGCATAGTAGTCGACCCATTGAAGTGCAAAGTCTTCAAAGGTAATGTTACTTTCAAGAAAAACTCCACCATTAGAAATTGAATTCTCCACTTTACCAGCTGCAAGTTGAGCTTCTTTCTTCGTTTTAAAACCTGACTTAGTGATTTGTCTGCGTTTACCTGTTATTGGATCTCTTGCTACGTTTACAATGTAAGCCCATTTGCCACCACGTTTTAAGATGTGCGCCAATATTTCACCTCCTTTAATCTTCTAAAAGTAATTTTAACATCGTTCTCACTTTTTCAATCTCTTTGTCTGTAATTACACGACCTTTATATAGAAGCTGGTAGTCTGATTGGTGGACTAAATGATTTAAGTCAAAAAAATTATGAATGATTTCTTCTTTTGTATAGTAAGTTTGTTTTTCTTTACTGTTCTTTTTGAAATATATATCTAATAAATCTTCATTTTCATTTTTTATTAGCTCATTAGAGGTAGCCATAAAGCCAGCAGCTTTCATTAAAACAAAATAATCAACATCTAATCCAGAAGCGATTTTCTTAATTGTGTCTGGCTGAGGAGTGTCTCTAGCGAAGTTTTCTTTATGAACTCTAAGCAATTAGCATCATACTTAAATATGTCTTGGAACTCGATTTGTACACATTTATTGTATGAAGAAGAGTTTCCTAAAATCAGGCTTGGCAGCAAGTGGTTGTTTAACAAGAAGGATGTTCAGCTGTATATGCAAAAATATTATGATGAGGTGAAAAATAACGGTGGAGATATTCTGAAATACAAAAAGAAAGGATGAATGACGTTTTGAGAGTTTGTGAGAAGCAATCTACAATAAAAAAAAGCCCATCAACTCACTGCAATGAGTTAATAGGCGCAAAAACATACTACACATCTATTTTAATGCCTAAAAAGGATTTAATCAATCCATGGATGAGGGAGGTCTATTCATGAGATCTGCCTATTATACAGAAATAATAAACTCAGTATTTCCGAATGCAAAAATTATTAAGTGTCAAGGTTATATGAACGGTAATACTCAATACAACGCAGCAAAGAAACCACTTGGTTCCTATTTAAAAAAAGAATCATTAACAGAAGCTGAAATCAATGCTCACTTAACCATTGGCGGATGGATTGGGGTGCTGATTCCAAAAGGATACATTGTTATTGATTTAGATGACCTTGGCCAAGCATCATACTTAATTCAATTGCTGAATGGAGAAATGGTTAAGCATCATTTAATTAAAACACCGAGAGGGTATCAGTTTGTTTTCAAGGCAACGACTACTGCCAACGTTAATGTAAAGATGATCAGTCACTTCAATACCTCTATTGGTATTGTTATTGACACTAGAGTAGGGACAACAAATAGCTTTATTGTCTTTCCAACCGATAATACTGAAAATCGCTTTCTTGTTGAAGTGAAGGATGAATTAGATGAGCTTCCTGACTATCTAAGACCAGTGTGGAATGCTTCTAAAACTAAGGATTATTACTTTCCAGTACCGATGGAAGTCGGCTCTCGTAATCAGTCTCTTTATGATCTTGGGAGGCGATTAAAGTCTATCGGGTTATCAATGGACCAGATCAATACTAGTATGTTATTGGTATACAAATATTTTTGTGTTAATAAAGATAATTTTACTTTGAGTGAAGTTATAGCATCGGTGACAAGTATAGGGAATTTAGAACCTATTATAAGAAAAAAAGCTACTAATAGAGATTTTAATGAACAGAATTCTTTTTTGATCCCTGATCCTTATTTTGTGAAAGATGAATCTCTTTATAAAAAAGAAAAGAAGAAAATCGATGGTTTATTCCAGGAAACTCATACGTTTATTAGCAGGAATGTCCATATATCACAAAGTACTTTGAACATATCGAAAGAAGTGAGGTTCATTACGAACTTTATTGGAAAAACAATGGAAGAGAATTTAAAGAAACGGTTTTCGCTAGCACAATTGCTTCTAAACGAGAAATATTGTCCCTTGCAGATAAAGGGCTAAGTTGTAATGACTCCAATTCAAAGCACTTGATCGAGTTCTTAGATCTGTTTATAGCAACCAATGATATACCGAAAATACGAATGGTAAATAGATTAGGTAAAACTAATAAAGAATTTATTAACCCTCTGGCTAAAAATGATATTCATGTATTACCTAGCGATATCGGAGAAGAACAGCTATATCAAGCCATTAAGAAAAATGGAACTACGGAGGATTGGATAAAATCCGTGTTTAATTTAGTTAGAAACCACCCTAAAGCTGTTTTTCCGATTATTGCATCATTTGCTTCAGTCGTTTTACATGAATTCAATATGAAGCCAATCGTTGTAGATATTTCAGGAAGCTCTAGTAGTGGGAAGAGTGGTTTCTTAAGAATGTGTGCATCGGTATGGGGAGAACCGGAAAGTTACATTGGCACCTTCAACACTACCCTTGTAGCTATCGAAAGGAGATCGGCATTTCTAAACTCTTTTCCACAAATACTAGATGATTCCAATGGTGTACATGACGTGAAAATGATCCAGCCATTAATCTATCAATATGTAAATAATACTGGTAAGCAAAGAGGGAGTATTAATGGGAGTCAATTCACTGACTCTTGGAACTCTCTCATGATTACTTCTGGTGAAAATGAGATCGTCGCATACGTGAATGCACAAGGTGTATCTGCAAGAGTTCTTTTAATTTCAAATTTTTCATTGCCAGGAGAAAGTTCCGAATTGTTAGCAGATATTTATTCTTCAATTCGGGAGTATTATGGAACTATTGGTATTGAATTTTTAAAGCGTTGGTCAGCAAAAAGAGAACATTATTTGAATTTATACGCTGAAGTTGATAACCAATATAAGCAGTATTAGGTAATGTGGAAAACGATATTTTTCGCAGGTTATCTAGACATTTTTAATTTTTAGTTTTCATTGGAAAGGTGTTGAATGAAATGTTTTATAAAGAGGGAATGAATATTGAGATAGAAGCACTCAATAAATTGTTTATTGAGATGGGTAAGAATAACAAATCCCTGGACTTGCCTCTGGTAGAGTTACAAGATGCGTTAGAGGAAATTGATGCTAACCGTAATAAGCTTTACTCGGAATATGAACCACAAGGACAAATCAACGCATTCTATCATAACGGAGAGTTCTATTTTGCCCCAGCCTATTTAAAAGAAAAGTTAGGAATAAACGAAAAACAAATAAGAAGTATTTGGATGCAGAGAGGCTTAACTGAAACATATATAAATAGAAATAATCAGGTCGATTATAAAGTAATTAAAAAGAATAAAAGAACTTTTCGAGCTATTCTTGTAAAAAAACATGCGTTAGAGCAGCTAGGGTTTGATTTTAGCTGATATCTTTAGTTACAGAGGTTACTTAAGGGTACACAACAGGTGTAACTTCTAGAAGTCATTACCATCAGTTATCAGAATGTATTATTACTTAGTTACATAGTTACATAGTTACACTACATTAAAGGATACTCTATAAACAAACGTTCATTAGTTTTTAATAGATATTAATTTAGTATAGAGGGTTAAATTCTATGTAACTTTGTAACCTGAAAAAAATCGACTAAAAACCTTATCATTAAAAGGTTTTACTGGTTACTAATGGAGTAATTTGAATGAAACCTTGTGTATCTATTAGAATTTTAATAAATAATTAAATTGCTTCAAAAATAGTAATTTACAATACGTAAAATGAATTAATAAGGGTTACACGAGAATCAATACTTTCTTGTGTAACCCTTATTATATTGGTAGAATTAGGTACTATAAGACTATTAAATTTATATTATCTTGATAAAATACAAATAGATAAACCAGTTATTAAAAATTTATACAGTACTTAAGGAGTTGAAGGGTTTGACGATAGATAAAGAGCAATTTTTCTTAAAAGATACAGCATTGATGGACAAGGAGAACGATGCATTTCATCATGAAGACTATGTTAGAAATTTGAAGAAAATAATATTGGAGCACGATCCCCCTTATAACATTGCATTAATTGGAAGATGGGGAGTCGGTAAATCTTCAATTATTAACTTATTAAAAAAAGAGTTAGATGGAAAACCGGAGATTGTAACGCATGAAATTAATGCTTGGAAATATGAAAATGATTCACTGAAAAAGGCATTTCTAAAGAATCTTTATAGAAGTTTTAATCCTAACAAAGATGTAAGTATGTTCACACTTTTTGCAGAAAGTCTCCGCAAAGTTACTGGAGATATAACACATGAGACTAGACCTCTTTCCCCTTCCCAAACGGTAAAAAACTTTATTCCATTATTATCAAGTTTTTTTGTTGTGTTTTTAATGTCTTCACTGGCAGTGCTGTTAGTTCTGTTTGCTTGGGCAGGTATTAATGCTATTTTTAGTTCAAATACTTTTGTCTCTAACGCAACAAATGCCTACACTATATTTTTAGAAAACATTTGGTTAGCCATTATAATAGTCCCTTTATTAAAAACTTTTCAGGATATTTCTAAAACAGCTTTTCAATACAATAATTCAGAAGTTAAATTAGTTAAACCTATTGAAACAGCAGATGAGTATGAAGATTTGTTCAAGAGGGAGATAGAGAATTATAAAGTTACGCATCCAAAGTTTAAGAAATTAGTAGTAATAGTTGACGATTTAGATAGATTAACAACTAAAAAAGTTGTTTCAGCACTTGATGCTATTAAAGCTTTTGTTGAAATCAATGAATGTATATTTATAGTGACTTGCGACGAAAATATTTTGATTAACGCCTTAGAAAAAGAAAAATTAAATAAATCATTGGATGTTGATGGAGAACTATTTTTAGATAAGTTGTTTCATTTTAGAATATCGTTACCACCTATCATTGAGAGAGATATGAGTGAATTTGCTTTTGAAATTACAAAACAGGAAGCTCCAGGTCTTGTTAGAGCATGTAATGGGCAATTTGATGAGATAACTAATATTCTTATTCACGCGGGCGTTAGTACTCCGAGACAAGTAAAAAAGTTAATGAATACCTTTGCAAATAATTTACTAATTGCTAGAGCAAGAGAAGAAGATGGTCGAAAACTGGAAGATAAATTACTTACAAATAATTCGGGATTGAAATATCTTGCAAAAATTTCTGTTATACAGTCTGATTATAATGATGTTTATTTAGAATTAGTAAAAGATTTTAACTATTTAGAAGATTTGTTGAGGTTTTATCAATTTGAAGAAGATGAGATTGATGATACATTGGAGATTAACCAGTCTGTGAAAAAGTTCTTTAACAATAAAAGCTCTGTTTATCAAATCAAACCCCATTTTGAAGGATTAATGAATTTTCTATCAAAGACACAACATATTACTGTTGATAATGTAGCTCCCTTTATTTATTTAGGTCAAGACGCTATAGGCTTAAATGCTGGAGATGAAAAGCAACGTCTGATTACACAAAGTTTAACAAGTGGTAATGAAAAAGCTGTTATTGATATGCTTCAAGAATCTAAGGAAAATATTTATTTGGTACACGCAATTATAGAAATAATTAAACAATCATCTATAAAAGACCTACCTTCAGTCCTAAAAGCCTCAGTTCATTTGATAAATGTAATAGAAGAAGATAAAAAAGAGTTTGCAAATGTAATTTCACAAAGATTAAATACTACTGATTTAACAAAAATTCGTTTTTGGCAAATGAATCTAAAAAACCTAGTTGATATTTATCGTGTAGCAGATAATGATAAAGGAATCGAATTAGGCTTATTAACTGCGTTAAGAGACCTTTTTTCAAAAACCAATTGGAAGAATTCTTCGGGAAAGGAAATGGGTGATGATGAGTTTATAACAAAAATTAATGAAGTTTTTACTATATTGTTCAATGTAGAAGAAGAGTTGTCAATTTCCATAAAAGAACAAATGAAAAATTTTCTCGGGAATTTAAATGATGAATATAATTTCTATAGTTTTGAATATATTCACGAACTATATGTAAGTAATATAAGTTTATTTGATAACTATTTCGGTATCCCTTTTTATAGCCAATTAATAAGTGACATGGAAAATGCAACAGACGAACAATTATCTTCAGAAATAGATACGTTTAAAGAAATAGCACCTAAAATTAGAGAGCAAGATCCAATTCTATTCATTGGATCATTACCTGTTGTAATAGATTCAATGGGCAAGAATGAACATACTCTAAGCGTATTAGAGCTATTATTACCTGTAATAGAAGATATTAACGCAGATCAAGCTTCTTCAATTGTAGAAGCTGTCAGTTATTTTACTTTTGATGATAATCAGATAAACAGTGCTATGAAAATTTTGAGGAAAATTCCATTTAACTTAAATGGAAACGAAAGTTTGGTTGAGCATCTGGATGAATTTATTTTGAAACACATTAGTGATCAAGGTATAAAATCTGTAAATGAAATGTCTAATTTGATTAATTACGCATTAGAAAGAAACGAAATGGATTTTGCTATTTACCAACAATCTTTCAATCATTTTTTAGAAAATATATTAAGCACATCTAATAATGATTGGCTTTTAAAAGATTTTAGTATTTATTTTTCTAGTAAACAAAGGGTTGCCTTGTTTAACAAAATCAATCCAGTTATTCAGTTTAGTACTTACAACCCTAAATTATCTGAGAGAGTATTTACGCTGTTTTCAATTCTAATAAATGATGAGAACAACGCTTCTTATATTGAAGGGGTTATGAATAAAGGTATTACAGAGTTTAAACAAAATAGATGGAACCAAAATATAAATTGGACAAATGATTTTATAAATTTATTTACGATTGCTTCAAAAGTAATAGAGGAATCTGATATGAGTAGCTTTTTGAGCGTATTAGAAGGTCCTGTAACACAAAACGGACGGACAGATTTAGTTATTACAGCCTTAAGAAAAATTGGAGAATTTGTACCTCCAAACAAAGTAGTAAGTCTTAGAACATATTGTATTGATAATGCAGCATCAGATCACTCGAAACTTGATGCGTTTGATTTTTTAAAAACAACTAATAAATACGCTACAAAAGAAAATGAAAATTTATCAGAGTATGTAAGCTTCTTGGTTACAAATTTTCATTTGAATATAGAGTCCTTTTTGAGTGAACTACATTCCCGTTTTTCATTAATAGGGAAGGATAAAATTTTACATTTATTGAAAACTGCTGCTGGTTTAGAAAAAGAGAAGTTAGAGTTAAACTTGCCAATAGTAAATTATACTGTAGAGAAATTTTTTATGGCTTTAGAAAATAAAGAAAGGGAAGGAGTTTTAATAAGTGTAATTAATGGAGAGTTTAAAATTAATTTTATAGAAAGTATATTACTAGATTCATTAAATAGTAATCTTACAACAACATTATTAAATGGGGTCCTTACATCAAAAGACATACAAAATAAAGAGTCAAAAATGGCATTGTTGGAGATTTGTGAAAGTACTCAAAATAGTAATGATAAAAGTAGTTTAACAAATCTAATTATAGATATGTTAAAAGAGACTGAAGAAGATGATGATTATATTATTAAGGTCTGTGATGTTCTAATTAATCAATATAGTACTTTCCGTTTCAACCATGAGAAAAAACGTGTGGCTAACCAAGTTGTTTGGACGTTTAGAAATGTGAATAACGTGGCCAAAGAAAGACTCTTAGAGGTTGGTAAAACATTTTTACTCAAGGATGCTTTTGTGGAGGCTCTAAAAAGTAAATCTCTATCAGATGAAGAAGCCGATATGGTTGAAAAATATTATAAGATTCGTAAAAAGAAAAACCTTTTCTGAAATTTTAAAAACTAGGTGAATATTTTTTAGTGTGATACAGAATTATAGATTTGTGTTTAATCAATTTGCGTCTACGTCAAAATTAATCTTTTGAGTCTGCACACTCAAAAGATTAATTTTATTTTAGTATTATACTGAGAATTTTATCTCTTCAAACAAAGAGGTATCTCTCTATTTGCAGTAATTTAGTTAATAACACCGTCCCACTGTAAATATTACTTATTCCAAAAAACGAAACAAGGTTATGTAATAAATAAGTACTGAAGATTTATTCTTCCCAAAACTTCATATCTATATATATTTTTAGATCAGCTGTTACTTTATCCTGTTTTAATAAATGCCTATAAGGTTCTCCTGCTTTACTATTAACTCTTAGTACTTTAACTTGATTATTGATCCGATCTAAAATTTCATTTTATTGTGAAGTAATTGTTAAAGATAATTACAATCTAACTTAACAAAAGGCATTAGCTATTGTACTTTAATATTTATTATATAATTATCGAAATGAACTTAGGAGAGGTTTTTACTATGAAAAAGAATATAGACGAATATAATTTAAATTTAATAATTTCGAGGGTCCTCTGAAGTGACATTATGTTTTATTATAGTCATTTTGAGGGTACTATGAGGGCACTCTGCTCAATAAAACATGATATTAAGTAAACACTAGGCTTTGCCCAGTCTATCACCCTCAGTGATAGCAGTTTTCCCTTATGCTCTTTCTACTTGTATACATTTAATTGCTTTAGAGGAATATGAAGTGGCGGTTGGGTATTCCTAGAAAAAGTATTTCTATGCTTTGCAAGGTTGGGAGTCTGTCTAGGAACTTATCAAGTCAATTGTAGAAGAATTTGATCCACGCTTAGTTCTATGAAGTATGTTGATTTTTACTAGTAAACATGCCACTGAATGGAGTGTTTAGGTAAGCCACCTCTAAAAGAATTAAGTGTAGATGTAGAACCACATAGAACATTTTATGATGAAATAGAAACATTAATTAAGGATTCAAAAGTAGGAAGAGTGAATACACTAAAGCAAAAAGCACAATATATGAAGTTTTAAGAAAAATGATTTTATAAAATCTCCTTTTATATAATTCCATATGTGATTACTATAAAAATTCAAGATAAAACATTAATCATCGAAAGGGGTATAAAATGGATAAGAAGAAAAAACTGGAGTTTATAGGTAAAAACACAGACCAATATTTGCAAATCCAAAAAAGAACTTTAGAATCTAGATTGGATAAGATTGATTTGTCTAAAGATAAACATGCTGAAATAATAAAAGGGGAAACGCTTAAAAATGTAAGGGATAAAGGGCTGTCTCTGTTAGGTCCAATGGGAGACGTAATTAATACAGTTATTACTTGGAATGATGATATTAATCAAAATATTAATGAAGCTAAAAAAATGATTTTGTTAGAGCAATATTTTACCCAATCTGATGAACACTCAATAGCCATTCAACAACTACAATCGTTTATTACTAACCCACAAGGCAATACTTTATTTAATAAAATATTGCGTATAGTAGATGACTCACCTCCAGATCCAGAATTAACATATCATCTTTCTAATGTTTTAAAGAAAATTATAGAAGATGGAAACTTTGAAGAACTTTTTGAAAAACATAAATATGCTTTAGGGCAAATAGAGAGGTTGACTCCTCAAGCAATTACAATTATTGCTGATTATTCTAACTGGCCACCTATTAGACTTACAACATCAATCGCATTTGGACCTAAAGTTACATCAGATTTCTATATGGAGTTCACAACTGCATATAGCCAATCTAAAAGTATTACTGATACAAATAAAATTAAAAGAATACAACACTCAGTTGTTGAAATTCAAAACCTAGGTCTAATGTATGCATACCGTGCAGAGAATGATATGACTAAATGTCAGCTTACTGATATAGGTCAAGAGTTATTAAATTACATCAATTAATAAAAATAATAAGCTAAAAAATGAACAAATGCTACCTATCTTCACAAAACATATCCAGATGAGTTGCTGTAGTCAGCTATTGTGCTTTATCACTTTTATAGTGGCAATCTTGATAGTAATTATACGTTAGAAGAGTTATTTGACAGTCGCTCTATGGTATCAAATGCAGAGATTGGTAGCCATTTCTCTTTTTTGGCAGAGAAGTTAGATTCTCTCTATTCTGTGGAATCGTTATTAGCAAAACACACAATTTTACTATGCTCCTTTTTTATCAAAGCAAAGCCAGCAGAATTTTAGAGGACTTAAAAGGAAGTCGTCAGGCGCTATATACAAGACTAGAATTGGTGGCAGGAAGTATCTATCGCAAGGATGGATTATATTTCTGTGCATCTTGTGCTATAACTGACGCAAAGCTTTATGGAGAACCATATGTTCATCAAGAACACCAACTACTAAGAATAGATTATTGTCCACATGAAGAAATACCACTTAGAAAATACCCCATAACAAGTAATAGTCGAATAGAATATGTTCGATTTGAATAAAATTTATCCTCAAAAAGAAATCTCTATTCATTTAGCAAAATATGCATACAAAATAATAAATTTGCCTTTTCATGTCCTTTTCAGAGAACTAATCAATGCTAAGTATCGAGCATTATTGCGAGAGCGTAATTTTTTTTCAGCTTCAAATAAGATTCATCAGCAGGATATCTATCAGGATTTCAAACATAAGCTCTCTAGCGGCTTTTAGAGCATTATGAAAGAGTTAAAATAGATGAATATAATTAGTTTAAGGTACTGACGCCGAATTCAAAACGTCATGCGCACCCATTCCGACATGTGCTATTTTTATATTTCCTGCAACAGGATATTTCTCTTATTAGAAACAACTGAAGATATTAAATCTTTTGATAAAGGTTCTTGTCCTTATTTAAACAAGGCTGCGTCACATTATAAAAAGTTCGTTATCGCAGATGTTGTTGTAACGAGAGATTATAAGTTAACACCCCGTTAGAAATTGGACGTGGAAAAGTGTTTGGAGATGTCTGGATGGAAAAATTGAAATCACTGGCATAGCAAAATCTGAGGATTAGAGTATTAGCAAGAGAATTAGGAGGGGATTCTAAAACTATAAAAAGGTATTTACTTGAAAATGTCGAAATAAAGAAAATAGAGAGTAATCATGATGACTTAATTACTTATAAAAGAGATATTTATTGAAAAACATCAGAAGTTATCCCGTATAGCTTTGAGAAAGATATATCCGAAGCAATATATGTATTTACATCTTCATGAGAAGGAGTGGCTTAACTCAGCTTTGCTTATATTTCAGACTGGAGACACCAATATGATCAGTTACTGAGTAATCTTGTTAATAGGAGTGGTAGTTGGACAGGTGATTCATTGAGATGGTTTGAAAGAGGGGGTTAATGTCATAAAAGCTAAACATAGTTCAAAAAGTATCCAGTAGGGCAGAAACCATAAAAGCTAAATTGAATGGCTAAATAAATTTAACTAGAGGGAGAAGTAGTGGTGAAGTTATACAATAGAGACTATAACATATTGACTAAAGAAGAAATACTAGAATGGAAAAGAGTCAAAAATAGCGAAAAAGACGGCATACTTTTTGGGAGGATAAATAAATTCAGAGAGTATCCTAAAGCAGCTAGGCATTACTCAACGCTTTTCCCCAATAATTATTTAGACATACAGGAATTAAAAAATGAAGAGTACATATCTAAAGTATCTCAAAAATTTCTAGAAAAAATTAACGAACAGAATGTAAATGAACGGCAAATTCTAAATTTCATTAATAACAATCAATATTATCTTATTATAGCATCCTTGTTCAATTTATATGACTTTGGACATCATGACGCTTATTTGTTTAAAGAGTTTCCTCTAGGAAATTCATATGTCGTTGATTATCTCTTAGTCGGCAAGGGGTCTGGTGGATATGAGTTTATATTTGTAGAACTAGAAAAACCTAGTGAGAGGATTTTTGTTAAAAGTGGTGATTTGGGTGATACTTTTACAAAAGGTTTACGTCAGATAGCAAATTGGAAGAGATGGTGTGAAAATCATTTTTTAAGTTTACGAGAGACTTTTGATAAATGCAGAAGTAAAAGTGCTGATCTTCCATCTGAATTTTTTTCGAGTGACTCTACTAGGCGACATTATGTAGTTATTGCCGGGCGAAGAAAAGATTTTGAAAAGAATTCTGAAATTACATATACGATCAGACACGAAAAGAGAAAGAATGAAGCGATTCAACTTTTACACTATGATAATCTGTATGATCTTGCTAGAAGAATAAGTGGGAAGGACTCATATTGAAGTGTTCATAAGTGGAAACTAAAAAATGAGCTTTTTTTATAATTAATTGAAATAAAATTTTTATATACATTAAAAATTATAATAAGGAGTTTCTTATGAAATTAACAAAAATGATATTGAAGAATTATCGTAGTTTTGGACCAGAATCCTCTACTATTAATATTACAGATCTAACAGCATTTATAGGACACAATAGTGCTGGTAAAACGGCAATTCTTAGTGCACTTCAAAAAATGTTCGGAGACAGTAAGATAAATAAAGCAGATTTTCATATTCCATTTGATAAATCATCAGAAGAAATAGAAAAAAATAGTTTATCTATTGAAGTTCATTTCGAATTTTTTAAACAGAATGAAAATGCAGATAGTTATGCAATTCCTATATATTTTGAAAATTTTATAGTGAATGAAGAAGGCGCTAACCCCTACATTGCTATGCGTCTAGAAGCTAGTTTGGAAAGAGGAAATGATCCCGAAGGTATTATAGACTACAAATTTTATTATGTAGTGCAAGATGAAGGGGACGAGAGTAACAACCTTAAGCAATTATCAATTCATGATAAATCGAAAATAAAAGTTATATACATACCTGCTGTAAGGAATCCTTCAGAACAACTAAAAAATGCTACGGGAACGATTCTTTGGAGAATATTAAAACAAATTAATTGGAAAGAAATAGATAAATCATTAGTTAATAAGAAGATTGAAGAGTTAGATAGTCAGGTATCTAATCAAGAAGGTATTTCTATGATACAAAGAATTATCTCTTCTCAATGGAAAAATTACCACAATGACGCTAGATATAAAGAAGCTAACATAAATTTTGGTAGTAACGATTTGGATACAATTTTAAAGAAATTAGACGTAGAATTTACACCATCGCATACTGAAAAAGCGTTTAAAGTGAACGATTTAGGTGATGGACTGAAATCTTTATTTTATTTAACTTTAATCGACTCTCTCTTAGAATTAGAAAATACAGCAATAGAGGAAATAAAACGAAATATTGTTAAAGAAAAAAGAATTTTAAATGTTGACCCTCCTGCATTGACGTTAGTTTTAGTCGAAGAACCAGAAAATCATGTTAGTCCGCATCTATTAGGTAAGGTTATCAAAAACCTTAAAAGTATACAAAGTCATAATAATGCTCAAATATTAATTACTTCTCATAACCCAACTATTATAAAAAGGATTGAACCGACTGAGATTAGACACTTAAGAATTGATAAGAAAACTAGTACTACTGTTGTGAAGGAAATTATGTTGCCGAATAAACAAGATATGGCTTATAAATACGTCAAAGAAGCAGTTAGAGCTTATCCAGAACTTTATTTTTCTTCATTGGTAATTTTGGGTGAGGGGGATAGTGAAGAAATACTTTTACAAAAATTTTTACACCTTCATACAGACGATCTAGACTCAGTAGGTATCTCTATTGTGCCTCTAGGAGGGCGACATGTAAATCATTTTTGGAAGCTTTTAAACCAGTTAGGTATTCCTTTTATTACATTATTAGACTTGGACAGAGAGCGTGATGGAGGGGGTTGGGGAAGGATAAAATATGCTTTAAATCAGTTGATTGAAAATGGGGTAAAGAAAGAAGTTATTTTAAAATTGAAGAACGAAAATATTCTATCTGATAGTGCACTGGAAAATATGCATACTCGGAATTTGAAAACAGAAAAAGATATCAAAATATTAAAAGCATGGGTTACAAGGCTTGAAAATTATAATATCTACTTCTCTTACCCTCTGGATATTGATTTTATAATGATTGAACATTATTTAGATTCTTATTTGATGACTCTGAGTGATGGAGAAGGCCCTCTAATTAAAATAGATGAGAATGAAAAACAAAAACGTATTCATAATCTTAATGATGAAGAAAAGAAAAAAGCAGTTTATGTAAAAAGAATAGAAGACAGTGTTAAAAAAACACTTAAGGAAAATGGCGGTAATGGAGAAACATATAGTGATATACAAAAAGAATTAATGATTTGGTATAACTATTTCTTTTTAACTAGAGGCAAACCTGTAACCCATTTGCAAGCATTAAATTACATTGAAGATGCAAAATTAATTGAGCATATGCCAGAGGTATTTAGACGTTTATCAGAAAAAGCTAGGACAATAATTAAAGTAGAGGAATGATGTAAATGGTGGTTTCTCTTAAAGAATGGCAGCCAACTGATGGGCTGGTTTTAGAAGACGAAGCCTTAAAAGCTGTAAAGGATTTAAAAAACTCATTGGTAGTTGCTGGTCCAGGTGCGGGAAAAACAGAACTGCTTGCTCAAAAAGCATGTTGTTTATTAGAAACTAATAGCTGTAACAATCCGAAGAGAATTTTGGCAATTAGCTTTAAGAAAGATGCAGCGTCTAATTTGAAAGAACGTGTTAGTTTAAGGTTATCTAATCAACTTGAAAATAGGTTCACGTCTCAAACATTTGATTCATTTGCTAAAAGTATACTAGATAGATTTTTAAGTGCATTACCAGAAGAGTATAGACCTAATAAGGATTATGAAATAGTTGATAAACAACAAAATGAGATCGTAAAAGCATTTGCCAAATATAATGTTTTTCTTAATAATAAACATTTAAAAAAGTATTATTTTAATTACTTAATTAGTGAGAAATTGCCGGTTGAAAAAGGTAGTTTAAATGAAAACGTATGGAAGTTTTTATTGAGGGGTGATGAAAACAATAAAGCTACCTTAAGTTTTCCGATGATTACGCTTTTAGCAATATACATTTTAGAAAATAACCCACTCATATTAATGTCATTAAGAGAAACTTACAGTCATTTGTTTTTAGATGAATTTCAAGATACTACAGGGTTGCAATATGAGTTGGTAAGCGTTTGTTTTATTAATACTAATACTTCTATTACTGCAGTAGGAGATAATAGGCAAAGAATAATGATCTGGGCTGGTGCGAAAAGGGATATTTTTGAGTCCTATAAACATGATTTTAAATCTATAGAATATACTTTAAAAATGAACCATAGGTCTGCACCTAGATTACTAGAAATACAAAAAATCGTAAATAATTATTTACAGGATAGCCCCTTTACACCAATTCCTAATCCGAAATGGTCTAAAAATGATGGTATAGCAGAAATATGGTATTTTTCTGATTCTAAAAATGAAGCTAAAATGATAGCTTTAAAGATTAAGGATTTGATACAAAATTATAATGTTTGTGCTAATGATATTTGTATAATTGTAAAACAAACTGTTGATAAGTATGCAAAATCAATAGTTGAAGAGTTAAGAATATTAAATATTAATGCTAGAAATGAAACTGTTTTTCAAGATTTATTAAAAGAAGATGTAGTACACCTTATTATTAATACGTTGAAGTCTGCATTAGATACTAGTAATAGTAATTCATGGCTATCAATATGGAATTCAAAAATATTTTTCGAAGGAATGCAGGGGACAAAAAATGAATATATTTTTGATAAACTTAGAGAAGAAGTAAAACAATCTTTGAAGATAATACTAGGAAAGTTGTCTTCCGTAACTAGTGTGGATGAACTAAGAATGCTATTTATTGAGATTATAAATTTTTATGATTTAAATAAAATTAGAAAATATTATCCTCAATATTCCCAAGGAACATATATAAATAAATTGAGAGAGAATTTAGAAGAGTATCTGTATCAATATTTTCAAGAAACAAATGATTGGTTATTGGCCATCTCTGTTTTTGAAGGAAAAGATTCAATACCAATAATGACTATTCATAAAAGTAAAGGTTTGGAGTACGAATCAGTATTTTTTATAGGATTTGATGATAAGGCTTTTTGGAGTTTTTCTGAACAAGAACAAGAAGATACTTGTACCTTTTTTGTAGGTTTATCAAGAGCTAAAAGATATCTATATTTTACATTTTCAGAAAAACGTCAATGGACATATTGTAGCAATAAAAATATCTCGATTTTATATCAAATGTTAAGTGAGTCTAAAGTGGTTGAAGAGCTAAATCTCTAATTTCAAACCACCATTAAAAAAACTCATTTTATCAATCTCTTTTTAAAAATGAGTTCTTTTGGTTATGGAGTATAATACAACTTTAAAGGTTGCTTTACATCTTTACCAAATACAAAACCTGTGCGAAGAACAGGTGAATCCATTCTGTAATGGCAAATCGATTCCTTCAACTTGGCGGTGTCCAATTCGATAGCCTAATGCTATCTAAGAAAGAATCCGTAAAACCTTCTTGAGTTTATTTATCAAATCATACTACAAGCAAAATTAGCATCAAAAGGTAGGTCTATTCTTCTGTAAGTTCTACTATAAGATTTGTCATTTTCTCCATCGCTATAATATTTCTCTCGATAATTATTTCTAATCTGTTTTCTTTTTCACTTTGTATCTGTTCATAAGCTGCCTTTTCAATTATTGCTTTTAAAAATAATTGTCTAGAAATATTTTTCTTTTTGGCTATTTCGTCTAATTTTTTTATTGCAATTGGGTCCACATTTCTTATTAGTATCTCCATACTTATTTCACTCCTTATATTTTTAGAATAAATTTATATTGGGGGTGGAAACAGTTAGAAAGAGCATAAGGAAAAACTGCCCCCAACTACGTTGTGAGACTAGGCAAAGCCTAGTGTTTTAATGGGTACAATAAAAATTTCTAAATGTCCGCTTTGTGTCCACTTTATGTCCGCTTTTGATTTTCTATAAAAAGAGGAAGAGAGGTTAATTTCTCTTCCTTTTAAATAAACTTTTAGCCATTTCCCCTTCGATATTTCTCTCTATAATCTGCAATGTTTTTCTTCAAACTTTCACCGGTATTTCGTGCAATCTCATAGGTTCTCTTTGCACTTTTAACACTTGCTTTGCTGCGGATGTTATCTGAAACAACTTGACCAAAGTGACGGTTTTGTTTTTCTTGTAGTAAGGGGTTTGATAAATTATAGTTTCCTGAATCTTGTTTGAAGGTACTAAGATTTTGAGCTCCAGTTGCTAAATCTCTTTGTTCTGGTTTAGTGAAATCGTTGACCGAAGAATTATTTTGATTGCTCTTGCCTGAAGATTCACCATTAGTTTTAGTTGGATAGTCTTTCTGTTTTTGACTAGATGGTCGATTGTTTTTCTTGTTGTCTGTTGGGTATAAACGTTTTGATTCGTTCATGCGGCTTACATTTCTTCTTGTTGTAGACGTCAAGTCGAATTTTACACTTTTTGCTCGTTTCCTTTTTACACTTTTGCTGAAAAAATGCTTTTCCGGTTTTTCATACGATGACTCTCCTCGTTTTCACCACCATGGATGACTTCCACACGATGAAGTAAGCGATCTAAAATAGCTGTTGTAATCCCTTGATCACCAATTAAATTACCCCATTCATCTGGACTTTTATTTGAAGTCAGGATGATCGAACTTCGTTCGTATAAATGATTAATCAAATGAAAGAACAAGTTTGCTTCTCTCTGATCCATGGCCATATACATTAAATCATCGATGATCACAAGATCGGCATTTCTCATTCTTTTGAGTTGAACTTTAGATTTATTCAAATATTCTTCTGATTTTAGTAGCTGCACAAGTTCACCCATTGTAGCGAAATAAACATTGAACCCTCTGTATACAGCTTCAAGTCCAAGCCCAATTGCGATGTATGTTTTTCCAATGCCGGGGGGACCTAGAAGAATTAAATTGTACTGTTGCTCTAGCCAGCTTAATTCTCGAAGTTGAGAAAGCTGACGAGCCGTCAGAACGTTTTGTCCTTTCAACTCAAACTCATCTAACGACTTCACGAAAGGGAAGCGTGCCCATTTCATTCTCTTTTCAAGGCTTTTCGCTTCACGTTTGGCTAATTCATATCGAGTGATAGACTCTAAAAATTCCAAGTAGGTCCATGATGCTTTTTCAGCTTCGCGAAGAAGCTGTGGCAGCTCCTCCGCAGTCTCTGATAAACGTAACTGACGGAATAGATCTTGTAGTTCATGTACAGTCTTATTCATCAGCTTCTACCTCCTAAAATGCTGGTATAGGCATTTAGAGAACGGGTAGAGGCTTTGATATGAGAATGTTTTGGTAGAATGGTATGCAAGGATTGTACCTCTTCATTTGGTCCGTCTCGCAATGTATCAAGGTGATGGGCAATATCACGAAAATCATTCGCATTGTATAATTTCTCTGTCAGGCACTTGGTCAAAACAGTATCAATTAACGCTGGATATCGTTGAATGATCTTATTGATAATCACAAATTGATCTCGACGATACCTTGGGTATCTTTGACTAATCTCATCTAAATAAGTAGTTGCCTGAATCTGATCTTCAAAGTAAGAGATGAGGTGTTGCTTAAACTCTTCAACCCCTTTGGAGCGATCACGGGTATGATGACGGTTTTGAATAAGTTTTCCTTTTTCTAAGCTAATCATATGCTCGGCAATGACATCACCTTTTGCTTCTCTGCGAATGACAAGGGTCTGATAATCTTCGTCCTTCACTTCAATCCACACAAGATTTTCACTCATTGTTTGATAAGTCCCTAATGGGACGGAATAACGGTTTGATTTGTATCGGATCGTATTGTCCTTGCTTACACTTCTTGTTATACTTTGGTTATTGGTACTTTCATATGAAAGTAATGAAGAGACTGGCTGTAAGTGTTGCTTTTCGAGGAGAAACACTTCTGCTGGTCTTTTTTTCGTTGTCTGGTGAACCTTATGGTTTCCAGTACGTACGAGCCATTGTCTTGCTCGTTCATTCCAGTCTTCTATGTCGCTAAACACACGACTGTCTGAGAAATTGCCTTTTACGTATTTCACTACATTTTCAATCATACCTTTAGATTCTGGGTCAGCTCTTCTGCACAGATAAACGTTAAATTTTCGTTCATTTACATAGCTTTGAAACTCAGTTGTTAAAAGCAGCTGTCCCGCATTTTCACTCACTGCGATCAAGTTATCCTGGTCATAGACGATTTCTTCTGTTCGTCCTCCATAGAACTGAAATGCATTTTCATGGCAGCGAATCGCATCTCTTGTGGTGAAAGGATGGGTCTGCCATTCCGTATATTTTTGTCTGGAGTGGGCCAATACAAAGGCAATAAAGTACAGTTTGATTTCTTTGTTGTCAGTCGTTTTCTGTCTTGTGATCCCCCAGTCGACCTGAAGTTGTTTACCCATCGGTTGTTCTGGAACAGCTTCGTATTGACGGACAGTAACCTCTTTCTCAATCTGATAGACTTCTCGAATATCTTTCACATACGCTCTCATCGTACTTTCACCGACCAGGAGGTCGGGATATCTCTCCAAAAGCCAATCATAAATTTGGGCACTACTCAAGTGAGGATACTCTTCCAGCCAGGCTAGTATCCAGTCTTTATAAAGATCTAGTTTTTTCTTCTTCCCCAAAGGCTGCTCCGTGTATGTTTTTGCTTCCTCAAATGTCATGCCTAAATACTTATAGACAGTCGGTCTTGAAATCTTCAGCTCCTTAGCGATTTGTGCTATTTTAAACTTTCTCTTATGTAATTCATGAATCTTTATGTATAACACTAACTTCTCCTCCAAAATCCTAACCTCCAGTAAAATAACGTCACGCTCTATTTTACTAAAGTAGTAGGTTGATTGAGCAAAAGTGTAAAATCCTATCGAGCAAAAACTGTCAACTTTATTCTAGCGTTTACA
>NZ_PREZ01000012.1 GCF_002926065.1 Jeotgalibacillus proteolyticus | reverse complement strand
GGATTCGAACCCGTGTTACCGCCGTGAAAGGGCGGTGTCTTAACCGCTTGACCAACGGGCCTTGTAGAATTTTGTCGTAACAACGAGTCTTAATATACCACAGTTCTTTTAAAGCTGACAATCTTTTTTTGAAAAAACTTTTCCTTGGTTTCTCTTTTACTTTTCTCAACTAAGATCTGAAATAAAAAAGCTGTGAGTCCATTTATTTCTCTCTCTTCCATTTCACTTTTCCAGGGCCGTGCATGTATTTCCCTGCCCCTCTTCTTATAGATAAATCAACGTGAAATAATTTGTCGTAATTCCAATAAAATTGAACTAATTTTTATAAAAGCATGCTAAATTTCTTCATTATTACTATGTAATTTTATTATATACTTATAGTTATTACATCCATGAAATGGAGGATTGTTAATGGCGAAGCGAAAGAAATTTACCAGTCCTCCAAAGCCTTCCCTGAGGCGGAGTCAGCACAAAACACTCTCATTAACCACGATTATCAAGCGGGTGACCTTTATCATCCTCGGTGCCTGTTTGATGGCGGTTGGATTAGAGCTGTTCCTTGTCCCCAATCAGGTATTAGATGGGGGTATCGTGGGCATTTCAATTATTCTTTCCTATCTAACGGGCTGGAAGCTGGGGTTTTTTATTTTTCTTCTAAACATTCCTTTCTTTTTTCTTGGGTATAAACAAATCGGCAAAACCTTTGCACTGTCTACAGTTCTTGGAATCAGTGTTTTATCATTAGGAACCTTTATGCTCCATTCCGTCCCGGTTTTTACCGATGACCTTCTTTTGGCTACAGTATTTGGCGGAATTACTTTAGGAACCGGGGTAGGGATTGTGATCCGGTATGGAGGATCTTTGGATGGGACAGAAATTTTAGCCATTTTATTTAACAAAAGCAGTCCCTTTTCTGTTGGAGAAATTATTATGTTTTTTAATCTTTTTATTTTTATTGCAGCCGGTTTTGTTTTTGAGTGGGACAGAGCCATGTATTCTGCTATGACTTATTTTATTGCCTTTAAAACAATCGATATTGTGATTCAGGGAATCGACGAATCAAAATCAGCCTGGATTATAAGTGATCATTATGACACGATTGGCGAAGCAATCATCGACCGTCTTGGAAGAGGCGTTACTTATTTAAACGGTGAAGGAGCTTATACGGGAGACGGGAAGAAAGTCATTTTTTGTGTCATTACACGTGTGGAGGAGGCGAAGTTAAAAGGGATTGTTCAGGATATTGATCCTTCCGCATTTCTTGCAGTGGGAAGCATTGCAGAGGTGCGGGGCGGAAGATTTAAAAAGAAAGCCATTCATTAACGACTAGTAATTTGTAACAATTTAACATACTACTAATTTTCTATAGCAAATTCCCATCTTCCACAGGTATACTAAATACAGAAATTTATCGTAGTAGAGGAGAAACGAAAATGAGTAAGCTGACCCCAGTTGCAACCTACCTCGCTGATCATGCGGAGCCGCTGGCTGAACAACTGATCGCATTTAGTCTTAAAAAAATTGAAATTGAAGTTCCAGAGGCGCTTGTGGAAAAATCACGGCAGCTTCATATTTCCTTTTTTACGTTTTTTAGCCAATCCATCCTTTTGCCAAGTGAAAAGGAGGCAGAAGAACAGTTTGTGCAATTTACTAAAGGTCAGCAATATGAACAAAAGTATGTGTTTGATCAACTATCCACTTTGATCAAGCCTTTTGCGGAAACACGGTCCTTTTATAATAAAATTGTTACGGATATTTGCTTAAACTTTGAGCTTGCTGTGGAGGATATCCTCTTTGTTGCGAACCGCTTAAATTATTTACTCGACCTTAGGCTTACCAATTCTATTTTAGACTATGAAAGCTATAAAGACGAGATTGCCAGGAGAAACCGGGAAGAAATTATTGAACTTGCCGCACCAATAGTTCCGCTAAAGAGCGGTATGGCCATATTGCCGTTAATCGGCTCGATCGACCAGGAGCGTGCTGAGCATCTGCTATCAAAGGCTGTACCAAAGCTCAGTACGATGGAAGTTAATTGCTTAATCATTGATTTTTCCGGCATTTATAAAATAGATAATGAAGTGGCAAGTCATATTTTTTCACTTTTAGAAGTGTTAAAGCTCCTTGGAATTGACGCAACCGTAACCGGGCTGAGACCGGAGCTTGCTCAAAGCATTGTCTTAAGCGGCATCGATTTTACCGGGGTTAAAACCTTTTCGAGTGTCATGCAGGCGCTGGATGCCTGATCTAAACAAGAAAAAAAGCATCGGCAGGGAGCCGATGCTTTTTGCTGTCTTATTGAGGACGCCATACGCTTTTAATGACATTTGTCTGCGTGCGGTCAGGCCCCACTGAAAAGATCGATAATGGAATTCCTGTAAGCTGTGATACGCGCTCAAGATAATGGCGTGCGTTTTCAGGAAGCTCATCAAGTGAACGTACACCAGTGATGTCTTCCTCCCACCCTGGAAGCTCTTCATAGACAGGCTCACATTTAGCAAGCGTGCGAAGATTAGCCGGGTATTCTGTAATCACTTCATCGCCCAGGCGGTAAGCTGTACAGATTTTTAACGTCGGAATCCCTGTCAGAACATCGATTGAATTAATTGAAAGATCCGTAATTCCGCTTACACGGCGTGCATGGCGTACTACTACGCTGTCAAACCAGCCCACGCGGCGCGGACGTCCGGTCGTTGTTCCGTATTCTCTTCCTACTTCACGAATCTTATGGCCGATTTCATCGTTTAGCTCTGTTGGGAACGGGCCATCTCCTACACGGGTCGTATAGGCTTTGGATACACCAACTACATGGTTGATTTTAGTCGGACCAACACCGGATCCAATCGTTACCCCTCCTGCTACAGGGTTGGACGAAGTTACATATGGGTATGTACCCTGGTCGATATCAAGCATTACACCTTGTGCGCCTTCAAAAAGAACGCGGCGTGCTTCATCAAGCGCGTTATTCAACACTACCGAGGTATCACAAACATATTTTTCGATTTGCTGACCGTATTCGAAGTATTCTTCAAGGATATCTTCAAGCTTAAAGCCTTCTACTTCATAAAAGCGCTCAAGCATACGGTTTTTTTCTGCAAGGTTATGAGTAAGCTTTTCTTCAAATGCTTCACGGTCAAGTAAATCAGCGATGCGGATTCCCATGCGTGCAGCTTTATCCATGTAAGCCGGGCCAATTCCTTTTTTAGTGGTTCCAATTTTGTTAGCACCCTTGCGCTCTTCCTCTACCTCATCAAGCTTTAGGTGGTAAGGAAGGATAACGTGTGCGCGGTTGCTGATACGCAGGTTTTCTGTGGTGATTCCACGGTCGTGCAGGTATTTAAGCTCTGCTACTAGTGCCTTTGGATCGACGACCATTCCGTTTCCAATTACGGAAATTTTGTCTTTGTAAAAGATTCCGGATGGGATCAAATGTAGCTTGTACGTTTCACCGTCAAATTTAATTGTATGTCCAGCGTTGTTACCGCCCTGGTAACGCGCTATTACTTCTGCATGTTCTGAGAGAAAGTCTGTGATTTTGCCTTTCCCTTCATCTCCCCATTGTGTGCCCACAACTACTACTGAAGACATGAAATGCACCTCCGTCAGGCTGATTAGACCCTTTTTTTCAAACAAGATTAGTGTACCAATCTATCATGGTGACGTCAACTCAAAAAGACGAACATTAATCGATAAAAGGGTCAGTATATTCGTATAAATGGCGGCGGAGCGATACTTTAATGGGGTAAAGAAATATTTTTGTAATTAGGATGTTAGGGGAATATGCGGTCAAAATGAAGAAGTGATTTCCGTTTCAGGGGAATGCTTTCCGCGGGGCGGGGCTTGAGCTAACTTGCGAACGCAAGTGGATCTCAAGCTCCCGCTTTTCCCCGCAGGAGTCATCCCCTTACACTCCAATCACTACGGAAAAAGGTTGTTTGTGCTCTAAAATTTATTGGGTTATGGGTGATTTCCTTTTAATGCTAACCTATATCTTTAAATGTTAAGGAGTATGGAGTACAAATGGAGGGATGATTTGCGCTTCAGGGGCACGCTTTCCGCGGGGCGGGGCTGAGCTAATTGGCTTCGCCAATGGATCTCAGCTTCCCCGCTTCTTCCCGCAGGAGTCGGCCCCTTACACACCAATCACTGAGGTAAAAGGTTGTTTGAGCTATAAAATTTACAGGGTTATGGGTGAATTTCTCTTCATGTAGTTCAATCTTATAATCCTTTCTATGTCTTTAACAGTATCCCTCTCAATAATATTCATACTCCTATCCTAAATGGAAGAGTTGCACTGGCTCAGCAGGAAGAGTCATTTATAAAATTCCGTTTTAAGGAAAATATTTTAAAAAAGAATAGGAAATTGGATTGCCTTTGGAGAAATAAATAGTAACTCAATTAGCTAATGGAGATGATGGGATGGAGAAGTTTAGTTTGTTTGGGAAGATAACGGTACAGGAAGGCGAACGGGAGACGATGGCGGGATTGTTGCTTGAGGCTGCAGAGTCAATGAAGGATCTGGATGAATGTGAGGTTTATCTTGTCAGTATTTCTGATAATGAGCCGAATGCTGTGTTTGTCTATGAGGTGTGGAGCAATGAAGAGGCACATCAAGCCTCATTAGCGCTTGAAGCTACCCAGGAGTTAATTAAACGGGCCAGGCCGATTATTACCGGGATGGAGAGAATCAGTACGCTTAAACTGTTGGGCGGAAAGAAATAAAAAAACGGGTAAACAGCCTGTGCTGTTTACCCGTTTATGCACCAGGCGGCATGCCTGAGTCATCAAGTCTGCGTTCGAGATTAACGAATTTGTTGTATTCCTTAATAAAGGCGAGCGATACGGTTCCGACCGGGCCGTTACGCTGTTTGGCGATGATGATTTCAATCGTGTTCTGGTTTTCACTTTCTTTATCGTAGTAATCGTCCCGGTAAAGGAAGGCGACGATATCGGCATCCTGCTCAATACTTCCGGACTCACGCAAATCCGACATCATCGGGCGCTTGTCCTGACGCTGCTCAACTCCACGGGAAAGCTGTGACAGGGCAATCACGGGCACTTCAAGCTCACGCGCTAACCCTTTCAATGAACGGGAGATTTCAGATACCTCCTGCTGACGGTTTTCGCCAGGCTTGCCGGTTCCATGAATCAGCTGCATATAGTCAATCAGGATCATGCCAAGACCATGCTCCTGCTTAAGCCGCCGGCATTTTGCACGAATATCCTGTACACGCACACCAGGTGTATCATCAATGTAAATTCCTGCGTTTGACAAGCTTCCCATAGCCATCGTCAGCTTACGCCAATCCTCATCGGTCAGGGCTCCTGTACGAAGGTTCTGGGCATTAATATTGCCCTCTGCACAAAGCATACGCATCACCAGCTGCTCAGCACCCATCTCAAGGCTGAAAATCGCGACATTTTCTCCTGTTTTCGTTGCGACATTTTGCGCAATATTCAAGGCGAATGCCGTTTTACCAACAGAAGGACGGGCTGCTACGATGATTAAATCATTTCGCTGAAAGCCCGCCGTCATACGGTCAAGCTCGTTAAAGCCTGTCGCAATTCCTGTAATTTCACCCTTTTGGCTGTTCAGGATCTCGATGTTGTCATACGTTCTGACAAGGACATCCTTCATCGAGTGGAATGCGCTTGTATTTTTACGGTTCGCCACTTCCATGATATTTCGCTCTGCTTCGCCGAGAAGATTTTCTACCTCATCCTCCCGTGCATAGCCGTCCTGTGCAATCGTGGTTGCAGTTCTGATCAAACGGCGCAGCAAGGATTTTTCTTCTACGATGCGTGCGTAATATTCAAGGTTGGCTGCGGTTGGAACAGAGGCAGCCAGGTCGCTGAGATAAGACACTCCGCCAATATCCTCAAGCTCCTTTGCTGCAGCAAGCTCTTCTGTTACCGTAATTAAGTCGATCGCTTTTCCCTTGTCACTCAGGCTCATCATGACTTCAAAAATTCTTTGATGGGAACTGCGGTAAAAATCATCAGGCATCAGGATTTCTGCAGCAGAAATCAAAGCCTGGGGCTCAAGAAAAATTGCCCCAATCACGGCCTGCTCTGCTTCTATATTTTGAGGCGGAATTCGATCCGCAAACTGCTCATTCATCTTTTTATTTCCCCTCCCGCTTTTCTAAAAAGGGTTTTGATCGAAAAAAATGTGATCGATAATGATCACATTTTTTTAAGTATAGCATGAATTCGACCACTTCGGGAGGTCTCCTTATTTTTCCTCGACTACGTGAACTTTCAGTGTCGCTGTGACTTCATTGTGAAGTTTTACAGGGACATTTGTGTAACCAAGAGCACGAATCGCATCGTTTAGCTCAATTTTACGTTTATCAATTTTAATTTTATGTCGCTTCTTTAATTCCTCAGCAATTTGCTTGGAGGTAATTGAACCGAAAAGACGTCCGCCTTCACCAGACTTGGCTGTTAGCTCGATTGTCAGCTCTTCAAGCGTATTCTTTAGCTCCTGTGCCTGCTGAAGTTCCTCCTCCTGGGCTTTTTCCTGTTTTTTCTTTTGTGCATCTAAATGATTCACATTACCGGCACTTGCTTCAACAGCCAGTTTATTTTTCAGGAGGTAGTTGTGCGCGTAGCCATCCGCTACATTTTTCACTTCACCTTTTTTCCCTTTGCCTTTTACATCTTTTAAGAATATTACTTTCATTCTTCAGTGCCCCCCTCAATGTATTCATTTATTGCTGCTTTTAAACGCTCGACTGCTTCATCAATTGTACTATCATAAAGCTGGGTAGCTGCATTGGTTAAATGCCCGCCTCCATCTAATTTTTCCATAATGACCTGGACATTCACGGTGCCAAGTGAGCGTGCGCTGATGCCGACAACATTTTCATCACGCATCGCTACAACGAATGAGGCAGCTACGTCCTCCATTGACAAGAGTGTATCTGCGGCTTGTGCAATGAGGACGGAGTCGTGAATATTTTGATCCTCACCGGTAGCAATGGCCATGCCATGGACAAAGAACTCAACGGTTTCAACCAGCCTTGCCCGCTCTAAGTACGTTGTGACATCCTCACGCAGGAATTGCTGGACAAGCACCGTATCTGCCCCTTGGGTCCTTAGATACGAGGCCGCATCAAATGTGCGCGACCCTGTTCTGAGCGTAAAGCTTTTTGTATCTACAATTATACCAGCAAGCAGGGCAGTTGCTTCAAGCATTGTGATTTTCTCATGCTTCGGCTGATAATCCAATAGCTCTGTCACAAGCTCTGCTGTGGAAGATGCATATGGCTCCATATAGACAAGCAAAGGATTTTGAATAAATTCTTCTCCCCGTCTATGGTGATCGATGACGACAACCTTTTCCGCATTTCTCAAAAGCTTCTCTTCAATAACAAGACTAGGCTTATGTGTATCGACAATGACAAGAAGAGTATCTTCTGTTGCCATTTCGATCGCTTCTTCCGGTGTAATAATATGTGAATAAAGCTCTGGCTTTGTTTTAATCTCATCCATCAACCGCTTAACGCCGCTGTCAATTTGTGAAAAATCAAGCGCTACATAGCCTTCGCGATTATTCATTTGGGCAATCTTTCTAATACCGATGGCAGCACCGATCGCATCCATATCCGGTCTCTTATGCCCCATAACAATGACCTTATCACTTCCGACGATCAGCTCGCGAAGCGCATGGGAAATAACACGTGCTCTGACCCTTGTGCGTTTTTCCATCGGATTTGTTTTCCCGCCATAAAACTTCACCTTGCCGCTTTGCTGCTTAATTGCCACCTGGTCTCCCCCGCGGCCAAGCGCAAGGTCAAGGCTTGATTGAGCCTGAATGCCGAGCTCGGGCAGGGTTTCTGCACCGGAGCCGATGCCAATGCTGAGTGTGAGCGGTACATTTTGCTTAGAGGTCATTTCTCTAATAGAATCCAGAATCGTGAATTTTTCATGCTCAAGATCGCGCAAAATATTTTCATTCAGCACGGCGATAAAACGGTCGGATGATATGCGTTTAACGTAAATATGATGTTCATTTGCCCAATTATTTAATAGCGTTGTGACGGAGCTATTTATATTGCTTCGTGCTGAGTCGTCCATTCCCTGCGTAAGCTCGTCATAATTATCCAGAAAAATGACAGCAAGCACGGTCCGGTCTGCTTCGAATTGCTGTTCTACCTCTGATTGCTCGGTGACATCGAAAAAGTATAGCAGCTTTTCATCCGACTTATGGACAACGCGAAAAATTCTTTCTTGCCAGGTGACTGTTTCCTCCAAGCTTCCTTCTTTTTTTATGACAGGAACAAGCACGTCCGCCACATCATAAAGGGAACGGCCGATCATCGTGCCATCCTCTAAAAAAGTGGAAAGATAAGGATTAGCCCACTCGACATAGAAATCATCATTGTAGAGAAGGATCCCTACAGGCATTTCCATTAATGCTTCTTCTCCCACCCGCTTTATCCGATACGATAAGGTCGAAATATATTCTTCCGTATCCTCAAAAAAGCGCTTCTCGAATGAAAACGAGAACCACAGCAAAGGAGTAACCAGCAAAAAGCCGATTAAGGTGATCCACCAATTAAAAAAGGCGAATACCGCTAAAAGAAGCACTAATGAAACCGAAAGCCCGATCAGTAATCTTCTCATTACACGATGTAGAAAATAAGTTGGCATGCTTTCAGCTCCCAAAACGGATAAATCCGCCTGAATAGTGTTTTTTTATCATATACTCACAGCTGACAGTTTGTGTATGCAGCCTATATTAAAAGAACATTCGTCTGTTTATTGCTGCAGACGTTTACGCAAATCAAAACCTAAGTCTATTATACCTAATATACGCGTAAATGGACTTAATACAATTCCAAAAATCGTCAACAGGACAATTAACCCTTTCCCCCACCCTTTTAAATGGGCAAAGAAATGGATAAAGGAAAGACCCTGCAGGATTAGGATAATCTCTAAGCCAACTTGAAGATTTAAAACCGCCATTGCATAAAGACTACCTTGCTCCGGCGAACTTACAAGCGTTGTAATTAGAATGATTAAATAATACCATATCACACTTTTCGGAAGGGATAACTCGCGAAAAGGGGTAAATTTGGGAACTTGAATGGAAAAGCGTTTGGCAATAGGCAAATTGACGGTAATGATGATCCAAACCATAACTGCTACACCAAAGACCAACAGGGTGGGAAGCAGCATTTCTATCGTGTTCATGTGGGTCGTCCAGTTGCTTTGAAGCTCTGCCACATCTATTCCCGAAGACTCACTCATGGCGAGAAATCGCTCATAGGTTTCGTCCATAACGGTGAACATCTCTTCAATCACATTGATTCCCAACAGGAAGATCGAAATTACATATTGGGTAATAGCGTGAAAAAGAAAGATTACAGTTGATACCAAAAAGATCATCAGCTTGCTTTTATTTTCTTTAATCATCCAGCCAATTGCTGCTCCGGTGGTGCTATAAGCAATAGCTAGCGGAATCGCAAGCAGAGAACCAATTATTCCTGATACACCAATTCCGGCAGCCACCATGATCAAGGTAGACTTTAGAGGGTATTTTGAACTGTAAATAATATAAGGCAGCACTAAAAATAAGTTTACAACCAGCGCCAATGGTGGAATATAAATTGAAATTAGGAGCAATACTGCAAAAAACGCCACGAGTACAGCGCCTTCTGTCAGACCTCTTGCGCTCGAATGTTTCATAAAGTCACCCCAATTATTTTTCCCTGCTAGCTTAATGACAAAACAGGATCACCCTCATTTTATCGGTCCTTTTTCCTGCATTCAACTATTTGAAAATGATTTCGACTAGTTGGTGTATTTTACCCCCTGAAAACCATTTAAAATCCCTTTTCTAATTTTCAAACAAAAACAACCGTTAGTCCTCGGGGACTAACGGTTGCTCGATATGGTTATTCGCCTGTAACGAATGGTAGCAATGCCATTGTACGTGAACGTTTAACTGCAATAGTTAACATACGTTGGTATTTTGCTCTTGTACCAGTAACACGACGTGGTAAAATTTTACCACGCTCAGAAATAAACTTTCTAAGAAGATCTACGTCTTTGTAGTCGATGCTAGTGATGTTATTTGCTGTGAAATAACATACCTTTTTACGACGACGTCCGCCTCTGCGTCCTCCTGCCATGAGATTCCCCTCCTTCTATTTTAAAATTTTTATCGAAATTACAACTTAGAATGGCAAATCATCATCTGAAATGTCGATCGGCTGACCGTCATTTGAGAATGGATCCTTGTCCACTCTTGTGTAATTCTGGTTGTTCTGGTTATTGTCTCTAGGTTGATTCTGACTGAAGTTATTATTTTGGTTCCCCTGGTTACCGCGGTAACCCTGTTCTCCTCCATAATTTCCACCAGACTGTCCGCCAGATGCATTTTTCGGCTCAAGGAACTGAACGCTTTCTGCAACGATTTCTGTTACATATACACGTTTTCCTTCCTGATTATCATAGCTTCGTGATTGAACGCGTCCATCCACTCCGGCAAGGCTTCCCTTTTTCAAAAAGTTAGCCACGTTCTCGGCTGGCCGGCGCCATACAACACAATTAATAAAATCCGCTTCACGGTCTCCCTGCTGATTCGTAAATGCACGGTTAACAGCAAGAGTGAAGGTTGCAACTGCCACACCGCTTGGCGTGTAGCGCAGCTCTGGATCCTTCGTTAATCGGCCCACTAGTACGACTCGATTCATCATCAGAATCAACTCCTTTGTCTTTGATCAGGATTATTTCTATCGAAATACCTTCTCAATGGGTAGCATTTATCATTAAAAATTATTTTTCTTCTTCACGAACCGTCATGTGGCGGACAATGTCATCGCTGATTTTAGCCAAACGGTCAAATTCGTTGATTGCTTCTGAACCAGAAGTCAACTTGACGATATGGTAAATCCCTTCGCGATACTCATTGATTTCGTAAGCTAAACGGCGCTTACCCCACTCTTTTGATTCGATGATTTCCGCTCCGTTAGAAGTAAGGATTGTAGCAAAGCGCTCATTGATCGCTTTCTTTTGCTCATCATCCACATCCGGACGGATAATGTACGTAATTTCGTACTTAGTCATCGTTTTCACCTCCTTATGGTCTATGCGGCCTCCCAATTTTGAGAAGCAAGGAATAATACAAATAATATTACTCACAATATAGGAGTATATCATAGATTTCACATTAATACAATGGAAGGATGCAGTTATGCTCATTTTGTCTTATTAATCGAATACTTTTTGTTTAAGAAGCCTAGTCCCAATGAAAAGCAGCAAAGCGATGACGACATACACCCAAGGGGCGATCACCACTTCCCCTGTTGAAGGAGCTAGAAGAAAGATGGCATAAGGTAGTAAAATGATGGATAGTGCAACACCGCTCCAGGCGGCTTGCTTTGACCGTTCTTTACTGAATGCCAGCTGCTTCATTAATACTATTGCAGCTGCAGGGATGGTAATGAATAAAGCGCCAAATAAAACTAAATGGGAAAGTGCGATCGGCTGTTTTAAAGAAGGGAAGAGAAATTCAATGACACCCATCGTTCCAAACATCCACATAACACCGTAAGAAAACATATAGATAAAAAACAATATTTTACTTGGGACAGATTCCTTTGGAAGTTCATCTACAAGACTTTTACAGTATTCCTTCGGATCAGAACCAAATACATCAACAGCCCGCTTCCTTCTGTCCTGAGCCTCAATTAAATGTTCAAGAAGCTCCATTAAAAGCTCTTCACCTGCTCGTTGGTCTACATTGCTGCTTCTGACATACAGCAGGATGTCTCCGTATATTTCTTCATTTTCATCTGTCAGCTTCTTTCTGCGATCATTGTTCAGCTGAATGTATGTGGTGGTTGTGGCCATTCATTTTACTCCTTCCCTTCAGCAGGATATGGCTGACAGATCCAGCGAGCTTTTCCCATTCTTCCTTGAACCGTGCCAGTGCTTCCTTTCCTTTGTCTGTTAGTGAATAATATTTTCTGTTCGGACCGTTGGTGGATTTAACCAAAGTGCCCTCAATTAAACCTTCTTTTTGGATTCTGAGAAGCACCGGATAAATAGAACCTTCGCTGACAGATTCCAGGCCCTGGTCTGACAGCTTGACGTACAGTTCATATCCGTAGGTTGGTTTTTCTTCAATTACTGCAAGAATGCAGCCTTCCAATACACCTTTTAGCATCTGGCTTTTATTCATTGGAATGCTCCTTTACATCACTATATTGTTATGCAAGTTAGTAGAGTTAAAAAGTAACTTGCTATGCAAGTTAGTAATAGAATATCATTTATTTTAAGTGGTGTCTATATCGAATCTTATTTCCTATTTATCAAATAATTGTCGGGTTATTGTGGGATTAAGCAGATAATAGAAATCAGACGTAATTGCCTTCTCAGTGACACTAACTTGGTTATTCTATACTTTCGGCTTTCCTCTTTCATTCCTATATTTAAAAAACTGCTCCAGATCATTCTTTCTGACCGGAACAGCTTCTCATAATTAAACGTTAAAGCGGAAGTGAATAACGTCTCCGTCTTTTACGATGTATTCTTTTCCTTCTAAGCGTACTTTGCCTGCTTCTTTGGCTGCTGACATGGAGCCTGTACCGACAAGATCCTCATAGGAGACCGTTTCTGCACGGATAAATCCGCGCTCAAAGTCTGTATGAATAACCCCTGCACATTGCGGCGCTTTCATGCCGTGACGGAAGGTCCATGCGCGGACTTCCTGAACGCCTGCTGTGAAGTAGGTAGCAAGACCAAGAAGATTGTAGGTGGCACGGATCAGCTGATCAAGACCTGACTCTTCAATTCCAAGCTCCTCAAGAAACATGGCTTTTTCTTCATCATCAAGCTCAGCAATTTCTTCTTCGATTTTGGCACATACGACAATCACTTCTGCATTGTCCTTAGCAGCAAACTCGCGGACGCGTTCTACGTACTCGTTGCCTGAAGGATCGGCAATTTCATCCTCCCCAACATTTGATACATAAAGCATCGGCTTGCTTGTCAGCAGGTGGAATTGACGAACGATCCTTTGCTGATCATCAGTTAGTTCCACTGTACGTGCAGGGAGGTTATTTTCAAGTGCCTCTTTCACCATTTCAAGCACAGCAAGCTCTGCAAGAGAGTCTTTATCTTTTTGCTTGGCCATTTTGCCGACACGGGCAATACGCTTATCAACCGCTTCAAGGTCAGCTAAAATCAGCTCAAGATTAATTACTTCAATGTCATCGATTGGATCTACTTTTCCTGACACATGCGTGATATTGTCATCAGCAAAACAGCGCACAACCTGAACGATTGCATCCACTTCACGAATATGAGATAAAAACTTGTTGCCAAGCCCTTCCCCTTTACTAGCCCCTTTTACAATCCCTGCAATATCCGTAAATTCAAAGGCAGTCGGGACTGTTTTCTTCGGCTGAACAAGCTCTGTTAATTTGTTCAGACGCTGATCTGGCACCTCAACGATTCCTACGTTAGGATCAATGGTACAGAAAGGATAGTTCGCTGATTCTGCACCCGCTTTTGTAATTGCATTAAACAAGGTTGATTTCCCTACGTTAGGCAAGCCAACAATTCCGGCTGTTAGAGCCATATATCTTCACTCCTCAATTTCTCTTCTATCATAAATGTCCATAGACCGTTCTCTTATTATACAAACCTCACACAATTATAGAGTGATCAAGGATAAAACACAAGTGCCCCGCCCTTTTCACACCAGTCATTTTACCGCAGAAAAAACCCCTCCTGTCATGTATCTCGACTAGGAGGGGGACGTTTATTCTTCGTGCTTTACGAGAATTTTTTTCATTTTACGCGAAAATTCTTTCCTGGGAATCATCACACTGTGGGAGCAGCCTTCACATTTAATGCGGATATCCATTCCCATGCGGATAATCTTCCATTGGTTCGTTCCGCATGGGTGTTGTTTTTTCATTTCTACCACATCGTTTAGGCCGAATTCTTTTTCCTCCACCTCATGTTCCTCCTATTCGCTTTGGGCTCTATTCTTTCTTGTTTTCCCGTACGCATTTTGTTCTTCATCCTGTCTAGAATACATTACCATACGAGGGAAAGGAATTTCGATACCGATCTTATCAAGATGGTTTTTAATATCTTTTCTAAGCGCTCTGGCTACGTACCAGTGCTTCATCGGCTCGGTTTCTGCGATAACCCTCATGACAATATCAGAAGCACCAAGTGTCTGGACCCCTAAAAGCTCGGGCTTGAAAATGATTTCTTCATATTTTCCTTCAAGGGAATCCAATAATTCCTCCAGTGCCCGTTCGGCACGGTCAATATCTTCCTCGTAGGCGATGCTGATATCCACGACAGCAACACTGTTGTGAATGGAAAAATTGGTGACTTCATTCACACTGCCATTAGGAAAAATATGCAGTTCTCCGGTCCAGCTTTTAATTTTTGTGGTTCTCAGTCCGATTTCTTCGACATGACCTTCAGCCTGACCGATTTTCACATAATCTCCTACTGAAAACTGGTCCTCAAAAATAATAAAGAATCCGGTAATGATATCACGCACCAGGTTTTGAGCACCAAAACCGACTGCAAGCCCCAATATTCCTGCACCGGCAATCAAGCCAGTTACATCAATTGAAACCGCCGATAAAATGGTTAATATTGCCACAAAATAAACGACATAGGTCACAATGTTCTGCAGCAGCTTTAACAGCGTTTTTTCTCTTCTTTCTGACACATGAAGAGGAGCCTTAGAACGGATATTAAACACATTTGCAATAATCGTTTTAGCCAGTCTCACGGTAATTCCGGCTATAAGAATAATGAAGATGATCTTAATGATGGTAAATCCAAGCGAAAGCCAAATTTCTTCATCAGCAACATATTCAATGAATGACTGCCACATAGGACTGAATGTTTGCACTTCCAAGCACATCCTTATAAAATTCAAAACGTTTTTTCTATTTTAACAACTAACCGCATAGATTAAAAACAATAACAGAGTAATAAGACAAATATTCTTACGGCTGTTCGAGATTGGGTACATATTGACCCGGAAAACGTATGTGCCTTTTTTAAAATGGCAATGCTTAACTTATCCTCTTAAAAAGGAGATAGTTCAGATGACAATGAATTTACAGCCCAGCAGGCAGCCGTTACGCTCCACCTCTTATCGAAGCCATATGGATGATCCGATGACCGCTCACTTTCTATCAAAAGAGCTTGCACAAAGGTATCCTTCATCCGTTGAATCCATCGTCTTTGTCTGTATCGGGACAGATCGTTCAACTGGTGATTCACTGGGCCCGATCATTGGAACCTTAGTCCAAAAAAGAAGCCTTTCACAGGTGCATATTTACGGGACGTTAAAAAATCCCGTTCATGCGTTAAACCTGGAAAAAACCATTAAACTAATAGAAAAAGTTCATCCTGATGCTTTTATTGTCGGAATTGATGCATGCCTTGGCCAGCAAACGAGTGTAGGATTTATTGAAATTGGTAACGGACCCGTTCGTCCCGGGGCAGGCGTACAGAAAAAACTTCCGGATGTCGGCCACATCCATATCATGGGGATTGTAAATGTTGGTGGATACATGGAGCTAACAATGCTTCATAATACCCGTCTTTATGTGGTAACGGAAATGGCGAACATCATTGCCGACGCCATTCATTATTCCCATATTCTCCGCCGAAAAAACCATACCGGCACACGAAATATCCTGACTTCAGGAAGACCTACAATCCCTGATACCAGTAAACAAGAGAGACAATAGCCGCTACGACCAATATCCCTGGCAGCAGGTTAGCTACCCTGATTTTTGTAATGCCGATTAAGTTCAACCCAATGGCAAAAATCATTACGCCCCCTGTAGCGGTCATTTCAGCAATAAAGCTATCCATTAAGGCATCAGGTACAAAACGGTCAATCTGCGTGGCAAATAAAGCGATTGACCCCTGATAAAGAACCACCGGAACAGCAGAAAAAAGAACCCCCACACCGAGTGTAGAAGCTAAAATAATCGATGTGAACCCATCAATGATGGATTTCGTGTACAGCACCTGATGGTCACCGCGTATTCCACTGTCGAGGGCACCGATTACAGACATCGCCCCGATGACAAAAATTAGCGTGGCTGTGACAAAGCCCTGAGAAATGCTTGTGTCACCGTTTGTTCCGGCTTTTCTTTCAATCCACCGTCCAACTGCATTTAATTTATCATCCAATCCAATCCATTCCCCAATGACTGCTCCAATCACCAGGCTTAAAATGACAATTAAATAATTCGTGCTTTGAAACCCCATTTGAAGACCAAGTACGACGACTGCTAATCCAATCGCAGACATAACGGTCGCCTTCATCTTGTCAGGAATGCGCTGCAGCAGCTTTCCTAACAGTGTACCAATAATAATTAAAGCACCATTCACGAGCGTTCCTAACAATACCATCCTTTACCCTCTTCTCTTTAGGCTGAATGCAACGATCCATTTATTCAAGTAAACACGACCCGGGAGATCTCTCTCATCGAGTCGTGTTTTTTTAATCATGCTGATTTACATTGATAAGAGATAAAATTCGGTCAAGGTCATCATCTGACATGAATTCAATCTCAATTTTCCCTTTTGTCTTGCCCTTCTTAATGGCCACACCTGTTCCAAATCGTTCGCGAAGCACACCTTCATGCTCCCGATAAAATGGATTTGGCTTTGAAGCTTTTTTTGTTTCACGTGAAACATTATTCGCTTCCTGCACGAGTTTTTCAAGCTGCCTGACGTTCAGCTTTTCTTTTATCACCCGGTCGGCCATCTCCTGCAGGCTGGCCTTTTTTTTCAGGCCAAGCAATGCCCGGCCATGACCCATCGATAATTCACCTGCAGCGATCTTGTCCTGTATTTCTTCCGGCAGTCCCAGTAAACGGATATGATTCGCTATATGCGGCCGGCTTTTACCAAGTGTTTTTGCAAGCTGGTCCTGGGTCATATTAAGCTTTACCATCATCACTTCATATGATCTCGCTTCTTCCATCGGCGTTAAATCTTCCCGCTGAAGGTTCTCAAGCACGGCAAGCTCCATCATTTCTTTGTCAGAAAGCTCCCTGACAACTGCAGGAATGTGATCCAGTCCTGCTCCCATGGAAGCACGGAACCTTCTTTCACCTACCACAATTTCAAAGCCCTTAATGCTTTTACGCACGATTATGGGCTGGAGAACACCATGCTCCCGAATCGAATTTGTGAGCTCTTCAAGTGCCTCCTGCTTGAAAACCTTTCGAGGCTGGTAAGGATTTGGCCGTATATCCTTTAACAGCAGCTGCTGGACCTGCTCATCCTCTACGGAAGACATGTTTTTAAACAATGCCCCTACGCCCTTACCTAACCCTTTAACCATTTCTAATCACTTCCTTCGCCAGTTCAAGATACACTTCTGCCCCTCTTGACTTAGGATCATACAAAACAACTGGGAGCCCGTGACTTGGTGCTTCGCTCAAACGGACATTGCGCGGAATAATGGTACGGTAGACTTTGTCCTGAAAGTATTTCTTCACTTCTTCAATGACTTGAATTCCGAGATTTGTTCTTGCGTCAAGCATCGTTAGGAGCACACCGTCGATCAGCAGCCCGTGGTTCAAATGCTTCTGGACAAGGCGAACGGTACTGAGAAGCTGACTAAGTCCTTCCAGCGCGTAGTATTCACATTGAACAGGGATAATGAGAGCATCTGAGGCTGTGAGGGCATTTAATGTTAAGAGCCCTAATGAAGGTGGGCAGTCGATAATAATATAATCATAATTCGGCTGAATTTCCTTAAGGGATTTTTTCAGCCTTACTTCGCGTGAGACGGTAGATACGAGTTCAATTTCTGCGCCTGCCAGTGAGATTGTTGCCGGGATCGCATGAAGATTTTCAACTGCTGTTTCTCTTATTATAGGACGGATATCAGCATTGTCTACTAAAATATCATAGATGCATTGATCCACTTCTCCTTTATCGATTCCCACGCCGCTTGTGGCATTTCCCTGGGGGTCAACGTCGACTAGCAGTACTTTTTTGCCAAGGTAGGCAAGACAAGCGCTTAAATTAACGGAGCTTGTGGTTTTTCCGACTCCGCCTTTTTGGTTTGTAATGGCGATAATTCTTCCCATTCATTTCACCTATCCTTATGTGCCGGGAACTGTCTGAATGTTTTCAGCATGCCAATTACTTAAGAGCAGCCTTTTTATCCGGGCATTCTTTGTATATATTTTAACAGATTTTTAACGTTTTTTGGTATGTTTTGAGAGAAATGAGAAGAACGTACTGTGGTGGGGTAATTAATCCTTCGAATTTTGAGTGTTAAGGGTAAAATCTTTTTAATGGGGCGTGTTGATTTCCGTTTCAGGTGGATGCTTTCCGCGGGGCGGGGCTGAGCTAATTGGCTTCGCCAATGGATCTCAGCTTCCCCGCTTCACCCCGCAGGAGTCACCACCTTCCACTTCAATCAACTCCTTGGGAATATATTTGGTTCTATGAATTTAGCCTGTTAAGAAAAAATTACCTCTAAATTAGACATGTTAATTTCCGCTGCAGGGGCATGCTTTCCGCGGGGCGGGGTTTGAGCTAACTTGCTTCGCAAGTGGATCTCAAACTCCCGCTTCATCCCGCAGGAGTCAGCCCCTTCCACTTCAATTAATCCTTAGATAATTTTTTCAGTTCTTTAAAATTAGAAAGTTAGAAGTAGAATCCCATTTTACTAAAATAGATTTATATCCAGAACACTTCGATACCTCTTCCGCTCCAATTAACCCTTGAGAAATTTATCTATTCTTCAGAATCCTCTAATCTTATATATAGTATAAGAATTACAAAAATGAGGGATTTCCTTAAATCATAGACGGAAAAGTCCGAACAATATATTTCGATTGACTTAACCACCCTCTTTTTTTAACTGCTATAAATAATATTTAATTCATATATTACCTAAGACCTTCCTCCAATTAATCACAACAGTTGTGAGAATTTTTAAAAAAGTGTTTGTTTTAGCAGAATTATGTGCTATATTCTGTATTAAGTTCAATATATTAATTTAAGTTCAATATATTGAACAACATTAAGGGGGGATTTATTTGGTTGACTCATATCACTTCTACCTACCTACCAAAGTTTTTTTCGGGGTGGATGCTCTACATAGGATTTCAGAAGTGTTGGAAAAAGAAGACTCTTCTCATGTCTTAATTATTACGGATAAAGGGATTGTTAAGGCAGGATTAGTAGATGCTCTCGAGAAAAAATTAAATGACTTAAATGTTATTTATAATGTTTTCGACGAAGTTGAGCCAAATCCCAAATCATCTACAATATCGAAAGGATTAGAGATGTCCAAACTCCATGATTCTACTTTAATTATCGGTTTAGGTGGAGGTAGCAGTATTGATACCGCAAAAGCTATAGCAATTATGAGGAGAAATGACGGAAGTATTTTAGATTATGAGGGAGTTGGTCTGGTAGTAAATAATCCATTACCTACTATTATGATTCCAACAACAGCTGGTACAGGCAGTGAAGTAACTGCATCGACCATAATCACGGATGAAAATACACTTTTTAAAATGGCCATCATCAGTGAAAAAATATTTCCTACATACGCAATTGTTGACCCTGTCCTCACGTTAGGATGTCCTAATTTCATTATTAGTTCTACAGGAGTAGATGCTTTAACTCACGCTATAGAATCATATTTATCAAAACAGAAAAATGGTATTGTGTCTGAAATTGCACTGAAAGCAATTAAGCTAATCAATGAAAATATAAGTACTTCCTATTTCAGAGGAAATGATCTTCAAAGTAACTCTCGAATGTTAGAGGCTTCAATGCTAGCAGGAATGGCCTTTTCACAAACAAGATTAGGTAATGTCCATGCTATTTCCCAATCTTTCGGTGGCTTGTTCAATATTCCGCACGGATTTGCAAATGCAGTTTTACTTCCATATGTATTGGAGTTTAACTATAAAGCAGCTGTTGATGATTTTTGTGAAATTGCTAAAGCAATGAATCTATATCAGGATTCTAAAACCAAAAATGAAAACGCTTACTCTGTAGTTGAGAGAATTTTAGAACTAAACGAAGAGTTAGGAATACCTAAAACAACAAAAGATTTAGGCGTGGATTTAGAAAAATTAGATGTACTAATTCGTGATTCAATGCGTAGTGGAAATATTCATGTAAATCCACGGATTACATCGTCAGAAGATATTAAAGAAATAATAATCAACTCTTATGAAGGTAAATTATGAATAAAGGAGGAGTTAAAATGAAAGCGCTTAAATTTTTTCTAGCTACATTATTGCTCTTATTTCTTGCCGCGTGTAATAGTAGTTCAAATGGAAGTGAGGGTTCAGCCTCGGTTAATGATGGAGATGTTTACACATTAAAAGTTGCTCATTCTTCAGCAGCAACAGACGATCGTTTAGAAAATTCATTACAGGAATTCAAAAAGTCGATTGAAGAAAAGTCTAATGGACGTATTAAGGTTGAAACATACCCAAATAGTCAATTAGGTGCTGAACGCGAAACGCTTGAAGGTGTTCAAAACGGTTCTATTGAAATGGCAGTTATTTCAACTGGTCCGTTTTCAGGTTTTTCAAAATCAATGATGGTGCTTGATCTTCCTTATCTATTTAAAAACGGTGACGAAGCTTTTGAAGTTTTAGATGGGGAATTTGGTGATCAATTATATGAACAATTATTACAAGACACAGGTATGCGCGGATTGGCTTGGGGAGAAAATGGTGTCCGACATATGGCGAACAATATAAAAGAGATTGTCACTCCGGAGGATTTATCAGGATTAAAGATTCGCACCCAGGAAAACCAGGCACATATGGATATGATTTCTGCGTTTGGCGGCAATCCAACTCCGATTGCGTTTAACGAACTATATAGCAGTCTGCAGCAAGGTGTAATCGATGGATACGAAAATCCATTCTCCCTGATAGTAGGAATGAAATTCTATGAAGTAACAAAATTCATGACCTTAACAAATCATGTATATGGGGTCTACGCATTCGTAATTAATGAGGATGCTTATCAAGCACTGCCAGAGGATTTACAGCAAATTTTAAATGAGGAAGCTCAAACTTGGGCAGAGACTGAGAGACAAATGAATCAGGATCAGGAAGCTGAAGGACGGAAAGTAGTTGAAGAACATGGTGTTACGATTACTGAGCTTACAGACGATCAATTTAATGAGTTCCGTGATTTGGCTAATCCTGTGGTACAAGAATATCGTGATGTTGTAGGAGCAGATATTTTTGATCTTCTGATGGAAAAATTAGAAGCTTATCAATAAATTTACTTTTTCGAAGACTCTTTCTTCGAAAAAATAAATAAGGATGGTGAGAATATGCTTAAAAAAATTGAAAAAATAATCAATTATATAGAAGAATACTTTATTTTCGGTTCATTGTTATTAATGGTTCTAATCGTATTCTTAAATGTAATTGGTAGATTCATTTTTAATTTCTCCTTCTCCTGGTCTGAAGAAGCTGCAAGATACCTTATGATTTGGGCTACGTTTATAGCAGCCAGCCTAGGCGTTAAAAAGGGCGCTCATATTACCCTGGACATATTAACAATATACTTGCCAGAAAAAATGAATCGGATAGTTCGTGCTATTAGTTACATTCTATCGATGGTTTACTGCATCTTAATCTTGTTTATTGGTATCCCTTTTATTATGGATATGGCTACTAAAGGCCAGCTATCACCTGCACTCCAAATGCCTATACACTTTGTATATCTTTCTATCATTGTTGGTACGGTTTTAATGTTTATTCGATATATTTTCCTATTTATTGATGATATTATCCACATGAATAAAATAGAAAAGTCAGAAATATTGGCGGATTGAGGATAAATAATGATCTATACACTTCTAATTATCCTATTTATATTACTTATTTTAAACGTGCCATTGGCAATATCAGTTACGCTCGCCTCTATCATTTTCTTAATGAATAGTGACTTTTCAGAATTTGTAACAATCCAAAGAATGATAACAGGTTTAGATTCTTTTCCCTTAATGGCCATTCCTTTGTTCATGCTGGCAGGAAAGATAATGGAGAAGGGAGGTATTTCACAACGCCTGGTCGATTTTGCCTCAAGCCTCGTTGGGTCCTTAACAGGCGGGTTTGCTATCATTGCTGTGGTAGCAAGTATGTTTTTTTCTGCCATATCAGGCTCTGCTCCTGCTACGGTGGTTGCAATTGGCTCCATTCTAGTACCGGCAATGATTAAAGAAGGATATGATAGAAAGTTTTCATTGGCTTTACTTGCTTCAGCCGGGACTATTGGAATTATTATTCCGCCGAGCATTCCCTTTATTACGTATGGAATTTCTGCTAATACTAGTGTAGGAGATTTATTTATTGCAGGAATTCTCCCAGGTATTTTCATGGGATTAGCCTTAATAGTTTATGCTTACCTAGTTTCCCTAAAAAAAGGATACAAAGGTACGGAAAAGTTCAAATTGAAACGCGTGTTTGTAACATTTAAAGATTCCATCCTTGGCTTGCTCATGCCTTTAATTATTTTAGGCGGTATTTATTCAGGTAAATTTACCCCAACTGAGTCTGGTGTTATTGCCTGTGTTTATGGATTAGTTGTTGCTTTATTTATTTATAGATCAATGACGTTGAAAGAGTTAAAAAATACATTTGTTGAAGCGGGTATATTATCTTCTATGATTTTATTTATAGTAGCCTCTGCGAATTTAATGAGCTGGTTAATTACTGTAGAACAAATTCCGAGTCAGCTTGCAGCTGCTCTAACATCCCTTACAGAGAGTCCGCTGGTTTTCTTAATAATTATAATGCTTGTCTTCTTTGTTGTAGGTATGTTTATCGAGCTAAATGCAGCGATCATACTTATTGTACCAATCTTATTACCGCTGCTTATTTATTATGAAATTAATTTGGTTTTCTTTGGAGTACTTATGATCACGAACTTAGCGATTGGTTTGTTAACTCCACCCCTTGGTGTGAATTTGTTTGTAGCTAAATCTTTAGATACAATTAGTTTCAATGCGTTGGTTAAGGCTGTAATGCCATTTATAGCAGTTATGGTGACTGTTCTATTATTACTAGTCCTATTCCCGCAAATATCATTAGTACTGTTAGGAAGTTAATTATATGGATAAAAAACAAACTTATTTAGTTCCAGCATTAATAAAAGCCGACCTGATTATTAATTTACTAGTCCGTTCTAAATCTGATTTAAGAGCTACGGATATCTCAAAAGAACTAGATATATCTAAAAGTTCATGCTCTGTCCTACTCAAGACCTTAGAGACGTTGGGTTGGATCGAAAAAAAACAAAACGAAGGTTATGGAATCGGCCCTGCTCTTGCACACTACGGAAGTCGCTACTTAAAAGATTTTAATTTGATTGATATTTTTACACAGGAAGCAAAAAAAACACTTGATATAGTGGATGAACATATTCAGCTTGGAATCTTACAAGGTAATCGTGTCATGTATTTGTCGAAAATTAAAGGGTCATCACAAATCGATTTAGTTACGTCACCTGGTATGCAGTACCCTTCGCACAGCACGTCAGTGGGGAAAGTTCAGTTAATAACCCTTTCGTATGATCAATTAATTGATCTTTTCTCAGACGGGTTAAAAGCGGTGACTAAATATACCATTACCGATTTAGATCACTTATATAAAAATCTCCAAGAAGCCAAGAAAAATGGATATATAGAAGAACATCAAGAATCAGCTATTGGATTTCATTGTATAGCAGGTCCCATTTATAATAATGCAGGTGAAATTGTTGCTGGAGTAAGTATTGCTATGACAACTGAAAAATGGAAACTTAAAGAAAATATTGCGAGAGAGGAAATTCTTAAATTAAGCAGCAGATTATCTTATTTAAATGGGTACAAACAATAAATATTTAGGAGTGAAATTATGACAATTGAAGCAAAAAATTATATTGACGGTCAGTGGGTAACGTCTGAAAATGAGATCATAAAAAGCTATAATCCAGCAAACTTTGATGAAGCAATTGGAGAAATGCAATCCTCTACCGAAAAAGATATTGATCTTGCTGTGGAAGCTGCTAAAAGAGTTTCTAAACAATGGAAAAGAACTGGCTACGTAGAACGTGGAAATTTTCTCTACAAGGTTGCAGATGAAATTGAAAAAAATCTAAATGAAATTGCAGAGACTTTAACAAAAGAAATGGGGAAAACTCTTACCGAAGCTATTGGAGAAACGAAGCGCGGCATCGCAATTCTTCGTTACTATGCTTCAGAAGGCATGAGAAAACAAGGAGATGTAATACCTGCTACTGACCAAGAAGCATTGATGTACACGAAACGTGAGCCAATTGGAGTAGTTGGAATCATTACTCCATGGAATTTCCCTGTAGCTATCCCAATTTGGAAAATAGCTCCTGCTCTTATTTACGGGAATACAGTCGTTTTCAAACCAGCTACTGAAAGCGCTATTACAGCCTTTAAAGTTGTTGAATGTTTTGTAAAAGCTGGCCTGCCAAAAGGTGTGTTAAATTTCATTACCGGGGCTGGTAGGACAGTCGGCAACGCATTAATTTCAAATGAAAACATTGATGGAATCTCATTCACGGGATCAGACTCTACAGGGAAATTGGTTGCAGAAGCAGCCACTAGAAATAGTGTGAAATTCCAATTGGAAATGGGCGGTAAAAACCCTGTTATTGTGATGGATGATGCTAACCTAGAAGATGCAGTAAATGGTATTATGAGTGGAGCTTTTAAATCGACGGGTCAGAAATGTACTGCCACTAGTCGGGTAATTGTTGAAGAAGGTATTTATGAAAAGCTTAAAGATCGACTTGTAAATGAATCAAAAAACATTAAAGTTGGCAACGGACTTGAAGAAAGCACCTGGATGGGCCCATGTGTAAGTGAGAGTCAAATGAATACTGTACTGGACTATATTTCTATCGGACAAAACGAAGGTGCAAAATTACTTGTTGGCGGTGAGCGCTTAACAGAAGGCGAACTTAAAAAAGGGTATTACGTTTCCCCTGCTGTATTTGAGAATGTTCATTCAGAAATGCGAATTGCAAATGAGGAAATCTTCGGTCCGGTTATCGCTCTTATAAAAGTAAAGAATATTACAGAGGCGATTGAAGCAGCAAACAGTACCCGTTATGGTTTAAGTGCCAGTCTCTACACTTCCAATATTGCTAAAGCATTAGAATACATTGAAGACATTGAAAGCGGAATGGTTAGAGTCAATGCTGAAAGTGCCGGAGTTGAATTGCAAGCTCCATTCGGCGGAACAAAGTTTTCAAGTGCTGGATCTAAAGAACAAGGCGAGGCAGCAAAGGAATTCTATACTACGTCTAAAACTGTACTTATCAGAGGTTGATATGAAAACATATGTGGCTGAGGAAATTCTACAAGACATGGGTTATCTATCATCTGAGAGGATAAAACTCCCTACATCAGAGAAGCGTTTCCCTGATGGTGGACAATATCGAATAGAGATACCAAGTATTGAAGGTCCAGCTGTAATGGAAGCACTCTTAAACGAACTAAAATTTAAAAAACAAAAAGTACATCGAATTTCTCAGGGCAGCGGAATTATGATGCTGCTTGATGAAGAGATCAATAAAATGTGTGCCCTTGCAAAAGAACATGATGTTGAATTAAGTCTTTTTGTTGGCCCCAGAGGAACATGGGATATAAGTGCCGGTACTTTAACGCCAAACGGAAAGATGCAAGCACTAAAACACGAAGGTGTTAATCAACTGATATATGCACTTGAAGATCTTTTAAGAGGAGCTGAATTGGGTCTTAGAGGAGCACTAATAGCAGATGAAGGACTATTAAAAGTAGCTAACGAATTAAAAAAACAGGGTAAACTCCCAAAGGACTTTGTATTTAAAATTTCCGCTCAATTAATGGTGACAAATCCAGTCACAGCGAAATTGTTAGTAGAGATGGGTGCTTCTACCATTAATCTTCCATCGAGTCTATCGATTGAAAAATTATATGAAATAAGAGAAGCCGTAGATGTACCATTTGATATATATGTAGAAACTCCTGATAGCCTTGGAGGATTTTTACGCTATTATGAAATTCCTGAAATGATTCGCGTACTATCTCCAGTCTATTTGAAAATGGGAATGAGAAATCATCCAGACGTATACCCGACTGGAAAGCATCTTGAGCAATTAAATATTTCATTAGCAAAAGAAAGAGTTAAAAGATTGCAATTAAGCAGAGAAATGATTTCACGTTATTATCCAGCTGCAATTGAATCATGTTATGGTGTTGCTGACTTAGGAATACCTAATTAAAAAAATCCCTTTGCTGGTACTTTACCACGCAAAGGGATTTTTTTAATATTATAGTTTTCCTTAATTTAAAGATATACTCTGTAAACCAAAATCAGTTTATATTTTAAGCTCTTAAACTGTTATTTATTTTTCTTTTTCTTCGGAAGCTTGATCGTGATTTGATAGTAATCATCAAATTCTTCTTCCTGGGAGTCGAGCTTCATTCCGGAGTCTGAGATCATGGTGAGGGACTGCCGGATGGTGTTGACGGCGATTCGGACGTCTTTGTTGAATGCCCGTTTTTTAGGTTTTGAATTTTGCTGAGGCCCCTCGAGTAATCGTTGAACGCGGGCTTCTGTTTGTTTAACATTCAGCTGCTGTTCAATTACTTCCTCTAAAAGCTTGCTCTGCAGTTCTTCGTCCTTTAACGGAATGAGCGCGCGGGCGTGGCGTTCGGTTATTTGTTTTTGAGTCAGGCTTTGCTGCACAGAGTCCGGGAGCTTTAATAGTCGCAGCTTGTTTGCAACGGTGGACTGTCCTTTGCCAAGTCGCTGAGCAAGTGCTTCCTGCGTAAGTTGGTGGAGGTCTAAAAGCTTTTGATAAGCCATTGCCTCTTCCACTGGTGAGAGCTCTTCACGCTGCAGATTTTCAATGAGTGCCACAGAAGCTGTTTCTGTATCACTCAGGTTTTTTACGATAGCGGGAACCTTCTCCCAGCCCAAAGATTTCATGGCACGCCATCTTCGTTCGCCAGCGATGATTTCATAAAGGTCGCCTTCCCCTTCACGCACGACAATGGGCTGAATAATTCCATGTGTATGAATAGTTCTGGCTAATTCCTCTATTTTCTCATCATCAAAAATCGTTCTTGGTTGAAAACGGTTGGGCTGAATGAGATGAATTTGTATTTGCTTAACTTCTTCTTTACTTTCCGAGGCTTCTGGAGAAACTGGTTCTTCCTTATCACCAAGGCCAAAGATCCGTGAAAACGGAGTCTTCATCAAGACACACCACCTTTATGAAACTCGCAATCTCTACTCCCAAACTCCATGTTTCACGTGAAACAACGCATTACCCGCCTAAAGTGGAGATTTGTTAGGGGTTCCGGGCTTGCGGGGGTATTTCTTTGGCGTAGAGACTGATTTATCAACAACGATGATAGAACGTTCACTTTCCTCGATTGGAAGCTCAAATGAGTGAACATTGATTTCTCCTCCGCCAAGCGTTTTAATGGCCCGCTTTGCATCCTGTAATTCGTCGGTTGCACTTGCTGCTTTCATTGCCGCAAACCGTCCGCCTGGCTTAGCTAATGGCAGACACAGCTCAGACAGCACTGACAGACGGGCTACCGCTCTTGCAGTGACCAGATCATATGATTCACGATGTGATTTATTCTGGCCAAATGTCTCAGCACGATCGTGATAAAAATGCACATTTTCAAGCTTTAATTCACTTGCTAAATGGTTTAAAAATGTAATGCGCTTATTTAAAGAATCAACAATGGAAACCTCTAATTGAGGGAAGCAGATTTTCAGAGGAATGCTCGGAAAACCCGCTCCTGCTCCTACATCACAGATGGAAAGAGGTTTGGTAAAATCCAGGTAAAAGCCTGCAGATATCGAATCAAAAAAATGCTTTAAATAAACTTCCTTACGATCCGTGATCGCAGTAAGATTCATTTTTTCATTCCACTCTACGAGAATCTCGTAATAGCGGCTAAACTGCTGAAGCTGATGCGCTGAAAGCTCGATTCCTTTTTCTTTTAACAGCTGTTGGAATTGCTCTGGGTTCATGTGTCTTCTCCTTTAGGTTACTGCCCTGACACTTTCGCAATCTTTCCCTGCTCAATATAAACAAGGAGGATTGAGATATCTGCCGGGTTTACCCCTGAGATGCGTGAAGCCTGTGCAATGGAAAGCGGACGTACATCACGAAGTTTTTGTCTCGCTTCACTCGCAATACCGGTAATCGCATCATAATCAATGCCTTCTGGTATCTTTTTGTTTTCCATTTTCTTAAGCTTGTCTACCTGCTGCAGTGATTTTTCGATATAACCTTCGTATTTGATTTGAATTTCTACCTGCTCTTCAACCTCAAATGGAAGATCAGCATCTGCCGGTGAAAGCTCTTTAATATGATTGTACGTGATTTCTGGACGTCTTAAAAGGTCTGATCCGCGAATTCCGTCCTTAAGCTGGCTGCTTCCAATGTCGGCAAGCAGGTCCTGAGTCTTCTGATCAGGCTTAATCATCACAGCTTTCAGGCGGTTAATTTCCGCATCAATTAATTCTTTTTTCCCGTTAAAGCGGTCATAGCTTTCGTTTGAAACCAGACCGATGTTAAAGCCGATATCCTTCAGGCGAAGGTCCGCATTGTCATGGCGAAGCAGCAGACGATATTCTGCACGGGACGTTAGCAGGCGGTAAGGCTCGTTTGTCCCTTTAGTTACTAGATCGTCAATTAAAACGCCAATATAAGCATCAGAACGGCTTAAAATAACTTCTTCCTGATTAAATGCGCGGCGTGCAGCATTAATTCCTGCCATTAAACCTTGTCCTGCCGCTTCTTCATAGCCTGATGTGCCATTGATCTGACCTGCAGTATAAAGATTTTTTATTTTTTTCGTTTCAAGTGTCGGCCAAAGCTGAGTTGGTACAATTGCGTCATACTCAATGGCGTAGCCGGCACGCATCATTTGCGCTTTCTCAAGCCCTGGAATTGATGCAAGCAGCTTTTGCTGTACATCCTCAGGAAGACTTGTAGAAAGTCCCTGTACATACACTTCTTTTGTGTTCCGTCCTTCAGGCTCAAGGAAAATCTGGTGACGTGGCTTGTCATTAAAGCGAACGACTTTATCTTCAATAGAAGGACAATATCTTGGTCCAGTTCCTTTAATCATACCTGAATACATCGCCGAACGGTGTAAATTTTCGTCAATAATTGTGTGTGTTACCTCATTTGTATACGTTAACCAGCATGGCAGCTGATCTGTAATAAATTCAGTGGTTTCATAGCTGAACGCACGCGGTACGTCGTCTCCAGGCTGAATTTCCGTTTTGGAATAATCAATGGTCTGGCTGTTAACACGCGGCGGCGTACCTGTTTTAAACCGTACAATATCAAAGCCCAGACCGCGCAGATGATCAGCAAGTCCAATTGACGGCTGCTGGTTGTTTGGACCGCTTGAATATTTCAGATCTCCAATAATGACTTCTCCGCGCAGGAATGTACCAGCTGTAATAATCGTTGTTTTCGCACGATAAACAGCTCCTGTTTTGGAAACAACTCCTGTACATTCGCCGTCTTCAATAATCAGCTCTTCTACCATTGCCTGCAAAAGCGTAATATTCGGTTCGTTTTCAATCGTTTCTTTCATGTCCTGCTGATAGAGAACCTTGTCTGCCTGTGCACGAAGTGCGCGGACAGCAGGTCCTTTTCCTGTATTAAGCATACGCATTTGGATATGGGTTTTATCAATCGTTCTGCCCATTTGTCCACCAAGCGCATCAATTTCTCTCACAACTATTCCCTTTGCCGGTCCGCCGACTGAAGGGTTACATGGCATAAACGCGACCATGTCCAAATTAATGGTCAGCATTAACGTTTTAGCACCCATACGGGCAGCAGCAAGTCCTGCCTCTACCCCTGCATGCCCTGCACCTACGACAATTACATCAAATGTACCTGCCTCAAATTTTTTCACCATAATGATGAACGTTCCTCCTTTAATTTCTCTTTATTTCCCAAGGCAGAATTGTGAAAACAACTGATCAATCAAGCTTTCTTGAACGGTATCTCCGATAATTTCTCCGAGAATCTCCCATGTTCTTCGCAAGTCAATTTGAACCATATCAACCGGTGTGCCCATCTCTGCTCCCCCAATGGCTTCTTCAATCGTTTGAAGCGCCTGGTGTAATAAAGCGATATGGCGGCTGTTCGAGACATAGGTGCTGTCTTTAGCATCCAGTGATCCTGCGAAAAATAATGAGGCAATTGCTTCTTCAAGCTCATCCACTCCCTGCTCCTTCAGCAGTGAAGTTGCTACAAGGGGGTGATGAGCAGCCAATTCTTTTACTTCATCTATATTTAACGATTGCGGTAAATCTGTTTTATTCACGATGACAATGAAGTCCATCCCTTTAACCGCTTCAAAAAGACGGCGATCTTCTTCAGACAGCTCTTCAGCATGGTTTAAAACGAGCAAAATTAAATCTGCTTCCTTTAAAACCTTTCTCGAGCGCTCTACACCGATTCGTTCGACAATATCCTCCGTCTCCCGGATCCCTGCAGTATCGACTAGCTTTAACGGAACCCCGCGGACATTAACATACTCTTCTATTACATCGCGCGTTGTACCGGGCACATCTGTGACAATCGCTTTATTTTCATGAACGAGACTGTTCAGTAAGGAAGATTTTCCGACATTTGGCCGGCCGATGATGACAGTAGAAAGACCATCACGCAGTATTTTCCCTTGCTCAGATGTTCGGAGCAGCTTTTGTAATTCACTTCTGACGTAAGCCGATTTTTCAGTCATCATGGAAAGCGTCATTTCTTCAACATCATCATACTCCGGGTAATCGATGTTTACTTCAACCTGCGCTAAAATCTCCAAAATTTCCTGGCGCAGGGACTGGACAAGCTTTGACAGCCTTCCTTCCATCTGACCCATTGCGACACTCATCGCACGATCGGTTTTCGCCCTGATTAAATCCATCACGGCTTCAGCCTGCGATAAATCGATACGGCCATTTAAAAATGCCCGCTTTGTAAATTCTCCAGGCTCAGCAAGTCTTGCTCCTTGTTTTAAAAGCAGCTGCAGCACCTGATTAACAGTGACCAGGCCACCGTGACAATTAATTTCTATTACATCCTCACGGGTAAAGGTTTTAGGTCCTTTCATCACAGAAACCATTACCTCTTCCACTACAGCGCTTGTCGAAGGCTCCACTATGTGCCCATAATGAATAGTATGGGAAGGGACAGACTCCAGCTGTTTACCACCCATACCTCTAAACACACGATCTGCAATGGCAAACGCTTCGTCTCCGCTCAGACGGACGATTGCAATCGCTCCTTCACCCATTGGGGTGGAAATCGCTGCAATTGTATCAAATTCCACTCTGCTTTCACCTCTCATTATTGCTTTGATTCTTGTATTTAAACCCTTATGCGATAAGGATTAACGTTAACGTTTTATTTCTATCTATAGGTAAATTAGCTACTCCCGCTAATTTGTCATCCTCTAAATAATGAGAATACCACACTTTGGCCTTTTTAAAAAGGGAATCAGCCTGATTATCCACAGGTTCATTTTCAAGCAGCCATTTCTTTTATCCACATGTGAATAGTTTCACTTTTCTTACACCTTTTCTTTGTATATTAGAATATAACTATAAAAAGAAGAGGGGAATATTATTTTAATTTATTGTAAATTAATTGAATAATATTATTTTATATTAATATTTTTATCCATTAAATTGAAAAATATAGTCACCGGTTTACTTGCTAATTCTTACACAAAAAAAGAAGGATTCTCATGAAGAGAATCCTTTTTATCTGTTCTTTTTTGGCTGGATCATTAAATATCTGTGTGGTTCAGCGCCTTCTGAGTTTGTTTCAATATCACGTCTTCCAGTAAGCGCATTATGAATGATTTTTCTTTCATAAGATGGCATAGGCTCAAGCTTGACAGGTCTTCTTGTTCTTAGTGCCTGATCAGCCATTTTTTTCGCTAAATGCTCGAGTGTTTCCTGTCTGCGCTTTCGGTAATTCTCCGCATCCAGCATGACGGTTAGGAATTGGTCTGAATGCTGATTGGCGACAAGCTGAGCCAGGTATTGGAGAGAGTTAAGCGTTTGGCCTCTTTTACCAATTAATAAGGCGACCTTTTCGCTTTCCAATTGAAAAGTGACTATTTTTCCATTTTTATCAATTTTCGTCTGAATATCCAATCCCATATGCTTCGTTACGTTTTTTAAGTAAAGATCTACTTCTTCAACCGCATCTTTTTTCTTTGACACGCTGACCTTTGCGGGGCGTGTCCCAATCAGCCCTAAAAACCCTTTTTTTCCTTCATCAATGACTGTTACTTCCGCTTTTTCCTTGGGAATCTGTAATTTCTCAAGAGCAGCAGCGACAGCTTCTTCCACTGTGGCACCTGTCATTGTGATTTGAGTCACTTTTTGGCTCCCCCTGTCTATTGTTGCACAGATTGGTCTACTTTTTTGCTGCCAGTTCCATTAATGAGTAGGGTCTGAACGATCATAAAGACATTACCAACTACCCAGTAAAGTGATAATGCTGATGGGAAGGTGATCGCAAATACGACGATCATCACAGGCATCAGGTAGAGCATGATTTGCATCTGAGGATTCAAGCCAGCCGGATTTCCTGCCATCATAATCTTTTGCTGCAGATAGGTCGTAATACCGGCAACGATTGGAAGAATAAAGAATGGATCTCTTTCGCCAAGATCGAACCAAAGGAAATTATGGTTGGCGATTTCTGTCGTACGAACGATCGCATGATAAAATGCGATAAGAATCGGCATTTGAATCAGAAGCGGGAAACATCCTGCCAGAGGATTAACCCCATTCTTTTGAAACATTGCCATTGTTTCCTGCTGAAGCTTTTGCTGAGTTTGAGCGTCTTTAGAAGAATACTTTTCTCTCAATTTCAACATTTCAGGTTGAATTTCCTGCATTTTTTTTGTGTTTTTTGTTTGTTTAATCATTAATGGCAAAAGTGCAAATCGAATGATTAAGGTTACAAACACAATCCCTAGTCCATAATTATCTCCAGTCCATTCTGCTATGGTTGTGATTAACCATGACAATGGATAAACAAAGTAGCTATTCCAAAACCCTTCACTGTCTGATGTAATCGGCTGATCGATCTGCATACAGCCAGTCAGAAGAGTGACTAACCCCACAATTGTCAAAAGGGGCAATAATCGTTTTTTCACCCAGATGTTCCTCCCTATAATTATATTGATTGCATACCAAACGTAATTGTAACATGTTATTTATCTGAATTCACTTTCTTTTGAAGAACCTTCGCTTTTCCCATCACATGAATTAAACTGTTTTTGGTTTGGTGAAAATTAAAGTCAGCTGCAGGCTTTCTAGCAATGACAATATAGTCTGCATCCTGTCTGAGGTGAGGGGAGAGCTCAAGGAAGGCTTGTCTAATGTAGCGTTTAATTCGATTGCGCACAACAGCATTCCCAACCTTCTTGCTCACAGATAGTCCTACACGAAATGCCGTCTGATTTTCTCTCTTCAGATAATAAAGAACAAACTGGCGGTTTGCCATAGAGGATCCTTCTCGGAACACTTGCTGAAATTCAGGGTTCTTCTTGATTCGCTGCTCTTTTTTCATTTTAACACCTGCCATTATCGTTAATTTCTCTGCGGTATAAGTGAAAAAAGACCACTGAGTGGAATCAGTGGTCTTAAGCAGACAATACTTTTCTTCCACGTTGACGGCGGCGAGCTAGAACCTTGCGGCCATTTTTTGTGCTCATGCGTGCGCGGAATCCGTGTACTTTACTTCTTTTACGCTTATTTGGTTGGAACGTACGTTTCATGTATAAGACACCTCCTAATTGATCACCCGTGGGAGATCAAGCTTTCAGACATTCTAAATAATTATATAGATTTCACATATCAAATGTCAATGTTCATTTCATACAACCACTATATCATATCAGAGTCCAAATCGTACTTCAAGAGCGAATTTTATTTTTCACTAAATATGCTTCATTTTTTTCATCTATATAAGGAGAGGATCTGAAATAAATAAGAATTCCAGAAAGGATCCGCCTGGCAAAGACGCAATATTTTTTAGAAAGAATAAAAACCTGTGGATAGTTTTATTTTGAAAACTGAATTTGATTTTACTCCTTTTTTTAACTTTCTATATGAATAATAACTTTTTCTAACTTAAAAAAAGATATTTTTCGATCTCTGTGGACAACTGATTTTATTTATTCGACACAGTTTTTCTTTATCCACAGCGCCTATCGACAGCTTTTTCACAGTTTCAGACCCTGTGGACAAAAGAAATCACAGTGTGCAAGGCTCTGTGGATAAATTAATAGATTCCTTGCACGACAAAGGATTTTCTGCTATTATAAGTGTGTTTTCACTCTTGATAAGTTGTCTACATAAAAAATATTATCCACAACTGTGGATAGGCTGTGGATAGTTTTCTCAACATGTATGGAGAATCTTGTCCACAGGCTTTGGATTATGTCGATAAATATACAAAGCGGTTTTTTGACCTATTCATAGGAATGTATATATATAAGAAAACCCAAAAGAGAATATTATTCTCGGAAAATAACTAGGCAAGGAGGGTTTAGTAGTTGGAAAATATCACGGATCTATGGAACCGGGCACTAGAGCATATAGAAAAAAAGATAAGTAAACCAAGCTTTGAGACCTGGCTGAAATCCACTAAAGCTTTTTCATTAAAGCGGGATACATTGACGATCACCGCACCAAACGAATTTGCCCGTGATTGGCTGGAGGGCCATTATTCTCAATTAATTTCCGGTGTATTAAAGGATGTAACGGGAGAAGAGCTGGCTGTCAGATTTATTATTCCTCAAAATCAGAACCAGGATGATTTTGATTTTGCCGCACCTCCAAAAAAACCGGTTAAAGGCGACGACCAGCAGGAATGGTCTCAAAGCATGCTGAATCCTAAATATACATTTGATACATTCGTTATCGGCTCCGGCAACCGCTTCGCTCATGCTGCTTCACTTGCAGTGGCTGAAGCTCCGGCAAAAGCATACAATCCATTATTTATTTACGGGGGAGTAGGACTCGGAAAAACCCACTTAATGCACGCGATCGGACACTATGTACTTGAGCATAATTCTTCTGCAAAAGTGGTTTATTTATCATCTGAAAAATTTACAAATGAATTTATTAATTCCATCCGTGACAATAAAGCGGTAGATTTTCGCAATAAATATCGAAATGTCGATGTTCTATTAATAGATGATATTCAATTTTTGGCCGGTAAAGAACAAACGCAAGAGGAATTTTTCCATACTTTTAATACCTTACATGAAGAGAGCAAGCAAATTGTCATTTCAAGTGACAGACCGCCAAAAGAAATTCCTACATTAGAAGATCGTCTGCGCTCCCGCTTTGAATGGGGGCTGATTACTGATATTACACCGCCTGATCTGGAAACAAGAATTGCGATCCTTCGCAAAAAAGCGCGTGCAGAAGGACTGGATATCCCTAATGAGGCCATGCTCTACATTGCCAATCAGATCGATTCAAATATACGTGAGCTTGAAGGTGCACTAATACGCGTAGTGGCTTACTCTTCACTTGTCAGCAAAGACATTAATGCCGATCTTGCAGCTGAAGCGCTGAAGGATATTATGCCAAGCTCCAAGCCAAAGGTTATTACGATTCTTGATATCCAAAAGGTAGTAGGAGAGCATTTTAGTATTCGATTAGAGGATTTTAAAGCGAAAAAACGAACGAAAACCGTCGCCTTCCCGCGTCAGATTGCCATGTATCTATCCAGGGAAATGACTGATTTTTCTTTGCCTAAAATCGGAGAGGAATTTGGAGGCCGTGACCATACAACGGTTATACATGCGCACGAAAAAATCTCCAAGCTGCTCGATCACGATGTGTCACTCAAGCAGGAAGTAAAGGAAATTAAATCGACGCTGCAGAAATAGATTCGTTAAACTGTGGGTAAATGTGAATAAAACGTACACGCTTAAGCACAGTTTTTCCACATGGGGAAAACTCTGTATGAGAAGTCATCAACAGGCTTATCCACATATCCACAGCGCCTACTAGTATTACTATTATTTTAAAAGAATTAAATTATTATATATAAGCAATCGACTACAAACATTTTGGAGGCCATAAAAAATGAAATTCCAAATCCAGCGTGACCGCTTAGTAAACGGCGTAAACGATGTAATGAAAGCTGTATCTTCCAGAACAACCATTCCGATTTTGACAGGAATTAAAATCGTTGCCCACGAAGAAGGTGTAACGCTAACAGGAAGCGATTCTGATATTTCAATTGAATCCTTTATTCCAAGAGATGAAGACGGAAAAGATATCGTTCAGATCCAACAGCCTGGCGGAATCGTGCTGCAGGCTAAATTCTTTGAAAGCATTGTAAAGAAGCTTCCAATGGATACAGTGGAAATTGAAGTTCATTCCCATCTGCAAACCGTCATCAGATCTGGTAAATCCGAATTTAATTTAAACGGGCTGGATGTTTCAGAGTATCCTCATCTGCCTCAGATTGAAGAAGATAATGTCCTTAAGATCGCGACGAATCTGTTAAAAACTATGATTCGACAAACTGTCTTTGCAGTGTCCACCTCAGAAACACGCCCTATCTTGACAGGTGTAAACTGGCACATCCAGGATGGCCTGCTGAACTGTGTTGCAACAGACAGCCACCGTCTTGCAATGAGAAAAGCACCGATCAGCGGAGGAAATGGAGAAGAGAGCAAAGCGGTCATTCCAGGAAAAAGCTTAAATGAGTTAAATAAGATTCTTGAGGATACTTCTGATGAGCTTGAAATTGTCATCACAGAAAACCAGGTGCTTTTCAGAGCAAAGCATGTTCTATTTTTCTCCCGTCTGCTTGAAGGAAACTATCCAGATACGTCCAGACTGGTGCCTTCAGAAAGCAAGACCTCTTTAACCATTGGCGGCAAGGAATTTTTGCAAGCGATCGACCGCGCTTCTTTGCTTGCACGGGAAGAAAGAAACAATGTCGTCCGTTTATCGATCGGTGAGGATGGAAGAGTAGAGATTTCCTCCAATACACCTGAGATCGGGAAGGTTGTAGAGGAAGTGCAAAGCGAATCAACTGAAGGCGAAGAGCTGAATATTTCCTTTAGTGCCAAATACATGATGGATGCATTAAAGGTGTTTGAAGGTGCTGAAACCAATATTCAATTCACAGGGGCTATGAGACCATTTGTTCTTCGCCCAACCTCTGATGATACGATTTTGCAGTTAATCACGCCGGTTCGTACGTATTAGGACTTAAATAACCATCATTTTTTCACCAAATGCCTATTGTTTCAGTCGAAGCAGTAGGCATTTGGTTGTTTTCGTAAAGAAATCGCAAGAAAAGGCGGGAAATCTGACATTTTCTTTGTTTTCCTTGTGAAATTTGGGTAAAATAAGATATTAGAGAATAATAAGAAGGTAGTGAGCGAAATGAGTGAAACGATCACCATCCGAACGGAGTATATTACCCTTGGCCAGTTCCTGAAATTAGCTGAGGTTATCCAAAGCGGAGGGATGGCTAAATGGTTTTTAGGCGAACATGAGGTTTTCGTAAATGAAGAGCTTGACCAGAGAAGAGGCCGGAAATTACGCGACGGAGACAAAGTGGAAATTCCTGGTGTAGGCTCCTATGTGGTGAAGTCACACGAGTAGAAGGATGTTAAATTATGTATATTGATGAGCTCGAGCTTGCCCACTATCGGAATTATGATAAATTAACGGTCCAATTTGATAATAACGTGAATGTGATTCTGGGAGAGAACGCCCAGGGCAAGACGAATGTAATGGAATCGATTTACGTGCTTGCCATGGCAAAATCCCATAGGACCTCCAATGATAAAGATTTAATACAATGGGAATCAGAATATGCTAAAATAAAAGGTAGAGTGATGAAGCATCATGGCGCTCTTCCTTTGGAGTTATCCATTACCAAAAAAGGCAAAAAAGCCAGGTTGAATCATCTTGAACAGTCCAAATTAAGCCGTTATATAGGCAATATGAATGTAGTCATGTTCGCGCCCGAAGATCTCCACTTGGTAAAAGGGAGCCCTCAAGTAAGGCGTCGTTTTATTGATATGGAGATTGGCCAGATTTCTGCCGTCTACCTGCACGACAGCAGTTTGTATCAAAAAATTCTTCAGCAGCGAAACCACTACTTAAAGCAGCTTCAGGTCAAAAAACAGCGGGACGAGACGATGCTTGATGTGTTAACGGACCAATTTATTGAAATGGCCGTTAAGATCATTAACCGCCGCTTTCAATTTATTGATCTTCTGCAGCAATGGGCAAAGCCAATTCACTCCGGCATTTCAAGAAATCTTGAAACGCTTGAGGTGGTGTACAAGCCCTCAGTCCAGGTAACCAATGAAGACAATGCAGAAGCAATTGAAGCAGTCATGCGAAAGAAATTTGAGGAGCTGCGCAGCAGGGAAATCGACCGTGGGGTTACCTTAATAGGCCCTCACCGTGATGATCTGCAGTTTCTGGTGAATGGCCACGATGTCCAAACCTTTGGATCCCAGGGCCAGCAGCGAACAACTGCTCTTTCAATTAAGCTTGCTGAGATTGAATTAATCCGAGCTGAAATTGGCGAATACCCCATACTACTGCTTGACGATGTGTTATCCGAACTTGATGACTATCGTCAATCTCACTTATTAAATACCATTCAGGGGAAGGTTCAAACCTTTGTGACTACCACAAGCGTAGAAGGCATTGATCATCAGACCCTGAGGGAAGCAACCACATTTATTGTCGATAATGGGAGCATGAGCAGACAAACAGGAGGAGGCTGATCCTATGTACGTGCATATAGGAGGCGAATCGATGGTGAGAATGCATGACATCGTGGCGATAATGGATATACAGTCGGCAAATTCCTCTCTTATCATGGAGCAGTTTATGAAAGATAACGACAACGGCATTGTCGATCTTTGCCAATCAAACTGTAAATCAATTGTGATCACAGATTTCAAGGTTTATTTATCACCATTGTCGTCAGCTACTCTTAAGAAAAGGTCCGATAAAATGACCGTGCCCCTTTTAAAATAAATTGTAAAAATTGCAACATCAGAGAAAGTGAAGGTGAAACCGCGTGGCAGCAGACAATACGCAAATGCAACCGCAAGCTTATGATGAAAATCAGATACAGGTACTAGAAGGACTCGAAGCGGTACGAAAACGCCCGGGGATGTACATCGGGTCGACAGCGGCAAGAGGACTGCATCATCTCGTTTGGGAAATTGTTGATAACAGTATTGATGAAGCACTTGCCGGTTACTGTGATGAAATAAAGATAAGCATTGAAAAAGATAACGCAATCGTCGTAGAAGATAACGGACGAGGTATTCCTGTAGGGAATCATGAAAAAATGGGACGCCCGGCTGTAGAGGTTATTATGACCGTACTCCACGCCGGAGGTAAATTCGGCGGAGGCGGTTATAAGGTTTCCGGAGGACTTCACGGGGTAGGTGCATCTGTTGTAAATGCCCTGTCTGAAAAGCTTGAAGTGTTTGTTCATCGTGACGGAAAGGTGTACAACCAGGAATATCGACAAGGTGTTCCAAGCTTTGATCTTAAAGTAGTAGGTGAAACCGACCGTACAGGAACGATTACACGCTTTAAGGCAGACCCTGAAATTTTCACTGAAACAACCGAATACGATTTTGACACGCTTGCAAACCGGGTACGGGAGCTTGCTTTCTTAAACAGAGGACTGGCCCTTGTTATTACCGATGAGCGGGTTACACAGGAGGACGGCTCACCGGTCTCTAAACGATTCCACTATGAAGGCGGAATTAAATCGTATGTATCCCACTTGAATCGTTCAAAAGAAGTGATTCATGATGAGCCTGTATTTGTTGAAGGAGAAAAGGAAGGCATTTCAATTGAAATCGCTCTCCAATACAACCAAGGCTATGCAAGCAATATTTATTCTTTTGCCAATAACATTAGTACTCATGAAGGCGGTACACATGAATCCGGCTTTAAAACAGCACTGACACGTGTGATTAACAGCTACGCAACACGTAATAACCTGATGAAGGATGCTGACAGCAATCTATCAGGGGAGGATGTTCGTGAGGGGCTGACTGCGATTGTCTCAATCAAGCACCCTGATCCTCAATTTGAAGGACAAACCAAAACAAAGCTTGGGAATTCAGAGGCCCGTACGATTACGGATAATCTGTTCTCCGAGCATTTCGATAAATTCTTAATGGAAAATCCGGTGGTTGCCCGCCAGATTGTTGATAAAGGTCTGATGGCTGCACGCGCCCGTCTGGCAGCTAAAAAAGCACGGGAATTAACCCGGCGCAAAGGAGCGCTTGAGGTTTCAAGTCTTCCTGGTAAACTGGCTGACTGCTCATCACGCGATCCGCAAATCAGCGAATTGTATGTGGTTGAGGGTGACTCAGCCGGCGGTTCAGCAAAACAGGGCCGTGACCGTCACTTCCAGGCGATTTTACCGCTTCGCGGAAAAATTATAAATGTAGAAAAGGCACGACTCGATAAGATTCTTTCCAATAATGAAATCCGTGCCATTATTACTGCTCTGGGAACTGGAATAGGGGAAGAATTCGACCTTTCCAAAGCGCGTTATCATAAAGTGGTGATCATGACAGATGCCGATGTAGACGGCGCTCACATCCGTACATTGCTGTTAACCTTCCTATACCGGTATATGAGAAATATCATTGAAGCGGGTTATATTTATATCGCTCAGCCGCCGCTTTACAAGATTACGCAGGGAAAAGCGATTCACTATGCGTACACGGAGCGCGAAATGAATAAAGTACTTGCTGAATTATCACCAGCTCCAAAGCCCGGCCTTCAGCGCTATAAGGGTCTTGGAGAGATGAACCCGGAACAGCTTTGGGAGACAACCATGAACCCTGAGTCCCGTTCGATGCTTCAAGTAAGTCTGAAGGACGCGATTGAAGCGGATGAAACCTTTGAGATCCTAATGGGTGACAAGGTAGAACCGCGACGTCAGTTCATTGAAGATAACGCAATGTATGTTAAAAACCTAGATATATAAAAAGCAGGATAGAGCCTCAGCTATCCTTTCTTTTTTTTGAAAGAATAGACAGGCTGTAGTAGCTTGCTGCAGTGGGCATCTCCTCGGATCGAAAGCCGCTCATCCATTCAGGCAAAAAGCGCCTGATTGGCTGATCGTCTTATGTCTGTCGGAGCTGAACGAGCGCCTTACGCTTTTAGTAATATCCAGCTGCAGGGGGCAGGGGCTCGAGGTTTTAAGTCACGCTGACTTGATGGCAAAGAGCGCCATCATGCCAGCGCGCCTTAAACTTGTCGCCCCTAACCGCCCCCTTACGCTTTTAGTTTGAAAAGGAGGTTTCTTTATGGCCGAGACGCCAAGTTCGAATGTTCATGAAATTAATATTAGTCAGGAAATGCGTACATCGTTTTTGGATTATGCCATGAGCGTTATTGTTGCGCGTGCGCTTCCGGATGCAAGAGATGGTTTAAAGCCGGTTCACCGCCGTATTTTGTATGCGATGAATGATCTGGGCATGACATCTGATAAAGCCTATAAAAAGTCCGCCCGTATCGTTGGTGAAGTTATCGGTAAGTATCACCCGCATGGTGACTCAGCTGTTTATGACACAATGGTTCGTATGGCGCAGGATTTCAGCTACCGTTATATGCTGGTCCAGGGACATGGAAACTTTGGTTCTGTTGACGGAGACGCAGCGGCAGCGATGCGTTATACCGAGGCGAGAATGTCGAAAATTTCAATGGAGCTTATCCGCGATATAAACAAAGATACAATTGACTATAAAGACAACTACGATGGATCAGAACGGGAACCGGTTGTTCTTCCGTCCCGTTTTCCTAACTTACTCGTAAACGGTTCAAGCGGGATTGCGGTTGGTATGGCTACCAATATTCCGCCTCACCAGCTGGGAGAGGTTATTGACGGTCTGCTTGCATTCAGTGAGTATCCGGAAATCACCATCGCAGAGTTAATGGAGCATATTCCAGGTCCTGACTTCCCGACTGGCGCGTTAATTCTCGGCAGAAGTGGAATCAGACGGGCATATGAAACAGGACGCGGATCCGTTGTCCAGCGTGCTAAAGTTGAAATTGAACAAAAGGCTAATGGCCGTGAAACGATTCTTGTTCACGAACTGCCATACCAGGTCAATAAAGCGAGATTAATTGAAAAAATTGCTGAATTAGTCCGTGATAAGAAGATTGATGGCATTACTGATTTACGGGATGAGTCGGATCGTAACGGAATGCGTATTGTCATTGAAGTACGCCGCGATGCCAATGCAAATGTCCTGTTAAATAATCTGTATAAGCAAACGGCACTTCAGACAAGCTTTGGAATTAATATGCTTGCGCTTGTGGATGGACAGCCAAAGGTTTTGAATTTGAAGGAAGCACTTCATCATTACCTGGAGCATCAGAAGGTTGTGATCCGTCGCAGAACGGAATTCGAGCTTCGTAAAGCAGAAGCACGCGCTCATATTCTAGAGGGTCTGCGTATCGCACTTGATCATATCGACCGGATTATTGCGCTTATTCGCGGTTCTCAAACAACCGATGCAGCAAGAGAAGGCTTGATGGAGCAATTCAGCTTATCAGAAAAGCAGGCGCAGGCTATTTTGGATATGCGTCTTCAGCGCTTAACCGGTCTTGAACGGGATAAGATTGAAGAGGAATACCAGGCGCTTGTGCAGCTGATTGCCGATTTAAAAGCGGTGTTAAACAGTGATGAGCGTGTTCTTGAAATCATCAGAGAAGAGCTGCTTGAAATTAAAGAGCGCTTCAATGATGGCAGACGCACAGAAATCACAACAGGCGGAGCTGAAATGATTGAGGATGAGGACTTGATCCCTCGTGAAAACCTGATCATTACACTTACGCATAACGGGTATATTAAACGACTTCCTGCCTCTACATACCGCAGCCAAAAACGCGGAGGGCGGGGCATTCAAGGGATGGGAACAAATGAAAATGACTTTGTTGAACATCTCCTGACTACGTCAACTCACGATACAATTCTTTTCTTCTCCAATAAAGGGAAGGTATACCGTACGAAAGGATATGAAATTCCTGAGTACAGCCGTACAGCAAAAGGACTTCCGATTATTAACCTGCTTGGCATTGATAAAGATGAGGACATTAATGCGATGATCCGGGTTGAAGAGTTTAAAGAAGATTCATTCTTCTTCTTTACAACGAAATACGGAATATCCAAGCGTACACCGGTTTCTGATTTTGCCAATATCAGAACGAACGGATTAATCGCCATCAACCTAAAAGAAGGCGATGATCTGATTTCCGTTAAATTTACTGATGGAAACAAAGAAATCGTAATTGGAACTCAAAACGGATTGCTTATCCGCTTCCCTGAAAAAGATGTACGTTCGATGGGACGTACAGCTACAGGGGTTCGGGGCATTCGTTTAAAAGGGGAAGATGTTGTTGTCGGGATGGAAATCCTTGAACCGGACAATGAGATTCTTGTCGTAACTGAAAACGGGTACGGCAAGCGGACGACTGAAAAGGATTATCGCGTTCAGTCCCGTGGCGGTAAAGGAATCAAGACCTGCAATATCACGGATAAAAACGGCAAGCTCGTCGCCGTAAAATCGGTGACAGGTGATGAGGATGTTATGATTATCACGGTTCAGGGTGTACTCATCCGTATGGGCGTAAGTGATATTTCTCAAACGGGCAGAAGCACTCAGGGCGTAAAGCTGATCAGACTTGGCGATCAGGAATACGTGGCTACTGTTACCCGTATTGAAAAAGAAGAAGAGATTGAAGAAGAAATCGAAGAAATGCTTGAAACAGAGTCGCCTGCAAATCCGGTCGAAACTGAAGAAACGGATATTACTGCAGATTACACGACAGACGATGATACAGAAGAATAAGACGCAGAACAGCGGACAATAAATAGTCAGTATAAAAGCACCTCCTTATGGGAGGTGCTTTCGTTTTTGAAGAGGGGGATAAAGCGACAGCGGGCCTTCATAGATTAATGTAGTTTGATTTGATTCTCTAAAATCGTTCGGCTCGACAAGGGCTGGCAGTTTATTCCAGAGTTTAATATCAGAGCGGTGAAGGATATCAGCTACGAATTGAGAACAGAAGTAGGAACCAATTGGCTCAAACGGTTCTTTTAAAGCAACACCAAACACACCTAATAAATTGTAAAGCATTTTTCGGTCATTTTGCTTAAACACACTGATCAAGCGGTTGATTTTGTGGTACTGCCTGTCGGTAACTGAAATTTCATAGACAGCACAGGTTGTGTTAGGAAAATTTCTGTAAGTGCCATTTAGCACATCTTCATGGACAAATCCTCCATTTAAAGGGTTATTAGGATTTTTACGGCCAAAGCTATATAATTGAATTAATTCCTCATCCAGCGCAAGAGAGGAATGGTTATAAGGTGCTCTTGTGTATCTTTTTATTGCTTTTGTAAAGATGGACCCGGTGTCGGTGAGAAGAATATAAATTTTTCTTTGCTGCATGGTTTGCCACTCCTTATCTTGTCGTGAATGGAGCTGTCACTTCGTATGAATTATTCTTTTCAGTACATTTACTTTATTTTTATTCTATTAATTTTAGTAAGTCTGCTCGTTTCGCTGGTTGCTTTTTATCAGAAACGCAAAAACAGGGGAATTAATAAATATGATGACTTGGTCATTCGGACAAGAATGTGGTGGGGAATGGCGATTATTTTCTTTTTATCAATTGCCTTCCATCCAAATGTATCATTATTATCCCTGATGATTCTATGTTTTTTGGCATTAAAAGAATATTTTTCGATGATGGACACGAGAAAGCAGGATCGAAGGATTTTTATTTGGGCGTATTTATCGATTCCTCTTAACTTTTATTGGATTTATATCGGCTGGTATGGGATGTTTATCGTTTTTATTCCAATCTATGTTTTTTTATTTCTTCCTCTTGCACGGATTTTCAAAGGGGGAAGTATCGGTTTTTTAAAGTCTGTAAGTGTTACGCAATGGGGTGTCATGCTGATGGTGTTTGGTATCAGCCACTTGGCTTTATTTGCAAAAATGCCTGAAATCACCCGGCACGATGTGGATCTGGCAGCGCAATATGGTGCGTTAATGGTTCTGTATTTAGTTTCGCTCACACAGGCAAATGATGTTATTCATTATCTTGTATCGAAAAAATTCGGCAAAAAGAAAGTTCTTCCGCTCGCAAACCCTAATCTGACCTGGGAAGGCTTTGCGGTTGGTGTAGCAGGGACAATAATCTTATCTGTCTTAATCGCCCCTTACATCACCCCTATGTCAGTAGGTTTTAGTATGGTGTCCGGATTAATCATTGGTGTGGCAGGATTTTTTGGAACGGTTGTCATCTCCGTTTTAAAGCGGAATTTCTTTTTCAGAGAACGCAGCGAAAGCATGCCGGAAAGTAAATTTATCAATAAAATAGACAGTTTAACATATACTGCACCTGTGTTTTTCCACTTGGTTTATTACTACATTTTTTAAATAGAGAGAAAGAATAAGAGAGTGAAAAGCAAAGCCATCGTTATATCTAAAGACAAAACAGGAGAAGGAATCTCCTGTTTTTTTATGCGGTAAAAATCAGAGCTGAAAAAATTTTTTAAAAAAATGAACAAAATAAGATAGCTGAGCGTACTAGTAAGGAGCAGAAAGGAGGGTGAAGAAGTGAACGATCAGGACCATCAGTTAATTAGGCAAGCACTAAAAGGCAATGACAAAGCGCTTGCTGAGCTTTTACAGCATCATTACCGTTTTTTATTTTTATATGTCCTTAAGCTGACGCTTCACCCTTCAGCCGCTGAAGACCTTGCACAGGATACCATGGTCCGCTGCATTGAACGTTTTTATCAATTTGATCCAACAAGAGCAGCTTTTTCAACCTGGATGATACAGATTGCCACAAACCTCTGGCTTGATGAAAAAAGAAAAAGAAAAAGGGAACGAAATTATTTTAACGAGCAGCAGCTGTCCTTCAAGCTTCATCACCCGGGAAATAATGATGACTGGCTAGCGGTAACCGAAGCCTTAAAAAAGCTGAAGGATAAGCATCGTATTCCTCTTATTCTTAAGCACTATTACGGCTATAGCTACGAAGACATCGCCCTCATATGCAGCATTTCAATAGGAACGGTTAAATCCAGATTAAGCAATGCACTAGGAAAGCTAAGAAAGGAGCTCGAGGAAGATGGATCAAAAAAGCGAGAATAAAATAATGGAAGAAAAAGTAAGGGGAAGTCTCAGTAAACTGGACGAGATTGAATTCAAAACCCCATCAGTCGAAACATTGTCGATGCTTGTTCAGGAAACCCGAAAAAAACAGCGAAAGGAGCTTTTCTTATTTATCCTGGTCGCTCTTTTGCTTACTTTCTTCAGTGCTTCCTTCATTATTAATTCACCTATTGTTTATCTAATTGCGCAGATTTTCATTGGAGTGATTATCGCTGGAGCAGGAGCTTACTATTTATATCGAAAATTGGTGATGCAGTATGAATGAACTAAGTCAGGTGCCAGGCTGGATCATCGTTTTGCTTGCAGCTATATTACTTGCGCAAAGTATTTACTTGTTTATTGATGCCAGAAAAAATGGGCATGCAAGATGGTTCTGGGGGGTGTGGGGAATGCTCCAAACGCCAATGCCTATTCTTAGCTACTTGCTTTGGTCGCGTGTGGTTACCCCATGGATGATAAAAAGGAGGGAAAATAAATGGAAATAACGAATATCGCGGTCCTTGCTCCATTAATCGTGGTGAGCTTATTGTTAACCGTTGTGGCGATTGTGGATCTTATTAGAAGACCTGAAACGAACGGACCAAAAGTGGTCTGGGCACTTGTTATTTTGTTTTTAAGCACGATTGGGCCGATCCTGTACTTCATTTTCGGTCGAAGGGACGTGTAAACATGATTCAGGTAAAAAATTTGTCTAAATCTTTTGGTTCTACACAAGCGGTAAGCGACTTGAGCTTCAGTCTGCAAAAAGGAAAAACCACTGCACTGGTTGGACCCAATGGAGCGGGTAAAACCACTGCCCTGCATATGCTGAGCGGTTTAACCACTCCTTCAAGCGGGACAATTGTCTATGAAGCTTCAATTAGCGATCCAAGGACCATCATTGGCTTCCTTCCTCAATATCCAGCTTTTTTAAACTGGATGACGCCTGAAGAATACCTCCATTTTGTCGCACAGCTGGGCAAAAAAACAAGAAAGGAGGCTGCAGCATTAACAGAGGAGCTGCTTGAAAGAGTAGGGCTTAAAGAGTTCAGAAGAAAAAAGATTGGCGGGTTTTCGGGTGGAATGAAGCAGCGGCTTGGCATTGCCCAGGCACTTGTTCATCAGCCGAAGCTGCTGTTGCTTGATGAGCCGGTCTCAGCTTTAGACCCGACTGGCAGAAAAGAAGTGATGGAGCTGTTAAAGGAATTAAAAAATGAAAGCTTAACCATTTTATACTCAACTCATGTTTTACATGATGCACAAATGCTATGTGATGATGTGCTGATTATGAATAAAGGAGAGAAAGTGGTATTTGACTCGCTTGATTCCGTGTATAAACAATTCGACAGACCGCAGCTCGTAGTGAAAGCTGAGGAGCCGCTCGAAAAATGGGCAAAAGAATTAGTGATAGCACACCCGCAATGGTCGGTTAGTGTTGAACAAAATTCTGCTGTCGTCACAGGAGCCTCCATACAGGAGCTTAGAGCAGGTGTGTTGAGGGAGCTCTTGACTAAATCTATTTCTGTTCGATCAATCGAAGTGGGAACAACCACCCTTGAAGATGTGTTCCATGAGGTGATGAAAAAATGATGAGAGAGCTCTTTGTCCTGATGCAAAAGGAATTTATCGAAATGATCCGAAATTACAAAATAATCTGGATGCCTTTGCTTTTTATTTCATTTGGAATCATGCAGCCGCTGACTGCGTATTATCTTTCAGATATTTTAAAGGAATTTGGCGGATTGCCAGAAGGAGCTATTGTCGAAATCCCTCTTCCGACATCACCGCAAATTTTTATCGATACTTTAAGTCAATTTTCGCAGCTTGGAAACCTGATTGTCGTATTAGCGCTTATGGGCATGCTTGCAGGTGAAAGAACGAGCGGGGCAGCCCATATGATTCTGACAAAGCCCGTCTCCTACACGAGCTACTTCTTATCTAAATGGATTGCTGCTTTTCTATTAATCATCCTTTCATACCTGGCTGGAATCCTGAGTGCCATCTATTATATTCACCTATTGTTTGAACCGCTGTCCTGGACTGACGTTTTCATTTCATCATCCTTCTATATTCTCTGGCTGCTCTTTATTGTTTCTATTACGCTTATGTTCAGTGCCCTATTAAAGAAAACAACAGCTGTTGCAGCAGTTAGTATCCTGCTCATCCTTGGCTTTTCCGTTTTACCTGCTTTATTTATAGAACCTTTAAAATGGTCTCCGGGAAATCTGATGACTCTTGCCGGTCAAAGTATTTCAGGAGAATCTCTGACAGATCTGTTTCCTATAGCAGCCATTACCATCCTGCTGATTATGGGCATGATTAGTACAGCGATACAATATATGAAAAGAAGAGAATGGCTGCGGTAGCGTATCCATTCTCTTTATTTATAAATTGGTAAAAAGTTTTTCGGCAAAATGGTTGCTTTAAATTTAATAGGATGATATATTAATAAGCGTCGCTTTTGAAGACGCATTAGCAGCAGCGAAAAATGAAAGTAAAAAAAAGTTGTTGACATCGATATCGAAAAAATGGTATGATGATCTAGTCGCTTGAGAGAGCAACGCGCAAGTGAAACACCTTGAACCTTGAAAACTAAACAACCAAAAACGTCAACGTTAATTCTTGATTTAAATGAAACAAATGAGCTTTTCAAACACTTTACGGAGAGTTTGATCCTGGCTCAGGACGAACGCTGGCGGCGTGCCTAATACATGCAAGTCGAGCGGATCGTTTGGAGCTTGCTCCAAACGATTAGCGGCGGACGGGTGAGTAACACGTGGGCAATCTGCCCGTAAGACTGGGATAACTCCGGGAAACCGGGGCTAATACCGGATAATTCCGGCTCTCTCCTGAGAGCCGGCTGAAAGATGGTTTCGGCTATCACTTACGGATGAGCCCGCGGCGCATTAGCTAGTTGGTGAGGTAACGGCTCACCAAGGCGACGATGCGTAGCCGACCTGAGAGGGTGATCGGCCACACTGGGACTGAGACACGGCCCAGACTCCTACGGGAGGCAGCAGTAGGGAATCTTCCGCAATGGACGAAAGTCTGACGGAGCAACGCCGCGTGAGTGAAGAAGGTTTTCGGATCGTAAAACTCTGTTGTTAGGGAAGAACACGTACGAGAGTAACTGCTCGTACCTTGACGGTACCTAACCAGAAAGCCACGGCTAACTACGTGCCAGCAGCCGCGGTAATACGTAGGTGGCAAGCGTTGTCCGGAATTATTGGGCGTAAAGCGCGCGCAGGTGGTTCCTTAAGTCTGATGTGAAAGCCCCCGGCTCAACCGGGGAGGGTCATTGGAAACTGGGGAACTTGAGTGCAGGAGAGGAAAGTGGAATTCCACGTGTAGCGGTGAAATGCGTAGATATGTGGAGGAACACCAGTGGCGAAGGCGACTTTCTGGCCTGTAACTGACACTGAGGCGCGAAAGCGTGGGGAGCAAACAGGATTAGATACCCTGGTAGTCCACGCCGTAAACGATGAGTGCTAAGTGTTGGGGGGTTTCCGCCCCTCAGTGCTGCAGCTAACGCATTAAGCACTCCGCCTGGGGAGTACGGCCGCAAGGCTGAAACTCAAAGGAATTGACGGGGGCCCGCACAAGCGGTGGAGCATGTGGTTTAATTCGAAGCAACGCGAAGAACCTTACCAGGTCTTGACATCCCACTGCCCGGTCTAGAGATAGACTTTTCCCTTCGGGGACAGTGGTGACAGGTGGTGCATGGTTGTCGTCAGCTCGTGTCGTGAGATGTTGGGTTAAGTCCCGCAACGAGCGCAACCCTTGATCTTAGTTGCCAGCATTCAGTTGGGCACTCTAAGGTGACTGCCGGTGACAAACCGGAGGAAGGTGGGGATGACGTCAAATCATCATGCCCCTTATGACCTGGGCTACACACGTGCTACAATGGACGATACAAAGGGCAGCGAGACCGCGAGGTGGAGCTAATCCCATAAAATCGTTCTCAGTTCGGATTGTAGGCTGCAACTCGCCTACATGAAGCTGGAATCGCTAGTAATCGCGGATCAGCATGCCGCGGTGAATACGTTCCCGGGCCTTGTACACACCGCCCGTCACACCACGAGAGTTTGTAACACCCGAAGTCGGTGAGGTAACCTTTATGGAGCCAGCCGCCTAAGGTGGGACAGATGATTGGGGTGAAGTCGTAACAAGGTAGCCGTATCGGAAGGTGCGGCTGGATCACCTCCTTTCTAAGGAAATGGCCGATGGCT
>NZ_PREZ01000011.1:0-62500 GCF_002926065.1 Jeotgalibacillus proteolyticus | reverse complement strand
AATGTCAACAACTTTTTTCATTTGTTTTTCGTTCGCGTTGTTTTCCTTAGCAACGAATAATAATATAACACGCTATAAACCTTGTGACAATAGTTTTTAACAAAAAAACGAGAATAATTTTTTCGGTGCTGTAAATTGATCGTAAAGCCTTTTTAAACTGCAGATACTTATTAATAATACCCCGTTTTCCTTCTATATTTCTAGCTATTCTGTGTTGTTACCCGGATAAACGTAAAAGAAACCTTCGGTAATCTCAAAAATCCTGTTAAAAAAAGACGTCCGATCCGGACGTCTTTTAACTCTATAAATTAATCACGATGTCTCATAAGCGGGAACAGAAGAACGTCGCGGATGGATGGAGAATTGGTTAGCAGCATAACCAATCGGTCTACCCCAATCCCAAGCCCGCCTGTTGGCGGCATTCCGTATTCAAGCGCTTCTACAAAATCATCATCCATTTCATGAGCTTCATCGTTGCCTGCTGCTTTTTCTGCAAGCTGTGCTTCAAAGCGCTGGCGCTGATCGATTGGATCATTTAGCTCAGTAAAGGCATTTGCGTATTCACGGCCGACAATGAATAGTTCAAAGCGGTCTGTAAAACGCGGGTCCTCAGGGTTTTTCTTAGCCAGAGGAGAAATATCAACCGGATGGCCGTAAATGAAGGTCGGCTGTACTAATGTCTCTTCTACTTTCTGCTCGAAGAACTCATTAACAATATGACCGTACTCCATAGAATCCTTTACCTCTATGCCGTGTTCAGCAGCAAGAGCATGCGCTTCCTCTCTCGACATTTCCTTCCAAAAATCGACGCCAGTTACTTCTTTAATGGAATCAACCATATGCACGCGGGCCCATTTAGGTGTCAGATCCACTTCATGACCGCCATAAGGTACGATCGTGGTACCAAGAACTTCTTTTGCTACATGAGCTACAAGGTTTTCGGTTAAATCCATAATATCCTGGTAATCAGCGTATGCTTCATACAGCTCAATCATTGTGAACTCAGGGTTATGGCGTGTTGAAATTCCTTCATTACGGAAAACACGGCCAATTTCATACACCTTTTCAAGTCCGCCAACGATCAGGCGCTTTAAGTGAAGCTCGATTGCTATACGAAGGTAAAGCTCCATATCAAGAGCATTATGGTGAGTAATAAACGGACGGGCAGCAGCACCGCCTGCAACAGAATGAAGCATTGGCGTTTCTACTTCCAAATAGCCGTGATCATCCAGGTAGCGGCGCATCGCCTGAATAATGCGGCTGCGTGTAATAAACGTTTTTTTGCTGTCCTCGCTCGTAATTAGATCAAGGTAGCGTTGACGGTAGCGCTGCTCCACATCTTTAAGACCGTGGAATTTCTCCGGAAGCGGACGGAGAGATTTAGATAGAAGCTCAAAGCTTGTAACTTTAATTGAAAGCTCTCCTACCTTTGTTTTGAAAACGAGTCCGGTAACCCCGACAATATCTCCTAGATCTGCTGTTGTAAAAAGCTCGTACGCTTCCTCGCCAACAGCATCCTTCCGGACATAAAGCTGGATTTGACCCTGGAGGTCCTGAATGTGGGCAAACCCCGCTTTTCCTTTGCCGCGTTTTGTCATAATTCGACCTGCTGCCGAAACGGTTACGGGCATTTCATCAAGCTGCTCTTTCGTAAACTCATCATATTGAGTTTTAATATCATTAGAACCGTGTGAGCGGTCGAAGCGTTTGCCAAATGGGTCGTTTCCTTTTTCGCGGATCGATTCCATTTTTTCGCGACGAACGCGAAACTGGTCATTCATTTCTATTTCACTCATGCCTTTCACTCCTCTTAATTTATCTTCTATATGATTAAGGTCATAAACCGGGTACACGCTGGTACTTGTCTATTTTACACAATATAAAGAGCTGGTACACCCCTAAAGTCTCTTTTGCTTATCTTCCTTTAAGAAAATACCGGCGATCAAACAAAAAACTGCCGGCTTGGGATTCGGCAGTTTACTGTAATCATGTTTTATCTTCTATTCAAAAAGGCCTGAAAACCGTTTGCTTTTATTTTTCTTCCAAAGCTCGACCCCTTCTTCATCACCAATTGACTGCTGGATCATACGCAAGGATTCATTTAATACAGGGTGAATCATAAAGGGATTCATTTCCAGCAAAGGAATCAGCACAAAGCTCCGTTCATGCATCCGCGCATGCGGAATGGTCAGGCTGTCTGTTTCTATTTGTTCTGCATTGTACAATAAAATATCAAGGTCGATCGTACGCGGGCCCCATCTAGTCAGCCGTTTCCGACCCAGTTCTTCTTCGATGCCCCTGCAGGCCTGCAGCAATTTTTCTGGTGACAGCTCGGTCATAACCTCAACAGCCAGATTTAAGAACTTTGCCTGCTCTGTAAAACCAACCGGCTCTGTTTTATAAATTGAAGAAGCACAGGTAATCATTATTCCGTCAGTCTCCTGCAGAAGAAGCAGTGCCTGCTGCAGATTGTCAAAGGAGTCTCCAACATTGGAACCAAGAGATAAATAGGCGAGAGATTCCATCAGCTTCGTCCTCTGGTAATCTCAATGGCTACTGAATCATAGTGCCCGGGAATAGGCGGATCCGGTTTAATTACTTCTATTGTACATTGATTTAGTTTGTCAAATTCCTCAAGCAGGGAGGAAGCCAGCTTTTCAGCGAGCGCTTCTAATAAGTGAAAAGGCTTCCCTTCCACAATGTCTCTGCAGAGCGCATATACCTCACCGTAATTGATTGAATCCTCGACGTTATCTGTTTTTCCGGCCGTAGACAGGTCCAGCTCCAGGACGGTATTTACCCGGAAACGCTGCCCAAGCTTTGTTTCCTCTTTAAAGACACCATGATAGCCGTAGAATTCCATATTATTTACTTTAATTTTATCCATCACGCTCACCCTTTCCAACTAAGACATCCATCACCTTTGCCATGCGGGCAATTTCTTTTACATCATGTACACGCATAATATGACAGCCCTGCTGAATACCGTAGCAAACGGTGGCACCTGTTCCTTCCATGCGTTCCTGAGCAGGTAAATCTAAAATGTTGCCTATCATAGATTTCCGGGAGGTCCCAAGAAGTACGGGATAGCCTTTATCCGCCAGCTTATCTAAGCTTTGCATCATTTCAATATTCTGCGCCTGGGATTTCACAAATCCGATTCCGGGATCTAAAATAATCTGCTCTTCTCTGACACCACCCTTAAGCGCGATCTCGATGCTTTCCTCTAAATCGGCAAAGGCTTCATCGATGAATGAGCTGTACTCGCGATTGGTCCGGTTGTGCATCAGGATAATGGGCACGCCGTACTCCGCCGCTACCTTTGCGATATCCGGCTCTCTTTTCGCTCCCCATACATCATTAATAATGGCAGCACCCGCCTCTATGGCTGCCTTTGCCGTTCCAGCTTTATATGTATCAATGGAGATCGGCACATCTACCTGTTTTGAGATCGCCTCAATCATCGGCACTACACGTGAAATTTCTTCTTCTTGGGATACCGGAACATGACCTGGCCTGGTGGATTCTCCGCCAATATCAATAATATCAGCACCCTCCTCAACCATTTCCCTTGCTCGTTGGACGGCTTTTTGGAGTACGTCAAAGCGGCCGCCATCTGAAAAAGAATCTGGTGTAACATTCAATATGCCCATAACCATTGTTTTTTTCGTCAAATCTAATTGTGTTGAACCGCATGTAATTATCATCTATAGCCCTTCTTTCAAACGTAGATCTAAAATTCCTCTATATATAGGCGAGATTTTGGAACCTTTTTATAGCCTTCCAGGAGCTGGCTTGTCTGACGGCTGCTTTTAAATCCCTGCCCGTTAATGGCTGTAAGCGGGACAATTTCCTGAATGGAGTTTGTAATAAAAGCTTCTTCCGCCTGCATAAGCTGCTCTTTTAAATAAAGTCCTTCCTCAATCTGAAGGCCTGATTTCCTTGCCAATGAGAGTACCAAACTTCTTGTGACGCCGGCTAATATTCCTGTTTCAAGCGCTGGTGTATACAGGGTGTCTTCTTTTATCCAAAAGATATTGGAGGTTATGCCTTCAGCAACATATCCTTCTTTTGTAAGAAAAAGGCCTTCTGTTCCGGGGTCGGCAACTTCTCTTCTCCCAGCAATATTATTAAAGTAATGATGAGATTTTAAACGTATGGCTGTCTCCGGTGTATTTCTAGGAAGTGTCAGCCACTGACCTTTTTTACCTCCAGCTGGCTGAGTCATCAGTTTTTTTTGCAATAGCATGACAGTCGGCTTGTCGTATGGCTCAGGAAATAACCCGATATCACGGATCCCTGCGGAGACATTTAAACGGAAATAGCCATCCTCTCCTCCATTGGCCTCCAGCAGATTATCAATCATATCCGCTGCTTCAGTGATGTTCAATGAAAAGTGTATGCCCATTTCCTGAAGAGATTCATGAAGACGCTTGAGGTGGCTTCCAAGAAGAAAGGGCTGGCCATTATAGGTTCTAAACGTTTCAAATACACCGAGTCCATATAGAAATCCATGGTCAAAGGGAGAAATTTTTGCTTCTTCTGCCTCCATAATGGAGCCGTTTAACCATAGCTTCATGTTGCGTCCACCTTTGGAATAAAGGATTGATACGTTTTAAGGAAATTACGTAAAAGGGTTTTTCCCTGTTCTGTCATGATGGATTCAGGATGGAACTGCACCCCTTCAACTGCAAGCTCATGATGGCGAAGCCCCATAATCTCACCCTGATCCGTCCAGGAAGTAACCGTAAGCTCTTTTGGCACCGTATCCTTTTCTACTATTAATGAATGATAGCGGGTGGCTGTAAAGGGGTTCGGCATATTTTGGTAAACCGTCTGGCCGTCATGATAAATGAGCGAAGTCTTCCCGTGCATTAATCGCTCCGCACGAATGACTTTTCCCCCGAATACCTGCGCCAGGGATTGGTGTCCCAAACAAACGCCAAAGATCGGAATTTTTCCGGCAAATGCACTAATCGCATCAAGGCTGATGCCTGCTTCATTCGGACTGCATGGGCCAGGGGAAATCATCAAATACTTTGGGTTCATTTCCGCTATATCCTCAAGTGTGATTTCGTCGTTGCGCCGAACAACCAGCTCTTCTCCAAGCTCCCCTAAAAACTGAACCAGGTTATACGTAAATGAATCGTAGTTATCGATCATCAGGATCATGTTGTCATCTCCTTGCCTTCCGCTAAATCTTTTGCGTGCCAAAGGGCTCGTGCTTTTTTTAGTGATTCCTTGTATTCTCTCTTAGGGTGGGAATCAATCACCACGCCTGCTCCTGCCTGAACATGGCCGATTCCCTCCTGGACAAGCATTGTCCGAATGACGATGTTCAGCTCCATGTCTCCATTAAAGCCAATCCAGCCGATTGAGCCTGTATACAATCCTCGTCTGACCGGCTCTAATTCCTCGATAATCTCCATTGTTCTTACCTTTGGAGCCCCAGTGATTGTACCTCCAGGGAAAACAGCACGTATAACGTCCGCTTCATTGTAAGCCGGATCCATTTCCCCACGGACATTTGATACGATATGCATTACGTGTGAATATTTTTCGATTACCATGAACTCATTTACTTCCACCGTTCCGTACCGGCTGACACGTCCAAGATCATTTCGTTCAAGGTCAACAAGCATCACGTGCTCCGCACGTTCTTTTTCGTTTTGAATCAGCTCATCAGCAAGCTCCTGATCCTCCTGTTCATTTTTCCCTCTTGAGCGGGTCCCCGCAATCGGTCTGGTGCTTAATTCATTGCCGGCTTTTTTCACTAGTAATTCTGGAGAGGCTGATACAATTTGAGCGTCCGGCAATTGAATATAAGACATATAAGGAGAAGGATTAAACGAGCGGAGCTCCTTGTAGATGGAAAGCGGTGTTGCAGCCAGCGGTTTTGACTGCCGGACAGATAAATTCACTTGAAAAACGTCTCCCTGGGCAATGTACGCACGAATTACTTCTGCCGCCTTGCTGAATGCTGCCTCGTCCATTGAGTACATCATTTGATCGTCTACATCCGCACTTTTTCCTGCTGAGTCTTCTTGTCGTTCTGCCATCTGTTCCCACGACGCTGCCCATTCATCCAAGCCTGTTTCTCGTTGATTTTTCTCATGAAGCACCATAAAATAAAGCAGATTCGTTTGATGATCGAACACCAGCCATCGGTCAAACAGCATAAAACAAATATCCGGAAGCCCGTGGTCATCTTTTGCGAGTTCTGGCAGCTGTTCAATGGATCTGACGTAATCATACGAAATATATCCCATCGCTCCTCCCTGGAAATCAGGAAGCGCGGGAATAGGGTCCATTTTATAAGGTTTCATCCAGTCAATCAGGCTCCGAAGCGGATCCCCCTGAATTGTATTTTCGGAACCTTTATCATAAATCGTTAACTGATCGTTTTTGCCTTCTGCCCATGCAAATGGACGGATGCCAGCCATACTGTAGCGCCCGCCCCTTCCGCTCTCTAAGAAAATGTGCCGGTCTTCAAGAACGGTTTGCTCGGTATAGCTATGAAAAAACGCATCGTGCGTTGTTTTGGTCGTTCTATATGAAATCGTATATTCACTCATTCTGGTGTCACTCCTAAACGTATTCTTCTTCTCTCATCATACACGATCCCGCCTATTGAATCACCGGAAAAATCCTGCACATCTTCTTGTAGGATCTGTTTAAGATCTTACCCTCATTCTTATCTGCCCAGCTCTTTTTGATCTCTTATTCATCAAAAAAGCAGACCCCCAATTTTGGGATCTGCTTTTGGTTTTATTAATCTTCAAACTGGTAAAGTGGCGTGCTAAGGTAGCGCTCACCATTACTCGGAATAACCGTAAGTACTTTCTTGCCTTTTCCAAGCTCCTTGGCCACCTTTAATGCTGCATAAATAGCTGCCCCTGAGGAAATACCGCCAAGAATTCCTTCTTCTTTTGCTGCTTTTCGCGCTGTTTCAAATGATTGCTCATTTGATACCTGAATGACTTCATTGTAGATTTCTGTATTCAAGATATCCGGAACAAATCCTGCTCCGATTCCCTGAATCTTATGCGGGCCCGGGCTTCCGCCGGATAGAACCGGTGAATCAGTCGGCTCAACTGCATAAATTTTGATATCAGGATACTTTTCACGAAGAACCTGGCCAGCTCCCGTAACGGTTCCGCCTGTTCCGATTCCTGAAACAAATGCATCAAGCTGATCGCCCATCTGTTCGACAATTTCTTTCCCTGTCGTACGGCGGTGAACCTCTGGGTTAGCTGCATTTTTAAATTGCTGCGGCATGAAATAGCCTTTCTCGCCTGCAATTTCTTCTGCTTTAGCAATTGCACCCTTCATGCCGTCAGGACCCGGAGTCAATACAAGCTCTGCTCCATAAGCACGAAGCAGGTTGCGACGCTCCATACTCATCGTTTCCGGCATAACAAGCACAGTGCGGTAGCCTTTTGCTGCAGCCACCATGGCAAGACCAATTCCTGTATTCCCACTCGTAGGCTCAATGATTGTATCGCCTTCTTTAAGGCTGCCTTCTTCCTCGGCTGCTTCGATCATGGCAAGAGCAATACGGTCTTTTACGCTGCTTCCAGGATTCATGTATTCCAGCTTCAAGTAAATCTCAGCTGAATTTTCGTCAGCCAGTCTGTTTAACTTTACAATCGGTGTGTTACCCACTAATTCTGAAATATTGTTTGCGATACGTACCATTTTAACACTCCTAATCCCTAGTAATGTGATCGGTATTTCGTCATGTACCAAATTTACCAACTTTTCAGAACAATTTCAACTACAAAGTTTTATGTTTTTCATATTTCTGCAAAAAGGAGATAAAAAAGAGACACATATTCGCTTGTGTCTCTTTTTTTAATGATTATTTTTACTCGGTCGGTCCATAAAACCAGGTGATCGGTACCTCATTCCAAAAAGATTCAGCGGTGACAGGGACATTCAGCTGCTCAATTGCAAGCTGTCTTTCGATCCGTCCCTTCACGTCATCAAAGCTGAATTCAACGCCTGTCGTTACTTCGTGAAGCAGGACTATCGTAAAGCCCCCGTCCGTTTGGATCGGCTCTGACCATTCTCCGGGAGATAGAGATTTTGCTGCATTCAATATATTTTCATCGATCGCGTTTGAATCCTCCGGAACATAACCAAAAAGTCCCCCCTGGCTTGCTGTTGCCGTATCAATAGAGCGCTCTCGTGCCAATGCTTCGAAGGAGGAATCATTTTCAAGCTCCCCAAGAACCTGGGCAGCCTCCGCCTCTGTTGCGACAACAATCTGGGATAGACGGTACATGGAGGGAACCACATAAAGGGATTTATTTTCCTCATAGTAAGCCTTTAGTTCTTCTTCAGAGAAATCCACTTCATTTGTAATGAGCTTTTCAAGAATCACTTCTGTTTTCAGCTGTTCCTTTAGTACTTCTTCATTCGGAAGAGTCGCCTGATCATTTACATTCAGAACTGATCGCAGCATGGAAAACTCCTGATCCAGTTCTTCCTGAGAAATTGACACATCAAATTTGTCAGCAGACTGCTCCATTACACGCTGATTAATTAATTGCTGCAAAACCTCTTTCCCGTAGCGCAGCTCAATGGCATGGAGCCATTCCTGCCGGGAAATTTCTTCATCACCTACTGTTGCTACAGCCTCAGAAGCACCCTCAGAGCCTTCTTTTGTGACCCATGCAATAAGCGTAAAAAGATTGGTTAACAGCAAAATTCCGATAACATAGACAAGGGGCTTCGCTTTTAAGCGCCGGTTTCTGAGATCTCTCACCATGGTCTGTTATTTTGCCTCTGCTAAAAAGGCTTCTAATTCTTGTTTATCATAACGATAAGTCTCCTGACAGAAATGACATTGCGCTTCTGCCTGACCGTCTTCATCAATCATATCCTGAATTTCTTCTGTTCCAAGACTGATAATGATTGTACCAAATCTTTCCTTTGAGCATTTGCATGTAAAGGAGACCGGCATTGTATCAAGAAATCTCACATTGCCTTCTCCAAGTACTGTCGTTAATACTTCTTCCGGAGAAAGACCGTCCTGAATCATTTTTGAAATAGGCGGAATGGATTTAAGTCTTTTTTCTATCGCATCGATCGTCGAGTCATCTGCTCCAGGCATAAGCTGCACAATAAAACCGCCGGCAGCAAGAATCGTATTATCCGGATTCACCAGTACACCCACACCAACTGATGATGGCACCTGTTCTGATGAGGCGAAATAATACGTAAAATCTTCTCCCAACTCGCCGGATACAAGCGGTACCTGGCCTGTGAAATTATCCCGCATGCCTAGATCTTTCACAATGGTCAGGGAGCCCTCTGTGCCAACTGCTCCTCTAACATCAAGCTTTCCCTGTTCATTTAAATCAAGATGGGTCTGCGGGTTCGTTACATACCCTCTCACCTGTCCCTTGGCATTGCTGTCAACCAGGATAGGTCCAAGCGGTCCATTGCCTTCGACCTTAACCGTAAGATTGTTATCGCCTTTTAGCATGGCCCCCATCATGACCCCCGCAGTCATTGTACGTCCTAATGCTGCAGAAGCGGTTGGCCAGGTATAATGGCGTCCCTGTGCTTCCTGAACAGTGTCTGTTGTATTAACGGCATAGGCACGAACATTGTCATTGAAAGCTAGTGCGCGAACCATATAGTCACTCATAGTAATTCTCCTTTCACTCTTCCATATTCCGTTTGTAAATCAGCTGCAGCCCTTTTAGCGTTAAGAAAGGGTCCACATGATCAATTATATCGGATTCTCTGGCAATTAATGAAGCCAAACCGCCTGTGGCGATGACTTTTACCGGACCTGCTGCTTCTTTTTTCATTCTAGAGACGATACCCTCAACCTGACCGACATAGCCATAGACAATGCCAGACTGCATCGCTGTAATCGTACTCTTTCCTATAACTTGATCCGGACGGGCGATTTCAATACGCGGAAGTTTTGCTGCTTTAGCATATAGTGCCTCTGTTGAAATGCCGATCCCAGGGGCTATAACCCCACCCATATACTGACGGCTTTCATTGATATAGCAATACGTCGTTGCTGTTCCAAAATCCACAATAATCAACGAGCCGCCGTGATCCTGAATGCCTGCGACTGCATTGACAATCCGGTCAGCACCGACTTCTTTCGGGTTATCATATTTTATATTTAAGCCAGTTTTCATCCCGGGTCCTACCACAAGGGGCTTTAGACCGAAATATTTTTGGCACATTCTCTCAAGCGGGAACATTATAGGAGGTACAACAGATGAGATAATAATCCCATCAAATTGATTAAACGAAAGACCCACATGCTCAAACAAACTCTTTATTAGCATACCGTACTCATCTTCAGTCTTATGACGATTGGTTTCAATACGCCAGTGATAATTCATGCGTTCTTCTTCATATACCCCGAGCACAGTGTTTGTATTGCCGACATCCAAGACAAATATCATTGTTTTTCACCATTCCTAAAGAATTTTAACACTGCAAATATCATACCATAATTCTTTCAGTAATCTATGGTCAGGAATTGAATAGAAACTGCTGAATATATACCTGTGAAAATCACAATAAGAAAACAGGCGCCCGGCAAGGGCGCCTGTTGAATTTAGTCTTTTTTGTTCTGGTCACTCGGTCCTAATTTTTGAGGAGGAGTATTATCTTTAAATACCTCATCAGTTTGAGGTGATTTGCCGTCCTTGGATTCTTCCAGCAACTCATCGGATGACTTTTCAGTCGGGCTTACCTCTTCAGAAGTTACCGTCTCATCCTTTACGTTGTTACCATAATCCCGTACCGGTAACTCACCGTGGTCAACCAGATGCTTAATTTGTGCAGCATCAAGCGTTTCAATCTCTAACAGTGTTTCTGCGATTAATTCAAGCTTATCGCGGTTTTCTGTCAGAATGGTTTTCGCACGCTCGTAACACTCTTTAATGATCGATTGAATTTCTGTATCAATGTCATAGGCAATTCGATCAGAATAGTTCTGCTCGCTGTTGAAATCACGTCCAAGGAATACTTGTCCCTGAGACTGTCCAAATTGAAGCGTACCAAGCTTTTCACTCATACCAAATTCCGTTACCATTCGACGCGCAATTCCTGTCGCACGCTGGAAGTCGTTTGAAGCCCCTGTCGAAGCTTCGCCAAAGATAATATCCTCAGCAACACGCCCGCCAAGAAGTCCCGTAATTTTGTCGAGCAGCTCAGGTCTGGTCATAAAGTAACGATCCTCTTTTGGAAGCATGACGGCGTAGCCGCCTGCCTGTCCACGGGGAACAATAGTTACCTTGTGAACCATATCTGCTTCATCAAGCACTACACCAATAATGGTATGTCCTGCTTCATGGAATGCAACGATTTTGCGTTCTTTTTGAGAAATGACACGGCTCTTTTTCGCAGGACCGGCAATGACGCGGTCTGTCGCTTCGTCAATATCACTCATATCAATCGATTTTTTGTCACGGCGTGCAGCCACAAGTGCAGCTTCGTTCAGCAGGTTTTCAAGGTCTGCTCCTGAGAATCCTGGTGTACGCTGTGCAATCGCTTTTAGGTCGATGTTGTCGCCTAATGGCTTGTTGCGCGCATGTACTTTAAGAACAGCTTCACGTCCTGTTACATCTGGACGGTCAACCGTAATTTGACGGTCAAAACGACCTGGACGAAGCAATGCCGGATCAAGGATATCAGGACGGTTTGTCGCAGCAATCATAATGATTCCTTCGTTTCCGCCAAAGCCATCCATTTCAACGAGAAGCTGATTCAGCGTCTGCTCACGCTCATCATGGCCTCCGCCAAGACCTGCTCCACGCTGGCGTCCAACTGCATCAATCTCATCAATAAAGATGATACATGGTGCATTTTTCTTCGCATTTTCAAACAAATCACGCACACGGGATGCACCGACACCGACAAACATCTCAACGAAGTCAGAACCTGAAATCGAGAAGAACGGTACGCCAGCTTCACCGGCTGCAGCACGGGCAAGTAATGTTTTACCTGTACCCGGAGGACCTACTAAAAGAATCCCCTTAGGTATACGTGCACCTACATCTGTAAATTTGCGAGGATCTTTAAGGAAATCAACAACTTCCACAAGCTCCTGCTTTTCTTCATCCGCACCCGCTACATCTTTAAAGCGGACTTTTTTCTTTTCTTCCGTATAAAGCTTCGCTTTACTTTTACCAAAGTTCATAACACGGCCGCCGCCGCCTTGTGCCTGGTTTAATAAGAAGAAGAAGAGAATGAATATAATTACGAAAGGAATGATCGTCGTTAAGAATGTTACCCACCCGCTGGTTTCAGGGGCTTCAAGAACATTGACATTGGTCGGTGTATTTGCAGCCGCCTCATCAATTGCCGGTAATACGGTACTATCCATCGGAATATTTGTGACGAAATATTCGTCTTCGGCATAATCGCTCAGCTGTCCGACAATGTTATAAACACTGCGGTTTGGCTGAATGTCGATTTCCGTTACCTCACCATTTTCCAGTGCGTTGATGAAATCGCCGTATGTGAGTTCCTGGTTCGGCTGATTGCCATTATTAAAGAGCCCGACAATCCCAATAATAACCAGAAATACTAGTAAATAAAATATCGTGTTACGAAATATTCGGTTCATCCCTTACCTCCTCCCACGGTTACAGAAACTAATAACAATAGTATCATAGTGAAATAAAGCATGACAACCATTTAGACCCATAGCTGCATACTTTATACACGGTGCTTTTTCATTCATTTTCATTACTCAGCATCCGCGTAAATTTCAGGCTTTAAAATACCGATATATGGGAGGTTTCGGTAGCGTTCGGCGTAATCTAGTCCATATCCTACAACAAAAGCATCCGGTACAATAAATCCAACATAATCTGCTGTAATATCAGCTTTTCTTCCAGATGGTTTGTCCAGAAGCGTCACAATTTTGATGGATTTTGCTTTCCGGTACTTGAAAAGATCAACTAAATAGCTAAGCGTGAGACCACTATCAATGATATCCTCTAAAATCAGAATATCTCTTCCCTCTACCTTCGTATTTAAATCCTTAATAATCTTAACTTCTCCTGAAGACACGGTTGAATTGCCGTAACTTGAAACATCCATAAAATCCATTTCCAAATACACGTCCATACGCTTAATCAGATCGGCCATGAAAGGAAGTGCTCCTTTTAATACACCGATAGCCAGCGGATATGAATCCTTGTATTCGGCTGTAAGCTCGGCTCCAAGCTCTTTAATTTTTTCCTGAAGCTGTTCTTCTGTATACAATACTTTCTCAATATCCTGATTCAACACGAACAATGTCCCCCTAGAAGTTATCCTTATAGTGAATTAACGTATATGCACGGCTCCCGTCCTTGGGCTTCACTGCAGCTTTTGCTGTGCGCATGCCCGGGATCCAAAGTACCCTCCCGCTGGCGTCTGTAATAATCGGCCACTGGCCGCGAAGATCCACCGGAACCTTTTCATCAATAAATATCTTTTTGATTTTTTTGGGCCCGTCCAGTCCCTTGAGCTCAATTCTGTCTCCATCCTTCCTTGTGCGGACAGTCAGAGGCCAGGCTGTTTGGGATAATTCGAGCCGGCAAAAATCAGCCCTTTCAGGCAGACCCTCCACCAAACCTTCTGCCGCAGTTACATAAGCTCCCGATGGAAGCTTTATGGTTTGCCCGATGTCCAATTGATAGCGAAAAGGTGATGCTGAATTGGAGGGTGCAAATTCAAATACAGCAGTTGAGTACGAACGCTTTACAAGTAAGCCCTCAGGCAAATGAAGCTCGCCTGATGGATGCTTTTGAAGCAGCAGCTTTTTAATAGCGGACGTGTGAGTGGAAGTTAATGACGTGGGTACTTTTGCATAAAGATAATTCAATATTAGATGAATCATTCTTCTTTGTAAAGGAGGAGCCACCTCACTCCATTTTTGCTGGTCCAGCTTAATATACTGATTCTTTTGATGAATTATACAGGCCGGTAAACACTCCTTGGTTTTTTCCTCCATAAAGCGTTCATCCTCGAGCATCTCTTCTGTATAGCGGATTATCTGTTCATGAAGTGAGGGGTTTTCTTCTTTTAATAATGGAATCACATGATTGCGTAACCGGTTTCTTGTATAATCATCCTTTTCGTTGCTCGGGTCTCTTCTTACTTTTATGCGGTGATGTTCACAATATTGTTCGATTTCTTCTTTTGTGACCATTAAAAGCGGGCGTACCAATTCACCCGGCCCAAAGGTGCGTTTTGGTAAAATGCCCGCTCTTCCTTTCATTGTAGAGCCCCGGATTAAACGAAAAAGAACCGTCTCGATTTGATCATCAGCATGATGCCCGAGCACAAGCTTTGAGGCCCCGGCCCTCTTCATAACCTCCTTTAAAAAGGAATAGCGCATTTCACGGGCTGCCTCCTGCAGCCCTATGCCGCTCTCGCTCATTTTCTCCTTTACGTTAACATTGGTGATGTGACAGGGGATCCCCTGCGTTTGGCAAAACCCCTGGACAAACGAAGCATCAGCCGCTGACTCCTCCCCTCTTAAAAGATGGTCGACATGCGCTGCTTCAATCTGAAGCGCCATACCTGCCTCGTTCAGTAAATAATGGAGAAGAGCCATTGAATCCGGTCCCCCCGAAACCGCAACAATGATTTTTTCTCCCTGGGTAAATAATGAATGCTCATCTATATATGAACGTACTTTTGTACTGAATCGGTTCATGTACTGCTTCACCTTTTTCTAAGATTCCTTTTTTAAAAGGAACGGAATGGCTCTATTGTATCAAGACTTTCCCGCCACTCCATAAAATTTTGATTTACTAAAAATTTTACCCTGTTTTTATGGCAGCGGGAATCGCCGCCCATTTTGGCATTTCACGCTGGATCTGAACAGCCATAATGGTCATGTCATCCTCAATTTCCCCTCCCGAGGTCCGGACGGCTGCCTCCATTAAAATATCAGCCACCTCCTGCGGCTCTGCAGTTTTTAATTCTGAGATCTGCCGTTTTATCCACCTTTCCGGATTTTCGATAAATCGCGGACCGTCCAGTACGCCATCGCTTAGCATAATTAACAGATCTCCAGCTTTTAACTGATCCTCGAGCACCTCCATTTCCAGCTCGCTGAAAAAGCCCATAGGCAGATTGCCCGCTTCGATTGTTTTGACTGTCTTCCCCCTTTTTATATAGCTTGGCACTGATCCTACTTTTAAAAATTTTGCTTTTGCGTTTTGTAAATCAATCATAGCTAAATCAACCGTTGAGTACATATCTCCCGTTCGCTTAACGGTTAAAATGGAGTTGACAGATTTTATGGCGAGCTCTTCTTCAATTCCAGCCTGAAGCATCTGCCTCAGCAGCTGAATCGTTTCATCACTTTCAAGCTTGGCTTTTTCCCCATTACCCATCCCATCACTTATGGCGATCGCATATTTTCCTCCATGCAGATGCACCGCTGCGTGGCTGTCTCCAGAAATAAGCCCTCCTCCGTGAGCCGCATGAGCAATGCCCACGCTGACTTTAAATGCTTTTGATGATCTGAACGTTACAACCATCCCTTCATACGGAGAAGGGAGCTCCACCTTTTGATGGACGACAATCGTTTCTTTAAGAATGGATGAGAGCATGGGCGCTATGAGTTTTTCACACTCCCCATGCTTCACGACAAAAGGCAGCATCACATCCACATCAATATGGCCATAATCCATACTGTGAACATCTACATTGTCTACGTTGATTCCAAAATCGTTAAGAGCCTGAAGCATCTCATCCTCCTGTTGATCATGCTTTTCGGTTTCCCTTTGGAGATCCACGGCAAAATCCTTCATCACAGAAGAGAGTCCCCTGAGCTGATTGGACACAAACTGATTGCTCTCCATCATCTGTTTTTTCATTTGAAGCTGGTTTGCCCTTAAGGCTGCCTCATCCAGAAAGGCTGACTGCACCTGCTCAGCCTTCACACATAAATTCTGCCAGGCTTTTGGAGGTTTATGATCATCCGGCGGATCTGCGAGATCCTTCATCCACTCGTACGTTCGATCAAAATGGGTAGACCAGCAATAATCTTTCTTAAAGCACATCTGGCACGTATTTTCCGTTACGCGGCTTAAGGTGTTATCAATCGTGACTGCTTTAGAAAGAGACTCATTCCCTGGATCGGTAAATTGAAAGCTTTTAGAAAGCGTGTCAAACATGTCAGAGAATTTTTGTACTTTCTCTGCAGTCACATCCCTTACATTGCGGGCGTAGCTTTGCTGATCCTGTTCATGCTCAGCAGAACCGGGTATATGGCGCGCAATCGCAAATAAGAAGCGTTTAGGCGTCAAAAATACCGCAAGTCCAGCAAGTGCTGATTCATATAATGAAATTTCAAGCAGGGTCCCCTGATTCATAAACAGACCCATAAGAAGTGTTGCCATCATAAGCCCCAGCGTTACGCCGGTAGCTTTACCGCTCTTCATTAATCCCCCCAATAAGCCTGCTACGGCAAGGACTGCCACTTCAGGCAAATGATTTACTGAAGCAAGACAGAATACAAGCCCTGTGACAATACCAACAGTGGAGCCTACCATTGCTCCAGCTGCAAGTGCAGCAACAATGACGACATAACGGGTAATGATATGGTCTATTGCTAAGCCTCCAACGGTAAAACCGATCAGACCGGTTGCGATGGAGGCTACAACAATCGCAATAGCCACCATCTCCTCAGGCGCATAAGTGCGCTTTCGGGCTTTTGTTATAAGCTGCATGCCCTGTAGGAAGACAAGTGTCAGGATCCCTGCCAGGGCTGCCTCAAACGCCACCATCACCCCATCCACCCAAGTGAAGGTAGCAGGCAGCTCGATACTTAAATAGATCGTTCGGGCGATCACGACGGAGAGTGCGACCGTTCCTGCCAGGACAAAGCGATTTTCCTTCATTTTATTTTTAACGAGTAAGGATCCAAAATAAAAAAGTGCAATTGTACTGAAGGTATAAACCCCCTGCCAGATCCCTAAGGTTGAAGCTCCTAAAACAAGACCGGCCATAACCATTAATGCTTTATTCCGGCTGACCATAAAGATCACCGCGAACATCGGCAGAGCGAATGGAGTGAATTGAGACAAAAATAGAGCTCGTCCTAATAAAATGCTGACCAGAATATGAAGGACTCCTTTATGAAGCATCCAATGCGACATTAGGATCGTTAGACGATTTTTCCATCGTGGAATTCTCTTCTTTGCCTGCATTAACGAAATCGAATCTGTCACTTTCATGTTTACTTCATGTACATTCTCCATTTACTCCACTCCCTAACGTTTCGTTGCGATTGATTATAGAAGAGAAATACCCAAAGAGTTTGTCAAAATACAGAGCCGATTTACTTGAATCGTTCGACGTTTTTTTGAAAAACCTATGTTTTCGGTAATGATTTCATCCATTCGCCTTTATCTTTTTTAAAAGCAGGTCGAAGGGTCGTTCTTTTTCTCGGAAAGTAAGGGAAAGAAAAATGTTTGAACCGGATTATGCTTGAAATGAAACGAGTATACTGAACGTTATCGTCAATTAGGCGGCATTAAATCTGCCTGTGAACCTGTTTGACCAATGCTGGATAAGTGATGAGGAACAAAGGGAAAAGAACCTGCGCAACCCAATAGTTGAGGGGAACGATGACTTGTGACTACTATATAGAAAGTTTTCAAGAATAAACAGAGCAGGCACAGGCAATAAATGGTCCAGGTGGACTTGTAAAATCTTTTCAAAAAAAGATTGACACTTTTTACAGCGCTATGTATTATATAACTTGTGCTTCAATTTGCTTTACGAGCAAAAGCGAAGGCTCAGATAAGATTTGGCGGCGTAGCTCAGCTGGCTAGAGCGTACGGTTCATACCCGTGAGGTCGGGGGTTCGATCCCCTCTGCCGCCACCATATAGGCCCGTTGGTCAAGCGGTTAAGACACCGCCCTTTCACGGCGGTAACACGGGTTCGAATCCCGTACGGGTCATCATATAAGAAGAAAAAACACATCAGCGTAGATGCTGATGTGTTTTTTAGTATGAAATTTTATCCTTTTGTTCAAGTAGAGGTAATTGACGATGGGCTAATTCGACCTTCAGCTTTTCAGTTTCCAGCAAAAAATTCTCATGGCGCAGCTTTTCCAGCTCAAGCTCATCTTGAACGATGGATTTCTTCATTTGTGTCAGCCGTTGAAAGTGCATCGTAATAATCGCTGTGATCGGTATGGACAAGCCAAGCACAACCGCCACAAGACCCGTAATATCTTCGGCATTCATTATTCTTCCTCCAATTCTTTATCTTCTCTTTAATTCAGCTTCTTTTGCTCAGAGATCTGATGGCGCTGCTCCAATTCCAGCCTCAGCTTATCTGTTTCAAGCAGGAAGTTTTCGTGCTTTAACTTTTCCAGTTCAAGCTCTTCTTTAATTGCTTTGCGTTTATTTTTCGCCTGTTTTTGCAAATGGTCTGTAATGATGCTCGTGATGGCAATGGCCCCTATGATCACAAAGAATGTCATCTAACACCCTCCTTCCGGGCTTCCCTGCTTTAGCCAGAGAATGGTTTTCCTTTTATACGGATAACTCCCTGATTTGGTTTCGGTGATGATCATCGTGCTGCATAAAATCGGTCAAATATTCCTGCATGGTGATGGTTGTGTTCCTGATTGAACAACTGGCATGGTATTCCCGGTCATTTACATTTCGCACCAGGTCTGTAAGCTCTGTTCTTGCCTGTATCGCACCATCTATTACTTGTTCTTTTGTTTGTCCATTATGCGCTCTTTCTTCAGCTTCTTTATTAAATGAATGAAAATCAGGAGACGGTTTAAGCTGTGCGCCTTCCTTCATATATGGAAGCCTTTCTTTAAGCGTGAAGAGATCCCATGCCTCGAGATGGGAAATCACCGCTGCAACCGACCACTTACCCTCTTTAATAGGTGAAAAAAATTGCCCGTCCTCCATTGTTTTTAATTCTTCAAGCCAAAAGCGGTAATCTACGCTGTGCTGAATCCATTGTTCCTTATTCATTTCGTTGTCATCCCTCCGGAAAAATTCTTTATCTATTAGCTTCTACGAATGAGGAGAAAAGTCCTCTTTTACCACCTAACCAACTACAAAAAGAGTGCGAAGGGTGCTGATACTAGATGTTTCGATTTCCTCTTCCGAAAGAGTTGGCAGTGTTGTGCCTTTTTTAAAACAGGTGAGCAGAGATAGATGTTAGAAATTGTTAAAAAAGAAAGAGGGTCATTGAGCAGCTTTTGAGGGGATGGTCTTTTGTATGTGGGTTTGCAGAAAGAGTCTTCAGCGGAAATTGGTTAGCTGCGTTGCAGCAATTGAGCATTCATTTAAACGAAAAAAAGGTAAACAGAAAAGAGCCGGCGTCTATAGCCGGCTCTTTTCACTATTGCACTGTATCGATAGATCAAGATTATTGATGCCATCTAAAAATACGAAATTGACAGCTTATTATCCTTTTTTAGCACCTCTGCCGCCTCGTTTTGACTCTGTGTGGCGCTTAAGTGATGTCAGGCGATCCTCACTATCTTTCAGGAAACGAGCCATTTTTTGTTCAAATGTTTCTCTTCCTACAGCACCCCCGCCGCTATTGCTGCTTCGGCCTCCGCGCTGATCATTACTGCGGTTGGGTCTTGGACGCTGCTGAGCTTGCTGAGGCGGCTGATCTTTTGCTTTGCGAATGGACAGACCAATTTTGCCGTCCTTCTCCACATTCAAGATCTTTACTTCAACCTCGTCTCCTACTTTAAGATGCTCATTGATGTCCTTGACATAGTTATCCGCAACTTCACTGATATGCACAAGTCCTGTTGAACCTCCTGGCAATTCAACGAATGCCCCGAAATGAGTGATGCCTGTCACTTTACCTTGTACCTTGCTGCCTACTTCGATTGACATAAAAAAAATGATCCTCCTTAGAAAAATAAAAAATAGACCTTACTTATTATTATAGCTAACATAAAAAAAGAGTGTCAACATACCGACACTCTATTTGTAAAATATTCTATTCAGATGTATTCCACAATTGATCAGTTTTCCTGATCTGAAGCGGTTTGACCATCCTCGGGAATATTAAAAATAATTTCACCTTCATCTGATAAGAAATAGTCTCTTCTGGCTAATTTGGCTATGTACTCATCGTCATTCAGCTTTTCGATCTCGTTATTAAGTTTCTTTTCGTCCTTTTTCAGCTGAACTAATTGTTCATCCAGCTGGACTTTTTGCGCCTGTTTTTCCTCCAGTACATTCGCTCGGGTCACCATGGAAGAAATAAGCAGGCCGCTAACAACCACCGCAAAAACGATAAAGAGTGATAGCCTTCGAATAAGTCTCTTTTTATGAAGTTCTTTTCGATGCTCTGAATTTTTCTGATCCACAATGTACTGATTTTCCAGGGAGGTTACATTTTTGCGTTTAGTTCCCATATGTGGTTGCCTTCCTCCTTCTTATCCAACTCGTGAGACTTAGCCACGGAATCCTTATGCTTATTCCCTATTATATAACAGATTAAGCCACTTTTTTATCTTTTTTGCAAAAAAAATTCCCTTTTTACGAGAAAACTGGATAAATGGCCGGAATGGAAAGGCCACAATTCGTCCCACAACCTGCAAAATACGACAAAAAACGGTAAATCCCCCAATGGCAATCAGCAGAATCAGTTTCCAAATCCACAAAATTGGCGTAAAAACGAAGATGGTAAAAATGGAAGTAATGACTTTAACGACCCACTTAACCACCCGGTCCACAATCCCAAGAAGGTAAATAAAGCTTTTTTTCACTAAGGCCTCATAGCCAGCAAATCCGCACAGGATGGAGAGAAGCACATAAAGTCTCCACTCCCCGCCATTCACATTAAATAATAAAATAAATACGAGCAGGGCTTGTACGACCCAAAAAACGCCATCTGTAACCCAGCGCCAGCCGGTAGAGCCTGACCGGGTAATATACCGGTCATAAAGGGTCAGGTTCAGCCCGATAACCAATCCGGCGGCAAGCATCGTTGACATTACCTGGAGCTGCAGATCAAGAATCATCGAAACAGCTTACTGAACAGCCCTTTCGCTTCCTGCGGGCCCGGTTCATCAATATAAAGCAAATCATCAATTTTGCCTTTAAGGGAAACCTCGCCTTTATCCACATCTAAATTGACCATCTGCAGATTCTTTCCCTTAATAGACAAAAAGCCCTGAACCGTTTCCAATAAAAATTCTTCATTGTCAAAGCTTTCTACCTGCCGAACCCCTGTTATGGATAACGTTTGTCTTTTACTCATAATAATTTCGTGCTCCGGTTTATTTGCCTGAGGCTCCATTGAGTAAGGCACTTCATCCACCCCGCTTTGAAAATTCAAACTGTTACTTAGCACATTGTATGCAGCAGAAAGGGGATGTATGACGCTTATTCATGATGCCTCCTATTATTCTTCCGATCCTAATCGCTCTTCCTTTGTAATCGTGTACATCGTCGCAGCTTCTTCTTTTCGCGTAGTTTCCTGCAGCCGGTCTACAGTTGCCGTTACCACACGCTGTCCAAAGCGAATGACAAGCTCGTCTCCGGGCTTAACGGTGGAACTTGCTTTTGCCTGCTGGCCGTTGACAAGTATGCGTCCTTTATCTGCTACTTCTTTTGCCAGTGTTCTTCTTTTAATTAAACGAGAAACCTTTAAAAATTTATCTAATCTCATGTTCTTTCCCCCGCCTTCTATAGTCCTTTTCGTTTAGCTTCATCCCAAAACTGATCCAGCTCCTGCAATGTATGGGCGTTAAATGGCTTTCCAGATGCCTGCACGCATTTTTCCACATGCATAAACCGGGCTTTAAACTTTTGATTGGTCATAATGAGTGCTTCTTCTGCATGAATATCATGAAAGCGTGAAACGTTCACGAGAGCAAATAACACGTCTCCGAATTCCTTCAGGCTTGCTTCTTTATTGCCGTTAGCTACTTCCTCCTGAAACTCCTGCCACTCTTCTTCAAATTTATCCCACGCACCGGAGTGGTCCTCCCAGTCAAATCCTGCTTTTGCTGCTGCTTTTTGAATCTCAGCTGCCTGAATAAGAGCGGGCTTTCCTGCACCAGTGTCTTTTAAAAAGGACGTATACTCCTTTGTATCCCCTTTTTCTTTCTGTTTAATGGCTTTCCAGTTTTTCATTACATCCTCAGTCGTTTCAGCTTTTACATCGCCAAACACATGAGGGTGTCTCCGGATCATTTTTTCAGAAAGAGTTGAAATGACGTCCTGAATCGTGAAATAGCCATCGTCCTCGCCAATCTGGGCATGCAGCATGACCTGCAGCAGCACATCGCCTAGCTCTTCGGTTATATGATCGTAATCCTTTTGGTCAATTGCCTCAAGCAGCTCGTAGGCTTCCTCGATTAAATGCTTTTTTAAGGACTCATGCGTCTGTTCCCGGTCCCACGGACAGCCAGTCGGACTTCTCAGTGCCGCTATAATTTGACGCAGCTTAAAGAACTCCCCGTTTAGCTGATCCTCCTTTAACGGTGGAACGTAGACGCTTGTCAGGTTACTAAGGGCCATTCCATGATCCAGTTCATAAAGCGGCACCGTAGTCATTTGCTGCCCACTGCTTCCTGCAGCTGTAACAATGGTAACAGGATGTTCATCAGGATACTTTTCCATCAGGGTAAGCTTAACCTCTGATGCGATAAAGGCATCATACACCTGTCCAATAATGATATGCTGGGTAACCTGCAGGCCATCTCTTTCAAGTGCTGTTCCGTCCAGCAGCTGAAAGCCTTCAATAGGATCTATTTCTACAGCAGTAAATAAATCATCCAGAAAGCTTTGGCCGCCGTGAACCGTTACAGTAACGATTCCCTTACGCTGATATTCTAAAAGGATCTGAACGGTCTGCTCCGCCACCAGGGGATGACCTGGGACAGCATACATCACCGGTCCTTCCTCTGCCTGCTTAATAAGCGTACCGGCTATTTCCTCATAGACATCTTCAAAGCGGTCATGTGCTTCATACACATAATCGAAGGAAGAAAAGGCTAGGCCCTCTTTTTTTAATGCTTCGATCACCGGGTGTGACAGTGTTCGCGCTATAATGGATGGTGCTTGTGTAAGTTTTTTATAAATACCAAGCGGCAGCTGATCCAGATCCCCTGCCCCAAGGCCAATAATGTCAATGTGTTTAGCCACAAAACTGCCTCCTTTATGGTTTACTTTTCTATATAGTTATGGCAATCTGCCAAATAATCGTTCGAGTTTTCTTCCAAGAGGAATTTGTTTTACCTCATCCTGCGTAAACAGTCCTTTTCTCCAGCTTACTTTAAAAAAGACCCATGCTCCAGCTGTTACACCAAGTAAGCACATAATAACTGCTGTCAGCCGGCTGTCTGGGAAGGGAACCGGCAAATGCAGCAACGTCTGCACCGTCAATGTCATAGCAAGAAGCCCCAGAGCAAGCCTCATATAAAAAAGACGCGAAAGTAAATAACCGACTTTCCTTCTGAGTCTCCAAACAACTGCAGCTGTGACAAATACGAGAGCTGCTACAGTAGAGATTGACGCTCCCATTGTGCCATAAGAAGGGATTAAAAGCCCATTTAAGCCATATTTTATCACCAGACTGAAAACAATCGACCACGCCGCTAAATGGTAATCTCCCACACCCTGCAAAACTGCGCTTATCGTCAGGATGACAGAAGCAAAAAGGACTGAGGCACTAAGGACAGCAAGAACAAGTGAACCCTGAGAATCCTGAAAAAGCATGTGATTGAGCGGATCTATTATGTTCATTAACCCTGCTGCAGCTGCAGCGCCAAATAACAGCCCAACCTTAACTGCTAGCCTGGCCTGCTGCCTGACGATCTCCAATTTTTTATTTTCATGCGCAGAAGCAATAATCGGTACGATAGCCAGGGACAGTGAAGTGGCAACCACTACCCCCATTTGAAGCAATGGCTGTCCCCGGTCATATACACCTTTTAATGACTTCGCCGCCCCTTCTTCAATCCCTCCTGCAACAAGCATCGAGTACACATTTAATGAGTCCATCAGCTGGTACAATACGAGCAACATACTGCCCATGCCAATCGCTGTTCCGGTTATGGTCAGCTGACGGATCACCGACCAGTCTTCTCTTCTAATGGTGAATGAACCAAGCGACCGCCAATTAATGTCCTGCTTTTTTAAGAAAAATAGAAGGATGCCAACACCGGTTACAGCACCGGCAAGGGAGCCAAGAACCGCTCCTTTCCCCACATCATAAAGCGAGGATTCAAGAGTCATAAGCAAAATGGACAAGCCCAGGATAACGATTACCCGGATTAATTGCTCACCGGTTTGTGAAAAGGCTGAAGGAACCATATTATAATTTGCCTGAAACCACCCTTTACTTGTCGATAAAATAGGCATCAGTAAAAAAGGATACGCCATTAAACCAATTAACGGTGCCAGCAGGGGATCCCCCATCCAGCCCGCAATCGAATTTGCTCCTAGACGCAAAAAGAGAAAGATGACAATGCCGACAAAGGTTAAGTAAAGAAACGATAGTTGAAGTACGCGCAGCACTTCCTTTTCAGACGAATGCTCCTTTTTATCAACGACCATTTTTGAAATCATAACGGGAAATGCATACGTACAAAGGGCCAGCAGAATGCCATACAGCGGATACACCTGCTGATAAATATAAAACCCTGTATCGCCTACAATATTTTGAAAGGGAACGCGATATAATGCGCTTAAAATTTTAGAGAAAATGGCTGCCAGCGTTAAAATGGCCGCTCCTTTCATCATATTGCCTGATGTTTGACCCATCGGGATGCCACTCGCCTTTCGTTCCGTTCCAGTATTCATACTTGTCAATTATAGCAAAATCCATGATTCCTGTCGTTTAATGCCTGTTTTCAGACCCTTTTTAAATAAAATAAACGCAGTCCTGTTAAGGCTGCGTTTTTTTTCGATTATTAATGCTCCATTTGACGTCCAAGGAAGCTTGCTGCTGTTTCACAGGACTTCATTTCAACTTCACTGAGCGCCTGATCCTTTGAAAAAATGATCACCGCGCCGATTGGATCTCCTGATGAAACGATTGGAGAAATCGCATAAGAAGCTGCTTCATCATCCTGGTGCTCAATTACTGCTAAGCTCGTTTGTTTTTCAGATAGGATGCTTTTACGAGCAGCCATAATTTCTTCTACCCCGGAGCCGATTCTGCGATTCAGGTATTCCTTCTTGGAGACACCGGCAATCGCGATAACATTATCCCGGTCACAAATTAATACAGGATGGCCAAGGCTGTCCTGCAGTGCTTCTGCATATTCCTTTGCAAAGCTTCCCAGCTCGTTAATAGGAGAATATTTTTTTAAGATGACTTCCCCTTCACGATCAACAAAGATCTCAAGCGGATCTCCTTCTCGGATGCGTAAGGTTCTTCTGATTTCTTTTGGAATTACCACACGTCCTAAATCATCAATTCGACGGACAATACCAGTAGCTTTCATTTCGTGGTGCCTCTCTTTCTGTGAGCGAATTTTTCCTGTCCTGTTTATCACACTGCTTGTTACTTACTTGCTAGTATTAATTAAATGGACATATTTATACCGATTCCACGCAATTTCTCCAAAAAAAGTATTTATTTGATTAAAATATGCATTTTTTTTGCGTTTAATTAGGTATTTTGAAAAATTCGCTTCAGACAGCAGACCCGTTGAATGAACGGCTGTTTAATTCGTTTATCCCTTCACGCTTCCCGCAGCAAGCCCTTCTATAAAGAAACGCTGCAAGAACAGGAAGACAATGACCATAGGAAGAGAGGCCATTAAAGCTGCCGCTGCAACAAGATTCAGCTGACTGCCATTTTGACCAAAGAAGCTTGCCAGAACAACTGTGAGTGTCTGCACACTGGAATCCTGTAAAAAGAAGATCGCAAATTGATAATCATTCCAAATATAAACGGAAGAAATAATTAATACAGTGGCAGTAATCGGTTTGAGCAGCGGGAAAATGATTTTGAAAAAGATGCTTAGAGTATTTGCTCCGTCAATTTTCGCTGCTTCTTCAAGTTCTTTCGGAATGGTAGATCTTATAAACCCTGCATAGAGGAAAATTGTTAATGGAAGAAAAGCAGCAACATTATTTAACACTGCTACTAAATGCGTATTCATAAGACCAAAATTAACAACCATTCGATATAACGGGACCAAAGCGGTCAGTGGCGGAATAACCATAACACCTACAAAAAGGATGTAGATATATTTATTTAATTTGGTTGTTCTTCTTGCAAGAGCATATGCCGCCAGAGACCCAAACAGGATCAGAACGATAGCAGCAAAAGAAGTAATAATAATGGAGTTAACAAGCGCATTTCCCAGATTGGCCTGTTCCCACGCAATCGTAAAATTTTCTATGTTTACATAATCAGGGAATGACCATTTCGAAGAGAAATCCCCTGTTCTTTTAATGGCTGTTGTAAGAAGGATGTAAAAGGGTATAAGGTGAAAAGCAGTAATCAAGAGAGCCGCTAAAGTAAGGATCCACGTTTTCCGCGATGTTCTTGCTTTCATTATGCTTCTACCTCTTTTCGTTTAAAATAGAGCAGTGCAGCCATACTGATGACCAGGATAATTAACGCCATCAAGACCCCTTGTGTTGCAGCATAGCCTGCATCTTGCCTTGAAAAATATAAATTGTACATAAAGGTGGACATTGACTGAGAGGCATTTCCAGGGCCTCCATTCGTCAGCGCAACGATCACATCAAATAACTTCAACCCTCCAATAATATTTAAGACCAAATTAATCGTAATAGAGGGCATCAGCAAAGGGATGGTAATAGCTTTAAATTTCTGCCAGCTGTTTGCACCATCTATATTCGCTGCTTCGTAGTACTCTTTTGAGATACTCTGAAGACCGGCAAGATAAATAATCATCGCAATACCGACAAACTGAAATGTATTAACAAAGACAATAATATATGGATTTACAGCAGGATTTCCCAATGCATTAACTGGTTCACTTCCAAACAAGACAAAAAGATCGTTTAATGCGCCTCCATTATAAGCAAAGAAAAAATACCATATGTAGCCCATAATTAAGGGGGATATAATAACAGGCAAATAAATGATCGTTCTGGTTAAGCTTCGAATCTTCAAGTTCTGGTTAAGCAATAAAGCATAGCCAAGTCCCACGATATTTTGCAAAATGGTGCTCCCAATACCGTAAAGCAATGTATTCTTTACCACCAGCCAAGTATCAGGATCAGAAAACATTCTCTTGTACTGATCAAATCCAATATAGCTATAGGTTTGTGAGAATCCGTTCCAATTGGTAAAGGATATTCTTATTCCGTCTATAAATGGAAAAACAATAAACAAACAGACGATAAGCAAGCTGGGTAAGTACATCCACCACAGGGAAGAATCTCCCCTTTTTTTATACATTTTTGCATTTTTATTCTTCACTTTTACTGCTGTTTTTGTCACTGTTTGGACCATTTCTTCAACCCCCTTTGCTGAATAAGGAGGGAATGAAGCAAAGTAATTGCTCCATTTCCCTTTTCTTTATTCACTTTTCAAGCGTGTATACTCCTGGGCCATTTTTTCAGAAACCTGTTCAGGTGTCATTGTACCGGCAATGAGCTCCTGGCCGGTCGAGCCCATGGGATCCCACATTCCGCTCGGCAGGAAAACGCGATCAAAATAGGGCTGAATTTCAATGCCTTCATACTCGTTATAAAACTCAGCAAAATAATTATCCGCCTCAACATTCGTCAGTGCATCAGGAAGTGACGTTCCTTCTGCTAATCTTTTAGCGATTTCAGGTTGCGAAATAAATTCTATAAACTGCTTTGCCTCCTCTTTGTGCTCAGAGTTATTGGCAACAGCGAGGGTAAAACGTTCTCCTCCAATCCATACCGGAGAATCACCTTCATGGATTGCCGGAACCGGCATGGTACCAACCTGTACTTCCGGATTAAGCCCTGTAACCTCGCGGCCGATTGATCCGTTCAGCATGACAAAAGCTACTTTATTTTGTGCCATGAGTTCAGCGCCCTGTGTTACCTGTGCTGTTAAAATATCGGTGTTCAGCAATTCTTTATCATGCATTTCTTTTAGCTTCTCAGGAAGATAAGTATAAGCAGACCAATCAAAGGTGCCATCTAAAAGTTCCTCTTCGTAATTGTTGTTTTCATCTGTAATAAGCAGAGGTGTAGCGAATTGGTCAAAATACTGTCCAAATTGACTTTTTTCTGCCCCTCCCAGCCAAAGAGGAATGACTTCACCATTGCTTTTTTCTTTAACCGTTTCCAAAGCTGTCATAAATTCATCAAAGGTTGAAGGTGCCTCAATTCCATATTCATCAAGAAGTGTTTTATTGTAAGATAGGCCATCCAGCGCTTGATTGACCGGATATGCATGAAGCTTTCCATCTTCATCCGTTAATATTGATTCCATCGCAGGTTCTAAATGCTCGACCCAATCCATATCGCTTAAATCCTCTGTATATTCACTGTATCGATTAGTCGACCAACCATGTGTATCAAACAGATCAGGCATGTCATTTGCCGCCATTTTGACACGCGCCAAGTCTTCGTAGCCATCGCCTGGATAAGAATCTTCGATAGCTATATCAGGATTCGCTTCTTCAAATTCCGCTACAATTTCTTTGAAAATATCCTGGTCTGCCTTAGTAGTGGCAGTAGAGGTGAGAGTCAGCCTTACCTGGTCACCGTCTCCTCCGTTTGCATTGCCGCTTCCGCAACCTGCTAAGACAATAACTCCTGATAATGAAAGAACCGATAACATTCCTATTTTTTTCATTACTTTTTCCTCCTTAAATAAAATGAGTCAAAGTGAAAACAACTTTTAGAGCGCATGGTTTTCGCTTAAATGCAGCTTTCTCTGACGACTAGTTCTGCAGGTACAAGAACCTTTAACGGCAGCTCCCGCCCCTGAAGCCGATCGATCATCAGCTTGACACCCATGCGCCCCATCTCTTCGGTAGGGATTTTCACCGTCGTAAGCGGCGGTGAGGTATATTGTGCGATCTCTATATCATTAAAACTGACAATTCCTATTTGTTCGGGCACACGAATATTTGCTTCCTGCAGAGCTCTTAAAGCTCCAAGGGCCATTGAATCACTTGCGATGAAGAACGCTTCCGGTAAATTCCCTTTTTCAATAGCAAGTTTCATTAAATCGTATCCTGATTGGATGGTGTATTCTTTTACATAAACCAGTTCCGGGTCAAAGGAATTTCTTTGTCGCATTTTGTTTTCATAAACGATTTTTCTTACGTCTTTTGTATTATTCTTTTTTAGTGCCTGAAGCTCTGCAACCGTTATTTTTTCTTTACCGCCAATATAGCCAATGCGGCTATATCCCCTTTTAGTTAAGTGGTCTAATGCTAAACAGGTGGCTTTGTCGAAATCAAAAACCACAGAATCATATTCTGCTGCTTCCTGATTGATTAGCACAATATTGCGATTATAGAGATTTAACGATTTTAAGATGGCACCATCCACTCTTCCAATAATGATTAAGCCATCCAAATCGGAAAATTCTTTTTCGGCACCTGTTAACTGCTGAAGGCGAATTAACTTCACCGAGCTGATCCCCCGGAGAGCACATTCTTTCTCTACACCTTCCCTTATTGAGAGCCAAAACGGATCATTTGTTTCTTCTTCCTTTGAGTGAAGCAAAATCATGGCTAACCTAAATTGAAGACCTTCTGCTGTTTGTTTTAAAAGAAATTGATTTTGCTTACGTCGGCTTCGTAAGGTTTGATAGTTTAATTCTTTTGCTGTGGAGAAAATTTTTTCTTTAGTAGCGGGTGAGGCTGATAGGGTTTCATCGTAATTTAGAACTCTTGATACTGTTGCAGCTGATACATTTACTCGTTTAGCAATTTCTTTGATCGTAGCCACCTATTTCCCCCTCCCAGGTATGAAGTTGACTGCAAGCCTGTAAAGATTTTGAAGTTAAGCGCTTACAATTTTTTATAAAACGATCAAACAGATTACTGTTTGATCGTTTCCTTATCAGATTGGTATTCAGGAAGCATTTCGCCATGTGCTTCAATCAGCTCATCGCAAAGGCTGATGATGTCATCCATGGAAAGCTCACTTGCTGTATGCGGGTCGAGCATGGCAGCCTGATAAATCTTTTCTCTGGATTTAGTGATTGCAGCTTCAATTGTAACAAGTTGCGTATTAATATTTGTCCTGTTTAGGGCAGCAAGCTGTTCAGGAAGTTCTCCCATATAAGCTGGTGTAATTCCATTTCGATTTGCGATACAAGGAACCTCTACTACAGCTTTTTCGGGCAAGTTGGAAATAAGACCGCCTGTATTTAACACATTTCCACCAAATACAAATGGTTCATTCGTTTCCATCGCTTCGATAATTCGAGAGCCATACTCTTTTGACCGTTCATGTGTCAGGTTTTCTTCTTTTAACAGACTTTCCTTCGTTTTAACCCAATTTTCAATTTGTGCCTCGCATCTTCTCGGGTACTCATCAAGTGGAATATTAAACCGTTCAATGAGTTCCGGATAATTGTTTTTAATAAAATAAGGGTGGTACTCTGCATTGTGCTCAGAGGATTCCGTTACATAAAAACCGAACTTATCCATTAGCTCATATCTAACCATGTCGTAGTGTTTAGTTTTTTGTTTTTCTTTAGCACGCTTTTTAATTTCAGGATACAGGTCTTTGCCGTTTGATTTAATTTCAAGGAGCCAGGCCATGTGATTGATTCCTGCAATGCGTTCTTCAATATTTTCATAGGGGATTTCCAAGTCTCTTAATAAATGACTCGTACAAATCTGGACACTGTGGCATAATCCAACCATTTTAACATTTGAATAACGGGAAACTGCTCCAGTTAACGCGGCCATTGGATTGGTATAATTCAAAAGCCAGGCATCCGGGCAAATCTCTTCCATGTCCTTTGCGATATCGAGCATTACAGGGATGGTGCGAAGTGCACGAAAGAGTCCTCCAATGCCAATTGTATCGGCGATGGTTTGACGCAATCCGTATTTTTTGGGAATCTCAAAATCAATGATAGTGCTCGGTTTATAGCCTCCAACCTGAATGGCGTTAATTACATATTTCGCGCCCTTCAGTGCTTCTTTACGATTTGTATACGTTTTGATTTCTACTGTTGATCCCACTGTTTTTTTAAGCGCTTTCAATAATACTTCTGATTCGGAAAGGCGATTTAAATCAATATCAAATAGAGCAAATTCAAAATCCTGCAGAGCTGGCGACAGCATACAGTCACCTAATACATTTTTTGTGAAGATGGTACTTCCCGCGCCAATAAATGTGAGTTTTTTCATTTGCTTTCCTCCATAGATTAATTTGTTGAAAATTTAGTAAATTTTAATTAATGTAAATCTTATAACAAATGATACAGGGGTAAAAATTGTTAGACAATGGTAAATAAAATTTAATAAGGGGGTAAAATATTGCTTTATCGTCAAAATGAAATTCATCACAGCTTCGTCTATCACTCCTCAAATGACCCATTAACCGAGGCCGCCCGTATTGTTTCGATCGGCTTTGAGAAAAGGGCTTCTACTGACTATTACTGGGATGGCCGTATGCGTTTAAACGATGGAAATACATGTATTTTTCAATATACGATCAATGGTTTTGGCAGATTTCAGGCTGCGGAAAGAACGTATACAATCGGTCCCGGGGAGGCTTTTATTGTTAAAGTGCCGAGTGAGCATTGCTATTATCTTCCGGAGGAAAGTGCGGAATGGGAGTTTCTCTTTATTACTCTCGAAGGAACCAAAGCACAGGAATGCTGGGATCTGCTGCTAAAGAAATATGGCCATGTAATTAAGGCTGACGCAAACGATCCGCTTATTTTTCTTTTGCAAAAGATCTATCAATTTGTCTTAAAAGAGGGCATCAATGATACATTTATCTCTTCAGCTCAAGGGTATGAGTTCATCATGGGGCTGCATCGATTCTCAAGGGGTCTTAGCCGTCCGCAATCTGAACTGCCTGAGGATATTCTTAAAGCAGCAAACTATATGAAAAACCATTACGAAAAACATTTATCCCTTGATGACATTACTGATTATGCAGGGCTGTCCAAATACTATTTTACAAATAAATTCCAAAAGCATATGAAAACAACCCCAATGCAGTTTTTAGCCAAGGTGCGACTGCAAAAATCGATGGATCTATTGATCACTACTGATAAAACTGTCCAAGAAATTGCGGTCGAAACAGGCTACACAAATGCCAATTATTTTAGTAAAGTTTTCAGGAAAATGATCGGCATGTCTCCTGACCGCTTTCGAAAAGATAAGAAAATGGTGGATTTTAACCATGTAATTTTTTAACAAAAAAAGAGTTGAGACAAATGTTTGTCTCAACTCCTTTATCCGGTTCTAAAACGAGTAGTCATGAAATGTGTACTTTTTAAAGCTCCCGTTATGTCCCGAGCTCTTACTTTATTTATTAAGCCGTTTCTTTTACAGCCTCAGGCAGTCCGCAGACCACCTCGTGAACAATGCTGAACCATTGCTCCGGTTTTTTATTGCGAATTTGAACAGTGACTTTCAGCTTATTATTATCCATACCAAGGCCAACGTCCCGTCCAAAGCGGCTGCTGATTTCAAAGGCTTTTCCACCGTCAATTCGGCTCGTTCCGTCCTCGCTCAGCTCAAGCTTGATCGCATCCTTGGTCTGATGAATAGCTTCGAGGCCAATTTCATTTCCAAAGGCTTTAATCTCAGCAATTTGAAACAGGGTTTGCACTTCTTTTGGATAGTCTCCAAAGCGGTCGATCATTTCATCCTTTAATTCGGCTACGTCCGCAGCAGTTGCTGCCCCTCTGAACTTTTTGTACATCTCAATCTTCTGATGCCCGTCCGGAATGTACGTGGAAGGAATATACGCATCCTGCTTAACATCCAAATCAATTTCAACCGCGGGCTTTTGAGGCTCTTTGCCGCGGGAGGCTTCCGGAAGCTGATCCTTTCTCTCTTCAATTGCTTCCTTAAGCATTTGAGAATACAAATCAAATCCTACAGAATCAATAAATCCGTGCTGCTGGGAGCCAAGCAGATTCCCTGCTCCCCGAATTGTTAAGTCTCTCATCGCGATTTTAAATCCGGAGCCAAGCTCTGTGAATTCCTTAATGGACTGCAGGCGTTTTTCTGCAACCTCTGTTAAGACCTTGTCCTTGCGGTAAGTAAAATAAGAGTAGGCTACGCGGTTTGACCGGCCGACACGTCCCCGCAATTGATAAAGCTGTGATAATCCCATTTTGTCCGCATCAAAAACAATAAGCGTATTAACGTTCGGTATATCCACCCCTGTTTCAATAATCGTGGTCGTCACTAGAACATCATATTCTCCTTCTAAAAACTGCAGGATAACAGATTCCAATTCCGTTTCGGTCATTTTCCCGTGGGCTACAGCAACCCGTGCGTCCGGTACAAGGGTAGCAATCTCATCTGCTTTTTTCGCAATATCCTCAACCCTGTTGTAAAGGAAATAAATCTGTCCGTCGCGGGCAAGCTCCCGCTCGATCGCTTCACGTATCAGCGCTCCATTGTATTCCATTACATAGGTCTGAACCGGAAAACGGTTCTCCGGCGGCGTTTCAATTACAGATAAATCACGCACACCGAGCATCGACATATGGAGTGTTCTCGGAATTGGTGTTGCGGTAAGGGTAAGAACATCAATATTGGTTTTCAGCTGCTTAATTTTCTCTTTATGCGTTACACCAAACCGCTGCTCTTCATCAATAATTAAAAGACCGATATCCCGGTATTTAATATCCTTCGAAAGCAGACGATGTGTCCCTACAACGACATCAATGGTTCCTGCCGCGAGTCCCTTCATTGTTTCCTGCTGCTGCTTTCTTGTTCGGAAGCGGCTTAAAAGTCCGATATTAATCGGAAAATCCTGCATGCGTTCCATCATGGTTTCATAATGCTGCTGGGCAAGAATCGTCGTTGGCACTAAAATGGCCACCTGCTTGCCGTCCATAATGGCTTTAAATGCAGCTCGAATCGCTACCTCTGTTTTCCCGTAGCCAACATCACCGCATAACAGCCTGTCCATCGGGCGGTCGCGCTGCATGTCCTGCTTAATTTCTTCAATTGAGCGGAGCTGGTCATCAGTTTCCTGATAAGGGAAGGATGATTCAAATTCCTGCTGTTCATTTGTATCTTCCGTAAACGCAAAGCCTTTGGCCGATTCCCGCTCAGCATAAAGCTTAATAAGGTCGTCGGCGATATCTGCTACAGAGGACTGAACCTTGCTCTTCACCCGTTTCCATTCTGTTCCGCCAAGTTTATAAAGCTTTGGTTCTTTTCCTTCGGAGCCTACATATTTTTGGACAAGCTCAATCTGTTCAACCGGCACATAAAGCTGATCATTCCCCTGATAGCGGATATTTAGATAATCCTTGTGCAAACCATTAATTTCGAGGGTTTCAATTCCTAAATACTTCCCGATGCCGTGGTTAACATGAACAACATAATCCCCGACATTCAACTCTGAATAGCTTTTAATCCGCTCAGCATTTGACAGCTTTTGCTGACGCTTTTTCTTTCTTGTTTTTTGTCTGAAAAGCTCTTCCTCTGTCATAACCGCAAGCTTATGCATTGGCAGCTCAAACCCTGATTGGAGGGTACCGCTGAGGATTTGAACAGCATTTGAAATAAGCGGCTGCCCATCTTGAATGATTGCTGCATCAATATCGTAATCCGCAAGCACCCGTTCAAATTTTTGCAGTCTCTGTCCATCCGGAGCCAGGAGAACAACGGTATACTTGCTGTTTTTCCAGCGCTCAAGCTCAGCCTTAAGCACATGCATCTGACCGTGAAAGCTCTGCATCGGCTTGCAGGAGAACGTATGCACTTTTTTAGGGCTTGTATGAGGAATCTGTCTTGTGAACAAAGAAAAGTAAATCTTTCTTTGCTTAGCCAGTGCCAGAATTTGAGCGAGACTATGAGATACCGGTACATCGTGAATGATTTTCCCTTCCTCGAGGAGAGAGATATACCAATCCGTTTCTTCCTTCTCAAGCGTTTCATCCATTTCATGAATCCGGCTCATTTCATCAAAGAAAACTAGTCCGTTTTCCGGAAGATATTCTACTAAGCTCGTATCTTCTTCAAAAGCCAGAGATTGATATTTGAATAGCTGATCCGGCTTCTGCCCGTTTTTTAATAAGCCGATTTCATATTCGGCCTGCTGGGCCATCGCTTCTTTGATAGAGGCTTTTTTCACTTTCTTCAGGCTGTTCTTAAGCCTCTTTGACAATTCATCGGCAACAAGCTTTAGATCCTCCTGCTCCATAATGACCTCGCTTGCAGGACTGATGGTTATTTCCTGGAGGGTATCGATGGAGCGCTGATCATCAGCTGAAAAGGTACGGATAGAGTCTACTTCTGTATCAAATAATTCAATTCTCACAGGATTTTGAGAGGTTAGCGGATAAATATCAAGAATTCCGCCACGAACACTGAACTCACCCGGCCGGCTGACCATATCGGAACGGTCATATCCCATTTTCAGTAAAGCGTTTAGCGTATCCTGCACATTGATATCATCTCCGAGGTGAATGGCAAACTGATTTATTGTCCATTTATCCTTAGGCGGTACAATCTTTCGCAGACCAGCCATCGGGACGATATAGAAGCCACTGCCATCCGTCGCAAGGTGATTCATGGTATCCAGGCGCTGTGCAAGAAGCTCAGGGCTTGCGATACTCATCTCTGCTGCAATCAGCTCATTTGCCGGATACAAAAACAGCTCGTCCTCCCCGATATACTGAAGCAAATCCTCATATAAACGCTGCGCCTGCAGCAAATTATGCGTAACCACCATCATCGGCCGGTTTAATCGCTTATAAACCCCTGCCATAAACGAACTTCGAGCCGATCCCGACAAACCTGAGATCAGCTGTTCACGAGTCCCGCTATCCAAATCCTCAATCACAGACGAAATCTGCGCATCATTCAAAAACCCATCCAACAAAGAATTCAAAACACTCTCCTCCTATAACTAAAAGCGGAAACGGGCGTTCAGCTCCGACAGACGTAAGAGGATCAGCCAATCAGGCGCTTTTTACCTGAATGGATGAGCAGCTTACGATCCGAGGAGCTGCCCGTTGCAGCTGGATAATAACTAAAAGCGGAAGCAGGCGGTTAGGGGCGACAAGCACAAGGCGAGTGCGGACAGAAGGCGCTCTTTGCCTTCAGTTCGCGCTCGACTTGTGACCTCGAGCCCCTGCCTGCTGCAGCTGGATAATCTAAAAGCGGAAACGGGCGTTCAGCTCCGACAGACGTAAGGCGAGTGCCCAATTAGGCGCTTTTTGCCTAAATGGGTGCTCGACTTACGATCCGAGGAGCTGCCCGTTGCAGCTGGATAATCTAAAAGCGGAAGGCGCTTGCTCAGCCCCGACAAGCATAAGGCGCTGTGTCCAAGTGGACGCTCTTTGTTCACTTGGACAGCGTGACTTATGACCTCGAGGGGCTAGCGCCTGCAGCTGGATAATCTAAAAGCGGAAACTGGCGTTTAGCTCTGACAGACGTAAGATGATCAGCCAATCAGGCGCTTTTTGCCTAAATGGGTGCTCGACTTCCGATCCGAGGAGCTGCCATGTTCCGCATATAGTGAAAAACGCCTTGGATGGCGACATCCAAAGCTGCTTATTGTATAAACTGGTCTAATTCGTGGTAGTCCGGGTTACGCTCAAGTGATTCCTGGCAATCCTCGCAGATTGTCTGAATCTCAACGTGCCCTTCCTTTGTATAAGATACCATGCTTTGACGCTCTTCATTGGACAGCTTGTGAATGCCAAGCTGTTCCGAATTAACCGTATGTGTATCCAATTTCCCAACAGTGTTTCTGCAATGACGGCACTGATAGTGAATCGCCATCTCGGTCAGCTCCCTTCAATAAGGCTTGATAACTTAGTATAAGCCGCTTAAAGAAGAGATATTCACTCATCCGCCATTAAATTCATTCATGACTTCAAGAAATGGTTTTTCGAGCCACTTTTCACAAGCCTCTGCGCTGCGCTTAACGACATTCTCCATCTCAGCCCATTCTTCCTTTGAGAACCGGCTCAAGACATAGTCAGGAACCTTCATACCTTGAGGAGGCCGGCTGATTCCGATCCGAATACGATTAAAATCCTGAGTGCCTAAATGAGCGATCGTGCTTTTAATTCCATTATGCCCGCCCGCACTTCCTTTTTGACGAAGCCGAAGCCCGCCGAGCGGTAAATCCAAATCATCATAAATTACTACGACATCCTCCAACGGAATATCAAAATAATCCATTAGTGGACGAATGCTTTCACCAGATAAATTCATATACGTAAGAGGCTTAAGCAAAATAATCTTTTCCCCGTTCCGGTGGACCGTTGCGAACGCTCCTTTAAACTTGCTTTGCAAAAGTGGGGCATTCCATCTTGCTGAAAGCTCATCTATCACTTCAAAACCAATATTATGCTTTGTTTTATCATACGTTTTTCCCGGGTTGCCTAAACCAACAATTAATTTCATCTTTTCTACACCTCATTACAATACAGTGAGAGTTTTTCCCTCTCATCTATCATAAACCATTTTGGGCGTAACCTCCAAAAAGGTTACGCCCAAAATTAAAACATTATTCGACTGATTGTTCCTCAGGCGATTCTTCTGTTTCATTTTCTTCTGATTCATCTGCTTCTTCCTCGGTTGTTTCTTCCTCAACACGCGGAGCTAATACAGAGGCAATCGTTTCTTCGTCTTCGTGATTAATCGTTACATTGTATGCTGAACGAACATCGCCAACTGATACGGAATCGCCAATCTCAAGTCCGCTGATGTCTACCTCAATCGACTCAGGAATATCGTCTGGTTTAGCAGAAACAGATAGTTCATGAAGGGTTGTCTGAACGACACCGCCTTCCTTCGTGCCAGCAGCCTCACCAGTAAGATTTACTGTTACTTCAACATCAAGCTCGGATGCCATATTAACTGCCAGGAAGTCTGCGTGGATAATTTCATCCTTTAAGAAATCTGACTGGTAGTCACTTAGGACTACTTTTTGTTTGTTGCCATCAATATCCAATTCAATAATTCCGTTACGTCCTACCTCACGTATAACCTTGATTAAATCAATTTCATCAACAAAAATAGATGTGTTGTCGACTTTATATCCATAAACAACAGCAGGAAGCTTTCCTGCACCTCTTAATTCAGTAAGGTCTGATTTTTTAAATCCGTCGCGTTTTTTAGCTTTTAATAAAGAGCTCATAGTTATAGTCACCTTTCAATAATGAATTTTAGATTATAAATCCCTATCATCAAGTTACCCATGAGTGCCTTCACTTAAACATTCTATTTTAATTAAGCATGATGTTTTTTGCAGATATTATTACAATATACGACTTATTTATTGATTTTATGACAAAAAAACCACCCGATATTCAACTTGAATACCGGGTGGTTTTGACAAATTAATCAAAAAGCATACTGACAGATTCTTCCTCAAATACGCGAATAATCGCTTCAGCAAGGAGATTGGCTACAGAAAGCTGAACAATTTTTCCGCCCTTTTTTTCTTCACTTAACGCAATGGAGTTTGTTACCACTAATTCTTTGATTGGAGAGTTATTAATACGTTCCATCGCAGGACCGGATAATACAGGATGCGTACAGCTTGCATAAACATCCTTTGCTCCATTTTCAATTAGCGCATTTGCCGCTAATGTGATCGTACCAGCCGTATCAATAATGTCATCAATTAAAATGGCGGTTCTTCCTTCAACGGATCCGACAATATTCATAATTTCTGCAACATTCGGCTTCGGACGGCGCTTATCAATAATAGCAATAGGCGCTTTCAGACGCTCTGCCAGCTTTCTTGTACGCGTAACTCCGCCGTGATCAGGTGATACGATGACAATTTCATCAGGATTAAAGTTTTTCTTAATAAAGTACTCAGCAATAATCGGAACTCCGCGAAGATGGTCAATCAGAATATCAAAGAACCCTTGAATTTGAGGTGCATGCAGGTCTAGAGTAATAACGCGAGTGGCACCAGCGGTTTCAAGCAGGTTTGCAATAAGCTTAGCTGTGATTGGTTCACGTGCCCGCGCTTTGCGGTCCTGTCTTGCATAGCCGTAGTACGGCATAACAATATTGATCGTTTTAGCAGAAGCCCGCTTCAGCGCATCTACCATGATCAGTAATTCCATTAAGTTTTCGTTTACAGGAGTAGAAGTGGACTGCACAACGAACACATCGCAGCCGCGAATACTTTCTTCAATATTGATTTGGATTTCCCCGTCGCTAAAACTTGTGACAGAACATTTACCCAGCTTGGTACCCACTGCAGTTGCAATATCTCTCGCTAACTCTTCATTTGAGTTTAAAGAAAAGATTTTCAATTTCGAGTCTTTATATTCTCTAGACATGATAGCCTCCATTATTTTTTAGTATGAATTCTGCTCGCGTATCCTTCTTTATTTTCCTGACGCGCCCGCGCAATGGATAATGAATCCCCCGGCACATTTTTCGTAATTGTTGAACCAGCTGCTACGTATGCGCCTTTCCCCACCGTTACAGGAGCTACCAGATTTGAATTACAGCCGATAAAAACATTATCTTCAATTTTCGTCAGATGTTTGTTTTTGCCGTCATAATTAACCGTAATAGATCCGCAGCCGATATTTACGTCACTTCCTACTTCAGCATCTCCGATATAGCTTAAGTGGGAGGCTTTGCTTCCTTTGCCAAATTGAGCTTTTTTAATTTCAACGAAGTTTCCGATCTTTACTTCGTCTTCAATAGCTGATTGCGGACGGATGTGAGCAAAAGGCCCGATTGAAACATCCGAACCGATAGAGCTGTCATGAACGACCGATTGCTTGATTACGGTTCGATCAGCAATCTTGCTGTCCTTAAATTCACTCGCCGGTCCAATCACACAGTCTTCACCTATCACGGTTTCACCAAGAATAACGGTTCCCGGATAAACAACGGTATCGCGGCCAATTTGGGCTTCACTGCTGATATACGTGTTTTCTGGATCAATTAACGATACACCATTACGCATATGCTTTTCATTAATGCGTGCTCTCATTAGTTTTTCTGCTTGAGCCAGCGCTACCCGGTCGTTGACGCCAAGCGTCTCACTTGCATGAGCAGTCTGGAATGCACCGATCGTTTCACCCTCTGATTGAAGAATTTCAATCACATCAGGCAAATAGTATTCACCCTGAACATTGTCATTGTTTACTTTTTCAAGCGCTTCAAAAAGAGCACGGTTGTTAAAGCAATACGTACCGGTATTCACTTCATTGACTGCAAGCTCTGCTTCACTTGCATCTTTATGCTCGACAATGCGTTTCACAAGACCAGCTTCATCCCGAATGATACGCCCATATCCAGCCGGGTCTTCCTGATGAGCAGTTAAAATCGTCGCTTTAGCCTGTTGCTCCTCATGATGCTGAATAAGAGAAGACATGGTTTCAGCTGTAATCAAAGGAGTATCCCCGCATACGACCAATGTAATCCCATCTTTATCTTGTAAACGATCTTTTGCCTGCATCACGGCGTGCGCTGTTCCCAACTGCTCTGCCTGTAATACAAACTCTGAACGATCGCCAAGCTGAGCTTGAACGAGTTCAGCACCATGACCAACAACGGTTACCACTTCATTCATATTTGCATGTTTTACCTGCTCAAGTACATGTTCAACCATCGGCTTGCCACATACCGGATGTAAAACTTTATAAAGCTTTGATTTCATACGAGTTCCTTGACCCGCTGCTAAAATTACGGCAAATCGATTCGACATTGTCGGTCCTCCAGTCAACATTTTTCCCCTTCGAATATATATTAAAAAAGCGTTTATTTCAAGGAAACTAGCGATTTCAGAAGAATCTGTCATCCATTTGTCATATCTTCTGCCTAAAAACAAAAAAAATAGGATTAAAAATTAAGCCGCAAATTGGTATTTAAATAGTGTAAATAGAAAAAAAAGGCAAAATCAAAAAACCTAGCTGATTAAATAAGCTAGGCTCTCTCTTCATTTCTTATAATCACTCCATTAAGCCCCAGCTTCTTCAAGCTGTTCTGCTTCTTCGGCAGTTCCAACACGTATGTATTCTTCAAGGACAGACGCTTGAATCATCTCTCTCGTGTTAGAGTTTATCGGGTGAGCAATATCACGAAATTCACCGTCTGGCGTTCGCTTGCTTGGCATCGCAACAAAAAGTCCGTTATTCCCATCGATTACACGAATATCATGTACCACAAACTCATTGTCAAGCGTTATGGAAGCGATTGCCCTCATCCTGCTGTCGGTATTTACTCTTCTTAATCTTACATCTGTAACTTCCATTCATTACCACCACCTTTCCCCATAGATGACGCTCCCTTTTTTAATTCGTCATTTAACTGTCATTTTCCTACTTAAAAATGAAAAAAGTAGAAATTATTTTGATTTATTTGATTTTTTGCAATCATTTGCCTATTTTTCCTCTCCTGAATAAATTGAAAAAGATCCCTTTAGCATAGGCTAAAAGGATCTGATAATTTTTATTTAACGAGAGCGATAACTTCTATTTCAATTCCGGCGCCTTTTGGCAGTTTTGCCACCTGAACGCACGATCTTGCCGGCCTATGCTCGCCAAAGTAGCTGCTGTAAATCTCATTTACCTTCCCAAAATCCTCCAGGTCATGTAAAAACACGGTTGTTTTAACAACAGTTGAAAAAGAAGCTCCTGCCTCCTCCAGTACTGCCTGCAGATTTTTGAAGACCTGATGTGTCTGATCTTCAATCTGCCCCGTAATTAAGTCCCCTGAGGGCGTCAGAGGGATCTGACCAGAGCTGTAAAATAGGTTATTGACGACTACTCCTTGTGAATAAGGACCGATTGCAGCAGGGGCATTGCTTGTTTCAACAAATTTCATTTTGATCTCCTCCCGGAACGTTTACTTTTTATCGTCTAAAAAAGATTGGACTTTATCAAAATAATTACCTGTCTTCACTTGAATCGTTTTTCCTTTTTCATCAACGCCTGTTAGATTTAACAGCGAAATCCAATTATCAACTAATCGTTCTTCACTGTATTCAGACTCAATAAAGATTCCCACGCCGACAGCCTTCGCAGAAAACTCCTCGAGCAGGTTGATCATCCCTGCAGCTGTTCCACCGGCGCGCATAAAATCATCGACGATTAATACACGTGCTCCCTGGGCAATACTGCGCTTGGACAATACCATGGTCTGAATGCGTTTTGAAGAGCCGGAAACATAATTAATACTCACCGTTGATCCTTCCGTAACTTTGCTGTCCCGACGTGCAACCACGACCGGCACGCCAAGATATCTGGCAGCTGCATGAGCAATGCCAATGCCTTTGGTGGCAACCGTCATGATCATATCGATTTCCTGGTCAGCAAAAGCAGCAGCAAAGAGCTTACCAACATGATTCATTAAATGAATATCCCCAAGAATATCAGTCATGAATAAATACCCGCCAGGCAGCAAACGATCGGAATGAGAAACATTGGTCCGTAAAGATCCGATAAGCTCCTCTGCGTGCTTGCGTTTTATGCCTGGGATGTATTTTACGCCTCCCGCTGCTCCAGGAACCGTTTGGAGGGTCCCAACACCGCGCAGCTCAAAGGTTTCTTTTACAATCACCAAATCCTCACTAATCGAGGATTTAGCTGATTGAAATCGATCTGCAAAAAAAGTGAGTGATACTAATTCTCTTGGATGTTCCATTAAATAATGAGTCATATCAATAAGACGTTCACTGCGTTTGACCTTCATTGCTGTCCTATACCTCCTAAAACCCGAATAATTTATAGTAACTATATCATCATTATCCGGATCTAAGCAAGGGGGTTCCGTTCACCGAGCAGCCGCACGGCGAATACCTGATCACAGAAGCCGCGAAGGCCATTATAGACCCGCTGAACCTTTGACTCATACTCAACAAGACCAAAAACCGTCGGGCCGCTTCCGCTCATCAGCACCGCATCCGCACCAAACCGCTCCATCTGATCTTTTATATGAGCTACCTCAGGATGCATTTTTAACGTAACATCCTCCAGAGCATTTCCTAAATTAGCGCACATTTCCTTGTAATTCTGGTCATGAATAGCCTGGACCATTGCTTTTGTATCAGGATGCACAATTCTATCTGTCTTTAAGCTTCTGTACACATCAGCTGTCGACACGCCTATTGATGGCTTAGCAAGGATCACCCAGCACTTAGGAGGACACGGAAGCTCCTGTATGATCTCCCCTCTTCCCGTAGCAAGAGCTGTTCCTCCATAAACGCAAAATGACACATCTGAGCCGATCTCAGCGCCAATTTCTGCAAGCTCTTCAAGCGACAGTTCTAAATTCCAAAGCGTATTGAGCCCGCGAAGAGTAGCCGCTGCATCGCTGCTTCCTCCTGCTAAGCCTGCCGCAACAGGGATTTGCTTCTGGATCGTAATCGCGACGCCCTCCTTAACCTTAAAACGCTCCTTTAAAAGGTCAGCCGCCTTATATGCCAGGTTCCTGTGGTCACCGGGAACAAACCGGTCCTGGGAAAGGATATGGATCGCACCATTCTTCACCAGCTCAAGCTCAATCCGGTCAGCTAAATCCACCGTCGTCATCACCATCTCAACCTCATGAAACCCATCAGGTCTCTTCCCAAGCACATCCAGCGACAAATTAATCTTCGCCGGCGCCTTCACCATCATCTTCAACCTACCTCACCTCAATCATCAAACAGTTCAATGAAGCTATTGTAGCATAAATAAAGAAAAGTGGAAGCAGGCGCTTAGGGGCGACAAGCACAAGGCGAGTGCGGACAGAAGGCTGCTCTTTGCCTTCAGTTCGTGCTTGACTTGTGACCTCGAGCCCCTGCCTGCTGGAACTGGATCAAGAAAAGCGGAAGCAGGCGTTTAGCTCCGACAGACGTAAGGCGAGTGCCCAATTAGGCGCTCTTTGCCTAAATGGGTGCTCGACTTACGATCCGAGGAGCTGCCTGCTGGAACTGGACATCAAGAAAAGTGGAAGCAGGCGTTTAGCTCCGACAGACGTAAGAGGATCAGCCAAGCAGGCGCTTTTTGCCTGCACGGATGAGCAGCTTACGATCCGAGGAGCTGCCTGCTGAAACTGGATCAAGAAAAGTGGAAGCAGTTTAGCTCCAACAACCGCCGTCCCCTGAACAAAAAAACCAACGGAAAAATTCCCGTTGGTTTTCGGCTTGTACCTATTCATTTTGATGAACCTACACTCACCCTAGCGATCGTCTACGAAAAGCATTCCATTGGCAGTTAATTTACTGCTGTGGTTTTCCCGCTAATTGACTTTCAGCCATTTCGATGGCACGCTTCACCATATTACCGGCATCACGAGCTTTGATTCCGCCCCAGCCTTCCTGCTGGACCGTGTCATAAAACCCAAGCTCCTTGGCGATTTCTTCCTTGAGTCGATCAGACATCATTCCTCTACGTCTACTCATGTCAGTTGTCTCCCTCCGTCGGTACAGCCATCTTTACTATGTACAAAAAAACGCAGCCTATGCGCTGCGCAAATAAAAAAGCAGTAAACGACTGTCCACTGCTAGCTTACATTAATGGCTTCAGAACCTTCGTCAATGAAGGTTAATTCCACAGATTCAGTTAGTACATCGGTGTAGCTATACGATACCCGTTCAAATGCGTTCTCGTCCTGATCTAATTCCACAATGAAAATAGATGGATACGTTTCAGTTAGAACTCCCGAACGCTCGATTGTCTTGCGTCTTCCACCATTGGCTTTTAACATTAGACGTTTTCCAAGATTTGAATCAAGTGACTTTTTAATATCGGCTAAAGTTTTTGGCATTCCGCTTCCACCTCACTGGCTTTAGTATAACACATTGTTCCTGCGAGGTCAAATAAATAAGTTATTTTATCAATATTTTATTATAACTGTCAATGTTTTTTATTCTGCAAATACCGCAGTTTTTCGTCAGATTCAGAAGAATTTATCAATCCTGGTACATTTCGGCTCTGTAAGGGGTCCCAATTCTAAGGACTCCCTTTGTTTCGACACCGCCAATTCCGTCTTCATTCGCCAGGGTGTGACGCAAAATATCTTCCATGAAGATCGAATCTTTAAATGAGGTGTAGCTGATTTTTCCTACAGTATACACAGGATCGAGCGCATGAATATTTACCCGTAAAGGGGAGCTTGCAAAATTAGCGCCTGCATGAATTAACGACTCAAAATGAGACTGACAGGCGCCGGCAAAAATGACAAGCTGGTCAAGACTCGGCATTTTTCTTCTTGCCTCCTGTACAGCTTTTACAAAGGAAACAGAATTTCTATACGCATTAATATCGGATTTTTTCCCGCGTGAAGACAGGTAAGCATCGTGCCCGGTCAGCACCAGTATTTGAGGCTGATATTGGTCAATTAGTGACGAAACGCGTTCCGGCATTTCTTTTTCCTGACAGTGAATTCCAATCACCGGAACACTTAAAGAGGTATAGGCATCAACACATTTTTTCAGATACCGGGGGTCTCCATCCATATGAAGCACACGTCCCGGTAAATGAAAAGATAAGCTGGAGGAGGAATTTTTACGATCCTCATTCTGCTTGGTGTCAGCAGTGAATGAGTGAAAGGATTCCTCCTCAAGACTTCTGTATTCTTCTTCAAATTTTTCAATTTCTTTGTCTGTCATTAAAGCCAGGTCACTAATTGGTGCGTCTGCGACTAACCGGATATCTGCTCCATATAAAATAGCTATTTCTTCTCCATCTCTTTCCAGCACATCCACCACACGAAATAGCACGTCACACCCGTAAGACTTGCGTCCAACTAATTGGTCGTTCCATTCCATCCCTTGGCCTCCTGTCATCCTGACCTCTCTTTACTATATGCAGGAGCCTAGCAAGGGGTGTTAACCAAAAACCCCTGATTGCTACTCTTTGCAATCAGGGGGTATTAATTTAATGAAAATAAGGGTAGAGTGCATCCGCTAAAGCGCCAAATTCCGGAATAGAAAGACTTTCTCCGCGTCGCGTGGGCTCAATTTGCGCTTTTGACAAAGCAGTGAGAATATCATCCTTTTTTAACTTGCCGTCCGGCAATTGGCTTGTTAAGTTATTCAAAATCGTTTTTCTGCGCTGGGCAAAGGAAGACCTTGTAACCAAAAAGAAGAATTCCTCATCAATAACCTCAACTGCAGGTTTATCAAGCTTCATGAGCTTAATGACGGCTGAATCTACGTTAGGCTGAGGCATGAATACCGTCTTTGGAACGATCATCACCGTTTCGGCCTGCGTGTAATACTGAATCGCAATTGAAAGGGAGCCGTAGGTTTTTGATCCAGGCTTTGCAGCGATGCGTTCTGCCACTTCTTTTTGCAGCATAACGACCATCCCTTTTATAGGAAGATTTTCCGTCAGCAGCTTAAGAATAATCGGCGTGGTTACATAATAAGGAAGATTCGCGACAACCATAATATCCTCAACCCCGGAAAATTCCTCATTAATGGTTTCCTTCACATCGGCTTTCAGTACGTCTGAATGAAGAATTTTCACATTCTCATAAGGAGAAAGAGTGTCTTCTAAAATAGGCAGCAGACGCTGATCGATTTCAAAAGAAACCACCTTTTTGGTAGCTCTGGCCAAATGCTCTGTTAACGCGCCGATCCCAGGTCCAACTTCAATTGCGCCGTGCTCTTTTGTAAGCCCGGCGTGTTCAACAATATTCACAAGTATATTGGGATCAATTAAGAAGTTTTGACCCAGGCTTTTTTTAAACGAAAACCCGTACTTTTTCATTATTTCCTTGGTTCGGATAGGGGTTGCAATATCCTTAGTCATGTTGTTCCTCCTGTAGTATACGTGACATTTCACGAATGAACTCTTCTCTTGAGATTTCGAATTGTACTAAACGATTGTATAATTGTTTGCCGTTGGAATAGCCGATATTTAAGCGGGCGCCAAGCAGCTCTCTTCTAGCCTTGGCTTTAGGGCCGCCTATTAGTCCCGCTTCGATTAATTCTTCCTTGGAGATGATCTCCTGCGGCTCCTCAGCCATCGTATGAGCATGCTTTAAGGCCTCCCGGATGACTTCTGGACTTGCATGCTCCACACCGATCCCTCTGCCGTGTTTACGCAGTGCATCCTCACGGTTAATAAAGGCGTGCATGCAGCCCGGAACATACTCCTGGACAATCTGCCTGATGCGCTGACCGGGATAATCGGGATCTGTCAGGACAATGACCCCTCTTTTTTCATGTGCATGCCGAATTTTCTCCAGCACCATTTTTGGCACTGCAGATCCATTTGTTTCGATTGTATCAGCATTTACAGCTCTTTTTATAGCTGTCGTGTCATCTCTGCCTTCTACAATAACTACTTCTTTTATTTTTGCTGATTCTTTCATTCAACTTTCACCTGTTTCTTCTATAAATAATCTCCATGAGCGTGCAGATCAATTTTCGTATCTTCTTAGTATAAAACAATTTCGCCGAAAACACACAAAAAACAGGGAGATCGCTCCCCCTGTCCGCATTTTTTATAAATTTCTTCCGTTAAGGCAGGATTTTAATCTTCACTTGTCTATTTCCCCAACGGTAGGCATCTTCCTTGTTCGGCAGGAAGACATCTATTTTGTTGCCCTTAATCGCTCCGCCTGTGTCTCCGGCTACTGCATAGCCATAGCCCTCTACATATACTTTTGAGCCTAGAGGGATCACCGATGGATCCACCGCAATGACCTTAAGATCCGGATTCGCTTTCAGGTTGATACCTGTTGCAGTAATCCCTGAACAACCGTTACAAGAAGCAGTATAAGCGGTCGATGATACATAAAGCTCTCTGCCCGCAGGCTCTTCCTTTTTTTCCTCAGGAGCTGAAGCTGCGGTTGTTGTTGCAGCGGTTTGCTGTACTGCCGGCTGAGCAGTTTCCTGTGCCGGTTTTTCAGCCGGCTCATCTGAAGCTGTCGTATTGACAGCCGCGGCTGCCTGCGTTCCACGTGAAACCTCCGCTACCAGAACCTTAGTACCTACTGCCACAACCTCGTTCACACTTTCCTTTATAACCTTTTCACTTTGGAGCTTGCGTGATTTTTCTTTGCCATTTTCGAGTACTACCTCGTAGGTTTTCTCAATTACTCCCTTTTTCCCTTCCTGGACAATTTCTTCTGTCCCGGATACAAGGGATTCATCCTTGCGCGTTTCCACAGCAAAGCTTTTATCCTCTTCCACCACATCGGTGACCTTTTCAACACGAACGATCTGCACTACAGCTCCCTGAGAAAGCTTCGTTTCAAGGGCTGGCTCAACACGATCATCTTTATCCAGCGAAATATTCTGCTGCTTTAAAAAGTCAGCGACAGTGATCGAAGTGGACCATTCCTCCAGCTTTTCCTTTCCGTCAACCAACGTGAAAGCAAACGCCTTATCCAGAGAAATTGTCATGTTTTCACTTATCTTTGTTTTTAGATCATGAGAAAGCTCATCCTGCTCGGACACATTTATTTTTTCTTTACGTAAAAAATCCCCTACTGTTTGAGCATTTGTCATGATAATATGCTGCTCACTTCCTGAGGTAAAAGCAACCTGCGCTGCCGGTCTCCATTGAACTTTCATATCATGGTAAATGGCTGTATCTGCTGCTGGCTGCAGATAGTCCTTTGAATGTGTATCAACTTCAAGCTCAGCTAACAGACCCTCCACAGTTGTTGCATTTGTACGGATTAATTGTTCCTCTCCGTTTAGTGTCAGAGCGACTGTTTTTTTCATTCCTTCCTGAAATAAAAAGCCGATCACGAGCACAAATACGGTAATGGTTAACAGATTATAAATCCAATTCTTTTTTTCCTTCGTTTTTGGATATTCGTTTTTCATCTTATTCGATTGCATGAAAAACTCCCCCTTTACTCCGAGTGATTTAACAGCTATTGAGACCTGACTTTGCCAATCTAGTAATCTATTTTTTACAAACATCTGAAACATGCTCTATTATGCATAGCCTCCTGAAGCTTGAAAAGATTTTTTCTTCGACAAAACCAAATCCTATCTCAAAGAATTATTGGGAATTATGTCGCCCACACAATCGAATTCTAATGAAAGTAAACCAATAAAGTCTTCATGTTGAGATAATTTATAGATTAAAAATTCTTTTAGCGTTTTCTGTCGTTTGATTTCCTACTTTTTCGTAAGAGATTTCTTTTAATTCTGCGATCTGTTCCGCTACTAATTTAACGTAGGCCGGCTCATTTCGCTTTCCGCGATAAGGGTGAGGCGCAAGAAAAGGTGCATCCGTTTCAATTAAAAGATGTTCCAACGGAATTTCAGCTGCTACTTCTTTTGGCTTTTTTGCGTTTTTGAACGTTACTGGTCCGCCAAGTGAAATCATAAAATTCATTTCAATACACTGCTTTGCAATTTCTACACTGCCGCTGTAGCAATGCATGATTCCGCCTACCTCAGCCGCGTTTTCCTCCCGAAGGATATCCACAACATCCTGTGTGGCATCACGGTTATGTATAACGATCGGCAGCTTTACCCTTTTAGCCAGGGCTATCTGCTTTTTAAACACTTCCTGCTGAATCTCTTTTGGAGACTTGTCCCAGTAATAATCAAGTCCTGTTTCACCTATTGCTACGACCTTTGGATGCTGAGCAAGCTCCTCAATCCAGGCAAGTTCTTTGTCGGTCAGATCAATTGCATCTACAGGGTGCCAGCCTACTGCTGCATATATAAAGTTATACTTCTCAGCAAGCTCGATCGCTTTATTGATCGTCGGCGTATCAAACCCTACAACTGTCATCCATTCGACTCCAGCTTCCTTTGCCCGGCCGATTACTTCCTCTACATCCTCTTCAAACTGATCTGCATTTAAATGTACATGAGTATCAAATAGCATACAGCTCTCTCCTTTATCAGCAAATTTAGTGTAATCAAAAACCCTATGACATGCTTCTCAATCATGTAACAAATACATAACAAATTCGTCACAAACTTAATTATAATGATGTGCAATAGTAATTATGTTTCGTTATTCGACCTGTCAATCGACCTAATTTTAATATATAAATATATTTTTAAATATGTTTAATCATTGATAAATAACTTATATACGAAATAAAAAGTATCTCAAGATAATTTATTCGATGATATTTCCTTTATATGTCTAAATAACGTGTATTTTAGGGTTTTTACGCTTTTAGGCTCTTTTATTTCGACTTCTTCATACGGGTAAACTTACTGTTATATTCCTGTAACAAAAGATATGTTTCTGTAAACTCTCTTTAAAAAGTAAAAAGGAGGACTAATCACGCTGATTAGTCTCTCCTTTTATTGCTTTTTACTCTTATTTAACCCGTGCTCCGTTTTGCAGTGACTCCGCTACCTGAGCGAGTGCAAGTACACCATCTTTTTCTCCTGCAAGGATCATCCCCTGCGAGAGCTCTCCTCTCAATTTTACCGGCTTTAGATTTGTTACACAGACAACTTTTTTGCCAATGAGGTCCTTTGGCTGATAAAATTTTGCAATTCCTGAGACAACCTGGCGTTTTTCAAAGCCCAGATCCAGCTGCAGCTTTAATAGCTTGTCGGTTTTTTTCACCGGTTCACAATCTGTTACTGTAGCAACGCGGAGGTCTACCTTCATGAAATCCTCGATAGTGATTTCTTCCTCAAGCTCCGGAATATCTTCCGTTGCAGCTTCAGGGACTGCTGTACCGCCCGTCATTTTCCCTTGAATATAAGCAACCTCATCTTCAACCTCAAGTCTCGGGAAGATCGGCTCCCCCTTTTCTACGACTTTAACACCCTCTGAGATCGCGCCAAATGAAGAAAGGCTATCCCATGTTAAGTAGCGCTCTTCCGTTAACTGAAGCTGCTGCAGGATAAATGCAGGTGTTTGAGTAAGGAACGGCTGAAGCAAAACAGCAATACGGCGCAATGTTTCTGCCAGATGATTCATTACTGTTGCAAGCTCTTCTTTTTTACTTTCATCCTTTGCCAGCACCCAAGGCTGCGTTTCATCAATGTATTTATTTGTTCGGCTGATAAGCTGCCAAATAACAGAGAGTGCAACGGAAAACTCCATTTTCTCCATTGAATCCTGGTAATTTTCAACTGTTGCTTCATTCAGCTCAAGCAGCTGACGGTCATATAACCCTTCAGATCCTCTGTAAACAGGGATTTCACCGTCGAAATACTTGTTAATCATCGCAACGGTTCTATTTAACAGATTACCCAGGTCATTAGCCAAATCAAAATTAATACGCTCAACAAAGCCTTCCGGCGTAAAAATGCCGTCTGATCCAAACGGAACTTCTCTTAGTAGGTAGTAACGAAGAGCATCCAGGCCGTAACGGTCAATTAAGGTAACAGGATCTACGACATTTCCTTTCGACTTGGACATTTTACCGTCCTTCATTAGAAGCCAGCCATGTGCAAATACTTTTTTAGGCAATGGCTGATCAAGCGCCATTAGCATAATCGGCCAATAAATCGTATGGAAACGGACAATTTCCTTACTCATTAAATGAACATTTGCAGGCCAGAATTGCTTATACTTCTCTTCATTATCAGAGCCGTAGCCGAGTGCCGTAACGTAATTAAGCAACGCGTCGATCCATACATAAATAACATGCTTTGCATTGCCCGGAACCTTTACTCCCCAGTCATATGTCGTACGTGATACAGCTAAATCTTCAAGACCCGGCTTAATGAAATTATTAAGCATTTCATTTTTACGGGACTCAGGCTGGATAAATTCAGGATTTTCCTCATAATACTTTACCAAACGGTCGGCATACTTGCTCATACGGAAGAAATAAGACTCTTCCCGCACCTTTTCAACCGCATGGCCGCTGTCAGGACTGTTCCCGCCGATCACCTTGCCGTTTTCATCAAGCTTTTTATCAATCAGCTGGGTTTCAGTATAAAAGGTTTCATCCGGAATTGAGTACCAGCCCTCATATTCGCCTAAATAAATATCTCCCTGATCCAAAAATCTCTGGAATACCTTTTCAACAATATCTTCATGACGCTTTTCTGTTGTGCGGATAAAGTCATCGTAGGAAATCTCCATCGTTTTCCAAAGATCCTGAATGCCTTCTACAATTTCATCCACATAAGCCTGAGGAGAAATTCCTTTTTCTTTTGCTTTTTCCTGGATTTTCTGACCATGTTCATCCGTCCCGGTCAGATACATCACATCAAAGCCGCGTAATCGCTTATAACGCGCCATCGCATCGCCAGCCACTGTTGTATAGGCGTGCCCAATATGCAATTTGCCGCTTGGGTAGTAAATAGGGGTAGTAATGTAAAATGTCTTATTAGACTGACTCACCGAAAATCCTCCTCACGTTGCTTCACATTTACCGTCAGAAAACCAATGCTGACGCGTATTCATATGCTAAAAAATATACCGGAAAATAAACGCTATTGCAACCAATGGAGTGAAACAGTTACGTTTCTGTCAGACTTCCTGGGACTCAAAAAAAGACACAATCTTACATACATGGATTAAAAAAATGCCGCGCGGAAGTTTCTCGCGCAAGCATTTTTTACCAGCTTAAAATCGCATTGATGGTCTTCTGTTTATTTTTTTACGTAGTGCAGCATTACAATTTGATTATAGATTTCCGTTCCTTTAAGCCTTAATTCAGTAAATGCAGTCCCTTTTGGAAACAGCGGGATCCCTCCACCTAACACTACCGGGATCACAGCAATATAATATTCGTCGATCAGCTCTGATTCTATACATGCTTTTACAATTTCTCCGCCGCCCACCACCCATACGGGACCACCATGCTTTTTCTGTAAATTCGGCAGCAGGGTTTTGACTGTTTCTGATGTAAAGGAGGCATATCCATCCTCCATCTTTGTCCGTGACAGCACATAAACCGGACGATCCTGGTAGGGTTTTTCCTCTGTCATTTTCAGGACTTCCTGATACGTCCGGCTGCCCATCACTATGGAAGAAATTCCACTGTAAAAGTGCTCGTATCCATTATCCCCCTCTCCCTCAGCTTCAAGCAGCCAGTCAAGCGAATGATCCTCTTTTGCAATCATGCCATCGAGACTCATAGCAATATATAAGACGTTTTTACTCATGTCTTTCATCTCCTTTCTACCGTTAGTGTATACTTTAATTATGACAATAAACGTCGTAATTAAAAGGAGTACGTATTATATGAATAATCGCCAACTGACCATCATGCGCATGCTCGAGCCAAACAGAAAATTCACTGCTTCAGAACTAGCCGGACGCTTTGGTGTATCACTAAGAACCATCCAGCGAGACCTAGAAAAACTTCAGCAAATCGGCTTCCCTCTTTATTCCGAGCCAGGCAGACATGGGGGGTACCGGGTGCTTCCCAACCGATTGCTGCCGCCGCTTCAGTTAAATGAAAATGAAGCACTGGGGCTTTATTTAATGCTGCATTACTTTCAACAACTGCCTGATCTTCCATTTAATGAAGTGCGAAGCCATCTTGCTGAAAACTATTTTGCTGAATTGCCTGATTCTACAAAGGAAAAAATCAGGCTGGTTGAAACGAAAGTAGTATTTAAGCTATCTGCTCAAGCGGGCAAACATAATTGGACGACCCTCATCTTGCAAGCAGCGCTCGAACAACAGGAGCTCTTCATCACGTATGAATCTCCAAATGGACAAAAAGATGTCACGGTTTTCCCTCTGGGCCTTTATTTTGATCAAGCATGGTATATGCCGGCCTTATATAAAGATCATGTATTATTGTACCGCGCCGACAGAATCCATTACGCAAAAATAGGGGATAAGATAGATCATCAGCTCCCATTATTAACTGACTGGCTGAATCGTCCTGAGGACCGACCTTCTGTCCAAACAGTACTAGCGTTCAGTTCTGAAGGCGCGCGCCGTGCAAAAGCAGACCCGTTATTCAAAGCAGTATCAGAAGGCATTTGGAGAGGAAGTATTCCTTATGCGGAGTTATCCTATACAGCATCTCAGCTTCTTTCCTACGGGCCTCACGTAAAAGTATTGGAGCCTCAAGAGCTTGCAGAACAGATAAAGCAGCATTACACAGAAGCACTTAAGCAGTACGAGTAAACCAATGAGTGGTCTAAAAAGGCGGATTTAAGCTTAGGGAGATGACAAACGTCGAGAAATAAAATGATCGATAGAATACTAGCTTTATTTCCAATTTTCCTCGAAATAAAATTATATTTTGAATAGTTTCTCGTTAGCATTTGTCGAGCAAATATACTTTTATTTGAAATTATGTCGAACCTACTGCACATGTTGAAGATTTTGTCGAACAGTCCAATAGTTTGAATTAAATTCATTTCATTTACACTTACATATATTTCATGATATAGTGATAAATGTAGAAGTAAAATACTGTTAAAATCCTATGAACCTAGTATTATCAGTCATTCAGCCAATAGTAATTTTTTTGGTATTTGCACCACTTATTTATTGACGTATATGGGAAACGTTGGTATGATGATAGCACAAAGAGAAATTTGTCGAATGTTGACGAAAAAGTTTAAATAATAAAAAAACTATTTTGAGAGGGGATTTTCAAATGAAATCAACAGGAATTGTTCGTAAAGTAGATGAATTAGGCCGTGTGGTTATTCCAATCGAGCTTCGCCGTACACTAGGTATTGCCGAGAAGGATGCTCTTGAAATTTACGTGGATGACGAAAAAATTATCCTAAAAAAATATAAACCAAGCATGACTTGCCAAATTACTGGTGAGGTTTCCGATGATAATCTGAAGCTTGCCGGCGGCAAACTAGTTCTTAGCCGTGAAGGTGCAGAATTACTTATTAAAGAAATTCAAAACAACCTTCAAGACGCTTAATTAACAAAAATGTAAAGCCTGTTCAAGCTTTTGCTTGGACAGGCCTTTTTTTATGCATTATCTACATGATACGCTTGATAAATATCTCTTTTTGATTGCCCGCGATCCTTAGCGGCTTCCTTAATCGCTGCTTTAGAAGATAAGTGATCATTTTCGATGTAGTGGTTGACGTGCTGTTCGATGGATAAATCCTCCCACCAGATTTCTTCCGTCTTATTCCATTCCTCAAACGGGGCTCCTTCAACGATTAAACAAAATTCACCACGTAGTTCATTCTCCTCTGCCCAGGCAAGTCCATCTTCCAGACTCCCCCGAATAAATTCCTCGAATTTCTTCGTTAATTCTCTTGATATAACAATTTTACGTTGACTTCCGAGGATTTCCTTCATCTCCTTTAACGTGTCCTTGAGACGATGAGGAGATTCATAGAGGACAAAGGTTGCAGGAATCGTTGATAAAAACGACAGCTCTTCTCTTTTTTCTTTTTTCCCTCTCGATAAAAACCCATAATAATAAAAAGGCTGCGGCACAAGACCGGATGCGATTAATGAGGTTAGCGCTGCATTTGCACCCGGCAGTGGAACCACATTTATTTTTTCTTCAAGTGCCTGACGGACAAGCTCAAAGCCTGGATCAGAAATACATGGCATCCCGGCATCACTTACTAATGCCACCTGCTCCCCTTTTAACAGACGCTCGATCACTTTTTCACCGCTCGTCTCTTTATTGTGCTCGTGATAGCTGATAATAGGAGTGGAAATTTCAAAATAATTGCAGAGCTTTCTTGTGTTTCTTGTATCCTCAGCAGCAATGACATCTGCTTCCTTTAGCAGCCGGACTGCCCGGAAGGTCATATCTTCTAAGTTCCCAATAGGAGTGGGCACTAAATAGAGCCTGCCTTCAGTCATCTCATTAAAGCTTTGCTGTGTCGAAATCATGCAGTGCCTCCCTTTCTAAAAGATATTGGTTTTTTTTGGCTCTTGAAAGCTGCTTGAAGGAGTATTCAGCCTGCATTGCTTCTCTTTTTGTTTCAAAGCGCTCTGAATGCAAAAGGGAAACCGGAAGACGCGTTCTTGTATACTTCGAAGCCTTGCCCTCATTATGCTGGTTCAGCCGCCGCATCAGATCAATCGTATATCCTCCGTAGTAGGAATTGTCCGCACAGCGGAGTACATAAAAGAAATGACTATTCAGAGTCTCCATATAAGATCTCCTTTATCTCTTTTGTGTATTCTCCTTTATCATCATAGACATAAAGAGGTGGGAGTATTTTCACATCTACTTTTCCGTCTTTTGTTCCTTCAATTAATACCGTGTTTGCTTCCTTTCCCATTTTGGGATACACAAACCGGATTCGCTTCGGCTCCAGACGGTATTTTCTCATAAGCGTGATAATATCAAGCAGCCGGCCAGGACGATGAACAAATGCAGCTTTGCCTCCCTGCTTTAAAAGCTCACTGCTCACCTTGATCGTATCTTCAAGGGTGCACATAATTTCGTGCCGTGCGATCGCGAAATGTTCATTTAAATTTTTCTCCTCAGATGAAGGTGTCAAAAAATAGGGCGGATTACAGGTGACGACATCATATTTGGCATAGCCGAGTGCCGGTGTTACCACCTTTAGATCCTCATGCACCATTGATAGCTGCTGGTCCAGCTGATTGTGAGCAATGCTTCTGACCGCCATATCATATAAACGCTCCTGGATCTCTACTCCGACAATCTTTCCCTTAGTCCGGGTGCTGAGCAACAGAGGAATCACCCCATTGCCTGAACATAAATCCACGAGGCTTCCTTTTTGAATCGGAACCTGAACAAATCGGGCCAGCAGGACAGCATCCAGCGAAAAAGCAAAAACAGTCGGGCTTTGAATGATGGTCAAATCCTCTGCCAGCAAATAATCCAGCCGCTCATCTCCAATTAGCTGCATGAAAAGCAACCTCTCTTTCTTCATAAAAAAAGAGCCGGCGATTATGCCCTGGTCCCTTGACGCTTTTATGCGCGACAGAGAAACCATGGTCATTAAACGCAAGCCCCCATTTATTGCTGATTTATTTCTTGTTTAAAAAGGACAAGCAAAACAAACAATCTTCATCCTTGCGAGGACTTCCAAAATGGATATTACAGATATGAAAGCCTTCCTGATAAAGACGGGCCAGATTGTCGTAGCCTTCGCCAATATCTGAAGCTTGTCCTTCTCCTGCCTTATTCTTCCCCTTAGCCGCACCGGCTTTTTTCCGGGAGTTTTCAAGCTGCTCCAAGCGCCGGCGTAAATGATCATTTTCAATTTGAAGCGAATGGTTCTCTTCCATCATTTCAGCCAGATGCTGCTTTAGCTCCCCCAGCTGCTGATACAAGTGTCCTATTTGCTGCTCCATATTGGTGACGGAATCAAAGAACTCCTTCTTATCCACGAACTCCACCTCATTACTCTGTGGCTTGAATTGATGCAATATCGCTGTTCATAATTTCTTCAAGCGTGTATTCCAGGGTGCGGTCCTGGCCCTTCATTTCAATCTGCATCACACGCTCCAGCATATTAAGACCAACCACTTTCCCTTTGCCCTCAGGCGTATCAACAAATTGGCCCAGATCAGGCATTTCCTCTTTTGCTGCTTCATATTCATCATTCTCATATTTCAGGCAGCACATAAGACGACCGCAAAGACCTGAGATTTTTGCCGGGTTCAGCGAAAGATTTTGATCTTTGGCCATCTTAATGGACACAGGTTCAAAATCGCCTAAAAAGGTGGAGCAGCAAAGCATGCGTCCGCACGGACCAATACCGCCAAGCATTTTCGCTTCATCCCGTACACCAATCTGTCTTAGTTCAATCCTTGTTCTAAATACGGAAGCCAGGTCTTTAACCAGATTTCTGAAATCAACGCGTCCATCTGCTGTAAAATAAAAGATGACTTTGTTACGGTCAAATGTGTATTCTACATCGACAAGCTTCATATCTAAATCATGCTCACTGATTTTGCTGGAACATACCTCATAAGCATGAAGGGCTTCATCTTTATTTTCCTGAACCGATAACCGGTCCTTCTGATCTGCAATGCGCACGACCTTTTTCAAAGGCAGTACGACATCATTTTCATCTACCTTCTTGACGTCTACAACAACTTTTCCATATTCTACTCCGCGCACAGTTTCCACGATGACATAATTATCCTTCGCTATTGGAAGCTGGTTTGGATCAAAATAATATATTTTGCCCGCTTTCTTAAAACGGACGCCTACTACCTCATACAAGTGCAGATCCCCCCTGCAGTTTAAGCATCAGCTGCTCCATAAGCAGCTGTGTATTCATATTTTGGTGTAACTTTCTCTTGGCTTCCAAAATGGTGGTCAATTGATCTGATAACTGCTTCGTTGACGTTTGAAGCGCATCTTTTTGAAAAACTTCAAGCTGATCAGGATAAGAAAGGTGGTCAAGCTTGTCCGTCTGAATGTAAAGGAGATCTTTGTATATATGAAGAAACAAATCTAATGATTGTTCAATTTGTTCTTTTTCTTTAAAATGCGGCAAGTACTCACTTTGAAGACGCGTCATCGCTTCAAAGGGATGAACTTTTTGCACTTCATACAATTTTAACATGATTTTTCGCGCTTGTACAAACCACTCATCTGTGCTTAGCCGAATAGCTTCCTCCTGCTGGTTTGTCAGCTTGGAAAGCAGCGCCGCCATTGTTGGATGCACTTCCTGTTCAATCAGGCGTTCCTTAAATAAAACAGGCGACAGCGATTGAAACGGAATATGCTGGCATCTGGATAAAATAGTAGGAAGCATTAGCTGCATTTGTTCGGTAAGCAAAATCGCGGTTGTAGAAGGATGCGGTTCCTCTAAAAATTTCAGCAGTGAGTTGGCAGCCTGGGAGGTCATTTTATCAGCGAAATTAATAATATAAGTCTTTCGCTTCGATTCCACCCCTGATTTACTGAATTCCTCCTGCAAGGCCCTGATCTGATCTTTTTTAATCGACAAACCATCCGGCTCAACCACATGCACATCCGGATGGTTGCCGCTTGTGATCCGCTGGCATTGATCACAGGTCTTACAGGGGATCCCTTCAGTTGGGCGTAAACAAAACAACCCTTGCGCGAGAAACAGTGCCATATCCTTTTTACCCGTGCCGCGTGCGCCTTCAAATAGATAAGCATGCGCAACTCTATGTTTAGCGAGACTATGCGCAAGCATTTGAGCAGCAAGCGGCTGCCACTGCTGTAGCTCATTCCAGGTTGCAGCCATTTCAATCCCTCATCTACTTATATTAGTCAATTAATTTCTTTTCATTAACGTCTGGCTTAAAACTGATGGAACTGTTCAATCGGCAGAACGAAAACCGTCGCACCGCCAACCTCTACTTCAACAGGATAAGGAATATAGGAATCAGCATTTCCACCCATTGGTGAAACAGGCGCCACCATTTGCTCCCGTGAACGGCAGCTCTCATCGATCACCTTAAGTGCCTTATCGACAAGATGGTCCTCTGTTCCAATCATAAACGTGGTATTCCCTGACTTTAAGAATCCACCTGTACTAGCAAGCTTTGTCGCACGGAAATTATTTTTCATTAAAGCAGTGGACAGGCGGCTGCTATCCTGGTCCTGTACTACAGCTACTACCAGTTTCATGAATTCCACCCTCTTTCCTTCTAGAATTAGTTCCAATTATTATTTCTATTATAACAAGAATGTTAAAGCATTACTAAATCATTCTTGAATCTTATTTATAAGCTATTCATCTGTCAGTACAGCAGTGATCATTCCAAGCGCTTCTTCGCTTACTTTTTCAATTAATTTTGAAGCGTCAACCGTCTTTATTCTTTCCGGGAACCGCTCTAGCAATAGCTGATATCCCTCATATACCTTTTGATGAAACGACAGTTCCTCAAGGTCGAGGCGGTTTACCTCACGCCCCTGGTTTTTCATAATTCGCTCCATTCCCTTTTCAGGATCAAGATCAAAATAAAGCGTACAATCAGGCATCTGATCATCAATGGCAAATTGGTTGATGCTCCAAACCTCATCGATCCCTAGTCCTCGGGCATGACCCTGGTAAGCAAGGGAGCTGTCAATAAAACGGTCACATAAGACAATTTTGCCCTGTTTCAATGCCGGCAATACCTTTTCCACTAAATGCTGACGGCGGGCTGCAGCATACAGCAGGGCCTCTGTACGGCTGTCCATTGCGGTGTGCTCAGGATTTAATATGATCTCCCGAATTTTCTCCGCAATATCAATGCCGCCCGGCTCTCTCGTAAGCAGTACATCATATCCTCTTTTAATTAACGCTTTTTCCAGCTGCTTAATAACCGTCGTCTTTCCCGCGCCCTCTGGTCCTTCTACTGTTATAAATTTCCCTGTAGTCATGTGGTTCCTCCAAAATCTTTTACAATCTTTATTTCTCCGCTGTCAATACGCTGTTCTCCCTGAAAGCGAAGATGCCTGCCAGCCCAATGTAACAGCCGGATAATTTTATCATTCGTAAGTCGTTCTCCTGCTATTATAAAAGGAATGCCCGGAGGATATGGAATAATCGAAGCCGCTGCAATCTTTCCTTCAGCATTTTCTAGTTTAACCCACTCAGCCTGTGCATTTTCTGCCTCTGCTGCCGGCATCGAAAGCTCCTTAACAGGCTCGCCTCGTGCCACTTCATACACAGGTAGGTCCTTTACGCCGGACTTTACATCCCTAGAAATTTCCTTTAGTGCCAAGATCATACGTTTAAACGCATCCTGATAGGATATCCCTTTTTTAAGTAAGGGAAGAATCAGCAGCACCTGAAGAGGATCAGCCAGTTCAGGGTAAATAAACCGCTCCTCAAGCTTCTGCTGAAGCTCATATCCCGTTAAGCTCCTGACACGAATCATAAGCTTTAAAGGGTCCTCTGCTTCAATCACTCTTACTCCTTCTATAGCTTCAAGCTCCGATAAAAACCAATCACGCTCTGCAGTAAACCAGCTGATATCGTCCTGCGTATAACCTGCGAGAAAAGCACGCGCTTCATCCAATGAAGCCATGATTAAGTAGGAAGGGCTGCTTGACTGCAGCATCGAAAGCACACGCTCAACCTTTTTCTGATCAATCGCTGCCTCCTTGCCAATGTGAAGATAGGAGCCCATTGTTAAAGCAGGAAGTGTCTTATGTGCAGAATGCACCACCAGATCCGCCCCGGCCAAAAGAGCCGATTGAGGAAAAGGGGCACCAAGCGTCAAATGAGCGCCATGTGCCTCGTCCACTAATACAAGAAGACGATTCGCTTTAGCAGCCTGTATAAGCCCCTCGATATCTATTGTATGGCCGTAATAAGAGGGATACGTAATCACCAGTGCCTTTGCTTCCCGGTACTTCATGCAAGCCTGTTGAAGAACCTTTGCAGACAATCCGCTTGCCGTACTGGTTTCAAAATGGACCTCAGGCTCCAGGAAAACCGGTTTAACCCCGCTTAACGAGCAGGCATTCATAATAGACTTATGGCTGTTGCTTGCAATCAGCACCGTATCACCTGGATTACAGCAGGCTAAAAGCATCGTCAAATTCCCTACGGTAGACCCATTAACTAAAAAATAGCTTGCAGCTGACTGGTAATGAGAGCGCAGTAACTCCATCGATTCCTTAATCGCTCCCTCAGGTGCGTGCAGATCATCCAAAGTAGAAAGTTCTGTCATATCAAACTGACCGGCAGCCTGAAGAAATGCAGCTTGTCCGATCAATCCGTTTTTATGGCCCGGCACATGAAAAGAAACCGGACTGTTCGTTTTAAATTTTTCAAGCGCTTCAACTAAAGGTTTTTGTTCCTGATTCATTTTTTTCACCTGTCTTTATCTACCCTTGATTGTACCATCTCATTTCATTAAAAAATAGCCAGACCTGAAGTCTGGCTACCTCTGTATCATCTTCTATGAATCAGCATGATCTCTCCGCAAAATATGAATCCAGCGATCATACGAGTGATCGTCCATTTTCAAGGTAATAAGTGATTGCTCGCACCAGGAGCAAATTAGTTTATTCTGCACCTGTATTCCCCGTTTATACCTTCTGCTGCACGCTTTGCACACCTTCATCCCACTCCACTCCTCCACTTCTCGATGTCTTTTATCATCAAGTATGGACACGAATAATCGAATCTAATCCTAATTATAGTATTCGAAAGGATAGGGAATGTGCCTACAAAGATTGTCTGATTGTTGTGTACGAAAAAGGCGAAAAATTTTATACTCGTTTACAACCCTGTGCTGTTTCAGTCCTTATCAGGGGTGTTGAGACGAATGTGCATCTCATCCCATTTACCGGTTCACTGCGCTTCAGATGGACGCTTTCCGCGGGGCGGGGCTTGAGCTAACTTGCTAACGCAAGTGGATCTCAAGCTCCCGCTTCATCCCGCAGGAGTCGCCATCTTCCGCTCCGTTCACCTCCCGTTTCTTAAACGAATAGTCATATAACTTGTACTTTACAGTTATCACTATATCTCAAACTCACTGGGTACCATCTGCGCTCGCTGCGGCTTCCAAGCCTAGCGACGTCCTACTCTCACAGGGGAACCCCCAACGACCATCGGCGCTGGCTGCGGCTTCCGATACACGTCGAATCTCTTCGTCCGCTTCGCTCACTCGGCTCCTCACGTGCGCTGCACGCTCCGGTCCTCCCTCACTCACGTCCTCGACCTTCT
>NZ_PREZ01000010.1 GCF_002926065.1 Jeotgalibacillus proteolyticus | reverse complement strand
AGCCATCGGCCATTTCCTTAGAAAGGAGGTGATCCAGCCGCACCTTCCGATACGGCTACCTTGTTACGACTTCACCCCAATCATCTGTCCCACCTTAGGCGGCTGGCTCCATAAAGGTTACCTCACCGACTTCGGGTGTTACAAACTCTCGTGGTGTGACGGGCGGTGTGTACAAGGCCCGGGAACGTATTCACCGCGGCATGCTGATCCGCGATTACTAGCGATTCCAGCTTCATGTAGGCGAGTTGCAGCCTACAATCCGAACTGAGAACGATTTTATGGGATTAGCTCCACCTCGCGGTCTCGCTGCCCTTTGTATCGTCCATTGTAGCACGTGTGTAGCCCAGGTCATAAGGGGCATGATGATTTGACGTCATCCCCACCTTCCTCCGGTTTGTCACCGGCAGTCACCTTAGAGTGCCCAACTGAATGCTGGCAACTAAGATCAAGGGTTGCGCTCGTTGCGGGACTTAACCCAACATCTCACGACACGAGCTGACGACAACCATGCACCACCTGTCACCACTGTCCCCGAAGGGAAAAGTCTATCTCTAGACCGGGCAGTGGGATGTCAAGACCTGGTAAGGTTCTTCGCGTTGCTTCGAATTAAACCACATGCTCCACCGCTTGTGCGGGCCCCCGTCAATTCCTTTGAGTTTCAGCCTTGCGGCCGTACTCCCCAGGCGGAGTGCTTAATGCGTTAGCTGCAGCACTGAGGGGCGGAAACCCCCCAACACTTAGCACTCATCGTTTACGGCGTGGACTACCAGGGTATCTAATCCTGTTTGCTCCCCACGCTTTCGCGCCTCAGTGTCAGTTACAGGCCAGAAAGTCGCCTTCGCCACTGGTGTTCCTCCACATATCTACGCATTTCACCGCTACACGTGGAATTCCACTTTCCTCTCCTGCACTCAAGTTCCCCAGTTTCCAATGACCCTCCCCGGTTGAGCCGGGGGCTTTCACATCAGACTTAAGGAACCACCTGCGCGCGCTTTACGCCCAATAATTCCGGACAACGCTTGCCACCTACGTATTACCGCGGCTGCTGGCACGTAGTTAGCCGTGGCTTTCTGGTTAGGTACCGTCAAGGTACGAGCAGTTACTCTCGTACGTGTTCTTCCCTAACAACAGAGTTTTACGATCCGAAAACCTTCTTCACTCACGCGGCGTTGCTCCGTCAGACTTTCGTCCATTGCGGAAGATTCCCTACTGCTGCCTCCCGTAGGAGTCTGGGCCGTGTCTCAGTCCCAGTGTGGCCGATCACCCTCTCAGGTCGGCTACGCATCGTCGCCTTGGTGAGCCGTTACCTCACCAACTAGCTAATGCGCCGCGGGCTCATCCGTAAGTGATAGCCGAAACCATCTTTCAGCCGGCTCTCAGGAGAGAGCCGGAATTATCCGGTATTAGCCCCGGTTTCCCGGAGTTATCCCAGTCTTACGGGCAGATTGCCCACGTGTTACTCACCCGTCCGCCGCTAATCGTTTGGAGCAAGCTCCAAACGATCCGCTCGACTTGCATGTATTAGGCACGCCGCCAGCGTTCGTCCTGAGCCAGGATCAAACTCTCCGTAAAGTGTTTGAAAAGCTCATTTGTTTCATTTAAATCAAGAATTAACGTTGACGTTTTTGGTTGTTTAGTTTTCAAGGTTCAAGGTGTTTCACTTGCGTGTTGCTCTCTCAAGCGACTTGATCATCATACCATTTTTTCGAATATCATGTCAACAGTTTTTTATTAATCTTTCAAACTGTCTTATTAAGCCTGCTCAAAAGCGACGCTTATTAATATATCACCGTAAATTATATTGGTCAATACCTTTGAAGAAAAAAGATATTTTACCCTTCTGCTTCATATGCTTTAAAAAATGGCTGGCAGCGAAGGAGATATGAGTATGGGAAACCACTTTTTTAAGAAGGGCTTTGAAACCGGGATTATTCTGATTGTAATTACGTTAGTCATCATGTTGATTCCTTCACCCCCCAGTGTCATGAGGGTAACTGGGGTTTGGCCATCGCCGGGCATCGTGTATAAAGGAAATGACGGAGTCGCCCTGACCTTCAACATTGAGCTTGGCGAAGAGTCGGTCCTGTGGCTTCTTGAGGAGCTTGAAAAAGAAGGCATTAAAAAAGCTGCTTTCTTCCTCGATCCGGCGTGGGTGGACCGCCAAAAAGATGTAGTCAAAGAAATTCAGCTCGCCGGTTATGACGTTGGCATTTATGATATTCATCCATCGCGGTTTGAATCACTGGAAAGCGGGGAGGTTGAAAAGCATCTCCAGGATTTGCGCGCTCTCTATGAAGAGCATAATCTTGATGCCGCCTATTATCGTACGAAGGACGAGCTTTTGCCTCCTTCTATTATTAAGGCTATGGCTAAGGAGGATTTTATTGTGGTCAGTCATCTTGTGACCGGTGAGGAACTTACTGCCAAAAAAGCAAGTTCGTTAAAAGGGGCTGTCGTTGAGCTTGAGGTTCCGAATAAGCTTGAGGATATGAAAAGCAGCTGGAAGAAATGGAGTGAAGCGTTAAACGGGAGTGAACACAATTATGTTTCGATCCTTGAATTGCTGGCTTCTTCTGACAGCAAGATTCGTTTAATTGACTAAGCTTTAAAAGCTTTAAAATGGCGAACTGAGCAGGTAACTTAGTTCGCCTTCTAATGGATTTGTAGTGATTGAATTACTTAGGATACCTCAGCTTGTCCCATTGTCTTTTCGTTTCCTCTTTGTTGTATTTTTCACTACTCTCCCTATTAATCTTATACAACTCTTCATAGGAATCTGCAGGAGTTACATCTAGTCCACTCAATGAGTCTTCGAGGGAGGACTTATTGTTGGCCAATTCCCGATAAAAGATTTGTTGATCCTTGGTAAGCTTCTTCCAAAGCTGTAAATCCTTCATATGCCTAATCCATTCATTCAAAACGGTTGAATGCTTCACCACATCCTGAAGCAGGAGATATTGCAATATGTTCATGCGTGTGGCTGAGTCGTGGGAAAATGTTACATCATCCCCTGTAATTCTTTTCGTCTCGTCTCTCATTTTGAATACGTGGTCAAAAAAAGAGTTGTATGCCTCATTAAACTCTAATTGTTTTTTGTAAATTGATGTAATTAGCTCTTCTCCATCCCGAAGCTCTTCCCGGTTTGCCTCTTCGATTATTTTTAAAGGTTCAGTATAAAATTCAAAAGCAATACGAGACCTGTCAGTTGCGTCGGCAAGTATATTCTCAAGCAAAACATAAAAGAGGTATAAATGCTTATGAGCTTCAATTGCCTCTTCTCGAGAGCCTTCTCCCTTTGATAGTACAGCACACGCTTTTACGCGTTTATTAATTTTATAGAGAACGAAATAATAAACATCATTAGGGCCTACCCAAGGAATCGGATTCACTTCAATTTCTTCTCTCCACTTTTTGTGCTTTTTTGCTTTAGCTTCAATAAAAGGTATCTCTTCGCCCATCTCACAAGGTCCTCACTCATCATAGTCTCACGAATTAGGTATAAAAACGGACCAAGTGTTGTTTCCAACCACTCAGTCCGCTCCAATCTTTTTAAGGATAACGAAGCTCGTTCCATTGCTTCTGTTTTTCCTTTTCATTCTTTTCCAGATTTATTTCTTGGCTTAATTTGAACATTTCTTCGTACGTATCCGCCTGGGGAATTCCCAGCCCGTCGATAGATGCTTGTAAGGAGGCTTTATTTTCCGCTAAATTAGTATAAAAGATTTGCTGATCCTTCGACAGCTTGTCCCACAGCTGAAGGTTTTTCATATTAAGAATCCATTCATTTAAAGTAGCCGAGTGGTCTACCGCTTCCTTAATGTGAAGGTATTGAAGAAGGTTGATTCTGGTAGAAGCATTTCTAGCAATCTCTACATCTTCAGTTGTTATTTTTTTCGTAACCTCCCGCATATGGCTTAAGTGATCAAAGAAACCTTCATATGCTTCTGTAAAATCAAGCTGAATTTGATACAGAGAGCTAATCAGTTCTTTCCCGGGAGCCAGTTTTTCTTCCTGCTCCTTTTCCATAAGCTCTAAAGGCTCTGAATAGAACTCCGGTGCAATTCTAGCTCTTTCAGAACCGCTTGCATGAATATTTTCCAGGAGGCCATAAAAATAAAAGAGATGATGAAAAGCATCTTCGAACTCACTTTGTGAGCCTTCTCCCTTTGAAATCACTGCGACACCTTTTACATCATTTTTAATCTTATAGACGACATTATAATAAACATCTTTGCTGCCTACCCAAGGAAATGGGTAGACATCAATTTTTTCTCGCCATTTTTTATACTTCTTAGCTTTTAATTCAATCTGGTTGATCTCTCCACTCATCTTCTCACATCCAAATCGTTTAGTTGGACTAATTGTATCATTCAGGCTTGATTATTTTCCTCCAAAAAAGCTTTTAATGCCGTCCCAGCTTTCCTTAACCTTCTCTTTTCCTTTATTGAAAGTATCGACAGCTAAATCCTTCGTCGCTTTTACAGGATCGTTTTTAAAATCATTGCCGAATTTTTTTACACCTTCCCAATTATCTGCAAAGAATTTAACTCCTTTTGAAACTCCCCATACAACAGCACCACCAACGATCATCGCAGAGCCCACAGCCTGTCCGCCAGGAATGGCTGCTGCGATTACACCAGCATTCATAAGGGTATCTCCGAATGAAGCAGTGGTATCAGCAACCGCTGAAACTTTCTCCGTGGTCGGAGCATCAGAGGTCAGGGTTTTATACGCATCTATACCCTTCGTAGTAGTATCATAGATGCCAAATGCTGCACCTGCACCTGCAGTTACAAGGTTTAGTTTTGAAACTGCCCCCATGGATGTTGCAGCACTCGCAACATCTGTAACACTATCAACACTATTCCCCAACCTGGCGAGGTCACCGGCAGTACCGGCTGCATTCCCAATCTGTTCCGCATTTCGTGCTGTTTGGAATGCATTGTAAGCCTCATATCCGTCTTTAATAGTGGAGACCGTTGTTTGAGTATCATCAATAAAATCGATAACCGGATTATCACCAATACCAAGTCTCAGACCATTCAGTAAGACATTCCCCATGAAACCGCCGGAATCACGAAAGGAGAAATCGTCCCCTTTTTCCAGAAAGGTACCGACCATGTTAACCTGACCCATGATGACATCATTTACCACATAATCTGAAACATCGCGCATATCCGGTGTATTGTTGTCTGGAGTAGAATTTGCTCCGCTGGCAACAACCCCTAGTGCAGGTGGGGTTAACAGGCTTGAGCCAGCTCCCTGCCCGTTCCGAATCGTTCCGTCAGGTCCAAAAACCGGACCCATTCCCGATTCATTAGGACCGCCGGCAAATTGATTTCCATTCCATCCGGGCGGAGGCGTTCCAGTTCCAGCCCAGCCCATTCCCGGAGCTAACGGGGTACCAGCCCAGCCATTTCCGGGTCCTAATGGAGAACCAGCCCAGCCGTTCCCCGGACCTAATGGAGAGCCTGTCCAGCCATTCCCAGGCCCTAGCGGATTCCCAATCCATGAATTACCGTCCCAGCCATTGCCCGGAGCAAGTGGATCTCCTGTCCATCCATTACCCGGAGCTCCTGGAGTCCCTGTCCAGGTATTCCCATCCCAGCCATTAGGGGGAGGAGTCGCATTGGGATTCCAGGGAGACATTGACCACGGTACTCCCTGCCAATCAACTCCATTAAAGTTATTTCCATTGGTTGCATTACCCTGCCAGGTGTTGCCTGACCAGGTATTTCCCTCCCAAGGATCTCCGCTCCAGGTAGTGCCTTCCCATGGGTTTCCGGACCATGTGTTTCCGGACCAGGTATTACCCTGCCATGTGTTCCCTGACCATGTGTTCCCTGACCATGTGTTCCCTGACCAGGGGTTTACGGCAGCTGAACCGACAGAATATAAGAATGATTGGAAGACCATCAGTAGAATCGTGACAACGGCGAAGGTTTGCTTAATAAATCGTTTCATATTTCTCCTCCCTTTCAGCTATTTTCTGCTGCTGCATTTTCAACAGATAATAGACCAAGCTCGTTTCTCCATTTTCCTGTCAGGGATGCCAGCATTAAATAAAAAAGTGGAAAAAAGATTGTGTTGATAAATAGATTAATAATGACAATCGCCAGATAAGACGTTGTAATCGACATAATCATGGTTTGAATAAAAAAGGAGATGATCAGCTCCCCTATCCCAAATGTCATAATTAAAAGAACGATTTTCCAATGATTCTTTTTGAAGATTTGGACACTTTCCTTCATGCATTTCCAAACGGACTTTTCTTCGATTACCGCAATGATCGGCGCGCTTATGTACATCGCTAATAAGATTAGGCCGGGAAGAAAGAAAAGACCAAATCCAATCGTTACAATTACACTTAAGAAGACGGCAAAAACAAAAAAGTGAAAAGCACGTATCGTGAATTGAAGCATTGCCTTTCTGAGCGCTTTATCTTCTCCTGCTTCCTCATAATGCCAGAAATAAAGGAAAGGGATTTGTGCAAATAAAAACAGCAAAAGAATCAGCATTGCATTGAAGATATCTCCAGTGGAAAATTGTCCACTGAACGTTGGCGTTACGGCATAAATATAATTAGCCAGAAAAAAGTGTACGAGTAATAACGGCAGTTGAACCATTAGGATCAGGAGCAGGATTCGCTCATATCGCTGGCTGAAAAATGAAAATGCTGACCGTATGGGGTGTTCCATTTTTATCCCTCCTTAACGGGCTCCTTGCTCAAGCTGCGTTAAATGATTTTTCCTTATCATCGGAAGCGCTACTCCTACCGCTATTGCAGTAAAGGGGAACCCTCCATCGCCAAGCAGCCATTCGCCCACTGTAACAGGTACAAAGATTACGTAAAAAAAGATCATTAAAAACAAATAAATCCGTTTCCATCGTTTATGTTTTTTCATTAGTATCTCTCCTTACTCAAGTGAATAGGTTTGGTTGTTCCAGTCCAACTCTTTTAAAAATTGAATTTCAGGTCCTGCTGAAGCTTTCGTTAAATTCTCTGACAGCCCGGCGAAGAAGCCGTCATAATCGACTGGGTCTGCCTTGTGGGTTGCTTTAACCCTGATCTGTCCATCATCGAAAAAAGTGATAGTTGCTCCTTCAAGCGTGCCTCCATTGGATAAAATCACCTGCCGGGCGATTTCCCGCATTCTAAGCGACCAGTCATACTGGAGCTCTTCTTCAATTTTTTCTCTTAACAAATCATCCCCAAGACCGCTTGTAATTTCATCGGTCAGTACATTATCCATGGCTTTGTTTTGAATTTCATTGATGGTATAACCGCTCATCTCCCCTTGTGCTAAACGCTGAATCTCTTTATCTATCTTTTCCTGAATCGATTCAGGATATTTATCCACGATGCCAATAATTTCAGATTCATAGTCTTCGATGACCTGCGGAAGATGGCTGTACAGCTCAGCGGTGGCGGCAAGGCTTGCCTGCTGAGCTGTGGAGGCAGCCTGTTCTTTTACCACAAGTGCTCCTGCCAAATTGATGACCAACACAAACATGACCATCATGACTGAGGTTAGCCCCAGAACAAAGATAATTGTATTGCCCTTCTGGTTTTGAATTATACTCTTCCACTTTTTCATCGAATCACCTTGCCTGTGGTATCTGCTGTATAGGAGACGGTTGGTTTTCCACCCGGAAAGAAGGCAGAAGGTAAAAACACCATGTCGATTCGGATCGTAACGGAGGCTGTAAATTGATCGGTTCCTGAGATCGGGGCACCCCCAAAGCTTACATGACTTCCGCCTGCCTGAATGATTGACTCCGCTGCCTGTGAAGCTTCTCCTGCTTCTGCCGTAACGGAGTACACCTTTGCTGCTTCATTTACAGCAGAGTGTGCCAGAATCAGTCCGTGCGCTCCGGCAATTAACTGCCAGACGAATAATAAGACAAAAAATACGAGTGGAACAATTCCTATAAATTCAATGGTGGCAGATCCTCTTTCATCTAAGACATGTTTTTTTTGTTTTTCCATCGCCAGCTCCTCCTTCCCGGGGCTTTTAATCTGCTGTGAAGCCTCCGCTTTCCCATCCATCTTTATTGAAACGGCTGGAAAAGCGGGAGCTTCCCGTTATTCCTCATCAGGATATCGCTCTTCAAGCTTCTGTCTCATACTATCCAGGCCTTCCTTCTGTGCTTCCTTCAGTTCATCCCGTAGATCATTCCTAATCCCTGAGGTAATGGGTTCAAGTTCTCTTTGCCTGTCTCTTAAGGCCATCTTATGATCATAGGTAATGATTTCTTCATTTTCCAGATAATCAAGAGCTCTTCCGAGATTTAAATTAAGGTTAGTTGAAGCAGAGGACCATTGATTGTAAAACTTTGTGATCGCCTTTGAGCTATCGATCGAATCCCGGGTAATTTCCTTGTCCGCGTCTCTTTTCCATTGCTCCCACCGTTTCAGAACTTCATCGGAGTGATTAAATTCTTCCTTCAATTCATCAGCGTTGTTCACATTGGAAAACATTCCATTCGCTTCTTTTGCTACTTCCTGAAGCTGTCTTTGTGCATCGGCATCCGCATTAAACCCGATGACATTGATGATCGGAGATATATTACTTTCAGCGAAGCTTTTTGCCACCGCAACCGGATCACCATCACATGTTTCAATACCGTCACTTACTAAGTAAATTAAATTGGTGTTTTCTTCACCATCCAGTCCCTCGAAGCTCTCTTTTGCTGACTCAAGTGCCCCTGCTACAGGCGTCCAGCCGGCCGGCTCAAAGCGATCAAGGGCATTTGCAAACTCTGCTTCATCGTAGCTGCTTCGCTCGTAAACCTCTTCGATGACACTGCATGATTTTTCCTTGTCCTCATCAGAGCCTGTTCCTTCATGTCCGTATACACGGAGCGAAACATTAGCTTCTTCCGGAACAGACGAAAGGAATGAGGTTATTTCGCGTTTCGCCAGCTCCATTCTTGTTTCTTCTCCTGCGTAGGCAGCCATCGAGCCGCTTGCATCAAGAATGACTTCGATATTATAGTTTTCTTTAAAACTGTAACGAGGGTCCGCTTCCGGTGTTCCAGAAAGTTCAAACGTCAAAAAATCCAAAACATCCTTAGGATCTGGAAAGCTGTTTTTAACTAAAGAATAGAGATAAGTAAAGTAAGCATCCAGCTCTTCCTCTGTTGGTTCCTCCGGCAGTCGCGGGAAATCTCCGTATTCCTCAATCAGTAGTTTATGACTTTCATCCCGATCCAAATGGTGAAGATTTATCCCGTTTAAGGAGCCGACTTCCTGATTAATGACTTCCTGAACAGTTTCAGGAGGCGCATCTAAATTCATTTGTTCGACAAGAGTAACGATGTCCTCCTGATTACTGTCTTCTTCTGCAACATCATCGGATGTTCCATCTGATTCGGGCTCTTCTGCTGGAGTATCCTGTTCCTCAGGAGCTTCCGGATTCTGCTGTGCTTCATCGTTTTGACATGCTACTAAAGCGATACTTAGCAGAGCGATTAAAAGCCCTCTTGCTTTTCTCATGTAATATCCTCCTGTCATACATCTGCCCATACTCGTTTACTTGATAGTAGACGGAAAAATATAAGTCTTTCTAATCCTCAACGCGATGCCAAGGCTCCCACCAACTCTTATTTCGTTCACCCCTTAGCTCGTTCCTGACTCCTGAACTAAAGCTCGAACATTTTTAAACAGGGCGATAGAAAGCCTTTTAATTGAATCCCTTATTTGTCCTCCTATCGCGCTGTCTGTTTATCCGATCCCGTTTATGAATTCATTAAATTTATCAACTAGCGTTTGTCCAAAATCCCCACCACTAAATGCTTGTGAAACAACGCCTACAAGAATAACGATAACCGCGGCAATCCCAATCCACTCAAGTGTTTGTGAACCTCTTTCCTCTTTCAGTTTACCTGTAAGCAGCATCATAAATTGTAGGTACCATTCGTTTAGTTTTTTCATTTTCATTTCCTCCTAAAAGTTTAATAGATTAAAGATACTATTTTCGCCATAAATCATATTCAACAGCATAAGACCGGCGATCATTAAAATACAGACTGGTGCGACGATAAAGGTAGTGACCATTGTGACTTTAGGTGATGCTTTGGCTGCCAGCTCCTTGACCTTTTCCTGTCGCAGCTGCCGCATGTCTACCGCCTGGACGTTAAAGGTAGTTGCTACCGGCACCCCAAGCTTTAAGCCCTGCAAAAGCGACTTGATCAGCTGCTGGAATTCCTCGTTGCTGTTTCGGTCGAGCAGGTTGCGATACGCCCTTTCACGATGAACGCCTAAGTCAATTTCCTGATTGAAGCGGGTAAATTCTTCTCTGATCGGTCCGTCGAAAAAACGAATCACCTCCCTTAATGCCTGATCCAGGCTTACCCCTGCCTGAAGGCTTGTACTAATGGTGTCCAGAAAATCCGGCAAATCAAGCCGGATGGCTTCCTGGCGCTTTTTCACTTGCTGCTTAATCACGATAATCGGCAGAAAATACCCTGCCAGCGGAAGTAAAATGAGTCCAAATTGCGAAAAGGGAAAGCCAAGAATGAAAAAGAACATTGCCGCAAAAAAGCCTATCGTTAAAAAGAGCATTTTCATTCCCTGAAACCTTGCCACTGAGAGCTCGTAGCGGTTCCCTGATTTCTTCAGCCAGTTTTCCACATCGAGATTTTCACTGAAGAAATTGATTCGCTGGCCAAGATCGGCAAATTCATCCGCATATTTGGTCACCTTGTCAATAAACCCTGCCCGCTGCTTTCTTTTTTTCTCCTTTTTTTCAAATCCATCCACCAGTGTGACATCGGAGACATGAACGAGGAGCTCTCTTTTTTCGTTTAAGTACACTGACCAGTTCCTGAGTCCTAATACCACTAAAAACCAAAAGACAATGACACAAAATATAATTAAGGCATCCACCTTTATCACCTACACTTTAATATTCGTAATCTTTCTAATCAGGAAAAAGGATAAAATGATGCCAGAACCAAACAGCACCAGAATGATGATACCGGGCCCGGTCGTTAATGGATCTGTAAAGCCTTCAACAATATTGTTCATCATGAGAAGGATAAAGATCGGCATAGCCGGCACGATTAAGGAGATGAAACGCTGTTCTGATGTCATGGTGCGAATCGTTTGGTGCAAAACCTTTCTTTCCTCAAGCGTATTCGACATCGTTTCTAGAGTGGATGCCAGGTTGCCGCCTGTTTTCTTTTGAATCAGCAGCGTCGCAGCAAACAGCTGAAAATCTCTTGAGGTATTCCGAGTCTGAACTTTTCTTAGCACCTGCTCGAGCGGAACCCCGAGTTTTAGTTCGTAGGACATCCGCTTGAACTCGTCCTTTGCCGGTGCATTAATTTCCCTTGCCACAAGATCGATTCCCTGTGAAATGGTCATACCTGATTTGGCTGCATTCGCGAGCAGCCTGCATATTTCACTCAGCTGCTCATTGAATCTTTCCTCAAACCGGTTCTTTCGAAGGTAAAAAAGAAGAAAATGACTCGCTCCAAGAATTCCTGCTGTTAGGAGCAAAGTGAATAACAGCGTTAGATTGAACACCATATTAAAAAGGACGAAAAATACCAGTACGCCAAGAACATGGATCCCGAGATACTCTGAAGGCAGAAGAGCTAAATTGGCGGTTTGAAGCTTTTGGTGAAGCTTGGCGGAGGATGGGGATGCATCGTACTTATCCCCCCAGACACTGATCGCGCTTTTCCGCTTTTCCTCCGGATACCATTTTCTAACCTTCTTTTTCCACTCCTGCTTTTTGCGCCTGTAATCTAAAAACGAATAGGCTGTAAAGATGAGGCATAAAAAGGCGCCTGCCATAATGGCTGCAATTCCTAAGTCCATGAAGGCTCACCTTCTCTCTCAAACATCCTCGGATCGAGCTTGATCCCAAACATTTTCAAGCGGTCCAGGCAGGCTGGGATGTAGCCGGTTGGTTCAAAATGACCAAGCACCTCGCCATCCTTTCCGGTTCCCGTACGTTTAAAGATGAAGACGTCCCGGATTTTCACCTGATTATCATCGGTTACGAACACTTCAGAAATATTAACGATCTTCCGCTTCCCGTCTCCCAGTCGTTCTGCCTGAATAATAAAATCCAGTGCGCCGACAATGTACTCCCGAATGATGTGGGTGGGCAGGTCCATTCCTGCCATGACGACCATTCCTTCAACCCTGTTAATGGCATCTGTTGGAGAATTGGAGTGAACGGTTGTGAGCGAGCCTTCATGTCCTGTATTCATCGCCTGGAGCATATCAAAGGCTTCAGCCCCCCGTACCTCACCGACGATAATTCTGTCCGGTCTCATACGCAGTGCGTTTTTTACGAGCTGCCGGATGGACACCTCACCAGTACCTTCCACGTTAGGCGGCCTTGCTTCCATTCCTACTACGCTGCCTCTATTTAACCGAAGCTCTGCTGAATCCTCAATCGTGATAACACGTTCCTTCAGCGGAATGGATTTTGCGACTGCATTTAGCAGGGTTGTTTTCCCGCTTCCTGTACCGCCTGAGATCAAAATGTTGGTTTTCGCTTCTACAATTGCCTGCATAAATTCTGCCATACGCTCATCCAGTGATTGAAAGAGGAGCAGATCATTCATTTCAAACGGCTCTTTGCGGAACTTCCGGATTGAAATGAGTGTGCCATTCAAACTGATCGGCGGGATAACGGCATTTACACGGCTTCCATCCGGCAGTCGCGCATCTACCATTGGAGAGCTTTCATCAATTCTCCTGCCAAGCGGAGCAATGACCCGGTCTACAATATGGCGGACATGATCATCGTCTTTAAACGTTACTGAGGATGGCTCAAGCTGCCCGTTTTTCTCAACAAAGACTTCCTTTGGCCCATTTACTAGAATCTCAGTAATACTCGTATCCTTTAACAGCTGTTCAAGGGGACCAAAGCCGACACTCTCATCAATAAGCCTTGAAAGCAGCGTTTCCCGCTCGTTTCTTGGAATGACGACCTTTTCCTCGAGCATAAATTGATTAATGAGCCTTTCTATCGAGGTTCGCCGCTCATGCTCTTCAGATGCCGTTAACTGCTCAAGATTTGTTTCAGCCAGGAGACGTGTTTTATAATGCTCCAGAAGCTCTTCCAGATAAGGCGTCATGATTGAATGCTTTGTTTCAGTAGTAAAGGTTTCTTTTTCCTCCTGCTGCTTTTTTCGTTGAAAAAGTGCCATCCGTTATCCTCCTTTCCCCCATTTTCATTTCAGCATCGAGCGTACCCATTTTCGAATATCCTTTGCTGCCGGGATGAGCTTTTTTTCCTTTACTTCTTTTCGGATCGGCTGCCCCTTATTAATCGCTGCCTGAACTCCTTTTATATCTCTTCTGACCTCGGCTGCAACCGGATAGGAGACAAACCGTTCCAGGTCTTTTTTAGACAGCTCATTTTCTCTTCCAGCTTCATTAATGACGAGCTCAAGACGCCCATCCACCGGTATGCCAAGCTTTTGAAACAGCTCTTCTACATGCTTCATTACGCGGATAGAAGGTGTATCAAGCATGGTGGTGTAATAAATTTTGTCCGCTTCAATCAATGCACCGTATGATCTTTCATCAATTCCTGCCGGCAGATCGACAATAATAAAATCGTAGGTTCTTCTGCAGGCCCGGAGCAGCTTGGTTACAAACTCCTCTGTCAGGCGCTCTGCCACCTCTGCATCTCTTGGGCTGATCAGCAGGTCCATTTTGGAAAAACGCTCTTTTTCAGATACATTTCTCAGATGATGCTCACTGATTTCGTTAATAACAGGTTCGAAATCCAGAATTGTTCGGTTAGCTTCGACGCCAAGAAAGGTTTCTCCGCCTCCGAATTGAAGATTTAAATCAATATAAACAACCTGTGCGGTGGATTCTAGCTTTAAAGTTTGGGCAAATGAAGTGCTGAGAAAGGTTTTGCCGCTGCCGCCTTTTCCGCTGTAAAAGGCAAAAACCTTTCCGCTCCCACGCTTGAAGGTGGTCTTTTTTTCAGTTGATTCCTCCGCATCCGCTCTGGACACGATATTTAAAATCCTGTCTTCAAAGCCATCCCCATCCTCTGGAAATACGAGATAGTCAGTGGCGCCAGCCCGCACAAGATTACGAAACAGCTCAAAATCATGAAGCTCATGAATAAAAATGATTGGAATTCCCTGTGTTTCAAATTGGATGTATTGAACTCTTTCAAGGTTGTTATCATCTTTATGTAAAAGAAGGATGATTTTCGGATCCTTATTTTTCAGCTCTGAACGAAGATGAGCCGAGTCAAGAAAGTCATAGTTAATGTCATTTGAAAGGTGCTCCTGAACGGATGTTAAAAGCATCCCTTCCTGGCCAATGATTAAAATATCAGATTGCTTCATATGAACGCTCCTTACCCCGTGAATTAGGACTCATCTTCATCTTTTTTCTCATCCTCTTTTTTCTCATCCTCTTCCTCTTTCTTCTCTTCCTGCTTCTCTTCTTCTTTTTGTTCTTCAGGCTGCTCTGCAGCTTCTTCCTCTGCTGGTTCAGCAGTCTCCTCTGCTTCATCAACAGCCTCCGCTACACCCTGCGAGAGACCAACATTGGCTTTTACGATCCTCACGCTGTCTGCGTAGTTTTGCATATGAATGAGCTCTGGCGCTTCCTCAAGTGCGATTTCCACCTGAATTCCGGAAAAGCTGCCATCCTCCTTTGCCACCTTGGCCACTTTTACATCACGCATAAAAATCTCGGTTTTATTTCCTTCATCTGTTCGGGTGGAAACTATAACGTCAACCCTGTCGAGCGCCTCAAGCTGTTCATCAAAGAACACCCGCTCAGAGGATAAAAGCGTGACGAGCCGGTTGTTTTCTTCCGTTACAGCGGACGCTTCCTTTAGCATATTTCGTGTAAGGACATCCCCGGCAGAAAGCGGGATAACAGAAACCTTATTGACCAGATCCTCTGTATTTACGATGTGCTCATCGGTTACGTATTTTTGAGGGATGCTTTGAATGGTAATGTCGTCAGGGGTGATCACGCTTCTTGATGAGATATCTGTGCCTGCCACATATACATTTACCATCGTTCCTAAATCGGTGTTTAGCTCTCTCACTTTTTGAAGAGTAAGATACCCGGCAGCTGCCGCAAGCAGCAAAGCCAGCAATAAAAAGATAATGGCTCTTCTTTTCGACTCGATCATGCTCTATTGCCTCTTTTCTTTTCAAATAGTTGTACATCATTAAATAAATGGAAATGAATAAGGTGAAACTGTTCATATAGTTATTTACTTATACGTAATAAGTGCTAAAACAAAGCGTGTGATGAATTGCCTATCATGTTTTTATAAAAAATAGGCAATGCTGTCAAATGGAGTAGAATCTGATCGAAATTCACCCCCCACTAAAGTCACACACCAACCGATTTAAAGTAAAATAAACCGTGACCTACTAACGAGTTCATTTAGAATATTTTCAGGAGAATAGTTCTTATTTTCATCACTTCCCTTCAAAATTCTATTTTTAGTATTACAAAAATTACAATTTACAGGACAAAAGACTCTTTTTATAACGTAAAGGTATCTCAAATTAAGACTATTTGAATCAAAAATATTATTTTTGAATATTAAAAAAATAAAACCTAGCTATTAAATACCCATAAATTTATTCTGAAAACAAATTTAAACAATTTTATGGAACCATTTTACGAGGGATTTACATTATTTTGTGTTTATATGTGTTAAACATCGTCATGAAGGTAACTAGGTCTTTTGAAACGCATAAAAAATTGGTAATGTTTTATAAGAAGAAGAAAGTACAGCTGAGTGGTATAACCAAAATAAAACCAGGAGTGAACCCCCCTGGTTTTTAAGAACATTTTTATTCATTTTATAAGTTTCCTGTTATAAAGCTCCCGTTCAGCAATCAACGGAACGAGATTATCAAAAATATGCGTATCTTCTTTATAAACGGAGTAGCCTCCCTTGTATTGACCTTCTTTGAGCTGAAACTTATTCATTTCATTAAATAGCTGTAAAGCAAGTGCATCATCATTCACTTGTAAGCTGTACAAGATCAGCCATCCATAGATAGCAGGTGACTCGTAGTCTACAGCCGGTTTCTCACTGTGTCTATTGTATTGACCGTAAATTACGCCGTGTTTATCAAACTGCTCCTTAATAAATGAGTGGAATGTATTCGTCGAGTAGCCTCTTTTTGCCCGATAATAGGCTACTAAAGATTGATCAATGAGATTGATGGTGTCATCAAATTGATACTCCCTTGTTTGGACATTATACGATTTAGGAAAAAAAACACGTTGAGGCTCTGCATTTTCTAAAATGAGCAGCATATCGTTAAGCATTTTGTTATCCATGATCTGCTCAGTTTCAAGCACAGCCAGGGATTCAGGTTCGACGTAGGATAAAGTAATAATCCGGCTCTTATACCTTATTTTTTTATCATAAAAGTCGGTTAAGATTCCTTTATAGGCATTATTTTCAACCAAATAGTTACTGACAGAACGAGCGGTGTTTTTATAGACCGGCCTATTCCACAATTCAGCTGCCTGAAACAGGGCGGAGGCGATTCTCAAATCATCTACCAATGCATTTGCCCAAACCTCTTTTTCTCCATCTTCTGTTAATTTCCAATAAACAAATCCTTTTTCGTCTAGAAAAAGATGAATCAATTGATCATACGCTTCCTCAAATAACTTCGCATCCTTTTTTTCAATCGCATACTCCATCCACAAGCCTAATGTTTCTGATAAGGCTTCTCTTCCCTTTACCAAATCCTCATCGACAAGCTTTCCTTCCTGAATATAAGTTGCCAGCGTACCGTTCTCATTCCTCAGCCATTCTTCTATAAATTCTTCTCCCGCAAATCTTTGTTCATTTTGTGTCCGGTTAAATAATATAAACAGCATCAAACTAATCATGACCAAAAGGGCACTGATGTACATCACTTTTCTTTTCACCCCTTCACCCTGACTTAACTGCTCCATTTGAGCGTGAATAATAAGGATTAATAGGTTCGTTCATATTACACACCGGGGCTTTCGTGCTATAGATCATCATAATTTTCATCCTCTACACTCCTTAAAGGTGTAATGACCATGAGCTATGCAGAATGATTGTTCTTTGCGGGCTGTTTAAACCGTTGTGTTTTATACCATTTCGCTTCCTGCTTGAATAGAACCCGTTTTACTTCTAAAAAAGATGCGTATGCCACAAGGAAAATCCACATCTGAGAATACGTAAGATACATGAATAGGACGAGAATAAAGTTTTTCAACGTAAGCTGATGTTTTTCCATACTGAGTGCCAGGCAGACCTCTGTGAGAAAGAGAAGAAAACCCACAATTAATAATGCAATCGAAATCTTGCCAATCGATAATTGAAGATCGGTTATAAGATTGACAACAAAGATTCCATGCGAAAGGAGCACTCCGCCAAAAAACAAGTAGTAAGTAAATAAGAAATAACTAATATCAATTAATACCTTTTTGTTTTTGAGTTTATGCATCGTAAACAAATACTTAAAGATCACATATAGATTACCCCGCGCCCACCTGGTTCTTTGCCTCCACCAGACCTTTAAGGTTTCTGGCTCCTGCTCCCAGGTAACTGCTGCCGGGAAAAAACGAATATAATACCCCATATTGTAAACGCGAATGCTCAGTTCTGTGTCTTCGGAGAGAGCTTTTTCATCCCAGCCCCCAATTTCATCAAGGATCGAGCGGCGAATAGCAAAATTTGTACCGGGTATGGTCGCCATTTTGAACCAAAACCAGCGTCCAGCTTGAGCAAGCCATTGGAAGGTAAGTGTTTCAATATTAATTAAACGGGTTAGAATGTTTTTGTTGGCATTTACGACCCTAAACTTTCCAACCATCGCTCCTGCTTTAGGGTCGTTTTTCAGGCCAAGCGCAAGGTAACGAATGGCATCTGGCTCAGGAGTATTATCGGCATCATAGACGGCAATAATATCGCCGGTAGAAGCAAGCAGTCCTTGATTAAGGGCACCGGATTTTCCTTTTCCTGCATGAGGCGGCTTCGTATGGACTGCGTGAATGAATGAGTATTTTTTTGCATACCTGTCAACTATTTTACCGGTGTCATCACTGGAATTATCGTTAACTATAATGACTTCAAGCTTATCTTTAGGATAATGCAGCCGAATCATTGACCGAATCGTTTCTTCAATCACCACTTCTTCGTTATGTGCAGGAATTAAAATACTTACCTTGGGGAATTCCTCACCTGTAGTTGAAATCTTTTTCTCAAACTCCCGATACTTTAGTGAATGAAAATAACCGCCAATCATAAGAAATGCATGATAGAACAGCATGATCCAGATTAAAAAAAGTGATGTATATAATATAAAATCAGCCATTAAAATCACCCTTCCATTTTTGTACTCCTGGTTTGAAGATGAATAGTAAACACTACGAATAGCCATACAGCTACTCCTCCTAAAATCGCCATTCCCCATATCGCTGTTTTAAGAAATCCTTTAATATGGTACATAGAAAAATCCCAGGAAGTCATAAGTAGTGCACCGTTTTTTACATCGGCAATGACCTCCCCGTTTATTGTATAAATGCTGACGTTATCCGCTTGAACACTTATATCTCTTTGTTTTAAATCGATCCATTCTAAATGAGGGATCCTTTCCATTTCATTCAGTACGTCATAAAGACCCTCTGACCCAAGATAAGGGTGATAAAATGCAGCTGCAATTCCATTTTCAGTCATCTGAATTCTTTCTGATTTCGACTGAATGTCTTTCAGTGAATTAGGGTTATCTTCCTCTATAAAACCTAGCGTCTCAGGTAAAAGCTCCATTCCATTTAAGAAGGATGGGGTGCTTATATAAGGGGTTCCGTCCATCGTCCTCCAGTCCTCATCACTTAGTTGCACCTGGCCAACGTAGGTTGAAAAATAGTCGGATACAACCTGATACCCATTTTGCGACATCGTGTAATGCGGCGCTTCAAAAGCTAAAGGATGCAGCCCGTAGTTCACGAGTTCCTGAATGCCCCTTGTTAATTTGGTTTGAATATACTCCCGCTCGAATTGCTTAAGGCCATCCATATATTTCTCATACTCTTCAGCTGTTTTAAATTCGCTTTTCTCTTTTAAATTGAACTCCTCGTCTGAAGATGCATAAACCGGCAAATTATTTTCAACATCCCAAAACTCAAAACCTTCTCCCGTTTCACTCGAGCGATATTGATGAGTGTAGCCGTGGAGCACAATGCTGGCTCCATCTTTCTGCATTTGTTTCAGCACTTTCAGCAGGGCTGGTGAGTCTGAGAAATAATGCTTTTCCCCTGTTTGAGGGCTAGTGTAAACCGGGATGACAGCAATCATGTAGGGAATGTTTTTACCCTTTAAAATTTCTGCAATTTCCTGTAACGGAACAGGGTCCACAAGCGGGTGCACATCCTCTAAACGAAGATAGGCGGGCCGAGAAGAGGATCTCTCCCCTGTTTCAAATAAAGTATGTAAAATCTCTCCTAGAAAAATTGTTTCGTTTAGCGCAATGTCATCGATGGCAAAATAATAGTGGTTTTGATTTTTAACAAGAATGGGTTCAATTGAGTCCTCATATCCTTTAGTGGCTTCGACTAAAATCTCTGTATTTCCCTTTATATTCACCTTAATTGCTTTACCATAAGACGCATTTAGCAACGTATTCGGATCATTAGTAAAGTAGAGCTGGTCAATGGCAATTTCCCCGTGCGATTGAATGAAGTCAAAATGTGCACCAAGCTGTTCAGTGTTATAGCCTATGGCTAAAAACGGACCGGTGTATTCTTCCAGCAGAGCAGGGAAAGTTTCAGGAAGACGGCTTTTTTTCTGCCCGTAATAAATTAGATGCGTGGCATTTTCCAGATCCTTTTTCTCCACTTCTGCACTGCTAATGAAGGTTATATCTTTTGAGAAATGACCAAGCAGCATATCAAGCTGCCGCTGATATTCATTAATTTCGTTTTCCTTTGAAGTATAGACAACAACAATCTTAGCTTGTTCCTCCTTAACCTCAGCAATGCTCTGTGGTGTAGAAAGAAAAATAGAAAACAACAGTGTGATGATAAAAGCTGCCGCCAGGCACTTTCTTTTAGTCGTTTTACTATTATTCATTTTCATTCCTCCCATGCAGTCTTAATTTTCTGTAGCGAAGCGAGCTAGTTGCTTAACAAAGAAAACAATAATTCTTTATTAAGAACTTTTTTCCCATACTAAGCCCATAAAGTGCCATAGCACTGAATTTCATAAGAAGTGATGACGAATTATCCCTTTTCATCTCCTTTCTAGGCAGCGCACCAAAAAATTTTAGAATAAAATCGTTCCTTATAAAGAACATTTTGCTCCATGAGTATAACATAGATTACTATATTCATTTATAGGTATATATAACTAAATATTCTTTATTAAGAACATATAAGTGAATACTTTTACATAAATGGCCTCCAAAGAATTTCTATTATTTTGTCGAATAATCACCTTTTAACGGCTCTGACTGAGGAATAAACATTTTATTCCATACTTATTTACCATTTACTATAATTCTCAGCCAGTTTAACTTCATTGTTTTCTAAAAAACTAAAAAGTTACAGAACAAAAAAAGATCCCCTGTTTGGAGATCTTCTTTTAAGCCTCTATTTCGCTGCTGCATTTTGCCTTGCAGCTTTACGGGCAAGCCGCTCTTCACGTTCTTTAACAGAACGCTGATTATATTTTGGAAGCGACAGTATTTGGTACGCATTGGTCGCCATCAGCGTGAACATAATCGTGATAAGCCAGTAGCCCTCATTGCTTCTCAAAACCGGAAGCCATTCAAGGGTGGTAACAACGACCATAAAAAAGAGTGCAGATGGAAAAAGTGATTTGCTTGCCTGTCTTGTTTTCAGATAAGCAACAAGCAGCCCTACGGATAAAAGAAAGCCTGCTAAGCCGATGTAAGGAAGCAACGACTCTCCTTGCCCTGCAAATGTAGTGAACCTGAAATAAACTAAATCAAATATAACAAATGCAACAAGCACGAGTTGCACAGCATTCCATAATTTTAGTGAGCGGAATATGCTCAGTCCAAATTGGTGGATTGTAAGGTAGGCAAAGTAACCCATTTGGCTCAGTACACTGAATGTCATCCCTACTCCAACCATCCAGACAATAACAGACATTACCTCAACGATATCCTGGCCGTTTAATAAGTTCATCAGCTCATTCCAGCGAACGGCAATGCCAACAATTCCTGTTGTTACACCGCCTACGAGCAGTGTCATGAAAAAAAATCGAATCCAACTTCGGATAGTCACGTATTTATCCCCCAGCAATTAATTTACAAACTCTCCTTCGATTGTACCAATCACCATTTGAAAAATCCATGACTACGTTGTGAACACGAATATTTTACCCCGGAATGCAAAAGCTATAAGTAGAAATTTGATGTTTGGGGGTGAAGAGGTATGAAAAAATTATTCATGCTAGGGATAGCATTTACCATAATTCTGTCATTATCCGCATGCGGAGGCGGCGAAAAAGCCGCAAGCTATGACGAAACAAAGCAAATGGTCATTGATTTACTTAAAACAAACGAAGGCAAAAAAGCTGTTCAGGAGTTCCTGTCGGATGAAGAAATAAAAAAAGAACTTGTTTTAGATCAGGATGTTGTAAAGAAAACCATCGACTCCAAGCTCCTGTCAGACGAAGGCAAGCAGTTCTGGGAAAAAACCTTTAAAGATCCTGCGTTTGCAGAGGTTTTAGCCAAAAGCATGCATAAGCAAAATGAAGAACTCCTTAAAGGTCTCATGCAGGATCCGGATTATCAGGCCATGATGCTTGAACTTCTAAAGGATCCATCCATTCAGGAGCAGACCTTAAATTTATTGAACAGTCAAAAATTCCGTGAAGAAACAAAAAAACAGATGATTGAAGTCATGAACAGTCCCCTCGTTCAAAAAGAGCTGCAGGATATTCTTCTTGAAGCAGCAAAAAAAATAGGTGAGGGAGAGCCTTCCGGCGGCACTCAAGGCGGTGGTGCTGGAGGTGCTGGCGGCGGTGACAGCGGCACTGGCGGAGCCGACGATACAGGCTCCGGCGGCAGCGGTGAAGGTGATGGCAGTAATGGTGGTGGTGCATAGCAATAAAAAACGAGCATAAAACCTTCGTGGTTTTATGCTCGTTTCTTTCTTATCAATCGTTTTTTACGTTCGTTCGATTACCTGTTGAGCGATACCGGCATAGATTTTACCGAGCTCATGGTCCTCCCCGTAAACGGAAGGGGCAAAATCATTTTCGTCCCAATCAGGCTGACGCAGCGGCAGCTTCCCAAGGAGATCTGTACGAAGCTCATCTGCAAGCTTTTCTCCTCCTCCCTGGCCAAAGACGTATTCACGTTCTCCTGTTTTCTTACTTTCGTAATAAGACATATTCTCTACCACACCAAGAATGGAATGGTCTGTCTGCAGCGCCATCGCACCAGCTCGTGCTGCTACAAATGCCGCTGTTGGGTGAGGGGTTGTCACAATAATTTCCTTACTTGACGGCAAAAGGGCGTGGACATCGAGCGCGACATCCCCAGTGCCCGGCGGCAGATCAAGCAATAAATAATCAAGCTCTCCCCACTCAACTTCTGTGAAGAAGCTGTTCAGCATTTTTCCAAGCATCGGTCCGCGCCAAATAACCGGAGCATTGTCCTCTACAAAAAAGGCCATGGAAATTACCTGAACACCAAACCGGTCGACCGGGATAATCCGCTCTCCCCGAACAACAGGACGCTTATTAATACCCATCATATCCGGCACACTAAAACCGTAAATATCCGCATCAATTAAGCCGACCTTTTTGCCTGCGCGTGCTAAAGCAACTGCTAAATTAACGGATACCGTAGATTTTCCGACGCCGCCTTTTCCGCTGGCAATTGCAATAAACTGAACCTTATTGTTAGGAGAAAGCAAATTATCCTCTACAGCGTCTCCCTGTGTTCCTCTGAACTGCTCGAGTGCCTCAGGAGGAAGCTCAGTGAAACGAATGCCCACTGTATCTGCTCCTGCTCCTTTTAGCGCCTCAACCACAGCCATCTGCAGCTGCATTTGTTCAGGCGTGCCTGTTTTTGCTAAAGCAATTTTGACACTTACATGGTTCTTTTCTTCTTTAATGGAAATTTCAACAATCCCGCCGGTTTCAGCGAGTGTTGTATGTAGGATCGGATCTTGCATTGAGCCGATGAGTTCATGGACCTGTTGTTCTGTAATCAAATCTGACACCCCTTCATTGAATTCGTTTACATTCTATGTCAGTATAACATAGGGCTTTTCGAATGTCTGTGAAGGGAGCCTGCCGTTTTTTTACTGCCTAATATTCCTCCACTATGGTTTCTTCATCGGAATAATGACGTAAGATGCCAAGATAAATGGATGCTGCGACACTCTGCTGATATTCATCCTGCAGGAGCCAGTACCTCTCTTCAGGATTTGACAAAAATCCTGCCTCTACCAAAATTCCTGGCGTTTTCGCATGACTAAGCACATAAATCCCGTCAATTGGCTTGGCTCTGCGGTCATTTTTCGGCAGATGACGTACGAGCTCGTGCTGAACAAAGCGGGCAATCCGCTCGTTATCATCATGATAATTTGTATAAAAGGTTTGGGCGCCGCTCCATTGCGTCTGAGGAATCGCATTTAAATGGATACTGATGAACAAATCATTATCCTTGTCGTTTAGAAGGTCAAGGCGATGCTTTAAGTCCTCCCGCTTTCGATTTCTATATCCTTTTGTAGCCTCATCAGCAAGATCCATATCCTTTTCTCGTGTCAGCTTCACAATAGCACCCTGTTCTTCTAAGTAAGCCTGGAGCTGTCTTGAGATCGTCAGCGTCAGATTCTTTTCCAGGATCGTTTCATAGGATGCTCCGCCGTCTGCTCCCCCATGGCCCGGATCAATGACGATCACCTTGCCGGCAAGGGGCATTCTCCACTCCTGAATGGTATTGACCACCACACGGTCAACCCGCAGCCCCAACACGACAGCTGCCACTGCTATCATAACCACAAGTGAAATGATCTTCTTTTTCATTAAACGCCCACCTGCCATTTTGAAGGATGGACTAGTATATGCTTGTCTTACTTTATGTAGAAGCGGATCTCAAGCTCCCGCTTCTTCCCGCAGGAGTCGCCGCCTTACGCTCCGTTCACCTCACGTTTATAAAACAATGGTTTTGTCTCAGCCTCTTTATAACCCAGCCATTTTACCATCCAAATTCATTTTATTCCTGTCCCTGTCTTACTAATCGCAGTCCGTTTAAAATCACTAAAATCGTTGACCCTTCATGAAACAGGACAGCTGTAGGCAAATTTAACAAGCCGAAAAGGTTTAATATGACCAGTACAATAATTACCGCAATTGAAAAGAAAACATTCGCTGAAATAATTCGATTCAGCTTATGGCTGAGTTTAAAACTTGAGAATAATTTGGATAAATCATTTTTCACGATAACAACATCCGCTGACTCCATGGCAACAGAGGATCCGCTCCCCATTGCAATACCGATATCTGCGTTTGCGAGTGCCGGAGCATCGTTGATCCCGTCCCCGATCATCCCAACTACTTTGTTCTTCTCCTTGCTGTTATGAATAAATTTAATTTTATCCTCCGGCAGGAGTGATGCAACGTAATGACTAATCCCTACCTCATCGGCAACTTTTTTTGCTGCCTTTTCATTATCCCCGGTTAACAAAGTAACCTCTACACCCTCCCGTTGAAATCCGGAAATAGCCGGTGCGGATTCTTTACGGACCTGGTCTGAAAGCGACAAATAGCCGATAATTATATGATCTTTTCCTACAAGGATCGTTGTATTGCCTGCTGTTTCTTTACTGCGGTAATGAGCGGGATCTTCATAGCCCTCAAAAGCAGCAGGTTTCCCCACTTTAATATCGCCTTTTCTAACCCCGGAGCCGGCCGCTTCCTCGACAGGCTGTGTCTGATCAACCAAATCAAGGTTTAACTCCTTAAATGCAGCGACAATTGCCTCGGCGATTGGATGGCTGGATTGCTGCTCCATATACACCACTTCCGCTAAACTGGCTTCATCCACTTCATAATCCACCACTTTAAAATCACCCATTGTAATGGTCCCAGTTTTGTCACTGTACAGAATATCCATCGTACTAAGGGCTTCCATCGCCGCTCCGCCTTTAAACAGCACACCATTTTTTGCTCCATTGCTAATGGCGCTTAGTGTAGCAGGTGTAACAGAAGCGACTAATGCACACGGACTGGCGACTGTCAGCAGGACCATCCCTCTGTAAAAGGCCTCCTGAAACGTAAAACCGTTAACTAAATACAGGATGGCGATAAAAATCGGAACAGCGAGCAAGACGCCAATGACATATTTCGATTCAATCCGGTCGATAAATTTAGAAATGTTAGAGGGTCTATTTTGTGCTTCTTCAACCATTCGAATAATGTTTGAAAAAACCGTTTCACTGCTTCGTTTATTCACTTTCAGATAAAAAACATTCCCCTCATTAATCGTTCCGGCAAATACTTCAGCCCCGTCTTCTTTTTCAACAGGAACCGCTTCGCCCGTTAAAGCAGATTCGTTGACCATCGTGTTTCGATCCGTAAACCCATCAATCGGAATTTGTTCTCCTTTCGATACAACCACCATGTCCCCAAGCTCCAAACGTTCAGTCGGAACCTCAACGACTTCTCCACTTTCCTTTAACACATGAGCGGTAGAAGGAACCTGAGACATTAATTCCGATATCGCTTTTGTTGATTTGTTTGAGGCATAATCCTCCAGCGCTTCTGCACCGGCAAAAATCAACAGTAAAACAGCCGCTTCAGATTCATAATTAATCGAAACAGCTCCAATTGCCGCGAGCAGCATTAACAAATCCACATTGGGCGATTTTGATTTAACGGTCTCAACGACCGCTTCTTTTGCAGTAAAAAAACCTAAGAAGAAAATGGCAATATAAAATAAAAATGGACTATAACCCTCATTAACTCCTGCGAAGATAAATCCAAATCCAGTGAATAAAATACCAACCAGAAGAAATTGACCCTGGAGAGTCTTCATCAAATAGCGCAGCATTCTCAATTCACCTACTAACTTTATTTTATTTAGAATGAAACTAAATTATCAAATCCATTAATTAGAATTATTATAATTTATTGTATTCCTAAACAAAATATTTGTCAATTTTACTGAGGATTTACTACTCTAATTGATAATGAGTATCATAGCCAGCTGTTTTCTAACTAGTGAAGAGGTTAAGAAAAGTGTGTATTTCACCCTCTTTACCCGGTTCACTGCGCTTCAGGGGGACGCTTTCCGCGGGACGGGGCTTGAGCTAACTTGCTACGCAAGTGGATCTCAAGCTCCCGCTTCATCCCGCAGGAGTCGCCCCCTTCCACTCCGTTCACCTCACGTTACTAAATTTATAAATTGTCCATATGCTTTTATCTAGTCAAGAGGATATGCAAGAACGCTAAGAGTCAATCTCCATTACGAGATCCTCATTTCTTTTTTGACACAGCTCTTACGATAAGAAAATGAGGGTTTGTCATGAGATAGTTATAAGATTTTTCATTTACCGTTCTCATTTTTTCTATTGGCTGAGGCTCAATCAATTGATCAAGATGAAAAAATCGGGTGGTATCGTTCACGATCTGCTGCAGAGGTCTTCGATAAAAGCTGACGTCAATCGTAACAGTTGGTTTATTCCAGGTTTCTGTTAACAATTGAGTTTTAAAATAATCTTTACATTCATATCTTGTCCAATCCATAAATGGATGATGAACTGAAAATAAGAGGGTTCCCCCAACTTTTAGAATGCGGTTAAATTCCTGAAAGACAGCAGTCCAATCCTTTAAATAATGAAGCGTAAGTGAGCTGACAATCACATCAAATGAATCTGCCTCAAACGGGAGCGGTTCCTGAAGATCGAGACAATAAAATGATGCCTGTCCGCCTAAACGCTGATTCGCTGCATTTACCATTTCAGGACTCACATCCACTCCCGTAACAATCGCTCCCTGCTGCCACAACTGGGCTGAATACCATCCAGCCGAGCAGCCGGCATCCAGCACCTTTTTTCCTTTTAATGGAGAAGGCAAAGAAGCCATCATAGCGGGGCGTTCATAATAAGCGTTATAAGGACTCCCCTCATCAATATCGTTTTGGTACGTAGAAGCTAGTATGTTATAGATGTCTCTCGTATTTTTGCTCATCTCATCCTCCCTTTGGACACTTAATATGTATAGTATAATGATAATTCGTTTTTACCGTAGCCTTCATTGCTTTCAACCCATTACCTGTTTTTGATTGTTAAAACACAAAAAAACTCCCAGCATAAAGGCTGAGAGTTTTGTAAAAGCAAAGATTAACGTTTTGAGAACTGAGGTGCACGACGAGCGCCTTTAAGACCTGGCTTCTTACGCTCTTTCATGCGAGAGTCACGAGTTAGTAGACCCGCGCTCTTAAGTGCGCCACGGTATTCTGGGTCAACGTGAAGCAATGCACGTGAAATTCCATGACGGATTGCTCCAGCTTGTCCAGTGTAGCCACCACCGTTAACATTTACGAAAATATTGTAGTTACCAAGAGTTTCAGTAATGTTTAGTGGTTGTTTGATTACTTCGCGCAATGCTGCGAATGGAATGTAGTTTTCTACTTCGCGTCCGTTGATCACGATTTGTCCGTCACCTGGTACTAGACGTACACGTGCTACAGAACTTTTACGACGACCTGTTCCGATATATTGAACTTGTGCCAAGATAATTCCCTCCTCTTTAGGTTAAATTAACCGCGTAGCTCGTACGCTTCTGGTTTTTGTGCTGCGTGTGGGTGCTCTGCTCCAGCATATACGTGAAGCTTCTTGAAGATTTGACGTCCAAGAGAGTTCTTTGGAAGCATCCCTTTAATTGCTAGTTCAAGCATTTTCGTAGGGTAGTTTGTACGCATTTCTAATGCAGTACGCTGCTTCAAACCACCTGGGTGCAAGCTGTGACGGTAGTAGATCTTGTCAGTAAGCTTTTTACCTGTAAGGTGAATTTTTTCAGCATTGATGATGATCACGTGATCACCTGTATCAACGTGTGGAGTGAATGTCGGTTTATTTTTACCACGCAAGATTGCAGCAACTTCACTAGCAAGACGTCCAAGAGTTTTACCCTCAGCATCTACTACGAGCCACTTGCGTTCTACTTCGTGACCTTTAGCCATAAATGTTGTACGCATGAGTTTACCTCCTAATAAGTTTAAAATGTTTCATCTATTCTTTTGAGCCGTATTTGAACACATCACTTGATGAGGTCCGGGTCTCATCAATGGGGTGAAATACATACCATAGGCTATAATATAACGTTTCAGCCCGTATGTCAAGGGGATGTTACACCAGGTCGAGTTGTTTTAATAAAAAACTTTTTCACTCAACGATTTCTTCAGAAACCTTTCCTTTGCCCCGCTCACCGTATTCTACCTTCCATAAATAAAGGCCGTGAGGAGGAGCTGTTTTTCCGGCTGCACTCCGGTTTTTCGCCTTTAACATTTCAGGGATGTCAGCAGGGGTGTATTTGCCGCTGCCTACCTCTAAAAGTGTTCCGACCATAATCCGGACCATATTATATAAGAAGCCATTGCCCTTTACGATAAAGATCCATTCAGAGCCCTGTTCGATAATATCAAAATACTCAATGGTCCTTACGCGATCGACTACCGCTGATTTTGCGACAGAAAAGCTTGTAAAGTCATGCTCGCCTACAAAATGCCGGGCAGCTTCCCGCATCAGTGCAAGATCAATCGTCACAGGATGGTGAACGGCGTAGTGGCGGCGAAACGGGGTGGGAAATTCGCCTCTGTCAATAACATAGCGGTATTCTTTCCCGCTTGTCTGGAACCGTGCATGGAAGTCAGGGTCTGCTTCCTCCACATTCATAACCACAATATCGTCCGGAAGCTTCTGATTTAACACGACAGGCCATCTTTCGGCCGGGATGCTGTAATCAGTGTCAAAATGAATAACCTGCCCTACAGCATGCACACGGGCGTCTGTACGGCCGCTTGCTGTCACCCGTGTCCTTTTGCCTTTATGGATCTCTGTTAAGACACGCTCGAGCTCTCCCTGGACGGTTCTCCCCCGCGCCTGGACCTGATAACCGAAAAAGCCGGCCCCGTCGTATGAAATGATGCATTTAAATCTGGGCATTCAAAATCCTCCTTACAGCCAAAACCTCATCCAGCTTAAAATTCCAGCCAAGATAATCAGTGTGAAAAGAGCCATCGTATCACGGATATGCCAGTTTAATAACCGGTACTTCGTTCTGCCTTCGCCGCCGCGATAGCCTCTTACCTCCATCGCTGTTGCCAGATCCTCAGCCCGTTTAAAGGCATTCACAAATAATGGAATCATTAACGGTACAACGGCTTTAATTCTGTCTTTTAACGGACCGCTCGACATATCTGACCCTCTGGCCATCTGCGCCTTCATAATCTTGTCTGTTTCGTCCATCAGCGTTGGGATAAACCGCAGTGCAATGGACATCATCAAGGCAAGCTCATGGGCCGGGAATTTAATTTTCTTTAAAGGATTCAGCAGACTCTCAAGACCATCTGTAATGGAAATAGGCGTGGTTGTCAGCGTTAAGAGAGAAGTCATAAAGACTAATAGTAAAAAGCGTGTTGAAATCATAAACGCCTGCCTTATCCCTTCTTCGTAAATCGTCAGGAAGCCAAGATCCAGCACGACTCTTCCTTCCCTCGCAAAAAAGATTTGAAGAATGAAGGTGAAGGCAATCAGAATCATAACAGGCTTTAGGCCGCTGATTAAAAAGCGAACCGTAATGCCTGACATCCAGATGGATGCCAGTGTGTAAATAGCCGCTATTCCATACGCCCAGGCGTTATCTGCTAAAAATATAATCGCAATAAAGGCAAAAACAAAAATCAGCTTCGCTCTGGGGTCCATGCGATGGACAATGGAATCAGCAGGAATGTAGCGTCCAAAGATCATTTTTTCCATCATGTTGCCTTACCTCCTGACAGCTCGCTAAAGGAGGCTGCCAGCTCCTCAATCGATAAACAGATTCCTGGCAATTTGCGCCCTGCTTTGGCCTCAAGCATCCGTTGGAACCTTACAACCTCCGGAACCCCAAGACCCCACTCAGAAAGGCGCTCAGCGTCACTGAAGAGCTCTCGCGGAGTGCCCTCATGGACCTTTTTGCCTTTATGAAGCACGACAACCTTATCAGCGTAATCCGCTGCGTCCTCCATGCTGTGGGTAACAAGGATCATGGTCATCTTTCTTTCTTTATGAAGACGGAAAAACATGTTCATCATTTCCTTGCGTCCTCGGGGATCGAGTCCCGCAGTCGGCTCATCGAGTACAAGCACCTCAGGCTCCATCGCAAGAACACCTGCAATGGCTACCCGCCTCATTTGTCCGCCTGATAAATCAAACGGGGATTCCTGCAGAATCTCCTCTGACAAACCAACCTGCTTGATCCAATAGACTGCACGGCATTTTGCTTCTTCCTCACTCACGCCAAAGTTCATTGGACCATAACAAATATCCTTCAGAACAGTTTCTTCAAAGAGCTGCTGCTCAGGAAATTGAAAGACGATGCCAACCTTTTGACGTATCGGCTTTAAGTCCTTTTCCTTGCGTCCAGCCTTTACCGTTCTGTCTCCGATGACTACTGAGCCTGAAGTCGGTTTTAACAGCGCATTAAGATGCAGCAGAATCGTTGATTTACCTGACCCTGTATGACCAATAACGGCAACACACTCACCGCTTGAAACCGTGAATGAGACGTTCTCAACTGCTTTTTTTTCAAATGGCGACCCCGCCGCATAACGATATTCTACTTCTTGAAGTGAGATGTCCATAGCTCATTCACCAACTCTTCTTCTGTTAAATGCTGTCCCTGCACCGGAACACCCTGCGCTTTTAATGCGTTTCCCATTTTGATCGGAAAGGGTAAATCCAGCCCTAAACTGACCAATTCATCACCGAGCTCGAAAATTTCCTCGGGTGTACCCGTACGGTAAACCTCTCCCTGGTTCATGACAATCAGGCGATCCGCTTTTGCAGCCTCTTCTAAATCATGCGTAATGGAAAGAACGGTCATCTCCTGCTCCTGCTTTAAAGCGCGAACCAGTGAGATCACCTCCTGCCGTCCTGTTGGATCAAGCATGGAAGTGGCTTCATCCAGAATAATGATATCGGGCTGGAGAGCCAGCACACTCGCCATCGCCACCCGCTGCTTTTGGCCGCCTGACAGATGGTGTGGCTCTTGATTTAGAAAGTCATCCATTTTCACCTGTCTCAGTGCGCTGTGAACACGCCTGACCATATCCTCATGAGGGACGCCATGGTTCTCCAAGCCAAAAGCCACATCATCTTGCACGGTTGTTCCGACAAATTGATTATCCGGATTTTGAAAGACCATCCCGATATGCTTCCTTGTCTCCCATACTGTGTCTTTTTCAAGCTTTTTACCCGCTATATGAATACTTCCCGCTTTAGGAAAATAAAGTCCATTCATTAATTTGGCAAGTGTTGATTTGCCGGAGCCGTTATGACCTACAATGGCTACCCATTCCCCTTCACGCACTGAAAAGGAAACATTCTTTAGCACCTGCTGCTCTGAACCTGGGTAGTGAAATGTGATAGAGTCCAGTGAAATAACTTCGCGTGACATCTATTCAAACCTCCTGACTAAACTGGCAGCCAGCACCTTTGCTTTTAAAAGGATTGCAGCTGATGCTAGATTCTCTCTATATACTTGCTATTCTCTACTCATCTGGATCAAAAACCTTTTTATACAAAAAAAGCGCGCACCTCATTCAAGGAAATGCGCTCGCTTGATTATCAAATCTATACGTTCCTATCCATTGTGACGATGGATGAATGAGGTGCTAAGAGCTAGACGCGACAGGGTTAGGTAAAACCTAAAGCCTGCCCATCGTAACACTCTGCTTTTTGCTTGTCGTCGTATTAAATCTGGTAGCTTTTAAAGAAAGAGGGCGAGAGCAGTTAGGCTCTAACTGTTCCGCCCTCTGTAAGTGTACGAATTAAACTAATTCGATAATAACCATTGGTGCGCCGTCTCCACGACGAGGACCAACTTTCATGATGCGAGTATATCCGCCTTGACGCTCTGCGTAGCGTGGTGCTACATCGTCAAATAACTTTTGAAGAGCGTATACTGAAGACTCAGCGCCTTCTTCATTCGTTGTAACGGCTTTATCACGACGGATGTAAGCAGCTGCTTGACGACGTGCGTGCAAGTCACCGCGTTTTCCAAGTGTGATCATTTTTTCTGCTACTGAGCGAAGTTCTTTCGCACGAGTTTCAGTTGTTTCAATGCGTTCGTTAACGATCAAGTCTGTCGTAAGGTCACGTAGAAGTGCTTTACGCTGAGAGCTTGTACGTCCTAACTTTCTGTATGCCATGAAGGGTTCCCTCCTTTGTTGAAATGGTGTCTAACTTTTATTCGTTCGACCTGAATCAGTCTTCTCTGCGAAGTCCCAATCCAAGATCATCTAATTTAGCCTTAACTTCTTCAAGTGATTTGCGTCCGAGGTTACGCACCTTCATCATGTCCTCTTCTGACTTGTTAGCCAGCTCCTGAACAGTGTTGATTCCTGCACGCTTCAGGCAGTTATAAGAACGAACAGATAAATCCAGCTCTTCGATCGTCATCTCAAGAACTTTTTCTTTCTGGTCTTCCTCTTTCTCTACCATGATTTCTGCATTCTGCGCTTCATTCGTCAAACCTACAAAAATATTAAGGTGTTCTGTCAGAATCTTAGCACCTAAAGCAATTGCTTCCTTAGGACCAATGCTTCCATCTGTCCAGACATCAAGAGAAAGCTTATCGAAATTCGTCATTTGACCAACACGAGTATTTTCAACCTGATAGTTTACACGAGAAACAGGTGTGTAAATCGAGTCAATTGGAATAACACCAATCGGTAGATCCTCACGCTTGTTTTGATCAGCAGGCGTGTAGCCGCGGCCGCGTGATGCGCTTAAACGCATACGAAGATGTCCGTTTTTGCCAATCGTTGCAATGTACAGGTCAGGGTTTAAAATCTCAACGTCGCTGTCATGGGTAATGTCAGCAGCTGTGATCACGCCATCGCCTTGCACATCAATTTCAAGTGTTTTTTCTTCATCTGAATAGATCTTTAATGCCAGCTTCTTGATATTCAAAATGATTGTTGTAACGTCCTCTACGACACCTTCAATAGTTGAAAATTCGTGAAGAACACTGTCAATTTGAATTGAAGTGATTGCAGCACCAGGAAGTGAGGATAACAGGATACGACGCAAGGAGTTACCCAATGTTGTACCATATCCACGCTCTAGTGGCTCTACAACGAATTTTCCGTACTTGGCATCATCGTTGATCTCAACCGTCTCAATTTTTGGCTTTTCAATTTCGATCATTCAAATTTACCCTCCTTCAAAACGTCGAAATCCCGGATGTTTTGATTCTATGAATCATTCCGAAATTCCCCATGTCTATCATACCCATTGTGCTTTACAACCGGATCTTTCATTTTCTGTACGAAGGAATCTATGATCCCAGTATCGACAAGGATCCAGATTTTATACAGAAAAATTAAACACGACGACGTTTAGGTGGGCGGCAGCCATTATGTGGAACTGGAGTAACGTCTTTAATCGCCGTTACATCAAGACCTGCAGCTTGAAGTGCACGGATAGCCGCTTCACGACCTGCACCAGGACCTTTTACTGTTACTTCAAGAGTTCTTAGACCATGTTCCATAGAAGCTTTAGCTGCTGTTTCAGCTGCCATTTGAGCTGCGAATGGAGTAGATTTACGAGATCCTCTGAAACCAAGTGAACCAGCACTTGACCATGCAATTGCATTACCATGAGTATCTGTAATCATCACGATTGTATTGTTAAAAGTTGAGCGAATGTGAGCAATACCAGCTTCGATATTCTTTTTCACACGACGCTTACGAGTTTGTTGTTTACGTGCCATGTTAAGAAGAAACCTCCTTTACTAATTATTTTTTCTTGTTAGCTACGGTCTTACGAGGACCTTTACGAGTACGTGCATTGTTCTTCGTGTGCTGTCCGCGAACAGGAAGTCCACGACGGTGACGAAGGCCACGGTACGAACCGATTTCCATTAGACGTTTGATGTTAAGGGATACTTCACGGCGAAGGTCACCTTCAACTTTCAAACGGTCAACGATTTCACGGATTTTATTAAGCTCATCTTCAGTCAAATCGCGAACGCGAGTGTCTTCAGATACGCCTGCTTCAGCAAGAATTTGACCTGCTGTTGATTTTCCAATACCAAAGATATACGTTAGAGAGATCACAACGCGTTTGTCACGCGGAATGTCTACACCAGCAATACGTGCCATTTAATAGAGCACCTCCTTCTTTATTAGCCTTGTTTTTGTTTATGCTTAGGATTTTCGCAAATCACCATTACTTTGCCGCGTCTGCGGATGACTTTACACTTTTCGCAGATCGGCTTAACAGATGGTCTGACTTTCATCTTATCTAAACCTCCTTAGTGGTTCGGAGTGCAAAAGATTATTTGTAACGGTAAGTGATACGGCCACGCGTCAAGTCATATGGAGAAAGCTCCACTGTTACCCGGTCGCCTGGTAAGATCCGAATAAAATGCATGCGAATTTTACCGGAAACGTGTGCAAGCACACTGTGACCATTCTCTAATTCTACCTTAAACATTGCGTTAGGCAAAGTCTCAACTACGGTTCCTTCAATTTCAATAACATCGTCTTTCGCCATCGAACAAGTCTCCCTTCTTTATCAAGCTTTCAGGATCTCATGAACAAATGATTGTACTGCATGACGCAGTTTTCCATTTGTCACACGCCCAGTTTCAGATATACTATTTTGAACCTCCGGGGATACATAATCGCATGAAGTCAAATGCTGAATGTTTTTCTTCTTGGGGCGGTCGAACTTCCGGCGTTCGCCATCCGCAATTAAAACAAACTTCTCATCCAACCGATGAATGACAACCGCGTATGTCAAAGCATCACGGCCCTTGTTCACATGCACAATCTGCCCTATCCCGGGGGGCGAATCGGAATCAAACAATAAGGATCACCTTCACTTAGGCTTTTGTCAGGATTTCATAACCGTCCTCAGTAATGGCAATCGTGTGTTCAAAATGCGCACACATTTTACCATCTACGGTCACTACTGTCCAGTTATCAGAAAGAGTTTTAACATAACGACTTCCTGCATTCACCATCGGTTCAATGGCTAGTACCATGCCGGGCTTCAGGCGCGGTCCTTTGTTGGGAGGTCCATAATGAGGAATTTGTGGTGCCTCATGCAAGTCTTGCCCAACTCCGTGCCCAACATACTCCCGTACAATTGAAAATGCATGATCTTCAACATAGGTTTGTATGGCATGAGAAATGTTCGAAAGACGAACCCCGGATTTAGCTTCCTTAAGTCCAAGAAAAAGTGATTCTTCCGTGACAGTAAGTAGCTTCTGTGTGTCAGCAGTAATACTGCCGACCGGATAAGTCCAGGCTGAATCTCCATGGTAGCCTTTGTAATGCGCACCGATATCGATAGAGATGATGTCTCCATCTTTTAGCTTCCGGTTACCCGGAATCCCATGAACAAGCTCTTCATTAACCGAAGCACAGATGCTGCCGCTAAAACCATTGTATCCTTTAAAGGACGGAACCGCGTCATGCTGCCGGATAAACCGATCAGCAATCGCATCGAGTTCCTTCGTCGTGATTCCAGGCGCAATATGCTTTTGCAACTCCTGATGGGTTAACGCAACAATCTTGCCTGCTTCGCGCATGATCTCGAGCTCGCGAGGAGTCTTGCAAATGATCATTAGCGAAGGCCTCCGAGCAAGTCATCAATATCAACGAATACCTTTTTGATATCCTGTTGGCCATTAATGTCTTCCAACACGCCTTTTTGACCATAGAAGTCAAGAAGTGGCTGCGTTTGTTTCATATTTACATCTAAACGATTCTTAACAGTTTCAGGCTTGTCATCATCACGCTGGTAAAGCTCTCCACCGTCTTTATCACATTTGCCCTCTACTGCAGGAGGATTGAAGATGGTGTGATACGCAGTTCCACAGTCTCTGCAAATCCAGCGTCCTGTGAGGCGTTCAACCAATTTATCATAGTCCACCTTGATGTTTAGAACATAGTCTATATTCTTGCCAAGATCAGCCAGTAACTGGTCAAGCGCTGCCGCCTGAGCCACTGTTCTTGGGAATCCATCGAGCAAGAAACCATTGCTGCAGTCATCCTTACTTAATCGCTCACGTACAATCCCGATGGTTACTTCATCCGGTACCAGTTCACCCTGGTCCATATACGATTTTGCTTCTAAGCCTAATTCCGTGCCGTTTTTAATTGCAGCGCGGAACATATCCCCTGTAGAGATATGAGGAATTTTATATTTATCTACAATCTGATCAGCCTGAGTGCCTTTACCGGCTCCAGGTAATCCCATTAAAACAATATTCACAAGTAAGCCCCCTCAAATTTGATGGGCTTCGGGGCAGTCAAAAGACCCCCAAAACCATGTGATTATCTCATAAATCCTTTGTAGTTCCGTTTCACCAGCTGTGACTCCAATTGCTTCATTGTTTCAAGCGCAACCCCTACAACGATCAAAAGACTTGTACCGCCTATTTGAACGGATTGAGGAAGTCCCGCAAGGTTAATGAAGAAAATCGGAAGAATTGAGATCACAGATAAGAAAATAGCTCCTACAAAAGTTAAACGGTACAGAACGCTTGTCAGGTAATCCTGAGTTGCTCTTCCCGGACGGATGCCTGGGATGTAACCGCCTTGTTTCTTAAGGTTTTCAGCCATGTTTTCCGGATTAACCTGAATGAAGGCATAAAAATACGTAAACGCGATAATTAAACCGACATAAATGGTCATCCCGATTGGCTGAGTATAATCGAACACTTCCTGGATCGTCGTCGTGATGTTGTTAGATCCGAAGAAGGTTACTAAGGTTTGAGGGGTAATAATAAAGGAAATCGCGAAGATAACCGGAATTACACCCGCAGCATTTACTTTTAAAGGCAGGTGAGTCGATTGACCACCCGTGCCGGGAGCATTTTTCCCTCCCACACGTTTTGCATACTGTACAGGGATTTTACGCAGCGCCTGCTGAATAAAGATAACCCCGACTGTAATTGCAATAACTGCTAATACAAGTAAAAGCATGATAATGATATTCAAGAAAAGCTGCTCTCCAGCTCCCTGAATTTGCTGCACGTAAATTTGATTAACGGCGTTAGGAATAGCTGCCACGATACCTGCAAAGATGATGATGGAAATTCCGTTTCCAACTCCCTTTGCCGTGATTTGCTCTCCTAACCACATTAAGAAGGCAGTACCCGCAGTCAGAACAATCGCAATCAGAAGATACGTTCCAATGGAAGTATCCTGGATTAACGTTCCTCCATACATACGGTTAAACCCGTAAGACATTCCGATCGCCTGGATGAAACCAAGGACGATAGTGAAATATCTTGTAAATTGAGTGAGCTTGCGTCGGCCAACATCCCCCTGCTTTGCCCACTCTGCAAATTTCGGTACTACGTCCATTTGCAAAAGCTGAACAATGATGGATGCCGTAATGTACGGCATGATTCCCATCGCAAGAATAGAGAAGTTGATCAAAGCTCCACCGCCAAATGTATTCATGAAGCCGATCAGGCCGGCCATTTCGTCCTGTGCCTGTAACACGCTTGCATCTACACCTGGAACGGGTATAAATGTTCCAATTCGGAATACCACCAACATTAAAAGGGTGAAAATAATTTTGTTTCTTATATCACCCACGCGCATAAAATTGGAGATTGTACGAAACATTAAACCACCTCAGTTGTTCCGCCAGCAGCTTCGATCGCTTCTTTAGCAGTAGAAGAGAATTTGTGAGCTTTAACAGTTAGTTTCTTCTCGATTTTCCCTTTTGCAAGAATCTTGATACCCGCTCTTTCTTTGCTTACAACACCAGTTTCGATAAGAAGTTCTGGTGTTACTTCAGTACCTTCTTCGAAACGGTTTAACGCATCAAGGTTCACAACAGTGAATTCCTTGCGGTGGATATTTGTGAATCCACGCTTTGGAAGACGACGTGCTAGTGGGTTTTGACCACCCTCGAAGCCAGGACGTACTCCGCCGCCTGAACGGGCGTTTTGACCTTTGTGACCTTTACCAGAAGTTTTACCGTTACCAGAACCGATACCGCGTCCTACACGATTACGCTCCTTACGAGAACCTTCTGCAGGTTTTAACTCATGAAGTTTCATAGTGGCACCTCCTTGTTGATAGACATTATATTAAAGTTCTTTGACTGATACCAAGTGAGAAACTTTGTTAATCATACCACGGATCGCAGCATTATCTTGTTGCTCAACCGTTTGGTTTGTTTTGCGCAAACCTAGTGCTTCAACTGTTTTGCGTTGATCTTTGTTACGGCCGATCAAGCTGCGAGTGAGGGTAATTGCTAGTTTATTCGCCATCAAATTTCCCTCCTTATCCTAACAGTTCTTCCACTGATTTGCCACGAAGTTTCGCGACGTCTTCTGCACGCTTAAGCTGCGTAAGACCGTTAATAGTGGCACGAACCATGTTGATTGGTGTGTTAGATCCTAGAGATTTAGATAGGATGTCAGCGACACCTGCAAGCTCAAGTACCGCACGAACCGGTCCACCAGCGATGATTCCTGTACCAGGAGAAGCTGGCTTGATCAGGATTGAACCTGCTCCAAAGCGACCTGTTACTAGGTGAGGAGTTGTTCCTCCTACCATTGGTACTTCAACAAGATTTTTCTTCGCGTCTTCGATTGCTTTACGGATCGCATCAGGAACCTCTTGGGCTTTACCTGTACCGAATCCTACGTGGCCGTTCTTGTCGCCTACTACTACAAGAGCAGAGAAACGGAAGCGGCGTCCACCTTTAACAACCTTAGCGACACGGTTAATCGTAACTACGCGTTCTTCAAGTTCGAGTTTGTTTGGATCAATGCGACGCATCTGGATTGTCCCTCCTTTTTCTATTAAAATTCAAGTCCGTTTTCACGTGCAGCATCTGCAAGAGCTTTTACACGTCCGTGATATAGATAGCCTCCACGGTCAAATACGACTGATTTCATACCTTTTTCTACTGCGCGTTTAGCGATAAGCTCGCCTACTTTAGCTGCAGCTTCAGCGTTTCCGCCAGCTTCAATGCCAAGCTCCTTGTCAGATGTTCCAGCGCTAGCTAGTGTTACGCCATTCACATCATCGATTAATTGAGCGTAAATGTGCTTGTTAGAGCGGAAAATGTTTAAACGTGGACGAGACTCCGTTCCAGTGATTCTAGAACGTACACGTGCATGACGTTTTTTACGTACCGCATTCTTGTCAGCTTTTGTAATCAATCAAGGTCACTCCTTTCATGCGCCTAAGCGGCATTATTTACCTGTTTTACCTTCTTTACGACGAACTTGTTCGCCTTCATAACGGATTCCTTTACCTTTGTAAGGCTCTGGAGGACGTACAGCACGGATGTTAGCAGCAAGTGCACCTACGCGCTCTTTGCTCGCACCTTTAATGATGATTTTTGTATTTGAAGGAACTTCAACTTCAATTCCTTCTTCTGGAGTCATCTCAACAGGGTGAGAGTATCCAACGTTAAGAATCAATTTGTTTCCTTGTTTTTGAGCACGATAACCGACCCCAACTAACTCAAGGCCGCGTTCGAATCCTTTAGCTACACCTTGAATCATGTTGTTCAAAATCGCACGGGTTGTACCGTGGATTGTACGGTGGTCTTTGGAATCAGAAGGACGGACTACAGTAAGTGTAGTACCTTCTTGTTCGAACTTCATTTCAGAATTGAAAGTGAAAGTTAATTCACCTTTAGGTCCTTTAGTTGTAACGGTTGAACCGTTAATAGTAAGCGTTACATCAGAAGGTACCTCAATTGGTTTTTTACCTACGCGAGACATTCTGTTGCACCTCCATTCCTATTCAAAAATATTACCAAACGTATGCTAGAACTTCTCCGCCAACTTGTTTAGAGCGAGCTTCTTTGTCTGTAAATACACCGTTGGAAGTTGACACTAATGCAATTCCTAAGCCGTTCAGTACGCGTGGAACTTCGTCAGCTTTAGCATAAACACGAAGACCAGGTTTAGAAATACGCTTAAGGCCAGTGATAACACGTTCGTTATTTGTACCGTATTTTAAGAAGATACGGATAATCCCTTGCTTGTTGTCCTCGATGTATTCTACATCACGGATAAAACCTTCACGTTTCAGGATTTCTGCAATTTCCTTTTTGATGTTGGAAGCAGGAACCTCAAGCTTCTCGTGACGAACTTGGTTCGCATTACGAATGCGAGTCAACAAATCTGCGATTGGATCTGTCATTGTCATATTATTTTACCTCCTTCCCAAAATCGGGTTTTACCAGCTGGCTTTCTTAACGCCAGGAATTTGACCCTTGTATGCTAGTTCACGGAAACAAATACGGCAAAGCTTAAATTTGCGCAGTACTGAGTGTGGACGTCCGCAACGTTCGCAGCGAGTATACTCTTGTACTTTGAATTTTTGTGTGCGTTTTTGTTTCGCAATCATTGATTTTTTAGCCACGTTTACGCCTCCCTTTTATAGAGATTACTTTTGGAATGGCATACCGAATTGTGTAAGCAATTCACGAGATTCTTCATCAGAATTCGCTGTTGTAACAATTACGATGTCCATGCCACGAACCTTGGATACTTTATCATAATCGATCTCTGGGAAGATAAGCTGCTCTTTAACACCAAGAGTGTAGTTTCCGCGACCGTCGAATGACTTCTTAGAAATACCACGGAAGTCACGTACACGTGGAAGAGATACAGAGATAAGCTTGTCTAGGAATTCGTACATGCGCTCGCCGCGAAGTGTAACTTTCGCTCCGATTGGCATACCTTCACGTAGACGGAAGCCTGCGATTGATTTTTTAGCTTTTGTAATCAATGGCTTTTGACCAGTGATTGTCGCTAATTCCTCAACAGCTGTATCTAGAGATTTAGTGTTTTGAACTGCGTCACCAACACCCATGTTGATTACGATTTTTTCGATTTTAGGTACCTGCATCACAGAAGTGTAGTTAAATTTGTTAACCAAAGCAGGTGTGATTTCGCTATTGAACTTTTCTTTTAGGCGGTTCATTCTTGAGTACCTCCCTTCTTCTTGAACTATTTATCTAAAGATTCACCTGATTTTTTTGCAATACGTACTTTTTTACCGTCCTCAACTTTGAAGCCAACACGAGTTGGTTCGTTTGTTTTTGGATCGATTAGCATCACGTTTGAAACGTGAATTGCTGCCTCCTGGTTGCTGATTCCACCTTGTGGATTCATTTGAGAAGGTTTAGAGTGCTTCTTGACGATGTTTACACCCTCAACAAGCACGCGGTCTTTTTTAGGGAAAGCTGCAAGAATTGTTCCAGTCTTGCCTTTATCCTTGCCCGAAATAACCATTACTTTATCGCCTTTTTTAACGTGCATCCTATCGCACCTCCTTGATACGGTGGTATTGATCAATTAAAGAACTTCTGGTGCTAGAGAAACGATCTTCATGAAGCTGTTGTCACGAAGTTCACGAGCAACCGGTCCAAAGATACGTGTACCACGAGGGCTCTTGTCATCTTTAATAATGACACAAGCGTTTTCGTCGAATTTGATGTAAGTTCCATCAACACGGCGTACTCCGCTTCTTGTGCGAACAACTACTGCTCTCACAACTTCACCCTTTTTAACAACGCCTCCTGGTGTTGCTTGTTTCACTGTGCACACGATCACATCACCAATGTTAGCAGTTTTGCGGCCAGAGCCACCAAGTACTTTGATTGTTAATACTTCACGTGCACCAGAATTGTCAGCTACTTTTAAACGGGATTCTTGTTGAATCATGTAGGTTACCTCCCTTCGGAATAAACATATCCGAACAATGTATTAGATAATAACCGCTTTTTCTACGACTTCCAATAGACGGAAACGTTTAGTTGCTGAAAGCGGGCGTGTTTCCATTACACGAACGATGTCGCCAATTTTGGCTTCGTTTTGTTCGTCGTGAGCTTTGTACTTTTTAGAGTATTTTACTCGTTTGCCATAAAGTGAATGTTTCTTTTGAGTCTCTACCAATACAGTAATCGTTTTATCCATTTTGTCAGACACGACACGACCGGTGTAGACTTTACGCTGGTTGCGTTCACTCATGCTGCAAACCTCCTCTCAGTTATCAGTTGTTTGCGCCAATTTCTCTTTCACGAATCACGGTTTTCATGCGAGCAATGGCTTTACGTACTTCACGGATGCGAGCTGTGTTTTCCAATTGGCCAGTTGCAAGTTGGAAACGCAGGTTGAAAAGCTCTTCTTTCAGTGATTTAACCTTTTGTTCAATTTCAGCAGTGGTAAGGTCACGAATTTCATTAGCTTTCATTTGATTCACCACCAATTTCTTCACGTTTTACAAACTTGCACTTAACAGGAAGTTTGTGTGCAGCAAGACGAAGGGCTTCACGTGCCACCTCTTCTGATACTCCTGCAATTTCAAACATAATCTTGCCAGGCTTTACAACCGCTACCCATCCTTCAGGAGCACCTTTACCAGAACCCATTCGGACTTCAAGAGGTTTTTTCGTGTAAGGCTTGTGTGGAAAGATTTTGATCCATACTTTACCGCCACGTTTCATGTAACGTGTCATAGCAATACGGGCAGATTCGATTTGACGGTTTGTGATCCAGCTGGCATCCACTGCTTGCAGGCCGTATTCACCGAAAGTTACCTCAGTACCGCCTTTCGCTTGACCGCGCATTTTCCCGCGGTGTACACGACGATATTTAACGCGTTTAGGCAATAACATGATTAGTTTCCTCCTTCCTCGGAATTCTTCTTGTTCTTGGTAGGAAGAACTTCTCCACGATAGATCCATACTTTAACTCCGAGCTTACCATACGTAGTATCCGCTTCAACGTGAGCGTAGTCGATGTCAGCACGAAGAGTATGAAGTGGAACAGTACCTTCGCTATAATGTTCAGCACGTGCGATATCCGCTCCGCCAAGACGACCAGAAACCTGAGTTTTGATCCCTTTAGCGCCAGCGCGCATTGTGCGTTGAATTGATTGTTTTTGTGCACGACGGAAAGACACACGGTTTTCCAGTTGACGTGCAATGTTTTCACCTACAAGTTTCGCATCAAGATCCGCTCTTTTGATTTCAACGATATTGATGTGAACACGCTTGTTAGTAATTTTGTTAAGGTCTTTACGAAGTGCTTCCACTTCAGTACCACCTTTACCAATTACCATACCAGGCTTAGCAGTGTGAATTGTAATGTTAATGCGGTTAGCCGCACGCTCGATTTCAACCTTAGAAACTGATGCTTCTTTAAGGCGTCCTTCAATGTAGTCACGGACTTTAAGGTCTTCATGAAGAAGATCTGCATAGTCTTTGCCTGCGAACCATTTTGATTCCCAGTCACGAATGACTCCGATACGTAGTCCAATTGGATGTACTTTTTGACCCACGCATTATCCCTCCTTTTTTTCAGATACCACGATTGTAATGTGGCTGGTACGTTTGTTGATTGCACTTGCACGGCCCATCGCACGTGGACGGAAACGTTTAAGTGTTGGACCTTCATTTACATAGGCCTCTGTAATCACTAGATTATTGATGTCCATATCGTAGTTATGCTCAGCGTTCGCTACAGCAGATTTCAATACCTTTTCAACTACCGGAGAAGCAGAACGTGGAGTGTGGTTTAAAATTGCAACCGCCTCACCAACCTGCTTGCCGCGGATTAAATCTGCTACTAGGCGTACTTTACGAGGAGCAATACGAACTGTTCTCGCAACAGCTTTAGCTTGCATTAGGATAGCCTCCTCTCAATTAGCGTCTTGTTTTCTTGTCATCGTTACCATGGCCTTTGTACGTACGGCTAGGTGCGAATTCACCAAGCTTGTGTCCTACCATGTCTTCTGTGACGTATACTGGAACATGTTTGCGTCCATCGTATACAGCGATTGTATGACCGATGAATGCTGGGAAGATCGTTGAACGACGAGACCAAGTTTTAACAACCTGCTTCTTGTCTGCTTCATTTAGCTTCTCAACTTTTACCATTAAATGATCGTCCACAAAAGGTCCTTTTTTCAAGCTGCGACCCATATTGGAACCTCCCTTCGTGATTGTCCTACGGCTCGATTGTTGAACCGTAGCTCAATCCCGTTATTTTTTACGACGACGTACGATAAATTTATCGGATTTGTTTGATTTCTTACGAGTCTTGTAACCAAGAGTTGGTTTGCCCCATGGTGACATTGGTGACTTACGTCCGATTGGAGCTTTACCTTCACCACCACCGTGTGGGTGATCGTTCGGGTTCATTACAGATCCACGTACAGTTGGGCGTTTGCCTAACCAGCGTGAACGGCCTGCTTTACCAATGTTAATAAGTTCGTGCTGCTCGTTACCAACCTGCCCTACTGTTGCACGGCAAGTAGCAAGGATCATACGAGTCTCACCAGAGTTAAGGCGTACAAGAACGTACTTGCCTTCTTTACCAAGCACCTGTGCAGATGTACCAGCAGAACGTACCAGCTGACCACCTTTACCAGGCTTAAGCTCGATGTTGTGAATGATTGTACCAACTGGGATGTTGATAAGTGGAAGTGCATTACCTGTTTTAATGTCCGCTTCAGGACCAGCCATTACTTCCATTCCTACAACTAGTCCTTTAGGAGCTAGGATGTAGCGTTTTTCTCCATCAGCATAATTGATTAGTGCAATGTTTGCTGAACGGTTTGGATCATACTCGATTGTGGCAACGCGTCCTGGAATGCCATCTTTGTTACGTTTGAAATCGATGACACGGTATTGACGCTTATGACCGCCACCTTGATGACGAACGGTTAACTTACCTTGGTTGTTACGGCCACCTTTACGCTTAATAGGCGCAAGAAGTGATTTTTCCGGAGTGCTTGTAGTGATTTCAGCAAAATCAGAAGTTGTCATGCCGCGACGACCGTTGGAGGTAGGTTTGTACTTTTTAATCGCCATTCTTATTCCCTCCTCTTCTAAATATCAGTTAATATTAAGCTTCGAAAAATTCGATTTCTTTGCTTTCTTGAGTAAGAGTTACAATTGCTTTGCGACGTTTGTTGGTATACCCAGCATAACGGCCCATGCGCTTGTATTTCCCTTTGTAGTTCATGATGTTAACTTTTGCAACGTCTACACCAAAAACTTCTTCAATAGCATGTTTAACCTGAGTTTTGTTGGCACGAGTGTCGACTTCGAACGTGTATTTCTTCTCACCCATAAGGTCTGAAGAACGTTCAGTAATTACGGGGCGCTTAATGATATCACGAGCTTCCATTATACAAGCACCTCCTCTACTTTTTGAACTGCATCCTTCGTCATAATCAACTTGTCGTGACCAAGTACGTCAAGAACGCTGATTCCGTTAGCAGCTACGATTGTTACTCCAGGAATATTACGTCCAGCAAGAGCAACATTTTCATCAAGACCGTCAGTCACTACTAGGACTTTTTTGTCTACTGAAAGGTTTTTCAATACTGATGCAAATTCCTTTGTTTTTGGCGATTCAAATGAAAGCGCCTCTAGTACTAAGATATTCTCTTCAACCACTTTGGAAGAAAGAGCTGATTTAATCGCTAAGCGACGAACTTTTTTAGGAAGCTTGTAGCTGTAGCTGCGTGGTGTTGGTCCGAAGACAACTCCACCTCCACGCCATTGTGGTGAGCGGATTGAACCTTGACGGGCACGACCTGTACCTTTTTGGCGCCATGGCTTACGTCCACCGCCGCGTACTGCGGAACGATTTTTTACTTTGTGTGATCCTTGGCGAAGTGATGCGCGTTGCATGACAACAGCCTCAAACATCACTGCGTTGTTTGGCTCGATACCGAAGATTGATTCGTTAAGCTCGAGTTCACCAGCTGTTGAACCATCCTGTTTGTATAGAGATACTTTAGGCATTCCTGTTTCCTCCTTTCCGATAGCGTCTATTATTTAGATTTAACCGCACTATTTACTTGAATTAGCGTCTTGTTAGGACCAGGAACGTTTCCTTTAACAAGAAGCAGATTACGTTCAGCATCAACCTTAACGATTGATAGGTTCTGAACTGTTACTCTTTCTCCGCCCATACGTCCAGGTAATAGTTTACCTTTGAATACACGGTTTGGATCTACAGGACCCATTGAACCGGGACGACGGTGATAACGTGAACCGTGAGACATAGGTCCGCGGGATTGGTTGTGGCGCTTGATTGCACCCTGGAAACCTTTACCCTTCGAAATACCTGTCACATCCACTACATCGCCTTCTGCGAAAATATCAACTTTGACTTCTTGACCAACCTCATACTCTCCAAGTTCTACACCGCGTACTTCACGGACGAAGCGCTTAGGAGCAGTTTCTGCTTTAGCAGCGTGGCCGCCTTCAGGTTTATTAGAAAGCTTTGCACGCTTATCTTCAAAACCTAACTGGATAGCCTCGTATCCGTCTGTATCAACTGCCTTCTTTTGAAGAACAACGTTTGGCGTTGCCTGGATTACAGTTACAGGGATCAAGTCACCATTTTCAGCAAAAACTTGAGTCATTCCAATCTTTCTACCTAAGATTCCTTTGGTCATTAGTCACACCTCCTAATTTGTTTTTATATTGTATTTGTTTGAATTAAAGTTTAATTTCGATGTCAACGCCAGACGGTAAATCAAGACGCATAAGTGCATCTACCGTTTGTGGTGTTGGATTCACAATATCTACAAGACGTTTGTGTGTGCGCATTTCAAACTGCTCACGAGCATCCTTGTATTTGTGTACCGCACGCAGGATCGTGTAGATAGACTTTTCAGTCGGCAACGGGATTGGACCCGATACACTTGCACCTGAACGTTTTGCAGTTTCAACGATTTTCTCTGCGGACTGATCAAGGATTCTGTGATCATACGCCTTCAAACGGATACGAATTTTTTGTTTTGCCATTATTTTCCCTCCTTTTTCGCCTATTTTGAAATAGACATTCTCCGCGAAAATTTCCCACACACCAGCCATGGCAAAGCGGCCGGGTGTGTCGGCAACCTCCCGCTTCATCGCAGTCAAAGACCAACATTAAACATTATACCGTGTACTAGTTGATCACGCAAGTCTTTTTACGAAATTAGTTTTCTTTCACACTTTCTTCATTATAGTAGGGATGCTTCCATGTTTCAAGTCATATGAAAATAGGCAGAAAATTCGTAGGTTTTATAAAGATTTGTCCCACTACAGCAACGATTCAACCCTCTATTCTCTTACGCTTACCGGATAGTAGATCAGAAAGAACAGTACTTATAAAACTGAGTTTCTTCTATATAGTAATAGCTGCTTTCCTTCTTCCTGAAATCTTACTACTCCTTATCCTGGACCTGGAGAATATAAAAAATCCCTGCAGCCAAATAGCTGCAGGGATTGTTGTTAGTGTCAGCAGAAATTACTTCTGGATAGAAGCAACAACGCCAGCGCCTACTGTACGTCCACCTTCACGAATAGAGAACTTAGTTCCTTCTTCGATTGCGATAGGAGAGATTAGCTCAACAGTCATTTCGATGTTGTCGCCAGGCATAACCATTTCTACTCCTTCAGGAAGGTTACAAACGCCAGTTACGTCAGTTGTACGGAAGTAGAACTGAGGGCGGTAGTTAGAGAAGAATGGAGTGTGACGTCCACCTTCTTCTTTTGAAAGAACATAAACTTCAGCTTTGAAGTTTGTGTGTGGAGTGATTGTTCCTGGCTTAGCAAGAACTTGTCCACGGTTGATGTCATCACGTGATACACCACGAAGAAGTGCACCAATGTTGTCACCAGCTTCTGCATAGTCAAGAAGTTTACGGAACATTTCAACACCTGTTACAGTTGTTGATTTTGGCTCATCAGTGAAACCGATGATGTCAATTACGTCACCGACTTTAACTTGTCCACGCTCAACACGTCCTGTAGCAACCGTACCACGGCCAGTGATTGAGAATACATCCTCAACAGGCATCATGAATGGTTTTTCAGTGTCACGCTCTGGAGTTGGGATGTAGCTATCTACTGCTTCCATAAGCTCATAGATTTTTTCTTCCCACTCAGCATCTCCTTCAAGAGCTTTAAGAGCAGAACCTTTGATTACAGGAACATCATCGCCAGGGAAATCGTAATCAGAAAGAAGATCGCGGATTTCCATTTCAACTAGTTCAAGAAGCTCTTCGTCGTCTACCATGTCACATTTGTTCATGAATACAACAAGGTAAGGTACACCTACTTGACGAGAAAGAAGGATGTGCTCACGTGTTTGAGGCATTGGGCCGTCAGCAGCAGATACTACTAGGATCCCGCCGTCCATTTGTGCAGCACCAGTGATCATGTTTTTAACATAGTCAGCGTGTCCTGGGCAGTCAACGTGTGCATAGTGACGAGTGTCAGTTTCGTACTCAACGTGTGCAGTTGAGATTGTGATTCCGCGCTCGCGCTCTTCTGGAGCACCATCAATTTGATCATATGCCATTGCTGTTCCACGACCATATTTCTTGTGAAGTACAGTTGTAATTGCAGCAGTTAAAGTTGTTTTACCATGGTCAACGTGTCCGATTGTTCCAATATTCGCATGGGTTTTCGAACGGTCGAATTTTTCCTTAGCCATTTGGGAAATCCTCCTTTGGATAGTTAAAGATTAGTTTTTTATTGTTATGGAATAAAGAAGTACGCAGGTACTCCCTTATCTCATAGCTTACATAAGTAGTTATACTTTATTGTAAGAGCTAAATCAATTATTCCCCTTTATTTTTCTTGATGATTTCTTCGGAGATTGATTTAGGTACTTCTTCATAGTGGTCGAAGAACATTGAGAACGTTCCACGTCCTTGTGTATTCGAGCGAAGTGACGTTGCATATCCAAACATTTCAGATAGAGGAACGAACGCTTTAACAATCTGCGCGTTACCGCGAGATGCCATACCTTCAACCCGGCCACGGCGAGATGTAATATCTCCCATGATATCTCCCATGTACTCTTCAGGAATTGTTACTTCAACACGCATAAGCGGCTCAAGAAGTACTGGGTTACACTTAGATACAGCGTTTTTCAATGCCATTGAAGCGGCAATTTTAAACGCCATTTCAGAGGAGTCAACATCATGGTAAGAACCATCATATAGACGAGCTTTAATATCGATTAATGGATATCCTGCAAGTACACCGTTATCAAGTGAATCTTCAAGACCAGCTTGAACAGCAGGAATGTATTCACGAGGTACAGTACCACCTACGATGCCATTTTCGAATTCAAAGCCTTTACCCTCTTCGTTTGGAGAGAATTCGATTTTAACGTGTCCAAATTGTCCACGACCACCAGATTGGCGTACGAATTTCCCTTCAACCTGAGCAGAGCCACGGAATGTCTCACGGTAAGATACCTGAGGAGCACCAACGTTAGCTTCTACTTTAAACTCACGACGCATACGGTCAACAAGGATATCAAGGTGAAGCTCACCCATACCTGCGATGATCGTCTGACCTGTTTCAGTGTCAGTGTGCGCGTGGAATGTTGGATCTTCTTCCTGAAGCTTTTGAAGCGCTTGACCCATTTTGTCCTGGTCAGCTTTTGACTTAGGCTCGATCGCAACAGAGATAACCGGTTCTGGGAATTCCATAGACTCAAGAATTACAAGACTCTTTTCGTCACATAGAGTATCCCCTGTTGTTGTATCTTTAAGACCAACAGCAGCCGCGATATCACCAGCATATACTTCAGCAATTTCTTCACGGGAGTTTGCGTGCATTTGCAGGATACGTCCAACGCGCTCACGCTTTCCTTTTGAAGCATTCTGAACATATGAACCGGATTGAAGTACTCCAGAGTACACACGGAAGAATGTTAATTTACCAACATACGGATCTGTCATAACTTTAAATGCAAGAGCTGCGAATGGCTCTTCGTCGCTTGGCGGACGTGAAACCTCTTCTTCGCTATCAGGAACATGTCCTTTAATAGACTCAACATCAAGTGGTGACGGAAGGTAGTCGATAACAGCGTCCAGCAGAAGCTGAACCCCTTTATTTTTGAAAGCAGAACCACAGATGACAGGATAGAACTCAACGTTTACAGTTCCTTTACGGATTGCAGCTTTAAGCTCATCAATTGTGATTTCTTCACCTTCAAGGTATTTCATCATTAGGTCTTCATCAAGGTCCGCTGCTGCTTCAATAAGCTTTCCACGGTACTCTTCAGCTTGTTCCTTGTACTCTTCAGGAATTTCGCGCTCTTCAGTGCGAGTTCCAAGATCATCTTCATAGAAGTAAGCAACGTTCTTTACAAGATCGATGATTCCTTCAAACTCATCTTCAGCACCGATTGGAAGCTGGATAGGATGAGCGTTTGCTTGAAGACGGTCATGAAGTGTTCCTACTGAATAAAGGAAGTCTGCCCCAATTTTGTCCATTTTATTAACGAACACGATACGAGGTACTCCGTATGTTGTCGCTTGACGCCATACAGTTTCAGTTTGCGGCTCAACACCCGACTGGGCATCAAGTACACCTACTGCACCATCAAGTACACGAAGTGAACGTTCAACTTCAACAGTGAAGTCTACGTGTCCAGGTGTATCAATGATGTTAACGCGGTGGTCTTTCCATGAAGCGGTTGTAGCAGCAGATGTGATCGTGATTCCACGTTCTTGCTCCTGCTCCATCCAGTCCATTTGTGACGCACCTTCATGCGTTTCACCAATCTTATGGATACGACCAGTGTAATAAAGGATACGCTCCGTCGCAGTCGTTTTACCAGCATCAATGTGAGCCATGATACCGATATTACGAGTGTTTTTTAAGGAGAACTCTCTAGGCATGGGTCTTTCTCCTTCCTAAAATGATAATATGGTAAAAACTGATTTTGATCTTACCAGCGGTAGTGAGCAAATGCTTTATTTGCTTCCGCCATTTTGTGTGTATCTTCACGTTTCTTCACTGCAGCTCCAGTGTTGTTTGCTGCGTCAAGAATTTCATTAGCAAGACGCTCTTCCATCGTTTTTTCTCCACGAAGACGAGCGTAGTTTACTAACCAGCGAAGACCAAGAGTAGTACGGCGTTCAGGGCGAACTTCAACCGGCACCTGATAGTTAGCTCCACCAACACGGCGTGCGCGAACTTCAAGAACTGGCATGATGTTCTTAAGACCTTGATCGAACACCTCAAGAGCATCTTTACCGCTGCGTTCCTGGATTACATCAAACGCTGAATAAAGAATTTTTTGAGCTGTACCTCTCTTACCGTCAATCATGATTTTATTAATTAAACGAGTAACCAGTTTCGAATTATAAATCGGATCTGGCAACACGTCACGTTTTGCTACTGCACCTTTACGAGGCATGTATGTTCCTCCTTTCACGAGAAAATCAAATTTTATTTAATAGATTATTTCTTTTCTTTTGGTTTCTTAGTACCGTATAGAGAACGACCTTGACGACGTCCGTCTACACCAGCTGTATCAAGAGCACCACGAACGATGTGGTAACGTACCCCTGGTAAATCCTTTACACGTCCGCCACGGATAAGAACAACACTGTGCTCTTGAAGATTGTGGCCGATACCTGGGATATACGCAGTTACCTCGATCATGTTAGTCAAACGTACACGCGCATATTTACGAAGAGCCGAGTTTGGTTTCTTCGGAGTCATCGTACCTACACGAGTACAAACACCACGTTTTTGTGGAGAAGATACGTTAGTCGCTTTCTTCTTAAAGCTGTTGTACCCTCTGTTAAGTGCTGGTGAAGTTGACTTTGTGCCTTTAGATTGACGCGGCTTGCGCACTAATTGGTTAATAGTTGGCATGAGTTTTTTTCCTCCCTTCAAAATTGTTGTAAGCCCACACATCCAGGTGGTTCATTTTTGGGCAAAAACAAAGTCTTTGTAGTACTAGTCTACAAAAACATCTTTAAATAGTAACGGCTACCGCAGCAGCACCGACTTCGATCCCGCATGCTTTCCCCAGCTTCTTCATTGAGTCGACATGGGAAACTGACACGTTCATATCATTAGCGGTGTGTATGATTTTATCAATCACATAAACATCCGCATCATCAGCGACGATCACCTCTCGGATAGTACCTGCCTTGAGGGCCTTTACGACTTGTTTGGATCCTACAATGATGTGTTTAGCCTGTGATACTTTTTCATAAGACATCTTCATATCCTCCAAAGTAACAGGTTACGAATAGGAGCAACCTTGAATATATTATCATCTCATCTAGTTGATGTCAACAATATTAAAAATAAATTGAGAATGCGATACCAGTGTTCGGTATCGCATTCTCATTAAAAGTAATGAGCTGCCTTTTGTCTTTCAAAATGAAAGAGTGCCGGCAGCGGCTTCAATTGAACTATTCGACAGAAACTGCTTCTTCAACAGTATCTTCCGATTCAATTTCCGCCTGGCGATAGCGCTGCATTCCTGTTCCGGCTGGAACAAGCTTACCGATGATTACATTTTCTTTTAGACCAAGCAATTCATCACGCTTACCTTTTATTGCTGCATCCGTAAGGACACGGGTTGTTTCCTGGAAGGATGCTGCTGATAGGAAAGATTCAGTTTCAAGCGACGCTTTTGTGATTCCAAGAATCAGCGGGCGGCCTGTTGCCGGTTTCTTTCCTGTCAATATTACCTGTTGATTGGCTTCCATAAATTGATGGACATCAAGCAGTGATCCTGGCAGTAGTTCTGTTTCACCGGCTTCAATTACACGCACCTTGCGAAGCATCTGGCGGACCATTACCTCTACGTGCTTGTCACCGATCTCAACGCCCTGCATACGGTATACTTTTTGAACTTCTTTCAGTAAGTATTCCTGTACAGCCGCGACGTCACGGATTTTGATCAATTCTTTCGGATCAATAGAACCTTCTGTCAGTTCCTGTCCTCTGGCAATTGTATCATCCACCGCTACTTTCAGGCGTGCAGTATAAGGAGCTGTGTAGCTTCTTGTTTCTACATCACCTTTAACTGTGATTTCCTGCTGACGGTCTTTGCCTTCGCTTACAGCTGTTACTACTCCATCGATTTCAGAGATGACCGCCTGACCTTTCGGGTTACGGGCTTCAAAAATCTCCTGGATACGCGGAAGACCTTGTGTAATATCGTCTCCTGCTACCCCTCCTGTATGGAATGTACGCATTGTAAGCTGAGTTCCCGGCTCACCGATTGACTGGGCAGCGATAATACCGACTGCTTCTCCCACTTCAACCTTTTCACCAGTTGCAAGGTTCTTACCATAACATTTTTCACAGACACCATGACGGGTGTTACATGTAAACGCTGAACGGATCGATACTTCTTCAATACCTGCTTCAATAATTTGACGCGCGATATCTTCTGTAATCAGCTCGTTGCGTTTTACAAATGCTTTACCTGTTTTAGGGTGTTTAACTGTTTGGTTTGAATAACGGCCTTCCAGACGCTCTTCAAGTGGTTCGATCGTTTCAGTGCCATCTTTCAGCGCACTTACACGAAGTCCGCGGTCAGTTCCGCAATCCTCTTCACGAACGATAACATCCTGCGCCACATCAACAAGACGACGTGTAAGGTAACCTGAGTCAGCTGTTTTAAGAGCTGTATCGGCAAGACCCTTACGCGCACCGTGAGTAGAGATGAAGTACTCAAGTACTGTCAGACCTTCACGGAAACTTGATTTGATCGGAAGCTCGATGATCCGTCCAGCCGGGTTGGCCATCAGACCACGCATACCGGCAAGCTGTGTAAAGTTAGATGCGTTACCACGGGCACCGGAATCACTCATCATATAGATTGGATTCAGGCTGTCAAGCGTAAGCATCAGTTTATCCTGAATAACGTCTTTCGCGGCACTCCAGATAGAGATAACACGATCATAGCGCTCTTCTTCGGTAATTAAACCGCGCCGGAATTGCTTTGTCACTTTATCTACTCTCTCTTGTGCTTCATTTAAGATCTCCTGCTTCTCAGGAAGAACAACGATATCCGCGATACCGATTGTAATACCAGCGCGAGTAGAGTGTTTGAAGCCCAGGTTTTTCATGCTGTCAAGCATTCTTGAGGTATCCGTGATATGGAATCTCTTGAATACTTCTGCGATGACATTTCCGAGATATTTCTTTTTAAACGGTGAAATTAATTCACTCGATTTAATGTGTTCTTTTACATCTGTTGTTGGATCAACGAAGAACTTATCCGGTGTTGCCACTTCTAAGTTTTCCATTGTCGGCTCGTTGATGTAAGGGAATGACTTTGGAAGAATTTCATTGAAAATAACTTTCCCCGGTGTTGTCAGGAGAAGTTTTTTGCTTTGTTCTTCCGTAAAGTTTTCTTTCTTCGCTGCACTCGCATGAATCGCAATACGGGTGTGAAGGTGTACATATCCGTTTTGATACGCAAGAAGAACTTCGTCTGCATCCCGGAATACTGTGCCTTCCCCTACAGCGTCCTTACGCTCAAGTGTCAGGTAGTAGTTTCCTAATACCATATCCTGAGAAGGTGTAACAACCGGCTTACCATCCTTAGGATTCAAGATGTTTTGGGCAGCCAGCATAAGCAGGCGTGCTTCAGCTTGAGCTTCAGATGAAAGCGGAACGTGAACAGCCATTTGGTCACCATCGAAATCGGCATTGTATGCAGTACATACAAGCGGGTGAAGACGAATCGCACGGCCTTCTACAAGAGTAGGCTCGAATGCCTGGATCCCAAGACGGTGAAGTGTAGGTGCCCGGTTAAGAAGCACTGGGTGTTCTTTAATAACATCTTCAAGTACATCCCATACTTCACTGTGAACGCGTTCGATTTTACGTTTCGCACTCTTAATATTGTGAGCAAGACCACGCTCGACAAGCTCCTTCATCACAAACGGCTTGAACAATTCAAGCGCCATTTCCTTTGGAAGTCCACACTGATACATTTTCAGGTTTGGACCTACCACGATAACGGAACGGCCGGAATAGTCAACACGCTTACCAAGAAGGTTCTGACGGAAACGTCCCTGCTTCCCTTTCAGCATATGAGAAAGAGATTTTAACGGACGGTTACCCGGTCCGGTTACAGGACGGCCGCGGCGGCCATTGTCAATTAATGCATCAACCGCTTCTTGAAGCATACGCTTTTCGTTTTGAACGATGATGCTTGGAGCACCAAGATCCAATAGACGTTTTAAGCGGTTGTTACGGTTAATAACACGACGATACAAATCATTTAAATCGGAAGTAGCAAAACGTCCGCCGTCTAATTGAACCATCGGACGAAGCTCCGGCGGGATGACAGGCAGTACGTCTAAAATCATCCAGTCCGGATAGTTTCCGGAATTACGGAATGATTCCACTACTTCAAGGCGTTTAATCGCACGGGTACGACGCTGGCCCTGAGCAGTTTTGAGCTCTTCTTTAAGCATTTCAGCTTCTTTATCCAGATCAAGGTCCTGAAGAAGCTTTTTGATCGCTTCTGCACCCATTGCCGCCTGGAATTTGTTGCTGTATTTATCGCGATATGCGCGATACTCTTTTTCTGAAAGCAATTGCTTTTTCTCAAGCGCTGTATCACCAGACTCTGTTACTACGTAAGAAGCGAAGTATATAACTTCTTCCAGTGCACGCGGGGACATGTCAAGAACAAGACCCATACGGCTTGGAATTCCTTTAAAGTACCAGATGTGAGATACAGGTGCTGCTAATTCAATATGGCCCATACGTTCACGGCGCACTTTTGCGCGTGTAACTTCTACTCCACAGCGGTCACAAACGACGCCCTTATAGCGGACGCGTTTGTATTTACCGCAGTGGCATTCCCAGTCCTTTTGGGGACCGAAAATACGCTCGCAGAAAAGACCATCTTTTTCAGGCTTCAACGTACGATAGTTAATGGTTTCCGGCTTTTTGACTTCTCCGAAAGACCATGAACGGATCTTGTCAGGAGCTGCCAAACCAATCTTCATGTATTCAAAATTATTAACATCTATCAAGGAGCCTACCTCCCTTTTCGTTTACAGGTTTTGCCCTTTTGTCGGTTATCTGCACGATAGTTATACTCATTCTTTTGTCGCAACGGTTTCTGATGTTAATGCATCGGCTTCCGGTGCAATATTCAACGCATCTGCCTGATGAATGTCTTCTTCATCGTCAAGATCACGCATTTCAATCTCTTCATCATTGCTTGACAGCATCTTCACGTCCATACCTAAGCTTTGAAGCTCTTTAATCAATACTTTGAATGATTCAGGTACGCCCGGTTCAGGTACACTGTCACCTTTTACGATCGCTTCGTATGTTTTAACACGGCCGACAACATCATCCGACTTAACGGTCAGAATTTCCTGCAGCGTATAAGCAGCACCGTAAGCTTCAAGTGCCCATACTTCCATTTCTCCGAAACGCTGTCCACCAAACTGCGCTTTACCACCCAGCGGCTGCTGAGTAACAAGTGAGTAAGGACCAGTTGAACGAGCGTGAAGCTTATCGTCAACCATGTGAGCCAGTTTGATCATATACATAACCCCAACTGATACACGGTTGTCAAACGGATCTCCTGATCTTCCATCATAAAGAACCGTTTTACCGTCACGTGACATGCCGGCTTCTTCGATTGTTGCCCATACATCTTCCTCGTTCGCACCATCGAATACTGGCGATGCAATATGGATACCCATTGCACGCGCAGCCATTCCCATGTGCATTTCAAGTACTTGTCCGATGTTCATACGTGATGGTACACCAAGAGGATTTAACATGATGTCAATTGGTGTTCCGTCTGGCATGTAAGGCATATCTTCTTCAGGTAAAATACGGGAAATAACACCTTTGTTACCATGGCGTCCGGCCATTTTATCCCCAACAGAGATTTTTCTCTTTTGAACGATATAAGCACGAACCAGCTGATTAACGCCCGGCGGAAGCTCATCACCGTCTTCACGGTTAAAGATCTTCACATCAAGGATAATTCCACCTGCACCATGCGGCACACGAAGAGAAGTATCACGGACTTCACGCGCTTTTTCACCAAAAATGGCGTGCAGCAAACGCTCTTCCGCAGTTAATTCAGTAACACCCTTAGGCGTAACTTTACCGACAAGAATGTCTCCGTCTTTTACTTCCGCACCGATACGAATGATTCCGCGCTCATCAAGATTGCGAAGTGCATCCTCACCGACGTTTGGAATATCACGGGTAATTTCCTCTGGTCCAAGCTTTGTATCACGTGACTCCGACTCATATTCTTCAATATGGATCGACGTATATACATCGTCTTTTACAAGGCGCTCACTCATGATAACGGCATCCTCATAGTTGTAGCCATCCCATGTCATGAAGCCAACCAGCACGTTACGTCCAAGCGCAAGCTCACCTTTTTCCATTGAAGGACCATCAGCAAGAATTTCGCCTTTCACTACGCGGTCGCCAACAGCCACGATCGGGCGTTGGTTATAACAAGTTCCCTGATTGGAACGAATAAATTTTTGCATTTTGTATTTATCAAGATCGCCTTCTGTTTCCTTGCCGTCGATATCGACAATTCTGCGAACCCAAACCTGGCTCGCCTGAACGCGCTCAACAATACCTTCATGCTTATTAATAACAGCAGCACCTGAATCCTTCGCTGAAACGTGCTCCATTCCAGTACCTACGAATGGTGCTTCAGGGTTCAATAAAGGAACTGCCTGACGCTGCATGTTCGCTCCCATTAGAGCACGGTTGGAGTCATCGTTTTCTAAGAAAGGAATACACGCTGTCGCTGCAGACACTACTTGTTTTGGTGATACATCCATGTAATCTAAGCGATCACGTCTGATAACCTGGTTGTCACCGCGGAAACGGGAAACAACTTCATCATCAAGGAATGAACCATCATCACCTAAACGGGCATTTGCCTGTGCCACTACGTAGTTATCTTCTTCATCAGCAGTCAGGTAATCAATCCGGTCGGTAACCTTCCCTGTCTCAGGGTCAACACGACGATAAGGTGTTTCAATAAATCCGAAACGATTTACCTTCGCAAAACTTGATAAAGAGTTGATTAGTCCGATGTTTGGTCCCTCAGGCGTTTCAATTGGACACATACGGCCGTAGTGGGAATAGTGAACGTCACGCACTTCAAAGCCTGCGCGCTCACGCGTTAAACCACCAGGTCCAAGCGCCGATAGACGGCGTTTATGTGTTAATTCAGCCAGCGGGTTAGTCTGGTCCATGAACTGCGATAATTGAGAGCTTCCGAAGAACTCTTTAATTGATGCAATAACAGGACGGATATTAATTAATTGCTGCGGTGTAATGGTGTTGGTGTCCTGAATGGACATTCTCTCACGCACGACACGCTCCATACGGGAAAGCCCGATACGGAATTGGTTCTGCAGAAGCTCACCTACAGAACGCAGGCGGCGGTTTCCTAGATGATCAATATCATCCGTTAGGCCGACACCGTGCAGAAGGTTAAAGAAGTAGCTGATAGAAGAAATGATATCGGCAGGCGTGATGTTTTTCACACTGTCATCGACATAAGCATTTCCTAGTACAGTAATTTCCTTGTCGCTGTCTGCATTTGGAACCTGGATTTTAATCGCCTGAAGCGTTAAGTCTTCTTCGATTACACCACCTACTTGATTGATTGTCTTAAAGCCGACTCCGTTTTCAAGATACGGGATAAGCTTATCAAGATTTCTCCGGTCAAGGGTTGTTCCTTTTTCTGCTAGAATCTCTCCTGTTTCAGGGTCTGCTAGTGTTTCCGCCAGCACTTGCCCAAACAAACGATTCTTAATGTGAAGCTTTTTATTCATTTTATAACGACCTACATTTGCAAGGTCGTAACGCTTAGGATCAAAGAAACGAGATTCCAAGAGGCTTTTAGCATTATCTACTGTTGGCGGTTCACCAGGGCGAAGACGCTCATAGATTTCAAGCAATGCCTTTTCTACGTTTTCTGTGTTATCTTTTTCTAATGTATTACGGATGTACTCATTGTCTCCGATCAGATCAATAATTTCCTGATCTGTACCAAAGCCAAGCGCACGTAATAAAACAGTTACAGGAAGTTTACGGGTACGATCGATTCGAACGTGCACCACATCTTTTGCATCTGTTTCATACTCAAGCCAGGCACCGCGGTTTGGAATAACCGTTGCACCAAAGCCTCTCTTACCGTTTTTATCCATTTTGCCATGGAAGTACACACTCGGCGATCGAACAAGCTGTGATACGATTACGCGTTCAGCACCATTAATGATGAAGGTACCCGTATCTGTCATAAGAGGAAAATCTCCCATGAATACGTCTTGATCTTTTACTTCTCCGGTTTCTTTATTCAACAGTCGAACCTTAACACGAAGCGGAGCAGAATACGTTACGTCGCGCTCTTTGGATTCATCTACTGAATACTTTGGCTCACCAAGGCTATAATCAATAAATTCTAGTGAAAGGTTTCCAGTGAAGTCTTCGATTGGGGAAATATCGCGAAACATTTCTCTCAATCCTTCTTCTAAAAACCATTCATAGGAAGCTGTCTGAATCTCAATAAGATTCGGAAGTTCCAATACCTCACTGATACGCGCAAAACTTCTGCGTTGGCGGTGTCGTCCATACTGAACTAGTTGACCTGTCAACTGATTCACCCCTCAAATCAAGCGTTTTGATAGAGCCCATTTTGCTCAATGTCATCACAAAATGGACATAAGACAAATAGAAAACGAGGCTATTATTGACCACATTTTCTATCATAAAGAACAATTATTTAAACCATTATTGCCAGAAAACTATCCATTTATACAAATAGACATACTTTCTGACTTTAATAATTTTACATCTTATTATAGTATCATAAGAGATCTTACGGGTCAAACCTTTTTAGCTCTGAAAATAAAGTAGCCTTTGCTCTTGCTGACGACTTCCGTATTTCCGAAAAGCTCTTCCATTTTAACCCTTGCTGAAGGGGCACCCTGCTTTTTCTGAATAACAACCCACAGCTCCCCGCCAGGAGCCAGATGATTGAAACTCTGTTCAAAGATTTGGTGCACAACCTTTTTGCCTGCCCGAATAGGCGGGTTCGTGACAATTGCTGCAAAACCGGTAAAGGTCACTTGGTCAAGGCAATCACTCTCATATACTTTTACAGAAGGCACTTCATTCTGCATAGCATTCTCTCGCGCTAGTTCTAGCGCACGATTGTTGACATCTACAAGATGAACATCCCGCGTTTCAAAGCTTTTTGCCAGCGTTAAACCGATCGGCCCGTAACCGCAGCCTACATCTAAAATCGGCCCCTCTATTTCAGGCTCTCTAAATGAATCAATCAAGACCCGTGAGCCAAAATCAACCTCGTTTTTTGAAAAGACACCGTGGTCTGTTTTAAAACGCATGCTGTGCCCGCGCAGGGTAAAGTTCCACCATTGCGGATTACTTTCAGCTCCCGGAGTTTTGGAATAATAATGATCTGACATTCCAGATCACCCTCCCGTGTCTTCATTTTTCCAGTGGCTTTTACCTTAACGAAAGCAAAAATCCCCTGTCAGTAAAACAGGTAAAAAAAAGCCCGCCTATTCAAGCGAGCTTTTTCTTTAACAAGTTATTACTTAACTTCTACGCCAGCTCCAACTTCTTCAAGCTTAGCTTTAAGTTCTTCAGCTTCTTCTTTAGAAATGCCTTCTTTAACAGTTTTAGGAGTGTTGTCAACTACTTCTTTAGCTTCTTTCAAGCCAAGACCAGTGATTTCACGAACTGCTTTGATAACTTTGATTTTTTGTGAACCAGCGTTTGTAAGGATTACATCAAATTCAGTTTGCTCAGCAGCAGCTTCTCCGCCACCAGCACCAGCAGCAGCTACAGGAGCAGCAGCAGATACACCGAATTCTTCTTCGATTGCTTTTACAAGGTCGTTTAGTTCAAGAACGGACATTTCTTTGATAGCTTCGATCATTTGTTCTTTAGTCATGATATAGTTCCTCCTTAGTGGATGTTTAGTTTTGTTTTTAGATGATTTCTCATCCGGCTTGCAGGAGCTTTAAATTAAGCGCCCTGTTCTTCTTTTTGGTCTGCAACTGCTTTAGTTGCAACGGCAAATCCGCGAATTGGTGCTTGAAGTACGCTAAGAAGCATAGAAAGAAGACCTTCACGTGATGGAAGCTCAGCAAGTGCTTTAACTTCTTCAACAGAAATGATATTACCTTCCATGACACCCGCTTTGATTTCAAGCGCTTCGTGTTTCTTTGCGAATTCGTTAATGATTTTCGCTGGTGCTACTACATCCTCAGTAGAGAATGCAATTGCGTTTGGTCCAGTAAGATTTTCATTTAACCCTTCAAGACCAGCCGCTTCAGCCGCTCTGCGCGTCATTGAGTTCTTGTAAACCTTGAATTCAACACCGGCTTCACGAAGTGACTTACGTAGCTCAGTTACTTCTGCAACAGAAAGTCCACGGTAATCTACAACGACTGTTGATACACTTCCTTGTAGCTTTTCCTGGATTTCAGTTACGAGTTGTTTCTTTTGCTCGATAATGCTGCTCATCTTAACACCTCCTGTTGATTTATCTGGAGCGTCATTTATACCGTTCGATCATTCAAAAAGCCCCAATGTCCGATGCAGACATTGAGGCATATCATTTCAATAAAAGAATTCTTTATCGTCATGACCTCGGCAGGAAATTAAGTCCCCTAAAGGACACCTACTGTCTACGGTACAAATGTTATATACTTACACAACGTTTCAAATCTTAGCAGATTAAAAGCGCTGTGTCAATATTATTTTAAATTTATTATTTAGTGGAAACGGAAGATGCGTCGATCTTGATTCCAGGACCCATTGTAGAAGTTACAGCTACAGACTTCATGTAAGTTCCCTTAGATGAAGCAGGCTTAGCTTTTTGTACTGTATCAAAGATTGTGTTGAAGTTTTCAACAAGCTTTTCTGTTTCAAAAGAAACTTTTCCGATTGGAACATGGATGATACCAGCTTTTTCAGCGCGGTATTCCACTTTACCAGCCTTGATTTCTTTAACAGCCTTGTCAACATCAAATGTTACAGTGCCTGTTTTCGGGTTTGGCATTAAGCCTTTTGGTCCAAGGACACGTCCAAGCTTACCAACTTCACCCATCATGTCAGGTGTAGCAACGATTACGTCAAAATCAAACCAGCCGCCCTGAATTTTTTGAACAAGGTCGCCTTCGCCAACAAAGTCAGCTCCTGCAGCTTCAGCTTCTTTTGCTTTTTCGCCTTTAGCGAAAACAAGAACACTTTGCGTTTTACCTGTTCCGTTTGGAAGAACTACTGCTCCACGGATTTGCTGATCGTTTTTACGAGTATCGATTCCAAGACGGAATGCTACCTCTACTGTTGCATCAAAATTCACAACGCTTGTTTTTTTCGCAAGCTCGATTGCTTCAGTGACACCATAATTTGTTGTACGGTCTACAAGCTTAGCTGCTTCAACGTACTTTTTACCTTTTTTAGCCATTTCATGTTTCCTCCTCGATTGTGGTTTTAGCGGAATAACCTCCCACGAATAAAGGTTGCGAGTGAAAAAAACCTTTTCAGCTTCGCAACCTCGTCCAAGACATGCATCAATTAATCTTCAATCGTAATACCCATGCTGCGAGCCGTACCTTCAACCATGCGCATCGCTGATTCAACATCAGCTGCGTTTAGGTCAGGCATTTTTGTTTCCGCGATTTCACGCACCTTGTCACGTTTGACAGTCGCTACTTTGTTGCGGTTAGGTTCACCTGAACCTGACTCGATACCAGCTGCTTTCTTAAGAAGAACGGCAGCAGGGGGAGTTTTAGTGATGAATGTAAATGAACGGTCTTCAAAAACCGTGATTTCAACAGGGATAATAAGACCAGCTTGATCAGCTGTACGAGCATTGAACTCTTTACAGAATCCCATGATGTTGACACCAGCCTGACCCAATGCAGGACCTACCGGCGGAGCTGGATTAGCTTTCCCAGCTGGGATTTGAAGCTTTACCATTTTGATAACTTTTTTAGCCACGAGACACACCTCCTTAAGTCCGTGATGTGGTAATAGGGTTGTATACCCTCCCACTCAATAATCCAATTCTTTATATAAAGAATGTAAATGTTAGTTCAGTCTCTCTATTGAGACATACTGACTTAAAAGATGTTACCACCTTTGGAATCAGAATTCAAGATGTTTCTAATTATATTTTATTGATTTGAGTAAAGTCGAGCTCAACCGGGGTTTCACGGCCAAACATATTTACCAGAACTTTTACTTTTCCTTTAGCCGTATCAATGCCCTCAATGACACCGGCAAAGTTCGCAAATGGACCTTCATTTACCGTTACACCCTCACCGACTTCAAAGTCAACCTCAACCGTACGCTCCTGCATACCCATGCTCTTAAGAAGCTGGGTTACCTCTTCAGGAAGCAGCGGTGTAGGCTTTGAGCCTCCGCCTGATGAACCAACGAAACCGGTCACTCCTGGTGTATTACGAACCACATACCAGGAATCATCCGTCATAACGATTTCAACCAGCACATAGCCAGGGAACGTTTTACGCTTCACTGTTTTCGCTTTGCCATCTTTAATCTCGGTCTCTTCCTCTTCAGGAATCACAACGCGGAAAATCTTATCGGACATTCCCATTGATTCAACACGTTTCTCTAAATTCATCTTAACTTTATTTTCATAACCGGAATACGTATGAACAACATACCAATTCTTCTCCAAACCATTTTCCCTCCTTAAATTTAAAAGTGCAGGTGGCTCGTTCAGCTCCGACAAGTTTAAGGCGCATCGGAGCGACTTAAAACCTCGAGGAGCCAGTCCTCCTAAACCACTATCTTTAATCAGATGATACAGCTGGCGCATCGCTGCCGCAAACACACCTCTATAAATAAATTAGACAAACTTTTTAGTTTAGCTCTATTTTTGCCCAATGAAAAAACCCGTTAAACGGGCTTCTGCATTTCTCTTACTATTGTACACGAAATCCGCCCTCTATACGAAGAGAATTCCTATAACATTATAAAATCCAATCAATAATAGCAGAAATACCTTGATCAATTAGCGTAAAAAACAAAGCGACAAAAATAACAGTTGAGATAACTGTAATCGTATATTTCGTTAGCTCTTTCCGCTTTGGCCAGCTGACCTTGCGCATTTCAGAGGAAACGTTACGAAAAAAGTTGCTAATTTTACCCATGCTGATGTACCCTCCAACCAGTGTTATTTCAGTAGTCCGTTTCCCTAAAACAGCAAGCGGACCTGCCCGCATCAGATCGTTTGTTTATGCGATGTGTGGGCATTGCAGTGGCGACAAAACTTCTTAATTTCAAATCTATCAGACTGCCTGTCCTTCCCTTGAGGCACAGCGTAATTCCGTGAACCGCAAGTTGAACAAGCCAGCGTTACTTTTTTACTCACGATTTTCATTCCTTTTAGGAAGTAGTTCATTACCATAATAGCAGATGGAGATTTACAGAACGCAGCAGCATTTTCAGCCGGACAAACTGCTTTTAGTCTCTCATTTGCCAACACATTAAAACGTACCATCTTGACAGTCCTCTGTCAATAAGCCTTCTGACTAAAACGTCAGCTCCCGTGCTTCTAAATAGCGTTCAAGCTTACGTTTTACACGCTGAAGTGCATTATCAATCGACTTCACATGACGATCCAGTTCTACTGAAATTTCCTGATAGGACTGGCCATCCAGATAGAGTGATAGAACCTGTCTTTCGAGATCACTGAGCAGCTCAGCCATCTTGTCTTCAATCTTGCTGAATTCTTCTCTATGAATAATTAATGCTTCCGGATCTGTCGGCTTAGCTCCGGAAATAACGTCCATAAGGGTCCGGTCCGACTCTTCATCGTAAATTGGTTTATCAAGCGAAATATAAGAGTTAAGAGGAATATGCTTTTGGCGAGTAGCGGTTTTAATTGCTGTGATAATTTGACGGGTGATGCAAAGCTCTGCAAAGGCTTTAAAAGAGGTAAGCTTTTCTTCTTTGTAGTCCCGAATGGATTTATACAAGCCAATCATGCCTTCTTGGATGATGTCTTCTTTATCGGCACCAATTAAAAAATAGGACCTTGCTTTTGCTCTTACAAAATTTCGGTATTTGTTAATTAAATAATCAAGCGCTTCTGTATTCCCATTGTGAACCAGTTCAATAATCTGATCATCTTCCAGTACGTGAAATGTTTCCCGCTCTATCGATATCCGCTTGTATCCGTTCAAATGGATCCCCCCGACGCTCTAAACAAATAGATAGAAATATTATACAGCAGGTTTTTTTAAAGCGTCAACCACTCATTTGTCGCCCCGTCTCCATTTTTCGAAAATTTCGGCAACTTCTTCACTGAGAGGGATTTTGGATACAGGCTGCTCTCCCTTGATTTTATTAACTCTTTTAGCAATCTTTTTTTCGATTTGATTCATCTCAATTAATAATTCTCTCGCAGACTTTCTGAGTGCTCCCTGGGCAAAAATAACCCGCTGCTCGGTAAAATCACTCGTCGCTACAATCACCTGAGTTTTTATATCATTTAGTTCAATCGCAAGCTTTTCAATCCGTTCATCAGCTGTTTCATTTTCCTTTGTAAAAAAAATATCCAGATTATAAGAGCGGTGCTTTTTAGCGATACCCTGAACAAACTGTGCATCGAAAACGATAATGACCCGATAGCCGGTATACCCCTGGTACTCGGCCATCATTTCAACCAGCCGGTCCCGGGCTGCAGCGAGATTATGGTATTTTAATTCAGTAAGCTCCGGCCAGGCTCCGATGATATTATAACCATCGACGAGAAGAACATTTTTCATGGGTGTCAGCCTTCTAACGGATAGCGTTTCCGATAGATTTCATACATCAAAATGCTCGCTGCAACGGAAGCATTCAGTGAGGTGACATGCCCTGTCATTGGAAGGTGGATAAGAAAATCGCATTTCTCCCTGATCAGGCGGCCCATTCCTTTTCCTTCGCTGCCGATTACAAGACCTAGCGGCATGGTGCCATCAAAGCGTCGATAATCCTCGCTCCCTTTTGCATCAGTTCCGGCAATCCAAAGGCCAAGCTCCTTTAAGTCATCAATGGTGCGGGCAAGATTGGTGACCCTGGCTACCGGCACATGCTCGATGGCTCCTGTTGATGCTTTTGCAACTGTTGCTGTCAGGCCGACAGCACGTCTTTTTGGAATGATGATCCCGTGAACGCCGACTGCATCGGCCGTACGCATAATCGATCCTAGGTTATGCGGATCCTCCAGTTCATCCAAAATGAGAATAAAAGGATCTTCATTTCTGCTTTTTGCCAAAGCGATCATATCGTCTACCTCAGCATATTGATAGGCTGCAACGGAAGCGACCACTCCCTGATGCTGACCCTCAAGCATCTGGTCGATCTTTTTCTTTGGAACAAACTGAACCAGGATCCCCGCTTCCTTTGCCAAATGGATAACCTGCTGCATTTGTCCTTTTTGAGAGCCTTCGGCAATCCAGACCTTATTAATTTCACGTCCGGCTTTTAACGCTTCAATTACGGGGTTTTTGCCTCCAATAAATTCCTGGCTCATGTTGATTCTCCTCTCTGCTTGTCCATCATGATGGAAATTGAGCGCATCACAATTTCCTCTAAGCGTTTTTCCTGTTTGGTTAAATATAAAAAGCCGATTAACGCTTCGAATGCGGTGCTGTAACGGTAGGTTTGAACATCTACATTTTTCGGCACAGTTCCTGATTTTGCGTTTCTGCCCCGGCGGATAATAGCTTCTTCTGTTTCTGTAAAAAAATGATCCTGTGAAAGCACCTTGAGCGTGTAGCTCTGGCCTTTTGCCGATACATATTGAATCGACGCTTTTTGCAGAAAGTTCGGTCTTACCGTCCCCTGCAAGAGGAGATGGTGTCTGACATACTGCTCATAGACCGCATCTCCCATATAAGCTAAGGCAAGGGCATTTAATTGCTTCGGGTCAAGCGTATAGTTATTGTCTTCAGTCATGTATTACCCTCTTCTCCAGCGAATACCCTGAGCTGTATCTTCAAGCAGGATATTCTGCTCTTTCAGCTGGTCGCGAATGGCATCAGCCGTTTTGAAGTCACGGTCTTTTCTCGCCTGCTCGCGTTTTTGAATGAGCGCTTCAATGTCCTCATCAAGCAGCTCCTTTTGCTTCGCTATGGATAGGCCAAGCACAGCAGCAAGCTCATCGAAGGCAGCAGTGAAGGCATCAATGACTTCCCCTGACGTATTTTTCTCTCTAAGATAAAGATTCGCCTGGCTGGAAAGCTCAAAAAGTACGGATATGGCATTGGCTGTGTTAAAGTCATCATCCATCGCCTCACCAAATGCATCCTTGTTTTTCTGGATTACCTTTAGCCATTCACCGTTCGAATCTGTCAGCTCTGCACTGCTTTGTTTGCGGTGCAGCAAATTATCATAGGATGTACGAATTCGTTCAAGTCCTGATTTTGCCGCATTTAACAAATCCAGATTGTAGTTTATCGGATGACGATAATGAACAGACAGCATAAAGAAACGCAAAACCTGGGGATCATGTTGTTTTAATATGTCGTTTACAAGAACAAAATTTCCGAGCGATTTTGACATCTTCTCGTTGTCTATATTAATGTACCCGTTGTGCATCCAATAGTTTGCAAAGGATTTCCCTGTCAGGGCTTCTGATTGAGCAATCTCATTTTCATGGTGAGGAAAAGCCAGGTCCTGGCCGCCCGCATGAATATCAATCGTATCGCCGAGGTATTTTCTCGCCATTGCCGAGCATTCGATATGCCAGCCTGGACGCCCATTACCCCATGGACTTTCCCAGGAAATTTCTCCTTCTTTTGCCGCTTTCCATAAAACAAAATCAAGCTCATCGTCTTTTCGCTCATCTGATTCAATTCTGGCCCCTATTCTCAGTTCATCGATGGACTGATGAGAAAGCTTGCCGTAATCCTTGAATTTTCGGGTTCTGTAATACACATCTCCCGCTGATTCATAGGCATACCCTTTTTCGATAAGCGCTTCGATAAATTCAATAATCAGGTCAATGTTTTCTGTTACGCGAGGGTGCTCCGTTCCTCTTTTGCAGCCAAGGGCCTCTACGTCATTAAAAAACGCCTCGATAAAACGTTCGGCAACGGTCGGTACGTCCTCACCGAGCTCGTTAGCTGCGCGGATTAATTTATCATCCACATCAGTAAAATTCGACACATACTTTACATCATATCCTCTATATTCCAGATGTCTGCGAACCGTGTCAAAAACAATTGGCGGTCTTGCGTTCCCGATATGAATATAGTTATATACGGTCGGACCGCACACATACATGGAGACCTTTCCTTCTTCTATCGGTGTAAATAATTCTTTATTTCTTGTAACCGTATTATAAAGTTGAATGCTCATTTACAGAGCTCCTCTCTCGTTCTTTCTTAAGCTGATCCTGCACAAACGCAAGCTCGGTTTCAAGGTGACGGATACGATCCATAATCGGGTCTGGCATATCCTGATGGTCTAAATCGCGCCTGCATCTGACACCGTTTCGCACAACCACTTTTCCCGGAATGCCCACAACGGTTGAGTTAGCCGGCACATTATGAAGGACGACCGATCCCGCTCCCACCTTAGAATTTTCCCCTATGACAATTGAACCTAACACCTTCGCTCCTGTAGCAATAAGCACATTGTCCTCAAGTGTAGGGTGCCGTTTCCCTTTTTCCTTACCGGTTCCGCCAAGGGTTACTCCCTGAAAAACAGTTACATTATTTCCAATCTCGCAGGTTTCACCAATGACTACTCCCATGCCGTGGTCGATGAAGAATCGCCTGCCGATCCTTGCTGCCGGGTGGATTTCAATGCCGGTGAAAAATCGGGCAATCTGAGATATTACCCGGGCAATAAAATACATTTTCCGACGGTAAAAGACATGCGCAATTCGATAACCCCATATCGCATGAAGGCCTGAGTAGGTTAAGATCACTTCTATTGCAGAACGTGCTGCAGGGTCCTGGTCGAATACAGTATCAATATCTTCTTTTATTCGTTTAAACATGTAATTCCCCCCTTATTCAGGTCTAAATCCGACTTACCTTATCGGAAACGTTGACTTTTTTAAACAGAAAAAGCGCCTCTGTCAATAGACAGAGACGCTTATGCGCGGTTCCACTCTGTTTGAAGCATCGATCTGCTCCCCACTTAATCAGAAATAACGGCCTGACCGCTTCTGCCTACTGTAAATTCGGCAAAAGACTCTGAGGGGCACTTCAAAAAAGGAGTAGCCTGAACCACTTTCAGCCGGTGATGGTTCTCTCTTCTTGGTGTCCTTTTTTTACTTTTCCTCATCTATGCTTTAGAAATATATTACTAAAATTATCGGCTTAAAGCCTTTTTTATAAACCTGTTATCATACTATATACTATTTTTATAAAAATGTTAATTCGAAAGTTTGCTTATGCGGGCAAGCACGCGTTCCTTGCCTAATACTTCGATCGCATTTGGCAGCTCAGGACCATGTGTCTGGCCGGTTACAGCTACGCGGATCGGCATGAAAAGTTTTTTCCCTTTATGCCCGGTTTGCTTTTGAACAGCTTTAATCGCTTTTTTAATTTCAGCTGCTTCAAATACCTCTAAATCAGAAAGCTGTTTGTGGAACTCTGTCATTACCTCAGGTACCTGTTCTTCTGCGAGCACTGCACTTGCTTCTTCGTCATAGGCAATCTCTTCTTTGAAAAACAGCTCAGAAAGCTCGACAATTTCCGCTCCAAAGCTCATCTGTTCCTGATACAAAGCGACAAGGCTCCGCACCCATTCGTCTTCTTCTGCAGAACGGTCGGTTGAAATTCTTCCTGCCTGCTCAAGGTGAGGGACTGCAAGCTTCACGACTTCATCAAGGTCCAGATTTTTAAGGTATTGGTTATTCATCCAGATCAGCTTTTGTGTATCAAACACAGCAGGTGATTTGGACAGACGCTCAGGATCAAAGATCTCAATAAACTGCTCTTTCGAGAAAATCTCCTCTTCTCCCTTTGGAGACCAGCCAAGCAGGGCAATAAAGTTAAATAATGCATCCGGCTGATAGCCAAGCCCTTCATACTGCTCGATAAATTGAATAATCGATTCATCCCGCTTGCTTAGTTTCTTGCGGCTTTCGTTCACAATTAACGTCATATGGCCAAAAACGGGCGTTTCCCAGCCGAATGCTTCAAAGATCATCATCTGCTTCGGTGTATTTGAAATATGGTCATCCCCGCGCAGAACATGAGAGATTTTCATGAAATGATCATCGACCGCTACTGCAAAATTGTAGGTTGGAATTCCATCCTTCTTCACAATAACAAAATCGCCAATGCCGTCACTTTCAAATGAAACATCGTCTTTTACCATGTCGTTAAAGGTATAGGTTTTCCCTGCAGGCACTGCAAAACGGATGCTTGGCTCGCGGCCTTCTGCTTCAAGTGCAGCCCGTTCGTCATCTGTAAGGTTACGGCATTTGCCGCTGTATCGCGGCATTTCACTGCGGGCAACCTGGGCTTCCCGCTCTGCCTCAAGCTCCTCTGAAGTACAGTAGCACTTATACGCAAGTCCTTTTTCAAGAAGCTCATTATAATGCTCCGCATACAAATCGTTCCGTTCAGACTGACGGTACGGTCCGTATTCTCCACCAATATCAATGCTTTCATCCCAGTCAATTCCAAGCCATTTCAGATGGTTCAACTGAGACTGCTCTCCACCCTCAATATTACGCTTTTGATCTGTATCCTCTATACGGATAATAAATTTACCGCCTTGATTTCTTGCAAATAAATAATTAAATAGGGCTGTACGTGCGTTCCCTATATGTAGGTGTCCGGTTGGACTTGGTGCATAGCGCACACGAACTTCTGCTGCCATTGTAATCCTCCTATAGTTTGACTGCTTTTATTCACTCGTTTGAAGTAAAATGGTTGCCTGTGCGGCGATTCCTTCACCGCGGCCGGTAAAACCAAGCTTTTCAGTTGTCGTCGCCTTCACATTAACCTGAGCGGGCTCTGCTTCTAAAAGTGATGCAATCCGCTCTCTCATTTCTTCTATATATGGTGCCATTTTAGGCTTTTGGGCAATAATTGTACAGTCTATATTTCCAAGTTCATAGCCTTCTTTTTTTACAAGCTCCCATACATGCTCAAGAAGCTGGCCGGAATCTGCTCCTTTAAAGGCCGGATCCGTGTCAGGGAAATGCTTGCCGATATCCCCTGCCCCAATGGCCCCAAGTGCTGCATCCGCTACTACGTGAAGAAGAACATCAGCGTCAGAATGGCCAAGAAGGCCTTTTTCATAGGGAATGGTAATGCCTCCAAGAATTAATGGGCGGCCTTCTGTTAACTGATGAACATCGAATCCCTGTCCAATGCGGAACATAACCTTCCTCCTTTCCTGCTTAAGGATTTTTTATTTTACGGTCATTGCCCGTATTTTCGTCTTTTTGCGAGAATAGCTTCAGCAAAAATTAAATCTTCCTTTGTCGTCAGCTTTATATTATCATAATCTGCTTCGACAACCTGAACTTTTTCACCTATATGTTCCACCAGAGAAGCGTCATCTGTACCTTCAAACCCTGCCTTTTGGGCTTCTTCGTAGGCTTTCATAATAATAGAAAGACGAAAAGCCTGTGGTGTCTGGATTAACCACAAGCTGGCACGTTCTATCGTTTCTTCTACGAAGCCATCACGAATCTTTTTAATTGTATCCTTCACAGGTACTGCCGCAACAGCCCCTCCCATTTTATGCGCCTGCTGGGCCAGCTCTAAAATGGTCGGCTGCTGAATAAATGGTCTGGCGCCGTCATGCACCATCACAATGGAAGCCTGCGCCTGCTTCAGGGCATTATGAACGCTCTGCTGGCGCTCCCTGCCTCCGTCGACAAGCGCAGTAACCTTCTTAATTTGATAAGCTTTTAACAAACCCGTAAGCTCACTTCGATCATCCGGATTGATGGCAAGCAGAATTCCCTGGCACAAGGGGTCTTGTTCAAAAACCAGTAAGGTGTGGACAATAATCGGTTTATTGTCTACTTCAATAAAGAGCTTGTTGCGACCTGCTCCCATTCGTTTTCCTTGTCCTGCTGCTGGAATCACCACTTCATATTTCATTCGATTAACTCCTGTTCACGGGGCTATAGTGCTTTTTCATATGCTTTGGGCTTGGCAAAAATCATTCGGCCTGCTGAGGTTTGCAGCACGCTTGTGACGATCACATCGATATGCTTGCCAATAAAATTTTTCCCATCTTCTACAACAATCATCGTACCATCATCTAAATAGGCGATGCCCTGATTTTGTTCTTTTCCATCTTTAATCATTTGGACATGAAGCTCTTCACCAGGTAAAACAACCGGCTTAACTGCATTGGCAAGATCGTTAATATTTAACACCTGCACATCCTGCAGATCACAAACTTTATTTAAATTAAAATCATTTGTTACAACGATGCCATTCAGAACCTTTGCCAGCTTAACAAGCTTGCTGTCAACCTCATGAATTTCTTCAAAATCGCCCTCATAAATGGTTACCTGTATTGGAATATCACGTTGAATGCGTTTTAAAATATCCAGACCTCGGCGGCCTCTGTTTCTTTTTAATGCATCGGAGGAATCGGCAATATGCTGAAGCTCACCCAGCACAAATTGAGGAATGACAATCTCGCCGTCTAAAAAGCCTGTCTGGCAAATATCGGCAATTCTTCCATCAATAATGACACTTGTATCAAGAATTTTATGTCTCTTAAATACAGGCTGATCCTGCAGATCGACAGCATTTGCATCCTGAGCATTTTTGTTAGTAGAATTTTGGCGGGTAAAAAGCTGGATCAGCTCATCCCTTTTGGTAAATCCTACCTGAAAGCCCATATAACCTAAAATTAATGTTAATAGAATCGGCGCTACTGTATTTACACCGGGAATTTGAATCTCGTTAATCGCTACACCAATCAAAAATGCGACAATCAGCCCGATAATAAGTCCTACCGTCCCAAATAAAAGGTCTGTTACAGGGGCTTTTACCAGTCGATCTTCGAACCACTTGAGGAAACCTACTACGTAATCAATAAGCCAAAAAAATAAGAAATAAAAGATAATAGCTCCTAAAATCGCAGTTACGTAAGGATTATTAATAAGTCCATTATCCCAATTTAAAGGTCCGAGGACTAGGTCCGGGATTAAAATAACACCAAGGGTACCGCCTATAATTAAAAAACAGGATTGTACAATTCTTCTTAACATTCCTTCACCTCCTTGTTTCATTATTTACCATTTTCATCATTTCAAACCTCATATTATGCGCTATTTATTACAATTATAGTACTTTTCGTTTATTTTACACCGTCACTCTTGTGAAAAGGGTAGCACGTTCATCTTTAGAATGTCAATTTATTCAAAACGACATATCATACCATAAATCTACAAAACAGACAAACTATTTTTATTACAGCTGGTTGTCAGCAATGGATTGCTCCTTTATAAAGCGAAGCCCGTCTTTAATCTTTCTGGCCCTTACTTCCCCTATGCCTTCAACATCATCCAGTGCATTGACAGATGCCTTCACCATTTGATTTAGATCACTAAATTCATTTATTAAATTTTCGATAATAGCGATAGGCAGACGCGGGATTTTGTTCAGTACACGGTAGCCCCTTGGTTCTATAGCATCCTCCAAAGGAACGTAAATACTATGGCCCAGCAGCTTTAGAAGCGCCGAGTCCTCCAGTACCTCTGAAGTGATCATTTTCTGAAACCGCTGAAGAAGCTCAAATGGCTTAATTTGCCTCTCCTTGGCATAATCACGAATGATCAGGGTTACTTCTTCCTCCATATCAGCAAGCAGCTCGTGCATTTGCAGATGGACAAGCCGTCCTTCTGTCCCAAGCTCATATAAATAAATAAAAAGCTCATTTTTAATGCGAAGAACCATTTCACAGCGGTGCAGGACCTGCAGCACATCTCCAAATGTAACCATTTCCTCAAATTCAAGTAGAGTCAAATGCGAGATGCTCTGATCAAGTACGACCCGGTATTTTTCAAGTGTTTGAACCGCCTGATTAGCCTTCGCTAAAATAACGGAAATTTCCCTTAGTGCATAGCGGAAGGTGCCTTTATAGAGGGTAATGATATTTCGACGCTGGGAAATTGCGATGACCAGGCCGTCTGTCTCTCTTGCTACCCGCTCAGCGGTCCGGTGTCTCATCCCCGTTTCAGAGGATGGGATCATCGGGCTTGGAGCAAGCTGGGCGTTGGCAATTAGGATTTTACTTCCGTTTTCGTTTAAAATAATGGCTCCGTCCATCTTTGCAAGCTCATATAAATAGGTGGGAGAAAACGGGCAATTGATTTGAAAGCCTCCGTCTACAATCGCCTTCATTTTGTCGTTATATCCAACGACAATCAAACCGCCTGTATTTGCCCGGAGGACATTTTCCAGCCCTTCTCTTATGGGGGTTCCAGGTGCTACAAGCTGAACGATATCTACTGCCCGCTCTGTTTTCTTTTTTTCCTCCATGTGCTAGTCCCCCAATACTTTCTTCAATGCTTCATTTACGTCAGAAACACCGATCACCTGAATATCCTCAGGGAACTTCCACCCTCCAATATTATTGGCGGGAACAATAATCCGCTTAAAGCCGAGCTTTGCCGCCTCCTGGACCCGCTGCTCAATACGCGAGACCCTGCGCACTTCCCCGGTCAAGCCAACCTCTCCGATAATACAGTCAAACGGATTGGACGGCTTATCGCGAAAGCTTGATGCGATGCTCAGCGATACCGCTAAATCAATTGCCGGTTCATCCAGCCTTACGCCTCCGGCAACCTTTAAATAAGCATCCTGCTGCTGAAGCAAGAGCCCGGAACGCTTTTCAAGCACTGCCATTAAAAGTGAAACCCTGCTTTGGTCCACTCCTGTTGCCATACGGCGGGGATTATTAAAGCTGGTTGGCGTTACAAGCGCCTGTATTTCAACAAGCACCGGGCGGGTTCCTTCCATTGAAGCAACAACGGTGGAGCCTGCAGCGCCCTGTGAACGCTCTTCTAGAAAAATTTCTGAAGGGTTCAGCACTTCTTCAAGCCCTGTTTCCTTCATTTCAAAGATGCCCATCTCATTGGTGGAGCCAAACCTGTTTTTTACTGCACGAAGGATTCGATACGTATGATGACGCTCTCCTTCGAAATACAGTACAGTATCAACCATATGTTCTAAAATTCTTGGACCTGCTATCGAGCCTTCTTTTGTTACGTGCCCGACGATGAAAATCGCGATATTTTTCATTTTTGCAATGCGCATCAGCTCTGCTGTACATTCACGCACCTGTGTAACACTTCCTGGAGCGGATGTGACTTCAGGATGATAGACGGTTTGAATTGAATCAATTACTACAAAATCAGGGGATAATTGTTCGATGGATTGATGAATGGATTCTAAATTCGTTTCAGCGTAAACATATAAATCTTCTGATGTCACATTTAATCGATCAGAGCGAAGCTTCGTCTGCTTAACGGATTCCTCACCTGAAATATAGAGTACTTTATTTTTCGTTTCAGCTAACTGCGAGGATACCTGAAGCAGCAGGGTCGATTTTCCGATCCCCGGATCTCCACCAATTAATATCAATGAGCCCGGAACGACGCCTCCTCCAAGCACTCGATTTAATTCGTTGATTTTTGTTTTTACTCTCGGCTCCTGAATGGACTCGACAGAAACGAGCGGAGTCGCTTTTACTGAGCTTCCTTCCGGCGTATGAGTAAAAGACTTTCTGGGTTGCTTTCCTGTTATGGCAACATCCTCGACCATGGTGTTCCATTCACCGCAGCCCGGACATTTTCCCATCCATTTAGCCGATTCATAGCCACAGGACTGGCACATGAACTTGGTTTTCTTTTTGGCCACGCGTTGTTTCAGCTCCTTATAAAAAATGGTGCACGTGTAACGCAGCACACGTGCACCCAAAGAAATTGCATCTGGTTTGGCTCTTTACTTTGTTGCTGAGCCTGCTTCTTCTTTACGTTTTACAGTAAATTCATTGTCTTCTGTATCAATTTCGATCGCATAGCCGGAAAGCACATTGCCTTTAAGCAGCTCTTCTGACAAACGATCCTCTACATGCTTTTGAATGGCCCGGCGGAGCGGTCTTGCGCCGTACTCCGGATCAAAGCCTTCATTAGCAATTTTTTCTTTTGCAGCTTCTGTAATCGAAAGATCAATATCCTGTTCTTTCAAACGCTTCACCAGCTCATTAGCCATTAGCGTAACAATTTCTTTTAAGTGATCCTTCTCAAGTGAGTGGAACACAATCGTTTCATCAATACGGTTCAGGAATTCAGGACGGAATGCGCGCTTCAGCTCTTCAAGCACTTTTCCTTTCATGTCCTTATACTCCTGTTTGGAATCCTGCACATTAAAGCCAACATTTTTATTGTTTTTAAGTGCACTTGCCCCTACGTTTGACGTCATAATCAAAACGACATTCCGGAAATCGACCGTGCGTCCTTTTGAATCAGTCAAACGGCCGTCTTCAAGCACCTGGAGCAGGATATTAAATACATCCGGGTGAGCTTTTTCAATTTCATCCAAAAGCACAACAGAGTATGGCTTGCGGCGTACCTTTTCAGTAAGCTGACCGCCTTCTTCGTAACCGACATAGCCTGGAGGCGAGCCGACAAGTCTTGAGGTCGAATGCTTCTCCATGTACTCTGACATATCAATTCGAATCATCGCGTCCTCATCGCCGAACATTGATTCTGCAAGTGCTCGTGCAAGCTCCGTTTTCCCTACGCCAGTTGGTCCTAAGAAAATAAATGAACCGATTGGACGCTTAGGATCCTTCAGACCGGCACGCGCACGGCGTACAGCTTTAGAGATAGCCGTTACAGCATCACTTTGACCGATTACACGGTTATGAAGCGTATCTTCTAATTTTAGAAGTTTTTGTGTTTCGGTTTCTGCAAGGCGTGATACAGGTACTCCAGTCCAGGTAGAGACGACGTGCGCAATATCCTCAACCGTCACTTCTGTATTTTCCTGCCCCTGTTTTTCTTTCCACACTTTTTTCGTTTCATCGAGCTTTTCTTTTGTTTTTTGCTCAGAGTCTCTTAATGAAGCTGCCTTTTCAAATTCCTGGCTTTGAACAGCTGCATCCTTCTCTTTACGGATTCCTTCTAATTTCGCTTCAAGCTCTTTTAAATTAGGAGGCGTTGTATATGAGCGAAGACGCACTTTAGAGCCTGCCTCATCAATTAAGTCAATGGCCTTATCCGGAAGAAAACGGTCAGATATATAGCGGTCTGAAAGTTTTACTGCTGCATCAATGGCTGCATCCGTGATCGATACGCGGTGATGCGCCTCATAGCGGTCGCGAAGACCTTTTAAAATCTGGACTGATTCCTCTGCTGTCGGCTCATCCACCTGAATTGGCTGGAACCGGCGCTCAAGAGCAGCATCCTTTTCAATGTATTTGCGGTACTCATCAAGTGTTGTAGCACCAATACATTGAAGCTCGCCGCGGGCAAGAGAAGGCTTCAAAATGTTCGATGCATCAATTGCACCCTCTGCTCCGCCAGCACCAATCAGCGTATGAAGCTCATCGATGAATAAAATGATATTTCCTGCCTGACGGATTTCATCCATGACCTTTTTCAAGCGGTCCTCAAATTCACCGCGGTATTTTGTTCCTGCAACAACCGTTCCCATATCCAGTGTCATCACGCGCTTGTCGCGAAGAATTTCTGGCACTTCATTTTGAACAATCTGCTGGGCTAACCCTTCAGCAATCGCTGTTTTCCCTACACCTGGCTCTCCAATTAAAACCGGGTTGTTCTTTGTACGACGGCTAAGGACTTCAATAACACGCTGAATTTCCTTGCTCCGTCCAATAACAGGGTCTAAGCTTCCCTCGCGTGCAATCACGGTCAGGTCGCGCGCAAGGCCGTCAAGAGTAGGCGTGTTTGCATTGGCATTAGAGCCTCCCTGACTTCCGCTTGCCTCGTTGCTGCCCAGCAGCTGGAGCACCTGCTGGCGGGCTTTATTTAAGCTGACGCCAAGATTATTCAATACACGGGCCGCTACGCCTTCTCCTTCACGAATTAGCCCAAGAAGAATATGCTCAGTACCTACATAGGAGTGTCCCAGCTTACGGGCTTCATCCATAGATAGCTCGATCACTTTTTTTGCACGAGGCGTGTAGTGAACACTCGGAGATTGCTCTGTTCCTTTTCCGATCAGTTCTTCAACCTCTTCCTGAATTTTATCCGTGCTTAAATTTAAGCTTTTTAATGCCTTGGCTGCGATGCCTTCTCCTTCGCGTACAAGACCAAGCAAAATATGTTCCGTGCCAATATTTGAATGGGAAAGACGAATTGCCTCTTCCTGTGCTAGCGCCAATACCTTCTGAGCTCTTTCCGTAAACCGTCCAAACATCATAGGTCTGTTCCTCCTTTTAGCTGTGAATCATCCATTTCCAATCTCTCACGTATCAATGAGGCTCTTCGCAGATCACGCTCAAAGGGCTTCAAACCCTCTCCTGCATACTGCTGAAGAAAGCCTGGCTGAGTAAGAATCATTAATTCATTTAAAATCGTTCGCGGTACATCCTTTATATACCCTAAATCAATACCTAAACGCACATCTGACAGACATTTCGCCGCTTCCTTAGATTCGATGATGCGGCTGTAGCGCAAGACACCATATGAACGGAAAACCCGGTCTTCAAGCTGAATGCCTGATGTCTGCACCAATGCCTCACGTGCTGATTTTTCCTGGGCGATAATCTGATGAACGACGCGAAGCAGATCCTCAACAATATCTTCTTCAGCTTTTCCAAGAGTCGTCTGATTAGAAATTTGAAAGATGTTACCTAATGCTTCGCTGCCCTCACCGTAAATTCCTCTAACAACCAGACCAAATTGTCCGATTGCAGGAATTATTCTGTTCATTTGATTCGTCATCATAAGTCCTGGCAGGTGCATCATAACAGAAGCACGCAAGCCGGTGCCGACATTTGTCGGACATGTCGTCAAATATCCTGCTTCTTCATCAAACGCATAATCAAATTTTTCTTCAATCTTATCATCAAGCTCGTTGGCTTTTTTCAGCGCCTCTTTTAATTGAAGGCCAGGATATAGACATTGTATTCGAAGATGGTCCTCTTCATTTACCATTATGCTAATATCTTCATTTTCTGAAAGAAAAACAGCTGCTCCTGCTGTATCCTCAGCAAGATTTGGGCTGATCAGATGCTTTTCAACGAGCACCCGCTTTTGCAAATCCTGCAGATCCTTCATTTGAAGCAATTCCAGAGAATCAAACTGCCCTTTCATCGCTTCTTTTGTTTTAGTTAAAACCTCTTCTGCTTCTTCGTCAGTGAATAAGGTTGGGAAAGTATGATGTCTGCTGTTCCGGGCGAGACGAATGCGAGTGGACAAAACAATTTCTGAATTCGGCCCCTCTTCATTCATCCAGGAAGTAACGGCTTTTGTTAAAAATCGTTCAAGCGTCATGACTGCGCACCTCCCTCATTATTCATTTCATTTTCAAGCGAGCGGATCTCATCACGCACGGAAGCCGCCTTTTCAAACTCTTCATTGTTAATTAATTCCTTCAGATCTTCCCGCAGTTCACTGATCTTGCGTTTAACCTGAATTAATCCTCCCTCACGTCCCGGAAGCTTCCCTTGATGAACAGTGTTTCCACTGTGGAGACGTTTCAAAATGGGAGGAAGCTCACTTTTAAAGGATGTATAGCATTCAGGACAGCCGAACTTCCCAAGCTTTAGAAATTTAGAAAAGGTAAGCTGGCATTTTTTACAGCGCAATGCTTCCTTTTCCGACTGCTGCTGTGCCTGATTTGTCTGTTGAACCACTGGTGATATATTTAATAAGCCTGACAGCAGATTATTGAAGGAAAAGGCATTTGCTGCATTAGATAACAATCCCTTTCCTTTATCCTGTGCACAGACCTCACATAAGTGAACCTCTGTTTTCTCCCCATTCACCGTCTTTGTAAAATGTATTGCTGCCGGACGTTCCTGGCATTCCTGACAAACCATCCTACTCACCTCATTTATTTATATTTCAGCGCTACAAGCATTGCTGTTAAAATACGCGAGCGAACCTCATCTCGAAGCGGCAGGGGCATGTTTAAGGTGGTACGTTCCATCGCACTCAGCATAAGCTTTGCCTCTCTTTTTGAAATGCATTCTTCATTAAGCAAACGATAAACAACATCTTCCCCAGCAGCCTGTGTCAGATGCGTTTGAAGAAGCGCTAACAGCTGATCAATTAAATGTGAATGGTCGTGACTTTTTACCTTTATAATCCGAATGTAACCTCCACCGCCGCGTTTACTTTCTACCACATATCCCCTTTCGATCGTGAAACGGGTTTTAATGACATAATTTATTTGCGATGGGACACATTGAAATTTATCGGCAATTTCACTTCTCTTTATCTCCACTATTTCACTTTCATTGCCCTCTAAAACCTGCTTAAGGTATTTTTCAATTACGTCGGAAATGTTTTTCACTGCTCACACCCCCTTTATTTGACTTTGACTATCTTTGACTTAAATTATACACCACTCTATTTTCTTATTGCAAATAATGAATATCGCATTATTCCTGTCATTGCGCTAAATTTTTTTGTCATCACTTTATCCCTGTTACACGATGTAAATTTCTGTTTTCTCTATTTAAAATAGGTAATTATGGTAGCATAAATATAAAACGATCTTAAAATAGAGGTGGAGTTCGTGTGGGTTAATGAAGCAATAAAGAAGCTGGGCATCCGTTATCCAATCATCCAGGCGCCTATGGCTGGCGGGATAACTACAACAGAACTTATAACGTCTGTCGCAAGCAGTGGTGCGCTCGCCATGATTGGAGCAGGCTACATGAAGCCGGACAGCGTTAGAAAGCAAATCCGGGAGATAAAAAAGCAGACCACAAGACCCTTTGGAATCAACGTTTTTGTCCCCCGCCCTTTTTCAGCAGATTTAAAACAAATTCAAACAGCAAAAGAAATTCTTAAGCCCTTTACCGAAGAAGACATTGCAACGGAAATTCCCACCTTTGAAAAGGAACAGGAAACCTATGAGGCTATAATTGAGATCATCCTTAAAGAAGAGGTTCCCATTTGCTCCTTTACCTTTGGTCTGCCTGCTAAAGCAGTAATTGAGCGTTTTAAGGAAAAGAACACCATCTTAATCGGGACAGCTACTACGGTTAAAGAAGCGATTGAAGCAGAAAAAGCCGGGTTGGACATGGTCGTCTTGCAGGGAAGTGAAGCCGGAGGGCATCGAGGAAATTTCCTCCATGATGCTGAAGAAAGCTCAATTGGGCTCATGTCATTCATTCCACAGACAGTTAATCAGGTCACAATCCCCGTCATCGCTGCAGGCGGCATTATGGACGCACGTGGAGCCCTGGCAGCGCGCTGTCTAGGAGCTGCTGCTGTTCAAATGGGCACCGCCTTTTTAACCTGCAAGGAAAGCGGGGCTCACGACCTGCACAAAAAAGCAATCCTAACTGCAACAGAAGACAAAACGGTCATGACAAAAGCATTCTCCGGAAAATGGGCAAGAGGCATCCAAAACGAATTCATAGCCAAAACGAAAAGCAGACAATCAGAGCTTCCTGCCTTCCCCATACAAAATGCCCTGACAAAAGGAATTCGAAGTGCATCCTCCGCCCGTAATTCTACAGACTTTATGTCTCTATGGTCCGGACAAAGCCCGATGCTTGCAAAAGACCAGAGTGTTGAAGAGTTGATTCAGTCACTTATTAAGGAGGCTGAAGAGGTGCGTGGATTGTTGTGAGGTAAGCAGTAAGATTAGAAAAACACAAACGTTCTTAAGAGTATTGATTAAGATCTTTTTTGATAAAAACATTGCTAAAAAAAGCTTATAAAGTTAATGGAGTTTTTGTTTTTTAAGCGGATTGATTCTAAAGTGTTTTTTACCCAAACAAAAAAACCATTCCCCAACAGGGAATGGTTTTGAGTGCCTAGCGACGTCCTACTCTCACAGGGGGACCCCCAACGACCATCTGCGCTGGCTGCGGCTTCCGATACACGTCGAATCTCTTCGTCCGCTTCGCTCACTCGGATCCTCACGTGAGCTGCACGCTCCGGTCCTCCCTCACTCACGTCCTCGACCTTCTCGTGTCTCGAAACCCTCGCT
>NZ_PREZ01000001.1 GCF_002926065.1 Jeotgalibacillus proteolyticus | reverse complement strand
CGCGGCGGACTGTAAATCCGCTCCTTCGGGTTCGGCAGTTCGAATCTGCCCCCCTCCACCATTATAGGGGCATAGTTTAAAGGTAGAACAGAGGTCTCCAAAACCTCCGGTGTGGGTTCGATTCCTACTGCCCCTGCCAATTTTAATATATAGCGTGGCGGTCGTGGCGAAGTGGTTAACGCACCTGATTGTGGTTCAGGCATTCGTGGGTTCGATTCCCATCGTCCGCCCCATTTTAATTTAATGGGCTATAGCCAAGCGGTAAGGCAACGGATTTTGATTCCGTCATTCCCAGGTTCGATCCCTGGTAGCCCAGCTGATGCGGGAGTAGTTCAGTGGTAGAACACCACCTTGCCAAGGTGGGGGTCGCGAGTTCGAATCTCGTCTTCCGCTCCAAAATTTTTTGGCGGCATAGCCAAGTGGTAAGGCAGAGGTCTGCAAAACCTTTACCACCGGTTCGAGTCCGGTTGCCGCCTCCATAAATAATTTAGTGCATTTGTTACTGCTTGCCGATGTGGCGGAATTGGCAGACGCGCACGACTCAAAATCGTGTTCCTTCGGGAGTGCCGGTTCGACCCCGGCCATCGGTATAAAGATTTATTTTCTGCATATAATGGCAGAAAGAAAATGCAAAGTATTTTAAAAGTATATCAATATATTTCTTTATTAAATTATCGAAAATGTTGACGCTTTTTTAGAAAAATGTTAAAGTATTTTTATTGCTGATGCGGGTGTAGTTTAGTGGTAAAACCTCAGCCTTCCAAGCTGATGTCGTGAGTTCGATTCTCATCACCCGCTCCAATACATAGCCAACGCAGTGTTTCGTTGAGAGTCAACGAAGCATTGCGTTTTTTCTTATGTAAATATATTAGTATAAGATAAAGAACGAGTGAAGGTTCACTCGTTCTGATTTGAAAGAATCGTCATTTCACCGCTGCCACCATGAATTTGAAGAAACATATCCATTAATGAACGGGTCAATTTTTTCTGGTTTTCAACCGGCTGATCCGGGGTCAGATAAATTATCTGAATGGCTTCTGACGTCGATTCTGATACGGCGGTTCTCTTAGAGTCCACAAATGGGCTGCCAAAAGGACCGACACTGTCTGCAGTAAGCAGAAGGTTTTCTGCGGAATTTAACCGGTTATTTAAGCCTTCAAACTCTTCTCCGGTGCTGCCGAGTCTTATGATAATATCTCCATCAATTTTAAAAGAATCGTACAGGCCAATTGGACATTGATATTGCAGTGAAAAGAAATTGTTCAGGTCTATTGCAGAATGAATCGGTGTTAAATAATTTTGCTTTTTTATCCGGCGATATAGAGCCTCCGCACTATGACGGTAGCGGTTGGGGTCTTTTCCCAGGTTTTTAAAGATGCTTCTCCATTCTTTTATTCCTTCGAACTCTGTCACACCTTTGTCCTGGAGTTCAAAGAAGATGGATTCCTGGAATAATTGGAGACGGCCTTTAAGCATCTGAGGCGACTCGCCTACCTCAATATCTTTATACTGAATAATACCAAATGAAAGCGGCTGCTTACTTTTTAGCAGCTCAGAATGAAGAGAGACGTTCATATATTCACAGCTCCTTAATAGTAGATTGTTCCAGTTTACCATATGGAAAGCTTGTCCATGATAAAATAAACCTATAGCGAATGAGAGGAGGGGTGAGATGGATTACCGGCTTTTAAAACAGGAAATTATTGATCATGCAAATTCTTTAGGAATTGATAAGATCGGCTTTACGACTGCTGATGTTTTTACAGAGATGAAAAATCATTTAATCAGACAGGAACAGCTGGGCTATCAATCGGGATTTGAGGAAAAAGATATTGAGAAAAGGGTAGATCCTTCATTAATTTTTTCTGAACCCCGCTCCATTATCGCAATTGCATTAGCTTATCCTTCAAGAATGAAAAATCCTCCAAAGAGCGTGAAGGGAGCAAGAAGGGGGATTTTTGCCCGGGCTTCCTGGGGGACTGATTATCATACAGTGCTCAGAGACCGTTTAAGCAAGCTTGAAGCGTTTATCCAGGAGAGAGTTCCTGAGGCTCGTTTCCGTTCAATGGTTGATACCGGAGAACTGGCTGACCGGGCTGTTGCAGAGCGTGCCGGAATTGGCTGGAGTGCAAAAAACTGTGCAGTCATTACACCCGAATTTGGCTCTTATGTTTATTTAGGTGAGATGATTACGAATTTGCCATTTGAGCCAGATGAGCCAATGCAGGACCAGTGCGGCTCGTGTAATAAATGTGTTGATGCGTGTCCAACGGGTGCTCTTGTTCAGGGAGGTCAATTAAATGCTCAAAAGTGTATTGCCTTCTTGACTCAAACAAAGGGCTTTCTGCCGGATGAATACCGTTCTAAAATTGGCAACCGGATTTATGGCTGTGATACATGCCAGACGGTTTGCCCTAAAAATAAAGGCAAAGATTTTCATTTTCACAGAGAGATGGAACCGGATGGTGAGATTGCCAAGCCGTTATTAGAGCCTCTGCTAATGATGAGCAACCGGGAATTTAAAGAAACCTTTGGCCATATTTCCGGATCGTGGCGCGGGAAGAAGCCTATCCAGCGAAATGCTATTATTGCCCTTGCCCACTTCAAGGAAGAGCAGTCCCTGCCTGTATTAATAGAAGTGATGAACAATGACCCAAGACCCGTAATCAGAGGAACTGCTGCATGGGCAGTAGGTAAAATTGGGGGAAGTAAGGCGAAGGATGCGTTATTGGAGTTTAAAGAGAAGGAAAAGGAAGGGGATGTACTTCAGGAGATTGAAAAAGGCCTTTCTTTTCTTAATAATTGATCATGTATTCCTTTAGGTTCTCGTAGGATGACATAAAGGGAGTGGTCAAAAAATGGCGTATAATAGAGGAGCTGCAGTTTTATATGCAGAGAAATGGTGGGACGGTAGAAACCCTGCATACCCATCCTTTGAAGTCGACTGTACGAATTTTATATCGCAGTGCCTGCATGCCGGTGGATGGACGATGACTGGCTATCCTAACCGTTCGAAGGGCTGGTGGGTCCGGCAATCCTCTTGGAGCTTCAGCTGGTCTGTTGCCCATTCACTAAAATGGTATCTGGATTCCAGCGGCAGAGCGCAGGCTGTAACCAGCCCCAGCCAGCTAAAGCAAGGCGATGTGATTTGCTATGATTTTGAAGGGGACGGAAGAATTAATCACACGACGATTGTTACAGCCATAAGATCCGGTGAGCCGCTTGTTAATGCTCATACAAGTGACAGCAGAATGAGGGACTGGGAATATACGGACTCTTCTGCTTATACATCATCAATTAAATATTACTTTTATTCTATAACATGATAAAATATAAATTGATTCAATTATTGACATGACTTTTGAGGTGAAAAGATTGGGAAATCATATTGTTTTGTATCAGCCTGAAATACCTGCAAATACCGGGAATATCGCCCGTACATGTGCAGCAACAGATACGGCTCTTCATTTGATCCGTCCTCTTGGTTTTTCTACGGATGATAAAATGCTTAAGCGTGCAGGACTGGATTATTGGACTTTTGTCGATATCCATTATTATGACTCTTTAGAAGAGTTTTTTGATAAAAATGCAGAAGGAGAATTTTTCTTTCTGACAAAGTACGGAGAAAAGCCTCATTCAACCTTTAGCTATGAGGATAAGTCAAAGGATTATTATTTTATCTTTGGACGTGAGACTTCAGGGCTTCCTTCTGATGTTATTGAGAAAAATAAGGATAAGGCTATTCGTGTTCCGATGAACGATCATGTTCGCTCATTGAACCTTTCTAATACGGCTGCGATTCTGGTTTATGAAGCACTCCGCCAGCAAAGCTATCCCGGCTTAAAATAATTACACCGCGATTATCAGCTGATGATCGCGTTTTTTTTCGTCATGCTTTGATTTTTACCGATAGTTAGATAAACTAAACACTAACGAGTAATAAGGAGGCTTAGACATGAAGAAAACAATTGAGACCTTAATGAATCATAGATCAGTGCGTAAATTTAAGGATGTTGAATTAACGAAAAGTCAGATAAAAACCATAGTTAGTGCAGCCCAGATGGCATCCACTTCGAGCTTCATTCAAGCTTATACGATTATTGGTGTTACGGACAAAGAGAAGAAAAAAAAGCTTGCAGCGCTTGCCGGGGGACAGGAGTACGTTGCTGAGAGCGGTCATTTATTTATTTTTTGTGCAGATCTTTATCGTCACTCGCTTATTGGCGAATGGGAAAATGCAGATGTTACACCATCAATTGAAAGCACGGAAAAATTTATGGTAACATTGATTGACGCAGCGCTTGCCGCACAAAATGCAGCGATTGCAGCAGAATCCATGGGCCTTGGCATATGTTACATAGGCGGTATTCGGAATGAGCTGAATGAAGTAAATAAAATTATTGATGCGCCTGATTATGTCCTTCCGTTATTTGGACTGACAGTAGGAGTGCCTGATCAGCACACAGAGGTGAAACCGAGAATGCCATTTTCGATGGTTTACCACGAGAATACGTACCAAAAAGAGCCTGAGCTCTTAAAGCGAAACCTGGATGAGTATAATCAGCAGCTATCTGCCTATTATGATAAGCGGACTCAAGGGCTGAGAAACGATGGCTGGTCTGATCAGATGGCAAAAATGCTGCAGCGTAAAAGCCGAATGTATATGAAGGAATTTGTAGAGGGGAAAAAATTAAATCGCCATTAACACGAAAAGCTGCCACTTGGGCAGCTTTTTTGCGTTTAAATTAGTCTTTATGTGTTCCTGGCTTTGAGTCGTAGCCAGCTGCGAAAATTGCAGCAAGAAACGCCACACAAATACCTAAGATTAAAGCTGTACCCATTTGTACGACCTCCTTATAACGAGAAGTATGAATACTGTTAAAAGTATACCCTATATTAACGCAGAAGTGAATCATCCTAAGCCTTGTTTATGTGGATAAAAAATGAAACTTGAACTACTCATACTGACCCCAAAAAGGCCAGCCGCTTGAATGGGGAATTTTCTCGCAATTTAAGATAAAAGTTAATTAAAATTGTAATAATTAAATAAGAGACATATTATTTTCATTTTTTCTTAAAATAGTGAAACACAAGGATTTTGCTTTTTGTTTAATTGGCAGCACTTCAGATGAAAGCAGGACAAATTTAGAAGTCGGGACTATAACGAATAAATTTTATTACAGCCATGGTTGAAAGAGCCAATTTAAAAGAAGATTTCATGCGAGCTTGGGTTCCTGCATACCTTTTTACATAAGGCCATAAGGAGGCGACATAATTGGATATTTTAAGAAGGATGGCTGAATATAGAAGTCAGGAAGATACGTTAAAGTGGGAAGGAACCTTTTCAGAATACGTCGAGCTGGTAAAAGAGAGACCATGGATTGCTCAATCAGCTCATTCCCGCGTCTATAATATGATTAAAGAAGCGGGTGTAGAGGACCGGAACGGAAAACGGGATTATCTATTTTTTAAAAATCAGCTTTTTGGATTAGAAGAGCCTCTGGAAAAATTAGTGGAGGAGTACTTCCATCCAGCAGCCCGGAGACTTGATGTAAAAAAACGTATCCTGTTATTGATGGGCCCGGTCAGCGGCGGTAAATCTACGCTTGTAACCATGATGAAACGGGGGATGGAAAACTACTCCAGAACGGATAAGGGGGCTGTTTACGCCATTAAGGGCTGCCCGATGCATGAAGACCCTCTTCATTTAATCCCTCATGCATTGAGGGAGGATTTTTATAAAGAGTATGGAATCCGGATTGAAGGGAACCTGTCCCCGTTAAATCTCATGCGTCTTGAAAAGGAATTTGACGGACAGATTGAAAATGTCCCGGTCGAACGGATCTTTTTTTCTGAAGATAAGCGTGTAGGGATTGGAACCTTCAGTCCGTCAGATCCTAAATCCCAGGATATTGCTGATTTGACCGGAAGTCTTGATTTCTCAACTATCGCAGAATACGGTTCAGAATCAGATCCGCGGGCGTACCGTTTTGATGGAGAATTGAATAAAGCAAACCGTGGAATGATGGAGTTTCAGGAGATGTTGAAATGTGATGAGAAGTTCCTTTGGCATTTGCTTTCCCTGACTCAGGAGGGGAATTTTAAGGCAGGAAGATTTGCCCTTATTTCAGCTGATGAAATGATTGTGGCTCACACAAATGAAACAGAATACCGATCCTTTATTTCAAACCGCAAAAATGAAGCCCTGCATTCCCGTATTATCGTCATGCCGATTCCTTACAATCTTCAGGTAACTCAAGAAGAAAAAATTTATGAGAAGCTTATTTCAGAAAGTGATGTATCAGATGTTCATATCGCGCCTCATACACTTCGCATTGCTGCTATGTTTACCATTCTGACCAGATTGAAGGAACCAAAACGTAAGGATATTGACTTGATTAAGAAAATGCGCCTATATGATGGTGAACAGGTGGAGGGCTTTAATAGCGCTGATTTAGAGGAACTTAAGAGGGAGTACGAGGATGAAGGCATGACTGGAATTGATCCCCGTTACGTCATTAACCGGATTTCTTCAACCATTATTAGAAAAGAGGTTTCCTCCATTAATGCACTGGATGTATTGCGATCGCTTAAAGAAGGTCTTGATCAGCATGCATCCATTACAAAAGATGTAAAAGAGGCGTATCTCGGATTTATTTCTCTTGCCAGACGTGAGTTTGATGATATGGCGAAAAAAGAAGTACAAAAAGCATTTGTGTATTCGTACGAAGAATCAGCAAAAACGCTTATGGATAACTATTTGGATAATGTTGAAGCCTATTGTCATAAATCGAAGCTTCGCGATCCACTGACCGGTGAGGAAATGACACCTGACGAAAAACTGATGCGTTCAATTGAAGAGCAGATTGGCATCTCAGAGAATGCGAAAAAGGCTTTCCGGGAAGAAATACTTATTCGCATCTCAACGTATGCTAGAAAAGGCCAGCGATTTGAATACCAGTCTCATGATCGTTTGCGTGAAGCGATTCAGAAAAAGCTGTTTGCAGACTTAAAGGATGTAGTGAAAATTACGACGTCCTCCAAAACGCCTGATGAGCAGCAGCTTAAAAAGATGAATGAAGTCATTGCGCGGCTCATTGATGAGCATGGCTACAACACAACGAGTGCAAATGAACTTTTAAAATATGTTGGCAGTCTCCTGAACCGCTAACACCACATAGGTCCTATTAAGTACACTTTACAAAGACCGGATAATTCTGGTCTTTTTTCTTTTCTTTAAAAAGTATTACACTGTTCTGACTGCTGTCCCATTAGCAATAACCATCATCATTCCTTCGCGCAATGTTTCAAAATCAAGATCTACTCCTACTACTGCGTTTGCTCCAAGCTTTTGCACCTAAAATCGCTTCGCCAGTAACAATGCCATAGTACTCAATTATTTTTTTTCCTTCTAAAGAATGTGTAGTTGTCATCAGCATTTAAATGAAACCTCCCCGTTTTTCATTCGTATAGTATAGTAGAACTTATTCTGCTCATTCCAATTATAGCTGAAATAAAAGGGATAAAATAGAAAGGAAGGATAATAAATGAAAACTTCCACAACGTTAAAGTGGATTACCGGTGGTCTTGAAGCATTCTTTGCTATTCCGGTACTAGGCGGAATAGTAATTGTCTCCTTCTCGTGGACGCCATTATGGATCATGCTGGGTCTTCATATTGTGACACTTGTTTTTGCTGCCCGTGAATTTGAAGGGCGATCTGGAAGCATTTTAGGAATCGTCACTAGTGTTCTCGGATTTATACCTTTCTTAGGCTTTGCACTGCACGTTGCTACTTCAATTGTGTTATTACTGGATGCCGCAAGAACTACAGCAAGAGAAAAAGAATATTATTAATTTCTTAGAAAGTTTGTCTCAAGCGGGACAGGCTTTTTTCTTTTTCCTGGGTTCTAAAATAGAAAGCTTCCTGTGTCAGAAGAAATGCTCTTCTATTTTTAAAAATGATAGAAATAGAACCGCGTAAAGACTCTTTTATTAGTAAATTTTTTTCTATTTGCGCATACAATGAATTACGAATGGAAGAAGGGAGAGCAGACCATGACAATGGAAGAGCAGACGTCCACAATCCTATCGCAAGAAGATTGGTCCCTTCACCGACAAGGACAGGATGATCAAAAGCGGCATCAGGAAAAGGTTAATGAAGCGATTAAAGATCAATTGCCAGAGCTCATTACTGAAGAAAGTATTGTTATGTCAAATGGCAAGCAGGTTGTGAAGATACCGATTCGTTCACTTGATGAATACAAGATCAAATATAATTACGATAAAAAGAAGCATGTAGGCCAAGGCAACGGGGACAGCCAGGTAGGAGATTTAATTGCCAAGGGGAAACCGGAGCCGGGTCAGGGAGCAGGCGAAGGAGCCGGGGAGCAGGCTGGAGTTGATTATGTTGAAGCAGAGGTATCATTGTTAGAGGTAGAGGAAGCTTTATTTAAAGAGCTGGCGCTGCCGAACCTGAAGCAAAAAGAGGAAACCGAAGAAATTACGAAGGATATTGAATTCAATGATATCCGCAATAAAGGTTTGACCGGGAATATTGATAAGAAAAAGACGATGATGAGTGCTTTTAAACGAAATGCTATGGCCGGGACGCCTCAGTTTAATCCGATCCTGCCTGAAGATTTACGGTTCCGTACATGGAATGAATCAATTGAACGTGAAACAAAAGCGGTGGTACTAGCTATTATGGATACGAGCGGCTCGATGGGGGCATTTGAGAAGTATGTAGCAAGAAGCTTCTTCTTTTGGCTTACACGCTTCCTGCGCTTCAAATACGATCATGTTGAACTTCGGTTTATTGCGCATCATACTGAGGCGAAGGAGGTAGAGGAGGAGACGTTTTTCTCCAAAGGGGAAAGCGGTGGAACAATATGCTCTTCTGCCTACCGGAAAGCGCTTGAATTAATTCAAAATGATTACCCTACACAGCGGTATAATATCTATGCATTCCATTTTTCTGATGGGGATAACTTGACCTCAGATAATCAGCGATGCCTGCCTTTGATTGAAGAATTGGCCCGTGTATGTAATTTATTCGGCTACGGAGAGGTAAATCAGTACCAGCGCCAATCCTCGTTAATGTCCATTTATAAGAAAATCCCTGAAGAAGAATTACGGTATTTTATTTTGAGACGAAAATCAGATGTGTTTTTTGCACTAAAGCATTTTCTCAGAGAAGAAGAGTAAGGTAAGAAAAAACCACCGAAGAAGAAATTCTTCGGTGGTTTTATTTGTGTGCTTATGGTTGTCGGGCCTGAACGAGCGCCTTCCGCTTTTAATGGTATTCAGCTCCACCGGGCAGCTCCTCGGATCATAAGCCACTAAGCCATTCAGGCAAAAAGCGCCTGATTGGCTTAGCGTCTTATGTCTGTCGGAGCTAAACGCCCGCTTCCGCTTTTATGTTAATGCGGTAAAAATACGAGTTGGTAGGCGAATAGGACGGCGAAGATGTAGACGAGTATGTGTACTTCTTTCCATTTTCCTTTAAAGATTTTAAGGATTGGATAGGAGATGAAGCCGAGTGCTATTCCTGTTGCGATGCTTGATGTGAGCGGCATGCTTAATATAATGATGAAGGCCGGGAAGGCTTCGTCGATTTCATCCCAGTTAATTTTTGCAATAGTTCCCATCATCAGGCTTCCTACAATGATAAGCGCTGGTGCTGTGATGGCTGAGACACCGGAAACAGCTCCTACAAGCGGGCCAAAGAAGGCGGCAACGATGAACAAAAAAGCAACTGTAACCGTTGTTAACCCTGTACGGCCTCCTGCTGCTACGCCTGCGGAGGATTCAATGTAGGCGGTTGTTGGACTTGTTCCGACCATTGCGCCTGCTGTAGCAGCCACTGAGTCAGCCAGAAGCGCCTGTCTTGCACGCGGCATAGTTTTGCCCTTCATAAGTCCTGCCTGCTGAGCGACTCCAATCATTGTACCTGTCGTATCAAAGATGGTAACAAGTAAAAAAGAAAAAACGACAGCATATAATCCATATTGAATAACATCGCCTAATGCAGCAATAGGATTGGATACGATAAGTCCTTCAGGAAGATGCGGAAGTGCAACGATCCCATCAAATGTGAGCTGGTTTGTGAAATAAGCGATCGTCCCCGTGATAAGCATTCCAAGGAACAAGGCACCGTTGACACGCAGTACCATTAGTATTAGCGTGATAAACAGACCGGAAAATGCCAATATAACCTGTGGTGAATGAAGATCGCCCAGTGTTACCAGATTATCGGGATGGGCAACAATTATTCCGGTTAAACGCATTCCTATAAATGCAATGAATAACCCAATGCCTGCTGTGATTCCATGCTTCAGATTATCAGGAATCGCCTCAATTAATTTTTTTCTTAATGGAGTTAAGGAAAGCAGCGTAAAAATAATACCTGCAATAAATACAGCTGCAAAGGCCACTTCATACGTGATGTTGTTGGTTCCAACCACGGAAAAAGCAAAGTATGCATTTAAGCCCATACCAGGAGCAATTGCAATTGGATAGTTCGCAAATAAAGCCATCCACAGTGTTCCAATGACAGTAGCAATAATGGTTGCCAAAAATACTTGATCAAAAGGAACGCCAGCACTTGAAAGAATAATCGGGTTTACAACTACGATGTATACCATCGTCATAAAGGTGGTAAAGCCCGCTAAGATTTCTGTTTTTACCGTAGTTTGATTTTCTTTTAAATGAAATCGAAACATACATTTTCAACCCCTCATAAAAAATACGAACAATAAAAAATCACAAAACCTATAATATTCGTTTTTAATGATGGATTCAACCCTTTTGCAAAATAAAAAGTACTTTTTTATGAAAAATACTTTGTTTTAATCGTTGCAATTTTCTAATGATTAGATAAGATGAAAAGATGGGGCTTAAAAATAGACAATCGCTCTGAAAGCAGGTGGATTATGTATAAAGAATTAAAGAATAAATCAACCGCCGATCGGGTGGAACAATTCACACGTGAACTGGTAAAAAGGAAAAGCTATACCGGTACACCGGGTGAAGCTGGGAAAGCAGATTTCATCTTATCTATTATCAAATCATTTCCATATTTCGAACAAAACCCTGATGAGGTTTGGGCCCAAACGATCCCGAATGATCCACAGGGCCGGAAAAATATTTGGGCAAGACTTAAGGGAAGCCAGCCGAAGTCCGTCCTTTTTCACAGTCATATAGATACGGTGGGCACGGATGATTTTGGCGTACTTCAATCAATCGCCCACGACCCGGATGCTCTTCAGGCCTACTTTTCTTCATATGAAGGAGATGAGCGGGCAAGAGAGCAGGCGCTGTCGGGAGACTGGCTGTTTGGGCGGGGATCACTGGATATGCAAAGCGGCGCTGCCATTCATTTAGCGAATCTGCTTTATTTATCAGAACAAAACGAGCCCTTAAACGGCAATATGCTTTTTTTGTTTAACCCCGATGAAGAAAGTGAACACGCGGGGATGCTTGCGGCTCTTCATGAGCTTAAAAGGATGAAGGACGAGGGTTACCAGTTTGCGGCAGCGATTAATAATGATTTTATCGCTCCTATGCATGACACGGATGACGTTAAATATATTTATACAGGGGCAGCTGGGAAGGTATTGCCTTCTTTTTATATCTATGGACGCGAAGCACATGTTGGAGATGTGTTAACAGCGATCGATCCAACCCTGGTCGGTTCTGAGATCAACAGGAAAATAAATCAAAATTTAGACCTGGTTGAAAAGCTTGAAGGGGAATATGTACTGCCTCCTGCATGCTTATACTTTAAAGAAGATAAGCATGATTACAATGTGCAAACAGCAGTAAGTGCAAGGCTGTATTTTAATTACTTTGTTTTTGAACAAACCGCTAAGGATGTTATGGATAAGCTTCGGTCTATTACAAGGGAAACTGTGAACGAGCTAAAAACACTTAGCGAAAAGCGATACAGCGAATTCCGCATCAGTCATGGATTCCCACCAAGCAATTGGAGCTGGGATATGGATGTCTGCACCTATGAAGAGCTGCAAAATGAGCTAAGAGAAAAAGGCCTTCCGGTGGATGAGGTGCTGGATGAAGTGGCACAGAACTGGCTTGGAAAAGACCGGAGAGATGCCTCATTTGCCCTGGTGGAGGCACTTCAGCAGCTGGACCCTGATAAAAAGCCCAGAGTCATTATGTTTTTTGCTCCGCCATTTTTGCCTCATAACTATTTAAATGAGCAGTATGAATTTGGTGCTGAAATTCAGGAGAAGCTTTTTAAGCGTTTGGAAGTAGTTTCGAATGAAAGTGGAGAGGTTTTTGCGACGAAGCGATTTTTTCCTTATTTAGCAGATGGCAGTTATCTTTCACTTCATGAGTCAGAGGAAGAAGTGAATGTGTTAAAGAAAAATATGCCGAGGATGTCACAAATTTATCCACTGCGTATTGATTTAATTCGCAGCATTAATATTCCTTCTATCAATATCGGTGTTTACGGGCGGGACGGACATAAATGGACAGAACGGGTCTATAAGCCTTATACATTCCATGTTCTTCCCGGCTTAATAAGAAATTTCGCCTTGGATTTAATCGCCAAAAAAGATAAATAAAAAAGGAGAGCGCATTTTTGCGCTCTCTGTTTAAATTATACAAAGGATACTAAATTGTTAATATCGAGTCTGCCTGATGGGCGGGCTTCTTTTGCAGCCTTGCCTATCGTAATAAGCATAATCGGGACATATCTGTCCGACACTTCAAACTCTTCTACAAGCTGAGATGCATTAAAGCCGCCGATTGGGCATGAGTCCCATCCTTTTGCTTTAGCAGCAAGCATTAATTGCATTGCAGCAAGTGAAGCATTTGTAAAAGCGGCGTCACGGGCAAAGCGTTCATTCTCATAAGCCGCTTGAATCTGTCCGTTTAGTGCTTGTTTAATTTCCTCTGACATATGACCATTTAATACAGCAGGGTCAAACACAGGGTCTACGTTTTCGTTTGCCTGCAGATCACCAAGCACTGCAATAACAGCAGAAGCTTCTGTAATCTGCTGCTGGTTGTAAGCGATCGGCAGAAGGCGCTCCTGTGATTCTTTATTATGGAAGGCAAGGAAGTTCCAGTGCTGAAGATTCCAAGCAGAAGGCGCCTGCCCTGTAATTTCAAGAATCTCCATTAATTCGTCTCTGGAAATTTCGGCCGCCGGATCATATTGTTTAGTTGCTTTGCGATCTTTCATCACAGTAAGCACACTTTGTTCTAAAGTCGATGATGTCATAAAATTTCCTCCTTTACGTACATGTAAGTTAGTTACTTTTAGTTAGTAGTAAGCAGCTTTTAATATAGTATAGATAAATTAAGGCGTCAAGAAATTGAACTGATTTATAGGAAGGGATTTATTTCTTCTCAATATAAAAAGATGTTGAGACAAATGAGTGTCTCAACATCTTTCATCCGGTTCATTGTGCTTCAGGCGGACGCTTCCGCTTCATCTCGCAGGAGTCCCCATTTTTAAAATTAGTATGTCCCGGGAAAAGCTGCTTAGGAGAGAAAAGAAGAAATTCTTCTAAGCTGCTCTTTTTCATTATTCATATCTCCAGGTCTTTTTGCTTCCCCAATGAAATAATTTTTAAAATCCATCTCAACAAATTCACATATCAACTGAAATTGAAGAACGAGCGGAATGCCTTTTACATTTACCTTATCTCCTCCGCAGGTGATAAGATAAGCAGGTTTATTTTTGATCCGCTGTTTAAAATTAAGATCAGGGTCCCGTAAAGCCTGTGACCACCGGTCAACGAATGTTTTCATGTAACCGCTCATCCCGTACCAGTACACTGGTGTTGCAAATAGCACTTTATCTGCCTGAAGCATTTTTTCAATCAGCGAAGAATGATCGTCCTCTACAGGGGTGAACCCATTTTCTGAATGCCTCTCATCAACAATCTGATGGATTGTATGATTTCTTAAATAAATCCACTCAACATCCCCATCGTAGTTTTTGGCCGCTTCCTTCGCCAGAATTTCTGTATTCCCGTTTTCTCTGGAGCTTCCGCTTATAATCACCAAACTCATTTTAACCGCCTGCTTTCGTATAAAAATAAAAAAAAGCCTACATTGAATTATATACGTGAGAATAACTAAATTCATTCATTTAACACTGACTGAAAATAATTAGTCTGAAAATATGGAAACAGCAGAAGATTGGTTTGTTTAATTTTTAAATGTGGGGGGATTATAGTAAAGAATGTCTTAGTTCACAAGATCTATTTAATTAAAGGAGAGATGAGAAAATGGCAAATGCTAAATTGGCTATTATTTACTACAGCTCTACTGGAACTAATTACACAATGGCAAGATGGGCAGAGGAAGCAGCTAAAGAGGCAGGTGCTGAGGTTAAGGTCTTAAAAGCCCCTGAAACAGCCCCTCACGAAGCAATTTCTTCTAATCCGGCCTGGAAAAAACATTACGAGGAAACAAAGGATGTTCCAAATGTTACACTTCATGACTTAGAGTGGGCGGATGCCTTTATTTTCAGTACACCTACACGCTACGGAAGCATGCCGGCGCAAATGAGGCAGTTTTTAGATACGACAGGTGGTCTTTGGTTTAACGGTAAGTTAGTAAATAAAGTAGTAAGCGGAATGAGCTCCGCACAAAATCCTCATGGCGGACAGGAAGCGACGATCCTGAACCTTTACACAACGATGATGCATTGGGGAGCGATTATTGCATCACCCGGCTATACCGACCCTGTCACTTTTTCCTCAGGAGGAAATCCTTACGGAACAAGTGTTACAGTAGATCAGGACGGCAATATGCTTGAAGATATTGAAGAAGCTGTTAAACACCAGACAAGACGTACGCTTCAAATAACTGAATGGGTAAAACAGGGCTCTCAATAAACAATTAGTAGAACTATTGTCAGTATATAGAAAAAAGCTTGAGCCTTTGCTCAAGCTTTTTTTATGGAAAAGCGCGGAGGCAAAACCGGATCTGGTGCATCAGCAGCAATGAATTCTCCGCTAAGAGGATTTGTAAAAGATAAGCGGGCTGCATGGAGCGCCTGAATCGTCTGGCTGGCTATTTTTTTCCCGCCATATAGAGTATCTCCTGCTAAAGGATGCCCTATATGTGCCAGATGAACCCGGATCTGATGGGTCCGGCCAGTATCTAGATTCAGTTCAAGCCAAGTCTGATTCGTTTCAGGAGAAAAGCTGATTTTCTTGAAATGCGTAACGGCTGACTGACCTCCTTTAGAAACTCTTTTCCGCGTATTATGGTGACGATCATTTCCGATTGGTTCATTAATGGTGCCAGAGGATGGGGTAACATTCCCTTCCGCCAGTGCCCAATAAGTGCGCTTGATCATGCGCTGCTCTAAAAGACGGTCAAGAAGGGGCTTAATGGCCGAGTGCTTTGCAAATAAAATTGCACCTGTTGTATCGCGGTCAAGTCTGTGAATGGGCTGTGTATAGCCGGTTCCGCCTTTTTGCTGAAGGTAATAGACAACCGCGTTAACTAAGGTGCCAGAATCTGCTGGATCATTAGGGTGAGTATCCAGATAAGGAGGCTTATTTATAACAAGCAGATGCTCATCTTCATGTAAAATAGTTAAATTCATTTTTGCCGGAGTGTAGGTCTGCTGATCTTCCTTGTTTCGAATTGTCAGGCGGTCTCCTTGGGCTAAAACCGTTTTCCATTGGGCAAGCTCTCCATTTAAAGCAATTGCTTTTTCCATGCGCCACTCATGAATAAGCTTCTTCCCGAATTTCCATTCCTCTTTCAGCGCCTGCTCAATGGTTTTTCCTGCGATTTTATCAGTGATTTTGATCGAAAATTCATTCGTCATGATTATTTCTCCTTATGCAATGCTGTCCTTGACCCGGTTCGCTGCGCTTCAGGCGGACGCTTTCCGCGGGGCGGGGCTTGAGCTAACTTGCTAACGCAAGTGGATCTCAAGCTCCCGCTTCTTCCCGCAGGAGTCGCCACCTTCCGCTTCGTTCACCTCAGGTTTAAAAATTTAGTTATGTCCCAGACTGACATCATGAAAAAATAGTTAGTTTAAAACATTACGATTAAAGAAATCCTCATAATCGCTTTCACTTGCTGCTCCAACAATCCCATCTACTGCCTGTCCATCTTCGAAATGAACCAGTGTTGGAGTACTCTGGATATTATATTTAGCCCACTCATTAAATTCAATCAGGTTCAGCTGGACCATATCAACATCCATATCCTCGGCTAAAGGTGCTAGCATTGGAGTAGTGCGAAGACAATGCTCGCATTCCGGACTGAAGAAGTAAACCGTTGTCGGCTCCCCGCTCGCAATTCTTTCATCAAGCTCGTCAGGCGTTACCTGATTAGCGTAATTCGGGTTGTCAAGAAGGTCGATGGTTGACTGGCGAAGATCTTCTTTTCCGTAAGGGTTATCCTCAACCTTTGAAGCGTTTTGCATATTGGTTACGATGGCAATTGCCGCAAAAATAAGGACGATAATACCGCCAAAGATTAAAATCTTTTTCATTTATGATCGTTCTCCCTTCAGATCTTTCAAAATTGATAAGCTAAGTACAAAAATAATAATAAATGCGGTTAATGCTAAAAACGGGATCGTAATAAAACCGAGCCAGTTTATATATTGTCCTGTGCAGGGCACCAATCCGCAGGCAGGCGCACTGTCAGACAAAAAATCAAGCTTTTGAATGCTGTAGTGGTAAATGGAGACAAGCCCGCCCACACCGGATAGAACAGCTGAATACAAAGCTGCTTTTGCATCTTTTTTTACAATCGCTGCACCCAGTAAAAGAACGATTGGATACATAAAGATCCGCTGATACCAGCAAAGATCACAAGGGGTGTAACCTCTTATTTCCGAAAAATAAAGAGAGCCCATCGTTGCTAAAAAGGATGTTGCCCAGGCTGCGAATAGCTTATTTTCAATACGTTTTATCATCAAGTCGCCTCTTTCTTATTTAACTTACGTTAAACCATCAGTCATGAAAATTGTAAAAGGTTCTTACCTATAAAACAAGCAGACAACTCCTATTGCTGAAAATTTCTTTTGGGATATGTCGATAATTTGGCATTAACTTGTAGAATACACGTTTATTTTTTTCGTCCTACTCCTGAAATTTGGTGTGAATTCAGGACAAGATAGAGAGAGAGGAAAATTACAGGCTTAAACATTTTCAAGAAGGAATGCAGCCGCTATAATATAGAAGGGTTTAAATGCGTTTATTTCCTCTGAATAAAGGGGAAATGACTCGTTGTGAAGGAGTGAAGCAAATGTCAGAGAAATTAGATTTGTCTCAATTTGAAAAAAAGATGATCATCCGTGCGATGATTCATCCGGATATAGAAAAAATTATTGCCATGCAGCGCCTGTGTTTTCCAGGTATGGAGCCGTGGAAGGTAGAGCAGCTTGAAAGCCATCTTGATATTTTCCCGGATGGCCAGCTTGTAGCAGAGCTTGATGGAGAAATTATCGGCTCCTGTTCAAGCTTAATCATCAACTTTGATGAGTACGATGACCGCCATACATGGGATGATGTAACCGATGAAGGATATATCACGAACCATAACCCTGACGGCTACAATTTGTATGGAATTGAAGTGATGGTTCACCCGGACTACCGCCGAATGAAGGTCGGACACCGGCTTTATGAAGCAAGACGGGAATTAGCCCGCGAGTATAACTTAAAGAGCATTATTATCGGCGGCAGAATTCCAAATTATCATAAGCATTCAGATGATATGACACCAAGGGATTATGTAGATGCTGTAAGAATGCATAAAGTGTATGACCCGGTTCTTTCATTTCAGCTTTTAAACGGATTTACGCTTATGAGAATCAACCCTAACTATCTTCCTGATGATAAGCAGTCCAATAAATATGCGACCCTGATGGAATGGAATAATGTCGATTACAGACCAAATTCCAAGCGCCACTTTAAAACAAGCCACCCAGTGCGCATTTGTGTGGTGCAATATATGATGCGCCAAATTGATTCATTTACGGATTTTGCAAATCAAGTTGAATATTTCACAGATGTTGCCTCTGATGCGCATTCTGATTTTGTTGTGTTCCCAGAAATCTTTACCACACAGCTAATGTCCTTTTTAAATGAGAAGTCACCAAGCATGGCTGTGCGGAAATTAACTGACTATACTGAGGATTACATCGAGCTATTTACTGATCTAGCTGTACGCTATAATGTCAACATTATTGGCGGATCTCATTTTGTAAAAGAAGACGACGATGAGATTTATAATATCGCATATTTATTCCGCAGAGACGGCACAATCGAAAAGCAGTACAAGATTCACATTACTCCAAATGAACGAAAATGGTGGGGAATCAGCGCAGGCGATGAAGTGCGTGTATTTGATACGGACTGCGGCAAAATTGCGATCCAGATCTGCTATGACATTGAATTTCCTGAGCTTGCGCGAATTGCTACTGACAAGGGAGCAAAAATTATCTTTACTCCTTTCTGTACAGAAGATCGTCAGGGCTACCTGCGCGTTCGTTACTGCTCACAGGCGCGTGCGGTTGAAAACCAGATTTACACCGTCATATCAGGAACAGTAGGAAATCTTCCTGAAACGGAAAATATGGATATTCAATATGCTCAGTCAGGGATTTTTGCTCCATCTGATTTTGAATTTGCACGTGATGGGATTGTTGGGGAAACCGATCCAAACCTTGAAATGGTGATGATCGGTGATGTTGATTTAGAAATTCTCCGCCGTCAGCGCCAAAGCGGCACCGTGCGTCAGCTTAAAGACAGAAGACACGATATTTACGACATAAATTATAAAAAATAATTGCAGGACAGGCTCATCGTCATCTGTGCGAAAGCATGGGACAATGAGCCTTACATATTTCTTTTTAATTTTAAAAAAATGTAAGGTTTGAAAGTTCTCAATAAACTCTTAATTGGGATCATGTTACAATAGAGTTAAGGCATGTCCTTAGTCAATCCATGGGAGGGAACAGTATGAGCTATCAGGTATCGTATGAAAAGTGGTTTTCTTTTGACCAGTTGGATGAAGAGGTTTTTTCTGAGCTTCAGCAAATGAAAGACAATGAGAAAGGGAAAGAAGATGCCTTTTATAAAAATTTGGAGTTTGGTACTGGAGGCATGCGCGGGGAAATTGGCGCAGGAACGAACCGCATGAATCTTTATACCGTAAGAAAAGCTGCTGAAGGACTTGGCCGTTATATTGTAAAAAATGGAGAAGATGCTGTTTCACGCGGTGTCGTACTGGCTTATGACTGCAGAAGAAAATCTCCTGAATTTGCAATGGAAATTGCGCGGACACTAGCCTCACATGGCATTCAAACTTATGTGTTTGAATCACTCAGGTCTACACCTGAATTATCATTTGCAGTCCGATCGTTACATACGTTTATGGGAGGAATGATTACTGCCAGTCATAATCCGCCTGAGTACAATGGATTTAAAGTATACGGAGAAGACGGTGCCCAGCTTAATCTTGAAGATGCTGACGCTGTTATTGAAGAAATAAATGCGATTGATAATGAGCTTGATATTCAGGTTGGCTCTGTTGAGGAATACAAAGAGTCAGGCTTAATTCAAATGATATCCGATAAAGTGGATGATTCGTATGTGGAGCATCTCATTACAGTTTCTGAAAAGCCGCAGCTGGCAAAGGAAACGGATCTTAAAGTTGTTTTTTCTCCACTTCATGGCGCTTCAAATGAAATGGTTCAAAGAGGCCTTAAAGCATTAGGCTATGAAAATATTCATATCGTAAAAGAACAGGAGCAGCCTGATTCCGAGTTTCCTACAGTCGCATCGCCAAACCCTGAAGAGCCTGGTGCCTTTGAATATGCGATCCGTGATGGAAAAGAAATTGGTGCAGACCTCCTGATTACAGCTGACCCAGATGGTGACCGTTTAGGACTTGCGGTAAAAGGACCTGATGATGAGTATGTTTTATTAACAGGTAACCAGACAGGCGCTATCTTACTTGACTATCTTCTCGGAAGAAAGAAGGAAAAGGGCAGCATTCCAGAAAACGGAAGAGTATTTAAGACAATCGTTACGTCAGAGATTGGCCGTAAAATTGCCGAGCATTACGGAGCTACAACAGAGGACGTTCTGACCGGCTTTAAATTTATCGGTGAAAAAATTAAAAACTATGAAGCTACCGGCGAGCATACATTTTTATTTGGCTACGAGGAAAGCTATGGCTATTTAATTAAAGACTTTGCCCGCGATAAAGATGCTGTACAGGCTGCATTGCTGGCTGTTGAAGCAGCAGCATTCCACAAGCAGCAGGGGAAAACCTTATACCAGGTATTAATTGATTTATTTGATCAGCATGGGTATTACCGTGAAGGGCTTGAGTCTCTAACGCTCAAAGGAAAAGACGGAGCTGATAAAATCCAGTCCATCCTGACAGCCTTCCGCGAGCATCCGATCCGTGAAGTGGCCGGGCTCTCGGTTTACTCGCAGGAGGATTACGGAACGTCCAAGCGCCTGCTTACGGATAAAGGAGTAGAAGAGGATATCCATCTGCCTGCATCAAATGTTTTGAAATACTTCTTAGAGGATGGCTCCTGGGTATGTGTTCGGCCAAGCGGCACTGAGCCAAAGGTTAAATTTTATTTCAGTGTCATCGGTAAAAGTCTTGAGGATAGTGAAAAGAAGCTATCTGACATTAAACAGGCATTTATGGATAAAGTTCATACTGTTATGTAAAACTCAGCACAGCCCGCTTTCAGGGCTGTGTTTTTTCATGCAAAAGTCGTAGATCCCACTCCATCAATAGGAGAATGCAAAGCGGAGTCTGATCGAGTATACTGAGAATGGGATAAGGGGTGAACAGGTTGAACAGTTCGTCAGACGTACTGATTTTAAAACAAATTGCTGAATTTTTAAATGAAGAAACAGAACTGGAATCCATGCTGCAGGGTGCTTTGTCCCAGCTTTTAAAAGGGACCGACTTTCAAACCGGCTGGATTTTCTTTATTGGTGAAAACGGCAGGCATGCTCTGCTCGCACAGAGCAATCTGCCAAAAGCCCTGAATGAAGATGACTGTCATGCCATGAGAGCAGGGGGCTGCTGGTGTGTAAATAAGTATAAAAGAGGAGAGCTTGAAAAAGCTTCCAATATATTAGAGTGTAAGCGAATTGTAAATGCGATTGATAAAAAGCATGAAGGTACAGATGGGATTACGCATCATGCAACGGTTACGCTGCAGTCAGGTACTGAGCGTTTTGGCCTTCTTAATGTAGCAACACCAGGCAGAAAGAAATTCACTGAACAGGAGCTTATATTGTTAGAATCAGCTGCCTTTCAAATCGGCTCTGCGATTAAACGGATACAGCTTACAAAAAAAGAACAGGAAGTAGCTCTTATCCAGGAGCGGAACAGACTTGCAAGGGACTTACATGACTCAGTGAATCAGCTTCTCTTTTCCATTACCCTTACAGCAAGGGGAGGAGCGGAAATGACCGATCAGCAGGAAGTAAAGGAAACCTTCCACGGCCTCCAGTCACTTGCTCAGGAGGCCTTGACAGAAATGAGAGCGCTAATCTGGCAGCTACGGCCAAAGGGGCTTGAAGGCGGGATTAAAGAAGCCGTAAATGGCTACGGCGAGATACTGGGGCTTAAAATAAACTTTAATCAAAATGGCGTCGCAGCCCTTCCATCCAAAGTGGAAGAAACGATCTTCAGGGTTGCCCAGGAAGCGCTGACAAATTGCAAAAGACATGCCGCCGCAGACGAAGTTACAATTAGTATCTCAACAGCATCAGACCGGATATCAATGAGCATTGAGGATAAAGGCTGCGGATTTAACACAAAGCATTTAAAGGCTCTCCCCTCTGTTGGAGTAAAGAGCATGCGGGAGCGGGTAGAATTAGCCGGAGGAGAATTTATGATTAAAAGCAGCCCCGGAAAAGGAACCGTAATTAAAGCAGAAATTCCATTTTAGGAGGAGCGGATATGAGTATACGTCTCTTAATTGCTGACGATCATCATGTAGTCAGAAGAGGGCTGATCTTCTTTTTAAAAACGCAAGAGGATATCGAGATTGTCGGGGAGGCTAAAAACGGGCTTGAGGCGGTCACATTAGTAAAAGAGCTTCAGCCGGATGTTGTCCTGATGGATCTTATTATGCCTGTAATGGACGGCATTCAGGCAACACGTGAAATTAAGCAGTGTCTTCCAAAAACAGAAATTATGATGCTGACGAGCTTTTCAGACCAGGATCATGTGATTCCAGCAATTGAAGCAGGGGCAGCGGGCTATCAGCTGAAGGATATTGAACCTGACGAGCTGGTGCTCTCGATCAGAAGGCTGATCAAAGGGGAGAACACACTTCACCCTAAAGCTACGAGCCATCTGCTTACACGCATTAATAAAAGCGATCCATTTCCACATGAAGTACATAAGCTGACAAGACGTGAAAAAGACGTACTGATCGAGCTGACAAAAGGGAAGAGCAATAAAGAAATTGCAGGTGCTCTATATATTACAGAAAAAACCGTTAAAACACATATTTCAAACATTTTTACCAAGCTTGAAGTAGCAGATCGTACACAGGCTGCACTTTACGCAGTAAAACATCAACTATTTGGCCGTTAAGCTGCTTTCAAAGTGCAATTAATCACGTTCTAATATGTATCCATGTATACAAATAATAAATGCGACGACACTAAAATAGTCAATACGTTTAAAAATAAACACCAGCTTCAGATTGTCAAAATACTCCTCCAATCGTCTACTCAAATACGTCTGTATTGAATCTTAGAGTGGAGGAGAGCTGTTTATAATATTTTCACGTTAGATGCACGGAATAGGGAAGCGCAGTGTTCGGCGTACCTGAATAACTCTGTGTAGTGATAAGCAGTGGTTTCTTGTGTTTGAGGGTAATGAATCCCTTTTAATAATGATTTAATTTTTTTGGACAAAAGATCGTCCTTTGACCGTACCATGAGAATCAGCATATCATCCCAGGAGTGGCGGTAAAGATAAAGCAGGGTACGCTCGTAATCATTATACATGCGCTAATACATCCTCCTTTCAGAGAAGATACTATTAGTATGTGCTGAAATGAAGGAATTTGTTCTGTAAAAAAAAGTGAAAAAAATGGTGTGATTGGACAGGAACTTTAGCATTTGATTTGGACCAAACGCTTTGTTGTATTCATGAACCTGTACTTCCTACATATAATTTTTATGAGGGAAGGGACGTGATACAAATGAGTGATAAAGAGCTTATTAAAGCAATTGATGAAATTACTGAAATCGCTAAGGGGTTTGGTTTAGACTTTTTTCCAATGAGGTACGAGATATGCCCGGCCTCTATCCTATACACATTTGGGGCATATGGGATGCCCACCCGGTTTTCTCATTGGAGCTTTGGAAAGCAATATCACCGGATGAAGCTTCAATACGATCTTGGTCTTAGTAAAATTTATGAGCTCGTAATAAATTCGGATCCATGCTACGCTTTTTTACTGGATACGAATTCATTAATTCAAAATAAGCTGATTGTTGCCCATGTACTGGCACATTGTGATTTCTTTAAAAATAATATCCGCTTCAGCCAGACAAAACGCGATATGGTAAACAGCATGACGGCTACAGCTGAACGGATCAGAGCATATGAAATTGAATTCGGCAAGCATGAGGTGGAAGAATTTCTCGATGCCGTTTTAGCCATTGAAGAGCATGTGGATCCTTCATTCTCGAGGTCTTCTTTTGATTGGAAAGTTGATGATTGGGAAGTTGAGGAGAGGGAAGTAAAGAAATCCCCATATGATGATCTCTGGAATATAGAATCTGCCCCTAAGCTTGAAAGAAGACCGCGTGCGCGCAAAAAGAAATTTCCTCCTGAGCCCGAAAAGGATTTAATGCTGTTTTTACAGCAATATAGCCGTGAGCTTGAACATTGGCAGCGGGATATTATGACAATGATGCGCGAGGAAATGCTTTATTTCTGGCCGCAGCTTGAAACAAAAATTATGAATGAGGGATGGGCCTCCTACTGGCATCAGAAAATAATCAGAGAAATGGATTTAACTACCTCAGAAGCAATTGAATTCGCAAAGCTGAATGCAAATGTGGTCCAGCCTTCTAAAACCCAGATAAATCCTTATTATTTAGGAATTAAGCTTTTTGAACATATCGAGGACCGCTGGAATAACCCTGATGAAGAAGCAATTAAGCGCGGCGTTAAGCCAAACAGCGGGCGCGAAAAGATATTTGAAGTAAGAGAAATCGAGTCGGATCAATCATTTATAAGAAATTATTTAACAAAGGAATTTGTCGAGCAGGAGGATATGTTCTTATTCCAGCGATCAGGCAGAGATTACCGGGTCGTTGATAAAGAATGGGAGTCTATTCGGGACGAATTGGTTTCCTCAAGAGTCAATGGAGGTTTCCCGTATATTGTTGTTGAAGATGGCGACTACCTGAAAAACGGAGAGCTTTACCTCATGCACAAATATGAAGGTACAGAGCTTGAGCTGGATTACCTGGAAAAGGTACTTCCTCATATCGTCCGTTTATGGGGGAGAACGGTTCATTTAGAAACGGTTGTAGATGGAAAAAGCATTTGCTTTGTTCATAACGGGAGAAATGTTCAGAGAAAATATCTTCAGTAACTTTTATAAAAACTCAAAAAGGAGCATCTGTCTCAATTGGAGACAGATGCTTTTTAGTGATTATAAATAAATTTGAGAGACAGATATCACTTGAATCCGTGAAAATGTAAAAATTAAAGTGAATCTTTATTTGGATTAAATTGTTTAATTAAGTAGTAGGGGTGTCCCAATGAGAAAAACTGTTTTGGTATTCTAAAAAAGAGCCAGGGGTAGTCGAAATGATTGACCCTGAATATCATGTTGAATTCGGACAGGAATCTTATTATTTATGGATAAGCAAAGAACATGGAACGATCATGAATCAAGACGATTCACATACCACTTATAGCCTCTCACATGATTCAGCAGAAAAGATTTACGAATTAGTCGTATGGAACGAACAGCATCATTAATTAATGATGCTGTTTTCTTTTTACATACCAATAAACAAGTGCTGCACCACCTAAAATTAGACCGCCGTAAACAATATAAGAGTAAACATCCATAAAGCTGCTGATCTTCTCCCATTGCTCACCAAGCTTAGCCCCTACTATAATTAAAATAGTGTTCCAAATAATGGTTCCAAGTGTGGTGAAAAGTAAAAATAAGACGAACGGCATATTGGACATTCCTGCAGGGATTGAAATCAAGCTCCTGACAAGAGGCACCATTCTGCAGAAAAAAACTGTCCAGATTCCGTACCGGTCAAACCATGCATCCGCTTTGTGTAAATCCTTCTTTTTAAGTCTCAAATATTTTCCGTACCGGTCAATGATCGTCTCCAATCTTTTAACATCCAATAGCCTGCCGACACCGTACAAAATAATTGCACCAGCTGCAGAACCTGCAGTAGATGCCGCGATCACACCTGTAATAGTGAGCTCTGTATTCGTTGTCATAAAACCGCCAAAGGGTAAAATGACTTCAGATGGAATAGGAGGGAAAAGATTTTCGAGTGCAATTACTAAAAAGATCCCTGCATAGCCATACTGCTCCATAAAAGACATGATCCATTCCTGCATTATCTTCACCAGCTCCCTGATAGATCAAAACACCAATATAATCTCCAATAGTTTATCATTTTTCACCTTGTTATACTTCATTTATACTGTTTATAAGGTGAATAAATGCTGAAAATCCAGCGACAGGAAGGAAGTGCGGAAATGTCTTATATTGAGGATTTGCGAAAAAAAATCGGGCATGACCCTGTTAATTTAGTAGGGGTAACCGTTGTTGTCTTTAACCATAGTGGAAATATCCTGCTGCAGAAACGAATGGATGGTATGTGGGGGCTGCCAGGAGGATTAATTGAACTCGGTGAATCAACAGAGGACGCAGGAAGACGAGAGGTTAAAGAAGAAACAGGGGTTGAAATCGGCAGACTAAACTTAATAGGTGTTTTATCAGGAAAAGAATATTTTGTTGAGCTTCCGAATAAAGATCAATTTTATGCAGTTACCGTAGTGTATTATTCAAGAGAAATCCTCGGTGGAGAGCTACAGGCAGACGGAATAGAGGGGACAGACGCCCAGTTCTTCCCGCCCAATGACCTTCCAGAGGGAATAAGTCCCCGGGTTAAAACCATGCTCAGAGCCTCAGCAGATGAATTGGGACGAATGCAAAAAGAGGATGAAGGATCTTGAAAAAATGGGGTATGGTAAAAAAATAAGATATGGATGGATAAAGGAAAACTAAGTAATTAGGTGGTATGAAAAGGCATTTATCCATAACCCACTAAATTTAGTCCGCAAAAAAAAATAAAAACTAGCTGATTGAAGCGGAAGTCGGGGACTCCGGAGAGATGAAGCGGGAGCTTGAGATTCACTTGCGTAGCAAATTAGCTCAAGTCCCTCGGTAAGCGCCCCTGCAGCGTCAATCAGTCAGGCTATTATAAACAAAACTCCTAACATTCAACGGTAGAAATACTTTATCTCCTAATCAGGCTATTGATTCCCTCTACAAATCAGGCTCTACATGCACATGAATGTAAGTATGGGGACGACTATTCTGGAGAGACAGTTCAATCTCCTCTGCAATATCATGGCTTTCTACAACTGTAAGCCCAGGATCCACTTTAATCGTCAGATCAATAAACGAAATATTTCCATGTGCCCGCCCCTTAAAATCCGTAACAGACCGGACACCGGGGATCTTTTCGGCATACAGCTTAATCCCCTTAATTTCATCTTCATCAAATCCGTCGGTCAAAGTATGAACCGCATCCTTAAAAATATGAAAAGCAGTTTTTAAAATAATGAGCCCTACAATAAAAGCAGCAAGCGGGTCAAGCCATGCAAATCCAACTACACTTCCGATAATGCCAACAGCAGCCCCTATACTCACCAGAGCATCTGAACGATTATCCTGGGCAGCAGCATAGAGAGAGGAGCTTTTCACTTCTTTTGAAAGCTTTAAATTATAACGATAAACCAAAAGCATCACACCGGCACTCCCTATGGCAACCCATGCGGCAAGCATGCTAGGGGGTTCGTCTGCCCCTCCTTGAAACAGGATGACACCAGCTTGTCTTAAAACTTCAAATGCTACAGCCGCCATAATAAAGGCAGCAACTAAAGAAGCGATCGCCTCTGCGCGGAAATGGCCATATTGGTGGTTTTGATCAGGCGGCTTTCTCGATACCCGCAACCCAATTAACACAGCTACAGAAAGGATAACATCAGTTGTGTTATTTAATCCGTCAGCCTTCAGGGCCTCTGAACCTGTTGAGTACCCAACAGCAAGCTTTATCGCAGTTAAAACAAGGTAGGCAGTAATACTGATCCACGCGCCTTTTTCTCCTCGTTGTAAATTATCATATAATTCCATAATGTAGCCTCCGCTTACAATTCATTCTTTCATTATTTCCCTAAATTAAGATTATCAGACGTCAACCCAGTGGGTCTAGAGCAACGTTGTAAGCTGCAATCACGGTTATTGTAAGGAGAAACATATATTGTATGGAGGCAATAGATATTGTAGAAAAATGCGGGAAATAATTAGTATTAAAATGATGAAAAGGTAAGAAGTACTTTTCTTAGAAAAAAAGAGCTGTAAGAAGATCAGCAGTTACTGATATTCTTACAGCTCCTAAGATGGTTAACTTAGTTTATAAACCCGTGCTTCATAAGGCTTTAAAACAAGCGTGGAAATTTCCTTATGCTCTTCAACCGGTAAATTAGAGAGAAGAATGTTATCGCTTGAAAGGTTAAATGGTAAATCCTCTAAAATAGCATCTTTCTTAGATAAATTGGTTAAAATAAGTGCTTTTTCATCGGCAAGTGACCGGGTGTAAGCATAAACCTGATGATGATCGGGAAGCAGCAGATGATAAGTGCCGTAAGTAAACAGATCATCGCTCTTTTTTAAACGGATCATTCTTTTATAAAAAGAAAGGATAGAATCCTTGTCATTTAATTGATCTTCTACATTAATTTCAGGGTAATTAGGATTTACCTTTATCCAAGGGCTGCCCGTTGTAAATCCAGCATTTAAGTTGTTGGACCACTGCATTGGTGTACGGCTGTTATCGCGGGATGAAGCCCATAATATCCTCATAATATCACCGTGAGGCACACCTTCTTCTCTGCGGATTGCGTACATATTTTTAGCAGATACATCATCATAATCATCGATGGACTCAAATTGAACGTTTGTCATACCAATTTCCTGTCCCTGATAAATAAAAGGTGTACCTTTCATCAAAAAATACATCGCGGCCATAGAGGTGGCGCTTTCGTACCAGAAATCATGGTCATCTCCCCAGGTGGAGACGACCCGCGGCTTGTCATGATTTTCAATAAAAAGGGCATTCCATCCGTCCTTTTCCAGACCATCCTGCCAGCGGGAAAGCACTTCCTTCAGCTCTACGATATCAAGCTCCAAGTTGGATTCTGCATCCCAGAGACCAAGGTGTTCAAACTGAAAAATCATATCCATTTTCCCGTTTTCTTCGCCTACCCAGAGGTCTGCTTCGTCAATTGAGACGCCATTTGCTTCCCCGACAGTCATAACGTCATGATTACCGTAAGTCTTTTCTTTAAACTCCTTTAAAAAGGGCTGAATGCCTTCCTGGTTCATATGCATGTCAAAGGATGAAACATACTTTTTGTCTTGAGGATTTGGCATATCAGGAAATCCGCTGCGCTTTTTAATATGACTTACAGCATCAATTCTGAAGCCATCAATTCCTTTATTAAGCCACCAATTTACTGCATCATAAACCGCTTCTCTTGTTTCAGGGTTTTCCCAATTAAGATCCGGCTGCTTCGTTGAAAAAACATGAAGGTAATACTGATCCGTTTTCTCGTCATATTCCCAGGCAGAGCCGCCAAAAATACTTTCCCAATTGTTTGGCTCAGAAGTGGTTTCACCTTTGCTGTTTCGTTTACCGTCACGCCATATATACCAGTCGCGCTTAGTACTCTCCACATCGGAGCGAGATTCAATAAACCATTTATGCTCATCACTGGTGTGGTTCGGAACGAAATCAATAATTAGTTTCATACCGCGCATATGGACTTCTTTTAAAAGCTGATCAAAATCCTCCATCGTCCCAAAGTCATCCATGATATCTTGGTAATCGGAAATATCATAGCCATTATCGTCGTTCGGGGATTTGTACATAGGACAGATCCAAATTACGTCAGCGCCAAGATCCTTTACATAGTCAAGCCTTTGAATGATCCCCTGAAGATCGCCAATTCCATCTCCATTAGAATCCTGAAAGCTTCTCGGGTAAATTTGATATCCGACAGCTTCCTTCCACCAAATCTTTTTCATAAAATAAACCTCCATATAGAAGTGCAATCGTTTGCACAAATTGTAGTAAAAAAAAGGATTAACATATCCAATATAAATCAGCTTAGTTCTTAAAAACCACTCGGTAATTATACCTTTTTCTATAGTCGATCGCAATGACTTTTTTTCAGGAAGACAGGATATAAAAATACTATAAATAGTGTATGAGTGCTCTTGCAGTTTAAGTACAAAAAAAACGATTTCGGGGTAAATTATTCATAAAAAAAAGCTGAATTCAATAATTGAATTCAGCTTCATCCATTAAGCTTCTCTGGGCTGGATAGAGGACTTTCCGGCTCGTGCACTGTCCCGGACTGTTAACTCCTCTTCAGACATTTTCCAGACCTCTAGGTACAGAATGTGATAGCCATCTACATCGTTGACTTTAAATACATAGCCTTGCTCGTAAATCTCATCACCGACTTCAACATCAAAGTTTCGCGTCATGAACCAGCCGCCAATTGTATCAACATCTTCATCATCAATCGTGATCCCTAACAGCTCATTCGCGTTTTGGACGAGAACCTTAGAATCAAGGATATAATGATTTTCATTTAATTGCTGAACTTCAGGAATTTCATCGGCATCAAACTCATCCTGAATTTCCCCAACAATCTCTTCTATAATATCCTCCATTGTAACAAGACCAGAAGTTCCGCCGTATTCATCCAAGAGGATACCCATATGCATGCGTTCCTTTTGAAACTTATGAAGCAGCTCATTGATCGGTATACTGTCAATGACCTGGATAATAGAGTGTGTGTAATCCGCTACAAGCCGATCACCATTATCCTGGTTCTCAATAAAGGAAGTCATTAATTCCTTCATATTGATCGTGCCGACAATATTGTCTTTATCCCCATTTTCCACTACTGGATAACGGGTGTATTGTTCTTCTTTCATTACCTTAAAAACTTCACGCAGGGTAAGGCCGCTGTCCACACTGACAATTTCAGTACGTGGAACCATGATTTCTTTGGCAACACGTTCATCAAATTCGAATATTTTGTTCACGTAGCTGTATTCAGATTGGTTTATTTCTCCGCTTTTTAAGCTTTCCGACAAAATGATTCTCAGTTCTTCCTCTGAGTGAGCGAGCTCGTGCTCAGAAGCTGGCTTTAAGCCAAAGAAGCTGGTAAACAGTCTTGCTGAACCGTTTAAAAACCAGATAAAAGGATACATAATCCGGTAAAATAAAATAAGCGGCTTAGCTAGAAGCAGTGTTACAGCTTCCGCTTTTTGAATCGCTAAAATTTTTGGGGCAAGCTCTCCAATCACTACATGTAAAAATGTAATAAAAGAAAAAGCGATCGCAAAGGAAATGATATGGGTAAGCGGCACAGAAACACCTAAGTCCCCAATAACAGGCTCAAGCACACCTGCAACAGTTGTTTCCCCAATCCAGCCCAGGGCAAGAGCAGTAACCGTAATCCCAAGCTGACAAGCTGATAAATACTCATCGAGATTGGTTGTTACTTTTTTCGCAGCAAGAGCCCTGGCATTTCCTTCTGCAATAAGCTGATCCAATCGTGAACTTCGAATCTTAACAATGGCAAATTCTGAAGCGACAAAAAATGCCGTTAGTGCTAAAAGAACAGCGACCATAATTAAATTGACTATTTCCAATGATTCGAGACAATCCCATAAAGTTTTTCGTGTTTAGCACGAAGTCTTTGGCGTGGGGATGCCTCTCACACCTCCTGTTATGTTGAAATGTACTGCCCGGCAGCTCTTACCATAAGTAAATGGTAAGAGGCGGATTGACAGGCTTCAACTGGAGAGTCATCATGACATCGTACTAGCATTACTTTTAATTAAAGTAAGAGCCATTTAACGAATGGTACGATTGGTTTAGATGACCTGCCAAATCGGCACTAAATTCAATCCGGATATCTGTATTGCTAATTCGTTTATTCAGCTTCCCATTTGTAAGCATCATAACCCCATCGAACATTCCTCCGTTTCATTTTTAATGGTTTAATTCTACCATAAAACAAAATTAGAATGACTAAAAATTTCTTAGTGAATAATTATGGAACATCATGGCCAAGAGAAGCCTGATAGACAGCATACCATTGATGGGGAGTCAGTCTCTCAAAAGCAGCAGCACGAATTGCAGCCTGAACCCGCTCCATTTTACCGGAACCGACAATCGGCATTATTTTGGCAGGGTGAGACATGAGCCATACATAAATCGCCTCATCAATACTGCCGGCCCCAATTTCTTCCGCTGTTATTTCAAGTGCCCTGCTGATTCTTTTAGCTTTTTCTGTCTCCTTAGAAAATAGTAATCCGCCTGCAAGGGGTGACCACGCCATAGGAGGCGCCTGCATTTCAAGAGAAAGGTCAAGGGTCCCGTCCTCAAAGTTTTCCAAGTTATACGGATTAAGTTCAATCTGATTAGACAGCAGCGGCTGGGAAACATACGATTCAAGCATCTTCAGCTGAGGCCGTTTAAAATTTGAGACCCCAAAGCTGCGAACCTTGCCTTCATTTTGAAGCTGATCGAACGCCTCCGCCACTTCCTCAGGATTCATATAAGGGTCGGGGCGGTGGATCAGCAGTAAATCAATGTAATCAGTTTGAAGGTTCTTCAATGAATGATGTACTGACTCAAGTATATGCTGTTTGGTTGTATTATAATGATGGCTTTTATGTTCCGGTCTGTTTGGAGATTCTAATACGATGCCGCATTTTGTAATAATCTCCATTTTACTTCTAAGCGAGGGCTTTAACGAAATGGCTTCGCCAAACAACTCCTCACATTGGTATTTTCCGTAAATGTCAGCATGATCAAAAGTCGTGATGCCCTGATCCAGAAGCTCCTCTATAAATAGAAGTCTTTCTTCTTTTGATAAATTCCATTCAGACAGCCGCATCATTCCATGAATAATTCTTGAAAAGCGCAGCTCCTCACTTACTGCAATTCGTTCCATTACAATTCCTCCTACTAAATAGTATCAATCGAACAACTATAAAAAGAAAACACGAGTCCAAGCACCAGAATCGAAGTCATTACGGTCCCCTCACTTAAAATTCCCAGAAGATACAAGGAGGTGATCAATATGTAGGCATTCATTTTCCCTCCAGCAGTACTGCTGTTCTTCATTTCTGCTATAAAAGCGAGCAAAATAAATAGGGGGATAGAATAAATAATGACTTTGGAAATGAAAGGCTCAAGCACAAGAAAAGGAAGAAGCAGGAACAAAAAAGTGGTTTTAGTTATTATTCCTTTTCGCCTGAGCATATAACAAGCCTCCCAATCCTATTATGTATCCTGTAAACATTTACGATTTGATGATACCATAGATAAAACGGGGATGAATAAATTTAGGCACTAGCAAAGAGGAAGGGGAAAGGCTGATGAAGGGCCGAATTAAGAAAGAAGCAGCAATCCAGCTCGATCGGCAGGATGAGCTGAGAAAATTCAGAGAGGAGTTTTATGTACAGGAAAGTCAAATTTACCTGGACGGAAACTCACTTGGTCTGCTCTCTAAAAGAGCAGAAAAAGCAACACTGGATTTGCTTTCAAGCTGGAAGAATTACGGAATAGACGGATGGACTGAAGGGGAGCATCCGTGGTTCACTTTTTCTGAAGCATTAGGGGAGAAAACAGCACCGCTTATTGGTGCAGCAAAAGAAGAGGTTATTGTGACAGGTTCAATCACTTCGAACCTTCATCAAATGATAGCAAGTTTTTACAAGCCGGATAAAACCAAAAATAAAATTCTGGCAGATGAACTCAATTTTCCTTCTGACATCTATGCGATTCAAAGCCAGCTTGAGCTGAAGGGATATGATCCTGCAAGCCATCTTAAAAAAATCCCATCTCTAAACGGCCAGACCCTTGATTTAGACCAAATTAAAAAAAGTATTACGGATGATACAGCGATGATTCTGCTGCCATCTGTCCTATACAGAAGCGGCCAGTTGCTGCCTATTAAGGAAATAGTAGAATACGCTCATACAAAATCCGTTATTGTTGGATTTGACCTTGCACATTCAATTGGTGCAGTGCCTCATCAGCTTCATGAGTGGGGAGTCGATTTTGCTGTTTGGTGCAATTACAAGTATATGAATAGCGGACCTGGGGGAACCGGAGGGCTGTTTGTGCATAAAAAGCACCATGGGAAAATCCCTGGATTGAAAGGATGGTTTGGTTCTCAAAAAGAAAAGCAATTTGATATGGAGCACACTTTTTCACCAGCTGACGATGCGGGAGCCTATCAGATTGGTACACCTCATATTCTTTCCAGTGCACCATTGCTTGGCAGCCTATCACTTTTTGAAGAAGCAGGAATGAATGGTTTAAGAGAAAAGTCGTTAAAGCAGACTGATTTTATGCTCCAGCTTATTGAAGATTATTTGTTGCCATATGGTTTCAAGGTTGTAACACCGCTTGTCCATTCAGAGCGGGGAGGTCATATTGCACTTGAGCATCCTGAAGCTGCAAGCATCTGCAAGGCATTGAAAAATCAAAGAGTTATTCCGGATTTTAGAGCACCGAACCTGATCCGCTTTGCACCGGCTCCTTTTTATACGAGTTATGAAGAGCTGTTTGATGCCATTCACATTCTTCAGGAGGTTATGGAGAAGAAGTTGTATCAATTGTATAAAAATACAAGAAATGTTATTGCTTAGGGGGTCTTGTTGTGCGAGAGATTAAAGATATTTCGATGACTCTTTCAGCTGATACTGCAAGCTGGCCAGGAGATACACCTTTTCATTACGAGATTTCCTGGAGTATGGAGGAAAGCGGCTCGGTAAACGTTGGGAAAATAGAAACAAGCACCCATATCGGTACGCATATTGATGCTCCTTATCACTATGATGCAGGAGGAAAGAAGGTCGAAGAATTATCCCTGGAGCGTTATGTTTCCAGAGCGATTGTGATTGACTGTTCAAATAAGGAAAAAATTGAAGTGGAGGATATTCTTCCATCGCTAAAAACTCCAGCGGTACAAACCGTTTTGTTAAAAACGGATTACTGGAGGGATAGAAATACGTTTCCTGAATCCATTCCAACAATGGATGAAAAAGTTCCAAAAGAACTTAAGAAAAAAGGCATTAAGCTCATAGGCGTTGATCTGCCCTCTGTCGATTCAATAGACAGTAAAGATTTGCCCATCCATCGTACACTGCTTGAAAACGATATTTGGATACTGGAAGGCATCGTACTAAAAGATATAGCCGAAGGGGAATATGAATTAATTGCTCTGCCTCTAAAGCTTAAAGATGCAGACGGCAGCCCGGTTCGTGCAATTTTGCGGGAAATATAAAAAAAACTCATCCGGCCTTTGCGGGATGAGCTATACAGGCGATGAAAGCGTTTGGCCGAGATCCTTAATACGATCAGCGATATCGTCACAAATTTCCTGGAACAAAAGCCATTTTTCGGTTGGGTCAGCTGAGCGTTTTTCGGGATTAATGATATTCCAGGTTACAATTTTTTTAGCTGATGAAGGTGTTAAATGAATCTTATCATCTCTGTCAAAGTCCTGGATTAATACGATCATATCTGCCTGGTCAAGCTCTTCAAGGTCGATTTGATGGGGTTTAAAGCTGGATAGGTCTATCGAGATTTCTTTCATCGCTTCTATAGAAAATGGATTGGTTTTAGCATCAAACCAACCTGCGCTTCTGAACGTAATGTTCTCAGCTTTTAATCTGGAAGCCCAACCCTCAGCAATGAGACTGCGTTCGTGGTGAGAGGAAATAAAGTAAATCGTTTGATTATCCATAAGCGCAGATCCTTTCTGAAGATGTTATAGTTCACTATACCCATTTCTTAATTGATTTATGCATTTTTTATTATTATGTGTTATTTATTGATAATCTATAAGATACGTATTAAATTTGGTAGATAGAATTATGAGCATTGCATGATTCTTAAGATCGGAGGAGCCTTTATGAAAAAAATGAATTTAACAGCAAAGATTTTGATAGCCCTGGTGATTGGAATTATAACCGGTCTGTCCCTTAATGTATTTGCCCCGGATTTATTTAATGTACTGGATACATATCTTTTTACACCATTGGGTCAAATATTTCTTAGCTTAATTAATATGCTGGTCGTCCCAATTGTATTCTTCTCCCTGGTTCTTGGAGTAGCGGGGCTTGGAGACACAAAAAAGCTTGGGAGGATTGGGGTAAAGGCGATTGTTACTTTTATGGTTACTACTGCTATTGCCATAACAATCGGCTTAACGCTTGCTTCTGTTATCCAGCCGGGTGAAAATTCTCCTTTTTCAGCGGAAGAAAGGGAAGCTGCTTCTTTCGAAGAAGAAGAGACACCTTCTGTAGGAGAAACACTGCTCGACATTATTCCAACAAACCCTGTTTCAGCATTGGCTGAAGGGAATATGCTTCAGATCATCGCATTTGCAATCTTTATCGGCTTTGCATTAACTGTGCTAAAGGAAAAAACAAAGGGTGTCTTGAATTTGTTTGAGCAGGGTAATGACATCATGATGTATTTGGTAGGGGTGGTTATGAAATTTGCCCCTTATGGCACATTCGGTCTAATTGCATCAGCTTTAGGGGAAGCAGGATTTGAGTCGCTGCAAAGCATTATGATGTATGTACTCGTAGTCCTTCTGGCTTTAGTCGTTCATGCGATCGTCACGTATGGAAGTATCATTATGTTCCTTGCAAAGAAAAGCCCGATCTGGTTTTATAAGAATTTTTTCCCGGCCATGACGGTCGGTTTTAGTACCTCAAGCAGTAATGCAACACTTCCTATTTCAATGGAGGTGGGGCAGCGGGATTTAAAGATTTCTAAATCCTCAAGCTCCTTTGTGCAGCCGCTTGGGGCGACCATCAATATGGATGGCACCGCAATTATGCAGGGGGTAGCGACCATATTCATTGCCCAGGTTTTTGATGTGGAGCTTACCTTTGTGCAGCTTCTAACAGTGGTGATGACAGCAGTACTTGCCAGTATTGGAACGGCAGGAGTACCAGGGGTAGGATTGATATTATTAGCCATGGTTTTAAACTCTGTTGGGCTTCCGGTTGCCGGGATCGGTCTGATCCTTGGAATTGACCGTCTTCTGGATATGTGCAGAACCGCTATTAATATTTCAGGTGATGCTGCGGTGGCATTATTCGTTTCTGAGTCTGAAAAAAAGAGGAAGATTAAAGAACAAAGAGGAGAAGCATAAAAATTGTTCACCAGGCGATCACGATTAAACTTCTCTTTTCTAAAGTAAATCCGGTATACTGAATTCATAAATATGAAAAGGGGCAACGAGAATGAGCCTGGGATTTGGCGAAATCGTGATAATTCTTTTTGCTGCACTGATTGTTTTTGGACCTAAAAAGCTTCCTGAGCTTGGACGGACAGCCGGATTAACCTTACGGGAATTTAAAAAAGCATTAAATTCCGAAAGTGACAAAGATCGAACGAATCATAAATAATAAAGAGGGTCCCGAATACATGCGGGACCCTCTTTTTATATGGACGGAATTTCTTATACTGATCAAAAGTATAAAATAAAAAAGGGTCGGGGCTAAGGACAAATATGTATCAACCTCTAAACCCGGTTCACTGCGCTTCAGGCGGACGCTTTCCGCGGGGCGGGGCTTGAGCTAACTTGCTTTCAGCAAGTGGATCTCAAGCTCCCGCTTCCTCCCGCAGGAGTCGCCACCTTCCGCTCCGTTCACCTCACGTTTCGAATATGATTGTTATGTCCCAAACTCATCCTTTTTATTTTTTTGAAGAAATTCCGTGTTCAATTAAACTGAAGATCATTTCCGACCACTGGGCAGGAGGGATTTTTTCATGATTGGGAATTAGAACAGTATTAAAAAATATTCCTGCTACGAGGGACGTAGAAAGATCTTCGCGAATAGATCCCTCTGCCTTTGCTCTTTCGATATGGACGCTCAGCAGCTTGAAGAGTTCCTGTGAAGAACAATCCAAATCCTGAAGGTTCTTTATAACAGCAGGGGAGCCGGACTGGTTTAGAGATGGCCGCATTTTAATCATGTCATACACCTGAGAGTATTCCATAAATAAATTCAGAAGCTCTTTTAGCATCTGAAAGGAAGAGGGCCGTTCCTTAATCGCTTTAATTCTGCCCATTACCTCCATCATAAGAAGCCTCATGTAATCGGTAATCAGCTCATCCTTATTGCTGTAGTATTCATATATCGTGCTTCTGGCCACATCAAGTTTTTCAGAAAGCGCTTTGAAATGAAAGCCTTCATAGCCTTTTTCAAGCAGAAGCTCTTCTGTTGCTTTTAAAAGATCCTCTATTATGATCTTACGTTGTCTAGCCATATACATCATCCTTTTAACCCGCCGTACTATTCTTATTATAACTGAAAAAACATATAAAAGTTGTTCAAGACGCAAAAAGGAAAAAAGGAACCAGAGAATTAAGGGGTTCCTTTTTTATTTCGGTTATTTAACTACAAGAACATTACAAGGGCTTTCCTGCATGATCTTTTCGCTTACACTGCCTAAAAACCATTTTTGGAAATTGTTTTTTTCAGTTCTTCCCACGATGACCAGGTCCACATTGTTTCCGGTAGCATATTCACAAATAGCCTCAGCGGGAGATCCGCTAAGAGGATAAAAGTTTGCCTGTATTCCCCTTGAGTCTAAATTGTGTTTAACCGACGAAAGAGCCTCATCAAGTTCATCATTAAGGTGGTGAGCCACCGTTTTATCCTCCTGCGGAAGCGGAGGCATGTACGGAGGATTTTGTTTGTCAAGGCCTGGTGTCATTATTGGTGCTGCACTTCTTGTTCTGTCATAGATGTTTGTATTCATGGAGTTTTTTTCGGTGGATACATGGGTAATGGTCAGCTCTGCTTCTTTTTCCAATGCAAGGAGGCCAACAGCTGCTTCGAGTGCTTTTTCGCTGCTTTTTGTATGATCAAAAGCCAAGAGAATATGTTTATACATCGCATTCATCTCCTTCGTTGATTATTTTATTATTTACCCTTGTTCTGTAGTGGATAACCAGAATAAAAGGAGAATTTACGCAAAAATAAAAACCCCGGATGAGCCGGGGCTTACAGTTACGGATTATAAACGATATAATTCCAAAAGCGATAAAATAGGTATATTGATTAATTTTCGGGGAAGTACATGTTGACCTTCCCATAAGCGATTATTAACCGATTAGATTAATTAAGAAAAAGATAACAACGATAGCTCCAATGATCATTAAAACGGTTCTTAGCATATGTTTCACCCCTTTTGAATAAATATAAGCACAACTATATCTGCTGCCTACCTTTACCTTACCCTTGATTAATGCCCTCAAACGCCCATTTTAAAATATCCTTCTTAATCTCAAGCGGTTTCATTTTTCGGAAAAATACAAAAAAAGATTGACACTATTTTCTTGGTAAGATAATCTAAGAATGTCCCAAGCGGGAAAATTACTTAGGAAGGGAGTTGCGTGAACATGAAAAAGCTTATTTTAACTGCACTTGATCGTTTTTCACAACTTAATATCACGCAGCATAAAACTCTCTCCTAACCAGACGTATATCTTTTTCAATGGATAAAAGTGTCATGACAGAGGCAGAGGCTGCGTATCGTAGTCTGTGCCTATTTTAATGGAAGCATACCTTGCCCATTCCAGGCAGGTATGCTTTTTTGTTTTTGTATTTGGAATATTTTTGAATGTGTTGTTAACAGGCATAGCCTGTTTTCATATAAATTTTCGCTATAAGGAGGAAGTTAACATGAGAGTAGACAAAGAAAAGTACACAAAAACGGTGGAGCTGGAAAGTGGGTAGCTCGCCAATATCGGATGACTTTGGAGGTGAGTGTTAATGTTCGATATCTTTTTTAAGCTTGGATGGTTTTTTAAGGAGCATTGGAAGCGGTATACAGTAGCGGTTGTTCTGCTGTTAATCGCCAACGTGTTTGAAGTAATCCCTCCGCTTTTGGTGGGACTTGCAATTGATGATATTTTCAGAGGGGAATTAACACAAGCTACTCTTATTAATTATATTTTAATACTGCTTGGAATTGCTGTGGTTTCTTATGTTCTTAACTATGTCTGGCAGTATTTATTATTTGGAGGAGCAAATGAGATTGAAAGACGTCTCCGCTCGCGATTCATGGGGCATTTATTAAAAATGGCGCCTGCATTCTATGAAAGAAACAGAACGGGCGACCTAATGGCAAGAAGTACGAATGATCTAAGGTCAGTCAGTGTCACAGCCGGCTTCGGAGTGCTGACGCTTATTGATTCTACTGCCTATATGTTAACGATTCTGATCACTATGGGAGTTGTAGTGTCGTGGGAATTAACGCTGGCTGCTGTACTGCCGCTGCCAATACTTGCGGTTGTTATGCAGCTTCTCGGTAAAAGAATACACGAACGCTACACAAGTGCTCAGGATGCTTTTGGGGACCTAAACGACCGGGTTCTGGAATCTGTTGCAGGAGTAAGGGTTATCCGGGCATACGTACAGGAAAGAGCGGATGAAAAGAAGTTTCTTGATGAAACAGAGGATGTTTATAAAAAGAATATGAAGGTTGCCTTCATCGATGCGCTGTTTAATCCGCTAACAAAAATTTTGACCGGAATCAGCTATATGATTGGACTTGGATATGGAGCATTCCTAGTGTTCAGCCAAACCATTACACTTGGTGAGCTGGTCGCATTTAATGTTTACCTTGGGATGCTGATCTGGCCAATGTTTGCAATTGGCGAGCTGATCAACATCATGCAGCGTGGAAATGCATCAATGGACAGAGTAAATGAAACCTTAAATTATCAGGAGGATGTACCTGATGCAGATAGTCCTGTTAATCCAAAAGAGATGAAGGGTGTCTCTTTTAAACACGCAGGATTTCAATACCCTTCATCCTCAGTGAAAAATTTGGACGAAATTAATCTGGATTTAAAAAAGGGGCAGACACTCGGTATCGTTGGAAAAACCGGGAGCGGAAAAACAACCCTGATCAAACAGCTCTTGAAGGAATATCCAATGGGTGCTGGGGAGGTTGTTCTTGGGGAAGCAAGAATTGATCAGCAGACCAAGGACCATGTCCGCTCCTGGATCGGCTATGTGCCACAGGATCATGTCCTGTTTTCAAGAAGTGTAAGAGAGAATATCCTCTTTGGCGCAGATGATGCTGATGAGGGGAAAATTTTTGATGCGATTAAAATGGCGCATTTTGAAAAAGATTTAGAGATGCTTCCTGAAGGACTTGAAACGATGGTTGGCGAAAAAGGGGTAGCTCTATCAGGAGGTCAAAAGCAGCGTATATCCATCGCAAGAGCGGTTATAAAAGATCCGGATATTTTGATTCTTGATGACTCTTTGTCAGCTGTAGATGCAAAAACAGAGATGAGCATCCTGGCAAATATACGAAATGAACGAAGGAATAAAACAACAATTATTACCACTCACCGGCTGTCAGCGGTTGAGCATGCTGACTGGATTATCGTGCTTGAAGAAGGCCGGATTGCTGAAGAAGGAACTCATGATCAATTGATCGCTCAAAAAGGCTGGTATTTAAAGCAATTTGCGCGTCAGCAGGTAGAAGAGTCGCTTCTTGAGGAGGTGAGCTCATGAGTGTAGGAAAACGACTTTATAAGTATGCATTGCTTTTTAAGAAAACGATCATCATTGCTCTATTAATGCTCACGGTTTCAGTTGGAGCAGAGCTTGTAGGGCCATTTATAGCAAAAAAAATGATTGACGATCATGTGTTAGGCATTGAAGAGGCATGGTTTGAATCGGGGAATGTGGAGGATGCTGTTGCGTTCAACAACACCTACTACAAAAGAGAAAGCTATCTCGGTGAAGGTGAGGAAAAAGGAGAGCAGGCCCATATTTTTCAATTGGGCTTAAGATTCTTCTTTGTAGAAGAGCCGGTAGCTGGGGAAGGGGAAAGATCCTTTAGCGGCGGTCAATTAACCTTTGAAAATGAAAATGGGAGACAGTCATTTGACGCTGTTGAACTGAGTAAATCAGAGGTCTTAGCTTTTTATGGACCGGAAATACCAAGAATTATTCAATTGGTTGTTTTGTATTTTGCGTTAACGATTGTTGCAGCGATTTTCCATTTTGGCCAGGATTACCAGCTGCAGCGTTCAGCTAATCGCATTATTCAGAAGATGAGAACAGATGTGTTTGGCCATATTCAGCGGCTGCCAATCAACTATTTTGATACCCTGCCAGCCGGTAAGGTTGTGGCAAGGATTACTAATGATACAGAAGCGATAAGAGAGCTGTATGTTCAAGTCCTGTCTCAATTTTTTTACAGTGCAATTTATATAACAGGAATTTTTGTCGCTTTATTCATTCTTGATCCTACGCTTGCAGCTATATGTCTTATCTTACTGCCTATTTTATATGTCTGGATGGCATTCTACCGGAAATATGCATCAAAATATAATCAGGTAGTTCGTTCAAAAGTAAGTGAGATTAATGCTTCGATTAATGAATCAATACAAGGAATGCCAATCATCCAGGCATTCAGGCGGGAAAAAGCCACAAAAAATGAATTTGAGAAAATGAATGATACTCATTTTAAATTTCAAAATAAGCTATTAATTTTAAACTCGTTAATGTCTCATAATCTCGTATCGATCCTTCGGAATATTACATTCGTGACATTTATCTGGTACTTCGGAAGCGGAGTACTTGATGGTTCTTCAATTGTTACTGTAGGTGTTCTGTATGCTTTTGTTGATTATATCACCCGATTATTCCAGCCTGTAACAGGGATTGTAAATCAGTTGGCTAATCTTGAATTGGCGCTGGTTGCCGGAGAGCGTGTATTTAAGCTTCTCGATGAGGACGGGGAAGATGTCAAGGATGATAAAACAGAACGCTATAAAGGACATGTAGAGTTTGATGAAGTTTCCTTTGCCTATAAGGAAGAGGAGTATGTACTAAAAAAATTATCATTTGAAGCCAAGCCGGGTGAAACAATTGGTCTGGTAGGACATACAGGTTCGGGAAAAAGCTCCATTATGAATCTGCTGTTCCGCTTCTATGATTGTCAAAAAGGGGAGATTCGAATTGATGGAAAAAACATCAAAGAATTACCTCGACAGGCCATTCGCGATCACATGGGAATTGTTCTCCAGGACCCATATCTCTTTACAGGTACAATTGCGTCCAATGTCTCTCTCAATGATCCTCGAGTATCACGAGAGCAAGTAGAAAGTGCGCTCCGTTCAGTTGGGGCAGATCGTGTGTTAAAACATCTTGAAAACGGTTTTGATGAACCGGTAATAGAAAAGGGAAGTACGCTTTCATCAGGGCAGCGTCAGCTTATTTCCTTTGCCAGGGCATTAGCATTCGATCCGGCAATCTTAATTTTGGATGAAGCTACCTCAAGCGTAGATACAGAAACGGAATCCATTATTCAGGAAGCGATGGAAACATTAAAAGAAGGCCGAACGACATTTATTATCGCTCACAGGCTTTCTACCATTAAAAATGCTGATCAGATTGTAGTTCTAGATCGCGGGGAAATCGTTGAAAAAGGCTCTCATGATGAGTTGATGGCTCTAAGAGGTAAATATTATCAAATGTATAAATTACAGCAAGGAACGAAGCAGGCGGGTTAAGCCTGTACATGGGGACAGCTCAGTCAGATTTAGCGGACTGAACTGTCTCTTTTTAATAGTTAAATTTGTTAAGGGTAAATGTATCTAGTTATTGGAATGTCTAACTATCCTGTGGTCAAAACTTCATTATCAACTGTTTTGGAAAATAGTGAAGGAATTATGGGGATGGGATTAGAACAGTACTACCCGTAAATCCAACTATGTCATCGAGCTTTACTACGATATAACTATAGGCTGGCTCTAAAACGCTCAAGAGAACTCTAAAAGAACGTTTCACAGTATTAATGTTAATAAGTAATACCAACCCGGCTCTTTAAAAACTTTTCTGATTGGAGTAAAGAATAAGCAAAGTCTCCTGTATCGTAAATGGAAATGCTTGAGGGATTATTCGGCAGGGTATTGCGCTCTATTCTGTATTCCCCGACTCTTTCACCATCAGGCAGGTAGGTGGGACACACAATAGTCCACTTAACCCCTGACTGCTTTAGCATAAGAAAGGCGCGGTAATGATCCTCTGCAGCAGTCGTAAGCCTTCTTTTAGCTTCTGAAGAATGAAAGCGAAGCTTCCCGGGCTCTTCCTTGGAATCCAAAATTCCAGCAGTTCCGATGGTAATAATTTTTTTAATGGACTCCTCCCGCATCGCAGGAAGAATATGGAGCATTGATCTGCTCAGCATATCTTTTTTGTCTGTTCCAAGAGCACAGATCACTGCGCTGCAGCCTTTAATCGTGTTATATACATCAGAGCGGGAGGAAGCATCCCCTTTTATTACTGAGAGGTATTTATGTTTAGTTAATTTAGCGGAATCTCTGACAAGTGCCTGAACTTCATGTCCGTCCATAAGTGCATGCTCAAGCATGACACTGCCAACACGGCCTGTTGAGCCAAAAAAGGCTATTTTCATTTTGTTTCCTCCATTCATCGAATCCTTCATTCCTTCTATAGTGTATCGGAATAACTGATGCAGGAAAAGAAATCTACACGGGGCTTAACGCGTGAGCTTATTTTTGGAAAATGATACAATAAAAATGAAAACGTTTGTAAGGAGGAGAAGGATAATGGATTATCGAATTGAAAAAGATACATTAGGTGAAATTCAAGTTCCTGCAAGCAGCTATTGGGGGGCGCAAACTCAGCGCAGTAAAGAAAACTTTCCTATTGGAATAGAAAAAATGCCAATCGAAATGACATACGCTTTTGCCGAACTGAAAAAAGCGGCCGCGATGGTTAATTACGATTTGGGAAAGCTTTCCTTACATAAAAGAGATGCCATTTGTAAAGCATGTAATGAAATAATTGATGGCCATTTAGATGCACACTTCCCGCTTGTTGTCTGGCAGACAGGAAGTGGAACTCAATCGAATATGAATGTAAATGAAGTTGTAGCCTTCAGGGCGAACCAGCTGCTTAAAGAGCAGTCAATTGATGAAAAGGTTCATCCGAATGATGATGTGAATATGTCACAAAGCTCTAACGACACGTTTCCTACTGCGATGCACATTGCAGGATACAAGGCGCTCTGCCAGGATTTAATGCAGAATCTAAAGACGCTTACAGAAACCCTTTATGAAAAAGAAGAAGCATTTAAGGAAATTATAAAAATCGGAAGAACGCATCTTCAGGATGCAACGCCTCTAACTCTTGGCCAGGAGATAAGCGGCTGGAGAGCGATGCTTCAAAAATCACGCAGTATGATCCAGGAAGCCAGCAAGCATATTTTAAGCCTGGCGATCGGAGGAACAGCTGTTGGAACCGGCATTAATGCCCATCCGGAATTTGGGGAAAGAGTGGCAAAGCAGCTCGTCCTTCAGACAGGCTTTCCATTCTATTCCTCAGATAACAAATTCCATGCGCTGACCAGCCACGATGATATGGTGCATGTTCATGGAGCTTTAAAAGCGCTGGCTGCTGATCTGATGAAAATTGCCAATGATATTAGATGGCTTGCAAGCGGCCCAAGGAGCGGGATTGGGGAGATCACCATTCCTGCAAACGAGCCTGGCAGTTCGATCATGCCTGGTAAGGTTAATCCAACTCAAAGTGAGGCCTTAACCATGATTGCAGCTCAAGTAATGGGAAATGATGCGACGATTGGTTTTGCTGCGAGCCAGGGGAATTTTGAGCTTAACGTATTTAAACCGGTCATTATTTATAACTTCCTGCAGTCAGTACGGCTTCTAGGGGATGGAATGAAGGCTTTTAATGATAAATGTGCTGTTGGCATTGAGCCAAATACAGATGTTATTGAAGGACATGTAGAGCGATCCCTGATGCTTGTCACGGCGCTGAATCCGCATATCGGTTATGAAAAGGCGGCAAAAATTGCAAAGCTTGCCTTTGAAAAAGAGCTTACACTTAAAGAAGCGGCGATTGAAACCGGTTTTTTGACCGCTGAGCAATATGAAGAATGGATTAAACCAATTGATATGGTGAATCTGGATCGGCAGTTTTAACTACAACAAGGCTGACTCTGTAGGAGTCAGCCTTGTTTTTATGGTTATAGGGGGTAACCAACAAATTAACGGATGCGCTGTTCATTCTCCGCATCAAAGAAATGGCATTTATTCATATCAAAAGCAAGCTCAATTTTTTGTCCTGCTTTAATATCTGATCGTGCATCAACACGGGCAACAAAATCCTGATCTCCCACTCGTGAGTAAAGCATAAGCTCAGCACCCGTTAATTCAGAAACCTCAATATCTGCCAGGAAGTTAGCTCCAGTAGCAGCTTCAATGAATACAGGCTCATCGTGAATATCCTCAGGACGCACGCCTAAAATGATATCTTTACCTACATAGCCTTCTGCACGCAATTTTTTCATTTTGCCTTCAGGTACAGAAAGCATTTGCCCTTTAACTTCAAAGCCCTTTTCAGTAAGCGTTCCGCTAAAGAAGTTCATCGCAGGTGATCCGATAAATCCGCCTACAAACACATTTTCAGGATTATCATATACTTCTTTTGGAGAACCAACCTGCTGGATAACTCCATCTTTCATAACAACAATTCGTGTCGCCATTGTCATAGCTTCTGTCTGATCGTGCGTTACATAGATAGTCGTTGTCTGAAGACGCTGGTGAAGCTTGGCAATTTCTGCACGCATTTGAACACGAAGCTTTGCATCCAGGTTGGATAAAGGCTCATCCATCAGGAATACTTTTGCATCACGTACAATGGCACGGCCAAGTGCTACACGCTGACGCTGACCACCGGAAAGAGCTTTTGGCTTACGATCAAGAAGTGCTTCAAGACCAAGGATTTTAGCAGCGTTTTTAACTCGTTTTTCAATTTCAGCTTTGTCGAATTTACGAAGCTTCAGTCCAAAAGCCATGTTGTCATAAACACTCATATGAGGATAAAGAGCGTAGTTTTGGAATACCATCGCGATGTCGCGGTCTTTTGGTGCTTTATCATTTACACGCTCTTCATCGATGTAGAAATCGCCTTTTGAAATTTCTTCAAGACCGGCGATCATTCGAAGAGTAGTCGACTTACCGCAGCCTGACGGGCCAACGAAAACGATAAATTCCTTGTCTTTAATATGAAGATTAAAATCCTGTACTGCCGTTACGTCTTTTTCGTATATTTTATAAATATTGTCCAATTTAAGCTCTGCCATTTTGATTCCTCCAATATGTAATAGTTGATCTGAGATTCATTCTACACATGAATGTAAGCCTTTCCAATAGTAATAGTGCACAAAAAAAGAGAATGCCTTCCGTCAACTTGACGAAAAGCACCCTCAAAAGACAATTATCGATTTCTGATCCATTCATTCCACTTAATGCCTGCAAGATATGCAGTCTGGATTCCATGAAACGACTTCAGGTCCACTCCTGTTTTCTCCGTAAACCTGTCAAGACGGTACTGAAGGCTATTGCGATGCAAATAAAGTTTTTTTGCTGTGCTGCTGACATTTGCCAGGTTCTCTGCAAGAGTTCGAATAATCACCGGCAGCTCAGGATCCGCTTCAAAAGCTTTAAAAATAACTTCAAATTGAGCATTTAATTCAAATTCAGTAAAGCGGTCAATGATCAGATACGGAAAAATGGAGTGGGTAGACACAACGGGCTGCCGTTTTTCCAGCCGGGCCGTTTCATTAAACCAGTCAAGCTCCAGTAAGAGCACCTCTTTAATCTCGCGATGAACCTCATGGAAAGAGCCGACAAAAAAATGGATGTTAACACCTAAGTCTGTTTCAAGTGCCTGAGAAGCAGAAGAAACTTCTTCAAAGGATAGAGTGTTTTGAGTCTGCAGCTCCACAACATATCCGTTTAACTCATCACGCGGTACAATGACGGATTCCTCAGAAAAAACAAATTTTAAAGGATGCTCACCCTCTGCGTATTCCGGCACCTTATCAAATGAGAAAAAGATCACCCGAAAAGGAGTGCCAATGGGAAGGGGGCATACCGGTTCTGTTCCAAACAAAAAACGATTCCATTGATGGTTTTGCAGACTGCGGTTGGGAGCTGCGGCTGGGACAAGCATCATTTTGATTAATTCAATTTCATTTTTCGACAGGTCCTTCTTAGGCAAAGCGATTAAGTCACTGGCAGAATCGTTAAACCATATAAAATGCTCATATTCCTCCGGGGACACAGATTCTTTTTTTCTTGCGCCAGGATATTGTTTTATTAATTTTTCGATAAGTGACATGGCCATCATCCTCATATGTACTAGCTCTATTGTAATAAAGAAAGGAATAATTGAAAAGGGACAAACAAAACGACTGCTTATGCAGTCGCTTCGTTTGTGGATCAAGATCCATTCGGCGGTGTTTCCTGTTCAAGATCTCTTGCTTCTTCAATGTTGGCTGAGTGGTGGAAGCGATGAACTGTACCTCCGGCTAAACCTTCATTAATAATGCGATCGATGTCAATGCAGGCACGATCCCGGCCTTCATTACATGAATCAGGCAAAAAAGATGAATCCTTCATCCAAGCACCCCCTTACGCTTACTATGCGTAAGCTTTTAGGAACTATGCATATCCATGGGGAGAATTTCGGATCTCAATCATAGACATGGTACAGCATTAACTCATGAAGCATTTGTTTAACTTTTTCTTCTGATTCTTGATCGCTGAATGGAAGAACGGAAGTCCACTCAATTTCTCCCGCTTTATGATAAATTCCCGAGACGCGATGTCCGTTCCATAAAAATGAAAAGGTCCACCCGGGAAGATCCCTGTTCTCATACATCGGCTTGTATTGAAAGTGCTGGATCATATAAATACCCCCATTGCTTATAATATCTTTAGTATAGCATTTTAGGTGACATATGCAGTCCGGTTTAATCATACGCTGTGACAGTGCCAATGAAGGAAAAGAGGAGGGGGTCGGATCAGCGCAAAAGTATTTCTCGCAGGACTCAGCTGTTTAAAGCCGCCAATAAAGAACCTATCTGCTATACTGTATCTGAAACTTTTAAAAACTGATGCATAGCGGAAGGTGACGTTTTATGAATACATTTGTACTTTTACTTATCATGATTGTAATTGGCGCAGCAATCGGCGGAGTTACAAATTCCTTAGCAATAAAGATGCTTTTCAGGCCATATAAAGCCATCTATATAAAAGGGTGGCGCGTGCCATTTACTCCGGGACTGATTCCAAAGAGGAGAGAAGAGCTGGCAAGGCAGCTTGGCCTTATGGTCGTTACTCACCTCCTTACAGCTGAGAGCCTTAAAGCACGATTTTTAAATGACACACAGGAAAGAGCGATAACAGGCTGGCTTCAAAAGAAAAGTGACCGTTTCTTCAAATCAGAAGAGCCGGTCAATGTATGGTTATCACGGTTTGATATTGATTCTCCTGTTCCGTACGTTGAAAATACAATGGATCGTTGGATTCAAAGTCAATATGAAACAGCTAAGGAGCAGTACAAAAACCAGACAATCCGTGAGACATTACCGGAACGCTGGCTGATAAGGTTAGATGGGAAGGTGGAAGTGGTCACAGATTACATTCTTGAAAAGGGTGTTGACTACTTCGCATCAAAGGAAGGAAAAGAACGGATCCGCGTTATGATTGAAGACTTTTTTAAGACAAGAGGTACACTCGGCAGCATGATCCAGATGATCATGGGGAATGCATCGCTCGTTGATAAAGTCCAGCCTGAAATTATAAAGTTTTTGAAACATAAAGGTACTCATGATATACTCGAACAGGTTTTGCGCAGAGAGTGGGAAAGCGTAAAGGACTGGCAATGGGAGCGTGCTTTTTCAATCGTAACAGACAGGGATCTTCTCGTGCGTCTTCAGAGTGTGATTAAAGAGAGAGTCGACTTAAACAGCTGGCTCGAACGTCCGCTTGGCGAAGCAGTTGCACCGCTCGAGGAAGAAGTTGTTCAGCGTCTGATTCCTAAAGGTGTTGAGATGACAAAAGAAATACTGGCTGATAAGACTGAGGAGCTGCTGGCTAAGATGAATCTTCAGGAAATCGTCAGAGAACAGGTAAACTCTTTTGAGGTTTCCCGAATTGAGGATTTAATCCTTGGTATTTCCCGTCGTGAATTTAAGATGATTACTTACTTAGGCGCATTATTGGGAGGAATCATTGGTCTCTTCCAGGGGATCATCGCTTTATTTATTACCTGAAGCAATCTGATTAAGGAATCACGTTTAACTCTCTGTTATTAAGGGAAGAGGTTATATGTGAAAAAAAGGAGGTTTTTTGATTGTCAGTAAATCTGTACGATCATGCAAATGAATTAGAAAGAGCAATCCGACAAAGCGAAGAATTCACTCAGCTGCAATCGATGTACGATGCGGTAAACAGTGACGAATCGGCTAGAGGAATCTTCGAAAACTTCAGAGACATTCAATTGGGACTTCAGCAAAAACAAATGAATGGTGAAGAAATTACCGAAGCTGAAATTGAACAGGCACAGAAAACAGCCCAGCTGGTTCAGCAGCATGAGCTTATCTCAAAGCTTATGGAGTCAGAGCAGCGCATGAGTTTATTAATTCAGGAGCTGAACAAAGTAATCATGAAGCCATTGGAAGAGCTATATGGCTCAATGGAAGGTCCGACTCAATAGTAAGAATTGCCCGTCCTCATTTATGAGGCGGGCTTTTTTATGCGAAATTTAACCCCGCTTTTGTTGACCTGGCTAAAAAAGGTTTGTACACTAAAACAAGCGAAAGCCCAGAAAGGTGAGGGAAATGAATATATTAATCAAAGGCCTCAATGATAAGCGGTATGAACGAAACCTGCAGCTTATTGCGGATTTATTTTTTGAGGATTCAACACTTAAAGTCAGCGAAGAGGCTGACCTTAATTCGGACGCACTTGAGATTGACATAACTGTTCAAATTAATCAGGATCGTATAATTGCTTTTGCAGAAGCTAAAGAGCACAGTTTGACTGCTGAACGAAAAACCAACTATATAGTAAAAGAAACCGAAAAAGAAAGCTTTAAGCAAAATAAAAATGTTGTTTCACATGTATTTCTTTCTATTCTTCAGCAGCTGACCGGAATGACTCAAAAGTGGGGCGTCCTAACGGGAATACGCCCAACAAAGCTGATGCATAAACAGCGTATGAAGGATGCTCCGCTTTCTGAGACTAGAAGGCATCTTAAGGAACAGTATTTAATTACGGATGAGAAAATTGATTTAATGGAGCAGATCGTTGAAAGACAGCTGAAGATGATACCCGACCTTTACGAGCTGCAGGATGGGGTCAGCATCTATATCGGTATTCCATTTTGTCCAACTAAATGTGCGTATTGTACATTCCCTGCCTTTGCAATTCAAGGGAAGCTCGGGAAGGTTTCATCTTTTCTCGCAGGCCTTCACTATGAAATTCAGGAGACCGGCCGCTGGCTAAAGGAGAATGGAGTCAAAATTACAACGATTTATTTTGGCGGCGGAACCCCTACGGCAATTTCTGCTGAAGAAATGGATGCACTATATGAAGAAATGTACCGCTCATTTCCTGATGTGAAAAATGTAAGAGAAGTCACGGTTGAAGCGGGGCGTCCTGATACCATTTTTCCTGACAAGCTTGAGGTGCTTAAAAAATGGAATATCGACAGAATATCAATTAACCCCCAATCCTATACTGACGAAACGCTAAAAGCGATAGGCCGCCATCATACAGTGCAGGAAACGATTGATAAATTCCACCTCTCCAGAAAGCATGGAATGAATAATATCAATATGGATCTAATTATCGGTCTGCCAAATGAAGGTGTTGCGGAGCTTGAGCACTCACTAAATGAAACTGAAAAATTAATGCCTGAATCTGTAACCGTTCATACCCTATCATTTAAGCGCGCATCAGAAATGACCTTAAACAGGGAAAAATATAAGGTAGCAGACCGTACAGAGGTTGAAAATATGATGGATCTCGCTCAAAAGTGGAATAAAGATAATGGGTATGTTCCTTATTATTTATATCGCCAAAAGAATATTCTTGGTAATCTTGAAAACGTTGGGTACGCAAAGCCAGGTGAAGAAAGTCTGTACAACATTATCATTATGGAAGAAGTTCAAACGATTGTGGGGCTTGGCTGTGGAGCGGCAAGCAAGTTCATTGATCCTGCTACAGGTAAAATCACACATTTTGCCAACCCGAAGGATCCTAAATCCTATAATGAAGGTTTTATTGACTACACTCAGAAAAAATTAGCTCATCTTGAAGCAATCTTTAACCGTAAGGCTGAAGCAGGCGTTTGACGAACAGGGACATAATACAATAAGAATTAAAAATAATTAGAGGAATTTGTATAGGCCATCTCGAATTAATGAATAACGATTCATTTATAAAGGAGGATGGAAAGATGACAGTTCGAACTGATTATAATTCAATTAATGTATCCATAGAGGGTTCGGTGGCAAAAATTCTGCTTAACCGGCCTGAGAGCCTGAATGCTTTACAAAAGGAAATGATGGAAGAGCTGATTGGTGTTTTAAAAGAACTAAACAGGGATTCAGAAATTCAGCTGGTTGTATTACAGGGGGAAGGCAGAGGGTTTTCCTCCGGTGGAGACATTAAAGCGATGCTGACCATAGACGGGCATGAGCAATTTGAGGAATTCATGATATTGATTTCTGAGCTTTCCTCCACCCTATTTGGTATGAATAAGATCACGATTTGTTCAATCCATGGAGCAGCGGCAGGGCTTGGGCTAAGTATAGCTCTCGCATGTGACTATATTGTTGCTGAGGAAGAGAGCAAGATTGCCATGAATTTCATCGGGATAGGTCTTGTACCGGATGGAGGAGGACATTTCTTCTTGAAGGAGCGAATCGGGTCCCAAAAAGCGATGCAGCTGATCTGGAAGGGCGAGGTAATGAACGGTCAGGAAGCCTATGGTCTTGGATTGATTGACAAAGTAGTTGCCGAAGGAAGAGGAGCTGAAGAAGTAAATAAACTGGTTTCTTCTTTTTTAAGCAGTCCGTTAAAAGCGATGCTTGAAACAAAACAGATTCTTCGCGCAAGCCAGCTGCAGGAATTAAAAGCAGTACTTGAAAAAGAGCAGGAATCTCAGTGGAGAATGCGTCAAACCGAAGATCATCAAGAAGGAATTAAGGCTTTTTCAGAAAAAAGAAAACCAGAATTTAAAGGTAAATAAGAAAAGCTGGCGAGAGATTCTCGTCAGCTTTTTCTTGAGCCGCTGGTTAGGAATGAAAGAGCAGCAGCTTTCCTCTTGGTGAAACTAAGCGGTGAGTTTGGTCTAATAAACCATGTTCCTCAAGTTTTTGTTTGCCAATTTCCTTTGCTTCTTCATCTTTTGCTGCGCTGAATGAGTCTTCAAAAAGTAATTGTCCCTGTTGGTCAAAAGCCGTTATTTTATAAATATCCATCTCTGAAGCCCCCTTTGTAATACCTGCATTCATAGCTATTTTTGCATAGTTTCATTCTTTAAGTAAAGAAAAAATTTGGAAACAAAAAACAGAAACATTTTCACTCTCCATTCGTATAGAATAAAGAGTAAAGGAGTGGAAGGGATGAGCTTAGAGATAAAGAATGTAACAAAAAAATTTGGTGAGCAGCGGGCTGTCAACGATCTTTCACTTACAATTCCTGAAAACACCATGTTTGGCTTTCTAGGTGCGAATGGGGCAGGAAAAACAACTACATTTCGCATGATGCTCGGTTTAATTGATGCATCAGCTGGTGTTATCACATGGAATAACCAGCCTATTGGCTATGAAAGCAGTCAACAGGTCGGCTACCTGCCGGAAGAGCGCGGGCTTTATCCGAAAATGAAGGTAAAAGATCAAATCGTCTATTTAGCCAGATTAAGAGGAATGGGTAAAAAAGAAGCAGAAAAAGAACTTGTTTACTGGCTGGAGCGTTTTAAGGTGCCGGACTATAAAAACAAACGTGTGGAAGAGCTCTCTAAAGGAAATCAGCAAAAAATTCAATTTATAGCATCAATAGTACATAAACCTTCACTTATTATATTGGACGAGCCCTTCAGTGGACTTGATCCGGTTAATGTAGAGCTTTTAAAAGAAGCAGTTCATGACATACACCAAAAAGGTGCTACTATTATTTTTTCAAGCCACCGTATGGAGCATGTGGAAGAGCTTTGTGAGAATGTATGCATCATCCATAAAGGTAGCCCTGTTTTGCATGGTGAAATCCGTAACATTAAAAGGTCCTTCGGCAAAAAGAATCTGCTAATTGATTCCGATCAGGATCTAACCTATCTTTCTGATTTCCCAGGCGTCGTGAAGCTGAAAAAGCGGTTGGATGGTGTAAAGCTCCAGATTGAAAATGAAGAGGTTTCCCAGTTTATTTTAAAGGAAATCTACGGAAAAGGATTTATTCGGCAATTCTCCTTAGAGGAACCGGCATTAAATGATATTTTCATCGAGAAAGTTGGTGCTTCCTTTGAATAAATTCAGTTTAATGCTGGCAAAAACGTATAAGGAAAAACTTAAATCTAAATCCTTTATCATTACGACATTATTATTCTCATTAGCCATTATTCTTGGAACGAACTTTCAAGCCATTTCAAGCTTTGCCGGATCAGCATTTGGAGGAAACCAAAATCAGGAGTGGACAATTGCTGTTTATGATGAAGAGGGAAGCATTGCTCAGGCTCTTGAGCGCCAGATTGGCTTCGTGAATGAGGATATTACCATTGTTCAAAGTGATGCAGATCTTTCAGAGCTTGAGGAGCAGGCTGCAGATGGAAGCTATGATGCACTGCTAACCCTCTCCTTGCGCGAGAGCGGGAAAATTGATGCTAATTATCTTTCCGATTCTCTTATCCAAAGTGATTTGTCTTCGGATCTGCAGACGACACTGCAAACCATTCAATCAAATCTTGCAGCCTCCAGACTGAATTTAAGTGCCGATGAGCTTGCTACTTTAAACATGCCTGTTGCCTTTGAACACTCCTCTTTTTCCGAGAGTTCAAAATCACAGGAAGATCTTAATGAAGCAAGAGGACTTGTTTATATCATGATTTTTGTCATCTACATGTCCGTTCTTATTTACTCCATGATGATTGCAACAGAAGTCGCAACTGAAAAATCATCCAGGGTAATGGAAATATTAATTTCAAGCGTACCTCCATTTCAACAGATTTTTGCAAAGATACTTGGTGTTGGTCTGCTTGGACTTACCCAACTGTTGTTATGGGCGCTTGTTGCCTTTGCATCTATTAATATAAGCGGTGAAACCCAGAACAGCGGAATTTATCAATTTTTTTCGTTTTCAACAGGGAGTATCCAAACACTTATCTTTGGAATTGTCTTTTTCCTGTTGGGATACTTTCTTTATGCGACAATGGCAGCGTTTCTCGGTTCATTAGTAAGCCGTTCTGAGGATGTACAGCAAATGATCATGCCATTGAATTTACTTATTGTAGCAGCTGCAATGCTCGCTTTTTATGGGCTTGCTAACCCGGAAGGAAGCTTAATTACCTTTACATCGTTTATTCCTTTCTTTAGCCCGTTAGTTATGTTCACACGGGTAGGAATGCTTAATGTGCCTCTATGGGAGCCGTTAACTGCCATTTTTCTCACGCTGGCAGCGATTATTATCATTGGGTGGTTTGGGGCAAAGGTGTACCGTGGGGGAGTACTAATGTATGGGAATGCCTCCTCGTTTAAAGATTTAAAAAAAGCGTTAATGCTATCTAAGAAAAGGTAAAAAATCAACCTTAGTGGTTGATTTTTTTACGAAAGCAGACCAGCTTCTGGTACAATTGAAACGGAACGCATGTTCCTTTGACGTTGAAGGTTTTTACTTGTAGCATTTTCAGGAAGACTGAAATCGTCTGGCTGCTTAATCGGCAGGTAAGTAGAAAGGATTGGAAATATGAAAACTGAATATAAAGGCCAAAAAAATAGAGGGCCTCTATTTCTTTTAAGCTTTAATTTATTTATCGTTATGGTAGGAATCGGTTTGGTGATTCCTATTTTGCCATTTTACGTAGAAATGTTTAATGCGGATGCTCAGACATTGGGCTTTTTAGTAGCGGTATTTGCTCTTATGCAATTTTTGTTTGCACCGGTTTGGGGCAGGCTTTCTGATAAAATCGGCCGCAAGCCTCTAATCACAATAGGATTAGCGGGTTTTGCTGCTGCAGAATTTATTTTTGCTTTTGCGACCGGTCTTTGGATGCTTTTTATCTCAAGGATACTTGCAGGGATTTTCGGTTCGGCATTAATGCCGACTGCCATGGCTTATGTATCAGATGTAACCGACGAAAAAAGCAGAGGGCAGGGGATGGGTATTCTTGGAGCGGCTATGGGCTTAGGCATTGTCGTGGGCCCTGGCATTGGAGGCTGGCTTGCAGAATACAATCTATCTTATCCTTTCATAATGGCGGGTATTGCGGCATCAGTGGCAGCTATCGTATCTGTATTCGTTTTGCCGGAATCCTTGCCGAAGGAAAAAAGAGCACTCATAGAGGATGGACCAAAGCAAACGCAGTATAGCAGAATAAAAGAGGCTCTTGTAAGTCCGGTTGGTTTTCTGTTAATTTTAGTGTTTATTATGAGCTTTGGCCTGGCTAATTTTCAGGCTATTTTTGGCTACTATGCGCTTGAGCGTTATGGATACGGACCACAGCAGGTGGGAATCATCATTCTGTGTGTCGGAATTGTCGGAACGCTTGTACAGGGTGTTGGCGTAGGAAGGATGACGAGGAGGTTTGGCGAAGAAAAGGTTGTAACGATTTCATTAATTATCAGTGCAGCTGGCTTTATTCTTATGACACTGGCCGAAACATTTAGTATGATTATTATAACAACCGGAGTTTTCTTTATCGGAAATTCGTTATTAAGACCATCGTTAAATTCATTAATTTCAAAGCTTGCCGGACCAAGACAGGGAATGATCATGGGATTAAATAATTCCTTTTTAAGCCTGGGAAATGTGGCTGGGCCGATTCTAGCCGGCTTCTTATTTAATGTAAATATTCATATTCCATATTTGTTTGGGGCTTTTATTATGATTATTGGCCTAATTTCTACAAAGTTATGGATACAACAAAAGAAAAAAAGAGCTGAAGCAGCTTAATGAATAGAAGGAATATTTGAAGGGAGCTGGAAGCAAATGAAAGGAATTACTTTTTTAAAAGCGGGGGACCCCGTAGAGCAATATCTATTAATTAAACAATCGACAAAAGGGGTCACAACGACCGGAAAGCCTTTTTTAACATTGATTTTTCAGGATCGAAGCGGTGATATTGAAGCTAAGCTTTGGGATGCAGGAGATGAGGATGAAAAAAAATATCAGGCTCAATCGATTGTAAAAGTAGCCGGAGAAATTCATAACTATAGAGGGAAAAACCAACTGAGACTTAGACAGATAAGACCTGCAACTCCTGCAGACGGCGTATCGATCGGTGAGTTTTTAGAGACAGCGCCAGTACCGAAGGAAGAAATGATGGATCAGTTAACCCAGTATATTTTTGAAATGAAAAACCCAACAATTCAACGCCTTACACGACATCTTGTGAAGAAGCACCAAAAGGAATTTTTGGAATTTCCGGCCGCAACTAAAAACCACCATGAGTTTGTTTCGGGACTTGCATTTCATGTTTTATCAATGCTTCATATAGCAAAATCGCTGACAGCGTTATATCCTTCATTAAATAAAGATCTTTTATATGCAGGGATCATTCTTCACGACATGGGGAAAGTAGAAGAGCTTTCAGGAGCGGTTTCTGCTTCGTATACGCTTGAAGGGAATCTTTTGGGACATATTTCCTTAATGGTGAATGAAATCGGTCAGGCTGCAAAAGAGCTTGAAATTGAAGGGGAAGAGGTGCTTATGCTTCAGCATATGGTCTTATCACACCACGGCAAAGCTGAGTGGGGCTCTCCAAAACCTCCGATGCTTAGAGAAGCTGAAATTTTACATTATATTGATAATCTCGATGCAAAAATGAATATGATGGACCGTGTGATTAATCGTACAAAACCGGGTGAATTTACAGAGCGGGTATTCGCACTTGAAAACCGTTCATTCTATAAGCCTCAAATGTATGAGGAAGAAAATGAATAATCTCACTCATTTTTTCAAAGCTGCCTGCATAGGCTGTCCATAACCACTTAAACAATTGACTTAGATTCAGTTGTTGAATAGGAGGAAGAGTAATGTTCCCATTATGGATTGATCTTACAATTGGTGGAATTGCCATAAGTGCAGTAATGGCAATTCGGGCAGCTTATGTTGAACGGAAAGTGGAAAAAGAGTGGATTGAAGAGCATGGAAAAACGTATATTAACAGGATGATAAAAGAAAAACAAAAAAGATTGGCTTTCCGGGAGGAAGATTAATTTTTTAGCTTATGAAAAAAGGCTGTACTGTAAAATGACATGTGTCATAAGCAGTACAGCCTTTTTAATTTAGATCAAGTTCTTTTATTCTTCATCTGTTTCCTGTTCTTCTTCAACAGGTGTTTCTTCTATAGGCATTTCCTGTGGCTCTGCGAGCAATGCATCGAAGCTTGAAGATAAATCTTCATCCTTGATATCAATATCAGCGTCGCGAAGAAGCTCCTGAATAATACCGGTAAGTTGGGCTTGGTCAGCTTTGCTTAGTTTTATCTCGTGCTCAATTTGATCACGCATTTCATCAAGGCTGCCTGTTTCGACTTCCTGGGTTTCAAGTACTTCTATAATATGAAAGCCAAAGCTTGATTCTACAGGGTCGCTGATTTCATTTTCTTCCAGGCTAAACGCTGCCTCTTCAAACGCAGGATCCATTTGGCCAGGACCAAAGAATCCAAGGTCTCCACCCGATTCCTGTGCAGCCGGCTCAATAGAATACTCTTTGGCAAGCTCCCCAAAATCTCCGCCGTCCTCGAGCAGTTGTTTGACCTCTAAGGCTGTCGCTTCATCTTCAACTAAAATATGACGGGCATTTACTTCTTTTTTTCTTTGGTCATATTCTGCCTGAACTTCTTCTTCAGTTACTTCAACATCTGCTACAAGTGCATTTTCCTGCAATCTGTTTAAAACAAGTGTTTCCCGGAAGGATTCTTCTGAATATCCTTGCTGCGCGATGATTGCATTAAATTGCTCTTCTCCACCGTACTGTTCTTTCATGCTTTCGATTTCTTCATCTATTTCTTCCTCAGATACAGGATATTCCTCCTGAAGAACTTGCTTTAGCACCATCATTTGCAGTGCCTGCTCACCCACACTGCTTTTCATTTCCTGATAAAATTCATCTTTTGTTATGTCACCGGCGGAGGTTGATGCAATTACCTCATCAGAATCATTATTGCATGCTGCTAATACTGAAATTCCAGCGACCAGTGAAACCGTTGCTACCCACTTCTTCATTTCATTTTCCTCTCCTTACCATTATCTCGGCGATTCTTCAAAGCATACTATACCATACTTACCATAAATCGGTGAATACGTTCTGAATTTTCTTTTATCAAAGATACTATCTGATGCTGCTTTCTTCATTCATTTTTCACAATTATTTAAGATTCCATTCGAGCGCCCATTCCAAACCTTCAGTAACTGAATAGCATAAATAATAAAGAGAGGAGGGGTTAAGATGGGTTACGGCTATGGTGGAGGCTTCGCGTTGATCGTGGTGCTTTTTATTCTGTTAGTGATTGTAGGAGCAGCTTGGTTCTAAAATAAATTTTTATAAAAAAAGGAGGAACTAACATGTCAGGTGGAGGATACTACGGAGGTTTTGCTTTAGTAGTTGTATTGTTTATCCTATTGGTTATCATTGGTTCTGCTTGGTTCTAAAATTGAACCGAGAAAGTATTTAAAAAACGGACCTCATCAGGTCCGTTTTTTACGTATATAATACTTCTACATAGGATGAAATCAATAAAATTAATATCAGGATATTGATCGTACGAAATACCTTTGGCTGTTTTTCATCAGGTATCTCTTTTTGAACACACAATTTATTCGTCATGCGATTAATAGAATATAAAATAAAAATAGTAAATAAGATAAATAACGATACAACGGAGACCATTGCCAACCCCCTCCTATTCTCTAGTTACTACAATAACAAAATATGAACAGAAAAAACAGACATAGCTACTATTCTTTTAATTTTTATAAGAAAAAATCCCCCTGCCGTTTCAATTAAGTCCGGGCCACTGAGGGATTTGTTAAATTAGATCTGGTTATATCCGGTATCTTTTACAGGAATTAATATTTCATACCCTTCATCATACTCTTCAATATATGCGTCTTTTGGTGATTTAAATAAACATTTAGCATATAAAAAGTCAACCAGGCAAATCCCTGTGTGATAAGCAGTCAGCATCGTAAAGTAATGAGAATAATTTGGGTAAGCACTGGCTCCCATAAGTAACACGCCATTAATAAAAATAAACGGAAAAACCAAAGCCAAAATAAAAGCGGTTTTAGGTATAGGCTTTTTCACACGCACTGACATGACAGGCACAAAGTAAAACTGAAACCTTGTTTTCAACTTAATCTGGCTCAGGTAACTAATCAAAGGCAGTACATGAAACAATTTATGTGCCGGGTAGATAATAAATACCCCAATTATAAATAATGAAAAATATTGATCGTACAGCGGTGATTGACTCATAATTTGAAAGAGTACGTGTAAAAAAGAAAAGACAGCCAGGACCAGGATCATTGATAACAAAAAGATCCGATAAAATCCGTACTGTTTTTTAACATTTATTGATTTCCAGCAATGCATAAGCAAAATCGCCTCCTTAACCCGACGACAAAAGATATTTAAGACCTGAGAGCTACTTTACTCCCCTTAAAACCAAAAATCAATACTAAAAGTAAAAATAAATGAAATTAAGAGCGGAAGGCGCTCGTTCAGCTCCGACAAGCATAAGACGACCTGTACAAGTAGGCGCTTTTTGCCTACTGGGCAGGGTGGCTTATGACTCGAGGAGCTAGCGTATGGAGCTGGATAAAATTAAAAGCGGAAGCGGCTCGTTCAGGCCCGGCAAGCACAAGGGAGAAAGGGAGCAGATCTGGTACGCAGCAAAAAAACCACTCCATAGAGTGGTTTTTAGGATTATACAATAGTGGGATAAGAGCAAATATCAGGTAGAGGACGCGATTCCCTTCACAGAAGAAAAGGAGGAAGGATTCTTCTTCTTGATCTTGCCTTCTTCTTCTGTAAATTCTGTTTCAATATTATGAAAGGATTTTTCGAATATTTTCATGAAATCATCACCGTAAATATTTTTCACAATGGCCATCATTTCCATCATTTCAGGAAACTTCCCATAGATTTCTCTCAATGGAGCTGCTCCCTGAAAAACAGAATTCTTTTCAGGAGAATAGTTTTCCATCAGCTCCAATAAAAGATTGTCTCCTTTTTCTGTTAGCTTGATGTACGTATTTCTTTTATCATTTTCTCTTTTCGAGAACTGAAGATAACCCCGCTCCTCGAGCTTTTTTGAGAAGTTAAAGGCAGTCGAAACATGCATAACACCAAACTTGGCTACATCTGAAATCGAAGCCCCTTTTAAATGATAGGAAATCCATAAAATATGATGCTCATTAATATTTAAATCATACGGCTTAATCCAATTTTGCCAGTCTTTCTCGATCGCTTTCCAAAGCGCTTTACTCAATTGAGCCATGCGCTGACTGAATAACATGGCTTCTTTCATGGAATATGGTTGTTCGTCCAAAGAGCTCACCTACTTTAACTGAATTGGTCATTACCGAGCAAAAAAACCCGAATAGGATATGTTTTTAATATTATAGCAATAAAGTAAAAATAAAAAAAGGTATGAATAAATTAAATTTTCAAACAAATATAGCACTATTTTGTGAAAATCGTCAATTTGATTTAATAAGAAGGTTCTTTACTAAAACCTGTTCAAAAAAAAAAACAGCCTTAAGGCTGTTTTTTACGAAGGCTGAGGTGATTTTTCATCCTGATTTATCGAGCGCTCCAGCTCTTCCATAGTAGCCTGGATAGCTGCAAGCTCCTCCTGAAGGTTGCTGATTGCAGGATCAGATTCACTCTTCCACGCCTGGATGGAATCTTTAAGTTCTACGATTACTGATTGAAGCGAATCTTTACCTTCCTTAGAAACCTGCTGGATCGATTCTTTCACCTGCTGAAGATTCATTTGGATCTCAAGCATATGATCCGACCAATTATCCTTTGTGTTTTTAATCGTTCCCCGCAGCTCTTTCCCGGACTGGGGAGCTGTAAAAAGGGCACTTGCTGCACCAGCTGCAAGCCCTACTAATAAACCGTAAGATAATAATTTCACATTCATTAACCACACATCCTTTATTAGATTTAATCGTTTTATTAAAGTTAACTTAATCATACGATATAATACATCCCTTTTGGTAAAGGAGGAGTCCTGCCATGATAATTAAATGGTTGTTTTTATTATGTACCCTAGTGCTGCTTGCTCTGTCCTTTAATTTGATTATAAAAATATCTTCAAAGATGATGTACCCGCCCCGCCAGGTTAGAATACGCAATGCTTTTATCAGTACTGCTGCGTGTGTCCTATTCTTTTCTTTAACCTATTTTACGTGGTAATAAACAAGAAAAAAGGACCCGCCTAATTTGACGGGCCCTGAGACTAAACGGCTGGCTGCATCAAACTTGAACGTTTCATAACGGTTTGAACAACCGGATACATAATGCCCATTAATAGGCCGTTTAGAATAATAGCAGGAAGTACAGCAGTAACAGCCAAAGCAAGAATCGGAGCAGGCAGTCCCACTATAAGTGCTGCAGATCCCAAAAATAATGTGCCGGATATGACAGTACCAACAGCTGTTAAAATGGCTGCCCCATAAATCGTGCGGCTGTACTTTGCTGCTGCTATCACCAATCCATAAAATAGAAAGGCAGTGATGGGCTTATCAATTAAGTTAGGCAGAAATCCTCCAGGAAATGTAGTAGTCAGACCTGAGAGCAATCCGGTAGCAATTCCTAAAAGCAGAACATTTTTTACGCCTGGAAACAGCAGGATCCCAAGAAACATCATTAACAACGACATATCAGGCTTCATGCTTAAGGTCCCCGGCAGTAATAGATGCAGTGTTGCACCGATCCCAACAAATAATGATAACGCCACTAGTGTTCTTGTATTCATTTCTCATCTCTCCTCAACTAATCTCGTGCTTTTTCCAGCATGCTCTGATAGCTGCTGGCAAAAAGTAATGTAATTATAACATATTTCTCTTTTGCTTAAGATTAAATTGCTTATTTTTCAATCGCTGAAGATATCTCTTTTGCGATTGTGCGTAAATCATCAGCTGAGTAAGCATCCATATGCGTCTCCCAGCCGGGCTTGAAGCCATCCTCTTCACCATGGCGGGGAAGAATATGTAAATGGAAATGGAAAACGGACTGTCCTGCGTACTCACCATTATTATTTAACAGGTTTAATCCTTTGAGATTATAGGTTTTCTTTAAAGCCTTAGTAATTCCGGGTACAACAGAAAAAAGATGGCCTGCTATTTCAGGTGTTAATTCATGGACGTTTTCATGGTGCGCTTTTGGAATTACCAGGGTATGGCCTTTTGTTACCTGGCTGATATCCAGAAATGCCAATACATGCTCATCTTCATATACCTTAGAAGAAGGGATCTCCCCATTTATAATTTTACAAAATATACAGTCGCTCATGCTTTTCACCCTTTCCTTTAGTAGATGCTTCTATCTTATCATATTCTAAAGGGTGCAACAGTAATAGGAAGCTTGAAAATAGGAGCTTTAGCCTTCTGGTTGCACGAGCGGGAAGGAAATCTGCTACAATATCGGTAACAAGAGATGGAAAGGAAGAAGAAAATGGCACTTCTTGAAATACAAAGCCTTGCGGGGGGTTACACACGTAAGCCTGTGCTGAATAATATAAGCTTTTCAATGGATACAAAGCGTATTATTGGGTTAATCGGTCTGAACGGTGCAGGAAAAAGTACAACCATTAAACATATTATTGGGCTGATGGAGCCTCACTCCGGGACGATATCTATTAATGGCTTAGAAATAAAAGAACAGCCAGATGAGTATAGAAAGCAATTCTCTTACATACCGGAGGCGCCTATATTATATGATGAATTAACTCTTGAGGAGCATTTAAAGCTGACTTCAATGGCTTATGGAATTTCAGAGGAGACCTATGGGGAAAGAGTTCCTCTTCTGCTTGAGAAATTTCGCATGAAGGGAAAGCTTAAATGGTTTCCTGCTCATTTCTCAAAGGGAATGAAGCAGAAGGTTATGATTATGTGTGCTTTTTTAATTAATCCAAGCCTTTATATTATAGATGAACCATTTGTAGGCTTAGACCCTCTTGCCATCCAGTCACTTTTGGATTTGATGGAGGAAATGAAAAAGTCCGGCGCCAGCATTCTAATGTCCACTCATATTCTTGCTACAGCAGAACGTTATTGTGATTCATTTATTATTCTTCATGAGGGTGAGGTCCGTGCCCAGGGGACCCTTGAGGAGCTAAGAAAGGAATTTGCAATGCCGGGGGCAACGCTGGATGATATTTATATCCAGCTGACAAAGGAAGATTCAAATGAAGCACGTTAATGATTTATGGGCAAGCAGGCTGCAGGATTATAATCGCGAGCTTCAAAAATATCTTCGCTACATTTTCAATGGGCACTTAATGTTCGTACTCATCTTTGCCGTTGGGGGAGGAGGGTACGCTTACAGTAACTGGGTAAGCACGCTAAATGAAGATTTTAATGCAGCACTTATTATGGCTGTCATTATCGGTCTAATTGTGACGATGAGTCCAATTTATACGTATTTAAAAGAACCGGATAAAGTTTACTTAACTCCCTTAGAAGGGCAGATGAAACGATACTTTGTGAGTGCCGGGGTAAGCAGCTTTTTCTTTCAATCTTATCTTGTGCTAATTGCATTGGCTGCCTCTATGCCAATGTACGTAAAAGTGCAAGGAGTAGGATTTTCATCGTTCTTTCTTCTTTTAGCCATTGTTTTGGCTCTAAAAGTATGGAATTTGTTTGTTCGCTGGCTGGTGCTTAAATTTCAGGAAATTTCTACACACCGAATTGATATGCTGATCCGCCTTATTATGAATATTTTTTTCTTATGGACGGTTTTCGCCCGGGTTTCTTTATGGGTCCCCGCAGCAATTGCATTAATCCTGGCGGGGTATTTGATCGGTTTTAAAAGACTGACGAAGAAAAAAACGTTGAAATGGGAGCTCTTAATTGATCTGGAGCATGCGAGGCTTCATCGTTTTTATCGTTTTGCAAATTTATTTACCGATGTTCCTCATTTAAAAGGACAAGCTAAGCGCAGAATTTGGTTAGATCCATTTTTAAAACGTTCACCATTCGGGCCTAAATTTACGTATCGTTATTTATATGTGAGAACCTTTTTGAGATCCGATGAATACTTCGGTCTTTGGGTTCGCCTGACGATTATTGCATCTGTAATAAATATCGGCTCAGGAAATGTATGGGTTAAAGCAGCTGTTGCGGTTCTTTTCTTATATTTAACAGGCTTTCAGTTAATACCAATGCTGAAAAAGCATGAATTAAAAATCTGGCCGGATCTGTATCCTATTCCGTCAGGCTACAAAAACGAATCGTTTAAAGGCGTTTTATCTACTGTACTGATCGTGCAGGGAGCACTATTTATTGTAGTAAGCTCATGGGGAGGGGAATGGTTTGATGCGTGTGTTGTAGCATTTGCCTGCCTGCTGTTTTATGCTCTATTTATGTACTCCTATGTACCGAGTCAGATTAAAAAGTGGTATTCACCTTTAACATGAAAGAAAGCCGGCGTACAAATGTATGCCGGCTTTCTTGAGTATTATGCGTTAATCGCGGCAGCACCAAGGGTTTTGGCTGCGATGAGCATGGCTTTTTCGTTAAAGTCGAATTTTGGATGGTGGTGAGGGTATGGGTTTGTAACGCCCTCCTGCTGTGCGCCTGTAAAGAAGAAGGCGCCTTTTCTTTCTTCTAAATAGTAAGCAAAATCTTCTCCGCCCATTTGAGGCTCCATTTCTTCTATTACGGTAACCTCTGGAACGAGCTCCGCCTGTTCGACGACATGGTTCATTTCTGCTTCATGATTTACCACGGCAGGGTAGCCTCTGAAGTAACTGTACTGATATTCACAGTTTGCTGCCAGACAGGTTCCTTTAACGACTCGCTCAATTTCATTTTCAATTTGTGTGCGTACGTCAGGATTAAATGTGCGGACTGTACCAATCAGCTTTGCTGAATCAGCAATTACATTAAAGGCATTGTCTGCTACAAAGGAGCCTACAGTGACCACAGCTGAATCGATCGGGTTTACACGCCGGCTGACGATTTGCTGCAGATTGGTTACAAGCTGGGAACCGACCACAATGGCATCCTTCGTTTTATGAGGCTGGGCACCGTGGCCGCCTGCACCTTGAATGGTAATTTCAAAACGGTCGGCAGCAGCCATGATAGGACCGACGCGATGCTGAATTTTCCCAAGAGGCTCAGTCGCCCAAAGATGTGTGCCAAAAACAAGATCAACCCCATCTAAGCATCCGTCTTCAATCATTGGCTTTGCACCGCCGGGAGCATATTCTTCAGCATGCTGATGAATCAGGACATAGGTTCCTGAAAGCTCTTCTTTCATCTCATTCAATGCCTTTGCAAGATGCAGCAGAGTGGAAGTATGTCCATCGTGTCCGCAGGCATGCATCTTGTTTGGAACGGTGGATTTATAAGGCACATCTTTTTCATCCTGGATTGGAAGTGCATCAAAATCGGCTCTTAGCGCAATGGTTTTTCCAGGCCTGCCTCCCATGATCCTTGCAACGACTCCATTGCCGCCAACACCCGTGCGGACTTCAACCCCGAGCTCTCTGTAAAAAGAAGCGATAAAGGCTGGAGTTTCTTTTTCTTCAAAGGAAAGTTCAGGATTCTGGTGCAGAAAACGTCTGACTTCGACCATGTCAGAATAAAATGAATCGAGCTTTTCAAATAGTGTATGTACAGTCATGATTACTCTCCTTTCGTAAATCGAATTAATAACATAACAGAGCCAGTATATCATTTTCAAATAATTTTGACACTCTTTGGGCATCCGGGGTATATGCATTATAATAGGGAGTAACCCAGCATCATGAAGGGAGTTGAATAATATGAGAATCTATTTTTATCCGCTCGGTGCTGTTACATTGCTTGCCTCGATCCTGCTTATAACTGGAGTATTGTCCAACTCATTGGGATCAATCGACGGGTTTGGCAGTAGGATGATTGATGGTATGAATTTTTTGCGGTTTTTTAGTTTCATTGGAACTCAAGGGTTCCTGGCTGCAGTAAGTGTTTTGGCTGTTTTATTTTTATGGTTCAGGCGTAATAATTATCTGGGAATGATTCTTGTGCTGCTTGCTGTAGGCGGAGGAAATATGCTTAATAAAGGGATAAAACGCTGGATTGAAAGAGAACGTCCGGAAGCGGGTCTAGCAGAAGGAAGTTTTTCTTTTCCGAGTGGACATGCCATGGTCAGTTTAATCGCAGCGATCGTTATTATTTTTCTTATTACTGAACAGGTGACAAACCGTAAATCCCAGCTTCTCATGTATGCAGCAGGTATCTCACTTTCGATACTGACCGGGCTAAGCCGACTGACGGCAGGCGCACATTTTTTTACCGATGTCATTGGCGGTTGGCTTATTGGTTATACCTACGCTATTCTCTGTCTGCTTCTATATGAATGGTTTTTAAAAAGGAGATCTCAAATTTCTCCGTCTTAAGGCGGAGGCAATATCCCTCTGGTGCATCTTACCAATGCTCTGGAGTTTTTTTATGATGAAAAAAAGAAGGAATATAGGATCCGATAAAAGAAAGAGTAATGGAGAAAGAGGGTGAATCCCGTGGAATCAGGCAGCAGCAGGCAATGGGGCTGTGCAAGTATATTATTAATTTTCGGCATTTTATTATTGCTTCTTAATCTCAATATTTTAGAGCTTGGCGATCAATCGTTTTTTTCATTCGTTATTCCCTTGATTCTTTTATTCTGGGGGCTTTCATTTTTAGGCAGGTACGTAAAAAACAGGAGGTCCGGGTTATTTAGGGGATCTTTTCTTACCATATATGGCGGTCTGCTAACTACTTCGTTTTTAGGATATGCTGAATTTGCCTACGATGACTGGTGGAGGCTTTGGCCGCTCCTATTGATCGTTCTTGCGGTTTCTATTTTTTCACCGAAAAGAAAGATCTATTTTACTTATGATTCGGATAAGAGCAAATACGATACTGTTAAAGAAAGCAATGCAGGTAAGATAATAAGAACAAAAGGGTTTACCGTTGGAAATGTACAGTACACCGACGATAACTGGGCTCTTGGAGATATGCGGATGCATCAGGGAGTAGGAAATTATTATATCGATTTAAGCAAAGCCTACGTTCCAGAAGGAGAATCAATTATCCATTTATCGGGCTGGGTTGGAAATATAAAAATGGTCATACCGGAGGATTTAAGTGTCAAAATTAATGCAGCAGTTACGGTCGGGGAAATCAATGTATTCAATAATAGACCTGTAAATAAAGCAGGCAATCAGCTTTCATTTAAATCCGCAGACTATGATGACGCCTATAAAAAAGTTTCGATTAAAGTAAGCGTAAATGCCGGTTCTGTAAGAATTACTCATGTGTGAAAGGGGAGGGCTATGAAGAGTTTAAAAAACCTCCATGTCTGGTTTATTTCTCAGTATTTATTGTTTACTTTGTTTGGCTCAGTCATTCTTTTTCTTATTATGCAGGTTCATATCCTGCTTGATGATACGCCTGTTATTTCACTGCAGGAGTCTGTTCTGCTGACATTAGCTGTAGCTTTTGTTTTTATGGTGCTGACGTTTTACCTTGGCAGTCAATCGAGTCAAATGGTTGTTAGAAGAATCGATAAGATTACCTCCTATGTGTCAAGGCTTGGAAGCGGTAAGTACCATGACCGGATCACGGTTGATGATAATGATGAAATTGGCCTTATGGAACTGGAGCTTAACCGATTAGCCCAAACGATGCAGGAGCAGGTGAAATCCTTGCAGAGGGTGGCAAGTGAACGTTCATCTCTTGAAAAGCAGGCTCAGCAGGCTGTCATTATTGAAGAGCGCCAGCGTTTTGCAAGAGACCTTCATGACTCCATCAGCCAGCAGCTTTTTGCTCTGAACATGATGTCTTCAGCTTCTGTACGCCTTCTTGATTCAAATTCAGATGAAGCAAAATCTATGATTGTTCAGATTTCACAAATCGCAGAAAAAGCACAGGGTGAAATGAGGGCGCTGCTTCTTCATCTTCGGCCGATTGAATTAAAAGGAGAAACGCTAAGAGGCGGGCTGTTAAAACTTATACGCGAGCTTGAGCATAAAACACCTATTGCGTTTGAAACGCATCTCCTTCATATGGATCTGTTACCGGAAAATGCTGACGAACACTTATTCAGGGTTGTACAGGAAGCCATTTCAAATATTTTACGCCATGCCAATGCGTCAAAAATAATCATTCGTTCAGAGGCTAAAACCAATACATTTAACCTCTTTATTCAGGATGACGGAAAGGGCTTTGACCTGGCTGAGAAAAAATGGACCTCCTATGGACTTCAGACCATGAGGGAGCGTTGTGAGGAAATCGGAGGAAAATTTGAAATCCGGTCAAAAAAAGACGAAGGTACATACATAAACATACGAATTCTTTTAGAAGAATAGGGGAGATCAAATGGAAAAAGTACGTGTGCTTATTGTAGATGATCATGAAATGGTCAGAATGGGAATCAGATCTTACCTGCTGACTGAAGAGAAAATTGATTTTTTAGGGGAAGCATCAAACGGCAGGCAGGCGGCTGAGCTTGCAAAAGAAGTAAAGCCGGATGTAATCTTAATGGATCTTTTAATGGAAGACGGTACCGGAATAGATGCCACAAGGGACATTCTTTCGTTTCTCCCGGGCTGCAAAATCATTATTTTAACAAGCTACTACGATGATGAACAGGTTTTCCCCGCCCTTGAAGCAGGCGCTCACAGCTATATTCTCAAAACATCTTCTGCCAGGGACATTCTTGATGCGATTTATAAAGCCGCTAAAGGAGAATCTGTCATAGAACCCCAGGTTGCCAATAAAATGATGACACGCTTCCGGACAAAGGAAAAGGAGCTTCATGAGGAATTAACGGAGCGTGAAATGGATGTATTAAAATGCTTGGGGGATGGATTGACGAATCAGGAGATTGCAGAGGCTTTGTTTATCGGGATCAAAACAGTTAAAACACATGTAAGCAATTTGCTTAGTAAATTGGAAATGAACGATAGAACCCAGGCAGCTATCTATGCGAACCGAAAAGGCCTGCTCAGGGAGAAAAATTAAAATGGGGTTGAGACAAATTCGTGTCTCAACCCCTTGTCCGGTTCACTGCGCTTCAGGGGGACGCTTTCCGCGGGGCGGGGCTTGAGCTAACTTGCTAGCGCAAGTGGATCTCAAGCTCCCGCTTCATCCCGCAGGAGTCGCCCCCTTCCGCTCCGATCACCTCACGTTTCTTAAACGCGTATTTTTGAAATACATACAAATCCTTATAGGTATGTTCCAAGCTCTTTAGCAGGTTTAAACTGGAATCAACCATTTCCGGCTGATTTTTTCTTTAGTCCGAATAGCCTCTGTACTTGGTCACGAAGGACGAGCGCGGGAAAATAGATTTTTTCTGATCAAGCCCCTGGTCGGTTCCTCTTTTTTCATGCGCTTTATTGTAGGCTTGTGAGGACTGCCAGTTTTTAAAGGAATCCTCGTCTTTCCACTGAGTTAAAACTACATAAATATCTGATTTAATCGGCCGGAGAACTCTTATTGCTACAAAGCCCGGCTCTTTATCAATGAGACCTGCACGGGTTTTAAAGCGATCCTCAAACACCGGACGTCCTTCATCTGAAACAGGAATATTATTAAAAACAAAGAATCCCTCTCTTTCAAATGTTCCTGACTGTTCAAAAATCTCATACTTTCTAGGCTGGCTGAAAATCGTTTTTCCTTCTGTTTCATGAAGCAGCAGTGCAGTATCCTCACCCTGCAGAAGAATGAGTGTTTCATCAGGATTCTTATCAATCATTTTATGTAAAAAATCAGGCGTGCCAAAGGTCATATAAAGATTCATCCTTGTTTCCTCCTTTGTCCTTCTCCATTAAATTTACCCATAAGTACGACAGATTAATCCAGTAATTTATCTTGAAAATACGATAAAAAGAGTCGATTTTATGACATTTCATTTTGATTGCTATACAGTAATAAGGAATAGGTCTATAGTGAGAAATAAGTGGATAAAACGATCGTAACGACTGAAGTTGCCGCTATAGGCAGGGCAGGTTGTTTGGTTAACGAGATTTGAAAGGTGGAAGGTTAAGTTGATGAAACCGTTTAATGATACATTTTTGCGTGCAGCAAGAGGGGAAGAGGTGTCCCATACACCTGTTTGGTATATGAGGCAGGCTGGCCGTTCTCAGCCTGAATATCGCAAAATTAAAGAAAAATACTCTTTATTTGAGATCACTCATCAGCCGGAGCTTTGTGCATACGTAACACGCCTGCCTGTTGAAAATTATAACGTCGATGCAGCGGTTCTTTATAAAGACATCATGACGCCGCTTCCGGCAATGGGTGTAAATGTTGAAATAAAATCAGGGATCGGTCCTGTTATCGATAATCCAATCAGATCCGTACAGGATGTTGAAAACCTCGGGATGATTGAACCGGAGGAGGATATCTCCTACGTACTCGATACTATCCGTCTATTGACTAAGGAGCAGTTAAATGTGCCGCTGATTGGTTTTGGCGGAGCACCGTTTACACTTGCAAGCTATATGATTGAAGGGGGACCTTCGAAAAATTATCATAAAACAAAAGCCTTTATGTATCAGGAGCCTAAAGCATGGTTTGCCTTGATGGACAAACTTGCTGAAATGACGATCCGCTATACAAAAGCTCAAATAGCAGCGGGAGCAGGAACAATACAGATTTTTGATTCATGGGTTGGGACGCTGAATGTAACAGATTATCGCTATTATATACAACCTGCGATGGAAAAAATCTTTGCTGCGCTTCGTGCTGAAGAGGTTCCGTTAATTATGCACGGAGTAGGGGCAAGTCATTTAGCAGAGGAATGGCACCGCCTGCCGGTTGATGTAGTAGGTCTTGATTGGCGCCTATCGATTCAGGAAGCAAGAGAAAAGGGGCTTACAAAAGCGCTGCAGGGAAATCTTGATCCATCCCTTCTTCTTTGCGACTGGTCTATTATTGAAGGACATGTAAAGCCGATCCTTGATCAGGGCATGATGCATCCGGGGCATATCTTTAATCTGGGACACGGTGTATTCCCGGAGGTTAAACCGGACACATTAAAACGTCTGACAGCTTTCGTTCACGAATACACAACAAGATAAGCAGATCGCTTGAGCATAATGATTAACTTATAAAATTGAACATGATAAAAGTAATAGGACGATAAATTTTATGAGGTGAGAAAACCATGTCAAAACAGAAAATGGGCCTTCTCGTCATGGCTTATGGAACGCCATATAAAGAGGAAGACCTTGAACGCTATTATACCCATATTCGCAGAGGCCGCAAGCCTTCTCCAGAGCTTTTGGAGGATCTGCGCTCACGCTATGAAGCGATTGGTGGAATTTCACCTCTTGCCACGATCACACAGGATCAGGCTGATGCGCTAACTGCAAGATTAAATGAAGTTCAGGACAAGGTTGAATTTGTTGCATATCTTGGCTTAAAGCACATTGAACCGTTTGTAGAGGATGCTGTAGAGCAGATGCATAAAGACGGAATAGAAGAAGCTGTTTCTATCGTCCTTGCTCCACATTTTTCAACTTACAGTGTGAAGTCCTATAACGGCCGTGCAAAAGAAGCAGCCGAGAAGCTTGGCGGACTGACGATTCATTCAATCGAAAGCTGGTATGATGAGCCTAAATTTATTCAGTACTGGTCTGAAAAGGTCAGCGAAGTATTTAGTGAAATGAGCGAAGAACAGCGTGAAAAAGCCGTTTTAATCGTTTCAGCTCACAGCCTTCCGGAGAAAATCTTAGCAGGGGGAGATCCTTATCCTGATCAGCTCAAGGAAACAGCTGAGTTAATTGCTGAGCAGGCAGGTGTCCGCAATGTTGAAATCGGGTGGCAAAGTGAAGGAAATACACCGGATCCGTGGCTTGGACCGGATGTACAGGACTTAACAAGAGCTCTCCACGAAGAAAAGGGATATCAAACATTCGTGTATACGCCGGTTGGCTTTGTTTCCGATCATTTAGAGGTTTTATATGATAATGACTATGAGTGTAAAGTCGTAACGGATGAAATTGGTGCTGCCTATTATCGTCCCGAAATGCCAAATACTCAGCCGCTTTTTATTGACGCAATGGCCGATAAAGTACTAAAGCTGATTAAGTAATACGATACCTGGTACAGAAAGTGATGAGTGATGTGTCTTCAATTAAGAAAAAGATCGTCGTAGTAGGGGGCGGGATCACCGGCCTTGCAGCAGCATATAAACTTCAAAACCAAATACAGCAGATGGGGCTGGATGCTGAGCTTTTCCTGGTTGAATCAAGCCATCGGCTGGGAGGTAAAATTCAAACTGCCCATAAAGAGGGCTTTGTCGTTGAAAAGGGACCTGATTCATTCCTGGCGCGTAAAAAAAGCATGTCCCGCCTCATTAAGGAAGTAGGACTGGAAGATCAGCTAGTTCCGAACTCAACTGGTCAATCTTTTATTTTAATGAATGACAAGCTTCACCCGATGCCCGGCGGATCAATTATGGGGATTCCAACTCAGATAAAGCCGTTTATGACAACCGAGCTTGTATCGATGTCCGGGAAGCTCCGGGCAGCGGCAGATTTCGTATTACCTCGGTCTAAAGCAGGATCTGACCAATCACTTGGTGAGTTTTTCCGCCGCAGGCTGGGTGACGAAATCGTAGAAAATCTAATTGAACCCTTGCTTTCAGGGATTTATGCCGGAGATATTGATCAAATCAGTTTACTGTCAACCTTTCCTCAGTTTCATCAAATGGAACAGGATCATAGAAGCCTGATTGCGGGCATAAAGAAAACATCATCACCTGCTCCTTCGGGAAATCAGCAGGAGAAAAAGAAAAAAAGCTTATTTTTAACCCTGACTTCAGGTCTTCAATCACTTGTCGACCGGCTGGAGGAAAAATTGGACAATACAGCCATCCTAAAAGGGGTAAAGATTGAAAGCATTGAGGATCCAGAAGATAACAGCCACAGCTATTCACTTCATTTAAGCAATGGAGAGACACTGGATGCGGACAGCGTTATTCTTACTGTCCCTCATTATGTGGCTGCTTCCATCTTTCAGAAGAAACAGCTTCTTACAGAATTTAAGGATGTTCCTGCTACCTCAGTGGCGACAGTAGCGATGGCTTTTCCGAAGGAAGCTGTTACACAGGTGCTTGATGGAACAGGGTTTGTTGTGTCGAGAAACAGTGATTATACGATTACAGCTTGTACCTGGACTCATTATAAATGGCCGCACACCACTCCTGAGGGGAAAGTACTTCTCAGATGCTATGTGGGACGTGCAGGCGACGAAGCAGTGGTGGATCTTGCAGATGATCAGATCGAAGCGATTGTGTTAGATGATTTAAATAAAATCATGAATATCACAGCAGCTCCTGAGTGGACGATGGTTACCCGCTGGAAAGATGCGATGCCTCAATACACGATCGGTCATAAAGAACGCCTTGCTAAAGTGAGAAGGGACCTTGAGAGTGAATTTCCCGGCGTATATTTAGCAGGAGGATCCTACGATGGGATTGGACTTCCCGATTGTATAGATCAAGGGGAAAAGGCAGCTGAACAAGTGCTGGCATTTATAGCGAAAGAAACGGCACACGTGTAAGAGAACGAAATTAAAAAGGGCAGGACCGCAGAAGGATACTTGAGTATCTTTAAGCGGCTCTGTCCTTTTTATTTAATGATTGTTTGCATTATGTTAAAAGATACTATTTGAAAATACCAAAAGGCTTCCCGATTGGAAGGGTGGTTTTTCCGAAATGGGTGTTCAATACACTTGCAGCAGAACCGTAAAAGCTGAGTATTGCTATAAGCAATTCAGCTACAGCAGCCATCATATGCATAGCTTCATATGCAATTCCGAGTGTAGAAAGAGCTAGTCCGATAAATAAGAAATCAATAAGGACAAAAATAAAAAATAGCACCTTGTTTGTTTCCATTGCTCCAACGGTCATAAATAAGCTGAAGATCAGGTAGCCGACAAAGGCGATTCCGAGCTGGTTTGTGTCTACAGCAGCAGCTGCAGCTTCCCCGAAAACCCCGTATTGAATTAACCAGGATGTACCCATTCCAAGCCAAAAAAGTCCGAATGCACCGAATGCTGTTGTGCCAAAGGTGTTGTTATGCTTTGCGTCCTGGACACTGGCGAAGAGCTGGGCAAAACCGCCAAGAAATATTGCCCAAGGCAGGACGAAGGACATGCCGTCTGTCCATCCAAGCTTTGCGGATGAAGCGACTAGTGTTACCATGGCAAGGCCGAATAAGCCAATAGCAGAAGGGTCTGCTGTGACCATTTGCACGCGTTGAGCGGGTTGATGCTGATTCATAGATGATTACCTCCTAAAAAACATACCTGACTAATTTACATGGTAAGAAGGGAGGTTGCAATAAGAAATAGTATGTAAGCGGAATTTACATTTTTTAATTGTGAAGAGGAAGGACACATTTGGAGGTATTTACCCAAGATTATATGTAAAGTATAAATTCCTTTTTAATGGAGCAAGTTAGTTTTCACTGCAGGGGGATGCTTTCCGCGGGAAGGGGCTTGAGCTAACTTGCTAACGCAAGTGGATCTCAAGCTCCCTTTTCCTCCCGCAGGAGTCACCCCCTTCCGTTCAAACTAATCCATTTTCTAAGTTTAGTGCTTTAAAATTTTAATGTTATGAGTGAATTCCATTTAATACAGCCACATTAATGTAAAAGAATTATGTCTTTTAGCTGCCGTAATTTCAAAATGAAGTCAACTCTAAAGGATAAGACATTAATCAACTTTTCCATATAAAATACAACCTCATTACATTCCACTTTAAAAATACTAGATTATTTTTCAGGAGTTGATTGCAGTGGAAGGGGCTGACTCCTGCGGGATGCAGCGGGAAGGCTGAGATCCACTTGCGAAGCAAGTTAGCTCAGCTCCCGCCCCGCGGAAAGCATGCCCCTGCAGCGGAAATCAGCATGCTTGATTAAAAGGCATTCACTATTACTCTCTCCTTTTAAAAGAAAAATAAATTTTCAAAGTGCTAATTCATTTTTCAAAAAAGGATGGACTAAATACATAAAAAACACTCCCCGTCGTACTAAAACAGATTAACTGTTTTAATGGGGGAGTGTTTTTGTTTTAGCTGTTTTACTTAGTGTGAGTTCCTGCATTTATCGCAAGTGGTGCCATAAGCTTCAGCTTGTTCTTCCATTTTATCTCCACAAGATACACATTTCTTTGGCGGCAGGTTTCTGAAAAATTCCATAACATTTTCAAGCATTATGATCATTCCTTTCTCATTAGCTGTTATACAACTAATATATGATTTTCTATATTGTATTATAACAGATTGGTAGACGTCAAGGCTTTTGCCAAAATAATCGCCCATTAATGAAAAAATAGTTCAAATGAAGTATAGTAAAGGAAGTGAAAAAGCATGCTTATCAAGGAGGAATTAAAGTGAAGGTCACAGTTGTAGGCTTTTGGGGCGGGTATCCTAAAGTGAATGAAGCAAGCACCGGCTATTTGATCGAACAGGATGGCTATCGTTTTCTTCTTGATTGCGGAAGCGGTGTTCTAAGCCAGCTGCAGCGTTATATGGCACCTGAAGAGCTGGACGCCCTGGTTGTTACGCACTATCATCCTGATCATGTAGCAGATATCGGTGTGCTTCAGCATGCTGTTTTAATACAGCACTTTTTACAGGAGAAGCCGTTTCATATTTCTGCTTATGGGCACACAGAGGACCAGCAGGGCTTCGAATCGCTGGCGTATAAAGAGTTAATGTCAAAAAACGCATACATACCTTCAGAAGATCTTCAGCTCGGACCGTTCACTTTGTCTTTTTTAAAAACGACTCACCCTGTTCCATGCTATGCGGTTAAGGTAATAAGCAGTGAGGGCTCTTTTGTGTTTACTGCTGATTCTGCTTATCAGGATTCCTTTATTCCGTTTGCAGAAGGGGTTGATCTGCTTATATCTGAATGCAACTTTTATAAAGGCATGAGCGCAGCACCTGCAGGACATATGACGAGTGAAGACGCAGGGATGCTTGCCCATTCAGCGGGAGTAAAAGCATTAATGCTAAGTCATCTTCCGCATTTTGGCGAGCTTGAGCAGCTGGCGGATGAAGCAAAAGAAATCTATAAGGGTGAGGTTATGCTTGCAGCATCAGGCCTTGCCATTACATTATCTAAAGGAGGAACACCACATGCTGTTTATCGATAATAAAGGGGTAACAGATCCCCGGATTAACCTGGCTATAGAAGAATATGCACTGAAGAACCTTGATATTAATCAATCCTATCTGCTTTTTTATATAAATGAACCATCGATCATCATCGGGAAGAATCAAAATACAATCGAAGAAATTAATACTGATTATGTTGAAAAAAACAATATTCAGGTTGTGCGCCGGCTTTCAGGCGGTGGAGCGGTTTATCATGATCTTGGTAATTTAAACTTCAGCTTTATCACAAAGGATGACGGCGATAGCTTTCATAACTTCAGAAAGTTTACAGAACCTGTAGTAGAAGCGCTCCATCAAATTGGTGTGCCTGCTGAATTAAAAGGAAGAAATGACCTGGTCGTCGGAGAGAGAAAAATATCCGGAAATGCTCAGTTTTCTACAAAAGGACGCATGTTCAGCCATGGAACATTAATGTTTGATTCTGAAATTGATCATGTCGTTTCTGCTTTAAAGGTTCGCAAGGATAAAATTGAATCAAAAGGAATTAAATCCATCCGAAGCCGTGTAGCTAATATCTCGGAATTCATGGAAGAGAAAGTAACGATAGAAGAATTTAAGAAACTGATCCTCAGCCATATTTTCAATGGTACAGATCAAATTGAAGAGTATGTGCTGACTGATGAGGATTGGGAAAAAATTCATCAGCTTTCTAAGGAACGCTACCAGAATTGGGATTGGAACTACGGAAAATCGCCAAAATTCAATTTGCAGCATTCTCATCGTTTTCCGGTTGGCGGGGTTGATGTGCGTCTGGATGTTGAGAAAGGGACCATTCAAAACTGCAAAATTTATGGGGATTTCTTTGGTGTAGGAGACGTCAGTGACATCGAGGAAAGGCTTTCCGGATTGCGTTATGAACGAAAGCATATTGAGGATGCCCTAGAGGGAATTGACTTGAAACATTATTTTGGGAATGTTGAAAGAGAAGAGTTTATTGATTTACTGTATTAAAAGTAAAGTTTAATAAGCACTGCAGCTTTAGAGACTGATGGGTTACCTCAGTCTCTTCTTTTGCAGACCGGCTAGTAGTAAACGGAGGAGGAAGAAATGAAGAAGGGTAAATGGGTGCTTTTGGTTTTCGTATTAACAGGTCCTGTATTTAACTTGATGAGCTGGAACTTGACTGTGGGGTACGTAATCAGCATCGTATCTCTTACTGGTCTTCTGCTATGGGATCTTTTGGGAAAAAGAAGTAAATGAAAACGCTCTCTTGATTAGGAAGAAATGTTTGGATATAATTAGTGTGAAAATTCATTTTTATTTTTTATGAAGAAAATGAATGACTACTCATTCATAAAATTGCAAAGGGGATGAATAAGTGAATTTATCAGATCAATTAAACAATACGGCTTTACAACACGGGGAGAAAACGGCATATTATTTTTTGGATCAATCAGCTTCTTATGCTGAATTGAATGGTGCAGTTAATAAAATGGCTAACAGCCTTGAAGCAATTGGCGTGAAAAAAGGGGACCATGTGGGATTACTGCTTGGCAATTCCCCTCATTTTATTGTTTCACTGTATGCTGCCTTGCGCATCGGAGCTACTGCGGTGCCAATCAATCCGATTTATACACCAGATGAGATTGCGTATATTCTTCGCGATGGAGATGTCAAAGCAGTAGTAGCGCTGGATTTACTGCTGCCGCTCATTGAGAAAGCACATAAAGCATTGCCTGGTGTAGGGCACTATATTGTTTGTGAAACCTCACAAGATACACCGGAACGCCTTGAAGCTCTAAATGATGAAATAAAGCAAAAGGTAACTGCTTTTACACATGCTTTAGCCAGCCAATCAGCAGACTATAAGGGGCCCCAATTGGACAAGGATGATACAGCAGTAGTTTTGTATACATCAGGTACAACAGGTAAACCAAAAGGAGCGATGCTGACCCATGAGAATATTTATTCGAATGCTCAGGATACCGCTGATTATTTGTCCATTCGCAGGGAGGACCGTGTAATTGCTGCACTGCCAATGTTTCATGTGTTTGCTCTTACGGTGGTGCTTAATGCACCTTTGATGAATGGTGGAACAATGATCATCATTCCACGCTTTAGCCCAAAGGACGTATTTGAAGCTGCTAAAAAATATGAAGCGACCGTTTTTGCAGGGGTCCCAACCATGTACAATTTTCTTCTGCAATACCCGGATGCAAGCCGGGACGATTTTAAATCTGTCCGTCTTTGCATCTCTGGCGGGGCATCTCTTCCGGTAGCGCTGCTGCATAGCTTCGAAGAAAAATTTAATGTACAGATCTCTGAAGGATACGGGTTGTCAGAGGCTTCACCGGTAACCTGTTTTAATCCGCTTGATCGTGAACGAAAAGCAGGATCCATTGGAACATCCATCACAAATGTTGAAAACAAAATCGTCAACGAGCTTGGAGAAGAACTAGGTGCAGGCGAGGTCGGAGAATTAATTGTACGGGGACCAAATGTCATGAAGGGGTATTATAAGATGCCTGAGGAAACAGAAGCAGCTATTAAAGACGGCTGGCTTTATACCGGGGACCTTGCAAAACAGGATGAGGAAGGCTACTTTTTCATTGTAGACCGTAAAAAAGACATGGTTATTGTTGGGGGGTATAATGTGTATCCCCGTGAAGTTGAAGAGGTTTTATACAACCATGAGGATATAGTGGAAGCAGCGGTTGTCGGCGTGCCGGATCCTGATTACGGGGAAGCAGTACAATGCTTTGTTGTATCTAAGAATCCTTCACTTACAAAAGAAGAGGTTGTAGACTATTGCAGTCAGCATCTCGCTAAATATAAGCTCCCTACAGTTGTTGAGTTCATTGAAGAACTGCCAAAAAATACAACGGGGAAAATTCTTCGCCGAGCATTACGTGATCAAATAAAACCAGCTTAATTAAAAGATTCTGGGATATAGCGATAATTTTATAAACGTGAGGTGAACGGAGGGGAAGGGGGCGACTCCTGCGGGAGGAAGCGGGAGCTTGAGATCCACTTGCGTCAGCAAGTTAGCTCAAGCCCCGCCCCGTGGAAAGCGTCCACCTGAAACGAAGTGAACCGGATAAAAGGGGTTGAGATACACATGTCTCAACCCCTTTTTTACTTTTCCTCTTGGTGCTCCTGTAGAATTTTCTTTGACAAGTAACGGTAGCGAAGAGTCCCAATGATGGTAACAAAAGCAGTGCCGAAGCACGTGCGCAGGGGATGGAGAAGTGATACAATTATAAAATGAAAGGGTTTTCAATTTAACATTCTGACTTTTACTTGTTTAAAAGAGTTAATGGGAAAAAGGAGAGCTAAAACTGATGCAAACTATTTTAGTAGAGCAAAAAGGCCACTTAGCGATTGTGACACTGAATCGCACAGCTTCTTTAAATGCATTTAATTGGGATATGCTGCTTGAGCTCGAACAGGCAGCAGAGGCATTGCGTATCAACCCGGATGTTCGTGCTGTAATTTTTACAGGAGCAGGGGGGAAGGCATTTAGTGTAGGAGCTGATTTAAAAGAACGGAAGACATTGAATGAAGCGCAGGTAAAGAGAAATGTGTATAAGATCGGGGAAGTGTTCAGTGCGATTGAAGCTTTGCCGCAGCCAACGATTGCAGCCATGAATGGACATGCTTTTGGAGGAGGGATGGAGCTTGCATTAGCGTGTGACTTTCGCGTTGTTCAAGATGACGCATTGATGGGGCTTACAGAAACAAGCCTTGCCATTATCCCGGGAGCAGGAGGGACACAGCGGCTTCCTCGACTAGTGGGAGAATCAAAGGCTCTTGAATTAATTCTGACAGCAAAACGTTTAACGGCAACCCAAGCTGAAGCTTGCGGCATGGTAACCCGGACAGCTCCTAAAGAGACATTTATGGAAGAAGTAATGAATTTAACGAACGCCATACTCTCAAACGGTCCTATCGCGCTCGTTCAGGCAAAATACGCGGTTAAAACAGGCATGAATACCGATTTACATACCGGGCTTCAAATTGAACGCAAAGCCTATGAGCAAACAATTCCTACAGAAGACCGGGCAGAAGCTCTTATCGCTTTTGGAGAAAAAAGAAAACCGGTTTTTAAAGGGAAATAAGTGAGAAGGGACTCCCAATGCAGGGTGTCTCTTCTCATTTTTCTTTGTAGTGAATAACTAATTGACATACAGCAAGCTCAGCTGATTTATTTTGGTAATGATGAATGGTATCTGCCCTAAAATGGATTGCATCTTTTTCCCTCAGCTCGTATTCCTCTCCCTGAATCGTGAGGTGAATAGCCCCCTTCGTAACCGTAATGTACTCTTCAACCTCATCTCCATGGCTGTCACTTTGATAGGAACAGCCGGGATCCAGCTCAATAGTGAAAGACTCCCACTGACGAAGCGGGTCGTATGTGAAAATTGGATATACCCTGTACTTTCCATCATCCTCAAGTAATACGTCAATGCTATCTGATTTGATCACTCGCACCTGCTGAAATGAAGGAGTAAGCAAAGATGAGAAGGAAACCTTAAAGCCGTTCGCTATTTTCCAAATAGTACCTACTGAAGGGTTAGATTCTCCGCGTTCAATCTGTCCGAGCATTGCTTTGCTCACACCTGTAATCAGAGCTGCTTCATCAAGAGACCAGCCTCTCTTTTTACGCAGTACTTTAAGCTTATCTCCCAGCAGTTTTTTTATTTCTTCCATTATTTTCACCTCGGGGTTGTAAAGAATAACGCACATTTGTATACTATAATATATTACTAGAATAGCGGTTTTGTTTTTTGTTATCAACTATTTAACGGGCATTAAGGAGTGATAGGATGCAGGCAGCAGCAGCTTCCTCCCAAAGATCAGAGTTTAAAAGCGGATTACATGCAGGCATGAGTATTGCGGTGGGGTATATGCCCATTGCGCTTACCTTTGGCCTCCTTGCAAAGACGACAGGTTTATCTTTAGCTGAAACTGTCCTAATGAGTCTGCTCGTCTTTGCCGGAGCTTCACAGTATATTTCTTTATCACTTATAGCAGCAGGAGTAGGAATTGCTGTGATCATATTTAACACCTTTATCGTCAATATCAGGCATTTTTTAATGTCTGCTTCATTAAATGAAAAGATGGAAAAGGATTCACTTGGAAAAAAAGCACTTTACGCTTTTGGACTTACAGATGAAACCTTTTCTGTGATTGCTACCCGGGAAGGTAAATCCACAACTTCGTTTGCTTTTGGAGTAATGCTTATTGCTTATGGCAGCTGGGTTATTAATTCAGGCATCGGTCATTTGATCGGTGCAAGTCTGCCTGTCTTTTTACAGGCAGCTATGTCGATCGCACTTTATGCGATGTTCGTTGGTCTATTAATACCATCAGTAAAAAAAAGTGTGAAAGTTTTTTACCTGGCCCTTACTGCAGGAGCATTAAACAGCATTCTCACATTAAGCGGTGCACTTGAGGCTGGCTGGTCAATAATAGCGGCAACTTTAGTTTCTTCTATCATAGTAGAAGTCGTTCTCTTGGCAAGAAGAAGGGCGGGGTTTTAAATGAATACCTCCATATTATTATTAATCGTTGGAATGGCAGTGGTTACGTATATACCCCGCATGCTTCCATTAACACTTCTTGAAGGTAAAGAGCTGCCTGAATTTCTTCAGTCAGTTTTGCGTAATATTCCATATGCGGTGTTGGGGGCACTTATTTTTCCGGGTATTTTGTTAATCCGGGAAGGAGATATCTGGTTTGGTCTGGTTGGGGCAGCAGCTGCTTTTACCCTGGCAATCGCAGGGGCAAATGTAATGGTTGTTGTTATTGGATCAATCCTTCTACTATCCCTTTATCATCTGATGATTTAAGCATTGAAATCTTTTCTGCACAATACCAAGTGCAGGAGAGGAAGATATTATGTAAAATAAAATTGAGTTAACAGAACGCTGTCCAAAGGATCGAGCAGATCGAGAATGAGGGCAGCGTTTTCGGTTAGGATAGAAAGATTGACGAAAACACATTCAGGGTATAAATCTAGCAGGGGAAGAAGGACTGCGAATGGCTATACTGGATCGATTTATTTATGCACTTAAGAGGTTTTTTAAGGAAGGCTACTATGACCAATCCGCACAAACTGCCTATTATTTTATGTTATCCATCTTTCCTTTTTTATTTATGGTCATGTCAATCGCCAGTTTTTTTCCTATTAATTCAGGCGATTTGATAGCAATCATTGAGCCTTACGCACCTCCAAGCACCTATCGGTTAATTGAATCTAATCTTACAACGATCCTTGATTCCGGTCAGGGTCAGGTCCTGTCAATCAGTGCGTTATCTGCTTTTTGGCTGTCATCTATGGCGATTCAATCTCTTGTAAGGTCGTTAAATGATGCACACCATATTAAGCGGAAGAAAAATTTTATTAAAGGTCTGTTTAGTGATTTCTTTTTAACGATTGGCTTAATTTTTATTTTGCCGTTAACGATCCTTATTCCGATTGTGGAAAAATTTATAACGAGATGGGCTGAAAAGTTTATATGGATTCCTTTAGATTGGCTTCAATATTGGGGAGTGATCAGATGGGGTCTTGGGTCACTTGTTCTATTTGTATTTTTCTGGCTGCTTTACAGGTATCTGCCTAGCCGTCAGATGACCTGGAAATCAGTCATACCGGGAGCATTATTTGTTACAATCGGATGGCAGTTAATTTCTGAAGGGTTTTCATTTTATGTTGGATACGGGAATTATACGTTATTATATGGTCAACTGGGCTCTGTCATCGTATTATTAATCTGGTTTTATCTTACTGCAGTTATTCTGTTATTTGGCGGGCTGCTAAATGCTTATTCAAAGGAGGACCGGCAAAGCTAAAGCCGGTTAAAGGAGGAAGAGGATGTCAGCACTTATTTTATTTGATGGAGACTGCCACGTCTGTAATTGGAGCGTTCAATTTATTATGAAAAGAGATCCGGATGGAATTTTTAAATTTGCCTCGCTGCAGGGGGATATCGGCAGCAAAATCAGAAGAACGTATAAGGTAGATCCGATGCTGGACTCGGTTTTGCTGCTTGAAAATGACCGGTTATGGAGTAAATCCACTGCTGCTCTAAAAATTTGCGGAAAGCTTTCAGGGCCTGTCAGGTTTGCGGTGCTGCTGCTGGCTGTTCCAAAGCCCCTCCGTGATTTAGTATACAGTTATATTGCAAGGAACCGATTTCATTGGTTTGGCCGGAAGGAACATTGCAGCCTTCCCACAAAAGAAGAGCGAAGAAGGCTGTTGGATTAGCCCGCTTCGCTCTTTTTAGCTGTTTTACTAACTGTATCTTTTATCACCTGTATACTTAAAACCAGACACAGCATGCCCATCATCCACATCAAACCTGCCACACCCATTAAAAAGTGAATCTGATCGACTGCATTATCAATAGGTGTCAGTGAATCGGACTGATTGCCAAGCCCCATCCAAAATAATAGGTGAGCGCCAATCATAAACAATAAATGAACTGCCAGCCATATAAAGCCGCTTTTCAGCTTTGGTGCGTGCTTAATGGACAATAAGGTAAATATAATGACTACTGCAACAGCCGCCACAAAGCCCCATTCCATTGCTGCTAAAAAAGTACCGTTTAACTCATAGTTATTCAATTTACTAAGCCCCTTGCATTAGAATAATAGATACTTCTATTATTCCTGATACAAGCAGGTTATGCCACCCCAAATACATGACGATTTGTTGACCTTAATGGAAATATTGAACCCCTTGCCTTTTAACTCTAGTTTGGAAAGGCAAGGGGGTTACTCTTTACACACCGTGGGTGTCCTCTAGTGTATTTAATTCGGCTGAATAACTCATGAACGCTTCCCGATCTTTTTGATCCAGCGCCTCATTTATTGCCGTTAAAAGCTGTTCCTTACGATGTTTGATCAGTATTTCGTTGAGAACCATGTCAACGTAGATCTCCATCATTGTCATTTCGCTTGATTGTTTTTGAGGGACGGTTGACTCATTCATGAACTCTGCGAACGATTTGTTATTTTCCATCTTCATCACCTCTGCTACTTTTTTTCATTATAGTGAATAATCAGACTAATTTCAACCATTAGTTTTTATTCTTTTAAAATTTACGAAATTACAGCCATTTTTTTCTATTTAGATAAAACATTTTTATTTAAAAATTCTGTCATTTTTTATATACAAATGTCGACTTATTGTGTAATATAGTTCCATATTCACATAAAGGAGTGATTTAATGGAAAATGCAGCTCATATGTATTCATCTGAAACAAATGCCCCTTATATTGTCAGCTCTCAAACAATGTTATTAGAGCCTTATATGGATGGGCACGTAAAAAAGACTAAAATCTACGAAAAGGATGTCAGCCCCTTTGTTGCGGAGCATTCACCTCAGGAAATTATTCAGTATTCCTGTCTTTATTTTCTCTCTTCGTATGAGGGCAGAAAATTTTCAACAAAAACATTAACAAATATTCGCCACAAGCCACCTATTGTTATTGACCCCGTTACAGGCGTTTATTTTTTTTCCACTCATTCCGATACAAACCCACACAACCGCTGGCTTTCCCTTCAGCATCTTAGAGGATACGAATCTTTTGAAAAGGATCAGACACTTGTGACGCTCTCTGGAAATATAGAAATCGTTTTGCCTCTTTCAAAACAGTCATTTATCCAGCAATATTTAAAAGCTTCTCATCTGTTTTGCAGAACGCAATTTAATTTTGATGAAATCAGAGAGAAAACAGAGCCTGCCTACACAGTAGAACGCCAGGCGAACAGGTTAATGTTTCTTGAATATTTGAGCCGGATCGAACGAGAGCAGAAATAATTTCTATTAAGGAAAAGTTAAACCGGCGGAAGGAGGAGCCTGCTGCTCATAACTTTTCGCCTTTAACCTATCCATAAGATAAAACCGAAGTAAATTTTCTGCATGGTTGCGTAATCTGGGGTTAAAGTAATTATGCTTTTCTTCATAGCCATTGTAGACGAATAAATAAAGTGTAAAAGCTTCATCTGAGTCCAGTTTGACTACCTTCAATCCTCTTTCCCTCATATAGCGCTTTATAGCCGAAAGATCGCGTTGAACGGCTTTCATTGTTTCTTCAATCAATTCCAGATAAGGTTTTTTAAGCTTAAAGGGACTTTTTTCTATAATAAGACGATCTCTTTCCAATACCGTCAAAAGCATGGGCAGATAAAAAGCGTTTTCGAGCTTATCTCGGTCTTCTGCCGGAATTTTCGTCATTATAACCGCCTCCAAAAGAACATATGTTCTTGTATATTATTCTACACAGAATAGCAGAACTTACAACAGGTATTTTTTTCACACTGCACCATTTCTATTTGCATTATTCACAAAAAAATCTGATAATAGAACAAGTTGGTTATTTTGATAGCCGAAATAAACTGTACTTTAGTTGGAGGGGTTTTAGTTGGCAGAGAAGCGTAAAATAACAGTGGAGGATTTATATTCAATTCATTCCGTTACAGATCCAAGATGGTCACCTCAAGGGGATGAAGTCATTTTTGTGAAAACTCATATAAACCCGAAAAGTCATACATACGCCTCAAATCTTTTTCATGTGGATAGTAATAGCGGCGAAATAACTCAATGGACATTTGGGGATAAAAAGGTTTCCTCGCCAAGATGGTCTCCTAATGGGAAAAAAGTAGCTTTTGTGTCTAACAGAAGCGGAAAAAACCAGCTTTACATTCTGTCAAAAACAGGAGGGGAAGCAAGGCAGATTACTGATACAGAGCATGGAGCGGGAAATCCGGTCTGGTCCCCATGCGGAACTAAGCTTGCCTTTTCGGTTTCATTAAAAAAAGATGAAACCATTCCAAAAGCAGAAGAAGAAAAAAAGGAGGAGGCACAAGACGAACTCACTCCTTTTGAAACGGTCACGATGAAATATAAAGCAGATGGAGCCGGATTGTTAGAAGGCAAAGAGCAGCATATTGCTATTATAAATATAGAAACAGACGAATTGGTTCAGGTGACAAGCGGAGAAAATAGCTACACGCTGTTTGATTGGTCACCTGATGGTGAAAAATTGGCTTATTCAACAAATAATGAAGCGGAGAATAAGGATTTTTCCTTTAATAATGAGCTTTATATTTACAGCTTAAAAAACGGAACAAGAGAAAAGATTAAAACAAAGGAAGGCTATCTAGGAGGGGCGGCATGGTCACCGGACGGGGAAAAAGTCGCTTACACAGCAAGTGATCGGACCTACGAAAATGCTTCTCATGCAAAGCTATGGGTTTATGATTCAACTACTCAAACCCAGCAGTGCATTACTGAGGGAATTGATGCACCGGTTGGTGACTTTTCTGTTGGGGATATTCAGCAGGGTGCCGGGGTCCAAAGCGTCGTATGGAGTGATAATGAAAGCTTTTATTTTGTCATTAGCGACCAGGGGAGTGTCTCGCTTTATTTTGGTTCAATAAATGGCGAAGTATATCCGGCACTTAGCGGAAGCCACCATGTGTACGGCTTTGACGTTCATGGTCCTTCTCAGCAGGTAATCGCTGCCATAAGTACTGCTGTCAGTCCCGGGGAGCTTCATCTTCTTCACATTCCATCAGGGAAGAATACCCAGCTTACCGAAACAAATAAAAGCTGGCTTGAGGAAGTAGAGGCAGTGGAACCGGAACAGATCAGATTTAAAAGTGCAGGTGACTGGGAGGTTCATGGCTGGTTTATGAAGCCGGCTGGATATAGAGAAGGAGAAAAGTATCCGCTCGTTCTTAATATTCACGGGGGGCCTCATGCTATGTATGCCAATACCTTCTTTCATGAAATGCAGGTGCTTGCGGCTCAAGGGTATGCCGTTTTGTATGTAAACCCAAGAGGAAGCCATGGCTATGGCCAAAAATTTGTAGATGCTGTAAGAGGGGATTATGGAGGCAACGATTACAATGATTTGATGGCAGCAGTAGATTACGTGCTTGAAGAATACGGATTTATCGACCAGGAGCGCCTCGGAGTAACAGGGGGAAGCTATGGGGGCTTTATGACAAATTGGATTGTGGGTCATACTGACCGCTTTAAGGCAGCAGTTACCCAGCGTTCTATCAGTAACTGGATAAGCTTTTACGGTGTAAGTGATATCGGCTACTATTTCAGTGAATGGCAGATCCAGGCTGATTTAAATGATATCGATACACTTTGGAAGCACTCTCCGCTGGCATATATTAATCAAATAAACACCCCCCTGTTAATTATGCACAGTGAAAAAGACTATCGCTGTCCTATTGAACAGGCTGAACAGCTGTACATCGCACTTAAAAGAAAGGAAAAAACAGCAAAGCTTGTTCGTTTTCCAGAGTCTGACCATAATTTATCCAGAACCGGAAAGCCGAATTTGCGTCTAGAACGCTTAAACTATTTAACCGGATGGTTCGCTGAATACTTATAGAAGTAAATGGACGGGCTGTACGAATTAGGTACAGCCCGTTGTTTATTTGGAGAGAAAAGAGGGAAAAATGAAGACACACCAAAGATAGTAATAAAAGAAAATATGCTATACTAAAGTATGGCTTTCGCTGATGGTGACTTTAAATTGAGGAGCATTCACATGGCGCTTGAAACTGTTGAAGCATGGCTCACGGTTGAGAATCTTCGGGAGATTATTGGAGAGTACCGATCGTTTGGACCTTTGCTGGGAATCCTATTACCTATTTTAGAAGCATTTCTTCCTTTTTTGCCATTGGTTGTTTTTGTTGTCGCTAATGCCAACGCGTATGGATTATTTTTAGGCATACTGCTTTCATGGGTAGGAGCTACAGTAGGTGCGCTGCTTGTCTTCCTGCTTATCAGGCGATTTGGCGACAAGCGCTTTTTGGCATTCTTACGAAATCAAAAGCAAATTAATAAATTGACAAAATGGGTAGAGCGCCACGGTTTTGGACCGCTGTTTCTCTTATTATGTTTTCCATTTACGCCATCTGCTGTAGTGAATGTAGTAGCAGGGCTGTCAAGAATTAGTATATTCCAGTATATGCTGGCAGTCGTTACAGGTAAGCTGGTTATGATTTCTACTATTTCATTTATTGGCGCTGATCTTGTTTCACTTATAAGGGAGCCTGTGAAAACCGGCATCGTCCTTGGTGTCATTGTCATCCTATGGATTGTAGGGAAAAGAGTAGAAGCAAGAATAAATAAAAAAATGGAACGGGATAACATCGTTCATGAAAAGCAGAATAGTAACGATACATCCGTAAAGTTTGAAAGGTTGGAGAATAGATGGAATCATGGAAAAAAGAAGGCTTCGAATGGATCAAAGCACTAGCGGTCGGGATCGTGATCGTTTTGGTAGTAAGAATCTTCTTATTTTCAAATTATGTGGTAGAAGGCGTGTCAATGCAGCCTACTCTTGAGGATGGAAATAAGCTTGTTGTAAATAAAATCGGCTACCAAATTGGAGAGCTTGAGCGCTTTGATGTTATCGTCTTCCACGCAAGTGAGACAGAAGATTATGTCAAACGGGTGATTGGCCTGCCCGGTGATGAAGTTGAATACGTTGATGATCAGCTTTATATAAATGGAGAATATTATGAAGAACCCTACCTTAGTGAATTTCGGGAAAACGAAACAGGTGAGCGTCTAACAGGGGACTTTACTCTTGAGGATATCACTGGGGAAAACGAAGTTCCTGAAGGAATGATTTTTGTACTTGGAGACAACCGGAAAGAAAGTCTCGACAGCCGGATTTTTGGTTTTGTAGAACAGGATTCAGTAGTAGGGAAAGTAAACCTTCGCTACTGGCCGTTAAATGAGATGAATATAACGTTTAAGGAGTAACCGGAAGACGGGTCGTACAGACCGGTCTTTTTTGTTTATAGCTGCAGGGGCAGGAGATTTTTTCTAGAATAGTATGAGTAGGAGGGGATTGGGTATGCTGCTGGAGAATGAGAATATAAAGCTTGGCCCTGTATTAGAGGATGAATTTGAGAAAATAGCCGGCTGGTACTGGCATGAATCGCTAGTGAGACGACTGGATGCTTCGCCCTACCGTTTCCGTACTGCTGAAGAATTGAAGAAATGGTGGCTGGAGAAGGATGACGCTGCTCGGCGCTTTGGCATCCGGTTAAATGATACTAATGCCCTTATTGGCTTTGTTGAAATTGATGGGATTCTGTGGAATCATCGCAACGCCTGGGTCTCAATTGCCATCGGAGAATCAGCGGAGTGGGGAAAAGGGTATGGGAAAGAAGCGATGGAATGCTGTATCCGCTATGCTTTTTTAGAGTTGAATTTGCACCGTCTGCAACTGACAGTGTTTTCTTATAATGAATCAGCTATTCGTTTATACGCAGCACTAGGGTTTGTAAAAGAAGGCGCCCACAGGGAGTTTATTGAACGAAACGGTAAAAAATACGATATGCTTTTATACGGACTATTGCGGTCAGAATGGCAAAATGACAACGATTATCCTTTATAAAAAGCTGGAGCTAGAACGTATGTTTTCGTTTATGGTATGATGAAGGTAGTTTGAATGGCAAAGGAGGGTTATTGGTGAGTGTAACCATAAAAGTGGGTCGCTCAGGCTCAGGAAAAACATCTGCAATGATGGAGGATGTGCTGCAAAAGCTTAAAAAAGAGCCTGATGGCAAACCAATCGTCCTGCTGGTTCCAGAACAAATGACGTTCCAGTCAGAATACAGTCTGGCCTCGCAGGCAGGAGGAATGATCAGAGCGCAGGTTTTCAGCTTCACACGCCTTGCCTGGCGGGTGTTACAGGAAACTGGTGGATCTGCAAGACAGCATGTCAACCAGACCGGCATTACCATGCTTATCCGAAAAATTATAAACGAACAGAAGGAACAGTTAAAATTATTTGGACGTGCTGCCACTAAGCACGGGTTTATACAGCATGTAGAATCCATGATTACTGAATTCAGAAGGTATTGCATTCAGCCGGAGGATTTAACACAGCAGGCGGCAGATTTAAGCTCTATGAATGCTCCAAAATCCCTGGTGGACAAGCTCAGTGACCTGGAGACTATTTATCGTGATTTTGATCAGCTGCTGGCTGGAAAGTATATAGATGCAGAGGATTATTTTAAGCTCCTTGCTGCTAATATAGCAGGATCTTCTTGGGTAAAAGAGGCTGATATATACATAGACGGCTTTCATAGCTTCACCCCCCAGGAGTATCTTGTGTTAAGTGAGCTTATGACAAACGGAAAGAATGTCACGGTTGCCTTAACAATGGATGAACCCGGGACAAGCGCCGCTCTTTTCCGCCAGACAAATGAAACCTTTCTTAAAATAAAGGAAATTGCTCAGCAAAAAAATATAAAGGTGAAAGTGGACCATGAACACGGCAGAAACCGTTTTGAGAGTGAAAGTCTTACCTTTCTTGAAAGCAGCTTCGAACAGCGGAATATGTCTTATAACAAGGAGTCAAGCCTGTATATTACTGAAGCAGCCAACCGCCGAGCAGAGGTGGAAGGCATTGCCCGGGAAATACGAAAACTTGCCCGGAGTGAAGGCTTTCGTTATAAGGATATGGCAATGCTGATGAGAAACGGGCATGCCTATCATGAGTTAATAGAACCCATTTTTTATGATTACGAGATTCCTTATTTTATTGATGAAAAGCGAACGATGCTCAATCACCCGCTCGTAGAATTTATTCGGTCAACTTTAGAAATGATCGTGAAAAATTGGCGGTATGATTCTGTCTTCAGAGCGGTAAAAACCGAGCTTTTCTACCCGGATGTAACAAGAGTGTACAAAATCCGACGCCAAATGGACAGGCTGGAAAATTATACTCTTGCCCACGGAATACAAGGAGACCGCTGGATCAAGCAGGAGTATTTTCACTACAGGAGATTTCGCGGGCTGGATTTTGTTGATGCTCCGCAAACTGATCATGAACAGGAAATAGAAAGCGATTTAAATGAGGCAAGAAGTATTATTGTTGAGCCGATGAAAAAGTTTCATAGAAGGCTTAACAGAAACAAAACAGCAAGAGGAAAAAGCCAGGCGCTATACCAGTTCTTAGAGGAACTGAGTGTACCGGAAAAGCTTGAGCAGTTTGCTGTCATGGCTGAAGAGAGAGGCGACCTGCTTCGTGCTAGAGAGCATGATCAGGCGTGGAACGCAGTCATTGACCTGCTGGATCAGCTGGTAGAGATGCTGGGCGATGAAAATATGACTACTGCAGAATTCGCTGACCTATTGGAAACCGGTCTTGAAGCACTGGAGTTTTCTTTGGTTCCACCTTCCGTTGACCATGTGATTATTGCCGATCTTGATAAATCAAGACTTCCTTCTATTAAGGCGGCTTTTGTTCTGGGTGTAAATGATGGAGTGCTGCCATCGCGTATGCAGGATGACGGAGTGCTTGCAGAAGAAGACAGAGACTGGCTGGAGCGTTCAGGATTGAATCTCGCTCCGAATGCCAAAACGAGGCTTTTGGACGAAGAATTTATGGCTTACCGTGCATTTACTTCATCGTCCCAAAGGCTTTATGTGTCATATCCTATTGCTGATGAAGAAGGAAAATCCTTGCTTGCTTCCCCTTATATCAATCGTCTTAAAGAAGTTATACCTAGCTTCAAAGGCTCCTTTACGCTGAACGACCCTATAGAGCTTGCGGCTGATAAACAGCTTGAGTATATTTGCCATCCGGAAGCTACAATTTCTTATCTGACAACCCAGCTTCAGCAATTAAAACGAAATTATCCGATGGCTGACCACTGGTGGGATGTTTATAATTTTTACGCGGGGGACCTGCTTTGGAAAGATTCAAGCAGGAGAATTTTATCAAGTTTATTTTACCGCAATACGACAAAGCCATTATCCGCTGATACAACGAAAGAGCTGTATGGATCGTCTATTTTGGCAAGCGTATCACGAATGGAAAAGCTGAACAGCTGTGCGTTTTCTCATTTTGCAAGCCACGGTCTGAAGCTGCAGGAGAGAAGTGTGTTTAAGCTGGAAGCGCCTAACATTGGCGAGCTCTTTCATGCTGCCTTGAAATGGATCTCTGAGCAGCTGATTGTCCGTAAGCTTGATTGGAAAAAGGTAACGAGGGAGCTTTGTCAAACGCTTGCAAAGGAAGCAGTGGAGCATCTGGCACCAAGGCTTCAACATCAGATTTTGCTTAGCTCAAGCCGTTATCAGCATATTGCAAAAAAACTTGAGGGTGTTATTGGGCAGGCTTCGTATATCATAAGTGAACATGCCAGATCGAGTGGTTTTGTTCCGATTGGCGTAGAGGTAGGATTTGGACCAAGGCAGGAGCTTCCTCCGCTTGAATTTGAATTGACCAACGGCGCCACCATGCAGCTGCAGGGCCGAATTGACCGCGTTGATACCGCAAGCATTGATGAAAAAGTGTATCTGAGAGTCATTGATTATAAGTCGAGTGCAAGAGATCTGGATTTTACCGAAATTTATTATGGACTCTCACTGCAAATGCTGACTTATTTGGATATTGCCTTATCAAATTCAAAACAGCTGGTTAAAGCGGAAGCCGATCCTGCCGGAATTTTATATTTTCATCTTCATAATCCTTTAATAAAAAGCAAAAAGAGACTTTCACTCGATGAGATAGAAGAAGAGCTCCTAAAGCAATATAAAATGAAGGGGCTGGTCCTTGGCGATGAAGAAGCTGTCAGACTGATGGATCAGACACTTGAGCAGGGGCAGTCATCGATTATCTCTGCGGGTCTGAAAAAAGACGGCTCGCTTCGTTCTGATTCTAAATCGGCAAGTAAAGGGCAGTTTCAGGCGATGAGGCAGCATACAAGAAAGCTGTTTCAGCAATCAGGAGATCGTATTATGAGCGGGGATGTAAATATTGATCCCTATGAATTTAAAAAAAGAACGCCTTGCCAGTTTTGTTCTTACCGGTCTGTATGCCAGTTTGACCAGGCGCTTGAAGATAATCAGTACCGAAAGCTCCAGCCCAAAAAGCCGGAGGACTTACTGCTAAGTATGAGAGAGGAGGAGTGGCAGCTTGATACCGGTAAAACCAAATGATGTTACATGGACAGACGACCAGTGGCAGGCAATATGGGCAAAGGATCAGGATATCCTGGTAGCAGCTGCTGCCGGCTCAGGAAAAACAGCTGTACTGGTTGAACGGATGATTCAAAAGGTTTTAAATGAAGACAGTCCCGTTAATATCGATGAGCTGCTCGTTGTAACGTTTACTAATGCATCAGCTGCTGAAATGAAGCACAGGGTCGGACAGGCACTCGAGCGTTCGCTGCAGGAATTTCCGGACTCAACCCATCTAAGAAAGCAGATGAGCCTGATTAACAAAGCATCCATTTCAACTTTGCATTCATTTTGTTTAGACGTAATCCGGACCTATTATTATTTGATTGATATTGACCCAGGTTTCCGGATTGCTGACACCACAGAAGCAGAGCTGTTAAAGGATGAAGTACTTGAGGAAATGCTTGAGGAGAAATATGGTGAGGAAAATGCTCCCTTTACGCGCCTCGTTGAAGCAGTAACGAATGACCGGAGTGACGATGCACTTCATCAGCTGATCAGAAAGCTGTATGAATTTTCACGTTCCCATGCAAATCCAGATCAATGGCTCGATCAAATCATTCAGTTGCATAATGTTCCGGAGGACTATGATATAAATGAACATCCTTTAATCGATTACTTGCTTTTTCATATTCAGCTTGAAATTGAAGGTGCGATGCAGCTTACCCGCTTTTCCCTTGATGCAAGCAGGCAGCCGGGAGGTCCTTCTCCGCGTGCAGTCAATTTTGAAGATGATTTAGCGCAGCTTGAGAGATTAAAAAACGCAGCCGATTGGCTTGAAATCGATCAGCAAATAAAGGGGATGAACTTTACAAGGTTAAAATCCTGTAAAGGGGATGAATTTAATGAAGGGCTGATTGAGCAGACAAAGAAATGGCGTGATCAGACCAAAAAAATGATTGAAGCAATTCGTGATACATTTTTTATCCGGGATCCTCAGAGCTATCTGCGCGATATGAGAAAAATGACGGATCAGCTAACTGTACTAATTAGTCTTGTTAAAGAATTTCACCTTCGTTTTTCTGAAGCAAAAGAAGAACGAGGTTTAGTTGATTTTGCTGACCTGGAGCATTATTGTCTGGCAATTTTAAAGGACGAAAACTCAGAAGATGGAGCTTCTCCAAATCCTTCTGAAGCGGCTCGCCATTACCAGAGAAAATTCAAAGAAGTGCTGGTGGATGAATACCAGGATACAAATATGGTGCAGGAAACGATTTTGCAGCTTGTAAAAAACGGCTCAGAAAAAAATGGCAATCTGTTTATGGTAGGGGATGTTAAGCAGTCAATTTACCGATTCAGATTAGCAGAACCCAACTTATTTCTAAAGAAATACCGTACATTCTCAAAAGAGCTGAGCGGATTAAAAATTGATCTCTCGCAGAACTTCAGAAGCCGGCCGGAAATTTTAGATGCTACTAATTTTGTATTCCGGCAGATTATGGGAGAACAGGTAGGAGAGATTGATTATAACAAGGATGCGGAGCTTGTAAAAGGTGCGCCCTATCCCTTGGAAGATGATATCCCGGTGCAGCTTTCCCTCATTGATCAGGCTGAGCCTGGAGGGGAGCCGGATTCCCTGGACGAAGTAATGGACCAAAGGGAAATGGAGAAATCAAGGCTTGAGGCAAGGTTTATTATTAAAGAAATCCGTAAAATGATTGATAATGAAATGCCTGTTTACGATATTAAGAGAAAGATTCACCGGCCAGTTGAATACAGAGATATTGTGATTTTGTCACGGTCCATGACCTGGACGCCTGATATGATGGAGGAATTTCGGCAGGCAGGAATTCCTTTGTATGCTAATGTATCGACTGGTTATTTTGAAGCTACCGAGGTCTCGATTATGATCTCGCTTCTTAAAATAATTGACAATCCACATCAGGATATTCCGCTTGCTTCTGTCCTGCGTTCGCCTATTGTCAACTGCACGGAAGAACAGCTTGGCAATATTAGAACTGCTGCTTCTTCAGGCTCTTACTGGGATGCCCTTCAGTCTTTTGTAGATAGGGGTGGTAAGCAGGAGGACAAAGGGCTTCAGGAAAAATTGGAATGGTTTTTAAAGCAGCTCACTAAATGGCGGACGATGGCAAGAAGCGGGGCAATGGCAGAGCTGATATGGCAGCTTTACAGAGACACTCAGTTTTACGATTTTGTAGGAGGAACACCTGGAGGAAAGCAGCGCCAGGCGAACCTGAGAGCCTTATATGACAGAGCAAGGCAATATGAAGCGACTTCTTTTAGGGGCTTATTCCGTTTTCTACGATTCGTTGAGCGCATGCGGGATCGCGGGGATGATTTAGGTGCAGCAAGAGGACTAAGCGAACAGGAAGACGTCGTCCGGCTGATGACGATCCATTCCAGTAAAGGACTTGAGTTCCCTGTTGTATTCCTATCAGGAATGGCCCGTGCCTTTAATGAGCTTGATTTAAGGGGAAGGTTTTTTCTCGATAAAGAGTTTGGATTAGCGCTTCCTTATGTCCAGCCTGAAAAAAGGATAAGCTATGAAACGCTGCCTCAGCTTGCTTTTAAAGAAAAAAAGCGACTGGAGAATTTAGCTGAGGAAATGAGAGTACTCTACGTTGCCATGACACGTGCGAAGGAACGTCTATACTTGGTAGCGACTTTAAAAGATGCACAAAAAGCAATGGAAAAATGGCAATCAGCTGGTAATCATACTAAATGGCTTCTGCCTGAATTTACGAGAAAAGCAGCTAAATCCTATCTTGATTGGATCGGTCCGGCTCTTATCAGGCATAAGGACGGTGCAGTTCTGCAGCAGGAGCAGCCTTTAAATAAGCTTGAGGATCCGGCAGAATGGTCTGTTCAGCTAATTGACAGTGCTGAGATTGAAAAAATGGAAGAGGAAAATGTAACACAGGAAAAATTCCTGGATTTAGTTCAGCGTCATCAGCCTGTCCCGGTAGAGAGCAGCAGCAGGGAAGAGGTCTTTAACCGGCTTAATTGGTCCTATCCATTTGAAGAAACGACAAAAAGACGTTCCAAGCAGTCTGTTTCAGATATAAAACGGATGAATGAGATACAGGATGAGAGAAGCGCCTTTGATTTTGCAGGCAAATCCTCTAAGAAATTGTTTGACCGTCCAAAATTTCTGCAGGAAACAAAGATTTCAGCAGCAGAAAGAGGGACGATTATGCATATGGTAATGCAGCATATCCCCCTAAATCAGGAACCAACAGTAGAAACTATACGTGTTCTACTAGAAGAAATGGAGCGGAAGGAATTGCTGACACCGGAGCAGAAATCAGCAGTCAGTCTGCAGCCGATTATTTCTTTCTTTGATTCAACTATTGGAAAACGTCTGCTTCATGCGAAAAGCATTAAAAGAGAAATTCCATTTACTTACGTAGCAGGAGCAAAAGAGCTCGGTTTGCCTTCTGCTCAAAGTGATTCTCAGGATAATGTATTGATTCAGGGGGTGGTCGACTGCTTATTTGAAGATGAAGACGGGATAGTATTACTTGATTATAAAACAGACCGGATTACAGACCGATTCGAAGGCGGCTTCCCGCAGGCAAAAAATGTGATGAAGAGAAGGTATACAACCCAGCTGTCATTATATAAATTGGCATTAGAAAAAATTCTTGGCCGTACGATCGATGAAACGATTTTATACTTTTTTGACGGAGGCCATGTGCTTCCGCTTGAAGGGGAGGAAATGGACTACCAAAGTAAAACAGCCAGTTCGATTGAAGGGTATAATTTTTAATGGATTTAAGTTTTAAGTGTATGAGGTGAATGAAGCGGGTGATGCCGCTATAGAAGGCTGAGACAACAAATGTCTCAGCCTTCTTTTATTCACTCAAGTATTTAATTATTCCCAACGATCGGCTGATCCACACCGCTTACATTATAACTCTGGTTTAAACTGAATCCACTATTATAAACATGAAAAGGACCGGTACTAAAGGATCCTGCGCCGCCGCAGTTTCTTGACGCGCTCTTTGGTGAGATAACAGCAGTATCTCCAAATTGAACTGTTCCGCCCCCGATATTCAGTATTTGTATGGGGCCTGTAAGAGAAGGCACTTTTTTCACTCCTTCTTATAAAAATTCCTGGTTTCCATGAAAGTGACGAATATGCTTAACCCGGGAAACCATTCGTATATGTTCTGAATTACCAACATGCAATACAGATGAGTTCGCCAGTCCTACCAGTCTCAATGATCCGACCGTATTGATGCTTGGCTGGCAAAGGCAGTGATCTAAAAGGTGGCGGGGAGGAGCTGGAGGCGTTGAAAAAATTTCATAGTTGGAAAATGGCGCTTCCTCTCCATAAAAAAATTCACGCTGCCTTTGCACGGCGATAACTCTTGCGTTTGAATCGACTCTGCATGTATCACCAATTTGAATGACAGCATTAGAAGCAGTTGTGGTTATATGAAGATTGCCAATCCGGGAAGACATTTAGCCCTCCGGCTGAAGCGGAACGAAGGGTCCGATAATTAATGATTCGGGAGGAGTGTCAAATGACGAATCCAACTGAATAGAACATACATCGCCAATGTGTAAAAGAGAAGACGACGAAACACTTCCGATTTGAATATGGTATATATTATTTTCCTGCTCAAACACAATCATAGCAAATTCTCTCCTTAGCCCTGCGGCTGTTTTTCACGAAGTGCCTGTAGAGCATGGGACACATCGCGTTTAAGTAAAGCAGAGAGCTGTTCCTCAGATAACGGAGCTGATCCTCTGTGATTCTGCTGCAGATAGTCGATGCGCTGGGGCACCTGCTGCATGAGCTGGTCAGTCAGCTGAGCAGGGGTGAGTGCGTTCCCCTCCGGATCATAAATCATCTCTCCCTGAGAAAAGATCAATGGAATTTGCTCAGAAATGTATTGTCTGGTGTTATCCTGAAGGGTGTTCACAGAATATAAATTAGGGATTTCAGCATTGTATTTGGCCAGATCAGATGGGGTGAGGCCAATTGATAATGTCCCTTCAAGCGTTTCTACCTTTAGTTGATCAAATTTATATTCGATTTTTTCGATATGAACGGATGAGGGAGAGGAATTTCTTTCTTCGAATCTTTGTTCCATTTGAACAAGACGATCCATACACTCCTTAAGCTGCTGCTGAAGTAACGAGATTTGATAATAAAGCTGCTGCATTTACTCAACTCCCGCGAGGATTTGATATTGGGACTGATTTGCCGGGTGGCAGTAGTGCAGGTGCAGCAGAGGTAAATTTACCTGAATTCATGAGCTCTGCAGAAGACTGGATCGTTCCGGCTGTCCCAATTTGTAGAATAGAAGAATTCGTCATACTGCCAATACGCACTGAGTTAATGGTAATTTGCTGGTGAATTGTCCAATGTGGAAGCATCAAAATAAACCTCCAGTCGGCTGATCAAATTGATCACTGTCCCAGGTATTTGTCGCTGACTGATGATTCTCTACGAAGAGACCGTTGCCTGTGTTAAAAGAGCCAGCGCCTGCAAATGTTTTTGTTGAAGAAGTTGGCTGTACAGCAAAGCAATCACCGACGTGCAAGACCGCACTAGAACCGATGCTGATGATTTGAATGGCCCCTACAATTCCTGGCATCACAAAAACATCCCTTCACGAGTTAATCCAAATGATGTTACATTATATGTGGATTGTATTGGAATGTGCAAATCGTAAAACGGAGGTATACACCAGATGAAGACCATTCAACCTTTAGATGAACCAAATAGAATTGCATCACTTGATGTAATGAGAGGATTTGCTTTGTTAGGAATTCTAATTGTAAATATGATCGCTTTTCATTCTCCTATTTATTATTATGACCCTTATACATGGTGGGGAAATTCAATTAACCGGTCAGCTTACTGGTTTATCGATGTATTTGTTCAGGCAAGCTTTTACCCATTGTTTACTATGATGTTTGGGTACGGGTTAGCTTTGCAATTTCAGCGTTCAGTGAAGAAAGGGATTGATTTTTATTCGTTTGCCCTCAAAAGGCTTGCTGTATTGCTTGGGATTGGCATTATTCATGCTTTTTTTATTTGGTCGGGAGATATATTAATCAGCTATGCAGCTGCCGGACTGATTTTAATATGGCTGCTTAAGCTGGAGGGGAAATGGCTTTTAATATTAGGGTTTATTTTATTCCTGCTCCCTCAGGCTCTTATCTCGGTCGTCTTTGTTATTGCCTCATATACAGACCCGGTTAGTGTTACATACTTCAGTGCCGTGCAGGATATTCAATCTTCCATACAAGCATACGGCAGCGGAAGCTTTTCAGAGATTTTTACCCAAAGAATGGATGACTGGCTTTATGCCAATAATCCCTCTTCCTTTATTTTACTTATGATCGCACTGCTGCCGCTTATGATGATTGGAGCCGGTATTTCAAAGCTTCAATTACTGGAAAAAGCAAAGGAAAAGAAAAAACTCTTCCTTTTAGTCATTCTGATTGCTTTTCCAATCGCTTTAGCACTTAAAACAGCTCCTTACTGGGGAGGTAAAAATATTGCTTTCACTTTCGTGCAGGACTTTCTAGGAGGTCCGTTGCTTGCCATGGTGTATATGGCGCTTATTGCTTTAATCATGATTTTGCCTGCTGCTGTAAAATGGCTGCGTCCTTTTGCTCAAACAGGCAGAATGTCGTTAACTAATTATCTTTTGCAATCTATAATAGGAACTCTTATATTTTATAGCTACGGACTCGGATTATACGGAGAAGTTACGCTGCAGGATGGGCTGTTGCTTGCAGCAGGAATTTTTATTATCCAAGTGATTCTGTCTCAGCTCTGGCTGACAAAATTCAGCAGAGGACCTCTTGAATATGTCTGGAGACGTCTATCGTATGGGAAAATTGTAAAATAAGACTACATGATTCGCAGAAAAAATGTATAATAGAAGAACAATTCAGACTTTAAGGAGTGTTCACTTAATGAAATTCTTATCTTTTCGTTTTGAAGACAAATTACTTTACGGGGTAAAGGTAAAGAGGGAAGAAGCAGCATGGAACATCGTACGCATTCACAAAGAATTGCTGCCAAATGAAAATGTGCCTGCTACTCTGATAGAAGGTATTCAAAGCGGAATGGAATTGCAGGAAACAGTAAGAAAATGTATCCGCGCAGCTGAAGAAAGCGGTTCTTCCTCAAGATATAAAGTAGCCTTTTCAGATCTGGTATGGGAAGCACCCATCCCGAGAACACCTAAAAATGTCATCTGCGTCGGAAAGAATTATCGTGAACATGCGATTGAAATGGGTTCTGAAAAAGACATTCCCGAAGAAATTGTGGTATTTACAAAAGCAGCAACCTCTATTACTGGCGACTATGCATTAGTCCCTTCCTATGAAGAGCTTACATCAGGGCTTGATTATGAAGGAGAGCTTGCTATAGTTATAGGAAAAAAGGGAAAAAATATTCCAAGACAGCAGGCATATGACTATGTTTTTGGCTACACTATTGTCAATGATGTAACGGCAAGGGACTTACAGTCGAAGCATAAGCAGTTCTTCATTGGAAAAAGCCTTGATCAAACATGTCCAATGGGCCCATATCTAGTCTCAAAGGATGAAATTCCTCAGCCGGGTAATTTAAGCATAGTAACAAAAGTAAATGATGAAATCAGACAGGATGGGAATACAAAGGATATGATTTTTTCAATCGAGGAAATCATTTCAACTTTATCAAAAGGGATGACCCTTGAGCCTGGTGATGTAATTGCCACTGGTACTCCGGCTGGCGTAGGAAAAGGTTTTAATCCACCGAAGTTTTTGAAAAAAGGAGATCGGGTTAAGGTATCAATTCAAGGCATTGGAACACTTACAAATGAAATAGGAGAATAATACGGTTCCCAGCAGATAAAAAATGATAACTGACCGTTAAGGACTGTGCAGACAAGCATCTTATGCTGAATCTGGACAGTCTTTTCACATGCTTTAATCTTATGCTGACTTAAAATTGTTACAAGTTATTCTCAAAGCTCAAGCAGGATTTAGCTAGATTTAATGGAATAATTGGTAAGGTGAAATGTTTAACAGTTTCATCCGTATATACTCCAGAAGGGACAGTACAAATTATGAAACTACAATAGTTCAGCTGGTATTAATGGCCGTGGCGGGATTTAACATGCTGTCTATCCTTATTTTAAGACACTTCTTTTTTTACGTATGTAGCAATAGTAAGTATCAGAAGTTAAATTTATTGCCGTTTTTGACCGTTTCCTTAGAAAGAAATGGTCATGCTCCTGAGAGTTGTCATGAAGCTGACAAGGTTTTTAAGGAGCCGCAAGAGGGAATATGGTAGCATAGAAGAGGAAGTAGTATCTTATTAAGGAGGTTTATTTATGTTTGAAACAACCCATCTACATATCACTACCTGGGTACTTGGTTTAGTATTATTTTTCGTGGCATATTCCCTACATAAAAAAGGAAATGAAAAAGCCAGCAAAATCTCTCATATGATTCTTCGGGTATTTTATATCCTGATCATCATTACAGGAGCGGCATTATTCTTTATCCATTCATCAATTGATGCGGCCTTGTATGGTGTTAAATTTATCCTTGGCATACTTGTTATCGGCTTTATGGAAATGGTTTTAGTCCGTTCAAAAAAAGGGAAGTCCGTCCAGGTTATGTGGATTCTATTAATCATTGCCCTGCTGGCGACACTTTATTTAGGATTCAGACTGCCTGTAGGTTTTAATTTCCTTGCTTAAGTTCATGATTGTTTGCTGAAAAGGCCGCTTCTAAGCGGCTTTTTTTCTTTTCCTTCATGAATGAATTACACTCGCGTAAACCTAGTGACTCATACCACATTGGAAATTGTGTTCATACCGACACATGTGTATAATTAAAACTAATAAGTATATGTATATGTTTTGTATAATAAATGTACATATCGCAGAATCCTTGAGGTTGAAAATGGAGGCGCATAAAAAATGGCTAAAAAAATTGCAATTATTGGAGCTGGGCCTGGAGGTCTTGCCGCAGCCATGCTGCTTGCTAGCAAAGGATATAAAATTGATGTGTACGAAAAACAAAACTTTATCGGGGGGAGAAACAGTTCTTTTAAAATGGGAGGCTACACATTTGACGTCGGACCGACCTTTCTGAGTATGCCTGAAATTGCTGAAGAGTTGTTTGAAGAAGCAAACCGGAACCTGCATGACTATATAGATTTAAAAGAGCTCCCCATGATGTATGAATTAATTTTCCCATCTAAAAAAGTAAGAATGTATAGAGATCCTGTAAAAATGAAAGATGAAATAGAACGCCACTTTCCGGGAGATAGTGCCGGATATGATGCTTTTATGGCAGATACGAGAATGAAGATGGATCGTTTACGCCCGATTTTGCAAAGCAAAATGGATCATTATTATCAATATATGAGTTTTAAAGTATTAAAGGCACTTCCGCAGCTCTCACTCGGGAAAAGCTTGTATACGGTGTTAAGCAATTACTTTCAACACGAAGAACTTAAGCTTGGATTTACCTTTCAGGCAAAATACCTGGGGATGTCTCCATGGGAGTGCCCGGGAGCATTTTCTATTCTTTCCTTCATGGAGCATGAATATGGAATCTTTCATCCGATGGGCGGTGTCAATCAGTTGTCAAAAGCAATGGCGCGTGTTGTGCATGAGTATGGAGGAAATATTCATCTAGGAAACGGTGTGAAAAAGCTTATCACAGATCAAAAGAAAAACGTCACCGGCTTCATTCTTGAGGACGGAAGAGAAGTTGAGTGTGATGAAGTGATCATTAATGGTGATTTTTCACATGTGATGTCTAATCTTCTTGATGAAGGAATTCTTAAAAAATATAGTCCTTCTAAATTGGCTAAGAAAAAATATTCCTGCTCGACCTTTATGATTTATTTAGGCGTTAACAGAGAATACAACCTTCCACACCATACAATCTGCTTTGCAGATGATTATAAAAAGAATGTTGAAGAGATTACCGGGACGGGGCTGCTGTCAGCTGATCCCTCTATTTATATCCAAAATGCTTCTGTGACGGACCCGACTCTTGCTCCTGCAGGTAAATCAGCTTTATATATTCTGGCTCCTGTACCCAATAATTTAAATGAAATTGATTGGGAGAAAAACGAAAAGACTTTTCGGGATCTGGTGCTTGAACTGGTAGAGAAGAAAACCGGCTTTAAGAATCTTCGTGACCATATTGAAGAAGAAAGAATCATTAGCCCCATCCATTGGGAGTATGACTTTTCTGTTTTTAAAGGGGCTACGTTCAGCTTAGGGCATCAATTAACTCAAATGATGGCTTTACGCCCTCATAATAAATTTGAAGAGCTAGGCAGTACCTGGCTGGTTGGCGGAGGCACACATCCTGGAAGCGGATTGCCTACCATTTTAGAGTCAGCCCGAATCACAACGGCGATGATGATGAACAATTCTCCAGGGGAATCACGACAGAAGGATCTTCTTAAAGTAGAGGATAAAGTATGATGAAAATTGCGGTAGCCGGAGGGGGAGTAGGAGGCATCCTGTCTGCTTTGCTCCTATCGAGAAAAGGGTTTGACGTAACATTATTTGAAAAAGAATCTGCTTTAGGCGGCAGGCTTTCCTTCATCGAACATGACGGATATAAACTTGATAAAGGCCCAACCATCGTCTTACTGCCGGAAATGCTTACTCAATTAATGAAGGAAGCGGGCATTGGATCCTCTGAATATGAGCTGATGCGCTGTGATCCTTTGTACGACATCCACTTTGCTAACGGTAAGCAATATACAAAATATGCTAGCATAAAAGAACAACTAACAGAAATTGACCGGATCTTTCCTGAAGATCATCAGAATTTCAAGCGTTTCATCGCAGATATGCTTATCCGTTTTACTGAAGGTAAACCCCGTTTTTTGGAACAGCCGTTTTTAAATCGATGGGGCTCGATAAATCCCGGGACGTTAAATGCCTTAAGAAAATTAAATGCATTTCGTTCAGTAAAAAAACAGCTGGATTATTATTTTATGAGTGAAGAAATGAAGACTGCATATGCTCTTCAAACTCTCTATATAGGAGGCAATCCATTTACTACTCCTGCTATTTACAGTCTCGTCTCATTCAGCGAGCATCAGCATGGCATTTATTATGTAAAAGGGGGCTATGCAAGCCTTGTAGAGGTTTTTGAAAAAGCATTGGAAAAGAATAATGTAAAGGTGCGAAAAAATGCACCTGTAGAGGAAATAAAAAGGACGAAAAAGCGCATCTCAAAAGTGGTTGTAAACGGAGAAGAAATCGAAGTGGATGCGCTAGTGTTTAATGGAGATTTTCCTGCGGTGGAAGGACTGTTGAATAAACCGAAACGTCCGTATGAGCCTTCCTCGGGATGCGTTCTTCTCTACATGGGGATTGATGGTGTATACGATGATAAAAAGACTCACCAGTTTTATATGGGGGCTAACTTCAATCAGAATATGATGGAGATCTTTAAACAGCGGACAATCCCTGAGGACCCTTCCTATTATGTATTTCATCCTTCGCTCATTGACGGCACGCTTGCACCAGAAGGGAAAGGTGTTCTTTATGTATTGATTCCTGTTCCTTCGGGGGATCATATCTACTGGGAAAAAGAGAAAAACAAACTGGCGGATAAAGTAATAGATTCCATGATTCAAAGAGGGTTTCCCGGCCTGAGAGAAAGAATGGAATGGATGAAAATCAGAACCCCAAATGAAGCGATGACAGAGGGGCTTTATGCAGGGGGAAGTTTTGGGATTTCACCAGCACTGTTTCAATCAGGTCCATTCCGCCCTCAATTTCAGCCTTACTCAGAAATTGATAATTTATATGCAGTTGGGGCATCAGTTCATCCCGGCGGAGGTATTCCGATTGTGATGCAGGGAGCCAAGCTGTTAGCAGATGGCATGGAATTGAAGTATCTTACAAGGGATGTGATACGGAAATGAATAAATTAAAGGCTTATGAAGAATGTGAAACAATCATAAAACTCCACTCTAAAACATTTCACCGGGCTTTTTCCCTGCTGCCAAGTAAACAGCGAAATGCTGTTTGGGCGATCTATGCCTTTTGCAGACAGGTCGATGATCTTGTTGATGAAAGCGATCATCCCCGTGAAGAACTGCTAAATTTCGAAAAAGAATTTCAGCTGTTTCTGGCTGGTGACGTAGATAAAGAGAATCCGAGATGGGTCGCCTTACAGGATGTATTTAACGAATATGATATGAATACAAGTGCCTTTCTAGCGATGATAAAAGGACAGAGGATGGATATCGAGGACAGGCATTATTTAACACTTGAGGATGTTCTGGACTATTCGTATCATGTGGCCAGCACAGTTGGTTTAATGCTTCTGCCGGTGCTTGCTCCGAAAAATCATCATCATCTTACTGATAGCGCGATTCAATTAGGCTATGCTATGCAGCTGACAAATATATTACGGGATATAGGGGAGGACTTGCAGCGCAATAGAGTCTATCTCCCGGCTGATCTGATGAAAAAACACAGCTATACGTACGAGCAGCTGGAAAAAGGTGATAACGGAATTGAGTTTCGTGCTTTGTGGGAAGAAGTCGCTCAGCTGGCTGAAATGTACTATGAGAGAGGATTATCAACCATACAGGATTATCCGCTTTACAGCCGTCCCCCTGTTAAAGGTGCAGCTGTTTTGTATAGAGCAATCCTGGATGAAGTGCGCAGCAACGAATACAATGTCTTTACGGTAAAGAATTTTGTTCCTACTAAAAGGAAAGAGAAAATTCTTTCAACTCATTTAGACTTTTAAAAGCAAAAAAAGATCCGGAAGGCTTACTTCCGGATCTTTTTATTGTATTGTATTAAACGGATTTTCTTGCGGCGGGCTCTTTAGAAGAGGACCCAAGCTGGTTTAAGCGTTCCACAAGATCTCCGCTGCCAGCATTGCCCGTTTGTTTTGAGCTTGAAGATGTTAAAGACTCTTTAAATTCATACGCATTTGAGCCATGTTCTGCATAATCAAGACCTGCAAGCTCTTCTTCACGTGCAACACGAATGCCGCCTGCAGATTTAAGGATAAACACAGTGACCGCTACAGCTGCAGAAGTCCACAGGATGACGGCGCCGACGCCAATTGCCTGTACGCCAAGCAATCCGAGACCGCCTCCGTAAAATGCACCATTAACAGTATCGAATAAGCCTACTGCAAGAGTACCCCAAATTCCACAAACTCCGTGAACAGCAACCGCGCCAACCGGATCATCCACTCGCAGTACAACATCGATAAAGCGGATACCCTCTACAAGAATTACCCCAGCAATTAATCCAATAATAATAGCTCCTGTTAAAGATACATTGGCTGTTCCGGCTGTGATTCCTACTAAACCGCCCAAAGCGCCATTTAATGTAATGGAAGGATCAAGCTTTTTGAATCTGATCGTCGAGTATAAAGCAGATGCTGCAACACCGCCGGAAGCAGATAGCAGGGTGGTTGAGATAACACTTGGGATCAGTGATGGATCTGCTGCAAGGGAGCTTCCTCCATTAAATCCAAACCAGCCAAACCAAAGGATAAAGACACCTAATGCACCAAGCGGAATATTATGACCCGGTATTGCATTAACTTCTTTTCCGTTATATTTTCCAATACGTGCTCCAAGGAACAGCACAACCATAAATGCTCCAACAGCTCCCGTTAAGTGAACAACTGTTGAGCCGGCAAAGTCTACAAAACCGAGTTCAGCTATCCAGCCGCCGCCCCAGACCCAGTGACCCACTACAGGATAGATAAAGCCGGTCATAACTAGAGTTATAAGCAGATAGCTGCTAAGTTTTACACGCTCAGCAACAGCACCTGATATAATAGTGGCGCATGTAGCCGCAAAAACGGCTTGGAAGACGAAGAATCCGATATCTTCAACTCCTGAAAGTGTAAATCCGGTTGTTCCAATAAAGCCGTTTGAATCACCAAACATAATGCCATAGCCTACTAAAAAGTAAACAATGGATCCGATTGAGATGGTTAAAATATTCTTCATAAGAATATTCAGTGTATTTTTTGCCCGAGTAAAGCCTGATTCTACCATGGCGAAGCCGGCATGCATGAAAAATACTAAAATAGCAGCAATCATGATCCACATTGTATCAACAGAAAGCTGAACACTTTCCGGTGTGACTGGTGCAGCAGAAACGCTCGTTGCTACTAGACTTCCAATAAGTACAATTGACCCAATTTTCTTTTTCATTATTGCACCTCCTGATGATTTTTCTCTATTTATAAAACAGCTTCTTTTCCTCGCTCGCCATTTCTGATGCGAATGACCTCGTCAATTTGAGAAATAAAGATCTTTCCGTCTCCCACATTCCCTGTTCCGCACGCTTCAATGATGGCTTCAATGATTTCGTCCACCTTATGATCGTCTGTCACCATTTCAACCTTGATACGCGAAACAAGAGGCAGCTCATAGGTAGTCCCCCGGAAAGCTCCACGCTTCCCTTTTTGATTACCGCAGCCTGCAGCTTCAAATACTGTTAGACCGCTTATTCCAATATGAACCAGTGACTCACGCAGCTCTTGAAAAACTTCAGGCCGCACAATTGCTTCGATTTTTTTCACGTCTTTCACTCCTCATGTTATATTTTCTAACGCAAAAATGATGTTAGGTTTCATAACATCAATGTAACTATGATACTAATAATATTCAGAAAATTACTAAAAAGCAACCTTTTTTATAAAAAACTTATTTTTATGTTAGAAAACTTCACACGAAAAAGGGGTTTGTTTCTCAACAAACCCCTTTACATAAACGATTGAACTTACTTTTAACTTTTTAAAATCTGTTGACGCATCCAGGTCCTTGAACGCCACCTTCTAAGCATAATAAAACCGCGTATCCATTCATCGAGTATAAAAGCGATCCACATTCCAGCTAAACCGAGACCAAAAACGATTCCAAATAAGTAAGATAAGGAAACTGCGATGCCCCATTGATAAGCAATTCCGACGTATGCCGGAAAACGCACATCTCCTGCAGCCCTTAAAGAGTTTATAAGGACGAGATTAAAGCTTCGACCCGGTTCAAGAAGGATGGTTAAATAAATAAGCACTGTACCGACAGCAATAATGTCGGGGTTATCAGTAAAAATACCGAGAAGATGACCTGAGGCAATGGAAAATAAGAGAGAGATGATAAAAGTGAGCCCCACAGCGAGCTTTAAGCTTTTGATTCCTCTTTGATAGGCGTCCTCATATTTTTCTGCTCCGACCATATGGCTGACTAAAATCTGAGTTCCCTGACTGATCGCTATTGAAAATAAAAAGATAAACATCATTAGATTTATGGCATAAACTCTTGTGGTCAGCGCTTCTGTCCCCAGTACAGCAATAAAAGCCATTATGACTAGCTGGGAAGCATTATACGAAAGCTGCTCACCAGCTGAAGGGATACCGATTTTCAATAAGTTTTTCAGATGCGTAATAGGTAAAGAAAACAATTGTCCGAAGGGAAGAGAGGAAGGGACCCTTTTAAGTAAAAGAACTAAAATAACAGCTAAACCAATGATTCGGGCTGCAACTGTAGCGTAGGCCACCCCTTCAACCCCGAGAATCGGAACTCCAACTGGTCCGAAAATGAAAAGATAGTTGCCGATAACGTTAATGATATTCATACCTAATGTGACGTACATGGCATCCTTTGTAAAACCATAGCTTCTTAAGACTGCTCCAGCTGTCATAATCAGTGCCTGGACAAAGGAAAGACCGCCTACCACCTTTAAATAAAACAAGGCTTCCCCGACAAGCTCATCGGGTATATCCATCAGCTGCAGTATCTGATCATCAAAGATAAAAATCAGGACACTGAGCACGAGGCCAAAAACAAGATTGGCTGCAAGTGAAACAACAGAGATCTCTGCAGCTTTTCTTTCACTGGCTGCGCCAATATATTGTGCAACTAGAATAGAGGTGCCAGCTGCGATAAAGCCAAACATAATTATAATTAATGATAATAGCTGATTTGAAACCCCTACCGCCGCCACGCTGCTGTCTGAATGTTGACTGAGCATTAATGTATCAGCATTACCCATCAGCATATGCAGCGCAATTTCAATAAAAATTGGCCAGGTCAAGGCGAAAAGTGTAAGTTTTGTTGTTTTTTTCACTTGCGTTCTCCTAACTGTCATAAGAATGGGACTGTTCAATTAGTTAATTGACAGTCCCGGTAATTTAATGTGTTAGTTTTATAAGCTTTGCTTCATGAGGTTCCAAAGTAATTTTTCCATTTTTCCACTTGATCTTTTGGTCTGTCAGTAAATCGTCTACACTTGAAGGAGTGGAGTCAAATAGCAGCTTAACCTTATCTTTTTTATCAGAAGTATTGAATAAAACGATGATGGATTCCGTATCGTTAGAATGAACATAACCGAAGCTTTTATCGCTTAATTCAGGAGACAAAAAGATAAAACTGCCTTCATTTGCGAGTAATGGCTCTTTCTTTCTTAGAGAAATGAGTGTTTTTACAAAATCCCGGAGATCAGTATCCTGGTTATGCTCCTCCCATTCCATACACTTTCTGCACCCCGGGTCCTGTTCCCCTGTTAAGCCGATTTCATCCCCGTAATAAATGGATGGTGTTCCGTAATAAGTAAGAAGGAGGGTAAAGACCTGCTTTAAGCTTTGTTTATCATTGCCGCATTCAGTAAGAATTCTCGGAGTATCATGGCTTCCAACCAAATTGAAGGTCACCAAATTTATATTCTTTGGATACATATGCTGAACCTTCGTCATGTTTTCCACAAATTGCTTTGGTGTAATTTCTTTTTTTGCAAAAAGAAGCAGAACATTATTCGTGAAGGGATAATTCATCACTGCATCAAACTGATCACCTTTTAGCCATGGTATGGCATCATGCCAGATCTCTCCCAGAATATACAGGTCCGGGTTGATTGCTTTAACCTCTTTTCTGAATTCTCTCCAAAACGATTGATCTACTTCGTTTGCAACATCAAGACGCCAGGCGTCAATATCAAATTCACGTGCCCAATAGCGGCCAACCTCTAATAAGTAATTTTTAACTTCAGGATTCTCTGTGTTGAATTTCGGCATCTTGTATTCGAACCCGAACGTATCATAATTCGGCTTTGGCCTTGTTTCAACGGGATACTCCCAGAGGTGGAACCATTCATTGTATTTTGATCCCTTTCCACGCTTCAGCACGTCCTGAAACGGAGGGAAGTAAAAGCCACCGTGATTAAATACAGCATCCAGCATCACACGGATTCCCCTGTTTTTACATTCAGCTATTAGCTTCTTTAAGAGTTCTTTATCTCCAAAGTGCTCATCGATCTCGAAATAGTCGATTGTATCATATTTATGATTTGAAGTTGCCTTAAAAATAGGGGTGAAATAAATGCCTGAAATTCCGAGATCCTCTAAATAGTCCAGATGATCAATCACACCCTGCAGATCCCCTCCGAAGAAGTTGTTTACCTTCGGTTCCTCACTGCCCCATGGAACGGTGCTCTCCGGGTTAAGGGAGGGATCCCCATTTGCAAAACGTTCAGGAAATATTTGATACCAGACTGTATTCTTAACCCATTCCGGCGCAGTGAAGATATCCGCTTTATTCAGGTAAGGGAAACAGAAGTAATCACCTATGTCTTCAGGTGGATCATTTCTGAACCCTTTTTCTCCATAGAAAACGCTTTCTTTCTTATTAAATAGGTTAAAGCCGTAACGAAGCCTTCTCAGCTCAGGGGTCACGTTTGCAATCCAATAATCAAACAGTTCATCCCGTCCGCTTATTGTCATGGAAACGGTTGTGAAGTTCCATCTGCTGCCTTTCCAGTCGTAGGGATCCCCAATTAATAGTTCAACTTTTTCCACATCATTTTTTTTCGTCTTTAAAAGAATTTGCAGCTCCTTTGAATTAATTGCGTAGGCATCAATGCGGTTAGCCCGGTGCTGGACGGCTTCTCTTATCATCAAATCAGCTCCTATGTAGTGAATTGAATGGAGGGGTTCTCCAATCTAATTGCCTATAAGAGTATTGGATAGATTAGGGGATGTCAATTTACAAGCAGAAAAAAGATCAGACGTTAATAAGGAACAGGATGAAAAAACAGGTGAAAGAATCTGGCGAAATAGTTTTGTTAAAAAATAGCGAAAAAAGTATTGTAATATTTTAAAAGTTAATTATAATAAAGTAGAGGTTGTGCAATCGGTTTCACAAGTCTTTATGTAAGCGTTTTAAATGTTATAGGGACAATTCCTATAGCATCTTTTTAAAAGGAGTTGTGCAAACGGTTGTTCAAAAGCCGAAAAAACCTTTAGGAGGAGTCAATTTTGAAAAAATATGTATCAGTTTTAGCTTCGTCACTTCTATTAGCCGGAGTGCTTGGCGCTTGTGCACCTGACCGTGAAGAAGGAGAAGGATCCACAGAGAATAACGGAGGATCCGGTGAAAGCACAGAAGAAGAGAAACCGGAATCACTAAAGGTATGGGTAAATGACAGTGAATCTCAAAAAGCTGCGTTAGATCAGATTTTTGAAAAATATACAGAAGAAACAGGGATTGAAGTTGATGTAACGCCGATGAATATGCTGGATCAGATTGAGGCGTTAAATCTTGATGGGCCCGCAGGAAATGGTCCAGATCTTTTCTTCCAGCCGCATGATCGCATCGGGAGTGTTGTTTTACAGGGACTAGCTGCTCCTCTTGACTTAGGGGATACAGAAGGTGATTATTCTGAAACAGCTATTGAAGCGGTAACATATGACGGAGAAATTTATGGTGCACCACTTGTAGTGGAAACATATGCTACTTTTTATAATAAAGATCTTGTAGATGAAGCACCTGTTACTGTAGAAGATTTAACAGCAGTCGCAGAAGAGCAGACAGACGAGGGAGCTGGAACTTATGGCTTCTTAATGGAAGCTGCTAACTTCTACTTCTCCTATCCTTTCTTTGGTGCTAATGGCGCTTATGTCTTCAATAATGAAGGCGGATCTTATGATGTTACGGACATTGGTCTAAATAATGAAGGAGCTGTGGCTGGAGGAGAATTAATTCAGTCATGGTATGAAAATGGTTATATTCCAATTGAAATTAACCCGGATGTAATGAACGGGCTGTTCACTGACGGCAAGGTTGCTACAGTTATCTCGGGTCCATGGAATATTCCTGCCTATGAGGAGGCTCTTGGCGACAGCCTTGGAACAGCAATCCTTCCAACTGTTGAAGGAACTAATGCCACTTCATTTGTTGGGGTAAAATCATGGATGGTGTCTGACTACTCCGAAAATAAAGAGTGGGCAACTGACTTAGCATTATTCATTACAAATGAAGAAAACTCAACGCTTTATTTTGAAGAAGCAGGCGAGATGCCGGCAAACCAGGCAGCTCTTGAAGGAGAAGCCGTTACTTCCAACGAGTTAATCTCTGCATTTGCAGAACAAATCCAGTATGGAACTCCAATGCCTTCAACACCTGAAATGCAGCAGGTATGGGATCCAATTAATAATGCGCTTCAATTCATCGCTCAGGGGAATGATGTTAAAGAAGTGCTTGATGAAGCCGTTCAAACAATTGAAGATAATATCGCAACTTCACAACAATAATTCACATTAAAAAAACCGGTGGATAGAAGGATTCCTTCTATCCACTGCGTTTTATAGGAAAAACTTTTCCTCTGGAAATACGCTAGGGAGGCGATGAGATGTCAGCTAATAATCCAACAGCCAGAAAAAATCATAACCCGAAAATAGCAATGGTCTTATCCATTCTGCTTGCAGGTTTAGGCCAGCTGTACAACCGCAGATATGTTAAAGGAATCATTTTTATCATCTTGGAAGTATCATTTATTGTAACCCTTGCTGAATTTATTAATTATGGAATTTGGGGGATTATGACCCTCGGTACGCTTCAGGGTACTGATCACTCGATCTTTTTATTAATTTACGGATTAATCTCAATTATTCTGATCGCCTTTGCGCTGACCCTTTACATAGCAAATGTCAGGGATGCAAAAAAAGATGCCATCAGAATCCGCAACGGTGAAAAAACGCCAACATTTAAAGAAGGCGTCAGAAATGTGTGGGATACAGGATTTCCTTATTTCTTTATAACTCCAGGCCTGATTATGCTTGCGTTTATTGTTATTCTTCCGCTTATGTTTACTGTAGCGCTTGCTTTTACGGATTACAGTCAATACACACAGCCTCCAAGAGCTTTGCTTTCATGGGTTGGGTTTGATAACTTTGCCCGTCTGTTTTTTGAAACGGGCGGTGCCGGAAATAATATTTGGCAAGACACATTTATCAGTGTTTTTACATGGACTATTGTCTGGACGCTAGTGGCGACTACACTTCAGATTTCTCTTGGGCTATTTTTGGCTTTACTTGTTAACGACCCTAGAATTAAGTTTAAACGCCTGATCAGAACAATATTAATTTTACCTTGGGCTGTGCCGGCATTTGTAACCATTTTAGTTTTTGCTGCTATGTTTAACGATCGTTTCGGTGCAATAAATACAGATATCCTGGCCTTATTCAATCTTTCCATCCCGTGGCTTCAGGATCCGTTTTATACAAGAATCGCGTTAATAATGATTCAGACGTGGCTTGGCTTTCCTTTTGTATTTGCTTTATTTACAGGAATTCTTCAAAGTATTTCGAAGGATTGGTATGAAGCGGCTGAAGTTGATGGAGCAAGCCGCTTTCAGAAATTCAGAAATATAACACTTCCGCATGTACTGTTTGCTACTGCACCGCTTTTGATCATGCAGTATGCCGGCAATTTTAATAATTTCAATATCATTTACTTATTTAACGAAGGCGGACCAGCTGTAAGGGGGCAGAATGCCGGCGGAACGGATATTTTAATTTCATGGGTATATGATTTAACGTTTGAATTAAATCAATACAGTATGGCCGCTGCCATTACAATTATCCTCGGCTTGATCGTAACAGGCTTTGCGATCTTCCAGTTTAGAAGAACACGCGCGTTTAAAGAGGAGGGGAATATTTAATGAGCCGTAAAGTGAAATCCAATGTAGAGGTCACACTAATCTATTTATTTTTAGCTTTTATGGCAATTGTGATCGGTTACCCTCTTCTGTGGACAGTAGGAATGTCTTTAAATCCCGGAACAAGCCTTTATTCAGCTCAGCTGATCCCGGATAACTGGTCGCTTGTGCATTATAAATGGCTTTTTACCGATCCTTCGAGCAACTATTTAACCTGGTATAAAAACAGTGTGATGGTCGCTGTCGCTAATGCATTTTTCTCTGTGGTGCTGACATCGTTTGTCGCATATGCTTTTTCACGCTACCGTTTTGTAGGGAGAAAATACGGGCTGTATGCATTTTTACTGTTACAGATGTTTCCTGCTATTATGGCAATGGTCGCTATTTACGTTATGCTGAACATGGTTGGGCTTTTGGACAGCTTAGTTGGGCTGACATTAATTTATATCGGAGGGCAAATTCCTTTTAATGCTTGGCTAGTAAAAGGATATTTTGATACAATACCTAAAGAACTTGATGAAGCAGCCCGTATTGATGGTGCTGGACATTTAGGTGTGTTTTTTAGAATTATGCTTCCTCTTGCAAAGCCGATTCTTGGAGTTGTCGCTTTATTCAACTTCATGGCCCCGTTTGTAGACTTTTTGCTTCCGCGTATCATATTACGAAACCCGGAAAATTTTACACTCGCATTAGGATTATTCAACTTCATCAGCAATCAGTTCGATAATAACTTCACCCGTTTTGCTGCAGGCTCCATTTTAATTGCTATTCCAATAGCAATCGTTTATCTTCTCTCCCAGCGCTTCCTGATTGCAGGGCTTACAGCGGGAGGAACGAAAGGATAACAGAAAAAATAGACTCTTTTGGCATGCTTGAAGTTAAAATTAAATAGAACGTTTCTAAGGCTTTAGCCATTGAAACAGAAGGAGGAGGAGCAGAGATGAGAAGAGTTAAAACAGCTCTTTTTCTCATCACTCTCCTTCTTTTTAATAGCGTTTTTACTTCAGGAGTAAATGCTGTTGAAAAGGAAGAGAGAAAGTGGCAGGATGAATCCATTTACTTTTTAATGGTTGACCGCTTTTCAAATGGCGACAATTCTAATGATTATCAAGTAAATACCCAGGACCCGTCAGCCTACCACGGAGGAGATTTTAAAGGGATTCAGAATCGTCTGGACTATATTGAGGAGATGGGCTTTACCGCAATATGGCTTACACCGGTTTTTCAAAATGAAGAGGGAGGCTATCACGGCTACTGGATTGAGGACTTTTATAACACAGAAGATCATTTCGGCACCATGGACGAATTTAAGGATTTAGTGAATGCAGCCCATGACAGAGACATTAAAGTGATTTTAGATTTTGTTGTAAACCATACAGGTCCGAACCATCCATGGGTTGATGATCCGGAAAAAGAAGACTGGTACCATGAAGAGCAGCCAATTATGAATAATAATGATCCTGAGCAGCTTGAAAATGGCTGGATCTACGGCCTGCCGGATTTAAATACCGAAAACCCCGAAGTGCGGGAATACTTATTTGATGCTGCTAAGTGGTGGATAGAGGAAACAGATATTGACGGCTACCGTCTGGATACGGTAAAGCATGTTCCAGTCGATTTTTGGGAGGGATTTTCACAGGAAGTTAAGTCAGTTAAAGATGACTTTTACCTTCTTGGAGAAGTCTATGACACGGATATCCGTAAAATTGCGGAATATGCTGATACCGGAATTGATGGTTTTGTTGACTTCCCGCTAGCCGAGCAAATGAGAGGTTCATTTCAAAATGTGGATCAGGATACCTCAAGATTATTTAATTATTGGGAGTACAATCAGCAGTTTTTTCCTGATCCGTATGTAATGGGAACCTTTATCGACAACCATGATATGTCAAGGTTCACTTATTTGGCGGTTGAAAATAATATGCTGCCTGTAACGAGATGGGAATTGGCCACCGCCTTCATGTTTACTGTGCCGGGAATCCCTATTATGTATTATGGTTCTGAGATAGCATTAAACGGAGGGGAAGATCCGGATAATAGGCAGTTAATGAACTTTAATCTTGATGAGGACTTAAAAAACTATATTGGTGAAGTGGGCCGTCTTCGACAGGAGCTGCCCGCTCTGACCAGAGGTACGCTTGAAGTACTCCATAACGATGACGGTATGCTTGTTTATAAGCGGGAATATGAAGATGAAACGGCAGTAATCGCCATCAATAATACAAGCCAAACGCAAACTGTCACCCTAAATACAGAGCAGCTGAGTGAAAATAATGAGCTGAGAGGCCTGCTTAATGGTGATCTTGTAAGAGAAGATGATAATAAATATACTATCGTACTGGATCGGGAGGTAGCTGAAATTTATGCACTTACCGGGAAAAGCAGCTTTAATTATGGTTTATTGGCTGGCATTGCAGCAGTATGGGTGTTCTTTATCGGTATGTTCATCTTTATGGCTAAAAGAGGCAAGAAACGCACAAAGTAAAGTCAGCAGCCGGTACAGCGGATGTGCCGGCTTTTGTCGGTTGTTATGTGAAAGCGTAAACAAGAAGGGGTGAGTGTATGTCAGTAACCATTAAGGATGTAGCTAAGTTTGCAAATGTAGCCCCCTCTACTGTATCAAGGGTTATTGCGAATAACCCCCGAATCAGCGATAAGACGAAGGAAAAAGTCCGAGCAGCCATGAAGGAGCTTGGATACCATCCGAATTTTATTGCGAGAAGCCTTGCCAATCAATCCACCCAGGTTCTTGGCCTGGTTACTCCAGGTTCTTCCGATGTATTTTTTCAAAATCCTTTTTTCCCAACTGTTCTTCGGGGATTAAGTGTAGGAGCGCATGAAAAGCAGTATGCCCTTCAAATGGTAACCGGACAAAATGATGAGGATATTTACAATGGAGTTATTCAAATGGTACAGGGCGGCCGGGTGGACGGGGTAGTGCTTCTTTATTCAAAGGTAGAGGATCGGATTCTTACGTATCTTAGGGAAAGAAATTTTCCTTTTGTGATGATCGGTAAGCCTTATAGCTTTGTAAATGAAATTACGCACGTGGATAATAACAATTTTCAGGCGTCTAAGGATGCAGCCAACTTCCTTCTTTCACTTGGGCATACACGGCTTGCTTTTATTGGAGGTGATGTCGATTTGGTGGTCACGGTAGAAAGATTAAAGGGTTATAAAAAAGCATTAGAAGAAGCGGATATACCAATTCGGCAGAATTATATTCTTCACCAAAGCTTTCTGCTTGAAGGCGGAAGGACGGCTGTGTGTGAATTAATGGAACTGCCTTTACATGAGCGTCCTACAGCATTGTTGGTTGCAGACGATTTAATGGCTCTAGGGGTTCTTAATACATTAAACAGTCTTGGTATATCTGTACCGGAAGATCTCTCTGTTTTAAGCTTTAATAATGTGCTATTCTCTGAAATGGCCAGGCCGCCTTTATCCTCTGTCGATATAAATATTTACGAACTGGGGTATCATGCTTCAAAGCATTTAATCAAACGGATTGAAAATCATGATGAACCCTTTAAACGCGTGATCATTGAGCATAAAATTGTTACAAGACAATCCACCGGACAAGCCTAAGATGAATGTAAAAACCCCTGAAAGAAAACAAATTGTTTTCCATCAGGGGTTTTTAGCTTATTTCATCTTTTTTGCTGCCTTATAGCCAATCATATTTATTGGGTCCTTTGGACTTGAGAAGGGTGGAGCGTAGGCAACTTCAATTTCCTGCAGGTCTAAAACTGTCATTCCGCTTGATATCGCAGTGGATAAAATATCCATTCTCTTATCTACACCGTCACTGCCTACTGCCTGACCTCCAAAGATCTTTCCGTCTATCGGAGAAAAGTGCACCTTTAAGCGCAGGTCAGAGGCGCCGGGAAAATAGCCGGCATGCTGTTTGGATTCGTGGATAACCGTTTCATACTCGATTTCCTTCTCTTTTAAATGGGCCTCATTTAAGCCAAGAGAGGCAGCATCTAGCGTGAAAACCTTGCATATCGATGTCCCTAGCGTTCCTTTAAACGGGACTGGACTGTGGGTAATATGCTTTGCTGCAACATAGGCCTGACGATGTGCAACCCAAGCTAAAGGAACCCGTTTTGGATCTCCTGTAATCAAATCAGTTGTTTCGATTACATCGCCTACAGCATAAATAGAAGGGTCACTTGTCTGCATGTACTCATTTACTTTAATGCCTGTCGTTTCCCCGATAGCAAGATTTGAGTGAACAGCAAGCTTTGTGTTCGGGGCAACGCCTACTGACAGAATAAGACAATCCGCTTCAATGGTACTGCCGTCTGTTAACGAAAGCGTGCGTCCATTATCATCTATCCGGCTGATTGTAAGGTCTTTGTGAAGATGGATTCCCTGAGCAATTAATTCGGCTTCTATTATTGCTGACATATCTTTATCTAAAACACTTAAAACATGCTCGGACCGTTGTATGAGTGATACCTCAAGTCCTCTGTTTTTTAGGTTTTCGGCCATTTCCACGCCAATAAACCCTCCACCTACGATACAAACACTTTTAAATTTATTAGCAGTTAGATCGTCATCAATTCTAAGCATGTCTTCATAAGCACGAAGCGTGTAGCAGTTTGCATTTGAAAGCCCCTGTATATCAGGAATGACAGGAGAAACTCCTGGTGATAGGACAAGCAGGTCATATTTTTCCGTATAGCGCCGCTGGTTATGATGGTCTAGCACGAGTAATGTTTTTTCTTCCCTGTCAATTGAAATTGCTTCATGGCTAAGCCTTACCTCTATGTTGCGGTCTTTTTGAAAGGACTCAGGCGTTGCGGCAATCAGCTTCTCCCGCTCCTTAATAAATCCTCCCAGGTAATAGGGCATCCCGCAATTTGCAAAGGACATAGTGCCGGATTTTTCTACAATAATAATTTCAATATCCTTATCCAGCATTCTAAGCTGAGAAGAGAAGGTCGCACCTCCTGCTACTCCACCAACGACTACGACTTTCTTTTTCATATGCTCCTCCTTATTTTGAAGCTGAATCCGGAAGTTTGTTCAAGAAGAAGATGGCGAGTGTGCCTGGACCTGCATGTGCACCGACAGCTGATCCAATTAATCCGGTAAAAAATTCTGTTGTTCCAAATTCATCAATGATCATGGTTTTAATTTCTTCGGCAAGCGGTTCATCATCGCCGTGGCTGATGCCGATAACCTGCTGATCCAACCCGTCTCCGCGCTCTTTCATTACCTCAATAATTCTTTTAAGCAGCTTCTTTTTGCCTCTAAGCTTTTCTAAGGGAACCAGCTTTCCGTCTTCAACATGGAGCAGCGGCTTAATATTTAACAGACCCCCAATAAATGCCGAAGCTCTGGTTACACGGCCGCCCTTTGCAAGGTAATCAAGATCTTCAACTGTGAAAAGATGCTCCATATGCTGACAATGAAATTCTGCTTCTTCTGCAACTGTATCCCGGTCTTTGCCTTCCTTCATAAGATCCGCTGCATATTTTACAGATAATCCATAACCGAGCGATGCGGACTTTGAGTCTATAATAACCAGATCTAAAGAAGGGTATTCTTCTTTTAATTGATCTCTTACCATAACAGCTGTCTGGTAGGTTCCTGATAACTCCGAAGAAAAAGCAATATACAGTCCCTTTCTTCCTGAATCGGCAAGCTTGATAAACTCTTCTTCCATCTGCTGGGGGCTGGCCTGGGAGGTTTTCGGCTGCTTGCCGTTACGGATGGCATCAAAAACATCCTTGGACTCAATTGTCACAAGGTCTTCGTATTCTTCTTTATCGATATGTACACGCAAAGGCAGGAGAACAATATCATGTTCCGAAAAGTAGTCCCTTGGCAAATCAGAGGCGCTGTCAGCAAATAATTGAAAATCCATTTTCATCATCCCTTTTTAGTCATTTATTTTAAGTTTAGCGATTATAGCGGGATTTTACAATGAAATGGTGTAGGAACCGGTGAATTAGGTAAATAAATAAAGAGGCGGAATAGGAGGGGAAGAATTGAAAAAACAAAAAGAATCATTTTCGCTTTCAAAAGTATCAAACGAAACAATATGGCTTGAGGTAAGAAAAATAATTGTTGTGATCATCGGTGCTGCTTTAAATGCCGTCGCACTGAATCTGTTTCTTATCCCGGCTAATGTTTTTGCCAGCGGATTTACTGGCCTGGCGCAGCTATTATCCAATATTTTTTATGAATTCACACCTATCTATATTTCAACGGGAATTTTGCTGCTGATTTTAAATATCCCGGCGATTATCCTTGGATGGATGCGGGTTGGCAGGATGTTTACGATTTACAGTATGATTTCTGTAGGCTTTACAACGATATTCCTGGCGATTATTCCAATCGTGGAGGTATCGCCTGATATTTTGCTAAACGCAGTTTTTGGAGGTGTTATAGCAGGAATAGGCGTAGGTTTCACCCTCAAGTGGGGTGCCTCGACCGGGGGGATGGATATTATTGCGATGATTTTATCCAGACTCCACGACAAACCGGTTGGTATTTATTTTTTCAGTATGAATTCAGGCATAATTTTAGCAGCGAGTTTTCTTTTTGGCTGGGAGCAGGGATTATATACACTTGTAACGCTGTATGTGTCTACACGTATGATTGATGCGATTCATACGAGACATGAAAAACTCACTGCCATGATCGTGACGAAAAAGACAAGCGAGGTAAAGCATGCGATTCATGAAAGGCTTGTCAGGGGGATCACGATCGTTCCTGCAAGGGGGGCCTTTACGGACGAAAGCAAGGAGATGCTGATTATTGTTATTACCCGGTATGAGCTTTTTGAGCTTGAACGCATTGTTCATAAAGTAGATCCTAATGCTTTTACGAACGTGATGCAGACAACTGGTGTATTTGGCTTTTTCAGAAAGGATGAGTAAAAAAATGCGGCCCCTTTTTTAAAAAGGGCCGTATTTTTATACAAGTTTTAGTCTTTGTTCCAGAAATAATGCAATTCCATCTTCATTGTTTGAAGCGGTGATTTCATTTGCAGCTGTCTGAACAGATTTAATGCCATTTTCCATTGCCACACCGATTCCTGCAAATTCAAGCATTTCAATATCATTATCTTCATCCCCAAAAGCGATAATACGGCTTTGCGGGATGGTAAGAGCATCGGCCGCTTTCCTGATTCCTACAGCCTTATTAAGCCCTTTTTTAACTAATTCGATTACATGCCACGGAGCGCCCCACCTGCGATGATCAATTACCTCTGCATGAACATCATCTAAATGGCTGCGAATAGTTTGTACATCTTTTTCATCCGCATGAATCAGAACGCTAGTAGGGCTCGCAGGAAGATAGGTTCTCAGGTCGCCTGTTTGAATGGCGGGGTTGCCGAAGCTGAAAATATCCAAAAGCTTTTCATCATGATAATGCAAATAAACGTCATCGAGTATTTCAGCAACAATATTGTGAAATTGGAAATCCTGACACGCTTCAACGACGTCCCTGACCACCCTTAAATCCATTGGTTCGTGAAAAACGCCCCACCTTTGATTCACCGGGTTATGCACAAATGCTCCATTAAAGTTTACGATTGGAGTAGTAAGGCCAAGCTCTTTATAATAGGCTTCACTCGCTCTGTATGGTCTTCCTGTTGCGATCATAACTTCGTGACCTTCTTCTTTTGCTTTAAAAAGAGTTGTTTTCGTTTTTTCAGAAATGATTTTTTCATCTGTCAAAAGTGTTCCGTCGAGGTCCAATACAATAAGATGCTTTTCCATCACCGTTCTCCTTTAGCTAGTCAAGTGTATTCTCCAGTAATTGTACCATTTTTCTTCCAAGATCACATTCTGTCTGTATGGGCAAATCACATGCCATTAATTGGGTTACATGGTACGATTAAAGAAGTGAACGAATTGCTGGGAGGAAATGCACGATATGATTTCAATTCAAAACGAAACGATCAAAGAAATCCCTTTACTGCATGTAGTGAAGGAAGAATATGCGGCTCAGCCTTTGCCGACTGTATTCTTTATACACGGGTTTACAAGTGCAAAAGAGCACAATCTGCATGTTGCTTATCTGCTTGCTGAAGAAGGCTTTCGCGTGCTTTTACCTGATGCGATGCTCCATGGTAAAAGAGGACAGAATCTAAATGAAGTTGTTTTAAGTACACGATTTTGGCAGATCGTTATTCAAACAATCGAGGAGCTTAACATTATAAAGAACGAATATGAAAGCAGGAACCTGATCGAGAAAGGCAGAATTGGATTAACCGGCTCATCAATGGGCGGGATAGTAACACTTGGTGCGCTGACGCAGTATGAATGGATTAAGGCTGCAGCAAGTCTCATGGGGGCGCCTGCTTATGTAGGATTCGCTAAAGCACAGATAAATCATTTTAAGAAAAACGGGTTCAGGCTTCCGATGACTGATGAGGAAATTGAAGAACAGCTGAAGGTATTGGCTGATTATGACCTGAGCCTCCATCCTGAAAAACTGAAGCAGCGGCCGCTTTTATTCTGGCATGGAAAAGCTGATACAGTCGTGCCGTATGAACCTGCGCATACTTTCTTTAAAACAGTGTATCCTCAATACGAGAATAAACCCGATAACATAAGGTTTATTACAGATGAAAATGCAGGTCATAAGGTTTCAAGAAAAGGAGTTCTTGAGACGGTAAAGTGGTTTAGCAAGCACCTTTAAACATAACATTTTCACCGGATTAAAAAGTCTGCTATGATGGTAAGTAGTAAATGGTATGAGGAGTGAGATAAATGGATCAGGAACTAAAAGAGAGCATCATGGGCGCTTTGGAGCAGGTCATCGACCCGGAGCTTGGGATTGATATCGTTAACCTCGGTTTGGTTTATGACGTCACTCAGGAAGAAGAAGGCAAAACAGAGGTAAAAATGACTTTGACTTCAATGGGCTGTCCGCTTGCTCCGGTTATTGTGGACCAGGTTAAGGCAGCGCTTGCTGATATCCCTGAAGTCGGCGAAGTGGATGTTAATATTGTCTGGACGCCAGCATGGAGCAAGGATAACATGTCACGCTATGCAAAGATCGCATTAGGAATTACCTGATAAAAAAGAGATTACGCGAAAATGCGTAATCTCTTTTTTTGAATTCACTTATTGCAGATAAAGAACAAGGAGAACAATTGGACCAACTGCTAGACAGTAGACCGCAAAATAAATTAAATTCCCTCTGGCCATAATATTCATAAACCACTTTAATGAAAAATATGAGGCGACTAATGACGCGAGAAATGCGAGCAAATAGGGAATCCACAAGTCAGCTAAATGCTCATTATTTAACAGATCTGACAAACTCAGCACAGTTCCTCCAAGGCTCACCGGAATGAAAAGCAGGAAAGAATATCTGAGCGCTGTTTCCTGGTGAATTCCCCGTGCCATTGCAGCTACGATGGTTGCACCGCTCCGGCTGATTCCGGGAATTAACGCAATTGCCTGTGCAAGCCCGATGATCAAAGCATCTTTTAAAGTCATTCCACCCTCACCGCGTTTACCCCTGAGATTTCTGATTAAAAACAAGGCGAGACCGGTAATCATAAGTGTTACTGCCACAATCGAAACAGTAGCTTCTGCTATGTAATCACCAAACACTACACCAATAACTCCTGCAGGGATCGTACCAATCAGCAGATAGATAATAAAATCAAATTCTGTCTTGTCCTCAGGATTTTTTGTTTTAATGTAGCCTAAGCCCCGCACGATGAGGCGCTTAATATCCTCACGGAAAATTAAGAGAACCGCAATAAGAGAAGCTGCATTGACAAGAAGCTCGAACGTAAAAGCGCCGCCTTCTCCACCTTCAATTTCGACCCCTAAAAAATACTGGGCTAAAAGCAAATGCCCGCTTGATGATACTGGGATCGGCTCAGTAAAGCCTTGAAATAAGCCTAAAAATAAATATTTTAATAATAGAAATAATTGTTCTGATTCCATAGAAACCTCCACTTACTCTCACTAATTTAGCACTAGTGTTTATTTAACCATCTAACCAAATCCAAGTAAAGCCAATTTTCTTTACAATTTCATGAAGACAGTGCTACGATGAGTAAAAGGTCAGTAAAGGTCAAAGAGGTGAAGTTAATGAAACTTGATGAAATGACGCATAAGGTTCAGGAAGCTATTGTAGGAGGTAAAGAACAAGCAATAGAGCATAAAAATTCTACCATTGAAACTGAACATATAATATTCGCTTTACTGAAAGATCACGAAGGACTTGCCCCGCAGATTTTTTCACGGGCTCAGGTGGATTTGGACGGACTGCTTAATACAGTTTCTGCCAAGATAGCAGGATTCCCAACTTTTGCTGGAGACAGCAGCCAGCTTGGCGCTCATTTATCGAATGAAGTTTATTCATGGTTTAAGTTTGCGGAGGAACCTAAGAAGGAGTATGGGGATGATTATGTTTCTGTTGAGCATTTAATTCTCGCTTTGATGAAACTTCCTTCTAATTCAACCGTTACCTATTTACAAACTAAAAACATTACCTTTTCACTAATAAAAGAATGCATTGATTCCATTAGAGGAGGAAGAAGAGTGACAACCCAAAGTCCTGAAAACACATATGAAGCATTAACAAAATACGGACGCGACCTCGTTGAAGAAGTCCGCAAAGGCAAAATGGACCCTGTTATCGGGCGCGACGCCGAGATAAGGCATGTTATTCGGATTCTCTCCCGGAAAACAAAAAACAATCCCGTTTTGATCGGAGAGCCTGGTGTAGGGAAGACAGCCATTGTAGAAGGCCTGGCTCAGCGGATTGTGAGAAAGGATGTACCTGAAGGCTTAAAGGATAAAACAGTGTTTGAGCTCGATATGAGCGCCCTTGTAGCAGGAGCAAAATTCAGGGGGGAATTTGAAGAAAGGCTTAAAGCCGTTTTAGCGGAGGTTAAAAAAAGTGAAGGCAGAATTCTGCTGTTTATTGATGAACTCCATACAATTGTAGGAGCAGGTAAATCAGAAGGGGCAATGGATGCTGGTAATATTTTAAAGCCGATGCTTGCAAGAGGAGAAGTACACTGTATCGGTGCCACGACTTTAAATGAACATAGACAATATATCGAAAAAGACCCTGCGCTTGAACGCCGTTTCCAGCAGGTGCTGGTACAGGAGCCGGATGAAGAGGATACGGTTTCCATTTTGCGCGGATTAAAGGAACGCTTTGAAATTCATCACGGCGTTAATATTCATGATAGGGCGCTAGTAGCTGCCGTCTCGCTCTCTTCACGTTATATAACGGATCGTTTTCTTCCGGATAAAGCGATTGATTTAATGGATGAAGCCTGCGCTATGATCCGTACAGAGATTGATTCCATGCCGCAGGAGCTCGATGAATCAACGCGTCGTGTTATGCAGCTTGAGATTGAAGAGGCTGCCCTGTCTAAAGAGAATGACTTAGCCAGCCAGGAACGACTTGCCGTATTAAGGGAAGAGCTTTCAAACCTGAGGGAAAAAAGCGATGCAATGCGCTCCAAATGGGAAGATGAAAAGCAGTCCATACTCATTCTTCAGCAAAAAAGAGAAGAGCTTGATCAACTAAGAAGAGAGCTTGAGGAAGCGGAAGGTGAGTATAACTTATCGAAGGCAGCTGAGCTTAAGCACGGAAAAATCCCTTCAGTAGAAAAAGATCTGAAAACACTTGAGGAGCAGGTAACAAGCCATAATAAAGAAGACAGGCTTCTTCGGGAGGAAGTAACAGAAGATGAAATAGCCAATATTGTAGCAAGGTGGACAGGGATTCCCGTTGATCGGCTTATGGAGGGCGAGCGGGACAAGCTTCTAAGACTTGAAGAAATCTTAACTAAGCGTGTAATCGGTCAGAACGAAGCCGTTACAGCAGTGAGTGAGGCCGTTATCCGCGCCAGAGCAGGCATAAAAGATCCTGACAGACCGATTGGCTCATTTATCTTTTTAGGCCCGACAGGAGTAGGGAAAACAGAACTTGCCAAAGCACTTGCCCACACCCTGTTTGACAGTGAGCAGCAGATGATCAGGATTGATATGTCCGAGTACATGGAAAAGCATGCTGTTGCAAGACTGATCGGAGCACCGCCGGGATATGTAGGATATGAAGAAGGCGGTCAGCTGACAGAGGCTGTAAGACGTAAGCCTTATTCCGTTATACTTCTTGATGAAATCGAAAAAGCGCATCCTGAAGTTTTTAACATTTTGCTTCAAATGCTCGATGACGGCCGCATTACGGACTCTAAAGGAAGAACAGTAGACTTCAGAAATACAATTATTATCATGACGTCTAATATTGGGTCAACCTACATGTTGGAAGACTCTCCAAATGAAAATAACCTTGTTAAAGATAGAGTGATGAAAGAGCTCAGAAATCATTTCAGACCGGAGCTGTTAAATCGGATTGATGATATTGTCTTATTTAATCCTCTCGGTCATGAGCAGATGAAAGGAATCGTTAGAAAAATGACTGAGGAACTCAGCGAGCGGCTGGCTGATCAGCATATTCATTTAGTAATTAATGAAGACGTAGCAGAATTTATCGCTGGAGCAGCCTATGATCCTTCATTTGGTGCACGGCCTCTTAAGAGATATATTCAAAAAGAAATTGAAACACTGCTCGCAAAAGAATTGGTGAAAGGGACTATTTTACCTCACCAAAAGGTTGAGCTGATACTTGAAGAAAACAGAATCAGAATAAAATAAAAAATCCTGATCCCTTTTTAGGGGATCAGGATTTTTTAATGCTGTTCCACATGCGGTTTTGGAATTACAGCTCCTATAATATAAAGCGCTATAGTTGTTGCCACAGCTATAATCGTAGCAGTGCCAAACTCATAAGCTACACCATTCATAGAACTAACTACGTACGTTGTCATATGAATCAATAGGAACGCCCAAATAAATGCCCAAATGTATGACATTACTGTCACCTCATTTCAAAAATAGATCGCTTTCATTCATCTAAGCTCTTTTACAATTTTACCACAGTTTTTTGTAAAATAAATAAAGAACTCAATAATTCCTCAGGGGCCGTCTAAAGATGGAAAGTTCGATAAAATTAAGATAAACTAAAAAGGCAGTGAAAAAATCTTCAGATTGATGATGAAGGAGTGAAATAAAATGGCAACTGATAAAACAATGGAATTCATGCAAATTGCCATGAAGTACCTGCCGGAAGCAAAGGAAAGAATGGAGCAGGCTGGAATCGAAGTTTCAATCGAATCCTTGCAGCCGTTTATGGGATTGTTTGCAAAAGCGATGAATGATGCCTATGAGCTTGGAAAAAAAGAAGCAGGAGAAAATAACTGAATAATTAACTGACAGGCCTGCAGCATATTATGCTGCAGGCTTTTGTATGGAAAATGGCGTTCTAATCGTATAATTCTTGAAATATTATTTGTATTGATATAATATTAGTACCAAGTCATAATAATAGCTAATATGTATGTTTTTAAATAAGCTAAACTAATAGAAAGAAGGAATTTTAATGCGTGCTGGAGCATGGGGAATAGGGAGATATATCCCTGCTAATGTGGTTACCAACGTGGATCTTGAAAAAAAGATGGATACTTCTGATGAATGGATTCGCACACGGACTGGAATAGAAGAAAGACGTTTTGCAGATGATGATGTGGATACTTCTGATATGGCTTATGGTGCTGCAGCGGAAGCATTAAGAAATGCAGGCGTAGACGCTGGTGAAATTGATTTGATTCTGGTTGCGACAGTTACGCCGGATCAGCCTTTTCCATCCGTTTCCTGCATGCTTCAGGAAAAACTAGGCGCTACGAAAGCAGCAGCCATGGACATTTCCGCTGCTTGTGCAGGGTTTATGTATGGGATGATTACTGCCCAGCAATTTATAGAAAATGGCGGCTATAAGCATGTCCTTGTCGTTGGGGTTGAAAAGCTGAGCAAAATTACGAACTGGAATGACCGCAATACTGCTGTCCTGTTCGGTGATGGTGCAGGGGCCATGGTATTAGGTCCTGTCAGCGGCGACAGAGGAATTCTTTCCTATGATCTTGGTTCAGATGGCACAGGTGGAGAGCATTTATACCAGGGGCCGGATGGTCTTGTCATGAATGGCCGGGAGGTATTTAAATTTGCTGTAAGACAAATGGGTGAATCCAGCATAAAAGTCCTTGAAAAAGCAGGCTTAACAAAAGAAGATGTCGATTACTTAATTCCTCATCAGGCCAATATCAGAATCATGGAAGCGGCAAGACAGCGCTTAGAGCTTCCAGTAGAAAAAATGTCGAAAACTGTAAATAAATACGGCAATACATCTGCAGCCTCCATTCCAATTTCATTGGTTGAAGACATTGAAAATGGAAAGGTAAAAGATGACGATCTTTTAGTGATGGTCGGATTTGGCGGCGGACTAACTTGGGGAGCAATTGCACTTCGCTGGGGAAAATAATACACTCATAGAAGGTACTTTCTAATACATTAAAAGATAATGAGGAGTTGACGATTAAGATGTCTAAACGTCGTGTAGTAGTCACTGGATTAGGAATGGTTTCTCCAGTAGGGAATGATGTCGAATCTTCCTGGAACAGCATTATTAATGGGAAATCCGGAATCGGTGAACTAACCAGACTGAACAAGGATGATTTTCCTGCAACGGCAGTAGGAGAATTGAAGGGTTTTACTATCGAGGATCATATGGAAAAGAAGGAAGCCAGAAAAATGGACCGTTTTACTCAGTATGCGGTAGTTTCTTCCAAAATGGCTGTTAAAGACGCCCAATTAGACATTAACGAGTCTAATGCGGATCGCATTGGTGTATGGATCGGCTCCGGTATTGGCGGCATGGAAACCTTTGAAAAGCAATTTGAAACTTTCTTAAATCGGGGCTATCGCAGAGTCAGTCCGTTCTTTGTGCCTATGATGATTCCTGATATGGCAGCAGGCCAGGTGTCAATCGCTTTAGGAGCAAAAGGAATGAATTCCTGTACAGTAACAGCCTGTGCCAGCGGAACGAATTCAATCGGAGATGCATTTAAGGTTATCCAGCGCGGGGACGCAGATGCAATGATCACTGGCGGTTCAGAAGCACCCATCTCTCAGATGGCAATGGCAGGCTTCATAGCTAATACTGCATTAACGTTAAATCAGGACGTTACAAAAGCAAGCCGTCCATTTGATAAAGACCGTGACGGTTTTGTTATGGGGGAAGGTGCAGGAATCCTCGTACTCGAGGAGCTGGAGCATGCAATCGCTAGAAACGCACCTATTTATGCAGAAATCGTAGGCTATGGCTCCACAGGAGATGCCTACCACATTACTGCCCCTTCTCCGGGCGGGGAAGGCGGTGTGCGTGCTATGAGACAATCCCTTGAGGATGCAGGCATTAGCCCTCAAGAAGTAGGGTATATAAATGCACATGGTACAAGTACACCTTATAACGACAAATATGAAACAATGGCGATAAAAGAAGTTTTTGAAAGCCATGCTTACCAATTAGCCGTCAGTTCAACGAAATCAATGACAGGCCATTTACTTGGAGCTGCCGGTGGAGTCGAGGCCATCTTTACTGTCCTTGCACTTAAGGATCAGGTTCTTCCGCCTACGATAAACCTTGATAACCCCGACCCTGAATGCGATCTGGATTATGTCCCGCATGAAGCAAAAAAAGCTGATATTGCAGTAGCGATGAGCAACTCATTAGGCTTCGGTGGCCATAATGCAACAATTGTTTTCAGAAAATGGGATCAGTAAAATAGAAGGCATTAAGGAGAGATGCACATAAAGTGCGTCTCTTTTTTTGTGATGAATGTATATTCATACGTTATATTGCAATATAATACAATATTATTCTTATATGTCTAAAATACGTAAAAAATTCTTAATAAATACAAAATATTAATCTGTGAAATTATTTTTTTAAATAGCTATTCATCCTGAAAAGCCAGCCATATCAACAAATTTTCAAAAAACTTAAAATATAAAATAAATAATTTAGCAAAAATAAGTTGAAATTGTAATCTCATTGTAATAGTATTTTATACAAATAATATAAATTGATTGAAAATAAGAAATATTAGAGGTGTTTAAATGGCTAGATCAAATACAGGACAAAGTGAGACACCGCTACTTGAGATTAAAGAGCTTCAAACAGGGTTTAAAATTGGTAAAAATTACTATAACGCTGTGGAGAAAGTATCCTTTAATGTCGATCGCCGAAAAATTGTCGGAATAGTCGGAGAGTCTGGCTGTGGGAAAAGTGTAATGTCCCTGTCCGTAATGCAGCTTCTACCTCAGGGAATTGGAAAAATAAGAGGCGGAGAAATTAAGTTTGAAGGAAGAAATATTGAAAAACTCTCTGAACGTGAAATGAACAAGATTCGCGGAAAAGAAATTTCAATGATTTTCCAGGAGCCGATGACAGCTCTTAATCCGGTATTCACTATAGGTTATCAGTTAGAGGAAGTCTTGCTGAACCATGAAAATATAAGTAAAAAAGAAGCGCGTTTAAAAAGTGTTGCTCTATTAAAGAGCGTAGGAATCCCACGCCCGGAAAAAATTGTAGACGAATATCCCCACCAGCTTTCCGGCGGAATGAGACAGAGGGTCATGATCTCCATGGCCATTGCCTGCCAGCCTAAGCTTTTAATTGCAGATGAACCTACCACGGCTTTGGATGTTACAGTCCAGGCACAGATTTTAGAGCTGTTAAAAGATATCCAGGAAGTAAATGATATGTCCATCATTATGATTACGCATGATTTAGGCGTCGTCTCAGAAATTTGTGACGAGGTCATTGTTATGTATGCCGGGAAAATAGTGGAACGTGCTGACGTTGAAGTATTGTTTGAAGACCCTAAGCACCCTTACACTCAGCTTTTAATGGGAGCAATCCCTACGATGGATGAAAGAAAAGAAAAGCTTGCAACTATTGAAGGACTCGTTCCTTCTATTCAGAATATGCCGCAGGTTGGCTGCCGTTTTGCAAATCGCTGCCCAAAGGCAATGCCTGAATGTGTAACGATCACTCCACAATTATTCGAAGATGATCCAAACCACGAAGTAGCGTGCCTGCTTTATGAAAACTCAAATACCATCAAGAAGCCTTTGGAAAGGGTAGTTGAATAATGAATAAAATCGAAGCAGAAAAAGGAATTTCTACTAAACCCAAAACAGATAAAGAAGTATTATTGGATATTCAAAATCTTAAAACCTATTATCCTGTAAAAGGCGGTTTTTTAAAGCGCACAGTCGGCAATGTAAAGGCGGTTGATGATATCTCCTTTACAATTAATAAAGGAGAAACGCTTGGACTCGTTGGAGAATCAGGATGTGGGAAATCAACGACCGGCAGAACCATTCTGCGCCTGTTAAAGCCGACTGAAGGCAAAATTATCTTTGAAGGAAAAGATATTACAACGATCAGCGGTACACGCCTTCGCAAAGCAAGACAGGATTTTCAAATGGTATTTCAGGATCCGTATGCCTCATTAAACCCTACCCAAAGTGTAGGGGAAATCATCTCTGAGCCGCTTAAAAATTATAAATCTATGAGTAAGAAAGACATTAAGGATGAAGTCATGGACCTTTTATCAAGGGTTGGACTTCCGCCGGAAGCTTATCACAAATACGGTCATGAATTTTCAGGCGGTCAGCGTCAGCGTATCGGGATTGCCCGTGCACTTGCGCTAAAGCCAAAGCTGATCATCGCGGATGAGCCCGTATCAGCGCTTGATGTGTCAGTTCAGTCACAGGTGTTAAATCTATTAAAAGAGCTTCAGGATGAATTTAAGCTAACATATTTGTTTATCGCACATGACTTGAGTGTGGTTAAACATATGAGTGACCGAATCGGTGTTATGTACCTTGGCAATCTGGTCGAAATTGCGACCAATGACAGTCTGTATGCTGAGCCGCTTCATCCGTATACGCAGGCTTTGATCTCAGCCATACCGGAACCAAACCCTAAGAAAAGAAAAAAACGTATCATTCTTCAGGGAGATGTTCCAAGTCCGCAAAATCCGCCAAGCGGCTGTCCGTTCCATACGCGCTGCCCTATGGCGAAGGAAGAATGCTCGAAGGTTAAGCCTATATTAAAGGAGGTGAAACCTGGTCATCACGTAGCATGTATTCTTTATTAACAAACAACTTATTGGGGGGAACAGAATGAAAAAGAAGCCGTTAGGATTACTGCTGGCTATAATGCTGGCATTGTCTGCATTCCTTGCAGCATGTAGTGGAGATAGCGCATCAGAAAATGACAACAACAATGAAAATGAAGCACCTGAAGGAGAAGAAGGGGAAGCTACTTCCGGCGGTACTCTGACCTACGGATTTGAAACTGCTCCTGAGGGCATTTTTAATCCAAACTTTTATGGTATTGCGACTGACGCTGAGATTCTTACCTTAACTGATGAGTCTCTAATTACTTATGATGAAAACCTTCAGCCTGAGCCAGGGATCGCTTCTTGGGAAACTGAAGATAATAAAGTCTTCACATTTACATTCGAACAGGGTGTAATGTGGCAGGATGGCGTTGAACTGACTGTTGAAGACTGGGTATTTGCTATCGAGACACTTTCAGACCCTGACTACGATGGTTCACGGTATACAAATGTAGAAACTATTGAAGGTGCTCCTGCATACCGTGCTGGTGAAGCAGACAGCATTTCAGGTCTAAATGTAATTGATGAGTATACAATTGAAATTACATTTGACGAAGCTCGTGTTAACAACCTAGTAAACCTATGGTCTTATCCTTTGTCACGTGCTCAGTTTGAAGATATTCCTGTAGCTGAAATGTCAGCTTCTCCACAGGTTCGTCAAAACCCAATCGGACTTGGACCTTTCAAAGTTGAAAGCATTGTCCCTGGTGAGTCAATGCAGCTTGTTAAGTTTGAAGATTACTGGAGAGGCGAGCCGAATCTTGATAGCATCGTCGTTCAGGTTCTTGACAGTTCAACTGTAGTTGGCGCATTAGGCCAAGGTGATATTGATATGATTTCTCTTGCTCCAGTTAACGGCGAAGAAGTAGAAGCATTGGATAATGTAGAAGTTATTACATATCCAGGTCTCTCTTATTACTACATTGGCTTTAAACTTGGAACATTCAATGCTGAAACAAATGAAATTACAGAAGATAAAGAAAAATATGCTGATGTAAACCTTCGTAGAGCAATGGCTCACGCAATCAACCGTCAGGAGTGGATCGATGCATTCTTCTTCGGTTACGGTACTCCAGTTGATGGACCGGTTCCATCAAACCACTGGATTGCCGCAGATTCTTCTGAGCTAACAGCTTATGAGTATGATCCGGAGAAAGCAAGAGAACTTCTTGCAGAAGCTGGATATGAGGATACAAATGATGACGGATTTGTTGAAGATCCAAACGGAGAAGAATTTGTTGTTAAATTCTCTCATTACCAAACAACTAACCCGACATTTGAAACTCGTGCACAAGCGATTGTTCAATATTGGCAGGAAGTTGGAATTCAAGCAGAAGTTGAAATGACAGAAGTTAACCTTTACTACGATATGGTTGAAAAAGATGACCCGGCTATTGAAACATTCTTTGGTGGATGGAGTACAGGATCTGACCCGGATCCAACTGGACTATGGGGATCAGATAAAATCTGGAACTACCCACGTTACAAAAATGAAGAGTCTGACAAATTGCTTGCTGATGCTCTTAACTTAGAAATTGTAGGCGATGACGAGCAGGCACGTGCAGACATTTACGCAGAATGGCAGAAGCTGATCTCTGAAGATGTTCCTATGATCTTCATTAGTGAATTAGAAGAAATTGTTGCACATAGTGATCGCGTTCAAAATGTAACTTATGACGTATCAGGTCCTAACAGCCCTCATGAGTGGTCTGTAACAGACTAATTAATTTGCAGTAATGTTAGATAAGGAGAATTAACATGCTAAAGTATACCATTCGCCGTTTAATCGGCATGATTCCAATGCTTCTCCTTATCTCCATAGTAGTGTTTCTCCTGGCTAAAGCAATGCCAGGAGATTCTCTCTCTGGAGAAATTGATCCGAACAACACTAACCCGCAATATATTGCAGAGATGAGAGAGAAATTAGGCTACAACGATCCTCTTCCTGTTCAATATTTCAATTGGATCAGTTCTTTTGTTCAAGGTGACTTTGGAAAATCAACACGATATAAAATGCCAGTCTCAGATTTAATTTTGGAAAGATTGCCTAACACAGTCTTTCTTGGAGTAACCTCACTTGTTATCACCTATATCTTAGCCTTTGCAATGGGGATTTTTGCCGGTAGGAAGCCCTACACCATCGGTGACCATCTTATCGGGGGCATAAATTATCTTGGATTGGCCATACCGTCCTTTATCGCGGGGGTTTTCGCGATTTATATTTTCTCCTTTAATTTAGGGTGGACTCCATACGCCGGGTCAGTCGATATTCGTATACCACAAGGTACGTTTGATTACTGGATGAGTCGTCTTCACCATGTAATTATGCCGGCTATAGTACTGGGAGCGTTGGCTACTGCAAGCTATACGCAGTTTTTGCGTAATGATATTATAGAAAACAGTCGCAAGGATTTTGTCCGGACTGCCCGTGCAAAAGGGACCTCGACCTCTAAAATTTATAATGTTCATATTTTGCGCAACTCGATCATTCCATTAATCACATTTCTTGGCTTTGATATAGCAACGATCATAAGCGGGGCAATTATTACTGAGACGATTTTTACTTATCCGGGAATTGGACAGTTATTCCTGACCTCGGTAACTTCTAATGATTATCCAACAATGATGGCGATCACACTGCTGTTGTCGCTATTAACGTTAGTTGGAAATTTAATTGCCGACATTTTATATGGTGTAGTTGATCCAAGAATTCGTCTAGATTAATGAAGGAGGAGTAAAAATGGTGAACGTTACTGCAGGAACCGCTAAACCCCAGGAAAAATCCATTAATATGTCTCCTTTTGCGATTGCAAGACGGAAATTTCTTCGCAATAAGCTGGCAATGATTAGTAGCTTTTTCTTGTTAACGGTTATTATCTTTTCTTTTCTTGCGCCATATATCACGACGCAGGATATTACCAAGGTCAATATTAGTCTAATGTCTTTAGAGCCCGGCGGAGAACACGTCCTCGGTACCGATAAATCCGGGCGGGATGTATTTACCCGCTTACTGTATGGTGGAAGAATTTCATTAGTTGTCGGTTTTTCATGTACTGCACTCGTTATTCTGTTTGGAACAGTGGTAGGTTCAATTGCAGGATTTTATGGCGGTGTAGTTGATAGCATACTAATGCGCTTTACAGACTTTGTGTTAAATTTTCCATTCCTTGTATTTGTTATCGTCTTAAATACGATTCTTTTTGGGATAGTAAATGGCTTGTATGTATTAATCGGAGTGATCAGTCTCCTTAGCTGGGGAGGAGTAGCTCGTATTGTCAGGAGTAAGATACTCGCTGAGAAAGAAAATGAATATATCCTGGCTGCCATCTCTATTGGATGTAAGCCCTCAAAAGTCATCATCAGGCATCTGCTGCCAAATGTACTTTCTACGATTATTGTACAGGCAACCATTTTATTCGCCAGCATGATCGTAGCAGAGTCAGCTTTAAGTTTCCTGGGTTTTGGTGTACCGCAATCGATTCCTAGCTGGGGGAATATGCTTTCAGCGTCACAGGAAGCAGATGTACTCCGGGATAAGCCATGGATCTGGATGCCGCCGGCTATCATATTGGTTATAACAATACTCTCCATTAATTTCATTGGAGAAGGCTTAAAGGATGCATTTAATCCGAAATCACAAAGATAATAAAAAAGACGTATGGCCCGGTTTATGAGGCTATGCGTCTTTTTATTTTAGCAGAGACTTAAAATCATTTTAGAAACGTGAGGAGAACGGAGCGAAATGCGACGTCTATCGCAGGATGAAGAGGGAGCTCGAGATACACTAGCGAAGCAAATTAGCTCACCCCGCCCGAGGAAGCGTCGGTTTGAAGCAGAGTGTATAGAATATAAGAGCTTGAGAAATTTATTAGACAAAATCTCACTATTTCTCAAAAAAATAGATTCCTTAATCAGTAAAACAAAATATTATTACAGGAATATAAATTGCATTAATATTCCAAAAAATAGCGCATACTATATGAGGATAATGAAAATATTTAATTTTTCATTAATAATATAGCAGTAAGGCGATAGCCATACTCACTAATATTATACTGCCGCTAATAAATAATGACCTGATCGGAAATCCGCTTATGGCCTGGGAGACGCTTCTCATTTCTTCTGCTTCTTCTTTTTTCATCGGGGCCGCCATAGAAAAAGTTCTCCTGAAGCTGTTGGCGACTATATCAAATAGGCCGCTGCTGAGAACCAGCGCTATTAAGGCTGCAAACAGGTAGAAGCCGCCAGTAAAAAACGTGGAGTTGATGAAAGTAAGCAGAGTGATGCTCTTGTAATACAGTATTATAATAAGAAAGCTTACGGCATAACCGGCCGCAAGAAGGATATAAACTAACTTATTCAATTATAAACACTCCTTATAATATCTTGACTAAGTGTAATACTATAAGAGTAAGTTTTCAATTACTAATAATCAGTTAAAATATACAACTAGGATGCTTAAATTATAGTAATAAAATAAAAAAACTAAAAATTTTAATAAATATTTTAGAAAAAATATATACAAATTTAAAAATGCGAGTATAATAAATCTTGTAATAATTTTCAGACAAATACTAGGGGGTTTACAGATGAAAAAGTATTCGCTGCTTTTAGCAATAATGCTTGTAGTCAGTGTTTTCATGTCAGCTTGCTACGGAGGCGACTCCGCTGAAGAACAAAATGAAAACAATGAAGGTAATGAATCAGGGGAAACTGCATCTGATGTTCCACAGGAACTTCGGGTAATGGAGACATCGGCTATTCCTGCGATGGACACGATTCTTGCTTCAGATACAATCAGCTTCACAACCATGAATAATGTGTTTGAAGGATTGTATCGCTTAAGTGCCGATCAGGAACCAGTTCCTGCGTTAGCGGAAGGGGAACCTGAAGTTAATGAAGAAGGTACAGTTTACACATTTAAAATCAAAGAAGATGCAGTATGGTCAAATGGAGACCCTGTTACAGCTAATGACTTTGTCTATGCTTGGCAGCGTGCTCTAAATCCTGACAGTGGTTCAAGCTATGGACCTTACTTGATGGAAGGCAAAATTAAAGGCGCTTCTGAAGTTTACAACGACGGTGCAGCTCCTGAAACGCTTGGAGCAGTAGCTGTTGATGATAAAACACTTGAAGTAACACTAGAAAAACCTGTCTCTTATTTCGTGTCTCTAATGGCTTTCCCGACATTCTTCCCGCAAAACCAGGCTTTTGTTGAAGAACAAGGCGAAAACTATGCATCTAACGCAGCTACACTTGTTTATAACGGACCATTCGTTTTAGACAACTGGGATGGAAGCACTGACGGAGAATGGACATACGCTAAAAACACAGATTACTGGGATGCAGAAAATGTAGCGCTTGAAAAGGTTACATTTAATGAAGTAAAAGATCCGCAAACAGCGGTTAATGCTTATGAAGCAGGAGAAGCAGACATCACTAGTAAGCTTTCATCTGCTTTAGTTCCACAATACGAAGATGATCCAAACATGGTTTCATGGTTAGAGCCTACAGTTTTCTGGATTAAAATGAACCAGACAAATGAAGCACTTCAAAATATCAATATCCGTAGAGCACTTGCTCTTTCAATTAATAAGCAGGCGTTAACTGATAACATTCTTAACAATGGATCAATTCCTGCAAACTATGCTGTACCTAAGGAATTCGTTACAAACCCTGATACTGGGGAAGATTTCCGTGAAGCTAATGGGGACATGCTTGAGTATGACCTTGAAGCTGCAAAAGAAGCTTGGGCAAAAGGCTTGGAAGAGCTTGGAACTGACACAGTTGAACTTCGCTACTTAGGTGGAGACACTGAATCAGCAAAACTGACTGATGAGTTTATTGCTGATCAGCTTCAACAAAATCTTGAAGGTTTAACCATTAAGCTTGAAAGTGTTCCATTCAGCGTTCGTCTTGATCGCGATGAAGCACTTGACTATGACCTCCAGTTCGCTGGCTGGGGACCTGACTACCTGGATCCAATTTCTTTCTCTGACCTTTGGATTACAGATGGCGGAAACAACCACATGGCGTTCTCAAGTGAAAAATATGATCAATTACTAAAAGATGCTGAGTCAACTTATGCAAATGAGCCAGGCAAGCGTTTTGAAACATTACAGGAAGCAGAAAGAGTTCTTCTTGAAGAAGAAGCAGCGATCATTCCTGTTTATCAGCGTCAGGCAAACATTTTAGTTAATGAAAAAGTAAAAGATTTTACTTATCACTTTGTAGGACCTGAATACAGCTACTTCCCGGTTTCAATCGGAGAATAACGTTACTTTAATAACTTTAGAGTCAAAAGAGAGTGTATAGAAATTGATATACTCTCTTTTGCTCTGTAAAGCTTTTGTCTGAATATGTCGAATATTTGATTAAAATGATAGGAGGTGTCTGTGGTGGGATATTTGTTAAAACGTATAGGGTTAATGCTTTTAACTCTTTTTATTGTCATTTCGCTGACCTTTTTTCTTATGAAATTAATCCCTGGTTCACCATTCTCAGCAGCTGCAAAGCTTAATGAAACCCAGCGGGCTATTATGGCAGCAAAGTACGGACTCGATCAGCCTGTCCCGGTTCAGTATCTTAAATATATGACAAATGTTTTACAGGGGGATCTTGGTGTTTCTTTTCAATTCAGTAATACACCAGTTACAGAATTAATCGCGAAACGAATCGGTCCATCTGCCACATTAGGATTACAGGCAATGATATTTGGAACTATTTTTGGTATTATCCTTGGTGTCATTGCTGCTTTAAGGCAAAATACCTGGATGGATTACGGCTCAACACTTGTTGCTGTCCTTGGGAAATCAATCCCTTCCTTTGTATTTGCTGCGATGCTGCAATACTTTATAGCGGTTCGCCTTGGATGGTTTCCTGTTGCTTTTTGGAGAGGCTATGAATATTCCATTCTTCCGACGATTGCGCTGGCAATCTTCCCGATTTCAATTGCTGCGAGGTTTATGAGAACAGAAATGATTGAAGTACTGTCATCGGATTATATCGTTCTTGCCAGAGCAAAAGGTGCATCATCCTTCGAGGTTGCGTTCAAGCATGCGCTCAGAAATGCTCTGATTCCAGTAGTTACTGTACTTGGCCCTCTTGCGGTCAGCCTAATCACCGGATCTCTTGTCGTAGAAAGAGTTTTTGCCATTCCGGGCTTAGGAGAGCAGTTTGTTACGTCGATTAATGTATTGGATTACCCGGTTATCATGGGTACGACTATTTTATTCGCCGCATTATTTATTTTTGTCGTTCTCATCGTCGATATTTTATACAGCATCATCGATCCGCGTATCAGGCTGTCAGGAGGAGAAAACTGATGGTGAATCCTATAAAACGAATCCCAAAAGAGATGTTTGAGCCTAAAAGAGTTGACGAGTCGCTTGCTGAAAAAATTGAGAAGCCGAGCCTTAGTTTCTGGCAGGATGCATGGCTTCGGGTTAAGAAAAATAAAGCTGCGATTGTCAGTGTTGTTGTTTTAACCTTATTAATCATTATGGCATTAATTGGTCCATATCTAAGCGGTCACACCGTTCAGCAAAATGTAGAGCACGCCAATTTGCCTCCGCGGATTGCAGCAGTAGCAGATGTTAGCTGGCTGCCATTTGACGGCACCTTAAAAAACCGGGATGGAGCGATTTTAACTCCTTATGAAGACCGGCAAATTACAGAATCGTATTGGTTTGGAACAGACAGTCTAGGTCGTGATCTTTTCACTAGATTATGGCTTGGAGTAAGAATATCATTGTTTATCGCTTTTCTGGCAACTGCCATTGATATGGTTATCGGTGTTTCATACGGAGCGATTTCCGGCTATTTTGGAGGCCGGGTCGACAATATCATGCAGAGAATTATCGAGATTCTTTCTGGTATACCAAATTTAGTAATCGTGATTTTGCTGATCTTAATACTTGAACCCGGAATATTAGCGATTACACTTGCTTTAGCGCTTACCGGCTGGGTAACGATGGCCAGGGTAGTGCGCGGGCAGGTGCTAAAGCTTAAAAATCAGGAATTTGCTCTTGCATCTAAGACTCTTGGAGCGACTGATTATAGAATCATTTTCAAGCATCTGATGCCTAATATGGTAGGGGTAATTATCGTTAATATGATGTTTACCATACCTAGCGCCATTTTCTTTGAAGCCTTTTTAAGTTTTATTGGATTAGGTCTTAAGCCGCCTAATGCTTCACTAGGGACATTAATCGAGGATGGATTCAGGGTGATGCTGCTTTATCCGTATATGCTGATCATTCCTTCAATCGTAATCAGTCTACTGATGGTTACGTTTAACTTACTTGGAGATGGGCTAAGAGACGCATTAGATCCTAAAATGAGAGATTAAAGGCAGGTGAATACGATGGAAAGTATTTTAACAGTAAAGGATTTAGCTATTTCATTTAATACCTATGCCGGTGAAGTAAAAGCAATCCGGGGAGTAAACTTTGAGCTTTATAAAGGGGAAACTCTTGCGATTGTAGGTGAATCCGGATCAGGTAAATCCGTTACCACTAAATCCATTATGCGTCTGCTGCCTAAATCCAACTCAGAGATGAAGCCGGAAAGCCAAATCCTGTTTGATGGAAAAGACTTAACAAAGCAGACAGATAAGCAGATGGAGAAGATTAGAGGGAAAGATATATCAATGATCTTTCAGGATCCTATGACGTCGTTGAATCCAACAATGAAAATTGGAAAGCAAATTGCAGAGCCTCTGTTAAAGCATCAAAACTTATCCAAAGCACAGGCTAAAGCAAGAGCATTAGAGCTTTTAAAACTGGTAGGAATTCCGAACCCTGAGGTTAGAATAAATCAATATCCCCATCAGTTTTCAGGCGGACAGCGGCAGCGTATCGTAATTGCTGTTGCACTTGCCTGTAATCCGAAGGTGCTGATTGCTGATGAGCCAACTACAGCACTCGATGTGACGATTCAGGCCCAGATTCTTGATTTGATGAAGGATCTTCAGAAAAAGATTGATACTTCTATCATTTTTATCACGCATGATCTTGGAGTTGTAGCGAGTGTGGCAGACCGGGTGGCTGTCATGTATGGAGGCAGAATTGTTGAAGTAGGAACAGTGGATGAGATTTTTTATAATCCTAAGCATCCATATACATGGGGGTTAATCAGCTCAATGCCGAGTCTTGAGACTGATGTTGATGAACTGTTTGTTATTCCAGGTTCTCCTCCTGATCTTTTAAATCCTCCGAAGGGTGACGCTTTTGCAGCGAGAAACCGCTTTGCAATGGCGATTGATTTCGAGGAAGAACCGCCAATGTTTAAGGTGTCTGAGACGCACTATGCAGCAACATGGCTGCTGCATCCTGATGCACCTTATGTTGAACCTCCTGAAGCTGTTAAAAAGAACCAGGAAAAGTTCAATAACGCTCAATCGAAAGGCGGAGTGTACTGATGAGCGAAAAACTTCTTGAGATTAAAAATCTGAAGCTGCATTTTAACAGAGGTAAAAAAAATGAAGTACGCGCTGTTAACGATATAAGCTTTGATATATTTAAAGGGGAAACCCTCGGACTTGTGGGTGAGTCAGGCTGTGGTAAATCCACGACAGGACGCACCATTATCCGACTTTATAATGCAACAGATGGAGAGGTTCTCTTTAAAGGGGAAAATGTTCATAACGCTAAAAATAAAGAAAAAACCCTGGAATTTAACCGTTCCATGCAAATGATTTTTCAGGATCCGTACGCATCCTTAAACCCACGGAAAAAAATTATTGATATTATTGCTGAGGGTATTGATTTACATGGTCTTGCGAAATCGAAAGAAGAACGTACAAAGATGGTACACGACCTTCTAGAAACTGTCGGGTTAAACCGGGATCATGCTGGACGCTACCCTCATGAATTTTCCGGGGGGCAGCGTCAACGTATTGGGATTGCCCGTGCACTAGCTGTTAAGCCGGAGTTCATTATTGCCGATGAGCCAATCTCTGCTCTTGATGTTTCAATTCAGGCACAGGTCGTTAATTTGCTTAAAAAGCTTCAACGCGAAAAAGGACTCACATATTTATTTATCGCCCATGATCTTTCAATGGTTAAATACATCAGCGACCGGATTGGCGTTATGTATTTTGGACGTTTGGTAGAGCTAACGACGAGTGAGGAGCTTTATAAAAACCCTCTTCACCCATATACAAAGTCTCTTCTTTCATCCATCCCGCTTCCGGACCCGGAGCATGAAAGAAAACGCAGAAGAATCCCTTATAATCCCGATGACCATGATTATGAAGAAAATGAAAACGTGGAGATGCGGGAAGTAAATCCTGGCCACTTTGTTCTTTGTTCTGAAAAGGAATTTAAGGAAATGAATGCAACGGCATCTCAAGCTTCGACAAATAGCTAGCTTACAAAAGGAAGGCCGTAATGGCCTTCCTTTTGTTATGGGCAAGTTTCGCTTTTTAGAACATATGTTAAATTAAATACCTCATAATGGGGGGGTGATACCAATCGTTCGTTTTCTTCTCTATATAATAGGATTTAGTATGCTCAGTATTGGCAGTATACATAGCGCAATATTTTTAAATTTGATTCCATCAGGCTTTACGGTTAAAGAATATTTTATCTTTATCTCTCAACATACAGAAACCTATGGTATCCCTTTAGGCGCACTTTTAATCCAGCTTTCTGCGACCAGAAAAAATCAGGCAGGCTGAAAATCAGCCAGCCTGTTTTTTAGCGTTTTCTTTTTCTGCCAAGTCCCATGGCGTTTTCCATTTTCTTCAGCATTTTGTTTGCAGCAAAATTTGCTTTTTCCGCGCCGCTATCCAGTATTTCGTCGAGTTCATCTGAATTCATTAATTCAAAATAGCGTTTTTGAATAGGCTCGATTCGATTGACTACAACTTCAGCCAAGTCGTTTTTAAAGTCGCCGTAGCCTTTTCCTATATAGCTTTCTTCAATTTCTTCAATCGATTTTCCGGATAGGATGGAATAGATCGTAAGGAGATTTGAAACCCCTGGTTTATTTTCTTTATCATAGCGGACGATCCCTTCAGAATCTGTTACTGCGCTTTTAATTTTCTTCATAATTTGTTTAGGCTCATCAAGCATGGAAATAAAGGCTTTTTGATTAGGATCTGACTTGCTCATCTTTTTTAAAGGATCCTGAAGGGACATGATTCTTGCACCGGTTTTTGGAATCCGGACCTCTGGAACCGTAAAAATATCATTATATTTTTTGTTAAACCGTTCAGCAAGGTCACGCGTCAGCTCCAGATGCTGCTTCTGATCTTCTCCAACAGGAACAAGGTCTGTTTTATAAAGCAGAATATCAGCAGCCATTAAAGGAGGGTACGTTAGAAGTCCCGCTGAAACGCCTTCTTTACCTGATGATTTATCCTTGAATTGAGTCATCCGCTCGAGCTCGCCGATATACGAGACACATTGCAGCATCCAGGCAGCCTGAGCATGTGCGGGTACTTCAGATTGAATAAAAAGAGTCGAACGTGACGGTTCAATCCCAACCGCAATATACATAGCAGCCAGGCTTTTCGTATTTAAACGAAGAGCCGATTTTTCCTGCGGGACGGTTATCGCGTGTTGGTCCACAACACAAAAGTAGCAATTGTACTCGTCTTGAAGTTCGACAAACTGCAGCATGGCACCGATGTAATTTCCTAGTGTTATCGTGCCGCTTGGCTGTATTCCAGAAAAAATTGTCTTCATTATAATCCTCCTGTTAAATTCTGAGTTATATTTTTTCCCACAAAAAAACCATTCGTCCCTGTTACAAGGGACGAATGGTACGTTTCCGCGGTGCCACCCTTTATTGTCGCAAATGGCTTGTGAGCATTTTAACGACCTCTCATCGGTTTAGTAGACTAAACCTCCCTTTAACGCAGAGATACGCCTGTAGTTACTTCTATTTCACCCAGGAGCTCAGAAGTCCATTCTCTATGCTTTGTGTACCTGTTTTCACCAATCACAGGCTCTCTGAAACACGCCGCGAAGATACTACTCTTCTTCATTGCCGATCCTTAATTATCGATAATTATATCGGATATTTTCTATATAAAGCAAGTTTTTTTATTTCCTTCATAAACATACTTTATTTTTTTTTTTGCGATTTGTTTCCTTTCTCAAACATTTTTTGAGAAATCGTATAATCATCATTTCATTTGCTTCCATAACTTGTTAGAATATAGAGGTACATCCAATGTACGGAATAAGCGTAGTGGGAGCGATACATAGTGACACTGAAACATTTAGTTGCAACAGCAGGGGTGGCCCTGTTAATGGTCCCGGCCTTTTATTCTCAGGCTCATGCAGAAGAAGGGGACACAACAGAGTTACAGCATCACCACAGGGAATTAGTTCATACTGCCAAAGGTTTTCCAGATTCAATGCCTCGCTTTACGTATGATTCGGGTTTTACGTTTGAGTATCCGGATGCAGTGCGAGGCATTTATGTAACCGGTCATTCGGCAGGAGGAGAGCGTTTCGACTCATTAGTTAATTTAATGAATACAACTGATCTTAATGCGATGGTAATTGACATTAAGGAAGATCATGGCTATTTGACTTATGAACCTGAAGAAGATTCTCCTTTTACAGATATAGGTCAGCCCTATATCAAAGACCCGAATGAAATGCTCAAAGTGTTAGAAGAAAACCAGATCTATCCAATTGCAAGAATCGTAGTTTTTAAGGATACTGTTCTTGCCGAGAAGCGTCCTGATCTTTCTTTTCAGGAAAACGGACAGGTATGGGCAAACGGCAGAGGTGAATCATTTGTAAGTCCTTTCTTAAAGGAAGTTTGGGATTACAATGTTGACATTGCAATTGAAGCGGCAAAAATGGGCTTTAAAGAAATCCAATTTGACTACGTCAGATTCCCTGAAGGATTTGAAACCCGTGACGAAACTCTTGAGTATGATCTTGGAGAGTATGATAAAAACGGGGAAGAAGTTGTAAACAGACGGGTGGATGCAGTAAGTGATTTTGTGGAGTATGCTTCAGAGCAATTAAAACCTTATGATGTCGATGTTTCCGTCGATATTTTCGGCTATGCTGCAACGTTGGAAGAAGCGCCTGGAATCGGCCAAAACTTTAACCGCATTTCAGAGCATGTAGACGTGATCTCCTCAATGATTTACCCGAGTCATTGGACGCCGTACTTTGGAATAGATAAACCAGACTTAGAGCCTTACAATCTGGTAAATGAATATTCTAAAGTAGAAAATGAAAAGCTGAGTGAATTGGATGAGCGTCCAATTTCAAGACCATGGCTGCAGGACTTTACAGCCTCTTACCTCGGTGCCGGCAACTATATGGTATACGGTGCTGCAGAGGTACAAGCTCAAATACAAGCTCTTTATGACAATGATATCAACGAATTTTTATTGTGGAATGCAGGAAACACCTATAGTGAAGGCGTAGACTATTTGCCTTAACTTTCCCTAAAGCGGCTTACTTCATGTAAGCCGCTTTTTTAGGTTTAACTCCTATAAAAAAGGGGTATACAATAGTTGTTGAATTAGAGCTATTCCTCAATAACCTTAACCCCACACTAATCTACATCCAAATCCGTTAACTAAAAAGGAGAATGATCATGCATTGGTACGAAAAGCTGAATGAATATTTTCCTGTCCAGGAAATGAAATCAAAGGAGCATATGGAAGCTTTATTAAAGGAAAGAAGTGATATTTATCATAAGGATGAGGGACCGAAGCATGTCCTTATGTATGTAGAAACGGATTCCTTTACCTTTATTGATTATCTGTTTGTCTCAAAAAATGCAAGAGGTGAAGGATTGGGTCATAAGCTTATTCAAAAGCTTAAGGATAAGAAAAAGCCAATCATTTTAGAGGTTGAGCCGGTGGACTATGAAGACACAGACACAGAAAAAAGGCTGCGTTTTTATAAAAGAGAAGGATTTGAGCATGCTACTTCTATCGGCTACAGACGCCGCTCACTTGCCACAAAGGAAATTAATGCGATGGAAATTCTCTATTGGGCTCCTGCAGGAGAAAGTGAAGAGATTATCTTCAATGCGATGCAAAAAACATATGAAATGATTCATACTTATAAAGACCGTAAATTTTATGGAGAAAACTATGAGCCGGTTGACAATGTTTTGAAAATTAATAATAAAAACGATCGTGATGTACTCGAAGGAATTTGAGTTTTTCAATAAACGAAACTAAATGAGAATGCAACGCTCTGATTTTTTTGAAATTTGGTTTATTTTTTACGAATAAGGGTATAGTAAATGTAGGACAAGATCTTTCAAACCGTAAAGATTGTAAACATGTTTATGACAATTTCGTTAACCCCCTATTCATTTGAGATGTAATTGTGTATAATGATTTTATAATATCTTTTTAAAACAATTTTAAATAAGCTGTTTTAAAAATAGATGTTGAATTCCAATCTTTTATTATATAAGGGAGTGTGAAGGGTTCATGGTAACTTTGTTCACGTCACCTAGCTGCACATCATGTAGAAAAGCTAAGGCTTGGTTAGAAGAGCATGAAATTCCATATACGGAAAGAAATATCTTTTCCGAACCGCTCAGCATTGAAGAAATTAAAGAAGTTCTTCGGATGACTGAGGATGGTACCGATGAAATCATTTCAACCAGATCTAAAATTTTTCAAAAGCTTGATGTGGATCTAGATTCATTACCTCTTCAAGACTTATTTGAACTAATTCAGGAAAACCCTGGTCTTTTAAGACGTCCAATCATCATGGATGAAAAAAGACTTCAGGTTGGATACAACGAAGATGAGATACGTCGTTTTCTGCCTCGTAAGGTTCGTACGTATCAGCTTCTTGAAGCGCAAAAAATGGTTAATTAATGTTAAAAAATTAAAAGACTTGTCCCTTGCTCAGGCAGTAGGGATAAGTCTTTTTTGCGGCTTTTAACTAGAATCGGATTGCTTGAATTTACTGTCTGAATAGTCTACACTCTAGGGACAATAGGTTCTTATACCAAGTTTAAATAAATGGACAGAATATGATTTCCCTTTACCATCTGTTTATCATACAATAAAATTAGAAAGATCACCCTATCATTACAAGCAGTAGCGGTTAAGGTCACGATTAAGGGGGGATTCCCTTCATCCAACATATAGGAAGGGAGAGTTAAATGATGGAAATAGAACGCATTAATGATCACACAGTTAAGTTTTATATTTCTTACGGGGATATTGAAGATAGAGGATTTGACCGGGAAGAAATATGGTACAATCGCGATAAAAGTGAAGAACTCTTCTGGGAAATGATGGATGAAGTGCACCAAGAGGAAGATTTTGCGATTGAAGGGCCTCTTTGGATACAAGTTCAGGCACTCGAGAAAGGGCTGGAAATTCTCGTTACCAAGGCTCAAGTAACGCAGGACGGTCAGCGCTTTGAACTGCCAATTCCTGAAGATAAGCAACGGGATGGATCAGTAAGTGATCAGATTGAAGAGTATTTAGAAGAGCATTTTGATATGGAAGATAATGAAGAAGATGATATTTTGGATTTTACAATGAAATTTAAAAATTTCGAAGATCTCATTTCTTTATCAAAACGATTTGAACACGATCAGCTGATTACAAAATTATATGCATTTGAAAATGTATATTATTTGTTTGTTGAATTTGAAGAAGACCTTTTTGAAGAAAATGATATTGAGAATATTTTAAGCATATTATTAGAATACGGTGTAGAAACTCAAGTTACAATCCATCGGTTAGAGGAATATGGAAAACTAATAATGAATGAAAATGTTTTTGGTACCGTTCGAAAATACTTTCTTTAAAACTGAACCCTTTAGGACAAATGTCTTAGAGGGTTTTTTGTTTATGGGATCGTTCGTGTCATGTATAATAATAGCAAGGAGGTGCTGACTATTCTAGTTGCCAAAACTGAAAAAGGAAAAGTGATTTTTTTAGACGGAACCCACTCGCCACATGTAATTCGTACCCGCTTTGCAAACACTTCATTTTATTGCCCTCAATGCAATGAAAAGCTTCAATTAAAAGTCGGAAGCATTAAAATCCCCCATTTTGCACACGTAACAAAATCTTTATGTGATTCCTACAGTGAGCCTGAAACAAAGGAACATCTTCTTGCTAAGTACAAGCTTTACAGGTGGCTTAAAACACAGGGCTGGGATGTCTCAGTAGAAAAACCTTACCCCGATTTAGGCCAACGTTCAGATCTTAGTACAGTTCTGAACGGTCAGGAATTTGCAGTAGAATTCCAGTGTTCATCCCTTTCGTATGGTCAATACCGAAAAAGAACTGAAGGGTATTACAAAAGAAATATTATTCCCCTGTGGATTCTCGCGGCATCTAAGTTCCCAAATGGAAAAAGCCGTTTTAGCCACAAACTTCCTCTTTCCTCATTCCATCAGCAATTCATTCGCTACTCATCTTCTTTAGGTCAATACTTCCTAATCTTTTACAATGCAGAAAAAGAGTCCATAATCCTTCTGCAGCCGATCATTGCCATAAGCAAAAACTCATTTTTAACCATGCATTCTGAAACCCGCGTTTTTTCTTTAACGTTTCCACACTTTCCTTTACCTTCTATTTCACTATCTAGTATAGATTTAAAAATATTTATTCAGGCAAGAAAAAAATGGCAGGAAAACCGTATTATTTACGGAAAAGGAAACAAGGATTTTCTTTTGAGTGAATTTTATCAAAATCAATTGTTTATCCACTTACTTCCCTTGTGGGTGGGACTCCCCGTACGTCATGCATTAGCAATTAAAGAGCCTGTGTTTGAGTGGCAGGCGTATTTGTACCTTTTGCTAATCAGGAATGATAGAACAAATAGAGCCGTTTCTTTAAAACAGCTTAAAGATTTGATTAGCCGACTTATTAAGACGAATAAGATCAGCAGGAGACTTATGCATGATACTTCGAATGAGGGGGTATTGAAGGCTGTAGAGGAATATATTCTTCTGCTGAAAAAACTTGCTATACTTGATGGCCAATCAGAATTTAAGCTTAATCAGGAAAACCCGTTCGTAAAACAACCATCTACACCTTATAAAGAGAACGAAGTGGAAGAATTTTGGCGAATAAAAGGGAAAGAAATTATTCATCAATTTAATGAGCGGCAATAGTTGCAGGAATAGGTAAAAAAAGAGAAAATATAAAGGAAGAAATAGAACAAGGAGGGCTAACGAATGGCTGCTGAAAAGCTGAAAGAACGCACAGAGGTTCCTGAAGAAAACACCTGGAGACTTGAAGACATATTTGCATCCGATGAGGATTGGGCGGAGGAATATAAAGCACTGCAGGAGGAAGCCAAAAAAGCTCAGGAAGTCAAAGATACACTGGCTGAAAGCGCTGATCATTTCTATCGGGCACTAAAGCTGCAGGACGAAATTATGGAGCGTTTAGGAAGGTTGTATACATATTCACACATGCGATATGATCAGGACACGACCAATTCCTTTTATCAGGGACTTGACGACCGGGCTAAAAATTTAGTCTCACAAATCCAGAGTGCCTTTTCATTCATGCTGCCTGAGATTCTTTCCATAGAAGAGGAAAAAATAGCACATTTTCTTGAAGAAAAACCTGAACTGAGATTGTATAAGCATTCGCTTGAGGAGATCAATGCTCAGCGTCCACACGTATTGTCTGCCAAGCAGGAGGAGCTGCTTGCTGAGGCTTCTGAAGTACTGAATACCTCAAGCAACACATTTAGCATGCTCAATAATGCGGACCTTGAATTTCCTGTGATAGAGGATGAGGATGGAAAAAGTGTTCAGATTACACACGGAAGATATATCAGTTTGCTCGAGAGCGAAGACCAGCGAGTAAGAAGGGATGCTTTTAAAGCGGTATACAGCACCTATGAAAAATACCGCAACACTTTTTCATCAACGTTAAGCGGCCAGGTAAAAAAAGATAACTTTTCAGCCAGAGTGCGGAGTTACGAATCTGCTAGACATGCGGCTCTTTCTAACAATAGCATTCCGGAGGAAGTATATGAAAATCTTGTTAACACTGTAAACAAAAATCTTCATCTGCTTCACCGCTATGTAAAGCTTCGTAAAAAAGTTCTCGGTCTGAACGAGCTTCATATGTATGACCTTTTTACGCCTCTTGTGAAGGATGTAAATATGAAGGTTTCCTACGAGGAAGCTAAGGATCTAATGGTAAAAGGACTTGCCCCGCTCGGAGATGACTACTTACGCGTGGTCAATGAAGGTCTTTCTAATCGCTGGGTCGATGTGGAAGAGAATAAAGGAAAACGAAGCGGCGCTTATTCATCGGGGGCCTACGGGACGAATCCGTATATTTTGATGAACTGGCAAAACAATGTAAGCAACCTGTTTACACTTGCCCATGAATTTGGTCACAGTGTGCACAGTTATTATTCACGCAACAACCAGCCTTATCAATATGGAGGCTATTCAATATTTGTTGCAGAGGTTGCCTCCACTTGTAACGAAGCCCTGTTAAATGATTATCTGCTTACTACTATTGAGGATGAGAGGAAGAGGCTTTATATACTCAACCAATTCCTTGAAGGATTTAGAGGGACTGTTTTCCGGCAGACGATGTTTGCAGAATTCGAGCATATTATTCACAGGAAGGCACAAAGCGGAGAGGCATTAACAGCGGATATGCTGACTGAAGAATATTATAATCTTAATAAGAAATATTTCGGGGAAGAAATTATTGTGGATGAAGAAATTGGAATAGAGTGGGCAAGGATTCCTCACTTCTATTACAATTATTATGTCTATCAGTATGCAACAGGCTACAGTGCTGCGACAGCTTTAAGCAAGCTAATCCTTGAAAAAGGCGAGTCTGCAGTAACACAATATGTTAACGAATTTTTAAAAGCGGGCAGCTCTGATTATCCAATTGAAGTTCTGAAAAAAGCAGGAGTAGATATGACCACATCCACTCCGATTGAAGAAGCCTGCAAGGTATTTGAAGAAAAACTGAATGAATTTGAAGAATTGCTGGATAAAGCTTAAAAAAGAGGCAGAAATATAACATTATATCAAGAATCACAAGGTAAGCTTGAGACAAAGGCATCCACCTGAAGCACAGCGAACCGGTTGAAAGAGGTTGAGACATTCCATATGTCTCAACCTCTTTAACTTTTTCTCTTTGAATAAGTAGAAAAGCCTTTAAACCGGCTTTTCGATGTTAGCCATACAACGAAAAGAAACAAAACAAAAAATAAAATAATGGAAGAAAGAAGGATTGGGAAGGCATTCAGTAACGCACAGAGCTGTAAAACAAAAGCCCCAAATACCAAGATCAGCAAAATGCTTCCGATCCAATTTCGCATAAAATCCCTCCTCCTTAATCCTATATTCTGATCAATTACAGGTTAGAACTGCATTATACTTGTCAGACTTGTAAATACATGATAAACTAACCGTGTGAAGTTGATCACAAGCAAACATATACCCCTTTGTTTGACCGTGAAAAATTTCTCCCATCCCCTTTGTTCGTAAGAAAAGCCCTCATCATATGATGAGGGCTTTTCTGTATCTTCTTTAATCTGCGGCAGACTGCTCTTTACTATATCTCCAGAAAGTACCGTTCTTTGTAGATATTGGTTCCACCTTTTGGAGAAACATTCTCTTTTTCAGTTCTTTTTCTGCCTGCTGCAATGTTAAGTTATAAATAATAGCCAGTTCCTGTGCGGCCACTATTTTATAATGCTCGATAAACTCATCGATGGTAGGCAGTTGATGTTTCTCAGGATTGGCCACCATCTCTTCGAGGATCTGTACATATACTTCATAAGGGTATACGCCCTCAATTTTGATCCCTTCATCTTCAATGTTTTCATTAAAAAAAACGAGAGTAGGTGTGCTATCAACCTCCATTTCAGTTGCAATTTTCATGTCACACTGAAATGCTTTTGAAGCGGATACGGAATGAATGTCATGAAAAAATTCTGTAAGATCTAATCCGGCTTCATCTGCACATTTTTGGAGAATATCAAGCTCTGAAACATCCTGTTCATTAATAAATAGTCTTTCCTGTATGGATCGAAGGAATCGGTTCCCTGCGCGTTTTCCCTGAAGCTCTGCAGCCTTAATGGCAACAGACGCTAAAAAAGGAGTATCGATCGGGTTTTCCATTAAAAAGTAGCTGCTGCAAGCAATATTTCCATTCTGATCAATGGAGGATGTTTTTTTTGTTTTTTTGTTAAGAGAGGCTAAGCTGCCTTTTAATACATGCTTAACCTTAATATAATCCCCGTATTCCATTATAAGCTTTTTAATAATCGGCTCAATGGTCCAGCAATCAGGACATACGGGGTCGATAAATAAATAAATTTCCAGCGGCTTCTTTTCACATTCATTCCAATTTGAGTCTTGTACATGTTTTGCCGTCAATCCGTATCACCCTCTGCTTCTTCGGGAGTATTAATCATATGGTGAGCAGTTAATGAAAGGCGGTGAAATAAGCCCTCGCGTATATCCTCATTCAGTTCAACCTGATGCATAGCAATTTCCATGCAGCTAAGCCAGGCCTCAGCACGCTTTGGTGTAATTTCATGAGGGAGGTGGCGTGCACGCAGCATCGGATGTCCATGTTCCTCTGTATAGAGGGAAGGACCGCCTAAATACTGAGTTAGAAATTGTTTTTGCTTGCGAATGGTTTCAGTAAAGTCTTCTGGGAATATACTTTTTAATTCAGGATGATTTGCAACCTGATGATAAAAAACGTGAACGAGCTCTGATAGTTTTTCTTCACCGATCACTTCATAAGGCGTTAAAGTTCGATCCACCATAAAAAATATCTCCTTTGTACTTTTTTGTTTAATCATTTTTGCTTTGGCAGAGTTCTGCTTCAGACTTACTGAAATTAAATTGAAGCAGGACTTCTTTTATAATTCATATTATGTATACTCATTGTAGCAACGGGATGCTGTTTTCTCAAATATATCGCCTTAAGGGCTGGATATGAAAAAAGCCGGTTTTTCTCTTGAGAGAAATAACCGGCTTATGCATTATAGCTATTCATGACTTTCTTTACGTATTGCTGCGTTTCTTTAAAAGGAGGAATCCCTTTATATTTATCCACATTTCCCGGTCCGGCATTGTAGGCAGCAAGCGCCAGATTTGGGTTTTGGTTATAGCGGTTCATCATATCCCGCAAATAGCGTGTCCCTGCTTCAATATTTTCCTTAGGATCAAAAATGTTTTTTACGCCAAGCCATTTAGCCGTGCCTGGCATAAGCTGCATCAGGCCGGATGCTCCTGCATGGCTAACTGCTTCAGGATTAAAATTGGATTCATGTTTAATGACTGAGCGGATTAGCTTTTCAGGCACCCCATATTTTGAAGAAGCTGTTGATATAAGATTGTCGATCGTAGGGGAACCGGTTTTTGTCTCGGGGGAGCTCACGCTGTCATTTGCTGCAGCAGTATGAAGAGGAAATCCGGTCAAAGCCTCTGGCATCTGTAACGATTCTATGGCAGATTCGTTTTCTGCAAGCAATTGAGCAACGGCACCAAGCTGGTTTGGGTTTGATAGCATATTTAATGATTGCTGCATAAAACCGGTAAATAGCTGCTGCTGTTCCTGAGAGATCTCGCTGCTGCGGGATCCCAAAGTTTGCATTGCCTGAACATCCATGAGCTTTTTCAGGGAATCCACGTTCATATCAAAGCCTCCTTTCTATTATTGGTTAAGCTGACACATTTTTTCTGTATAAAATCTCTCTATTTTACTATCGGCTTTCTGTTCGTCTATTTTGTAGGACGAAAGTAATTTTTTAAAGACTTTAAGCCCTTCAGAAAAACTTGCAGCTTCGTATTCCAGTTCATAATCCTCCTTTGATAAATAGCGGCTATGGTCCAGCACAAGAAGTCCTTGCTGATAGGGAAATTCAATTCGATTTGTTGATAAGCTTCCGAAATGAACGATTTTTTCTGCGGGAACCTTCAGTGATGTAAGGATGTCATAAATCTCTCCGCGAACAAGAGTGCCGCCATTTAACATTTTTTCTGCCGTATCCTGCTCAAGGGTCTGATGGGTTTCAAGAATCCCTTCCTCTACAGGCTGTTTCAGTGTCAATTGATGTCGGCCATTTTTCTCTCTGATCCGGAGAGCAGAACGAAGGCCTTTAAGGTGAAAAGAAGGCGTGTCAAAGTAATGATTTTCCTGGGTCATCACCTCTTTATCGTCACATCTAAAGGCCTTGAAAAGTTCGAAATACTGTTCCTTTGTCAGTAAGTTTTTAAATTCAATTTCTATTTCCTGAGAGATGACAACCAGCTCCTTTAATGCTTATGTTATCTATTATCAGGGGTTTTCACTTTGACTGCAATGGCAATATGCAAGAAAACGCCTGCTTATGATAGAATAAAGGGAGAGAATTGCCAGAAGGGAGAAACCACATTGAATAGAAAAAAAGTTTGGTTAAACAAAACAGAAGTAATAGAAGATACACTTATACTAAAAGGGGAACAAACAGCTGAAATTGGCAGGCTGACTCCAAGCGGGCAGATGATTGTTGATTCAGATGAACTTTCTTTTGTTTATCTTGCAGAAGAAGGTAATGATTATACATACTTATATTTACCCGATTTTATCTGGCCGGAAATTAGGGCTGCAATGGATAAAGGCATTCAAATCTTCGTCGTGATTGGGGATAACAAAATGCCTTTGCTTCAATTGGAGGATGAAATAGGGTATTTAGTTTCTAATATAGAAGGAAACAGCAACTATGGGGAAGCGATGGTTGAAAAGGTTGAAGCCGTTTTTCTAGCCTGACAGCCTGCAAAGAATAGCATGTCAATAAAGCCAGAGGTGATAGAGATTGAATCATTGGGAAGCTTTTTTAGAGCCTTATAAACAAGCAGTGGATGAATTAAAAGTGAAATTAAAAGGGATGAGACACCAGTTTCAACTGCAGCACACCCACTCGCCCATTGAATTTGTCACCGGCAGAGTAAAGCCGATTGCAAGCATTCTGGATAAGGCCAGTGAAAAGTCGGTTCCTTTAGAGAAGCTGGCTGCAGAAATGCAGGATATTGCGGGGTTGCGCATGATGTGCCAATTTGTAGACGATATTGAAAAAGTAGTGAAATTACTTAGACAGCGCAACGACTTTGATATTATTGAGGAAAAGGATTATATCTCTTATAAAAAGCGAAGCGGATACCGTTCTTATCATGTTATTATCGAATATCCTGTGGAAACATTAAACGGGGAGAAGCGGATCCTGGCTGAAATTCAGATTCGTACACTCGCCATGAATTTTTGGGCAACAGTTGAGCATTCTTTAAATTACAAGTATCAGGGCCAGTTCCCTGCCCAAATACAGGATCGTCTTCAGCGGGCTGCTGAAGCTGCCTTCAGACTTGATGAAGAAATGTCAGAAATCAGGGAGGAAATTCAGGAAGCCCAGGCATTTTTTCAAGAAAAAAAGGAAGATCAGATAAAGGATAAGCGAAAAGAGCGGTCGAGCCGCAGAAAAAACTATAATGACCGTCAGGGATGAGGAGGAGCTCCGCGTGAAATTTGCTATTACTTCAAAGGGTGACGCAAAATCAAATGCACTGATGCATAAGATGAGATCTTATTTAAAGGACTTTAATCTTGAGTATGATGAAGAAGAACCTGAAATCGTCATTTCGGTTGGTGGAGACGGGACCCTGCTGTATGCTTTTCACCGATACAGCTCCCGGTTGTCTAAAACTGCTTTTGTCGGCGTTCATACCGGCCATCTTGGTTTTTATGCAGACTGGGTGCCTGATGAAATAGAAAAGCTTGTGATAGCAATTGCCAAAACACCCTATCAAATTATCGAATATCCTTTAATTGAGGCCATTATCCGTTATAAAAGCGGGGGGCGTGAAACAAGATACCTTGCTTTAAATGAGTCAACCGTTAAAAGCGTAGACGGTACACTCGTAATGGATGTGGAAATCAGAGGTCAGCATTTTGAAATCTTCAGAGGAGACGGACTGTGCCTGTCAACACCTTCAGGCAGTACTGCCTATAACAAAGCACTTGGAGGAGCTATTATCCATCCTTCTTTGCCTTCAATCCAGCTTGCTGAAATGGCATCTATTAATAACCGGGTTTTCCGGACAGTTGGCTCTCCATTGATTATGCCTGCTCACCATACATGTATGCTGAAACCTGTAAACCGGACAGATTTCCTCATTACGATCGATCATTTAACACTTGTGCATAAAGATGTTAAATCCATTCAATACCGTGTTGCTGATGAAAAAATCCGCTTTGCCCGCTACAGGCCTTTTCCGTTTTGGAAAAGAGTACACGATTCATTTATTGACGGATAGTCGTAATGAATCACTTTACACTGCAATGGATTGTAGAAGAACCGGTATTATTAAGAGAGTTTTTGATGAATCATCAGATTTCAAAGCGCTCGTTAACGAGCATAAAATTTGATGGTGGGAAAATTGAAGTAAATGGGCAAGAATCAACGGTAAGAAGAGAATTAAAAAAAGGGGATCTTGTAAAAGTAATCTTTCCGAAAGAAATGATAAGCAGCACTCTTGCCGATGAGGATATTCCCCTTGCTGTCGTCTATGAAGATGAAGCCATCCTTATCGTAAATAAACCACCATATATGAATACGATTCCGTCAAGGGAGCACCCATCTGGCAGCTTGGCAAATGCATTGGCCGGCAGGTACAAAAAATCGGGGCATTACGGCGGTATTCATATCGCAACCAGGCTTGACCGGGATACTTCCGGTCTTATTCTGGTGGCAAAGCATGCACATGCCCACCATCTCATTAGCCTGCAGCAGCAGCAAAACCTTTTACAAAGAAAATATACTGCATTGATTCACGGTGATCTAAGGCCTGAGGCGGGAACTATATCTGCCCCGATCGGAAGAAAGAGTTCAAGTATTATCGAAAGAGAAGTAAGACCTGACGGGAAAACAGCCATTACAAACTACAAAACAACCGATAGCAAAAACGGGATAAGTGAAGTCGAATTAAAATTAGAAACAGGGAGAACACATCAGATTCGCGTTCATTTAGCATATAGCGGCCATCCTATAGTTGGTGATGATCTGTACGGAGGCGAAAGGCATTTAATTAAGAGACAGGCCCTTCATTCAAGGAAGCTGAAATTATTTCATCCCTTAACAAAAGAAGAGATGGTATTTGAAGCCCCACTGCCTGAGGATATGCAGCAAATCCTTTTAGGAGAGTAAAAAAGCGCACCCTTATAAACGGTGCGCTTCAGGCTGCTTTTGAAGGGCTTTTTAGCCATGTGGTTTTAAGCTTAGTTATAATCATCATCCCTAAATTTTTCCTCAATGTAAGGCATTGCTGAATCTATAGAAAAAATCTCCATCTCAGGGTACCGTAATGCAGAAAGACGGTTGCCAAACACTGCTCCAGTATCAATATTCACGCTGTTATTTTTAAAACGTGCGTGGTGAACAGGGGTATGACCGTAAACCACCCATGCTTTTCCCTCATATTCCATTGCCCAATCCCTGCGCACAGGCAAACCCTTTGCATTTAATTCACCGGTAGTATCTCCGTACAATACAAAGGAATGAATACGCTTATTCATTTTACCGATATCCTGCTGCCTTATGCCTGCATGGGCGATCACTAATTTTTCATTATCAAGCACGTGATACAACGGAGATTCTTCATACAGTTCCATGAATTTATTTTTAACTATCTCTTTTTTCTCGAGATCCAGCTGTTCAAGCTCTGCCACCGTAGTTTCAAGACCGTGTGTGATTTTTACATTATTTCCTTTAAAGTAGCGGTAGAGCTTGTTGCAGTGATTACCTGGAACATAATAGGCAGCATCATGTGTAAAAAGCTGGTACACATCTTCAATTACTCCGAGGGAATCAGGTCCTCTGTCGGTAAGATCCCCTACAAAACCCAGTTTTCTGCCCTTGGGGTGAACAGGATATCCGTTTTTCCATTTGTAGCCAAGTTCTTCTGTAAGCTGCACCCATTCCTTACGGCAGCCGTGGATGTCGCCGATAATGTCGATCTGCATAAAAGTCCTCCCGGGTTTGTTAGTTATTGAGATTTTACCATGTACAATGAAGAATAATAAGCGACAAGTTTTGTTGAATCTGCTAGTATTATGATGGTTATTGCAAAAATGAAAGGAGAGTGGACGTGTTGGCTGAAATAAATCATGATAAAGAACAAACCATGCTGGATGAGGAGCTGCTCGTTCGTACTCTTTTAAATCATGAGCTGGATTTGTTCAGGGAAGAGTATTTTAACCTGCACCCATACGACCGTGCCCAATTTTACTTACGTCTTGATCCGGAATTAAGAGAACGGATCTATGAATTTTTATCACCTGAAGAAATGGCTGATATCTTTGAAAATCTCGATGCAGATGATGATGAATATGAACCTATTTTAACTCAAATGAATCCACAGTATGCAGCAGATATGCTCTCAAATATGTATACTGATGATGCTGTCGATGTATTGAATGAATTAAATAAAGATCAGGTTGCCAGTTATTTAACGATAATGAATAAAACATCGGCTCAGGAAATAAAAGATTTACTTCATTATGAGGAGTATACTGCCGGTTCGATTATGACCACAGAATTTGTTTCCATTCCGGAGCATTCCACAGTCCGTTCAGCGATGGCGATCCTAAGAAATAAAGCACCGAGTGCAGAAACAATCTACTATACCTTTGTTATTAATGAAGAGCAAAAATTATCAGGTGTTGTTTCTTTAAGAGACATTATTACAGCTGATGAGGATTCATTAATTAAAGAAATTATGTCTGATCGGGTGGTTTCTGTTTCTGTTGGGCAGGACCAGGAGGAAGTTGCCAGAACAATGAAGGATTATGACTTCTTAGCACTGCCGGTAGTCGATTTTCAAGATCATCTGCTAGGAATCATTACGGTCGATGATATTATGGATGTTTTGGAAGAAGAAGCGTCTGACGATTACTCCAAGCTGGCCGGGATATCAGATATGGACTCAAGAGACCGTACTCCTTTTGGTGCAGCAAAAAAACGCCTGCCTTGGCTGATCGCGCTTCTTTTTCTTGGAATGCTGACAGCCAATCTGATCGGCCGTTTTGAAGCCACACTTGAACAGGTAGCAATTTTAGCTGTTTTTATCCCTCTTATTGCCGGAATGGCAGGTAATACAGGAACGCAGGCACTCGCTGTTGCCATCCGCAGTATTGCAACCGGGGACATAGAGGATGAAAGTAAATGGAGACTCATTTTAAGAGAAGCAGGAACGGGACTGATCACCGGAACGACATGCGGGATCATAGTCATTGGAATTGTGTATGTTTGGAAGAGCTCGCTATTTTTAGGGCTCCTCGTTGGCGTTTCAATTTTAGCCTCATTAATTGTTGCTACTATAGCCGGCTCTCTTGTTCCATTAATCATGCACCGGTTTAACATTGACCCGGCTGTTGCCTCCGGTCCATTTATTACTACAATCAACGATATTTTCAGTATTCTTATTTATTTTGGCATTGCGACCACATTTATGAGTTATTTAGTTTAGAGTGGCAGGCTGGGACAAAAGATTATTTTATTAACGTGAGGTGAACGTAGCGGAAGGGGGCGACTCCTGCGGGATGAAGCGGGAGCTTGAGATTCACTTGCGCTAGCAAGTTAGCGAAGGGCCCCGTCCCGCGGAAAGCGTCCCCCTGAAGCGCAGTGAACCGGGTTTAAGAGGATGAGACACATTTGTCTCACCCCCTTTTTTGTGATTGCTTGTTTTAGTCAAACGTGATAAGTTAGTATCAGGTACTAATAACTTGTTATAAATCAGGAGGATCAGAATATGTCACTTTCTTTAGAGGGAAAAACATTTGTTGTGATGGGTGTAGCAAATAAACGCAGTATTGCTTGGGGAATTGCCCGCTCTTTAGACAAAGCCGGAGCAACTATTATTTTTACATATGCTGGGGAACGTTTTGAAAAGTCAGTAAGAGAGCTTGCTGATTCACTTGAAGGGAGTCATAAACATGTATTGCCATGTGATGTAACAAATGATGAGGACATCAAGACGTGCTTTGAAACCATTCAAAAAGAAGTAGGAACCATTCACGGTCTGGCTCATTGTATCGCTTTTGCAGAAAAAGAGGATCTGCAGGGAGAATACCTGAATACAAACAGGGATAATTTTCTGCTTGCGCATAACATCAGCTCATATTCTCTAACAGCTGTCTCAAAGGAAGCAAGAAAACTGATGACAGAAGGCGGAAGTATTCTTACACTGACTTATCTTGGAGGAGAGCGCATCCTTCAAAATTACAATGTTATGGGTGTGGCTAAGGCTTCCTTGGAAGCTAGTGTCCGTTATTTGGCTGGAGATTTAGGCAAGGATGGAATACGAGTTAATTCCATTTCTGCAGGCCCAATTAGAACATTGTCTGCAAAAGGAATCGGTGATTTTAATTCTATCCTGAAGGAAATCGAAGAAAAAGCACCGCTGCGTAAAAACACAACTCCTGAAGAAGTAGGAGATACGGCCGTATTTTTATTAAGCGATTATTCCCGTGGGGTTACCGGAGAAAATATTCATGTTGATTCCGGCTATCATATCGTAGGGTAATTCAGCAAAAAAGACTGGTTAAGGGTCAAGAGGACCTTTAATCAGTCTTTTTTATTTTTGTAATCATTTTTAAGCTGAATGACCATATACTTAATCAACCATAAGGAGAAAGGGGATTTATTATGACTAAAAATGAAGATAAAAACAAAAATCACAGCCCCTTACTATACATTGATCAGCCTGCCTTTCATTGTGAAAAGCCTTCTATGCAGCAGGTATACCAAACGAGCCAAACAAAAGAAAGAGAAAAGGAAGCTAAAAAGTCTGCCCAAAAAAAGAAACCTAAAAGAAATTTCAGTATGACTCCTCTGGGCTATCTGGAAGAGGAGGCAAAGCAGATGATAATAGATAAAGCAGCTGGAAAGAACAGCCCTCCTGATGAAAAACGTGAAGAAGTAAAAGAATCTGCTGAAAGTAAGGTAAAGCTGAGTCCAACCGAGCGCTTTAAGCCCGTTAAGGCCTTCAAAGATATGAATGTCGATGAACGACTTGAATATCTAGTCCCTTTTATCGGTAATCAGGCTCCTTTTTACAGCCAATTTGTATTTCAGGATCAGACACATGTCAGAGGGATTTTAAAGAAGGTTGAAGATAATGAACTTGTCATTTCTTCAACAAATGGGGAGATTGTTGAGCGGAATAAGAATGAGTTAGTCAATATATTTATTAGCTAAAAAAGCCGCTCTGCTTATTCAGCAGAGCGGTATTTATTTTGAGAAAGATCCTAAGGATGCAGTTAATTGCCTGCACATGCTTTTAAAACAGCCCTACCGTATTTAAAATCAGAAATGGATCCAGGGGGTCACTTCATCCTTAGTCGCAAATTCCAAGAAAGACGTCTTTGATGCACTGTACAGCACAGAAACAGTTAAGGTCAACTGTAATACAGCTATCAGTAGACTCGAAATTAAATACTTTGCAAATTTTGCTTAATTTAATTTTCGTTCCACAATCACTAAGCAGGTCAACTTCCTTGTGGTCTTTATCTTTTGGTTCAAGTACACGCAGGGTTGCACAGCAATTGTCAAATATTTCTTCTACACGGAAGAAGATAGAAACACAATCGTGATCATATCTATCTCCATCGCGAAAAAATGCATGGAAAGGTGATCCGTCTTTTGTCTTTAAAACAAAAACCCTTGTATCAGCAGGTTTTCTGCGTGAAGGGGCTGTTAAATCCCCCAGCGGCTCAAGAAAGCAGCTAGTTAGACATGGGCGGCACTCTTCTTCTACAGCGTTATCCTGAATGTCTTTTATAGCGCGTACCACCTCGCATACGCATCCTCTAGAACTCCCTAAAACATCATCATCTCTTTTTCCACAACAGCTCATTATTTTCTCCTCCTTTTTCATGGATTCTATATAAAGTATTCAGCACTACATCTGCCGGAATAGTCATTTGCCGGGTTTTTTCAAATTAAGCATAAAAATTAATATCTGTCGCAAGCTATAAAAGATGAAGATATTTAAATGAAAATGAGGGATCACTTATGAAAGGTTTCCAAAGGTGCTTAACCTTACTATTGCTTATGTTATTGAGCGGATGTGCGTTATTTCAGGAGGTAGGCACTGCTGACATGGTTATTCATGATGGACATCAGGATATGGTAACAACCATAAAAGACCACGTGGAAAAAACGGAAGAATTATATGACACCATTGTCATTGCGGCAGAGGACCAAATTCTTGTCAGCTATAAAGTGCATCATCTGAACAGATTTAAAATGAAATCGATTGAGAAAAAACTCGAAAAATGGCTGCAAGAAAAGTATCCGGACAAAACAGTGGATCTATCAAGTGATTATAAAATCTTTTTGGAATCCCATAAGTTAATGACAAAATGGAAAAATAATGAGGTCACAAAAGAAGAAGCGGAAAAAAAATTAGATAAAATCGTCAAACTCAAAAATGAGATGACGTAAGGGGGGGTACCAATGAAGAAAAAAACTGAAAAACAACAAGCATACCAGAAGCTCGTTGATGCTCACGATAAAAAAAGACCCGTTTTAATCAATTGCCTCAAAGCCTTCTGGGTAGGAGGAGTTATTTGCATGATCGGACAGGCAGTCACCATTTTCTTTATAACCTATTTTCCGTTTACAGAGCAGACTGCAGGTAATCCGTCTGTGTCGGTCATGATCTTTTTTGCTATGCTTTTAACGGGATTTGGTGTTTATGACCGGTTAGGGCAATATGCCGGTGCAGGAAGTGCAGTTCCTGTGACGGGGTTTGGCAATGCGGTAATCAGTGCAGCGATTGAACATAGAACAGAGGGTCTTGTTTTAGGTGTTGGAGGCAATATGTTTAAGCTCGCGGGCTCTGTCATTGTATTTGGTGTTGCGGCAGCCTTTTTTCTCGGTCTTATCAAAACTTTGCTAATCCACTTTGGAGTGATCGGCTAATGGAAGGTAAATCATGGATCTTTAAAAACAGACCCGCGATCGTTGCTTCAGGGGTGGTAGGCGGACCATTTGAGCAAAAAAGTCCTTACAGCGGTGAGTTTGATTTAGTTAAGGACACGCTTTGGATGGAGGAGGAAAGCTTCGAAAAAGCCAATCGGCAGCTGATCGAGAGTGCGATTCAGGTTACTCTTGATAAAAAGACCCTTTCTTCAAATGATATTGATGCCTTATTAATGGGAGATCTGATCAATCAAATCACGCCCACTAGTATGGCTGCAAGGACGTTATCGGCTCCTTACCTGGGATTATTCAGTGCCTGCGCTACATCAATGGAAGGGTTAGCACTTTCAGCAGCCCTGATAGACGGAGGTTACTGTCAAAAAGTGCTGACAGGCGCATCAAGTCATAACGCAGCAGTTGAAAAGCAATTTCGTTACCCGACTGAATATGGAGGTCAAAAACCGCCTACTGCTCAGTGGACTGTAACAGGAGCGGGAGTTGCATTAATCGAAAAAGCTTCACCTCATAATGCACCCCTTGCTTTAATTGAAAAAGCAACTATTGGAAAAGTGGTCGATAACGGAATTAAGGATCCTTTTAATATGGGAGCGGCGATGGCTCCAGCTGCTGCGGATGTAATCGAGAGACACCTCAATCAAACAAATCAAACCATTGATGACTTTGACCTTATTATTACAGGAGATCTTTCAAGAATCGGTCATCCAATTACAGAGGATCTGCTTAAACAAAAAGGGATAGCATTTAAGTCCGGACAGTTTCTTGACTGTGGAAAAATGTTTTATCCGGAACTGCCTGATGTACAGGCAGGGGCAAGCGGGCCCGCCTGTTCAGCCATGCTTGTTTACAGCCATTTTTTAAATGAGCTGCAAAAAGGATCGGTAAGAAAAATTCTTTCTGTAGCAACAGGTGCTTTACTTTCTCCTTTAACATTCCAGCAGGGAGAATCAATTCCTTGTATTGCGCATGCTGTGGAGCTTTCCAGTCCTGCTGTTAATTCACAATCTTTCAGAGGGGAGGAATAACCATGTGGCCTTTCTTTTTCTGGGCATTCGTAGTTGGCGGCTCCATTTGTGTTATTGGACAGCTGTTAATGGATGTAGGTAAGCTGACACCTGCTCACACGCTCAGCACGCTGGTTGTAAGCGGAGCAGTCCTTGAGCTTTTTGGATTGTACGAACCGCTGATTGATTTTGCAGGCGCAGGTGCGACGATACCGATCACCTCATTTGGTAATGCATTATTGCATGGAGCCATGCAGGAGGCAGAAAAACACGGTGTGATTGGAGTGCTGACCGGAATGTTTGAGGTAACGAGCTCCGGTATTTCTGCTGCCATTATCTTTGGTTTTATCGGTGCATTGATCTTTAAACCTAAAGGATAATGTACAGAATTATTTAAGCTTCCGCCCACTCCATCCCTTCTCTTGGCTCATATCATATGAAAGAAGGAAAGGGGGAGGTGAAATCCATGTATGGTTATAGCGGCGGATATGGCAGCTGTGGTTGTGGTGGATACGGTGGCTACGGACACGGGGGCTATTCTACATTCGTTTTGATTGTAGTCCTTTTCATCTTATTGATAATTGTTGGTGCAAGCTTCTGCTAACAAATTGCAGTGGAATCCTAACCGGATTCCACTTTTTGTTTTTTAGCCGGTAATAACTGAACCAATTCTGAACTTTTAACATACACTGCTAGAGATGATAGAGGAGGGGTACAAAATGAATGATGCTTTCTTTAAACGAATTGAACAAAAAACTGGAGTAAGTATGGAAAATGTATTTTCATTAGCCCAGGCTTTCCAAAATGCCGACTTTAAGGATGCAGATACTGTTCGCAAATTGATTAAACAGGTGTCGACAGTTGCCAATAAGCCTATTACAAATGATCTTGAAGATCGGATTGTAGAAACCATTACTGCTAAAGGAAAATCAATTGACTTCAATACAATTTCAGACATGATGAACAAAAAATAAATTTCATCAACCAGGCTAACAGCAGTTTGTCTCTTAATAATATGGGGTAGTTTAAATGTAAACATCAGACGGGGAGAGGATAAAGATGGGATATATTGCACCTGTTAATCATGCGGATTATCAGCAGTACACGCAAAGAGATCATCTGCCAGGATATAATCCTTTTTATCTTGCTCCAGTTCAAAAAATTCCCCCATATCATGATTCCTTAAAGAGATTTCATAATGAAGATGAAACTGTTCAGGAATTCAAGCAGAGGCAGCGCAAGTCCTCAGAACAGGTTCTTTCCAGCATAACAGGCAAAGGTTATTACGTGAATGAAAAAATCTGAATGAAGTCCAATAATGAAAAAACCTGACGAATGTTCGTCAGGTTTTTTTAAGATATTTCTCCATTGATTTATGAGGGATTCCGGCATCCAAAAATTCGTCTGAGGTAATATGATAGCCGAGTCTTTCATAAAATGACAGTGCATGAGTTTGAGCATTAAGCTTAAGGGCAGGATAGCCATTCTGAATAGCATGTTCTTCAATTGCTTTCATAAGCTGAGCTCCTGCTCCTTTTTTTCGGTAAGATGGAATCACACAAATTCGTTCGACCTTCCCATTTCCTTCCAGTGAACGAAAACGCCCTGCGCCGACGGGCTCTAGATGATCATATAAAACAAAATGATCACACACCTCGTCAAAAGCATCTAGTTCTTCCTCTACCGGCACCTTCTGTTCTTCAACAAATACCAGCCTTCTCACTGAAAAAGCATCTTCTTTTTGCTTAGGACTTTTTGCAACTACTACCTGCATATTGTTTATTCCTTTCCAATTCTGAAGGTTTCATAAACGGTCCAGGACCCGTTTTCGAGCTGATATAAAAGATGAAAGCGGTCTATCTTTTCCTCATGATTTACGCCCGCCATTCTAAGAGATCCAAATACATCTGAGTGCTCATCATCTGACAGCTTTTGAGCAATCGTAATATGGGGGACAAAGGAAAATTCAGCCGGCCCTCCAAGCTCCTCCGTGTGAAGAGCATCGTGCAGGGCAAGCAATTCAGGAGTGCTGTCCACCTTCATATATATGACATTGTTGACAGGCTGAAAAGAGCTGATTTTATAAGCGCGTAAAGTAAATGGTTTTGTCTGCTCTCCAACTTCCACTAATTTATCAGCTATTTTTTTTATTTCTTCATCTGTTGCTTCAAAAGGATTTTTCAGCGTAATATGCGGTGGAATTAACGAATAATGAGGATCGTACCTTTTACGGTATGAATTCGCTAAATCCTGAAGCTTTTTAGATGGAAAAACAGCAATACCAAATTTCGTCATCTCTATTTCCTCCTCTGCAGTTGTCAATAAGCCCGGTTATTCTATTTAATTATACCAAAAACGACACGTGGAAAACTAAAAATTAGTAAGCGGTTTTTGTAAACATCATTTTCATGACTCTTTCTAAATCCGGCTGCCAGTGCTTCCAGGTATGGCCGCCGTCAAACTCTTCATAAAATACGTTGAAATTGGCTTCTGTCATCACCTTGTGAAGACTGCGGTTTGGCGTAAGAAAATCTTCTTCAGCCCCTCGTGTGGTTTTAACAGCTGTTTCTTCAGTACCTATAATATGGTACACATTCACTAAGTGTACATCCTTAAAAGCACGGGCTGCTTCAAGGACTTCATCGTTCACAAATGGCGACTGCATAATCACTCTTCCAAAGGTATGAGGATATTTTAGTGCTATTTTAAAGGATACTGTAGCCGCAAGAGAGTCTCCCATAAGTGCTCTTCCAAGTCCCATTTGGTACGTCGGAAATTCTGCATCAATATAAGGAACAAGTTCTCTGGCAACAAAACGTATATACGCTTCATGCTGTTCCCCTTCAGGATGATATTTTCGGGAACGGTCTTTTACATTCTGATAGGGTACAGCTACGATGATCATGTTTTCAATTTCCTGTTCAGTAATTAATTTATCCGCCAGCCTTGGCAGCCTTCCCAGCTGAAAATAATCTTTTCCGTCCTGGACAATTAAGACGGTATACTTATATAGAGGAGAATAGTTTGGAGGCAAATAAACCAGAAAGGTGATCTCTTCCTGAAGTGCCTCGCTATATATTGAGTGTTCATTAATTTTTCCTGCAGCAGCCATTTCCAGTCCTCCATTTCACATAAAGATTTGAAGCGTTTACAGATAAATTGTATCATAACATTTAAAAGGCTTTGCAGTGAAGAGTTTTTATAGAGAAAATGGCTTTCTTAAAACAAGGAGGAAAGATGATGGTAAAAAGAGTGCATTCCCGTGATGTAACTAAAGCAGCAAAAGAATGCCTGACAGATAGAGGGGTTACGATTTTGGATATCGCTGAGATTGTAATGCAAATGCAGAGCCCTTACAATAGCAAATTAACGATGGAAGAATGCGTGGACAGTGTAGAAAAGGTCCTGTTGAAAAGAGAAATTCAGCATGCACTTCTCGTCGGAGTAGAACTTGACCGGCTGGCGGAACAAAAAAAATTATCGGAGCCGCTTCAGTCTATTATTGAAGCGGATGAAGGGCTGTTTGGAGTGGATGAGACAATTGCACTCGGTGCTTCACTTGGATACGGCAGCATCGCCGTTACAACCTTTGGGCATTTAGACAAAAATAAAATCGGAATTATTGATAAGCTCGACACGAAGATCGGTGGCAGCGTTCATACTTTTTTGGATGATATGGTTGCAAGTATTGCAGCCAATGCTTCATCCAGACTCGCACACAGACTCCGGGATATTCAGGAAAACCTTCCGGCAGAGGAACGCCGTATAATTGAGGATGAATAAGTTGCATGCCATAATTACATGCAGCTTCTATGCAAAAAATAAAGCGGAATAAGTGTACTGATAAAAAAATTCGAACCGTAAACATTATGTAATATATAGAAAACACTGCTTGAATGTTGGTACTAAAGGCTTTAATTACATTGTAGTTCCCTGTTTTTTTGTGGAGATTGACAAAATTGTAACAACTCGTGATAAAATAGTATACGTAGTGATGCAATTTTATAAAAGGGGGAACTACAATGAAAAAGAGGTTTTATTTAGGCATGGTTATGCTGCTTGCCCTCTCTATGATTCTTGCTGCGTGCGGCGGGGACGATAACGGCGGAGGAGATAACGGCGGCGATGAAGGTGAAAGCAATCCGGACTTCATCGGTCTTGCAACCGGCGGTACAGGCGGTACATACTATCCACTTGGCGGTACTTTTGCAAATCTTATTAATGATGAGACTGGCATTAACACGGATGCTATAACATCTAATGCTTCTGCAGAAAACATGGCTATGATTGACAATGGAGAAGCTGAGGTTGCATTTGTACAGACTGATATTGCTTCTTACGCTGTTGAAGGAACGCAAATGTTTGATCAGCCGATTGAAACCATTCGCGGATTGGCAACACTTTATCCTGAAACGATTCAAATCGTAACAACAGCTGATTCTGGAATCGAGTCAGTAGAGGATCTTGCAGGTAAAACCGTTTCTGTCGGTGAGTCAGGTTCAGGTACGCGCTTGAATGCTGAACAGATTCTTGAAGTACACGGAATGTCATTTGATGATATGAGCGTACAAAACCTTTCTTTTGATGATTCTACAACCGGCATCCAGGATGGCTCTATCGATGCAGCTTTTATTACGGGCGGAACGCCTACAGGTGCAGTTGAGGGTCTTGCAGCTCAGGTTGATGTTGTCATTGTACCTGTAGCTGAAGATAAAGCGCAGGAGCTTATCAATGAGTATCCATTTTACTCTACAGACGAAGTTGCTTCAGGAATTTATGGTCTAGAGTCAGCAGTTCCTACTGTCGCAGTTCAGGCGATGCTTGCAGTATCTTCTGAGCTTTCAGATGATTTAGTTTACGACATAACAAAAGCTATCTTTGAAAATACAGATTCAATTACACATCCAAAAGGTGAATTTATTTCTGCCGATACTGCCCTTCAGGGTATTGGAATTGATGTTCACCCTGGTGCTCAGCGCTACTTCGATGAACAGGGCGTAGAAGCAGAATAAGTATGAATAATCATTAGAGTGCAGGCAAACAGGTCCTTAACGGGCCTGTTTGTCCATTCTTATGGAGATGACAATTTATGGCCGGTGCATTCAATTTCACCAGACGAAAATGGATTTGGATTTCTGCAATTTTAGTTTTTTTATCAGTTTTCTTTATTTTTTTGCCTGTAAAAAAATCATTAACCTTTCAGGACTTTCATTCACAGGAAGTTCTAGCCTATCTCCCGGTCGGGGAGGATCAAATCTTTCAGCTTGAATATACCCATTCAATCCATCGATCGACTGTTATTGATACCTACATTATTTTATCCGGAAATCGAATTCAACAGACTTCCCTTCAGTTTGAGGATATGGCAATTGGAATGCCTTCAAATGCCTTGCTCAAAGGGGAAAGGTTTGTAGAGAAAGATGGAAAATACTTTATTATGGACATGAACCGTGTATTTCCATCCATAAATTTGAGTACAAGCCAGGTAGTAATAAGCCATAAAATTAATACTCACGGGAAACAATATGAGCTGCATAAATTCATCGAGCCTGGAACCCTAATCAAAATTGAAGTTAAGCATTTAACTTTGCTACGGCTGTTAAAAGGAGTGAATATGAATGGATAAAAACAAAATAAAAAATCCGCTTCCGGATAATAATAAAGCTGCACAGCTGACGGAGGAAGAACAAAAAGAGCTGCTTGCTAAATACGATCCGGATGCCAGGACAAGACAATATAAAGGAATCATGAACTGGGTCGTCTTTATTGGACTTGTAGCGTTTTCCGTTTTCCAAATTTACGCTGCCATCACCCAATCTATTCCAAGACAAACCTTATTGTCTATTCATCTAGGATTCGCTTTAACTCTCGTATTCTTGTTATTCCCTGCAAGAAAAAAATCAATGCGAAAGCAAACGCTGCCCTGGTATGACGGTATACTTGCTTTGGTGTCTATCTGGGTCGGTTCCTATTATCCGTTAAATGAAGAGAGGATTGTAAACACGATCGGAAGTATAACGCCTATGGATTTTTGGACGGGGCTTATCGCCATCCTTCTCGTGCTGGAAGCCACAAGAAGAGCAGTGGGGCTACCTATCACTGTTATTGCATCTCTCTTTTTGGCATACGCCTACTTCGGGCCCCAAATGCCAGGTTTTTTACGCCACAGGGGATTAAATCTAGAATCATTGGTTAATACAATGTTCATTTCATCAGAAGGAATATTTGGTACACCACTTTATGTATCTGCAACCTTTATATTCTTATTCCTTTTATTCGGTGCCTTCTTAGTCAAAACAGGTATTGGTCAATATTTTAATGATCTTGCTGTTGCATTTGCAGGCAAACGAGTTGGAGGACCGGCTAAGGTTGCTATCTTCTCCAGTGCCATGCAGGGAACAATCAGCGGAAGCTCTGTTGCAAATGTTGTTACGTCAGGTTCCTTTACCATTCCAATGATGAAACGCCTTGGCTACCGCAAAGAATTTGCAGGCGGTGTTGAGGCAGCAGCTTCAACAGGGGGACAATTGATGCCGCCGATTATGGGGGCAGCAGCATTCTTAATGGTTGAATTTATCGGAGGCGTTACGTACTGGGAAATCGCAAAGGCTGCAACAATTCCCGCTATTTTATACTTTGCAGGCATTTGGATCATTACACACTTTGAAGCTAAAAGAATCGGTTTAACAGGTCTTCCAGATAAGGATATTCCAAAAAAATCGGTTGTTCTGAAAAAGATTTATCTCTTAACACCTATTTTTGCTGTTATATTTTTGTTATTAGATGGAAATTCCATCATAAGGGCAGCACTGTATTCAATTGTTGTAACCATTCTTGTCAGTATGATCCGCAAAGATACACGGATTAATTTACGTAAATTTATCGACGGTTTGGCAGATGGTGCAAGAACGGCTTTATCTGTTGCCGTAGCAACTGCCTGTGCCGGGTTAATTGTCGGTGTGGTAACTAGAACCGGGCTTGGGTTGAAATTGGCTAATGGTCTTGTTGATTTATCGGGGGGGATTTTACTTCTTACTCTGTTCTTCACCATGATTGCTGCTATTATTCTCGGTATGGGCTCACCTACAACCGCAAACTATGTTATAACCGCAACAATAGCTGCGCCGGCCTTGATCCTGTTGGATGTACCGCCTCTTGCAGCGCATTTATTTGTATTTTATTTTGGAATTGTAGCTGATATCACTCCACCCGTAGCGCTTGCCGCCTTTGCCGCTTCAGGGGTGTCAGGAGGAGAACCGATACGAACTGGTGTGAATGCAGCCAAACTGGCAATAGGTGCATTTATTATTCCGTATATGTTTGTCCTTTCTCCTCAATTGCTGCTGATCGACACAAATGCTTTTGAAATCAGTCTTGCAGTTGTAACGGCTCTTGCCGGTATGACAGCGATCGGTGCAGGGGTAATCGGCTACTGGTACAGAACTGTGCATCCGATTGAACGAATTCTTGCCGGTGCTGCCGGTTTAATGCTGGTTTATCCGGAAGGGTTGACCGACATCTTTGGTGCTGTTATATTTGTTGCTTTGCTTGTTCTTCAATTTGTTTGGAAGCGTAAAGACAAGGAAATTCAGCCCGTACAGGTTTAATAAAAAATCCCTCTGACCTTTTATCTGGCCAGAGGGAAATTTTTTATGGAATTAATCTATTAAAACAGGATTGACGAACTCTAAGATTTAATTTAAAATAGATTTTGTCGTTATATTCCCTAAGATTCCGTAGCTCAGCTGGGAGAGCGCCACCTTGACAGGGTGGAGGTCGCTGGTTCGAACCCAGTCGGAATCATCAGATAGAACCCTTCCTGCCATTAGCAGTGAGGGTTTTTTCTTATGTAGATTTACTGAGTTGTTTATGGCTTTTTCAACGCTTACTTACACCGATCAACATACTTCTTTGCATCCAAAAGGCTTGCACCCGTTTTTTCTCTAACAGATTTTATGATCTTTACATCGTTTTCTCCATTACTTATCATCTCCCTGACATGAGCCTGGAGGTGAGGGTCCTCAGTATCAATAGGGTGGTAGATGGGTCCTTTAAATTTTTTTCCAAGTAAAGTTCCGATTATCACCACACTTAAGCTAATAAAGATAATTAAAGATATATCCCAATCCATTATTCAACCTCCATTAATATAGATGAATTCTCCATTAATGGATTTAGGGTAACATAATAATACAGAAGTAGAAACTATTGTATTACAACTTTTATCAGCTTCCTTTTTCTAACACAGGAGAAAGGGGGCTGTTTTTAGTTTGCCGGACCCTTTCTTAGGGAAAATTCCTATATCAACCAGTCAAGGAAAAAAGCAGAAAGGAAGATCACACATTACATGAGAAAAACATTGATTACATCAGCATCAGCTCTATTATTGCTCACAGCAGGCTGCTCTCAGGAAGAAAACGCTGAAGAATCCCAGCCGGAGGCAAATGGACATGAACAATCAAACGGTGAACAGACTGACAATCAGCACGATACAACAGAAGTTGAATCGGAACCGGAGGTAATTGCGGAGAATCTTTCTATTCCATGGTCTATTGAGAAGGTGAATGAAGCTTTTTATGTGACTGAAAGAGAAGGAAGCATCGTTAAAATTGAGAATGGGGAAGCAGAAAGACAGGAAGTGGCACTGGAGGAAGAACTAGCAACGGCTTCTGAAGCAGGGTTGCTTGGGCTTGTGCTCACGGAGGACTTTTCCGAATCAAATCTGGCCTATGCTTATTATACGTATACAAATAATGAAGGACAGTTTAACCGCATTGTAACGCTTAGTCTTGAAGATAATACCTGGACTGAAGAAAGTGTTCTTCTGGATGAAATTCCAAGCGGCAGTGTACACCATGGAGGAAGGCTAAAATTAGGCCCGGATGGTTATTTGTATGCAACTGCTGGTGATGCATCTGAGCCCGATCTTTCTCAGGACATTGAATCATTGGGTGGAAATATTCTCAGACTAAACACGGACGGCTCGGTGCCGGATGATAACCCTTTTGAAAATTCCTATGTATTTAGCTATGGCCACCGTAATCCTCAGGGTCTCGCCTGGTCAACCGATGGTACATTTTATTCAAGTGAACATGGGAATTCTGCAAATGATGAAATTAATGAGATAGAAGACGGCTCTAATTATGGCTGGCCGGTTATTGAAGGGAATGAGGAGCAGGAGGATATGATCGCTCCTATATTTACGTCCGGAGAGGATTCAACCTGGGCGCCATCAGGTATGGATTACTATGAGGATAAATTATATGTAGCAGCGCTAAGAGGAACTGCGGTGCTGGAATTTGATCTTGAAACAAATGAGTATAGTGAATTCGTTACTGAATTAGGAAGAGTCCGGGATGTAATGATCGAAGACGGCATGCTGTATTTTATTAGTAATAATACTGATGGTCGCGGGGATCCCGGGGAAAATGATGATAAATTATATAAAGTTTCATTAACCGAATGAACGAAGAAAAAAATGGGCTTATGAAATGCTGGTGATGAATAATCTTCATTCTGCCGGCATTTGTCCATTTAAGAATCGGATCAGTTAACCGTAAATAGAAAACAGAGACAAACATTTTTTGTAGTTCCTTTTCCTTTACAAAAATAGTAAAATAGTTTCCTGTTATGTAAGCTGCTTTAGGTTAATTCTCCCAAAATAGGACTTTTTATTTAGAATACTTTTGGAAACATAGGGTAATTCTAAAAGAAGACCAAATTTAAAAATAATGGAGGTTTTTTACATGAAAGCTGTTACGTTTCAAGGAATTAAGGATATTGGTGTAAAGGAAGTTCCAGACGCGAAGCTTCAGGAAAACGATGATATCATTGTTCGAATTACCTCTACTGCCATTTGTGGATCTGATCTACATATTTACCAGGGAGCTTTGCCTGCTCATAAGGATTATGTTATCGGGCATGAGCCAATGGGAATCGTAGAAGAAGTTGGTCCTGAAGTTACAAAAGTTAAAAAAGGGGATCGTGTCGTTATCCCGTTTAATATATCGTGCGGTCAGTGTTTTTATTGTCAGCATGATTTAGAAAGCCAGTGCGATAATTCAAACCCGAATCCTGAGATTGATACAGGCGGTTACTTTGGTTTTACCGAGCGTTATGGTAACCACCCGGGCGGACAGGCTGAATACCTGCGTGTACCATTTGGCAACTTTATGCCGCTTGTGATTCCGGAATCGGTTGAGCTTGAAGATGAAGCACTCCTCTTTATGTCGGATGTATTGCCAACTGCTTACTGGAGTATTGAAAGTGCAGGCGTTAAAAAAGGGGATACAGTAGCCGTACTTGGCTGCGGACCGATCGGCTTAATGGCGCAAAAATTTGCCTGGATGAAAGGGGCAAAGCGGGTTATTGCGGTGGATAATCTTCCTTACCGATTAGAGCGCGCTAAAAAAATGAACAATGTTGAAATATTTAACTTTGAAGAATTTAAGGAAATGGGAAATCATATTAAAGAAATCACCAATGGCGGGGTGGATCAGGTTATTGACTGTGTTGGAATGGACGGAAAGAAATCCATCCCGGAGGAAATTGGTCAGAAGCTGAAGCTGCAGGGTGGAACACTAAGTGCAATTGATATTGGAATTGATGCTGTCAGAAAATATGGCACCATTCAGCTGACAGGAGTATACGGCTCAAAGTATAATGCATTCCCGTTAGGTAATATTTTTGAACGAAATGTAGAATTGAAAATGGGTCAGGCACCGGTTATTCACTATATGCCGAAGCTCTTTGAAATGATTAAAGCAGGTGAATTTGATCCAACAGAGATTGTATCTCACAAAATGAGCCTGGATCAGGCAAGTGATGCTTACAAGATCTTTAATGATCACGAAGATGAATGTGTTAAGGTTGTCTTAAAACCTTAATACTAAAGACCCCGATTTCAAAAGAAAATCGGGGTCTTTTCGTGTTTAAGTAAAGGGTAAGAGCTTGGGTAAGGGTCCTGTATCACTCATAATGTCTGTCAGATTCAGGATGGGAATTGGGAAGTAAGGGAAGCCTGCTACATAAGGAGTTATCTCATAAAGCTGAAAGAAAATAACGAGACTGTGATCAGCTAAATAAAAATCCTGATCTTTTCTGATTTGGGTAAACGGCTCGAGAAGCTGAATGTTCCAGTCATTAATTTTTTTACTTATGATCTGTGATAGCTTCTCTACATAGGGAGCATTAGGCTTAAAAAGTTCATACAGGGCATATTGTTTCCCGCTGTCAACATTAAAACTAAGAGATTTACTTAATGTAAGCCCATGAGCCCCGCCGGTATAGGAGTAAACAATCAGCAAAAGACTAAGGATCCTTCTTTCATTTGTTTTAATTTCGTAAAACCCAACCATTTCCTGAAGGTTTTGATCGTGATACCCAAGATCGAGAAGCATTCTGTTTAGTTGTTCGATAATCGCTGTATTGATCATTCTTTCAGTGACTGGATTGTTTAGCCCGGTAACCATTGGATAATGTACTCGAATATTAGCTGCAGGATTTATCAGGGATTCTGTTTTAATGGTAACTGGCAAGTCCATTTAATCCATCCTTTCAAACCAAAGCTTGTACTACTATATGTCATTGTAATAAAATAAGTAGCAATTATTTCTCCTATCCATTTATTTTTTCCTTTAATAAGAGAAAGGGGATCGCTAGAGACTTTTTGCACCAGTTTTTAGAGCCCCATGATTTTTCCAATAATAAAAGCCACTCACCTAGGCGGATGTGAGTGACTTTATTTTAATTAAAGAAGATAACCTTCATATTGTCATGGTAAAATCTGATGTTGCATGAGATATTGATAATCTGGTTATTGTGATGAATTCGTACTTCCTGATTTCCTCTCAATCCTCTTGAAAGGACAGAATGCTCAAGCTTTGTCAAAATTTCTGCTATATCATGGCGCTGACTTCCATTAGCTACCGTTAATCGATCATCAAAAGTAGGAATTGATTTATACTTAATCTGTAAAGATTTAATTTGTTCGTTAATGGTGTTGTATCGAATAGCAAATAATTGAGAGCGGTTAAAGATCTGTACAGATTCAGTATTATTTGATAGCAACTCATTATTATCAGCCTGACTTTTAACTAATTCATTTGTTAATCCAAGGATGGAGGCAGCAGCATCTATTCCGTAGACATACTCTTGTGTGTCTATTTTCATTACGGATCCCTCCTAACTACTTATCCTTTATCTTAACAGAAAATCAGCAAAAAATCCAGTTTTATAGTAAAATAATTACTAATTTTATTGTCGAGGTACTGTCTATTCTGTAGTATAAAAGCAGACAATTTACAACAAAAAGCAGGGTGATTAGATGAAATCAATCATAATTATTGGCGGCGGAATTTTGGGCGCTTCAACCGCTTACCACTTAGCTGGAAAAGGCGTAAGCGTTGCATTAGTGGACCGATTTGATAAAGGAAAGGCTACTGATGCTGCAGCTGGAATCGTTTGTCCGTGGCTTTCACAAAGAAGAAACCAGGCCTGGTATCAGCTGGCAAAAAAAGGAGCAAATTACTACGACACGTTAATTAAAATGCTAAAGGAAGATGGCGAAGAAGAAACGGGCTATAAAAAAGTAGGGGCTCTCAGTTTACATAATGATGTTATAAAGCTGGATAAGATGGAGCAGCGTGCTTGTAAAAAGAGAGAGGATGCACCAGAAATGGGCACTATTTCAAAGCTGTCAAGCGAAGGAACCAAAGAGATATTTCCACTGCTGGCTGACCATTATAGCTCGCTATACGTTTCAGGAGCGGCACGAGTGGATGGAAGAAGACTTTGTCAGTCATTAATCAGGGCAGCTGAAAGAAAAGGCGTTCAGTTTATTAAAGGAGATGCTGAACTATTTTCTCATTCAAATGGAAGAGCAGGGGTGAGAATTAATAAAGAGCAAATCGCAGCGGATGTGATTATTGTGACAGCAGGTGCCTGGGCAGGAGATCTTTTAATGCCTCTTGGGGTGGATATAGCCATGTCCTCCCAAAAAGCACAAATCGTCCACTTGAAAACTCAAGACGAACTAAATGAACGATATCCGGTAATTATGCCGCCAAATGACCAGTACCTGGTTCCATTCGGAAAAAACAAAGTGGTAATTGGGGCTACCCATGAAAATGATAGGGGGTTTGATACCCGTGTTACTGCTGGAGGGATGCATGAAATATTGGAAAAGGCACTTGATGCAGCTCCTGGCCTTATTAATGCTGAAATTACAGAAACCCGGGTAGGGCATCGTCCTTTTACTCCAGGGTTTCTCCCGGTAATAGGGGAAATACCAGGTTTTAAAGACTTGTTCTTTGCAAATGGGCTGGGGGCATCGGGATTGACTACGGGGCCATTTTTAGGTCTTCAGCTGGCGAAGCTTGCATTGAAGGAAGAGTTGGATATTGAGATTGGGCTATACCCGGTAGAAGGGGCTATTCGTAAATAAATAAAGGCTGCCGGGCACAGGCCCGGCAGCCACAAGGAAGTACACCATTGTTGTATTTCCTTGTACAAAAGCACGAATGGTTTTATCCGTCATATCCAACTATCTTTGGCAAACACCTCATTTACATGAAAATGAATTGACAGAGAGTTGATTGATGATCGTCCAAAGCCCTCACCCCATTTGGAGTTTTTCGTTCCCTTGCCTTAGTAGAATGTGTCATTTGGCTGTATTCATTCAATGAAAAATCTGCCAGCACGTATAAAAATTTCAGCTCAATTTCCCTTCGTTTTCATCCATACTATCTTTGTACGCAGCTGTACAAAAAAGGACTGGGGGAATATGTTATGGGAAAAAGAAATAAATCAAAGCGATTTGTTCAGCAGGGTAAAAATGCAGTTGAACAGCATGATAAACGATTTCCTTACCATATGACGTATTCAGAAGCTTCTTCCCGTACTGCCGATCATTCTGACGCAGTAAAAGATCCGACTCTTGGTGGCTTTTAATGTCGAAAAATCTTCTTTATCAAAAAGCCCGTGAATTTGTGGAAAAAGCACAGTTTTATAAGGGGCAGGGAGATATAGAACGGGCTAAAAACAGTCTTTCGTCTGCTTTTGCAAATTCCACTCCGGCTGAACAGGAACAGCTAAGAGGAATGCAAAAACGCATAAGTCATCTTGAGGATTCCCTTTAGCCGCTATGGCAAAAGGAAACTGGACTTCAGTTTCCTTTCTTTTTACATATGCACATGATCGGACCTATAGCCTTAAGCGGTTACTTATGATAGGATTAACTCTTATATTACGTAAGGACGTGAGCAGATGATTAAAATTGAGGTTCCAGCTATTGATGTAAGCATTACAGAAAGAAAACAATCATTTTCAAAAGGCGAGCCTGAGATTCAATCGGTCCAGGGCTTTATTGATCTTCATAAAATCCCCCGTGATAAAGGCGGTATCTTTATGTTTTACAACGTAAACGATGAACTTTTATTTGTAGGAAAAGCAAGAAAGCTCAGACAGCGGGTAAAAAAACATCTCCAGGACAATGTTTCACCTGTAAAAGAGCACCGCGATGAGATTTACCGGATTGACGTGAGTATCGTTGAAGACTCGATGGAACGGGAAATTTATGAGACCTATATCATTAATAAATTTGAATCAAAATATAATGTCGAAAAAGTATTTTTCAAATAAAATAATGACAGGTCAAATTAATTGAACCCCGCCTGAAAATCGTGTATGATATCAAAACAGGCTGCGTTGTTCGTACTAACTAAGTAAGTTTTAACCTTTAAGCTGTAATAGGGAGTTTTAAATAAAAACGGAATTGGCAGGCCTCCGTCTATATGACAAGGAGGACATACATGAATGTTTTTGCGAACACCCACTTTGAGGAGTGGTGGTTTAAAACTTTCTTAATCCATACGGCAAATGCGGCTTTAAAATTTCACACATAAAAGTCAGTCCCTTTACAGGGACTGACTTTTTTTGTTAAAGAAGGGAGCGGTGTTAACTTTTTTTCAATAAGCTTACAAAAGCCTGGAAAAGAACAATTCCGTGAAAAGTGAAAATACTGACAGCAGTTAACGAGAAAATACCAATCACGATAAGTTTAAGCCAAAACATATTTTAGACCCCTCTCAGGATGAGATTTAAGTAAAACTGCCCGTAGAGAGAAGTCCACAAATAAAGATTGAAAATAAACAGGATATAAGAAACTGAATAGATGATGATAATACCAGTCAGGCGTTCTGATCTTCCTGCAGACAAGTGCTGAAATGATAAAAAGCCATTGAGTGTTAAGATCGTAAAATAAATACCCTTTGTGTAATGGTGGTTCATTATCCCCATCACTAAAGCTTTGAAAAGAAACGGGCAGCCCGGCATTGAAGTGCTTTTTACTTGAGTCTTCATGGCTAATCCAGCTGACTGTAGATGTGGATAGGATTAGAAAAATAATACATACCCATCTTTTCCTCAGCATGCAGCGCCTCCTAAAAAAACTATAAGGCTATTATATGCGACAGCTGCCCAGCGTGTTACAACCCTCATTTAGGAGTAAATCAATTCTAGCCTTAAGATTAAATCTCAGTACGCAAATCCCAAAGCTCCGGGAAAAAACGCTGATCTAATACCTGTTTTAAATAATGCACGCCTGATGATCCTCCTGTACCGGTTTTGAAACCGATAATCCGCTCTACCGTTTTCATATGTCTAAACCTCCATTGCAAAAGCCAATCCTCTATATCTACAAGCTTTTCTCCCAGCTGATATAAATTCCAATACGTATCAACATCCCGATACACTTTCAGCCATGCCTGCTTTACAGATTCGTCTGATTGGTAGGGCTTTGTAAGATCTCTGTTTAGAATAGTCTCCTCTATGTGCAGTCCTGCCCTGGCAAGAGAATGAATGGCTGCATCGTATAAGCTTGGAGCCGTATAAGCTTTTTGCAGTTCTTTATAGAGAGCTGGCTGTTTTTCATAAATTTTTAGCACATGATTCGTTTTAAAGCCCAGGAGAAATTCGATCATCCGGTATTGGTAGGACTGAAATCCAGATGCCTGGCCGAGTGAATCCCTGAACTCACTGTATTCTGAAGGAGTCAGTGTAGCCAGGACATCCCAGGCCTGAATAATTTGTGACTGAATCCTCGAAACACGTGCAAGCCGTTTAAAGGAAGTCTCAAGCTGCCCTTGTTCAATAGCTTTAACCGCAGATTGAGTCTCGTGAAGAATCAGCTTCATCCAAAGCTCGCTTACCTGATGGATAATAATAAAAAGCATTTCATCGTGGTGGTCGGATAAACAGTTTTGTGCAGATAAAAGCTCCTCAAGACTTAAATATTCTCCATACGTCATGGAATGGGTGAAATCGGTGTGAATTCCTTTTTCATTTTGGGGAATAGAATTAGTAGTGGTAGTTAAATGCTTGTCCATTAAACAACTCTCCCTTTCAACACATCTAAAATTGAAGAAGTGCATTTTATTTATTACTCTTGCGTGAGACGAACCTAAATAAAGTGAAATTACTGACTGAGGTGTTATCAATGAAATTCGGCTATGCCTGCATCAATTTATCCATTCCGACTAAGTTCAGAACCTGCCGCTTAAAAACAGTGGAGGAAAAAGGGATTGAATACCTTAAGGAACTAACGCTTAGCAATTTCCATCAAACTCTGGACGCTGTTAAGTGGAATATTCAACATAACATTTACTTTTACCGGTTAAGCAGTGATATTGTGCCTTTTGCCACGCATCCTATTAATACATGGGAATGGTGGGAGGATGACGAGGTTTTGAGCATTACTGAACACATATATGAGCTGCAAAAGCGTTATGATCTGCGCTTGAGCTGTCATCCTGGTCAATACAATGTGTTAAACTCCCCAAACCCTTCTGTGGTTGAAAACACAAAAAAAGATCTGCGCTATCATGAACGAATCATGAACCTGGTTGGAGGCAGCGATATGATTCTCCATGTTGGAGGGGTCTATGGTGATAAAGAGTCAGCGATTGAGCGCTTTGCTGAGAATTACAATGGACTTTCAGATGGCATTAAATCATTGCTGCGCATTGAAAATGATGATAAGTCTTTTACCCTTGAGGATGTGGTAAAGGTAAATTCACTCACCGGAGCTCCTGTTTGCTTTGACATCCATCACCATAACTGCAATATGGGGGATGAGGAGCTTTTGTCCTTACTTCCTGCTGTTTGGAAGAGCTGGGGCGATAAAAAGCCTAAGTGCCATATCAGCAGCGGAAAAAGCCACTCCACTGACCGAAGCCACCACAATTTAATACTGGAAGATGATTTAAAAGCACTGTTAAGCATAATTGGTGATCAGGACGCAGATATAATGTTTGAAGCTAAACTAAAAGAGCAATCAGTGCTGCCGCATCTCCATCTTCAAAACGCATAATAGGATACGGAACTGGAGCTTCTTCATGAAGCTTCAGTTTTTTTCTGTTTAAATAATGTTCAACCGCTGGTGTTCTTGCGATTGTCTATTTATGAAACTAAATAATGATTGACTTTTCTGACAATTAAAGGTACGTTCTGTTTACAGTATAACACTAATAATATAAACGATAATATTTCGTCATACAATAAGGAGGGGTAAAAATGATTTTACATGAAGAAGAAAAATTAACCAGGCAGAAATTGGAGAAGCTTCAGCTTGAAAGACTTCGAAATACATTGGCCACGGTCTATAATAATGTTCCTTTTTATAGAAAAGTATTCGCGGAAACCTCCGGCTGTAATTTATCCATTCAGCATGTTAACGAAATAAAGAATTATCCCTTTACGACGAAGGAAGATCTGCGAACCCATTACCCATTTGGATTTTTTGCAGCTGACAAATCAAGAATTGTCAGGCTGCATGCATCCTCTGGAACAAGTGGAAAGCCGACTGTAGTAGGGTACACCAGAAAAGATATAGAGGTTTGGAGCAGCGTAGTGGCAAGGGCTATCTCCATGGCAGGGGGAAAAGAGGGGGAAATTTTACATAATGCGTATGGCTATGGGCTATTTACAGGCGGATTAGGGCTGCATTACGGCAGTGAAAAGCTTGGAATGGTAACAGTTCCGGTTTCAGGTGGTAATACTGAGCGGCAAATTCGGCTCATTCAGGATTTTAAACCCTCCATTATTTGCGGAACCCCCTCGTATACACTGAATATTGCTGAAAAAATGGAACAGGCAGGGATTTCTCCCGGGGAAAACTCGTTACGTTTCGGGATTCTTGGTGCTGAACCATGGTCTGAGAAAATGAGGAGCGTCTTGGAAAAGAAGATGGGAATCCAGGCCTGTGATATTTATGGATTAAGTGAAGTCATGGGTCCAGGTGTAGCAATGGAATGCAGTGACGGGAAAAACGGTCTGCATATAGCTGAAGACCATTTTTTAGCCGAGGTGATCGATCCGGTTACACTTGAAAATGTCGGAGATGGAGAAGACGGTGAGCTGGTCTTTACAAGTCTGACGAAAGAAGCATTGCCTCTTATTCGGTACCGCACAGGAGACATTGCTTCTATTACGAAAGAGCCTTGTATCTGCGGCAGAACAACAGCAAGAATGTCTAGAATAAAAGGAAGAATTGATGACATGCTGATCGTGAGAGGAGTAAATGTGTATCCCTCGGAGATTGAACATCAGCTGCTCACTTCTGCAGAGGTTGTGCCTCACTACCAGCTCTATGTAAATACTACAGGTTCAATGGATACTGTGACCTTGAATGTGGAGGTAACGGAAATTTTTTATAAGGAAGCAAGTTTTTCTGTTAACAGTGATCATTCTCAGAAGCTGGCTAAAAGAATCGAGCAGCAGCTGAAAGCCTCTCTAATGCTGAATATTCAAGTAGCAGTATGTGCGCCGAGTACATTACCCCGTTCAGAAGGAAAAGCTGTACGGGTCATTGACCGGAGAAAATTAAATAGTTATACATAAAAAATTCTGACTATTTTATTGACAAAGTATTACGATATTATATAATTACGTTAAAATAACGTTATATAGGTGGTGAGTAAAATCATTAATCATTCAATAAACAAGGATGAAGAAAAAATCCTTTCTTTTATGGCACGAATTGAAGCAGGGGAAAAAATTGAAGCAGATGACTGGATGCCGGATGAGTATAGAAATGTACTAATTAAGCTGATTTCTATGCATGGAATCAGCGAAATTATGGGAGCGCTTCCAGAGAAGGAATGGGTTCCAAAGGCTCCTTCGTTAAAGCGTAAACTTGGGATTATGGCAAAGGTGCAGGATGAAATGGGTCATGGCCAGCTTCTTCTTCGGGTTACGGAGGATTTAATTAAACCGCTTGGCAAAACACGCGAGGACATTATGGAGGATCTTTTTTCAGGAGATTTAAAGTTTCATAATGTCTTTCATATGGAAGCGCCGACCTGGGGAGATGCCGGTCTAATTGGCTGGCTGGTGGATGGTGCTGCAATTATTACGCAAACCAATATGCTAAGTGCCTCTTATGGACCGTATGCCAGAGCGCTAAAGCGAATATGTGCAGAAGAGGTTTTCCATGCCCAGCACGGGGAAGCCATCATTTTAGCACTTGCTGAAGGAACAGAGGCTCAAAAAGCGATGATTCAGGATTCAATTAATAGATGGTGGGAGTCGCTTTTAATGTTTTTTGGACCTGGAGATGCAAAGGCTGTAGGCACTTCAAAGCAGGATATAACGGCCAAATACAAAATCCGGTCAAAATCCAATGAAGAGCTAAGGCAGGACTTTTTCACAAAATATGTACCAAGGATCCTTTCACTCGGTTTAACAATCCCCGATCTCACCATGCATTTTGATGATCAAAAGAAAGAGTGGATTTACAGGCAGCCGGACTGGAATCGATTCAAAGAAATTGTCCGGAATAAAGGGCCTAAGTCACAGGAACGACTTCGCTTAAGAAAGCTTTCCTATGAAAATAATGAATGGGTCAGAAGTGCGTTATCATCCGGATCCGAAAACGAAGCCGGTTAAGGGAGAGGATGATTTGGATGAGTTCAAACAAAAATGATTTCTATCAAGAGTATGAGGTATTTAGCAAAAGGTCAGACACTGCCGCTATGCAGCATCAGTTCAGCCTGCTGGCTCCAAATGAAGAGCTCGCTCTCGTGCTTGCACAGGAAAATTTTATGAGAAGAGAGCCTGTTGCTGATATTTGGGTCGTCAGACGGTCGGCTGTGAGGAAGATGAATTACGCTGAAAAGCAATCCTTGCCGAGAATTGATAATAAGGAATACAGGAATACAAAAGGCTATGGCTATCTTAAAAAGAAATGGCGCCAATATGAGCAGGAGATGCTCGATGAGAAGGAAATTCTCTCCTGGGGAGGCAAGATGAAAAAATGAACGAACTCCTTTCCACAGAAGAAAAAAGAGCAGTAATTGAACTGCTTTATCAGCTGGCTGATGACGATTTTATTATTTCCTACAGAGGATCAGAATGGCTTGGGCTGGCACCTCATATTGAAGAGGATGTTGCTTTCTCATCCATCAGCCAGGATACAATGGGGCATGCGGCGATGTATTATCAGCTGCTTGAAGAGCTTGGAGAAAAAGACCGGGACTATTTATCTCATGCGAGAAAATCGAATGAACGCAAAAATGCTGTTTTGCTTGAGCTTGTGAACGGAGAAGGACATTACCTCCATGAGCCGCGCTATGATTGGGCTTTTACCGTTGTCCGCCACTATTACTATTCGCAGGCAAAAAAAGTGAAAATTGAGTCCCTAAAGCAATCCTCCTATCCTCCTCTTGCAGCAGCAGCTGTAAAAATCAGCATGGAGCTTCATTATCACTTAATGCACTGGACGGTATGGTTTACTCAATTACTTAATGCAGGGGGAGAAGCAAAAAAACGGATGCTTAAAGCGATAGCGAAGGTGGAAGCAGAGTTTGAGGATGTTCTGTCACTTGGTCCTTTGAGTAAAGAAATTGTTAAAGCACAGTTAATTGAAGAGGAAAGCAGACTTCTTTTGAGTTTCCATGCTAATATTAACGCTGTTTTCAACGATTTATCAATCCCTTATAAAGGGGAGTTTACTTCTTTATCAGGAAGAGGACGCTTCGGGGAGCACACAGAAGACTTATCGGAAGCACTGAACACACTCGGAGAAGTGTACCATTCAGACCCTGGTGCTGTGTGGTAAAGGAGGAATGAGATGAATTGGGGGAATGGTTTCACAAAGGGTGAGCAAAATCAGCTGCTGGACGTTTTGCACAAGGTTAAGGATCCCGAAATTGATTCAGTCAGCATTATTGAGCTTGGAATGGTAGAAAAAATTGATGGCGATAAGCAAGTCATTCATATTTATCTATTGCCGACCTTTATGGGATGTCCGGCTCTGGATATTATCAAATCAACAGTTTTGAAAGCGCTTGCAAGTATTGAGTGGATTCAGCATGCTAATGTTTATTATTTGAATGATCCTCCGTGGACCTCAGACAGGGTAACTCCTGAAGGAAGAGAACGACTAAAGGAATTTGGTATTGCACCCCCGCCTAAAATAGACGTAATGAAAGGGGGGTGGGAGGTATCTTGTCCTTACTGTGATTCTCTTTATACGACGATGGAAAATCTTTTCGGACCCACTGCCTGCAGAAGTATTTTGTATTGTAAAAGCTGTAAAAACCCATTTGAAGCGATGAAGCCTTTATCCACATTAATGTAAAACACTTAAGGAGATGAAAAATGATGACAAAATTAATTGCGCTTTATAAACATCCTGAAAATAAGAAGGATTTTGATGATCATTATTTTGGAACGCACAGCCCCATTACATCACAAATACCAGGGCTTAAAAAAATGACGGTTACAAAGATGACTGGAAGCCCAATGGGAGGAGAAGGAAAGTACTACTTAATGTGTGAAATGGAATATGAAAGTCAGGAAGCATTAAAAACAGCAATGAAAACAGATGAAGCAAAAGCTTCGGGTAAGGATTTAATGTCATTTGCAGGAGACTTAGTTACATTAATGATCGGTGAGGAAGTAAATGAGTAGCAGCTTTTCCACTATTTTAACTGAAACCAGTGAGGATATTGGGATGATTTCGTTAAACCGGCCAGAGGTATTAAACACTCTGAACATAAGGATGGTGGAAGAAATTGTCCAGGCTTTAGAGCAGTTTGATCAGGATCCTTTCATCAAGGTAATTGTTTTAAAAGGACAGGGAAGAGCGTTCGCTGCCGGTGCTGACATTGATGAAATGATGAATAAAAATTCAATTGAGCTTGAGCTGTTAAATCAATTTACGGTATGGGATAGAATTACCTGGATAAAAAAGCCGATCATTGGGGCAGTTCATGGCTATGTCCTTGGGGGTGGCTTTGAGCTTGCACTTTGCTGTGATATTTTGCTCTCCTCTGATGATGCTGAGTTTGGGTTTCCTGAGGTCAGCTTAGGCATTATGCCCGGCGCAGGAGGAACTCAGCGGCTGACAAAGCTTATAGGAAGATCCAATGCGATGAAACTGCTTTTATCAGGGGAACGATTTTCAGCAAAAACAGCAAAAGAACTTGGTATTGTCAGTGCTGCTGTTCCTAATGAAATAGTAGTTGAAGAGGCAATGAAGCTTGCTAGATTGCTTGCTCAAAAACCTTCTTTATCCCTTCGAATGATTAAAGAATCCGTACATAAAGCAGTAGACCTCCCATTGTTTGAAGGGATGCAGGCAGAGAGAAAAAATTTTTATCTTTTATTTTCTTCAGAGGACCAAAAAGAGGGGATGCGTGCATTCAAGGAAAAACGTGCACCTGACTTTAAAGGGAAGTGAGGGGAAGCGTATGGGGGAAGCAATTCAGTATGAATGCAGTAACAATATTGCATGGATAAGACTAAACCGGACGGATAAATTGAATTCGTTTAATGAGATTATGCACAAAGAAATGCTGTTGGCCTTAAAGGATGCAGAGCGCAATCAGGAGGTGCGCTGCATTGTGATTACAGGAAATGGGAGAGCGTTCTCTGCAGGCGAGGATCTTGAGGGAGTAACGGATGATCTGGACCACGGAGAGGTGATCAGAAGCCGCTATACACCGGTCATCCTGCAGATTTCAAGAAGTAAAAAGCCAATTGTGTCTGCAGTGAATGGGGTGGCGGCAGGCTCAGGATTAAGTCTTGCTCTTGCGTGTGATTTTCGTTTGCTGCATGAAAAAGCGAAGCTCGTTCAGGCTTTTATCCATGTAGGATTGATACCGGATTCAGGCAACTTATTCTACCTTCCTAAATTAATTGGTCATGCAAAAGCGATGGAGCTTGCTGTCTTTGGTGAGAAAATTAGTTCTCAGCAGGCAATGGAGCTTGGCCTTGCGACAAAGGTTATCACAGAGGATGCTTGGGATAACGAGGTTCAAAGTTTTGCTCTGACTCTGGCCTGCCTGCCTACAAAGGCATTCGGGCTTATTAAGGAGCAGCTGTCAAGAAGCTGGGAAATGCCATTAGATGAATTTTTGGAGGCAGAAAGCTACAGCCAGCGAATCGCAGGACTTTCTTACGATCATAAAGAGGGAGTTATAGCCTTTAAAGAAAAAAGGAAACCTGATTTTCAAGGGAACTAGATAAGGAGATGGGAGAATGTCTACAATTAAAGAGGAGAAATTTGAGCCAATGGACATGAAGCGCAGTCATTACAGCATGATTATTAACGGCGAACGCACTGAAAGCACCTCAGGAGAAACCTTTACCGTCGTGAACCCGGCTACAGGAGAAGAGATTGCTACAGTAGCAAAAGCAACTAATGAGGATGCTGAGAAGGCAATCCTTGCTGCACGTCAAGCGTTTGATCACGGAAAATGGAGACACTTTCCTGTGAATAAACGGTCAAGAATGTTAAATAAAATCGCTTCTATTATGCGGTCCCGTTTTAATGAGCTGGTGGAGCTTGAAATCCTCGATACCGGAAAATCAATTGCTGCAGCACAGGGTCAGGTGATGCAGGCGATAGAGGATTTCGAGTTTTATGCTGGTGCCATCGTCAGCCACAGAGGAAGTGTAAATTCGCTTCCCGGTGCTTTTCAAAATCATACCGAGCACGAGCCGGTCGGTGTTTGCGCACAAATTATTCCCTGGAACTACCCGCTAATGATGGCTGCCTGGAAAGTGGCGCCAGCGATTGCAACAGGCTGTTCAGTTGTCGTAAAACCTGCTTCTTTAACACCTTTAACCGCTATTGTTTTAGGAGAAATTTGTATTGAATCCGGCGTTCCGGCAGGAGTGGTCAATATTGTACCGGGCTCCGGTTCTATGGTAGGCAATTATCTGGTGGACCACGAAAAAGTGGATAAGGTGGCATTTACAGGCTCCACTCCTGTCGGCAAAAGCATTATGGAAAGGGCTTCAGCAACCTTAAAGCGCGTTACACTTGAGCTTGGCGGTAAATCTCCGAGCCTTATTTTTGAAGACGCCGATATTGATGCAGCTGTTGATGGATCTTTATTTGGAATTTTTTATAATTCAGGGCAGTCATGTGAAGCTCGGTCGCGCATCTACATCCAGGAGAGCATTTATGATGAGTTTATGGAGAAATTTATATCAAAAACGAAAAAACTTGCTCTCGGAGATCCGTTTAGTAAAGGGACGCATGTCGGTGCAATTATCAATCAAAGTCAGCTCGAGGTAATCGATGGCTTTGTTAAATCTGCTAAACAAAGCGGGGCGGTTATTGAAGCGGGAGGAGCTCCGGCATCCGTTGAGGGGTATGAAAATGGCTATTGGTACGAGCCTACTGTAATCTCAAACGTCACGCATGACATGGATGCCGTTAAGGAAGAAATATTCGGTCCTGTAGCAGTAGTAATGAAATTCAAGGATGAAAAAGAAGCAGTTGCATTGGCAAATGACAGTATTTATGGTCTTGGGTCTGCTGTCTGGACGAAGGATCACGCCCGGGCTACCAGGGTATCAAAGCAGATCCAGGCAGGCATTGTGATGGTTAATTGCCCGTTTTCTGCCTTTCCCGGGACTCCTTTTGGCGGCTATAAACAGTCGGGGTTTGGAAGAGAGTTATGTGTAGAAACACTTGATCTATATTGTGAAACCAAAAGCATTGTATCCTATTATGGTCCGAAGCCGCTAAATCCTTTAGGCGTATAGAAAAACCATGGATCCTTTGAAAAAGAGGGGGTTTCCCTGCTTTTTATGGGATCCTTCTACATTTTTGCTTAGAGGAGGCAGAAGAATGAAAAACATTATCGTGATTGGCGCGGGTGTTATGGGCAGGGAGATCGCCTATGTTGCAGCGATGAATGAATGCAGTGTTGTACTTGCTGATATTAGTGAGGAACAGTTAAAAAACGCGAAAGGGCATATTCTCTCTCTTATTAATAAAGGGATCGAGCGGGGGAAGATGTCACACGAAGAAACTGATAGAGTAAAAAATCAGCTTAAATATTCAGCTGATCTCAAGAAAGCCTGCAGTAAAGCGGACGTTATTATTGAAGCAGTACCGGAAAAAATAGAGCTGAAAAGAAACGTTTTTGAGTTAATGGATAAGCATGCACCAGCGCATGCCTTCTTTGCTACAAACACCTCAACGATGAGCCCAACTGAGATCGGTTCTTTTACCGCCAGGCCTGAAAGGGTAATTGCGATGCATTTTTTTAATCCCGTGCATAAAATGTCTCTTATTGAAATTGTCAAAGGGCTAGAAACGAGTGATGAAACAGTTGAAGAGGCATTGAGGCTTGCAGCTGCATTTGGCAAGGAAACTGTCACAGTAAATGAATTCCCAGGATTTATTACGAGCAGAATTTCAGCTTTAGTCGGAAATGAAGCCTTTTACATGCTGCAGGAAGGACTTGGTTCACCCGAAGAGATTGATAAGGCTATAAAGCTTGGTTTGCATTATCCAATGGGTCCATTTGAACTGGGGGACTTAGTAGGGCTTGATACAAGATTAAATAACTTACAGTATCTTCATTCTACCTTAGGTGAAAAATACAGACCCTCTCCGCTGCTTGTTCAATATGTAAAAGCAGGAAGATTAGGCAGGAAAACCGGCAGAGGGGTATATGACTACAGCAGCCAATACGAGGAGAGTAAGAGCACATGAGAGAAGCCGTAATCATTGATGCTGTTCGAACGCCTATAGGAAAATATAATGGCGCATTGCGCTCGGTGCGTCCTGATGATCTGGCAGCTATCGTTTTAAAACAGCTTCTTGTACGGAATCCCGCGCTTGATCCGGCCATGATCGAGGAGGTTGTGCTCGGCAACGCAAACGGGGCTGGAGAAGACAATCGAAATGTTGCAAGGATGTCTCTTTTGCTTGCCGGACTTCCGGTTGAAACTGCCGGCACAACGATTAACCGCCTTTGCGGCTCGGGACTTGATGCAGTTAATTACGCTGCCCGGGCGATTTTAGCAGGAGAAGGTGAAGTATTTATCGCCGGTGGTACAGAAAGCATGACGAGAGCTCCCTATGTTATGGGAAAGCCTGAGAAAGAGTTTGGCAGGGGAAATATGGAGCTTATTGATACCACAATCGGCTGGAGGTTTCCGAATAAAGAAATAGAAATTAAATATGGTATAGACAGCATGCCAAAAACAGCTCAAAATGTGGCTGAAGCCTACTCAATATCCAGGGAGCTTCAGGATGAATTTGCCTATAACAGTCAGTTTAAGGCCATGCGTGCGATGCAGGCAAACAGGTTTAAAGAAGAGATTGTCCCAGTTATGTATGATGATGAAAAAGGGAACAGAGTTGTCATTGATCAGGATGAGCATCCAAGGCCGGGCGTTACGATTGAAAAGCTGAGTAAGCTTAAGCCTTTATTTAAAGACGGTTCGATCACTGCAGGCAATGCATCAGGAATTAACGACGGAGCTTCTGTACTTCTTATGATGTCAAAAGAAACTGCCAAAAAACTTGGGTTGAAGCCTCTTGCACGTTATGCAGGCTCTGCCTCTGCAGGGGTTCATCCTTCTATTATGGGAATAGGTCCCGTATACTCCACCCAAAAAGCCCTCGACCGTGCAGGGTTAGACATAGGAGATATCGATCTGATCGAGTTGAATGAAGCATTCGCTTCCCAATCACTCGCTTGTATCCACCAGCTCAGTCTTGACCAGGAGAAAGTGAATGTCAATGGTGGAGCAATTGCCCTTGGTCACCCGCTTGGAGCGAGCGGTGCAAGGATATTAACGACTCTTGTTCATGAGCTTGATAAAAGAAAGGGCCGTTTTGGTCTTGCGACGATGTGTGTCGGTGTGGGACAGGGAATAACAACGTTAATCGAGAGATACAGCTAGTTTTGGAATAAAAAGATATGACTTCATGCTAATTATTCAGGAAATTTACCGCTTTAAAGTGGTAAGATAATAACATAAAAAATAGCAGGTAAGTAAAGGATGAGCATGAATGAATACCCGATCAATGATTTTCACCCTATATGGAGACTACATTAGAAATTATGGCAAAAAGATTTGGATTGGCAGTCTGATCAAGCTTCTTAATGAGTTCGGACATAATGATCAGGCTGTCAGGGCAGCAATTTCAAGAATGAACAAGCAGGGCTGGATTCAAGGAGAAAAGAAGGGAAACAAAAGCTACTATTCCCTTACTGACAGAGGCTCCAGACGAATGGATGAAGCTGCAAACCGTATCTTTAAGCTTAAGCCTGCGAATTGGGATGGGAACTGGAGAATGCTGATGTATACAATTCCTGAGGAAATCCGTTCAATTCGTGATGAACTGCGGAAGGAACTAGTGTGGAGCGGGTTTGGTTCCATGTCAACAAGCTGCTGGATATCGCCGAATCAGCTTGAAAAGCAGGTAGAGGATCTGATTGAAAAATATCAAATTGAAGAGTACGTTGATTTCTTTATTGCGCGCTATGAGGGCCCGCATACCAATGCTCATTTAGTGAGCAAAAGCTGGGATTTAAAGGAGATCAATGAAAAATACAGTCTTTTTATTACCGAATGGAGCCAGAAATACATTATAGATAAGGGGAAAATACAAAAGGGAAGCATGACAGATGCAGAATGCTTTGTGGAACGGACAAAGCTTGTTCATGAATACCGGAAGTTTTTATTTATCGACCCTGCCCTTCCAGAAGAGCTTCTTCCGGATCAATGGCTGGGAGACCATGCTGCCTCTTTATTCAGTGAATATTATAAAGAGCTTGCCGAGCCGGCGCTTCGCTTTTTTGAATCTGTGTTCAAAGAAGGGAACGAATTAACTAATAGAAATGAAAATTATGATGCGCTGGATCATCCTTTCATAAAAACTAAGTGACCATTCTTTACTTTAAAGGGGAAACAATATGAACCCATTAACAAGTATGCTGTCGATTTCGTATCCAATCATTCAGGGGGGCATGGGGAATGTCTCGAATGCTGAGCTTGCGGCTGCAGTTTCTGAAGCCGGCGGCCTTGGAATGATTGGTGCCGGTACAATGCGGCCGGAAAAGGTAGAGAAGCTGATTATTGAAACAAAAGAACGTACCCAAAAGCCGTTTGGCGTTAACCTCGCTTTAACGGTCAATCCTTACATACAGGAAATCATTCAGTTAATTTTAAAACACAAAGTAACAACAGTTTCTCTTTCAGCCGGCAACCCTGCTCCTTATCTTCCGTTGTTTAACGAGCATGGGGTAACGACGTTGTGCGTGACGGCTTCTGTAGCCCATGCTAAAAAAGCTGAAAAAGCAGGAGCCGATATTGTTATCGGAGAAGGGTATGAAGCAGCAGGAATTAATTCTCACCTTGAAACCACAACGTTTACACTCATTCCACAGCTGGCTGATGCAGTAAACGTACCAGTGGTTGCTGCCGGAGGGGTTGGAGACGGGAGAGGGTTAGCTGCAGCACTAGCGCTCGGGGCAAGCGGAGTGCAGCTTGGCACACGCCTTATCGCTACCCAGGAGTCAGGAATGCATGAAAACTACCTTTCTTCTATTCTCAGCTGTAACGATCACGGTACTGTGATTGTCGGAAAAAGTGTAGGAAGAATTAGAAGAGTATTACCGACACCTTATATTAATAAAGTTGCACAAAAAGAGTTGGAAGGGGTTAGCCTGGAAGAATATATGGATTTAACTGCAGAAATACAGCATGAGAAAGGAGCGAGGGAAGGAAAGCTCCACGAAGGCTTTATCAACGCGGGACAAGTTGCAGGACTTATCCGTGACGTCCCGACCGTGTCAGATGTGATAAAAGAGATGGCTGATGAGGCTGACACGGCCATTAAGCGTATGAAAGGGTTGCTACAGTAAAGAAAAAGATAAATTGAAAGAAAACTAAATCTTTACAATTTATTGACTATTTATCATACAAAATGTTATTATATCGTTAAATAAACGTCATATAATTTAATACATAGTTATCGAGGCTGAGGTGAAGCGATGAGGAATGGACTTACGATCGGCTCAGGCAGAAGCCTGCAATTCACTGTTACTGAAACGATGGTTCCCAATTTCGACGGGGCGGTGATTCATCCACTCTGTTCTACTGTCACGCTCGTTTACTATATGGAATGGGCTTCAAGAAAAATTATTGAGCCTTATTTGGAAGATCATGAAGAAGGCATGGGAGTTGAAATAGAAATCAAGCATATGGCAGCTGCAGCAGTAGGTGCTGAAATTGCTGTGGAAGCAACTGTTATTGCTTTAACAGAGCGCGCCATTTATACCCAGATAATTGCAAAGACAGGAAGTAAACGAATCGCAGCAGGAAAAATGAAGCAGTCTGTGCTGCCAAGAAAAGTGATCGAAAAGCTATATTAAATTTTTTTATTTTAAAATGTAAGCGTTTTCTTATAGAGGGGAGAGTTTGCTTTGCATATGTTTGACAAAATAAAGGGGCATGAACAAGTTGTTTTTTGCAACGATGAAGAGACGGGGTTAAAGGCCATAATTGCGATCCATAATACATCACTTGGGCCGGCGCTTGGAGGCTGCCGCATGCAGCCCTATGCAACAGTAGACGATGCACTCGAGGATGTACTGAGATTATCAAGAGGAATGACGTACAAATGTGCAGCAGCAGATGTGGATTTTGGAGGAGGCAAGGCTGTCATCATTGGCGACCCGGCTAAGGATAAAAGCCCAGAGCTTTTCCGCTCCTTCGGACAGTTTGTGGAATCGTTAAACGGCAGATTTTACACAGGAACAGATATGGGGACCACACCGGAGGATTTTGTTCACGCCTTAAAAGAAACAAATTGCATTGTAGGTGTGGATGAAGTTTATGGAGGCAGCGGTGATTCATCAATTCCTACAGCGCAGGGGGTGCTGTTTGGACTGCAGGCAACCAATCAGGTCTTATATGGAACTGATCTGCTTTCGGATAAAACCTATGCCATTCAAGGGCTCGGAAAGGTAGGGGCAAAGGTAGCGGACCAGCTTATGTCAGCGGGGGCAAAAAAATTATATGTAACAGATATTAACCCTTTAGCATTAATGGATGTCCAGGCGCTTGGAGTGAAAAGAAATGTAGAAATTGAGATTGTGGCAGGGGACGAGATTTTCAATACAGATGCTGATGTTTTTATTCCTTGTGCTCTTGGAGGAATTTTAAACGATAGAACAATTGATCAACTTCACGTAAAGGCAGTCGTCGGCTCAGCAAACAATCAGCTATTAAGTGAACATCATGCAGGTATGCTTAAGGAAAAAGGAATCTTATACGCTCCTGATTATATTGTGAATTCAGGCGGTCTGATACAGGTAGCAGATGAATTGTATGTACCGAATAAAGAAAGAGTGCTCAGGCAGACAAAGGCGATTTACACTTCCTTATTAAATATTTATAAAAGAGCAGAGGAAGGCGGGATGACAACTGTGGAAGCGTCCAATCTTTTTTGTGAACAGAGAATGAAATCAAGAGCCAGAAGAAACAGCTTCTTTTCCCATATGAAACGTCCCAAATGGGCGGTAAGAATATGACGCATCAAATAGAGGAGAGGGGAAGCAATTTGGAGGATCAATTTCCTGTTTTGCAGCTGCTGAGTCCGGATGGAACCTGGAACAGCGATCAGCATCTTGAGCTCCTGACTGAAGAAAGAACGAAACGCTTTTATGAGCATATGGTGCGGATCAGAACCTTTGATAAAAAAGCAGTCAGTCTTCAGCGCCAGGGCAGAATCGGCACATACGCACCCTTTGAAGGACAGGAAGCCTCCCAGGTCGGAAGTGCACTTTCTCTTTTAAAGGATGACTGGCTTTTTCCAACCTACCGGGATCATGGGGCCACCATGACCTTTGGGCATTCTCTAAAGAATATTCTTTTATTCTGGAATGGGCGCAATGAAGGCAATGTTACGCCGGAGGGGCTAAATATTTTTCCTCCTGGAATCCCGATTGCTACTCAAATTCCACATGCGGCAGGAGCAGCTTTTGCAGAGAAAATAAAAGGCACAAAAAATGCCGCAATTTCATTTTTTGGAGACGGAGCAACCTCAGAAGGAGATTTTCATGAGGGTCTTAACTTTGCAAGTGTTTTTCATGCGCCTGTCGTTTTTTTAAACCAAAATAATCAATTTGCCATTTCTGTGCCCGTTTCAAAACAAATGAAAACTAAAACGATAGCACAGAAAAGCCTCGCGTATGATATCCCTGGCGTAAGGGTGGATGGAAATGATGTATTTGCCGTTTATTATTCTGTATCAGAAGCCCTGTCAAGAGCCAGAGCCGGCGAAGGACCGACTTTAATTGAGGCTGTTACGTGGAGATACGGCGCCCACACCACAGCTGATGACCCTTCTAAATATCGCAGCCAGGAAGAGAGTGCTGAAAGAAGAGCCTATGACCCGATCAGCAGGATCGAAAAATGCTTGGAGATTTGCGGCTGGCACGATGAAAAATGGAAGAAGCATATAGCGGAAGCTGCAATGGAAGAGGTTGAAAAGGCTGTTATGGAAATGGAGCAATTTCCACCTGCTGATCCTGCTGTTATTTTTGATTACGTTTTTCAAGAACCAACGTCTTCACTTATCAGACAAAAAAAGTATCTGCTTGATGGAATAGGGGGCAGAGAGGGATGAAAACGTCAGCTAAAACGAGGTCTCTGACTATGGTTGGAGCAGTAACTGATGCGCTCGACAGCATGCTTGCAAGCGACAATTCTGTTTTAGTCATGGGGGAGGATGTCGGCGTTAATGGGGGTGTTTTCCGAGCTACTGACGGCCTGCAGGAAAAATACGGAGAAAATCGGGTCATTGATACACCGCTGAGCGAAGCAGGGTTTGTTGGTGCTGCTATCGGAATGGCTGCAAACGGATTAAAACCTGTAATTGAAATTCAGTTTCTGGGTTTTATTTATCCTGCCTATGAACAGCTGATGACTCACGCCTCAAGGCTGCGTACAAGGACGCTGGGACGTTTTTCTGTGCCGTTGGTTATAAGGGCGCCTTATGGGGCGGGAGTGCGCGCCCCTGAAATTCACTGCGACAGCACAGAGGCGCTTTTCACTCATATGCCGGGCATAAAAGTCGTCTGTCCCTCTAATCCTTATGATGCGAAAGGACTTTTAATCAGCGCAATTGAAGACCCTGATCCTGTCCTTTTTCTGGAGCCGATGAGAAGCTACAGGGCTGTAAGGGAAGAAGTGCCGGAGGACGTGTACCGGATCCCGATTGGTAAAGGAAAGCTTATCCAGGAGGGAAAGGACGTCACCATTATAACCTGGGGAGCCATGGTGCCGGTTGTCATGAACGCTGTGAACAGTCTGAAAACAGAACAGATTTCCTGTGATGTGATTGATCTTCGGACACTTTCTCCTATAGATGAAGAGATGATTGCAGCATCTGTGCAGAAAACAGGACGTACTGTCATTGTCCAGGAGGCCCATCCTTCGAGCAGTGTAGGAAATGACATTCTGTCTATTATTAATGAGTCGTCATTTTTATATCAAAAAGCTCCGGCAGAGAAAGTATCAGGATTTGATGTGCCAGTGCCATACTTTGGGTTTGAAGATTTTTATCTGCCAACTCCTGAAAGAGTCAAAAAGGCAATAGTTAAGGTGATGAGCTTTTAAGGAAAAAGGGGGATCAGGATGATTGAAGTGAAGCTTCATGATATCGGGGAGGGAATGACACAGGCTGACATAAACCATTATTTTGTTAAGCCGGGAGACCGGGTAAAGGCAGATGATCCATTGGTGGAGGTTCAGACGGATAAAATGACAGCTGAAATTCCTTCTCCCACCGCTGGTACTGTAAAGCAGATTGTTGCTGAAATCGGAGCTACTATAGCTGTAGGAACAACGATTTTATTGATTGACAGCGAAATGGAAGAATTAACTGAAAGTAAGACAAAAAGCCGGCAGGATGAAAAAAAACCCGATGCCGGGTTAAGCACGGCTAAAACTGAAAATACCTTTACATACAAAAGAATTTTAGCTTCTCCCTACACCCGAAAGCTTGCCCGGGATAATGGGATTCAGATCGAATCTATTAAGGGGACAGGTCCTTCAAACAGAATAATGGATGAGGATATATACGCAGCCATTAAAACCACGATGCCAGTGCAGGAGGAGAAACCGCAAGAGCCGGCGGTCAAAAGCACTTCTATTTCATATAAAGGAATCCGGAAACAGATTGGCAGAAAAATGGCTGAGTCCCTCATGACCATTCCGCATTGTACACATTTTGAAGAGATTGATGTGACAGAGATGGCTGCTATGAGAGAAGCATTAAAGAGTAAAGGGACCTCACTGTCAGCAAATGTCTTTTTTATAAAGGCTTTGAGTATTTGTCTGCAGGAATTTCCGATTTTCAACTCTTCACTTAATGAGAAAGAAGAAGTCATTACTCTTCATGAAACGATTCATATAGGCATGGCAACGAACACAGACGAGGGCCTGATCGTTCCTGTTTTACGAAACGCAAACAAAAAATCATTTAAGCAGCTACAGGAAGATTGTAAGAAGCTCACACAAAAAGCTCTCTCTCATTCACTGTCACTTGAAGAGATAAAAGGCAGCACATTTACCATTAGCAATGTTGGTCCTTTAGGGGGAAGCATTGGAGCCACTCCCATAATAAACCCTCCTGAAGCTGGACTGATGGCTTTTCATAAAACGAAAAAACGGCCTATGGTAAATAACAGAGATGAAATTGTCATTCGACAGATGATGAATATTTCCTTTTCCTATGACCATCGAATCATCGATGGCGGCAGCGCAGTTGCATTTACAAACCGATTTGCCGAGCTGATCGAAGAGCCGGCGATCCTGCTTATGGAGCTTTCATAATGGTAGTCGGGGAGATTATAGAAGAAAGAGAAGTCATCATTATCGGAGGAGGGCCCGGGGGATATAATGCCGCGATTAGAGCGGCACAGCTTGGAAAGCAGGTAACATTGATTGAAAAAAAAGGTCTTGGCGGTGTGTGCTTGAATGAAGGATGCATCCCTTCAAAGTTTTTTGCTGAAGCTGCAAAAAAACGCATGGAAATCGATCACTTTAAGCAATTCGGGATAAAAATAGATCAGGTGTCATTTGATCTTACCGTTTTACATAAAGAGCTGAATGAAACGATATCGGCTCTTCAAAAGGGAATAAAAAAGCTCCTGCTCGATAACGGGGTTGAAATTGTCCAGGGGACAGCTTTCTTTATGACCGAAAATCGAATAGGGGTGGAGAACGGTCATACCTTTTCTGTCTACCGTTTTCAACGGGCAGTAATTGCAGCAGGCTGTAAGAAGAACAGAAAAACGAAGGTTGATCACAAAAGAATATTCGATTTCGAGTCGATTTACTCGATTCAGGAAATACCCAGCTCTCTTCTTGTAGCGGGAAGCAGCTATCTTGCATTGGAGGCAGCTTCAACCTTTCAGCAGCTTGGTTCAGACGTAACGCTGATTATAGAGGGAACTGATTTGGGGCTTGATGGTTCTATTGAGAAAGAACTGAAACGTTTACTGAAAAAAAGAAAGATTAAACTCATCACCAATGCAAGGATAAAAGAAATCCACACAGCTCAGTCTGCCGTGATTTACTATACGAAGTCCGGCGAGGATAAGTCGATTGAAGTCTCTCATCTCGTATATGGTCCTGCATTAATTCCGGCTACAGCTGAGCTTGGTGTAGAGCGGATCGGGATGAAGCTCGATCAGAATGGTTTTATTAACATCGACCAAACAGGAAAAACCTCTGTAAAAGACATTTATGCCATTGGTGATATCACTTGCGGGATTAAAAATGCAAGTAAGGCGATTAAACAGGGGAAAGTAGCTGCTGAAATGATTTCAGGTATAGCTAGTGAGTACGATGAATCGAATCTTCCATCCATTATTCACACGATTCCTCCTATCTCCTCCGTTGGACTGACAGAGGAACAGGCTAGACAGACGTTTGAGAGAGTTAAATCTTCAACATTTCCGCTATCCGGTCTCGGCGTTTCTGCGATGTCGTCTCAAAAGGAAGGAATAATTAAGCTTGTCATAGATGCCGATCAGGAGCTGATTGTAGGGGTTCATATGATCGGGCAGGGAGCAGTTGAATTAAGCTCAGCAGCTGTCTTAGCGTTAGAGATGATCGCAAGAACGGAAGATCTGACTTTTATGCACTATCCGCATCCGAGCATCAATGAAGGCCTGCTTGAAGGGTTTGAAGCATTAGCCGGTAAAGCAATTCATTTAGCTGCAAATAAACAACAACACAACAAAACAGAATCACCGTCCCAATTACAACAGCACGAACAATACAACCTATAAAATTAACCAAAACGGAGGTAAGGAACATGAAAAGAGAATCAATTGATCGTATTTATCAGGCAGAGGATTTCTTCCCGGTAAAGGATGTGGACTACTTAGAAATCTATTCTGGAAATGCCAAACAGTCTGCTCATTATTACTGCACTGCATTCGGCTTTAAAATCGTTGCTTATTCAGGCCTCGAGACCGGCAATAGAGAAACGGTTTCCTATGTTTTGCAGCAGCACAAGGTACGTTTAGTTATAACCGGCTCACTAAATGACACTTCAGAGCCGGCTGAATTTGTTAAAAAGCATGGAGATGGTGTTAGAGATATAGCCCTGACGATGGATGATGTTGAAAAGGCATATCAAGAGGCAGTAAAGAGAGGTGCGATTGAAATAAAAGCCCCCTACGAGGTTGAAGACCATCATGGAAAAGTGAAAAAGGCTGTAATCGGAACCTATGGTGACACCATCCATACCCTGGTTGAAAGAATGAATTACAATGGTGTTTTCCTGCCCGGCTTTGAAAAATATGAATCCGCCATCCCTGTTATCGATGCAGGAATAATCGCAGTCGATCACGTTGTAGGGAATGTTGAACGGATGCAGGAGTGGACGTCCTATTATGAAAAGGTGATGGGATTCAAAGAAATGAAGCATTTTACGGATGAGGATATCAGTACTGAATATTCCTCTCTTATGTCTAAGGTTATGCATAATGGAGGCCGAATAAAATTCCCGATCAATGAGCCTGCAGAAGGCAAGAGGAAATCGCAAATACAGGAATATCTTGAGTTTTTTAATGGACCGGGCGTTCAGCATCTGGCTATTTTAACAGAGGATATCGTCAAAACAGTCGGTATTCTTAGAAGCAACGGAGTCGAGTTTTTACAAACGCCAGCAGCCTACTACGATACATTAAGTGAGAGAGTAAAAGATATTGATGAGGAAATTGAAAAACTTAAGGAATTAAATATTCTTGTCGATGGTGATGATGAAGGCTATCTTCTGCAGATTTTCACTAAGCCGATTGTGGACCGACCGACTGTATTTATTGAAGTTATTCAACGAAAAGGAGCAAAGGGTTTTGGAGAAGGGAACTTTAAAGCCCTGTTTGAATCAATTGAGCGTGAGCAGGAGCGCAGAGGTAATTTATAAGAAGAGAAGCTCATTTGGCCATGGCCAAATGAGCTGTCTTTTATCGTTAACTTTGAAGGAAGCAAGCTGTTTCGTGACCAGCAATGAACGAGCTTACCAGGAAAAAAGGAGGAATGACGTGAAATTTATTACTTTTCAACTGCCCACGGGTGAGGAAAAAGCTGGCTGGCTCCATCAGGAGAAAATGGCTGTTGATATGCACGAGCTCTCGAACGGGGAACTGCCTTCAACGCTGCTGGAATTTCTTCAAAAACATGAATTCTATACTTCTGTGCTTAACAAATGGCTTGATATTCTTACAGAAGAGCAAAAGGGAGTTTACCGCCTGCAGGAGGTAAAGCTCTCAGCTCCTGTTCCGCGCCCGGTTAGTATCCGTGATTTTTATGCGTTTGAGCAGCATGTTAAATCTGCACGTATAAAACGGGGGCTGGATATTGTTCCGGAGTGGTACAATTTTCCTGTATTTTATTTTACAAACCATCTCTCTGTAAGAGGACCAGATGACGTAATTGCCATACCTCCTAACTGCTCAGAGCTTGATTTTGAGTTAGAGATTGCTTGTGTAATCGGAAAGCAGGGAAGAAATATTCCCGCCGAAAGGGCAAAAGACTATATATTCGGTTTTTGTATCATGAATGATTGGAGCGCAAGGAACCTGCAGAGGGAAGAAATGAAGGTGGGGCTTGGTCCGGCAAAAGGAAAAGACTTTGCTACTTCGCTTGGACCGTATCTTGTTACAGCAGATGAAATGGAGAAGTACAGAAAAGATATGCATTATCAATTGAAAATGACGGCAGAAATTAACGGCAGGCAGGTGTCAGAAGGGAATGCAGGAGATCTTTATTTCACCTTTGGTCAAATGATTGAACGGGCGTCCTCCGGCGTGACCCTTTACCCAGGGGAAGTAATCGGCTCAGGAACAGTAGGGAGCGGATGCATTTTAGAACTGGGGACTGATGTACATCCATGGCTCAAGCAAAGTGATGAAGTTTCACTTTCGATTGATGGACTTGGAATATTGGTTAATCGAATAGAAGAAAGCGGGTGAAAAAATGTACTACCGTCAATTAGGAAAAATTCCGCATAAACGTCACACTCAATTTCATAAAGAAGATGGGACTCTATATCGGGAACAGGTGATGGGAACAAAAGGATTTTCCGGTACTCAATCAATTCTCTATCATCATTTTATGCCGACAGAGGTAGCAAAGTCTGAGCTTCTTGGCTCTTATCTTCCCGAGTATGAAGAGCAGGAATCACTTAAACACCGACATTTTTTCACTTCTAAAATTACTAAAAGTGGAGATGCGCTTAAGGCCAGGGAATATATTCTTGGCAATGATGATCTTCTGATCGGGACGATTGCCGTTTCTGAAGAGATGGACTCGTATTACCGGAATGGAGACGGAGATGAAATGCTTTTTGTTCATTACGGATCGGGAAAGATAGAAACGATGTTTGGAACGATCACGTATAAAAAAGGGGACTACGTCATCATTCCGATCGGCACGATTTACAGAGTCATCCCTTCTTTAGGAGAGCAAACAAAGTTCCTATTGATTGAATCAGCCAGCCAGCTGACGACACCGAGAAGATATCGAAATGAATATGGTCAGCTATTAGAGCACAGCCCTTTTTGTGAACGGGATATAAGAGGTCCTGAAGAGCTGGTTACTCACCCCCATAAAGGAGAATATACCGTATATACAAAATCAAGGAGTGTAATGAACCGACATATTCTAAATCACCATCCATTAGATGTTGTTGGATGGGACGGCTGCTTGTATCCATGGGTGTTTAATATACAGGATTTTGAGCCTATTACCGGCCGTGTTCATCAGCCTCCTCCAGTTCATCAGACCTTTGAAGGACATAATTTTGTCGTATGCTCGTTCGTGCCAAGACTATATGATTACCATCCTGAAGCCATACCTGCACCGTATTATCATAGCAACGTAAATAGTGATGAGCTACTTTATTATGTAGAAGGAAACTTTATGAGTAGAAAAGGAATCGAAAGGGGGTCAATTACGCTGCACCCGAGCGGAATTCCACATGGCCCTCATCCCGGCACAACAGAAGCGAGCATTGGGAAAAAAGAAACGCTGGAGCTTGCAGTCATGATCGATACGTTTAAGCCATTAAAGGTAGTTAAGCAAGCGAAGGAAGTAGAGGATCGAAACTATATGTTTACGTGGATGGAGTGAAAAAGAGCAGTTTTGCTCTTTTTTTGTTGCTCTTTTTAAAAAGCACTCAAATTCGTCCAATAGTATGTTATAATTGATTGATTGAGAGTTTTTTAAGAGATTCTTTTTGTATTTTTCATCAAACTCAATGTACCAATTATGAAGAATCACTATGCATCAGGATTGTGTTAATTGCTTTAATACTATCACTCAAAAAATTGGAGGCTGGACGATGAAAACATACAAGAATAAATTTATTGATGGTGAACAGGTTTTATTGAATGAGAAGATTGTGACCATAAAGCAATGGTCTTATGTGGCTAAAATGAAAAGATACTCTTATATTATCCAAGAAGATACAGGAACTTTTTATTTTGAGGAAGAATTAAATAAAATCAACTAAAAAACTGCAGCCTCATAATGGCTGCAGTTTTTTAGTTGATCAGCAAATTGAATCCTTTGGCTTAGGATTTTTCAATCCGAATAACGGCCGGATTAAAAGAGCTAAAGCAGTTCCGAGCATAGCCATAACAGCCCATACCCAACCATGAAGGCTGAATGATGCAATACCGCCGAAATAAGCACCAATATTGCAGCCGAATGCAAGACGCGAGCCATAGCCCATTAAAAGTCCGCCAATGATGGATGCTGCAGCAATTCCCGGCTTGATTTTTTTAGGTTTAAAAGTGCCGGTTGCAGCTGCTGCAATAAAGGCGCCGAGAATAATCCCGAAATTCATTACGCTTGTTGAGTCAGCAAGTATTGGCTGTGAAAGTTGTACAGCATTTGCCTGCCAGTAGCCCCAGCCTGAAACATCCATTCCAATCATTTCAAGCGCTTTTGAGCCCCATAAAGCAAAGGCTGAAGTAATTCCCCAAGGATTTCCTCTGATCGTAAGCGTTAATGCGTTCAATACTGCAAGTACAATAGCTGCTGTTACTAGCGGCCACGAGCCTCTGAAGATTTTTTTCCAGCCTGCTGTAGTAGGAAGAGGCTTCATGACAGGAGGCTTTCTTCTTTTTGCAAATTGAGCAAGACCAAAGTAAATAGCTGCAAAAAGAACCATTTGAACAGCCCATGCACCAAAAAATCCTAAATTAGTTGATTCAGCAAGGGATAAAGGAGGCAGTGCCCAGGTTTCTTCCATCCAAAAGCTAAAATGATACGCCCCTATTACGGAGCCTGCAATAAAGCTGGTTAACGTCAGAATCATGGAGGACTGTCCTCCTCCAACAGAATAAAGCGTCCCGGAAGCACAGCCGCTTCCGAGCTGCATGCCGATTCCAAATATAAATGCTCCAAGCAGGACGCTGATTCCTACAGGAGAAACATAGCCAGCTGGTTCAACTCCCGTAAAGCTGAAACCTGTACCTAAAATAATGGCAAAAAGTGTTGATGCTACAGCGAGCATGACCATATGAGCCTGAAGCCCCTGCACGTTCCCTACAGCCATTAGTCTTCTAAAAACAGAGGTAAAGCCAAAACGTGCATAAAGAAGGGTAAGTCCTAAAGCCATACCGATTATATAAAGAATACCCTGTGTCCATGTAGTGGTGAGTACAATGATGCTGAATAAGAGAATTGCGCCCATTATTCCAAGTAAAACAAGCGGCTTTTGCAGCGGAGGAAGGGAAGTGACAACGGTTGTTTTTCCTTCTTTCCAGTTGCTTGGCAGCTGAGTAGTTTGTTGAGCCATTTGATTTCCTCTTTTCCTATTAAAATAGTCGGTTTTAAATTTAGCATAGTGTTTAGCTTATGTAAATTAGTTAGCTTCGGATCTTATAGAGTTTATTGCTTTAGGAGGTTTTTCTTCTTTTAATCCACTAAAAAAGCGACCCTTTCCTCATAGGAGAGAATCGCTTTTTATGTAATATGATTGAGTCTTCTCATAGGCTTGTCATTAAAAGTAAGATAGTAGTCAGTACTCCAGTTCCGGCTAATCCTGTTAAAATGTCAGTTCGATTATATTTAATTTTTTCTTCAAACATGTCAATCATCCTCCTCGTTGTCTATATTTTTCTATTCCTTTATACACCTATTATTAAACCTCTTTATTCCTATTTTTAAACAAATTTTCATCGGTGTTTATCCCTTGCGAAGAGTGGTATAGATAAGAAATAACGATTGAAGGAGGAATCAACATGAGCGGAAATGGAGACAAAGTAAAAGGTGCAGTGAACAAGACAAAAGGTGAAGTAAAAGATCAGGTTGGAAATGCAACCAACAATCAAAGAATGCAGGATGAAGGTAAGAAGGATAAAACAAAAGGAAATGTTCAGGACAAGGTAGGGAAATTTAAAGACTTGTAACATTTTAGTAACTACATAAAACACGCTGCCTATTTTAGGCAGCGTGTTTTTCGTTATTCATCTTTGTATTGCATATAAACTGTATGTGTCACGAGAAAATCATTCAGCCCGTTTTTTCCGTCAGCCCCGCCTAATCCGGATTTGCGAAGCCCAGCATGGTATCCCTGCATCGCTTCAAAATTCTCACGGTTAACAAATGTCTCTCCAAACTTAAGTCCATTAACGGCTTTCATAGCCTCATGATAATTCTCTGTATAAATAGAGGAGGAAAGCCCATATTCTGTATCGTTGCTTAACTCAATCGCTTCTTCGATCGTTTTATAGGTCACTACTGGAATAACAGGACCAAAAATTTCTTCTTTTACAACTGTCATTGTTTGTTTGGCATTTGCAATGAGGGTCGGCTCGTAAAAGTAGCCTTTTTCGCGGTCAACAGGCTTCCCGCCATAGGCGATTTCGGCTCCTTCTTCTTTCGCCTTCTCTACCATTGAGTGGATCGTATCCAGTCTGTCTTGACTGATTAGCGGTCCAAGATCCAAATTCTGTTCTTCATTTGGATTTCCTGCTCTAGCTTTTTCCATTGCGTTTTTCATTTTTTGGGTAAATTCTTCAGCGATGCTTTCCTGAACATAAACACGCTCTGCATTCGTACAGGCCTGCCCTGAATTGGTCAGCCTGGAGGTCATAATATGTTTCACCGCCAAATCAAGATCGGCATTTTCTGTAACGATCGCTGGTGCTTTCCCTCCAAGTTCAAGGTTTACCTTTGTGATATTTTGTGCAGCAGCTTCCATTACTTTGGTGCCTGCTCCTACGCTGCCTGTCATTGTAATGATCGCTACTTTAGGATGGGAGGCAAGAGCATTTCCTAAGGTTGAGCCTGTACCCGTCAGCAGATTATAGGTTCCTTTAGGAAGTCCGTCTATTTCATGCACCAGTCTGGTGAATTCAACTGCGGTATTTGGCGTTTGCTGACTCGGCTTAAGTACAATCGAACAGCCTGCGATCAAGGCAGTAGCTACTTTTCTTGCTAAAATAAATACGGGAAAGTTCCAGGGGACAATGCCTGCTACCACACCGATTGGTTTTTTATAGATTAAAATATTTTCATTCGGCCGGTCGCTTGGAACGATTTCACCTTCAATTCTTCTTCCCCATTCTGACATATAATAAAAATACTCAATGGCTGTATCAATTTCGTCAGCAGCCTGGTCCTGCGGTTTTCCCTGTTCTTCTATAAGAAGATCGATGAATTTCTCTCTGTTTTCCTGAATTTTGTCTCCAAGCTTCCGAACAATTTTTCCTCTTTCGTTTGAAGGAACTTTTTCCCATTCTTTTTGTGCTTCAAATGCTGCATTTACCGCTTTTTCTACATCCTCTTCAGTGCCTTTAGGCGTGCGGGAAATTACCTCCTCTGTCGAGGGATTAATTATGTCAATCCATTCGTTTGAGGTTGATTCTACATATTCTCCGTTAATATACAATTGGTGCTGATTCATAATAAAATCCTCCTAATTGTGGAATACTCCATGTTTTCCACGATCAGGAGGATAAAAACATTCATTTACATATACATTAAAAAATTGCAGGCTCAACCGTTATCTCAACGTTCCCTTTTAGTGCTCTTGTGATCATGCAGCTTTCCTCTGCTTTATACATATAACGTTCCACACGCTTTTTTATCTCAGGCGAGTTTTCAACCGTGATCTTAGGACGGTGAACAATTCGTTTATACGTAATGACTCCTTTTTCAACCTCAACAAAACCTTCTGATTCAAGCTCCATGTCCTTTGTTTTAATACCTGCGCGTTCAAGCATAGCGGCAAGAGTAATGATATAACAGGTGCCTGCAGCTCCTAAAAGCATTTCGTCAGGGTTCGTTCCAATCCCGGGCCCGTCCATTTCAGGAGGTATAGAAATCTTTGTATTTAGATTTTTTGTTTCAATTGTCCCGACGTTATTGCGTCCGCCCGGCCAATTTGCTTTTAAAAAGAATGAATGGATCGCCATCGTTATTCTTCCTTTCTAAACATGATGTACTGTTATAAGTGTAACACTTTTTAAAAAAATGAAGCATTTCTGTGCTTTTGAAAGGAAAAATAGAAAGACTATTATGCTACAATTACCGTTAAGAATCCTGATTTAAAAGGAGTTTATACCATTATGGATAAAAAAGAAAAAATTCTTGTGGTGGAAGACGAGGAAAAAATAGCCCGCGTACTCGAGTTGGAGCTTGAATATGAAGGCTACTTGGTGAAAAAAGCAATGAGCGGCTATGAGGCGCTGGAGAAGTACCGAAGTGAAAAATGGGATTTGATTTTACTTGATATCATGCTTCCTGAAATGTCCGGTGTAGAGATATTAAGAAGAATTCGCAGCGATGATCGGGAAGTGCCTGTTATCCTGCTAACGGCTAAGGATTCAGTAGAGGATAAGGTTTCAGGCCTTGATCTTGGTGCAAATGATTATGTAACAAAGCCTTTTCAGATTGAAGAACTACTTGCGAGAATACGGGCTGCACTGAGACATTCCGCTGGTTTAAAGCAGGATGAACAAGATGAAGAATGGTTAAAGGTGAAGGATTTATTTTTAAATGAAAAAACGAGGGAAGTCAAAAGAGCTGAAAGACAAATTGAATTGACTCCAAGAGAATTCGATTTGCTTGTTTATTTAATGAAAAATCATCGCCAGGTGCTGAACAGGGAGCAAATATTAAATGCTGTCTGGGGGTTTGATTATTTTGGTGATACAAATGTGGTTGATGTTTATATCAGGTACTTGAGGAAAAAAGTAGACGGCATTGGCACAGATCTGCTGATTCATACAATTAGAGGAGTAGGCTACGTTTTGAGGGAAGGAAAATGAAGCTTCAAAATAAAATACATCTTTATACCTCTGCTGTGTTTGCTGCTCTTTTAGCCGTAATTAGTATATCTATTTATCTTTTGTTTTCTAATTTAACTTATTCAAGTGCTCTGGAGTCCGCTCAGTTGACTGCTAAAGGAAGCATTCCGGGGGTTAATCAGACAGTCGGACTCATTACTGATACTGAACTTCTTAGAATATTTGTGCCGCCAAATGGTGCCATGAAGATTATTACAGATGCCGGCGAGTCAATCGGATCGGCAAACTCAATGGGACAAAACCATTTAAGCGAAACACCGGATCGGTTTTATCAGGAAGAAAGAGTAGAAATCATACGCATTGAGGGAGAGAGGTATACTTTTGTCTCTATGCCAAATCCCTGGGTAGATGGAACCGTTATTAATATTCAGTATATAGAAAGCCTTGAGGCGGAAAAAAATAATTTGCAGGTGCTTAGAAATGTGTTAATTATCGTGACGTTAATAGGGATGATCCCAGTTATTTTATCTGCCAGAGTGCTAAGTAATTTAGTCATAAAACCGATTACCTCAATGATTTCCACGATGAAGGAAATTCAAGATAGCGGTGAGTTTAAACGGCTTCCTCTTGAGAATAAATCAAAGGATGAATTATATGAAATGGGTAATACCTTTAATTTAATGATGGATTTACTGGAAACAAACTTTGACAAACAGGATCAGTTTATATCAAATGCATCCCACGAATTAAAGACGCCATTAACAGTAATTGAAAGCTATGCAAATTTATTAAAGAGAAGAGGATTTGAGCAAAAGGAGCTTGCAAATGAATCAATTGAAGCCATTCATTCAGAGGCGATCAGAATGAAGGAGCTGACACAGCAGCTTCTGCTGCTTGCTAGGCAGGGAGAAAACTGGAATTTACAGCTGGAAGAAGTAATGATAGAAAAAATGACAAAGGATTCTATAAAAGCATTTCAAAACGCTTCCGAGCATGAAATTGAGTTTTTGGTTAAAGAAAAAGTAAAGACAATTGCAGATAAACAAAAGCTTAGACAGCTTCTTTATATTTTTCTTGATAATGCTCACAAGTACAGCGATGAAAAAATTACGGTGGTTGTTGGAAGAAATGGGGAAGAAGGGTATATTCGAATTGAAGACAGAGGCCAGGGAATCCCAAAGGAAGATCTTCCAAAGGTTTTTGACCGTTTTTACCGTGTAGACAAAGCACGTAACAGAAAATCAGGGGGATCAGGTCTCGGCCTTTCTCTTGCAAAAGAGCTGGCAGCTGCCATTCAGGCAAGAATTACCTTGGACAGTCTTGAAGGGGTCGGGACGATTGCAACCATTTATCTTCCGTTAAAAAAAGATGAAGCAGCAGGGTAACCTCGCACGGTTTTTGATCGGAATACTTATACAAAATAAATTTTTAATGAAGCTTTTTCTCATAGAATTCTCATATTCATCCTGTAAGCTTAAGGTAACTTTAAAAAGAGGTGATAAAAGTGACAAAACAACGGATACTCTGGATGAGCGGCGGGGCGCTATTGGCTGTTATTCTTTTTTTCATCGGAACTCAGCTTCTAACAAGCATACAGGCTGCAGAACCTTTAACAGAAGAGGGTGCAAGCGAAATGGTGCTTGAAAGATATCCGGATGGAGACATTAAAGTACTCAGCCGCCAAAGCTCAGGTTATACAGTGGAATTTGAAATTTCATCAGGACTTTATGAAATGAAAATAAATAAAGATACCGGGGAAATCGAGTCCCTGAAAGTAATTGAAAATACAGCAGAGCAAGGCGGCTCAACTACTGTAGATGAAACACCTTCAAAGGATGAGATCCTTACTGAAGATGAGGTGAAAGAAATTGCAGCAAAGCATTCAAACGGAGAACTTACATCCTTTGAAATGGTTCAAAAGCAGAACTCGGCAGCCTATGAAGCAGTAATTAAAGATAATGATAAAGTTGTCACCCTGCTAATTGACCCATCGTCAGGAGAAATAATTTCAGAAACGACAGAGATAACAGAAGCCAAAAATCCGGTTCCAATAACCGAAGATAAAGCAAAAGAGATTGCTTTAACAGAGGTAACAGGTACAGTTGATGATGTGGAACTAGAGCAGTCAGAAGAAGGTTTTTACTTTCTGGTGGAAATTGAAACAGGAGACGACAGAGAAGCAATTGTTCAGATCAATGCCATTTCAGGAAATGTAATGTCTACTACCTGGGATGATTAACTAGAAAAAGTCCGGCCATCACAAAATAGTGTGGCTGGACTCTTCTGTTTCTAAAGGTAAAGCAATTTTTATTGAGGTTCCTATATGAAGTTCACTGCTAATTTCTATAAAGCCGCCATGGGACTGGAGGATTTTATTTGAAATCATCATTCCAAGCCCAGTGCCGTTTTCTTTCGTTGAAAAAAACGGCTCTCCTATCCTTTGTAGGATTTCAGGAGGAATTCCCTTTCCGCTGTCAGAAATACTCACTGAAAGGTAAGAGGCATTATGATAAATAATTTTCTTTACGTCCAAACGGATAATTCCACCTTCAGGCATCGCTTCAGCAGCATTTTTAAATACATTCAGCATTACCTGTTTTAACTGGTTCTCATCACAGTTTATAGGAATGTTCTGTTCTTCCCAGTGCTGGTCAATCTGTATGTTTTGCAGATGGAGTTCTGATTCAAAAAGGAATACTGTTTCTTTAATAAGGTCATCGATTAAAACTTTTTTATACACAATTGCCTGTGGCTTTGAGAGAACTAAAAACTCACTGATAATTAAGTTTATCCGTTTTAATTCTGATTGCATGACCTTTGTATAGGATTGGTAAGGATTGGACGGATCTTCATTCATCATCTGGATAAAGCCGGAGATAACGGTCAGCGGGTTTCTGATTTCATGTGTAACCCCTGCTGCCATCTCTCCTGCCAGCGATAATTTTTCTGATTGGATCAAACGGCGTTCGGTTTCTTTTTTATAGGTTACATCCCGTATAATTGCTGACATCGCGATAACCTGCCCTTGTTCATCAAGTATTGGAGAGAGTGTGATCTCAACATCGATTAGCGAGCCATCTTTCTTAAGGTCCTGAGTATGCAAAGAAGGGATTCGTCCGCCGTTCAGAATTTTAATCGTTCTGACTTCGGCTTCCTTTCTTCTGGATTCCGGAATGATCGGAAGGATGTTTCCGATCGCTTCCTTTCTTGTCCAGCCGTAGATTTTCTCAAAAGCAGGGTTCACTTCAATGACCCTTTGATCTAAATCGAAAACGATAATGGCATCCTGGGCAAATTCAAATAATAGATCCTGATAGCTGTTTTTAGAATGCAGAGCTTTTTTGGCCTTTTTTTCGCTTTCCTGAAACGAGCGGTTAATCCGTTGAATATACGAAGCATGAAACAGCAGATAGACTGTCAGCAGCAGGCAAAAAAGCAAGAGATAGATTAGATCCCCCTCATTAAGGTTGGTCAGAATGGCTAAGTAATACTGTGAAAAGAAATAAGCAATGAATATAGACGTCGCGATACCCGAAAAAACAATGATGCGTTTTTTTACGTAAAGAGACGCTACAACGATGCCAAAATAAAAGAACAAAATATTAACCAGGTGAGGGTAGCTCCAATTGTAATAAAAGATATAGCAATAGGTCCCGGCTACTATAACCCACATGGCAGCAGGGGCAGAGGGAAGTTTCCAGACAAGAATTGTTATGGCAGCAATGATAAATAACCCGTAAGGCGGACTTGAGAATAATAATTTCTGTTCAGTAACGACAAATGAGATGTAGTGAAGTGAATAAGCAATCCACAATATTTTAATTAGCAGTTTATTTTTCTCTGTAATAAATTGTTTATCCACCTGGAAACCCCATTCTATATGTTCACGCTCTTTAAACGGTATAATTTTTACTTGATTTACGCTAAAACTCTCGTAATTATAGTACACTATAGTATAGTGTAAACGAAACTTGTCTTGAACTAAAGGAGAGTTTTATAATGACGGATAGCAATACAAAACAAACCATACAAATCATTAAGGATTTGGTTAAAATTCCAAGTCCTTCTGGAAATACTTCCAAGGTGATCAGCTTTGTTCAAAACTGGCTTGGGGAAAGAGGGATACCCTCAAGCAAAAATAATAAAGGAAGTTTGTTTGTTACTGTAGAGGGAAAAAATAAATCAAAGCACAGAGTCCTCACAGCACATGTGGATACACTTGGCGCAATGGTGAAGGAAATAAAGCCGAGCGGCCGTTTAAAGCTTTCAATGATTGGCGGTTTTAAGTGGAATGCAGTAGAAGGTGAATATTGTAAAATCGAAACAAGTGATGGTAAGATCGTTACAGGAACCATCCTGCTGCACCAGTCGTCGGTTCATGTTTATAAGGAGGCAGGCACTGCCCCGAGAGATGAATCAAATATAGAAGTGCGTCTTGATGAAGTCGTTCATTCAGCAGAAGACACCCGAACGCTCGGTATAGAGGTTGGGGACTTTGTGTCGTTCGACCCGAGAGTTGAAATAACAGCAAGCGGCTTTATTAAATCGAGGCATTTAGATGATAAGGCAAGTGTGGGGATGCTGATGAATGTACTGGATAAAATTCATTCAGGCAAAGAATCTCTTCCATATACCACTCATTTTATTATTGCAAATAATGAAGAAATCGGGTACGGCGGCAACTCAAATATTCCTGAAGAAACAGTGGAATATATTGCTGTTGATATGGGGGCATTGGGAGATGGACAGGCCTCTGATGAATTTACGGTTTCAATTTGCGCGAAGGACAGTTCCGGCCCCTATCATTATGGCCTTAGAAAACATTTAACAGAGCTTGCAAAGAAACATCATATCGCGTACAAAGTTGACATATATCCTTATTATGGATCTGACGCTTCAGCAGCGATTAAAGCAGGTTTTGATATTAAGCATGGTCTGATCGGAGCAGGAATTGATGCCTCACACGCCACTGAAAGAACACATGAATCATCGATATATCATACTGAATCCCTTATTTACCAGTATATTAATTCTGATTTGTCAGATTAATCAGGCGATTGCCAGTTAATAGATTCTAGGAAAATTGCGAGGAAAAATGAATGAATACTATTGATCTTTTTAAATTACTAAAACTAAAAACAATTTTTGGTGAGCTGCCTCAGACCGTGGATTACATTGAAGCAGATTCACGTAACGTGAAACCAAACTCAATCTTTTTCTGTATTAAAGGCCACACAACGGATGGCCATGATTTTGCACAGCGTGCCGTGGAAAGCGGAGCAACTGTTATTGTGGCTGAAAAAAATCTTGATATTGACTTGGAAAAAGCTGCGCTTGTGGTTGTGAGTAATACTTCTAGAGCTCTGGCTTTTGCTGCTAACCGCTTTTATCAGTATCCTTCAAAAGAAATGAATGTTATTGGGGTAACAGGAACAAACGGAAAAACATCCGTGACCAATCTGATCCATCAGCTGATTAAAAGAGGGGGAGAACATTCAGCTCTTTCAGGCACCATCGGATTTGATCTGGACGGGACCTTATTTGAAAGTGCCAATACCACCAGTGATATCCTGACAACTCAGCGAATGCTTGTGCAGGCAAAAGAAGCACAAATACAAAATATGATCTTTGAGGTTTCTTCTCATGGTTTAGTAGAAGGCCGGCTTTGGGGAGTAGATTTTGATGTTGTTACTTTTACAAATCTGAGTCATGATCACCTTGATTTTCATGGAACAATGGAAAACTACGGCTATGCGAAGGGTCTGCTGTTTTCTCAGCTGGGGCAGGATTTATCCAAGCCTAAATTTGCCGTTTTAAATCTTGATGATGAGTGGTATTCACAATATGCTGCAATGACACCTTTTGAAGTAATTAGCTACAGCATGGAGCAAAAGGCTGATTTTTGGGCCGCTGATATTAGATACCTGGATGATCGGACATTGTTCCGTCTTGAATCTCCAGAAGGATCTTTTGAAGTGGAAACACAGCTGCTTGGCACCTTTAATGTATCTAATGTCCTGGCTGCCATTGCAAGTTTATATGCAAAGGGAGAAAGCGTGGCGTCACTTGTCGAGCGCTTAAGAGAGATTCCTCCTGTATCCGGAAGAATGGAGAGAGTACATACGAGTGCCCCGTTATCTATTTATATTGATTATGCACACACACCTGATGCGATTGAGAAAGCGATTCAATCGGTTTTACCATTTAAGAAAAACCGTGTGCTTTTCTTAGTTGGAACAGGCGGTAACCGCGATAAATCGAAACGTCCGACCATGGCTGAAAAAGCTTCACTCGCGGATTATGTAGTGTTAACGACCGATGATCCCCGCTACGAAAGCTATGACAGTATCGTTAATGATTTGGGAAAAGGCATGACGCATGAGAATTTTGCTTTAATCGGGGACCGTGAAAAGGCGGTTAGGCATTTAATGGGGATAGCGGAGCCTGGTGATATTATTATATTTGCTGGTAAAGGTCATGAGGATTATCAAATTATTGAAAATGTTAAATATCCGCACAGTGACCGTGAAATTGCGTTGGAAGTAATTTCTGAGCGGTTTTAATTAAACCTAATAGAAGAAGAGCCGGCCATAATGGCCGGCTCTTCTATTTATTCTTTTAAAAAAAGAACATTCCTGCAATAGAAGCAGAAAGCATCGATGCTAAAGCACCTGCAATAACAGCACGGATTCCAAGTCGTGCGATATCCGGACGGCGTTCAGGAGCAAGATTGCCAAGACCTCCAAGCAAAATAGCCAATGAAGAAATATTGGCAAAGCCGCAAAGAGCAAAGGTAACAACTGCGACCGTTTTATCAGATAGCTGATCCATCATTGGAGCAAAATTTGCATAAGCAACAAACTCGTTTAACACCAATTTCTGGCCGATAAAGTTTCCGGCTTGAATCGCTTCGTTCCATGGGATTCCAATGGCAAAAGCGAGCGGAGCAAAGATGTATCCAAGAATTAATTCGATTGAGAGATTATTAAAGCCGAAAAATCCTCCAATTCCTCCAAGAATACCGTTAAGCATGGCAATCAGTGCAATAAAAGCAATCAGCATAGCACCGACATTCAGCACAAGCTGAAGACCTGTACTTGCACCTTTGGCAGCTGCGTCTACTACATTTGTAGCATCGTTATCTGCTGCCATTTGTAAATCCTCAGGGTCCGGGCTATCGTCTGTATCAGGGAAAAATAATTTTGCCATAATCAGTCCGGCTGGTGCTGCCATAAAACTTGCAGCTAACAAATATTCCAGCGGAACACCAAGCTGTGAATAGCCAATTAACACGGAGCCCGCTACAGAAGCAAGACCACCCGTCATAACGGCAAATAACTGCGAATTATTCATACTTGATATATACGGCTTAACAACTAGAGGAGCTTCTGTCTGCCCGACAAAGATATTTGCAGCAGCAGACATAGATTCTGCTTTTCTGGTTCCAAGAAGCCAGGAAAGTCCTCCTCCTAGGAACTTAATAACAATCTGCATAATCTTTAAATAATAGAGAACAGATATTAAAGAAGAAAAGAAAATGATGATACAAAGTACATTAATAGCAAAGACCATTCCGCCATCAGCTTCATAGCCAAACCCGCCAAGAACAAAACTAATTCCTTCATTGGCATAAGCAATAATATTATTAACCCCAAAGGTTAACATTTGTAATGCCTTGCGCCCAGGATCTGTTACCAGAACTAAAAATGCAAAGGTAAGCTGTATGGCAAGACCAACAAGTATCGGCCTCCACTTTATTGACCTCTTATTATTGGATAAAGCAAAGCCGATTCCGAGAACAACTAAAATCCCGAATAATCCCCAGAGAATATTTAACATGGTGTACCTCTCCATTCTTCTTTATAACTTGTCAAAACACCACCCTCATTCTACAATGCAAATGCAAGCGTTTCAATAATAGTCACAAAATAGTCGAATTAATGTCAGAGGTCTGACAACAGGAGGAATAATTGCCATGAAAATCAGAAACAGTATTAACGGTAATAAGGAAAGAAAAGTTTTTATCCATGAAAATAAAAGAGAAGAATCTGTTCTTGTTGCGATTCCTTCATTAAATTGGTCCATCTTATTTTCATATGATGAATTTGGAGAAGGGCTTGCTGATAAAATGAAAAAAACACTTGGACAGAAGGCTGACCAAGAGGAAGCAGAAGAGCTTGTACAACGCATACTTCAATGGACAAGAGAAATGTAAGGCTTCTTTTTAAAAAACTACTCCTGAAAGTAAAAAATCCTTCTTCTGTTTACAGAAGAAGGATTTAGCTTATTTTAGTTCATATTTAATTTTCGCAGGTATAAAAATGCGCCTGCTCCACTAATGATAGAAAAAGCAACTAAATAGGGAAGAAGTGAAGACGTTTGATTCGCCGTACCACCCATACCTGTGTTCGGCATTTCTGACGGCATTGAATGAGTGCCTGGTGCTGTTACAACAAGAGCCTCAATTGAATCTAGGCTATTCACTGCATAGACACTGTAAGTTGTACCTTCCTCTAAAGCTGTACCTGAAAGGTCTAACACCTGATCTCCTTCTGCTGTACGCACTTCGAGATCATATGTGCCTCCTTCTAATTCAGCGAAGTCTGTTACACCAGGGAAAGCCGCTCCGCTAAATACGGCGTCTCCATCAATCAGTCCAACATCAACTGCAGGTGCATCAGGAGAGAAGTGACCAGCTCGGACTTTTGTCATTCCGTCACCAAGCGTCAGGTCATCTTCAGTAAGAGAAAGATCAATGTCATCAAGAAAATTTACTGCTGCAGCCGTATAATAGGTTCCTGCTTCAACCGTTAACACAGCAGACAAGACTGCGGTTTCTGTATCTCCTGAAGGAAAGATCTCAACCTCGTGATCACCGGCAGGAAGTGCAAGATAATCTGTGAATGCCTTAAATTCAGCTCCTTCGACAACCGCTTCACCGTTGACATAAACATCTACTGCAGGTGCATCAGGGGAAGCATGAATTACTCTTACCCAGCCTTCATCGCCATGATCGTCTGCAAATGCAGCTCCGCCAAGGATTCCCAACATTAAAACCGCAGATAAGATTGAAGCAAATAACTTTTTCAACTAAGTCACTCTCCTTTTAATTTTGTATGCACAGCTAATGTGTACAATTTATTTATAATATTTGAACAACTTTTGTTCAAGTTTGAATGTGCTAAGTTGAAAATTTCTTGGCCCATTAATATAACTGCTCCTGGAGATGAAAATAAATTGATGAATTATTGGAATGTACATTTGCATTCCATAGTAGGAAGCACTATCATTTAATAGGGACAGTTTATAGAACGAGAGGAATAGTAAAATGACTACTTTAAAAAATGAAGTTTCGTCCAGAAGGACGTTTGCAATTATATCCCACCCGGATGCCGGGAAAACAACGCTGACAGAACAGCTTCTTTTATTCGGAGGAGCGATTCGGTCAGCAGGGACAGTAAAAGGGAAAAAAACAGGTAAATATGCAACGTCAGATTGGATGGAGATTGAAAAGCAGCGGGGGATTTCTGTAACTTCATCTGTTATGCAATTTGATTATGACAACAAGCGGGTAAATATCCTTGATACTCCAGGGCACCAGGACTTCAGTGAAGATACCTACCGTACGCTAATGGCGGTTGACAGTGCAGTCATGATTATAGATGCTGCAAAGGGTATTGAAGCACAAACGCTAAAACTATTTAAAGTTTGTAAAATGAGAGGAATCCCAATTTTTACATTCGTGAACAAGCTTGACCGCCAGGGAAGAGAGCCCCTTGAAATTATGGAGGAGCTTGAAGAGGTTTTGGGCATTGAATCCTACGCCATGAACTGGCCAATTGGAATGGGGAAAGAATTCTTAGGAATATACGACCGTCATAATAGAAGAATCGAGCAGTTTAGAGTAGAAGATCAGGAGCGATTTTTGCCGCTTAATGAAGACGGAGAGCTTGAAGGTGAATACGCTATTAAACAATCAGGTCTTTACGATCAGGCACTTGAGGACATCATGCTGTTGGATGAAGCAGGCAATCAATTCACAGAAGAAAGGCTTGCAAGCGGGGACATTACACCTGTATTTTTTGGCTCAGCGTTAACAAATTTTGGTGTGCAGACGTTTCTTGAGACTTATCTTCAGTTCGCCCCTTCGCCTCAGCCAAGACAGTCTGACGCTGGTGCAATTGATCCTGAAAACGAAGAATTCTCCGGGTTCGTATTTAAAATCCAGGCAAACATGAACCCTGCTCATCGCGATAGAATCGCTTTTCTCCGTATTTGCTCAGGGAAATTTGAAAGAGGCATGACAGTTCAGCTTGCCCGAACAGGAAAAACGATTAAGTTATCTTCATCTACTTCCTTTTTAGCAGATGACCGAAATACAGTTGATCAGGCAGTCAGCGGTGATATCATCGGAATTTATGACACCGGAAATTATCAGATCGGGGACACGATCACAGAAAGCAAAAAGAGCTTTCAATTTGAAAAGCTTCCACAATTTACACCAGAGCTGTTTATGCGCGTGACGGCTAAAAATGTCATGAAGCAAAAGCATTTCCATAAAGGGATTAATCAGCTTGTTCAAGAAGGTGCAATACAGCTTTATAAAACACTTCGAACGGAAGATGTTATTTTAGGTGCTGTTGGTCAGCTGCAATTTGAAGTTTTTGAACACAGAATGAAAAATGAATATAATGTTGACGTAATGATGGAAAATATAGGGTCAAAAATTGCACGATGGGTAGAGAATGAAGGGGACATTAAAGATTCGATGTCTTCAAGCAGAAGCATGCTTGTAAAAGATCGTCATGATCGATTAGTGTTCCTTTTTGAAAATGATTTTGCGATGCGATGGTTTTCTGATAAGCATCCTGGAATTAAGCTCTTTAGCTTACTGTAGGAGATTTGTTGCAAAGCGAGACATAATTATAAACAAGTATTTATTCGTAAAAACGATGACAATAGTATAAATAGCGTGAGGTGCAGGGCACCTTGTAGAGAGGCTGAGACATCCTGTTGTCGCAGCCTCTTTACTTAATTTAAAAACTAATTAAATAATAAATTCCATATTTGTTTATAATCGATTATGATAGTAATAGAACTATTTAACTATTTTAAAAGGGGGTAAAGAGGATGAATGAACTATGCGAGTATTGTGGAATTTCTATTCAGATTCCAGAATCAGGTACTATAAAGGTGGAAAATATGTTACATAAAGATATTCATCAATTTAATAATAAGCTGGATGTGACAAATGGAGTCATCAATTATACATACGAAACCCTGGCTGAAGTGGAAAAGCTGTCGGAATGGCTACTCTCACTCAGTACATCCTTTAGCACAGCAAAAACCATTATTTCGTCCGGGAATCAAACCATTTCTTCGGTTTCTTTGGATAAATTTACAGAGCAAATACGCAATAAAGAAATTATTGACTTTATTCAAAAAGGGGAACTAGTCAGCTATCTTCAGCCGATTGTCGGTACAAAAACCGGTGAAGTATACGCGTATGAATCACTTCTCAGGGCGAAGGATCCTGCTATGCAGATTTCACCTTATGAATTATTTGAAACAGCCAGAAAGACCGGTCTTCATTCGCTGTTGGATAAAAGAGCAAGAGAAGAAGCCATTAAGGCAAAAAAGAGAAAAATTAAACCTGGTACAAAGTGTTTTATTAATTTTTTGCCTTCTACGATTTACAATCCGGAGTTTTGCTTAAAGCATACATTTAATACGGTAAAGAAATATGAGGTCGCACCTGAAGATCTGGTGTTCGAAGTAGTTGAAACTGAGAAGATACTGGATGTAGACCATTTGAAATCGGTTTTCAAAACCTATAAAAGGGAAGGAATTAAAGTTGCATTAGATGATGTCGGTGCAGGCTTTTCAACAATTGAAATGCTTAAGCTTCTTGAGCCTGATTATGTGAAAATCGACCGTTCTTTTGTCACTTTTTGCGATCAGGATGAAGAAAAATCTTCTTTTCTATCTGAGGTATCTCATATCTCTCAAAATCTTGGCATAAAAGTTCTTGCAGAGGGAATTGAGCGCAAGGAAGAATTAGAGGTATGCAGTCAGGTTGGAATCGATTTATGCCAGGGGTATCTTTTTGGAAAGCCTGCAGAAAAAGCGGTAGAGCCAGACTGTAAAACAATTGTTGGATAAATAATAAGATTAGTTTTCTGAGCTGTTGATTTCCCTGTAAAATATGCTATTATAAGTAATGTCGCTTTAGTGCTTAAAAGCGTTTAAGTATCGAAGAGAACTTCTTCGTCCTTTAAGTGGACAAAGGGGTTCTTTTGCTGTATTAAGGGGGAAATAATATGACAACTGAACCAATTATTAAGCCATCGAAATTAGAGTCCAGCGTACTGCTGGTCTTAATTGTTCTTATTATAAGCCTGAGTATGATTGTAATTGGAACTGTCCCGCATATTCCAATTCTGGGAAGTATTTTGATGTTATTTACTTTCGGAATTCTGAAAAAGGCTTCGTTTCACGATCTGCAAAAAGGAATGTCATCAGGAGCAGCTTCAGGAATGAACGCAATATTTTTATTTTTCTTCATCGGTATGATCATCAGCGCCTTTATGATCTCAGGCACCATTCCGACACTTATGTACGCAGGTCTAAGCATTGCTGACTGGCCTTATTATTTTGCGATCGTCTTTGTTGTAACAGCACTAATAGGAATCAGCATCGGCAGCTCCTTAACTACTGCAGCTACTCTAGGAGTTGCATTTATAGGAATATCTTCATCACTTGATTTTTCACTCGCACTGACTGCGGGTGCGGTAGTATCCGGGGCCTTTTTTGGCGATAAAATGTCCCCGTTATCCGATACAACGAATTTGGCCTCTTCTGTCGTCGATGTGGATTTGTTCGAGCACATAAGAAATATGGCTTGGACGACTGTTCCCGCCTTTTTGTTATCAATCGTTGGGTATGGGCTGCTGTCTCCTGAAAGAGAAGTACAGCTGCCGCTCGGACAGATTGAACGCATGCAGGAGCTTCTTGCGGAAACCGGCCTGATTCATTGGTATTCTATTCTTCCCATTTTGCTGTTGTTTTTACTTGCTATTAAAAAAGTGCCGGCCTTGTTGTCACTTTCTGCTGCAATTTTAGTTAGTATAAGTATCTCTTTTTTCCATGACAGCGTCTCTGCTGGACAACTGGCCGCGATTTTATTTGATGGTTATGAATCTGCAACCGGAGTGGAGGAAATTGATTCACTTTTAACACGCGGAGGAATTTCATCGATGATGTTTACTGTATCCCTGGTTATTTTGGCATTAGGACTTGGCGGTCTTCTTTTTAAGCTTGGTATTATCCAGACGGTTCTTTCTATGATGGAAAGCGGCTTAAAAAATACTTCTTCTGTCCTTTTATCTGCAGCAGGTGCTGCATTTAGCATAAATGTTGTTATAGGTGAACAGTATTTATCCATCCTGCTTGCAGGGGAGTCTTTTAAAAGGCATGCTGATGAGGTTAAATTAGCCAGAAAAAATCTTTCAAGAGCTCTAGAGGACGCCGGAACCGTCATTAACCCTCTGATTCCTTGGGGGGTGTGCGGGGTTTTCTTAACAAATGTCCTTGAAGTGCCTACGCTGGATTATCTTCCTTATGCATTCTTTTGTTTAATTTGTCCTGTCCTTACAGTGATCTACAGTAAAACCGGCTGGACAATTTCCCCACAAAAATAGTTCGTTTGCAGCTCCCTTTGTTCATAATGGAATGAAGGGAGCTAATTTTGTTTATATTGTGAACGGCAGCGTTAAAGATTGAAGCGCGACACATTTGTCAGTATAGTTAATGGATATAGTATTATAGTTGGACAAGCCTTGCTTTAGTCCAGCGGGAGGAGCGTTACGGTTGAGGTTAAGTCAATTTTCAATAAGAAGACCGGTTTTTACTATCGTCACTATGCTTTTAGTTATTCTACTCGGAACGATATCATTAACAAGAATCCCTATTAAGCTGATCCCGGATATTAACCCGCCGGTAGCAGTTATTGTCACCTCTTACCCCGGAGCAAGTCCTACAGAGGTTTTAGAGAAGGTAACAAAACCAATAGAATCACAGGTTGCTTTATTGCCCGGACTAAAAAATGTTCAGTCAACCTCAGAGGAAGGCTCAAACCTGGTATTTTTGGAGTTTACATTCGCAACGGATATAGATGAAGCAGAGGGAAATATTCAGCAGGCTATCCAGCAGGTAGATCTGCCTGATGATGCCAATACACCCCGCGTGTTAAAGTTTGATCCATCTCAATTCCCCGTGATTCAACTCAGTTTAAGGTCTTCGGATGAAACAACTGACATACGCCAGCTCGCTGAGGAACTTGAGCAGGAGCTGACGCGAACGGAAGGTGTGGCAAGTGTAGACATTTCAAACTCCTTGATGGAGGAAGTAAGAATTCAGCTCGATCAGGAACAATTAGAAGAATACGGTCTTACGCAGGAAGACGTGTTAAATGCCATTCAGGCGAATAATATTTCATTTCCTGGTGATACCGTAGAAACTGAAGGAAAGAGCCTGACAACGAGAATATTAAGCACGCTTACGACCGTAGAGGATATTGAAAATCTGACTATTACGGTCAACCCAGCAGATGGAGAAAATATTGTTGTAAGCGATTTGGCAGAGGTAACGTTCGGTGAGCCTGATTCAGATATCATCACAAGGGCGAATGACGAGCAGGCCGTTTTAATCAGTGTGCTGCAGGAATCAGACGCGAATACAGCCGATGTATCCACTGCTTTTAAAAATGAACTGGACCGACTTCTTGAAGAAGACCGTTATGAATCCATAACAGCAGATGTCCTATTTGATCAGGGCGACTATATTCAGCTGGCAATTAAAAATATAGGGAATGCTCTAATTGTCGGTGGATTATTTGCCATGGTCGTGCTGTTTTTCTTTTTGAGAAACGTAAAAAGTCCGATTATAATCGGTGTAGCCATACCATATTCTGTTATCGTTACATTCGTTTTAATGTTCTTTTCTGATTTCTCCCTAAATATCTTTACCCTCGGGGCATTAGCGCTTGGAATCGGCATGCTGGTCGATAATTCCATCGTAGTGCTTGAAAATATATTCAGGCATTTGTCCATGAAAAAAGACCCGAAGGAAGCAGCCAGGGACGGAGCCAAAGAGGTGGCAAGCGCTATTACTGCTTCCACTCTTACTACTGTAGCTGTTTTTATTCCTGTTGTATTTATTGAAGGGCTCATAGGAGATTTATTCACTGAATTTGCTCTGACCATTTCATTCAGTTTGTTTGCGTCCCTGGTGGTTGCCTTAACGGTAGTGCCGATGCTTGCAAGCAGAATGTTAAAAGAGCCGCCTAAAAATAATGAAGCTGAAAGAAAACAGTCGTCATTTATAAAGGGCTTTGAGCGGACCATAAAATGGTCACTGCGGAAAAGATGGGTTCCTCTTCTCCTTACTCTCCTGCTATTAACTGGAGGAGGGCTTGGTGTGATGCAGGTAGGTACGCAATTTTTACCTGCTACAGATGAAGGATTTTTTAGTGTCCGAGTTTCCACGGAAAATGGAACTTCACTTGAAGAAACTGAAAAAGTGGTTAATGCAGTCGAAGAAGAGCTTAGAAATGAAGAAGCAATTGATGTATATGTAAGTCAGGTAGGCGCCACTCAACAGGGATCCTTTGATGGTTCATCCGATGGCAGCAGAGCTGATATTTCAGTAAAAATGCTTCCATTAGGAGATCGTGATATTTCTGTATTCCAGCTTGTTGAGGATCTTACGCCAGCCCTTGAACGCGCGGCAGCTGATGTTAATGAAACGGCAGAAGTAACAGTAAACCTGCAAACAGCAACCGGCACCTCTCCACAAACCCTGTCTTTTTCTGTAAGGGACTCAAATGAAGCCCGCTTGGAGCAGGCTGTGGAGGAAATACAGGATGCTCTGGTAAAGGTTGATCATATTACAGAAGTTGAAACCGATTTAGAGGATACAGTTGAAGAAGTACAACTGACAATTGACCGGGAAAGTGCTCAGGAATATGGATTTGTTCCAGCTCAGATTGCACAATCTGTTAATAATGTGACAAGAGGCGCATTTGCGACTCAGATCATCTCAGAGGATTCACAGGTTTACAGTGTATTCGTGCAATATGAAGAGGAGATTGCCAATACCCTTGATGGATTAAGGTCCTTATCGCTAAGAGCACCGAGCGGCCAATTTGTGGAGCTTCAGGAGATTGCTGATATTGAAATTTCAGAAGGGCCTGTGTCGCTGCAGCGTATTGATCAGCAATCAGCGGTTGGCTTTACAGCAGGGTATTCCTCAGGGACAAACTTAGGAGCCATTTCAGCAGAGGTTGACGCAGCAATTGATGAGTTGAATCTTGCAGATGAAACGGAAATTGTCTTTGGAGGAGACCGGGAGCTATTAGAGGATTCTATGAACGATATGCTCCTTGCAGTGGTCCTTGCGATTGTATTAGTTTACTTTGTCATGGCGGCTCAATTTGAATCCTTCAAATATCCATTTGTCATTATGTTTACAGTTCCATTGATGATTATAGGGGTTGCCGTCGCATTATTTGTTACTCAAACACCTGTCAGTGTGACAGCTATTATCGGGCTGCTTGTTCTTTCAGGAATTGTGGTGAATAACGGTATCGTGCTGGTTGACTATATAAATCAGCGAAAGCAGGAGGGCATGAAGAGCTATGAAGCAATTGTGACCTCAGTTAGAGACAGAGTGCGTCCGATATTAATGACTGCACTTACCACGATACTCGGTCTTCTTCCGCTTGCCCTTGGAATAGGGGAAGGAACAGAGATTAATCAGCCTATGGCCATTACAGTTATCGGAGGATTAATCAGCTCCACCTTCCTGACCCTCTATATTGTTCCGATCGTTTACAGCTTTTTAGATCCGGAAACTAGAAAAATGAACCGGAAAAAGAAGCAGGCAGTAAAAGAAACCTCATAAATAAAGGAAGGGTTCAGCCAAAAATGGTTGAACCCTTCTTTTATAGATTTTAGTATAATAAACAAAAAGAGAGGCGGGAGAAAATGAAAAAGGGGTATTTTGTTACAGGATTTCCGGGGTTCCTAAGCGAGCAGCTACTGAAATTATGGCTAAATGATAACGAGGATAAGCATATTTATTTATTGGTTTTGCCTTCCATGGTGACAAAAGCCGGCAAGAAGATGGAAGAACTGAAAAGTGCTGCACACAATAATTCAACCATACAAATGATTGAAGGTGACATTACAAAAGAAAACCTAGGGTTGCCCGGTCCTACTTTATCATATTTAACAGATAAAATTACATATGTTTGGCATCTTGCAGCCATTTATGACCTGGCTGTTGATCGATCAATCGCATTTAAGGTAAACGTAACAGGCACCTATCATCTGAATGAATGGATTCAGAAGTTAACCGGACTTAAAAGATACGTTTATTTCAGCACTGCTTATGTAGCCGGAAAACGGGAAGGGGTGTTAAAGGCAGATGAGCTGGTGAGACCAAGGGAATTTCATAATTTTTACGAGGAAACTAAATATGAAGCTGAAGTTCTGGTGGAAAGTCTGAAAAACAAGCTTCCTGTGACCATTATCAGGCCGTCAATTGTAAAAGGAACCGTTACCGGGGGAGAAACCTCAAAATTTGACGGAGCATATTATATGATGAATATTATTGATAATTTAAAGCTGAGCCCTGTTATCCCGTACATTGGAAAAAGCTCAGCAAGATTAAATATTGTCCCTTCAGATTATGTAGTCAGAGCGGCAAATTGGCTGGGGCATTCCGATTCAGGTGAGGGGAAAACGTATCATATAACAGATCCTAATCCCTATCCTTCAAGAGAACTGTTCAGGTTTGTTATGCTTGCTCAGATTGGCAGAAAGCCTGTCTTTACGATTCCCGCATCCTTTGCCGAAAAGCTGCTTTCATTTTCCCAGGCAAGAAAGCTTTTGAAAGTGGAAAAGCAGGCGGTAACGTACTTTAATTGGCATGGACGCTTTGATCAAACGGATACAGAAAAGGATCTGGCAGGATCACAGATTTCATGTCCGGATTTTCTGGACGGAATCGGCCCAATGGTGCGTTTTTATGAGCAAAATAAAAGGAATAAAGCGCTTCATCCACCTGTCGTCTAATGAAGAAATTTAAGAAGAAAAATAACTGTACAAATTTTACTGTGGTGGTATAATAAATTGAAATTAAATATTTCTTTGACGTTCAGTCAAAGGGGAGTAGCTATAGTCACGCACGCTTGTGACTAATTACTGGTCGTCATTACATGGATACTTGTCCATCGGCCTTAATGGCATATAAAAATGCTTAGCAAGACCTTTGCCTTTTATTAGGCAGAGGTCTTTTTTGTTTTTCTGCATAATGCCCCCCGATTATTGGCGACAATGAAATAAAGGAGGAAATAAAATGGATGCAGCTTTATTATTGGAATATGGCTGGGTATTGCTCATTCTTGTTGGATTAGAAGGAATATTGGCAGCTGATAATGCAGTTGTAATGGCGGTTATGGTTAAACATTTACCTCCTGAACAACGAAAAAAAGCATTGTTTTACGGATTGTTTGGTGCATTTATATTCAGATTCGCTTCCCTGTTCCTGATTGCTGTCTTAATTGACGTGTGGCAGGTGCAGGCACTCGGGGCTCTTTATTTGCTGTATATCTCAATCAGTCATATTGTTAAACAGGTACGCTCTTCTAAGGACCGGCTGGAGAACGTAGAAAAAGCAGAAGAAGAAGTAAAAGGTTCAGGCTTTTGGATGACTGTTTTAAAGGTGGAAATTGCAGATATTGCATTTGCTATAGATTCAATGCTTGCAGCGGTGGCGCTTGCCCTGACACTGCCAGCTGTTGGAGCTTTTCAAATCGGTGGAATTGACGGAGCGCAATTCATTGTCATTTTCCTTGGTGGACTGATCGGACTAATTATTATGAGATTTGCTGCTCACTGGTTCGTCCGTCTTCTTGGCAAATACCCGCTGCTTGAAACAACCGCTTTCTTGATTGTCGGATGGGTAGGCGTTAAATTGGCCGTTCTGACACTTGGGCATCCGGGTGTTCAGATTATTGACCCGCACTTTCCACACTCTACTACCTGGAAGTTAATTTTCTGGAGCGTGCTGGTTATTATCGCAGTAGGAGGCTATATTATTGCGAAAAAAAGGGGAGCCCAGGAATCCGGTCATCCTTCAATATAATTTACCTTGAAGACACCTTCTGAATTCAGAGGGTGTTTTTTTCATCCTCTACGTACTTATAAATGTGGGATGCAGCGTATTACTTTGTGAGAATAATAGATCTTCCTTTCAATCCGGAGTGAATATATGTACAATTCAACCATGAAGATAGTTGAATTGAGGTGTGGCTAGTGATGCCATTATCATATAAATTTATTAAAAAGTCCGGTGTTAATACATTGGAAGATAAAGTACTGGCTATTCAAAATGGCAACGAGCAGCTTTTGACTGATGTCATAAATGCCTATAAGCCTTTTATTAAAAAAACAGTATCCTCTGTTTGTAAAAGATACATATACGAGCAGGACGAAGAATACAGCATTGGTTTGCTGGCTTTTCATGAAGCTATTATGAAATATGAGGAGTGCAAGGGAGCTTCCCTTTTAGCTTTTTCGGAGGTGGTTATTACTCGCAAGGTAATCGATTTTATTCGAAAAAGCCAGCGCAATCAATCAGATCCTTATCACTTTTCACCTGCAGTGCAGGATGAAGATTCATATTCATCGAAGATTGAGACCGTTAAAGCAATGCACAATTATCAGGATAATGAACTTGCGATTGAACGAAAGAATGAAATTGTATTTTATACTACGCTTCTAAAACAATACGGTCTTTCATTTGAAGAAGTTGTAAAACATTCACCAAAGCATGAAGATGCGAGGGAAAATGCAATAAATGTCGCTAATATAGTAGCAGAAAACCCTGAATGGCTCAGTTATTTAAAAAAGAAAAAACGTCTGCCATTAAAAGAAATAGAACAAAAGGTTTTGCTGAGCAGAAAAACATTGGAACGCAATCGTAAATATATCATTGCGATCGTTCTACTTTTAGATGGGGATTTTGAAAGTCTTCAGCAGTATATGAAGGAGCGGTTCACCTATGAAAAAAGGTATAGTAATGCAGATTGAAAAAAAGCATATTGTGGTGCTTACGAGAGAAGGTGAGTTTCTTCATCTTCAAAAGCCCTCCTTTCCTGTGCAAATTGGGGAAGAAGTTAAATCTGGGGATATATCTATACGCAAAAGCCATAAAAAATGGGTTTCCTCCATTGCTTTAGCTGCTGTCTTAATGCTTTCATTTTTTCTTCTAACTCCTTTCTTTGAAAAGCAAACCTATGCCTATTTGGCTGTCGATATAAATCCGAGTTTTCAATTTGAAATCGGCCCCGATGGAGAGGTTCTTCAGTTAACAGAGCTGAATGAAGATGCCATAGGGCTCGCAGATGATGTTGACTGGGAAAATCAGACGCTTGAGGATACAGTAAGCCAAATTATTAGTGAAACCAGGGAAAAGGGATTTTTAAATTCTGCAGAGCAAACGGTTATAGTCTCCTCGGTTTATACAGAGCATGCATCAAAAGATTATATCGATTCGTTTAATGCTGACCTGAAAAAATGGGTATTAAAAGCAAAGAATAATCTGCATCTTGATAAAATCTCACTTCAGAACGGAACGATTGATGACTATGAAAATGCTGTAAATGAAGGAATATCCTTTGGGCGGTACATAGAGCAAAAAAATAATAATCATGATCTGAAAAATGAAATAAAAGATAATAATGAGCCTTCCGAACCTGAATTAGAAGGGGAAAGTGAAGAAAATAGTGAGACTGAGAATAAAGAAAGAGATCCGGAAGCAGAATTAGAAAAAGATACAAAAACAGAGGGAAGTCCTGATGAAAGTAGTATTGTTCCTGCACAACGAGAAAATAAACCGGTAAAAAAAGAAAACTCACATGATTCAACTCCGGTCACACCGGAAGAGAAAAACAAAACTGGCGAAGAAAAAAAGAGTAATCAATCTGAGAAAGACACCAAAAAAAGTCCCGTGGAATCTAAGCAGGAAAAACCATATGAAAATAAAAAGGATGATACAACGAAGCAGGATAAACCTAAACCAGATGACCAAAAGCACGACCAAAAAAGTGAAAATATTCATACTGATTCCCAGGATGAAAAATTGGAAACCCAAAGTAATAACGGAAGCGACGGAAATAATGGATCAAATGGAAACAACCGCAGTAACGGAAGCAATGGGGATAGAGGTAACAATGGAAACAGCGGAAACAACGGAAACAGCGGAAACAACGGAAACAACGGAAACAGCGGAAACAGCGGAAACAACGGAAACAACGGAAACAACGGAAACAACGGAAACAACGATAATAACGGCAACAATCGAAACAACGGAAACAACGGTCATGATGATGATCAGTAAACTGCAAATTATTTATACTTAAAAAGATTAGTGAAAAAGCTAATCTTTTTTAAATGACCTTAAAGCAGCTTGACAGAGGTCTAAAAAAAGCCATTTCTTTTATCCCGGAAATCGGCTAAGCTATATCAATAGACTATGGTTTTTGAAAGGATATAGTTATGTGGTCAAAATTTAAATTTAGAATTCGGATGTTAAAGCCGGCCCAGCTGATTGTACTATATTATTTTATTGCAATCAGCCTTTCATTTATTTTATTAAGGCTCCCTGGAGTGCATCAAAACGAAGAATATATTCCTGTCATTGATTCCTTATTTACGGCTGTTAGTGCGGTAAGTGTCACAGGATTAACGGTTATAAGCATCTCTGAGGTCTATACCACTTTTGGCATCGTTATGATTATGCTTATCCTTCAGCTTGGCGGAATTGGAATCATGTCGCTTGGTACCTTTGTATGGCTTCTCGTAGGTAAGAAAATAGGACTTAGAGAAAGACAGCTCATTATGATCGACCATAACCAGTATAATTTATCCGGAGTTGTAAAGCTGATTATTGATATTATCAAAATCCTCCTTTTAATTGAAGCTGTGGGAGCCCTGCTTCTTGCAGTTTATTTTACCCAGTTTTATGAAACATTTAGTGAAGCGCTGCTGCATGGGGTCTTTGCTTCTGTATCTGCAACTACAAATGGAGGATTTGATATTACCGGACAGTCTATGCTGCCTTATGCTGATGACTATTTTGTACAATCCATAACGATCCTGCTGATTATTCTTGGCGCAATTGGTTTTCCTGTGTTAATTGAATTAAAACAGTTTTTATCAAATAAAGATGGTGCTTTCCGTTTTTCGTTATTTACGAAGCTTACAACCATCACTTTTGGTATACTGCTGGCAGTTGGAACGTTAATGATTTTTCTTATGGAATTTAACAACCGCTTTGAAGGTGTATCCTGGCACAAGGCTTTATTTTATTCGTTGTTTCAATCAACATCAACCCGCTCAGGAGGTTTGGTTACCCTCGATGTAAGTTCATTTACAGAACCCACCCAGCTTGTGTTAAGCCTTTTAATGTTTATTGGAGCTTCACCAAGCTCAGTCGGAGGCGGGATCAGAACGACTACGCTTGCGATCGCTGTCTTATTTCTCATTCACTTTTCCAAAGGGAATAATCAGATACAGGTGTTTGGAAGAGAAATTCATTTAATTGATGTTTTCCGTTCCTATGTGGTCATTATCCTGGCTGCACTCATGTCGATGGCGTCTATTATTACGATTATGATGCTTGATTCGCATGATCTAATGGCTGTGGTTTTTGAAGTAACCTCCGCATTTGGAACCTCGGGGATGTCAATGGGTATAACACCGGAGCTTTCAACGCCAAGCAAATTCATTATTATGATGCTGATGTTCATCGGACGAGTGGGACTGATCTCCTTCTTATTCATGATAGGGGGCAACAATAAAAAAGCTAAATACCATTATCCGAAAGAAAGAGTTATTATCGGTTAATAGGGTGTGCTTAAACCAATATAAAACGCCTGAGGCAATTATGCTCCAGGCGTTTTTTTAGGCTGTGAATTCAAATAATACCGGCTTTCCGTCTTTTGGGTTGTAATAAGCCATAAGAAAAGAGGGGGAGCACTTGCCGTCCTCTTCTGCCACGAGGCTTTTTTCTAAAATGGTGTGCTTATGCAAATCCTTCTGATGCAGATTAAGCTCGGCAAAACCGGCTCCTGCAATCGACGGGTCAGCAAGCAGTTTTTGATAAATTTCTTTATACGTATCCTTATCTTTTGTTTCCCACCAAAGTTTTCTTGGCTTAAATTTCTGATTTAGTAAATAGTCTTTTTTCATTAAGGACTCTACAATGTCCAGGTGCGGCACCTGATGCGCTATCAGGAAGGAGTGAAGCCGCTTGAACAGGTCTTCAAGCTGATGCCCAATTCTTGCCCAGCCCTGCTGCTCCCAATAAGTGCCAAAGGCCTGGAAAAAATCAAATGGGGTGTCGAAACATTTCTCTGTCAAATAATCTACCGTCAGATCCATTCGGTGATCGTTCCAGTATTTTTCAAGCACATCCTCTACATGCTTTATACGGACTATGTCTTCAAACGAGAGCAGGTTGTTTCCTACTATTTCGTACGGAGCATGATCCATGTAAATATAATCATGTTTCGCTGCATTAATTCGTAATCCGGTGCCTCTGAGCATTTTTAAGAACCCAAGCTGAAGCTCTTCCGGACGCATTTCGAATACATCATTAAACGTTTTACGGAAGGAGGTGTAATCTTCCTGAGGCAGACCTGCAATTAAGTCAAGATGCTGATCGATTTTTTGGCCATTTTTCACCATGGTCACAGTGCGTTTTAGTTTTTCCCAGTTCTGTTTTCTCATAACCAGTTCGTTCGTTTCATCGTTCGTTGACTGAACACCTATTTCAAACCTGAATAACCCTTTTGGTGCATGGTCATTTAAATATTGAATGACCTCAGGCCTCATAATATCTGCTGTAATTTCAAACTGAAAAACGGTGCCCGGCAGATGCTCGGAAATGAGAAATTCAAACATCTCCATTGCATAGCTTCTGCTGATATTGAAGGTCCTGTCTACAAACTTAATTATTTTGGCCCCGTTCTCCATCAAGTAACGTATTTCTTCTTTTATGGCTTCCCGGTCAAAATAACGAACGCCTACTTCAATGGATGACAGGCAAAACTGGCAGCGGAAGGGGCAGCCTCTGCTAGTTTCAATATATACGATGCGCTTTGACAGATTTTTTTTATCTTCTTCAAAGCGGAAAGGGGAGGGCAGTGTCCGCAAGTCCAGCTTGTTGGTTTGCGGATGTATCACTGGTTTTTGCTCATTCTGATAGGCAATCCCGTTTACCTCTTCAATCGGCAGCTGGCCCGATAAAGCTGTTAAAAGCTGCTTAAACGTTTCTTCTCCTTCACCTACTACGATAAAGTCAACATTGGTTAAACGATTCAGCCAGTAAGGAACATCATAAGAGACTTCGGGCCCACCTAAAATAATTTTTGTGTCCGGTGAAATTTTTTTAAAGAGATCTATGACTTTTATTGTCTCTTCTATATTCCATATATAACAGCTGAACCCCAGAATATCAGGTTTTTTTGCAAATAAATCAGCAACAATATTCATTTCGGGATCTTTAATCGTATATTCACTAAGTTCAATGGAAAATTCCGGTTCAGCATACGACTTTAGGCATCGAATAGCTAGGTTCGTATGAATAAACTTTGCATTAAGCGTTGATAAAACAACATTCATTTATAAAACTCCTTCATTAAGGCTATCTTTTTTATTTTACATGAGGGATACTTAAGACACAACTGAATTAAAAAAACAGGAAACAGTCCCGATTAAGAAAAAATAAAGATCACGCAAAGCGTATTAAAGACCTGATAGGATTCTTCTGAATAATGTGTAAAAATTAGAAAAGTAGTTTCCTTCTTTCTTATTAAATGTTAAAATTGGGAAAAGAAAAACAGCCCGAATTGGACTGTTTTGTACGAGAGGGTATTTTTAATCAAAGTTTTTTTAAACGGTTTGCTTTTAACTCAATTAACGGCTGAGCAACAGCTGTAATCCAGTTGGTTGAAAGGATGATTGTTAATACCCATGATGCAGCCATTATCAGCACGAGGGAAACATAAGGATGAATAACAATATCTATCAGATTTTCCCTGAAAAGCTGAATAATAAAGCCGTGGAGCAGATAAACATAGAGCGTATTTTTACCCCATTTAGTATAAAAATATTTTTTGTCTGGCACAAGGGAGAAAAACGAAGCGACAAGCCAAACATTAATCGCATAAATGGTCATTCGAATAAATGGGCTGATCTCAACTGCCGCTCCAATGTTTTCATAGGAATGAGAGCCAAGAAGCCATTGTGTGCTCCAATTTGGTAGGAGCATCATGAACAGCAAAACCACGGTTAAAGAAAAAAAGGCTGCTAACCGAAATGGTTTTCTTTTTAATGCATAAATATGATTTCTTTTTGCATAGTATCCTAAAAGAAAGAATGGAAAAAAGACAAATGTTCTGGAGATACTTAAAATTTGCGAAAAATCATTTACGAATCCGATTAAGAGCCCCAACGCAATACTGAGTGGCAGGGCTGTTTTCCAGGATAACTTCAAAACATCCACGAATAAAATCAAAAGCAGACTCCAGAAAAACATACTTACTAAAAACCACAAAGACCATTGGGGATTAAAAGGGTCGACCACCAAGGATTGTTCGTTCCTCAAGAAATAATAGTAAATAGTATAAATGGTTTGAAAAATCAAATATGGTATGATCAGCTTTTTAACTAACTTCCGGATGTGGCCTTTTTCGTGAATACCCTTGGCAAAATAACCTGCAACAAGTATAAAAGCAGGCATATGGAAAAAGTAAATTGTCTTGTAAAGTGAAAGAAGTAAAGGGTCTTCAGCAATATAAGGCTGGATTGCATGACCAAATACTACTAAAAATATTAATATGAATTTAGCATTATCAAAGAAATAATCCCTTTTAGACATAATACACCTACTTTTCTGATTAGATCTTACCAAAGCTATTACCCATTTTATCAGGAATCGAACCTGGTTGTAGCAAACGGGTTTGAATGTGTTTTAACTGTAAAAATGCTTACATATGGAAGTTGAGGTGATGACTTTGCAACAATTTGGAAAGCTTCAGGAAAATTGGTCCATAAAAGATACTCTTCAGCCGTTTGTAATGGAGGAAGTAACACTCCAGATTCTAATGAATATGAGCGAAGGAGTTATCTTGTTTAATGACAAAGGAAAAATCCTGCTATATAACTCAACTGCAAATCATTATCTGCAAATAGACACACCATCACATATGATCCAATCCATAACAGACTTAATGCCGGGAGAAGACCATGCCGGGTTTTACCGGAAGCTATTATCTCTTCTTAAAGTTAAAAAAATGACCGATCACTTTATCTTCCAGGTAGATGATCAAAAGAGACTTAGCTGCACCTGTGATCTGGTACTGATTGAAGGTGGCTCTGTTGTTCTGTTAATCATCCGTGAATTCAAAGAACTACTTGAAGATTCTTTAAATTTAACTGGAATGATCGAACAGGTTTTTACAAAATCTCTTCATGGCCTTCTGCTATCCGATGCATCTGGTAATATCATTAAAATGAACGAGCAGGCTGGCCAATTTTTGTCAATGAATTTACCTTCTGAAAATGTTCATCTTAACATTTTTAAGGAAAATGAGAGCACCTTAACAATGAATAAGGATTTTCAAGAAAAATTATCTCCCTACTTGAAGCAGGAGCATGTGCAGGCAACTATATGCAAGTTTAAGGATCAGTTCTATGAAGTAGTAACAGAACCAAATATAGCAGAGGGTTACTCCTTGACTGTCATGCGAGATGTTACTGAAATGGTTAAAATGATGGAGCAGTTAAATAAGCACGATACTTTAAAGATCGTCGGGCAGCTTGCTGCAGGTATAGCCCACGAAATACGCAACCCAATGACTGCCTTAAAAGGTTTTATTCAGCTGCTTGAATCCAGTGTGAAAGAAGATCACAGCATGTACTTTTCCGTCATCATGTCTGAGCTTCAGCGAATCGAGACCATTATGACCGAATTTCTCATGCTTGCAAAACCAAAAGCAAGCGCTTTAGAATATATCAGCCTGCCAAGTATTATAAAAGAAACGGCAGATCTAATGCAAGCCCAAGCTACATTATACGACATCGAACTCACCGTTGAATGCTGCGATCAGGGAGCCAGGCTATTTGGTGATGCCAATCGGTTAAAACAGGTGTTTATTAATCTGATTAAAAACTCGATTGAAGCCACATCTGATGGCGGTAAAATAACGTTACGCTATCATTCTGATTCAAGTGCACAGCATATTACTGTAAAAGACTCAGGCTGCGGTATTTCTGAAGAACAGCTTGAAAAAATAAACCAGCCCTTCTACACGACAAAAGAAAATGGAACAGGACTGGGGTTAGTGGTAAGCTTAAAGATAGTAGAAGAGCATGGAGGAAGGGTAGAGGTCAGCAGTCAAAAAGGGCTTGGCACCACATTCCATTTGCTTTTTCCTAATAAAGAAGGTGAAGAAAATGTATCAGAAAACAGTTAATAGTCCACTTGGAAATCTTAACATTATCACCGATGAGGAAGTGCTTCTTAAAATCGTCTTTGAAGAAGACAATGGCAACTGGACCAATGATTTCCATCCGCTTCTTGTAAAGGCTGAGAGACAGCTGAATGAATACTTTTCAGGTAAAAGAAAAACCTTTGATCTGCCAATAGCATATGAAGGAACAATTTTTCAAAAAGAAGTATGGACTGCTTTAAAAGACATTCCTTATGGAACGACATTGTCGTATCAGGAACTCGCAGGAAACATAAAACGGGTGCGGGCTGTTAGAGCTGTTGGGCAGGCAAATAGAAGAAACCCTCTGCCTATCATCATCCCTTGTCATAGGGTAGTAGGGAAAAATGGCTCCATGACCGGCTATGCAGGCTCTCAAACTGATAAAAAAGAAATCTTATTAAATCTTGAAAAACAATTTATGTAAACATTAGTCCTGAGAATGAGATGGAAATCTCTTAATCAGGGCTTTTTTGATTTGACAGAACTAATCTAATTTGATATAAATCTAATTAGATAAATATAAAAGGAGTGAAGAGATGCAGCTGGAAAAACAAATCGCTTTTTTAAAAGCACTTGGTGATCCAACACGGATGAAAATTGTTCATCTGTTATCGGGCTCCACCCTCCACGGTCAGGCGATCGCAGGAAAACTCGGCTTAACACCGCCTACCATTTCACACCACTTAACAAAGCTTAAAGAAAGCGGCGTAATTATATCGAGAAGAAATAAAAATACTATCTATTTTGAGCTCAATAAAAAGATGGTCAAGCAGCATTTAATGAGCATACTTTCCCTAATAGAGCAGGAGGAGCGTGAGGAAGTGGAGGAAAAAGAAAAGATATTAGGTAATTTTATTGATCAAAATGGGCGGTTGAAGACGATTCCTTCTCAAAGAAAAAAGAAGCTGATCGTACTCGAATATTTTGCTGCAAAATTAGAGCTGGGGAGAAAATATGAGGAAAAAGAAATTAATGAGTTTATAAAACAGTTTCATGAAGATTTTGCTACGATCAGAAGAGAATTCATAAATCACCAATTTATGTACCGGGATCAGGGGATCTATGAACTAAATCCTCGGGAGATGTGGTTAAATTAACGTATTTCATGAAACAGGCTCCCTGCCAAGCAAAAGGGAGCCTGTGTTTCTCCTAGGAATAAAAGGAGGTTCTACGGTCTTGAAAAACAGGAATTCTTGAACGTATTTCTTTAACGCGGGCTATATCAATTGTGGCAGTAACCATCTCTTCCTGAGTAGTGCCCTGAGCAAGTGTTTCTCCCCATGGATCAATGATGATAGAGTTGCCGCCAAAAGCATTATTCGGATCAGCGCCAATTCTGTTGCAGGCAAAGACATAGCTTTGATTTTCTATCGCTCTTGCTTTTAAAAGAGTCAGCCAATGATCGACTCTGGCCTCAGGCCATTCTGCAACGACTACGATTGCTTCAGCTCCTTCAAGAACCGGCTTTCTGATCCATTCAGGAAAGCGAATATCATAGCAGATGAATCCTCCAAAATGGATTCCCTCCAATAGAAAGGATGGGCTGTCCTCCCCAGGGGATAAATATTTATGTTCATCCATCAGCTTAAATAGGTGAAGCTTGCTGTACTGATGAACCAGATCCCCGTTTCGATCAACGACAATCATGGTATTATAGACAGAGTCACCTTTTTTATTAGCAACAGAACCTCCAATAATATTAACATTGTAGGTTTTGGCAAGCTCCTGGAGAAACTGGATCGACTCCTGTGCGTTTTCATCACCTATATCATCAAGCCTGGTGAGATCATACCCGGTGCTCCACAGCTCCGGTAGAATAATAAGGTCATAGCTATCATCAGCCGCCTTTAAAAACTGATCTTTTACATATTCTCTATTAGCCATAGGCTCGCCAAATTTAATATCAATTTGCAATAAGCCGATTTTCATATTATTACCTCCAGGTTTTAAAAGATTCTTTACAACCTTTTTTTTTCGTTATACCATGTGTTACAACTATTTGAAAGGAAAGTGTAGGTGTTTTGATGAAAAAGTTTGAAAAATCAGTTCGTTTAACTCAATTACCAGAGCAATTTTTTGCATCGCTTGCTAAAAAAGTAACAGAAAGAGTAATAGAAGGACACGACGTTATTAATCTTGGACAGGGAAATCCTGATCTCCCAACTCCTGATCATATCGTACAAAGACTGAAAAAAGCAGCTGAAAATCCGGTTAATCACAAATATTCTCCATTTAGAGGGATGGACTACCTGAAAAGAGCAGTCGCATCCTTTTACAAAAGAGAATACGATGTCGATATTAACCCGGAAACGGAGGTTTCCATTCTGCTGGGAGGAAAAGCAGGACTTGTTGAAATCCCGCAGTGTCTTGCGAATCCGGGGGATATCGTGTTAGTGCCGGACCCGGGCTATCCCGATTATTGGTCTGGTGTCTCACTGGCTGAAGCGGAAATGCATATGATGCCACTCCTTGAGGAAAACAATTATTTGCCGGACTACAGCAAAATCCCGGAGGAAACGGCACAAAAAGCAAAGGTAATGTTTTTAAATTACCCCAACAATCCTACCGGCGGAGTGGCTGATGAATCATTCTTTAAGAAAACGATTGAATTTGCAGATAAATATGATATCTGTATTGTACATGATTTCGCCTATGGCTCTATAGGCTTCGACGGAGTTAAGCCAACAAGCTTTCTTCAAGCTGATCGAGCAAAGGCAAATGGAATTGAAATTTATACGCTGTCAAAAACATTTAATATGGCAGGGTGGCGCATAGGATTTGCTGTAGGAAATGCTTCCGTTATTGAAGGACTTGACCTTCTTCAGGATCATTTGCATGTCAGTTTGTTCGGAGGAATCCAGGAGGCGGCTGAGGAAGCGCTGATTGCTTCATATGATGCTGCGGTTGAGCTGAAGGATACATATGAGAAAAGAAGAAATGTGCTGGTTGAAGAGCTGCAGGCAATAGGGTGGGATGTAAAGGCTCCTAAAGGCTCGTTTTTTGCCTGGTTTAAGGTGCCTGAAGGATTTACATCGACTTCTTTCTCAGACTACCTTTTGGAACATGCCAATGTAGTCATGGCTCCCGGGATCGGATTTGGCAAGTATGGGGAAGGGTATGTACGCGTAGGCATGCTTACAACAGAAGAGAGAATAAGAGAAGCTGCTCAGCGGATTAAAAAGCTGAATCTGTTTTAAATTTAATTTCTTATGTAAGCATGTAAGTAATCAGTGAAATAAGTGTTTCGTTAAACACACCTTCCCGTAATATTTAAATTTTGAAGAATAAACTCATCCTTACAAGTTGATTGGAATGGAAGGGGCTGACTCCTGCGGGAAGAAGCGGGAGCTTGAGATCCACTTGCGCAGCAAGTTAGCTCAAGCCCCGCCCCGCGGAAAGCATGCCCCTGCAATAAAAATCAACACGCTATTAAAAATGGTATTCACACATAGCATACTAATTACAAATCCTGAGTGTTTCGTTAAGCATATCCTCCTTTTAAATTAAAGGAGAAAATCAAAATATATAACTGTTAAAATATGAGATGTATTTGACTTCCTTTTATCCCAATCGCTATACTATTCAGTAGAGGAAAACGAAAAAGGACTGAGTAATATGACAAAATCCACGGATCATGAACAATCACTAAAATTATTTATCGTACTCTCAAGAGCCTATAAGGCAATGAATGAAATGAGTAATCGGTTTATTCAGGAGCAGGGGCTGAATCCCACTGAATTCGCTGTACTTGAATTGCTTTATCATAAGGGCAAGCAGCCGCTTCAGAAAATCGGAGGAAAAATCCTTCTAGCAAGCGGCAGCATCACTTACGTAGTAGATAAGCTTGAGAAAAAAGGATACATAAAACGCATTGCCTCTCCGGACGACAGAAGAGTTACCTACGCTGAAACCACAGAGAAAGGCAATGAGTTCATGGCGAGTATTTTTCCTAACCATGAAAAAAATCTTCATGACATGATGGCTGTATTAACTTCCGAGGAACAGAAGCAGGCTATTGAACTATTAAAGAAACTCGGTTTGTCGATAAGAGATCTTTCCTATTAATAATATTTTACGCTGTACCCATTTTAGGGACAGCTTTTTTTTTGAGGAATGATTTTGAAAAAGTAAATTAAATTAAAAAAGAGGAAATATGCTTTTTGAAGAGAATTACAAGTGGATGGGAATTATACGCAAACCAGGGGGAGTCATTGATGAAAACATTTGAGCACTATACATATAATCGGCCGATCTTTAAGGAAGAAAAAGAACGCTTTAATAGTCTGTTAGATAACTTTAAACATGCAGCCACAGTTGAGGAACAAACAGAAGCGATTAACGAAATTAATAAGTTTCGAAATCATATATCAACCCAGTTTAACCTTGCTTATATTAGAGCCTCAATTGATACCAATGATGAGTATTATCAAAAGGAACGGGATTATTTCGATGAAGTAGAGCCTCAGTTGACTGAACTGGTGAACGAGTATTATAAGGCGCTTTTACAATCTCCATGGCGTTCAGAGCTTGAAAAGAAATGGGGAAAACAGCTTTTTGGACTTGCTGATAAATCAATTAAAGCATCTTCTCCGGAAGTGATTTCGCTGCTTCAAAAAGAAAACAAGCTGACCTCTGAATATTCAAAGCTGGTTGCTTCAGCTGAAGTGGAGTTTAACGGAGAAAAGCTTACGCTCGCCCAGCTTTATCCCTATTCAGAATCAACAGACAGAGATATCCGCAAGAAAGCTACTTTTGCTAATTATGATTTCTTCAAAGGCCATGAGGAGAAATTTGATAATCTTTACGACCAGCTTGTGAAGGTTCGTCATGAAATCGCAGTTTCCCTCGGCTACAAAAATTTCGTGGAATTAGGGTACGTTAGAATGCACCGCTTGGATTACGATGCAAAAATGGTAAAGAACTTCCGGGACCAGGTACGTGATTTTATCGTGCCGCTTGCTGCCAAGCTTCGCAAGCGCCAGGCAGAAAGAATTGGAGTAGAGGATCTCATGTTTTGGGATGAGCCGCTTTCTTTTTTAACTGGCAATGCTATACCTAAAGGATCTCCAGAATGGATTATTGACAACGGTAGAACAATGTATGAAGAATTATCACCTGAAACTCATGAGTTTTTTTCCTATATGACTGACCGAAAGCTTATGGACCTTGAAGCGAAAAAAGGAAAAGAAGCGGGGGGCTATTGTACCTTTATAGAAGATTATCAGTCCCCTTTTATTTTCTCGAATTTTAATGGGACCTCTGGTGATATTGATGTGTTGACCCATGAAGCTGGACATGCCTTTCAGGTATTTTCAAGTCGTCACATCGAAGTCCCCGAATATTTATGGCCGACACATGAGGGTGCAGAAATTCATTCGATGAGTATGGAGTTTTTTACATGGCCATGGATGGAGAAGTTTTTCGAAGAACAGACAGAAAAATATAAGTTCGCACACCTAAGCAGCGGCATTTTATTTCTTCCTTATGGGGTTGCTGTTGATGAATTTCAGCATGTGATTTATGAAAATCCTCAAATGACTCCGGCTGAAAGAAAATCAGCGTGGAAAAAGATCGAGGAAATTTATCTTCCACACCGAAAATATGGTGGTCATTCTTATTTGGAAGCGGGGGGAGTATGGCAGCGCCAAGGTCATATTTATGAAGTCCCATTTTACTATATTGACTATACACTTGCTCAAATCTGTGCATTTCAATTTTGGAAGCGTTCAAGAGAAGACTTTCAGAAAGCCTGGGATGATTATCTTCACCTATGTAAAGTAGGTGGATCAAAGTCATTTACTGAACTAGTAAAAGAAGCAAATCTCATTTCTCCTTTTGAGGATGGATGTGTTGAATTTGTGATCGGTTCAATAGAAGAATGGCTTAATTCTGTTGAAGATGGTTCATTATAAAAAAAGAAGGTATTTGTCTTAAGACAAATACCTTCTTTACTTTTTATGCTTTTTTAATGACGATGTGGTCATTTTCAACTATAGCTTTTACCGATTTTATTTCAGGATAATCAAACATAAAGTCGGTAAGCCCGTCTTCAATATGCTCCTGAATGGCTCTTCTTAGCGGGCGTGCACCAAAGGAAGGGTGGTAGCCTAATTCAGCGAGCTTCGCTTTTACCTCATGTGTAACCTCTAAGCTCATTTCCTGTTCAGAAATAGAAACGGCCATTTCATTAATCATTAGATCAACAATACGCAGCAAGTCTTCTTTTGCAAGTGCTGAAAATTCAATAATGCTGTCAAAACGGTTAAGGAACTCCGGTTTAAAGAAGTCGCTCAATGAATCAAGAAGATTGGCTTCATTTAAGGCTTCGTTGGAACCAAAGCCAACTGCTTGTTTTTTCATGCCAACTCCTGCGTTACTTGTCATTATGATCACGGTGTCCTTAAAATTAACCGTGCGGCCCTGACTGTCGGTTAAACGGCCGTCCTCCATAATTTGAAGGAACATATGAAGAACGTCAGGATGGGCTTTTTCAATCTCATCAAGCAAGATGATGCTGTAAGGTGAACGTCTTACTTTTTCGGTCAGCTGACCGGCTTCATCGTGTCCAACGTATCCTGGAGGGGAACCGATTAATTTAGCTACGCTATGTTTTTCCATATACTCACTCATATCAAGACGAATCATATGATCTTTAGATCCAAATAGCTCTGAAGCGAGTGTTTTTGAAAGCTCTGTTTTACCTACACCCGTAGGTCCAACAAATAAGAAGGATCCGGTAGGGCGGTTTTTAGATTTAAGGCCGGCTCTGCTGCGGCGCACCGCTTTAGCCACTTTTCTTACAGCTTCTTTTTGTCCGATAACCCTATCATTCAGGCTTGACTCAAGACGCTGCATTTTCAGCTGCTCATCTTCTTCAAGCTTACCGATTGGAATACCGGTTTTTTGTTCAATAAGCTGCTGAATAATTTCTTTGGTAACAACCGGTCTAACTAATGATTCTTCGTTATTCAGCTGTTTTTCAAGCTGTTCTTCTTCATCACGAAGCTGTGCAGCAAGCTCATAATTTTCTTTTTCAAGTGCATCTTTTTTCTCTTTATTAATTTCTTTAAGGCGCAGGTTAATGGAATCTTTATCTTCAATATCGATTGTCAGATTTAGCTTAGAACCAGCTTCATCCAAAAGGTCAATTGCTTTATCCGGAAGGAAACGGTCCTGAATGTACCGATGTGAAAGCGTAACTGCTGCTTGGAGTGCTTCATCACTGTATCCGACCTCATGGAAGTTTTCATAATGAGAAGCAAGACCGTTTAAGATAGTTTGAGCTTCTTCCACAGAAGGTTCATTTACCTGTATCGGTTGGAATCTCCGTTCAAGTGCTGCGTCTTTTTCAATTTTGCGGTATTCCTTTAAAGTCGTTGCGCCTACAAGCTGCAATTCACCGCGTGCTAGTGCCGGTTTTAAGATATTACCTGCATCCATGGAGCCTTCTGCAGAACCTGCTCCTACGATCTGATGAATTTCGTCTATAAAGAGAATAACGTTTTTACGTGATTGTAATTCGGAAATTAGCTGCTTCATCCGTTCTTCAAATTGACCGCGTATTCCTGTGTTAGAAACGAGTGATGCAACGTCAAGAAGGATCACTTCTTTAGATTTAAGCTTAGCCGGTACTTTACCTTCAGAAATCCGCGTAGCTAAACCTTCAGCCACGGCTGTTTTACCGACTCCAGGCTCCCCGATTAGAACAGGGTTATTTTTATTACGGCGATTTAATACTTCAATCATCCGGTCAATTTCTTTATCCCGGCCAATTACCGGATCAATAAGACCGGCTTTTGAAAGATGTGAAATATTGCGGCCGTATTGTTCTAAAAGCCCTTCCTGCTGTTTGGGACGTACTGATTTATTGGCAGAAGAAGCTTTCCCCTGATTAAATGAAGAAAGAAAATCATCAAGCGGTGATTCATTATTCGGTTTGCTTGATCCATTCATGGCAGAATGAAGCTTTGCTCTTTCTTCTCTATAGCAGGCGGAGCACAAGTTGAAATCCTGCTGTTGACTATTTATTTGTAGACGTAGCTGAACATTCGCTTGATTCGATTGGCATTTTTCACAAATCATTGTAACTCCTCCTTAGAATCATTATTATTTATTAAATGTTTTGTCATTGTATAAGATCAGTCCCAGACTGTCTAATAATATGTTTGTTTGACTATTATTGACCTTATATACATAGTATAATTTGACCTTTTTTGACTTTCAAGTATTTTGCTTATTATTACTACCCATTATTTTATGAGATTCTCTTTTCTTACCCGAATGAGAAGCAGCCAAACAAAAAAAGCTCTGCACGTTTAATGCAAAGCTTTATAAGTTTTTATACTATTCAATTGTTTCAGCCATCTTAAGAAATGCATCGGTTGAGCCAAAGTCTTTTGTTATCGTTATGGAAATGGCCATTACTTTATTGTTCTTTTCAAAGTAAAAAGAAAGTGTTTCTTCAGAATCAGAGGACGATTGGTAGCCTGCAGTATTGTCTGGAAAAGAATATTCTTCAGAGGGCTCCCATGCTTCCGGTATTTCTGAAGAGGAAGCTTCAGCGTAAGAATAAGCCAGGCTGTCAAGCTCTTCCTCCTCTGCTGTATCAGCAGGGTAAGATTGTATTTGCATCATCTGTGAAGCATCCTGATCATATACGATCTGATCAGTTCCCAGCTCAGAACCAGTAAAGGTAAAGCCGTCAATTACATAAAGACTATAATTATTTTCTCTGCTTTCTTGAAGAAAAGCTGTTTTTTCTATTTCTTCACCGTGAAGCTCAAATTGCACTAACTGCTCGAGCAGCCTGATTATGGAATCTTCCTCTATTTCCTGCCCGGCATCTTCTGTTTCTTCCTGTTGCCCGTTTTCTTCCTGATTTTCAGAACCCCTATCAGCGCTGCTTTGATTGTCTGTTCCGCAGGCGGTTAAACAAAGCAGCAGGAGAACAGCTGCAATATGAAACAGGTGATGTTTTATCATCTAATCCCTCCAATATAAATAGCTTAGTTACTGGATTAGACGGCTAACTGCATCGTTGGTTTCATTATTACAGAAAAGCGAAACTGAAAAATAGGAAGTCGAATGTCAGGTGAGAAAGAATGACCATTGGCACACTGCGTTTCCATGCATACAGAATACCCCAGAAAACAGAACCGAAAAATGCTGCTGCAACCCATATCCATTCTCCTGAATAATAAAAGACTGAACCGGCAAGGAGGGCAGTTATAAGAATTGTCACTGCTTGAGAAAAATGCTTATGAAGGATTCTTTGAACAAACCCTCTCCAAAATATTTCTTCTGCGGGTATGATAATGAGAATTAATAAAAGCCATTTCCACGTATTATCCGGATGCAGCTGATTAAACAGGGAATCCGCTGACCGGTCTAAATTTCCAGGTAATATAGAAAGAAGCTGATAGCCTAAAAAGAATAAGCCGTACAAGACAATTCCGGATACAATGCCCGCCAGAAAATAACGGCGTTGAGGGAGTGGCTCATCAAGTCCTGATTTTGTAATGCTCAGAGCAATCATCACTAGAGCAGTACCGGAATACAAATACCAGAATATATTTTTATCAAAAAAAGTTATGAACATTAAAAGCTGAATGATCAGCATACTAGTGATCAGCCACCAAAGTTGTTTATTCAAAATGGAAACCTCCTATAAGTCTGAAGCCATCAGGTAATCTCAAGAACGTGAAAGCATAAGGTCCATTCTATCAAAAATAGATAAAATTATATAGTGTAAATAGTATTGTAATGCATAGTACCTCTAAATAGTAGAAGTTACTTTACTTGTTGCGTGTAAAACGAACGATTATAGTGTAAATAAATAGATATTTAGAGGAGGTTTTTATTTTGGAATCACAAGAAATTGAGAGCCTTTTAAGTAAGCTCAGAAGCGGGGATATTACCCGGCTGGAGGTCGCTAAGGAGGATTTTTTAGCCTTTCGGGAACAGTTAGTGAATGCAGAAGATTTTAAGCATTTTCGCGGAATTGCACAGCGTAATGGCGGCGTTACATACGAATACCTGGAAAAGCCAAGAAGCTAAGGAGCTGATTAGTTTGAATGAACCAAGAATAGTAATTGTAACCGGAGCAGCAATGGGTATCGGGCTTTCCATTTCAAAAGCTTTCCTATCTAAAGGCGACCATGTTTATTTGGTTGACAGAGAGGAAAAAGAGCTTTCAGAGCAGGTACACCGGCTTAAAGAAGAAGGCTATACCGCCTTTGGAAAAACCTGTGATGTAGGGAGGCTTGAAAGTGTTTCTGAACTGATTGAAGGGGTGATACAGCAATCCGGCAAAATTGATGTCTTAATCAATAATGCGGGGATGTCCGCTTTTAAGTCTATTTGGGAGGTCACAGAAAGTGATTGGCTTGAGATATTAAACAGCAATCTTTCAAGTGTTTTTTACTGCTCCAGAGAAGCAGCCAGGCATATGAATGGAGGTGCCATTGTCAACCTCTGTTCAACGCGTGCGTTTATGTCAGAAGAAAACACCGAGGCATATTCCGCTTCTAAAGGAGGGATCCATGCCTTAACCCATGCACTGGCGGTATCCTTAAGTGAGAAAAATATTAATGTAAATGCAATAAGCCCCGGTTGGATTGCAACAGAAAATTATGAGGATTTAAGAGATGTCGACCATAGTCAGCATCTTTCTAACAGAGTAGGAAAGCCTGAGGACATTGCCCGGGCATGCCTTTTCCTTACCGATCCGGAGAATTCATTTATTACAGGAGGAAACCTGGTCATTGATGGCGGGATGACAAGAAAAATGATTTATAAACATTAAATTGAAGGATTAGTTTTAAAATAAAGCAGATTTAGCAATAGACATGATGAAAAATAATGAATTATTTTTAACAATTGCTTCAAAATTTTCCTGCGGCATGTCATGTCTTATAGCAAAATCGTTGTGATTCAAGGGTTTACATGCTATTCTTAAATCTTAGAAAGATAAATTAAAATTCATCGTATTAAACAAACAATATTATTTTATTGACGGAGTGTATCTTATTCGTTAATTTAATATGGTGATGTTTAAATACAAGATAAAAGGAGAAGATTTATCATGGCACAAAAGCAGTTTACAGTAAAAGCAGAAACAGGAATCCACGCACGTCCGGCAACCATTTTAGTTCAAACAGCAAGCAAGTTTGACTCAGATGTTCAATTGGAGTACAAAGGCAAAAAAGTAAATCTTAAATCAATCATGGGCGTTATGTCTCTTGGCGTAGGTAAAGATGCAGAAATCGTTATCCATGCTGATGGCAGTGACGAGCAGGAAGCAATTAATAGCCTTGAAGAAACTTTGAAAAACGAAGGTTTGGCGTAAAATGTCTTCTATTTTAAAAGGAATTGCAGCGTCAAGCGGCATTGCAATTGCTAAGGCTTACCGGCTTGTAGAGCCGGATTTGTCTTTTGAAGAGACAAAAGTAGAAAATTCCGGAATGGAAGTTGAACGCTTTCAGGAAGCGCTGTCAGTTTCACGTTCAGAGCTGGAAGCAATTCGGGATCGCGCCAAGGTAGACCTTGGTGAAGACAAGGCTGCGATCTTTGAAGCACATCTTCTTGTTTTGAGCGATCCGGAATTAACAGGTCCGATCGAAGATAAAATTAAGCTGGAATCAGTAAATGCTGAAGCTGCTTTGAAAGAAACAGCGGATATGTTTATTACCATGTTTGAACAAATGGATAATGAATACATGAAGGAAAGAGCAGCTGATATCCGTGATGTAACCAAGCGTGTGCTTTCTCATCTTTTAGGTGTGAAAATTATTAATCCAAGCATGATTTCTGAAGAAGTAATCATTATTGCCGAGGATTTGACTCCATCAGACACGGCCCAGTTAAATCGTCAATATGTGAAGGGATTCACAACGAATATTGGCGGACGTACTTCCCATTCAGCAATCATGGCCCGCTCGATGGAAATTCCTGCTGTTGTTGGAACTAAGGAAGCAACAGTTGAAATTGAAAACGGCGATTTAGTCATTGTAGATGGATTGAACGGTGAAGTACATGTAAACCCTACAGAGGAAGTTATTGAGCAATATAAAAAGGAACAGGCTGGATTTGCTGAGCAAAAAGCTGAGTGGGCAAAGCTTGTAAATGAAGAAACTGTAACGAGTGATGGACAGCATGTAGAGCTGGCTGCAAATATTGGAACTCCTGCTGATCTAGAAGGAGTTCGTAATAATGGAGCAGAAGGCATCGGTCTTTACCGTACTGAGTTTCTTTATATGGGCAGAAACGAACTTCCAACCGAGGACGAGCAGTTCGAATCCTATAAAGCTGTACTCGAAGGAATGGAAGGAAAGCCGGTTGTCGTGCGAACGCTCGATATCGGTGGAGATAAGGAGCTTCCTTATTTAAACCTGCCTCATGAAATGAATCCATTTTTGGGCTTTAGAGCGATTCGTCTTTGCTTAGAAGAGACAGATCTATTTAAAGTGCAGCTGCGGGCCCTTCTCCGCGCAAGTGTATATGGCAACTTGAAAATCATGTTCCCGATGATCTCAACCTTAACTGAATTCCGTAATGCGAAAGCTCTTTTACTTGAAGTAAAAGAAGAGCTCGTTCAGGAAGGCGTTTCTGTTTCTGATGACATTGAAATTGGAATAATGGTTGAAATTCCATCTACTGCTGTCATGGCGGATCAATTCGCCAAAGAAGTGGACTTCTTCAGCATTGGAACAAATGACTTAATTCAATACACTATGGCAGCTGACCGGATGAATGAGAGAGTTTCTTATTTGTATCAGCCGTATAATCCTGCCATTTTACGCCTGGTTAAAATGGTTATTGATGCTTCACATAAAGAAGGCAAGTGGACTGGTATGTGCGGTGAAATGGCTGGAGATGAAATCGCAATTCCACTACTTTTAGGTCTTGGACTTGATGAATTTTCGATGAGTGCAACTTCTGTACTTCCTGCCCGTTCTCAGCTGGCAAAGCTTTCTAAAACAGAAATGGAATCACTTGCGCAGGAAGCGCTTGGGCTTTCAACCAACGAAGAAGTTATTTCTATTGTAAAAAACGCAATTAATTTGTAATACAACTGTTACAAAAAATGAGAATAATTTCGCAGAATGCGGGAAGTATAAGTAGTAGTACAAGCATACTTTTTCATTCTGATTTCCCTTTTTTGGACCGGATAACCCCCATTATCCGGTTCCTTTTTTTATTTAAACGGGTTTTTCCACTCCATAAGAACTGCATGGTCTGCTGATTCTTTATCCTCTATATACCCGGGCAAAAGACCGACCGGAACTCTTCCTGCTCCTATTAAAAAACTAAAAACTGAATCCCGCAGTTTTCCTTTTTTTAATTTTTCATAGTATTCTTCTGGAGATAATTCATGTGAGTATTTATAGTAGCCCGGTATTCTGCATCCGCCTGCAAGCCGGTCCGCATTCAAATTAACCACCGTTTCATAGGCAGCATTCATTAACTCCTTCCCAAGCCCAAGACCCCGGAAATCAGGGTCTACACATAAGTCAACTACATAAAGAGTGGACCCTTCAGGAGTGTGATTTCTAATAAAACCCGAATTGGTTATTTCATCCCATGTATGAAGTTCACCAGGTTTCAGGTCAACAAGGAGCGTTGTCATAGATCCTGCCATTGCCCCATCAACTTCAACACAAAAGGCACCTTCAGGAAACCGCGTTACATGTTCAGCTATTTGTTCTTTAGACCATAATAATTCCTCAGGGAAAGGAGGGGGAAAGGCATTTTGCTGAATATGGATGAGCTTATTAGTATCCTCAATTGTATAATTTCTTACTGTAATTGGCTTAAGCTCATTTTTTACATAAGCTAAAAAATCTTTTCTCATAGTCTTCACCTCTGACGTTATTATTATCTATTATCCTATCACAGGCAGTATAACTGTTTGCAATTTTCTAATTAAAAAGGGAAGATAAAAAGGAGGAGGGATTTGAATGGCAGAGTATAAAATTGGATTTATTGGAACTGGTGTCATGGGGAGAGGGATACTATCTCACTTACTTGAGGCTTCATTTGAGGTATATGTTTATACCCGAACGAAGTCTAAGGCAGAGTCGCTGCTTGAGCATGGAGCGAAGTGGCTTGATTCCCCTTTAGAGATAGCCCAAACATGCAACTTGATTTTTACAATGGTGGGATATCCCGAGGATGTTGAGGAGGTCTACCTGGGAGAAAATGGCCTGATTAGCAATGCTGAAAAAGGAACAATTCTTGTTGATCTGACAACCTCGACGCCAAGCCTGGCTGAAAAAATTGCAGCCAGTGCAAAAGAGCATGATGTAACAGCTCTTGATGCCCCTGTATCCGGCGGAGATATCGGTGCCAGAAATGGCACATTATCCATCATGGCAGGAGGGTCCAAAGAGGAATTTGACAAGGTAGAAGAGGTGTTTGGCTATTTTGGTGAAAATATTGTGTATCATGGGCCTGCAGGCTCCGGTCAGCATGCAAAAATGAGTAATCAAATCGTTATTGCCTCTACCATGATCGGAGTGTGTGAATCATTAGCCTATGCAAAAAAAGCGGGATTGGATCTAGACCTCGTCTTAAAAAGCATCTCAAAAGGGGCTGCCGGAAGCTGGTCTCTTTCCAACCTTGCACCGAGGATGCTTAAAGGAGACTATGAGCCGGGGTTTTATGTTCGCCATTTTATTAAGGATCTTAAAATCGCGCTTGAAGAGTCTGAGAAAATGAATTTAAGATTGCCTGGTCTTAATCTTGCGAAGGAATTATATGATGACATCGCAGGGGAGGGTCATGACGGAAGCGGCACTCAGGCATTAATAACCTTTTATACTTAAATTGAAAGAGGCTGGGACACATGTGAGAAGCTCCCTTTAAGGTAGACAGATTAAAAAATAAAAATCTGTTTACCTTGGGGGAATTTTTTTATGTCTACAAAAACATATTCTTATGAGTTCAAAAAGGACATTATCGAAGCTTTTGAAAAAAGAGAGTGCACCATAAGCGAGTTCTGCCTACAATACGATATCACTGAGATCTCATTAAGAAAATGGATTGAAAAATATGAGCGCTATGGGGTGGAAAGCTTACAGCGTTCAACCACCTGGAAACCCTACTCAAAAGCGTTAAAAGAAGCAGTTGTATTAGATTATCTTTCAGGCAAACATTCTCAGTATGAGATTGTCGAAAAATATGAAATCTCCAGTAGAGGTGTACTTCAGAAATGGATAAACAAGTATAATCATCATAGAGAATTAAAGGATACCTCAAAAGGGAGGACGAACTCTATGACGAGTAAAAGGAACACTACGTGGGAGGAACGGATCGACATTGCGCTGGATTGCTTGAAGAATGGAAAAAATTATCAGGAAACAGCGACGGTTCATCAGGTTTCGTATCAACAGGTTTATCAGTGGGTGAAGAAGTATGAGGACGGTGGGGAGGAAGCGCTGAAGGATCGACGCGGGAAGAAGAAACAAGAAGAGGAACTCACGCCAGAAGAGATAGTCAGCCGTCAAATGAAGAAGCTAGAAGAAGAAAATGAACGGTTACGTGCAGAGAATTTGTTTTTAAAAAAGTTAGAGGAGATCGAAAGGAGGCGAAAATAAGCCAAATCCGATTTGAGGATAAGTATATCGCCATTCAAGAGCTACACCACAATGAAAGGCTAAGCATTCGTTTACTTTGTGGCATTGCCGGTATTGCACGATCTGCCTACTATAAATGGCTAAACCGTACTCCTTCATCAAGCGAAACGCTGAATCAGGCCATCATCGAAAAGATGGAAGAGCTCTATGAAAAAGTGGACGGTATATTTGGTTATCGCCAAATGACCCTGCATCTGAATAAAGAGTTTACAGAGAACCTGAATCATAAAAGAATCTATCGATTGATGAAAGTGGCTGGATTACGCTCGGTTATTCGGATCAAAAAGAAGCAGTATAAACCTTCTTCCCCTCAACATGTGGCTGAGAATGTATTAAATCGTAAATTCACTGCCGAAAACCGAATGAAAAATGGGTAACGGACGTCACAGAGTTTAAATACGGTCAATCAAAAAAGGCCTATCTAAGCGCGATTCGTGATCTTTACGACGGTTCTATCATTAGTTATGTTCTGGGCCACTTCAATAACAATGACCTCGTTTTCAAGACATTCGATCAGGCTGTTTTACAGTTGATGGGTGAACAGCCTCTAATCCACAGCGACAGAGGGTTCCAATACACGTCTAAAGTGTTCAAACGTAAAATCGATGAAGCAGGCATGACACAGAGTATGTCACGGGTTGGACGGTGTATTGATAATGCGCCAATGGAGTCTTTTTTTGGCACAGTAAAATGTGAAAAGTATTATTTACATAAATATAGGACATATGAGGAGCTCATCACTGCGATAAAGGGCCTTAGCCCTATGGAATATAGAGCTAAAGCCGCTTGAATCCTTTTTATTATTTCCACTGTCTACTTGAGGGAGCAGTTCATGTTGTCTCAGCCTCTTTCCCCGGTTCATTGGGCTTCAGGGGGATGCTTTCCGCGGGACGGGGCTTGAGCTAACTTGCTTCGCAAGTGGATCTCAAGCTCCCGCTTCCTCCCGCAGGAGTCACCCCCTTACGCTCCATTCACCTCACGTTTCTAAAATTATTGTTAGGTCCCACCCTCTTTGATTTATTAATCTGATTCACTTAAATAACGTTCAATGCGCTTAAATGCCTCATGGATTTGGTCTTCGCTGCAGGCGTATGAAATTCGTACATACCCCTCGCCGTTCGGATCAAATGCAGTACCCGGTATTACACCTACCCCCGCTTTTTCAGCAAGCTCTACTGCAAAATCAAAAGAAGCTATCTCTATTGGAATTCCTGCCAGAAAATAAAAAGCACCATCGGGTTCAATTGTTTTAAAACCGAGTTTTCTTAAATAACTGCTGGTTAATTCCTTTCTTTTTTTATACGCTTCACGCATAGGAATAGCATCATCAATTCCTGCAGTGAACGCTTCTAAAGCGGCCATTTGTGAGATGGAGGAAGCACAGGAAACATTATATTGATGAACCTTTAGACATTGTGAAGCAAGCCATGCAGGAGCCATGAGGACACCAATACGCCATCCGGTCATGGAATGGGATTTTGAAAGCCCGTTTATCACAATGGTTCTGTCTTTTGCTATGGTGCCAATTGAGAAATGGTCCCGCCCGTAGGTCAGTTCACTATAAATTTCATCTGCAATAATCAGGAGGTCATGCTCCGATGCAACCCCGGCTATTTCTTCAAGCTCTTCCCCAGTAAGACTTACTCCGGTTGGGTTCGAAGGGTAAGGAAGAACAATACATTTAGTTTTCCCTGTAATGGACTTTTCAATTAAAGAAGCACTCAGCTTAAAGTTTTCAGTTGTAGTATCAATAAAAACAGGAGAACCTCCGCATTGATTAATAATCGGAGTATATCCGGGATAGACAGGGCTGGGCAAAATAACCTCATCTCCTGGGGACAGTATGGTTCTCAGGGCAGTATCAATTGCCTGGGAAGCCCCATTTGTCACGATAATTTCAGAGTCAGGAGTATAGTCAAGCTTATATTTTTTATTCATATACGTACTGATTGCTTGTCTTAGTTCGATGTATCCTGCGTTATGGGTGTAGGATGTATGATTTTCTTCTATTGCTCGTATCGCTGCACTTTTAATATGTAGGGGTGTCTCGAAATCCGGCTGGCCAATTGTAAGTGAAATCATTCCCTCTATATGCTGAATCCGGTTAAAAAATTGTCTGATTCCTGAAATCTGCATGTTTTGAACGTTTAGATTAATTTTAGAATTCAAGAAATGTACCTCCTTTTTATGCTACTAAGCTAGTTTATCATAGTTTATTCACTGTAAAAGTCATCGGGGTGCCAGTCACTAAATGAATGGTCAGGATTAAAAAAATGTATTAAGGCTATATCATATTATAGAAGTTTTTTGAAAGGAAGAATAGTATGATAAGAGCCATTGGTGTACAGCAGGACGGAACATTTCGAAGTAATTTGTCTATTGAGGAAATTAAACAGCATGAATTTCGGTGGTTTTGGGCTGATTTTAGTGAGCCAACGAGTGAAGAAAAAGATTTGTTTTCCACTACTTTTCATTTTCACCCTCTAGCGATAGAAGACTGCCTGGAAAAAGGCCATCAGCGTCCGAAAATGGATGATTATAATGACTATCTGTTTTTGTTGATTCATAGTCTTGCAAAAAAATCTTATGATGCAAGAAAGCTGAATTTATTTATGAATGAAAAAATGCTCGTCACTTTTCATTATGAACATCTTCAAAGTGTGGAAGATGTTTTTCAATCTAATGCTAATGGACTATTCTCAGAAGATCATGTTCCACTTAGATTCATGCATGCAATTCTCGACCGGATTGTGGATGAGTATTTCCCTTATGTATATGGAATAGAAGACCATTTGAATAATATAGAAGAAAGGACCGACGAGAACGCTACATATGATGTTATGGACAGATTATTTGATGTAAGGCATGATATGCAGAAGATAAGACGTTCACTAATTCCTCAACGGGATGTATTATACCGCCTATTGAACTCAGTTAATATCTCGCTTGACAAGGAGCAGCAATTTTATTTTCAGGATATTTATGACCATGTAATTAAGCTTGTTGAAATGCTGGAGTCTTACAGGGAATTTTCTTCGGATATCCGGGATAATTATATATCCGTTAGCTCGGATAAAATGAATAATATTATGATGACATTGACGGTTATTACGACTATTTTTATGCCTCTTACTTTCATTGCAGGGCTATATGGTATGAATTTTATTAATATTCCTGAATTAGAATTTCAAAACGGGTATTTCGTAGTATTAGGCGTGATGGGATTTATTGCGATTGTGATGTTTCTTGTTTTTCGAAAAATCGGCTGGCTTAGATTTTCACGGTCCCACAAAAAAAGAAGAAGACGTATTTTCTTACGGTGAACAGATCCTTCGATAGGGTCTGTTCTTTTTGTTTTCATTAAAAAATATCTTATGTAAAAAAGGTGTAAATAAGCAGGGAAATGGACTGGGTTAATGGAATAGGTAGAGCAGATGAATGGAGGGAGTTTATGTCAATAAACAGTCGAACTGCAACACAACCGCCAAGAAGCGGCTGGCAGCTTTATTTCTCACTGCCGATCTTATCATGGGCTTTATATGATTTTGCCAATACTATTTTTTCCTCCAATATTAATACCATTTTCTTTCCGTTTTATTTGGATGCCGTTATAGGTACGAATGCAGAAATGAGCCAGGTGGCAAGTACATTTATCTCTTATGCTAATGCTCTTGCCAGCTTTTTTTTAGTTGTGTTCTCTCCTTTATATGGGGTATGGATCGACCGGACGGGTCAGAAAAAAAGCTACATCGTCTGGTTTACTGCTATATCGATTGCAGCTACCTTCTTAATGGGTGCGTTTGCCCTCGCTAATAACAACCAGGAGTGGTTTGGACTTCCTGCTGTGCTGTTTTTAGTCGTCATCATGTTTGTAATAGCAAAATTCTTTTTTAACTCCTCTTTAGTATTTTATGATACGATGCTGAGCGATCTCGGCTCTAAAGAAGAAATTCCACTTATTTCAGGTTATGGTGTGGCAGTGGGCTATTTAGGGACGGTTGTCGGGCTGTCGGTCTATTTGTTTGTTCAGGAAGGAAGCCCTGAACAGGCATTTATCCCAACAGCGGCTTTGTACCTTATCTTCTCGCTTCCATTGTTTTTTTTCCTGAAGGATCCTCCTAAGAAGCAAACGCAGAAAAAGTCTTTTTTATCAGGGTATAAAGAGATTTATACTACATTTAAAGAAATGAGGCAGTACAAAAATATTTTCACCTTTATGGCTGCTTATTTTTTTCTTAACGATGCTATCGCAACGACTATCGCCATTATGGCTATTTACGCTACTGCTGTCGTAGGTTTTAACGGAGGTCAATTTATTATTCTTTATTTAGGCTCTACAATTGCTGCTATTATCGGTTCTTTTATATTCGGATACATTACAAAGAAAATCGGATCTAAAAAAGCAATCATTGCTGTTGCTATTATCCTTATTACAGCGCTGACCATTGCTGCTGCTGCTGTTGCTCAGTGGATGTTTTGGATTGCTGGAAGTTTGATTGGCATAGCCCTGGGTTCCATGTGGGTGACCTCAAGAACACTCATCGTAGAATTAACTCCGGAGGAAAAGAGAGGACAGTTTTTTGGACTGTTTGCGTTTTCCGGTAAGGTCTCTTCTATTATAGGACCTTTAGTATATGGAACCATTACGCTAACATTAAGAGAATATGGTGAATTTGCAAGCAGAGTTGCCATCTCTTCGTTAATCGTTATGGCATTAATAGGTCTGATTATCTTATTTAAAGTAAAATCCCCTCAACGGGCATACTAAGTGTTCAGCAAATTACTTGACTAACCCTGGAAGCCATTACTATAATGTAAATTGTGTTTTTTAATAATTATTTTAATCTGAGGTTGAAGATTACTCTCATTAATAAACTTGAGGGATTTTTATTTTGTAATGCTTAGGGAGGGCTTTGATAATGAAACTAAGAGCACAAATGCCAGAGTTAACTGGTGCAACAAAATGGTTTAACGGAGAAGTCAGCAGAGATGAACTCGTTGGTGAAAAACCTACACTTATCCATTTTTGGTCTGTGAGCTGCCACCTTTGCAAGGAGGCTATGCCTGAGATTAATGAATTGCGTGATGAATATGAAGATGATTTAAATGTAGTCGCTGTTCACATGCCTCGTTCTGAGGATGATTTGGACCTTGGCGTAATTGAACAGGTTGCACTTGGTCATGATATTTCTCAGCCTGTCTATGTAGATAGTGATCATAAATTAACTGAAGCGTTTGAAAATCAATATGTCCCCGCTTACTATGTATTTGACAAAGAAGGTCAGCTCCGTCACTTTCAGGCGGGCGGAAGCGGGATGAAGATGCTTCGTAAGCGTCTGAATCGTGTGTTAGGAACAGAAGAAAAGAAATAATCATAAACAAAAAATCAGCTGGGGTCCCACTCAGCTGATTTTTTGTTTGCAGACGTTATTCTCCGAGCCGTTTAAATACCGGCTTTTGATAGCTTCTTTTTTGTGCAGGCTTAATAGGGGTTCCTCTAAGACCGGTATAGGATTGAAGAATTGTTTTCGCTTCGCGTAAACCCATTCTTGTTTTAGGATTTCTGTAAGAGTCAGTTAATTCACCTAAGTGGGGGAGAGAGCTGAAGTCTTCTTTTTTAGGAGGCAGATGAAAAAAATAATCGCCGCACTTAACTAACAGATCTGAACGCTGTTGGCTATTGCCGGGATTCCTTGAAAATTGAAGCCCAATTTTTTCAGCCTTCCGTTCAGTCAGCAGTTTGTTTAACGCTTCTTTTTTCAGCTGGTACAGGAATTTAGGGTCAGATGCCGTTTTAGCATGTTTATTTACCGTGAAAATTGCCTGAGAAATTGAAGCAATATTTATATGGTTAGGGTCATGTTCATTCATGCCATCATTCCTTTATAGTATGATTTTTTTAAATTATAGCCCCTTATGAACATTTTGAAAAGAGCTGACCCTTACATATGAATGATAATATCAAACTTTTCCACGGCTCAGACAGAGGTTTGACTTTCCTCCAGTTCTCTGTATTGACAATTACTTCCCTGTGCTATACGGTTACTGTAGTGAAAAAAGTATGCCAAAGAAAAAGGAGCAAGTTTAATCGTGAAAAAAGGCATTAAATTAGATATTCTTCGTATTCCAGCAAGTCATGGGACAATTATTGTATATACTGAAGGTTTTGAAGAACCGAATAGTAAAGGAAGAGTTTATGCGGAGTTGAAGGGTCATTCTGTAACAGCAGTGGGCCACCATCGAAAACGCACAATTGTACGTGCGATCGCACAGCTTCATCAGCGTTTATCACTATCACAGGATTTTTCACAATAATGAACCTGAAAGCCCGTAATCTTAATGGATTACGGGCTTTGATTATTTTAAGAATTTAGCGTATACTTTAATGAGTGAATATTCATTCATTTAAAAGGGGGAGAAATATGGTCAGCAAAGTGTACATAATTACAGGCGGCTCAAGCGGGATGGGGAAATATATGGCTAAGAGGCTTGTTTTGGATGGCCATTCCGTTTTGATAACGGGACGAAATGAAAGCAGACTGCAGGAAGCACAGGAAGAATTGTCTAAGGATGCCTCCGGAAAAATTGAGATATTTCAGATGGATGTCAGAGAGCCCGAAATGGCAGTTGGAATGGTAGAAAAAGCAGTAGAGCATTTTGGGCGACTGGATGGATTAATTAATAATGCAGCAGGAAATTTTATCTGTCCGGTTGAAAAAATGTCGCCGAACGGATGGAAGTCAGTCATTGATATTGTTTTAAACGGTACTTTTTATTGTTCTAAGGCCGCTGGGGACTATTGGATTAAAAATAATATTAAGGGCAGTATGATTAATATGGTTGCAACCTATGCATGGGATGCAGGTGCGGGTGTGGCCCATTCTGCAGCTGCAAAAGCTGGTGTGCTTTCGCTTACAAGGACTCTGGCAGTAGAATGGGGTCATAAGTACGGTATTCGGACAAACGCGATTGCACCTGGTCCTATTGAAAGAACAGGAGGTGCTGAAAAGCTTTGGGAATCTGAGGAAGCGGCTAAAAGAACGATTCAGTCAGTACCCTTAAAAAGGCTTGGCACCCCTGAAGAAATAGCTGCTTTAGCTGCCTTTTTGTTTTCTGATGATGCAGCTTATATTAATGGAGAATGCATTACGATGGATGGCGGTCAATACCTGAATTCATTCCCTTTTTAGGTTGATTGAGATGAATAATCTTTAAAAAATAAACACATCCTATAAAAAAAGGATGTGTTTAAAATGACTGCTTTTTATGCAGGGTTGATCATCATATTAATCATGACTGGTATTGCAGGAATTGCTTTAACCTTGAGGATCGCCAACCTTAAATCAAATACCGAAGATGGCAGAGATGAGTCGGTCTCAGGCGCGGTAAGAAGGCATTCAATTGTCCTGAACCCGATTTTTTTAACTTATGTTATTGCAGGAATTTTGATTATGGGATACGTGGTGTACTTAATCATGATTACGTAAAAGCCGGCAGGAGGGGAGCTCCCTATCTGCCGGTTTTTTTAATCACACGGAATTTTTAAGCAAGCAGCCAATTCATCAAGGTTAAAGCCTCTTATTACATGGTCGTTATCCACAACTATGGTTGGGGTAGAATAAGATTGAAGCTTATTAATCATATATTGTTTGGAGTTTTCGTCTTTTTTAATGTTTATTTCCTGAAAAGAAATTTCGTATGCCTGCAAAAACTTTTTAACGATTTCACACGGCGGGCATTGTGGCTGAGTATACAAAACCACCTTATGCATTTCCTTCACTTCCTGACTGTAAATAATTTTGAACCTATACTTAGTTTGTCGTATGAATGGATTTGTGTCAAAATATATGCAGACACAAAAATAATTCAATGGTAAATAAAGACTGCTTTTTTTAAGAAACAAACGGTATGATCTTATAGGAAGTTGTGGTATAGTATACCTTGTTTTGTAAAGAGGATATTTGGGGAAAAGAAATACTACATAGCTGTTCCCGACGTTCAGCTGAGAGCAGGGCTATATACAAATGCAGGAGTGCTGATGATTAATTGTCTATGAGTTTAATCGTCTGAGCAGACGCACTAATATACAACCTCTGAAGACAGCAGGTATACAAAAACTCTGCTATAAATTTATTTGAAGGGAGAATTCCTTATGTCACAATCACAATTAATGGGCATTATTCAGCGCTTGAAAACGCTGCAGGAACAAGATGATTCAGGAGACGTACAATCAAGATTTTTTGAGGTAAACGGAAGAAGAGTTTGTCAGGTTAAATATTTTTCTGGCAACGATACGTTCGAGCTTGAAGTATACGATAAGGATAATAAAGCACAAAAATATCCTTTCGATAATATTGATATGACAGCTATTGAGATCTTTGAACTGCTTCAGGAAGAAAACGAGAGATAAGAATGGCAGCCGGCTACCGGCTGTTTTTTTTTTATGTCGTCACGCTGTCTTCAGGTTCGGTCTTATCCTTTTATTGTGGTATGATTAAATAGGAATGTTTTAGAAAAAAGGGGTTATTAAACATGATTTCTATTGATCATAAAGATTTTTTAGAAACGTCTATTAAAGAGTTTGTTATACCGTCAGAAAAAATAGCGCATGTACAGCCTGGCAATACAATAGAACACGCACTGCTGCTATTGACGAAAAGCGGTTATTCAGCCATACCGGTACTCGACATGGATTATCGTTTAAAAGGATTAATCAGCACACAGATGATTACCGACTCCATTTTAGGACTTGAGAAAATTGAATTTGAACGGTTGGATGAAAAAAGAGTTGATGAAGTGATGGAAAAAGACATCCCTCATTTGAAAATGACAGACCAATTTCAATATGCACTGAATTTACTCGTTGATCATCCTTTTCTATGTGTAATGGGTAAAGATGGCTACTTTCAGGGGATTATGACCAGAAGGGTAATGCTTAAGCAGCTTCAAAGGCATATTCATATGCAAATTCAGCGCACGTAGCTACAGGAGAACTTTATGGATCAAACTGATAATAATACACAAATTAAACAAAAGTATCGTCCGTTTATTCTGGCGTCCGTCATGCTGGCTATGTTCGTTGGGGCAATTGAGGCAACAATTGTTTCAACAGCTATGCCGGCTATTGCTGCGGATCTGGGTGGCTTTCAGCTTTATAGCTGGGTTTTTTCCTCTTACCTTCTTATGAGTACAGTCTCTGTTCTTATCTATGGTAAGCTTTCGGATTTATTTGGCCGCAGACCTGTCATGACGTTTGGTATGGTTCTTTTTTTAATTGGATCCATTTTGTGCGGATTTGCCGTTTCAATGGAGTGGCTCATTGCATTTCGATTTATACAGGGTATTGGGGCTGGTGCTGTACTGCCGATTGCCACTACAATAGTAGGGGATATCTATACAAAAGAAGAACGGGCGAAAATTCAAGGGTATTTATCAAGTGTTTGGGGCATTTCGGCGATTATGGGCCCGGCAATAGGCGGCCTGCTTGTTGAAACAGTAGGCTGGCAATATGTGTTCTGGGTTAATATTCCGCTTGGCATTCTGTCCCTGACCGGCCTTTGGATTTTCCTAAAAGAGGATATTGAAAAGAAGAAACGTTATGTTGACTATAAAGGTGCCGCTTTTCTAACTGCAACCTTAACAATTTTATTGTATTTATTGGTGGAAGGCGGAGTCTCAGTTTCCTGGACCTCCTGGATCGTCCTGGCTCTTATCGCTGCTGCCCTAATGTTTCTTACTTTCTTTATTCGGCATGAGCTCACAGCTGAAGATCCGATGATGCCCTTTTCCATCTGGAAAAATCGATCCATTTTTATCGCTAACGTAGTGTCCCTCGCGACTGGGGTGCTCCTGATTGGAATATCGAGCTATCTCCCGGCTTTTGTTACAGGTGTGATGGAGCAAAGTGCCCGTGTGGCGGGCTTTACTTTAACAGCTATGTCGATCGGCTGGCCGATATCAGCCGTAGTCGCAGGAAGACTGCTGATTAAAATCGGTTACTATCGGACTTCTTTAATCGGAGGCTGCGCACTCGTAACAGGAGCTGTCTTTTTTGTGCTGATGGATCCTTCCTACGGACCACTGTGGGCTGCAATGTCTTCCTTTTTTGTTGGAGTTGGAATGGGCCTTACCACAACCTCTTTTATAGTTTCTATTCAAAGTGCTGTTCCGTGGAACCAGCGCGGAGCTGCAACTGCTGCTAATATGTTTATGCGAAACCTTGGAAGTACAGTAGGTGTAGCTCTTTTGGGAGGTATTCTTAATTCTCAGCTGCGCAGTTCATTTAAAGAAAGCAGCCTGGAAGAAGTGAGAAGCTTTGATGTAAATGCTGTAAATGAACTTCTTACCGCAAGAGGGAGGGAATCATTGGATCCTTCTGTTTTAGATGTTTTACAGCAGGCAATGACAACAGGATTGAATTCTGTCTACCTGGTCGTGTTCCTGTTTGCTGCAATCAGCCTGGTGCTTATCTTGTTTTTACCAAAAAATGATCGCTCATCATAAGGAGTTTGACTATATGAACCGTTCTGATTACCGTCTGCTGGTTATTCTGGCACAGGAAATGAATATGAGAAAAGCAGCTGACCGCTTATTTGTCTCACAGCCAGCCCTGTCCCAGAGGCTTCAATCGATTGAAAAGGAATGGCAGCAGCAGCTTTTTCTCCGCTCTCAAAAAGGGGTAACATTAACCCCTGCCGGAGAGGTTGTTGTTCAAATGGCTAAAGAGATCCTGGCAAAGGAAGAATCCATCAGTGAGCAGCTGCAACTAATGGATTCAAAGGTTTATGGAACATTAAAAATTGCCTGCGCTTCGATTGTCGGGCAAAATTGGCTGCCAAAAGTTTTAAAGAGTTTTGTCGAGGCGAACCCGCAGGCAAGAATTTCTCTTATTACAGGCTGGAGCAGCGAGATCCTTCAGGCTGTTTACGACGGAGAAGTTCATGTAGGAATTATAAGAGGGACTCCTGATTGGAAAGGCCCGAAAATGCACTTATTTCAGGACCAGCTCTACCTCGTAGATAAGGAAATCGAACGCCTTGAAGATCTAAATAAAACGACAAGACCTTTTATCCAGTTCAAAAGTGATTCTACCTATTATCAGGAAATTCAGGATTGGTGGAATAAGCATTTTAAAATTTCACCGAGGCAAAACATTTTGGTGGACCAGATTGAAACCTGTAAGCAGATGGCGTTAAACGGGATTGGCTATGCTATTTTGCCGTCAATAACGCTGACAGGAGCTGAAGGGGATATTCATAAGATACCGCTTCAGTCAGAAGAGGACAGTACGCTTAAAAGAGATACATGGCTTTTGGGTTATCAATCTTCGTTTGAATTGCCGCAGGTAGAAGCCTTTTCAAAAGTGGTGCAGGAATACCTGGATGAAATGACGATTGAACCTTAACGAATTACTTGTTTTCGTTTACTTTTATCTGTTAAAGTAGAAGAGCATGATTCTATGTGCAGTTTATTTTCGAAGGGAGACATATCATTATGAAACAAATGGATGCAAACGAAATTATTTCCTACATACAAAATGCTAAAAAGTCTACTCCGGTTAAAGTGTATTTAAAAGGAGTGGACCTGGACGCTCTTTCTTTTGGAGAAGGCGTTCAAACATTTTTGTCTCAAAAATCGGGTGTTGTTTTTGGTGAATGGGCAGAAATTTCAGAGGTAATCAATCGCAATAAATCTGCAATCGAAGATTATGTAGTTGAAAACGACCGACGCAATTCAGCTATTCCTCTGCTTGACCTAAAAGGAATAAAAGCTCGTATTGAGCCGGGCGCGATCATTCGTGATCAAGTAGAAATCGGAGATAACGCGGTTATTATGATGGGCGCTTCTATTAACATTGGCTCTGTAATTGGAGAAGGCACAATGATTGATATGAACGTGGTGTTAGGCGGCAGAGCTACAGTAGGCAAGAATTGTCATATCGGTGCAGGTTCTGTACTTGCAGGAGTGATTGAACCACCTTCAGCACAGCCTGTAATTGTCGAAGACGATGTAGTTATAGGAGCAAATGCTGTTGTTCTTGAAGGAGTTACTGTTGGAAAAGGCGCTGTTGTAGCAGCTGGAGCAATCGTTATTGAAGATGTGCCTCCATATACTGTAGTTGCAGGAACACCAGCTAAAGTCATCAAGGAGATTGATGAAAAAACAAAATCTAAAACGGAAATTAAACAAGAACTCCGTCAGCTATAAAAGACTAAAGACGCAGAATTTGTTCTGCGTCTTTCTTTTTATACAATGAAAATGAATCACTTCAGCATGATACCAAGCTTTTGATAATAGAGGAGTGAATGTAGTAATGAATCCATTCGTAGGAATTAGAAGAGAGCTTCATAAAATACCTGAAACAGGCTTTCAGGAGTTTAAAACTCAGGCTTATTTACTTAATTACTTGTCAAGCCTTCCGCAGGAGCATATTGAAATAAAAAAATGGGAAACAGGTATCTTTGTATTCGTCAAAGGAACTGCACCGGTAAAAACAGTGGGCTACCGCGCCGATATTGATGGTCTGCCCATTATGGAACAATCGGGACTTGAATTTTCATCAGAACACCCAGGCTTCATGCACGCATGCGGCCATGATTTTCATATGTCTATTGCACTTGGTTTATTAACGGATGTTGTAACTTCCCGGATAGAAAACAATATGCTTTTCCTGTTTCAGCCTGCTGAAGAAGGGCCTGGGGGAGCAAAAGAAATGCTTAAAACAGATATTATGAAAGAATGGTGGCCTGATGAAATCATGGGTCTTCATATTGCCCCGGAATATAAAGTGGGGGAGATCGCAACAAAGCCAGGCTTATTATTTGCGAATACCTCAGAGCTGCATATTGAACTAAGAGGGAAGGGCGGTCACGCAGCCTATCCTCACAAAACCAGGGATATGATTGTGGCGGGTGCGCATTTGATCACACAGCTGCAGTCCATTGTCTCACGAAGTGTTGATCCGCTTGATAGCGGGGTCGTTACTGTGGGGAAGCTTGAAGCGGGAACGGTCGGTAATATAATTGCTGAGACGGCAGTATTAAGCGGTACGATGAGAACCTTAAACCCTGAAACGATGATCATTCTAAAATCAAGGGTAGAAGCAATTGTAAAGGGGATTGAAACAGCATTTGAGTGTGAGGCTTCAATTGGTTTTAACCAGCCGTATTATCAGGTATACAACGATGAAGCGCTGGTATCTGAGTTTATGGATTATGCAGCCTCATCAACCTCTGTAAGAGTAATTAAATGCAAAGAGGCTATGACAGGCGAGGATTTTGGATATTTTCTTAAGGAAATCCCAGGTTTTATGTTTTGGCTGGGAGTTGATTCAGAGCATGGCCTGCATCATGCAAGACTTAACCCAGATGAAGAAGCTATACCTGTTGCAATTGATTTAATTAGCGGGTATGTAAGAAAATAAAAAGGGGCTGGGACAAATATGTCTCAACCACCTAAACCCGGTTCACTGCGCTTCAGGCGGACGCTTTCCGCGGGGCGGGGCTTGAGCTAACTTGCTTTCAGCAAGTGGATCTCAAGCTCCCGCTTCCTCCCGCAGGAGTCGCCACCTTCCGCTCCGTTCACCTCACGTTTTAAACTTATTGTTCTGTCCTAAACTCTTTTTAACTGAAAGTCACTTTGTAAGGTTAACCTGATGTGGAAACGGGATTTCAATGCCATTTTGATCAAAGGCTTCCTTAATCTCTTTTCTAAGCGCCCGTTCAACACTCCATTGCTCCATATTTCGTGTTTTAGCAATAACGCGAAGCACAACGTCAGAATCACCCAGATCCTGCACGCCAATAACATCTGGTCCTTCAATGATCGCATCATTTTCAGCGGCAATTTTAGCACATACGGACTGCATTACAGTGATTGCCTCGTTTACGTCATCGTCATAGGAGATTCCAATATCAACAAGTGCCTGCATATTTCCTCTGGAGTGGTTGCTCATCCCGTTTATTTCTCTATTTGGAACATAATGAAGTGTTCCGTCAAAGCCGCGGATTTTCGTTTGTCTTAACCCGACTTCTTCACATATCCCGGAAAATTCTCCGGTTGTAATATAGTCGCCAACATCAATTTGTTTTTCTAGCAATATGAAAAACCCTGTAACCACATCACTGACCAGACCCTGAGCGCCAAAGCCGATGGCAAGGCCAATAATTCCGGCACCTGCTATCAGGGCAGTCACGTCATAATTAAAAACCTGAAGCACCGTTACAACTAAGATAAAAATAAGGCCATAGCCAAATACATTTTTCGTTAATCCTTCTAAGGTTTTTGCTCTATTTACAGAGACATTTTCCTTTTCCTGATATCGTTCAAATGTTGTTGAAATGACTCCATTGCCTATTTTTCGAACGATAATAAATGCAATGATAATGGCAACTACCTTTATAGCAATTATTCCGATTGTAATGAGGAGGGCACCCCAGTCATAATCGATCAGTCTTTGACTTACTACACTTAACAGTAAAATTCCTTGCAATTTTCTCACCCTTTCCCATTTCAGCCTCGAATGTCTGTAAATCCCTCCTTTCTTTTCCCTATCCATTTTAAAACAAACACATTGTTTTTCGTATAGCGATAGAAAGACCAGGTTAATAATGATTATCAGATAAGGCTAATAATTGACTACATATGTCGATTATATTATCATGTGAGTTGTGAGATTTTCAATGAGCGACGGAAGCTCATGACCGATTCAAATTATTTGGAGGGATTTACAATGGCAGAACGTATGGTAGGAAGACAAGCACCGCGCTTTGAAATGGACGCAGTACTTGCTAATAAAGAATTTGGTAAAGTAAGCCTTGAACAAAACATGAAGGATGACAAATGGACAGTATTATTTTTCTATCCAATGGATTTTACATTCGTTTGCCCGACTGAAATCACTGCGATGTCAGATCGTTATGACGAATTTGAAGATCTGGATGCTGAAGTAATAGCTGTTTCTACTGATACAATCCACACGCACTTAGCTTGGATTAATACTGAGCGTAAAGACAATGGTCTTGGCGATCTTAACTACCCGGTTGCTGCTGATACAAATCATCAGATTTCCCGTGATTACGGTGTATTAATAGAAGAAGAAGGAGTTGCACTACGCGGACTGTTTATTATCAGCCCTGAAGGTGAACTTCAATATCAAACCGTTTTCCATAACAATATCGGCCGTGACGTAGACGAAACACTACGCGTCCTTCAGGCATTACAAACTGGCGGACTTTGCCCTGCAAACTGGAAGCCAGGTCAAGCTACACTATAATCTCATTCCTATGAATGCAAAAGGATCAGTCAAAAGACTGATCCTTTTTTTGCATGGAAAAGGTAAGCTGACCATAGTCCATTTAGCTGAAAAATGCTTATTTTAAAAAAATTCAAATAGTAGTGGTATTATATTTCGAAAACCGATATATTTAATAATGTGTTTTTATTGTGAAAGGAGGAAGAGCATGGACATCTTTCAAAAATTAAAAGATTTTTATTGGCCTCATCGAAGGTACTTCATTATTTCGATTGTATTCCTGTTCCTGCTGACGGGGATTACGGTGGTATATCCGGTCATTTTGCAGCTGACGATTGACGAGGTAATACTGGAAGGGCGGTATTCATTAGTTCCGTATCTTGCACTCGGTTTCGTTGCCATCATGGCAATAAAGGGAGTGGCAACCTACATATCCCAATATAATGGGGACATTTTTGGCATTATTTCTGTCTATGATTTGCGAAATAAGCTGTATACGAAATTACAGCGCCTTCCTTTTCAATATTATGATAATGCCAAAACCGGAGACCTGATGTCGCGTTTGACCGCTGATGTGGAAATGTTCCGGTTCTTTTTATCATTTGGCTTTGCAGAATTAATAAGACTGGTGCTCCTGCTTCTCGTTACCATTAGTGTAATGGCCTACTATTCTATTCCCCTGACACTCGTTACCTTGTGTACGATTCCGTTTTTAGCTGTTGCCGTTTACCAGTTTGATAAAAAAGTTCACCCGGCATTCCGTAAAGTAAGGAAATCCTTTGGCCAGCTGAACACGAATGTTCAGGAAAATATAAGCGGAATTAACACAGTGAAGTCTTTATCCAGAGAAGAGCATCAAATTGGTAAGTTTAATGATTCGAATGGCGATTATAAAGATAAATACATAATGACAGCTGGAATATGGGCAAAATATTTTCCGTTAATGGAGTTCCTCGGTAATGCCAGTGTCGTGCTTCTTCTCGGATACGGAGGAACTCTGGTCGTTAACGGATCATTGACTCCCGGCGAGCTGACAGCATTCTACAGTCTGGTAGGCTTTATTATTTGGCCAATCATGAACCTTGGATTTACAATCAATCAGTTTTCGCAATCAAAAGCTTCCGGTGAACGTTTACTGGAGATTTTAGAAGCCAATGAAGCGATTAGTGATAAAGAAAACGCCATACCTTTACTAAGTGGTAAGGGAGATGTTGTTTTTGATAATGTAACGCTTCAATATACCTCAGAGGATGAAAAGGCATTGGACCAGGTTTCTTTTAAGGTGGATAACGGGAAAACCATCGGCTTAATTGGAGCCACAGGATCAGGGAAGACGAGTGTCACTCAGCTGATGACTAGATTTTACGAAGCCACTGAAGGAAACGTTTTGATTAATGAAGTCGATGTACGCGACTATACCTTATCTTCACTTAGAAAAAATATAGGGTTTGTTCTGCAGGAGTCCTTCCTGTTTTCGTCTACAATCAAAGCAAATATCGCATACGGCAGGCCCGATGTGTCGTTGGAAAAAGTTCAGGAAGCGGCAAAAAGAGCACAGGCTCACGATTTTATTATGGAGCTCCCAAATGGCTACGATACAATGCTTGGTGAAAGAGGGCTTGGTTTATCCGGAGGTCAAAAGCAGCGAATCGCCATTGCAAGAGCGATTTGTCTGGACCCAAGCATCTTAATACTGGATGATGCAACAAGCGCAGTGGATATGCAGACAGAAATCAATATACAAAAGGCCCTTTCAGAGGTAATGAAGGGGAGAACAACCTTTATTATTGCCCACAGAATTTCTTCATTAAAACATGCTGACGAGATTCTGGTTTTTGAAAATGGGAAAATTACAAACAGAGGAACACATGACAGTTTAATTCATGAACAGGGTCAATACCAAAGAATCTTTAATATTCAATATAAGGACCAAAAGAAAGTGTTGCAGCCGCAACCTGAAGCGAGGTGAGAGCATGAAAACTCAGGAACAGAAAAATCAGGTGATGAACCGCTTCCAGTACTCAACTGATCAGGTCATTGAAAAACCATTTAACTGGATGCAGCTGTGGAGACTTCTGCGATACCTGAAGCCTTATTCTAAAAAACTTCTTCCGCTCTCCATCCTGATGGTGCTGATTACTACGGCTATAAGGCTCGTTATTCCGATCATCATCGGAATTTATGTAATTGGAGATGCGATTGAAAATGGAAACAGCAATTGGCTTATGACCCTTGTAGGATTAGTAGCAGCTATGTATCTTGTTAACTATGCCGCTAATATTTTCCGTATTAAGTGGATGAATATTTTAGGTCAGAGTGTCATTTATGATCTAAGAAAGCATCTTTTTACTCATGTTCAATGGCTGAGCAACCGGTTTTTTGATCAGCGTTCAGCAGGTTCAATTCTTGTAAGAATAATGAACGACATTAATTCACTGCAGGAGCTATTTACAAATGGAGTTATCAATTTATTAATGGATGCTCTCATGCTGATCGGGATATTCATAATATTATTTACCATTAGCCCGGAGCTTGCACTCGCAGTAATGGTGATTCTTCCGGTTATGTTCTTACTCTCAACAAAGCTGAGAAGGCAAATAAGAAGATCCTGGCAGACCGTGCGCTTAAAGCAATCAAAGCTAAATTCACATTTGAATGAAAGCCTGCAGGGGATGAGAGTAACACAGTCATTCACTCAGGAAGATGAAAATGCCCAGTTTTTTAACGGGGTGAATACGGAAAACTTTGAGAGCTGGAGAGAGGCGACAAAGAAAAATGCTACATTTCGGCCGTTAGTGGAAATGACTAATGCAGTCGGTTCAGCCATTTTAATCTGGTACGGTGCCTCGCTTATTCAGGCTGACAAACTGGCGCTTGGTGAGCTAGTCACCTTTGCCTTTTTATTAGGGATGTTCTGGGAGCCTATTTCGAGACTGGGAATGGTGTATAACCAGCTTTTAATGGGAATGGCTTCATCTGAAAGGATATTTGAATTTCTGGATGAGCAGCCGAATGTAGCAGAAAATAAAAATGCGAAAACGATAAAGCAAATCCAGGGTGATATCACCTTTGAAAAGGTCGATTTTTCTTATTCAAATGACCGTAAAGCACTGGATTCTGTTTCATTAGATATAAAAGCTGGGGAAACCATTGCGCTTGTCGGCCATACGGGCTCAGGAAAAACAACAATTGCCAACATGATTACCCGTTTTTATGATCCAACAGGAGGTAAAATAAAAATGGATGGGCATGATCTGCGGGATATTTCTCTAAGGAGTCTAAGATCGCAAATTTCGATTGTGCTGCAGGATACATTCATTTTTTCCGGGACGATTAAGGATAATATCCGATTTGGTCATCCCCACGCAACCGATGAGCAAATAATGGATGCATCTAAGGCAGTAGGGGCAGATGGCTTTATTAAAAAGCTGCCAAATGGATATGACACGGAAGTAGAAGAAAGAGGTAATATTTTATCAGTTGGAGAAAGACAGCTGATATCGTTTGCACGGGCGCTGCTAGCTGATCCCCGGATCATCATTCTCGATGAGGCGACCGCTTCGATTGATACGGAAACCGAGGTCCAGATCCAACAGGCGTTGACTACCTTATTGAAGGGCAGAACAGCCATTATTATTGCCCACCGGTTATCAACGATTCGTGATGCTGACCGGATATATGTGCTTGATCACGGGCGGCTTATGGAATATGGAAATCATCATGAGTTAATGCTGCAAAACGGCATTTATCATAAGCTGGTTCAGTCACAATTTGCCATGCTTGAGGCTTTATAGAGAAAGAAACCCTTTAGTCAAAAGACTAAAGGGTTTTTAAATGCAATGAATAATTCCTTAAAATCATTTATTGACATAAAAGTTTGTGAAGTATGTCACAAAAAGTTCATGTTCAATGGATCACAAACTACCTTAATATTTTATAATAAAGGTATTGTAGTGATATAGTTAATATATCAGATAAGCAAGTCTTAAGGAGGGAAAGTTCTTGGTGGAATTAGATAGCGCAACGCTAAGTCGCATACTAACAGCAAGCACCTTAATGTTCCATGCCATATTTGCCACAATTGGTGTTGGTATTCCTATATTCATCATGCTGGCAGAATTTCTGGGAATAAAACGAAAGGATCCTCAGCTTTTAATTCTCGCCAGACGATGGGCAAGAGGGTACACCATTACTGTAGCTGTCGGGGTTGTAACAGGTACAGCGATCGGATTGCAATTATCGTTACTATGGCCAAGCTTTATGCAATTAGCCGGTCAGGTTATCGCTTTGCCATTGTTTATGGAGACTTTCGCATTCTTTTTTGAAGCAATATTTTTAGGCATTTACTTATATACATGGGACCGTTTTAAAAATCGCTGGCTTCACTGGCTGTTAACAATCCCAATTGTGATCGGCTCGACATTGTCAGCATTCTTTATTACATCGGTCAACGCTTTTATGAACTTCCCGCAAGGCTTTGAGCTTGTGAATGGAGAAACAGTTAATATTGATCCTTTAGCGGCAATGTTTAATCCAGCCACATGGCCGAAGGTTTTTCATGTAGTTATGTCTGCGTACATGACTGCAGCCTTCATATTAGCTGCGATTACGGCTTTTGCTATTTTGCGGAAAAAGGGCACTGAATATCATAAGAAGGCACTAAGAATAACGATGATTGCAGGTCTGGTCTTTGCTGCAGGTACAGCATTGGCAGGGGATTTATCTGCTAAATATTTAGCAGAACATCAGCCTGAAAAGCTGGCAGCTGCTGAATGGCATTTTGAAACTGAAACAAACGCTGACTTAATTTTATTTGGCACTATTAATGAGGACAGAGAGATAAGCAATGCAATCCGGATTCCCGGAATGCTCAGCTTCCTTGCAGGTAATTCATTTGACACAGAGGTTACCGGGCTAAATGAATTTCCTGAGGATGAACAGCCGCCTCTTTGGGTGCATTATGCATTTGATATTATGGTCGGGATAGGCATGTACTCCTTATTGATTGCGGGGGTCTTTATCATCCTAATGCTGTTTAAGCGATTTAATGAATGGAATAAACCGCTGTTATGGGGGATTGTAGCAAGCGGCCCGCTGGCAATGATCGCCATTGAATGTGGATGGGTCCTGGCTGAGGTTGGACGACAGCCGTGGATTTTAAGAGGATACATGCGAGTAGAAGAAGGAGCAACTACCTCAGGGGATGTCGGAATTGCTTTAGCGATGTTCCTGCTGCTGTATGGCGTTCTTGCTGTTTTCTGTGTAACTGTTCTGATCAAAATGTTCAAAAACAGACCGCCAGAAGCAGAAGTTGAAAAACGCTATCCAAACGGAACCATTGATTAATTTGATAGGGTGAGGGCATTCCTCACCCTTTTCCTTTAAAACCGTTTACAGTTGATCTTTACTAAGGAGGCTGACCATGAGCTTAGAGGTATTAGGTATTACAGTATTGTGGATCTTTTTATACGGATATTTAATTGTTGCTTCGATTGATTTTGGGGCAGGATTTTTTGCTTATTATGCGAGAATTACGAAGCGAGAGCACATTATGAGTAAATTAATCAGTCGTTACTTATCACCTGTATGGGAAGTAACCAACGTATTTTTTGTCTTTTTCTTTGTAGGGCTGATTGGATTCTTTCCGGACACAGCGTACTATTTAGGTACAGCTTTACTGCTGCCGGGGAGTGTAGCAATTATTCTCCTTTCAATTCGTGGAGCTTTTTATGCATTCGGAAACTATGGAGTCAGTAATAATACGTTTTTCCTGTTTCTATACGGAGCAACCGGCTTGTTGATTCCGGCGTCATTATCCACAGCGCTGACAATTTCAGAAGGCGGGTATCTTAACGTAACGGATAATGGGGTTGAATTCCTTGCAAAAGAATTATTTACAAGCCCTTATTCCTGGAGTGTTGTTTTCCTTGCAATTGTTTCAGTGCTCTATATAAGTGCAAGCTTTTTAACCTATTATGCCAACCGTGCAGAAGACAATGCCTCACGCGATATTATGAGAAAGTTTTCTTTATTCTGGAGCGCTCCTACAATTATAGCGAGTTTCCTTGTTTTTATCGGATTAAGGCGGCATAACCCAGGGCACTTTGAAAATGCACTTGATTTATGGTGGATGTTCGGATTATCCTTCCTGTTTTTTGCAATTGCCACCGCACTGGTCTACTTTAAAAAGATGTATGGACTTGCGTTTATTTCAGTGATGCTTCAGTTCTTTTTTGCTTTCTTTGGCTATGGGGCTTCGCATCTTCCGTATATCATCTATCCGTATGTAACGATCGAAGGCAGTGTCGTGAACGAAACAATGGGAACAGCTCTGGTGATCGTCTTTATCGCCGGTCTGCTTCTTTTAATCCCGTCTCTGTTTTTACTCATGCGTTTATTCCTGTTCGATGCAGATTATATCAAAGGAAAGAAATAATCGCTATCGCTTTTCAAGTTCTATGATAAAATGGGAGATACGAAAAGAGCTTGGTATGGGGGAATTAGCGTGAAAAAAGAGTTTGTTGTAATCGGATTAGGGCGCTTTGGCGGAAGTATTGTAAGAGAGCTGATTGAACAAGGCATGGACGTAATGGCTATTGATAAATTCGAAGATAAAATAGATCAGTTCGCCAATATCGCTACACACGCTGTAATGGCTGACTCTACTGATGAATCCGTCCTCAGGAGTCTTGGAATCCGGAATTTTGACCATGTTATTGTAGCGATCGGGGACGATATTCAAGCAAGCATTTTGACTACCCTGATGCTTAAAGAAATTGGCGTAAAAAAGATCACTGTGAAAGCTCAAAATGATTATCATGAGAAGGTTTTAAGGCGAATAGGGGCGGACAAGGTCGTTCACCCAGAACGTGATATGGGAAAAAGAATCGCCCACAACATAGTATCGAACAATGTGCTTGATTATCTTGAGCTTTCTGATGAACATTCCATAGTTGAGATTGTAGCGAATGACCATTTAATCGGAAATACCATTATTGGACTGGATATCAGGGCCCAATATGGAATTAATATTGTGGCAATAAAAAGAAAAGATGATATTATCGTATCTCCTCAGGCAACTGATGAAATTCAAAAGGAAGATATTCTGATAGTTATTGGAGCAGATACAGATATTAACCGATTCGAAAAGAAAGTAATGCAAAGCTCCTGACTAAACATTAAAAAGGATCCTCCGCAAAAAAGCGGGGGATCCTTTTATTATTATACCTCCATGATGATCGGTAAAATCATCGGACGGCGTTTTGTTCTTTCATAAAGGAAAGGCTCGAGTGTATCATTAATTTCGTTTTTTATTTCAGACCATTGACTTGTTTTTTTGCTAAGGACCTTATTCAGATGTTTGTTAAGGAGAGATTGCGCCTGATGAATCAACTCGCCTGACTCCCGCATGTAAACAAATCCTCTAGAAATAAGATCTGGTCCGGAGGCAATCCGGTGATCCTTCATATTAATACTGACCACTACTACAACCAGTCCTTCTTCTGATAGAATCCGGCGGTCACGAAGGACGATATTACCAATATCCCCTATGCCGCTCCCGTCGATATAAACAGATCCCGAAGGAATTTTCCCGGCTACATTTGCCTCATCGCTGCTCAAAGCAAGTACGTCACCATTGTCCATTACAAAGCAATTTTCCTCTGGAACATCACAATCCACTGCAAGGTTCACGTGCATTTTCTGCATTCGGAATTCACCGTGAATCGGGACAAAAAACTTTGGCTGAATTAAACGGATCATCAGCTTTTGTTCTTCCTGAGAACCATGACCTGAAGTATGAATATTACTTAATGGTCCATGGACTACATCAGCGCCTGCACGGTATAGAAGATTAATCGTGCGGTTTACACTGATCGTGTTACCCGGGATAGGAGATGAAGAAAATACGACAGTATCCCCAGGAATAATTTGAATTTGGCGATGTGTGCCATTTGCTATACGGGATAGGGCAGCCATTGGCTCTCCCTGGCTTCCGGTACACAAAATGACCACTTTATCTGCGGGAAGTCTGTTTAATGTATGGGCATCGACAAACGTGTCCTTGGGAGCATTAATATACCCCAGCTCATGTCCGATGCCAATCGCATTTTCCATGCTTCTTCCAAACACCGCAACCTTTCTGCCGTGCTTAACTGCAGCTTCTGTTACCTGCTGCAGACGATAAATATTTGAAGCAAATGTAGCAAAAATAATTCTGCCATTTACTTTTCGGAAAATGTCATCAATGCTTTCTCCGACTTTACGTTCTGACATAGTGAAATTAGGAACCTCACTATTCGTACTGTCTGAAAGAAGAGCTAAGACTCCTTCCTTGCCGATTTCGGCCATTTTAGTTAAATTAGCAGGCTCGCCTACAGGTGTAAAATCAAATTTAAAGTCACCTGTGTGAACAATATTTCCTGGCGGTGTTTTTACTACAACCCCATATGAATCGGGAATGCTGTGAGTCGTTCTAAAGAAGCTTACAGCTGTTTTGCGAAATTTAATTACATCATCTTCACCGATTGGATGAAGCTTGGCATTTCGCAAAAGGCCATGCTCTTCAAGCTTGTTTTTCAAAAGCCCTAAAGCAAGTTTTCCTCCATAGACAGGGATATTCACCTTGCGCAGCAGGTAGGGAATCCCGCCTATATGATCCTCATGACCATGCGTAATAAATAACCCTTTAATTTTATCAATATTTCGTTCGAGGTACGTATAATCAGGAATTACGTAATCTATTCCTAATAGCTCGTCCTCCGGGAATTTAATTCCGGCGTCAATCAGAATTATTTCATCCTGGAACTGAACCCCATACGTATTTTTTCCGATTTCACCCATCCCGCCGAGGGCAAACACAGCGGTCTGGTCATTCTTTACAAATTTCATTGGTTAAAGCTGCTCCAAACGGTAGTTCTCATGATTTTGCTCGTATTCAAGATATTTGCCCTCTAATTTTTGAACAAGCTCGATGTTGTAGTTTCTGTTTTTAAGTTTTAACCGCACGTCCATTTCAGAGTCAGCTTCTAAATAGAGTGTCTGTGTTTTCTCTCTTACAGGTACTTCAGTTGCGCTTTCTTGATAATAAACTTTATAAATCATCTTTTAATCTCTCCTTCAATTTTTCAAACTTATTTAAGGCGAAAGAGCATCTCTGCTTTTCACGTTTATTTAATTTGGGTAAGCACTAATAGTACTGTTATTACCATTTTCCTGCAGTTTATAACCTGGCTCTTTAAACAAAAGAACAGCCCTCCCAAATTGGAGGGCTTTGCAGGGGCTTAGGCGATCGTCTTCTTCCGTAGCATGTCTCTCCACTGTCGTGCAAGCTTTTTTCGTAGCTTCTTCAACATTGCGGATCACTCCTTACCCATATCATACCTTTTATCGGGCAATCTGTAAAGACGAGCTTCTTGACATTAAAAGCTGGAATGTAAGGGATCACAGGTTTTTAGGCTATAGTAAGCTTTTGGTATTTTCAATTGCAAGTATATTAATGAAGGAACTTGTTAGCAGGCTATACGGACAGCTTATCTTTCAATCGGGACAGAATTCTCGGGCTCGAAAAAAGGATCATTTGGATTAATATAATCATAAAACATAACCCCATTTAAATGATCGAGCTCATGTTGGACTGCGATAGCGGCAAGTCCCTTAAGGCGCAGTTTAACCGGTTTTCCATCAATATCAAAACCGGTTAAAGTAACACGGGAATACCGCGGAACATAGCCGGGGATGTTTCTATCCACTGATAAACAGCCTTCACCGGAGGTCAAAAATGTTTTTTCAACAGAGTGACTGACAACCTTCGGATTAAAAAGGGCGTAGCTGTGCTGACGTCCTGGTCCGTCCTCAAGATGAACAGCAAACATTCTTTTCGAGATATTGATTTGCGGAGCTGCAAGACCGATGCCGGGACGCAAGCCGTATTTCTCAGCGACCTCAGTGTTCTGGCTGTTTATAACATATTCAAGCAGCTCTTTTAAAATTTTTCGGTCCTCTTCTGAGGGAGGAAGCGGGACCTCTTTAGCAACCTGCCTTAAAGTAGGGTGCCCTTCCCGGATTATATCTTCCATCTTAATCATATTCAGATCCTCCTGCTATTACTTAAAATCAATTAGTGTAATCATATCAAAGAATTAATCAGAAAAAAATAAACAAAACGGAAATCCTGAAACAGAAAAACCAGTAATATCCTATAAAATCATTGCTTAATCATATAATCATCGATATTATAATAATTGTCATTATCTCAAGGGGGTACATAGAATCGTGAGAAAATCCATATTAGCAGGTGCAATATTACCTTCTCTTTTAGTAGCCGGGTGTGTCTTTGGAGGATCACCTGAAGAGGAGATTGGCGGTATATTAAATTCTACTGTCGAGAAAGAACAGGGCTTTGTTGATTCCCAGCAGCCTATTAAGGAACTGGAACAGGAAGAACAGGAATTATTTGATAATATTATGGCATTAAGCATAGAAGAGTTTGAGCAAATAGAGGGCTATGCTAATGAAGCACTGGAAAACCTCGACCAGCGTGAAGAACAGTTAACAGTTGAAACAGAATCAATTGAAGAAGCAAAAGAAGAATTCGAATCTGTTGGTGAACATGTTCAGGATGTTGAAGATGAAAATGTAAGAACTCATGTAGAAAATATGGTAGATGTCATGAACGAACGCTATCAGGTGCATGGGGAGCTGGTTTCTCAATATAACGAAGCCATTACATTAGACCGCGAGCTTTATAACCTGCTTCAGGATCAGGAGCTTGCACTTGAGGATTTGGAAGCGCATATCGAAAAAGTGAACGGTCAGTATGAATTAATTGCAGAGACAAATGAAACGTTTAATGCACTCACCGATGAATACAATTCCTTAAAAACCGAATACTTTGAAATGACGAGTGAAGAAGAGTAGGGATACCTGCTCTTTTTTTTAGTTTTGGGGAAGGTCAGGGCACAATTAGAGGAGAGGTATTCCAAGTTTATTAAAACAGGATACCTATTATGAATGAAGAAAACGAATCTTAACCTATTCCTGGACAAAAGCAAATGACTCATTCTTAAAAACTACACGGGAGGGGATAAACTGACAGCCATATAACAGTTTACTGTGTCACAATAAAAATAGTACAGTTTGAAGAGTTTTAGTAGTACAGAATTGGTGATTTTCGTATTTTTTGAATGTCCGAAAAAGAAAAGAAAAAAGCTAACACGTATGTGTTGACGTTGAGGTTTTTGTTATTGTAAACTTAATCAGGTAATGAACATTGTATCAGTAAATATTTAAAAATAATTGATACAGAAAAATAAATTATAAATGAAAATGTTTTTTTACAGCAGGTTTGTGGAAAAATAAAAAGTATGTCTACTTGTGTGTTTTTTCGGAGAGGCCCAAAGAAGTGCAGCTCCTATAAATTTCAATAACGGAAGGATAGGTGGATTTAATGGCTAAGAAAACAGCCCAGTTCGACGCAGTAAAAACGCTCGAAAAAATCGAAGATCAGTTTGAAATGTTTCAAATTCTTGATCAGGATGGAAATATCGTTAATGAAGATGCAATGCCTGATTTAAGTGATGAGGAGCTTCAGGAATTAATGCACCGCATGGTGTACACAAGAATTCTTGATCAGCGTTCTATTTCGTTAAATCGTCAGGGACGTCTTGGATTCTATGCTCCGACTGCCGGACAGGAAGCATCACAAATCGCTTCTCACTTCGCTCTTGAGCAGGAAGACTGGGTAGTTCCAGGTTATCGTGATGTACCTCAGATTATCTGGCACGGACTTCCATTATCTCAGGCGTTTTTATTCTCCCGTGGTCATTACTTAGGAAATAAATCACCTGAAGGCGTTAATGTATTGCCTCCTCAAATCATCATCGGAGCTCAATATGTACAAACTGCCGGAATCGCTCTTGGCCTGAAAAGACGTGGTAAGAGCTCTGTAGCAATTACGTACACAGGTGATGGGGGTTCTTCTCAAGGAGATTTCTACGAAGGAATCAACTTTGCTGGAGCATACAGCGCACCGGCAATCTTTGTCGTGCAAAACAATCAGTTCGCTATCTCAACACCAAGAGATAAGCAGACTAAAGGTAAAACAATTGCTCAAAAAGCAGTTTCTGCCGGAATTCCGGGAATTCTTGTTGACGGTATGGACCCGCTTGCAGTATACGTTGCGACAAAAGATGCCCGCGACCGCGCTGTTAATGGTGAAGGTCCAACACTGATTGAGACACTTTGCTACCGTTACGGCCCGCACACAATGGCAGGAGATGACCCTACCCGTTACCGTACAGACGAAATGGATACAGAGTGGGAAAAAAGAGATCCGCTTGTTCGCTTCAGAAAATTCCTTGAAGACAAGAATCTTTGGAATGAAGAAAGAGAGAACGAGTCAATCGAACAAGCAAAAGAAGAAATTAAAGAAGCCATTAAAGTGGCTGACGATACAGCAAAACAAAAAGTAACGGATCTAATGGAGATCATGTATGATGAAATGCCTTTCAACCTGAAAGAACAGTACGAAATCTACAAAGAGAAGGAGTCGAAGTAAGCCATGGCGCAAATGACAATGATTCAAGCCATCACGGACGCTTTACGCACTGAAATGAAGAACGATGAAAATGTACTTGTCTTTGGTGAGGATGTCGGTTTAAACGGCGGAGTTTTCCGTGCAACTGAAGGCCTTCAAAAAGAGTTTGGTGAGGACAGAGTATTTGATACCCCTCTTGCAGAATCAGGTATTGGCGGCCTTGCCATCGGTCTTGCACTTGAAGGCTACCGTCCGGTTCCGGAAATCCAGTTTTTCGGTTTCGTATTTGAAGTAATGGACTCTGTAAGCGGACAAATGGCTCGTATGAGATACCGCAGCGGCGGAAAATACTCTTCACCGGTTACAATCCGCTCACCATTTGGCGGCGGTGTTCACACTCCTGAGCTTCACGCTGACAGCCTTGAAGGGCTTATGGCGCAGCAGCCTGGATTAAAGGTCGTTATTCCTTCTACACCTAAGGACGCAAAAGGCTTGCTTATTTCAGCTATTCGCGACAACGATCCTGTGATTTTCCTTGAGCATATGAAGCTATACCGCTCATTCCGTGAAGATGTCCCTGAAGAAGAATACACAATTGAACTTGGCAAAGCTGATGTGAAGCGTGAAGGAACTGATCTTTCTATCATTACTTACGGTGCAATGGTACATGAATCACTTAAAGCAGCTGAAGCTCTTGAAAAAGAAGGACACTCTGTAGAAGTAATTGACCTTCGTACAATTCAGCCGCTTGATATTGAAACCATTATTGCATCAGTTGAAAAAACAAATCGTGCGATCGTCGTTCAGGAAGCTCAAAAGCAAGCTGGAATTGCTTCCAGTGTAGTAGCTGAAATTAATGATCGTGCTATCTTAAGCCTTGAAGCACCGGTTCTTCGTGTTACAGCAGCTGATACTGTGTTCCCGTTCTCTCAAGCGGAATCAGTGTGGCTTCCAAACGCAAAAGACGTTATTGCTACAGCTAAAAAGGTATTGGAATTTTAATAGAGATTCACACGAAACGGAGATTTTTCTCCGTTTCTAACGTAATAAGCAAAATTATGAATTATCAGGAGGGTGAAAACATTGTCATTTGAATTTAAATTGCCAGACATTGGTGAAGGTATTCACGAAGGTGAGATCGTAAAGTGGTTTATTACCAAAGGTGATAAAGTTGAAGAAGATGATGTTCTATGTGAAGTGCAGAATGATAAAGCAGTTGTAGAAATTCCTTCCCCTGTTGCAGGTACAGTCGAGGATATTCTTGTTGAAGAAGGCGCCGTAGCAGTAGTTGGCGATACACTGATTAAATTTGATGCACCTGGATATGAAAACCTTAAATTTAAAGGCTCAGACAGCGATGACGATTCTTCCAAAAAGGAAGAGCCTAAAGAAGAGTCTAAAGAAGAACCTAAAGAAGAAAAAGCTGAGTCTGTTCAGGAAGAATCTACTGATAACGTAGAAACATCACCTGCAGTTGAAAGCGATGTTGATCCTGACCGTCGAATCATTGCGATGCCTTCTGTAAGGAAATATGCAAGAGATAACGATGTTGATATCCGTTATGTATCTGGTTCAGGTAAAAACGGACGAATTTCCAAGGATGATGTTGATTCTTACCTAAGCGGGGATACAGCGTCTGAGGAAGCTTCAGCACCAGCAGAGGAAACTAAAGAAGCTTCAGCAAAAACGGAAGAAAAATCTTCATCTAAACAACAAGTGCCTGAAGGCCAGTATCCTGAAACCCGTGAGAAAATGAGCGGAATGAGAAAAGCAATTGCAAAAGCAATGGTTAACTCTAAGCAGACTGCACCTCACGTAACTTTGATGGATGAAATCGATGTAACCAAACTTGTAGCACACCGCAAGAAGTTCAAGGAAGTTGCGATGGAAAGAAATATCAAGCTTACATTCCTTCCATACGTAGTAAAAGCACTTGTTGCTGCACTTCGTGAGTTCCCGGCATTAAACACGTCGATTGACGATGATGCACAGGAAATTATTCAAAAGCACTACTACAATATCGGTATTGCTGCCGACACAGAAAAAGGACTTGTTGTACCTGTAGTGAAGGATGCTGACCGTAAATCCATCTTCAGCATTTCTGACCAGATCAATGAGCTTGCAACAAAAGCTCGTGACGGAAAACTTTCCGGTAACGAGATGAAGGGTGCTTCTTGCACAATTACCAACATCGGTTCTGCAGGCGGACAATGGTTCACACCTGTAATTAATCATCCTGAGGTTGCAATCTTAGGAATTGGTCGAATTGCAGAAAAACCTGTCGTAAAAAATGGTGAAATTGTAGCCGCACCTGTGTTAGCATTATCATTGAGCTTTGATCACCGTATTATTGATGGAGCAACTGCTCAGAATGCATTAAACCTTATTAAGCGTTTATTGAACGATCCAGAACTTTTACTAATGGAGGCGTAAAACCATGGTAGTTGGAGATTTCCCAATCGAAACAGACACACTTGTCATCGGATCAGGTCCTGGAGGTTATGTAGCAGCAATTCGTGCTGCTCAGCTCGGACAAAAAGTAACAATTGTAGAAAAAGAATATGTAGGCGGCGTTTGTCTGAATGTCGGCTGTATTCCTTCTAAAGCTATGATTACAATCGGTCACCGCTTTGAACAGGCTCAACATTCTGACGATATGGGAATTGTAGCTGAAAATGTAAAGCTTAATTTCGAAAAAGCTCAGGAATGGAAAGCTGGCGTTGTGAAAAAATTAACAGGCGGTGTTGAAGGTCTGTTAAAAGGAAATAAAGTTGAACTGGTACGCGGTGAAGCATACTTCGTGGACAGTGAAACAGTCCGTGTTATGGATGATAATTCAGCGCAAACGTACAAATTCAAAAATGCAATTCTTGCAACCGGTTCAAGACCGATTGAAATTCCTACTTTTAAATTTTCTAAACGTGTCCTTGATTCTACTGGCGCACTTGCATTAAAAGAGGTTCCTAAGAGCCTAGTCGTAATCGGCGGAGGATATATTGGCACTGAGCTCAGCACTGCTTATGCGAATATGGGTACTGAAGTAACCATACTTGAAGGTGCTGACGACATCCTTGGCGGATTTGAAAAGCAAATGACGTCTATCGTGAAAAAAGGCCTTAAGAAAAAAGGTGTTACTGTTATCACAAAAGCGATGGCTAAAGGCGTAGATGAATCGGATGAAGGTGTAACCGTCACTTATGAAGCGAAAGGCGAAGAAGTGAAGGTTGAGGCTGAATACGTACTGGTAACAGTAGGACGCCGTCCAAACACAGATGAAATCGGCCTAGAGCAGGTTGGTATTGAAATGTCCGACCGCGGCATCGTTAAAACGGATAAGCAATGCCGTACAAGCGTAAGCAATATTTTCGCAATCGGTGATATTGTTGATGGCCCACCGCTTGCTCATAAAGCTTCTTATGAAGGTAAAGTAGCTGCAGAAGTTATCAGCGGCGAAAAATCTGAAGTTGATTACCTTGCAATCCCAGCTGTGTGCTTCACAGATCCTGAGCTTGCAACAGTAGGTCATTCAGAAGCTTCAGCTAAAGAAGAAGGCATTGAAGTGACTGCAGCTAAGTTCCCATTTGCTGCAAACGGACGTGCTTTAGCACTTAACCAGACAGAAGGTTTTGTGAAGATTGTTACCCGTAAAGAGGATGGCTTGATTATCGGAGCACAAATCGCAGGAGATGGAGCTTCAGATATCGTTGCTGAGCTTGGCTTAGCGATTGAAGCTGGCATGACTGCAGAAGATGTTGCCATGACAATTCATGCTCACCCAACTTTAGGTGAAATTACAATGGAAGCAGCGGAAGTTGCATTAGGAACGCCAATCCATATTGTAAAATAAATCATATCCCTCCGGATCACACCGGAGGGTTTTTTTTATCAGGAAAAAATTTAAATATATGACAAACCATTACATTAAATGCTAATTGTGATAAAATAAGTTGGGAAATGTTATCGAAAGGTGAGGTTGGATGAAATACATAACAGCAATGGGCGTAACGAGTATTTTGCTTTTATCAGCCTGTTCAACAGACAAGGCAGAAAAGCAGGATGAGGGTGCAATTGAGGAAATGCCGCAGGGAGAAACGGATCAGGAGGTAGAAGAAGAGATTGTGCCGCCTGAAGAAGACCATGAGGAAGAAACAGAAGAAGCAGCTGGAGATGTACAGGTTGAAAAGCTGTATGAAATCAATGAAGTAAATTGGTCAGTGCAGCCTATCGGAGAAGCTGATCCTCAGGTCGCCCTGCTGACGATTGATGATGCGCCCGATAAATATGGGGTTGAAATGGCACACACACTTAAGGAAATGAATGTTCACGCAATTTTTTTCGTGAATGGACATTTTTTAGATACACCTGAAGAGGAAGAGAAACTTAAAGAAATACACGAGTTGGGCTTTCCGATCGGCAACCATACCTTCTCTCACCCAAATTTACGAGATTTGACAGAAGAAGAGCAAAGGGAAGAGATTGTGTCATTAAATGACCGTGTAGAAGAAATAATAGGAGAACGCCCTGTATTCTTCAGAGCGCCCTTTGGAGCCAATACGGACTTTACCGAACAGCTCGCTTTAGAGGAAGGTATGCTTCTGATGAACTGGACATACGGCTATGACTGGGAAGTTGAGTATCAGGATGCAGCTGCCCTTTCTGACATTATGGTCAATACAGAATTTCTTGCAAATGGCGCAAACCTTCTTATGCATGACCGTGCATGGACAAATGAAGCATTGCCATCTTTGGTGACAGGCTTGAGAAATAAAGGGTATGAATTTGTAGACCCTGCTGCCATTGTACGGCCTGGGGACGAAAATTAAAAAAATGATTGAAAACCCTCACTCCATAGGATAGAATAGCAGGGAAGCGCTTACAATCCTGTGGGGATGGGAGTAAGAAGCTCCGGGCTTGCAGATCAGCCAATTGACCGTCATGTATAATAATAAAAAAGAGGCTGCTATCAGCCTCTTTTTTATTTGATTGCACGATGCTCTTTAATTACTCTTAAATAGGATAGGGACTCATCCTCAGGCCCCTGAACCGGAAGTCCGGCTTCAATATTTTCATGAATGTAGGATAGGTTTTCCTGTGTAATAATTTCTCCAGGAATAAAAATCGGTATGCCCGGAGGATAAACCATAATAAATTCTGCGCAAATCCTTCCCACTGTATCACCAATCGGCAGTACTTCCGTTTCTGAATAAAATGCTTCTCTTGGTGATAAGGCCAATAAAGGTATACCTGGAAGTAAAACCTCTGGAGATTTAAAATCTTCACCATGCTCAAATGTTTTTGATAAAGACTTCATAGCTTTGATTAAAATATCCGCTTCATTCTTTGTGTCCCCTGGAGTGATGATACAAAGGATATTATAAAGATCGGAAAGCTCCACTTCTATATTATATTCATCTCTTAGCCATTTCTCCGCCTGATACCCTGTAATTCCAAGCTCTTTTACAGATATAATGATTTTCGTCGGGTCATAATCGAATGTAGCTTTAGTTCCGATAATTTCAGATCCGATACAGGTTAATTGATTTATCTGCTGCAGTTCAGATCTGATATATTGTGCCAGTTCAATTGTTTCTTCGATTAATCTTTCTCCTTCAGTTGCGAGTCTTTTTCTTGCCACATCCAAAGAAGCAAGCAGCGGGTAGGACGTAGATGTTGTCGTCAGCATACTTAAAATCGTTTGGACCCTCTTAGCAGAAACTAGTCCTTTTTTAAGGTTTAAAATCGAGCTTTGCGTCATAGACCCTCCAAGCTTGTGCACGCTTGTTGCAGCCATATCAGCGCCGGCCTGCATTGCTGAAACCGGAAGCTTTTCGTTGAAATGGATATGAACTCCGTGAGCCTCATCGACAAGAACAGGCACCTTATAGGAATGGGCAATCTCCACAATACTTCTTAGGTCTGCTGAAATCCCGAAATAAGTAGGATTAATAACAAGAATTCCTTTCGCATCAGGGTGCTGCTCCAGTGCATTAGACACTGAGTCCGGTGTAATTCCGTGAGAGATCCCGAGTTCCTGATCTACTTCAGGGTGAATGAATACAGGAATGGCTCCGCAAAAAACGATCGCAGACATGACGGACTTATGAACATTTCTTGGCACAATAATTTTTTCTCCAGGACCGCAAACGCTCATTACCATCGTCATTATAGCGCCACTTGTTCCCTGAACGGAGAAAAAGGTAAAGTCTGCGCCAAACGCTTTTGCAGCTAAATCCTGTGCATCCTTGATTAAGCTTTTTGGCTGGTGAAGATCATCCAGCGGAGCGATGTTAATTAAATCAATCGACAATATATTTTCGCCGACAAATTCCCTGAATTCAGGATCCATGCCCGCACCTTTTTTGTGACCGGGAATATGGAATTGCACAGGGTTATTAGCGCTATGCTTTTTTAAGCCGGTAAAGAGCGGCGTATCTTTTTGCGTTAATGTTTTTCCGGCTGAACGCCTGACGTCTAAAGTTGCTGAGTTTACCGATGTATCAGACAATTTTTATGTCACCTCATTAAGGGTATTTATTTTACGGAGTATAACAGAAGAATTATAGCATTTCTAACAGGGAAAGAAAACGAAAAAGAGACGATGCTTTTTTTTGCAGGATATTTTGAGTTAAGATCAATTTCCGGTACAATAAAGCTGAAAAGTTTTAATAAAGAAGGTGAAGAAATGGAATATCAATACCCAATTTCGATCGACTGGTCTACAGAAGAAATTATCGATGTCATGAAGTTTTTTGAAATGGTCGAAAAAGCATATGGATCCTCTGTTGATCGTGAAGAATTTATGAAGACCTACAAACGCTTCAAAGAAATTGTACCGAGTAAATCAGAAGAGAAGACTATTGATAAGGAATTTGAAGAGAATAGCGGCTTTTCAACTTACCGGGTCGTAAAAAAGGCGAAAAACACAGAACCGAATGAACGTTTTTCAATTAAAAAATAAAGGATTGGATCTATTTCAGATCCAATCCTTTATTTTTGTGCTGCCTTAAGGCTGTGGCGGTAGATTGGCAGCAGAGCTGAATATGTCTTTTTGATTTCCTCAATTAATTTTTCATTGTCCTGAACTGCATCATCAGATGGAAGGAATCTTTTGCCGACTAAAAACTCTGCCTTTTTCACTTTTTTAAAGCGCTCAAGGATTGAAAGGAAATCTTCTTTACCCATTTCATTTATTTTATCTGCCTCTTTTTTCATATGATCGGATGAAATCCAGCCGTCTTCAGGAAGTGACTGATAAACACTCTCCAAATCATCGATAAGGGCTTCAGCAATCTCTGCTTTCTCCGGCAGCTCATATATATAGGCAAGCCAGATAAACAAGTGATCATCCCATAAGCCCACTTGAAAATGAGGCAGTTTTTTATAGCCTCTTTTACTCGGGGAAATAGCCATCCAGGTGTCACTCGGAGGATTGACCGTTCTGCGGGCGTGACGGGCAATATGAAGGTGCATGTCTTCATTCAGTTCTTCTGTTAAAAAAGGCACCAATTCTTCTCCCAGTGCAGCAAACTTAGGCTGAATAACCGTCTGAATCAGTTCCATTCTTTCTTCAAGTCCAGGTACTTGGAAAATATCGAAATCCTTTTGCTCAAAACCATTTGTCATTAAATTTCTTCCTTTCTGTTGTGAAGCTTGGAGAGTCAAAAATATGCTCACCATCGTTTGAAGCCTGAATATTTAGGCTATACTATAAATAAGATTTTTGAGGGCCACTCAAAACAACAACTTTTAGCTATTGTAGCATAACTCTTTATTACGAATAAAATGATCCATCCCGCATAGAATGGATTAACAAGAAAAAACAACTAAATCTTGAAATAGCCGTCGATCGGTTAAGTTGGAGGGGGCAAGGAAATGAAACAGGTCATCCAGGTTACTAGAAAAAGAGATCTGAAATCAGAAAGAATGGCGATCCTGCGTTTGGAATTGGACTATGAACTTGCAGTACTTTTTGAAGCAATGGAAGAACAAAATGTCAGCTCAATGGATGTTTCTAAAGAAAAGCTTTCCGGAATCCGCAAAGAACTTATTGAACTTAAAGGCGGCGTGTAAAGGTTGTACTAATTTATAGGATCAAATAAAGACGAATGCTCTGTAAACCAGCGTATTCGTCTTTATTTCTTGCGGAGGATATTTCTTGCGGAATTATTTTATGTGAGCTACTCTTGAATGAAGATGATTTTCTGGAGGGTATTTGAATGACAGAAAACTGGAATGAGATTGATCGCTTTGCAAAGGATTTAATTCATCATGCAGGAGAAACCATAAAGAACTCCTTTAAAGACAAATTAAGCATTGAATCTAAAAGCAATGCCAATGATCTTGTCACAAATATGGATAAAGAAATCGAACAATATTTTGTGAAGGAGATCAGGAGGTATAATCCTGATCATAAAATTCTTGGAGAAGAAGGTTATGGTGATCAGGTCACATCCCATGAAGGGACAGTGTGGATAGTAGATCCGATCGATGGCACAATGAACTTTGTTCACCAGCAGCGTAATTTTGCTATTTCAATTGGCATTTACCATAATGGAATTGGAATGCTCGGTTATATTTATGACGTGGTTCTGGACGAGCTGTATCATGCTCATAAAGGGAATGGTGCTTATATGAATGAGGAGAAGCTGAAGCCCTTAAAGCCTGTCCCGGTTTCAGAAGCTATTTTTTCAATTAATGCAACATGGATAACGCCTCACGAAAAAGTTCCTTATCAGATCTTTGGGCCAATCGTACATGATGTTCGCGGGACACGGTCATACGGGTCTGCTGCATTAGAGCTGGCTTATGTTGCTGCCGGAAGGCTGGATGGATACCTGACTATGAGGCTTGCTCCTTGGGATATTGCAGGGGGGAAAATTTTAATTGAAGAGGTTGGAGGAGTCGTGACCAATCTGCAAAATCAAACTCATTCCCTTCTAGGAAAAGATTCATTATTTGCCGGAAATGCTGATGTGCATAATGAAATTTATCAGAATTATTTGCAGGGGAAACTATAAAAAAATGCTGAGCTTTACTGCTCAGCATTTTTTAATTCAGCAAGTTCTCTATGTTTTTTCTTCGTTTTAAACCCCATTCCAAAAACAGCTGTTAAAGCAATTAGTGAAATAACAGCACCAAGAAAGCTTCTTTCCCCGACTGCTATTCCTACTCCTGTCATTGCCAGGACTGCTGCAAATGCATATAGGATGAAAATTCCATTCCCTTTTTCCACGCCATCAACCTCCTTGATTTCCATTCTACATAATTAATTTTTGTATTTCCACCTTATATGATATAATAGTACAGTTAATAAAGCTTGGAAAAGCATTCAGGAGTGAAATAATGACAAAGTTAAGACAAGATCTTCGAAATATTGCAATTATCGCTCACGTAGACCACGGAAAAACGACACTGGTAGACCAGCTGCTTAAGCAATCTGGTATCTTCCGTTCAAACGAACATGTGGAAGAGCGTGCAATGGACTCAAATGACCTGGAAAGAGAGCGCGGTATCACCATTCTTGCTAAAAATACTGCGATTCAATACAAAGATACACGAATCAACATTTTGGATACACCAGGACACGCTGACTTCGGTGGAGAAGTAGAGCGTATTATGAAAATGGTTGATGGCGTATTGTTAGTCGTTGATGCTTATGAAGGCTGTATGCCTCAGACCCGTTTCGTATTGAAAAAAGCCCTTGAGCAAAATTTAACTCCTATTGTAGTAGTTAATAAAATCGACCGGGATGCTGCACGTCCTGAAGGTGTAATCGATGAAGTATTAAATTTATTTATCGAGCTTGACGCAAACGAAGACCAGCTTGAATTCCCGGTGATCTATGCTTCTGCCATTAATGGAACAGCAAGCATGAATCCTGAAAAACAGGATGAAACCATGGAATCTCTTTACGAGTCCATTGTTGAGAACATCCCTGCTCCTGTAGATAATAGTGAAGATCCATTGCAATTCCAAATTGCATTGCTTGATTATAACGATTATGTAGGACGTATCGGTATTGGCCGCGTGTTCAGAGGAACGATGGAGGTTGGCCAGCAGGTTGCGCTTATGAAGCTTGACGGTTCAGTCAAAAACTTCCGTGTGACAAAAATCTTTGGTTTCCTTGGCTTGAAGCGTGTTGAAATTCAAAAAGCACAAGCCGGTGACTTAATTGCCGTATCCGGTATGGAAGACATCAACGTGGGAGAAACGGTTTGTCCGATCGACAACCAGGATGCACTTCCGGTATTGCGCATTGATGAGCCGACTCTTCAAATGACATTTTTAGTGAATAACAGCCCGTTTGCAGGCCGTGAAGGAAAATTCGTCACATCCCGCAAAATTGAAGAGCGTCTGCGTGCTCAGCTTGAAACAGATGTGAGTCTGCGCGTTGAAAATACTGCTTCACCTGATGCATGGGTAGTTTCAGGACGCGGAGAGCTTCACTTGTCCATTTTAATTGAGAACATGAGACGTGAAGGATTCGAATTACAGGTATCAAAGCCTGAGGTTATCGTACGTGAAATTGATGGTGTTCGCAGTGAGCCGGTAGAACGCGTTCAAATTGATATACCAGAAGAATATGTAGGGTCTGTTATTGAATCAATGGGAGAGCGTAAAGGCGAAATGCTCGACATGATTAATAACGGAAATGGACAAGTTCGTCTTGTATTTATGATCCCTGCACGCGGATTAATTGGTTATACAACTGAGTTCTTAACACTTACACGCGGCTATGGAATTATCAACCACTCGTTTGACAGCTATCAGCCTATGCAAACAGGCCGTGTCGGCGGACGACGTGAAGGTGTTCTTGTTTCAATGGATAAAGGCCAGGCTTCTCAATACGCCATTCTTGGGGTTGAAGACCGCGGCACGATTTTTGTTGAGCCGGGTACAGAAGTGTACGAAGGAATGATTGTCGGCCAGCACACACGTGACAATGATTTAACTGTCAACGTGACAAAAATCAAAGCTGCAAACAATATTCGTTCTGCAAATAAAGAGCAGACAACGACTCTTAAAAAGCCTCGTATTATGACGCTTGAGGAATCTTTAGAGTATTTGAATGATGATGAGCTATGTGAGGTTACTCCGGAATCAATTCGTCTGCGCAAGAAGATTCTTGATAAGAGCGAGCGTGAGCGTTCTCAGAAAAAGAAAAAAACTGCTGAACAGGCATAATAGACGACAGGAGTGATTTTGCATGGTCAATGTGGAAGATCGATTATCTTTTTTTCCTGCGCTGTACCGTGTGGATGTCAATCCCGAGCTGGGCATGTGGTTTCTTTATATCACTATAATTGCTTTGTCGATTTTAGTTTATAAATTGGGCTTTGCTAAAAAGCTCCCGATTTTGAAATCGGCTGTCATCTACATTTTTCTTATTGCCGGGTGCACCGTTTTGACCTTCCTGGCAATATTTCTCCCTATAACTGAAGGGTTAATTATTGCAGCGTTAATTTTAGTCATTTACAAAATCCGATTGCGAAGAGAACAAGCAAAAGGAACAATTTAAGTACAAAAAAGCCTGTCCAATTTTCTATTGGACAGGCTTTTTCTTCTTACATAGCCGCGTTAGAAAAATATTTTTTAAAAATTTTAAAACCTTATAAGATCAAAGATGTAAACGCATACAATTAGATTAAATATTCTAATTTGTCTAAAAATTTAACCTTTAGCTGTTGACGCTATACTTTATCCGCGTTATGATTGTCAACAATTCAAGCGCATCAAGCTTTGAGAGGATGCAGCAAGGTAAGCTGGAAGGAGTGATTAAGGTGAGCGAACAGTTAATTTTTATGAATGGCGAGTTTGTGACAAAAGAAAATGCCAAAGTATCAGTTTATGATCATGGCTTTCTATATGGCGATGGGGTGTTCGAAGGGATTAGAGCCTACAATGGCAATGTATTCCGCTTAAATGAACATCTGGTGAGATTATATGATTCTGCAAAATCAATTTTACTTGAAATGCCTTTTTCGAAAGAGGAAATGAGCGAGATTGTACTGGAGACGTTGCGTAAAAACAATTTATCCGATGCATATATCAGACTGGTCGTATCCAGAGGGCCCGGGAATCTCGGATTAGATCCTTTTTCCTGTAAACAGCCGAATGTTATCGTAATCGCTGAATCCTTAGCACTTTTTCCGAAAGAGCTATATGAGAGCGGAATTGAAATTGTCACCGTGGCAAGCAGAAGAAACCGCTCGGATGTTCTTAGCCCAAAAGTAAAATCACTGAACTATTTAAATAATATACTTGTAAAAATTGAAGCTGGCCTTGCTGGCGTCCCTGAGGCGTTAATGCTTAATGATCAGGGTTATGTGGCAGAGGGCTCGGCAGATAATATTTTCATCATAAGAGATAAAAAAATTCTGACTCCTCCGGGTTACGTTGGAGCGTTGGAAGGGATTACACGCAACGCCATTATCGAAATCGCAAGAAAAAAAGGATATTCCATGGAAGAAGCCGTGTTCACAAGACATGATGTATATGTGGCAGATGAAGTATTCTTAACCGGGACTGCTGCTGAAGTTATCGCGGTAGTGAAAGTGGATGGAAGATCTATTGGCACAGGCAAACCTGGGGAAATCACGAATGAGCTTCTGCAATCCTTCAGGGATCTTGTTGTTTCAGATGGTATAAAGGTTTACGACCCGAAATTGAATGTTGGCTAGCATAAATTATTTAATACATTCATAAGGTAAAGCATTAAATTAAAGCTAAATCATTGATGAGGCAAAAGTGATCAAGCGTCTGCATTTACAGAGAGCCGGTTATGGTGGAAGCCGGTAATGCTGCTGATCATGACATCCCCTCGGAGTGGGGCACTGAACGTCATTTCCAGTAGGTGCATCCCGGACGTACATCAAACGTCCGTTATCAAAGAACAGAGTGTTCTGTTCGAGAGGCAGCAGCAGCTGTGAAGTAGGGTGGTACCATGAAAAGTCTTTTCATCCCTATACAAAAGGCAATCTTTTTGTATGGGCTGAAAAAGGCTTTTTTATTTTGTTTGACGCCATTTAGTCCATACGTCATAAATCATTGACTGAAAAAGGAGGCGCTATAAATGAGCGTAAATGTTAAGCACCAGGAAGCACAAATGATCGGTGGAGAACTACCAAAGGAAAAGCTTCAAGGGTCAGATGTTTTTATCCAGTCACTTCAAAATGAGGGTGTTGAAATGATTTTTGGATACCCCGGAGGTGCAGTTCTTCCAATTTACGATGCATTATATAAAAATCCAATCCCGCATATTCTGGCAAGACATGAACAGGGCGCCATTCATGCAGCTGAAGGATACGCCAGAGTATCAGGGAAAACTGGTGTTGTGATTGCCACTTCAGGACCGGGAGCTACAAACCTTGTGACAGGAATAGCAGATGCCATGATGGATTCACTGCCGCTTGTGGTGTTTACCGGTCAGGTAGCCAGCGCCGTTATTGGAACTGATGCCTTTCAGGAAGCGGATATTGTCGGTATCACTCAGCCGATCACCAAGCATAACTATCAGGTGAAAAAAGTGGAGGACCTCCCTAGAATCATTCATGAAGCATTTCATATTGCTTCTACAGGAAGACCGGGTCCCGTACTTGTTGATATTCCAAAGAACATTTCAAACGAAGTCTTTACAAAATCTGAAATCAAAGTAAAGGATCTGAATTTGCCAGGTTATCAGCCGACTACTTCACCTAATTTCCTGCAGATTCAAAAAGTAGCGCAAGCCCTGCAAAAAGCTCAGAAACCGTTAATTTTAGCGGGAGCAGGCATTCTGCATGGTAAAGCATCAAAGGAATTTGTAGAGTTTGTAGAAGCAACCGGGGTGCCGGTTACCAATACATTGCTGGGTCTTGGGACGATCCCGGGGGATCATCCTCAATTTTTAGGAATGGCCGGCATGCATGGAACCTATACCGCTAATATGGCCATTTGCGAAGCGGATTTGTTAATCAATATTGGAGCAAGATTTGATGACAGGCTCACTGGAAATCTAGAGCACTTCGCACCAAACGCATCAGTGGTCCATATTGATATCGATCCTGCTGAAATCGGCAAAAACGTAGAAACAGCCATTCCGATCGTAGCAGATGCAAAGGAAGCCCTCCAGGCCCTGCAGAAGCTTGAAATCGGTCAATTATCAATTGATAAATGGAACAAGCATTTAAACGAAATGAAGGAAAATTATCCGCTTCAATATAAAAGAAAATCAGAAAAAATGCTCCCGCAGGAAGTTATCGAGCTTGTTCATCGTCACACAAAAGGCGATGCAGTCGTAACGACAGACGTTGGTCAGCATCAAATGTGGGCTGCACAGTTCTACCGGTTTAATGACGCTGATAACTGGGTGACCTCAGGAGGACTTGGGACAATGGGATTTGGTTTTCCGGCAGCTATAGGTGCTCAAATGGCCAAGCCTGATAAAACAGTTGTTTCCTTTACAGGAGATGGAGGCTTTCAGATGACGCTGCAGGAACTATCCCTGCTTCAGGAAAGTCAGCTGCCTGTTAAGATCATAATCTTGAATAATCAGTGTCTTGGGATGGTCAGACAATGGCAGCAAACCTTCTATGAAGAAAGATATTCCGAGTCTTTATTGCCATCACAGCCTGATTTTGTGAAGCTTGCTGAAGCTTATGATATCGAAGGCTATAAAGTAGAGAATTACGAGGATGCAGATAAATTATTTGAAAAAGTTTTCTCTTCAAACCGTCCGGCATTAATCGATTGCCGGGTAGAGCAAATGGAAAATGTTTATCCTATGGTAGCACCTGGAAAAGGGCTTCATGAAATGATCGGGGTGAAAGGATGAAACGCGTAATCACAACAACCGTTATTAACCAAAGCGGCGTGTTAAACAGGGTAACAGGACTACTAATGAAACGCCAATTTAATATTGAAAGCATTACTGTTGGCCACACCGAACAAGCCGGAATTTCAAAAATGACATTTGTTGTTCATGTAGAGGATCAGAGAAAGCTTGAACAGCTTTTAAAACAGCTGCAAAAACAGATTGACGTTTTAAAGGTTAACGACATTACAGACAAAGCAATTGTGACAAGAGAGCTCGCATTAATTAAAGTCCTTTCGCCTCCTGGAGTCAGGAGTGAGATCACAAGCATTATTGAACCATTCAGAGCCACTGTGATCGATATGAGTAAAAATGTTATTACGGTACAGGTAACAGGAGACCCTGAAAAAATTGAGGCATTTATAGACCTGCTGAGGCCTTATGGCATTAAAGAATTAACCCGCACAGGAGCGACGGCGTTCGTTCGCGAAAACCAGAAAGCTCCTGCTCAGCAGCTGTCTATTTTATAAAAAATTTAAACAAAAACTAAAAAATGAACACTAACTAGGAGGAATTTTCAATGGCTAAAGTTTATTACAATCAGGATATCAATGATTCTCTATTACAGGGTAAAAAGGTAGCGGTAATCGGTTATGGCTCTCAGGGTCATGCACATGCCCAGAATTTAAAGGACCTTGGTCATGATGTAATCGTTGGAGTACGAAAAGGAAAGTCATGGGAGCAGGCTGAACGCGACGGACTGACTGTCCAAACCGTTAAAGAGGCTTCAGAGGCTGCAGACATCATTATGGTACTTCTTCCTGATGAACGCCAGACGGCTGTTTATGAAGAGGAAATTAAGCCGGGCTTACGAAGCGGAAAATCACTTGTTTTTGCTCACGGCTTTAATGTTCATTTTAATCAGATCGTTCCTCCATCTGATGTAGATGTATTTCTCGTTGCACCAAAGGGGCCTGGTCATTTAGTCCGCAGAACCTTTGAATCAGGTGCAGGTGTTCCAGCTTTATTCGCGGTATACCAGGATGTTTCAGGACAGGCAAAGGATGTGGCGCTAGCTTATGCTAAAGGCATTGGAAGCGCACGTGCTGGAGTTCTTGAAACGACCTTCAAAGAAGAAACCGAAACAGATTTATTCGGTGAACAGGCTGTACTTTGCGGTGGATTGACCTCTTTAGTAAAAGCAGGATTTGAAACGCTTGTCGAAGCAGGCTATCAGCCGGAGTTAGCGTATTTTGAATGTCTCCATGAACTGAAGCTCATTGTTGACCTTATGTATGAAGATGGATTATCAGGTATGCGTTATTCAATTTCTGATACTGCTCAGTGGGGTGACTTTGTGTCAGGACCAAGAGTTGTCGATCAGGATACAAAAGCCCGCATGAAAGATATTCTAACAGATATCCAAACAGGGAAGTTTGCAAAGGGCTGGCTTCTTGAGAACCAATTGAACCGTCCTGAGTTTTCTGCAATTGTCCGCCAAGAGGAAGAGCATCAGATTGAAAAGGTGGGTAGAGAGCTCAGAAGCATGATGCCATTTGTTAAAGCGGATAAAAAAGAACAAAAGGAAGTGGTCTTTAGTGCGGAAAATTGACATCTTTGATACGACACTTCGCGACGGAGAACAGTCTGCAGGGATAAATTTGAACACAGCTGAAAAGCTTGAGATCGCAAAACAGCTTGAAAAGCTCGGGATTGATGTAATCGAGGCAGGTTTTCCTGCCTCCTCCCGAGGTGATTTTGAAGCAGTTCAAAAGATTGCCCAAACTGTTAAATCTTCAACGGTGACCGGTCTTGCAAGAGCAGTTAAAAGCGATATTGACACTTCCTGGGAGGCACTTAAAGGAGGGGCAGAGCCACATTTACATCTGTTTCTTGCCACTTCGCCGATTCATATGACACATAAGCTTAAGAAAACACCTGATCAAGTCGTGGAAATTGCAGTTGATGCTGTCAGACATGCGAAAAAATATTTTCCGCTGGTTCAATGGTCTGCAGAGGATGCATCCAGGTCAGACCTTGATTTTCTTGTAAGGATTATGAATAAGGTTATTGAGGCAGGCGCTACAACCATCAATCTTCCGGATACCGTGGGCTACGCAACTCCTGCTGAATATGGAGCCATGTTTCGCTACCTTAAAGAAAATGTGAAAAATGTAGACCGTGTAAAATTATCTGCACACTGCCACAATGACCTTGGCATGGCGGCGGCTAATACCATCGCAGCGATCCAAAATGGAGCGGATCAGGTTGAAGGCACGATAAATGGGTTGGGAGAGCGTGCAGGAAACGCAGCTCTTGAAGAGGTAGCTGTTGCACTTCATATAAGAAAAGATGTGTACCATTTTGATACGAATATTCAATTTAATGAAATTAAACGAACAAGTCAGCTCGTAAGCCAGTTAACAGGGATGGCTATTCATGCCAATAAAGCGGTCGTAGGAAAAAATGCTTTTGCCCACGAGTCAGGGATTCATCAGGACGGCGTGCTAAAAGAGCCGACCACCTATGAAATTATTACACCTGAGCTTATTGGAGAGACCTCTAACCGAATTGTACTTGGCAAGCATTCCGGACGACATGCTTTTAAAGACAAGGCAATCGCTCTAGGTTTTGAATTGGATGATGAAAAATTAAATGAAGCTTTTGTAGCATTTAAAGAACTAGCAGATAAAAAGAAAGAGATTTCAGAGGATGATTTATATGTCATTCTGACTGATAAACAAACCCAGGACGACACGCCGGTGTATGAATTAAAATCTGTACAGGTTCAATATGGTAATGGAAGCATTCCAACAGCCTCTGTATCGGTAACAAATCCTGAAGGGGAATTTCTGCAGGAAGCATCCACAGGATCTGGCAGTGTTGAAGCGATCTGCAACACATTAGAACGTCTGGTAAAAGGGAAGGTTCATCTTCTTGATTACCGTGTTACATCGATAGGAAAAGGTCGGGACGCACTTGGTGAAGCGGTCGTAAACTTAACCTTTAACGGCAATTCTTCAACCGGCCGGGATGTTGCACAGGATGTACTGGAAGCGTCAGCAAAAGCATATTTAAATGCGATAAACCGCCAGCTTATCTATGAACGCAACCGGTCATTTGCTAAAACAGTTTAATCAATTGCAGGGAGGAATCACCATGGAAAAAACAGTAGCAGTTTTACAGGGCGACGGAATAGGAAAAGAGGTTACAAAATCTGCAGTTAAAGTACTTCAGGCTGTTGGCCGCCGGTTCGACCATTCTTTTCAGGTTAAAAAAGGAATGATCGGGGGAGAAGCGATTGACAATGCTGGTGATCCCCTTCCAAAAGAAACGGTGGAACTTTGTGAAAAAAGTGATGCGATTCTTTTAGGAGCAGTAGGAGGACCGAGATGGGATCAGAATCCTTCCCATCTGCGTCCGGAAAAAGGGCTTCTGGCTATTCGCAAGCATTTTGGACTTTTTGCAAATCTGCGCCCCGTGAAAGCTGTTCCGGGAATGGTAGATGCTTCTCCTTTAAAAGAACATTTGGTTGAACAGGTGGATATGATGATTGTCCGGGAATTAACCGGAGGCCTTTATTTTGGTGAACCGAAACGAAAATCGGCTAACGGGGCTGTGGATACGCTAACCTATTCCAGAGCAGAAATTGAACGGATTGTAGAAAAAGCCTTTGAGTTAGCAAGGGTGCGCAAGGGGAAGGTAACCTCTGTTGATAAAGCTAACGTGCTCGAATCAAGCAAGCTTTGGCGCGAGATAGTAGAAGAGAAAAAAGAATATTACCCGGATATTGAACTGGAGCACATTTTAGTGGATGCCGCTGCCATGAAAATGATCACTCAGCCATCTTCATTTGATGTTGTTGTTACGGAAAATCTGTTCGGCGACATCCTAAGCGATGAGGCTTCAGTCATTACAGGATCATTGGGCATGCTTCCATCAGCAAGTATCAGAAGTGACGGCTTCGGTTTATATGAGCCAGTACACGGATCTGCCCCGGATATCTCAGGTATGAATATTGCAAATCCGGCAGCGGCGATCCTGTCTGTTGCCATGATGCTAAAGTATTCATTTAATATGAGCACAGAAGCTGCTGCAGTGGAACAGGCAGTATACAGCGTTTATAAAGATGGATATTGTACAACTGATGTGCAAAAAGTTGGCCACAGAGTGCTTTCTACAACAGCATTTACAGATAAAGTAATTGAAGAGCTTGAAAGAGAGCTTGTTTCCGATCATATAATGTCAGCTTACGTGTAATACTGGGAGGTGTCTAAATGCCACAAACGATTATTGAAAAAGTATGGAAAGACCATATTGTGTATGAAGAAAAAGGAAAGCCGGATCTGTTGTATATTGACCTTCATTTATTGCATGAGGTAACATCGCCGCAAGCCTTCGAAGGACTGAGGTTAAATAACCGGAAAGTAAGACGTCCGGATTTAAGCTTTGCGACAATGGATCATAATGTACCGACTATAAACCGTACGAATATCACAGACCCGGTTTCGAAAAAACAAATAAAGACGCTTGCTGATAATTGCAGAGAATTTGGTGTTCCACTAGCGCATATGGACCATCCGGATCAGGGCATTGTTCATGTAATCGGTCCGGAGCTAGGCCTTACTCAGCCCGGTAAAACAATTGTCTGCGGCGACAGTCATACCTCGACTCATGGAGCCTTTGGGGCTTTAGCATTCGGGATAGGAACAAGTGAGGTTGAGCACGTTTTGTCTACCCAGACATTGTGGCAGTCAAAACCGAAAACGATGGAAATTAAAATTGTTGGAGAGCTAGGGTTCGGCGTGACAGCCAAGGATGTGATCCTTGCTATTATTTCAAAATTTGGTGTAGATGTCGGAACGGGCCATATTGTTGAGTACACCGGAGATGCGATTAAAGGGCTCTCAATGGAAGAGCGGATGACTATTTGCAATATGTCCATCGAAGCGGGAGCCAGAGCAGGCTTAATCAGTCCGGATGAAAAAACAGTAGATTACCTGAGAGGACGGGCACATGTGCCGGAAGGAGAGGAATTTTCAGCACTTAAAGATAAATGGCTGAATTATGCTTCGGATGAAGGCGCTGTGTATGATAAGACGCTTGAAATCCATACAGACGAAATTGAACCCTTTGTCACTTGGGGAACGAATCCTTCGATGGGTTCAGGTATATCATCCTCCATCCCGTATGCCACAGACTATCAGGAATCTTCAGAACAGCAGGAATTAAAACAGGCATTGAAATACATGGATCTTGAGGAGGGGACACCTCTATCTGCCATCGAAATTCAACATGTGTTTATTGGCTCCTGCACTAATTCAAGACTGAGTGATTTGCGTCAGGCAGCTAAGCTCATAGAGGGCAAAAGAGTCCATCAGGACGTTAGGGCAATTGTGGTGCCGGGATCATTTTCGGTAAAGCTGCAAGCTGAAAAAGAAGGCATTGACAAGATTTTTATGGATGCCGGATTTGAATGGAGAGAGTCAGGCTGCAGCATGTGTCTGGCAATGAATGACGATATAGTGCCGCCGGGTGAACGCTGTGCTTCTACCTCCAACCGAAATTTTGAAGGCAGGCAGGGTGCAGGGTCAAGAACCCACCTTGTCAGCCCGGTAATGGCTGCTGCGGCTGCAATTCATGGACATTTTGTAGACGTCCGGCATATGCTGAACGTTCATGCATAGAATGGAGGGTTAGAATGGAGCCGATTAATAAGCTTACAAGTATTATCACCCCTCTTGACCGGGTGAACGTTGATACAGATCAAATTATTCCTAAACAATTTTTAAAAAGAATAGAGCGTACAGGATTTGGAGAATTTCTCTTTTATGGATGGCGCTTTAAAGAAGACGGGTCCAAAAATGAAGATTTCGTTTTAAATGACCCTCTTTATGAAGAATCTACTATCTTATTGGCTAGCCATAATTTTGGCTGCGGCTCTTCAAGGGAGCATGCACCGTGGGCACTCTTGGATTACGGATTTAAGGTAGTCATCGCACCCAGCTTTGCAGATATCTTTTATAATAACTGTGTAAAAAACGGGATTTTGCCTATCCGGTTAAATGAAGAAACCGTTGAAATTTTGCTGAAAGATAGCAAAGGGAAGAAAAATCAATTGAGCATTGATTTAGAAAATCAAACGATTGAAAGTATTAGCAGCGGCAGGGTTACATTCGATATTGATCCCTACTGGAAAGAGATGCTGCTTAACGGTTGGGATGAAATTGCATTAACATTTCAATTCGAAGATCAGATCGTTCAGTATGAAAAATCACATTCATAAAAAACGTTTATTTGAGAGGATGATCAACTTGGGAATTCACATGACACAGCGAGCTTATTTAAAGCAGCAGAACGTTTAAGCGAAGTTGTCCACCGCACACCATGCAAGCAGTCCAGTACGCTGAACCAAAGGACAGGCAATACAGTTTGGATGAAGCTTGAGAATCTTCAAAGGACTGGATCTTTTAAGCTGCGGGGAGCGTATAATAAGATCTCCCAGCTTACTGATTTGGAATGTAAAAGAGGAATCATTGCGGCATCCGCGGGCAACCATGCACAAGGAGTAGCTCTGGCCGGAAAAGAAAAAGGTGTTCAGGTGACCATTTTTATGCCGACCACCACACCATCATCCAAAGTTAGTGCAACCAGAGAGTATGGAGCCAGGGTTGAGCTTGTCGGTGAAACGTTTGATGAAGCCTATGAGGCGGCTTGTATTCAGCAGGAGAAAACAGGAGCTACATTTGTTCACCCTTTTAACGATATGACCATTATTGAAGGACAGGCAACGGTTGCACTTGAAATGCTCCAACAGAAACCGGATTTAGAAGTAATCCTTGTACCGGCAGGAGGAGGCGGACTTTTAGCAGGAACAGCCTTAGCGGTTAAAGCGATCAGACCTGATGTAAAGGTGATCGGGGTACAGGCAGCCTCGGCTCCGGCTATCGCTTCTGCTTATCACGGTCTGGATGAGAGGCTGATTCCGTTTAATCCTACAATCGCTGAAGGCATAAAGGTGAAATTTCCGGGCAGTTATACGACAGAAATTATCAAATCTCATGTAGATGATATGATTACTGTCTCTGAAGCTGAAATTGCAAACGCAATACTGTTTATGCTTGAGCGCGAGAAGCTTCTTGTAGAAGGCGCAGGTGCTGCTGGTGTGGCAGCTTTACTAAGTCATCATCTTCCCGCTAAGGATCTTAAAATAGGCGTAGTAGTAAGCGGAGGGAACTTCGACGTGGCAAAATTAGAGGATTGCAGAAAAATCATCGAAAATGACCATGCGAATAAAAAACGGGAGCAATATATTATTTAACAACTTAACAAATGAATAAAAAAGGGCGCCTTATCAGGCGTCCTTTTTTAGCTGTACTAGTTAATTATTTTTATGATCAGCAATCCAGTAAAAAAACGGAAGGGAAAGAAAATAAATAAAATGAGCTGCTGCCCACAATCCAAATGCCTGGATATTTGCCGGATCAGGAACATCTTTTATTGCTAAAACTGCCAGCGGAAAATACAGAAAAACAGTAGGGAAAGTAAGAATGAAGGCCAGTATAAATTTGGATTTAATTCGATTAGATAAGTATTTTTCAAGAATGAAAACATACAGCAGTCCAATGATGACGGCAATAATCTGATGAAAAAAGAACTCAATCCATTCAGGCCATATATAGTCACCAAGCAGAGGAATAAAATCTACATTTAAAAAAAGAGTATATACCTTTACAGAACTAAGCGATTCGAACCATTTCATCATAAGTCCCAAAACAAATCCAGAGCAGATCCCAAGAAAGGTTCCTCTAAGAAGCATTAAAAATCTTCCTCAATCTGCTGGGAGCTTTTATATAATTTAAAATTGCCAGTAGCAATTCTTTTCTTTGTTTTTTCTTCAATCCTACGGTTACAATCAGAGCAGAGGTAGGTATGGATTGGACGGTTGCGTAATTTTTTTGCAAGCGGACTGAAATCCTCTATTGATTCAATTTTATCGCATATAAAGCACTTGACTCTCATCTAAAACACCTCCAAAAACCAGACATTTATTACTAGTATAGCATGACTTCAATTGGGGAATGAAACGTGCGAAGGGAAATTTTGACCTATCGGAGAAATTCCTCTAAAAATAAACAGTTTTTGTATTATAATATCAGTATATAAGGAAGGTGATGAAGGTGGCAAATCGCGTTGAGGATCGACTATCACAGGAGCTATTTGAGGAACTTTTACAGGAACGGTTCGTTCAGTTATCTACAGTTGATTTTAAGACAGGAGGACCCAATGTCAGTGCCCTTTCCTGGGTTCATGCCAAGGATGAGTTTACCATTTTATTTGCAGTAGACAACCGTTCAAGGATTATCCAGAATATCGCCAGGCAGCCGATTGTGGCATTAAATATTATTGCGAACGAAACCTCTTATTCAATTGGTGGCAGGGCATCGGTTCAAGGAGAGGCATCTTCACTAATCCCGATAAATTTGACAATTATCAAACTGGAGATTGAGGAAGTGCGTGATATTATGTTTTATGGAGCCAAAATCGTCTCAGAACCCAAATTTAATAAAACGTATGATGAAGAAGCTGCAAAAAAACTTGATGAACAGGTTTTAACTGAATTAAAAAAGCACTGACATGATCAATCATGCCGGTGCTTTTTTCATTAAGATATGATTAGCTTTTCAACATGTTTAATTGGATTGGAGCGATTGGAGCCATCAGAAAACAATACATGAACGGGTCCATCCTCTGTAAGCGGCTTACCTTCCTTTGAGAAGGCAAGAATAAGCGTTTTAGCCTCCTCTAATGAAAACGAATGAGAACCGTCTGAAGTTTGTACAGTAAGCTCAGCAGCTTCTGCTTCCGGTTCGGCATTTTCAATAAAAGGCTTTAAAGGAATTCCGAATGTGCCGGTAATTAGCTTCTGTCGTTCGTATTTTCTTTCTGTTTTTAAGGTAGGGGGGTAAGCAGCCCCTTCCTGTATTTCACGGGAGAAGTGAGAAGCTACTGCTTTTGTATATTCCTCCAGCTCATCTTTTTGTTCGACTTCTTCTTCAAAATAAGTAAGCAGATCTATTTTACGGTCATCTAAAATCCAAACACCCGGATCCAGGGTGATTTTGAATTTTACCAGCCCTTCGATTGGTATTGTTCCATTCATTTTATTACCCCCTTATGAATTTACATCCTACAATCGAAAGTATACAACGTATCAACTGGAGTGTCACATTCAAAGCAGTAAAAAAATCATGAATTTAACACAATCTAAGCCCCGGAGAAGCTTGCATTTTAGGCTTTAAACCGCTACACTTTATAAAAGAGCAAAGAAAGCTGAAAAAGAGTGTAACATCCTTTTTTTAAATAAATGGAAAGTAATTTGCATGGAATGGGGGGATCAATGTGACATCAGAAACTAAAATCGACCATCGTGAAAAAGCATACATGCTTTTACGCAAGGACGCCGAAAAAATTGCCCAGCTTATTAAAGTTCAAATGGACAACCTGACGATGCCCCAGTGTCCATTGTACGAAGAGGTTTTAGATACGCAAATGTTTGGGTTATCCCGTGAAATAGAGTTTGCTGTACGACTCGGGCTTGTGGATGAAATGGATGGGAAGACTCTTATGGATTCTCTTGAAAGAGAGCTTTCAGTCCTGCATGAAGCATTCACAAAAAAATAATGGTTTACCTGCTCAAACAATGGATAAAGATTGTTTGGGTTTTTTTATATCAAAAAAGCAGGTATTTTGACGCTTAAGATCGAAATATAAAATCTAGATAGGACTGATATGAATGTCAACCATTCTGAGAAGAATGTTTAAATCCTACGATTATTCCCTTCTTGTTACATATCTTCTTTTGGGGATATTCGGGGTAGTAATGGTATACAGTGCAGGAATGGTTTATGCAGTAGAAATACTCGATCAGCCTTCTGACTTTTTTTACAGGCTTCAGTTAAGAAATTTAATCATTGGTTTTATCGGCTTTTCTTTAATGGCACTCATTCCGTACAAGCTTTACCGTGAAAAGTTTATGATGGTCCTTATTCTGATAGTAATGTTTACGCTTTTAGGGGCAGTGCAGATTTTTGGAGCAAATATTAATAATGCACAGAGCTGGCTCCAAATCGGTTCTTTTCAATTACAGCCATCTGAGTTTGCAAAGCTTGGAATTATTGTCTATCTTTCTGCTATTTATGCAAAAAAGTATGCTTATATTGATGAATTTAACAGAGGGGTGATGCCCCCTTTGACAATCCTGATCGTAACATGCTTTATGGTTGCACTGGAGCCGGATTTTGGGACAGCCGCCATTATTTTCTGCATAGGAATGAGTGTGATCATTTCCTCGGGTATGCGGCTGAAAAGCATGCTTAAGCTTGCGGCAATTGGAGCTGCTATCGTCGCTTTTTTAAGCAGTCTTTTGTTTTTATTTCAAAAGGATGGATTTGATAAGATTTTTTCTGAGGAGAGACTTGGAAGAATCGCTGCTTATACAGATCCTTTTGCTCATATTAGCGACAACGGCTGGCAGCTCGTAGGCTCCTATTACGCTATTGGAAACGGAGGGCTTTGGGGAATCGGATTAGGACAGAGCATACAAAAGCTTGGCTATCTGCCTGAACCCCACACTGATTTTATTATGGCAATCATCGCAGAAGAATTGGGAATTGCCGGTGTAGGATTTGTGGTGATTGGACTTGCTTACATTGTGTTAAGAGGAATTACGATCGGCATAAAAAGCAGGGACCGTTTTGGCAAAATGCTTGCGATCGGCATTTCAAGCATGATCGGAATCCAAACCTTTATTAATCTTGGAGGGATGTCCGGAGTTATCCCTATAACGGGTGTGCCGCTTCCTTTTATTAGCTATGGCGGATCTTCTTTAATTCTCTTATCATTAGCTATGGGGCTATTGCTGAATGTCTCAATGTTTGTTAAATACGAGGACCGCTACAGAAATGCAGAGCAGAATCCAACATCATCGGTGCAGACTGCAAACTATCAGGCAGCAGCATCAAAGCAGCATCGTAAAACAAACAGAGGGTAATATGTTCTGTCTTTTTTCACATCCAAAAGGAGGTAGTTTTTTTGAAAAAAATCAAAAAAATTCTTGTGGCTAACCGAGGGGAAATTGCAATACGTGTTTTTCGTGCCTGTACTGAGCTGAACATAAGAACTGTTGCTGTTTATTCAAAAGAGGACAGCGGCTCGTTTCACCGCTTTAAAGCGGATGAAGCTTACATAGTAGGAGAAGGAAAAAAACCGATAGACGCCTATTTGGATATTGACGGAATTATTGAGATTGCCAAGCGGGCTCATGTGGATGCTATTCATCCAGGTTATGGTTTTCTTTCTGAAAATATTCATTTTGCCAGGAGATGTGAAGAAGAAGGGATTATTTTTATCGGACCAACATCCCATCATTTAGATATGTTTGGGGATAAGGTTAAAGCAAGGCAGCAGGCTGTAATAGCTAATATTCCGGTTATTCCCGGAAGCGATGGTCCTGTGGAAAGCATCGATGAGGTTGTACAATTTGGGGAAAAGCACGGTTTTCCTTTCATTATAAAAGCTTCTTTAGGCGGCGGCGGACGTGGGATGAGAATTGTGCGCTCAGCTGGAGATGTAAAGGAATCCTATGAACGCGCTAAATCTGAAGCAAAGGCTGCCTTTGGTAATGATGAGGTATATGTTGAAAGATTTATTGAAAACCCTAAGCATATTGAAGTTCAGATCCTTGGCGATCAGGACGGGACAATCATTCATTTATATGAGCGGGATTGCTCCATTCAACGCCGTCATCAAAAAGTAGTAGAAGTTGCACCTTCTCTTGCTTTGTCTGAGACACTCCGTGATGAAATTTGTGATGCAGCTGTTAAGCTTGCCAATAATGTAAGCTATATAAATGCAGGAACTGTTGAATTCCTGGTAGCGAATGGGGAATTTTTCTTTATTGAGGTAAATCCCCGTGTGCAGGTTGAGCACACCATTACAGAAATGATTACAGGAATTGATATTGTTCAATCTCAAATATTAATTGCTGAAGGACATGCCCTGCACAGCAAAAAGATGTCGATCCCGGAGCAGGATAAAATCCAGCTGAACGGATATGCGATTCAGTCGCGTGTAACGACAGAAGACCCTTTAAACGGGTTTATGCCTGATTCGGGGCGTATTATGGCCTATCGTTCCGGCGGAGGCTTTGGTGTAAGACTTGATGCAGGGAATGGTTATCAGGGCGCTGAAATTTCCGCTCACTACGATTCGCTTCTGGTAAAGGTTTCCACCTGGGCGCTGACATTTGAACAGGCAGCTGCCAAAATGGTAAGAAATCTGCAGGAATTCAGAATTAGAGGGATAAAAACTAATATTCCTTTCCTTGAAAATGTTGTGAAGCATGAAAACTTCCTGACAGGTGATTATAATACCTCATTTATTGATTCAACACCTGAACTGTTCTTTTTTCCAAAGCGGAAGGACAGAGGAACAAAAATGCTTTCCTATATTGGAAATGTAACTATTAACGGATTCCCCGGCGTTGAAAAAAGAGCGAAGCCTGAGTTTCAAAAGCCAAGGATTCCTAAAGTGAATTTACTGGAAGCCCCTCCAAACGGCACCAGGCAAATCCTGGATGCAGAAGGAGCAGAAGGGTTAGTTAAATGGGTTAAAAATCAAAAAGATGTTCTTATGACCGATACGACCTTTAGAGATGCTCACCAGTCTCTGCTAGCGACACGTGTCAGGACAGTTGATCTGAAAAATATTGCAGATGCCTCAGCAAGAATGCAATCGGATTTATTCTCGTTTGAAATGTGGGGAGGCGCAACCTTTGATGTTGCCTACCGTTTTTTAAAAGAGGATCCTTGGATGAGACTTTTAACGCTGCGTGAAAAAATCCCGAATGTGCTTTTTCAAATGCTCCTTCGTGCTTCAAATGCGGTGGGGTACAAAAATTATCCGGATAATGTCATTAAAGAATTTGTTCAAAAATCTGCTTATGCAGGCGTTGATGTGTTTCGGATTTTTGACAGCCTTAATTGGGTTAAAGGGATGGAAGTGGCGATTGAAGCGGTGCGCGATTCCGGAAAAATTGCTGAAGCAGCGATTTGCTACACAGGGGATATCCTTGATCCCACCCGTTCAAAATATGATCTGGACTACTATAAAACGCTGGCAAAAGAATTGGAAGCGCAAGGAGCTCATATTTTAGCAATTAAGGATATGGCCGGGTTACTAAAGCCTGAAGCAGCCTATAGACTTATTACTGAATTAAAAGAAACAACAGAGCTTCCGATTCATTTGCATACTCATGATACAAGCGGCAATGGTATCTTTCAATATGCAAAGGCGATTGAAGCAGGGGTAGATATTGTTGATACAGCCTTGGGTTCAATGGGGGGCTTAACATCCCAGCCAAGTGCAAGCACACTGAGCTATGCACTTTCAGGGTCAAACCGGGCCTTAAGAGTGGACGAAGACCACTCAGAAACCCTTTCCCATTACTGGGAGGATGTCAGAAAATATTATCATGACTTCGAAAGCGGCATGAATTCTCCTCATTCTGAAATTTACAAGCATGAGATGCCGGGAGGACAATATAGTAATCTGCAGCAGCAGGCGAAAGCAGTCGGACTTGGTGAACGCTGGGAAGAAGTAAAAAATATGTATGCACGCGTAAATCAACTGTTCGGTGATATCGTAAAGGTTACTCCTTCCTCAAAGGTAGTAGGCGATATGGCTTTATTTATGGTTCAAAATGATCTGAATGAAGAAACGGTCATTGAAAAAGGAAGATCCATTGATTTTCCTGACTCTGTAATTGAACTGTTTTCAGGCTATCTTGGCCAGCCGCACGGCGGTTTTCCAAAAGAGCTGCAGACAGCTGTACTGAAAGGGAAAGAGCCGATTACCGTAAGACCTGGAGAGCTGTTGGAGGCTGTTGATTTTGATAAAATTAAGGAAAGCCTTTTTCAGGAATTAGGGCGTCCGGTTACCCATTTTGACGCATTGGCTCATGCTCTTTATCCAAAGGTGTTTAAGGAATTTGCCGATACTCAGCAGCAGTTTGGAGATGTATCGGTTATTGACACACCAACCTTCTTTTTTGGAATGAGGCTGGGTGAAGAAATAGATGTCGAGATCGAAACCGGAAAAACCCTTATTCTTAAGCTTGTTTCGATAGGAGAAGCAAGACAGGACGGAACGCGGGTGCTTTACTTTGACTTAAATGGACAGCAGCGTGAGGTCGTAATAAAAGATGAAAGCATTAAGTCGACTGTGGCTGTAAAACAAAAGGCTGATCCGAAAAACGATGAAGAACTTGGTGCAACTATGCCTGGAACTGTGCTGCAGGTTGTTGTAAAAGCAGGGGATGAAGTAAAACAGGGAGAGCATCTCATTATTACTGAAGCCATGAAAATGGAAACAACTGTACAGGCCCCATTTGATGGAACGGTAGATGGAATCTTTGTTGAAGCAGGCGAATCGTTAAAGCCTGGTGATCTGCTGTTAAAGCTTAAAAAGAAATAAAAAAAGGCGGGTAGTGATTTTCACTACTCGTCCTTTTTTTTGCTATTAACCTTTGCCCGGGACATGAGAAGCAGAAAATAACTTAACAGTCCAAACAACAGGGAGATTATAAGTGCGTGGGATAATGCCAATACTAAATTAAGTCTTGTAATAACAACAAGAGCTCCTGTTACAACTTGTCCAAGTACAAGCCCAAAAGCAATCATCCACCCATAGTAGATGACCTTTTGGTGTTTATAATCACGGTATGCAATGTAAGCCAGGTAGCAGATCCAGATAAAGATAAATGCAGCTGCCATCCTGTGGCCCATCTGAAACCACTGTGATGGGTTTAGCGGGAGGGTGTTCCATTGACTATTTACACAAAACGGCCAGTCGGGACACGCAAGGCTGGAATTTGTATGACGGACGAATGCACCGGAATAAACAACGACAAAGATATAAGTCATTAAGCCGTAGGCGTGATACCTCATGCGTTTATCAATAACGATCAATTCTGCATTAAATTTCCGGTCAACCTCGAATATAAGCAATGTTAAAAGCAGCACTGCTGCAAAGGAGATGAGCGAAATACCAAAATGAAGTGCTAAAATAACATCCGAGTGCCCCCAAACCACAGCTCCTGCACCAAGAAGTGCCTGAAGCATTAAAAAGAAAAATGCAAGGATGGCTAAAAAATTTGTTTCCCTTTTATGTCCAATTGCTCTCCAGGACCAGACAGATAAAATTAATACTAGGATTCCCGCAACAGCAGAAACCACCCGGTGGGAAAGCTCTACAATCGTTTCAAATAGCAGTTCATCGGGGATTACCTGTCCGTGGCAGAGCGGAAAAGATTGCCCGCAGCCGGCTCCTGAGTCTGTTTTTGTTACTAAAGCCCCTCCTAAAAGAACAAGGAGCATTACGATACTTGTAAGGACGGCTAAAAATTTCAAAGCCTTTGACTGCAAAAGTTTCACCTTCTTAATCAATTTATTCTATTTACTTAATCATAAAAAAAAGAATTTCATCCACATATTGTAAAAAACAGTATTGTAAAAGCATCATTCTTATTATGGTACAGATGCGTGCAGGATGGTACCCTTTTTTAGGATGTGACACAGTTTATTCAAAATGAGAGACAAATTATATTCACATTCATATCGGCTCCACAATTTTTAAAGTTATTTAAAGATAACTTCTTATTGTGGTATTATAAGAAGGCTCTTCTGAGATGTGAAGGAATTGTTACATTTCTTTAAAATGTAAGTTAGACAAGTTGTCTGAATTTCATTTTAAATATAGAAATCATGTTCGCTATCCTTTATAGTAGATGTAGTAAATTGTATTAGCAAGTATGGAGAGGAGGGGAAAATGTGTCAAATAGTCGAGTTGTGTCGGCTGTGAAAGGGGCAGATTTTTCTGAAACAACTGCTTGGAAAGATTTCCTCGCTCTAATTAAAATTGGAATCGTTAATTCTAATTTTATTACTACCTTTACAGGGCTATGGTTGGCAATGTATTTTACGAACGCCAATTTCCTCGGATCATTGGATATTATGCTTCTTACATTAATTGGTTCCTCATTAATCGTAGCAGGTTCTTGCAGCATTAATAATTATATTGACCGGGACATTGATCATTTGATGGAGCGTACGAAAAACCGCCCTACTGTAACAGGCAGAGTCCAGCCATCAAGAGTACTGGTACTGGGTCTTGTTCTGATTGCTGCCGGACAAATCATGCTGTTTATGACTACTTTTACAGCAGGATTGATTGGATTAATCGGGGTTGTCAGCTATGTAGGCCTTTATACGATGTGGTCTAAAAGAAGATATGTCAGCAACACGATTGTAGGAAGTGTATCAGGAGCAGTACCGCCATTAATTGGCTGGGCAGCAATTGATCCAGGGCTTGGAATGATTCCACTGGCACTGTTTTTAATTATGTTTGTGTGGCAGCTTCCTCATTTTTATGCAATTGCAATGAGAAGGGTTGAAGAGTACCGCGCAGCAGGAATACCAATGCTTCCTGTGGTTAAAGGCTTTGCAGTAACAAAAAAACATATGCTTTTTTGGATTATCGCACTTCTGCCTCTGCCGTTTTTATTGACAGAGCTTGGCGTGATCTTTCTGGTGCTGGCAACAATTTTGAATTTAGGCTGGTTAGCGCTTTCACTTTCAGGGTATCGAATGAAAGATGATCACAAATGGGCTACCCTCATGTTTGTGTATTCGCTGAATTATTTAACCATTTTATTTGTCGGAATGGTTCTCATCACCTTCATTTAATTCTCAGGAATTCTTTCTTCATAAGAAATCCATATAGATCATTTTCTCCAATACTTAAGAATATTTGAATGAAAGAGGGGTTTAATTAAGCTATGAAAAATGGGCTAAAGAAATGGCGCCTTTTGTCGTTGTTTACGGCGTTAGCGTTTATTCTGTCCGGCTGTGGAGAGCCGTTCGTATCTGCCCTTCAACCTGCAGGTGAAGTGGCTCGGCAGCAATATAACTTAATGATACTAAGTGCTGTTATCATGGTTGTTGTAATTATTGTAGTAGCAATTGTATACATTATTGCCATTACGAAATTCCGCCGCTCGAAAATAGGAGAAGATGTTATTCCTAAGCAGGTGGAAGGAAGTCATACACTTGAAATTATGTGGACAGTTATCCCGATAATCCTGGTTCTAGTGTTAGCGGTACCAACTGTTTATGTGACATTTGCACTTGCCGATCAGGCAGAAATGGAAGAAGTGGACGAAGAAGGCAATAGAACTGCTTTAGTTATTGATGTTCGTGCCAATCTCTACTGGTGGGAGTTCGCTTATCCGGATCAGGGAATTGTAACGGCACAGGATTTAGTCGTTCCTACAGATCAGAATGTGTATTTTAATGTAATTGGGCATGATGTAAAGCACTCATTCTGGATTCCTGCTGTTGGCGGTAAGATTGATACCAACGTAGAAAATGTGAACACCTTTTACTTAAACTTTGACAGCGAAGCTGCTGAGAATGTAGATAATTTATTCTACGGGAAATGTGCCGAGCTTTGCGGACCTTCTCACGCCTTAATGGACTTTAAAGTTCAAACAATGTCCGGCGACGAGTTTGAAGAATGGGTAACTGCGATGCAGGAAGTGGCAGAAGAAGAGCAGCAGCCTGAAAATGAACTGCAGGCAAGAGGGCAGGAGGTTTATCAGGATCAGGGCTGTATTGGCTGTCATGCTGTTGACCCTACCCAGCAAATTGGTTCTTCTACAGGACCAAACCTTACTACCTTCGGTGAACGGTCATATGTTGCAGGAATTCTTGACAACAGAGATCCGGATCTTTCTCAGGAGGATAATATTAAAGACTGGATCCGTAATTCAGATTCACTGAAGCCGGGTAATAAAATGCCTGTTTACAATGAAGATGATTTATCTGATGAAGATCTGGATGCTTTAACTGAATACTTAATGAGCTTAAAGGTTTTTAGTGAATAACTTAGAGATTGAACAAGGGAGGTAAAATAAGTGAGTACCGTTGCACAAAAAAAGGGATTCTTAGCAGTCCTGTGGGATTACCTCACAACGGTCGACCATAAGAAGATTGCCATACTTTATCTTACTTCTGGAGGTTTTTTCTTCCTGGTCGGCGGTATAGAAGCCATGATCATCCGTATTCAGCTGGCTGTTCCTGACAACAACTTCGTTAGCGCAGGACTATACAATGAATTGTTAACAATGCATGGAACAACAATGATATTCCTTGCAGCCATGCCGCTGTTATTTGGTTTTATGAATGCAATTGTACCTCTCCAAATAGGAGCGCGTGACGTTGCTTTTCCGTTCTTAAACTCACTGGGCTTCTGGCTGTTTTTCTTTGGAGGAGTTTTTCTTAACCTTTCATGGTTTTTAGGAGGAGCGCCTGATGCGGGCTGGACATCTTATGCGTCGCTGTCCATTGCCTCTGAGGGACATGGAATTGATTTTTATGTTTTGGGTCTTCAAATATCAGGAGCCGGGACATTAATATCCGGGATTAACTTCCTTGTAACCATTATTAATATGCGTGCGCCAGGGATGACTTATATGCGTATGCCGCTGTTTACCTGGTCTACATTCGTAGCATCGGCACTAATTTTATTTGCATTCCCGCCACTGACAGTTGGACTTTTTCTAATGATGTTTGACCGTATGTTCGGTGCGAATTTCTTTGATGCCTCAATGGGAGGTAACACGATTATCTGGGAGCATCTTTTCTGGATTTTTGGACACCCTGAGGTTTACATCCTGATTCTTCCGGCATTCGGAATCTTCTCTGAAATTTTTGCTACCTTCTCAAGAAAGCGTCTTTTCGGTTACGCAGCAATGGTTTTTGCAACAGTATTGATCGGTTTCCTTGGCTTCATGGTTTGGGCCCACCATATGTTTACTGTAGGTCTTGGCCCAACAGCTAACGCGATCTTTGCCGTAGCTACAATGGCAATTGCCGTTCCGACAGGTGTTAAAATCTTTAACTGGATGCTGACTATGTGGGGCGGAAGCATCAGCTTTACAACCCCTATGCTTTACGCAGTTGCCTTTATCCCTTCCTTCACAGCAGGTGGAGTAACAGGGGTAATGCTTGCGTCAGCAGCAGCTGATTACCAGTATCACGATACGTATTTTGTTGTAGCTCACTTTCACTATGTAATCATCGGTGGGGTTGTACTTGGATTGTTGGCAGGAACACATTTCTACTGGCCAAAAATGTTTGGAACCATGCTAAATGAGTTCCTTGGAAAAATAACATTCTGGCTATTCTTAATCGGTTTCCATGCTACATTCTTTATCCAGCATTTCCTTGGACTTATGGGTATGCCGCGTCGTATTTGGAAGTTCCTCCCTGGTCAGGGTCTGGACATGCCGAATCTGATCAGTACAGTAGGTGCGTTCTTTATGGCTGTCGCTGTTATTGTACTGCTTGTCAATATCGTCATTACTCAGGTTAAAAATGTACGGGTCGGAAACGATCCATGGGGAGACGGACGTACGCTAGAATGGGCGATTCCATCACCGCCGCCGTTTTATAACTTTAAGCAGCTTCCACTAGTCCGCGGACTTGATCCTTACTGGATTGAAAAAATGGAAGGCAACACGAAAATGACTCCTGCTGAGCCATTATCTGATATTCACATGCCGAATAATTCGTTTATTCCATTTGTGATGTCTCTTGGATTATTTATTGCGGCATTTGGTGCGATGTATCAGGTTAGCTGGCGTGCTTCAGAAGGAGAGAGTTTTGTCTGGGCATTACCGGTATTAATTATTGGTATGCTGATCACGATTGGTGCAATGGCCGTCCGTTCACTTAAGGATGACCATGGGTATCATATTCACAAAGAAGATTTACTAGATGACGAAGAAGGGGGCAGGGAATAATGGATACACAGGAAAAATTCACATCCAGAACATGGCCTGAATCCCCTGAGAAAACGACCCTTGAAGGCAAAAACAAATTTTTAGGATTTTGGCTATTCCTTGGCGGGGAAACCGTTCTTTTTGCTTCCTTATTTGCAACGTATCTTGCGTTAAAAGACAAAGTCCCTGGCTCGGACCATTATCTGGCTATTGACATGTATGAATTGCCGCTTGTTTTTATCATGACGATGCTTCTTTTAACTTCATCATTAACAAGCGTGTATGCGATGTATCATATGAAAAACTATAATTTCCAAAAAATGAAGATTTGGCTGGTTGTGACAATCGGTCTGGGTCTTGCCTTCCTTGGCTTTGAAATTTATGAGTTTTACCACTATGTACATGAATATGAGCATACATTTACAAGCAGTGCATTCGGATCAGCTTTCTATACACTTGTAGGCTTCCATGGAGCCCACGTAGTTGTCGGACTTGGATGGTTCATTTTATTACTGATTAGAAATACCAACCGTGGCCTGAATCTTTATAACGCACCGAAATTCTTTGTAGCATCACTTTACTGGCATTTCATTGACGTTGTGTGGGTATTTATCTTTACGGTTGTATACTTAATGGGAATGGTGGGATAAACTGATGGCGACTCAACAATCAACTTCAGCGAACCCGAAAGTGAACTATAAGTACAGACGCAAAAAGGCAAAGCAGGAAATGCGCCAGCATGTAACTTCTTTCGCCTTGATGATCTTTATGACTCTAATTGCATTTATAGCAGTTATGGCAGGCTTTGATAAAATATATGTTTATCCAATCCTGCTGGTGCTTGCAGCGATGCAGGTTGTCCTTCAGCTGTACTATTTCATGCACATGAGTCATAAAGGCCATGGAACTGTGGCACTGTTTCTTTATTCAGGTGTGCTGGTTGCATTTATAACGGTATTAACATTTGTAACCATTGTTTGGTGGTAAGAAAAAAGGACTGTCGAGTACACTCGGCAGTCCTTTTACATTGTTAATGTTGAGGAATACTGTTATGACAAGGGATAATGCGGCAGAAAAAGCCATTTTTTAAGAGGGAATAAAAGATTGTCAACACTTTGTCATCTAACAGCGTTGTTTAACGTATAAAGCCCCGATATAATATAGATAGAGTTTTAAGTGAAAGGAAGGTGCCAGATGTCAATTAAGATTTTTGGTTTCCAGGCTCTCTGGAGTCCTTATTTTTTTGTGAGCCTGGCTGTTCTTACGGTTCTTTTCTTCTTGTTGGCCACAAAATGGAGACACCGCTTTAAAGACAGTGAGCCGCTGACCAGAAAGCAAATTATACTGTTCGCTTCTGCTATGCTGCTTACATACATTGTAAAAGGCTCTCCACTTGATGTATATGCTCATATTTTGTTTGCCGTTCACATGGCTCAAATGGCATTACTATACCTTGTTATCCCGCCGCTTCTTATTAAGGCAATTCCGGCTTACATGTGGAAAGCTGTTATAAATATCCGAATTATCCGGCCGTTGTTCAGGTTTTTCACTCAGCCGATTATCGCATTAATATTATTCAATGGTATCTTTTCTGTGTACCATATGCCAATCGTATTTGACGCAGTAAAAGTTGATGCAGCCCTGCATGGCGGATACACAACATTATTGTTAATGCTATCCTTGTTTATGTGGTGGCCTTTAGTTAATACAGTAGAGGACGAATACAGACTGAGCGGAATTAAGAAGCTCGGGTATATATTCGGAGCAGGAATCCTTCTTACTCCTGCCTGTGCCTTAATTATTTTTTCCGACTCGCCAATGTACAGCACCTTCTATCATGGAGGATCGTGGCTTCAGGCAATGGCATTATGTGTTCCGGCTGGAACGCTTGACAGCCTTTCTTTCAGCGGACTAACCGGCCCAGAATTATTCAGCTCAATGGACCCGCTTTACGATCAGCGACTGGGCGGAATTGTAATGAAAATTATACAGGAAATTGTATACGGCATTGTGCTCAGCCAGGTATTCTTTGAATGGTACCGGCGTGAAAAGGAAGAAGGCGAAAAGTTCAACGCGGCCTTCTATGAAGCTAAACGTGTCTAACAGATTGGATTATTTAATGGAAAGAGGACATTACAGATGAATTTACCGTTACTGCCTACCCTCAGTACATTTTTTATTGTCGTGAGTGCAATATTAGTGGCTGCGGGATGGGTGCTTGTCAGCAAAGGAAAGATTGAAGCTCATAAAAAAACGATGTACGCTGCAGCTATAGCTGCTCTTACGTTCTTTATCATTTATGCCAGCAGAACGATCTTCGTCGGTAATACTGCTTTTGGCGGGCCTGATAATATGAAGATTTACTACACGGTTTTCTTGATATTTCATATTACTCTTGCTACTACCGGAGCGGTTTTTGGGTTAGTGACAATTTGGCTTGGATATAAAAATAACATCGCAAAACACCGAAGAATTGGCCCTATTACCTCTGTCATTTGGTTTTTTACTGCCACTACCGGGGTAATGGTGTATTCACTGCTATATGTACTGTATGAGGGCGGAGAAACTACATCTGTTATTAAAGCGATTCTTGGAACATGAGAAAAAGAGGTCACCTTCACCAACAGGGGAATGTGATCTCTTTTCATTGTTAAAACTTAAAATTCATCTTAATAATGCCTGCTTCTTTTGAAGAGTTAAAAACGATAAGTATAAGAGGGCCGATAATAAATCCCAGCAGACCAAATAGCTTCAACCCTATAAACATCGCAATCAGAGTAGCAAGCGGAGAAAGTCCGATATGGCTGCCCATCACTTTAGGTTCTATAATTCTTCTGATAAGTAAAAGCACGATTGCAAGGATGGAAAGCTGGATCCCTTGTTCAATATCTCCTGATATCAGCTGGAAAATGGCCCACGGACCAAGGACTGCAATAGAACCGATAATGGGAATCAGATCAATAATCCAAATCACAATAGCCATAATTAAAGCTACCTCAGGTGCAATCAGATAAAGGCCGATTAAGGCTCCTGCTAAAATTAACAGACTGACAAGGAATTGAGCTTTGGCAAAACCCCAAACCACTTTTGAAAGTCTGGCTGTCATAAAACGGACTTTTTCTGCAGTACGTTCATGAAAATACGAGTAGATTCCAGTTCTTATCTTCGGCAGGTCAATCATTATCAGGAACAGTGCAATTAAGTACACGATAAAGCTGACCAGGTATTCGGGAATATTTGTGACTACTCCGGTAAGTGTTTCTGCATTGATAAATCCTGTTATACTCGTTCTGAAATCAACCAGGAAGTTTTCCATTTCCAAACTCATCTGCTCGAGTACCTGCTCCGGGACCTGTGCAAATGCAATCGTTAAATCAGCTTCAAAGCCAGCCCACCACTCAGTAACCTCATTTATGTATTCAGGGAGATTCTCGACAAATTGAATGGCCTGCCCGACAAGGCGGGTAATGGAGAAGTAAAGAATAAAGCTTAAGGAAGCGATAAACAGAATGAAGACAGCCCCCACTGAGAGTTTTCTATTTATTTTTAGCCTCTTTTGAAAGAATTTAACGAGCGGCTCTACTAATAAGGCAGATATAAGGGCCATAATTAAAGGAACCGATACGGGTAAAATAAAATAGAGAATTAAAATCGTCACTACAGTAAATAATACGATTGCACCATTTCGTTTATTGAAATACTTTGACAATTTAGAACCCCTTTCATACAGATTGATTTGTCATATTATAATCAGGTTATATTCGAAAAATGAAGAAGCAGAAAGGGTATGCTCCTTAAACTGACGGGGAAATGATAAGTAAAATTTGGAATATAAAGCGATGGTTATAATAAAAGAGCCATAAAAATGGCTCTTTTCAACTACTTATTCAGTAATCAGAGATAATTCCTCATAAACAGCAGCCAATATTTTTTCACATGTTTGCACAAGGTGATCAGGAAACTCTTCACCCTCGCCATATTCAACACCATGAGGATAATAATGCTTGCCAAGAAGAGGTGTAAGCAGTTTTACATCTGCATCATGTGCACCAATATCTCCATCATCAGTATAGCCAAAGACACGTAAATAAAACGTACCTTCTCTAATTTCAAATTTGCGGTCATATGTTACCCGTTCCCAATCCCATTGACCGGCACGGATAAGACCGTGTTCTTTCATTATTTCATCTAATCTGTCTACTTCTATAAGCAATGTCTCAAAGCCTGTATTTTCAAAGCGCATCGCAAAAATTCCCTCCTGTGATTCCTGACTTGGAAATAAATTAATCGTCTCAATTTAATAATAGTCGAAAAAAATAGAAGTTGCAATTATGTCAGGAATATTAATTAAGATATTTGTGGCAAAATCATGAATTAGAGCGGGGTACAATCAACCTGTCCAACAATATTATTGAAGTGTATAATTAATAATAAACGTATAGAGAGGAGGAATGAAGATGAAAGCTTTTATGCGAATTATGGTGGTCATTATCATCATTTTTCTAATTGGCTTTTATAATACTCCTACTGTACAGGAAAATGAATTAGTCCAAAACGAAGTGGCGGACCGTTTGCGTGAAGAAACAGCCCAGCCGCTGCCGCCTGCTATGTCTGACAGTCTGACCAGACCTAAATCCGGCGTCTCTATTTTTATAGGGCAGCCGACAGAGCAGCTTACAGCCCAGTGGGGTGAGCCTGACAGAGTTGATGCCGGTTATTACGGTCTTGAATGGTTTATTTACAACAGAGGAAATGAAGGGTATTTCCAGGTTGCAGTTAAAGAGGAGGAAGTAAAGTCTATTTTTATTCTCGGGGATGCAATCGATGTTTCACCTTTTTATATCGGTCAGCCTCTTGAAGAAATTTACCGTTTTACGATGATCAACAGTGAGATTGTGGTGGAAAATGAAAAGGGGACTTATCAGTTTGAATTAAATGAAGAAGACTTAAATACACGATTGCTGGTACCGTTTGGAGACATATTTGCGCAAATTTTTATCGACCGGGTGGACGGAACTGTTTTTGGTATTTATTTTCTCGATAAAGATTCCCTTATTGAGCAGCGGCCATATGAACTTGTCTATCAGGGGGATATTCCTAAAACACCGATTGAACAGGAAAACCAGCTGGAAATTAATCAGGCGGTTGAACAGCAGATTTTTGATATGACTAATATCATCCGTCTTAAAAATGGGCGCGATGAGGTAGTCTGGGAGAGTGAGGTAGCCGAGATTGCAAGATATCATAGCCAAAGCTTGTATGAAGAGGATTTATTTACAGGTGAAAATGCTGGAGGAACACTTGCTGAAAGGCTTACAGTGGCATCTCTGGAATATGAAGAAGCGTCTGAGAATATTGCCATGAATTATACACATTCCTTTGCTGTTATCCACGCCTGGCTGAACTCTCAAGAGCATAGAGAGACCATTTTAAAGCCTCATTTTACGCATCTCGGTGTAGGTGTGTATTATCTGTATTTTACACAGGATTTTATTAAAAGAGAAGAAGAGGAAAATTCAAACGAAAACGCATCTATAAAAGAATAGATGCGTTTTTATTATGGCAAGGTGAGTAAATAAAATGTCCCTGTAGCATGAGCAAGCCTTTTGCCTTCAGGGCTGAAAATGACGCCTTCAATAACCATGGTTTTATTGCCCTGATGAATAATATGCGCTTCTGCTGCCATTTCTTCTCCCTGTACCGGAAGTAAATAATGAATAGTTAACTGGCTGGTAACTGCACCATATCCCTCAGGTGCTAATAGATTGGCAAGGGTTCCCATAGCTGTATCGAGAATAGTTGCAGTCATCCCGCCATGTACGATATCCAGAGAGTTATTTAACGCTTTTGTGATGGGAACTTTTACTGAACAGGAAGAGGGGGTAATTTCCTTTTTCATGTTTAGAATTGCTCCTACATATGAGCTGTAATAGCCTTCATTTTTTCCTTTAAGACCCAGCAGAATATGGTGCAATACGTTTAAGTCATCTTCTGAGCCTTGTGCCAGCAGCTCTTCTGTCAGTAATCGCAGTTCGTCCTTCATTTCTTTTTTTCCTCCTTAACCATTACCTGCCTTTCATCATATCATATAGCATATGGATGACCTATCTGCTATGGGGAGGTCTGTCATTCCTTGAGAGAAGGGAGAGAGTATCATGGAGGAAAGAGAAAAAAAGCTTCAGGATTTCAAAGCTTTTATCGTAAAGCATCCTCATATTGTGCAAAAGGTAAGAAAAGGGGAAAGCACCTGGCAAAATCTATTTGAGGAATGGTATTTATTTGGGGAAGACGATAAAAGATGGAAAAAGGACTCAGAGGAAGAAGCTAGTACAAAGCAGTCCAATCAATGGCTTCAGACCGTAAAAAAGAAAATCCAATCTCTCGATGATGATCAGATTGAACAATACGTAGAACAATGCAAAGACGCGCTTGAAATGGTTTCTGATTTATTAGCTCAGTTCCAAACGAAAAAGCCTGATCAGGAGATTACTAAAAATCAATCGTACATGACATACTGGAAATAAAAAGAATTATTTTTCTCTTTGCTCCTTTCGTGTTAGAATACATTCACGGAGGTGCAAAAATGCTGGCTACCATTGAAAGAATTGAATTACTTGACGCATGTGACGAATTAACGCAGATGATTATGGAATCAGAAGCTACTATTCATTATTTAACTATATATAAAAAATTAAAATCATCGAAGGAATCGATGGGAAAAATAAATCGCTTCGTAAAATTAAAGGAATTGTACGAAGAGGTTCAACGCTTTGGAAGATATCATCCAGATTACACCAGAGTGATGAAGGAAATCAGAGAAACAAAAAGAGACATGGACATGGATCTAAATGTTGCTCAGTTCAGGATTGCCGAAAATCAATTGCAATCCATGCTCGATGAAGTAAGTCAAATTATTGGGTATTCTGTATCGGAAAATGTAAAGATTCCTACTGGAAATGGTTTTTTCGACTCCGGTTCAGGCTGCAGCGGCGGCTGCGGATCCGGTGGGGGCTGTTCCTGCTCAGCTTAATAACAGGTAACAGAAAAAAGCTAAGGTGGATTTTAACCACCTTAGCTTTTTTTGTCTGTTTTATTCCTCGTCTGATGAAATCAGCTCAAGTGCAATGTCAGGTCGATCGGTAACAATACCATGAGCGCCATAGCGAAGCAGGCGGTCCATCGTTTCAACATCATTTACTGTCCAGTAATCCACATGAATATTTAACGCAGTTAAAAATTCAATGAATCCTTGAGAATCAAGCGGGATGATGCCATGCTTTGTCGGAATCTGCAGCGCATCAGCACGCGGGTGGTATAAATGACCAAATCCGCTTTTAAATAATGTAAAAGCTTTGCGGGCTTCATTTTCTCCGGCACCGATTGCTACACGGTCCTGAGCGTAAAGAGAGAACCGGTCAATTTGTTCATCATAAAAGCTTGTAACAAGCACCCGGTCTTCAACACCAAGCTTTTCAATAAGCCGCCAAACCTTTGAGGGCATAAGGCTTCCTTCATACGTATCCGGATCTTCCTTCATGTCAATATTAACGAAATGCTCTGGAAATGCCTCAAGCAATTCTTTTAGCGTAATGATTTTTTCTCCCTTGCCTCTGTAGGATTGTTTCCCCTGGAGGTCACGGTGATGAAAGCCAAGATCGAATTTCTTTAATTCTTCAAGTGTATAGTCAGCGACTCTTCCTGCACCATCTGTTGTCCGGTCGATAAATCTGTCATGGAAGACAACAATTTGCTCGTCTTTTGTAAGGCGCACATCAATCTCAAAGCCTGTAGCACCCAGTTCAGCTGCATTTCTAAAAGCTGCCATCGAGCTTTCAGGAGCCAGATCTGAGCCGCCCCGGTGTGCATAAATTCGAGGCATTTCGCCTTCAAAGTATTTTTTAGATGGTCTTGGAGTTGGTTTGGAAGCTATTTTAGAACCAGCCCAGATTGCTGCTCCGGAAGCAGCGAGTGCCAATCCGATATTTGTTTTCTTTCCCATTAGAAAAATCCTCCGTTTCGTATGTAAATTTATTACCTTAATGGTAGCATGATACCCTTTGGACAACAAATGTAACCTTTTTTCTCACTATCTGAAACGGATGCAATCAGGACAGAGATTTCCACAGCAAAACATTTTTTCCTGCGGAACATAAAAACGGTGCCGGAAAACATGGTCATTTCCTGAAACCCTGACAGAAACTGTTTCAGCATGAAGTCTTTTACCGCGCATTGCTTTTCCGGCACACCGCTTTATTTCATAATGAAGGGAGCCTTGTGCGGCATCAGAAACCGAGACATATAAAAAGGGGATGCCTGCAACTTTTCTCCAATGAGCGGAATCGATTCCTTCCCGCTGGCTTAAACAGTCAATAAAGTTTTTCCAAATCAGGTCCACGTCCATTTTCAGGCCTCCGTTGATTGTAAGATTGCCGAGCAAGGTTTTTATGTGCTACAATTTTATCATCAGAAAAGCAGGTGAGGTTAAAAGTATGCTAATGGATCGGCAAGGACTAATAGTTTGGCTGCACAGCTTAAAGCATGCAAAAACGCTAAGAAGATTTGGTAATGTTCATTATGTTTCCAGGAAGATGAAATATGTATTATTATACTGCAATCAAGTCGAAGTTGAAAAGCTTGCAGATAAACTGTCTAATTACTCTTATGTAAAAAAAGTTGAAGTATCTGAGCGCCCGTTTGTTAAAACTGAATTTGAAAATGCAAAACCGGATAAGGCCAAGGAGTACGATTATAAAATGGGGCTTTAACGTAAAAAGACGGGAAGATATTCTTCCCGTCTTTTTACGTTAAAGGGCTCAGGTATCTATTCATCCGAAGTATACCGGTCAAATATTGAAAATAAAGGTCTTTTTCAGCAAATCTTCCTGAAGGCTGCACGTCAAGTTCTATTAAAGGAAGCGAGTGCTCTTCTGCCGCTTTTACAAACAGCTCAAACCGTTTATTTGGCGTGACTCTTGGGTCGGGAATACCTTCGCGGCAAATGTAGATCGCCTGAAAATTGCCAGGATCTGTTTTTTTCATGACAACAGCCACTGATGTGTTATTCTTGTCTCCATCTTTTGTATGCAAAGCCAGAAGACGTTCTGCTCTGTCTTTATTCGCTTTAATTAATTCAAGCATCTCATATAAGTCTGAAAAGCCTTCTCCTATTTCAATAAATCGCTGAATCATACTATCCCTTCCTTTCATTCTCAAGATAGTTTACCATTAGAATGTCGCTTTTCCTACACTATGTAATACATCTGTTCAAATAGAGATTGAGCAGCGTTAAATTGATCAAATAGCATTAAGGGGTATAATATGGTAGGATATGAACGATATAATTGATTAAGTGGTGATGAAATGAGGATTATTTCCGGAGAAAAAAAGGGAATTCATTTAAAAGCAGTGCCAGGCATGAATACACGCCCGACCACTGATAAGGTAAAAGAAGCAATCTTTAATATGATTGGCCCGTACTTTGACGGGGGAAGAGGATTGGATTTGTTTGCAGGCAGCGGCAGCCTAGGCTTAGAAGCTATGAGCAGGGGACTTGAACATGTAATCTTTGTGGACAGGGACCGTCAGGCAATTGGGACTATAAAAGATAATATCGAACGCTGCGGGTATTCAGATTATTCCGAGGTTTTTAGAAATGATGCAGAGAGAGCGTTGAAAGCGATTACAAAAAGAGGGCTGGAATTTACTACTATTTTTCTTGATCCTCCGTACAAGAAACAAAAATTAATTGAATTGATTGAAAAGATTGATCAGGACAAACTTCTTGCTGCAGGCGGAGTGATCATGTGTGAGCATTCCTCTGATACCCGGCTGCCTGAAAAAGCAGGCTCCTTTTCCTGCTTAAAATCAGAGGCTTACGGAGGAACCCTGATTACAATTTATACACATGCTGCTGCAGAGGAGGAATAGGGTTGGAAAAAAGAGCGGTTTGTCCGGGAAGCTTTGATCCCATTACATATGGACATTTAGACATCATCTCCAGAGGAGCGAAGGTATTTGATGAATTAAGAATTGTTGTTTTGAATAATTCATCTAAAAAGCCGGCTTTTTCTGTTGAGGAAAGAATTGCTTTAATTGAAGAAGTGACCAAGGATTTACCTAATGTAAAGGTAGAGTCCTACCAGGGGCTGCTTGTTAATTATGCAAGAGAGGTAAACGCGAATGTAATTATCCGGGGGCTACGTGCTGTTTCGGATTTTGAATATGAAATGCAGATAACCTCTATGAACCGGGTGCTTCACGAGGAATTGGAAACCTTTTTTATCATGACTAATAATCAGTACTCTTTTTTAAGCTCAAGTATTGTAAAAGAGGTAGCGAAGTATGGAGGAGATATTTCTGAATTAGTCCCGGCACAGGTAGAGAAGGCACTGCAGAATAAATTTTCAAAACGATAAAAACATGGAGCCAGCCTTAAGAAGGTTAGCTCCATGTTATTTTTTTATGTCCTGCAGAGCGAACCAGAATAAAAATCGAGATGACTATGGCGCCGATGCTTATTAGAGGACCAAAGACAATCAGCCAGTTTATAATTTGAAGAGAAAGCGGTTGGATTGATGAGATGGATACTTCTGATCCTAAAATAGGCAGAGCAAGTGACGAGGTCATATGTATGGCAATAAGAAACAATGCCGGGGCAATAATCATATGTAAAAGGCGCGCTAAAAAGTATGGTCCATATTTGATTGGCGAGTTATGAATACAGGCAATAATTTGAGCGTGTATGCAAAATCCGCCAAACGAGATAATGGAGAGAATAGCTGCACATTTAAACATCAGGCTATTAGGAGCCTCTGATAGAGAGGCAACTCCGTTTGAGATCTCTAAAATCCCAGCCATAAAGCCTTCTGCCCAGCCTTTGGGCTGATTCAGGTGTCCGCTGATAAGATCTAATAAATAAACCGGGACATGGAACACGTTGAATGTAAACGCCAAAGAACTGATAACGGAAAAAAACACGATCAATCCGCCAATAACAAGAAGCTGCTGAACTGACTTTGTAACGGCAGACTGCAGAACGGTACCGAATTGAAGCGGCGGCGGAGCGGTAGAAGAAATCAGATTAATCCTCTTTACAGATTGTTCTTTAATGACTCTTCCTGCAATCAATCCTATAATAATATTACTTAAATAATGAGATCCAAGCAGAAAAAAACCGAGCTCAGGAGCATTTAAAAGCCCTGCAGCTATAGCCCCCAGCACAAATACGGGACTTGAGCCATTTGTAAAACAAACCAGGCGCTGAGCGTCTGCGAGGCTAAGCTTGCCCTGTTCAAACAATTGAACAGATAATTTAGCGCCTACTGGAAAGCCGGAGGTAAACCCTAAAAGCAATACAATTGCACCCTGTCCTGAAACATTAAATAAGGGCTTCATTATCGGTTCAAGTACCTTTCCAAGGGCAGCTGTCCAGTTCGAATGGGTCAAGAGGTCTGCTACGATAAAAAATGGCAGCAAAGAAGGAAAAATTATCGTCCACCAGAGCTCTAATCCGTTAATTGAAGCATTAAGTGAATCAGATGGGTGTACAATAAGACCAAGAAGACAAAAAAATACGCCAGCTGAAAATAGGTGAGCGTAAAGGCGCTGAGGCTTCATTTAAAACGTTCCTCTCTGTGAATAGATCAGGTTGGGCTTGAGTTATTTGTTATACAGTATGATTTTGCCAAGATAATAGAACGCAGCCTATGGGAGGATGCTTAATATGAAACCGAAGATTGGCTTGGCTTTAGGTTCTGGCGGTGCAAGAGGTTTTGCTCATTTAGGTGTTTTAAAGGTGCTTCATGACGAAAAAATTCCTGTTGATATGGTTGCAGGCAGCAGTATGGGTTCCTTAGTTGGAGCTATGTACTGCACCGGACATGATCTTGAGGATTTATATCGTCTTGCCCATACATTCAGAAGTAAGTTTTTTGTAGACATTACCGTACCGCGTATGGGGTTTATCTCGGGTGAAAAAATTAAGCAGTTTATTAAATTGTTTACTCACCAGAAAAAACTTGAAGAGCTTCCTATCCCACTTGCTATCGTGGCAACAGATATTGTCAAAGCAGAACGTGTGGTCTTTACCACCGGGCCAGTCGATGTGGCTGTAAGAGCAAGCATTTCTGTTCCGGGTATTTTTGTTCCTGAAAAAGTGGATGGACGGCTGCTGGTAGACGGTGGAGTGATCGACCGAGTTCCATCATCAGTAGTAAGAGAGATGGGGGCGGATATCGTAATAGGGGTGGATGTATCACAGGTAAAACGCAATGCTGAAATAAGTACAATTTATGATGTTATTATGCAGAGTATAGATATTCTCCAATCAGAGGTGTTACGATATAAATTATCCACAGCTGATGTTCTAATGAGTCCAAAGGTAGAACAATTTGGAGGCAAAACATTTCAGCAGGCGGCTGATATTATTCTCTTGGGTGAAGAAGAAGCTAAAAAGGCTTTACCCGCGATTCATTCAGCCATTGATCATTGGAAGGAGCGGCACACAGTAAATGAAGAATAAATTGTGGCTTTCAGCTTTTATAATGGCAATTGTTTTTTTTATATTTGCAAGTTTTTATTCACTCCCGTTTTACGTCCAAAAGCCCGGAAGCGCCTTTGCTTTAGATGATATTGTTGAGGTTGAGAACAGAACCGAAAGTGCAGGAGAGTTTTCGTTAATGACTATCTCACAGGTTCAGGCAAATATATTTGCCTATCTGTGGGCAAAGTTCGATGATTACCAGGTGGTTTTTCCTGTGGAGCAGGTAAGGAATCCTCATGAAAGTGATGAGGAGTATTCGGTCAGGCAGCTTTATTTAATGGACAACTCAGCCACTCAGGCGATAGAGGTTGCATTTAAAAAAGCAGAGGCTGAGTATTCTTACACCTACAGAGGAGTTTATGTATTAAGTGTGTATCCGGATATGCCTGCAGAGGATGTACTTCGCGCAGGAGATCGAATCACTTCCATTGACCAGACAGCTTTTGAGTCCTCAGAGGAGTTTATTGACTATGTGGCCACAAAAAAAGAAGGGGATGTCATTTCCATCAGAGTGGACCGCGATGGCCAGATTATTGAAGAAGAGCTTCCCTTAAAAGCCTTTCCTGAACAGCCGGAACAAATAGGCCTCGGTATTTCGCTCGTCGATGACCGTACAATTGAGACCGATCCTGTAGTAAGTATTAACTCCGACGGAATTGGGGGACCTTCTGCCGGACTAATGTATTCATTGGAAATTTACGATCAGCTTCTCGATGAGGATTTGACGAAGGGATATAATATTGCGGGGACCGGCACGATTTCTGCAGATGGTACAGTGGGCAGAATTGGCGGCATTGAGCAGAAAATTGTTGCTGCTGACCGGCAGGGGATTGAGATCTTCTTTGCTCCGAAGGATAAGCTGCCTGAAGAAGCAGTGAGAGAGAATCCTTCCGTTCAAACAAACTACGATGCAGCGGTAGAAACGGCGAAGGATCTTGGAACAGAAATGAAAGTCATTCCTGTGGAAACGTTTGATGACGCCCTTGATTATCTTGAAACACTTGAAGAAAAATCGTAATAAAAGCCCTGACTCAATTGAGTCGGGGCCCTTTAATAGAAGCGGTCTAAAGCTGAATAATAGGCGGGTTCGTATAGTCTGCAAGAAGAAGGGAGCTTCTGGCTGCTTTATTCGTAACACCCATAGCGTATACTCTTCCTGCTTTAAGATCCATGGATAGCAGCTGTTCATCATTTCTCCCGACCCGGCTAATAAGAGGGAGTCCAAACTCTTTTTTCCTTCGCTGCAGGTAGCTTCTTCCCGGCTGGCTCATACCAAGGAGGCGGAGGTAAGCAGGGGCGGTGTTACCTGAAAAATCTTCCTTTTTAGTATGATTGATAAGGTGGGTGAAGATTCGCTGCAGCCTGGTCCATGTATATCTTTTCGTTTTTACAGCCTCCATAAAGGAAGTGAATGAGTCGGCTTTTCTGGCTGCATCTATCAGCCGGTATTCAATTCCTTCTTCCATTTCATAGTACGTTCTCAGCTCTTCAGGAGATTGAGAAAGGATGCTGTATTGAAGCAAAGCCCAATAGTCTTCCCATGAGTGATATTGTTTTACGTGGTTATAGTACTGCAGAAGTCCACTATAGGTCTCAGGCGGAACATGGCCAGAAACAGATGTAATACCGTCTTCATAAATCGCTTTTCTAATACTTGTTGCACTTGAGATTTTCTCCTGGTGAAGCTCAGCCTGATGGTAGCCTGAAGCCTGGCGTTTTATCGTGAAAGGTGTAATGCCTGGAGCATATTTATGTATAGCTTCAATATATTGAAAACCGAGCATGTTATTGGGCTGAGATAAATCTAACGCACTACCTTGGTTATCCGCTAATAAATCATAGCTTTTTGCAGTTGCTGTCGGGTAGCTGAGACCGTCTTTGCTAAGCTGTTTGATTTTTTCATTTAATAGTTGCTCATTATTATTTTTCCAGGCGACCATATTGATGAAGGGAGCGACTGTTCCATCCTCGCTTCCGAAACATAAAGTATCGCAGCCAATTGCGTCTAAGAGTCTGACAGCACCTGAGGCGAAATGAGTCGCGTGTTGAACGGCAAAACAAAAAGGCAGCTCGATGACAATATCGACACCTGAAGCTAATGCCATCTTCGTCCTTGCCCATTTGGAGACCAGGGCAGGCTCCCCGCGCTGCAGAAAAGGTCCGCTCATAACAGCAATGACAATATCTGCGCCGGTTACTTTTTTTGTTTCGTTCACATGCAGTAAATGTCCGTTATGAAAAGGGTTATATTCTACTACAATACCTGCTGCTTTCAAAATATCTCCACATCCTTACCCTCGAGAGTATTTTTCCCTTTAAGCAAAGGTTCATTTAGGTTATAATAGCATTTGAAGTCGATGGGTGGAAGCATCGATCTTTTTATTTAGTAATGATTTTGTACCTGAATACAGCTGTTGTTCAATCACATTTTTTTCAATGAGTGAGTCATTTGGATGTATAATGGACAAGTTAATTATTAATAATAGCTTGTAAAGAAAAAATCTTGACATTCCCTATACAAGGGAATATAATCAACTTTGTGCCTTGAGGTGATGACATATGAAATGGTCAATCATTCAATTACAAAAATTTCGTAACGAAGCGTTCCAAATAAATGAAACGATTGAACTGAAAAAATTGCCTGAGCGCGATTCAGAGATCAGAGATGTCAGTCCTGTAAAGCTTACAGGCCGGGCAGATATCAGCTCTGCTAAGATCACGTTTCACTTACACATTGAAGCGACATTAACTCTTCCTTGTGCAAGAACGCTAGTTGATGTTCCATATCCGGTATCCCTTGATACGACCGAGACCTTTCTGCTCAATTCTTCCTATGTAACGGAAGAGGGCTTCGAAGATGAAACTCACCTTATTGAAGGTGATGTAATTAATCTTGAACCAATTATTGAGGAAATTCTTATTCTGCAGGTTCCATTACAAGTATTTAGCGATAAAGCAATGGAAGAAGAAGGCATGCTGAACGGCAAAGGCTGGGAAGTATTGTCAGAAGAAGAGCTTGAACGTGAAAGAGAACAGGAACAGGAAGAGCAGCCCAAAACGGATCCCCGTTTAGCTGATCTTGCGAAGTTTTTTGACGAAAAGAAAAATACGTAAAACATGAACCTTCACTGAACGTTCATTTTACAATCACTCTCTATAAGGAGGTGGGAAACATGGCGGTACCATTTAGAAGAACATCCAAAACTGCAAAGAGAAAGCGTCGTACGCATTTCAAATTGTCAGTGCCAGGTATGGTAGAATGCTCTAACTGCGGAGAAATGAAGCTTTCTCACCGCGTGTGTAAAGCGTGCGGACAATATAAGGGCAAGGAAGTAGTAAACAAATAATTGAACTTATTAAGTTCGGTAAAAAACCTGCATTAGAGGCCATGGCTCTATGCGGGTTTTTTATTGTGCTTATCTTTATGCTGGTCGCCCCTAAACACCGTTTCCGTTTTTAGTGGTATCCAGCTCCAGCAGGCAGGGGCTCGAGGTTTTAAGGCGCAGTGGCTTGATGGCAAAGAGCGCCATCATTCCACTGCGTCTTAAACTTGTCGCCCCTAAACGCCTGCTTCCGCTATTAGTGATATCCAGCTCCAGGCGCTAGCTCCTCGAGTCATAAGCCACCCTGCCCAGTAGGCAAAAAGCGCCTACTTGTGCAGGTCGTCTTATGCTTGTCGGAGCTGAACGAGCGCCTTCCGCTTTTAGTTATATCCAGCTGCAACGGGCAGGGGCTCGAGTCATAAGTCATCCCGCCCAATAGACAAAGAGCGCCTATCTGTGCGGGCTGCCTTATGCTTTTCACCCCTAACCGCCCGTTTCCGCTTTTAATGGTATCCAGCTGCAACGGGCAGCTCCTCGGATCGTAAGACGATCAGCCATTCAGGCAAAGAGCGCCTGATTGGCTGATCGTCTTACGTCTGTCGGAGCTAACCGCCCGTTTCCGCTTTTAGTTTATCCAGCTCCAGGCGCTAGCTCCTCGAGTCATAAGCCACCCTGCCCAGTAGGCAAAAAGCGCCTACTTGTGCAGGTCGTCTTATGTTTGTCGGAGCTGAACGAGCGCCTTCCGCTTTTAGTTATATCCAGCTGCAACGGGCAGGGGCTCGAGTCATAAGTCATCCCGCCCAATAGGCAAAGAGCGCCTATCTGTGCGGGCTGTCTTATGCTTTTCGCCCCTAACCGCCCGTTTCCGCTTTTAATGGTATCCAGCTGCAACGGGCAGCTCCTCGGATCGTAAGCCACTCATCCATTCAGGCAAAGAGCGCCTGATTGGCTGATCGTCTTACGTCTGTCGGAGCTAAACGCCCGTTTTCGCTTTTAGTTTATCCAGCTCCAGGCGCTAGCTCCTCGAGTCATAAGCCACCCTGCCCAGTAGGCAAAAAGCGCCTACTTGCGCAGGTCGTCTTATGCTTGTCGGAGCTGAACGAGCGCCTTCCGCTTTTAGTTATATCCAGCTGCAACGGGCAGGGGCTCGAGTCATAAGTCATCCCGCCCCATAGACAAAGAGCGCCTATCTGTGCGGGCTGCCTTATGCTTTTCACCCCTAACCGCCCGTTTCCGCTTTTAGTTTTATGTTACAATCGTTTTGACTAGCTTGCTACAGGGGGGATTTGCTTTTGATGGATTATAAGATTGAGCAGCTGGAATCTGTGCTGCTGTTTAAGATTGACCGTCCTGAAAAAAGGAATGCGATTAATTATGAGGTTATGGACGGTTTGAAAGAAGCATTGGAGCAAGCGAGGACAAATGATGAAATTAAAGTGCTGGTGATTACAGGCGCAGGAACCCAGTCATTTTGTTCAGGAGGCGATCTACAGGCTTTTCACGGATTGAAATCTCAATCTGAGGCTTATGAAATGCTTTCTAAAATGGGAGGAATTCTGTACGATCTATCTACACTTCCTAAAATAACTGTAGCTCTAATTAACGGCACAGCGATTGGCGGAGGGTGTGAAATTGCAGCGGCATGTGATTTTCGAATAGCCAGACCAAATAGTAAGCTCGGATTTATCCAGGGAAATCTGGCTATTACGACCGGATGGGGAGGCGGTACATTACTTTATGAAAGATTGGTTCCTTCACAGGCACTTCTTTTATTGACTACTGCAGGATTATACAAAACCGAGGAGCTCCATGATAAAGGATTCATCGATCATATTGTTCCAGGCCATACATTTAATGATGTAACCAATCTGCTCGAACCGATTCTTTTGAAAAATGTTCATGTACTGGTTGCGTACAAGCAAATATTAATTGAAAAATGGAAGCGGGGAGACTTGCAGGAAAGAATCAGATTAGAGATTTTAGCCTGTTCAAAACTTTGGGAAAAACCCGAGCATCATGAGGCGGTTGAAGGATTCTTGAATTCTTCTTCTCGTAAAAACACGAAATCTTAAAATTTCGTGTTTTTTTGTGTCTATTTTCTAGTGTAAATGCATAGACTAAAAGTAGATTCATAATACTAGGGGGTTATGGGATGACAAAACTTAGACAGGATGGCTGGACAAGAGAAGAAGACAAGTGGTTAGAGGAGGCTGTGCTTTCTCATATCAGAAATGGCAGCACGCAATTAAGGGCTTTTGAGGAAATAGCTCAAAAAGTTAACAGAACAGCTGCTGCATGCGGGTTCAGATGGAACTCTTGCATCCGCAAGGAATGTCAGCAGCAGATCGACCAGGCAAAAAAAGAAAGATATGCCAGCAGAAAAGCAGCCTCCGCCCAGCCAAAAGTTATTAACAACTCTCCGCTTGAATGGTCGGCAGATGAAATGACGAAGCAGCTATCAAAATGGATCGAACGGTTGTCCTCCTATGATCAAAATGCTGATTGGAAGGAAAAATATCAGGCTGCAAGTCATTCGTTAGAAACCGCTTTAAGAGAAAAAGAAAAGCTAGAAACGAAGATTCAGGGGCTTGAGGAAGATTACCGTGCACTGCTTTATCTTATTGAAAAGGCAAGGAAGCTCGGTGTTGCAGAGGGAAAAGAAGAAACTTATACAGAAGCGCCAGTATTTAAAATGGAGCCTAATGGTAACCTTTTTCGGATGAACAGAAGCAATTCAAGAGCTGAGCAAGGGGAAGCAGTGGATATATAAGTGGCGGATCATTCATAAAACCCGGATGGCGGTTTACCTTGACCATTATCCGGGTTTTTTATGTAAAAAAATGATCCCGAAGGTGGGATCATTTTACTTTTACTTAATGTTTTTGTTCTGTAACACCTTCAGGGTACCACACGAGCGGATTTTCGCCACGGTCCCTTTCCATATCATATGTTACTTTTTCAAAGCCCATTTTCTCCCAAAAATCATGAGACTGGACTCTTGGATTTGTTTTAATAGGGAGACCAAAGCTTTTTGCAAACTCCACCATTTGAGCTCCGTACCCTTTTTTCTGGTAATCCGGCAGAACTTCAAGCTTCCACAGCTCTAAATAATCCTGGGCAGGCTCAAAGTAAAGGTCAAAGCGTGAATCTCTCCGATAAAGATTCATTCTGGCAATTAACTTATTTCCAAGATAAATGCCATAGAAAGGGGATTCGCTTTCATTTTCAACCATATTTGATTCAAGCTCTTCTTTCATGGAAAGCTCCTGCAGACCTACCTCCCGGAACTTATTAAATTCTTCAAGTGTTTTGTAGTTTACCTTTAAATTTTCCACTTTAAATCCCATCCCGCAACACTCCTAACATACTATTCACCCAAAAATGCCTTTCATTTATTATAAAAACATTTTATGCGGTTGTTATTCCTATTATATAACAAGATAAAAAATTCTGCACATTTACACAGAAAGCGTTTACAATGTAATGGGGATAGGATTAAATTAATATATAGGAGATAGATGGAAAGGGGTATGGGAATGAAAAAGCTTTTAATAGCAAACAGGGGGGAAATTGCACTGCGCATTATCCGAACCTGTAAAAAGATGAAAATTCAAACTGTGGTTGTTTATTCAGAAGCTGATGCTGAACTTCCTTATATAAAAGAAGCGGATAAGGCGTATTTAATCGGTCCGCCGCAAGTATCTCAATCTTATCTTAAAATGAACGAGATTTTAGAAATAGCAAAAAAGGAAAAAGCAGACGCCATTCATCCCGGCTACGGTCTGTTATCAGAAAATGCCCAGTTTGCCAGAATGGTAGAAGAAGCAGGAATTATTTTTATTGGTCCTTCCCCAGCCATTATTGAATCTATGGGTGACAAAATTAAAGCACGAAAGACAATGATTGAAGCAGGAGTCCCGGTTGTTCCCGGGCAGGAAAACGAATCCGCCGATCTTGAGGCAGCAAAGCTTTTTGCAAGTGAGGCAGGCTACCCGGTCATGCTTAAAGCGAGCAACGGAGGCGGGGGTGTCGGAATGGTGCGCTGCGATAATGAGCAAGCGCTCACTCAGCATTTTGAGTCAACAAAAAAGCGGTCGCAGGCATACTTTGGATCAGGAAGTTTGTTTATTGAGAAATACATAGCAAATGCAAGACATATTGAAGTACAGATCTTTGGAGACACGAATGGAAATGTATTTCATCTTTTTGAACGAAATTGTTCGATGCAAAGAAGAAACCAAAAAATTATTGAAGAAGCCCCGTCCCCAAACCTCTCTCAGTCAGCAAGAGAGAATATTCTTGAAATCGCAGTTTTAGCTGCTGAATCAGTGGGATATAAAAATGCAGGTACGATTGAAATGATTGTCGATGAAGAAGAAAATGCTTACTTTCTTGAAATGAATACCAGACTTCAGGTTGAACATCCTGTAACAGAAATGATCACTGGAATTGATTTAGTCGAGTGGCAGATTAATACAGCACAGGGGCTGCCGCTTCCAATTCAAGATCAGCACGAGATTACAGAACAAGGTCATGCGATTGAGTACCGGGTGTATGCTGAAGATCCATTTACCTTTATCCCGTCACCGGGGCTGCTGAGTGAAATGGAGGTTTCAGCAGGTGAAGGAATAAGAGTGGATTATGGCTATCAGAAGGGAAACAAAGTTACACCTTTTTATGATCCTATGATTGCCAAAATTATCATCCATGCTCAGTCAAGAGAAGAATGCCTGGAGAAATCAAAAAAAGTGATGAAAGATAGTAAAATTGAGGGGTTAAAATCAAATATTCCTTTATTTACTGCTCTAATGGATGCCGAGGAATTTAAACGAGGCAATTACCATACACAAACACTACAAAACATATTAAAAGGAGAGAAAAAATAATGAAGGAAATTCAATCATCAATGGCAGGTACAGTATTTCAGCTTTTAGTAGGAGAAGGGGACAGTGTGACAGCCGGCCAGACGGTCATCGTGCTCGAATCAATGAAAATGGAAATTCCAGTAGAAGCACAGATGGATGGAACAGTAGGCGAGATAAAGGTAGCAGAAGGCGATTTTGTTAACGAAGGCGATGTATTAGTCGTATTGGCATAGTTTTTAAAGAAGGGGAGAGGTTACATGAAACAAAGTGTTGAGCGGTTGGAATCCATAACTCATACAATCAAAAGAGGCGGACATGCGAAATATCATGAGAAACAGGCTGAACAGGGAAAGCTCTTTGTAAGAAGACGTCTTGAATTGCTGCTTGATTCCGGCTCAATCCAGGAGGATGGATTATTTGCTAATCAGACAGCCGGGGATCTGCCTGCTGACGGCGTAGTGACAGGCACAGGAAAAATCAATGGCAGAACTGTTTGTTTTATGGCAAATGACTCAACGGTTAAAGCGGGTTCATGGGGTGCCCGCACCGTTGAAAAAATTATCCGGATTCAGGAGACAGCTGAGAAACTTATGGTTCCGCTTCTTTATCTTGTTGATTCAGCAGGAGCCCGAATTACTGATCAACTCGATATGTTTCCAAACCGCAGAGGAGCGGGAAGGATTTTTCATAATCAGGTAAGGCTCTCTGGAACGATCCCGCAAATTTGTCTGCTGTTTGGTCCATCAGCTGCCGGAGGCGCTTATATCCCTGCTTTTTGTGACATTGTGATTATGGTTGATGGGAATGCTTCTATGTATCTTGGATCTCCAAGGATGGCAGAAAAAGTAATTGGAGAAAAAGTGACACTTGAAGAAATGGGAGGAGCAAGAATGCACTGTTCGGTCAGCGGCTGCGGAGATATCCTTGTAAAAAGTGAGGAAGAAGCCATAGAGCAGGCAAGGAAATACCTCGACTATTTTCCAACAAATTTCCTTTCAGCGGTTCCGGTAATGGAGAATGTTTCTCCATCTCTCACCAAGTCTTTGAGTGAAATTATACCTGAAAATCAAAATGCCCCATTTGATATGTATCAAGCTGTTGAAGCGTTAGTGGATGGAGACAGTTTTTTTGAAATTAAAAAGCTTTTTGCTCCCGAACTTATTACTGGTCTGGCCCGTCTCAACGGAAAACCAATCGGCATAATAGCAAATCAGCCGAAGGTCAAAGGTGGAGTTTTGTTTGTAGATTCAGCTGATAAAGCTGCTAAATTCATTCAGCTATGTGATGCATTTAATCTTCCTTTATTGTTCCTGGCGGATGTGCCTGGATTTATGATCGGGACAAAAGTGGAAAGAGCAGGAATTATCAGGCACGGTGCAAAGCTGATATCAGCCATGAGTTCCGCTACTGTACCGAAGATTTCAGTTGTTGTCAGAAAAGCATATGGTGCAGGTTTATATGCAATGGCTGGACCTGCTTTTGAACCGGATTGCTGCATTGCCCTTCCGACAGCCCAAATTGCCGTAATGGGACCGGAAGCAGCAGTGAATGCAGTTTACTCCAATAAAATACAGGCAATTGAGGATCCTAAGGAACGGATTTCCTTTGTTCAGGATAAGCACCGTGAATACAAGGAGGAAATTGATATTTACAGGCTTGCCTCAGAACTCATTGTAGATGATATTGTAGAGCCGGACCTGCTTCGAAAGGATCTTATTAAGCGTTTTGATTATTACGCTGCTAAGAAGGTCCCGCCAGCACCCAAAAAACACTCAGTTTATCCGGTTTAACTAGTTACTAAATTGAACGAACTTTGCATCTGCTTGTCGAAAATCGGCAGAGATGTAAAGTTCTTTTTTGTCTGTTAATTTTTCTATAACATTTAAATCCAATTTGCTAAACTTAACTAGAGAGGGTGAAGGTAATGAAAATCACAGTAATCGGAGCGGGGGCTATCGGACTTTTATTTTCTGCAAGGCTTTTTTCAGCAGGTCATAAAGTTCAGCTTATTGCCCGTCAAAAAGATCAAAGCGAAAGAATTAATCAGGCTGGAATTACAGTCTTTTCAGAGAAAGGGGAGGAAAAGATGATGGTGCCTTCAGAGACTGGTCTTTCCTGCCTAAAAGAAAGTGATTGTGCAGTTATTACAGTAAAGCAGCATCAATTAGAATCTCTCCTCTCGGCTATTAACAGCATCCCAGTAACAACACCTATCATTTTTACCCAAAATGGTATGGGCCATCTTGAGCTGTTAGAGAACCTGCCCCATGAACATCTATTTGTCAGCACAGTGGAGCACGGGGCTGAAAAATTATCCTCTAATGAAGTCAGGCATAACGGAATAGGAACATGGAGGATAGCTTCCTTTAAAGGGGATTTATCTTTAGTCTTTCAGCTGAATAAGAAGGATGATTCTTTATTTCCAGTAGACTTTCATTCAGATTACTATTTATTACTAGGTAAAAAATTAATTAAAAATATACTTATCAATTCACTGACTTCTTTATTTGAAGTGAAAAATGGGGAACTGATCAGGAACCCATATTTAAATAAACTATTACATACTCTTTATCATGAAACGCTTGAAATTTTTCCTCATATGAAAGAAATAGTGACAGTAAAAGAGGTTGAAAGGCTTTGTGCGGCAACAGCATCAAATCAGTCTTCGATGCGGAAGGATCTTCTGTTAAAAAGGCAGACGGAAAAGGAAGCTATTATCGGCTTTGCTTTACGGGAAGCGACGAAGAAGAACATCACGGCTCCATTGCTGCAATTTTTATATGACGGAATAAGTGCAAAAGAATTTGGAGAGGGGATCAGGCATTGATCGAAGTGATTGCATTTTTTATGGCCCTTTTTATGGTCGCCCCGATTGTTGTTTATGTCCTCCTGTTTTCATTCGCTAAATTGATGACTAAACAGCATAAAAGAGCAGTCAATACTGCGATAATTGGGACAACCCCCTTTGTCATAGGGGCTGTTTATTTCTTAATTTTATCCATTTGGAACATTGATTTACTTTGGGCAATTATCATTACAATGGCTTTAATTGGAATTATCATTTCCTTTATTATATGGAAAAGGGAAGACGATTTAGATTGGCATAAAATTAATCGGGGGTTCTGGCGCATGAACCTGCTGGTGTTTTCTTTGACTCATTTAGGGTTAATTATTACGGGTATCGTACTATCAGTAATGGAAAGTATTTTAGTTTAACGAAGCAACTTCTTTCGTATTTTATTCCTCAGGTGCTATACTCTTTATGGACTATGTCGGATAAAGGGGTTTTAAGATATGCAATTGGAAAATATTAAGCTTCCTGCTATTCAGCCGTTTACCTCCGGCTATATGAATCAGGATGAAAAGATTCTTTCAAACTTTCATTACGGCTTTAACGGACCGGAAGCTTATGATATGCGAAAAAAAGAGCTGCTCGAGCGTTCATACAAGCGGGAAGAACTAGCTGACTGTATAGAAGATTATATGAGCTCACTCCCGGGTGGAGAAGCTGTTAAAAGTTCAATTGAAAAACTGAGAAATAATGGATTTGTCGTAATTGGCGGACAGCAGGCCGGGCTTTTAACCGGTCCTTTATATGCCATACATAAAGTTCTTTCAATAATCCAGCTTGCAAAAAAGCAGGAAGAGCTGCTTAATCATCCGGTCGTCCCTGTTTTCTGGATTGCTGGTGAGGACCATGATTATTTAGAAATTAATCATCTGTTTATTGAGCATAACGGAGAAATGAAAAAAGCAGGCTACCCTGAACGGGTCACGGATAAAAGGATGGCATCCTCTACTCCATTTGACAAGGAAACGATGAAAAAATGGGTGCGATCGATTCTCAGAGACTTAGGAGAAACATCAAATACCCTTCGTTTGATTGAAAAGTTGGATGCTGCTATTCAAAATTCGGCAACCATTACGGATCTTTTCGCTCATATTGTCATGGATCTATACAAGGAGGATGGTCTGCTTGTCATCGATGCTGCCAGGCCGGAGCTAAGAAAGCTTGAAACTCCTTTCTTTAAAGAGTTACTCCAAGCAAACGAGCAAATAACAGATCTCGTTCACAAGCAGCAAACGCTTCTAAAGAAAGAGGGCTTTACCCCTATGATCGAAGCGGCGTCTAACGCTGTTAACTTATTTATTACGATTAATAATGAACGGGTTTTGCTTTTTAGGACAGAAGACGGGTTTAAGGATAAAAATAATGAATACTTTTTTGAAAAAGATGAACTGCTCTGTTTAATGGATGAATCTCCTGAACGTTTTAGTAACAATGTTATTACCAGACCGCTTATGCAGGAATGGCTTTTTCCAACCCTTGCTTTTATTGCAGGTCCCGGTGAAATTGCCTACTGGGCTGAGCTGAAAACGGCTTTTGAGAAAATGGAAATGAAAATGCCGCCAATAATGCCCCGTCTGAATATTACTTTTGTGGAGCGGGATGTGCAGCAAAAGGTAAAGGAGCTTAACTTACATCTTCCCGATATACTGGCGGGTGGAGCTGATGAAGAGAAGAAAAGGTTTTGGGAAAGTGTTAAGGATGAAACACTTGAAAACTATATTAGGGAAACTGAGAGCTTCCTAAGGGAACAATATGAGTTAATAAAAGAAAAAGCTGCGGAGCTTCATCCTGGCCTCACGCCAATCGTTGATAAAAATTTAACGATTCATGAAAAGCAGCTTGACTTCTTAAAGAGAAAATCAGATGACTACATTTCACTTAAGCATAATGTGGTTCTGCGTAAATATGACCGTGTCACCGCTTCACTTAGGCCAAACGGAGGACCGCAGGAACGTCAATGGAATATTTTCTACTTTATTAATAAATATGGAGAAGATTTTATTCCCCAGCTTTCAAAAATTGATTTTAAATTTGACCATAGCCATAAGATCGTTTATCTCTAAAAACTGCCAGCCTTCAATTAAAAGGCTGGCAGTTTTTTGTGTTAAAAATAAATTGTTTGAATTTTCTTTCGAATTGTCTGTTTCCAAACATTACAGTTGTGTTAGAATAATGAGAAAGAAGTGGTGTGAAGTGGGGGAATGTGGTACATTTAGGTTGAGAGGTGGTAAGGTGCATGTTCATGGGGGAATATCAACATAATATTGATACAAAAGGGAGAATTATTATCCCTGCTAAATACCGTGAACATGTAGAAGACGTCTTTGTGGTAACACGGGGACTTGATCAATGTCTTTTTGGCTATCCTATGGAGGAATGGCGCCGCCTCGAAGAGAAAGTCCGCTCTTTGCCGGTTACTAAAAAAGATGCCAGAGCTTTTGCGCGTTTTTTCTTTTCTGGAGCTGTAGAATGTGAAATTGACAAACAAGGCCGAATCAATCTTCCTAAAAACCTGCTTGACTATGCAAAAATTGAAAAAGAATGTATGATACTTGGCGTATCAAGTCGAATTGAAATATGGGGACAATCTGTTTGGGAAGAGTATTTATCCCAATCAGAGGATTCATTTGCAGAGATTGCTGAGAACCTCATTGATTTTGATTTATAGACTTAGAAGAAGTATAGAGGTGACCCCACAATGTTCGACCACACGACGGTATTATTAAAAGAAACGGTTGATGGATTAAACATTAAACCGGATGGAATTTATGTTGACTGCACACTTGGAGGCGCAGGGCACAGTGAGTATCTCCTGTCTCAATTATCTCAAAACGGCCGATTATACTGTTTTGATCAGGATAAAACGGCTATTGAACATGCTAGTGAAAAATTAAAGCGCTACGCAGGTCAAGTAACATTTATTCAGGCGAATTTTCGTTTTTTAAAGCAGGAATTAGCCCGGCTTGGCGTTGAAGAAGTTGATGGAATCCTTTACGATTTAGGCGTTTCTTCACCTCAGCTCGACACCCCGGAAAGAGGGTTCAGCTATCATAATGATGCTCCGCTGGATATGAGAATGGACCAGTCTGCTGAATTAACGGCCAAAAAGGTTGTAAATGAATGGCCGTTTGAGGACCTAGTCCGGATTTTCTACCGCTACGGTGAAGAAAAATTTTCAAAGCAAATCGCCCGCAAAATTGAAGCGGCCAGAGAAAAAAAACCAATTGAAACAACAGGGGAATTAGTGGAATTAATTAAAGATGGGATTCCTGCTCCTGCCAGAAGAAAAGGCGGCCATCCAGCCAAAAGGGTTTTTCAGGCTATTCGGATTGCTGTAAATGATGAGCTTGGAGTTGTTGAGGAGTCGCTTGAACAGGCGATTGAGCTAATACGTCCCGGCGGCAGAATAAGCGTGATCACGTTTCACTCGCTCGAAGATCGAATCTGTAAAACGATATTTAAAAAAGAAGCCCAGGGTCCTGAACTTCCGCCCGGATTACCAATTATTCCGGATGAGTACAAGCCCGTCTTAAAGCTTATTACACGCAAGCCGATTACTGCCGGAGAGGTCGAACTAGAAGAAAATAACCGCTCGAGATCGGCGAAGCTTAGAATCGTAGAGAAAAATTAACAACAGATGATAAATGGGGGGGAATTAGAATGGCGAATACGGCCAGACAGTATAAGGAACATCAGACACAGGAACAGGTAAAGAAAGTAAGAGTCATAAGACGAAAGTCAGCGACCTTCACATTAGGGGAAAAAGTGATTGCAATGGTTTTTGTTGCCTTTGTCTGCTTTGCCAGTTTACAAATTATAACTGCTCAGGCGGAGATTTACAGCACGAATAAAGAAATCCAGGATCTTGAAGCAACAGTAGTCAGTCAGCAGAATATTAACAACGACCTCTCTATCCAGGTGAGCCAGATGAGTACATATGAAAGAGTATGGGAAAAAGCAAAAGAGCTGGGATTAACTCTAAATGAAACAAATGTGAAGGTTGTTCAGCAGCCATGATGCCTATTTTAAAAGCAATAAAACAAAATTGGGGAGCCTACCTGCTGTTTATGGTATTCGGTGCTCTCTTTTTTGTTTTACTCACAAGATTTTTAACACTTCAGATTACCGGGGAAGCAGAAGGACGGGATTTAGCAGCCCAGGCTCAGGCGCAATATGAAAGAGAACGGATCCTGGAAGCAGAAAGAGGGAAAATTGTTGATCGTAATGGTGATGTTATTGCCGAGGATACATCAACATACAAAATTGTGGCGATCTTAAATGAGGATATGACAACAAATGCAAATGACCCACATCATGTGGTGGATCCTGAAAAAACAGCATCCACTCTTGCGGATTATTTAGAAATTCCTCGCGAACAAATTTTATCCACTCTTAATGAGGGTGCGAAGGAAAACAGGTTCCAGGTGGAATTTGGAACCGAGGGCAAGGATATCCCGCTTGAAATAAAAAATAAAATCGAGGATGAAGACCTTCCGGGAATCTTTTTCCTGCAGGATTTAAAACGTTTCTACCCAAATGGAATATTTTCATCTCACTTGATCGGGTTTGCCAGACCGGAGGAACAGGATGACGGAACGGTTAACGCTGTCGGTCAAATGGGTATTGAAAAGAACTTGGATAATTATCTTAAAGGAACAAATGGTAAGTTTGAGTTTGAAACTGATGCCAGAGGCTATTTATTGCCTTCTTCCAATCAGAACATGAAAAAAGCAAAGGACGGCAATGATGTCTACCTGACTTTGGACAAAAAAATTCAAACCTTTTTAGAGGATGCTATGAGCCAGGTGGCTGAAGAGTACAGCCCTAAGCAAATGTATGGGATCGTCGCAGATCCAAAGACAGGTGAAATACTGGCAATGAGCCAGCGTCCGACTTTTGATCCTGACACCAGAGAAGGACTGTCGGATAATTGGTACAACCAGATCGTTGAAAGTACATTTGAGCCTGGATCCACCTTTAAAACCTTCTCACTAGCTGCAGCAGTTGAAGAAGGAGTATTCAATCCAAATGCAACTTATCCATCAGGCACATACGACGTACTAGGCACCTTAATCAGAGATCATAACAATGGAGCCGGCTGGGGCGAAATCAGCTATCTTGAAGGAGTACAGCGATCATCAAATGTTGCTTTTGCAAAGCTGCTTGACCTTATGGGCGAGGACCGCTATCAAAAATATTTAGAGGCTTTTGGATTTGGTGCTCAAACAGGGATTGATCTTCCAAATGAGGCGGCCGGGAATATTCTTTACCACTGGCCAATTGAAAAGGTTACGACGGTTTTTGGTCAGGGAACTACCGTTACCCCTCTGCAAATGATTCAGGCGCAAACGGCCATAGCAAGTGACGGGAAAATGAAAACACCTTATGTGATTTCAAAAATTGTTGATCCGAATACCAGTGAAACGGTTCATAAAGGAGAACCTGAGATTTCAGGTGAACCCATCTCAGCAGAAACGGCAGCAGCAGTCAGGGAATATCTCGCTTCAACTGTTACGTCGGAAAATGGAACTGGGCAGCCTTTTAAAATTCCAGGATATGATGTCTCAGGAAAATCGGGCACTGCCCAAATACCGGACTCTGCATCAGGCAAGTATATGCAGGGACGGGAAAATTATTTATTCTCATTCATGGGAATGGCTCCAGCGGATGACCCTGAATTAATTGTTTATGTTGCAGTTCAGCAGCCTTCTTTACCAGAGACTGAAATTGGTTCAGTTCCGGTTTCAAAGGTTTTCAATTCAGTCATGCAAAACAGCCTGAAATACATGAATATTCATCCTGCAGAAGCCTCATCAGCAGAGCCTGTTAAGATAGAGGATTATGAAGGGGAAAGCATCTCTCAGACAGAAGAATCCTTAAAAGAGCAAGGAGTAAACCCGATTATTCTTGGAACTGGAAGTAAGATAATTGGTCAATCAACCAGCAATGAGACTTTGCTTGCCGGGGAAAAGCTCATCCTGCTGACAGACGGTGATTTGACGATTCCTGATCTTACCGGCTGGTCTGTTAGAGATGTATTGAAAGTGGCTGGTTTAGCAGATCTTGAACTCAGTATGTCGGGCTCAGGCTATGCAACTAAACAAAGTATTGTTCCGGATGCACCAATCAATGGCAGTGAACCATTAATTGTTTCTTTTTCATCCAACGAGCATATGGTAAATCAGCAGCCAAGTGATGGAGATGAAGAGGAACAGTCAGAGGAACATATTGAAGAAGGAATCAACGTAGAAGAAGATATAGTACCACAGGATTAATAAGAAACCTTTTCTTTACGGTAAGAACGTAGAGAAAAGGTTTTTTTGTCATGTAAAAATCCCTCGCTTCATATAGTCCTATTAATACATAAGGGGAGGATTGAGCTCCTTGAAAAAGAAGACAGCACACAGAACCGTACGCAAAAGATTAGTAGCAGCATTAGTTCTTTTTTTGGTGGGGATAATTATTTTGGTTGGGAGGATGTTTATTGTTCAATTTATCTCCCATGAGACTCTCCTGACGAAAGCATTAAGCAGCTGGAGCAGAGAATTACCAATGGAAGCGGAGCGGGGGGCAATTTTTGATCGCGATGGAGAACCAATCGTTTTAAACAAGCTTGCTCCAAGCTTGTTTATTATTCCAAGGCAAATTGAAAATCGGAAGGAGACTGCCCAAACCCTGGCAGAAATTTTGGATATGCCGCTAGAAAAAGCGGTCGAATTTGTTGAACGTAAAGGATCGATGGAAAAGCTTCACCCGGAAGGACGCAAGCTGTCTTTTGAACAGGTGCGAAAAATTGAAGAAGCAAAGCTTAAGGGAGTGTACATTGCCGATGATTTTGAACGCCAATACCCTGGCGGCAAGTCACTTTCACATGTTCTCGGATTTATTGGAGTAGATAATCAAGGTCTCTCCGGGCTTGAGCTTATCCATGATGACATGCTTAATGGGGAAAAAGGAGCTATTGAGCTATATACAGACGCAAAGGGAAGAGATATGGAAGACATGACTGCTAACTACAGGCAGCCGGCAAAGGGAAATGATTTGTATTTAACGATTGATCAGGATATTCAGTCCATCCTGGAAAGAGAACTAACGAATGCACAGCTTCAATACGATCCTGATCAGATGTTTGCCGTTGCAATGAATCCGAAGACGGGAGAAATTTTTGGTATGGCAAGCCGGCCGGATTTTCATCCGCTGGCATTTCAAGAAACGCACCCAGATATCTATAATCGTATTTTACCTATCTGGAGCACATATGAACCGGGTTCTACTTTCAAAATAATTACACTTGCTGCTGCACTGGAAGAAGGCAAGGTCGATTTAGAGCGGGAACAATTTTATGATTCAGGCTCTGTTGAAATTGCAGGAACACATTTACACTGCTGGAAAAGGGAAGGTCATGGGCAGCAGACTTTTTTGGAGGTTGTACAAAATTCCTGCAACCCGGGTTTTATAGAGCTTGGTAACAGACTTGGAAAGGAAAAGCTATTTTCCTATATTAAGCAGTTTGGCTTTGGGCAAAAAACAGGCATTGACTTATTGGGGGAGGCAAACGGTATTTTATTTCCAATGGATCGTGTCGGGCCTCTGGAATTAGCCACGACCGCGTTTGGACAAGGGGTCTCTGTAACCCCAATTCAGCAAATAACAGCTGTATCAGCTGCAATTAATGGCGGCTATTTACCTACTCCCCATATCGCAAAAAAATGGACGAACGGAGAAACCGGGGAAATTATAAAAGAAATTGAGCCTAAATTAAAAAGAAGAGTCATTTCGGAGGATACATCCAAGCAGGTAAGGGAAGCCCTTGAAACGGTCGTAGCCCAGGGGACTGGCCGCGGCGCTTATGTTGATACCTACAGAGTAGGCGGCAAAACAGGAACTGCGCAGAAGGTAAAGGACGGAAAGTATATGGAGGACAGCTATATCGTTTCCTTTATCGGATTTGCTCCAAGCGATGACCCGGAGCTGATTGTTTATTTAGCTGTGGATCATCCGAAAAATACCGTCCAGTTTGGAGGTGTGGTAGCTGCTCCAATAGTCGGTAATATGCTTGAAGACGGTCTGCGTACACTCGGTGTTAAGCCGAGAGAAAAGCAGGTTGAAAAATCAGTAAGGTGGCTTGATCCTGTAACATATAAAGTACCTGATCTGATCGGGACTACAACCAAGGACCTAAAGGAAATGCTTTTGCCGTTAAAGCTTGAGGTTGAAGGAAAGGGTACAAAAGTCATCGAGCAGTCACCTAAACCGAATGTGACGGTGAATGAAGGGACCACCATCAGAGTCATGATGGGGGAGGGTGAATAAGTCGTGGTGCTGGATGGAAATTTAAGCTACAATAAGGAACATGTTAGATGTTTGCCGAGTTAGGAGCTGAAAAAATGAGACTTTCGGAGCTGGTAAGCTGTATCCCTTTTTATGAGTGGAAGGGACCAACTTCTGATCCAATTATTCATTCGATATCTCACCATCATAAAAGTGTTAAACAAGGAACTCTTTTTATTGCGTTAAAAGGAGAAAAAAGAGACGGCAGGGATTTTATTCAGCAGGCTGTTTTAAACGGAGCTGCAGCTGTTCTTTGTGACATCGAGCTTTCTTTATCCATCCCTGTTATCCAGGTGAAAAATTCCAGGCACGCCTTAGCCCAGATCACCAATTTGTTTTATGGCTATCCCAGTTACAAAATGAATGTCATCGGCATTACAGGAACGAACGGTAAAACGACCGTCTCGCATATGATTCAGTCAATCGTTGACTATGCTGGAGAAAAGACAGGCGTTATAGGCACTCTTTACATGAAGCAGGGAGCCCAAACCAAAACCTCCATCAATACGACGCCGGACAGTCTGCTGCTTCAGCAGACGCTTAGTGATTTTCTTGCCCATAACGTTACCACTTCGATTATTGAGGTCTCCTCTCACGGGCTTGCCCAGGGAAGGCTATTCGGCTGTGATATTGATATAGCAGTTTTTACGAATTTAACGCAGGACCATTTAGATTACCATGGAACAATGGATCACTACAGATGGTCTAAAAGCCTGCTGTTCTCTCAATTAGGCCACAATCATTTCATGGATCTTCCTAAATTCGCCATTGTAAATGATGATGATCCCTTTTCTGAAATGATTCGCCAGGCAACTTCAGCTCATATTATTTCATATGGACTAAATGAGCGTTCTGATGTTTATGCGAGCAAAATAACCTACGGGAGGCATTCGACCGCCTTTACCGCCCATACGCCAATCGGAACGATAAATATTAAAATCCCGGTAGTTGGCGTTTTCAATGTGTACAATGCACTTGCTTCCATTGCTGCTACCTTTGCTAAAAGAATTCCGCTGTCAGCCATTGCAGAAGGACTCAAGAACATGCAAAGTGTGCCAGGGAGATTTGAAATTGTCGAGGCTAATCAGCCTTTTACAATCATCGTAGACTATGCGCATACACCAGACAGTCTGGAGAACGTATTGCAGGCAATTGTAAAAATGAGGGCAGGCCGCACGTTTGTTGTGGTGGGGTGCGGGGGTGACAGAGATAAGACAAAACGGCCTCTCATGGCTAAAGTAGCATGCGGTTATGGGACGGACGTTATTTTTACAGCTGACAACCCGAGAAGTGAAGATCCTGCAGATATTATTAAGGATATGGAAGAAGGGGTTCCAGGACATAATTACTCAGTTATTCTGGATCGAAAAGAAGCTATTGCCTATGCCATAAGCCAGGCGAAAGAAGACGATGTGATTTTAATAGCCGGCAAAGGACATGAAAAGGTTCAGATAATCGGCAATGACCTGATCCCCTTTGACGATAAGGAAGTAGCCTTTGAGCTTGTAAAAGGGGCATTTTAATGCGTATCAGCTATTAAACAAAATGAAGTGTCTGTTCAATTCTATCCGTGCTTTAAGAGAGGGCTCTTAAGTACTGGAAAAATGAACGGCACTTTATTTATTTATTGAGCACTGGAAATTTTGAGTGAAAAAAACTTTACCTCAGGACATTTCACTACTATGATAATATGGGGACATTTGATTTGTTCAAAAGCAGGCAGATCATGTGATAAACTATTGATAAACTAACATATCGTTTTTGAATTAGGAGGATTTAGCATGTCGATTTTGGCTATATTCGCCTCGTTGTTTGGGGCGTTTTTTGTAACAGTCGCAGTATCACCATTATTTATTCCATATTTACGCAGGTTAAAATTTGGTCAAAGCATCCGGGAGGAAGGGCCGGAATCTCACCAGAAAAAATCCGGAACCCCGACCATGGGCGGGATAATTATCCTGTTTTCCATCATCGTAACTTCGCTTGCGGTTACTGCTTTCTTTAATGCGATGAATGTAACCTTGCTGCTTTTGCTTTTGGTAACAGTAACCTTCGGAATTCTTGGCTTCCTGGATGACTTTATCAAGGTTGTGATGAAACGGAATCTTGGGCTTACATCCCTCCAAAAGTTAATAGGCCAAATCTTCATTGCTATCATTTTTTATGTAATTTTTCAAGCTAATGGCTTTTCGTCAATTATTGCTATACCTTTCACTACAGTGGAAATTAATCTTGGCTTTCTTTATGTTGGATTTGTGATTTTCTGGCTCGTCGGTTTCTCAAATGCTGTTAATTTAACAGATGGGTTGGACGGGCTCGTTTCCGGAACAGCAGCTATAGCATTTGGAGCATTTGCCATTTTAGCCTATCAGCAGGAGCAATTTACACTGACGATCTTCTGTATGGCTGTTGTGGGAGCGGTATTAGGATTTTTAGTTTTTAATGCGCACCCGGCAAAGGTCTTTATGGGAGATACAGGGTCTCTTGCGTTAGGAGGCGCTATTGGAACAGTCTCACTGCTTGCTAAGCAGGAAGTGCTGCTACTTTTAATCGGTCTTGTTTTTGTAGCAGAAACTCTTTCCGTTATTATGCAGGTGACTTCCTTTAAATTAACCGGTAAACGAATCTTCAGAATGAGTCCGCTGCATCATCATTTTGAATTAGTCGGCTGGTCTGAATGGAAGGTTGTTACTGTATTTTGGTCAGTCGGCCTTGCAGTCGGCATCCTAGGTGTATTGATTGGAGTGTTTGGATAAATGAAGCATATTACAACATATCAAAATAAAAAAATACTTGTAGTCGGCTTGGCCAAAAGCGGTGTTGCTGCTTCTTTGCTTCTGCACCGCTTGGGCGCTTTCGTCACGGTAAATGACTGGAAGCCGCTTTCTGAGAATAAAGAGGCTCAGTCCCTGCTCGACGAAGGGATTAAGGTTGTGTGCGGAAGCCATCCGGTGGAATTGCTGGAGGAAGGCTTTGAATTAATCGTCAAAAATCCCGGGATTCCCTACACGAACGAGCTAATAAAAGGCGCTAGAGAAATGGGGCTTCCGGTTATTACAGAAGTTGAACTTGCTTATCTGATCAGTGAATCAACGATGATCGGAATTACAGGAACAAATGGTAAAACCACCACCACAACCCTTGTGCATCATATGATTGAAGCTGCAAAGCAGCCTGTTTATATGGCAGGAAATATTGGTACGGTGGCTTGTGAGGTAGCTCAAAAGGCAAAAGCTTCCGACACAATGGTTGTCGAGCTCTCTTCCTTTCAGCTGATGGGAATTAACGAATTTAAGCCATCTATTGCAGTGATTACAAATATTTATGATGCGCATCTTGATTATCACTCCTCGAGGGACGAGTATGTAAAGGCAAAAACGGCTGTTACAAAAAATCAAACTGAAAAAGATTTTCTCATTGTTAATGCAGATCAGCCTGAGCTAATGGATCGGGTTTCGTTTACAAAAGCGCAAATTATTCCATTTTCTACAAAGAAAATAGTTTCAGATGGCTTATATGTTTCCGAAGGAGTACTTTATTTTAAGGGTGAGGAAATCATTCATACAGAGGAGATTGTACTTCCGGGAGCTCATAATCTTGAAAATATTCTTGCAGCGGTTGCAGCAGCTAAGCTATCAGGAGCAGACAATCAGGCGATCCGTTCTGTCCTGGCTACCTTTACCGGTGTACGCCACCGTACTCAGTTTGTTAGAGAGTGGAATGATGTAAAGTTTTATAACGATTCAAAAGCCACAAATACACTAGCGACAAAAAGTGCACTGGATGCCTTTCAAAAGCCAACGATCCTTCTTTGCGGAGGATTAGATAGAGGAAACAGCTTTGATGATTTAATACCTTACCTTAAAAATGTTAAATCAATGATTGCGTTTGGCCAGACAGCCCAAAAGATGCTTGATATGGGAGAGAAGGCAGGAATTAAATCTCTTATAAAAGTACACAGCGTAAAAGAAAGTGTAGGGGCAGCTTCAGAGCTTGCTTCACCTGGTGATATTGTGCTTTTATCACCAGCATGTGCAAGCTGGGATCAGCACCCGACGTTTGAAGTAAGAGGAGACATATTTATTGATGAGGTGAATAAACTTTAACAGGGCGTTTAACTGCTCAATCTTTCACTGTGAGGCTCAATAAGTATGGACCGTTGGCTCGTTGGACTTATTTGTTCGTGTGTTGTGTTTGGCATCATTATGATCGACAGCGCAAGTTCCGTATGGGCATTGGACCGCTTTGGTGATTCACACTTTTTTTCAAAAAGACAAGCTGTTTTTGCCATTCTTGGAATCGTATCCATGCTTTTTTTAGCCAATTTCAATTATTGGAAACTAAAAAAATACGCATGGACCGTTTACCTGGGAGGCGTACTGCTTTTGATTCTCGTGTTAATACCGGGTGTGGGTCTTGTAAGAAACGGATCCCAAAGCTGGCTTGGAGTGGGACCGCTGTCCCTCCAGCCTTCTGAGTTTGCAAAAATCGGGGTATTGCTTCTTCTGGCGAAAAATCTGGAGGAAACGAGCCATCCGATTACCAACTTCCGCAAAGGAATGGCACCACAGCTGCTTTTATTAATTCTTCCATTTGGCATCGTCATGCTTCAGCCCGATTTAGGGACAGGCACTGTTATTTTAGGAACTGGTCTGGCCCTGATGTTTTTAGCGGGAGCGCCGTACCGTTTTTTTGCAGGACTTATTTTTTTGGGTATTGCAGGCTTTGCAGGATTGATTATTTCAGCACCTTACCGCCTTCAGCGTATTGTTTCGTATCTTGACCCATGGCAGGATCCTTTAGGGGCCGGATTTCAGATGATTCAATCTTTGTATGCACTTGGACCGGGAGCCATTTTTGGATTTGGACTTGGAGAAAGCAGACAAAAATATTTTTATCTTCCTGAACCGCAAAACGATTTTATTTTTGCGATCGTAGGAGAAGAGCTTGGTTTTTTCGGCGGATTGCTCCTGCTTTTGCTCTTTAGCGCGATTGTCTGGAGAGGGGTTTTAATTGCACTCGCTGCCCCAGATACTTTCGGTCAGCTGATGGCAGGCGGCATTGTCCTGATGATCGGCATTCAGGTGATGATTAATGTAGCCGTTGTAATCGGCCTGATACCGGTAACAGGGATCACATTGCCTTTTATGAGCTATGGAGGCTCTTCCCTTTTACTTGTCCTTCTCTCCTGCGGAATTTTATTGAATATAAGTAAATACAGGAAAAAAGTTTAAATCGGTTTGGGACAGTGTCTCAGACTGATTTTTTTATTACCCAGACTCAATTTATCCTTTTCTTGTTTGTAACAAGGACATGGCAGGTAAAATAAAATTTTATAAGAAAAGTTTATTTTTACATTTTAATGACGAAGGCTTTTCAGTTGTATGTTCTTTGATTAGAATAGTGTAGTATAGGGAAAAGACATACTCGCAGATGTCTGAGTTTTTTTTGCATACTGCGAATTATGATGCTTTAAGGAGAGAAAGTATGGAGAAGTTTATAATTGAACTGCAAAAAGCAGAATTAGGAAAAGTATCTTACGACGAGAAATTGGTTAATCATACAACAATGAAAGTTGGGGGACCGGCTGATGTGCTGATTGAGCCGTCTTCTGTTGAACATTTAAAACAGCTGATGACACTAATCAACCGGCATAATGTAGAATGGCGGGTTATTGGAAGAGGTTCGAACCTTTTAGTGAGTGATAAAGGCATAAAGGGGGTAGTAATCAAGCTTGGAAAGGGCATGGATGATTTGCAGATTGAGGGAACGACGATCCGGGTGGGAGGCGGTTATTCCATTATCGTTCTCGCCACTAAAATGGCGCGTGAAGGGCTTCATGGACTTCAATTTGCAAGCGGTATTCCAGGGTCTGTAGGCGGTTCTGTCTATATGAATGCAGGAGCTCATGGATCAGATATTTCCAAAATTCTCACTCGTGCCCATGTGTTGTTTCCAAACGGGGATATGGAATGGCTGACAAATGAAGAAATGAAATTTTCTTACCGTACTTCTGTCCTGCAGAAAGAACGCCCTGGGATTGTTATTGAGGCAGAATTTGCCCTGAAAGAAGACAGCTCTGAAAAAATAAAGGCTGAAATGAAGAAGTATAAAGACTACCGACGTGAAACGCAGCCGTGGAACCATCCTTGTTCAGGCAGTATTTTCAGAAACCCGCTTCCTGACTATGCGGGTCAGTTAATTCAGGAGGCTGGATTAAAAGGCTATCAGATTGGCGGTGCAAAGGTTTCAGAGCTTCACGGAAATTTCATTGTAAACGCAGGGGGAGCCACTTCAAAAGATGTGCAGGACCTGATCAGCCATATTAAACGAACGATCCTTGAGAATAAGGGAATTATCATAGAAACAGAAGTTGAGTGGGTAGGCAACGAATCAGATTTTAAATAAATCAGCCGTTTTGCTGACTTTTTCGTGTAAACGAATAAGAATAATGAAACATCATATGTTGTGCATAAGTAAAAGAGAGCTTTTTTGCTTTCTTTCGCTTTTGTCTTAAAAAGGGAGTGTTGAATCGATGGGCAGAAAGCCAGTCGTTTCACTGGAAGACAGGGTCCCGCAGCTAAAACAGCGACGCAGAAAGAAAGCAAACAGAAGACTGCTGTCTGTGGTATTGTTATTTATCTTGGTTATTCTTATTATTTTGTATTTCCAATCCCCTTACAGTAAATTTCAGTCTTTTTCTGTTGAGGGAGCCACGTGGCTGACTGATGATGAAATAATGGATGCAAGCGGTGTATCATTGGGAGATTCCTATTGGGCCACCGACCTTGACCTGGTAGAGGAAAACCTTCTAAGCAAGCCGGAAGTGAAATCTGTTGAGGCTTCCAAAGATTTTCCTACCACTCTGCAAATAAACATTCAGGAGTTTGGACAAATTGCTTATATAAAGCAGGAAAAACAGTATATTCCCATTCTTGAAAATGGAGCTACTTCCAAATCGATCGAAAGCAGCGGCCTTTCACAGGATGCCCCTATACTTGTTGGCTTTTCAATGGATCAGACATTAGAAGAGATGGCAGCTTCCCTTTCTGAACTGCCTCCGGAAGTCCGGCAGTCAATTTCGGAGATTCTTTTAACACCGACAAATACTGATAAAAATCATATATCAGTTTATATGAATGATGGTTTTGAAGTATCTGCTGTACTGGACACTTTTGCTTTAAAAATGGCTCATTACCCTGCCATTGTAAGCCAGCTGGACCCTTCGGTAAAAGGAGTGATTGATCTTGAAGTAGGCTCATATTTTAGAGCTTATCAAAGTGGGGATCAGCAGGAGCTTGACACCGACGGGTTGGAGGATGGCGACGGAGGAGAAGAAGACCTTGAAACAGAAGGGTAGGACACTTTTATTTTCAATAGTCTTTCTTGTTCTTGGTTTTTTGCTCTCCTTTTCGTACAGCATAACTAAAGAACAATTTTCAAACGATGATCAGGGCGGACAGTCCATTAACCGGTTTAATTCAAAAAAGGAGAACGCACGCCAGGAATTGCTGCAGACTCAGCAGGAAAATCTGGATTTACAGGAGGAGCTATTTCAGCTGCTTGACTCAGTCAGGGAATATGAACGGACTATTTCAGATAATGACGATGCTTCCGGCCTTGCTGTAGAAGCGGATCAATACAGGCTCATACTCGGCAAGGTCGCAGTTGAGGGCCCCGGGGTTGCTATCACTCTTGCGGATGGAGAATACGATCCTGCCATTGAAAATATTAATGATTATCTTGTCCATGAACATCATCTTTTTCATGTTATTAATGAGCTGTACATAGCAGGTGCCGAAGGGATCGCGATCAACGGACAGAGAATTGCCCGCGATACGTATATTATTTGTAATGGTCCGGTTATTACTGTAGATAATATACAGCTTCCAGCTCCTTTTACCATTACAGCAATTGGAGATTATGAAGTTATGAGCTCTGCACTTACAATTACCGGGGGAGTTCGGGATCAGCTGGTAAACGATTCGATTAACTTTACGATGGAGAAAAAAGAGTTAATCAGGATGGCCCCGGTTATTCGTGATTTATAGCGTATACTGAAAGGCGTTAAGCGAATGAATAGAAAAGCAAAATTGCATTTCACTTTAATCTCAATGGTTATCGGCTTTTTAGTTGCTGTACAGTTTCAGACCGTTAAAAAACCTGCTGAACGCGATACGCGCGATATTTGGGAAATACGACAGGAGCTTGGCGTTCAGCTTGAACAGCAATCCATTCTTCTTTCTCAAATCGACGCCCAGGAAAAAACGATTTACCAATATGAAAAAGATCAGGCTTCTAGTAAGAAAGAAACTCTTTTAGAAACAGTAGAGCAATTAAAAACAGAAGCCGGTATGACAGCAATAGAGGGGACTGGTATTACCCTTGAGCTAAAGCCAATAGCAGAGGAGGTTTTAATGGGCGGCAGTGCCGGGAAAATTAGCGCTGACCTTTTGCAAAGGCTTGTTAATCAATTATATCTATTTAATGCCCAGCATATCTCAGTCAATCAATACCGTTTAGGAGCAGTCTCTGTTATTAGAGATATTAACGGGATCACAGCAGTAAACGGGAATTCTCTTCCCGCTCTTCCAATCACCTTGACAATCCTGTCGAAAAATTCGCAGGAGGCTGAAAAGCTTTATAACCGAATGCTTGGTTCTGAGCTGCAGGAGGACTTTTTTATCGATGATATCCGGCTCGTCATTAACGAACCGCAGCAGCATCTTGAAGTGCCGGCTTACGATAAAAGAATTAATGTCCGCTCGATGATACCGCAAGCGGCTGATGAAGAGGAGTAAATTAAATGTGGCTGCCGGTCCTTGCACTAATTGTCGGTATTTTCTTAGGTCTATTTACCGAACTTTCAATACCTGAAGAATATTCAAACTATCTTTCCATTGCGGTTTTGGCTGCTCTAGATACCCTCTTTGGGGGGATTAGGGCCTACTTGCAGGGGGTTTACGATGACAGCGTGTTTATATCGGGATTCTTTTTTAATATTGTTTTAGCTATAAGTTTGGCTTTTCTAGGCGTTCATCTTGGTGTAGACTTATACTTAGCAGCCATTTTTGCTTTTGGAGTAAGGCTGTTTCAAAATATCGCCGTTATTCGACGGTTGCTGCTTGTTCAATGGAATGAAAAGAAAAAGAATGCAATTTAGCGATATTTAAAGGCTTTATGGCTTTTTTGCAGAATAATCTTCGTAGAATGTAAATCAACTATTAAATGATGAAATAAATGAAACTAACTGCTTTTGAGGGAGGTGCCACAGGATGAGTAATAATGAGTATTTTGTTAGTCTTGATATCGGAACATCGAATGTGAAAGTAATAATTGCTGAATTAGTACATGACTCTCTCAATATCATCGGGGTAGGCAACGTACAATCAGAAGGAATAAGAAAAGGATCAATTGTTGATATTGATGAAACGGTCCGTTCTATTCAAAAAGCTGTAGATCAAGCAGAAAGAATGACAGGTCTTGATATACATAATGTTATTGTAGGTATTCCTGGAAACCATGTTTCCTTACAACCGTGTCACGGAGTCGTGGCGGTCTCAACGGATGACAAGGAAATTAGGGATGAAGATGTAGCAAGGGTAATAGATGCAGCTCAGGTAATGCCTATTTCTCCTGAAAGGGAAATTATTAATATTGTGCCGAGGCAATTTATTGTTGATGGACTTGATGAGATAAAAGATCCACGGGGCATGATAGGCGTACGCCTTGAAATGGAAGGCACGGTCATTACGGGCTCTAAAACAATGCTTCATAATATTCTGCGTTGTGTCGAACGCGCTGGCCTTGAAATTGCGGATATTTTCCTTCAGCCTCTAGCTGCTGGAACCATTGCTTTATCAAAGGATGAGCAAAGCCTGGGAACAGCTATTTTAGATATTGGCGGCGGCTCAACAAGCATAGCTGTCTTTGAGCAGGGCAATCTAATAGCCACTTCAATTGTTCCTGTAGGCGGTGAACATATTACAAAGGATCTTTCCATTGGATTGAGAACAACGACAGATGATGCTGAATCAATTAAGATTAAGCATGGGCATGCATTTTATGATTACGCATCCGAAGAAGAGGTTTTCAGTGTTCCAATAATAGGAAGTGATCAGCACCAGCAGTTCAATCAGCTTGAAATTTCTGATATTATTGAAGTAAGATTAGAAGAAATGTTTGATTTGGTTATTAACGAGTTAAAGAGATTAAATATTCATAATCTGCCAGGAGGTTTTGTTTTATCCGGCGGAGTTGCAAACATGCAGGGAATTCTTGAGCTGGGTCAGGCTGTACTTCAAAATCAGGTAAGAGTCGCAATACCTGATTATATTGGTGTCAGAGAACCACAATATACAACAGCTGTCGGACTAATTAAGTATGCTCACAAACATGCCAAGCTGCAGGGAAGGCTCGACAAACAGCCTTCAGCATCCGAATACGAAGGTGCCGGTGATCATTCGTCAAAAAAACAACCGGAATCAAGGCCAAAACAGCCAAAACCAAAACAAAAGAACGAAGAGGGAAAATTCAAGAAGCTATTGGGGTATTTCTTTGAATAACCTTAAAAAAAGTAATTTGGATGAATTAGGAGGACTTATGAATGTTGGATTTTGATACGAATGTAGATTCATTGGCAACCATAAAAGTCATCGGTGTAGGAGGCGGCGGAAACAACGCAGTCAATCGTATGATCGAGCACGGAGTACAAGGTGTAGAATTTATTGCAGTTAATACAGATGCTCAGGCATTAAATCTTTCTAAAGCAGAGATTAAAATGCAAATCGGGGGGAAATTAACCCGCGGGCTCGGAGCAGGAGCTAACCCGGAAGTAGGCAAAAAAGCTGCTGAGGAAAGCAGAGAGCAGATTGAAGAAGCGATTAAGGGAGCCGACATGGTCTTCGTTACAGCCGGAATGGGCGGAGGTACAGGAACGGGTGCTGCACCGGTTATCGCACAAATTGCAAGAGAACTAGGCAGCTTAACTGTCGGTGTTGTAACACGGCCGTTCACTTTCGAAGGACGCAAACGTGCGAATCAGGCTGGCGGCGGTATCGGTGCCATGAAAGAGGCAGTCGATACACTCATCGTCATTCCAAACGATCGTCTTCTAGAGATTGTCGATAAAAGTACGCCTATGCTTGAAGCATTCCGTGAAGCGGATAATGTGCTTCGTCAGGGTGTGCAGGGCATCTCAGATTTAATTGCAGTGCCTGGTTTAATTAATCTTGACTTTGCAGATGTTAAAACGATCATGTCAAACAAAGGATCTGCCCTTATGGGTATAGGTGTAGCTTCAGGAGAAAACAGAGCTTCAGAAGCAGCAAAAAAAGCGATTTCCAGCCCTTTACTTGAGACATCCATCGACGGAGCTCAAGGGGTATTGATGAATATCACCGGCGGAAATAACTTAAGCCTTTATGAGGTTCAGGAAGCAGCTGATATTGTAGCCAGTGCTTCAGATCAGGAAGTAAATATGATTTTTGGATCCGTTATTAGAGAAGATTTAAAAGAGGAAATTTTAGTAACCGTTATTGCAACAGGTTTTAGTGAAAACTTAAACCAGCAGCAAAAACCGTCACGGCCTCAAATGGGCGGACAAATCAGACAGCAGCCTTCTTCATTGGCGCCAAAACGCGAGCGTGAAAGAGAAAGAGAACAGCCAAGAGAGCGTGAGCGCGACCGTGACCGTGACCGCGATCGAGATCGTGACAGAGAAGACGTTCATTCACATGAACAGCCTTCCCGTTCTTCACAGCAGCCGGTAGAAGATACACTGGATATTCCAACGTTTCTGCGCAACCGTAACCGTCGCCGCAACTAAATTAAATAAAATTCAAAAGACTGAATCTCATTGTGGGATTCAGTCTTTTTTTGAGGGTTTTTAAAGAAATATTTATTGAATTTCTGTATTGATTTTGACAATTTTCTCTTTTACTTTTGGATATACTTTGTTTCAAAGAAAGGGGGGACTCCACAAGATGCTTCATCTTGAAGCGCTGTGGGCGTTAAACTCTTGGGTAGATTGCTGTGTATTATGGATGGTTGGCAGATTAATTAATCAGCCGCCGAAGTGGAGACGTTTTCTGTTTCTGACTAGCACCAGCACGCTTATGCAGGCAGGTTTTATGAACTTTGATATCCCTCAGGTAATTGAAATTTTATCGTTTTTGCTTTTTAGCTTTTTTATTGTCTGGTATTCGTTTTCCATTAAAGGATTTAGAAGTCTCCTGAGAGCCTGCATTACATTTTGGGGCGCAAGCAGTCTGATTGGCGGCGGGATGTACATGATTAAACAAATGCTTAGGGATTCAAAACACGCTCTGCTTACTGAAAATTCCTTCAGCATGCTTGTCATACTTTCGCTTTTGCTGATTACAGCAATGGTTTGTATGACAAAAATTGTAGAGTCCCTGCAGATGAACCACATTGGAGAAACATTTACCTATCAGGTGGAGATTGAAGTTAATGGACAGGCTTGGCGGGGCAATGGATTTTTAGACAGTGGAAATCATGTGATTGATCCATTTACAAAATCTCCAGTAGTATTTGCCAATGCGCAGGTAGCAAAAGAATTACTTCCTGATATGATTTCGAGTTCGCTAACAGGACAACAGTTTATGGACTGGCCTACGATGTGGCAAAAGAAAGTAAGGATGATCCCATCCAGGACGGTTCATTCAACTAACCAAATGATGATTGGCATTATGTGTGACCGGGTTGCTTGTACTGTGAATGGCAAAAAATTTTTATTGAACAATGTACCGGTCGTATTTACAAATGAAACATTATTATTTGAGGAAAAATGCAATTGTTTACTAAACCCACTGCAATTATTGCCTTGTCATCAACTATAGGGAGTGATGGAAATGCTGCTTGTTCAAGCAAAGCGCACAATGCAATTATGGCTTCTTCAAACATCCAATAAGTTAGGAATTAAAGTAAAGGATATTTTCTACATCGGTGGAAGTGAAGCTCTGCCTTCCCCATTAGAGCGTGATGAAGAAGCTCTGGTCCTTCAGAGACTTGCGGATGGGGATGAGCGGGCAAGATCCACACTGATTGAACGGAACTTAAGGCTTGTTGTGTACATCGCAAGGAAGTTTGAGAATACCGGAATTAATATTGAGGATTTGATCAGCATCGGAACTATCGGCTTAATAAAAGCCATTAATACCTTTGACTTGGAAAAGAAGATCAAGCTTGCCACTTATGCTTCCCGCTGTATTGAAAATGAAATTTTAATGTATTTGCGCAGAACGAATAAATTAAGATCCGAAGTATCCTTTGATGAGCCGCTAAATACAGACTGGGACGGAAATGAATTGCTTCTTTCTGACGTACTCGGAACAGATAATGATTTAATCGTGAAGGATATTGAATCAAGAATGGATCGCGTATTGCTTAAGCAGGCGCTGACGATTTTAGACGAGAGAGAGACTTTTATCATTGAATGCAGATTCGGCCTGAACGGCCAGCAGGAGCACACACAAAAGGATGTAGCAGACTTAATGGGAATTTCGCAATCATACATTTCAAGGCTGGAAAAAAGAATTATACGGCGATTACAAAAAGAAGTAAGTAAAATGGTGTGAAAAACACCATATTCAGGTAATTCAAAAATAGAATATTTTTTCTTCCGGGGGAAATACTGAACGAGAACCCATACTCCCGACTGGAGGAAAAAAGATGGCACGCAATAAAGTAGAGATTTGTGGAGTCGACACCTCAACATTACCGATTTATAAAAATGAAGAAATGAGAAAGCTCTTTACTGATTTACAAAGCGGAAATGATGAAGCGAGAGAAACATTAGTGTATGGGAATATGCGATTAGTACTTAGTGTGATACAGCGTTTTTCACACAGGAACGAAAACCCGGATGACCTGTTTCAGGTTGGATGCATTGGTCTATTAAAGTCGATAGATAATTTTGACTTGGGACAAAATGTCCGATTCTCAACCTATGCAGTACCGATGATTATCGGTGAAATAAGAAGGTACTTAAGAGATAACAACCCGATCAGAGTGTCCAGATCATTAAGGGACATCGCTTATAAGTCTTTGCAGGCAAAGGAGCAGCTAATTAGCGAAACGTCTAAAGAGCCTACAATAGAAGAAATTGCGGCACGGGTAGGGTTGCCTAAAGAGGATATTCTCTTTGCACTTGATGCCATTCAGGATCCGGTGTCACTGTTCGAACCGATTTATCAGGATGGCGGCGACCCGATCTACGTTCTTGATCAGGTAAGCGATGACCGGACAAGCGATGAACAATGGGTGGAGGAATTATCCATCAAGGAAGGAATGCATCATTTAAGTGACAGGGAAAAAATGATTATTCAAAACCGTTTCTTTTTTGGTAAAACCCAGATGGAAGTAGCGGATGAAATCGGTATTTCTCAGGCTCAAGTTTCCAGATTGGAAAAAGGAGCAATAAAGCAAATGAATCGATATGTACATTAGAAAGGAGAGAGGTGTTCTCCTTTCTTTTTTTTGCATAAAATAGATTTATCAAGGGGGGATGGGAATGAGAATCTCTGAGTTGCAGCAAAAAGATGTGGTGTCTGTTTCGGATGGGAAGAAGCTTGGACCGATTTCTGATATTGATATTAATGTGAAAACGGGTGTTATTGAATCCATTATTATTCAGGGGAACGGAAATTGGAAGGGATGGTTCAGCAGGGGGGGAGAAATCACAATCCCATGGAAGGACTTAGTTAAAATCGGAAATGACGTCATTTTAGTTAGAGGGCAGATTCTTCATGACACATTAGAATCCTCGTAAGCACCTTTTTCAATACCGTTTATGTGCTGTAATATGGTACACTTTATAAAAATAAGAAGAGGTGAAGCAACAGGTGAAGGTAACGGACAAAAAATCAGCCAGGTTTCTTACAATTGAAGATTGGACAAAAGAAATACCTTCTCTTGTTGCCATCTTTTCTGCAAAAAACGGTGGTGTAAGCAGCGGAGCTTTCAGCAGTCTGAACCTGGGACTGCATGTAAAGGACCTTCCGGAGGACGTAATTTCAAACAGAAGGATTTTGGCAGAGGAGCTGGATGCTCCTGCAGCCAATTTTATATGGGCAGACCAGATTCATGGAGCAGACATAAGGAAGGTTACACATAATGAATGCGGTGCGGGAACCCTTCTTTTTGAAAATGCCATTCCCGAAACAGATGGTTTATGGACGGTTGAACGGAATGTTTTTCTTGCTTTATGCTTCGCTGACTGTGTCCCGCTATTTTTTGCAGAGCCGGATTCAGGCTTTGCCGGAGCAGCTCATGCAGGCTGGAAGGGCACTGTTTTGAACATTGCCGGGGCAATGGTTCATGAAGCTGAAATGGCAGGTACGGATCTATCCAAATTAAAATGCTATATTGGTCCCTCTATAGGGAGCTGCTGTTACGAAGTAGATGATTTTGTTATTAATAAGGTAAAAAACTGCCTGGGTGAGAATGAGCATAAAAGCTTTATAAAAAAGACCGACTTAACTTATTCACTGGACTTAAAAGAGGTAAATAAACAGCTCCTGATAAACGCAGGAATTTTAGAGAGCAACATTTCAATCTCTTCATTGTGCACTTCCTGTGAGGATGATTTGTTTTTTTCTCACCGGAGAGACCAGGGGAAAACAGGAAGAATGGCAGCGGTCATTGGTTGGAGGAATTAAAAATGGATGTAATAGAAAAAGGAAAACGAATCAAAATGAACATAAATGCAGCTTCAGCGAGAGCCGGGCGTTCAGCCGATGACGTAACAGTGGTCGCCGTGACGAAATACGTTACAAATGAGCGGGCGCAGGAAGCAGCTGATGCAGGATTTTTTCATTTAGGGGAAAACAGGCTTGAAGGACTACTGGAGAAAAAAGAAGTACTAACAGGACAAACGGTTTGGCATTTCATTGGATCACTTCAATCAAGAAAGGTCAAAGACGTCATCAATGATATCGATTATCTTCATTCACTGGACAGGCTGTCGCTTGCTAAGGAGATTAATAAGCGCGCTGATGGGGAAATAAAATGTTTTGTTCAGGTAAATGTGTCAGGAGAGGAACAAAAACATGGAATATCTCCTGAAAATATAATTGAATTTATCGATCAGCTGTCGAAATATGATAAAATAAAAGTGGTCGGCCTAATGACTATGGCTCCTCACACCACGGATGAAAAAATTCTGCGGAAGTGCTTCAAAGATCTCTCAAAATTAAAAGAAACGATACATACACATGGGTTTCTTCATGCACCGTGTACTGAGCTTTCCATGGGAATGTCAAATGACTATGAAATTGCGATCGAAGAAGGCGCTACTTTTGTCAGAATCGGTTCAGCGCTTGTAGGCGAATAAAGGAGGAATGCACCATGGGGATGAAATCGAAATTTAAAAACTTCTTTTTTGTTGATGAAGAAGAAGAATATGTTGAAGAATATATTGAAGAGCAAAAGGAAGAGCCGGCACAGCCACGCACGAATAAAAAACAGCCGGTTCAAAAGCAGAACGTTGTAAGCCTGCAAAGTGTTCAGAAATCCTCCAAAATGGTTTTGCTTGAACCAAGAATGTATGCGGAGGCTCAGGATATAGCTGACCACTTAAAAAGTCACCGGGCAGTAGTGGTTAACCTGCAGAGAATTAACAAGGATCAGGCGAAACGAATCGTTGATTTTCTAAGTGGAACGGTGTACGCCATCGGTGGAGATATTCAGCGCGTTGGCACAGATATATTTCTATGTACGCCTGATAACATAGAAGTAAGCGGAAATATTACTGATTTTATACAAGAAGATTAATCCGTAAAGGATAGATAGGTGGTTTTAACGAGTATGCTGAATACTATATTTGGTGTAATTGGTACACTGATTACGTTTTACAGCTATGCATTAATTATTTATATTTTAATGTCATGGTTTCCTAATGCAAGAGAAAGCAGCTTTGGCCAAACCTTAGCCAGAATCTGCGAGCCTTATCTGGAGCCGTTTAGAAAAATAATTCCTCCTCTTGGCATGATTGACATATCGCCATTAGTAGCGATTATCACCTTGAATTTAGCCAGAAGCGGCCTGGAAGTACTTTTTAACATGATTGCTTAACATTATTCATGCCTTTATCCTTCAGGATAAAGGCATTTTTCAAAGGGAGGAAAAAAAGTGTCATCTGTTTATCAGCATTTTCGCAAGGAAGAACAGGGATTTATCGATCGCGTACTCGGCTGGAAACAGGATACAGAAACGATGTATGCACCCAAATTGACAGATTTTCTGGATCCTAGACAGGTATTTATCGTTCAATCACTTATTGGCACAACCGGGGAAGTCCGGGCAGCCTTTGAGGGCGGTGAAGGAGCAGAACGCAGAAGGTGTTTAATCTATCCTGATTATTTGCAGCCTGCATTTGATGATTTTAACCTGCTGCTGATTGAAGTAAGCTACCCGGCAAAATTTATTTCAGTGGAGCATAAGGATGTCTTAGGATCTTTAATGGGACTTGGAATTAAACGGGAGAAATTCGGGGATATCATCTTTTCAGATGATAAAATCTATATTGTTGTGGCGCAGGAATTTTCCTCTTTCTTTACCATGAACCTTAATCAGATAGGCAGAAATGCGGTTTTGGTCAAAGAGGTAAGCTGGGATCACTATTCGCCGTCTGATGAAAAATGGAGAGAGAAGTTTGTAACTCTCAGCTCTTTAAGACTTGATGTCGTAATAGCAGGGGCCATGTCTATTTCAAGACAGAAGGCACAGCTTTTAATTCAGGGAGGCAAAGCCAAAGTGAATTTCAAAGCAGAAGAACATCCCTCCTTTGAATGCGGTGAAGAAGACATCCTTTCTGTAAGAGGATTTGGCAGGCTCAGAATTGGAGAGATTGAAGGAAAAACCAAAAAAGATAAATACAGACTTAAGCTCTACACGATAGGTTGATTAGAAAAATGACAAATATTTGTTGGAATTAAGCTGTTTTAATGAGACAATATGACGAAATACGAAATTTTTTACTCTTAATTTGAAGAGAATCCCCACAAATTGACGAATCATCAGTATAATAATAAGTGAAAAGCATATGAGAGGTTGGAGGTGCCAGCATGCCACTATCACCATTGGATATACATAATAAAGAATTTAATCGTGGATTCAGAGGGTATGATGAGGAAGAAGTAAATGAATTTTTAGATCAGATTATTAAAGATTATGAAATACTTCTCCGTGAAAAAAAAGAGCTGGAAGAAAAGCTCAATAACAATAGCGAACGATTAGGGCATTTTACCAATATTGAAGAAACGCTGAACAAATCGATTGTTGTCGCCCAGGAAGCAGCAGAAGAAGTCCGGCGCAACGCGATGAAAGAATCAAAGCTGATTATTAAAGAAGCGGAAAGAAATGCTGATCGGATTGTAAACGATTCTTTAGCTAAAGCCCGCAAGATTGCTATTGAAATTGAAGATCTTAAAAAGCAGTCCAAAGTGTTCCGCACAAGATTTAAAATGCTGATCGAAGCTCAGCTGGATTTAATCTCAAATGGCGACTGGGAAGACTTAATGGAGTATGATCTTGACACTACAGACCTAAAAAGCCTGCAGCCTGAGCTTGAAAACGACTAATAGTTGACGAATTTGGCTATTCTAAAATATAATAGCATGAAGATAATTTTATTCAAAAATGAACGATGACAGGAACAGTATCCAGTTAATTTTCTGCCCGGAAAGCGAGTCGGGGATGGTGAAAGCCCGATGCAGAACGATTGGAGAAAATCATCCTCGAGTTCTGCTGCCGAACTTGATAGTAGGCAGCAGCGGCTGGCGAACGTTACAGGCTCCTTGAGTGGAAAATGGTTTACTGTTTTCTATAAGGGTGGTACCGCGTGAAGCAATGCTCTCTCGTCCCTTTTTTTGGGATGAGGGGGCTTTTTTAATTAGTATGGAAATTGTAAGGAGGATTATGGATGGAATACAAAGATACGTTGCTTATGCCAAAAACGGCATTTCCGATGAGAGGAAATTTACCCAACAGAGAGCCTGAGATTCAACAAAAATGGGCTGAAATGAATATTTATGATCAGGTTCAAAAACGCACAGAAGGACGTCCTCTTTTTGTGCTGCATGACGGTCCGCCGTATGCAAATGGCGACCTTCATATGGGGCACGCATTAAATAAGGTGCTGAAAGACTTTATTGTCCGCTATAAATCAATGAGCGGATATCAGGCTCCTTATGTACCAGGTTGGGATACTCATGGCCTTCCGATTGAACAGGCGTTAACCAACAAAGGGGTTAAGCGCAAAGAAATGACCATTGCGGAGTTTAGAGAGCGCTGCGCTGAGTATGCTTACAGCCAGGTAGAATCACAGCGCGAACAATTTAAACGCATTGGTGTAAGAGGCGACTGGGATAATCCTTATATTACACTAGAGCCTCAATATGAAGCGCAGCAGATCAGGGTTTTTGGTGAAATGGCGAAAAAAGGCTATATTTATAAAGGCAAAAAACCTGTCTACTGGTCTCCATCAAGCGAATCAGCACTTGCTGAAGCTGAAATTGAGTATCATGATAAACGCTCCCCGTCGATCTACGTATCCTTTGAGGTTACTGACGGTAAAGGCGTGCTTGAAGCAGGAGTGAAATTTATTATCTGGACCACAACACCGTGGACGATTCCTGCAAACCTTGCCATTGCGCTGCATCCTGAACTTGAGTATGTAGTAGTAGAGGAAAGCGGAAGCCGGTATGTAGTAGCTAAAGAATTGCTTCAAAAAGTGACAGAAACCATGGAGTGGGCTTCCCCGCAGGTAATTAAAACCGTAAAAGGTTCAGAGCTTGAAAGGGTTGTTGCTAAACATCCATTTTATGAGCGCGAATCACTAGTTGTACTGGGTGAGCATGTAACGACTGAAGCAGGTACAGGCTGCGTTCATACTGCTCCAGGCCATGGTGAGGATGATTTTCAGGTAGGGAAAAAATATGGACTGGATGTTCTATGTCCGGTTGATGACCGCGGAGTATTTACAGACGAAGCACCAGGCTTTGAAGGCTTATTTTACGATAAAGCAAATAAACCGATCACTGAAAAGCTTGAAGAAGCAGGAGCGCTGCTGAAGCTGGAATTCTTTACTCACAGCTATCCTCATGACTGGCGCACGAAAAAGCCGATTATCTTCCGGGCAACAGCTCAGTGGTTTGCATCAATTGAGAAGTTCCGTGAAGAATTAATGCAGGCAGTCAAAGAAACAAAATGGGTTCCAGCATGGGGTGAAACGCGTCTGTTCAATATGGTTCGTGACCGCGGAGACTGGTGTATTTCACGTCAGCGGGCTTGGGGCGTTCCGATCCCGGTATTTTATGCTGAAAATGGTGAAGCAATTATTACTGAGGAAACAATTGATCATGTATCCAATTTATTTGGCGAGCATGGTTCAAATATCTGGTTTGAAAAGGAAGCGAAGGATTTGCTGCCTGAAGGCTTCACACACGAGGGTAGTCCAAACGGAACGTTCACGAAGGAACAGGATATTATGGATGTCTGGTTTGACAGTGGATCATCCCATCAATCTGTTCTTGAAGCTAGAGACGATCTTAAGAGGCCGGCAGATTTATATCTTGAAGGCTCTGACCAATACCGCGGCTGGTTTAATTCATCCCTCACTACAGGAGTTGCAGTGACGGGTAAAGCTCCTTATAAAGGTGTGCTAAGCCACGGATTTGCCCTTGATGGAAACGGACGGAAAATGAGTAAATCACTCGGTAACGTTATGCTGCCGTCAAAAGTGATGAATCAGCTTGGTGCAGATATTTTAAGATTATGGGTGGCTTCTGTTGATTATCAGGCTGATGTACGTGTATCAGATCCTATTCTAAAACAGGTAGCTGAAGTATATCGTAAAATCAGAAACACGCTTCGTTTTATGCTTGCTAATCTTGCTGATTTTGATCCAAAGAAGGATGCTGTCTCCTTTGACAATCTTCGTGAAGTAGACCAGTTCTTACTTGTCCGGTTAAATCAGGTAGTAAAAACGGTAAAAAGATCATATGAAGAGTATGAATTTGCAACGATTTATCATACGATCAATAACTTCTGCACCCTTGATTTAAGCTCGTTCTATATGGATTTTGCAAAAGATATCCTTTATATCGAAGCTCAAAACCATAAAGACCGTCGTGCCATGCAAACGGTTATGTATGAAGCATTGACTGCATTGACAAAACTGATTTCACCAATTCTGCCTCACACAGCAGACGAGGTTTGGGCTTATGTACCGGGAGCAGAAGAAGAAAGCGTTCAGCTTACCGATATGCCTGAGGAAAAAGAGTATACAGAAGAAAAGGGTCTATTGGAAAAATGGAATTCTTTCCTTGACCTGCGTGATGATGTACTAAAAGCGCTGGAGGAAGCAAGAAACAGTAAAACAATCGGGAAATCACTTGCAGCAAAAGTTACACTTTTTGCTGATGAGGTAACTTTCAAATTGCTTTCTTCCATTGATGAAGATTTAAAACAGCTCTTTATCGTTTCAGATTTTGAAGTTTCTGATTCGCTGCAGAGTGCACCTGCAGAAGCTTTAACGTTTGATGGGCATGCTGTTTTAGTTACGAAAGCTGAAGGAGAAACATGCGAAAGATGCTGGATCGTTACAGACGAGGCAGGTCAAGATCCTGATCATCCAACCCTTTGCCCTCGCTGTGCTTCAGTTGTAAAAGAAAATTATGCACATCTGACTCAAGAGTAATGAATTAGGTTGACCTGGGGATAATGAAATCTCCAGGTCTTTTTATATGAATTTTAATGATGGCGAGTCACATTAAGGATGAACCTTCTGGAGCTTTAAGAGATAGTTTTGAATAAAAGCATGGCTGCACTGCCCGGTTCATTAAAATATAACGTTAACCCGGATGCCTGAAGTTTAAAATTATGCTACAATACGTAAAGGGTTAAGACAACTATTCGGAGGTAGACGCGTGATCTATTATGTAATCGCATTGTTTATTATCATTATTGATCAAATCACAAAAATTCTTGTTGTTCGAAATATGGAGCTTGGAGAATCGGTACGGGTAGTTGACGGCTTATTTTACATAACCTCACATCGAAATACAGGTGCCGCCTGGGGAATGCTTGAGGGCCAGATGTGGCTGTTTTATATTGTGACATTAGTTGTGATAGCCGGGATCCTTTATTATTTTCATCGCCATGCAAAAGGAAACGCATTGTTTAGTTTAAGTCTTATGACTATTCTTGGCGGTGCAGTCGGGAATTTTATTGACCGTGTACTTAGACAGGAAGTAGTCGATTTTATACAATTTACTTTTTTTAACTTTATTTTCAACATTGCAGATGCCGCTCTTACTGTAGGGGTAATCCTGCTTTTGGTGCAAATGATTCTGGAAGAAGTGCAGGAAAAGAGGAAAAAGAATGGAAAACATTCATCACTTAATACAGGAAAATGAAAAAGGAAGCCGTCTTGATGTAGTTATAGCAAGCATTCAGGAGGATTGGTCAAGGTCTCAGGTCCAGCAATGGATAAAAGAAGGCAATGTTACAGTCAATGGCAATCCCTCAAAAGCAAACTACAAGTCTGTTCCGGGGGACGAGATCGTTATTGAAATTCCTGAACCCGAAGCGCTTGATGTTGAAGCTGAAGAAATGGATCTTGATATTTACTATGAGGATGAAGATGTGTTAGTCGTAAATAAGCCTAAAGGGATGGTCGTTCACCCCGCTCCAGGCCATTTAAATGGAACCCTCGTAAATGGACTAATGGCTCACTGCAAAGACCTGTCAGGCATCAATGGAGTATTGAGACCGGGGATTGTGCACCGGATCGATAAAGATACCTCAGGCCTATTAATGGTTGCTAAAAATGATCTTGCTCATGAAAAGCTGGTTCAGCAGCTTGTTGATAAATCGGTCACTCGTAAATACCAGGCTGTCGTTCATGGGCTGATTCCTCATGAGTACGGTACCATTGATGCACCGATCGGCCGCGATCAAAAAGACAGACAGAGTATGGCTGTTGTCAATAACGGAAAAAATGCAGTAACACATTTCAGAGTTCTTGATCGTTTTAAAGACTTTTCTCACGTGGAATGCGAACTCGAAACAGGCAGAACCCATCAGATAAGAGTTCATATGAAATATATCGGCTTTCCGCTTGCGGGTGATCCAAAATACGGTCCAAGAAAAACTCTTGAACTTGGCGGGCAGGCACTGCATGCAGGAATATTGGGGTTTGTTCATCCCCGAACGAATGAATATATGGAATATCAAGCTCCGCTTCCTGCCTATTTTGAGGAGCTTCTAACGGATCTTAGAAACAATCGTTGACAAAAATCGACGTCAGCATTACAATAAGAACAACTTAATGATTCGGACCCTTTAAACTAGTCCAGAGAGGCTGGGAAGGAACTTTAGCGCGTACCTTATAGGCACCGCTGTACCCTCCCGTCCTCTGGCCGGGAGGGTTTTTTTATAGGAGGCAGAGCCTGGATGGCACAGCAAACGACTGTAATGGACGAACAAATGATGAAACGCGCCTTAACAAGAATCTCCCATGAAATTATTGAGAGAAACAAGGGCGTTGAGGACTGTGTCCTCGTAGGAATTAAGACGAGAGGAATTTACCTCGCAAACCGCCTGAAGGAGCGGATTGAAGCAATAGAAGGTTTCTCGGTGCCTGTAGGCGAGCTGGATATCACCATGTACAGGGACGACCTTGAAGTAAAGCATGAACACGGAGAACCTGTTGTGAATGATGCAGATCTTTCTCTTACGATCGACGGCCGGAAAGTGATTGTCGTAGACGATGTGCTTTATACCGGGCGGACAGTCAGAGCGGCAATGGATGCGATCATGGATCAGGGAAGACCTGAAAGAATACAGCTTGCCGTCCTTATTGACCGGGGGCACCGGGAGCTTCCCATCAGGGCGGACTTTGTAGGGAAAAACATTCCTACATCCAGCACTGAACAAATAAAAGTGGAAATGGTTGAATTTGATCAAAAAGATTCTGTAACGATTCATAAATAAGCTAACCCTTTAATTGAGGTCCAGAGAGGCCGGCAAAGGGGTCTGAAGCAGAGATTAACACGTGTAGTCTGCTGCCCTGCCCTCTTTGTCTGCTAAAAGGACGAAAGAGGGTTTTTCTATAAGGAGGCACTATTCATGTCAGCAGCAGATTCACAAAAACCGGTGCTTGATGTTCAGGAAGTACCAAAAGCAAACCAATGGCTAACCCTTAGCCTGCAGCATCTATTTGCCATGTTTGGAGCAACAGTGCTTGTTCCTATGCTAGTGGGCTTAAGCCCGGGGGTAGCACTAATCTCAAGCGGACTTGGAACACTTGCCTATCTGCTTATTACAAAAGGACAGATACCTGCTTATTTAGGCTCTTCCTTTGCATTTATCGCTCCGATCATAGCAGCAACAGAAATCGGCGGTCCTCAGGCAGCTATGTTCGGGGCATTCTTTGCCGGACTTGCCTACGGCCTTGTTTCACTTCTTATTTATAAGTTTGGGGTAGGCTGGCTCACGAGAGTGCTTCCGCCAGTCGTTGTAGGTCCGGTTATTATTGTAATCGGGCTTGGACTTGCCGGAACCGCGGTTAATATGGCTATGTATGAAAACCCTCTGGCTCAGAACCCGATGGACTTTATTTACAGCGGTAAACATATAACCGTTGCCTTAATTACTCTTGCAATCACCATCATAGGCTCTATTTACTTTAAAAAATTCTTTGGACTCATTCCGATTTTAATTGGGATTGCCGGAGGGTATGTTGCAGGAGTATTTGCTGGACTTGTAGATTTTCAGCCGGTGCTTGATGCAAAATGGATTGCCATGCCGGAGTTTATCATTCCTTTTGTGAATTACACACCATCATTTTCAATTGCAGCACTCGCACTTATGGTGCCGATAGCAGTCGTTACCTTATCTGAGCATACTGGGCATCAGATGGTCGTCAGCAAAGTAGTTGGAAGGAATTTTTTAGAAAAACCTGGACTTCACCGCTCGATTTTAGGTGATGGAGCAGCAACAGTCATTGCCTCCTTCATCGGCGGCCCTCCAAACACCACTTACGGGGAAAACATTGGAGTACTGGCAATAACACGGATATACAGTGTCTTTGTTATCGGCGGGGCAGCAGTTCTTGCAATCTCTTTCGGATTTGTAGGTAAAATTTCAGCACTGATAAGCTCGATCCCAACAGCAGTAATGGGGGGAGTATCCATCCTGCTTTTTGGAATAATCGCATCAAGCGGACTTCGCATGCTGATTGAAGCAAAAGTGGATTTTTCTTATAAAAGAAATTTAATTATTGCATCTGTCATTATGATTATTGGAGTAGGAGGAGCCTTTATCCAATTTACTCCAACCTTTACTCTGCCGGGAATGGCGCTTGCTGCGATCGTTGGAATCCTATTGAACCTGGTTCTTCCCGGCCGGAAAAAAGAAGAAGAAAATCTTTTTAATCACGAAAAAGAAATTGCATAGTACACCTTTTAAATAAAGTCCAGAGAGGCTTTAAAAGGGGTTTAAGGACTGCTTCTAACATGCAGTTTCTTTCTGACACCTTTTGAGACCTCGCTCAAAAGGTGTTTTTTTATAAAAGGAGGCAGTTAAAGTGCACATTTTAACGATGGATGATTTAACAAATGAGAACATGATGCAGGTAATTGAATCTGCAGAAGCAATCAGACAGGGTCATGCGCAGCTAAAACGGCCTTACTATGCGGCAAATCTTTTTTTTGAAAACAGCACAAGAACAAAAAGCAGCTTTGAAATGGCAGAAAAAAAACTGGGCATGGATGTTATCTCCTTTGATGCACAAACTGCTTCCATTCAAAAGGGAGAAACATTGTATGACACCGTCAAAACACTTGAAGCCATCGGAGTTGATGTCGTTGTAATCCGCCATGGGGAGGACCGCTACTTCGATCAGCTTGAAGGAAGAGTTAAGCTTTCTATGATTAATGGGGGAGACGGAATGGGGCATCACCCTTCACAGTGCATGCTTGATTTACTAACGATTTATCAGGATTACCATACGTTTAAAGGACTTAAGATAACGATTGTGGGTGACATTCAGCACAGCAGAGTCGCAAGGTCAAATGCAATCGCATTAAAAAGACTTGGTGCTGCTGTACAATTTTCCGGCCCTCTTGACTGGATGGACCCGGAGCTTATGCAAATAGGGCGTTATGTTGAATTTGATGAGGCGGTTGAAAAAAGTGATGTGCTGATGATGCTGCGTGTACAGCATGAAAGGCATGCATTTGGCATGACGTTTTCAAAAGAAGAATATCACGCTCAATTCGGGTTAACCGCCGGCAGAGAAAAGAGGATGAAAGCAGGCAGTATTATCATGCATCCGGCTCCTGTAAACCGGGGAGTTGAAATCGCAGATGAATTAGTGGAATGTGATCGCTCAAGAATATTTAAGCAGATGAGCAATGGCGTTTTTGTCAGAATGGCGATGCTGCAATTTGTTTTACAACAAAGGGAGGCTTTAAAACATGAATTTGTTAATTAAAAACGTGATTGTCAGTGAAGAAGATAAGAAAGTAAAAGATATCCGGATTAAAAATGGCAGCATTGAGGAAATAGGCGCTGATCTCTCTGAAGACGGGGAAAAAGTGATTGACGGCAACGGCTATTATCTGGCGCCAGGCTTTGTGGATGTTCATGTGCATTTAAGAGAGCCGGGCGGAGAACACAAAGAGACAATCGAAACAGGTTCACTATCTGCAGCAAGAGGCGGCTTCACAACAATATGTGCTATGCCAAACACCAGACCTGTTCCTGATAATAAAGAAACAGTACAAAATTTGCTAAACAGAATTGAGGAGACAGCTAAGGTAAATGTTATGACCTATGCCTCCATTACAGAAAGGCAGGTTGGAAAAAACCTGGTAGAGATGGAGGAGCTGGCAGAGCTTGGCGTCTTTGCATTTACTGATGACGGAGTCGGCATTCAAAGCGCCGACATGATGTATCAGGCGATGAAACGTGCTGCAGCCTTAAACAAGGCAATTGTAGCCCATTGTGAGGACAACACATTAATTCATGGCGGGTGCATGCATGAAGGGGCGAGATCGGCTGAGCTTAATCTCCCGGGCATTCCATCCATTTGTGAATCCGTTCAAATCGCAAGAGATGTACTGCTTGCAGAAGCAGCGGGCTGTCACTACCATGTTTGTCATGTTTCAACAAAGGAATCCGTCCGTGTCATCAGAGATGCAAAAAAAGCAGGAATACGCGTTACAGCTGAAGTAACACCGCATCATTTATTACTGAATGAAGAGGACATAACAGAAGCGGATCCAATGTTTAAGATGAATCCACCTTTAAGGAGCATTCGGGATCAAAAAGCACTGCTTGAGGGACTTGAGGATGGAACAATTGACTTTATCGCAACAGATCACGCCCCTCATTCACATGAAGAAAAGGCTGAGGGAATGAAGCTTGCTCCTTTTGGAATTGTCGGACTGGAAACGGCATTTACTCTTTTACATACCAGGTTTGTTAAAACGGAAAGATGGAGCTTAACTCAATTAATTGATTGGCTGACGATTAAGCCGGCATCGGTTTTTGGGCTTGAGAGTGGAACGATTGAAGAAGGAAAACCAGCCGATCTCGTTCTGATCGACTTGCAAAAAGTAAAACCGATCGATGCAGAGGAATTTCTCTCTAAAGGAAAAAATACACCTTTTAATGGATTAAAAACAACCGGATGGCCGGTTATGACAATCGTAAATGGAGAAGTTGCATGGGAGGAGAGGAATTAATGGAACGCCAGCTAATTTTAGAAGATGGAACAGTGTTTATCGGAGAAGGCTTTGGAAGTGAGCTTGAGACAGTCGGAGAGGTCGTATTTAATACCGGAATGACGGGATACCAGGAGATTTTATCTGATCCTTCCTACTGCGGTCAAATGGTCACATTAACGTATCCTCTCATAGGAAACTATGGAGTCAACCGTGATGATTTTGAATCGATCCAACCCTCAATTAAAGCGTTGATTGTACGGGAAGCTGCTGATCTGCCATCAAATTTCAGAAGTGAACTGACAATTGACGAATTATTAAAGCAAAAAAATATCCCGGGATTGGCAGGAATCGACACAAGAAAGCTTACACGCCTTATTCGAAAGCACGGAACCCTTAAAGGGAAAATAACAGGAATGCAGGCTGATGTAGAGGAGGTTGCTAAATCACTGAAAGCAAAGGTTCTCCCTGTTAACCAGGTAGCACAGGTTTCAACGCCGACGCCGTATCCAAGCCCTGGCAGAGGCAAGCGTGTAGTGCTGGTTGACTTTGGAATGAAGCACGGGATCCTCCGGGAGCTTAATCGCCGTGACTGTGATGTCATTGTTGTTCCTTATAACACTTCAGCTGCTGATATTCTGTCCTTTCACCCGGACGGAGTGATGCTGTCAAACGGACCCGGGGATCCGAAAAATGTACCGGAAGCAATTGAAACGGTCAATGAATTATTAGGACAGGTTCCGATATTCGGAATTTGCCTTGGCCACCAGCTTTTTGCTCTGGCCTGTGGAGCGGATACGTTTAAATTAAAATTCGGCCATCGCGGTTCAAATCATCCTGTAAAGGAATTACAGACCGGAAACGTTCACATTACAGCACAAAATCACGGCTATACCGTTGATCCGGCATCGATTGTATCAGCACCCCTTGACATTACGCATGTCGCATTAAATGACGGGACAGTTGAAGGACTTCGTCATAAAACGGCACCTGCCTTTTCCGTGCAATATCATCCTGAAGCATCGCCGGGACCTGAGGATGCAAATGGTCTATTTGAAGAATTTATGGAAATGATGGAACAGTTTTTAAAGGAGGAGCTTGTAAATGCCTAAACGTACAGATATAAAGACGATATTAGTGATCGGATCAGGTCCGATTGTCATCGGACAGGCAGCGGAGTTTGATTACGCAGGAACACAGGCATGCCTTGCTTTAAAAGAAGAAGGCTATAGAGTAGTCCTAGTAAACTCAAATCCTGCCACCATTATGACTGACACTGAAATAGCAGATAAAGTGTATATGGAGCCGCTGACAAAGGAATTTATCAGTCAGATTATCCGTAAAGAACGTCCGGACGCTCTCCTTCCTACATTAGGCGGTCAAACAGCCTTAAACCTTGCAGTGGAACTATCTGAATCAGGCGTTCTTGCGGAATGCGGAGTTGAAATCCTTGGAACGAAGCTTTCTGCTATACAGCAGGCAGAAGACCGGGATCTATTCCGCACGTTGATGAATGAACTGAATGAACCGGTGCCTGAAAGTGATATTATTCATAATCTGGAGGAAGCAAAATCGTTTGTAGAGCGGATTGGCTTTCCTGTTATCGTTCGCCCGGCCTTTACGCTTGGCGGTACAGGCGGGGGAATTTGTCACGATGAAAATGAACTCAAGGAAATCGTTTCCTCAGGTTTAAAATATAGCCCTGTAACCCAATGTCTTTTAGAAAAAAGCATTGCCGGATTTAAGGAAATTGAATATGAAGTTATGCGTGATGCAAATGATCATGCAATTGTTGTGTGTAATATGGAAAATATAGATCCTGTTGGGATTCATACAGGCGATTCCATTGTTGTAGCGCCATCTCAAACATTAAGTGACAGAGAATATCAGATGCTTAGAAATTGTTCATTAAAAATTATCAGAGCCCTTGGAATTGAAGGAGGCTGTAACGTTCAGCTGGCTTTGGATCCTGACAGCTACCAATACTACATTATTGAAGTAAACCCAAGGGTAAGCCGCTCTTCGGCGCTTGCTTCAAAAGCAACAGGCTATCCAATCGCCAAGCTTGCAGCAAAAATTTCCGTAGGCTTAACGCTGGATGAAATGCTAAATCCAGTCACAGGCACTTCTTATGCATGCTTTGAGCCAGCTTTAGACTATGTAGTAACTAAGATCCCTAGATGGCCATTCGATAAATTTGAATCTGCAAAACGAAATCTTGGTACTCAGATGAAGGCAACTGGAGAAGTAATGGCCATTGGGAGAACGCTTGAAGAATCACTGTTAAAAGCAGTTAGATCCCTTGAAAATGATGTGTATCATCTGGAACTCGATCATGCTGATACGATTACAGACGAGTGGATTGAAAGAAGAATTCGTAAAGCTGGTGATGAGCGACTGTTTTTTGTCGGTGAAGCGTTAAGACGCAATGTGCCGATTGAAAAGATCCATGACTGGAGCAAGATTGATTACTTTTTCCTTAATAAAATGAATAATATTATTCAATTTGAAGAAACACTCAAGCTTGACCAAAGCCATTCAACAGTAAAAAAAGCAAAAAGATTAGGCTTTTCCGATAAAACCATCGCTAAACTATGGGGAACCTCTGAAAAGGAAGTGTATGACTACCGTAAAGAGCAGTCGATCATCCCGGTTTATAAAATGGTGGATACATGTGCAGCTGAATTTGAATCAGAAACGCCTTATTTCTATGGAACGTATGAAGAGGAAAATGAGTCAGTAGTCAGCAACCGCAAAAAAGTGATTGTGCTTGGCTCAGGACCGATACGCATCGGGCAGGGGGTAGAGTTTGATTATGCAACCGTGCACTCCGTTTGGGCGATAAAGGAAGCCGGCTATGAAGCAATCATTATCAATAACAATCCGGAAACGGTTTCAACCGACTTCTCGATTTCTGACAAGCTTTACTTTGAGCCTTTGACAATTGAAGATGTGATGCATATTGTCGATTTGGAACAGCCTGAAGGGGTTGTCGTTCAATTTGGCGGTCAGACAGCAATTAATTTGGCGGACAAGCTGGTTGAACGGGGAGTGAAAATTTTAGGCACGAGCCTGGAAGATCTGGACCGGGCGGAAAATCGCGATAAATTTGAACAGACACTGCATGCGCTGGATATTCCACAGCCTGAAGGAAAGACAGCTATATCACCGGAGCAGGCGTTGCTCATCGCCGAATCAATCGGGTATCCGGTTCTCGTGCGTCCTTCCTATGTGCTGGGCGGCAGAGCGATGGAAATTGTTTACCGCAAAGAGGAGCTTGAACAGTACATGACAAATGCTGTAAAAGCAAGCCCTGAGCACCCTGTTCTAATTGACCGTTATTTAACGGGAAAAGAAATTGAAGTAGATGCTATTTCTGACGGGGAAAACGTTTTGATCCCGGGAATTATGGAGCATATTGAACGCGCCGGAGTACATTCAGGAGACTCGATTGCTGTCTATCCGCCGCAATCCCTTTCCCAGGAGCATATCGACCAGCTCGCGCTTTATACAGAAAAGCTTGCAAAAGGACTGAATATAAAAGGCCTGATCAATATTCAGTATGTTATATCCAAGGGAGAAATTTTTGTGCTGGAGGTTAATCCGCGCTCAAGCAGAACGGTGCCGTTCTTAAGTAAAATCACCGGAATTCCAATGGCGAATCTTGCGACAAAAGCAATCCTTGGCGCTTCCCTTCCTTCTCTCGGGTATGGAACCGGGTTAGTTCAACCCGGTACTGGGGTTTATGTGAAGGTTCCTGTTTTCTCTTTTGCAAAATTGCGCAGAGTGGATATTACACTCGGACCTGAGATGAAATCAACAGGGGAAGTAATGGGGAAAGACGCTACACTTGAAAAAGCTCTTTTCAAAGGGTTAGTCGCTGCAGGGATGAGCATGAAAAATTATGGCTCGATCCTACTGACTGTAGCAGATAAAGATAAGCCTGAAGCTGCGAACCTCGCTAAACGATTTAACGCGCTTGGCTATACTATTCTGGCAACTGAAGGCACTTCCTCAATTCTTAAAGAGGAAGGGATTCCGTATGAAATTGTAAATAAAATTGGCCAGGGTGAAAAAACACTTCTCGATTTTATCCAAGCAGGTGAAATACAGCTTGTCATTAACACCCTGACAAAAGGCAAACAGCCAGCAAGAGACGGCTTTAGAATCCGGAGAGAATCCGTCGAAAACAGCATCCCATGCTTAACCTCTCTCGATACGGCAGAAGCGATGCTTAAGGTGTTCGAATCAATGAATTTTGCGATGGACCCGATGGCATTGCCAAAAAAGGAGAAGGTAGAGGTATGATTCAACAGGAAAACATGACCATCATCTCTCATCGTTCGATCGCTAAGGATATTTACGAACTGATTTTACAGGGATCGCTCACGAAGCAAATGACCTCCCCGGGACAGTTTGTCCATATACGGGTAACATCAGGAAGCGACCCATTGCTTAGAAGACCGATCAGCATCTGTTCGATTGATCAGGAAAATGGACAGTTTACGATGCTCTACCGCGTATCAGGCAGTGGGACAAGGGTTCTATCCGAACAGGCAGCAGGTGCCACTGTAAATGTACTGGGGCCTCTAGGAAACGGATTCCCTGTGGAGTATTTAACCAGCGGACAAAAAGCGCTCTTGATTGGAGGGGGGATTGGTGTGCCTCCCTTGTATGAGCTATCGAAGAGACTGACAGAACGGGGAATTGAAGTAACGCATGTTTTAGGGTTTCAGCAAAAGGATGCGGTATTTTATCAGGACCGGTTTGAAGAGCTTGGAAAGACCCACATCGCTACAGCTGACGGCTCACATGGAACTAAGGGGTTTGTAACAGATGTTATTGAAAAATTGAGTATAGAGGCAGACGCTTATTTTACGTGCGGACCATCACCAATGCTAAAGGCAGTAGAACAGTCTATGCCGGAGGTTGACGGATTTATCTCGATGGAGCAAAGAATGGGCTGCGGGGTAGGTGCATGCCTTGCCTGTGTCTGTCAGGTTCAGGGGGATGAAACGGGTCTTGCGTATAAAAAGGTGTGTACAGACGGCCCTGTATTTCAAAGCGGGGAGGTAGTAGTATGAGCAGACTTTCAGTAGAACTTCCGGGACTTACACTTAAAAATCCCATTATGCCAGCATCAGGCTGTTTTGGTTTTGGCAAGGAATACAGCCGGTTTTATGACCTGAGTGAGCTTGGCGCCATCATGATTAAAGCAACAACAAAAGAACCGCGGTTTGGAAATGCGACACCCAGAGTTGCAGAAACAGCTTCAGGCATGCTCAACGCCATCGGACTGCAAAATCCCGGTCTTGCTCATGTAATGGAAAATGAATTGAAGTGGCTTGAACAGTTTGATGTGCCGCTTATTGCAAATGTAGCGGGTTCAACTGTTGAGGATTATATCGAGGTCTCAGAGGTCATTTCGACTGCGCCGAATGTTAAAGCGCTTGAACTGAATATTTCCTGCCCGAATGTTAAACATGGCGGAATTGCTTTTGGCACGGATCCAGCTGTAGCAAGAGAGCTGACAAAGCGTGTTAAACAAGTATCCTCTGTTCCTGTTTACGTAAAGCTTTCGCCTAATGTGAGCAGTATTGTGGAAATGGCTAAAGCCTGTGAAGAAGGCGGGGCTGACGGGCTGACAATGATTAACACGCTTGTTGGAATGAGACTCGATCACAAAACAGGCAAGCCTGTAATCGCAAACCGGACAGGGGGATTATCAGGTCCTGCGATTAAGCCGGTTGCGCTACGCATGGTCTATGAGGTCAGCCAGGTGACATCCCTTCCGATCATCGCTATGGGCGGTATACAGGATGAATATGATGTAATTGATTTTATCTCTGCAGGAGCAAGTGCTGCAGCTGTAGGAACGGCAAATTTTGTTGATCCTCTTGTGTGTCCTTCGATTATTGAAAAACTGGATCAATTGCTTCAAAGCTGGGGTATTGATCATATCCATGATCTTAAAGGGAGGAGCTGGAATAATGCTGGAGAAGCAGCCTATCATCGCGCTTGATTTTGCTCAATTAGAGGAGGTTGAAACGTTCCTCCAACACTTTGATGAGCCCCTTTACGTAAAGGTTGGAATGGAGCTGTATCTCCAAAACGGTCCTGTTGTTATCGAAACCATCAAAAAGAGAAATCATCGGATATTCCTTGATTTAAAGCTCCATGACATTCCGACTACGGTTAGAAAAGCAATGAGAGGGCTTGCGGCTCTTGAAATTGATATGATCAACGTTCACGCTGCAGGAGGAAAAAAGATGATGGAGGAGGCTTTAGCGGGATTAACAGAAGGGGCTAAAGCTGGAAGAAGACCCAAGCTGATTGCTGTTACCCAGCTTACTTCCACTTCACAGGACATGCTTAGAAACGAGCAAAAAAGCTCACTCTCGATGGAAGAGTCTGTTTTGCATTATGCCTCTTTGGCACATCAAGCGGGGCTTGACGGTGTTGTCTGCTCCCCGCTTGAAGCAAGAGCCATAAGAGAGCTTGCAGGAGATTCATTTATGCGTGTAACACCGGGAATCCGGCCGCAAGCCAGTCAGCTTCACGATCAGGTGCGGGTCGCAACGCCTAAAGCGGCGATGGAAAGAGGCTCAAGCGCCATTGTGGTAGGACGTGCGATAACAGAAAGCGCTGATCCGGCATCGGCTTACAATAAAATTCAACAGGAGTGGGAGGGCGTTTGTTTTGAAAAAGCAAATAGCTAAAAGTCTGCTTGATATTCAGGCAGTATTTCTTCGGCCGGACGAGCCTTTTATTTGGTCCTCAGGTTTAGAATCACCTATTTATTGTGATAACCGCCTGACAATGGCTTATCCAAAAATCAGAAAAGAAATAGCGGCAGGTCTTTCAGCGATTATTAAAGAGAAATTTCATGATGCTGAGCTGATCGCAGGCACAGCTACTGCTGGAATTCCACATGCTGCATGGGTGAGTGATGCTCTTGATCTTCCAATGTGCTATGTACGTTCTTCTGCAAAAAAGCATGGCAAAGGAAATCAAATTGAAGGAATTGCAAAAGAAGGACAGAAGGTTGTTGTCATTGAGGATTTAATTTCAACCGGAGGAAGCAGTCTCGAAGCTGTTGCAGCATTGAAGACTGCAGGGTGTGAGGTGCTTGGGATTGCCTCCATTTTTACATACGGACTTAAAAAGGCTGAAATCGCATTAGAAAAAGCCGGGGTAGTTAACTATTCATTAACTGATTATGAAACATTAATTATGGAAGCGGCAGCTTTAGGGTATGTAAAAAATGAAGACTTGCAGAAATTAAGAGAATGGCAGGCCGAATTGTAAGATATAAGAAAAAACAGCATCTCCTTTATCAGCTTAGCTGGTTTTAGGAGATGCTGTTTTACTAATTATTTTTTAAGTTTTAAAATCAATTCCTCTGCAGGCGTAACAAAAACGCTTTCCTGCTGTTCATAAATCACGTAGCCGGGCTTGGCGCCATTTGGTTTTTTTACATGGCGCACCTTAGTAAAATCAACAGGCACTGAGCTTGAAGCTCTGGCTTTACTGTAATAAGCCGCAATGCTTGCTGCTTCAATAATCGTTTTATCTGAAGGGGATGAATTTCTGATAACAACATGTGAGCCTGGAATATCCTTAGTGTGAAGCCAGACATCATCTCTTGCTGCTAGCCGGTTCGTCAGGAAATCATTTTGTTTATTATTTTTTCCTACCAATATTACTGTTCCGTCAGTGGCAATATATTCTTCAATAACCGGTTTAACAGGTTTGGCTTTTTTCTTTTTTGCCCTGGCCTTAATATAGCCTTCTTCTGCCAGCTCTTCTCTAATTTCTTCTATATCAGAGGTGGAGGCAGATTCAAGTTGCTGAAGCAGCTGGTCAAAATAGATGACTTCAAGCCTGGCTTTTTCTATTTGTTCTTCTACAACCGTTAACGCATTCTTGGCTTTCTGGTATTTTGTAAAATAACGCTGCGCATTTTCTGAAGGAGATTTCCTTGGGTCCAGAGGGATGGAAGTAAGCTCATTGCTTTCCTCATAATAGTTATGAACCTGTATTTCCTTCATGCCTTTTTTTACGGCGTAAATATTAGCCGTCAGCAGCTCCCCTAAGAGCTGATACTTATCTCCTTTAGAAGCCTGGTCCAGTGTTTTTTCGAGCTTTTTAATTTTTGATTCATTTTTATCTTTTTCATTGCGGATAAACCGCTCCAGGTCATGACCCTGCTGCTTTACTCTGTCCCTTTCAGCTTTTCCGAAAAAGTAGCGGTCCAGCATTTCACTAATAGATGAATAAGCGGTCTGATTAGCAGAAGGAAATTGTTTTAGAGGCAGCAGATAAAAATAATCTTTTCCATTGTTCTGTATAAAAGAAGGCTCATACGTATGATTTTTCACTTCCTGAATAACCTCAGAAAAAGCTGAGTAAAGAGCATCCCTTGTTGATAGTCCTGCTCTCTCTGTGATCTCTTTTGCAATTAAAGGAGACAGCCCGGAAAACTGAGAGACGAGCTGACGGTCGAGCTTTCCGCTGTTCCAGTCCAGCAGCATGGTAAATCCTTCTTTATCCACAGTAAAGGGATCTGTTTTATTTTGTTCCGGCGGCCACTCATAGACGGCTCCGGGCATAATAGTTCTCGCGCGGTTAATCGCAGGAGATAGATGTTTAATACTGTCAAGGATTATCCCTCGGTCTTTATCAAGAAGCGTAATATTAGAGTGCCTTCCCATAATTTCAATAATCAGCTGCTTATAAGAAATATCACCAATTTCGTTGCGGCCTTTTACCTCTAAGATAATAATTCTTTCCATCTCTTTTTGAGAGATAGATTCAATAATCGCACCTTCTAAATGCTTCCTGAGAAGCATGCAGAACATTGGAGGCTCACTTGGATTGGCGTATTGCTCCTTCGTAAGCTGTACTCGTGAATAGGTTGGGTGTGCAGAAATCAGGAGTCTATGGTTTTTTCCCTGTGCTCTTATAACAAAAAGAAGTTCGTTTTTAAATGGCTGGTGGATTCGGCTGATCCGTCCGCCATCTAAAGTGTTCTGTAATTCATGTGTCATGGCTCTTGTGAAAAGTCCATCAAATGACATGATGCTCCCTCATTTCAAAAACAATAGTTATACATTCTTTTTCATCTTATCATTTTTTCACGTATTACGTGTAAAATGTGCTATAATGGACCGACGAATGCACGTTTGAATAAACGAATCTTTATTTCCTGGAATGTAGGTGAAGTCAATCTATGATAATCAGTATGACTGGTTTCGGGAGGGGAGCAGCTGAGAAAGGCGATTTCAGAGCAGCAGTTGAAATCAAATCAGTTAATCATCGCTTTTTAGAATGCTCCATACGCATTCCGAGACAGCATTCCCATCTTGAAGATAAGCTAAAGCGATTAATCGGCCAATACATAAAGAGAGGCAAAGCGGATGTCTTTGTTTCAATTACTGGTGAAGGCTCCACTGTCCGCTCGTTAAAAGTGGACTGGCAGCTGGTTGATTCATACTATGACTATGCAGTTGGGCTGAAAAAGAGATTTAACTTAAACGAAGAAATAAAAATAGAGCATTTTATTTCAAATCCTGATCTTTCAGTTATAGAAGAAGCGCCGGGAAGCAATGAGGAAGAAGAAGCGCTTATTTTTGCTGCGCTGCAGCAGGCGGCTGAAACATTGCATTCTATGAGGATAACAGAAGGAAAAGAACTTGAAAAAGACATTCTTTTTCAATTACAATCATTTAAGCAATGTCTGACAAATGCGAGAGAAATCAGCCCGACCGTTACAGCAAAATATCACGAACGTCTTGAAAAAAGAATAAAAGAATTCGCTGATGGACAGATTGATGAAAATAGACTTTTAACGGAAGTGGCTGTTTTTGCTGAAAAGACAGATGTTTCGGAAGAATTTACAAGACTTGACAGCCATCTTGCCCAATTTGGCCTTGCGATGGAAAAAAGCGAGCCTGTTGGAAGAAGACTTGATTTTTTAACCCAGGAAATGAATAGAGAAGTAAACACGATCGGATCAAAAGCAAATGATGCCAAGCTTGTAGCCTTGGTCGTAGACATGAAATCTATTTTAGAAAAAATCCGAGAACAAATCCAAAATATAGAATAATGACTAGGCAATGCTAAAGGGGTGTCATGGATGTCAATAAAATTAATCAATATTGGTTTTGGAAACATCGTCTCTGCAAATCGGATCATTACCATTATCAGCCCAGAATCAGCTCCGGTTAAAAGGCTGGTTCAGGATGCAAGAGAGCGCGGTACACTAATTGATGCTACTTATGGGAGACGAACGAGAGCAGTCATGATTATGGATAGTGATCATGTTATCTTGGTGGCTGTACAGCCTGAAACGGTGGCATCCCGATTTGTTGATAAAGATGAAGGGCAGGAAGAAGGGTAATAATGATAAAAGAAAAAGGCTTGTTAATTGTTCTTTCCGGCCCATCGGGGGTTGGCAAGGGAACAGTAAGAAAAGAATTATTTTCTCATCCAAACACAACCTATGAATACTCAATCTCAATGACCACCCGTAAGCCGCGCGAAGGCGAGCTCGACGGGTTTGACTACTTCTTTAAAACAAGAGAAGAATTCGAACAGCTGATTGCCCAGGATAAGCTCCTTGAGTGGGCAGAATTTGTCGGCAACTATTACGGGACTCCCGTTGATTATGTCAGGGATACGATCAATGACGGCAGGGATGTTTTTTTGGAAATTGAAGTTCAGGGCGCCCGCCAGATCAGAGAAAAATTTCCGGAAGGGCTATTTATTTTTCTTGCACCGCCAAGTTTGTCTGAGCTGCAAAGCCGTCTGGTTCATAGAGGAACGGAAAGCGATTCAGTTATCGCAAACCGGCTGGAAACAGCAAGGAAAGAGCTTGAAATGATGAATCTTTATGATTATGTGGTTGAAAATGATCATGTTGAACGTGCCTGCGAACGGATACATGCCATTGTTCTTGCAGAACATTTGCGCCGTGACCGTGTGGAAGCACGCTATAAAAAAATGCTGGAGGTAGAATAATATGTTATATCCGTCATCAGACTCACTTAGAAAAAATATTGATTCAAAATACTCATTGGTAAGCGTTGCAGCAAAGCGTGCCCGAAACATGCAGGAAAAAGGTGAAAAAGGTACACTTACTTCTTACCATTCAATTAAATTTGTCGGTCAGGCGCTTGAAGAAATTGCAGCAGGTCATTTGCTTATGAAGCAGCCTGTTGAAGGAATTGAATATGAAGATGAAAAATAACAGCCCCCGGGTTGTTATTTTTCTTTTGTGTAAAATAATAAAAGGATAGAAACTCATGTAGTGAAAATTAAACAAATTTCCTTCATAATAAAAGAAAAGACGACGAACGGGGAGATGGGTTTTAGATGAAGACTAAGAACATATTGCTTTGTGTGACTGGAGGCATTGCTGTATATAAAGCAGTGGCGTTAACGAGTAAGCTAAGCCAGGCGGGCTTTAATGTGAAGGTCGTGCTGACAGAAAGCGCAAAACAGTTTGTAACACCTCTTACATTCCAGGTGATGTCAAGAAATGATGTCTATTATGATACATTTGATGAAAAAGATTCTGCTAAAATTGCCCATATTGATCTAGCAGACTGGGCGGATCTTGTTGTCGTTGCCCCCGCTACTGCTAATGTGATCGGAAAAATGGCTAACGGCATAGCTGATGACATGGTAACGACCATACTTTTGGCTACACAGGCGCCTGTGTGGGTTGCCCCTGCCATGAATGTGCATATGTATGACCATCCTGCCGTATTAAAAAATATAGATACACTTCATTCCTTTGGCCATCAATTTATCGAGCCGTCAGAAGGATTTTTGGCGTGCGGCTATGTAGGAAAAGGACGGCTGGAGGAGCCGGAAAAAATTGTTGAGCTGATTCAGGCAAAACTAAATACAAAAACAAATGCCCCTCTTAAAAATAAAAAAGTGCTTGTTACAGCGGGACCGACACGTGAACACATTGATCCAATCCGTTTCTTTACGAACCATTCTTCAGGAAAAATGGGTTATGCGATCGCTGAAAAAGCTGCAGAGCTAGGCGCTGAGGTTACACTCGTTTCCGGCCCCGTCAGCATCCCTGCACCGGCTGGGGTTAAACTTATTTCAATTGAGACTGCAGAAGAAATGAAACAGGCGGTATTGGCGGAATTCAGCGGGACAGACGTAGTGGTTAAAAGTGCTGCAGTAGCTGATTACCGCCCGCTTGTTACCCATTCCGAGAAAATGAAGAAAAAAGACGGCCTGATGGTCATGGAATTTGAACGGACTACAGATATTTTAAAAACACTCGGAGAAGAAAAAACACATCAGATTCTTGTCGGCTTTGCTGCAGAAACAACGGATGTAGAATTTTATGCGACAAAAAAACTCCAGGCGAAAAATGCTGATATTATTGTTGCAAACAACATAAAGCAGGAAGGAGCCGGGTTTAGCGGGGATACAAATATTGTCACTCTTTTCAGCCGTGATGGCTCTATACGCGAACTGCCATTACTTTCGAAAGATAAAGTGGCTGAGGAGCTGTTAATGGAAATTGTCAAGCTGCAATCAAAAAAAGATCAGAGAGTTGAGGAGCTATGATTGCTTCTATCATTGTAGATGTTCCCGCAAAGCAGACTGACCGGCCGTTTGATTATAAGGTCCCTGATCACTTGCAGGGGGTTTTGCGTGAGGGCATGAGAGTTGTCGTTCCGTTTGGACCAAGAAAAATACAAGGCTTTGTTGTTGGATTTCAGGAGCAATCCTCCTTTAATGGCTTAAAACAAATTGAAGAAGTGCTCGATATCGTCCCGGTGTTAAATGATGAATTGCTTTCTTTGTCAAAATGGCTGTCCAATGAAACGCTTTGTTTTCAAATTTCTGCTATGCAGGCAATGCTGCCGGCAGCGATGAAATCAAAATATGAAAAAGTATTTGAAGCGCTCGGCGACCCATCCCGCCTGCCTGACCCAATAAGCGGTCTACTTAACCGGGAAGGAAGACTCACCTTTCAGGAAGCAGTGGGTAAAGGAATATTAGGAGAACTGCAGGAGCTCGTGACCAAAGGCATGATGGATCTGCGTTATCTAGTTAAAAGTAAAACGGCCCCTAAAACCGAACGGTTCCTTTCCTTAACTTTATCTATAAAAGAAACAGAAAAAGAATTAGAAAACCTTACCTCTCAAGCTGCAAAACAAAAAAGCGTGTTACGTTATGTAACTGATCGCAATACGAGGGTTCGTGCAGCTGTAATAAAACAGGACACCGGAGCATCAGATTCTACAATTAAATCGCTCGTAAAAAAAGGTCTTTTAAAGGAAACTGTCCAGGAGGTTTACCGCGATCCCTTCAAGGACCGTGAATTCAAGAAAACAGTCCCTTTTCAGTTAACGGATGAGCAGAAAACAGCGATCGAGCCCATATTGGACACAGTAGCTGACTACAATCAAAAAACCTTTCTATTACATGGTGTAACAGGAAGCGGAAAAACGGAAATTTATCTTCAAACAATTGAAAAGGTGCTCAGTCAGGATAGACAGGCAATTATGCTAGTGCCTGAAATTTCGCTTACTCCTCAAATGGTAGAAAGATTTAAAGGAAGATTTGGTGACCAGGTAGCTGTTATGCATAGTGGCCTGTCAGTGGGAGAGAAATATGATGAGTGGCGCAAAATCCACCGCAAAGAAGTTAATGTTGTGGTTGGAGCCCGTTCAGCTGTTTTTGCTCCTTTTGAGAAATTAGGTGTTATTATCATTGATGAGGAGCATGAATCAAGCTATAAGCAGGAGGACGCTCCGCGCTACCATGCAAGAGATGTGGCAATTGAGCGGGCAAAACGTCATGGCTGTCCTGTTATTTTAGGCAGTGCTACACCTTCTTTAGAAACCTATGCACGTGCACAAAAGGGAAATTATCAGCTGTTGACCTTGTCAAAGCGCATGAATGATCAGGCAATGCCTGACGTTACGATTGTTGATATGAGAGAGGAATTAAGAGACGGGAACCGTTCCATGTTTTCCCGGGAGCTTTTAACTCAGTTGAAAGAAAGATTACAAAAAAAAGAACAGGTCGTCCTGTTTTTAAACCGGAGAGGCCATTCCTCCTTTATCATGTGCCGCGATTGCGGGTATGTGATGCAGTGCCCAAATTGCGAAGTCTCTATGACGTACCACCGCAAATCTGAAAGAATGAAATGCCACTATTGCGGTGAAGAAGAGCCGGTTCCATCTCTATGCCCTGAATGCCGAAGCGAACATATACGCTACTTTGGCACCGGCACCCAAAAGGTAGAGGAAGAGCTGACGAAGCTTTTGCCTGAAGCCAGAGTAATCAGGATGGACGTTGACACCACAACAAAAAAAGGTTCACACGAAAGGCTTTTAACTGCCTTTGGTGAGGGCAAGGCCGATATATTATTGGGAACTCAAATGATTGCCAAGGGTCTGGATTTTCCCAACATAACCCTAGTCGGTGTTCTTAGTGCCGATACGATGCTCCATCTGCCGGACTTCCGGTCAGCAGAAAAAACATTTCAGCTGCTGACTCAGGTGGCTGGACGCGCAGGAAGACATGATAAAGAAGGGGAAGTCGTCATTCAAACCTATACCCCGGAGCACTTTTCCATTGACCTTGCAAAAACACAGCAGTACGAACCTTTTTACAATCACGAAATGGCCATGAGGAAACTGGGGCAGTATCCGCCGTTTTACTACATGGCATTAGTGACGATCAGTCATGAAAATGTGCTTAAGGTTGTATCGGTGAGCGAGGAAATCAGTGCTCTTTTATCTCAAAAGCTTTCGAATCAGGCAGTTGTTTTAGGGCCGGTCGCTTCTCCAATTGCCCGGATACAAAATAGATATCGCTATCAATGTCTGGTAAAATACAAAAAAGAAGAGGGACTAAAGCCGCTTCTTAAATCGATATTAAATGACTATCAATCAGGAAAAAAAGACTCAGTTTTACTTCAAATAGATGTACAGCCATACATTATGATGTGAAGCGTTATTCAGGGAGGAAAAGGATTTGGCACTATTAGAAATTGTAAAGCATCCTGATAGCCGTCTGGAACGGGAATGTGAGACGGTTACAGAGTTTTCAAATGAATTGCACGTTTTATTAGATAATATGTATGAAACAATGGTCGAAAGTGATGGTGTTGGAATTGCAGCTCCCCAGGTTGGCGTTTGCAAAAAAGCCGCTATTGTAGACCTTGATGATGATGAAGGAACAATCGAAATGATGAACCCGTCCATTACATTCAAAGAGGGAAAAGATACCGATGTAGAAGGGTGTCTAAGCTTTCCCGGTCTATACGGAGAGGTTGAGCGAACAGATTCGATCGTGTTAAAAGCGCAGGATCGGGATGGGAAATGGTATAAATTAGAGGCTGATGGCTATTTATCTCGCGCCATTCAGCATGAAGTTGACCATCTCAACGGCATTTTATTTACATCAAAGGTTACACGTTATATTACGGAAGAAGAACTTGAAGGGTATGGTGAAGAATGACAAACGTGATATTTATGGGGACGCCAGCTTTTTCAGTTCCTATTTTGCAGCAGCTTCTAAATGATGGCCTCAATGTTATTGCAGTGGTCACACAGCCTGACCGCCCTGTTGGAAGAAAAAAAGTTCTCACGCCTCCACCTGTTAAAGTAGAGGCAATACATCATTCAATACAGGTAATTCAGCCTGATAAGCTGAAAGGATCAGCAGAGCTTGAAGAAATTATTAGTCTTAAACCTGACCTTATTGTTACTGCCGCATTTGGCCAGCTGCTTCCCGCTGAATTGCTTGAAGCTCCGCCGCTTGGATGCATAAATGTTCACGCTTCCCTGCTGCCTGAGCTAAGAGGCGGTGCACCAATTCACCATGCAATTATTCAAGGAAAAAAGGAAACTGGTATAACTATTATGTATATGGCTGAAAAGCTGGATGCAGGGGATATAATCAGTCAAGAGAAAGTGGAAATCACTGATAAGGATGATGTAGAAACACTCCACTCTAAATTGAGCGAAACAGGAGCTAAGCTTTTATCCCAAACGATTCCTCTTCTTCTGGACAAGACTGCAGTACGTATTCCTCAGGATCATTCAAAAGCAACTTTTGCCTGGAATATTAAAAGGGAAGAAGAACGGATAGACTGGGAAAAGAGCGGTGAGGAAATTTATAATCAGATCCGGGGCCTGAACCCTTGGCCAGTTGCTTATACAATCTATAACGGGAAACCTTTAAAGGTTTATAAAGCGGAAAAAATAGAAAAAAGACATGATTTTCCACCGGGTGTTATAATAGAAAAAACTGATCAGGGACCGGTCATTTCCTCAGGCAGCGGACAGTCTTTATTATTGACTGTGCTGCAGCCGTTCGGAAAAAAGAAAATGGACGCCTCTGATTTTTTAAGAGGAGCCGGATCTGATATGAAAATAGGAGAAAAAGTGGGGAATCTGGATGAGTAATACGACGCCAAGAGAAGCAGCACTGTCCATTTTAGACCAGATCGATAAAAACCAATCCTACAGTAATTTGCTGCTAAATCATGCAATTAATAATTTTCATTTAAAAGGACCTGACGTTGGGCTTTTAACAGAGCTTACGTATGGGACGATCCAAAGAAAACTAACGCTTGATTTTTATCTTGCTCCTTTTATTAAAAAGAAAGTGGAAGCATGGGTCAGAAATCTTTTACGGATGAGTTTATATCAAATGATTTACCTGGATCGCGTACCGGAGCGGGCAGCTATCCATGAAGCAGTTGAAATTGCAAAGAAAAAAGGCCATAAAGGAATTGCCGGACTTGTGAACGGTGTTCTTCGTTCTATACAACGGGAAGGGCTGCCTGCACTTGATGAAATAAAAGATCCAATCGAACGGGTTTCAATTGAGACCAGCCATCCCTACTGGCTGGTCGATCGCTGGGTTAAGCAATATGGGATCGATAAAACAAGAGAAATGTGTCAAACAAACTTACTTGCACCGGTGCAGACCGCCAGAGTAAATACTCTCTTAACGACAAGGGATGAGGTTCTTTCAAAGCTTGAAAGAGAAGGGGTTGAGGCTCAGCCCAGTCATATAATTCCCGAGGGGATTTCAATAACGAGAGGAAATATTGCACATACTGAAGCCTATAAGCAAGGACTTTTAACGATCCAGGATGAGAGCTCGATGCTTGTAGCTTATGCATTAAATCCTGAACCAGGAGAACATATTCTTGATATGTGCGCAGCTCCTGGAGGGAAAACCTCCCATATTGCCCAGAAAATGAAAAATAAAGGCTCAATTATTGCGCTTGATCTCCATCCGCATAAAATTAAACTTGTAGAAGAGAATGCTGCAAGGCTTGGGATCACCACTATTAAAGGACAAGCGCTGGATGCACGAAAAGCACAGGAACATTTTGACGAAGAATCCTTTGATCGGGTTTTAGTGGATGCTCCCTGCAGCGGGCTTGGGGTTTTAAGAAGAAAGCCTGATATAAAATATGCAAAAAAAGAACAGGATTTACACTCACTTGCTGCCATTCAGATTTCCCTGCTTGAATCTGCTGCGCGTATGCTTAAACCCGGTGGGACGCTTGTGTACAGCACATGTACGGTTGATCATGCTGAGAACAATCAGACTGTTAAGCACTTCCTAAAAGAAAATAACCAAATGAAGCTTGCTCCTCTTTCCGCTTTGCCGGAACCGGTGCAGCCTCTTGCAGAAGACGTATTGCAGGTATTTCCACAGGATTTTGGCGGGGATGGCTTTTTTATTGCGTGCTTTAAAAAAGAGGATACTCGTACAACATAAACGGGGTGACATTAGTGCATTTTGCTTTTATTAGCGATCAGGGTAAGGTAAGGCAATTAAATGAAGATGCAGGCGGAGTTTATATAAATCCGTCTGGCCAGCTTCTGGCTGTCGTTGCTGATGGGATGGGCGGACATCGTGCTGGTGATGTTGCAAGCCTGATGGCTGTAGAGAAAATCGAGAAGCTATGGGCAACGGGTCCTGAAATTTCCAAACCGGTTGAAGCTGAGAAATGGCTTAAATCAAGCATTGAGGAAATAAACAAGGTTTTATACAATCATTCTATTCATCATGCTGACTGCGAAGGAATGGGGACCACCATAGTAGCAGCGATTTGCACGAGGGAGTTTGTCACCCTTGGCAACGTTGGAGACAGCAGAGGTTACATAGTATCAGAACAAAAAATCCGTCAGATTACGGAAGATCATTCATTTGTTAATGCACTTGTTCAGTCGGGGGAAATATCAAAAAGTGATGCAGAGCATCATCCAAGAAAAAATTTATTATTAAAATCGCTGGGCTCAAATGGTCTGGTTAATCCTACGATCTCCACAATTACGGTTGAAGAAGGAGATATTATTTTATTATGCTCTGATGGATTATCCAATAAAATTGATGAGCAGCTTATGGCAGCAGCCGCCTCACAAACGATGGAGCTGCAGCAACGCGCCAGCAAGCTGGTTAATCAGGCAAACCTGAATGGAGGAGAAGACAACATTACAATCGCGATCGTTGAGTACAGCTCGGTCAAGGAAAGTGAGGGAATTTAATGATCGGAAAAAGACTAAACGGTCGTTACAAGATCCTTCGGACCATTGGCGGAGGCGGGATGGCGAATGTATATCTTGCCCACGATATGATTTTAGACCGTGATGTAGCTGTGAAGGTTCTAAGACTGGATTACGTAAACGAAAAGGATTTAATGAAAAGGTTTCAAAGAGAAGCACAGTCTGCAACCAGCCTTACCCACCCGAATATTGTAGGAATGTATGATGTAGGGGATGAGGATAATCAATATTTTTTAGTAATGGAATTTGTTGAAGGACTGACCTTAAAGGAATACATTCAGGAGAATTCGCCCGTCCCATTAGAGGATGCTGTACGAATAATGACTCAGCTTACTTCAGCCATTTCACATGCTCATGACAATGGCATTATTCATCGGGATATTAAGCCTCAGAATATTCTTGTTGACCAAAATGGAGATATAAAAATCACCGATTTTGGAATCGCAATGGCGCTAAGTGCTACGTCCATTACCCAGACGAATTCTGTTATGGGAACGGTTCATTATCTCTCTCCTGAGCAGGCACGAGGTGGAATCGCCACAAAAAAATCAGATATTTATTCTCTTGGGATTGTTATGTTCGAGCTGATTACCGGCCGTTTACCATTTGAGGGGGAATCTGCTGTATCAATCGCGCTTAAACATCTTCAATCTGACATTCCTCCACCTTCAAAATGGAGTCCAAATCTGCCGCAAAGCGTAGAGAATGTAATACTAAAAGCTACGACAAAAGATGCTTTCTACCGTTATGAAACAGTTGACGAGATGCACGAGGATTTGAGTACAGTTTTAAATGAAGCCAGATTCAATGAACCTAAATTTTCAGTAGAACCGGATAACGATGCTACAAGAGCCATACCGATTATCCGTAATGAACGGAACTTCTCACAAGTGGAGGAAACGAAGGTTCATAAGGATAAGGATCTGGGGAAGACGAAAATTGAACCTCCGGTTAAGCCGCATGAAGAAATTAAAGATAAAAAGAAGAAAAGAAAAAAATGGCCGTGGATTCTTGCCCTCGTGCTTCTGTTTCTTATCGGCGGCGCTGCTACGATGGCAGCCCTTGGAATGTTTGGCCCATCAAGCGTACAGGTTCCGGACATTGTGGGTGAGACGATAGAAAATGGAGAGGTAATATTAGAAGAAAACGGACTGGAGCTTGGTGAGATCGAAACTGAATATGATGAAGAAATTGAAGAAGGGCTGATCTTAAGAACCTCGCCAAAGGCAACAAGAACTGTTCTTGAGGGAGATCGTATTAATGTTGTGGTCAGCAGCGGTAAAGAACCAATAGAATTAGAAGACTACGTCGGAGAGGCTTATGAGGATGTACAGAATGCAATCAATGATCTTTTTGAAGATGTGAGTATTGAAGAGAGATATGATGCAGAACCCGAGGGAACCATCCTTGAACAGTCGCCAAATGCAGGGGAAGAGGTTATTCCGAGTGAAACAGTTCTGAGACTGGTTATAAGCCAGGGAGAAGAGACGGTAGAAGTGGAAGACCTGATTGGACAAAGCGAGGATGAAATAGAAAGCTTTGAAAACAGAACAGGGTTAGTTGTGAATGTTACAAGAGAGGAATATTCGTCCCAACAGCCTGAAGGCTATGTGCTTTCGCAAAATCCATCCGCCGGCAGTGTATTGCCTGTAGGCAGCTCAGTAAACGTTGTGGTTTCTCTTGGCGAGGCTCCTTTGCCAGTCAATAATGTTATTGTTCCATTAACGATCGAGTACCAGGCACCTGAGGAGGAACCGGAAGAGGAAACAGATCCGCCGGATGAATCAGAACCGCCGGATGAAACTGAACCGCCTGAAGATGGCGATCCGCCGGAGGTGCCTGGTGAGCCTGTTCCGCAGACAATCAGGATATTTATTAATGACCGCGACAGAAATATGGACGAGCCAGTTGAAGAATTTACAATTACAGAAAATGTAGAGCGGAGCATCCGTCTGGTCATTGCACCGGGAGAAACGGGATCCTACCGCGTAGAAAGAGACGAAGAAACAATTATTGAACAGGAAATACCCTACGATGAAAATCAATAATAAATCGTACAAGGAGCGATCGAATGCCTGAAGGTAAAATTATGAAAGCCTTAAGCGGCTTTTATTATGTGAAAGATCATGACCAAATCATTCAATGCAGGGGAAGGGGGATATTTAGAAAACAAAAAATTACTCCTCTTGTAGGTGATTACGTGGTCTACCAAGCAGAAAACGACCTGGAAGGCTATGTAACAGAGATAAAGGAAAGAAAAAATGAGCTGATGCGTCCTCCGGTAGCGAATGTTGATCAGGCTGTTTTAGTTTTTTCAGCAATTGAACCGGCATTTAGCACTTCACTGTTAGACCGGTTCCTGGTGCTGGTTGAAAGCCATCACATTTCACCGGTAATCTGTATTTCTAAAATGGACCTTTTATCTCAGGAGGAAACGGAAAAAATTGAAAAATTTGCCGTTCAATATGAGGGAATTGGCTATACTGTAATTCGGTCATCGGCAAAGTGGGAGGATGGATTAACATCATTACTTCCTTATTTAGAAGGGAAAATATCTGTCTTTGCCGGACAATCAGGCGTAGGGAAATCATCCATTCTAAATGCCCTGCGTCCTGACTTAGAGCTGAAGACAGACCAAATTTCCTCATCTCTTGGAAGGGGTAAACACACCACTCGCCATGTAGAGCTATGGTCTATCGGGTCAGGCCTTGTAGCAGACACCCCGGGTTTTAGCGCATTGGAGTTTTCTGAGCTTGAACTGGAGGAACTGCCGGGTTGCTTCCCGGAAATAGCTGATTACGGAGAGCGCTGCAAATTCAGGGGCTGCCTTCACATTAATGAACCGAAATGTGCGGTTAAAAAGGCAGTGGAGGAAAATGAAATTCCAGCCTACCGCTACCACCACTATCAGCAGTTTTACGATGAAATTAAAACAAGGAAGCCGAGGTATTAGTATGGTAAAGATTGCTCCATCAATATTATCAGCAGATTTTTCAAAGCTGGGCGATGAAATCAGAGATGTAGAAAAAGCAGGTGCAGATTGGATTCATATTGATGTAATGGATGGTCAATTTGTTCCTAACATTACAATGGGTTCACTGGTGGTGGATGCCGTTCGTCCTATTACTTCATTAGTGCTTGATGTGCATCTGATGATTGAAGCTCCAGAACGTTATATCGAACAATTCGCCAATGCAGGTGCAGATTACATTTCAGTGCATGTGGAAGCGACTAAACATTTGCACAGAGTAATTCAGCTGATTAAAAGCTGCGGCGTAAAAGCGGGTGTTGTCATTAACCCGCATACACCGGTTGAAGCCATCAGACATGTTTTAGAGGATGCAGATCTTGTTCTGGTTATGACTGTAAATCCGGGATTTGGCGGTCAAACGTTTATTTCTTCTGCGATAGAAAAAATAGAAAAACTGCATTCTTTAAAAGAAGAAAATCGCTATTCTTATCTGATTGAAGTAGATGGAGGCGTTAATGAAGAAACAATTGCTCAATGCGTACAGGCGGGTACAGATGTAGCGGTTGCGGGATCTGCTGTATTTGGAAAGCAGGATCGAAAAGCTGCCATTAAGATGCTTCGTTCAAAAGCTGAATAAAAAACAAAATCCTCACTTGGTTAACAGGTGAGGATTTTGTTTACATAATAAAATTTATGTAAACTTAAACGTAAAGGGGGAAGAAAAATGATATACATCGTAGGCGGAGCTCCTGTAAGAACTGAATGGTTAAAATCTCTGCAGCAAACTGAAAAGGCAACATGGATAGGAGTGGATAATGGCGCCTTGTCCATCATTAAGGCAGAGCTCACTTTAGACCGTGCATTTGGTGATTTCGATTCCGTTAGTGAAAAAGAATTTGAGCTTATTTCTGAAAAAGCTCAATATATTGAGAAGGTGAAGGCTGAAAAAAATGAGACTGATTTAGAGCTGGCGCTTTTTTGGGCGCTTAAACAACGTGAGCCTATACGTCTAGTTGGCGCGACTGGCGGAAGACTGGATCATTTTCTGGGAAACATTCAGCTCCTTACATCCGAAGAAACAGGAAACCACCCTTATGAGGTGGAATTGCAGGATGAGCAAAACCTTCTCCGGATTCTAAAAGCAGGTGAATGGGAAATAGCTGATGATCCCTTCTACACTTACCTCTCAGTTCTTCCTTTTACGCCTGTTGTAGAGGGACTTACGCTAAAAGGAGTAAAGTATCCTCTTACTGATCACTACTTAAAAATCGGCACAACCTTAACAATCAGCAATGAAATTATTGAACCATTTGCGTCTATTTCATTTCGCTTCGGCATAATTATGATGGTAAGAAGTAAGGACAAGGAATGATCCTTAGTCGGAATGGAGGCGATCCACTTGCGATTTTATACCATAAAACTCCCCAGGGTGCTTGGCGGGATTGTAAAGGCAATGCTGGGTGCATTCAAAAAACAGGCATAAAATAAAATAAGAAGGGGAGCTGATTATTCAGCTCCCCTTCTTATTATGTTAAATTCATTATTATACGCGTTCAACTTTACCAGATTTCAATGCTCGTGCAGAAACCCATACGCGTTTAGGCTTACCGTCAACAAGAATACGAACTTTTTGAAGGTTAGCGCCCCATGTACGCTTGTTAGCGTTCATAGCGTGGGAGCGAGCGTTGCCTGAACGAGTCTTACGACCAGTAACAACACACTGTTTCGCCATTTAATTCCCCTCCTCACAAATGAAGCTGAAAACAATCTGTTTCAATCTTTCACTTAGTCAATCACACCTTAACTAATTTATCACACCTAAATCCAATATGCAATAAAAATTACGCCCGCTATCAAGTTATTTTGCTTTACATAGAAAAACCTTTTAAAGGCCTGGAACAGCTGAAGAAATAAAAGAAGGTACATGATTTGCCTTCTGCAAACAGGAATCCCCAGTTGAACAACGGTTCAGCAGGAGTTTAAAAAAGAAATCTGATCACGGTGTTTTGACAACAAAGAACAGAGAAAAGCAGGCTAAAGCCTATGTTTGCCGGTTTAGCTTTCAAAACAAGGCATTGTATAGTAAAATGTCTTTAGCCAAGACAGTATCTAAAGGGGGAGCAAGGTATGTCTATTGAATTAACAACCAAGTTTGGACAAATTGATATCTCAAACGAAGTTATTGCAATGGTTGCCGGTGGAGCAGCGATTGAATGTTTTGGGATTGTCGGAATGGCGTCCAAGCATCAAATACGAGACGGATTAACCGATATCTTGCGTCGTGAGAATTTCACACGTGGTGTGATCGTTCGGCAGGAAAACGATAAGGTTTATATTGATATGTACATTGTAGTCAGCTATGGCACGAAGATTTCCGAAGTAGCTCATAATGTACAATCTACCGTTAAATATACATTAGACAAAACTGTCGGGCTATCAGTAGAGTCCGTCAATATATATGTCCAGGGAGTTCGTGTTACGAACCCTTGATGAGGAGGAAAGATTTGTGGTTATTAAAGAATTGGATGGCAGGAAATTTGCCGACATGGTAATTCAGGGGGCAATCAATTTGTCCAATAATGCGGATACAGTTGATGCTTTAAATGTTTTTCCTGTGCCGGATGGAGATACAGGAACCAATATGAATCTGTCTATGACTTCTGGATCCAAAGAAGTGAAAGCGTATAATTCAGAGCATATTGGAAAGGTAGCATCGGCTTTATCGAAGGGCCTTTTGATGGGAGCGCGCGGAAATTCAGGCGTAATCCTTTCTCAGCTTTTCAGGGGATTTGGAAAAGCGATCGAAAATAAAAGTGTCCTTACCACATCAGATTTTGCACAGGCTCTTGATGATGGGGTCAGCTCTGCTTATAAAGCGGTAATGAAACCGGTGGAAGGAACAATTTTAACTGTTGCAAAGGATGCGGCTAAGAAAGCACTCGAGCTTGCAAAATCCGAGGAGGATTTTGTAATGTTGATGGAAAAAATTGTTACTGAAGCTAAGGCTTCTTTAAAACGCACACCTGATCTGCTTCCTGTACTAAAAGAGGTTGGCGTTGTTGATAGCGGCGGGCAGGGTCTTGTACATGTTTATGAAGGCTTTTTAGCTGAACTCAAAGGAGAAAAAATAGAAGATTCTCCAGTCTCTTTATCAATGGACGAAATGGTAAACGCAGAGCATCATATCGGTGTACAGGGTTTTATGAACACAGCAGATATTGAGTTTGGCTATTGCACGGAATTCATGGTGAAATTTGAGCGGGAAAAAACCGACGAGTCCCCCTATGATGAAACCCGCTTTCGAAATGAATTAAGTGAATTAGGAGATTCTTTGCTTGTTATATCTGATGAGGAAGTGGCTAAAGTCCACATTCATACTGAACAACCGGGCGATGCTTTAGCGCATGGCCAGCGTTATGGAAGCTTAATTAAAATTAAAATTGAAAATATGCGTGAGCAGCACACTGAAATTGTAGGCTCAGAACATAGGGTGCCTGATAAGGTACAGACACCGGCAGAAAAGAAGCCGTACGCTATTATTACAGTTTCAATGGGCGATGGCATTGCTGAGCTTTTCAAAAGCATAGGAGCCACCAATGTGATTGAAGGCGGCCAGACGATGAACCCGAGCACGGAGGACATTGTAAAAGCAATAGAAGAAGCGAACGCTGAAAAAGTGATTATTTTGCCAAACAATAAAAATATTATCATGGCTGCTGAGCAGGCCGCTGAAGTTGTGGATCTCGAAGCGATTGTTGTTCCTTCAAAAACTGTTCCCCAGGGAATGTCAGCAATACTGGCTTTTAACCCGACCACTGATCTTGCAGACAATTTTGATGGCATGAAGAATGCTTTAGAGCATGTAAAAACCGGCCAGATCACTTTTGCAGTCAGAGATACTTCAATAGATGGCATCACAATTGAAAAAGATGACCATATGGGCATTTCAGAGGGTAAAATAGTTGTCAGTGATAAAAACCGTCTGCATGCTGCTAAAAAACTGTTAAGTGAAATGCTGGATGATGAAGCGGAGATTCTTACAATTTTGTTTGGGGAAGATGCACCTGAAGCAGAAGTTAGCGAGATTAGAGAGTTCATAGAAGCCGAATTCTCTGATATTGAAGTAGAAGTGCACAATGGCAAACAACCGCTTTATTCTTATATTTTTGCAATAGAATAGGATTTTGGAGAAAATAGAAGGGTGCAGGCCCTTCTATTTTCTGTATTCTATTCAGAGTAATGAAGTGCCTAGTTCTTAAGAAGGTGGGAGAAACGGTGAAATATAAAAGCGTCTTTGATATTATTGGTCCTGTCATGATCGGACCATCTTCCTCTCATACCGCCGGCGCTGCGCGGATTGGCAAGATGGCAAGGGAGTTATTTGGCAGAGAGCCAAAATGGGCTACGATCTCTTTTTATGGATCTTTTGCTAAAACCTATAAAGGGCACGGTACAGATGTGGCGATGATCGGCGGTATCATGAATTTTGAAACAGACGATGAAAGAATTATAAATGCTTTTGATTATGCTAAGAAAAACAAAATCCGTGTAAAAATCAGAGAAGAGGAAGCTGTAACAGATCATCCGAATACAGCAAGAATTATGCTTGGAGACGATGAAGGCGAGCTTGAGCTTGTTGGAATATCGATTGGCGGAGGTAAAATAGAAATCATAGAACTCAATGGCTTTGAACTTAAACTATCAGGTCATCATCCAGCGATTCTTGTCGTTCACGACGATCGTTTCGGCGCTATTGCAGCTGTTTCCAATTTGCTTGCAAGCCATCAGATTAACATAGGCCATATGGACGTTTCCAGAAAGGAAGTTGGCGAGGTGGCATTAATGACCATTGAGGTTGATCAAAATATTGATGAAAGTGTCATTGAAGCTCTCAAAAAACTCCCTGAAGTAACCCAGGTAACAAGAATAAATGATTAACAAGTTAAAATGTGAGTGTATGATAGCGCTTACATTTACTCATAAGAGGTGGGATAATCATGTTTCGTAATGTAGCAGAATTAGTAGAGCTCGCAGAGTCTAGCGGAAAAAAGATTTCACAGGTGATGATCGAACAGGAAATGCACGTAACAAACCGGTCGCGTGAAGAGGTACTCGCTCAGATGGAACGTAATCTGAAAGTAATGGAAGAAGCCGTGGAAAAAGGACTGAAAGGAGTTAAATCTCATTCCGGTTTGACCGGCGGGGACGCAGTTTTACTTCAAAACTATATTGCATCAGGTCGTTCGCTAAGCGGGAATTTACTGCTTGATGCTGTAAGTAAAGCAGTAGCGACAAATGAAGTCAATGCAGCTATGGGGACCATTTGCGCGACTCCAACAGCAGGCTCGGCAGGCGTGGTTCCGGGAACCCTTTTTGCGGTACAGGAGAAACTGAATCCGACACGGGATGAAAAAATCAGTTTCTTATTTACTTCAGGCGCATTTGGTTTTGTTGTTGCGAATAATGCTTCCATTTCAGGAGCAGCAGGAGGCTGTCAGGCAGAGGTGGGATCCGCCTCCGGAATGGCTGCTGCGGCCATTGTTGAAATGGCTGGCGGAACTCCATCACAGTGTGCTGAAGCGATGGCGATTACATTGAAAAATATGCTTGGTCTTGTCTGTGATCCTGTAGCGGGACTTGTTGAAGTTCCTTGTGTAAAACGAAATGCCATGGGTGCTGCAAATGCGATGGTGGCAGCTGATATGGCGTTAGCTGGTATTACCTCAAGAATCCCTTGCGATGAAGTCATTGATGCCATGTATAAAATTGGGCAGACAATGCCTGTTGCACTAAGAGAAACGGCTCAAGGCGGTCTGGCAGCTACTCCTACCGGACGAGAGCTGGAGGCGAAGATCTTTGGATTCGCACTTGATAAAAAAGAATAAAGAAAATTTAAATGAAGCTGTAAGTGCGTTAAAAGGAGTAGGAGAGGAAACAGCACAACAGTTAAATGATATGGGAATATGGACAGCTGGTGACTTACTTAATTATCTTCCTTACCGTTATGATGATTATCGAATGAAGGATTTAGCTGAGGCTGCCCATGAAGAGAGGGTAACGGTAGAAGGAAAGGTTCATAGCGAGCCTGCCCTGCAGTTTTTTGGAAAAAACAAATCCAGACTGACCGTCAGACTTCTAGCAGGTCCTCACAGCATAAAAGTTACGTTCTTTAATCAGGCGTATCTTAAGAAGAAGCTGTCGTTAAATGACATTATTACTGTGACAGGGAAATGGGACCGTCACCGGCAAATCATCACAGCCCAAACCTACAGGCTTGGACCTCAGCAAAGCGAGGAGGAGTTTTCCCCCGTTTACCCTTTAAAGGGGTCCATGACGAGCAGGACGTTAAAAAAATTGATAAAGCAAGCTTATGACCGGTACGGAGCTTTAATTGAGGATCCGATTCCACATGAGCTCCTCAGTAAATATAAGCTGATTGGCAAACAGGAAGCACTGTCGGGAATGCATTTTCCTACGGGTACTGATCATATGAAGCAGGCAAGAAGACGATTCGTATACGAGGAATTTTTTCTTTTCCAACTGAAAATGCAGGCGTTACGAAAAGTTGAGCGCGAACAGTCTAAAGGGATTGCCATATCCTATAACGCTGATGATCTAACCGCTTTTATAAAAAGACTGCCTTTCCCTCTTACTAATGCTCAAAGTAGGGTTCTGCAGGAAATATTAGGGGATATGAAATCTCCTCACCGCATGAATCGGCTGCTGCAGGGAGATGTGGGCTCCGGGAAAACGGTCGTTGCTGCTATCTCGATGCTCGGCGCTATTTCAGATGGCTATCAGGGGGCGTTAATGGTACCGACTGAAATACTGGCTGAACAGCATGCTGAATCATTAAATGAATTATTTCAGCCGGTTGGGGTAAACGTTGCGCTGTTAACAAGCTCAGTAAAAGGAAAAAGACGTTCCCTTCTGCTCGAAAAGCTCGCAGAGGGTGAAATTGACATTCTTATCGGAACGCATGCCCTGATTCAGGATGAAGTGAATTTTAAAAATTTGGGGCTGGTCATAACAGATGAACAGCATCGATTTGGTGTAAATCAGCGAAGAGTTTTGCGGGAAAAAGGGGAAAGCCCGGATGTTCTTTTTATGACTGCAACCCCCATTCCAAGAACGCTTGCTATTACGGTTTTTGGCGAAATGGATGTTTCCATTATCGATGAGATGCCTGCCGGCAGAAAACCGATAGAAACGTATTGGGCAAAAGAAAATATGCTTGAGCGCATTCTTGTTTTCATGGAAAAAGAATTATCAAAGGGACGCCAGGTCTACGTGATTTGCCCGCTCATTGAAGAATCTGAGAAGCTAGATGTGCAAAATGCCATAGATGTACACACCCAGCTTGAGCAATATTTCTACGGACGGTTTCATGTCGGGCTGATGCACGGCCGTCTGCCGGGCGAGGAAAAAGAGCGGGTGATGAAGGCCTTTAGTGAAAATCAGTTTCATATTCTCGTTTCTACCACTGTAGTAGAGGTTGGTGTGAACGTACCAAATGCGTCTTTGATGGTTATTTATGATGCTGAGCGGTTCGGCTTATCACAGCTCCATCAATTAAGAGGCAGGGTTGGCCGCGGCAGTGATCAGTCCTACTGTATTCTGCTTGCTGATCCTAAAAATGAAGTGGGCAAAGAACGAATGAAGATTATGACTGAAACGAATGACGGCTTTGTGCTTAGCGAAAAAGATCTTGAGCTTCGAGGTCCAGGTGATTTCTTTGGAAGAAAGCAAAGCGGTCTTCCTGAGTTCAAGGTTGCGGATATGGTACACGACTACCGGGCACTCGAAATTGCACGTGATGATGCTCATCAATTGGTCGAAAGCAGCGCTTTTTGGAGCGAGAAACGCTTTGAACCATTGAAGCAGATCCTTATTGATGAAGGCATCCTTAGCGGAAGTAAACTTGATTAGACAGAATGCAGTTGCATTCTGTCTATTTTATTTATATACTCCTATTAGTACCTAGTGCTAGTAGCGGGCGGTGAAAAGATGAAACTTAGTAAAAAAGACCGGCAGACGGCATTGCAGAAAACGATTGAGGATAATCCTTTTGTGACAGACGATGATCTGGCAAAAAGATTTAATGTTAGTGTACAAACAATCCGGCTTGATCGTATGGAGCTTTCAATACCTGAACTAAGGGAGCGTATTAAAAGTGTAGCGGAACAAACATTTGAGGATGAAGTCCGCTCACTGCCTATTGATGAAGTAATTGGTGAAATCATAGATATTGAGCTTGATAATAGCGCCATTTCCATATTTGATGTTAAACAGGAGCATGTATTCCAGCGAAACCGGATCATGCGCGGACATCATTTATTTGCTCAGGCGAATTCCCTTGCGGTTGCTGTTATTAATGATGAGCTTGCTCTGACAGCAAGCGCTTCTATCACTTTCAGCAAGCCTGTACAATTAGGGGAGCGGGTGATCGCCAAGGCGAAGGTCAGTAATCGGGACGATTATAGAACGACTGTTGAAGTGAATTCGTATGTGGACCAGGCGCTAGTATTTAAAGGTTCCTTTGATATGTACCGGTCTACTGAGCAATTAAAGGAGGAGAATATATGAAGATAGCTGTAGATGCAATGGGCGGTGACCATGCACCGAAGGAGGTTGTACTGGGAGCGATGAAGGCAGTTAAGGAACTTCCTTCAGTAACCATTCAGTTATTTGGTGATCAGCAAAAAATCAAAGAACATTTAACCGATGACCATAATATCGAGATTATACATACAGAAGAAACTATTTTAAGCACAGATGAGCCTGTAAGAGCCGTCAGAAGAAAGAAGGATGCATCAATGGTCCTAATGGCTCAATCAGTTAAAGACGGCGTTTCAAGCGCCTGTGTTTCTGCGGGAAATACAGGGGCTCTAATGGCAGCTGGTCTGTTCGTTGTGGGGCGGATTAAAGGCATTGAAAGACCTGCTCTTGCACCAACACTCCCAACAACAGACGGCAAAGGATTTGTCATGCTTGACCTGGGGGCAAATGCTGATGCGAAGCCTGAGCACTTGCTGCAGTATGCACTGATGGGAAATATCTACGCAGAAAAAGTGCGGGGGATTAATCGGCCGTCAGTAGGACTATTAAATATCGGAACTGAAGAAGGCAAAGGCAATGAATTATCAAAAGCTGCCTTTTTACTGTTAAAGTCAGCCGATTTTAATTTTATTGGAAATGTCGAAGCCCGCGATCTTCTTGAAGGTGCAGCTGATGTCGTTATAACTGATGGCTTTACCGGAAACATGGTTTTAAAATCCATCGAAGGAACCGCTCAAGCACTATTTAGTATGCTCAAGCAGACCTTTACCTCATCTTTAAAATCAAAGGTAGCGGCGGGGCTTGTGAAAAATGATTTGCGCGCATTAAAAAACCAGATGGATTACACAGAGTACGGAGGAGCTGCTTTGTTTGGCCTGAACGCTCCAGTTATAAAAGCGCATGGCTCGTCTAATGCCAATGCAATCTATAATGCTATTAAACAGGCGAATAGTATGGCAGAACAAGATGTTGCGGAATTAATATCAACCGTACTAAACGATAAAAAATAAAGGAGTCTTTACTATGGCGAAAATCGCATTTTTATTTCCGGGCCAAGGCTCACAGTCAGTAGGAATGGGCATGGAGCTGGCTGAAAAATTTGAAACAGCTAAAACAATTTTTCAGACTGCTGATGCTGCGCTCGGGGAAAACCTGTCTGGTCTCATGTTCGACGGGCCTCAGGAAACGTTAACAAAAACCGTTAATGCTCAACCGGCACTTTTAACCTCAAGTACTGCCATCCTCTCCATTCTTCTTGAAAAAGGGGTGCACGCTGATTATGTGGCAGGCCATAGTCTTGGAGAATACTCAGCACTAGTGGCAGCCGGCTCCATCAGCTTTGAAGATGCTATTAAGACCGTTCGTAAAAGAGGAGAGCTTATGGAAGAGGCTGTACCTGACGGACAAGGGAAAATGGCGGCAGTTCTTGGCATGGAACGGAACAAGCTGAAACAAATTACTGATGAAATAACAGATCAGGGCTATCCTGTACAGCTTGCGAATTTAAACTGCCCTGGTCAAATTGTCATTTCCGGTTCTGCAGAAGGAGTAGAAAAAGCTTCTTTAGCTGCGAAGGAAGAAGGAGCAAAACGCTGTCTGCCATTAAATGTCAGTGGTCCTTTTCATTCAAGCCTGATGAAACCTGCAGCCGAAAAGTTTAAAGATGTAATTTCATCCATCACGATTAAAGACGCTTCGATTCCGGTAATAGCAAACGTCACTGCTGATGCAGTCTTCGATTCACATAGAATACAAAAGTTGTTAGTGGCACAGCTTTATTCACCTGTTCTTTGGGAAGATACAATTTCACAGCTGCTCGATTTAGGAGTAGATACATTTATAGAAGTTGGTCCTGGAAAGGTACTTTCCGGTTTAGTGAAAAAAGTTAACAGACAAGCAGTTACGCTGCCTGTTTTTGACGAAGCATCACTTCTGGCGGCAATAGAGGCACTGAGAGGGGAGCAGTAAAAATGAGATTAGAAGGAAAAGTGGCTCTTGTTACAGGAGCATCAAGAGGAATCGGCAGAGAAATAGCGTTAGAACTGGCGAAAAATGGAGCGGATGTAGCCGTTAATTATAGCGGAAGCAAAGAAAAGGCTGAGCAAACGGCTCAGGAAGTAGAGAATTTAGGAAGAAAAGCATTTGTTATTCAGGCAAATGTAGGTGATGCAGATCAGGTGCAAAACATGATCAAGGAAACGCTGGGCCATTTTGGCAAAATTGATATATTAATCAATAATGCAGGCGTTACCAGAGACAATCTTCTTATGAGAATGAAGGAAGAAGAGTGGGATGATGTCATGGACATCAACCTTAAAGGCGTATTTCTTACAACTAAAGCGGTAAGCAGAAGCATGATGAAACAAAGAAGCGGCCGTATTATTAATATTTCTTCTATTGTCGGTGTTATGGGAAATCCGGGCCAGGCGAATTATGTCGCTTCAAAAGCGGGTGTGATCGGGCTTACTAAAACAGCAGCAAAAGAATTATCCTCAAGAGGCATTACGGTCAATGCTGTTGCACCGGGATTTATCGAAACGGATATGACAGATAAACTGACAGATGATATTCAGACAGAAATGAAAAAACAAATTCCTCTTGCACGTTTTGGCCAGCCTGATGACATTGCAAAAGTAGTCGTATTTCTCAGCAGTGATGATGCTTCTTATATGACAGGTCAGACCCTGCATGTTGATGGAGGAATGGTTATGTAATTTTTAGAAGGCGGGAGTTTATTTCAGTCCCGATTTCTACTATAATAATTGAAGGGAGGTGAAAGAACGTGGCAGAAGTTATGGATCGTGTAACAAAAATTATCGTTGACCGCTTAGGCGTTGATGAATCTGAAGTTAAGCTTGAAGCTTCATTTAAAGAAGATCTTGGTGCTGATTCACTTGATGTAGTAGAATTAGTAATGGAGCTTGAAGATGAATTTGATATGGTAATCTCAGACGAAGATGCAGAGAAAATTGGTACAGTTGGTGATGCAGTTAATTACATACAGGAAAAAATGTAACTATAGCGTTATCATCCGGCCAAGATGATTGTGGTCTTATTGCCTGAGCAAAACTTGGCATGCTTTCATGTCAAGTTTTGTTTTATCTAACAGCTAGGAAATTACGAGAACAGAAATGGCAAGGTGAAGTCACATGGGTAAACTTAGAAAAGATCAAGCAGCATCAAAAAAACTGGAAGAACGGTTTGCTTTATTTCAGCAGCAGCATGACATTGAATTCAATGACTTTAAACTTTTAATGAAAGCATTTACACATTCATCCTATGTGAATGAGCATCGAAGAAAGCCTTACGAAGATAATGAGCGCCTTGAATTTTTAGGAGACGCCGTCTTAGAGCTGACGGTTTCACACTATTTGTTTGAGCGGTTTCCTGCTATGAGCGAAGGGGAAATGACAAAACTCAGAGCAGCTATTGTTTGTGAGCCTTCTCTCGTTATTTTTGCGAATGAGCTTAAATTTGGCGATCTTATTCTGCTTGGAAAAGGCGAGGAGCAAACAGGCGGGCGAATGAGACCGGCTTTGCTTGCTGATGTTTTTGAAGCATTTATCGGTGCTTTGTATCTCGATCAGGGCATAGAGCCGGTGAGGGCTATTTTAGAGAAAGTAGTATTTCCTAAAGTAAATACTGGTGCTTTTTCGCATGTGATGGATTTTAAAAGTCAGCTGCAGGAATTTATTCAACGCCATCACTCAGGTGTTCTCAGCTATGAGATTTTAAAAGAAAAAGGTCCGGCTCATAACCGTGAGTTTATCTCCAGGGTTCTGCTTGGAGGAGAGGAGCTTGGGACTGGTGCCGGCCGTTCGAAAAAAGAAGCAGAACAGCATGCAGCCCAAAAAGCACTTGAATTCTTGAAAAAAAAGCCAGATGAGCAGCAGGTGAATTTATAATGTTTTTAAAAAGAGTTGAAATACTGGGGTTTAAATCCTTTGCAGAGAAAATTGGCATTGATTTTGTTCCGGGTGTAACAGCCGTAGTCGGTCCTAATGGAAGCGGGAAAAGCAATATAACCGATGCTATTCGCTGGGTATTAGGCGAGCAGTCAGCAAAATCACTGCGCGGTGGTAAAATGGAGGATATTATTTTTGCCGGAAGCGATTCCAGAAAACCGGTAAATCTTGCTGAGGTGACGCTGATTCTTGATAACGAGGACCAGGCGTTGCCTCTTGATTATGTAGAAGTAAGCGTCACAAGAAGGGTTTACCGATCAGGGGACAGTGAATATTTGTTAAATAATCAACCATGTCGATTAAAGGACATCGTTGATTTATTTATTGATTCCGGACTTGGAAAAGAAGCCTTTTCCATTATCGGGCAGGGAAGGGTTGAACAGATCCTGAATAGCAAGCCTGAAGAGAGACGGGTAATTCTTGAAGAGGCAGCCGGAGTTTTAAAATATAAAAGCCGCCGTAAAAAAGCAGATATGCGGCTAGTTGAGACGCAGGAAAATTTATACAGAGTTCAAGATATACTACATGAACTCGAAGGCCAGGTTGAACCATTAAAAATCCAGGCTTCTCTTGCAAAAGAATACCTGGAAAAAATGGATGAGCTTAAGAAAACAGAAGCTGCACTTTTAGTTCATGATGTTGAGCAAATGAATCAGCAGCTTTTAACAAGTAATGAAAATTATGAAAACCTAACGGCACAGGAAGAAAAAAAATCAGCAGATATTAAAAAGAACGAACAGGACCTTGCTGCAAAAAAAGAACAGCTTGACCGCTTTGACCGGGAGCTTGAAAAACTGCAGGCTGATCTGCTTTCAGCAACTAAAGAAGCTGAGCAGCTCGAAGGCCGGCGGCAGGTTCTGCTGGAACGCAAGAAAAATGCCAGTCAAAACGAAGAGCAAATGAAAAAAACGCTTGAGGATCTGGTAAGGCAAATCACAGCGACCGAGCAATTAATCCATAATAATCTATTTTTAATAAATAAAAATGCTGATAAAGTAAAGGGTCTTCAGGCAGAAGTCAGGAATTATCAAAAAGAAGTTGATAGTCTTGAAATTGATATTGAAGAGCAGCTGGAACAAGTAAAAAATGATTATTTTGATGCTGTTAATGAAAAGACTACGATTAAAAATGAACTGAGCTATGCTGATCAGCAATTAGAACAGCATATTAAACGGGCAAGCAGGCTTCAGGGCCAAAACGCTCATTATATCAATGAGCGGACTGAGCGATTGAATAAGCAGGAGTTCCTTTCAGCTGACCTTGAAAAAACAACTGCAGAAATTAAAGAAGCTGCCGGCCGTTACACGGAAATTCAAAACAGCAAAAAACAGCTTTCAGATGAGTTCGAGCAGCTGGAGAAAAAGCTTTATAAAGCCTATCAATACCTAAGTGAGTCAAAATCCCGAAAAAACATGCTTGAAACGATGGAAGATGATTTTTCAGGCTTTTTCCAGGGAGTTAAAGAAATCTTAAAGGCCAGGACTTCAAAGCTTAAGGGCATTGAAGGAGCGGTTGCAGAGCTCTTATCAGTAGATAAAAAATATGAAACGGCAATCGAAACAGCTTTAGGGGGATCGATGCAGAGCGTTGTGACAGCGACTGAAAAGGACGCCCGTCAGGCAATCAGCTATTTAAAACAGAACCGGTTTGGACGGGCGACATTTTTGCCGATGTCAGTCATTAAACCTAAATCCCTTCAGCAGCATCAGCTTGAAGCAGCAGAGCACCATGACTCTTTTATCGGGGTGGCTTCATCCTTAACAGAGTTTGACACCCGCTACGCAATGATTATTCAAAATCTGCTCGGAAATGTTTTAATTGTAAAGGATTTAAAAGGAGCTAATGACTTAGCTGCGAGGCTGCAGCACCGTTTCCGTTTTGTTACAGTGGATGGCGATATCGTTAATCCCGGAGGTTCAATGACAGGGGGAGCGCAGACGAAAAAAGGAGCGTCTCTTTTATCTCGGAAAAATGAACTCGATCAGCTGACTGATCAAATTCCGAAAATGGAAGAAACAGCTTTGTTACTTGAGAAAAAAATAAAAGAAATGAAGCTTCTGATTACTAATACGGAAGTGCAGCTTGATGAAATGCGTTCGAAGGGTGAGGCTCTCAGAATTAAAGAATCGGAGATTAAATCTCTGCTGCGTGAAACAGAGCTTTCGCTAAAACGAACAGATGATCAGCTGTCGATGTATGATCTTGAAATGGGCGAATTTGAAGACTTTTCAAAAGAGATTAATGAAAAGAAAAACCAGCTTACAGTTCGTTTAAACAGCATGGATGAGCTTATTGGAAAGCTGAATGACTCTATGAAAATCTTAACGGAGAAAAAAGACGTTCAAAGAAGCTCCAAGGATGAGCTGTTAACAAAGCTCTCTGCTTCAAAATCCAGCCTGGCTGTTGCAAAGGAACAACAGCAGCAGCTTGGCCGTGAAAAAGAAAGTCTTTCCATTACGCAAAAGCAGCTGATTGAGCGGAAAAACTCTTTAGCTGAAGATATTGAGTGGATAGCGAAAGAAAAAATCAGCGGCGAAGATCAAACGGAAGTGCTGAAGAAAACAATCAGCCATAAGCAGCAGGACAGATCTGAAGCTTTGAATTCGATTGAAAAATTGAAGGAGATCCGTTTGGCTGTTTTGCAGGAAAGTGAGCAGCTGACTCAAATTATCCGTGAGCTGACGAGACTTCATAAAGGTCTTTTAGATGGTTTGCATGATGAAAAAATTAAATTAAACCGTCTTGAGGTCGAGATTGATACAAGATTAAAGCGTTTACTTGAGGAGTACGAGCTCAGCTTCCACGCAGCAAAGGAAGCCTTTCACCTTCAAGAGCCGCCTGAAGATGCCCGCAGAAATGTAAAGCTGATCAAAATGGCAATTGAAGAGCTTGGCAGAGTCAATCTCGGGGCAATTGAAGAGTACGAGCGAGTTTCAGAACGTTATGAATTTCTTCTTGAACAGCAAAATGACCTGCTTGAAGCAAAGCAGAATCTTCAAGAGGTTATTGAAGAGATGGATGGAGAAATGTCACGCAGATTCGGCAATACATTTAACCGTGTCAAAGCCCACTTTACAGATGTGTTTAAAGAATTATTCGGAGGGGGGCGTGCGGAATTGAAGCTGACCGACCCGGATGATCTATTAAATTCCGGAGTGGAGATTGTCGCACAGCCGCCTGGTAAAAAACTTCAGCATCTTGGTTTAATGTCAGGCGGTGAGCGCGCTTTGACAGCCATTGCGCTTCTTTTCTCTATTTTAAAAGTCCGCCCGGTTCCATTTTGTATTCTTGATGAAGTGGAAGCGGCGCTAGATGAAGCAAATGTCCACCGCTTCAGTCAATATCTGCACCGCTTCAGCCAGCAATCACAATTTATTGTAATCACGCACCGTAAAGGAACAATGGAAGGTGCAGATGTTTTATATGGTATTACCATGCAGGAATCAGGGGTTTCCAAATTAGTTTCTGTTCGGCTTGAAGAGCAGGATCCGGTGGAATCCTTAACATAGAAAGGAAGTAGGAAGATGAGTTTCTTTAAAAAGTTAAAAGATAAACTTACTCTGCAGCAGGACACAATGTCTGATAAATTCCGGGAAGGGTTGACGAAAACCCGGGATAATTTCACAACGAAGATGAATGATCTGATCGCAAATTACCGGACAGTCGATGAAGAATTTTTTGAGGAATTAGAAGAAATTCTTTTTCAGGCTGATGTCGGATTTGATACGGTTATGAAGCTGGTTGAGGAATTAAAGATGGAGGTTAAGCGGCAGAATATTAAAGATACAAAGGATATTCGCAGTGTGATTTCCCAAAAATTAGTGGAGATTTATCAGGGAGATGAAAAATTCAATAATGACATCACCCTTCAGGAAGAAGGACTGACTGTTATTTTGTTTGTCGGGGTAAACGGAGTAGGGAAAACCACCACGATCGGTAAGCTTGCACACAGCTACAAGCAGGATAACAAAAAGGTTATGCTTGCAGCAGGAGACACCTTTCGTGCCGGTGCAATCGAACAGCTTGAAGTTTGGGGGGACCGTGTTGGTGTTGATGTAATTAAGCATGCTGAAGGTTCTGACCCGGCTGCCGTCATGTTTGATGCGGTGCAATCAGCTAAGGCAAGAAAAGCGGATATCTTAATTTGTGATACAGCCGGTCGTCTGCAAAATAAGGTCAACCTCATGAAAGAACTGGAAAAGGTTAAAAAGGTGATTGAACGCGAAATTCCAGGTGCACCACATGAAGTATTGCTGGCATTGGATGCTACTACCGGACAAAACGCGATGACGCAGGCAAAAATTTTTAAAGAAGCTACTAATGTAACAGGCATTGTTCTTACTAAATTAGATGGAACGGCAAAAGGCGGCATTGTTCTTGCTATCAAACAGGAGCTTGGAATCCCGGTTAAGCTTGTTGGTCTTGGAGAAAAGATGGATGATCTGCAGCCGTTTGATGCTGAGAAATATGTTTATGGGCTTTTTGCTGATCTTGTTGATGAAGTACCGGATGAAGATTGATCTGCTCCTTAACACTTGACACATAAAGCCTTAGCCGGTATGATTTCATGTGTAAAGGTTTTTCACTTAACAAAGGGGGTCATGGCATGCTTGCTAAAACAACCCGAATTAATTTTTTGTTTGATTTTTATCAAATGCTTTTAACGGCTAAGCAGCGCAGTTACATGTCCCTTTATTACCTCGATGATTATTCTCTGGGTGAAATTGCGGATGAATACGATGTCAGCAGACAAGCTGTCTATGATAATATCCGAAGAACGGAAGCAATGCTTGAAGAGTACGAATCAAAGCTGTTGCTTTTTGAAAAATTTCAAAAGCGTGCTAAAATGATCGATCAACTAAGGGAAGCAGCTGAGGCTAATCCACCGGATTCTTCCCGGCTGCTGTCAATTATTGATTCACTTGAGAAATTGGAATAGGAGGCGGCAATAATATGGCATTTGAAGGATTAGCCGACCGACTGCAGGGCTCCATCCAAAAAATCCGCGGAAAAGGGAAAGTGAACGAAGCGGATGTAAAAGAAATGATGCGTGAGGTTCGTCTGGCACTGCTTGAAGCCGACGTTAACTTTAAAGTCGTAAAAAGCTTTGTGAAAAAAGTAAGCGAGCGCGCAGTAGGTCAAGAAGTAATGCAGAGCCTTACACCAGGGCAGCAGGTCATAAAAGTGGTTAAAGAAGAGCTTACCGAATTAATGGGAGGACAGCAGAGTCAGATTGCGACAGCTAAAAAGCCCCCTACAGTCATTATGATGGTAGGTCTCCAGGGTGCTGGTAAAACGACCACCACCGGTAAATTAGCAAGCCTTCTTCGGAAAAAGCATAATCGTAAGCCATTGCTTGTGGCAGCGGATATCTATCGTCCTGCTGCAATTAAACAGCTTGAGACGTTAGGCAAGCAATTAAGTCTCCCGGTCTTTTCAATGGGCGATCAAATCAGTCCGGTTGAAATTGCAAAGGCCGGTATACAAAAGGCCAAAGATGATCACCAGGACTATGTTATCATCGATACAGCCGGTCGTCTGCATGTTGATGAGGCATTAATGGATGAATTAAAACAGATCAAAGAATTGTCTTCTCCTGATGAGATCTTCCTCGTAGTAGATGCTATGACGGGTCAGGATGCTGTCAATGTGGCACAAAACTTCGATGACGCTCTTGGCATTACCGGAGTAGTTCTGACAAAGCTCGACGGAGATACCCGGGGCGGAGCCGCATTATCCATTCGTTCCGTTACTGAAAAACCGATAAAGTTTGTCGGGATGGGCGAAAAGATGGATGCACTGGAGGCATTTCATCCTGAAAGAATGGCTTCCCGTATACTTGGAATGGGCGACATGCTCTCGCTGATTGAGAAAGCGCAGACGAATGTAGATGAGGAAAAAGCCAAGGAAATGGAGCAAAAGCTTCGTACAGCTTCCTTTACTCTGGACGACTTCCTTGAACAGCTTGGTCAGGTTAAGCAGATGGGGCCGCTTGATGAAATTATCAAAATGCTCCCTGGCGCAAACAAAATGAAAGGGCTCGATAATCTTCAGGTTGATGAAAAACAGCTTGGACACGTCGAAGCCATCATTAAATCCATGACCATGAAAGAAAAGGAACAACCTGAAGTAATTAATGCAAGCCGCAGAAAACGGATTGCAAGAGGAAGCGGCAGAACCATCCAGGAGGTTAACCGCCTTTTGAAACAGTTTGAAGAAATGAAAAAGATGATGAAACAGATGACTACTGCCCAGCTAAAAGGCAAGAAACGCGGCGGATTCAACTTACCTTTCATGAAATAAAGAGAAATTTAATAAAAATTTTGGTGTGTTAAGAAAAAACACTTTACAAAGAAACAAACCCTTGATATTATACTATCTTGTGTGAAACTATTCGGAGGTGCAATTAAAATGGCAGTAAAAATTCGTTTAAAGCGTATGGGTGCTAACAAAAACCCATTCTATCGTATCGTAGTAGCAGATTCTCGTTCACCACGTGATGGACGTTTCATTGAAACAGTTGGAACGTACAACCCGGTTGCTAACCCGGCAATTGTTGATCTTAAGGAAGACCTAATTCTTAAATGGATGAACAACGGTGCTAAGCCATCTGATACAGTACGTAACCTATTATCAAACGAAGGCATTATGGAAAAATTCCATAACGCTAAACACGGCAAGTAAGAGACTCAGTACATGAGAGAGCTTATCGAAACGATTGTCCGGCCTCTTGTAGATTACCCGGAGTCAGTGCGTGTAGAAACGTCGCAAACCGACAAAACGATCACGTACCGGCTTTTCGTCCATAAGGATGATATGGGGAAAGTCATTGGCAAACAAGGCAGAGTTGCGAAAGCTATACGTACAGTCACTTTTGCTGGCGTGTCAACAAATCAGCAGAAGCGAACCGTAGTTGAAATAGTGGATCAATAAAGGGAGGCGCTGTCCTCCCTTTTTCCATAGTAGGATTTTTCTAGGGGGGCACATTTTATGCAGGTGAAACAAAAAGTGATCATTAAAGAAATCATGACCAATTCATCAAAATCCCGTTTAAAACAATCATTGAATGAAAAGATAAATCGTGCAGAAAAAGAAAGCGAACAGCTCCTTTTTCAACAAAAAAAATTAGAAAAGCAATTTGAGCAATCCTCTGAATCAGTTAAACAAAAAATTCAGCAGGAATTGACAAAGCGAAGACAATTTATCAGATCCGTTAACAACCAGTTGAAGTCAATTGAAGAAACGGCCATGGGTACTGAATATACACTTATGGAAACCGAAACCTATCTTGACTTGCACGAAGGAAGCATCTGGCATCCTGAACAGAAGCCGGTTATTGTCCTTGAAGACGGAATGGTAAAAGAGATACGACAGAGGTGGTAAAATGACTGAATGGTTTAATGTGGGCAAGATTGTGAATACTCATGGCATACGCGGCGAAGTGCGTGTCATCTCAAGAACGGACTTCCCTGATGAGCGCTATGCCCCTGGAAACGTTCTTTTTTTGTTTAAAGATTCAGCCCAGGCTCCAGTTGAGCTGACAATACAAACCCACCGTAAGCACAAGAATTTCGATCTGCTGACCTTTGAAGGTTATGATAATGTAAATCTGGTTGAGACCTTTAAAGAAGGAATGCTGAAAATTTCAGAGAACCAGCTGACCGATCTTGAAGACAATGAATTTTATTATCACGAGATCATCGGCTGCAGCGTTTCAACAGATGAGGGCAAGACCCTTGGAGAAGTAAATGAAATTCTTTCACCAGGTGCAAACGATGTATGGGTAGTGAAAACTCCGGAAGGAAAAGAGCTGCTGATTCCTTATATCGAATCTGTAGTAAAAAAAGTTGATCCTTCCTCAAAGCAAATCATCATTACAGTTATTGAGGGCTTGCTTGAATGAAAATAGATGTGCTGTCTTTATTTCCGTCAATGTTCCAGGGAGTATTTGGAGAATCTATTTTAAAGAAAGCTCAGGAAAAAAAAGCAGTTGAGCTTGATGTAATTGATTTTAGGGAGTTTTCGCCGCATAAACAAAAATCGGTCGATGACTATCCTTATGGCGGAGGAGCAGGCATGGTGTTAAAGCCTGAACCGATCTTCGAAGCAATTGACCATGTAACCTCTTCTGGGGAAAAAAAGCCAAGGGTAATTTTACTTTGTCCACAAGGAGAAACATACACTCAAAAAAAAGCAGAAGAGCTTTCAAATGAAAATCATCTTGTTTTTATTTGTGGACACTATGAAGGATACGATGAAAGAATCCGTGAGAATCTTGTTACTGATGAGATTTCCATTGGTGACTTTGTTCTTACGGGAGGAGAGCTTGGAGCGATGGTCATAATAGACAGCGTCGTCAGGCTCCTTCCTGAAGTTCTCGGCAATGCAGAGTCAGCCGAGAAGGATTCTTTTTCAAGCGGACTGCTTGAGCATCCGCACTATACTCGTCCTGCTGTTTACCGCGGTCTTGAAGTGCCTGGTGTGTTAACATCCGGCAACCACGCTCATATTGAGGAGTGGAGGATGAAGGAATCTCTCAAAAGAACCTGGGAAAGGCGTCCAGACCTTTTAGAATCGTATCCCTTATCCCAGCAGCAAAAAGATTGGATTATCCAGCTTGAAAAAGAGAAAAAGAGAGTTGAATAGTCCATATCAGTATGGTATTATAAATCTTGTGCCAAGTTTACAAATGTAAACAGGCCATTGAAAACGGTGTTCCGCTGCACAAGCTTTAGGAGGCAAGAGCATCTGTTGGAAGGAGTTGAAATCGATGCATAACTTAATTCAAGAAATTACTCAAGAGCAGCTACGTACGGACCTTCCGTCTTTTAAGCCTGGTGATACTGTTAAAGTACACGTTAAGGTTGTTGAGGGAACCCGTGAGCGTATCCAGGTGTATGAAGGTGTTGTAATTAAACGCCGTGGTGGCGGTGTAAGCGAAACATTTACTGTACGTAAGATCTCTTACGGCGTAGGTGTTGAACGTACATTCCCTGTCCACACACCAAAGATTGCTCAGCTTGATGTTGTGCGTCGCGGTAAAGTTCGCCGTGCGAAACTTTACTACCTACGCAATCTGCGTGGTAAAGCGGCCCGCATTAAAGAAATTCGATAAGAAACTAAAAGGAGCTTGCTCACAGCAGGCTTCTTTTTTTTAGCCTTGTTCCCCTGTTATAACCTTATCTGCTTGAATATTTTTTATGCTACAATATCAAGGAAGGCAATACATTCTAGCATTTATTGGCGGAGGTTGAACCACTTGAAGAAAAAGAATGAATGGTGGGAATGGACAAAGGCTTTGCTCATTGCTGTATCAATTGCCGCAGTAATACGATTCTTTTTGTTCACCCCAATCGTAGTCGATGGTTTATCGATGATGCCTACGCTTCATGATGGAAACAGAATGATTGTAAATAAGCTGAATTATAAAATCTCAGAGCCTGCACGTTTTGACGTAGTCGTCTTTCATGCCCCTGAAAACCGGGATTATATTAAACGGGTCATCGGTCTGCCCGGAGATAAAATAAGTTATGAAAATGATCAGCTTTTTGTAAACGGTAAACCCTTTGCAGAACCTTATCTTGATCGTTATAAAGATGAGTTAAACAGTGGAATACTAACAGGAGACTTTACACTCGAAGAGCTTACAGGTGAAGAAATGGTGCCTGAAGGGGAGCTGTTTGTCATGGGTGATAACCGGCGCTACAGCAAGGACAGCAGACATATCGGGACCATTAGTATTGATGAAGTAATCGGTGATACAAGATTAGTTTTCTGGCCGTTTGAAGAAATACAAGTTTTAAGTAAATAACAAATAGGAGTGATCAGCTTGACCATCCAATGGTTTCCAGGCCATATGGCAAAAGCAAGGCGTCAGGTTACGGAAAAGCTGAAGCTGGTTGATATTATTTTTGAACTGGTGGATGCACGTATACCTATGTCGTCTAGAAATCCAATGATTGATGACATCATTAATCAGAAGCCAAGATTGATTCTGATAAATAAAGCTGATATGGCAGATCCAAACCGTACCAAACAATGGATCAGCTATTTTGAAAATAAAGGCATAAAAGCGCTTGCCATCAATTCAGAAAAAGGGACAGGGCTGCAGCAAATTCAAAAAGCAACGATGGAGATACTTCATGATAAATGGGAGCGGATGCGATCCCGTGGAATGAGGCCAAGAGCTGTGCGGGCAATGATTGTTGGAATTCCCAATGTAGGGAAATCAACACTTATAAACCGGCTCGTTAAAAAAAATATAGCACAGACGGGTAACCGCCCGGGAGTAACGAAAGCTCAGCAGTGGATTAAAGTTGGCAAGGAAATGGAACTTCTCGATACACCTGGTATTCTCTGGCCAAAATTTGAGGATCCTGAGGTAGGGTACAGACTTGCTTTAACCGGTGCAATTAAGGATACCCTTCTTAACCTTCAGGATATTTCTATCTATTCGTTAAACTTTCTTACGCGGTATTACCCTGAGCGCTTAAAAAACCGTTATGAAATGGAAGAAATTCCAGAAGAAATAGAGCAACTTTTTGAAGTGATCGGAAAGAGAAGAGGCTGTCTTATGGCCGGTGGAATAGTGGACTATGATAAAACAGCAGAAGTCATTATACGTGACGTGCGGAATGTACAGCTTGGTCCCATAACCTTTGACCTTGAAGTGCTTGAGGAAGTTAAGGAGTCTGCTGATTGACCCTGTCTTTAACAGGGTCTTTTCTTATTTTTAAGTTATGGAGGTAACTGATGTGACAATCCCGATAAAGGAAATTGAACAGCAGCTGAAGACAATAACTTCTCCTGATGATCCAACGATTGCCCTATGGAGAAAGGACGCAAGAAAAGGAGTAATCAGGCTGCTTGAATCTTTTGATAAAAAAATAAAGAAACAGGAAAGTTTACATAATAAATTTATGAAAATGTCTCTCTTTGAAAAAGAGGCAAGAGACAAAAACATAACCTTGATTGCAGGAGTAGATGAGGTGGGCAGAGGCCCGCTCGCAGGTCCGGTAGTATCGGCAGCTGTTATTTTACCCCAGGATTTTTATTTACCCGGTCTTGATGATTCTAAAAAGCTTTCTGACGCCAATAAGACGAAGCTTTATGAAGAAATTCTCTATAATGCTGTTTCAGTGGGCATTGGATTTTCAGGAGCTGAAGAAATCGACAGAGTAAATATATATCAGGCCGCAAAGCTTTCCATGACCAGAGCAGTAGAAGACCTATCTGTGAAACCTGAAATGCTTTTGATTGATGCCATGGCACTTGAGCTTCCTATTTCCCAGCAATCGATCATTAAAGGGGATGAAAAAAGTATTTCAATAGCAGCTGCATCGGTTATTGCTAAAGTAACAAGAGATCGTTATATGAAAGAGCTGTCCATAATATACCCTGATTATAAATTCGAAAAAAATGCAGGATACGGAACAAGAGAGCATTTAGATGGGTTAGCGTCCTTTGGTCCATGCAAGGAGCACCGAAAAACATTTGCACCAGTCCGCTTATCTGTAAATGAGTAAAAATAAATTCGATTCTGGCATTGAAAGGACCGGGCTGACGGAATTATCCTTTGACGCCTATTTAAAGGCGTTTGAACAAATCGCAGTCCAATTCCCCTAAAAACTTTTTTGACACGCTTAAAGAGCTTAATAGTGGCGCTGCTGTCTGCTTTGAGGAAATTAAAAGAAAAACTTATGCTATTCGATATCGTTTTTAACCAAGCGATTGAAATAAAACTTTGTCGCTTTTTTCACAAGTTCGTCATAAACGGTAGACACAGGACCTGTCATTTAATACAATGAAAGCGCAGTCTATTTTCAAAAGAGTTTGATAGGAGGATGGAACATGAATATCCATGAGTACCAAGGAAAGGAACTCCTCAGAAAATATGGGGTATCCGTCCCGCGCGGGTTTGTTGCATTTACACCGAAAGATGCGGTGGAAGCAGCAAAAGAACTTAACTCTGCAGTTACAGTAGTAAAGGCACAGATCCATGCTGGAGGGCGAGGCAAGGCTGGCGGTGTCAAAATTGCTAAAAATTTAGACGATGTGCGTACATATTCTAAAGAACTTCTTGGCAAGACGCTGGTTACACACCAAACAGGCCCGGAAGGAAAAGAGATCAAACGGATTCTTATTGAAGAAGGTTGCGATATTAAAAGCGAGTATTATATCGGCCTTGTACTTGACCGTGCAACTTCACGCATTACTTTAATGGCTTCAGAAGAAGGTGGAACGGAAATTGAGGAAGTAGCAGAAGCAACTCCTGAAAAAATCTTCCGTGAAACAATTGATCCTGTAGTTGGATTAACAGCATTCCAGGCAAGACGTGTAGCGTTTAATATTAATATCCCTAAAGAGCTGGTTAATAAGACAGTGAAGTTTATGCTGGGACTTTATAAAATGTTTGTTGAAAAAGACTGTTCGATTGCTGAAATTAATCCTTTAGTAACGACCGGCGACGGCAATGTAATGGCACTTGATGCAAAATTAAATTTTGATGCAAATGCCTTATACCGTCAGAAGGATGTTATGGAATTCCGTGATCTGGATGAGGAAGATGCAAAAGAAATCGAAGCATCAAAATACGACCTCAGCTATATTGCCCTTGATGGCGATATCGGCTGTATGGTAAATGGTGCAGGACTTGCGATGGCCACGATGGATATTATCAAGCATTACGGCGGAGATCCCGCTAACTTCCTTGATGTTGGGGGCGGCGCAACAGCTGAAAAAGTAACAGAAGCTTTTAAAATTATTTTATCTGATGCAGCTGTTAAAGGAATCTTTGTCAACATCTTCGGAGGCATCATGAAGTGTGACATTATCGCTGAAGGCGTTGTTGAGGCTGCTAAACAGGTAGAACTTAACGTGCCGTTAGTTGTTCGTTTAGAAGGAACAAATGTTGAATTAGGCAAGAAAATCCTGAATGAATCAGGTCTTGATATCGTTGCAGCTGAAACGATGGCTGATGGCGCTCAAAAAATTGTGGAATTAGTAGGCTAAGAAAGGCAGGGAGCATAGATGAGTGTTTTTATTGATAAGAATACAAAAGTATTAGTTCAAGGAATCACGGGTGCAACTGCCCTGTTCCATACTAAGCAGATGCTTGAGTACGGCACTAAAATTGTTGCAGGTGTAACGCCGGGTAAAGGCGGAACTGAAGCAGAAGGCGTTCCTGTTTTTAACACGGTAGAAGATGCAGTAAAAGAAACAGGCGCGAATGTTTCTGTCATTTATGTACCAGCTCCTTTTGCTGCCGACGCAATCTTAGAAGCAGTTGATGCCGGGCTTGATATGGCGATTTGTATCACGGAGCATATTCCGGTAATCGACATGATTAAAGTGAAACGATACATGGAAGGTAAAAAGACCCGTCTTGTTGGTCCTAACTGCCCTGGGGTCATTACTCCTGATGAATGTAAAATCGGCATCATGCCGGGCTACATTCATACAAAAGGCCATGTAGGAGTTGTTTCACGCTCAGGTACACTGACCTATGAAGCGGTTCATCAGCTTTCTCAGGAAGGAATCGGTCAGTCAACAGCAGTTGGAATCGGCGGAGATCCTGTAAACGGAACCAATTTTATCGATGCTTTAGAAGCTTTTAATAACGACGAAGACACTTATGCGGTTATTATGATTGGTGAAATCGGCGGAACAGCTGAAGAAGAAGCGGCAGAGTGGGTAAAGGCTAACATGAAGAAACCGGTAGTCGGCTTTATTGGCGGTGCTACTGCACCTCCTGGTAAGCGTATGGGCCATGCAGGCGCCATCATCTCAGGTGGTAAAGGTACAGCCGAGGAAAAAATCAGAGTGATGAACGAATGTGGAATTAAAGTAGCGGACACACCTTCTGTAATGGGTGAAACGTTAATTAAAGTATTAAAAGAAAAAGGTATCTACGACAAATGTAAAACACATTAATAAATTCGGAGAATAGCCCCTGTAATAAGGGGCTTTTTCTCTATTTCAAAAAGGAGAGCAATATGACATTAAACAAAAGAGAAAGCTTAATACGACTCCATTATTATCATACTCTGTCAAACCATCAAACATTAAAACTCCTCCAGCTTGACCCCTTTCTGACAAGCCTGAAATATTCAAAAGCTAACCCATCCCTTTTATCATTATTAAATCTATCTCCTAAAAAATCCCTCAATCTTCAACAAAATTACCTCAATTTCTCTTATTCTTTTATTGAAGAGCGCCTTATTCGACAGCAAATTCATGTTATGACAATCTTTGACGAAGAATATCCTTCTGTGCTGAAGGAAATCCACGATCCGCCACTGGTCCTTTATATTAAAGGGGACAAAAGCAAGCTGCAGGCTGCTGACTTTTTAGGCATTATCGGGGCAAGAAAAGCAACAGCTTATACTGCCCAGTGTCTTAAGTTAATAATCCCCCCTCTGCTAGAACGAAATATCTGCATTGTAAGCGGGATGGCGCTTGGTGCAGATGGAATTGCCCACACACTTTCATTAAAAGGCTGTACCATTGGAGTGCTCGGAAGCGGTTTTGATCATCTTTACCCGTCTGCTCATAAAAACCTTTATCACCTTATGGAATCTTCACAGCTGCTAATAAGTGAGTACCCCCCGTATTTAAAGCCGTCGAAGCATTTCTTTCCAATGAGAAATCGAATTATTGCAGGTTTGACAAGAGGGATTCTTGTCACGCAAGCCGCAATAAAAAGCGGGTCGATGATAACGGTAGACCGGGCTTTAGAAGAAGGAAGAGATGTTTTTTCCATACCGGGACCAATAACCGATGAGCTGTCAGCCGGAACAAACCATTTAATCAAACAAGGGGCAGTTTCGGTTACTTCTGCAAAAGATATCCTTGTAGAGTGGGGAATAAGCTAATTTTGTGAATATATATTAAAATAGTTGCTTTTTAAAAAAATATGGTTTACATTGTGCTTCAGATGCTTTCTTTCACATAAGAAGGAATTTGCATTATTTTTCAAGCAGAAAACGTTCTCATTCACTTGATGACAGGCTTGAAACGACTTATCAAAAAACACATATAAAATTGAAACTTATTGACAGAATTAATTGAATGCAACTATAGTTACACTTAATAATTATGAAAAGTTTACCTCTAGGGAGGATTTTGAATGGCAGATTTTTTAGTGATCGTTGAATCACCCGCTAAAGCAAAAACAATAGAGCGGTATTTAGGAAAAAAGTATAAAGTACGCGCATCCATGGGGCATGTTAGAGATTTACCAAAAAGCCAAATGGGTGTTGATGTAAAAGAAAAATTTGAACCGAGATATATAACAATCCGGGGAAAAGGTCCGGTTCTGAAAGAATTAAAATCAGCTGCAAAGAAAGCCAAAAAAGTATATCTCGCGGCCGATCCGGATCGTGAGGGTGAGGCAATTGCATGGCACCTGGCTCATAGTCTTGATCTGGATTTAGACTCGGATTGCCGGGTTGTCTTTAATGAAATTACAAAGGATGCGATAAAGGAATCATTTAAGCATCCAAGAAAAATAGATATGGATCGTGTTGATGCCCAGCAGGCAAGAAGAATACTTGACCGCCTGGTAGGCTATAATATCAGCCCTATTTTATGGAAGAAAGTTAAAAAAGGATTAAGTGCGGGAAGAGTTCAATCAGTTGCTGTCCGTTTAATCCTGGATCGTGAAAATGAAATTAAAAATTTCCAGCCAGAGGAATACTGGACAATAGACGGAACGTTCAAAAAAGGAAAAGATACTTTTAACGCGAGCTTTTACGGGGTTAATGGCAAGAAAAAGAAGCTTGAGAATGAAGAAGATGTTAAGGCTGTCCTAAGCCAGGTAAAGGGTAAGGACTTCTCAATTTCTAACGTTACGAAAAAAGAACGAAAACGAAATCCTTCGCCATCCTTTATCACCTCCTCGCTTCAGCAGGAAGCTGCAAGAAAGCTTAACTTCAGAGCGAGAAAGACCATGATGCTTGCACAACAGCTGTACGAAGGAATTGAGCTTGGCAAAAAAGAAGGAACAGTCGGGTTAATCACATACATGCGTACAGATTCCGTACGTATTTCAGATGTTGCAAAGCAGGAAGCGGGTCAAATTATCCGTTCAGAGTATGGTGAACAGTTTATTCAGCAGGAGCCGCAAAAAGATAAATCAAAATCAGCAAAAACCCAGGACGCTCACGAAGCGATACGTCCAACAAGCGCTTTAAGAACTCCAGCTTCGGTTAAAGCGTTTTTAAGCCGTGATCAGCATCGTCTCTACAAGCTGATCTGGGAAAGATTTATCGCAAGTCAAATGGCGCCTGCAGTGATGGATACGATGAGCGTTGATCTTTTAAATGGAGAAGTTCAGTTCCGGGCAACGGGATCAAAAGTGAAATTTCCAGGGTTTATGAAGGTATATATTGAAGGAAATGATGATCAGTCTGATGAAAAAGAAAACTTCCTTCCCGATTTAAAAGAAGGAGAAACAGCGAAATCCGAAGAGATCGATCCAAAGCAGCATTTTACTCAGCCTCCTCCAAGGTATACAGAAGCACGTTTAGTAAAAACGCTTGAAGAATTGGGTATCGGAAGACCGTCAACTTATGCTCCTACGCTTGATACCATTCAAAAAAGAGGGTACGTTTCACTCGACAATAAGCGGTTTATTCCTACTGAACTTGGAGAAATTGTTCTTGAACTTATCGTAGAATTTTTCCCTGAAATAATTGATGTGGAATTTACAGCAAAAATGGAAAAAGATCTGGATAGTGTTGAAGATGGCCAAATTCACTGGGTAAACATAATTGATGAATTCTATAAGGATTTTGAAGTGCATCTTGAAAAAGCAGAAAAAGAAATGGAAAAAATAGAAATAAAAGATGAATACGCAGGTGAAGATTGTGACATTTGCGGGAACCCGATGGTCATCAAAATGGGGCGCTACGGAAAATTCATGGCATGCAGCAACTTCCCGGACTGCCGCAACACAAAACCGATCGTAAAAGAAATCGGTGTGAAATGTCCAACCTGTAAGGAAGGCAATGTCATCGAAAGAAAAAGTAAAAAGAAAAGAATTTTCTATGGCTGTGACCGTTTTCCTGAGTGTGAATTCCTCTCATGGGATAAGCCGATTGACCGTCCATGCCCTAAATGTAATGAAATGCTCGTTGAGAAAAAGCTTAAAAAAGGAAATCAAATCCAATGCTCGAGCTGTGATTATAAAGAAGAGCATCAGCAATAAACCAAAAAAAGAGTCCTGGCGGTTTAGTCTGCCGGGCTCTTTAAATGCTTAATATAGGAAACTGCATCATTTTATAAAGCGCAACAGGGAGGAAGTAAGGAATGACAAAACCGGTAGTAAATGTAGTAGGAGCAGGACTGGCAGGCAGTGAGGCTGCTTGGCAGCTTGCGGAGCGGGGAATACAGGTAAATCTTTACGAAATGAGACCAGTGCGGCAGACTGCAGCGCATCATACAGATAAATTCGCAGAATTAGTTTGCAGTAACTCGCTAAGAGCTAATAACCTGACAAACGCTGTTGGCGTACTTAAAGAGGAAATGCGGACACTTAATTCTGTGATTATTTCAGCAGCGGATGCTTGTGCGGTACCGGCGGGAGGGGCTCTGGCTGTTGATCGTCATGAGTTTGCCGGACATGTTACGTCAAAAGTTAAAGGACACCCTAATGTAACCGTATTTTCAGAAGAGATTACAAAGATCCCTGAAGGAATTACGATTATTTCAACCGGTCCTCTAACGACTGAAGGACTGGCAGCAGAGCTGAAGGCTCTTACAGGAGAAGAATATTTATATTTTTACGATGCAGCAGCTCCTATTTTGGAAAAAGACAGCATCGATATGAATAAAGTTTATTTAAAATCACGTTATGATAAAGGTGAAGCTGCCTATTTGAACTGTCCGATGACAGAAGAAGAATTCAATACCTTTTATGACGCACTAATTGAAGCAGAGGTTGTACCGCTGAAAGAGTTTGAAAAAGAAATTTATTTTGAAGGCTGTATGCCGGTGGAAGTAATGGCTGAAAGAGGCCGCAAAACACTTCTTTTTGGACCTATGAAGCCGGTAGGCCTTGAGGATCCAAAGACAGGTAAAAGACCTTTTGCCGTTGTTCAGCTTAGACAGGATGATGCAGCAGGCACGCTGTATAACATTGTTGGTTTTCAGACACATTTGAAATGGGGTCCTCAAAAAGAAGTGATCCGTTTAATACCGGGTCTTGAAAACGCAGAAATTGTCCGCTACGGGGTCATGCACAGAAATACGTTTATTAATTCACCCAAGGTACTTAAGTCAACCTACCAATTTAAAGATAGAGAAAACTTGTTTTTTGCAGGCCAAATGACTGGAGTTGAGGGTTACGTTGAATCAGCAGCAAGCGGTCTGGCTGCCGGTATTAATGCGGCTAAGCTTGCATTGGGTGAGGAGCCTGTCCTGTTTCCGGCAGAAACTGCTATTGGGAGCATGGCCCGCTATATTACTCAGGCTAACACAAAAAATTTCCAGCCGATGAATGCAAACTTTGGGCTATTCCCTGATCTTGGAGAGAAGATCAAAGGAAAGAAAGAACGGGCAGAAAAGCATGCTGAACGAGCGATAGAAACAATTCAGAACTTTGTGAAAAAAGTGTAAAATTTATTGCAAAGGCCTCTAATTCGTGTTAGAATTTAGAGGCTTTTGTGAGGTGATTAAATGCAGAGTGCATTTGTAGAAGCGAAGCAGCAGTTTGTTCAATATTTACAGACAGAAAAAAACTTTTCGTCTTTAACGATTGAACATTATATCCATGATTTAGATTATTTCTTTACTTTTTTAAATAAAGAAGGAGTCAGGGATTTAAAGGATGCAGATGAAATCCACGCAAAGCTGTATTTAGTGCAGCTTCACCAGGAGAAATATTCCAGGGCCTCTGTTTCAAGAAAGATTTCGAGCCTGCGAAGCTTTTTTTCTTATTTACAGCGTGAAGAAGCAGTCTCATCTAATCCTTTGGCGTATATCCTTCATCCTAAAAAAGAGGGCAGGTTGCCTCATTTTTTTTATGAGAATGAAATGGAGCAGCTTTTTTTAGTATGCAATGGAACCAAACCGCTTGATTTAAGAAATAAGGCAATACTTGAACTGTTATATGCAACAGGAATCCGGGTGAGTGAATGCACATCCATTCAGCTGAAGGATATTGATCTTGTGATGTCCACCCTTCTTGTTAAAGGAAAAGGAAAGAAAGAACGGTATGTTCCATTTGGTGATTTTGCAGGGGAAGCTATAAGAGTCTATCTGGAAAAAGGAAGGCTGCAGCTTTTAAAGAACGGTCAATCCCAAGCGCTGTTTATTAATAACAGAGGCGAGGCGATAACGCCTAGAGGGATCAGGCATATGCTGACATCTTTAGTTAAGAAGACTTCCATGACTTCATCCATTCATCCCCATATGCTCAGGCATACATTTGCCACTCACTTGTTAAATAATGGGGCTGATTTACGAACTGTTCAGGAGCTGCTTGGGCATGCTCATCTTTCGTCCACTCAGTTATATACTCATGTCACGAAAGAACATTTGAAGAAAACGTACAATTCATTTCATCCAAGGGCTTAATACATAAGCACCCTGAAATAAGGAGGCGTTTTAAATGGACCAGTTTCATGCAACAACGATATTCGCTGTGCAGCATAAAGGGAATTCAGCGATGGCAGGAGACGGGCAGGTTACGTTTGGGAATGCCATGGTTATGAAGCATACAGCACGAAAAGTAAGAAAGCTGTTTAACGGCCAGGTGGTCGCGGGTTTTGCAGGAACAGTTGCAGACGCATTCACACTTTTTGAGATGTTTGAAGGAAAGCTTCAGGAGTATAATGGAAATCTTCAGCGTTCAGCTGTTGAAGTGGCAAAGCAATGGCGCAGTGATAAGGTTTTAAGACGTCTTGAAGCGATGCTGATTGTGATGGACAGTGAGAATTTACTGCTGGTGTCAGGTACTGGAGAAGTGATTGAACCTGATGATGGCATTTTAGCGATCGGCTCTGGAGGCAATTTTGCCCTTTCTGCAGGACGTGCCTTAAAAATACATGCCGGCGATCATATGACGGCAAAAGAAATTGCTGATGCAGCGCTGCATGTAGCAGCTGATATTTGTGTATATACGAATTCAAACATTGTGGTTGAAGAGTTATAAAGGAGTGATACGATGAAAAAAACAACTGAATTAACTCCAAAGCAAATTGTTGAACGTCTGGATCAGTATATAGTTGGGCAAAAGGATGCTAAAAGAGCAGTGGCAGTAGCGCTTAGAAACCGCTACCGAAGAAACCTTCTGGAGGATGCGCTGCGCGAGGAAATTATTCCGAAAAACATTTTAATGATGGGACCCACGGGCGTAGGGAAAACAGAAATTGCCCGCCGCATTGCAAAGCTTGTAGGAGCACCCTTCATTAAGGTTGAAGCGACCAAATTTACTGAAGTAGGCTATGTGGGCCGGGATGTTGAGTCGATGGTTCGCGATTTAATGGAAACTTCAGTACGGATTGTTAAACAAGAAAAAATGATTTCGGTGCAGGGCAAAGCGGAAGAATTAGCTAATAAGCGTCTTGTAAAACTTCTTGTTCCTTCTGCAAAAAAAGCCCAGTCCTTTAAAAACCCTTTTGAAATGATGTTTGGGGGAAATGGAGATGGAGGCAATGATGCTCCTGAAGATCAGAAGGAAGAGGAAGCAACAATAAAGGATCGCCGCAAAGAAGTGGAAAGCCGGCTTGCAGCCGGTGAACTTGAAGAGTGGAATGTTACTGTTGAGGTAGATGAACAGCAAATGTCTTCAATGTTTGATATGCTACAGGGATCAGGCATGGAGCAAATGGGCATGAATATGCAGGACGCCTTAAGTAATCTAATGCCGAAGAAAAAGAAGAAGCGCAAGCTGAAGGTAAAAGATGCAAGGAAGGTTCTTATTCATGATGAGGCTTCAAAATTAATTGATATGGATGAAGTTTCCCAAGATGCCTTATACAGGGCCGAACAAATGGGAATAATATTTATAGATGAAATTGACAAGATCGCCTCTAAATCTTCCGGAACCTCTTCGGCTGATGTCTCAAGAGAAGGTGTTCAGCGGGACATCCTGCCAATTGTTGAAGGCTCAACGGTTACAACGAAATACGGACCGGTTAAAACGGATCATGTGCTATTCATCGCTGCAGGGGCTTTCCATACAGCGAAACCGTCAGATTTAATTCCTGAATTACAAGGGCGTTTTCCGATCCGTGTTGAGCTGCAAAAGCTTTCGGTCGATGATTTTATGCGCATTTTGGTGGAACCCGATCACGCATTAATAAAACAATACGTAGCTCTATTGGCGACTGAAGGCATCGAAGTTGAATTCACTAAGGATGCTACTCTGCGAATAGCGGAAATTGCCTATCAGGTAAATCAGGATACCGATAATATAGGAGCAAGACGCCTCCATACCATTATGGAAAAGCTTTTAGAGGATTTATCCTTCGAAGCGTCGGACATATCCTTAGGGACAGTTACCATTACCCCGGGGTATGTAGACGATAAGCTTAATACAATAGCGAAAAACAAGGACCTGAGCCAGTTTATCCTATAGGGTTTGAATTAGTTTGGTTAGGGAAAGATGAGTATTGGATATAAATCGATTTTTTAAGAATGTAGGAGGACTTGATGAAAATGAATTTATTAGGTAAAACAAGACAAATTAACTCGATGCTGCAACAATCAGCAGGAAAGCCAGTAAACTTTAAGGAAATGGCAGAAACTCTTTCTGATGTCATTGAAGCAAATGTTTTTATTGTAAGCAGAAAGGGAAAGCTCCTTGGATTTGCTGTAAATCAGCAAATTGAAAATGAGCGTATGAAACAAATGCTTGAAGACCGTCAATTTCCTGAAGAATACACAAAGAATCTATTTAATATCACTGAGACATCTACTAACCTTGATGTTGAAAGTGAGTACACTGCATTTCCTGTTGAGAATAAAGACTTATTTAAAAACGGCTTAACAACAGTTGTTCCGATCATTGGCGGTGGAGACAGACTGGGTACGTTAATTCTTGCCCGCGTTGAACAGGCTTTTGAAGATGACGATCTTATTCTTGGCGAGTATGGTGCTACTGTAGTTGGAATGGAGATTCTTCGTGAAAAAGCAGATGAAATTGAAGTGGAAGCAAGAAGTAAAGCGGTTGTTCAAATGGCAATCAGCTCTTTATCATACAGTGAGCTCGAAGCAATTGAGCATATTTTTGAAGAGCTTGACGGGAATGAAGGACTTCTTGTTGCTTCTAAGATTGCAGATCGTGTAGGCATAACCAGATCAGTTATCGTTAATGCACTTAGAAAGCTTGAAAGTGCAGGAGTTATAGAATCACGCTCTCTTGGAATGAAAGGAACTTACATTAAAGTATTAAATAATAAATTCCTTTTCGAATTAGAAAATATTAAAAACAGCTAAATTTATCAGAAGGTCCGGCACTATTGCCGGGCTTTTTTTGTGCATTTTTTTAGGAGAGGAAGAAAGAAATACGACAAAGGATATTTATGGAATTATTATTACGAAAATGTTTCTTAAATAACAACGTACATATAAAATTTTAAAAAAACATTTAAAATACAAGAGGAAATTGAGGAATCCTGTCGAATTACTCTATAAACTGGGTTTAAAGAATCTTTTTTATAAATTGGTTCTTTTAGGCTATAATTACTTTCTGTCTAGCTATAGACTAAGATTAAGCATGAAAGTAAAATGATGTATAAGTGTTTATTTATCTTGTTTGAAGAGGGAATGAGGTGTGGATTTGAATTTATTTACTGGAACAATAAGTAAAATAGAAAGTGGTCTCGCTTACTCATCTGTTAAGCAAAAAGTCATTGCTAATAATATCGCTAATGCAGATACTCCTGGATATAAGTCGAAAGAAGTAAGTTTCAAGGGAATATTACAAAATGAAATGAAATTGCAATCTTCAAACGGATCAGGAAAAAATCCCTCTCCATTTGGAATGAATACAGATCCGGGTGAACCTCGAATTGCGGAAAGAAATTACAGTATTCGTCAAAATGGAAATGGAGTAGATATGGACAGGGAAATGGCGAATATGGCAACGAATCAAATTTACTACGATGCGCTTATTGAAAGAATCAGCGGAAAGTTCAGCACTTTAAATACTGTTATAAAAGGAGGTAAATAAAAAGTTATGTTTCATTCCATGAACACAACTGCCACCGCTTTGACTGCCCAGCGCTTAAGAATGGATGTTATATCTTCGAATATTGCAAACGCTGATACGACAAGGGCTACATATGAAAATGGAGAATGGCAGCCATATAAAAGAAAATCAGTTGCTCTGCAGCAAAGCGGGGACACTTTTTCCTCCTTACTATCAAAAGCAAAAAGCTCGAATGCTTCTCCAGGGAGCGGCGTCACTGTATCTGCCATACGAAAGGATACCGAAACTCCAGGGGAATTACTTTATGACCCGGCGCATCAGGATGCTAACGAGGAAGGCTATGTAGAATTATCGAATGTGGATCCTTTAAGGGAAATGGTGGACCTGATGTCAGCGACGCGATCATATGAAGCGAATGTAACTGTATTTAATGCAAATAAGTCGATGATGATGAGGGCGCTGCAAATTGGAAAATCTTAAGAAAGAGGTGAAGTAAATGCCGATACAATCAGTCACTTCATTTGGGATGGAGTCATTAACTCAGCTGAATTCTTCTGATAAACAAAAGCTTTCGCCATCTGAAGCACAGCAAAATTTCGCAGCTATGCTCAAAAACTCAATTAATGAATTGAATACGGCGCAGGTGCAAAGCGATGCTATGACTAAGAAGCTTGTTAATGGAGAGCAGGTTGAATTACATGATGTAATGATTGCGTCCCAAAAAGCATCGGTATCACTGGCACTAACGATGGAAATGAGAAATAAAGCGGTAGAAGCTTATCAAGAAATTATGAGAATGCCTGTTTAATGGAAGCTCAATTCTTATGGCTTTGCATTTAACCGAAAGACCGGAGGATTGTGATGAACGAGAGATTTCAGCAATTACCCGCACAAGTTAAAACGTTTTTTGCTGAACGGCCTAAAAAGCAATTAATTTATGGAGGAGGAGGGGTGCTGCTCTTAGCAGCGCTTATTATCACTATTGCTCTCCTTGCCAACCAAAGCACCCTTGTGCCCTTATATAGTAATCTGTCGCCTTCAGAAACTGGAAGGATTAAAGAAAACCTCGACGGCAGGGGTATTCCATCTGAAATAACTCAGGGAGGAACGGCCATTTTAGTTCCTGAACAGCAGGTTGAGTCCCTAATGGTTGAACTTGCAGCAGAAGGCATACCGCAAAGTGGAAACATTGATTATTCGTTTTTTAGTGAAAATGCGGGGTTTGGCATGACGGACAATGAATTTAACGTGCTTAAGCTTGATGCTATGCAAACAGAATTAGGCGAATTAATAAAAAGCATTGATGGCGTGCAGGATGCAAGGGTTATGATCACCCTTCCAGAGCAGGGTGTGTTTTTAAAGGACAGTACAGAGGAAGGGTCCGCTTCGATTGTTTTAAACACCCAGCCTGGCTATCAATTTTCAGAAAATCAGATTCAATCGCTTTACCATCTGGTTTCCAAAAGTGTTCCAAACCTTCCTACTGATAATATCGTCATAATGAACCAATTATTTGAGTACTTTGACTATAAAAATGAAAATTCTTCTTTTTCAGGTGTAAATGTGACAGAGCAAATGTCTATTAAGCAAACAATTGAGAGAGATTTGCAAAGACAGGTGCAGACGATGCTTGCAACTTTGATGGGTCAAAATAAAGTAGTAGTTTCCATTTCTACTGATATTGACTTTGATCAGGAACAAAGAGAAGAAAACCTTGTGACTCCAGTTGATGAGGACAATATGGAGGGAATTGAAACAAGTGCTCAGCGGATTTCTGAAACCTTTGAAGGAACCGGGAATGCAGGCGGGGTAACTGAAGGCGGTGACCCGACGGATAATTTAACAGGATTCGTTGAAGCTCAGGGCGGCGATGGAGAATATGAACGGGTAGAGGAATCGATTAATCGGGAGGTTAACCGGATTCATCGGAATATTGTAGAAAGTCCATATCGTATTCGCGACATAGGGTTTCAAGTAATGGTTGAGCCGCCAGACCCTGAAAATGAGGCTTCTTTACCACAGGAGCGGATTAACGATATTGAAAATATGCTGCAAACCATTATAAAGACCTCAATAGATAATGAATATTCAGCAGACCTGACAGTAGATGACTTAGAAGAAAAAGTAGCGGTATTTGTCCAGCCGTTTAATGGGAAAGTCGACTTCGAGGATAATGAACCGGGTTCTGCTATCCCATGGTGGGGTTATTTAGCAGGTGGAGTTTTACTGCTGGTGATAGGTGTTCTTGTCTTCTTCGTAATGAGGAAAAGAAATCAGGCTGAACCTGAAGAGGAAATTATCCTTGAACAGGAGGAGGTTGCTGCTGCACTGGCGGATGTTAATGAAGTGAAAGAAACAGATGAAGTTATTCGCAGAAAGCAAATTGAAAAAATGGCCAGGGAAAAACCTGAAGATTTCGCAAAGCTTTTAAGATCCTGGATTGCAGAAGAGTAGGAGTGAGTTGACATCATTAAGAAAGATAAACGCTTATCCGGAAAACAAAAGGCAGCTATTCTGCTGATTTCTTTAGGACCCGATGCGGCTTCCGGAATTTATAAGCACCTTACTGAAGACGAAATTGAACATCTTACACTAGAAATTGCAGGGGTCAAGAAGGTTGAACCGGAAGCGAAGGAAGAGGTTCTTGAGGAATTTCATAATATTGCCCTTGCGCAGGACTACATCTCACAAGGCGGGATTGGCTATGCAAAGTCCATTCTTGAAAGAGCTGTGGGAATGGACCAGGCAAACGCCGTGATAAACAGATTGACTTCATCATTGCAGGTTCGTCCATTTGATTTTGCAAAACGTGCAGATCCGATGCAAATATTTAATTTTATACAGAATGAACATCCTCAAACGATCGCGTTGATTTTATCTTACTTAAACCCTCAGCAGTCCGGTAAGATTCTTTCTGCTTTGCCGCAGGAGGTTCAGACAGATATCGCAAAAAGGATTGCTCTGATGGACACCACCAGTCCTGAAGTGATAAGCGAAATTGAGTCAGTGCTTGAAAGAAAGCTTTCTTCCGCCGTTTCGCAGGATCAGACAGAAACCGGAGGCATCGAATCGGTCGTTGAGGTTCTCAACGGGGTTGACCGTGCAACAGAGAAATTAATACTTGATTCGCTTGAAATACAGGACCCTGAGCTGGCAGAAGAGATTAAAAAGAGAATGTTTGTTTTTGAAGACATCGTCACACTTGATAACCGCTCGATTCAGCGGGTGATAAGAGAGTGCGAAAATGAAGATCTTTTACTCTCTATGAAAGTGTCAACGGATGATGTAAAAGAAGTTATCTTCAAAAATATGTCTCAGAGAATGGCAGAAAATTTCAAAGAGGAAATGGAATTTATGGGACCAGTCAGATTGCGTGAAGTTGAGGAAGCGCAATCGAGGATCGTCAGCAGTATCAGGCTATTGGAAGATGCCGGTGAGATCATTGTGGCCCGTGGCGGAGGAGAGGATGTAATTGTCTAGAATAATTAAAGCTGATTTTGTTCAATCTCCTTCTCTTCATGCCAAATCAATTCCTTTTCAGCCTTTCAGTATTGCGGGGACGGATGTTCATGAATTTGAGCATCAGACGCTCAATCAGACTCAGGAAGAATCATCAAGAATCCTTGCTGAAGCAAACATGCAGGCCCTGTCGGCAATAGATGAAGCTGAAGCAAAAGCTGCACAGGTTTTCAAGCAGATCGACAACGAGAAATTAAAGTGGGAAAACGAGCGTGTGAATCTGCAAAGGGAAGCCTATGAAAAAGCCTTTGCCCAAGGGTATGAAGAAGGCCGGGAAAAGGGCTTTGCTGAACTGCATCATTCAGTAGAAGAGGCCAGAAATATTGTCTCCTCCACAAAAGAAGCGCTACAGGAGCACTTAGACCGAAATGAAAAAGTGATTCTGCAGCTTGCCATGGCTTCAGCAGAAAAAATTATGGGGCAGGCACTTAAAGAGGATCCTTCAAGCTATCTTTCTATCGTGAAAAAAGGGTTAAAAGAAGTGAGAGAGATGAAGGAAATAAAGCTTTTTATTGCGGTAGAGCAATTTGCTCTTATAAATGAAAAACGCAGCGAGCTTTTCGGATTGTTTCCTCCTGAGATACAGCTCTATCTCTATCCGGAAGAAGAACTGGAGCCATATCAGGGATTCATTGAAACGAAAAATGGACGAATCGATATCAGCCTGGATACTCAGCTGGATGAAATGAAGCAAAAGCTAAAAGCAGTGCTGGAGAGCTCACGATGAAGGCTGCTGATTTACTGCCCTATGTTGAAAAGGTTGCTACCATGCGCCATTACGGGAAGGTGAAGCAGGTAATCGGATTAATGATTGAGTCCCAGGGTCCAAAAAGCTCAATCGGTGAGCTTTGTTATATTCATGTCCATTCTTCATTTAAGAAAAAGAGCATGGTCATTAAAGCAGAAGTAGTGGGCTTTAAGGAAGAAATCGTTGTCCTGATGCCCTATACCCATATTCAGGACATTTCCCCCGGCAGTATCGTTGAAGCAACCGGGGGACCGCTTGAAATAAAAGTGGGCGAGTCTTTAATCGGGCAAGTAGTAGATCCGCTTGGGATCCCGATCGATGAAACGCCTTTGCCGGATGGGATGGAGACGGTTATCACAGAACAGGAACCGCCCAATCCATTAACCAGACCCCCCATCCATGAAGTAATGGAGGTAGGCGTGAGAAGTATTGACGCTATGCTGGCAGTTGGAAAAGGGCAGCGAATTGGCATCTTTGCCGGAAGCGGAGTAGGAAAAAGTACACTTCTTGGCATGGTTGCCCGAAATACAGAAGCAGATCTAAATGTCATCGCACTCGTTGGGGAGCGGGGAAGAGAAGTCAGGGAATTTATTGAAAGAGATTTAGGACCTGAAGGGGTTAAGAGAAGCATCATTGTAGCTGCTACAAGTGATCAGCCGGCTCTGATGAGAATTAAAGGGGCCTATACCGCTACTGCGATAGCAGAGTATTTTCGAGACAAAGGGTTAAATGTAATGCTGATGATGGATTCAGTTACAAGGGTTGCAATGGCTCAGCGTGAAATTGGGCTGGCTATTGGAGAACCCCCTGCTACTAAAGGCTACACACCTTCCGTCTTTGGCATCCTGCCTAAGCTTTTAGAACGGACAGGAACCAATCAATTCGGAAGCATCACAGCTTTTTATACTGTGCTCGTGGACGGGGACGATATGAATGAGCCGATTGCTGATACAGTCAGAGGAATTTTAGACGGGCATATTGTCCTTGATCGTACGATTGCAAACAGGGGTCAGTATCCTGCTATAAATGTCTTAAAAAGTGTAAGCAGACTAATGAATCACTTAGCAGAACCAAAACACCTCAAGGCCGCAGAAAAGGTCAGGCAGCTTCTAAGCACTCACTCTGAATCCGAAGATCTTATTAATATTGGGGCGTATAAAAAAGGTTCCTCTCAGGAAATAGATGACTCAATTAACGCAGCCCCCCATATGAAAAGATTTTTTAAGCAGGCATTTGATGAAAAAATAGAATTTTCAACGAGTGTTCACCAGCTAATCGATCTTGCGGATAAAGGAGAGTGGTAAAAGTGCAACAACAGTTTAGATTTGAACGGGTTCTGACAGTCAGAGAAAGAGAAGAAAAAGAGGCAGAGGAACATTTTAAAGATTCGATTGAATCCTTTGAACAAACTGCCAGGAAGCTTTATCACCTCCTAAAGAAAAAAGAGACCATGGAGGAGTCGCAATCAGCGTACATTCAAAATGGAGTTGCTGTTCAAACGCTCAGACATAGCCAGCAGTTCCTGGTAAACATCGAAAAAAGCATTGCATATCAGCAAAAGCTTGTAATGGAGGCAAGGTCTGCTATGCAGTGGCATGAACAAAAGCTGAAGGAACGGCAGATTGAAGTGAAAAAGTACAAAAAAATTAAGGAAAAAGATCAGGTAAAGTATTTAGACCTGCAAAAAAAACTTGACGGAAAAATAATGGATGAACTGTCTGTTATTCAATTCATGAGCAAAAGAAGCAGGTGAAAATATGAATAAACCAGCTGCAAAGGAAGAAGTAAACGAAGCAAAATCCGCAGGTAAATTACAGGTGTTTTTAATGATCGTCTTTATCCCGGCAATTTTTCTTCTTTTTGCGGGGCTAGCCGTTTTTTATCTTCTGGATATCAATGTTTTGGAGGAGGCACAGGAAGCGGGAATTCCGGTTCCCTTTCTCTCTGGCGCGAATGAAACACTGCCGGAAGGCCATTCTGTTACTTCAGCAGAACAGATAGAAGCATTGCAGATGCAATTAAAAGAAAAAGACAGCAAAATCGCAGAATTAGAAAACACGATCAAAACCCGGGAAGAGGAAAACACCAGGGCGCTCGCTGATCAGGAACGACTAAATGAAGAAATAAGCAAGCTGCAAGAGGAAGAGGAAGAAACGTCTAAAAGAAACAATGAAATGGCATCTGTGTTCAAGGAAATGTCAGGTAAAACAGCAGCACCTGTACTGCTGAGTATGAATGATAACGAAGCAGCAGACATCCTGAGAGCACTTCCGACAGATACCGTTGCTAAAATATTTGAGAAAATGCCCCCTGCAGACGCAGCCAAATATGCACAGCTGCTTGCAGATCAGGCACCTTAAAAAATACGCTTATGAGCGAGGTGAATGATGAAATTGATGGTAAATAATCTGCTTCCTCTGACTTCAAAAGACCAGACTAAGTCAATGGCAAATGAATTAGGAAGTCCACGTGATAAAGACCATTTTGGATTTACGCTCGAGCAGCTTCTTATGACTCGTTCCTCTGAAAAAAATGACAAGCTTCCCCTGTTGGCTGATGAGGAAGAAAGTGCAGAAGCAATGTTAACTGAAACTCTTTCACTTCTGCAGGCAAATAATACGCAATTTGCTGACAAGCACTCAGAGCAAAATACTGAAGAAAGCCTGAACACCATGATAAAAGCAGCTGCTGAAGAAGTTGCTTTAACAAGCTTTGCAGCACAGGTAATAGTCCAAGATGAGTTAGAAGAACGACCTGATCAAAAGCTGCTTCCTTTTCTTGTAGATACGGCAGAGAAATTAGCCGATAAACCTGCAGCTGCTATTCTATCAAGAGAAATGGCTTCTCTTTTAAAGCAGCTAAAAGGAATCGTTGAGGCTGCTAAGAGCAGTGACGGACCTTCTTCGTCTTCTCCTTTAATAAAAGAATTGAGCGAGACTTTAGGAAAAATTGAAGCGAAGCTTTTAGCCGTGCAGCATGAATTAACGAAAGAAAGAAGCGAAACGCAAAACCTTTTACCTAAGCAGCGGTATTTTCTCTCAGTGCAGGAGCTTTCAACCACTATTACGCTTAAAGGAAGTTCCACTCAGAGCGCTGCAGGTAAAAATGAACCGGTCGCTTCACAGGAACCTGCTTTGCTGCAGCTGACCAATTTTACAAGAGGATCAGAGCTGCTTTCATCAGCTCCTAAGTCATCTCAATCCCTGATTGATCAATTCAGCCAGATTATGAATCAATCAAAATTCGGCAGGAAAAACGGAGCGGAAAAGCTGCTAATAAAGCTTCAGCCTGAGCACTTAGGCGCTTTGCGAATCGAACTGCTTCAAAAGGACGGAATATTAACTGCCAGAGTCATGACGACAACGGCAGCTGCTAAAGAAATGCTGGAAGGACATCTTCAGCAATTAAGAAGTTCACTGGCTGCGCAAAATCTGGAGGTTGAAAAAATAGATATCCGGCATGAACAGCAGGAGTCAGGCCATTTTGAAAAGCAAAAGGAGCAATTCTCTGAGAATTCTTCAGAGCATAATCAGGGAAAACAGCCTGAAATTGAAAACGAGGAAACTGATGATGCGCCTGATTTTTATCAGATTTTCTTAAACATTGAGGTGTAAAGAATGTCGATCAATTCATTATCAGGTGATCTTTTATTGTCATCACTCGATCAAAAAAAACTGGAGCCTAAAGACCAAACAATGGGTAAAGACCAGTTTTTAAAGCTGCTAATCGCCCAGCTTTCAAATCAGGACCCGACTCAGCCGATGGAAGATAAAGAATTTATCGCACAAATGGCGAGCTTCTCTACTCTTGAGCAAATGACGAATATGAGCAACTCTTTTGAAAAATTTGCTTCCATGCAGGAGCAGACTCAATTAATTCAATATAACGAATTTGTGGGAAAAGAGATTAAGTGGGACAAGCTTGAATTAGCTGGTGGAGAAAATGTAGCAAGCTCCGGTACAGGCAAAGTGGAAGCTGTGCGGTTTAAAGGAAGCACGGTTGAATTTGAATTAGCGGACGGTACTCTCCTTAATCCCGGCAATATTTCTGAAGTGTATTCAGGAGAAAATCACTCATCTCTTCAGCAGGCTAGTATGCTGATAGGAAAAAAGGTCAGCTGGATGACTGAAAAGGATGAGCAGCTTGAGAGCAAAGTACTCTCAGTGTCAAAAAAAGAAGGCGTTATCTGGGCTCATACTGAAAATGATAAAAAGATCGCAGTTGAAGATCTTTTGCAGATTACTCAGTAAGAAAAGGCCTGTGAAAATAAACGATTTTTAAAATTAAAAGGAGGAATAAAAATGATCCGTTCAATGTATTCAGGAATCGCAGGGCTTAAAAATTTCCAGACAAAATTAGACGTTATTGGTAACAATATTGCCAATGTAAACACGTTTGGCTTTAAAAAAGGCCGGGTTACGTTTCAGGAAGCCATGAACCAAACTGTTCAGGGAGCATCTGGTGCAACAGAGGGGCGCGGAGGAAAAAACTCGCTTCAGGTCGGACTCGGAGCAGTAACAGCCACGATCGACAGCGTTCAAACGCAAGCCTCACTTCAAACCACAGGCAGGTCTTTGGATCTTGCTGTTAATGGCGAAGGATTCTTCGTCGTAAAAGGTCCTGGCGGACAAAATCTTTTCACCCGCGGCGGAAATTTTTATCTTGATCAGGCTGGAACGCTTGTAACTGGCGAAGGGTATAAAGTGCAGCAGTCTAACCAGGGTGTGTTGAGTGATATTACGATAAATAGTTCTGCGGTATTGCCGCCTCAAGCGACTAGCGAAATCAAATTAATAGGGAACCTTCCTGGGAATATTGGAGACCCCAATTTTTCTTACACGAAACAGATGAGAGTAATAGGTGAGGACGGTTCGGCAAAAACATTCGACTTAGAAATGAAGCCGGAAGATGGTGGTTGGAGAGTTACTTTTAAGGACATAGATGCCCCTGGAAATCAAGATCCTTTTGGATTCGTAGATTTTAATGAGGCAGGAGAACCTAGTTGGAGGAATGATCCTGGTCAAGTAGTTCTAGACGGCTTCCCAGCACCATCTATTGAAGGTTTGACTAATAACGGTACTGAAGTCACAGCCCAGGTAAGCGCCAATGGAAACCTGAGCGGTACGCTCGAAAGCTTCAATGTAAGCAATAATGGTGAAATCAGCGGACTTTACTCAAATGGAGTCGTCAGCTCAATCGGAACGTTAAGCTTAGCGAGCTTTAACAACCCTTCAGGTCTTGTAAAAGCCGGCAACAATCTGTATCAGGAATCGGCTAACTCAGGCATTGCTAATATCGGAACAGCCGAGACAGCTGGAGGATCGATCTCATCAGGCGTTCTTGAAATGTCCAACGTTGATATTTCTGAGGAATTCACAGAAATGATTACAGCACAAAGAGGCTTTCAGGCAAATACAAGAATCATCACAACTTCTGATCAGATTCTTGAAGAGCTTGTCAACCTGAAAAGGTAAGTAAATTCCAGGAGGTGACGGGACTTTAGCGCATTCGCTTGAGTCCTATAAACTTGATAAATGTTACTCGACTGAACGGGAAACCATTTATGATCAATGCCATTTATATTGAAACAATCGAAGCGTTTCCTGATACCACTATTACATTGACGAATGGAAAAAAATATATCGTAAAAGATTCGATCGAACAAGTTCGGGAGGAAATCCGCTCCTTTTATCAATCCATTCATGTATTAAATATGAGTCACCTTAAAGAGGAGGAAGACCGGTGAAAAAAAAGAAAGTTCTCCTGTTAATGGCATCCTTTATCGTGACTATTTCTCTTGGAGGCGTTATTTTCCTCCTTGTGACCAATCACTTTTCAGGAGACGCATTGGCTGAAGAAAAGCTTCCTTCGATTGAAGAAGTAGTAGAAGCTTCTGTTGATATTCCGGAAATTGTTACAAGCATATCCAATAATAACTTTGCCCGCGTTTCTATGACCATTCAGACAGACAGCGCTAAAGCCGGTAAAGAGCTTAGCTTAAGGGAGTTTCAGGTGAAAGATATTATTATTGAAGAGCTTTCTGAAATATCCCGTGCAGAACTGCAGGGCCGCGAAGGCAAAGAGGCATTCGAAGAGATTGTAAAATCCAGAGTGAATGAGCTTATGCAGGAAGGCGAAGTAATTAAGATTTACACGACATCCTTTGTCGTTCAATAAAGTACCTGCCCTATGCATGGAGGTGAACGTATGGCTGGGGATATACTCACTCAAAACGAAATAGATGCCTTATTATCTGCCATTTCAACTGGAGAAATGTCTGCAGAGGAAATCAAAAAGGATGAACAGGAAAAGAAGATAAAGGTTTATGACTTTAAACGTGCATTGCGTTTTTCAAAAGACCAGATTAGAAGTCTAACAAGAATTCATGAAAATTTCGCCAGACTTCTCACAACCTTTTTTTCTGCTCAGCTTAGAACATTTGTTCAGATTAATGTGGCAACAGTCGATCAGATTCCGTATGAGGAATTTATCCGTTCTGTGCCGAAAATGACCATTTTAAATGTTTACGAAGTATCGTCTTTAAATGGAAAGGTATTGATGGAGATTAATCCGAATGTTGCCTACGCCATGATGGACCGTGTTATGGGAGGCAGAGGGTCTAGCTTAAGCAAGATTGAAAATTTAACAGAAATTGAAACGAAAGTAATGTCCCGGCTATTTGAAAAAGGTTTTGAAAATCTTCGTGAAGCATGGGGGACAATTGCGGATATTGATCCCGTGTTAATAGACTTTGAAGTGAATCCGAAATTCTTGCAGGTGATATCGCCTAATGAGACAGTCGTAGTTATTTCATTAAATACAGTTGTCGGGGAAACGAGCGGGATGATTAATATTTGTCTTCCTCATGTACTGCTTGAACCTATCATGCCATCTCTATCCGTTAAATATTGGATGCAGACTAATAAATCAGAAGGGAATACAGAAGATCGCATTCAGCTGAAAAAACAGGTGAAAACTGCAGACCTTCCTGTTTCAGCCTCAATAGGCTCCTCAATGATCGCGATAGAAGAATTTTTGAAGCTTGAAATCGGTGATGTCCTTGAATTGAATCACCGCTATGATCACCCGGTGACGATCAAAATCGGCGATGTACCCAAATTCACCGGGCAGCCTGGAATTTTAGGCAACAGACTGGCCGTCCAGATTATAGGAGAAACGAAAGGAGGAGAGGAAGACGATGAAGGATGACATGTTATCTCAGGAAGAAATTGATGCTTTATTAAACGGAACCGCTGATGAAGAAGATAGCCCGGTTCAGCCTGAAAAGCTAACTATTTTTTCTTATTTAAGTGAGATGGAGATTGATGCGCTTGGTGAAATAGGAAATATTTCCTTTGGAAGCTCAGCTACAGCGCTCTCCTCATTATTGAACCAGGTAGTAGAAATTACTACACCAGAGGTCACACTAGTTAGGACAGAAGAGGTTGCCCAGTCACTGCCTCACTCTTCTGTAGCCATTAATGTTCAATATACTGAGGGATTAGCCGGGGATAACCTGCTTGTCATATTACAAAAGGATGCTGCAGTTATAGCGGATTTAATGCTCGGCGGCGATGGGGTGAATCCGCCTGAATATTTGGATGGCATTCAATTAAGCGCGTTGCAGGAAGCGATGAACCAAATGATGGGTTCAGCCGCAACCTCCATGTCAGCCATATTCAACAACAGGGTTGACATCTCTCCTCCTGCACTTGAACTAATGGATTTAACAACACAAAATGGCAGGGGATATTTGCCGGAAGCTGATTTGCTTATTAAAATTTCATTCCATCTGGCCATCGGTTCATTAATAGACTCCTATTTTATGCAGCTGGTTCCGTTAGAGTTTGGTCAGGAAATGGTAGCGCGTCTGGTTAATGAATCACAAGTGCCTGAAGCTGCAGCTGCAGTAGCTGCACAAACAGAAAAAATCACTCAGCAGGTTAAACAGGAGGAAGCTTTTTCAATGACTCAGCAGAATCAATCTTCTTCCCATAATAATTCAATAAGCCAGGCCCGGCAGGCAACCGCTCCGGTTAACATACAGCCTGCTCAATTTTCAGCCTTTGAAAACCCCGGACTCAGCTCCGGAGAATCAAGAAATCTAAATTTACTGCTTGATATTCCCCTGCAGGTGACAGTAGAACTCGGACGGACAAAGCGGTCAGTAAAAGAAATTCTTGAGCTTAGCGCAGGATCGATTATTGAACTTGAAAAACTGGCAGGTGAGCCTGTGGACATTCTGGTTAATGATCGGCTTATCGCCCAGGGTGAGGTGGTCGTTATTGAGGAAAACTTCGGCGTCAGACTTACCGATATCTTAAGTCAATCGGATCGCTTAACTAATTTACGATAAATGTTGGAGGCAAAGCCCAATGGCAAAAAGAGTACTAATCGTTGATGATGCGGCTTTTATGAGAATGATGATTAAGGATATTTTAATTAAAAATGGTTTTATTATAGCCGGTGAAGCCTCGGATGGTGCACAGGCCGTTGAAAGATATAAAGAAACATCGCCCGATTTAGTCATGATGGATATTACGATGCCGGAAATGGATGGCATTACTGCTTTAAGAGAAATAAAAAAAATTGACGCGTCCTCAAAAATCATTATGTGTTCTGCTATGGGCCAGCAATCGATGGTAATCGATTCCATCCAGGCCGGTGCGAAGGATTTTATCGTTAAGCCCTTTCAGGCTGACAGAGTAATCGAGGCCATTCAAAAAGTGTTAGGTTGATGAAAATGGACAAAAAGTGGAGACTGATGCTGGTTTTTTGCCTGTGCATTAATCTTTTTATGACGATAGAGACTACTGTTCTGGCGGATAACGGCAAAATGGTAAATGACTGCTTAGGAAAAGAGGACGCTGAAGGCTGCGCTGAATCTTCCATCCTGCCTAAGGAAGATTCAGAAGCCCAGGGCGGAAATCCTATTACTTGGGTGTCCTATGTGAAGCTCGTTGCCGCACTGGCTTTTGTATTAATTTTACTTTACGCAATTCTTAAGTTTGTAAACGCGAGAAGCAGAAATTTCCAGCAAAATAACCTTATTCAAAATATGGGCGGAACAACATTAGGCGGGAACCGTTCAATTCAGGTAGTAAAAATAGCCCATAGCTTTTATTACCTTGGAGTAGGGGAGGATGTAAACCTGATAAAGGAAGTAACAGATCCTGATGAGATTAACCAGCTTAATGAATACTACGGAGAAAGACAAGAGCAGCAATCTCTAAAAAATCCGTTATTTCAAATACTGAATAAACGGGCAGAGAATCGGAAGAATCCATACAATCAGGACTCCCAAACCTTTCAGTCCCTTTTGGCAAACCAGCTGAATCAGGTTAAGGACGAAAGAAAAAGGATGTTTAACCGGGAGAATAGCAAGGAGCAAAAAGATGAATGAATTTATGCAATTTTTTAATGATAGTCCCGCTGATGAGGTAGCAACATCCGTCCGCTTATTGCTGCTTTTAACAGTTTTATCACTGGCTCCCGGCATTCTCATTCTAATGACGGCCTTCACCCGTATTGTCATTGTTCTTTCCTTTGTCCGGACAGCTTTAGCCACTCAGCAAATGCCGCCTAACCAGGTAATCATCGGCTTGGCTTTATTTTTAACATTTTTTATTATGGCACCGGTTTTAAGTGAGGTAAACGAAAGAGCACTTACTCCTTTATTTAATGAAGAAATCGACCTTGAAACAGCATATGAAGAAGCGTCCATACCATTTAAGGATTTTATGAGCAAGCATACGAGGCAAAAGGATCTTGAACTTTTTTTAAGTTACTCGCAGGCTGAGCGCCCTGAAACGATTCAGGATATTCCCCTCACTGTGCTTGTGCCGGCTTTTGCTTTAAGTGAAATTAAAACTGCTTTTCAAATGGGCTTTATGATTTTTATTCCCTTTTTAGTAATTGATATGGTTGTTGCCTCGGTTCTCATGTCCATGGGGATGATGATGCTGCCGCCTGTCATGATTTCATTACCTTTTAAAATATTGTTATTTATCTTAGTCGATGGCTGGTACTTAGTCATGCAGTCATTGCTGCAGAGCTTTTAAGGCGGGTGTTTATACGTGAGTGGAGAAATGGTTATTTCTATAGCTGAAAGAGGTGTATACATCACCCTGATGATAAGTCTGCCGCTAATGCTGGTGGCGCTGGTTGTTGGTTTATTAGTCAGTATCTTTCAGGCTACAACACAAATACAGGAGCAGACCTTAGCTTTTATTCCTAAAATAATTGCTGTAATGGTCGCGCTAATCTTTTTTGGTCCCTGGATGCTGACGCAGATTATAGCGTATGCAGAAGATATATTTACCAATCTTACGAGATACATAGGGTAGATGGATGGAAGAATTATACCCCGCATTAACTGTATTTCTGCTGATTGCCGTAAGGGTATCCGCCTTTTTTGTCACGATCCCTTTGTTATCGCATCGGACCATCCCTCCTATGCATCGGATAGGCTTTGCTCTTTTATTGTCATGGATGATGTATTACACGATGGACGTTGAGCCGCTTGAAGTTGATGGGGAGTACATTTTACTTATTGTAAAAGAAGCTTGTGTTGGTCTTTTTATCGGATTGATCGCTTATATTGTTCTTTCTGCTATTCAGATCGCCGGTAATTTTATTGACTTTCAAATGGGTTTTGCCATTGCGAATGTGATTGATCCTCAAACCGGTGCTCAAACTCCCTTGATGGGACAATATTTATACACATTATCTCTCTTATTGCTTCTAACCTTTAATGGCCATCATTTAATTTTGGACGGGATTTTTTACAGTTATCAATTTATTCCAATTGACAAGATCGGTCTAGGCTTTAATGAGCCGATGGCTGCAGAGATCGTAATTAAAACATTTGCCGCAACATTTTTAATTGCTTTTCAAATTGCCTCTCCTGTAGTCGCGACCCTGTTTCTGGTCGATATAGCGCTTGGGATAGTAGCAAGAACATCACCGCAGTTTAATATTTTTGTTATCGGCTTTCCTATTAAAATCACTGTTGCATTTATTATTCTCGTTATATTAATGGGGGTAACATTTCAAGTGATTCAACGATTATTTGATTTGATGTTTCTAGTAATGCGCGACATGATGACTGTGCTTGGAGGGGGAGCTTTATGAGATATATCCCTTTAAATCTTCAATTTTTTGCAGGAGAAAAGACAGAAAAGGCAACGCCTAAAAAAAGGCAGGATTCTAGAAAAAAAGGACAGCTTGCAAAAAGTCAGGATGTTAATACAGCTATCATATTGTTTGCGGTATTTTTATTTTTGTTCTTCGCAGGGGGAATGTTTGAAGACCGTATTAAAAAGATCGTAGCAGCACCGCTGAAAGATTATATACACCGCCCGGTTACCATCGATACCTTCATGATTGTTTTTACCGAAATACTGGGTCAGGCTGCATGGATTGTCCTTCCCATAATGGGGGTCGCCGCAGCAGGGGGCATTATTGGGAACTATGTACAGGTCGGTTTTCTCGTAAGCTCAGACCCGTTAAAACCCCAGCTGTCAAAAATAGATCCGATTAAAGGATTTAAACGGATTTTCTCAGCCAGAGCACTGGTCGAGCTTATAAAATCTATTTTAAAGATTTCATTAATCGGGCTGACAACCTTTGCAGTTTTATGGTTCAGCATTGAACACGTTCTGGCATTGTCGTTAAAGACAGCCGAAACGGCCATGCTGACAATAGGAAAACTAACTGTTCAAATGGGTTTGTATGCCTCTGCACTTCTATTATTATTATCCGTTTTAGATTACTTCTATCAAAAATATGACTTCGAAAAAAACATACGAATGTCTAAGCAGGATCTTAAGGATGAATATAAAAACACGGAGGGTGACCCGCTGATTAAATCGAAAATTAAGCAGCGGCAACGGGAAATGGCGATGAAACGCATGATGTCAGAAATTCCGAATGCAGATGTTGTCATCACTAATCCCACTCACTACGCCATTGTTTTAACATATAAAGATGGAGAATCGGATGCACCAATTGTGGTAGCAAAAGGTGTGGATTTTATTGCCCAGAAGATTAAGCTGATCGCAAAAGAAAACGATGTAATAGCAGTTGAGAACAGGCCGCTTGCACGCGCCCTTTTCAGTCAGGCAGAAATTGGAGATCCGATTCCCGAAGATTTTTTTAAAGCAGTAGCAGAAATTCTTGCGTATGTTTATCGAATAAAAAATAAAGTGTAAAAAACACAGTTAGGGGCCCGGCATGTCAGGAAAAGATATTACCGTATTAACCAGTGTGATCATGATTATTGCCATGCTGGTGATCCCTTTGCCATCATGGATGCTGAGTGTACTTATCATCATAAATATCACTCTCGGGCTGATTGTTTTATTAACATCCATGAATATGAAAGAACCGCTTGAGTTCTCAATTTTCCCATCCCTCATCTTACTTCTTACCTTGTTTCGCCTGGGGCTGAATATTTCAACCACCCGTGCAATTCTAAGCAGAGGAGAAGCTGGCGGAGTGGTTGAAACGTTTGGAACCTTCGTAACGGGGGGCAATATTCTCGTTGGGCTTGTGGTATTTATGATTCTTATTATTATCCAGTTTATTGTGATCACAAAAGGAGCCGAGCGCGTATCAGAGGTTGCCGCCCGCTTTACCCTCGATGCGATGCCCGGTAAACAGATGAGCATAGACGCTGATCTGAATGCCGGCATGATATCTGAAATAGACGCCAGGGAAAGACGTGAAAAGGTAGGAAGAGAAGCTGATTTCTACGGCGCGATGGATGGTGCGACGAAATTCGTAAAAGGGGACGCAATTGCCGGAATTATTATTGTTATGATCAATATCCTTTTCGGGATGATTATAGGAATCATGCAAATGGGAATGTCTCTTGGTGATTCAGCCAGTCAATTTACTTTACTGACAGTAGGCGATGGGATCGTAAGTCAGATTCCAGCACTGCTAATTTCAACAGCGACAGGAATTGTCGTAACGCGTGCAGCTTCAGATGGAAATCTCGGTCAGGATATTACAAACCAGCTTTTTTCCTTTGGACCCATAATGTATGTGGCAGGTGCTGCTATAGGGCTGCTTGGAGTAACTACACCTATAAGCAATTTTCTTACATTACCGATTGCGATGTTTTTAGTAACGGGGGGCTATATGGTTTCGCAGGGGTCAAAAGCAAAAGCCGAAGAAGAATTTATACCTGAAGAATCAGCGGGTGATGAACTGAAGAGTCCGGAAAGTGTGGTTAATCTGCTGACTGTTGATCAAATAGAATTTGAATTTGGCTACGGACTCATTCCGCTTGCTGATACGAACCAGGGGGGCGACCTGCTTGACCGTATTGTGATGATCAGACGTCAGCTTGCTTTAGAACTCGGTCTTGTTATCCCTGTAGTGCGGATTCGGGATAATATTCAGCTTCAGCCAAATGAATACAGACTGAAAATCAAAGGAAATGAAGCAGCGAAGGGTGAGCTGCTGCTCGATCACTACCTGGCAATGAGTCCAGGGAATGATGATTTAATAGAAGGAATTGACACCATTGAACCTTCATTCGGCCTTCCAGCCAAGTGGATTGATGAATCATTAAAAGACCAGGCAGAAATGCTGGGCTACACTGTGGTAGACCCTCCTTCAGTGGTGTCCACTCATTTAACCGAGGTAATCAAAAACAATGCCCATGATCTGCTTGGACGCCAGGAAACGAAGCAGTTAATCGAACATCTAAAAGAAAGCTATCCAATTGTCGTAGAAGAAGTTACTCCTTCACCCCTTTCTATTGGAGAGGTTCAAAAGGTGCTTGCTAAGCTTTTAAAAGAAAATGTTTCGATCCGCAATTTGCCTATTATTTTTGAAGCACTGGCCGATTATGCAAAACATACAACTGACATTGACATTTTGACTGAGTACACAAGGCAGGCATTAGCAAGGCAGATTACGAGCCAGTTCAGCTCGGAAGGGGAAAATCTAAAGGTGATAACCTTATCAGGGAGAGTCGAGAAGCTGATTGCCGATGGGATTCAGCAAACTGAGCACGGAAGTTTTTTATCATTGGATCCGAATGATTCTCAGCGTGTACTGGAATCAATGGCTCAGCAGATTGAGCAGTCCTCATTAACACAGCAGACGCCTATCATCTTATCTTCACCTGCTGTCAGACTATATATCAGACAATTAACAGAAAGATACTTTCCTCAGATTCCTATTTTGTCCTATAACGAACTGGAAGCAAATGTAGAGGTGCAAAGTATAGGGGTGGTGAATATCGAATGAAAATGAAGAAAATTACAGCACCGACTTTACCTGCTGCGATGAATCTTATCCGCGCTGAATTCGGCAGTGATGCGGTGGTATTAAGTTCAAAGACCGTGCATACGGGGGGCTTTTTAGGTTTATTTAAAAAAAAGCAGATTCAAGTAATTGCAGGACTTGATGAAACGCATGCTATACCTGCCGCTGCTAAAGAAGTGGTAAAGGAACAAAAGAGAGAAGAAGGACCGGAAAAAGCAGGAGACTCGTTCAAGCATCTTGAGGAGTTAAAGGAACTAAAAAAAATGGTAAGTACGCTGACAAATCAATCGGACAGTAAACTAAAGCAGTTTCCATTGGCGATTAAAAAAGAGCTCCATTTTTACCAGGAGCAGGATTTTGACGAAAGCTGGCTTTTTAGACTCGGATCCTATTTATATGGTCTGTGGGAAAAGGATCCTTTGAATATAGATTTAGCAAAAAAAGCTGAAGAATATTTAAAGGAGCAGCTCACGGAACTTTCCTGGGGCAGTTCATTTGAAAAATATATTGCTGTATTGGGACCGACTGGAGTAGGTAAGACCACAACCCTGGCTAAAATGGCAGCAAATCTGGTTATTCATCATAATAAAAGAGTAGCGTTTATTACAACAGACACATACAGAATTGGCGCAATTGAACAGCTTAAGACTTATGCAAAGCTGCTTGATGTTCCGTTGGAGGTAGTGTATGGCAAAGAAGATTTTGAACGTGCAATAGAGAAATTCCAGGATTACGATCATATCTTTATCGATACAGCAGGCAGGAATTACCGTCATTCAAAATACGTAGATGATTTAAAAGATGTATTCGTTTTTCCGCCGGATATGCAGTGCTTTCTTGTTCTCTCGATAACAGCAAAGAAAAGCGATATGCAGCAGATTATTGACCGTTTTAAAGAGGTTGAGATCGAGCAATTTATTTTTACAAAATGGGACGAGAGTCAAAGTGCCGGACCTGTTTTTCATGTAATGCTCGATAACCAGAAAGGCGCAGCCTATTTTACTTCAGGGCAGGAAGTGCCTGAGGATATTATAAAAGCGTCTGCCGACTCCTTTGTTGAATTAACGAAGAAAAGCGGGTTAACATGATGGATCAAGCTCAAGCCTTACGAAATCATATGCTTTCAAAGCAAAAAACAGCAAAAGTAATTACAGTTGTCAGCGGAAAAGGCGGTGTAGGGAAATCCAACTTTTCCTTAAACTGGGCAGTTGCGCTTTCCTCAAAAGGCTATCGTACTTTATTGATTGACATGGATATTGGAATGGGAAATGTGCATATTCTGCTAGGTGAAAATCCTAAACAATCCATTTTTCATTATCTCAAGGGACAGGCTGCCATTGAAGACATCATTCATAAGGGACCGGCTGATCTAGATTTTATTTCAGGCGGTTCAGGGCTTAATAATCTTATGGAATGGCAGAGTGAGGAAATGAAGCAGATGCTAAAGGGATTTGAAAAACTTCAAAAAATTTATGATTATATAATTTTTGATATGGGAGCTGGTGCTACTGCAGGCGGAATTGAGCTGACGATCGCTGCAGATGAGGTATTTGTCGTAGCTACTTCTGAGCCTACATCTATTATGGATGCCTATTCCATGATGAAATTTATCCATTTAAAAGATCCTGATAAGACAATGCTCTTATTATGTAACCGAGTACGTAATGATTCAGAAGGCACCGCAGTTATGCAGCGTCTTAAAACAGCGATGCAACGGTTTTTAAATAAAGAAATTTATTACCTTGGGAATCTGCCTGAGGATCAAAATGTCAGAAAAGCTGTTTCAGCTCAATATCCTTTCATACTTCAGTTTCCTGCTGCAGCAGGTTCAAAAAAGTTGAAATCAATGGTTGAAGCCTATTTGGATAACCGGCCGGGAGAAACACTAAAAGCATCAAACCGATTTCTAAAGCGCCTGACCTCTATTTTTTACAGCAAATGAGTACTGTTTCTTGACCGCTAAGCCCTTTGAGAATTCTGATCGAATGCTTTAATGAGGTGAGTGAAGCTTGGAAGAAGATTACTACGAAAAAATTTTTATGAAGGAAAGTATTTCTTACCTTCAGCAGTGTTCAAAGCAATTGTCATTGCTTAAGAATAATCCTGATGATCAAAATGTAATTGAGGAGCTTTTCCGCTCTTTTCATTCATTAAAAGGGATGTCAGCCGCTATGAGCTACGACGAAATGACAAAAACAGCTCACAGCGCAGAAGATATTTTAGAATTAATCCGCAGTGAAAAAGTCCTTGTAACCAAAGAAGTTATTAAAAAACTAACGCAAAGTGCCGGCCATCTTGAACACTTAGTTGCTGCAATGGCTAATGAGAAAAGAAAATTAATTTCCGGTCAGAAGATAGAAGCTGAATCCAACCTGTTTTCACAATTGATCCGGCAATTAAGCATCAATGCCGATAAAAAAATAACGGTGCAAATAACAGGTCTGGAAACGGAACTGGATGCTATTCATCTCGAGCTGATTAGTGAACCGCTGATTCATTTAATTAAAAATGCGGTTGATCACGGGATTGAAAAACCTGAAAACCGCATTAAAAGAGGGAAAAGCGAAAAAGGAAAAATAGAGCTTAGAGCTTATAGAACTAATCAGCATGTTTTTGTGGAAATTAAGGATGATGGAGCAGGAATTAATAAAAAGAAGGTCGTTAACAATGCTATATCACTTGGAATCCTCTCTGGAAAGCAATTAAAAACTGTTGATGAGCAGTTTATCTTCAATCTGACAATGAAGCCAGGGGTTTCTACTGCGAATGAAATTTCAGCCATTTCCGGCAGAGGGGTAGGTCTGGATGCGGTAAAAACAAAAATCGAGTCATTTGGAGGCTCCATTAGCATTCAGTCCGAAGCCGGTAAAGGAACTGTTATTTCAATTAAACTGCCTATAATGATCAGTCAACAAAAATTGAAAAATACCTGAAGCTTTACTCCGGAGAGTTAAAAATCTTTTCAGCAAAAGAGGGGTGTCATGAATCAATCGACTGCAAGTCAGGAAAAACACTATTGGAAGCTATGGACAGATACAAGAGATCCTTATGCAGGAGATATGCTCGTAAAACGGTATATGTCCCTGGTTCATTACCATGTACAGAGAATTAGCAGCGGTCTGCCGAAGAATATAGTAAAAGATGATTTAAAAAGCCTGGGGCTAATGGGTCTGCTTGATGCTCTTCAAAAATTTGATACCGCACGAGATCTTAAATTTGATACGTATGCCTCTTTCAGAATAAGAGGAGCCATTATTGATGGGCTGCGAAAAGAAGACTGGCTGCCCCGTTCCACTAGAGAGAAAGCGAAAAAGATTGAAGCAAAAGCAGAAGAACTTGAACAAAACCATTTTAGAAAAGCAAGACCAGAAGAGGTGGCAGATGCACTTGGCATTGAAGTAACAGAGGTATATCAGGTTACCCAGGAACATCTTTATGCGAATATTCTTTCGATAGAGGAACAGTCTTCAGATCAAACCGACCCGGATACGCCTGCTTACAGTTTGAAAGATACAAAAAGCATGCTCCCTGAACAGCAGCTCATTAAAAACGAATTAATTGGTGATCTATCAGCTCAAATCAGTCAGTTAAATGAGAAAGAACAACTGGTTTTAAGTTTATTTTATAGTGAAGAGCTTACGCTTACTGAAATTGGAGAGGTTTTAGGGCTGTCGACATCAAGAATTAGTCAGATTCATTCAAAATGCTTATTTAAGCTGAGAAAACTGCTATCCTCGGAATATTATCAATCTTAAGAGGGATCAAGTGTTAAATGAAGAGGGGATATTATGTTAATTTTTCTATTTGTGCTATCGATCGTCGTAAATCTCATTGCCATCTTATCCATCTTATTATTATATCTGAGACAAAATAAGCTGATATATAAGGAAGAAAAACATCAGCAGGCATTAGAAGAAATGGAACAAACCTTATCAAGCTATCTCTACGAAATCAAGGAAGATAATAAGGCATTCTTAAAAAAATTCCAGCTGATCAAACAGGAGAAGCTGCCGGCGGCAAATGAACCTGATGTGGTGGATTCTTCTGTGTCCCAGGAAGAAGCAGCTTCCGCTCCGCTAATTAAAGCTACCCGCTTTATCGCAGCCAGCCGCTATAAGACAGCCGGACCTGCTACAAGTAAACCGCCTGAATCCCCATCCGATCAGGCGGTAAGATTATTCAGTGAAGGTAAATCTGTTGCTGAAATTGCAAAGAAACTTAATAAAGGTATGACTGAAATAGAATTAATGGTGAAATTCCATAATAAAACCGAATAAATTCTTGAAGCATGGTAATGATTGTGGTATAGTAATTAACGGTGTTAATACACACGCTTCGTGATTTAGCGAAATGGTGCTATCAATTTATGATAGTTTTCGTACTAAAAAGGATCGTGGCGGAGGAGAACAAACCATAAGGAGGAAATAACACAATGTCAGTAATCTCAATGAAGCAATTGCTTGAAGCAGGTGTTCACTTCGGTCACCAGACACGCAGATGGAACCCAAAAATGAAAAAGTATATTTTCACAGAGCGTAACGGAATCTACATCATTGACCTTCAAAAAACGGTTAAAAAAGTAGAGGAAGCTTACAAATTCGTCAAAGAAGTATCAGCTAATGGCGGTACAGTTCTTTTTGTCGGAACAAAAAAACAGGCGCAGGAATCTGTTCGTGACGAAGCAGGCCGTGCTGGAATGCACTACATTAACCAACGCTGGTTAGGTGGTACACTTACTAACTTCGGAACTATTCAACTTCGTATCAATCGTCTTAAAAAGATTGAAAAAATGGAAGAGGACGGAACATTTGACGTTCTTCCTAAGAAAGAAGTTGTACAGCTTAAGAAAGAATATGAGCGCCTTGTTAAATTCCTTGGCGGAATCAGAGACATGCAAAAGCTTCCTGATGCGCTATTCATCATTGACCCGCGCAAAGAACGTATTGCAGTTGCTGAAGCTCGTAAATTGAACATTCCTATCGTAGGAATCGTTGACACTAACTGTGATCCGGATGAAATTGATTATGTTATACCAGCTAATGACGATGCAATTCGTGCTGTTAAGCTTTTAACTTCTAAAATGGCTGATGCGATTCTTGAATCAAAACAGGTTGAAGAAGAAGAGGAAGAAGCAGTAGCTGCTGAGTAATTGATAAAACAAAGGTGATAAGCGGGATCGTCCCTTATCACCTTTTTTAAAGCAACTAATAAAATAGCGATGAATCAATAAGGAGGAATTTCCGTGGCAATTACAGCTCAAATGGTAAAAGAACTACGTGAAAAAACTGGTGCAGGTATGATGGACTGCAAAAAAGCGTTAACTGAAACAAATGGCGACATGGACCAGGCAATTGACTTCCTTCGTGAAAAAGGAATTGCAAAAGCAGCTAAAAAAGCTGACCGTATCGCAGCTGAAGGGTCTACATTTATTTTAAGCGAAGGAAACGAAGCAGTAATTCTTGAAGTAAATGCAGAAACAGACTTCGTAGCTAAAAATGAAGGGTTCCAAACTCTTGTAAAAGAGATTGCATCTCATCTGCTTGCTACGAAACCGGCATCACTGGAAGAAGCTCTTGAGTCTAAAATGGATAATGGTTCTTCTGTAAATGACCATATTACTGGCGCTATGGGCAAAATCGGAGAGAAAATCACTCTTCGCCGCTTTGCAATCCGCACAAAAGACGATAACGCTTCTTTTGGCGAGTATCTTCATATGGGTGGAAGAATCGGTGTTCTTGCGGTTCTTGAAGGAACTACAGACGGTCAGGCTGCTAAAGATGTAGCAATGCATGCAGCTGCACTTAACCCTAAATACGTTTCCCGCGATCAGGTTTCTCAGGAAGAAGCAGACAGAGAGCGTGAAGTATTAACAAAGCAGGCTCTTGAAGAAGGCAAGCCTGAAAATATCGTTGCTAAAATGGTTGAAGGCCGTCTAGGCAAATACTTTGAAGAAATCTGTATTCTTGACCAGGCGTTTGTAAAAGACCCTGATCAAAAAGTTCGTCAGTTCCTTGAAACTAAAAATGCTACTTTAACTGATTTTGTACGCTATGAAGTTGGAGAAGGTATTGAAAAGCGTCAGGACAATTTTGCTGATGAAGTTATGAGCCAGGTTAAAAAATAATAAAACTGCACCATACAGGTGTTAAATGAGGGGACACTTTGTGTTCCCTTCTTTTTGGAAAAAATGGACCATAAGGGAGGATACTATGAGTAAATCTAGATACAATCGAGTGGTATTAAAATTAAGCGGCGAAGCATTAGCCGGTGATACAGGCTTTGGTATTCACCCGCCAATCATTAAATCAGTAGCTGAACAAGTAAAAGAGCTTGCGGATCTTGGCGTTGAGGTTGCTGTAGTAGTCGGCGGCGGAAACATCTGGAGAGGTAAAATCGGCAGTGAAATGGGAATGGACCGTGCTTCTGCTGATTATATGGGAATGCTTGCAACCGTCATGAATTCCCTCGCTCTTCAGGACAGCCTTGAAAACCTGGGTGTACAGACCCGCGTTCAATCTTCTATTGAAATGCGTCAGGTAGCTGAGCCTTATATCCGCAGAAAAGCAATCCGTCATCTGGAGAAAAAACGTGTAGTGATTTTCGCTGCAGGTACAGGGAATCCTTATTTCTCTACTGATACAACGGCTGCACTAAGAGCCGCTGAAATTGAGGCTGAGGTCATCTTGATGGCTAAAAATAATGTTGACGGCGTTTATTCAGCTGATCCAAAATTAGATTCAACAGCAGTGAAATATAATGAGCTGAGTTTCCTTGATGTGTTAAAAGACGGATTGGCCGTGATGGATTCAACTGCATCATCCTTATGTATGGACAACGATATCCCACTCATAGTATTCTCAATTATGGAGAATGGAAATATTAAACGGGCTGCATTGGGTGAACCAATCGGTACGATTGTCAGGGGGAAAAACTAATGAGTACACAAACGATTTCGCAAACGAAAGAAAAAATGGAGAAAGCCGTTCAGGCTTTTTCCCGCGAGCTTGCTTCAATTCGAGCAGGCCGTGCCAGTGCCTCTTTGCTTGATAAAATAACTGTGGACTATTATGGTGCACCTACACCGGTGAATCAGCTTGCTTCAATCACTGTACCAGAGGCCAGGTTATTGCAAATTACTCCTTATGATAAGACGTCACTTGGTGAGATTGAAAAAGCAATCCAAAAATCTGATCTTGGCCTTAACCCTTCAAATGATGGATCATTAATCCGCATTACGATTCCTGCATTAACTGAGGAACGCCGTAAAGATCTGGCTAAACAGGTGAAAAGAGAAGCTGAAGATGCTAAGGTTGCAATTCGAAACATTCGAAGAGAAGCAAACGATGAATTAAAGAAGAGTGAAAAAAGCAGCGAGATTACAGAGGATGATCTTCGCGGCTACAATGAAGATGTCCAGGAAATGACCAATGATCATATCGAAAAAATCGATAGCCTTGCAAAAGCAAAAGAAAAAGAAATTATGGATGTGTAAGCTGTTTTTTAAAAAGCCCTCTACTTGCTAGGGGGTTTTCTTCTTTTTTTCCGAACAATCGATTATGATGGAGGTAATGAAGGATTCTATCATACGATTTTCCCCTTAGTGGACATTTATTACAGAAAATTTGATATGATAAGAAAAGCATGTATTCATGCAATTACTGTGTGGGGGATGTACAATGCTCGATAAAATGAAATTATGGAAGTCCACGAAAGAGCCGGACACCCTTGATGAACGAATCGATGAATGCTTAAAGTATCAGATTCCGAATCATATTGCCATTATAATGGACGGGAACGGCAGATGGGCCAATAAACGTGCCATGCCTAGAATTGCAGGTCACCATGAAGGGATGAAAGCGGTTCGTCCTATCACCCGGCTTGCTAGCCGTTTAGGTGTTAAAGCACTCACTCTTTATGCTTTTTCAACGGAGAATTGGATCCGTCCAAAAATGGAAGTCGATTATCTGATGAAGCTGCCGGAAGAGTTTTTAGGTTCCTTCCTTCCTGAGCTGATAGAAGAAAATGTTCAAGTTCAAATGATGGGAGATAAATCCCAGGTGCCTGCCCATACACTTAGGGCAGTTGAAAAGGCTGTGAGCGAAACAGCTCACAATGATGGATTAATATTGAATTTTGCTCTTAATTACGGCAGCCGTTCTGAAATTATGTCAGCGGTAAGGTCCTTAGCTGAAGAAGTTGAAAAGGGAAGCCTTAGTGCCAATGAAATTGATGATACCATGTTTTCTTCCCGGTTAATGACAGGGCATCTGCAAGACCCTGATTTGTTAATCCGTACGAGCGGTGAGATTCGCTTAAGCAACTTTATGCTTTGGCAGCTGGCTTATGCAGAGTTCTGGTTTACAGAAGTATTATGGCCGGATTTTTCAGAAATGCATCTGGTGGAAGCAATTGAGGCTTATCAAAAACGGTCACGAAGATTTGGTGGATTACAAAGCGAGGAATCATAATGAAACAAAGGCTGATCACAGGTATTATTGCAGCAGCATTATTTGTGCCCGTTGTATGGGTGGGCGGAATTGTCTTCATCATCGGTACATACGTGATTGCATCTGTAGCTCTTTACGAAGTGCTGAAGATGCGTTCGATTAATGTGTTTTCTATTCCGGGAGCCATTTCTATCTTAACTCTTTGGACTTTTTTGCTGCCAAATGAATATTACGAAATTTTAAACCAGCTGAATTATTCAAAAATCGAAACAGCGCTGCTGTCTGTACTTCTCCTGTTGGTGTATACGGTTATGAAGAAAAACCGTTTCACTTTCGATGACGCTGCATTCGCAGTATTTGCGATGCTCTATGTCGGCATCGGCTTTTATTACTTTATTGAAACCAGAGATGCAAGCATCCTCTGGGTTGTCTATGCACTGTTAATTATATGGACAACTGACTCGGGAGCTTATTTTATAGGTAAATCTATGGGTAAAAGAAAATTATGGCCTGATATCAGTCCGAATAAAACGGTGGAAGGCTTTGTCGGCGGCATACTTTCTGCTATTGTAGTCGTCATTATTTTTATACAGCTTGTACCGCTTGAAACAAATTTTTGGTATTTACTATTTGCAACTGTAATCTTATCAGCATTTGGTCAAATAGGAGATCTGGTCGAATCTGCTTTAAAGCGTCATTACGGAGTAAAAGATTCCGGCAGAATCCTGCCTGGCCACGGGGGCCTGTTAGATCGTTTTGACAGCTTGTTATTTGTTCTCCCGCTTATGCATATCCTACAGTTGATTTAGGTTAGGGGGATCATATTGAAAAAGATTAGCTTAATGGGAGCATCAGGCTCTATTGGACTGCAGACTCTCGATATACTTAGAGAGCATAAGGAATCATTTGAGCTTACAGCATTTTCTGTAGGGAAAAACCTGAATCTTGCCCGAAAGGCAATTATAGAATTTCAGCCAAAGCTTGTTTCGGTTCAATTAAAGGAAGATGCGGAAACGTTAAAGTCTGAAGGGTTTTCCCACACAAAAATCGTTTACGGACAGGCAGGTTTAGTGGAAGTTGCAGTTTGTCCTGACAGCGATACAGTGGTAAATGCTGTGCTCGGCAGTGTCGGACTTGAACCGACCATGAGGGCAATTGAAGCGAAAAAGAACATCGCTATCGCCAACAAGGAAACGCTAGTGACGGCTGGCCACCTTGTTATGGAAGCAGCAAAAAAGCATAACGTTTCCATGCTTCCTGTGGATAGTGAGCATTCAGCCATTTTTCAGGCCCTGCAGGGGGAAAATAAAAAAAATATTGAACGGCTTATCATTACAGCTTCCGGAGGCAGCTTTAGAGATCGTACACGTGATCAGTTAAGTGATGTAACGTTAAAAGATGCGTTACATCATCCTAACTGGTCCATGGGGGCTAAAATCACGATAGATTCAGCCAGTATGATGAATAAAGGCCTTGAGGTTATTGAAGCGCACTGGCTTTTTGATCTTCCATATGAAAAAATTGATGTCCTTCTTCATAAAGAAAGTATTATTCATTCAATGGTAGAATTTCATGACAGCTCTGTCATAGCCCAGCTCGGCTCACCGGATATGCGGGTGCCGATTCAGTATGCACTGACCTACCCTGACCGTTTTACGCTGAAGCAGGCAGATAGATTAAGACTTGAAGACATTGGAAAGCTGCATTTTAAGAAGATGGATTTCGACCGCTTTCGCTGTCTCGGCTTTGCTTATGAAGCCGGGCGAACCGGAGGCACAATGCCCGCAGTTTTAAATGCCGCAAATGAAGCAGCTGTGCAGTTGTTTTTAGAGGAAAAAATACTCTTCCTTCAAATCGAAGAGATAATTGAAAAAGCCATGCATGAGCATACCAGCCAGCAGCAGCCTGACCTGAAAACCATTCAGGAAGTAGACTCGGAAACACGTTCACAAATTCTTTCCTTCTATAAGTAGGAAAACTACCTCACTTTTTTTAGAACGTGCTACAATGAGTTAAGAATTGCGAAGGTAATTATAAAAAAAGGTGGTTGTGACGATGAATACGGTCATCGCATTTATTATTATTTTTGGAGCCCTGGTCTTTTTTCACGAGCTTGGACACTTTGTTTTTGCAAAGCGTGCCGGTATTTTATGCCGGGAATTTGCGATTGGTATGGGCCCGAAAATCCTTGCTTTTAAACGAAATGAAACACAATATACTATTCGCCTGCTTCCGATCGGCGGCTATGTAAGGATGGCTGGGGAAGATCCTGAAATGGTCGACCTTAAGCCGGGATTCCGAGTTGGACTGCTTTTAAATCAGGATGAGACTGTTCAAAAGATGGTTGTGAACAACAAGGACCGTTACCCAAATCTTCGGGTAGTGGAGGTAGCCGAAGCTGATATAGAAAAAGAGCTATATATCAAAGGCTATGAAGAAGGGGAAGATCAGCTTCAAACCTATAAAATTGCAAGAGATGCAGTGTTTGTGGAAGATGGAGTAGAATCTCAAATTGCCCCATGGGACAGACAATTTAATTCTAAGAAATTAAGTCAGCGAGCGATGGCGATCTTTGCCGGGCCTATGATGAATTTTGTTCTTGCCTTTATTGTATTTGCTGTAATTGGGCTATTGCAGGGAGTGCCTACACAGGAGCCTGAACTCGGCGAATTGCTTGATAATGGACCTGCAGCACAAGCCGGCCTTTTAGAAGGAGACCGTGTTCAGCAGATTGACGGTCAGGAAATCGATGCATGGAATGATCTTACTTCCGTTATTCAGCAGCACCCAAATGAAGAAATTACGATGACGGTGGTGCGCGGAGAAGAAACACTTTCTATTAATGTGACACCTGAAGTTCAGGATATTGAAGGTGCTGAGATCGGAATTATCGGCGTTTACAGCCCAATCGAAAAATCTCCTTTAAAAGCATTATCGTTCGGAGCCGAGCAAACCTATTTCTGGACGGTGACAATTTTTGATCTGCTTGGTCAGCTGGTTACCGGCCAATTCACTATCGATGCACTGTCAGGTCCGGTTGGGATTTACAAGTCAACTGAGGTTGTAGCCCAATCAGGTATATATTATTTAATGCGCTGGGGAGCGATTCTGAGCATAAATCTCGGTATTATGAACCTGTTGCCCCTTCCCGCCCTTGATGGTGGCAGACTGTTATTTTTCGGTGTTGAAGCCTTGCGAGGCAAGCCGATTGACCGTCAAAAAGAAGGCATGGTGCATTTTGTGGGATTCGCATTATTAATGCTTTTAATGATCGTCGTTACATGGAACGATATACAACGATTTTTTCTACAGTAGATGAAGCAGAGGTGTAAAGTATGAAACAAAGTCAAACATTAATTCCAACACTCCGTGAAGTACCGGCGGATGCGGATATAAAAAGCCATCAGCTGCTTTTACGCGCGGGATTTATCCGGCAGAATGCGAGCGGTATATACTCTTTTCTGCCATTAGGGAAAAAAGTATTGCAAAAGGTGGAAGCGATTATTAGGGAAGAAATGGATGAAGCAGGAGGCGTTGAAGTATTAATGCCTGCACTTCAGCCTGCAGAGCTTTGGGAGACAACAGGACGATGGGGCACATATGGACCTGAACTTATGCGTTTAACTGATCGGCATAACCGCTCTTTCGCATTAGGAGCTACGCACGAGGAAATTATCACAAGCCTGCTTCGTGATGAAGTAAATTCTTATAAAAAGCTTCCGTTGACACTTTATCAGATCCAATCTAAATTCAGGGATGAGAAACGTCCGAGATTTGGATTGCTTCGCGGACGCGAATTTCTGATGAAAGATGCTTATTCATTCCATAGCAATAAAGAAAGTCTTGATGAGGCTTATGAAAAGCTGATGCAGGCCTATTCAAATATTTTCAGACGCTGTGGACTTGATTTCAGAGCAGTTCAGGCAGATTCAGGAGCAATCGGTGGCAAAGATAATCATGAATTTATGGTGCTCTCCGAAATAGGAGAGGATACCATTGCTTTTTCAGATGCTTCAGATTATGCTGCAAATCTTGAAATGGCCGCTGTAACTACCAGCTACCCTGAACAGGCTCATAGTGGTAAAGATATGACGGCAGTTGATACCCCGGATCAAAAGACCATTACCGAGGTGGCAGCATTTTTAAATGTAGCAGCCTCAGACGTGGTTAAATCTATGCTGTTCATTGCGGATGAAAAACCCGTGCTTGTGCTGATAAGAGGGGATCACGAAGTAAATGAAATAAAAGTAAAACGTGCGTTAAATGCCAAAGTAGTTGAGCTAGCAACACACGAAGAGACGTCAACTTATTTAGCTGCCGCTGCTGGCTCAATTGGTCCAGTGGGGGTTTCTGAAGATATCACAATAATCGCTGACCATGCCGTTAAAAGCATGGGAGACCTAATAATTGGCGCCAATAAGGAAGGCGTACATTATAAACACGCGAAGCTTAATCGGGATTTTTCAATCAGTCAATTTGAGGATCTGCGCTTTGTTGTTGAGGGAGACCCTTCTCCGGATGGCAACGGTACTATTCAGTTTGCAAAAGGCATTGAAGTGGGCCATGTCTTTAAACTCGGAACCGTATACAGTGAGCCGTTAAATGCTACTGTTCTCGATGAAAATGGGCGTGCTACACCGATGATCATGGGCTGCTATGGTATTGGGGTTTCAAGAACCGTTGCAGCGATTGCTGAGCAGTTTAATGATGATAAAGGATTAACATGGCCAGTTAATATTGCGCCATATGACCTGCACGTTATTGCTGTTAATATGAAAGATGAACTTCAATCACAAGTAGCAGAAGAGCTTTACAAACTGCTTAAGGATTACAGATACCAGGTATTACTTGATAACCGCCCGGAAAGAGCAGGCGTTAAATTTGCAGATTCAGATTTAATAGGCCTGCCTGTTCGCATTACTGTAGGAAAAAGAGCTTCTGAGGGAATTGTTGAAGTGAAAATCCGCAAAACGGGTGAAGTCCATGAGGTCCAAAAAGAAGAGCTGACAGATAAATTACAGGATATTTTCCGGCAGCTGTCGAATATATAAGCAAATGACAGACGACATTAGGCTGGCGCAACGGTGCCGGCCTTTCTGTCTGGTTAGGGGGAAAAATGAACCAATCAACCGATCTATCCAAAAAAGAAAAGTTTAGATTACTGCTCCAGCAGCTGGAGCTGACAGATGATGAATTCGTCCGTTTTTTTGAAGAGGCTGAAATTGACCGCTTATCTGTACATAAAGGAACAAAGAAATGGCATTTCTATTTTAAATTTTACAACGTTATTCCTTGTTCGGTTATGAAAGAATTTACAAAGAGGATTTCACAGTCTTTTCAGCATATTGCTCAGGTGGATTTTTCTATCTCTATTTCAGGTGAACAGTTTACAGAAGATCACATCGTGGATTACTGGTCTGTCTGTTTAGAAGAACTTCAAGGCATCGCTCCTCCATTGCTTAAGCTTCTATCCAATCAAATGCCGGTGGTCAACGGAAATCGGCTTGTCGTGAATGTTTCAAACGAGACAGAAGGCATGCAAATTAAAAATAAATATGCGGACATTCTTTGCCAGGCGTTCTCGAAATGGGGATTTCCAAGCTTATCCCTTCAAACTGAGGTAAACCAAAACCAATCTACTGCCGAATACGATGCGTTTGTAGAGTCCAAGAAGAAAGAAGAAGAGGAATGGGCAAAACAGGCAATTATTGAAAGGCAGAAGATGGAGGATGCCAAAGCTCAAGGGGAAGCTCCAAGTGGTCCTTTATCAATCGGATACTCTATTAAACCTGATGAACCGGTTGAAATCCGTACAATCCAGGATGAAGAAAGAAAGATTGCCATTCAAGGCCTGATATTTGATGCAGAAGTAAAAGAACTGCGCAGCGGCAGATCACTTTTAACCTTTAAAGTTACGGATTATACAGACTCTATTTTGGTCAAAATGTTCTCTCGTGACAAAGAGGACGCTGCTATTATGCATACGGTTAAAAAAGGCATGTGGGTCCGGGCAAAAGGATCGATTCAAAATGATACCTTTGTACGGGACCTCGTTATGATTGCCTCTGATGTCATGGAGATTCAACCAGATCTAAGACAGGATACAGCTAAAGAAGGCGAGAAAAGAGTTGAGCTTCATCTGCATACACCAATGAGCCAGATGGATGCGGTATCGTCCGTATCTGCTCTTGTTTCCCAAGCAAAAAAATGGGGACACGAAGCGATTGCGATTACTGATCATGCAGTGGCTCAATCTTTCCCTGAGGCTTACGCTGCCGGACAAAAAAACGGTATTAAAATTATATATGGAGTGGAAGCCAATCTTGTAGATGACGGTGTTCCTATTGCTTATAATACGGCTGACCGTTCATTGGAAGAAGCAAACTATATTGTATTTGACGTTGAGACAACAGGACTCTCTGCTGTTTACGATAAAATCATTGAGCTGGCTGCAGTCAAAATACACGGCGGTGAAATTGTTGACACCTTTGAACGCTTTGCAAACCCGCACCATCCGCTATCAGCTACGACGATTAATCTGACTGGTATAACGGATGATATGGTCAGGGATGCGCCTGAAATTGAAGACGTCTTAAGGGATTTTCACGAATGGGCAAAAGACGACATATTAGTTGCTCATAACGCCTCATTTGATATGGGATTTTTAAATGTCGGCTACCGTAGAATCGGTCTTGGCAAAGCAGCTAATCCTGTAATCGATACGCTGGAGCTGGCGAGATTTTTACATCCGGAAATGAAAAATCACCGGCTAAACACATTGGCGAAAAAATTCGATGTGGAATTAACCCAGCATCACCGTGCCATTTATGATGCTGAAGCAACTGGCTATATCCTTGTGAAAATGCTTAAAAAAGCACAGGAAAGAAGTATCTTTAACCACAACCAGCTGAATGACTACATGGGAGCAGGGGACGCTTATAAGCGGGCACGGCCTAATCATGTCACATTGCTTGCTTCAACTCAGACCGGCTTAAAAAATCTCTTTAAGCTCGTTTCGATTGCTCATTTAGAATATTTTTACCGGGTGCCCAGAATTCCGCGCTCTGTATTGCAAAAGCACCGCGATGGAATTTTGATTGGTTCCGGCTGTGATAAGGGTGAAGTATTCGAAGGGATGATGCAAAAATCGCCTGAAGAAGTGGAGGACGTTGCTTCCTTCTATGATTATATTGAGCTGCATCCTAAGGCTGCTTATAAGCATTTAATCGAACTTGAATTAATACGCGATGAAAAAAATCTTGAAGAGATTATGAAGAAGGTCTCTGATATGGCGGACAAGCTGAATCTGCCTGCTGTAGCGACTGGGAATGTTCATTATCTGAACCCGAATGACAAGGTGTACCGGAAAATTCTCATTTCGTCCATGGGAGGAGCAAATCCGCTGAATCGTCATGAACTCCCGGATGTCCATTTCAGAACCACAAATGAAATGCTTGAGGAGTTTGCATTTCTCGGTGAGAAAAAAGCAAAAGAGCTCGTTGTGGAAAACTCCAATAAGATTGCAGGACTTATAGAGGATCTTAAACCGATAAAAGATGATCTTTACACCCCGAAAATTGAAGGGGCAGATGAAGAAATGCGGAATATGAGCTACTCTATGGCCCGGAGCATTTATGGCCCGGAGCTTCCTGAAATAGTGGAAGCCAGGCTTGAAAAAGAACTCAAAAGCATCATCGGGCATGGATTTGCTGTTATTTATTTAATTTCTCATAAACTTGTTAAAAAATCATTGATCGATGGATATCTGGTAGGGTCCCGGGGCTCAGTTGGCTCATCATTTGTTGCGACAATGACGGAGATTACTGAGGTTAATCCGCTGCCGCCTCATTACGTCTGTCCTGAATGCAAAAAATCGGAATTCTTTGATGATGGTTCTGTCAGCTCAGGCTTTGACCTGGAGGATAAAGACTGTTCTGAATGCGGAATTCCGCTCATTAAGGACGGTCAGGATATCCCCTTTGAAACCTTCCTTGGCTTTAAAGGAGATAAGGTTCCCGACATTGATTTGAACTTTAGCGGTGAATACCAGCCGGTAGCGCATAACTACACCAAGGAGCTGTTTGGGGAAGACTATGTATATCGCGCAGGAACTATAGGAACGGTAGCCGATAAAACCGCATTTGGATACGTTAAGGGCTACGCAGGAGATCGTAATCTTCACTACCGGGGAGCAGAGGTTGAAAGACTGGCACAGGGATGTACCGGTGTAAAACGGACAACCGGACAGCATCCCGGAGGAATTATTGTTGTTCCGGATTATATGGATATCTATGATTTCTCACCAATACAGTTTCCGGCAAATGATAGTGAGTCTGAATGGAAAACAACGCACTTTGACTTTCATTCGATTCACGACAATTTATTAAAGCTCGATATTTTAGGTCATGATGATCCGACAGTGATCAGAATGCTGCAGGATTTATCAGGCATCGATCCAAAAACTATCCCGACAGACGATCCTGAAGTAATGAAAATCTTCAGCGGGACTCAATCACTTGGCGTTACAGAAGAACAAATTATGTGTAAAACCGGAACGCTTGGAATTCCTGAATTTGGTACAAGATTTGTGCGCCAGATGCTTGAAGATACGAAGCCGACTACTTTTTCTGAACTTGTTCAGATTTCAGGATTATCACACGGGACAGATGTTTGGCTTGGCAATGCGCAGGAACTGATTCATAACGGTATTTGTGAATTGTCAGATGTAATCGGGTGCCGGGATGATATCATGGTCTATCTCATTTACCAGGGACTTGAGCCTTCTCTTGCATTTAAAATTATGGAATTTGTTCGTAAAGGTAAAGGGCTTACGCCTGAGTGGGAAGAGGAAATGAAGAAAAATAATGTTCCAGACTGGTATATTGACTCGTGTAAAAAGATAAAATACATGTTTCCAAAAGCCCATGCTGCAGCATATGTTTTAATGGCTGTGCGTATTGCCTACTTTAAGGTTCATCACCCAATCCTTTATTACGCTGCTTACTTTACAGTCAGAGCTGAGGATTTTGATCTTGAGGCAATGGCTGCCGGATCTCAGGCGATCAGATCCAAAATAGATGAAATCAATGCTAAAGGACTCGATGCCTCACCGAAAGAAAAAAGCAGTCTGACCGTTCTAGAGCTTTGCCTTGAAATGGTTGAGCGCGGCTTTTCCTTTAAGCAGGTGGATTTATATAAATCCGATGCAAAAAACTTTATCATTGAAGGAAACACGCTTATACCTCCATTTAATGCAATTCCCGGACTTGGAACGAATGCAGCGCTAAACATTGTCGCTGCAAGGAAAAATGGAGAATTTCTTTCTAAGGAAGATCTCCAAAAAAGAGGAAAAGTATCTAAGACCATTATTGAGTATCTGGACTCACAGGGCTGCCTTGAGGGATTGCCTGATCAGAACCAGCTGTCCCTGTTCTGATCCATTTGCAACAGTGCGCAATATATGGTATTATACTTTTGGAAATACTACTGATAACTCTGACGTCGAAAGAGTGGGTGCCGCCCGCTCTTTTGTGTTGTTTCAGACATTTTTCAAAGAATAATGGAGGAAACGGATGAGTAAAATTACTGAACTTACAGAGCAATTGGCAACCCCTATTCTGGAAGATATGAACCTTGAACTTGTTGATGTTGAATTCGTAAAAGAAGGCTCCAATTGGTTTCTGCGCCTTTATATAGATAAGGAAGCCGGCGTTGATATCGAGGAATGCGGCCAGGTCAGCGAAAAGCTCAGCGAGAAGCTGGATGAGCTCGATCCGATTCAGCAAAACTACTTTTTGGAAGTCTCTTCTCCAGGAGCCGAACGGCCTTTAAAAAAGGAGAAAGACTTTGAAAGAGCAATAGGGAAAAATGTTCATGTTAAAACCTATGAACCAATTGACGGACTTAAAGAAATTGAAGGGGTACTTGCCTCCTATGACGGTTCAGCTCTTACGGTTGACGTCATGATTAAAACACGAAAGAAAACAATAACAATCCCAAAAGAAAAAGTTGCAAAAGCCAGACTTGCTGTTTCCTTTTCTTAATTAATGAAGGGGCTTGAAGGGAGATGAGAAATTAATGAGTACGGAATTATTAGATGCTCTTGTATTTCTTGAAAAAGAAAAAGGAATTGATCGTGCAGTTTTAATTGATGCGATTGAAGCTGCATTGGTTTCTGCCTATAAGAGAAACTTTAACCAGGCTCAAAACGTTCGGGTTGATCTTAACCTGGATAATGGCTCTATGAGAGTATTTGCAAGAAAAGAAGTGGTTGATGAGGTATTTGATTCAAGACTTGAAATCTCCATAGAAGATGCACAGGAAAAAGACCCGGCTTTTGAGGTTGGCGATATTTTGGAGCTCGAAGTAACACCGCGTAATTTTGGACGCATTGCAGCTCAGACAGCCAAACAGGTTGTAACACAAAGGGTGCGTGAAGCAGAGCGGGGGATCATTTACACGGAATTTGTGGACAGAGAAGATGACATTATGACTGGGATTGTTCAGCGTCAGGACCATCGCTTTATTTATGTTGCTTTAGGCAAAATTGAAGCACTTCTTCCTCTCAATGAGCAAATGCCCAATGAATCCTACAAACCTCACGACCGTATTAAAGTCTACATTACTAAGGTAGAACGTACGACAAAAGGACCTCAGATTTTTGTTTCAAGAACTCATCCGGGTTTATTGAAGCGTTTGTTTGAAGTGGAAGTGCCGGAAATATTTGATGGCACAGTTGAAATTAAATCGGTATCACGTGAAGCGGGAGACCGTTCGAAAATTTCTGTACATACAGAAAATAGTGAGATCGATCCGGTTGGCGCATGTGTTGGCTCTAAAGGCACACGCGTCCAGGCGATCGTGAATGAACTTAAAGGCGAGAAAATCGATATCGTTCAATGGTCGGAAGATCCGACGATTTTCGTTGCGAATGCGCTCAGCCCTTCTAAAGTCGTGGATGTACAGGTAAAGGAAGAGGACAAGGCAACAACCGTTGTAGTTCCTGACTATCAGCTTTCTCTGGCCATTGGAAAACGCGGTCAAAATGCCCGTCTGGCTGCTAAGCTTACCGGCTGGAAAATTGATATTAAAAGCGAAACGGATGCGCGCGAAATGGGAATTTATCCGCGTGATGACCAGCCTTTATTTACCGATGAAGAAATGGATCAATCCTTTACCTATTCGGACGATGATATCGAATAAGGGGGACAGACTGCCATGCCGTCTAAAAGAAAAGTACCGCTCAGAAAATGTATTGCAACAAACGAAATGAAAGAAAAAAAAGAAATGGTACGGATTGTCCGCTCAAAAGAAGGCGTCGTATCCATTGATTTGACAGGGAAAAAATCAGGACGCGGAGCTTACCTTTCAAAGGATAGAACCGCCATTGAAAAAGCCCGCAAAAAAAATATTTTAGCAAGCCACTTACAGGCAGCAGTAGATGATTCAATCTATCAGGAATTGCTTGAATTAGTGGAAGCGGACCAGGTCAAATGAGCCAGCCTAAATGGATGTCATTGCTTGGTCTTGCGACTCGAGCAGGAAAAGTGATTTCAGGAGAAGAATTGGTCATTAAGGAAGTCAGAAACCGCAAAGCAAAATTAGTTTTGCTAGCTGAAGATGCTTCCGGAAACACTGCCAAAAAAGTTACTGACAAAAGCCAGTATTACGGGGTACCTGTACGGCAGGTAACAGACCGATACACGCTTGGTCATTTGATTGGCAAGGATGCCCGAGTCACGATTGCGGTGATGGACCAGGGCTTTGCTAAAAAGCTGCTTGCACTGCTCGATGAATCTTAACGGGGGTGAACGAATGAGTAAAACACGTGTATATGAATACGCAAAAAAACAAAATGTCACCAGTAAAGAAGTAATCGATCTATTAAAAACGATGAACATAGAAGTAAAAAATCATATGGCAACATTAGAAGGAGAGGCGATCACGAAATTGGATGCTTCTTATAATAAAGGAAAATCAACTGCACCCAAAACTGATTCAAAAAATAAACCGGAAACTAAAACTGCTAACCGGACTCAAGGCAGCCAGCAGCAGGCCAGCCAGGCAAACCGCGGAGGCCAGGGCGGTTCTCAAAATAGAGGTCCTCAAACCGGGGGCAACAGAGGCGGACAAAACCAGGCCGCCAATAAAGGCCGTGCCGGTGGTCAGCGCAACAATAACCAAGGAAATCGCGGAGGCAAAAACCGCAACCAAAAATCAAAAACTCCTTATCAGCCAGCTCCAGTGAAACAAAAAGAGCTGCCGGAAAAGATTACGTTTGTGGAATCCCTGACTGTAGCAGAACTTGCAAAAAAATTGCACCGCGAGCCTTCAGAGGTTGTAAAAAAATTATTCATGCTTGGAGTAATGGCAACAGTTAACCAGGAATTGGATAAGGATGCAATCGAGCTTATTTGCACAGATTATGGGGTAGAGGTAGAAGAAGAAATTCTTATTGATTCTACCGATCTTGAAACGTATTTTGAGGAAGAGCAGGATGCAGACGCTCAGGTTGAACGTCCTTCGGTTGTTACGATCATGGGGCACGTTGACCATGGTAAAACAACGCTTCTTGACTCCATCCGTAAAACAAAGGTGACTGAAGGAGAAGCAGGCGGAATCACGCAGCATATTGGTGCCTACCAGGTCGAAGTGAATGATAAAAAAATCACATTTCTTGATACTCCGGGTCACGCAGCCTTCACTACGATGCGAGCTCGAGGCGCAAAGGTAACAGATATTACGATCCTTGTGGTTGCAGCAGATGACGGCGTGATGCCGCAGACTGTAGAAGCAATCAACCACGCGAAAGCAGCAGAGGTGCCGATTATTATTGCTGTTAATAAGATGGATAAACCTTCTGCAAATCCTGACCGTGTGATGCAGGAATTGACAGAGCATGGTTTAGTTCCTGAAGCATGGGGCGGAGACACCATTTTTGTACCTGTGTCTGCATTAAATGGCGAAGGAATAGACAATCTATTAGAGATGATCCTGCTTGTCGGGGAAGTCGAAGAATATAAAGCAAATCCAAAACGCCGTGCGCTTGGAACGGTTATTGAAGCAGAACTCGACAAAGGAAGAGGATCCGTTGCAACCCTTTTAGTTCAGGACGGTACTCTTCAGGTTGGAGATCCTATTGTAGTCGGCTATACCTTTGGACGTGTCCGAGCTATGGTCAATGATCTTGGCAGACGTGTTAAATCTGCAGGTCCATCGACTCCTGTTGAAATTACAGGACTTAATGATGTACCTCAGGCAGGCGACCGTTTTGTAGTGTTTGAAGACGAGAAAACCGCCCGTTCCATCGGTGAAACAAGAGCCCAGCAGGCTCTTCAGGCTCAGCGCGGAGAAAAAACACGCGTAAGTCTTGATAATCTGTTTGAGCAGATGAAACAAGGTGAAATGAAAGACCTTAATGTAATTGTTAAAGGGGATGTGCAAGGCTCGGTTGAAGCTGTCGCAGCATCACTTTTAAAAATTGCTGTAGAAGGCGTAAACATTAAGATTATTCATACTGCAGTAGGGGCTATCACAGAATCAGATATTACATTGGCAGCAGCATCAAATGCCATCGTAATCGGATTTAATGTCCGCCCGGATGCCAACGCAAAACGCGCAGCAGATGCTGAGCAGGTTGATGTACGTCTTCACCGGATTATTTACAAAGTAATTGAAGAAATTGAAGCAGCAATGGAAGGGCTTCTTGATCCGGAATTTGAAGAAAAAGTAATCGGCCAGGCTGAGGTTAGACAAACCTTTAAGGTATCTAAGGTCGGTACAATCGCAGGAAGCTATGTGATTGAAGGGAAAATTACAAGAGACAGCGGAATCCGTTTATTGCGTGATGGTGTCGTAATTTTTGAAGGTGAACTTGATACACTGAAACGCTTTAAGGACGATGCTAAAGAAGTAGCAAAAGGCTATGAGTGCGGTATTACCATTAAAAACTTTAATGACGTAAAAGAAGGCGATATTTTTGAAGCCTTCGTCATGGAAGAGATTAAACGATAATGATTGCCTATGCGGAATGCGAATTTAAAATCGAACATTCCCATTCCTTGAAGGAAAAGCGGGCTGTGCTGCAGCGCGTTCTTTCAAGGGTAAAAAGGCAGTACAATATATCCATTGCTGAAGTCGACCATCAGGATGTGTGGCAGAGAACAACAGTTGAACTTGTGGCTGTTGCTTCTTCAAAGCATGCAGCCGAAAGAGAAATTCATCGTGCAATAAAGCTGATGGAATCCTTTCCTGAATGGGAGGCTGTCTCGATTACGATCGACTTCATGTAAATGGGTATTTTACCATTTAAATGAGAGGTGAACGTTAAATGTCGTTACGATCGAACCGCGTTGGAGAGCAGATGAAAAAAGAACTCGGTGATATCATTGGACGCAAAATAAAAGATCCAAGAATTGGTTTTGTCACTGTAACAGATGTAGAAGTAACAGGCGATCTTCAGCAGGCTACCGTATATATTACGGTGCTTGGTGATGAAGAACAGCGTGAAAATACATTACGTGGACTTGCCAAAGCAAAAGGATTTATCCGATCAGAAATCGGACAGCGAATCCGTTTGCGGAAAACACCGGAGCTTTTATTTGAGTTTGATGAGTCCATTGACACAGGAAACCGGATTGAATCGCTAATTCGTGATTTAAAAGAGCGGGACCAATAACAGCAGGAGCAGCAGGCTGCCCGAATTTTCGGGTAAGAAGTGACAGTCACTTCTCGTGTCCGCTGCTCTTTTTTTATTGCTTAATCAGCTCTTAAAGAAAGGAAGAATGAAGGATGAATGGAATTCTCCCAATTTGGAAGGAGCCCGGATTAACCTCCCACGACTGTGTGTTTAAAGTCAGAAAGCTGCTAAAAATGAAAAAGGTGGGCCACACCGGAACACTTGATCCGGATGTCGATGGGGTTTTACCGATATGTCTTGGCAGAGCAACGAAGATTGCAGAATATATTACCGATTCAGGAAAGTCGTACCGTGCAGAGGTTACAATCGGAAGCTCCACTGCAACCGAGGATGCAAGCGGGGAGGTTATCAGCCGGAAGAAAGTAGAAGAAAATTTCACATATGAAGATCTCACAACAGTACTAAGCTCTTTTGAAGGTCAGATTAAACAAACTCCACCGATGTATTCAGCAGTTAAAGTGAACGGGAAAAGGTTATATGAGTACGCCAGGCAGGGAATTATGGTAGAACGCCCAACCAGGACAGTCCAAATTAACCGGATCCGACTTGTTGAAAATACATTACTGAAAAAACAACAGGAACTCAGCTTCTCAATCGATGTAGACTGCGGAAAAGGCACCTATATCCGGACACTTGCTGTAATGATTGGGGAGAGGCTTGGGTATCCGGCCCATATGTCTAAGCTGACACGCACCTCTTCAGCAGCGTTTACAAAAGAGAATTGTGTGACGTTATCACAGCTTGCAGAACTTGCAGAGGATTCTAATGCATTACATAAATACTTAAGGCCTCTTGAGGAAGGGATTTCTCAATTGAAGAATCTTACTATTAGTGATACAGTAGCAAGTAAAGTTAAGAATGGAGCTGTGCTTTCTATGCCTGAGGATTGGACTGCCGACTATGGTGAACCGGTGGTATTAACTTATCAGCAAAAAGCACTCGCTATTTATCACCTGCATCCATCCAAAGAGGGTCTTATTAAACCGGTTAAAGTTCTTTGGGTAGATTGAGAAAGGAATCATCCATGAAGGTCATCACTTTGCATCATCCCCATTCAATGAATCAGCATGATTTTCCGGAGCTATCCTTGGCGCTCGGTTTTTTTGACGGTGTTCATCGCGGTCATCAGACCGTGATTCAAACTGCAAAATCGTATGCAAGGGAGCACGGGCTAAAAACTGGAGTTATGACTTTTGATCCCCACCCTTCAGTCGTATTGAGCACGAAAAAAAAAGAAGTAGATTATCTAACTTCGATAGAACGTAAGCTTGAGCTTTTTGCAGAGCAGGATGTGGACTACGCCTTTGTGGTTCGTTTTACATCAAGTTTTGCAAGCCTTGAACCCCAGCAGTTTGCTGACCAATATCTCATTGCTTTAAACGCGGCTCACGTAACAGCCGGGTTTGATTATACGTATGGAAAATTTGGACGCGGTACAATGGAGACTCTTCCATTTCATTCACGCAATAAATTTACATGGACTGCAGTGGGAGAAATTAAGGACGAGGAAGAAAAAATAAGCTCAACCCGTATCCGCAGGATATTGAAGGAAGGAAACGTGGAAGAGGCAAATCGTCTGCTCGGTTATCACTACCAGCTTGAGGGTCTGGTCGTGCATGGGGATAAAAGAGGGCGTAAAATTGGTTTTCCAACTGCTAATATACAAATAAACCACGAACTCCTGGTGCCTTCTACAGGCGTTTATGCGGTCAGACTTTTCGTTCACGACCGCTGGATTGAGGGAGTTTGTAACATTGGCTATAAACCGACATTTAATTCCCCAGATCATAAGGTACTAACTGTGGAGACCCACTTATTTAATTTTAACGAAAACATCTATGGTGAAAAGATAAAGGCAGAATGGCATGTACGGATTCGCAGTGAGAAGAAATTCAATGGCATTGAAGAGCTGGTTGGACAAATTGAGCGCGACAAAGCTGCAGCGATAGATTATTTTAAGCAGCTGGATACATAAGTTGCAGTGTATTCTGTATTATGATATTATAGAAACGCATGATCATGAACCATTGCTTGGCAAGTCGATTACTCCAACGATTGCTCGGGAATTGGGGATTAAACTACTATTATAGGAGGGCTATTTAAAATGGCTATTACACAAGAACGTAAGAACGAACTTATTCAGGAATACCGTACTCATGAAGGTGACACAGGTTCTGCAGATGTACAAATTGCGATCCTTACTGAAGAGATCAACAACCTGAACGAACACCTGCGTACACATAAAAAAGACCACCACTCACGTCGTGGACTTCTTAAAATGGTAGGCCGCCGCCGTAACCTGTTGACTTACTTGCGTAATAACGAAGTATCTCGTTATCGCGAGCTTATCAACAAGCTTGGACTGCGCCGATAAGAATGAATGTGAAAAGCGGGACTTGTCCCGCTTTTTTATTAGCAAAAAAATATGTTGATTTTATTTTATAACGGATCATGTGATAGTAATTGTAAATCCTACATATTGAGCTTGCACAAATAGTGCTTTCATACATGAATTGAGTTTAAATAACTGGAAAAGGTAATTGCGATAATAAGAAAGGGGTTATAGTATGGATCAAGAAAAACAAGTATTCTCCATGGACTGGGCTGGCAGACAATTGTCCGTTGAAGTTGGACAATTTGCTAAGCAGGCAAGTGGAGCAGCGCTTATTCGATACGGGGATACAGTCGTTTTAAGTACAACTGTAGGATCTAAAGAACCAAAGCCTTTAGACTTTTTCCCATTGACCGTTAATTATGAAGAGCGTATGTACTCTGTCGGTAAAATTCCGGGAGGCTTCATCAAACGGGAAGGAAGACCGAGTGAGCGTGCTGTTTTAGCAAGCAGACTCATTGACCGACCAATCCGCCCGCTATTTCCTGACGGGTTTAGAAATGATGTTCAAATCACCAGTATGGTAATGAGTGTGGACCAAAACTGTTCTTCTGAAATGGCTGCTATGTTTGGGTCATCTCTTGCATTAAGCGTTTCTGATATTCCATTTGGCGGTCCAATTGCAGGTGTTACTGTTGGACTAATTAATGGAGAATTCATCATCAACCCAACGATTGACCAGCAAAATGAAAGCCAAATGGAACTGATCGTTGCAGGAACGAAGGATGCGATTAATATGGTTGAAGCCGGGGCATTTGAAATCCCTGAAGAAACCATGTTAGAAGCGATCATGTTTGGCCATGAAGAGATCAAAAAGCTGATTGCTTTCCAGGAAGAGATTGTAGCTGCAGCCGGGAAAGAAAAACGTGAAATTCCCCTTATAGGTCTTGATGAAGAAATCGTTTCACGCGTAGCCCAAATTTCTTCAGAGAAATTAAGTGCAGCAGTACAAACGCAGGAAAAGCAGGCAAGAGATGAAGCAATCTCTGCAGTGAAAAAAGAAGTGCTGGCTGTTTATGAGGAAGAAGAAGCCGAAGAAGGAACGTTAAAAGAAGTAAAAAAAGCACTTGATAAGATGGTAAAAGAAGAAGTCCGCCGTCAAATTACGCAGGATAAAATCCGTCCGGATGGACGTAAGCCCGATCAAATTCGTGCCCTGTCTTCTGAAGTTGGAATTCTTCCAAGAACTCACGGCTCCGGATTATTCACACGCGGACAGACTCAAGCGCTGAGCATTGCAACACTTGGTGCGTTAGGTGATGTTCAAATTATTGATGGACTTGGTATCGAAGAGTCTAAACGCTTTATGCACCATTATAATTTTCCGCTGTTCAGCGTAGGCGAAACCGGCCCTATCAGAGGGCCTGGACGCCGTGAAATTGGACACGGAGCACTTGGCGAACGGGCTTTAGAGAAAGTGCTTCCGGATGAAAAGGATTTTCCTTACACGATCCGTCTAGTTTCAGAAGTTCTTGAATCAAATGGCTCGACTTCCCAGGCGAGTATTTGCGCAAGCACACTAGCAATGATGGATGCCGGTGTTCCTCTTAAAGCCCCTGTAGCAGGTATTGCAATGGGTCTGGTAAAATCAGGTGAAGATTATACCATTTTGACTGACATTCAGGGAATGGAAGATCACTTGGGAGACATGGACTTTAAAGTAGCCGGGACCTCAAAAGGTGTAACTGCTCTTCAAATGGACATTAAAATTGCCGGACTTACCCGTGAGATCCTGGAAGAAGCACTTCTGCAGGCTAAAGAAGGCAGAATGCATATTCTCGATTCAATGCTTGCGACAATTCAGGAGCCTAGAGCTGAGCTTTCAGACTATGCACCAAAAATTATTCAGCTTAGCATCAATCCGGATAAGATTCGCGACGTGATCGGGCCGAGTGGTAAAAATATTAATAAAATCATTGAAGAAACAGGCGTTAAGATTGATATTGAGCAGGATGGAACAGTGTTTATCGCTTCCACCGATTCTGCGATGAATAAGAAAGCCAAAGAAATTATTGAAAATATGGTTCGTGAAGCAGTTGTAGGAGAAGTTTACCTCGGCAAAGTAAAACGAATTGAGAAATTTGGCGCATTCGTAGAAATCTTCAGCGGAAAAGATGGCCTTGTTCATATTTCCGAGCTTCAGGAAGAACGGACCAATAAGGTAGAGGATATACTTTCACTTGGAGACCAGATTGAAGTTAAAGTAACTGAAATCGATAATCAGGGCAGAGTTAACCTTTCCCGTAAAGCTGTTATTCGTGAAAAACGTGAAAAAGAAGAGAAATCAAGCCAGTCTTAATAGTACCATCACCGGTTAAGCAAAAGCTTTAACCGGTTTTTTTGAATGAATTTTCTTATCTGTTAAAAATTAAGCGAAAAACAATGAAATCATCCCATAAACGTAGTAAAATGGGATGTAGGTTTTCAGACGGAAGCAATTGTACCGTCATTGTATATTTAAATAGGAGATGTTTTAATGATTACTCGTCATACTTGCCCAAACGGATTACGTATCGTTTTAGAAAAAATTCCTACTGTCCGTTCAGTAGCAATTGGAGTATGGATCGGTGCAGGTTCTAGATATGAGAATGAAAACAATAATGGGATCTCTCACTTTTTAGAACATATGCTTTTTAAAGGAACAAAAGAACGTTCTGCACGGGAAATTGCTGAAGCGTTCGACAGCATCGGTGGTCAAGTTAATGCTTTTACTTCAAAGGAATATACCTGCTATTATGCAAAGGTGATGGATAACCATAAATCTCATGCACTTGAAGTGTTAGGTGATATGTTTTTTAACTCTGCTTTTGATGAAGGGGAGCTTGAAAAAGAAAAGAACGTTGTTTTAGAGGAAATCAAAATGTATGAGGATACACCGGATGATATCGTGCATGATCTTCTTGGAGAAGCGGTTTACAATACTCATGCATTAGGCTATCCCATTCTTGGGACAGAGGAAACAATTCGGAATTTTGATCAGAAATCATTAAAAAATTATGTACATGACATGTACACACCTGATCAGATTGTTGTTTCTGTTGCGGGAAATGTTGAGGAATCCTTCATAAACGAAATTGAAGCTCTTTTTGGATCTTATCAGTATCCGCAATCCAATAAAATCGAATTAACCAAGCCGGATTTCCATAAGCGTCATTTAATGAAGAAAAAAGAAACTGAACAGGCGCATCTTTGCTTTGGATTTGATGGATTGCCGCTTGGCCATAAAGACAGCTACAGCTTAATCGTCATGAATAACGTTCTTGGCGGCAGCATGTCTTCAAGGCTGTTTCAGGACGTACGTGAAGAGCGGGGGCTTGCCTACTCGGTGTTCTCCTATCATTCAGCCCACCGCGACAGTGGAATGCTGACTGTTTACGCAGGCACCGGTGCAGAACAGCTTGAATCACTTTATGAAACTGTTCAGTCCACTCTAACCTCGTTCAAGGATACCGGCATGACCCCAAAGGAGCTTCTTTATTCCAAGGAGCAATTAAAGGGGAATTTAATGCTTGGGCTTGAAAGTACAAATGCCCGTATGAGCCGAAATGGAAAAAATGAGCTTATGCTTGGCTACCATCGTACAATGGACGAAGTGATTGATCTGATCGACAGCGTTACACTCGATTCTGTTAAAAGAATGGCAGATCAAGTATTGACAGATGAATTTGCTGTATCCTTGATTTCCCCAAATGAAGTAAAACCTAAATCCTTTGCTTAACTAAATTATTCAATTATATAGAAATGTAACAGATCAAAACTCTAAGGTGTGAACTCATCTTAGAGTTTTTTTTTCATACAATTTAGTAAGGAAGGGGTTGAATGAAATGAAATTAAGCGAATTAAGCGGCAAGGAAATTATTCATATTCAGCGTGCAGAGCGGATGGGTGTCTTGGGTGAGACAGACGTGGAATTTGATCCGGTAACGGGAGCTGTAAAGTCTGTGCTTGTGCCGCTTGGCCGCTGGGGAGCTTTTTCAAAAGGCCAGAAGGAATTAGCGATCCCCTGGCAGTCGATCAGGACGATTGGGGATGAAATGATTTTAATTGATCAGGCTGAACATGATCAAGGGTCACAGTCAGCTCAGGTTTTACATACAATAGAACAGAAAGAAGGGCAGATAGAAGAATAGTGAAATGAGTGAGCTAGATGACAGAAACGTCAAGCTTAGAAAGCTGCAATATAGCGATTATTGGTGGAGATGCAAGGCAAAAAGAAATTGCCCACCACTGCCAGATGCATGGAGCAAATTTAATGGTGGTAGGGTTTGATCAGCTTGCCTTAACAGAACCCGGCTTTACAAAAATGGAAAGTCATGAACTACCTTATGAAGAGCTGGATGCCATTGTTTTTCCCGTTAGTGGTGTCGGGGAAGAAGGTGCCGTCCGCTCTTCGTTTTCAAGTAAACCATTGACGCTGGACCTTGATCTGTTTCGTAGGCTAAACCCTACATGCAAGCTTTTTTCAGGGATTCAAACTCCATGGCTGGACAGCTTGAATAGACCGGTAGTGTATTTAATGGAGGAAGATCAAATTGCAATTCAAAATTCAATACCGACTGCTGAGGGAGTGATCTGGCTGCTGTTGCAGCATACGGACCATACCATACACGGATCCACTATTCTTGTAACAGGGTTTGGCAGAATAGGGATTACAATTGCCAGTCGTTTGAAAGCACTAGGGGCTAAAGTTTTTGGAGGAACTGCAGACAGTGGTGAAAAAGCAAGAATGCTCGAGATGGGTATTGAGCCGGTTGACTTAAGTAAAATAGATAAAAAGCTTCATCAATGCGATGCGTGGGTTAACACTATTCCTTCAGATAAGGTGTTTCCATTAGAAGTAATCAGCAAGGTATCCCACACTTGCATCGTTATTGAGCTTGCTTCCGGTCCAAAAGCTATTGATCAATCAATCGCTGATTCCATTGGGCTGCGTTACATTGATGCTCCCAGCCTGCCGGGTATTATCGCTCCGAAAACAGCAGGTTTAATTTTGGCTTCTGCTATTATCGAGCGCCTAAGTCTTGAATAAACCATATTCATTAGGAGGACAATCATGACACTTAAAGGAAAAAGAATTGGTTTTGGGCTGACGGGCTCTCATTGTACCTATCATGAGGTATTTCCGGAGATTGAGAAACTGATTGCCCTTGGAGCGGAAGTTCAGCCAGTAGTCAGCTATACGATGCAAACGACAGATACCCGCTTTGGGGAAGGGGAAGAATGGATTAAAAAAATCGAAGAAGCTACCGGTCTAAAGAGCATTCGGACAATCGTCGACGCAGAACCGCTTGGTCCTAAAATTCCGCTGGACTGCATGGTTATCGCCCCATTAACCGGGAATTCATTAAGCAAGTTTGCAAATGCTTTAACTGATTCACCGGTTTTAATGGCTGCAAAAGCTACTCTGCGCAACGGCAAGCCGGTTGTAGTGGGTATTTCTACAAACGACGGGCTCGGTTTAAATGGTGTCAATATTATGAGGCTTATGGCAGCAAAGAATATTTATTTTGTTCCTTACGGTCAGGACGATCCTATTAAAAAACCTAATTCTCTTGTTGCCCATATGGAGCATATTGCTGAAACAATCGAGCATGCACTTGAAGGCAGGCAGGTGCAGCCTGTACTCAAAAGTGCGCCGCTAAAGTAAAAGAGATTGAGTATAGTAGACAAAAAGTGATACAATGTATTTTACGAAAACATACATTGGTGCTTTATTAGTCTAATGCGGCAATGGATACAAGCAGGAAGGGGATTTTCCGTGAAAAGTAAGGGATATCATGTAGCAATCGTAGGAGCAACAGGTGCAGTTGGTACACAAATGCTGTCGATATTAGAACAGCGCCAATTTCCAATAGAGAAATTAACATTACTATCCTCTGCAAGATCAGCAGGTCAGACACTTCGCTATAATGATCAGGACATAACAATTCAGGAAGCAACACCTGATAAATTTCAAGGGGTGGACATCGCCCTGTTTTCAGCAGGAGGAAGTATCTCTAAAAAGCTTGCTCCAGCTGCAGTTGAACATGGGGCAATTGTTATTGATAACACAAGCGCATTTAGAATGGACGAAGGAATTCCACTCGTTGTTCCTGAGGTCAATGAAAAGGATCTGCATGATCATAATGGGATTATCGCAAATCCTAACTGTTCCACAATCCAAATGGTCGTCGCACTTGAACCGATCCGTCAGGCTTTAGGTCTTAAGAAGGTTGTTGTATCAACCTATCAGGCAGTTTCTGGTGCCGGCAAAAACGCCATAGATGAAATGAAGGAGCAGTCTCAGTCTATCTTAAATAATGAGGAGCCAAAGGCACAAATACTGCCGGTTAAATCTGCTGAACGCCATTTTCCGATCGCGTTTAATGCAGTGCCTCAAATAGATGTGTTTGATGAAAATGGCTATACGTTTGAAGAAATGAAAATGATTAATGAAACCAAAAAAATTATGCATATGCCAGAATTAAAGGTTGCAGCTACATGCGTAAGACTGCCGGTTGAAACTGGTCATTCAGAATCTGTCTACATCGAAGTGGAGAAGGAAGGAAAAACAGTTTCGGATATTCATAATCTGCTTGAAAAAGCCCCAGGAATTGTGCTTCAGGACTCTCCGCAGGATCAGCTTTACCCAATGCCGAGCACGGCAGCAGGCAAGCTTGAGGTGTTTGTAGGCAGGGTGCGTCAGGATTTAGATGAAAAAAATGGATATCATATGTGGATCGTTTCAGACAATCTGTTAAAGGGTGCAGCGTGGAATTCTGTCCAAATTGCTGAAAGCTTAATTAAACTAGAACTCGTCTAATTGATTTATTCCTTCCGCTGCAAGAAAGCGAGGAGTTCTGCTTTGAGTATAATCGTACAAAAATTTGGAGGCAGCTCATTAACATCTTCTTCGCTTAGGGAACAGGCGGTCGTGCATGTTCAAAAAGCAGTTGAAAAAGGTAAAAAATCGATTGTTGTTGTTTCCGCTCAGGGCCGTTTTGGAGATCCTTATGCTACGGATACACTTCTATCGCTTATTAAGGAAAAAGGGGAAGCCATTATTCCGTATGAGCAGCAGGCGTTGTTATTAACCTGCGGCGAGGTGATCTCGGCAGTTGTTTTTTCACACGAACTGGCAAAGGCGGGCATTCCCTGCCAGGTAATGACCGGCAGGGAAGCCCAAATTATTACAGATGACCACTATCGTCACGCAGCCATTACAAAGGTGAGCGGCGATCCGTTTATTAAAGCCTTTAAAGAGGTGGATGTTGTCGTTGTCACCGGGTTTCAGGGAGTAACAAAGCACGGAAAAGTTACTACCCTTGGAAGAGGCGGAAGCGATACTACAGCATCCGCTTTGGCCTGCAGTGTTAAAGCAGATGCATGCTATATTTATACCGATGTGGAAGGGGTAATGAGCGGAGACCCGACAATCGTTGATGAACCGACTACTCTTTTATCTATTACCTATGATGAAGCTAGTCATATCGCTTATCAGGGAGCAAAGGTGATTCACCCTAATGCAGTGGAATGGGCGAAGCGATACCGAATTCCCTTGTGGGTCGGTCCATTAGCAGGCAATAAAGGAACATGGGTGGGTAAACAAAACTCCCGTCATTCACAAAATGTTATTCAGTCCATATCGGCAATAAAAAAACTTGCACAAATTCGTGTTTCAGCTTTTGATTATGATAGAATCTTTCAAATGGTTGCCCAGCAGGAAATCAGCATTGACCTGATATCGATTCATCCGCATGAAGTGCGGTTTACGATAGAAGAGAAAAATGTAAAATATGTAAAAACACTGCTCGAGGAGCAGGGCTTTCACCCTGAAGTCATCGAGCATGTGGCGAAAATTGCTTTAATCGGTGAAGGAATGAAAGGTAAACCCGGAATCACTTCTACTATTGTAACGACTCTTGCCCAGGAAAAAATACGGATTCTGCAAACAGCTGACAGCCACATGACCTTTTGGGTCCTTGTTGATGAACAATATGCTGACCAGGCACAAAAGCGCTTGCATGAACAATTTATCTTACCATCATTAACTACAAGCTTACAGGAGTGAACGAAATGAATTTTGGACGTGTTTCAACCGCAATGGCGACGCCTTTTACTCAACAGGGCGCTATTGATTTTGAGCAGACAACGAAGCTGATTAATTATTTATTGGACAATGGAACTGAATCCCTTGTCATTGCAGGGACAACAGGAGAATCTCCTACACTTAGCAGCCAGGAAAAGATTGATTTAATTAAACACACTGTAAACGCAGTAAACGGAAGAGTGCCTGTTATCGCCGGTACGGGGAGCAATAATACAGAAGGCTCAATCGAATTATCTAAAAAAGCAGTGGAAGCCGGGGCTGACGCTATTATGCTTGTTGCCCCTTATTACAGCAAACCAAGTCAGGAAGGACTGTATCAGCATTTCGCTGCCATCGCAGAAGAAGTCGATGTTCCGGTTATGATCTATAATATTCCGGGAAGATCTGCTGTTAATATTCTTCCTGAAACCATTATACGCTTATCGTTAATTGATAATATTACAGCAGTTAAAGAAGCAAGCGGCAGCCTCGATCAAATGACTGAGATTCTGTCAAACGTTAAGAAGGATTTCCTTGTGTACAGCGGTGATGACGGCTTAACACTTCCCCTGCTCGCCATCGGCGGCCACGGTGTAGTTTCAGTAGCCTCCCATGTAGCAGGAAATGAAATGCAGCGGATGATTACCGCGTTTGAAGAAGGAAGATTCCAGGAGGCAGCTTTTATGCATCAGCAGCTACTTCCGGTTATCAGAGCTCTTTTTGCCCAGCCCAGCCCGGGTCCTGTTAAGGTTGCTCTTTCAGACCAGGGAATTGACTGCGGGAGTTTGAGGCTGCCTTTAGTTCCTTTAGTCGAGGCAGAGAAAGAAAGTCTTCGTGCAGTTCTTGAACATTTTAGCCAACAAGTAAATCAAACGAAATAATAAGAATCATCTGGGTGTTCTTTGTACTCAGATGATTTCTATTTTTACATAATGAAAAAATACGAACAATAAGAGTATCACACCCTTATACTTAGTGTACACTGACAATTAACGTGTACAGTTTGAATTTGATCGAGTATAATGAACACAACTGTTTAAAGAACGGGAAAAAGACATATAGGAGGAAATGGGATTGTCTAAAGTAATAAACGAAAAAATAAGAATCATCCCACTCGGCGGAGTAGGAGAAATTGGCAAGAATATGTATGTAATTGAAATTGATGAAGATTTATTTATTATTGATTCAGGACTAATGTTCCCTGAAGAAGAAATGTATGGTATTGATATTGTTATTCCGGATTTTAATTATATAGAGGCTAATAAAGATAAAGTAAAAGGGATCTTTTTAACACACGGACATGACGATGCAATCGGATCGCTTCCGTATCTTCTTGAAAAAGTGAAAGCCCCTGTATACGGCTCAAAGCTGACTGTAGCTCTTGCTAAAGCCGGGTTAAAAGATTATGGATTTAAAGAACGTGTTAAGTTTTTTGTTGTGCATGAAAAAAGCAATATGAAATTTGATACTGTTAATGTGACGTTCTTCCAGACGACTCACAGCATCCCTGATTCACTTGGAATTGCCATTCATACTTCCGAAGGTGCAATCGTCCATACAGGAGAGTTTAAATTTGATCAATCTGCAAGGGGCGGATATGCATCTAATATTGGCAAGATGGCCAAGCTTGGTGAAAAGGGAGTTTTCGCGCTGCTTTCTGACAGTACAGAAGCGGAAAGACCAGGGCATACCCTTTCAGAAACAGTAGTTGAAAACCATGTAGCATCAAGCTTTAATAAAGCTAAAGGCAGAATTATTGTTACATGTTATGCTTCAAATCTCATTCGTATACAGCAGGTTTTTGATGTCGCTCACCGCACAGGAAGAAAAGTAGCCGTAATTGGCGAGGCAGTAGAAAAGGTTGTTAATGTTGCTTCCCGTCTTGAGCATCTTACGTATGAGGAAGATACACGAATCGATCCTAACGAAATTAATAAATACAATAATGATGAAATTGTTATTATTCTTTCAGGAACACATGATGAGCCTTTTAAGGTAATGGAAAGTATGGCAAATCAGACCCATCAAGTTGTAAATATTCAGGAAGGAGATACGGTGCTTATTACCTTTACTCCATCTCCTGGTATGGAAGTTTATTTATATCGCTCCGTAAACGAGCTGACTAGAGCAGGAGCGAATGTTTTAACCTCCAGTAAAAACGTTCATGTCTCCGGACACGGAAGCCAGGAAGACCTTAAGATGATGATAAATCTGATGAAGCCAAGATACTTCATTCCAATTCAGGGTGAATACAGACATCTTATTACCCATGCAAGAATTGCTGAAGAAACCAGCGTACCCCGCTCTAATATTTTTATTGCCGATAAAGGCGATATTGTTGAATATACCAGTGGAAAAATGAAGATGAGCGGCCGTGTCCAGACCGGAAATGTCCTGATTGACGGCAAAGGTGTTGGAGATGTTGGAAACATCGTACTACGGGACCGCAGACTTTTATCTCAGGATGGGGTATTACTGGTTGTTGTGACGTTAAACAAAAAAACAAAATCAATTGCAGCCGGACCGGAAGTAATTTCCCGTGGTTTCGTCTATGTTCGTGAATCGGAAAAGCTTATGGATGAGTCAACAACACTTGTCCGTAATATTGTAGAAAAAAATGTTGAAAACCGTACCTTTGACTGGTCAAGCATTAAACAGGAGATTCGTGATTCACTTAATCACCTTCTTTATACAAAAACGAAAAGAAGACCGATGATTTTACCAATCATAATGGAGGTTTGACCAACAGACTGAGGTCGCCGTTTATCTTAAGAGCAAAGCAGGCAGGCATCATTTGTCTGCTTTCTTTTTCAATTACACGATAGTGGGTGATTATGTGGCAGCAACAAAGCCAAAAGCGTCTGCTAAACAAAAGCGGGCGCCATCAAAAAAAAGAAAATCTAAAAAACAAACAACTCCATTGGCTTATGAGATTGCAGGAATTGGATTTATCGCACTTTCATTAATCACCATTTTTCAATTGGGACCTGTAGGCAGGGCATTGACCACTGTTTCCACCTATTTGGTTGGAAACTTTCAGCTTCTTTTGCCGGTTTCAGTTATCGCTATTTCCCTTTACTTAGTTATTTATCGGACACTGCCTGATTTAACACATAGGGTGGCAGTTGGAATCTTTTTAATTCTAGGAAGTATTTTTCTTTTTTCCCATGTCCTGTTTTTTGACCAGCTTGCAGAAGAGGGACTCCTGCAATCGTCAAGTGCCTTCAGGGAAACACATCAAGAATTAATAAAGAGTGAAACGACAAATGTAGGGGCGGGTATGACCGGTGCGCTGCTATATGCTGTTTTTCATTTTCTGTTTGCCTCAACGGGCTCTAAAATAGCTGCTATTGCCTTACTGATGGCTGGTATCATTTTAATGTCCGGGAGATCGCTTGGGTCTGTTATCAAAGCAGTTGTTACGTATATAGCTACATGGTTCAAAGATACGTGGCTCGCCTTAAAAGAGGAACTGCAGGATAAAAGAGATCAGAAGAAAGAACAGAAAAAAGCTGAACAAATTGCCAGAAGAAGCGGAAAACAGCAAGCGGCTGCCATAGATCCGGACCAAACCTCAGAAGGGGATGAAAAGGATGAACTTATTCTTCCTCGGGAAGATGATTCCTTTGAGCCGCTTATTTCAAGTTTTGCTGAAAAAGTAACGCATGAAGAGCCTAAAAAGCCCGAGCCTGAAGCTCCTCAAAAAGAAGAGCAGGAAATCGATATTGATAAGCTTGCAGACGCAGCAGCCGGAGTTGTGGAAGTGGAGAATAAGGATTATATCCTTCCTAAAATGGATATCCTTTCTCTCCCTCCGCATGCCGATCAAAGCAATGAATATAAAGCCATTCAAAAAAATGCTTCGAAGCTTGAAAAAACCTTTCAAAGTTTTGGTGTAAGAGCAAAGGTTACACAGGTCCATCTCGGCCCTGCCGTTACCAAGTATGAAGTGCATCCTGATGTAGGTGTTAAGGTCAGCAAAATTGTAAATCTAAATGATGACCTGGCACTCGCACTCGCCGCAAAGGATATTAGAATTGAAGCACCTATACCAGGGAAATCAGCTATAGGGATTGAAGTGCCGAATTCTGAAGTAGCTATGGTTTCGTTGAGGGAAGTACTTGAAGCGCAAAGCAAAGACCGTGATTCTGCTAAATTGCTGATTGGACTTGGTCGGGATATAACCGGTGAGGCAGTCGTTGCAGAATTAAATAAAATGCCGCATTTATTAGTGGCAGGGGCGACAGGAAGCGGAAAGAGTGTATGCATTAACGGCATTATTATTTCGATTTTAATGCGGACAAAGCCACACGAAGTCAAGCTGATGATGATTGACCCTAAAATGGTGGAGCTGAATGTTTATAACGGGGTGCCGCATTTACTTGCACCGGTTGTAACCGATCCTAAAAAGGCGTCTCAGGCGTTGAAAAAAGTAGTGAGCGAGATGGAGCGGAGATATGATCTTTTCTCTCATACAGGCACTAGAAATATTGAAGGATACAATGATCATGTCAAACGATTCAATGATAAAAATGAAGAGAAGCAGCCTCTGCTGCCCTATATTGTCGTCATTGTAGACGAGCTGGCAGACCTTATGATGGTGGCTTCTAATGATGTCGAGGATGCTATTACACGGCTTGCCCAAATGGCAAGAGCAGCAGGTATCCATTTAATTATTGCCACTCAGCGTCCATCAGTAGATGTCATTACAGGCGTGATTAAAGCAAATATTCCTTCAAGAATTGCGTTTGCAGTGTCTTCCCAGATCGATTCTAGAACCATTCTGGACTCAGGCGGAGCTGAAAAGCTTTTAGGACGGGGAGATATGTTGTTTATGCCAATTGGTGCAAATAAACCTGTCAGGGTTCAGGGTGCTTTCTTAAGTGATCAGGAAGTAGAAGAGGTTGTGAACTTTGTTATTGAACAGCAGAAAGCCCAATACCAGGAAGAGATGATTCCTGAGGATATCCCGGAAAAGTCGGTAAATGAAGTAGAAGATGAATTATACGATGAGGCAGTATCTTTAATTATTGAAATGCAAACCGCTTCAGTTTCGATGCTTCAGAGAAGATTTAGAGTAGGCTATACTAGAGCTGCAAGATTAATTGATGCAATGGAGGATAGAGGCGTAGTAGGTCCCTATGAAGGGAGTAAACCGCGGGCTGTTCTTGTTTCAAGACAGCCGGAAGATTCCGGCAGCCAAATGTAATCGATTAAATTAACAGGATAGAAATAATGAAACGAGCCTGGGACATAATACTAATTTTAGAATTGGATAAAGGAGGTTGAGACATTTGTCTCAACCTCTTTTTTTATAGGAGAGAAAGTTAGACATTCGAGGTCTGACCTATATACAAGTTATCAACAATTGAGTTATACTATTGGTATCGCTTTCAAAAAAGAATATTGAGAATTATTAATTAGGAAAAAGTAAAATATTATCCTTTTTATAGGTAATGTAAGGGTTTTCTTTAATGAAAAACGAGGTTTACTGTCATATTTTTAATATTTCTGTAACTGCAACGAAAGAATTATCGACAAAAATCTACAAAACTATTCCTTTTCATTTCGAAAAGTGTTATAGTATTTTCGATTAGTAGGAATGAAATACATCAGATGTCTGATGTCTTAAAAGAGTGTGGTGGTGGTTCCGTTTATGACAATCAAGACAGATAATAGACACCTTTATCTCCAGGTGATCGATCGTCTTAAAAAAGATATCGATAAGGGAGTTTACAAAGAAAAAGAACGTCTCCCTTCTGAATTTGAACTTTCTCGCCAATTAGGAATAAGCAGAGCGACTCTTAGAGAAGCACTGCGAATTCTCGAGGAAGAGAATCGAATTGTCAGACGCCATGGAGTAGGCACCTTTGTCAACGCTAAGCCGCTATTCACTTCTGGGATTGAACAGTTGTACAGCGTAACGGAAATGATCAAAAAGGCTGGCATGGAACCGGGTACTGTCTTTCTCAGCTCAACTAACCAGGGACCGACAAATGAGGATTTATCGCGCTTTTCCTGCGCGCCTGATGATGAATTGACTGTTATCGAGCGTGTCAGAACGGCAAATGGAGACCCTGTGGTGTACTGTGTGGATAAAGTTCCTGCGGCTTTAATGCCTGCATCCTTTACCCATGAAGATGGCTCGATGTTTTCTTTGTTGGAGGAGAATGGGAATTTTTATATTTCCCATGCTGTAACCAGTATTGAACCTGTTGGCTATCATGAGAAAGTATCACCTATTCTTGAGTGTGAGCCTGAGACAGCATTGCTCGTTTTAAAACAGCTTCATTATGATGACAAGGATCAGCCAATTCTGTATTCCGTCAATTATTTCAGGGCAGACAGATTCAATTTTCATGTAGTACGAAAACGTGTGTAATACAAATTGAGCATTCCTACTAATACACGAAAATCATTTTGGGGGGTAACTGTAAGTGAAAAAGCGTAAATTTGGTTTAGCTCTATCCATGGTTCTTGCAGCAGGTACAATTCTTGGAGCATGTGGCAGTGACGACAATGAGTCATCCGACGGTTCAAGCGGAGGCGGGGATGACGCTGCTTCAAATGATTTTACAGTTTCAATGGTAACCGATACTGGTGGAGTTGATGATAAATCTTTTAACCAGTCAGCCTGGGAAGGTCTTCAGGCTTTTGGCGAAGAGTACGACCTTGAAGAAGGAACAAATGGATACAACTATTTCCAATCAAATAATGACGCAGACTACGTAACAAACTTTAACACTGCAGCTCGAAGTGAATTTGATCTTGTATTTGGAATTGGATTCCTATTAACAGAGGCTATTGGGCAAGTAGCAGCACAGCAAACTGATACAAATTTTGCCATTGTAGATGACGTAGCAGAAGGCGACAACGTTGCTTCTATTACATTTAAAGAGCACGAAGGCTCTTTCCTGGTTGGTGTTGTAGCAGGACTAACGACAGAGTCCAATAAAATTGGCTTTATCGGCGGAGTTGAGTCTGATCTTATTAATAAATTTGCAGCGGGCTTCCAAGCGGGTGTTGAAGCTGTAAACCCGGATGCACAAATAGATATTCAATTCTCAGGTGACTTCAATAATGCTTCCCGCGGTCAGCAAATGGCTGCTGCTATGTACGGTTCCGGCACAGATGTAATTTATCATGCTGCAGGCGGTACAGGCAACGGAGTATTCACTGAAGCGAAAAACCTTAAACAGCAGGATCCGGATCGCCAGGTTTGGGTAATTGGGGTTGACCGTGACCAGGCTGAAGAAGGCGCACTGACTGCAAACGGAGAAGAGTACAACGTAACATTAACTTCAATGGTTAAACGTGTGGATATCGCTGTTCAGGATATTTCTAAACGTGCAATGGATGGAGACTTCCCTGGCGGTGAAGTGATTGAATACGGAATTGAAGAAGGCGGTATTTCAATTGCTGAAACACAGGATAACCTGACACAGGAAATTCTTGACGAAGTAGAAAACTACAAGCAGCAAATTCTTGATGGTGAAATTGAAGTTCCTTCAACACGTTAATAATAAAATTTCATATGGGGAATGGAAGGCCGGTTGATCCGGCCTGAAATTCTCTCTTTTTTTTGGTCAATAATTACTTTTAATTAAAAGAATATTAACTGAAGATGAGAAAATCTACTCGTTTTCATTTAGTATTTTTTAAAACTTTAAACAGAAGTCAGACCTCAATCAACCGACAACTTTCGGTACGACAATAAAAGGAGTGAGACCGGATGGATTATGTAATTGAAATGCTGAACATCCGCAAAGAATTCCCAGGGATTGTAGCAAACGATAATATTACGCTGCAGCTTAAAAAGGGTGAAATACATGCGCTTTTGGGAGAAAACGGCGCTGGGAAATCCACTTTAATGAACGTTCTCTTTGGGCTTTATCAGCCGGAAAAAGGAGAGATACGCGTTAAAGGGGAAAAAGTAAACATCACAAGCCCGAATATCGCCAATGATCTGGGAATCGGAATGGTTCACCAGCATTTTATGCTCGTTGACACCTTCACGGTTACTGAAAACATTGTGCTTGGTATGGAGCCTAAAAAAGGGTTTACGATTGATATGAAGAAAGCAGAAAGAGATGTTAAGGAAATCTCTGACCGCTATGGACTGCGTGTTGATCCAAAGGCAAAAATCGCTGATATTTCTGTAGGGATGCAGCAGCGTGCTGAAATTTTAAAAACGCTTTACCGAGGAGCAGAAATATTAATTTTTGATGAGCCGACAGCTGTTTTAACACCACAGGAGATCAAGGAGCTTATTCAAATATTCCGCACGTTAATTGCTGAAGGTAAATCAATCATTCTGATTACTCATAAACTGAAGGAAATTATTGAAGTATGTGATCGCGTTACAGTGATTCGGAAAGGGGTAGGCATTGACACACTCGATGTGGAAGGTGCTACTCCAAATCAGCTTGCAAGTTTAATGGTAGGAAGAGAAGTATTATTCAGAACCGAAAAAACAGAAGCTGAACCTAAAGATGTGGTGCTTCAGATTTCAAAGCTGAATGTTAACGATGCCAGGGGAGTCAGAGCTGTAAGAGATCTTGATCTGACTATTCGCGCAGGTGAAATTCTTGGTATAGCAGGGGTTGACGGAAATGGGCAGACTGAATTAATTGAGGCAATTACTGGTCTTACAAAAATATCCTCAGGTTCTATAAAGCTTAGCGGAAAAGAGCTATCAAGCTACAAAACTAGAAAAATTACTGAAGCTGGAGTAGGCCATATCCCACAGGATAGACATAAACATGGACTCGTTTTGGATTTTCCGATTGGAGACAATATGGTTCTACAAACGTATTACCAGCGACCATATTCTAAATTAAGCATGCTGAATAATAAAGAAATTAATAAGCAGGCAAAAAAACTAATTAATGAATTTGATGTAAGAACACCATCCGAGTACACCCAGGCCCGTGCATTATCCGGCGGGAATCAGCAAAAGGCCATCATTGGGAGGGAAATTGACCGTGACCCGGATCTGTTAATTGCTGCACAGCCTACCAGAGGTCTTGATGTAGGGGCAATTGAATTTATTCATCAGCGCTTAATTGATCAGCGCGATAAAGGAAAAGCTGTTTTGCTTTTATCCTTTGAACTAGATGAAATTCTAAATGTCAGTGACAGAATCGCTGTAATATATGAAGGAAATATTATTGCCGTTGTGAATCCTAAAGAAACAACTGAGCAGGAGCTTGGTCTGTTAATGGCCGGTTCAAAGAAGAAGGAAGAAGGTGACATCAAGCATGTTTAGTCGTACGCAGACTATCTTAATACCCGTTATATCCGTCGTATTAGGCTTATTGATCGGGGCTGTCGTTATGCTGGTTTCCGGGTATAATCCTATCGAAGGCTATAGCGCGCTTTTGAGGGGGTCGCTTGGTGATTCCTTTTATATCGGAGAAACCATTCGCCAGATCACTCCATATATTTTTGCCGGACTTGCGGTTGCTTTTGCCTTTAGAACCGGGCTATTTAATATCGGCGTTGAAGGCCAGCTTTTAGTAGGCTGGATTGCTTCAGTATGGGTCGGACTTGCATTTGATCTGCCGAAAATCATACATCTTCCTATGGCTGTCCTTGCCGGCGCTATCGCCGGAGCGTTATGGGCTTTTATACCGGGCTTGCTTAAAGCAAAGCTCCGCGTCCATGAAGTAATCGTTACGATTATGATGAACTATATCGCACTTCATCTCGTTAATTATCTGGTCCGCTATGTTATTTCAGATCAGCAAAATACAACCAGCCGAGTCCCGGAATCAGCATCGCTTAAATCACCTTTTTTTGAAGCGCTGACTGAATTTTCAACAATGCACTATGGTATATTTCTTGCTTTGGCTGGAGCCATTATTTATTACGTTATTTTGGAAAAAACCTCAACAGGATTTGAACTGAGATCAGTTGGCTTTAATCAGAACGCATCTCAGTATGCAGGTATGAATGTTAATAGAAATATTATTTTATCAATGGTCATCTCAGGTGCTTTCGCAGGTCTTGGCGGAGCAATGGAGGGTCTTGGAACATTTGGTTATGCTTTTATTCACGGAGCGTTTTCAGGTGTAGGATTTGACGGGATAGCTGTAGCCCTTTTAGGTGGAAACGTAGCAATTGGCGTAGTGCTTGCTGCAGCACTTTTTGGTATTTTAAAGCAGGGAGCTTTAATTATGCCGCTTCAATCCGGTGTTCCGACAGAGCTGGTTGAAATTGTTATCGCGATTATTATTTTCTTTGTTGCTTCAAGTTACATCATTGCCTACTTGCTGCAGCGCTTTAAGAAGGGGGCTCAATAATGGATATTCTAACAGCAATTGAAATCTTAGTGAAATCCATGCTATTTGCTTCTGCCCCGCTTATCTTTACTGCACTGGGCGGTGTCATCTCAGAACGGTCAGGTGTCGTAAATATAGGACTTGAGGGTCTGATGGTTATTGGTGCCTTCTCAGCGGTTGTATTTAATATAACGTTTGCATCAGCATTCGGTGCAGCTACTCCTTGGGTTGCCTTATTAATTGCGATGGGGATTGGAGGATTATTCTCCCTGATCCATGCTGTCGCATCCATTACATTCCGGGCAGACCATGTAGTGAGCGGAGTTGCCATTAACTTTTTAGCGCTTGGTCTTGGGGTTTATTTAGTTAAGGCATGGTATGGTGCGGGGCAAACCGCAAAAATTCCTGAGCCTTTGTATTATCAGAGAATCCCTTTACTTTATGATATACCGGTCATCGGGCCGATTTTATTTAATAACTATGTGACATCTTATCTCGCGATTTTTGTTGCTGTACTCGTATGGTTTTTATTATTTAAAACACCATTTGGTCTTCGTTTGCGCTCAGTTGGGGAACACCCTCTTGCAGCAGATACGATGGGGATCAATGTATATAAAATGCGCTATATTGCAGTAGTTTTATCCGGAGTAATGGGCGGACTTGGCGGCGGCGTTTATGCGCAAACCATTACGCAGGATTTCAGTGCATCCACTATTACCGGACAAGGATTTATCGCCCTTGCAGCTGTCATTTTTGGTAAGTGGCATCCGCTTGGTGCGATGGGAGCAGCTCTGTTTTTCGGACTGGCACAAAGTCTTGCTATTATAGGTTCAAGCTTCCCATTCCTTGCAGATGTTCCGAACTGGATTTTACTATCTGCTCCATATATTCTTACAATTCTTGCCCTTGCAGGATTCATTGGACGTGCTGACGCGCCTAAAGCAGTAGGTACTCCATATATTAAAGGGAAAAGATAGGGGATTAACTAAAGAAAAAGCACCGGCTTCCGGTGCTTTTTCTGCGTTTAACATTGCTTGCAGCTTGTGAGTAGAGTTCATTAGAATGTATAGTGGAACCATAGAATATAAATACTAAGATTTGGTGGCGGTATGTGATAGCTGCTAGAAGGAGCGAAATGATGACAATTCAACCAAAGACTGTTAAGAATGAAGGCTTTTCTATTCATACGATTGAAACGAAGCAGTTTAAAACAAACCAGGTAGTTGTAAAATTCCGTGCACCTTTGCAAAAAGAAAATGTAACTGCACGTGCACTGCTGCCCTATATTTTGCAAAGCAGAACCAAAAGATGGCCGACTACAGCTTCATTTCGAACTCATTTAGATGATTTATATGGAGCGACTGCCAATGTAGATGTCACAAAAAAAGGTGAGTCCCATATCCTCAGCTTTTCTGTAGATATAGCAAATGAACGTTATTTAAAGGATACAACTCCTTTAACAAAAGAGGCATTTACGGTCTTAGCTGAAATCCTGTTTAATCCTTTGACTGAAGGAGACGGCTTTTCTGCTAAAGTGGTTGAGCAGGAAAAAAGATCACTTAAACAGCGTTTGGAAGCAGCGCGTGATGATAAAATGAAATATGCAACGCAGCGCTTAATTGAAGAAATGTGTGAAGGAGAGCCATTTGCTCTTCATCCAAATGGGTTGATCGGCGAAATTGATGCACTAACACCTGAAATTCTTTATCAGACCTACAAACAAATGCTTTCTGAGGATGCGATTGATTTATATGTAGTTGGAGATGTAGAGCATGAGGATATTCTTGAGTTTTGTCAGGAATTGCTCCCCTTCCAAACAAGACCTCCTTATGAAAATGAGAATAAAACCTCCGTCCAAAAAGCTGAGTCAAAAAAAATCGTTGAAAGGCAATCTGTTAAACAAGGAAAGCTCAATATCGGGTACCGTACTGAAACGGTTTATGGCGATGAGGATTACGTTCCGCTGATTATGATGAACGGAATTCTTGGCGGTTTCCCCCACTCAAAGCTTTTTATTAACGTTAGGGAAAAGGAAAGTCTCGCTTATTATGCTGCCAGCAGAATTGAAAGCCATAAGGGCCTGATTTTTATCATGTCAGGAGTTGATCCCGGTAAGATCGACCGTGCTTCAACGATTATACAGGAACAGCTCTCAGCCATTCAGGAGGGCTCCATTTCAGATAAAGAGGTTGATCAGACGAGAGCGGTAATGAAAAACCAGATGCTTGAAACGCTCGACGCAGCGAGAGGGATTATTGAGGTATTGTATCAAAGTGATATTTGCGGTAATCCATTTACGATTGACGAGTGGTTTGAAAAAGTCGAAGCTGTCACAAAAGAGCAAATTATAAATGTGTCAAAAAAGATTATGCTTGATACTACGTATATTTTAACTGGAAAGGAGGAGGCGTAAAATGGAAAAAAAGAAATATGACCAGCTTCAGGAAGAGCTTTATTTCGAAAAATTGGAAAACGGGCTTTCTGTTTACGTGCTGCCAAAACCGGAATTCAGTAAAACCTATGCAACATTTACTACAAAGTACGGTTCGATTGACGACCATTTTATTCCCCTTGGCGAATCGAAATTAGTGAAGGTGCCAGATGGGATTGCCCACTTCCTTGAGCACAAAATGTTTGAAAAAGAAGATGGTGATGTATTTCAGCGCTTTAGTGAAAAAGGTGCTTCAGCTAATGCATTTACTTCCTTTACCCGAACAGCTTATTTATTCTCAAGCACTTCAAATGTAAGTGAAAATCTTTCCACACTGATTGACTTTGTGCAGGCTCCTTACTTTACTGAGGAAACGGTTGAAAAGGAAAAAGGGATCATCGGCCAGGAAATTACGATGTATGATGATAATGCAGACTGGAGATTGTACTTTGGGGCAATCCAGAATATGTTTCACCATCATCCTGTTAAGGTTGATATAGCAGGCACAGTTGAGTCCATATCAAAAATAACAAAAGACCATTTGTATCAATGCTACAATACGTTTTATCACCCTTCGAACATGCTGTTATTTGTTGTGGGCTCTGTAAACCCTGAGGAAATCGTTAAACAGGTGCGTGCAATCCAGGATGGAAAATCATTTAAGCCCCAGCCACCGATTGAACGTCACGTTGAAGAAGAGCCATCTCATGTTTTTAAAGAGCATGCTCAGCTTAATATGGATGTACAGGTGCCAAAATGTATGATCGGCATGAAGGCTTCAAATGTTGATTTAAAAGGGGATGCCCTGCTTCGTCGCGAGCTAGCTGTCAATGCGGCGCTCGATATCCTTTTTGGCAGAACTTCAGAGAACTATACTTCACTATTTGAAGAAGGGTTAATCGATGACAGCTTTACGTTCGATTTTTCACAGGAGCAGGGATTTGGTTTTGCTCTGCTTGGAGGAAACACAAGAAATCCGGATAAGCTGACAGAAACGATCAAGTCCATTTTAACGAGAGAGGCCCAAAATTCCACGATTACAGAAGAGCAATTAAATTCTGTAAAACGAAAAAATATAGGGGGATTCCTGCGCTCATTAAATTCACCTGAATTTATCGCAAACCAATTTACCCGCTATGCTTTTAATGATATGGATTTGTTCGAGGCGGTCCCTGCTCTTGAAACCCTGACCAAGGACGATATTGCAGCAGCTCTATCTGACCTTGCAAGACCTGAGAAAATGACCAGCTTTTATATTCTGCCGAAGGAAAAAGAGGAAAGTGAATAAACGAATTCTCGTACTTGGAGCAAGTGGAGGAATTGGAAGGGCTATTGTTAAAAACCTCGCTGAGGATGGATGGACGGTTTATGCTCAGTATTTTACTAATAAAGAAGCCGTTCTTTCTTTAATGACCGAATCTTCATATGAAGGCGAAGTAATTCCTGTATGGGCAGATTTGAATTTTTCCGGCAGTACAGATAAATTGCTTGAGCAGGCGGGTGCTGTTGATGCTTTTGTTCATGCAGGAGGAGATACATTTGAAGGAATGCTTGAAGAAACACCCGATCAAAAAATGGATGAACTATGGGCCATTCATCTTTATGAGCCTGTAAGAATAATTAAAGCGATTCTTCCGTCCATGAGGAGAAAAAGGACCGGATCAATCGTCTTTATCTCATCCATTTTTGGAGAAACAGGAGGATCTTATGAGGTCATGTACTCAGCGGTAAAAGGAGCGCAGATTTCATTTGTAAAAGCGCTTGGAAAAGAGCTTGCACCTTCAAATATCCGTGTGAATGCTGTAGCACCTGGAGCTGTTGAAACTCCTATGCTCAGCGGGTATGATTCAGCTGACCGGGAGGCAATTGAAATGAATATACCTCTTGGCCGCGTCGGAAAACCTGAGGAAATTGCAAAGGCCGCGATGTTTCTTTTAGGAGATGAATCAAGCTACATTACCTCCCATGTTTTATCAGTAAATGGCGGCTGGTATGCATAATGTATAGAGCTTCTTTCTTAAAGCATACTAAGTAACGGGCGCAGTTTCATTAGTAAAAATTGCATCCTTACATTAAGCTGATAAAAGAAGGAGGAAAAAACATGTCTGTTCTTGAAAACTGGCAGCAATGGAAAAGTTTTTTAGGTGACAAGGTCATCCATGCGCAGGAAGGCGGTATGGAGAAAGGCAAAATGTCTGAAGTTGCTTTTCAAATTGGTGATTACTTAGCAAAAAATGTTGACCCTAAAAATGAGCAGGAGCGTGTACTGGCTGATCTTTGGTCTGTAGCTGATACAGAAGAGCAACATATGATCGCCAATCTTATGATCCGTTTAACTGGACACAGCAGCGCTCATTAAAATTTGTTTACTTGCAAAAAGAGAGGAGAAATCCTCTCTTTTTTGTTTGCAAAGCAGCTTTAAGTGAAATTATGGGATGGAATATCCCTATTTTCACTCGTTCTTTTGGTTTCCCTTTTCTAATACTGTAAAATGATTTATTATTAACCATATACACCGGTTATAGCGAAATTAGTCGTTTTTTAAGAAGGAGATGAACGTATGCAAAAAAAGGAATGGTATTTAGAGTATGAAATTCAAAAAAACAGGCCCGGTTTGCTTGGCGATATCTCCTCACTGCTGGGTATGCTCAAAATTAATATTATTACGATTAATGGCGTCGATGAAGGCAGGCGTGGTATGCTTTTATTAGCAAGGAATGATGAACAGATTGCACGGCTTGAATCGATCATCAGCACGATGGATACCATTCAGCTGACTAAGCTTCGTGAACCAAAATTAAGAGACCGGCTTGCTGTACGGCATGGACGTTATATTCAGCGTGACGCTGACGATAAAAAAACGTTCCGTTTTATCCGGGATGAATTGGGACTTCTCGTTGATTTTATGGCAGAGTTATATAAACAGGAAGGCCACAAGCTAATCGGTATTCGGGGAATGCCGAGAGTAGGAAAAACTGAATCCATTGTAGCTGCGAGTGTTTGTGCGAATAAAAAATGGCTGTTTGTCTCATCAACATTATTAAAGCAGACCATCCGTGATCAGCTAATTAAAGATGAGTACAATGAAAATAATTTATTTATTATAGACGGTGTTGTGTCGACAAGAAGAGCTAACGAAAAACATTGGCAGCTCGTCCGTGAGATTATGAGAATGCCTGCAATCAAGGTAATTGAGCATCCGGATGTGTTTGTAGAAAATACAGAGTATTCAATGGACGATTTTGATTATATAATTGAACTTCGTCATCATCCTGAAGAGGAAATTACATATGAGATGGTCCCGAAAAATAATATGTTCAGCAGCTCCGAATTCGGCAGCTTTGATTTTTAAGTATTGGTAGGTGTAAACATTGACAGAACTAGGCAAACGCTTGAGGGAAGCCCGTGAAGAAAAGGGCTATTCACTCGAAGAAGTACAATCTTTAACAAAAATCCAAAAAAGATATTTACAGGGAATTGAAGAAGGAAATTATTCAATGATGCCTGGTTCATTTTATGTACGGGCATTTATCAAGCAATACGCAGAGGCGGTGGGGTTAGACCCTAACGAACTTTTTGAAGCTTATTCAAACGACATTCCTTTAAACCATGAAGAGCAGATACCTGTTCATTTAACACGTGCTCAAACGAAAAAAACTGGAAACAGCTCTTCAACCATGTTCAGCTTTCTGCCAACTGCGATTGTCGTTGTATTTATAGTAGGAATCTTATTTGTAGCTTGGGTCCTGTTTCAAAATATTCTTTCAGAAAATAATGACGTGCCCAACGGAACTGATGAAACTGAAGAATCAGTTGACATAGATCAGCAGAATGAAGCCGTAAACGGGGAGGAATCCGCTGAGGAGCCTGCTCAATCCGATGAAGAGCAAAATGAGGAAAATACAGAGGCTGAAACTGAAGAGTCCATCTCTATAGAAAATATAGGCGTTGAGGGACCGACTACAACTTACCAGATCAGTAATGCTGATGAGCTAGAGATTACCATTACTTCCCCTGACACATGGATTGGCATTACCGATGAAGCCGGAGGTTCTCTTGCAGGCCAGCCGGTGGGAGAAGGGGATACATTTACATTTGACGCTTCTGAATATGACTGGTTCCGTATTCGGGTCGGCAGCACTGCAGGGACTGAAGTGCAAATCAATGGAGAGGCTGTTGAGTACGGTATTCCTGCAAACGAAGTAACAACTCAAAATATGATTTTTGAAGTTGAAAACGAGTAGCTAAAAGTTTTAATCAAGCAGAATAGTCATCCGCGGTGATGGCTATTTTTTTGCTAAGAGGTGCAATGAGGAGGAACAGACGCGTGAATATACCAAATAAAATAACGATCTCCAGGATTTTGCTTATACCATTATTTATGGTTATTATGCTGATAGATTTTGGATGGGGCGCCTTTAAGCTTTTAGGGGCTGAAATTCCAGTAAACCATTTTATCGGAGGGCTGATTTTTATCTTCGCTGCTTCCACTGATTGGGTCGACGGGTTTTATGCAAGAAAGTACAACATGGTAACCAATCTGGGGAAATTTTTAGATCCGCTTGCTGATAAACTGCTTGTTTCAGCTGCCCTTGTTATATTAGTAGAATTACAAATGGCACCTTCCTGGATAGTGATTTTAATCATCTCCCGTGAATTTGCGATTACCGGACTAAGATTGGTTTTAGCGGGCAGCGGCGAGGTGCATGCGGCTGCGATGCTTGGAAAAATTAAGATGTGGATGCAGATTGTTGCCATTTCAGCTCTATTGCTGCATAACGTGGTATTTGAAATGATCGGAATTCGATTTGATCTTATTTCTTTATACGTAGCAGCTATTTTTACAGTGTGGTCAGGTGTTGATTATTTTGTGAAGAACTGGGATGCATTCCGTCATTCTAAATAAGGGGCGATTAGATGTATGCTGAAATTATTGCGGTAGGCTCTGAATTATTATTAGGTCAAATTGCAAATACAAATGCTCAATTCATTTCTCAGCAGCTGGCTGAATTGGGAATCGATGTGTATCGACACCGAGTTGTGGGCGATAATGCAGATCGTCTTTTACAGGAAATACAAGAGGCTGAAATGCGTTCAGATCTGGTTATCCTGACAGGAGGTCTTGGACCAACGAAGGATGATCTGACAAAAGAAACAATGGCAGCACACACAAACCGGAAGCTGGTCATGCACGAAGAATCTCTTTTAGCCATCTCAGAATATTTTAAAGCTGCAAACCGTGAAATGACTGACAACAACAAAAAACAGGCGATCGTTCTTGATAATAGCACCGTATTTATCAACAGACACGGTATGGCACCTGGTATGCTGCTCAGACATAATAATACTGTCTTTGTCCTTCTTCCGGGGCCTCCTAGGGAAATGAAGCCGATGTTCCAATTGGATGCAGTACCGGAGCTGCTATCGATTTTCAGTGATGGCAAGCCTGTGCGATCGCGGGTTTTACGTTATTTTGGAATCGGAGAAGCTGAGCTTGAAACAAAAATAGAAGCGTTAATTGATGCACAGAAAAATCCTACAATAGCGCCGTTAGCATCTGATGGGGAAGTGACCCTGCGATTATCAGCAAAGCATGAGAACAAAGAGACGGCGGGTTCAATGCTTGATAAAACAGAGGAAAAAATAAATTCAATTGTCGGCGAATTTATGTATGGTAAAGACGATGAAACACTATTAAATAAAGCATTTTCGTTATTGTCTTCCACAGGCAAAACGATTGCCTCTGCCGAAAGCCTGACAGCAGGCATGTTTTCATCGCAAATCGCTTCTTTGCCGGGAGCCAGCGCCGTCTTTAAGGGCGGAATTATTTGCTACACCAACGAAAGCAAGCGCGATTTAACAGGGGTTAAAGAAGAGACATTGTTAAAGTACGGTGCTGTAAGTGAGCAATGTGCTAAAGAGCTTGCAGCAGGGGTAAAAAAATCACTTAACTCTGATATCGGCATTTCTTTCACCGGGGTCGCTGGACCTGACTCTTTAGAGAATAAGCCGGCAGGAACCATCTGTATTGGTATTGCCATGGACAACAAACCCCCTATTGCAATTTCCCTATCATTAAAAGGGGAAAGGAATTATACAAGAATTAGAACGGTTAAACATGGCTTATTTCAATTGATCCGTTTGCTCGAAGATAGAAAACCTCCGCTGAATTAAGCCGGAGGTTTTTTTAAAAAATTTTTAAAAAGTGAATATGCTTTTTTAAGAGCGAATAGGAGAAAAAAATTAACAAACTCTTTATAATTAATAGAGAAATCGATGATAAATTGCTCAATAAAAAAAGCGAATAAATGTTCGCTTTTTGCTTGTTTATTAGAAGTAAAAGGAGTATAGTAAAGTTAGGTTATGAGATACCAGTCAATACAAGAATGGTAGATCAGATAAAAGGAGGAATTTATGTGAGTGATCGTCAGGCAGCCTTAGATATGGCGCTTAAACAAATTGAAAAACAGTTCGGAAAAGGCTCGATAATGAAGCTGGGTGAAAAAACAGATAGAAATCTTTCAACTGTATCAAGCGGTTCAATCGCATTAGATGCGGCGCTTGGAGTTGGCGGATACCCGCGCGGACGGGTAATTGAAATATACGGTCCTGAAAGCTCAGGTAAAACAACTGTAGCCCTTCATGCTATTGCAGAGGTGCAGTCTAATGGCGGGCAGGCTGCATTCATTGATGCTGAGCATGCTCTTGACCCTGTCTACGCAAGTAAACTGGGTGTTAATATTGATGAGCTGCTGTTGTCTCAGCCGGACACAGGTGAACAGGCTCTTGAAATAGCCGAGGCACTTGTTCGAAGCGGAGCTGTGGAAATCATTGTTGTCGATTCTGTAGCAGCCCTTGTTCCAAAAGCGGAGATTGAAGGAGAAATGGGAGATTCCCATGTAGGTCTTCAGGCGCGCCTTATGTCTCAGGCGCTTCGAAAGCTGTCAGGAGCAATCAGCAAATCAAATACGATTGCTATTTTCATTAACCAGATCCGTGAAAAAGTTGGTGTAATGTTTGGGAGCCCGGAAACAACACCAGGGGGCCGTGCACTTAAATTCTATTCTTCAATCCGTTTAGACGTGCGCCGTGCTGAAACATTAAAACAGGGAAATGAAATGGTCGGGAATAAAACCCGGATTAAGATTGTTAAAAATAAAGTTGCCCCGCCATTCCGTATTGCTGAAGTTGACATTATGTATGGAGAAGGTATTTCCAGAGAAGGCGAAATTATTGACCTTGGCTCAGAAGTCGACATTATTCAAAAAAGCGGATCATGGTATTCTTATAATGGGGACCGGCTTGGACAGGGACGCGAGAATTCCAAACAGTTTCTTAAAGAAAATCCTGCTCTCAGACAGGAAATCATGCTGAAAATCCGTGAATATCACGGAATGGATGTGGACCGGAATGCACCGGCAGAAACAGAAGAAGAGAACTTAAGTCTGCTGGAAGATTAATTCCGCTATCCTGCAAAAGGACAAAGAGGCTCGCCTCTTTGTCCTTTTTTTCGTATTAAATAGATTGCAAACTGGGATAATTTGTTGAGACCCTTGACAATGAAAATATGCAGACTTAAAATTAACATTGTATATTTTACATTTTTATTTCGATTAACAAGTAAATTGCCTGGCCTTGTATAGTAATTTATACTAGCCGACAAAAGGCAGGATCTGAACATTTGAATAGCAAGGGGAGGTGAATACGATGGAACCAATTACTGTCATCATCTCCATTTTGCTTAGCATTATCGTCGGTGTGATTGTTGGTTATTTGATTCACAAATTCATGATGGATGCGAAAATCGGTGGTGCAAAAGGCTCTGTAGACCAAATTCTTGAAAACGGAAGACGTGAAGCAGAGGCTCTTAAAAAAGAAGCACTATTAGAAGCGAAAGATGAAAATCATAAGCTTCGTTCAGAGATTGAAGCTGAACTTCGTGAGCGAAGAAACGAATTACAAAAGCAAGAAAATCGTTTAATGCAGAGGGAGGAAAACCTCGATCGCAAGGATGATTCGCTAAATAAGCGCGAATCAATGCTTGAACGCAAGGATCAATCCTTGCATGAACGACAACAACATATTGAAGAGATGGAAAGCAAAGTGGACGAGATGGTTCAAAAGCAGGAGCATGAACTTGAACGTATTTCCAGCTTAACTCGCGAAGAAGCTAAGAGCATTATTCTTGATCAGGTAGAAAAAGAATTAGCTCAGGATATCGCGATTATGGTGAAGGAGCAGGAAAATCGGGCTAAAGAAGAATCAGAGAAAAAAGCCAGGGAGCTTCTGTCACTTGCAATTCAGCGTTGTGCAGCAGATCATGTTGCAGAAACGACAGTTTCCGTCGTGAATTTACCAAACGATGAGATGAAAGGACGAATCATCGGGCGGGAAGGCCGGAATATTCGGACACTTGAAACGCTTACCGGAATTGATCTTATTATTGATGATACTCCAGAAGCAGTTATTCTTTCCGGTTTTGATCCAATTCGGCGCGAGACAGCCCGGATTGCATTGGAAAAGCTGGTTCAAGATGGAAGGATTCACCCGGCACGAATTGAGGAAATGGTTGATAAGGCTCGCAGAGAAGTGGATGAATACATCCGTGAGATCGGCGAACAAACCACCTTTGATGTAGGTGTCCATGGACTGCATCCTGATTTAATTAAAATCCTGGGTCGCCTGAGATACCGTACAAGCTATGGTCAAAATGTGTTAAAGCATTCTACTGAAGTTGCTTATCTTGCCGGCCTGCTTGCTGCAGAGCTTGGGGAAGACGAAACACTTGCAAGACGTGCAGGACTTCTTCACGACATTGGGAAAGCAATTGATCATGAAGTGGAAGGAAGCCACGTTGAAATTGGCGTCGAGCTTGCGACGAAGTATAAGGAGCATCCGGTTGTCATTAACAGTATCGCTTCCCACCATGGGGATTACGAAGCAACATCAGTTATTGCAGTTCTTGTAGCTGCAGCAGATGCGCTATCAGCAGCGAGACCTGGTGCAAGAAGTGAAACACTTGAGAATTATATCAGACGCCTTGAGCGCTTAGAAGAGATCTCTGAGTCATATGAAGGTGTTGAAAAATCATTCGCTATTCAGGCAGGACGGGAAATTCGTATTATGGTCAAGCCGGAGCAGATTGATGATCTTACAGCGCATCGCCTTGCCAGAGATATCCGAAAGCGAATCGAAGAAGAGCTTAACTATCCTGGACATATAAAAATTACAGTCATCCGGGAAACAAGAGCAGTAGAATATGCAAAATAATCAAGAGGCAATGTGATTCCTGTCACATTGCCTTTTTATTATTTTCATTCGTATGCTATTCTAATACCCGGGTATACGATTCAATTGAAAAAACGATTTGGAAAGAGGAAAATAAAATGAGAATATTATTTATAGGTGATATAGTCGGATCTCCGGGGCGGGAGATGGTTGAAGAGTATTTGCCCCAGTTAAAAGAAAAATACAGTCCTGACTGCACAATCATTAATGGTGAAAATGCAGCGTCAGGAAGAGGGATAACGGAGAAAATTTACCGTCAGCTTGAATCAGCTGGAGGAGAAGTATTCACCTTAGGGAACCATACGTGGGATAACCGGGAGATTTTTCAGTTCATTGACCAGAGCCATAATATGGTCAGACCTGCAAATTACCCAAAAGGAGCACCGGGAAAAGGCATGCAAATTATATCAGCGGGCAGCAGTGAAATTGCTATTATAAATGCCCTTGGCAGGACATTTATGAATCCGGTGGATGATCCGTTTCCTGTCGTTAAAAAGCTTGTGGAAGAAGCAAAAAGGCATACTCCCTTTATTTTTGTGGACTTTCATGCTGAGGCAACAAGTGAAAAACAGGCGATGGGCTGGTTTTTAGATGGTAAGGCATCGGCGGTAGTCGGAACCCACACCCATGTACAGACTTCTGACAACCGAATTTTACCCGGAGGAACTGCTTATTTATCGGATGTTGGAATGACCGGTCCCTATGATGCTATTCTCGGAATGGAAAAAGAAGCGGTGCTTAAGCGCTTTACAACAGGACTGCCTTCCCGGTTTGAGGTTCCTAAAACAGGCAGGGCCATACTCAGCGGCTGTTTGATTGACCTTGACCGTAAATCTGGAAAAGCCGTATCGATTGAAAGGATTCTTATTAACGAAGATCATCCATTCGTGTCGAATTAACAGAAGTCTTTTAGAATTGCATAGGACGCCTCTTCTTTGAATATAGTTAATGGAAATCATCACATCCATGGTGTGGTAGTTGATGTTAATGAGGAGGTACACAATGGACGTCCTGAAGGTATCATCACGATCAAATCCAAACTCTGTAGCAGGAGCACTTGCCGGGGTGCTTCGCGAGCGGGGGATGGTAGAAGTACAAGCAATTGGAGCAGGCGCGCTTAATCAGGCAGTAAAAGCAGTTGCCATCGCCAGAGGATTCGTTGCTCCGGGCGGAGTGGATTTAATTTGTATTCCGGCATTCACAGACATCAAGATTGACGGTGAAGATCGTACGGCAATGAAACTGATCATTGAACCAAGATAAGGAATACCGTTTTGTCTGCAAAAAGAATGAAACGCCAAAAAGAAGGAGGCGATCCAGCTTCTTTCTTTTTGCTGTGTATGTAACCTGAATTACCATTTACTTATAGTATATTTTTAAGGAAGAAAAGGAGATATTTCGACAAAAAAGACGTGACTATTGTATCTGATGTAAAGACCCTATATACTAAAGGGACGTATGGTTCTAAACCATTTATATTGTTTGTTGCAGAAAACTAGAGCTTACCAGGAGCTTCTGTTTTTTGTTTTGATAGAAAGGGGATTTTCTCATGAACGAAGAGCAGCGTCTTGCAGGGCAAAAAGCCTCCGTAACACCTGCCAAGGGCACGAATGAAAAAGATTACAGTCAATACTTTCAAACGGTTTACAGCCCGCCTTCTTTAAAAGATGCAAAAAAACGTGGCAAAGAAGAAGTTGCCTACCATAAAGATTTTACGATTGATCCTGCCTATGCCGGCATGGGGAAAGGCCGTAAATTCTATATCCGCACTTATGGCTGTCAAATGAATGAACACGATACAGAAGTAATGGCAGGTATCTTCCTGCAGCTGGGTTATGAACCAACCGATACAACAGCAGATGCAGATGTGATTTTGTTAAATACATGTGCCATTCGAGAAAATGCCGAGAACAAGGTTTTTGGTGAAATCGGCCACTTAAAGCCGTTAAAGCTTGAACGTCCTGATTTACTTATAGGGGTTTGCGGTTGTATGTCTCAAGAGGAATCTGTTGTAAATAAGATTCTTAAAACCCACCAGCATATCGATATGATCTTTGGAACGCATAATATTCACCGTCTGCCTAACATCTTAAACGAGGCTTATTTGAGCAAAGAGATGGTCGTTGAAGTCTGGTCAAAAGAAGGGGATGTCATTGAAAACCTTCCAAAAGTCAGAAAAGGGGCAATTAAAGGCTGGGTAAATATTATGTATGGCTGTGACAAGTTCTGTACGTACTGTATCGTTCCCTACACCCGGGGGAAAGAACGAAGTAGAAGACCTGAGGATATTATCCAGGAGGTCCGCCATTTAGCCGCTCAAGGCTATCAGGAAATAACGCTTCTTGGACAGAATGTTAATGCATACGGCAAAGACTTCGAAGATAACACTTACGGCTTAGGTCAGCTGATGGACGAGCTCCGAAGCATCGATATTCCGAGAATACGTTTTACCACAAGCCATCCAAGAGACTTTGATGATTATTTAATCGAGGTACTTGCTAAAGGCGGAAACTTGGTTGAACATATTCATTTACCGGTTCAGCATGGCTCTTCCCAAATATTAAAATTAATGGCACGAAAATATACAAGAGAGCATTTTATTGAGCTTGTCGGGAAAATCCGCAAAGCGATTCCGAATGCTGTTTTAACTACTGACATCATTGTCGGCTTTCCGAATGAAACAGAGGAGCAATTTGAAGAAACCCTCTCGTTGTACAAAGAAGTCGGGTTTGAGACTGCATTTACGTATATTTACTCTCCCCGTGAGGGAACGCCTGCTGCTAAAATGAAAGACAATGTTCCAATGGAAGTTAAAAAGGAACGGCTGCAGCGATTAAATAATCTCGTAAATGACATGTCCAATGCAGCACTGAAAAAGCTTGAAGGACAGGTTCTAGAGGTTCTGGTGGAAGGGGAAAGCAGAAAAAATAAAGACGTTCTTTCCGGCTATACCAGAACGAGCAAGCTTGTAAATTTTGCAGCACCAAAGGATGTTATTGGAAAGTTAGTGAAAGTAAAAATAACGGAAGCTAAAACATGGAGCCTGAATGGTGAAATGATTGAGGCAGTAAAGCCGGCAGAGGTGAATGTATAATGGAAGAGCGTTACACCAAAAAGGAAATTATTGCAAAAGCAAGAGATCTTGCGAAAATGATTACTGCAACAGAAGAAGTGGATTTTTTCAAACGGGCTGAAGCTCAGATTCAGGAGAATCAAAAAATCCGCGAAAAAATTGCAAGCTTAAAAAGCCTGCAAAAGCAAGCTGTTAATTTTCAGCATTACGGAAAAGAGAAAGCTTTAAAAATGATTGAAGAGAAGATTGTTAAAATAGAAGCTGAAATTGATGAGATTCCAATTGTTCAGGAATTCAAGCAATCACAGGTAGAAGTGAACGATCTTCTTCAAATGGTAGCCAATACAGTATCGAATTCTGTTACAGATGAAATTATCCGCCAAACAGGCGGAGACGTTTTAAAAGGTGAAACAGGGGCTCAAGTACGCAAAGGCGGAAGCAGCAGCTGTTCATAATAAAAAGAGGATGGGACCAAACGATTATTTTATAAACGTGAGGTGAACGGAGCGGAAGGGGGCGATTCCTGCGGGAGGAAGCGGGAGCTTGAGATCCACTTGCTGTAAACAAGTTAGCTCAAGCCCCGCCCCGCGGAAAGCGTCCCCCTGAAGCGCAGTGAACCGGGTTTAAGAGGGTGAGACACATTTGTGCCACCCCCTTTTTTTGTCTAAATACGTATGCTGAAAATTGACAATCATTTGAATATTTGATAAAAAGGAATAGTAATCTCTTTTTTTATGCAGAATGTAAGCGATTACATTTTTGGGAGGTGAAATATACGCAAGAAGCAGTACCACACTATAAAAAAGGCAGGGATGAAAAATGACATATGCTAACCCTAATACTGAAGGAGCAATCGTTCACTACAAGGAGCGTTATGAAAACTACATAAATGGAGAATGGGTGCCTCCAGTAAACGGAGAATATTTTGATAACCCGTCACCGGTGAACGGAAAAACGTTTACGCAAGTTGCAAGGTCAACTGCTGAAGATATCGAAAAAGCACTTGATGCCGCCCATAATGCAAAAGATGCCTGGGGAAAGACATCTGTTACGGAGCGCTCAGTCATTTTAAATAAAATTGCAGATCGCCTGGAAGAAAACCTGGAGATGCTGGCTGTTGCTGAAACATGGGAAAACGGTAAAGCAGTTAGAGAAACCTTAAACGCTGATATACCGCTTGCGATTGATCACTTCCGATACTTTGCCGGTGTTATCAGAGCTCAGGAAGGAAGCATTGGAGAAATTGATAACGATACTGTAGCCTATCATTTTCATGAACCGCTTGGAGTTGTCGGGCAGATCATCCCGTGGAATTTTCCTATTTTGATGGCTGTATGGAAGCTTGCTCCCGCTCTCGCAGCAGGAAACTGTGTGGTACTCAAGCCAGCAGAGCAAACACCGGCATCCATTCTGCTCTTAACTGAGCTGATCGGTGACCTGCTGCCTCCTGGCGTTGTAAACATAGTAAACGGTTTTGGTCTTGAAGCCGGGAAGCCGCTTGCTTCAAGCAACCGCATTGCCAAAATTGCGTTTACCGGCGAAACGACGACAGGAAAAATGATTATGCAATACGCGTCGGAAAATTTAATTCCTGTAACACTTGAGCTTGGAGGAAAATCACCTAATATCTTCTTTAGGGATATCATGGATGAAGATGATGATTTTGTGGATAAAGCGGTGGAAGGCTTATTGATGTTTGCTCTTAATCAGGGTGAGGTATGTACTTGCCCGTCCCGTGCTTTAGTTCACGAAGATATATTTGACCGGTTCATGGAAAGAGTTGTAGAACGGGTCAAAGAAATTAACACCGGAAATCCCCTAGATCCTAATTCCATGATGGGTGCTCAGGCCTCTACTGAACAGATGGAGAAAATACAATCCTACCTTCAAATCGGAAAAGATGAAGGGGCTGAGGTTCTTGTTGGAGGTAATATTAATCAGCAAGAAGGAGAAAATGCTGACGGATATTATATTCAGCCAACCATTTTTAAAGGCCGTAATGACATGCGTATATTCCAGGAGGAAATTTTTGGACCAGTGCTGTCAGTCACGACGTTTAAAACAGATGAAGAAGCACTTGCAATAGCCAATGACACGCTTTACGGACTGGGTGCAGGTATATGGACCAGAAATGTAAATACAGCCTACCGCTTTGGCAGAGGCATTCAGGCAGGGAGAGTCTGGACTAACTGCTACCATCAGTACCCTGCGCATGCTGCATTTGGAGGCTATAAAATGTCCGGAATCGGACGTGAAAATCACAAAATGATGCTTGAGCATTATCAGCAGACAAAGAACCTATTAGTCAGCTATAGTCCAAAGAAGCTTGGTTTCTTCTAAAATACTATCCAAAAGCCGTTTCAATCCCTTCTTTGACACGGCTTTTTAACTGATACTTGTACATTAACAATCTACAAAGCTGTTTTATTTTTTGAAGGATAGGGTAATAAAGAAAAAAATGCCGGAAGGGTGATAAACGATGGATCATCATATACAAGCCTATTTTAAAAGTGAAAATGATGCTGAATCAGCAGCTGTTAAGCTTAAAAAGATTAATACAAGAGATGAATTAATTGACTCCATTCCAGGAGGTGGCAGAGAGGTTTTTGTAGTTCCTGCTTTTAATTTTACTTCAGGTGCAACTGCATCCAGTCCGGGGATGATCCCGGCAGCATTAGGAAAAACAAACCGTAATTCATCAGAAAAGTTCACACATATTCTGGAATTTAAAATATCATCAGAAGAACTGAGTGAAGCGCTCGATATCCTGGGAACAACCGAAGCGCATATTGATGAGGAGAGTGCTAAACAGTTTAATGAATAAATTTTTATTTGAGCGGGCAAATCGCCCGCTCTTTTTGTATGCGCGCATTTAATTCCCACACCGTTAAAGAGAAAGTTAACAACTTTCAATGAAAAATTATAGGTTTTCGCACATTCCCTGTCCTTCGTGCATAGGATAAAAGGAAATGAAAGGAGGCCGCATGAATGTCGGAGTACAGAGAAATTATTACGAAGTCCGTCGTGGCCAAGGGCCGAAAGTTTACGAAGTCTCATCACAACATTCAACCCCCTCATCGTCCAACAAGTATTCTAGGCTGCTGGATTATCAATCATAAATATGATGCAAAGAAAATTGGTAAAAAAGTTGAGGTCCATGGTACGTTTGACGTAAATCTTTGGTATTCTAATCACGAAAACACAAAAACATCTGTCATCATTGAGAATGTTTCATACAAGGACATCATTAAACTGAAATACCGTGACTCGGATTACCATGATGACAATGAAATCATTGCACGAGTTCTTCAGCAGCCGAATTGTCTTGATGCCTCCATATCGGACCAGGGATCAAAGATCGTTGTACAAGTTGAAAGAGAAATATTAGTGGAATGTGTAGGTGAGACAAAAATGACGGTCATTTTCCATCGTGACGGGATAGAAGATGATTGGGATGATGATTTTGAAGACGATGAAATTGATGACATTAAAACGGATTTTCTTGATTTTGAGGAATCCAAAAAGAAGTAAGCCAGGTGGCCTCCACCTGGTTTTTCTTTATGTCTTAATGAGCGCAAGTATTTCCTTAAATGCTTAAGCAGTACAACCCTTAAATCTTTAAAAATTGCCTTTAAATATAAGCGGGTGACAAGAAGAGCTTTGTTTCGTTATGCTATACTAGAAAGATGATATTGGTTAAAGAACGGAGTCAGAAAATGAAAACTTATACCCCTATGATACAGCAATATTTAAAAATTAAGGCAGAGGTACCCGATGCCTTTTTATTTTTTCGCCTTGGCGATTTTTATGAAATGTTTTTTGATGATGCATTAAAAGCCTCAAGAGAGCTTGAGATAACGCTAACAGCAAGAGATGGAGGCGTTGAGGAAAAAATTCCAATGTGCGGTGTCCCCCATCATTCAGCTGCCGGCTACATAGAGCAATTAATTGCGAAAGGGTTCAAGGTAGCAATATGTGAGCAGACTGAGGATCCCAAGCAAACAAAAGGTGTCGTGAAAAGAGAAATTGTCCAAATGATTACACCGGGAACAGTCATGGAAGCCAGAAGTCTAGAGGAAAAAGAAAATCACTACATAGCCGCTCTTACCGGGTTTGAGGACGGGTCCTTCTCTATTGCCCATCTGGATCTTTCAACCGGTGAATCGAAGGTTACGCTAGTTGAAACACTTGAAGAGTGTATTCATGAACTTGTTACGATTCAGGCGAGAGAAATTGTTCTCTCATCAGAAGAAAATCCGGAAATAGAAAAAATGCTTCGCGAAAGAAATATCCATTCTTTTTCAATCATGGATGAGTGCAGTGAAGAACCTGCTTTTAAGGAAGTACTTTTGGATCTCAAACAGGAAAAGCTTACAAATGCAATGTGCAGGCTGCTTCACTATACGAAACTTACTCAAAAACGGTCCCTGGATCATTTACAGGCTGCAGCTCCCTATCAAATTGATTCTTTTCTTCGAATGGATCCGAATTCCAAACGAAACCTTGAATTGACGGAAACAATCAGAGGGAACGGGAAGAAAGGCTCGCTTGTGTGGCTTCTTGATGAAACAATGACTGCTATGGGCGGGAGACTTTTACGAAGATGGATTGACCGTCCGCTCATTAATCGCACCGAAATTAATTTTCGCCTCAGTGCTGTTGAAGGGTTCATTGAGGCTTATTTTGAACGCCAAACGCTAAGAGATGCATTAAAGGAAGTTTATGATTTAGAAAGATTGGCAGGACGGGTTGCTTTCGGCAATGTGAATGCAAGAGACCTTGTACAACTAAAAAAATCTCTTCAGCAGGTGCCGCTGATTCAGCAAACGCTGACTCAAACTGAACACCCGGAGATCGGTAAACTGGCTGATAAAATGGATCCGTGCAAAGACCTGGCAGAAATGCTTGAAAAAGCAATTATTGATCAGCCTCCGTTAGGTCTTAAAGAGGGAAACTATATTAAAGATGGATACAACGCTGAGCTTGATCAGTACCGGGATGCGGGCAGAAACGGAAAAACATGGATCGCTGAGCTTGAGCAGAAGGAACGTCAGAAAACAGGCATTCGCTCACTTAAAATTGGCTATAACCGCGTGTTTGGCTACTATATAGAAGTGACAAAAGCAAATCTTGGTGCGCTGCAGGAAGGGATGTATGAAAGGCGGCAGACTCTTACAAATGCGGAACGCTTTATTACACCTGAGCTAAAGGAAAAAGAAGAGCTGATCCTTCAGGCGGAGGAAAAGTCTACAGAACTTGAGTACAGGCTGTTTCAGGAGTTAAGGGAAATGGTTAAAAATGAAATTCCCCGTCTTCAGACGCTTGCTCAGGAAGTGAGCAGACTCGATGTCCTGCAATGCTTTGCGACAGTCAGTGAAAATCAGAGATATGTAAAACCTGAATTTAATAACGACCGTACGATTTTGATAGAAGAAGGGAGGCATCCGGTGATTGAAAAGGTCATGGATGCTCAGGAATACGTTCCAAACAATTGCAAAATGAGCAAGGAATGCGAAATGCTGTTGATTACAGGACCAAACATGTCAGGTAAAAGTACGTATATGCGCCAGGTCGCATTAACCGCTATTTTAGGCCAGATAGGCTGTTTTGTTCCTGCAGAAAAGGCAAACCTTCCTATCTTTGACCGTATCTTTACCCGGATTGGAGCAGCTGATGATCTTGTATCCGGTCAAAGTACATTTATGGTTGAAATGCTTGAAGCAAGACACGCGCTCGCTCATGCTACTCAAAATAGCCTGATTTTATTTGACGAGATTGGAAGAGGGACGTCCACTTATGACGGAATGGCTCTTGCACAGGCAATTATTGAGCATGTGCACAACAAGGTAGGCGCAAAAACTCTTTTCTCCACTCATTACCACGAGCTTGTTGATCTTTCAAAAGAGCTTGAGAAGCTTGTTAATGTTCACGTAGCTGCTACAGAACAGGATGGTCATGTTGTGTTTTTGCATAAAATCAAAAAGGGCCCGGCAGATAAGAGTTACGGCATCCACGTAGCAAAGCTTGCCAATCTTCCTTCCCCGCTTATTGAACGGGCAAATGAATTACTTAAGGGCTTTGAAGCTCCTTCTGCTAAGCAGGAATTACGTGAACAGGATACTGTTGGGCAGCTGTCTCTTTTTGGGGAAGTGAAAGAAAAGAAAGTAAAAAAACAAAACCAAAGCCGCATTCAGCGGGAGGTTTTAAATTTAGACGTACTTGAAATGACGCCGTTAGAGGCGCTTAATGAACTATATCGGCTGCAAAAATTAGCCAAAACGGAGACGAATTAAAATTTTCCTAATAAAGTAGGTGAAAAGAAATGGGAAGGATCCATCAGCTTAATGAATCTTTAGCAAATAAAATCGCAGCAGGTGAAGTTGTAGAGCGTCCGGCATCAGTCGTTAAAGAGCTCGTTGAAAATGCGGTGGATGCCAACGCTACCGTTATTGAGATTGATCTTGAAGAAGCGGGTTTATCAGCTATCAGGATTAGAGATAACGGTGATGGGATTGAAACAGAAGACATTCTGCTGGCATTTTCCCGTCATGCAACGAGTAAAATTCAAAATGAACATGATTTATTCCGAATTCGCACGCTTGGCTTCAGAGGCGAAGCGCTGCCGAGTATCTCATCTGTTTCTAAGATTGAGGTCACAACCTCTACAGGCGAAACCGGAGCTTACGTGAAGCTTGAGGGAGGAGAGGTTCTTGAGCAAAAACCGGCTCCGCTAAGAAAAGGAACAGACATTCATATAACTGAGCTTTTTTACAATACACCTGCACGGCTTAAATATTTAAAAACGATTAATACTGAGTTAGGAAACGTGACAGATATTGTCAACCGGCTTGCACTGTCCCATCCTGAGATCTCATTCCGTTTACGACATAATGGCAAGCCTCTTTTAAAAACCAATGGAAAAGGCGATGTTATACAGGTTATTGCATCGATTTATGGAGTTGGCATGGCGAAGAAAATGCTGCCTTTTAAAGAGGAGTCGCTTGATTTTAAAATTGAGGGCTGGGCTGCTCTTCCTGAAATGACTCGTGCGTCCAGAAACTATATCTCAGTGCTCGTAAATGGCCGTTATATCAAGAACTATGCCATTGCTAGAGCCATCCAGGCGGGGTATCATACCTTATTGCCAATTGGACGGTTTCCTATTGTCCTGCTATCCATAAAAATGGATCCTGTTCTGGTGGATGTTAATGTGCACCCTTCAAAGCAGGAGGTGCGATTTAGCAAAGAGCAGGAACTGATCGAACTGATTACCAGGGTTTTAAAAGAATTGTTTAAGCAGCAATCACTTATCCCCGGAGGCGAAATAAAAAAACCAGCGAAGGTAAGAGAAACTTCAGAACAAACTCAATTTACCTTTGATTTTCAATCCCAGCCAGTGAAGGCGTCTTTACCAGAAGCTGAAAGATTGCCTTTTAAAGAACAGGAAGAAGAATTGAGAGGGATTGAAGAAGTTCAGGAGGAAAAAGAAGCTGAATGCTTTTATGCCAGACCTGATACTGAAGATGCAATTACCGTAAATGAACCGCCTGAAAAATCTCAGGCTCCCGCTACGGCAGAAATTGAAAGAGTCCCTTCACTTGATGCAATTGGACAAATGCACGGGACGTATATATTGGCCCAAAATGAAAATGGTTTGTATATTATTGATCAGCATGCTGCCCAGGAAAGAATAAAATATGAATTTTTCAAGGAAAAGGTAGGGCAGGTGGAGCCAGAGCTTCAGGAGCTGCTCATGCCTTTAACGCTTGAATACTCAACAGACGATAAAATTAAAATTCTTGAAAATAAAATTTTACTTGAGGATTTAGGCGTATTTTTAGAAGAATTCGGACGAAACGGGTTTATAGCCAGATCCCACCCTGTGTGGTTTCCAAAGGGACAGGAGCAGGAAATCATAGAGGATATGATTGAGCAGCTTCTTGAAATGAAAAAGGTCAGTTTAAAGAAATTAAGAGAAGAAGCTGCGATTTTAATGAGCTGTAAAAAGTCGATTAAGGCAAATCATTATTTGCGTAAAGAAGATATGCAGCAGCTTTTAGAAGATCTCAGAAAAACAAATGACCCTTTTACCTGCCCTCATGGAAGACCCATTATTATTCATTACACGACCTATGAGATGGAAAAAATGTTTAAAAGAGTTATGTAAGTTCAGGGTCATTACCCAATTTTGTTTAATATACTTTAAAAAGGGTATTGAATAATGCCCTTTATTTCTGTATAAATGATTTCATGCTGGGTATTCAGAATTTCTGGAGGGGTGGCAGTGGATAAAATTCCTGAGAGCAAATCTTTTTTTTCACCCTCTATTAAGGTAAGCGGGGAAACATTTCCTGTAGAACTCACCGAATATAGAGATTATTTTGTACTGTCAGCAAAAATTAATGGAGAAAAAGTTGTTGCTGTGCCGGGATTTGACATCAGGATGATGAATGATCAGCTCCACCGGAATATCTTATATTATATAGATCAAAAAGATCAGCTGTAGTGCCTGTTTATTAACTAAACAGGCGCTTTTTTATGAGCAAAGATGATTTGATAAATAATAAAAGTCATACCTGGAATAACATTTTAATATAATGGGTATTCAAAAAGTAAATTGTTTTATGAAAGGGGGTCGCCTAATGAAACTTCAGGAAAAAAAACTGATCCTTTTAACCAGACTTTTACTCATAATAGGCGGAGTTTCTACGCTTTTTTATTATTTAAATTCTTTTCACATTACTGTATTATCAACGGTCTTTTTAGTAACCTCAATCGTTTCATTTTTTGCACTCATCATTGTAGGGATATTGCTTATTTACCGGTCCTCTCATACACCTGCAGAAAAAAGATATCTTTAATTCTCCGTTGTACTGATGTTATTTACTCAAAATTATTATATTATTTAAAGCAGAGCGGGTACGGTATAGAAAGGAGCAGTACGAAATATGGCATTTAACGACCAGCAGCTGCTGCCAGCTATCAGATCAATGAAGGACTTTGATAAATTACTTAATTATAATTACAGGTATGGGGTTTTTCTGGACCTTCATATAAGCATGCTGAAAAGCGTTTATGAATACGCAAGATCAGAAGGACGGGAAATGTTCTTGCACATGGATTTAATACATGGTCTCGCAAATGATGAGCATGCAACAGAATACATCTGTCAGACGATTAAACCTTATGGAATTATTTCAACGAGAAGCAAGGTTATTCAAAAAGCAAGGCAATTGAAGGTTCAAGCAATTCAAAGAACGTTTGTTATTGATTCAAATGCTTTGGACAGAAGTATCCAGCTTATCCAAAAAACCGATCCTGACTATATTGAGTTACTGCCTGGTGTAGTGCCAAAAGTAATTGAGCGGGTAAGTGAAAAGACCGGGAAGCCAATTATAGCAGGCGGTCTGATTGATACACCAGAAGAAGTGGAAGCCGCTCTATCTGCAGGTGCAAATGCAATCACGACTTCCTCTCATATTCTCTGGAAACATTTTTCTGTTAATAAATAATAATAGAAACGGTTGACAGCGTTTTCATAAGCTGTTAAGCTAGGTTCAAGTTAATATTCTGTGCAGAGATGAAGAGACTCACATGTACTTTTACCCGATAAAGGGTAAAGTCTGTGAGTTTTTTTGTAGAAATTAATTGGTAAAAATTTACTAAATGGAGGAACAATTATGGGAGGATTTTTAGCAGAAATTATTGGAACAGCAATACTGATCGTGTTTGGTGCAGGTGTGTGTGCAAATGTAAATTTAAAGAAATCTTTCGCCTTTAACGGCGGGTGGATTGTGATTGCTTTTGGTTGGGGCCTTGGAGTAGCAATGGCTGTTTATGCAGTTGGCCAGTTTTCCGGAGCCCACTTAAACCCGGCAGTAACACTGGGTCTGGCTTTTAATGGGGACTTTCCATGGAATGAAGTTCCTTCTTATGTGATTGCTCAAATGATTGGGGCAATCATCGGTGCTTCAATTATTTGGATGCACTTTCTACCTCACTGGAAAGCGACGGAGGACCCTGCCACTAAACTTGGTGTATTCTCAACAGGTCCGGCAATTCCTCACTTTTTCTCAAATCTATTAAGTGAGATTATCGGCACATTTATTTTAGTGCTGGGGATTCTATCAATCGGAGCAAATGAATTTACAGAAGGACTTAATCCATTTATCGTGGGGATGTTAATTGTTGCAATTGGCTTATCTCTTGGCGGAACAACTGGATATGCGATCAACCCGGCAAGGGACCTTGGACCAAGAATTGCCCATTTTATTCTTCCTATTGCAGGAAAAGGGCCATCAAACTGGGGCTATTCATGGGTGCCGGTACTGGGGCCAGTTCTTGGAGGATCATTAGCAGGTTTATTTTACCGAAGTGTATTTATGGGCGACACCACCATTTGGCTTTTTATCATGGTTGCAGTTACAGTGGTTTGCCTTCTGCTAATGTTGGTTATTGATAAAAGAGAAACACAGCATAAAAAAGAAGAGCAGATATCTGCCTAAGGAGGAATTGGAATGGAAAAGTATATTTTATCGTTGGATCAGGGTACAACGAGTTCAAGAGCAATTTTATTTAACAAAAAAGGTGAAATCGTTCAGGTTTCCCAAAAAGAATTTCAGCAGATCTTTCCAAAGCCAGGGTGGGTAGAGCATAATGCCAATGAAATCTGGGGATCGATCCTTGCGGTTATTGCTTCAGTTTTGTCTGAGTCAGGAGTCAGCGCAAAGCAAATTGAAGGAATTGGCATTACCAATCAGCGTGAAACGGCTGTTGTTTGGGATAAGGACACGGGCGTCCCGGTATACAATGCAATTGTATGGCAATCCAGACAAACAGCAGGAATATGTGAAGAACTAAAAAATCAAGGACATAATGATACTTTCAGAGATAAGACTGGTTTATTAATAGATGCCTATTTTTCAGGGACGAAAGTAAAGTGGATCCTTGACAACGTAGAAGGTGCACGCGAAAAAGCAGAAGCAGGAAAACTGCTGTTTGGTACAATCGACACATGGCTAATTTGGAAGCTTTCAGGCGGAGAGGCTCATGTAACCGATTATTCTAATGCTTCGAGGACGTTAATGTATAATATCTATGATCTGCAGTGGGATGATGAACTGTTGGAATTACTCGATGTCCCGAAGTCTATGCTTCCTGAAGTAAAGCAATCCTCAGAAATTTATGCCAAAACAGTAAGTTATCATTTCTTCGGCGAAGCAATTCCAATTGCGGGAATTGCCGGAGACCAGCAGGCAGCACTTTTTGGCCAGGCGTGCTATAAAGAAGGAATGGCTAAAAACACATACGGCACCGGCTGCTTTATGCTAATGAATACCGGGGAAAAAGCTGTTAAATCAGAGCATGGCCTGTTAACGACTCTAGCATGGGGGATCGACGGGAAAGTGGAATATGCACTTGAAGGCAGTATTTTTGTAGCCGGCTCTGCTATTCAATGGCTGCGAGATGGATTAAGAATGCTAAAAACCGCCCCGGCAAGTGAGGATTATGCCAAGCGGGTTGATTCAACAGAAGGAGTTTATGTAGTGCCTGCATTTGTTGGGCTTGGAACGCCGTATTGGGACAGCGATGTAAGAGGCGCGGTGTTTGGTCTTACAAGAGGAACCTCAAAAGAGCATTTTGTTCGTGCTACACTTGAATCCTTGGCTTATCAGACTAAGGATGTACTAGATGCAATGGAAAAAGACTCAGGAATTAAGTTAAGCAAACTTCGTGTTGATGGTGGAACTGTTAAAAATGATTTCCTTATGCAATTCCAAAGCGATCTATTACATGTACCGGTTGAACGGCCGGTCATCAATGAAACCACTGCACTGGGAGCAGCCTATTTAGCTGGACTTGCTGTTGGTTATTGGGAGAGCAGAGATGAAATTGCTGATATGTGGAAAGTGGAAAAAGACTTTGACCCTTCAATGGAAGAAGAAAAAAGTGAAGAGTTATATTCAGGCTGGCAAAAAGCTGTGAAAGCAGCTATGGCTTTTAAATAAAAGCCGAATATGGTATAGTGTAATTAAGTTAATAAACGGGTAGAGAAACAGAGAGGCCTGAATTCATTATGAATATAATTGTTCATAATGTTTTCGGTCTCTCTTTTTTATTGTTTACTAAAAACATTTTTATTGCTCTATTCTTTTATTGAAATGGCTAAGATATATTTTAAGGAGGATTTTAAATGACGAACTTTTCAAGTACAAATCGTGAGGAAACACTTAAAAAAATGGAGAATGATGTATATGACATTATTGTCATAGGCGGTGGAATTACCGGTGCAGGAATCGCACTTGATGCAGCTACGAGAGGTATGAAGGTTGCAGTTGTGGAAATGCAGGATTTTGCCGGCGGAACATCCAGCCGATCCACCAAGCTTGTTCACGGTGGCCTTCGCTATTTAAAACAATTTGAAGTAAAGCTTGTAGCAGAGGTGGGAAAAGAAAGAGAAATCGTTTATGAAAACGCACCTCATGTTACAAATCCTGAATGGATGCTGCTGCCAATTCATAAAGGGGGAACTTTTGGCAAGTTCAGTACGTCGGTTGGACTGCGGGTATACGATTATCTTGCAGGCGTGAAAAGACAGGAAAGACGAAAAATGCTCAGCGCAGATGAAACAAGTAATAAAGAGCCGCTAATTAAGAAGGATGGTCTTCGCGGTGGCGGGTACTATGTTGAATACCGCACAGATGACGCGAGACTGACGCTTGAAATTATTAAAAAAGCAGTTGAGTCAGGAGCAGACTTCGTTAATTACGTAAAAGCTGAACGGTTTACGTATGATAAGAAGAAAATTTCAGGCATTGAAGCTACTGATCAAATAACCGGGAAAAAACATATCCTTATGGGACGTAAGGTAGTCAACGCAGCAGGCCCATGGGTTGATGATGTAAGAGATAAAGACTATTCAAAAAATGTAAAACAGCTTAGACTGACAAAAGGAGTACACCTGGTGCTTGATCAGTCTGTGTTTCCGCTTAAGCAGGCCGTATATTTTGATACACAGGATGGCCGTATGATGTTTGCAATCCCTAGAGATGGAAAAGCTTATGTAGGAACTACCGATACTTTTTATCATAATTCTGAAGATACTGCTAATCCTAAAATGACGGTTGAAGACAGAAACTATATACTGGATGCCATACATTATATGTTCCCTGAGGTCAGCGTAACTGCTGATGATGTAGAATCCAGCTGGGCTGGGGTAAGACCGCTTATTTATATTGAAGGCAAAGACCCTTCAGAAATTTCCCGTAAGGATGAAGTGTGGGAGCATGACAGCGGCCTGATCACGATTGCAGGCGGGAAGCTGACAGGGTACCGCAAAATGTCTGAGCATGTGGTTGATCTTGTCGCTAAGCGGCTGAAAAAAGAAACGAAACAGGCATTCGGTCCTTGTAAAACAGAGCATTTACCACTATCCGGGGCTGATTTTGGCGGCTCGAAGAATTTACAAGCGTTCATCAATCAAAAAGCAGAAGAAGCTGTTCAGTTTGGTTTAACCAGAGAAGAAGGGAAAGCTTTGGCATCATTCTATGGGACAAACGTAAATAAATTATTTACAATTGCTCATGCTGCAAGCGGACTTGAATTTCATGCACCAATGACTCCTGCTGTTTATGCAGAAGTCGTTTATGCCATTCAGGAAGAAATGGCCGTTAAGCCTGTTGACTTCTTTATTAGAAGAACAGGAAGATTATATTTCGATCTTGATTGGGTTATAACCTACAAAGAGCCAGTAATGAAAACGATGAAAGCATTGCTGAAGTGGGATGAAGAAACATATCATTCTTTTGAAAAGGAATTGGATAAAGCAATAAATGATGCAGTAATTCCTGTTGATTTAACTGCCCGCACGTAAATAGGAGGTGTGTGTATTGGAAGGAAGCTTTTTTAGAACATCTGACGGGATTGATGTCTATTTATGCACATGGCTTTCAAAAACTAAAGATGTAAAAGGTGTGGTCCAGCTTGTTCATGGCATGGTAGAGCATATAGACCGTTATGAAGAATTTGCTGAATTTCTTACGCAGGAAGGCTATCATGTAGTCGGTCACGATCAAAGAGGCCATGGACAAACAGCCGAGCGAAATGGCAGGCTCGGCTACATAAGTGATGGCGATGGTTTTTTAAGGATTGTAAATGATGTAAAGGAAATTAATATTAACGCACGGGAAAAATACAATCTTCCTGTTTACTTAATTGGCCACAGCATGGGATCATTTGTTGCGCGAAGAGTGATTCAGCTATATCCAAATTTAGTTGACGGGACTATCCTGATTGGAACCGCAGGACCTGCGGGATTTGCAGGTGAGATTGGGAAAGTGCTGGCCAAAGCTTCATCCATTATTACATCGCCTGAAGCTCCCGGAAAAATCTTAAGCCAATTAACATTTGGCTCTTATAACAAACGCTTTAAACCGTGCAATTCTCCGGTGGACTGGCTGAGCCGTGATCACACGGTAGTGGAACGATATTTAGAAGACCCATTATGCGGTTTTATCTGCTCCAATAAGTTTTATCAGGATTTGTTTTCAGGAATTTCTGTCATAAACAGAAAAAAAGAAATAAAAAAAATACCTCAATCGATGCCAATTTATTTAATCAGCGGTTCCGCAGATCCTGTCGGCAAAGATGGAAAAGGGGTATTTATCGTGGCAAAACAGCTGAAAAAAGCAGGCATAGAGGATGTTGAGGTTCGTCTTTATGAAGATGGACGCCACGAGTTGCTTAAGGAATCAAACCGCCAGCTCATTTTTTTAGATACACTTCAAAAGCTTGAAACGTGGACTGGAAAAAATAAAGCAATTTAGCCTGAAATCTTTTTCATTGCTATGGTTCGTGATATGATCATTATTCATTAAGTAATGAAAGATGTGACGCTAAAGTGGAAAAAACAAAAGTCATAGCAATAGTAGGACCAACTGCCGTTGGAAAAACTGATGTAAGCATAGAGGTCGCAAAAAAATTAAATGGTGAAATTATAAATGGGGACTCCATGCAGATTTACCGTACACTTGATATTGGAACTGCAAAAATTTCCCCATCTGAAATGAACGGAATTCCGCATCATCTGCTTGATATAAAAAATCCTGATGAATCATTTTCTGTAGCGGAATTTCAGCAGCTGGTAAGAGAGAAGATTAATGAAATCAACACGAGAGGGAAGCTGCCTGTTCTTGTTGGCGGAACGGGTTTGTATGTGCAGGCGGTTTTATTTGATTACCAGTTTGCAGGTGAAGGCAAAAACGAAGAAATTCGCACATCGCTTGAAGAAGAAGCAGAAAAAAAGGGGATAATGTCTCTTTATGACCGCTTAAGTGCCATTGATCCTAAAACAGCTGAAACGATCCACCCTAATAACCAAAGAAGAGTTATAAGAGCGCTTGAAGTGTACTATTCAACCGGCAAAACACCTGCAGAATGGCAGGCGGCTCAAAAAAAAGAATCTGTATATGATCATCATGTAATCGGTCTGACAATGGAACGGGAATATTTATACAAGCGCATAAATGAACGGGTGGATCTGATGCTGAGCCAAGGATTGCTTGAAGAAGTCCAGGCTCTCCATGATTCCGGATTGCGCAATGTGCAATCCATTCAGGCAATTGGATATAAGGAGCTCTACAGTTATTTAGATGGAGAGATTACCCTTGCTTGTGCGATTGAACAGTTAAAACAGAATTCCAGAAGGTACGCAAAAAAACAGCTGACCTGGTTCCGCAATAAAATGGATATTGAATGGTTTGACCTTACTCAGGGAACGATTGAAAAAAAACAGAAGATCTTAAGGTTTTTAGCAGGAAAATAGACATAGTTAGAGAATATATAGTTACTAGAGACCACTGGAGGAGGCTTGGAAATGAAGCAAACGATTAATATTCAGGACCAGATTTTAAATCAGCTCAGGAAAGATGGCACCTATGTAACTGTTTTTTTATTAAATGGATTTCAAATTCGCGGGCAGGTAAAAGCGTTTGATAATTTTACTGTACTGCTTGAATCAGAAGGCAAACAGCAATTGGTATATAAGCATGCGATCTCAACATTTGTTCCTGCTAAGGCAGTTAAAATACAAACAGGTGATGGAGAAAAGTAAAAAGTGCTCCTTAGCGGAGCGCTTTTTCTTTGCTCTAAAACATACAGCACATACATATACTTTAGGGATTTGCGTTTAAAAGAGTGGGGTGAATCGATTGACCCGGCAGATCAGCAGCGATAAAAAAAATCAGATTAAACTGGTCATCCAGTCCGGTGCTGAAAAAACACTGGAACGAACACTTGAACCGCCTTTGCATCCGATTTGGAGCAATATAGAAAAAGAGTTCAGACAGCTTGTCGGGTTAGTAGAGGTTAAAGAAATGATCAAGCATATCGTTGCCTGGAGTATAATAAATCAAAAAAGAAAGGAAGCGGGGCTTAAAGCCGACCACCATGCTTTGCATATGCTATTTCGCGGCAGCCCCGGTACTGGAAAAACAACAGTTGCAAGAATAATGGCGCAGCAGCTGTGCGAGTTGAAAATCCTCTCAAAGGGCCACTTAATCGAAGTGGAACGGGCAGACCTGGTTGGCGAGTACATCGGCCATACAGCAAATAAGACCCGGGAGCTGATAAAAAAATCTCTTGGAGGGATTTTATTTATTGATGAGGCATACTCATTGGCGCGCGGGGGCGAGAAAGATTTTGGCAGAGAAGCAATAGACACGCTTGTTAAGCATATGGAGGACAAGAAAGATGATTTTATCTTAATTCTGGCCGGATACGGAAGCGAGATGGATACATTTTTAAGGCTTAATCCGGGATTAAAAGGAAGGTTTCCTCACGTTGTCACGTTTCCGGATTATACGGTTGAGGAATTAATCGAAATCACGAGAAAATTTTGCAGGGAAAAGGAGTTCTCTTTAACCGGAGCTGCTTTGGACCGGATTACGTTTCATCTCAGGAAGGCTGTCGCAAACGGAAGCTCCGCTTTAAAGGATAATGGCAGATTTGTACGGAATATAATTGAGGCAGTTATTCGCGCCCAGGCAGTGAGGCTGCTTAAGAATCAGATGTATTCCAGGGAAGATTTAATGCTGCTGACTGAAAAAGATGTGATTGAGGGTTTGAAAGATAAAGAATAAAACCTGCACAAGATCCTGTGCAGGTTTTTTATTTTGCTTCATCCAAAGATTGAAGCTTTCTGAACGGCAGGCGCCATTTGTATACATAAGAGCATACACGCAGACCGGTTGTTAAAACAAATAAAGCATAAAGCTGCCAAGGCTCTGAAGCAGCACCGATTCCTACTGCAAACCCCGCAATGATGGCCCAGACTGCATAAATCTCAGATCTGAGTACTAGTGGCTTTCTTCCGGCAAGAAGGTCTCTTACAATTCCACCGCCGCTTCCGGTCAAAACAGCTGCCACAATTACAGCACTCATCGGATGGTCCATAGCGACAGCATAAAGCGCCCCCTGTATAGCAAATGCGGAGAGTCCCATGGCGTCAAAAAAATTTCCCCATCTTCTCCAGTGCTTCAATAAGTTATTTGGGAACAAAAAGACAGCAGTAATAGATAAAAGAGCGATCTGAAAAAACATCCCCTGCTCCCATAAAGCGGAAACCGGTACTCCAATTAATAAATTCCGTATGGCTCCTCCGCCAAAAGCGGTTACAATTCCTAAAATATATACACCTAAAATATCGTATTCTTCTTCCATCGCAATAATGGCGCCTGACACTGCAAAAGCAATCGTGCCGATAATGCTTAAAACCTCCCAGGTCATATAGACGTCACCTGGCCTTTCCTCAACAAATAAAACCTTCATGATTGTACCATGATTTGATGAAAACACCACGTTTTTTACGGGCTAATTAAGGGAAAAATGAAAAATAAATGCTATTTTATCCTTCAACTGGCTATAAAGCGTTACGAACCATGAATTATGGTAAGATAATTAGAGATTTTACATGGAAAGAAGGAATCTAATTGCCACATAAAGAGACCATTAAAGAAAAAGCAATTCTTGTAGGAGTGCAATTAAATCAAACAGATAGTCATATTGAACAGTCTCTTGAAGAATTAAAGGCTTTGACTGAAACGGCAGGCGGCGAAGTAGTTGCAATCTTAACCCAAAACCGTGATCGTATTCATTCAAGCACGTATATCGGTAAAGGGAAAGTAGAAGAGCTTCAGGCAATTGAAGAAGAGTATGAACCGGATCTTATTATTTTCAACAGCGAGCTGTCTCCGAGTCAAAACCGCAATTTATCGAAAGTTTTAGGTGCCCGGATTATTGACCGCACTCAGCTGATTCTTGATATATTTGCAAAGCGTGCCCGTTCTAGGGAAGGTAAGCTTCAGGTGCAGCTTGCCCAGCTTGAATATATGCTTCCAAGACTCTCAGGTCAGGGAATCGAGCTATCAAGACTTGGAGGAGGAATAGGAACAAGAGGTCCCGGTGAAACGAAGCTAGAAACAGACAGAAGACATATTCGAAATGAAATAGCTGAAGTAAAAAGACAGCTTCAGCAGGTAGTAAAACACCGGAGCCAATATAGAGAGAGAAGAAGAAAGAATAATGTCTTCCAAATTGCATTAGTAGGTTATACAAATGCCGGTAAGTCGACTCTTTTTAATCGTCTTGGTGAAGCTGACTCCTTAGAAGAGGATCAACTATTTGCAACACTTGATCCGATGACGAGAAAATTGAAGCTGCCGAGCAATTATTCGATCTTAATGACCGATACGGTAGGGTTCATTCAGGACCTTCCAACCTCCCTGATCGCATCCTTCCGTTCTACTCTAGAGGAGGTTAATGAGGCAGACCTGCTGCTCCACGTAGTAGATGCCTCCCATCCTAATTATATTGAGCATGAAAAAACTGTTCATCGGCTATTTAAGGAGCTTGAAATGGATCATATCCCTCAGCTCACCGTTTATAATAAAAAAGATGCAATTACGGGAGATTTTGTTCCTTCACCGAGTGAGAACTTTATCAAGATTTCAGCACTGGACCCAAGTGATCTACATGAGCTGAAACAGGAAATTGAGCGTTTAATGATCGAACAAATGGTTCCGTTTGATGTTCAGGTTTCCTCAGATGAAGGAAATTTAATCGCGCGACTTAAAAGAGATGCAATCATTAAGGATCTCTCTTTTATAGAAGAAAAGGATCACTATCATATTTCAGGCTATATTTTTAATGATCATCCAATTGCGGGATCTGTCAGCCAGTCGAAAGAATAAAGGAGTAAATTATGAGTTCTTATTTAAAACATCAGGATCTTCTTGTCCCTCTTCTGAACGAAGTGGAGGAAAAAATTAATCCTCAGCATAAAAAAATCGAAAAAATAGCAGAAGAGAATCAATATAAAGTATTGAATGCATTTAGGGAATGCAGAGTAAGCGACAGCCATTTCACACCGTCTACTGGCTATGGATATGATGATGCCGGGAGAGATACACTGGAAGCTGTATATGCAAAAGTGTTCGGTGCTGAGGATGGCCTTGTCAGACCTCAGATTATTTCCGGCACACACGCGATTGCTATTTCCTTATTTGGCGTCCTGCGTCCTGGCGATGACCTTCTCTATATTACCGGGAAACCATATGACACGCTCGAGGAGATTGTCGGGTTAAGAGGATCAGGCAATGGCTCTTTAAAAGAATTTAACATTGGATATGATCATGTTGAACTGGATCACCGCGGTAAAGTGGACATCGAAGAAGTGTTTAACAAAATCACCCCGAAAACAAAAATGATCGGTATTCAGCGTTCAAAAGGCTATGCGATGCGGCCTTCTTACCGAATAAATGAGATCAGGGAAATGATTGATCAAATTAAAAGTGTTTATCCATCGATCATTATCTTCGTAGATAATTGCTATGGTGAGTTTGTGGAAACGCTTGAACCAACTCAGGTTGGAGCAGATCTCATGGCCGGTTCACTTATTAAAAACCCGGGAGGCGGAATTGCAAAGACAGGCGGATATATTGTCGGCACAAAAAATCTCATTGAGAAATGCTCATACCGGATGACCTCACCGGGTATCGGGGCAGAAGCTGGTGCAAGTCTATATTCACTGCAGGAAATGTACCAGGGCTTTTTCCTCGCACCCCATGTTGTATCACAGGCATTGAAGGGTGCTGTGTTTACAGCTGCCCTTTTGGAGAGAATCGGCATGAAAACAATTCCTTCCTGGTCTGAGGAAAGAACAGATTTAATTCAGGCAGTGCAATTTGATGATCGGGAAAAGATGGTGGCATTTTGCCAGGCGATACAGTTTGCTTCACCAGTAAATGCCCAGTTTACACCTTATCCTGCTTATATGCCCGGATATTCAGACGATGTAATTATGGCAGCGGGTACTTTTATTCAAGGTGCGAGTATTGAGCTTTCAGCCGATGGTCCGCTGCGTCCGCCTTATGCAGCTTATATTCAAGGGGGACTGACATATGAGCATGTAAAAATAGCAATATCTACAGCCATTGACAGTCTGATAGAAAGCGGCAGGGTCACTCTTTAAAGATAAAAAATAATAATTACTCATTTTTATGCATAAAGTGTTAGAATGAAGGGAATGGAAGAAGTGGAACAACGGAAGTGTAAATTTCACGTTAGAAAAGCTAACATAATATTGACACCTTTTATTACATGCGATATGATTAGTATGTCGATGGGAAATGAAAGGAGATTATTTAATGGGAGGCAGTGAAATTAGACGAACGATGCCTTTATTTCCAATAGGAATCGTAATGCAGTTAGCGGACTTAACAGCTCGCCAGATTCGATACTACGAAGAGCATGAGTTAATTTCGCCTGCTCGAACGGAAGGGAATCGCCGATTATTTTCGCTAAACGACATTGATAGGTTACTAGAAATCAAAGATTTATTGGAGCAGGGGATTAACATGGCGGGAATCAAAAAGATTCTTGCTGTGAATCATATGGAATCAGCAGATAGTGATCTTGTTGCTAAAAAGCCGGAGTTATCCGACGAACAGCTGAGAACCCTTTTGAAGAAAGAAATGCTCAGCCCGGGTAAAATCAGCCGTTCGAGCTTACGCGCAGGCGATCTGTCACGCTTTTTCCGATAATCACTACATAAAAACAGGAGGAATTTAAACAATGAGTAAATATTCACGCGAAGATATCATGAGATTAGCAAAAGAACAAAACGTAAACTTTATCCGACTGCAGTTTACAGACATTCTGGGCACGATCAAGAATGTAGAAATTCCGGTTAGTCAGCTTGAAAAAGCGCTTGATAACAAAATGATGTTTGATGGCTCATCAATCGAAGGTTTTGTTCGTATTGAAGAATCTGATATGAATCTTTATCCGGATTTAGATACTTGGGTTGTATTCCCTTGGACTGCAGGTGATGGAAAGGTAGCTCGATTAATCTGTGATATTTATAACCCGGACGGCACGCCGTTTGAAGGGGATCCCCGCAACAACTTAAAGCGTGTACTTAAAGAAATGGAAGAACTCGGCTTTACTGACTTCAACCTCGGACCTGAGCCTGAATTTTTCCTTTTCAAGCTTGATGTAAATGGAAACCCAACACTTGAGCTTAATGACAAAGGCGGCTACTTTGACTTAGCTCCTACTGACTTAGGCGAAAACTGCCGACGTGATATTGTTATCGAGCTTGAAGCAATGGGCTATGAAATTGAAGCTTCCCACCATGAAGTAGCACCGGGACAGCACGAAATTGATTTTAAATATGCAGATGCTGTTACAGCATGTGATGATATTCAGACATTTAAACTTGTAGTAAAAACGATTGCCCGTAAGCATGGTCTGCATGCGACGTTCATGCCAAAACCATTATTTGGAGTGAATGGTTCGGGTATGCACTGTAATATGTCTTTATTTAAAAATGGGGTTAACTCATTCTTTGATGAAAACGCATCTCAGCAGTTAAGTGAAACAGCTATGCAATTCATGGCTGGTACACTAAAGCATGCTTCAGCATTTACAGCTGTTACAAACCCTACAGTTAATTCATACAAACGTCTTGTACCTGGATACGAGGCACCTTGCTATATCGCATGGTCTGCACGTAACCGAAGCCCGCTGATCCGAATTCCTGCATCACGCGGACTGTCAACACGCGTAGAAGTACGTTCAGTTGACCCGGCGGCAAATCCTTACCTTGCAATGGCAGTGCTATTAAGCGCAGGGCTTGATGGAATCAAAAACAAGCTTACTCCGCCAAAAGCAATCGACAGAAACATTTATGTAATGGACAAGGAAGAAAGAGAAGAAGCGGGCATTAAAGATCTGCCTGGAACTCTTTTCTCCGCTCTTGAAGAATTGAAGAAGGATGAAGTCATCATCAATTCCCTTGGCGGACACATCTTTGAGCATTTTGTTGAAGCAAAAGAAATTGAATGGGATATGTTCCGTACGCAAGTGCACCCTTGGGAGCGCGAGCAGTACCTGGAAATGTATTAATTAAAAAATCCTTAGAGCTCAAAGCTCTAAGGATTTTTTATGTAGTTAAAGTATCAAAGACGGATTACTCACTTTTGTTGTGTTTAACAAAAAAAAGCCCTGAAATAAACAGTTTCCTGCTTACTTAAGGACTTAATTCATGAAGGATGATTTTAAAATCTGTTAACTGACTGAATACTACTGCTTCAGTCTACGTTTTAAGCGACGGCGCGTAGGTTTTTTTATGCTTTTCTTTTCCAGGAGCTTTGCATCTTCCTCAAATCGCTGTCTCGCTTCGGTATAAAGGCACCGCATGGAAATCTCCCTCCTCTAAACCATCCTCTAGTATATGTATAAACTTTCTATATTCTGCTAAAACCTTTTTTTAAGAAATAATATAAAAACTTTTTAATATGTTCGCAAAGCTGTCATCCTCGAGGAAGAAAGAATCTAGATAACAATGATACAATAAGGAACAAACATGGTTTAAGGGAGTTTTTGTTGATGAAAGAAAGAAGGCGGTATAGTAACTTAAGATTAGGGAAGCTGTTTTTGGCTGTAGTACTGGCCGTAGTGCTCCAGTCTTTAATTCTGGGCATGATTGAAACGGAGCTAAGTGCTTTTTTGGAGTTTATTCTTTATGCTATTTTATTTACGATCATTTATGGAATTATTTTCAGCTTTGATTTTAGAAACTCTGAGGATAAGGACAGGTCATGATGAGACACCGGTAAAAACCGTGTGTCTTTTTTTATGAATATTTATAGTCGCGCGGGAATAGGCTTGAAAAGACAATAAAACCGGTTTTAAACCGGCTTTATTGATTTAATGAACCTGTCTGTAAACACCGATAACTTTTCCGAGGATGGTGACTGAATTTAAAATGATAGGGGCCATAGAGGAATTTTCAGGCTGAAGCCTAACATTATTTTGTTCCTTGAAGAACCTCTTCACAGTTGCTTCTTCCTCGTCTGTCATTGCAACAACGATATCGCCATTATTCGCTGCCTGCTGCTGCTTTACAATGACAAAGTCACCGTCCAGAATCCCTGCTTCAATCATGGAATCCCCCATAATCTCAAGCATGAAAACTGCATCATCAGACGACGCTAGGCGCTCAGGCAATGGAAAGTACTCTTCTACATTTTCAATTGCTGTAATAGGAGAACCGGCGGTAACTTTACCAACGAGTGGTACATTAACGACACGCTGAGTAGGAATGGCATCCTCTTCAAGGCTGATCACTTCGATCGCTCTCGGCTTTGTGGGGTCGCGTCTGATAAGCCCTTTGCTTTCGAGCCTGGCAAGATGACCATGAACCGTTGAGCTGGAAGCAAGTCCTACAGCGAGACCAATTTCACGGACAGAAGGCGGATAGCCTTTATCGCGAACTTCTCTTTTAATAAATTCAAGTATATCAAGCTGTCTTTTTGATAGTTTTTTCACGAGAAACACCCCTTCTTTTTATCCAATTCTTACCTGTATTATATCATGTAAGGGGCAAAAATACAAACATAAGTTCGAATTTTAGACTTGACCCAAAACAAGCGTTCGGTTTATACTAGATTCAAGAAAAGCGAACAGATATTCGGTTTAGGAGGCGTTTCTATGCGAACATTTATTGGGAAAAATTCATTTGTCATTTTATTCATTGTTATAGCTCTTATATTTGGTTACTATTTAACTTCCGCAATAACGAAAGACTCTCATAGCAGCATGGTAAAAATAGAGGTTCAGCAAGGTGATACGCTCTGGAGTCTATCAAGAGAGTATGCAGAATCACTCTCGATGACGGAAAATGATTTTATTGAATGGGTAGCAGCAGCCAACAATCTAAACTCCTATTCCATAAATGAAGGAGAAGGACTCGTGCTTCCAATTGAAGAACAGCATATGGACCTGTTCCTTCACGACGAGGTTCAATTGGCTTCAGAGGAGTAGAAGAAGATAGTAAAAGGGGTCGCTTATGATGGAAGTGATTATTTATTGCCGGGTAAGCACGGAAAAAGAAGCACAGGAAACTTCTTTGAAAAGGCAGGAGGAAGAACTGCTTGAGCTCGCTTCCCGCAGCGGATATACCGTAAAAGAAATAATAAAAGAACAGGCAAGCGGGTTTGACCTGGACAGAGAGGGAGTATTTCTCCTTCTTGACCTTATCCGATCCTCCAAAGTTGAGGGTGTGCTTATACAGGATGAAACCCGTATTGGAAGAGGTAATGCCAAAATAGCGCTGCTTCATACTTTAATGAAGGAAGGCGTTACGATTTTTTCTGTCAGCCATAATGGAGAACTCCAGCTGTCAGAATCAGACACCATGATTCTCCAGATTGTCAGTATGGTCGAGGAGCATCAGCGTAAGCTTCACAATTTAAAAATTAAGCGCGGAATGAAACGGGCAGTAGAGCGAGGATTCCGGCCGGAGAAAAACCTTAAAAATAAAGGAAACAAGGAAGGGCGCGATAAAAAACCTGTGCCTGTTGAGGAAATTGTCCGCTTGAGAAAGAACGGTCTGACTTTTTATGAAATCGGTGCGACTTTAAGAGGGCTCGGACATGATGTTTCTAAGGCGACTGTCCATCGACGCTACAGGGAATACGTGGATAATACACCTTCCTTGTAAAGTTTCTTCATTTTTTGTACGATTATGAGTAATCGTTCAGGAAGAGAAAGGGTGGATAGGCTTGTTATCTCAAAAAAAACTGACAAGAATTAATGAATTGTCACATAAAGCTAAAGGCAAGGGATTATCAGAAAAAGAGCTTGCAGAGCAAAAGACGTTAAGACAGGAGTATTTGGCTGCTTTTAGAGGGTCAATGAAAGATACAATCGAGCACGTAAAGGTTATTGACCCTGAAGGAAAAGATGTAACTCCCAAAAAAATTAAAGATATTCAGGATCGGAAGCGCCTGCACTAATAAAAAGCCGCACTTTTTTGCGGCTTTTTTATTTTGTAATGTGAATTCTTAATTGAACTCTGATGCTGATTTTGGAATTTAAGATAAAACATATGAAGATGTTTGTACATCTGTGGTTTTTTGCGTACAATAGTAACATATTAAGAGGATAGAAAGGATGTCATACATGTTTAATAAGATTGATGACTTAGCAATTAATACAATTCGCACGATCTCAATTGATGCTATTGATAAAGCAAATTCTGGTCACCCGGGCTTGCCAATGGGGGCTGCACCGTTTGCCTATACTTTATGGACCCGTTTTATGAATCATAATCCAAAAAATCCGGATTGGTTCAATCGGGACCGTTTTGTTCTATCCGCAGGACATGGGTCAATGCTTTTGTACAGCCTGCTGCACCTTTCCGGCTACGATCTGTCAATCGAAGAATTGAAAAACTTCCGTCAATGGGGATCAAAAACACCAGGACACCCTGAATATAAGCATACAGCTGGTGTAGAAGCAACTACTGGTCCACTTGGTCAAGGCTTAGGTATGGCCGTAGGTATGGCAATGGCTGAACGTCACTTAGCCGGTAAATTCAACAAAGAGGGTCATGACGTTGTAGATCATTATACATATACACTATGTGGTGATGGAGATTTAATGGAAGGTATCTCTTCAGAGGCAGCATCTTTGGCTGGTCATTTAAAGCTGGACAAGCTGGTTGTTCTTTATGATTCCAACGATATTTCTTTGGATGGAGACCTTGACCGCTCATTTTCAGAAAGCGTAAAAAAACGCTTTGAATCCTACAACTGGCAATATATCCGTGTAGATGACGGAAATGATATCGGAAATGTTGCTGATGCAATTGAACAAGCTAAAGCAGATACAACAAGACCAACAATGATTGAAATTAAAACCATTATCGGATTTGGTTCTCCTAACAGATCAGGTTCTTCTAAAGTACACGGTGCTCCGCTTGGCGCTGATGAAACTACTCTTGTTAAAAAAGCATACGAGTGGCTGTATGAAGAGGCTTTCCATGTACCGGAAGAAGTGTATGAGCGCTTTGATGAGCTAGTGGTTCAAAAAGGTGATAAAGAAGAAAAAGAATGGAACGACCGCTTCGCAGCATACAAGGAGGCTTATCCTGAATTAGCAAAAGAACTAGCTGATGCAATTGAAGGAAAACTTCCAGAAGGCTGGGAAGATTCGCTTCCAGCCTTTGAAGAAGGAAAAAGCCTTGCAAGCCGTGCCTCATCAGGTGAAGCTGTAAATGCACTGGCTAAATCTCTTCCAACTCTATTTGGAGGATCTGCAGATTTAGCAGGCTCGAATAATACAATGATGAAAGAAGAAGAAGACTTTACTGCTGAGACACCTGACGGCCGAAACATTTGGTTTGGCGTCCGCGAATTCGCCATGGGAGCAGCGCTGAATGGAATGGCTTTACACGGAGGGCTTCATGTATATGGAGGAACATTCTTTGTCTTTAGTGATTATGTTCGCCCGGCAATCCGCCTTTCAGCACTTATGGGCGTTCCGGTAACCTATGTTTTCACTCATGACAGTATTGCAGTTGGAGAAGATGGTCCAACGCATGAACCGATTGAACAGCTTCCATCACTTCGTGCAATGCCTGGTCTTTCAGTAGTAAGACCTGCTGATGGAAACGAAACTTCAGCTGCATGGCGCCTGGCGATCGAAGCAACGGATCATCCGACTGTTCTTGTGCTCACACGCCAAGGTCTTCCTACACTTGCGAATACAGCAGAGAATGCTTATGAAGGAGTAAAGAAGGGGGCATATATTGTTTCCCCGGCTCAAAATGAAACAGCTGACGCTTTATTACTCGCATCAGGCTCTGAAGTAAGCCTTGCAGTGGAAGCACAGCAGGCACTGCAAAAAGAAAATATTGATGTAGCAGTCGTTTCTATGCCTTCATGGGACCGGTTTGAAAAACAATCAAAAGAATATAAAGAATCTGTCCTTCCTAAAAATGTTAAAAAACGTCTCGGAATTGAAATGGCTTCTCCACTAGGCTGGGAGCGCTATACAGGAGATGAGGGCGATGTCTTAGGAATTAATACATTCGGTGCATCTGCTCCAGGTGCAACTGTATTAAAAGAATACGGCTTCACGGTTGATAATGTAGTGACAAGAGTTAAATCTCTTTTACAGGCGTAATACAAAAAAGCTGGAGACGCTGCTGTCTTCAGCTTTTTTGTGAAATGAGGGATAGAAGTGATCGATCTTTATCGGGAAAAAGAAGAAGATTATTCACGATTTCTGCACTTCCTTAAAATGGCTGATGACAATGAACAGGAAATTAATTCCTATATCAAAACCGGGTCGTTATGGAGTATCAGGGATCAGGAGTCTATTATAGGTGCTGTTTTGTTAATTCCTTATGGCAACTCTGGGCTGGAAATTAAAAACATTGCCTTAGCAGAGGAGATGAGAGGAAAAGGAACAGGAAAAAGCGTTATTGAACGGATAGTCCAACTGGCAAGGAATGAAGGGTACAAAAAGCTGCTTGTAGGCACCGCAAATTCTAGTATTGAAACGATCATATTTTATCAAAAATGCGGTTTCAGAATGAAGGAAGTTAAGCAAAATTATTTTTCTCATTATGAACCGCCGATATTTGAAAGTGGTATACAAGTATTGGATATGATAGTCTTTGAATTACTAATTAGCTGATTTAAACTCATTAAAAAGGAAAGAGAAAGAAATCATTGTATATTCTAGTTTGATCTTGTACACTTTTATAGAGAGAAATGATAGGAGGAAAGAAAGATGGAATTATGGCTTGCGATTGTTTTAATTGTCGTGGCTTTGCTAGCAGGTGTTGCGCTTGGATTCTTCATCGCCCGTAAGTATATGATGACGTATCTTAAGAAAAATCCGCCAATCAATGAGCAAATGCTTCGAATGATGATGATGCAGATGGGAATGAAACCATCCCAGAAAAAAATCAACCAAATGATGAGCGCTATGAACAAGCAGCAGTCTAAATAATCCCTATTACATTTGGGTTTAATATTAGATAAGAAGCAATTATAAGAAAAGTGAGCTGGACTAAAGGATAAGCAGCAACTCCTTTCATACACTTTTTTTATCCCTGCTTTTATCTTTCATCAAGATAATCTGAAACCGCTTTTTTCAACCGGGAACATTACCGGTTGAAAAAGCGGTTTTTTAAGTTGATGATCCGGTTAGATTGTCTTTTATGGCAATGGAAAATATTAAAGCACTTCTTCAATAACTGACGTCCCTTCCGCCTGGTCACGATCCTGCCATTTCCATTTTTCATGCAATCTGATTCTGCCATCCTCGAGCACCTCTGGAGTGGAATAACATTGACCTCCTCTAATCTCATTTTTTGTATTTACATGGTTGTATTTGAAATTCAAGTTGCCTTTGTTATCTACAATCCCAATTAACGTCCCTTTTACAATTTCACCACCACTATAGCTTGCTGATAGAATATGGCCCTCCTGTGTGTACTCAAAGAAAGTTTTTGAAGAAACCTCACCATTTGATGAGTTATCAATTGAAACAAATTTTTTCCCATTAAAATTTAGCATTTTTATCCCCGCCTATAAATTCTGAATATTGTTGATATAGTATCGTAACTGCGTATTAACTTCAAGAGTCTTTTAAAATACTTTTTCTTTGTAAAATTAGCAGAAAAATAAATCTTCTCACATCATACGTTATTTGGTAAGATATTGAGGTTGTCATAGTAATTATTTACATATCTAATAAGCTCATGATTAGGAGAGGAGAAGCGATGAGAGTATTTCTTTATTTAATGTGGTTTTTTAAGCAGGAGAAAAAAGCCTATGTAACCGGCATCCTTTTGTTGCTTCTTGTAGCTTTTTTGCAGCTTGTCCCTCCAAGACTAATTGGCGTTGTCGTTGATGCAATTAATAATGAGACACTTACTTCAGCTGATTTAATTAAATGGATGACTCTATTATTATCATCTGCTGTCGGGATGTATGTGCTGCGCTATATTTGGAGAGTGATGATTTTTGGATCTGCTGTTAAATTAGGACGCCAGCTAAGAGAAAGACTTTATAAGCATTTTACCCAGATGGCTCCTCAATTTTATCAAAACAGGCGTGTAGGAGATTTGATGGCGCATGCCACAAATGATTTGAGTGCAGTCCAGCAAACAGCGGGAGCGGGCGTGCTGACGCTGGTTGATTCGCTCGCTACCGGGCTTTTTGTCATCGCCGCTATGGCGATCACCATTGACGTGAAGCTAACTTTGATTGCCTTGATTCCGATGCCTTTTATGGCAATTCTAACTAATTACTATGGAACCCTTTTACATAAGAGATTCGGAGTCGCTCAGGAAGCATTCTCGGATTTAAATGATAAAACCCAGGAAAGCATTTCAGGAGTGAAGGTGCTGAAAACATTCGGACAGGAAAAGGAAGATATTGAATCGTTCAGTTCCCTGTCAAAGGAAGTTGTGGATAAAAATATAGCTGTAGCCCGCGTAGACTCTTTATTTGATCCTACTATCGCACTTGTAGTCGGTGCTTCATTTTTTCTCTCGATCTTTTACGGAGGACAAATGGTTGTAGCAGACGAGTTAACAATCGGACAGCTTATCTCTTTTACGACTTATTTGGGCCTTTTAATTTGGCCGATGCTTGCCTTTGGATGGCTTTTTAATATCGTTGAACGGGGGCGCGCTTCTTATGAGCGTGTTGAAGCATTGCTAAATCAGGATATTGATATAAAAGATAAGCCAAATGCAATTGCTGCTCCGCCGAAGGGTGAAATACTTGTAGAAATTGATGACTTCACATTTCCGGGAAGCAGTACGCCTTCTTTGAAAGAAGTACATTTTACACTAAATAGAGGAGAAACACTTGGAATTGTCGGTAGAACGGGAGCGGGGAAAACAACAATTTTAAAATTACTCATGCGTGAATTTGAAGGCTACGAAGGTAAAATTATGATTGATTCAATATCAATAGATGAGTATTCAAAGAGTGCTTTACGTTCCTCCATAGGCTATGTGCCACAGGATCATTTTTTGTTTTCTGCTTCCATTAAAGAAAATATTGCGTTTACGAACCCTGCACTTTCTCAGTCAGAAATAAATAGAGCAGCAAGCCTCGCCCATGTACACGAAGACATTTTAGGTTTTTCATCGGGCTATGATACAGTGGTTGGGGAAAGAGGAGTTTCGCTTTCAGGAGGGCAAAAGCAGCGTATTTCAATCGCCCGTGCATTAATTATGAATCCTGAAATTCTGCTTTTGGATGATTCGCTGTCTGCTGTAGATGCAAAAACAGAAGAAGCGATTTTATCTTCTTTAAAAGAAACAAGAAACGGAAAAACAACCATCATTACTTCCCACCGTTTGAGTGCCGTCCAGCATGCTGACCTCATCATTGTCCTGGACGAAGGGATGCTTGTTGAATCAGGGAGTCACGAGGTGCTTATGAAACAAAAAGGCTGGTATTACGCAATGTATATGAGGCAGCAGCTTGAGGATCTGGTGGAGCAGGGAGGTCATGCAGAATGAAAAACGCTAATCAGCCTGTACTGTCAGGTAAAGAACAATGGAAAATACTCGCTCGGCTCCTAACCTACACAGCACCTTTTAAAAAGCAAATAGCCATCGCTTTTATATTGCTGCTAATCATGATCGCAGGTGATGTAGCGGGGCCAATCTTAATTAAAGTGTTTATTGATGACTTTTTAACTCCGCGTACCTTTCCATATGAACCCTTGGTGGCACTTGCTTCTGCTTATATAGTCATTCAGGTCGGCAATGTATTCATCACTTATTTTCAGCTGATGAAATTTCAGGAAATTGCACTGAAGATCATTCAGCAGCTGCGTGTCGATGTATTCTCGCGCGTTCAAACGCTTGGCATGCGTTATTTTGACCAGACACCCGCCGGTTCGATTGTTTCAAGAGTAACGAATGATACTGAAGCGATAAAAGAAATGTTTGTAAGTGTACTGGTCGGTTTTATTCAAAGCGCATTTTTAATCGTTGGCATTTTTATCGCCATGTTCATTTTAAATGTCAGACTGGCATTATTTTGTCTTGTGATTTTACCGGTTATTTTTTTAATTATGAAAACCTATAGGAAATACAGCTCGGTTTTTTATCAGGATCTTAGGGAGAGGCTGAGCCAGCTTAATGCGAAGCTTGCGGAATCTCTCTCCGGCATGACCATGATTCAGGCTTTTCGTCAGGAAGAACGAATGCAAAAAGAATTTGGTGATACAAATCAGCATCACTATAATGCCGGCATGAAAAACATTAAAATTGACGGTCTGCTGTTAAGGCCTGCCATTGATCTCGTTTATGTACTTGCTTTAATGATTGTTCTGAGCTTTTTTGGTATAACTTCCTTCAGCGCTGCCGGAGGCATTGAAATAGGTGTATTGTATGCTTTTATTAGCTATCTTGATCGCTTCTTTGAGCCAATCAATCAGGTTATGCAGCGTTTATCCATCTTCCAGCAGGCCATTGTTGCAGCGTCACGTGTGTTTTTGCTGTTAGATGAAAAAGAAGCAGCTCCTAAGCAGGAAAGAGTAGAAAATGCACATATTTCAAAAGGGGAAATTGAGTTTAAAGATGTTACGTTTTCCTATGACGGAAAACAGGATGTGCTAAAAAACATTTCCTTTACGGCGAGGCCGGGTGAAACCATCGCTCTCGTCGGTCATACAGGCAGCGGGAAGAGCTCAATCATTAATCTTTTGATGCGGTTTTACGAATTTAATAACGGACAGATTTTAATTGATGGAGTTTCGATAAAACAGTTTAAAGAGGAAACGCTTAGAGAGAAAATAGGGCTTGTGTTGCAGGATCCTTTTTTATTTTTTGGAACCATCACAAGCAATATTAAATTATATAATCAATCCATTTCACAGAACGATGTTAAAAAAGCTGCAGAGTTTGTACAGGCACACACATTTATTGAAAAGCTGCCGGATCAGTATGAACAGAAGGTAGTGGAAAGAGGAACAACTTTTTCAAGCGGTCAACGGCAATTAGTTGCTTTTGCACGAACAATTGCTGCGAGTCCGAAAATTCTGGTCTTGGATGAAGCTACAGCTAATATCGATACAGAAACTGAAGAAGCAATACAAATTGCCTTAGAAAGAATGAGGAGGGGCAGAACGACCATTGCGATTGCCCACCGGCTTTCAACTATTCAGGATGCAGAGCTTATTTTAGTGCTGCATCAGGGTGAAATTGTAGAGAGGGGAAATCATCAGGAGCTGTTAAAACGTAAAGGTCTTTACCATAAAATGTACCTGCTCCAAAATGGATTGGCGGAGGAACAGGAAATTAGTTAACCCGGAAAATTAAAAAGCAAACAGGTGCTGACAGCATCCTGTTTGCTTATTTTTGTAAATAGTCAGAGTATGTTTCCGGTTATGCTTGCGCCAATGGTGAACTTGGGGAACAATTCGAATACAAGCGGTCATAACGATTCAGTAAGTCATCAAGCTCCTGGGAATACTGTATTGCCGAGGATGAGGTAAGACCTTCCCGGCTTACCACATAAATCAGCATTTGTCTTTTCTCTTCAATTTGTTTGAGCAGCCTGTACTGGTCAGCCATATCGGATGTCCTTTCGATGAGCTACAGACTTTCTAACTCATACAGTTTTTGTAATTAATGTAACTTGTAGTCTATTATACAAAAGTAAAGATAAAATTTCAAAGTAAAACTTCACTAAACATCCTTTGTTCAGTAAAAATCTGCAAATCATTTCATAATTTAAGGAGGACACAAAAAGTTTGAAAATCCTAAAGTGCTTTTTTGAAAGAAGGTTTGATAAGATAGAAGTGAATTAGTTTTTGGGGAAGACCTATAAGGAGGTATATTTTGACGGACTTAAATTTATTTATCGCGTTTGGAGCAGGTTTTTTAAGCTTTATTTCTCCTTGCGTCCTGCCTTTATATCCCGCATTTTTATCTTATATCACCGGAATGTCCGTAAAGGAGCTCTCGAAGGAAAACGGTATGATGCAAAAACGAAGTCTTCTGCATACATTGTTTTTTCTATTGGGTTTTTCACTCGTTTTCATCGCTATCGGATTTTCAACTTCCTGGTTTTATGAATTTTTTGTCACCTATCAAAATCCTATTCGTCAGATTGGTGCTATTTTGATCGTGTTTTTTGGTCTGATGATAGTAGGACTGCTTACACCGGGCTTTATGATGAGAGAGCGCCGATATGAATTTAAGACGCGCCCGGAAGGTTATATCGGGTCCTCGCTGATTGGTCTTGCTTTTGCAGCCGGCTGGACACCATGCATGGGGCCGATACTTGTGGCTGTGTCTACGCTCGCAGCAAGCAATCCAGGATCGGGTATGATTTATATGATCAGTTACTTTTTAGGTTTTGCCATTCCTTTTTTTGCACTGTCCTTTTTCCTTGGCCGTTTAACGTGGATTAAACGCAATAGCAGGAAGATTATGAATTTCGGCGGCTGGGTTATGATCAGCATGGGAATCTTACTATTCTTTGATGGATTAACCTATATTATCCAAATTTTATCGCCTTTATTTGGAGATTTTCAAGGCTTTTAAATTCATTTTTACAAAGAACCTTTTCTTCTATATAATAAGAGTACTATTGTAAAGAGGTGGAGTCTGCAATGCTCTTAGTCTGGTCTACTATAGCAGCTGCCTTTATGGGGATTGCGGTTCTCGCTATTCGTATGAAAGCAGCCAAGCGCCCTGTTACTCCAAGGAAAATTATTTTGCCTCCGTTATTTATGAGCACAGGGGCTTTAATGTTTGTTTTTCCTGTTTTTAGGGTAACACCCCTTGAATTTTTCGAGGCATTAATTGTCGGGATGATTTTCTCAACGGTACTTATTAAAACGTCAAAGTTTGAAATACAAAAAGAAGGCATTTTTTTAAAACCGTCAAAAGCATTTCCTTTTATCTTACTCGGTCTGCTTATCTTTCGGGTAATCATGAAAATAGTGCTTAGCTCAACCATTGATATTGGAGCATTGAGCGGAATGTTTTGGATTCTTGCATTTGGAATGATTGTTCCGTGGAGAATCGCCATGTATATTCAATATCGTAAGCTGACTGGGAAAGATGCTAAAGAAGCATCCCAATTCGCATAAAAAAACCGTCTCAAAGGAGACGGTTTTTTATGCGAACAAATCTTCATACCCACCGAGATCGATATTGAGCTCGTCCATTTTTTTACGCAGGAATTTATGGTCCCTCTTAGGGGTAGCGATAATATATCCTCTGATAATCAGGTCCATATCAATCTTCTTAGCTCTTTCCTTAAGAGCCAGCTCTCCAATTTTTCCTGCTATTTTTTGTTTGGCGACATCTCTGAATAATTCAGGCACGGGACTGACCAGATCCTCTAAAAGATCAAGTTCCTTTCTATTCCACAAATGGATTGTTTCTTTTACATAATGCTCTTCCCAATCCAAATCGGATTTTCCATCTTGTTTTGGCATTCTTTTAAGGAATTTTCGAAACATGAAAAACCCGCCGATCGCAAACAAGCTAACAAGCAGAACAACCCAGAACAATATAAACCATAAAAACCAACCTTCGAGCACGGTGATTCACCTCAACGTTAATCCATTATTATTCTATTATTATAATGGAGTCAGCAAAGAACAGCAAGGCTTCAGATTACCTTACGAATTTAAAAAGACCCGGATTTTTCCGGGTCTTTGTTTATCTCCGCAGGCTGATTATCGTTTAATTTGTCGATAGCCGAGGGAAACGAGCTGGTGTAAATTCTCGCGACGAATGTTATAGAAGTTTTGATCGTCCGCCGTAACCGTTACATAATCGTCCGCTTTCTGCTGAACATCCCTCATAAGACCGTCTTCAACTTTACGCATGCAGCGTCCCTCCTTTTAAAATGTATATTAATATTATCTGAAAATTGGAAAAAGTACATCCGACAAAAGTATGAATTTTTATTCGATTTAAATTATAAAAACACAAACAAAGATTGGATCACGCTCCTTTTAAGCCGCTTTAGCAGCTAAATTATCAACCGCATAACCTTTTTTGATATACTACGGGGAATGACTTTTAAAATCGGGGGATTAAAAAATGAAATTCATACATACTGCTGACTGGCATCTTGGAAAGCTGGTTCATGGAATATATATGACTGAAGATCAAAAACTAGTACTGCAGGAATTAATCACAATCATAAAAGATGAAAAGCCCGATGCATTAATTATTGCAGGAGACCTTTACGACCGTTCAGTGCCGCCTACAGAGGCAGTCAATCTGTTAAATGATACATTATACAAAATTAATGTTGAATTAAATGTCCCGGTCATTGCCGTTTCTGGAAATCATGACAGTGCTGAAAGGCTTTCCTTTGGCTCATCATGGTATAAAAAATCAAATTTATATATGACTGGCAAATGGCAGCCGGATTCTGATTTTATAGAGATAAAAGGAGTGCGTTTTTATGCAGTGCCATTTTGTGAACCTGGCCCAATAAGAGAATTATTAAATAATACAGCGATAACATCTCATCATGCCGCAATGAAAGCGATTGTCGATCATATTGCTGAAGGGATAGATCCTACAGTTCCGAGTGTTTTGATAGGTCATGCGTTTGTGCTGGGAGGAAAAACGACTGATTCAGAAAGAACTCTTTCTGTCGGTGGGACAGGCTGTGTTGGAAGTGAGCTTTTTTCTCCATTTTCCTATACAGCACTCGGCCATTTGCACAACCCGGATGCCATTAAGCATGAGAAGATCCATTATTCGGGTTCTCTTATGAAGTATTCTTTTTCAGAAGCAAAACAGAGGAAGGTAATTAAAATAGTGGAAGTCCATGAAAATGGGGAAGTCAACGTAGCAGAAAAGCCGCTGAGTGCAAAAAAAGATATGAGGGAGCTTAACGGCTATCTTGAGGAGCTGCTAGACCCCGCATTTTATACGAAGCAAAAGTGCGATGATTACTTAAAGATTACGCTCCTTGATGAAGGGGCGTTAATCGATCCGATGAGCCAATTAAGACAGGTTTATCCAAATGTTCTTCATCTTGAGAAGAAAACAGCTATTCGGGATCAAAAGAACCGTAACTCTGCCCAACTGAGTAAATCAAAAGGAATGACAGATATTGATTTGTTTAAGGATTTTTACAGCCAGCTTACAACAACTGACTGGTCTTTGGAGAAAGAGAAAAAAATCATGTCTATTATGAGTAATGCAGGAGGAAGGGAAGAGCAGGGATGAAGCCGATTAAACTAACCATGCAGGCTTTTGGACCATATGCAAAAGTCGAAGAAATTGATTTTAGGGAGCTTGAAAACAGAACAATGTTTTTAATTTCCGGTAAAACAGGTTCCGGAAAAACGACGATATTCGATGCCATTGCATTTGCTATTTATGGCAAAACCAGCGGGGAAGAGCGAAGCGGATCAGACCTTAGAAGCCAATTTGCAACCCCGGCACTGTCAACAGAGGTTTCTCTTTTATTTTCCTTAAAAAATAAAATCTATAGAATAATTAGAACTCCTCAGCAGGAAAAGAAAAAAGCGAGAGGCGATGGGTACACGACGGTTAACAGTAAAGCAGAATTGTATGAGCTCATACACGGAGAGGAACGACTGCTTGCCGGAAATGTCAGAGAAGTAGAAGAAAAAATAAAACAAATCATTCAGCTGGATTTTCATCAATTTAAGCAGATTCTGATGATACCACAGGGTGAGTTTAGAAAACTCCTTGTCTCAGATAGTAGAGATAAAGAACAAATTCTTCAGCGTCTTTTTCATACCGAGATTTATACCTCTTTCCAGGAAAAGCTGAAGGTCGAAGCAGGAAGCCTTAAAACCGCAGTCGAAAACTGCCGCCAGGAGCGCTTAACCTATTTTAGCGCTATTGACCCTCTTCAAAATGAAGAACTTAAAGAACTGCTTTTGAATGAACCAATGCATGAAAATCATGTGTTAAAACTAGCAAAAGACTTAGTAGCAACTCAGAATGAACAAAAAATCAAGTTAAATAAAAGCGTAACAGAAGGTAAAAAGAATCGAGATCACTTAATTCAGGACATTGAACGTGCCGTCTATTTAAAAAATGCATTCAGCCAGCTCGAAGAATTAAAAGTATTATACTCACAGCTTAGTCGGAAAAAAGGAGAGATTTCTGAGAAAAAGGACCAGATTGATCGAGCGAGAAAAGCTGAAAAAATCTGGCCGATTAAAGTAAATTTAGATGAAAAACGACAAAAGTTAGAACAGCGCACAAGGGAAATTGAGGATTACAGGAAATCCTTAAGAATAGAAGAGGAAGCGTTAAAAACAGCCAAAGAAAAATTAGATCGTTTAACCAGACAAAAAGAATCAATTGAACAAAAAAAACAAAGTCTGCAGGAACTAGAAGCACTAGCGGAAAAAATTCAGGAACGGGCTGCAATTGAAGGGCAGCTTCTTGGTCTGAAGAATGAGGGGATCAAGGAAAAAAACCTTTTAACCAAGATGGAAGCACAAAATGAAACGTTGCAAAAAGAGCTAAAACAGTTAGAAACGGCACTTTCACTCTATCAATCTTCAAAGTTATCTTTATCCGAAAAAAAACAGGAGCTTCAAAGCTTGCAGTTTATCCTTCAAACCACTGAACGGGCTCAAAAACTCGAGAAAAATCTTTTAACGCATGAAAAGAAAATTAGCGAGCTGCACGAAAATCAAAAACTAAATGAAAAAAGAGCAGCTCAACGACTGGAAGAGAAAAAACGGTTAGATAAACAATTTATTTCTTCCCAGGCTGTGTATTTATCACAGCAATTAACCTTAAACGAACCCTGCCCGGTGTGCGGCTCACTTGAGCATCCTTCAAAAGCTTCGGGAGAAATAATTGAAGTAACTGAACAGGAGCTTACCAACGGAACACAAAGGCTTCAGGAAGCAATTGCATTAAAGGATCGCGGTGAAGTAGAACTTAAAAGCCTGCAGCAGCGGGTTAACGAACTTTATGAAGAAAAACAAGAGCTAGTAGTTGAAATAAAAAAACAAAATCTTTCTTTTGAATGGACGGATGTTAACGGCTTAATTACCTCGCTAAAAGCTGAAATCCATTCAGTTAAAAAGACCATTGACCAGACAACAAAGGAAATAATGGAAGAAAAGAAGACTCAGGTTAAGAAATCAGAAAAGGAACAGGAGCAGGAAATTCTGATTAAAAACATATCCCAAGCTTCAGAAAGTGTTCAGGCAAAACGTGAACAGTATATTGAAATGCAGGGTGATTTCAAACGGCTGAGCAGCAGCATTCCCGAGCGGTATCTCGATCAAGACTACTATTTGAGTGAACGCAAAGAGTTAATAAAATCAATTAAAGAATATGAGGAAGCACTCCGTAAAACAGAAGAAATCGTCAATGCATTAAAGGATAAGTGTCTTTCGGTTGCCAACCGGCTGCAGCAGACGATTGATGAGCGCGAAAAAGAAGCTTCACAGGCCGATGAAGTAGCACTTGCCTGGATAAAATCGATTAAGGAGCACTCCTTCGGCTCAGAGGAAGAAGTACAACTTGCGAAAGTCAGCGAATCCATGCTTCATGAACTCGAACAAAGCGTTCAGCAATTCGAAAAAGAATTTTTCGCGACTGGGCAGGAACTGAGCAGACGATCGAAAGAACTGGAGAGTAAAAGCGAGCCGGATTTACATGTTTTGGAGGAAGAGCTTGCAAAGGTGGAAGAAAGGCTTGCAGAGCTTGAAAAAGAGCTTCAGTATATAAGCTCATATATAGAAAGACACGAAGGATTGCTGGATCAAATTGAAAGCAATAAAAATAAAACAGCTGCTCTTGAAAAGGAATATGAATTGGTTGGACATTTGTCTGATATGGCAAATGGGAAAAATCATTTAAGAATCACTTTTGAACGGTATGTGCTTGCTTTTTATTTGGAGGATATTCTGACAGTGGCTAATGACCGACTGAGCAAAATGACATCCGGGCGCTATCAGCTGCTGAGGAAAGTGGACAAATCAAAAGGGAACGCTCAAGGTGGGCTGGAGCTTCTGGTTTTTGATCAATATACAGGGCAGGAGCGTCATGTGAAAACTTTATCAGGTGGAGAAGCATTTAAAGCCTCTTTATCTTTGGCACTTGGTCTGGCAGATGTAGTTCAGGCATATTCGGGCGGTGTTTCTCTTGAAACGATGTTTATTGATGAGGGATTTGGAACACTTGATCCGGAATCTCTCGACCAGGCGATAGAATCCTTAATGGAGATTCAGCACAGCGGCAGGCTGGTCGGAATTATTTCGCATGTGCCTGAGCTTAAAGAACGAATCGATGCACGGCTCGACGTTGAATCTTCAAAGACTGGAAGCGAAACATCCTTTGTATTTGTTTCCTGAAACGTGTCACAAAATCTACATCTTCCTTCCCTGCAGACCGTTGAAGACCGATAAGTATATCTGTAGCATTAATTATTGAATAGTGGAGCTAGTACAAAGGAAGGATGATTGAAATGAAAAAGATTTACGCATTAATCACAGGTGCAGCAGTATTTTTACTTGCAGCCTGCTCTGGCGGTTTTGAGGGAAATATGGAAAAAGAAATTCAGAATTTTTCATACACGAATCAGCAGAATGAAACCGTTGATCTTAATGATATTAAAGGCACACCTGCACTTGTAAATTTCATTTTTACAAATTGTGATACGGTTTGTCCCCCTATGACATTTAATATGACCGAGGTGCAGGCTGAGTTGGAAGCGGAGGGAATTGAGGACTACCGGATTATTTCCTTTAGCGTCGACCCTGAAAATGATACTCCTGAGGCATTAACAGAATTTATGTCTTCTTATGAACTGAATGAAGAAAAATGGGATTTTTTAACCGGCTATTCGCAGGAGGAAATTGCGGATTTTGCGCTTAACTCCTTTGAAGCCATTGTGGCAGATGATCCAAACTCTGACCAGGTAATCCACGGAACCAGCTTTTATTTAGTTAATAAAGAAGGGACAGTCGTGAACAGCTATAACGGCATAAGTGATGTTAAAGTAGATGAAATCGTTGCTGATGTAAAAGCTGTAAGTAATGAATAAAGCAGTGAAACTTGTCAAGTTTTGTCGATGCACATACAATAATGTTGAGCTGGGAAAACTAGAGAGCAGTTAGGAGGTGTTTAGTTGTCAACAGAGAAGAAACATTGGAGTAAAAAAAAGAGATTTTACGCAAGTATATTTATTCTTATTTTCTTCTTACTTCTAACCTACCATCAATATAAGCCTCTTCCGGATGGGGTTTCTTATGAAGGGGAAGAACATCAGGCAGAGGCAGTGTCCTTTTATAGGGATCTTACTTATTCAAAAGACGATGAAACCGAGGTCGATCAGGAAATTTTCGATCGGGTTGCAGAGGTAATTGAAGAAGCAGAGGAATTTGTCATTATTGATATGTTCTTATTTGACGGCAGGGTAAACGAAGAAAAAGGATATCCGGATTTAACGGAAAATCTGACAGATCAGCTTGTAGAGAAAAAAAGACAGTATCCCGACATGCCTATTGTCTTCATTACAGACCCCGTAAATACCGGCTACTATTCATATGAAAATGAGTGGCTTGATTCAATGGAAGAGGAAGGAATTGAGGTTGTTTTTACTAATCTTGACCCTTTGCGTGACCCGACACCCTTATTTTCAACAGCCTGGCGAATGGGCCTTCAATGGTTTGGCCAGAGGGGGCAGGGATGGCTTCCAAACGCCTTTGTAGAAGATGGCCCAAACATGACCGCACGATCCTATTTAATGATGGGCAACGTTAAAGCTAATCACAGAAAAGCAGTCATCACAGAAAAATCAGGGATGGTTCTTTCTGCAAACGCCCACAGGGAATCCGGTTTTCACAGTAATGTAGCTTATGAAGTAAGTGGACCAGTCATTCAGGATATGATCAATGCTGAGCAAGCTGTGTTGAATTTTTCGGACAGCTCCATTCAATTACCTTCGTACTCCAGCTCAGATAACCATCAAAGCAATATAACCGTTCAATACACGACGGAGGGAAAGACATGGGAGAAATCTCTGGAAGCAATTGCACAAACAAAACCGGGGGATGAAATCTGGATGGCCATGTTTTATTTGTCTGAGAGAGATATCATTACTGAGCTGATCGATGCAGCTGAGCGGGAAGTAGAGGTGTTTCTGATTTTGGATCCTAATGAAACAGCTTTCGGCAATAACAAAAGCGGGCTGCCAAACAGGCCTGTTGTTAACGAGCTGCTGGAGGGTGATGCAGAAGGAATTAATGTCAGGTGGTACGAAGTCAGAGAAGAGCAGTTTCACCCGAAAATGCTGATGATAAAGTCCGGTAATGAAGGGCAGATTATCAGCGGTTCGACCAACTTCACAAAACGGAATCTTGCTGATTATAATCTTGAAAACAACATTATTATTAAAGCGCCGATGGACGCTGAAGTAATGAAGGACACAGATGTTTATCTAAGAGATCTGTGGACAAATGAAAATGGTTTTTACACCGTGGAATCTGACAAGTATCAGGATACTCTTTCCTTTTGGCAAAGAGGCGTTTATTACATTCAAAAAATATTAGGTCTAACCACCTATTAGCTTGATATAAGCCTGGTATAGCAGTATAGATAGTTTTTTTGAGCTCCTTTTTTAGAGGTATTACAGTTGAATTAAATTTTGTAACATGTTAGGGTTATCCTCGTGTCTTTTAAGAGCAAATCAGACAATGGTGTTTAATGTCTACCATATTAAGAAAGGAGAATTATATGAAAAAGGTATCGAAGGTATTTTGGATCACACTGACTCTTGTATTAGCAGCTACTGTGTTTGCAATCATTTCTCCAACAACATTCGAATCAGCGACTGCAAATTTCCAGGCATTTATAACCTCAACTTTTGGGTGGTATTACTTAATCGCTGTCACTGTCATGGTTATTTTCTGTATTGTACTTGCCGTAACACCGATTGGCCAAATACGTCTGGGGAAACCGGATGAACGCCCTGAGTACTCTACTGGGTCTTGGTTTGCGATGTTATTTAGTGCAGGGATGGGGATTGGTCTTGTATTTTGGGGGGCCAGTGAACCGCTATTGCATTTTGCTTCAAATCCGCCGCTTGCCGAGGCAGGAAGCGATGAGGCATTAAAAGATTCGATGCAATATACATTTTTTCATTGGGGACTTCATGCGTGGGCCATTTATGCAGTCGTTGCATTAGCGCTTGCTTACTTTAAGTTCCGTAAAGGAGAGCCTGGTTTAATCTCTGCTACCCTTGTTCCGCTGTTTGGTGAACGTATGCGCGGAGGTCTAGGCACGGTAGTAGACGTTTTAGCAGTCTTTGCTACAGTAGTAGGTGTGGCAACTACTTTAGGGTTTGGTGCTATTCAAATTAATGGGGGGCTGTCCTATTTACTCGGTATCCCGATTAGTTTCTGGTGGCAGGTTCTAATTATTGCTGTGGTTACAGTTCTTTTCTTAATTTCAGCATGGACAGGCATCAGCAAAGGAATCCGCTATTTATCAAATACGAATATGGTTCTTGCTGTAACCCTTATGGTCATCATGCTGATAATCGGACCAACGATGTTAATTCTAAATTTATTTACAAATTCATTAGGATCCTATGCTCAAAACCTTTTAGAAATGAGCTTCAGGATCGCTCCGCTTGATGCTGAAAATCGTTCATGGATCAACGATTGGACTATTTTTTATTGGGCTTGGTGGATCTCGTGGTCTCCATTTGTAGGAATATTTATTGCCAGAGTTTCAAGAGGACGTACGATCCGGGAGTTTATGGCAGGCGTGCTTTTACTGCCATCCCTAGTCAGCTTTTTCTGGTTTTCAGTATTCGGATCAAGTTCAATCAATGTTCAAAAGCTGGGTATTATCGATTTAACAGGACTTCAAACTGAAGAGTTGTTATTCGCAGTGTTTAACGAATACCAGCTCGGTGCAATTCTCTCTGTTGTAGCGATCCTGCTAATCAGCACGTTCTTCATTACATCAGCTGACTCAGCTACTTTTGTACTTGGTATGCAGACAACCTATGGCTCGTTAACCCCTTCAAATTCAGTTAAAATGACATGGGGTCTTGCCCAGTCTACCGTTGCTGTTATTTTATTGTCAGCCAATGGGCTGCAGGCACTTCAGAATGCCTTAATTATAGCAGCATTGCCATTTTCCTTTGTCATGATCCTGATGATGATTTCAACTTATAAATCATTAAATCAGGAAAGGAAAGATCTTGGTTTATTCATTACACCGAAACGAAAAGATAAAAAGCTTAAATAACATAACACCGGCACCCTGATTTTTCAGGGTGCTTTTATTTTTGATTTAAAAAAGTGCTGCCCAAACAGCTAAAATCACTATCACTGTTATGTGAAGGTTCACAAGGGTGCAAGGATTCGGTACAATGAAGAAGTATTAATTGGGGTTTAAGTAAAGGAGTCTGGTATGAAACCGAAAAAAAGAAAAAAGAAGCAGAAAAAAGGAAGAATTTTAAAGGGGTTTCTAACTTTCCTTGGAATAATCGTAACGCTTGTGGCAATATCAGCTTATATGCTAGCCCAAAACAAGGAATTTAGCGGAAAAGCGGCTGATTGGCTGGAACAAGCAGGAGCACCTGTAGAACTGACGATTCCGGAAGAATATATAGATATTTATCAACGAGCTGAAGATGAGTACGGAGTACCGTGGACTCTCCTTGCTGCGCACCATCGAGTGGAGACCCGATTTTCAACTATGGAAACAATGGTATCTCCGGTTGGTGCAGAAGGCCATATGCAGTTTATGCCATGTACATTTGTCGGGTGGAGCCATCCTACCTGTGAAGGCTTAGGACAGGGTGATATTCCGGAGAATGAACTGACTGATCTGGCTGTTATCGAGGAGTTTGGCGGTTACGGCGTAGATGGAAGCGGAAATGGAAAAGCAGATCCGTGGGATATTGAAGATGCCATCTTCAGTGCGGCTAATTACCTTTCACAAAACGGTGCGGCAGATGGTGATTTCAGACGTGCTATTTTTAAATATAATCATAGTGATCAATATGTAGAAAATGTCATGTCTTATTTTGAACAATATGAAAAAGAATATAATTTACAAGATGGAGAGTAAGAGGCTGTGCGATGAAAAAATTTTTGCTTATTATTGCAGCATTAGGTATGCTTGCAGGCTGCAGCCTTAATGGTGATAACGACTTATTAACAGCTCAAGTAGTAAATGTAGTAGACGGGGATACAATTGATGTGGAGCTTACCGATGGCTCTGTAGAACGGGTGCGGCTTTTATTAATCGATACGCCAGAGACGAAGCATCCTCAATTGGGCGTTCAGCCATTTGGTCCTGAAGCCGCGGAATATACTGAAAAGCATTTGACTGGGGAGAAAATTCAGCTTGAATTTGATGTAAGTGAGAGAGACCGGTACGGCAGGGTTCTTGCATACGTGTGGCTTGATGATTCTTTATTTAATGAGAAGCTGATCAGTGAAGGTCTGGCACGTGTGTCGATTTATCCTCCTGATATTAAATATGTTGATGAATTTGAACACATTCAGGAAATAGCCAGAAGAAAAGGTGTCGGAATTTGGTCTCTGGAGAACTATGTTACTGATAAAGGCTTTCAAAGAACGAAGAAGGAAGCCAATAACCCTCCTCAAAAAGATGGGTGTTTAATTAAAGGAAATATCAACTCAAAAGGTGAAAAAATATATCATATTCCTTCATCAAGGTATTATCAAAACACGATTCCCGAAGAATGGTTTTGCGCTGCTGAAGAAGCTGAGAAAGCCGGGTTTCGCGCACCAAAAAATTGAACCTTTTACCATGCAGAAATGGAGGCGGTCTCTTGTCAAACGAGCTGCTCAATTTAGATGCTACAGGGCTTGCTGAATTAATTAAAAAGAAAAAAATCAGTTCAAAAGAAGCTGTTAGTGCGACGATAAGCAGGATAGAAGAAGTTAATCCTGAGATTAATGCAGTGGTAGCGGAGCGTTTTGAAAAGGCACTGAACGAAGCTGAGCAAATCGATCCCGAAAAGACATTTGCAGGTGTCCCTATCTTAATGAAAAATATATCCCAGGCAGTGAAGGATGAAAAATTAACCGGCGGCTCAAGACTGCTTAAAAATCAAACGGCAAAAGAAAACAGCCATTTTGTTAACTCCATAATGAAAGCCGGGTTTATCGTTATTGGACACACAAACACACCTGAGTTTGGTCTGAAAAATATTACAGAACCAACGCTTTATGGTCCTACACGCAATTATGTAAACCGGGACCACTCTCCAGGAGGCTCGAGCGGGGGAGCCGCTGCAAGTGTGGCAGGGAAAATGGTGCCTCTTGCAGGAGCAAGTGATGGCGGCGGTTCTATTCGAATACCTGCTTCCTTTAGCGGTCTTATCGGATTAAAGCCGACCCGTGGAAGAACTCCGGTTGGCCCGGGGGCAGGAAGACAGTGGCAGGGGGCAGCGATCGATTTCGCTCTCACTAAATCTGTAAGAGATACGGCGGCATTACTTGATGAAGTCCAAACCTACCAATTAAGTGCTGCGTTTAATACCGCATTATTTAATGAAGGTTATCTAAACTTTATTAATAATGAAGAAAAAAAACACTATAAAATCGGCTTTTCCACTGTTTCCCCAGTAGGAACGCCCGTTAGTGAGGCTGCTGTCACGACGGTAATGAACTTAGCAGGCTGGCTAAGTGAGCAGGGACATGCGGTTGAAGAAGCGCACCCTGAAATAAACGGGCGTCATTTGATGGAGCAGTATTATTTAATGAATGCCGGTGAAATGGCAGGGGTAGTAAGTACTCTTGAAAAAGCATATAACCGTAAATTAACCAGTAGGGATATGGAAATTGAATCCTGGGTTCTTGCTGAAGCCGGAAAAAAAGTCACAGCAGGCGAATTTTCGATGAGTCTGGCAGCATGGGATCAGGCAGCTCAACAAATGTTCAGATTTCATGAGGAATACGATTTCTATTTAACTCCCTCAACAGCGTTTTCTGCACCTGAAATAGGAGAACTCACGCCAAATCAGGAGCAAATTGAAAAGCTCCTTCATGTAAGTTCAATGGATGCTGGCTCACAGCAGGAGCTTATCTACTCCATGTTTGAACCGAGTTTAACTTATTCGCCCTTTACTCAACTTGCCAATTTGACCGGACAGCCCGGGATCAGTCTCCCAACAGGAATAGACTCTCTTAATCTTCCGATCGGAGTTCAACTCATGACAGCGAAAGGAGAAGAGCATTTACTTCTAAAGCTTGCTTCAGAGATCGAAAAAGCAGGACTGTTTAAAGGTCCAATCAATAAAGATTAATATATAAATATAATGAAATTCACGAGGGAATTAAGCTGGTCTAATTGAGAACCATTCTTAATTCACTCTTTTTTTCTTTAGCTAAAGGATAATAGGAAATACCATAAGAATAACTTATCATCATGCATAACTTTCTTGATATTTACTTATCATCAGTAGTGTATTAAGATAGTATTGTGCGCTTGTAGTTACATACAAGAATCTTTTAAAAATTGAAACTTTGTAAAGGGGGAGAAAAGATGGCTAATCAAGACATCTTTCAAGCTAAAAAGTCTTTTGATCTTGAAGGTAAACGCTATCATTATTATGAACTAAAAGCCCTTGAAGAAAAGGGACTGACAAAAATCTCAAAACTTCCTTACTCGATTCGCGTTTTGCTAGAATCAGTACTTCGCCAGCATGACGGCCGGGTAATCAAAGAAGACCACATTAAGAACCTTGCAAACTGGGGCTCTAAGGATGTGCAGGATTCAGAAGTGCCATTTAAGCCTGCGCGTGTTATTCTACAGGATTTTACCGGGGTTCCGGCAGTAGTGGACCTTGCCTCATTACGTGATGCTATGTCTAAAATGGGCGGCTCCCCGGATAAAATTAATCCGGAAATTCCTGTAGACCTTGTTATTGACCATTCCGTTCAGGTTGATAAGTATGGTACGTCAGATGCTCTTCAGGTAAATATGGACCTTGAGTTCGAAAGAAATGCAGAGCGTTATGAATTCCTGAGCTGGGCTCAAAAGGCATTCAATAATTACCGTGCGGTTCCGCCTGCAACAGGAATTGTCCACCAGGTTAATCTGGAATATCTTGCGAATGTTGTCATGAATGTAACCAACGCTGAAGGCGAAACAGTTGCATTCCCTGACACACTTGTAGGTACGGATTCTCATACAACCATGATTAACGGAATCGGCGTTCTTGGATGGGGTGTTGGAGGGATCGAAGCTGAAGCAGGAATGCTTGGCCAGCCATCTTATTTCCCAATCCCTGAAGTTATCGGCGTCCGTTTAACCAATGCACTGCCGCAGGGAGCTACAGCAACAGATTTAGCTCTTAAAGTAACACAGGTACTTCGCAGTAAAGGTGTGGTAGGTAAATTCGTTGAATTCTTCGGTGAAGGGGTATCAAGACTGCCGCTTGCTGACAGAGCAACAATTGCTAATATGGCACCTGAGTATGGCGCAACCTGCGGATTCTTCCCGGTAGACAAAGAATCACTTGACTACATGCGCTTAACAGGACGTGAAGAGTCAGATATTAAGGTTGTAGAAGAATATTTAACTAAAAATGATATGTTCTTTACTCCGGATAAAGAAGACCCGACTTACACGGATGTAGTGGAGCTGGATCTTTCTTCAATTGAACCGAATCTTTCAGGACCAAAACGTCCTCAGGATTTAATTCCTTTATCCGATATGCAAAAGGAATTTCATAAAGCACTAACCGCTAAAGAAGGAGTTCAGGGCTTTGGACTTGAAAAAGCTGAAGTGGATAAAGAAGCAGTAGTGGAGTTTGATAATGGTGATGTGGCCCCAATGAAGACGGGAGCCATTGCGATTGCCGCAATTACAAGCTGTACTAATACTTCCAACCCATATGTAATGCTTGGAGCAGGACTTGTAGCGCAAAAAGCAGTTGCACTTGGCATGAATGTACCGGCGTATGTAAAAACATCATTAGCGCCAGGATCTAAGGTCGTTTCCGGTTATCTGCGTGATGCCAAGCTGCTTGATCCCCTTGCTTCTCTTGGATTTGACCTTGTAGGCTACGGCTGTACAACTTGTATCGGAAATTCAGGTCCGTTGCTTCCTGAAATTGAAAAAACTATTTCAGAAAGTGATTTACTGGTTTCTTCTGTTTTATCCGGGAACCGAAACTTTGAAGGACGTATTCACCCATTAGTTCGTGCTAACTACCTTGCATCACCACCACTTGTTGTAGCATACGCACTTGCAGGAACGGTTGATATCGATCTTCAAAAGGATGCGATCGGAAAAGACAAAGACGGCAATGACGTCTTCTTAAAAGACATCTGGCCAACAACTGAAGAAGTAAATGAAATTGTTAAAAAGACTGTTACACCTGAATTATTCCGTGAAGAGTATGAGCGTGTATTTGATAACAATGAGCGCTGGAATGCGATTCAGACAAATGATGATGCACTATATGCTTTCTCTGATGATTCAACTTATATTCAAAATCCTCCATTCTTTGAGGGACTAACGGAAAAGCCTTCAAGCATACAGGGGCTTGATGGTCTTCGTGTAGTAGGAAGATTTGGCGATTCTGTAACAACTGACCATATTTCACCAGCAGGAGCCATCGGAAAAGACACACCTGCCGGCAAATACCTGCGTGAAAATGGCGTTGCGATCCGGGACTTTAACTCTTACGGTTCACGCCGTGGGAACCATGAAGTTATGATGCGCGGTACATTTGCCAATATCCGTATCAGAAACCAGGTGGCGCCTGGAACTGAAGGCGGCTATACAACCTACTGGCCAACCGGTGAAACAATGGCGATTTATGATGCATGTATGAAGTATCAGCAGGACGGCACAGGACTTGTTGTCCTTGCAGGTAAGGATTACGGAATGGGCTCTTCACGTGACTGGGCTGCTAAAGGAACAAACCTTTTAGGCATCAAAACAGTTATTGCTGAAAGCTATGAGCGTATTCACCGTTCAAATCTTGTGTTTATGGGTGTATTACCGCTTCAATTTAAGAAGGGGGAAAATGCCGATACGCTTGGATTAACTGGACGTGAAACGATTTCTGTTAATATTACTGATGAGGTTAAACCGCGTGATATCCTAACTGTTACAGCGACTGGTGAAGACGGCAAGGTAACTGAATTTGATGTTCTTGCACGTTTTGATTCTGACGTAGAAGTAGACTACTTCCGTCATGGGGGTATTTTGCGAATGGTTCTTAGAGACAAACTTTCTTCATAAGAAATTAAAACACCGGGAGATAGCTCCCGGTGTTTTTTAATGCGGATCGCCACCAGAAATATAAATAAAAAACCTTTTTAAATTGTCGAAATTTTTACTCTTTTTATGTTTAAAAAGAATCAATCTGTGCGATACTAGGAATAGGAGGTGTGCTACATGAGAGTAAAGGGTAAAACCCTTCAGGAGTTAGTCGCTGAAAACCGTTCTGAAATTCAAAAGGATCCAATTAAAATGGATCTGATTGAGGATCGTCTGGAGAAAAAATGGCTGGCAGGGCAAAAAAGAAACTAAATTAATGGTGCATTCTGTCCAGCCGGATAGAGTGCTTTTTTATTGATTTCAGCCTTAGAGTACTGTACGTCTTTATGGTAAACTAGGTAAAAGGCTGGAAAGGATTGATAAATATTTATGAAAGTTGCTGAAAAGACTATCGAAGTCCGATATGCAGAAACTGATCAAATGGGCGTCGTTTATCACGCAAATTATTTAGTCTGGATGGAAATAGGAAGGACCTCGTTAATTGATTTATTGGGCTTTCGCTATGCAGAAATGGAAGAAGCGGGGATATTAGCGCCAGTGATGGATATCCAGATTTCCTATAAAACTCCTGTAAAATACGGAGAAAAAGCACTTGTACGAACCTGGATTGATCATTATGACGGCTTAAGAACCCATTATGGATACGAAATCTATAATGAATCAGGAAACCTTGCAGCTGCCGGTATTTCCAAGCATGTATGTGTAAAAAAAGATTCCTTCCGGCCAATTTCAGTTAGAAAGTATTTTCCCGAATGGCATGAGGCCTGCGAAAAGCATAAAAAGCCGGAGGTCGAAACTCCCGCTAATGAATTGAGGTATTAAGTTGGCTTTTGGAATAGATAAAAAAAAGCTAGCTGACTGGAAAAAGGCGATCGACAGCGGAGAAATTGCTTTTATTACTCATTATTGGCTGGACTCCCGTTTTCCTGAAGCAAAAACCGTCACCAAAGCGGGAGCGAAGGATCTTGACATGCTTGCCAGCTGGGGAGAAAAATATGGGTTAAGAAAAGAATGGATTCATATTCGAAAGGACGGATATTCCCATTTTGATTTGCTTGGAGATCGTCAAATTGACATACTGAAAAAAGAGGGTCTTAATGATCATTTGATAAAATTCGGATTAATAAAAGAGTGACAGCGCAGCTGCCACTCTTTTACATTAGTTTTTACTGTAATCGTAGGATGGGCCGTCAGAGCTTTCGTTGTAATTGACCTCAAGATCATGGTCATCAAAATACCATACATCCTGTTCTTCTATGAAAAATGTAATGCCGTTTTCTTCACGGGTTACTGCTGCCTCCATGGGCTCATCTTTACTGACCCCAAGAGAGAATCCATCCTGGACCTTACTGGAACCGCCGTATTTAACGAAGAAGCGAACATGATCACCTTCTTTAATCATCATTTCATCCTGAAACCATTTAACTGCCTCTTTTGATAGTTGAATGTTCATTTCGCTCTCTCCTTCCTTTTATCAACAAGCTATTTTTATTATAATAGATAGTATGAATTAAAAACAAACCTGAGCCTTGAAAGGAGTAATTATGGAAAAAAGACTGTTTTTATGGATTGGAATCGCTGTTTTCGGAGGTATGGCGCTGCAGAATGTTCTTCAGCTGCATGGTTTCTCCTATCATATGGAAGCTGGAATCTTTACACTTGTGGCAGCTGCGGTTTATACCGGTCTGGTGCTGCTTCGAAAGAAAAACCGGGGACTGACATTGGCTATAACCGGAGCCCTGGGTGTTTTATCGCTGGTAATGGTCTTTATGGCGGGCACAATTTTTCCCGGTCATTAAAATCACAAAAACCTCGTGCAGCCTGCACGAGGTTTTTATTTTTGCATGAAATGAATTTTTTTAAGATATTTTCTTTTTACTCATCCACGTAATTTTTGGTTCTGTTTTATCACGGATCCGCTTAATATTGCTTCTGTGCCTAATGATGACAAATGCCGTCATGACAGAAACTATGGCCAAAAGAGCGAGGTCATCCGTGAAAATAATGGTGTATAACACAGCAAAAATACCTGCTGTCATGGAAGATAAGGATACATAGTTAGAAAGATACAGGACGATCAGAAAGCAAAGAACAACTAAAACAAATAAAAGTGGAGCGTAACCAAGCAGCACTCCGGAGGAAGTAGCTACAGCTTTACCGCCGCGGAAGTTTGCAAAAATCGGGAAGATATGTCCGATTACTGCTGCGATTCCTGCAATAAGCATCAGCTCTTCTTTACCTGCAAATAAGGCAATAAGAACAGCTGCTGTTCCTTTTAAAATGTCCATTACCGTAACAACAGCTCCAGCTTTAACGCCAAGAACCCGGAAGGTATTTGTGGCACCTAGATTACCGCTGCCAAAATCCCTTATATCCTTATTATAAAACGTTTTCCCGATCCAAAGGCCGGATGGAATTGAGCCAATTATGTAAGACAAAAGTATAATTCCTGTTACAATCATAAGGTAACTCCTTTTTCTTATATAGATAGAATTATTTTACCATGAAAGCTGGCTGAAAAGTTGCTTTTCTTTTCATAATCATATTCATACATAATTACAAGAATGCTTGCTTTGTAAAGGGGAATTTAAAGTGAAATTAGTTATTAGTTCTTTTCAGTGGTTTGTTTTTATTATTGCTGCATCAATTGCTGCACCAATCGCGATTGCAGCAGTATTTCAGCTAGACCCGGCTGAGACAGCAGGTTTTGTCCAGCGAACGATGCTTGTCCTTGGGGCAGCAGGGATTGTACAGGTTTTTATTGGACACAAGCTACCGATCAATGAGGGACCCGCCGGTTTATGGTGGGGTGTTTTTGCCATTTATGCTACTTTCAGCGGCATCATCTATTCCTCTCCTCAGGAGTCGCTGCAGGTTCTGCAGTCAGGCCTGCTTTTAAGCGGAGTCTTTTTTGTTCTGCTTTCTTTAACGGGTATTATTAACAAGATCACCTCTTTGTTTACACCGGCAGTTACCTTTACCTATCTGATGCTGTTGATTTTTCAATTAAGCGGCTCTTTTTTAAATGGAATGGTGGGATTGCCCAATCAGGAAGGTACGGTACAATTTTGGGTGATGGCAGGGTCATTAGTGACAGTATGCATTACGTTTTGGCTGAGCGGGCATAAGGTGAAATGGGTTCAGCGCTACTCAATTGTTCTGGCAATCGGTATTGGCTGGGCGGTGTTTGCTTTAGTAGGAGAAGCTGCTTTTAATTCTTCTCCAAATGGACATCTTTTTTCCCTGCCGGAGTTTTTTGCTTTCGGCGGTCCATTGCTTGACAGCGGAATCGTTGTTACTGCTTTTTTTATCACTTTCTTATTAACAGCAAATATGGTTGCTTCTATCAGGGTTATGGAGTCAGCTTTATCGGAGCATTTTGGTGAGAAGCCTGCTGCACGGTACCGGCAGGCAGGTTATGCAGCAGGAATAAATACCATTTTCAGCGGTGCAGCTTCAGCCATCGGGCCTGTTCCCATAGCAGGTGCAGCAGGTTACGTTGTAGCAACAAAATCACCCGACAGAAAGCCTTTTTGGCTGGGGTGTTTGTTAGTAGTCCTGACTAGCTTTATTCCGTTTATAACGAATGCATTAGCTCAATTACCTGCAGCGGTTGCCTTTTCTGTAACCTTTGTAATCTTTACGAATATGATCAGACTGGCCTTTATGGAATGGAATAAAGAAAAAAATATCGATCGTGGATTAACAGTCATCGGTATTTCCCTGCTCGTTGGAGTAGGTTTGATGTTTGTTCCTTCATCAGCTTATGCCGGGCTGCCCGTGTGGATAAGCTCAATTTTATCCAATGGTTTAATCAGCGGAACAATTACCGCTGTTATTGTTGAGCAATGGCATATTTATTATAATAGGCGGAATAATAAGATAGCTGATAATAGTTAAGATTAAATAGTTGTACTAATTGTGTTTACCGTTGTCACAGTAGGGAATCTATAGTTAGTAAATATTACTCAGGTGGTGAATATATGATCACGTTTCACAACGTTAAAAAAACCTTTGATGATGGTACAGAGGCGATCAAAGGCATTGATTTACATATTGATGAAGGAAAGCTTGTTGCTTTAATTGGACCGAGCGGCTGCGGCAAGACCACAACCATGAAAATGATCAATAAATTGATTCAGCCCACATCAGGTAAAATCACCATAGAAGGCAAAGACATAGCACATAAGAAAGATGTAGAGCTAAGACGGAATATAGGGTATGTCATACAGCGGATCGGCCTGTTTCCTCACATGACTATCGAGGAAAATGTAGGATTGATACCGAAATTAAAGGGACGCAAAAAAGAAGAATACAAAAAAAAAGTAGACGAACTGCTTACACTTGTAGGCCTTGAACCCTCAGTTTTCAGGAAGCGGTATCCACTTGAACTGAGCGGCGGGCAGCAGCAGCGGGTTGGCGTAGTCAGAGCCCTGGCGGGAGAGCCGCCTATTATCCTGATGGACGAGCCTTTTAGTGCACTGGATCCTATCAGCAGGGAACAGCTTCAGAACGAATTAAAGGATTTGCAGAAGACGATTCGTAAAACGATTGTCTTTGTCACACATGATATGGACGAAGCGCTTAAGGTTGCGGATGAAATTGTCGTGATGAAGGACGGGAGAATTGAGCAGATTGCCACTCCTAAAGAACTGATTGAAAATCCCGCAAATGAATTTGTCCGCTCTTTCATCGGAGAAGAACGTATTCAGTCGAATTTGAATCTCGCGTCACCTGAGTTTAAAAAGATCACATCCATAATGGAGCCGGCAAAAGTGGATTCAGATTTAAATCTTCCTTCTGTAAATGCAGAATCGACTTTAAAGGAAACTGCTCTATTAATGCTTACGCAAAATGTTAACCAGATGCTGGTCGAGAAGGACGGAAAAATTATTGGAATGATTCAGAAAAACGAGCTATTAAGTGCCTTAGCGGGACTTGGGAAGGGGGCTTAAAGAGATGGACGTCGTCCAGGCATTCTGGGAAACAGTAGTGCAGCGTCAGGATCTTATAATCGATAGAACACTCCAGCACTTATATTTATCATTTTCAGCTATTTTTATCGCTATCATCATTTCACTGCCTCTTGGCATCTTTATTTCGAGAAAACAAAAAGTAGCAGAATTTTATATTGGAATCACGGCCGTGTTTCAAACAATTCCAAGTCTTGCTCTTTTCGGATTTTTAGTGCCGATCGTCGGTATAGGCTTTGAAACAGCCTTAATTGCCTTAATTATTTACGCGCTTTTGCCGATTTTGCGAAATACATACACAGGGATCACCGGGGTTGACCAGGCGATAATTGAAGCAGGAAAAGGCATGGGAATGACCAGCTCCCAGATTCTTTTTAAGATTGAATTACCTCTTTCTTTGCCATTTTTAATGGCAGGGATCCGCACAGCAACAGTACTGACAGTTGGCGTTGCAACGCTTGCTACCTTTGTAGGAGCCGGAGGACTTGGTGATGTGATTTGGAGAGGGCTTCAATCCTATAATAATAATTTAGTTCTTGCAGGAGCTATTCCTGTAGCACTTTTAGCTCTGTCATTTGATTTTATTTTGAAGCTTCTTGAAAAGAAAGCAACGCCAAAAGGACTTAAGCAATAAACAGAGAAAAGCTTTGTGAGTGGCAAAAGAGCATAATTTATTGACTCCCGGTTATAGTAAACGGGAAAATAAACATTGAACGTATTCAGTGAATACTAACTTATGAAAAGGGGTAAACAATGAACATATCAAAAGGACTTTTACTTACTGCAGCGGGTACAGCCATTTTACTTGCAGGCTGTAATACAGGAGGAGACGGGGCGGAGCGTGATTCAAGCGAGCCAATTGTTATTTCCGGAAAACCCTGGACAGAGCAGTATATTCTCCCGCATATTCTTCAGCAGTATATTGAGCATCATTCAGATTATGATGTTGAACTGCAGGAGGGCTTAGGAGAAGTAGCGATTTTACAGCCTGCTATGGAAAATGGGGAAATTGATCTTTATGTAGAGTATACTGGCACAGGGCTAGAAGCTGTATTGGATGAAAGAGCAGAAGAAGGCGAATCAAGTGAAAGTATTTTGGATCGCGTACGTCAGGGATATGAAGAAGAGTTTAATATCACATGGCTTGAGCCTTTAGGCTTTGCTAATGATTATACGATGGCGTTTTCAGAGGACGCTGACTTTCAAGCCTCTACTTATTCAGATCTTGTAGAGCTTTCAAGCGAATTAACATTTGGTGCTCCACACGCCTTTTATGAACGCCAGGGAGACGGCTATGATGCTATTGTAGAAGCCTATGGCTTTGACTTTGCACAAACAGAAAGCCTTGATGCTAATATCATGTATCAGGCAGTTCAGCAGGGACAGGTTGATGTCATTCCTGCTTTTACAACTGACGGGCGTATTGAACGCTTTAATTTACAGACCACTGAGGATGATCTTGGCTTCTTCCCTAAATATGATGCGGCCCCTGTTGTTCGTCAGGATGTACTCGAAGCCTACCCGGAGCTTGAAGAAGTACTAAATGGATTAGCCGGGCAGATCTCAGAGGAAGATATGCAGGAAATGAACGCAAAAGTAGATATTGATGGTGAAGATTACGCAGCAGTTGCAGAAGAATTTCTTCAGTCAAAAGGCTTGTTAGATTAATTCAAGTTTGAAAAGGATGTGTCAATATGATTGAAAATCCAAGCAGAGAAAACATAGGTGCACTGTTAAAACAGGCTAAAACGATTGCCGTTATAGGTTTAAGCGACAATCCATCAAGAACTTCCTATGGTGTTTCAAAGGCAATGCAGGATGCCGGCTATAAGATTATTCCGGTAAATCCGACGATTAAAGAAGCGCTTGGTGTTAAGGCAGTGTCTTCACTCAAAGAAATTGAAGAAAAAATCGACATTGTAAACGTATTTAGACGATCAGAATTTCTTCCTGAGCTTGCTGAAGAATTTCTACAGACCGATGCTCCGATATTCTGGACCCAGCTTGGGGTAGTGGACGAAGAAGTATTTAACAATCTTTCCGGGCAGGAAAGAACGGTTATTATGGACCGTTGTATTAAGGTAGAGCACAGCCTAAGCCCCCTTTAAATATAGGGGCGTCCTCTAGGGGGCGGAGGGTCTGCGATCACTGGTATATCAAGCAATTGAGCGTTTAAGTCGAGTTGTAAAATTAGTTTGTCTTGATAAAGAGTTGCTGTAGGAAATAGCCTACCCATGACCATTAGTTGTTGTTCAGGAGTAGTTTCTCTTGAATATTCATGCGCCACTTCTAAATACTCGTATAGGTAATCAATGTTATGCTCTTCCTTTTGGAGGAGCATATATTTTTGTTTCAAACTAGCGTATTCTTTCTCGAAAAATTCTAATTGAGTGTCTATTTTCTTCCTTCTATCGGCCATCTCATTTTTAGAGATAACTTGATCTAAGTATAAGTCTAATAAACGATCAAGCTTGTTTTTGTTCGTATTGATTTTTGTTTGGACATCTTTCATGCTTGTTTTCATATCCTCGATGTTTCCTTCAGATCTTCCCATTTCTAAATAATCCATTAAAAACTCTTTGCCACTCAGAAGTTCAGTCAATAGATCTTTTATTTTTGACTCAACACGTCTTACATTAAAATGTGTTTTATAATTTCTGCAAGGGTGTTCGCGTTCCCTTAAATTGTGCTGCAGATAATAGCGAGGTTTATCTTTATTACCCCGCTGGACTAATACCATTTTTAAGCCACAGTCTCCACATCTTATTTGTGTTAATCTCAGGATATTTACATCTTTACGATGATTTTCTTTAAAGTAATAAGAACTCTGTCTTTTAGAGCGTTGAGATTGAATTTCTACATAAGTTTCTTTAGACCTTAGAGGTTCATGGGCATCATCAAAGGTTATTATTTCACCGTCTGCAAATTCTTTCTCAATAGTTCCATGATAAAATTTAGAACTTAATCTTGAACGCACTAAAGACTCATTCCATGACTTGCCAGACGGTGTTTTTGCTCGTTTAGTTATTTCTCGTGCAATTTTTCTCAAACTATAGCGCTTCTTTAAATATAAATCATCAATTAACGGAATTACCCATGCCCACTCCGGATCAACCTCAAACTGTTTTGTTGTTTTATTATATTTATATTCAAATGGACCACTTCCGAATGTTTTTCCTTTTCTAATAGACTCCTTTTTACCACGAACCATTGCTCTTACTAGTGATCTTCTTTGTCGCTTAGCGATTATATTTTTAAAATCAGAGATCATTTCATGATCTTCATTCGTTAAATCAGTGATAATTCCCGGTTCAGCAATTTTAACTTCATTGTCCCTCAAGACTCCTTTTAGTATTTCCCATTCCATAGTATCTAAGCGAGAGAGGCGATCCTGTTCCACCACTAAAACAACATCTATTTTTCCATCTTCTACAGTATCAATAAGCCTGGTTAAATCTTTTTTCTTTAGTTTTCCACCCGACTCAACATCTTGATAATAATCAGTAATAGTCCAATTTTGGTTTTCTGCATACTTGGTTAACTCAAATCGTTGAGCACTTAGTGAGAATCTCTTTTCCTGAAGCTTGGTTGATACACGGATATAAATCGCACACCGCATCTAAACACTCCTTTCTCAATAAATGATCTTGCTCTGTTAGTTTCTCGCTAAAACTTATATGATTCTTATAAGCTTTTTCTTGTTGCTGCCAATCTCTTAACCGTTTATCAGCTATTTCATGGTTAACAAAAAACAATGAAGCAATTATGCCTGCAGCTTCTTGACGATGCCGAGGTAAGGTAAGTTTTTCTAGCATAAAAGTAGGAATACAAAAATGTTCAGCAAAACTATCAGCTTTCCACTCTTGAAAATCTCTTAAATGGCTCGGTAAAGTAAATTGGTTTCCAGCATGATATAAGAGGTGGCAAAGCTCGTGTGCAAAGTCCCAATGTTGCTGACGCTTTGTTAAATACTTATCTAAATACATTACTTGAATACCATTCTTATTTTTTATCGCCTGACTCGAATATTCCCAATACTTTAGCCTTATTCCTAGCTTGCAAGCGATTAAATCCATTTGAATATCCTCGGGACCTAATATCCCTAAATAAAGCATTAACTCCTTCACTCGATCCTCCAGACTGTTATAACTTCTCACTTGACCACCCCTTATGTATAATCTAGTTGCAAACGTATGTTCGTATATTATGATAAAATAATAGCCCAAAGATGGGCTTTATTGCAAGTACTTGTTATTTATTCATCATCTTTCAAAGCTTCCCAAACTTTTCTAAGTCGTCTAAGTCGTTCCTCATCCGTTTTAGGCAGCTCTTTGTACCAGACCTCTAACTCCGGGTCATTAGCAAATGCCAGGAATTCCTCTTCTTCTTTATCAACAGGATTCTGATTATTATCTACCCCAAGTAAATAGTCAGTACTCACTTGAAAAAAGTTAGCAAATTTTTTTAATGTATCATAATCAGGCTGCCGAAAATTTCTTTCATAATTAGATACATTCTGATTAGGGATTTTTAAGCGTGAGGCGAGCTCTTTTTGGCTAATACCTCTTTGTTCTCTTAAGTTTCTTAATTTTGATCCGAGACTCATTATTCCTCACTCCTTTATACATATTGTATATGATTCCCCGATATGAAGAAATAATATATACAAAAAGTATAATTTACTGTTGACTTATACGAAATGAAGAATTATTATTGAGATACAAGTTCTTCGATTCGTATAAAGCGAGGTGAAATTGTGAAAATTCATTCCAATATTGAACACATTAGAAAGTCGAAGAGAATAACCCAAGTTGAGCTTGCGAAAAGATTAGGTATACCGTTTCAAACGTATAATAATTATGAAAAAGGCAAACGTACACCTTCTCCTGAAACAATTTTCAAAATCTCAAAAGAATTAAAAGTACCGATTGAAAAATTTTTTGAAGAGAAAATATACGATTCGAAGAATATTTCTTAAAGTGATTATAATTCTTATCTTTCTCACATCTCTACACCAAAATGTGAGAACTGAAAGGAGGTGAAATAAGGTGCCTAAGCAGTTTTATAACGCAGCAGAAGTTAAACAAATGAATAGGTGTAAAACCATTCGCACTGCTCATTACCGCATTACAGCCATGAACAAAGAATTGAAGAAAATACTTGATGTTTAAAATGCAGGTAAAAAGAATTATTGGATAGGAGTTGAAAGAATTGAATATGAAAAATCCGATAAAAGGGCTTCGGGACCGAATGGGTATTAACCAGGAGGAATTAGCAACGGAAATTGGTGTGGATCGCAGTTATATTTCTCAAATGGAGACTGGAAAAACTCCGATCACTAAAAATGTTGCAGAAGATTTGTTATATACCTTTGATGATCCAGCCTTGTCAATGCAGCTGCTTCATCAGTTCTCTGATGGAGTAACTCCGGTGGTTTTAGGAGGAAAAGGTCTTAGATCAGATTTGTTAGCTTTGGAACAATTGGTTGTCAGAGAAGCACTTGAATTGATTCAGAATCTTAGTGACACATGCTTTCTAAAACCTCCTGAATATATAACGAACGATGATCGGGACAAAGCCAAAATTACATTGGAAGAGTTATCAGATGTAGAGGTGGCAGTTGCAAATTTAAAAATGAAAATAGCCACTGACTATAATTTGTCATTGAAAAAGGTGACAAAAGGAAGGGGCTTAACATGGAAAGTACGTGGATGGATAAGTTAAAGACCCGTTGCAGCAACAACGAGTCTCAGAAGGTCGAACAATTCAAAAATAACTTACTTCCAGTTTATAAGATTTCTCAGCAAAAATCAAGAAGGGGAGGGGTCTTATAACATGGATATCATTTTCACTGGAATGTTGGCAGGATTTCTAGTCGTTGGAGCTTATAGCATCATCACTTTATGGATAAGAGATTGCTGGACTACTAAAAAAGAGGTGCTAAACGATGAGACAACCCCCTATTGATCGTGAAGTCTTAGAACAACGTATGGCTATACCTGTGTTATTAGCAGAGCTTTCTTATAAGAATACTGAGAAATCTGTCGAGCTAATGCGTGAGTGGGGAGAGAAGAAGCTTCCTATTACCCCTATGTATGACAAAATCGTCACTGAAATTGTTAAATGCCATAACAAAAATAATACAGAGGCTCATGCCTGAGTGGAGGAATAACATTGGGAATTTTTAAATCTTTCATGAAACTCTCTGATTCATATGAAACCGGAAAGGCAATTGGATCTGGCCGGTATGTTCAGCATAAAGCTAAAGGTAAGTTGCAGTCTGCTGGAATTAAATCAGCTAAAAGCATGTTTAAAAAATTCTAAGGCGGTGTTTATTTTGAAAACCATTATCGAAAGCAAACAATTAGCTAAGAAAGCCATGGGTGATCTTTCAATTTTGACTCCATACGAAAAGGATAAGCTCCTTCAAAATATTATTTTCACTGCACATGTAAAGGGTTCTGTTTCGGTTGGTGCTATTGAAAAGGCAATTGACGAAGCCGTAGGAACTTCACAAGCTGAAAGCCCAGTTTTGTATGCAGTAGGGTCTAGGTAGTTCGAATGATTTATCACGTTGATTTCGCTGTCAAGGATGGCTCTAACATAAGGACCATCCAGACAGCGTTAATTTACGCTATGAACGTCTCTGAGTGCAAAGAACAGGCGATTGAGATCAAGAGTAAAATATCCTCTTCAAATGAATTGGTAATGTTTATAGAAGAGCCTATATAGCTTTGAAAGGGTGATTAAAATGAGTAAATATCGTCAGGTCCAGGTCAGCTTTTGGCAAGATGCATTTGTCCTTGAGCTTACACCAGAAGAGAAATACTTTTACATCTACCTGATGACCAATAGTAAAGCCAATCAGATTGGCATTTATGAGCTGCATAAAAAGATTATGGAGATTGAAACCGGTTATAACCGTGAAACAATCGAAAAACTTCTTCAACGATTTATTGAGTATGGAAAAGTGGATTACAGCAAATCTACAAAAGAGTTATTTTTAAAAAATTGGGCGAAATACAACTGGAACAATAGCCCTCTCGTCGTGAAAAGGGTCGAGGAAGAGCTTGAAAAGGTCAAGGAAATTCCATTTGTAATTGAATATGCTAGAACCGTTGAGGCTCTAAAGTCCGATACGGTATCTATACAGTATCCTAACAGTATAGAAGGTCTATACAAACAAGAGATAAGAGATAAAGAGAAAGATAAAGAGAAAGATAAAGAGAAAGATAAAGAGAAAGAGAAAAAGAAAAAAACTTCTCTTCACAATTTTTCAAGTTTTGACCTTTCCATGGCTAAATTACTTTATCAAAAAATATTAGAGCATAATCCTAATGCTAAACAACCTGATTTACAAAAATGGGCTAATGCTTGCAGATTAATGCGTGAAAAAGACAATCGCCCTGAAAAACACATCCAGCGAATGATTGAATGGACGCAAGCCAATAGCTTTTGGCATACCAACATCCTTTCCATGGATAAGTTGAGGACTAAATACGATCAGCTGGAAACACAAGCAAGGGCAGATAAGAAAAATACAAGCTCGTTCATTTTCACACCCGCAGCTGTTTCGGAAGCAGAATTGTCACTGGAGGATTAGCGATGAACGTTGAACGAAGCGCTTTAGGAACTCTGATTAAGCATAATTATTTTTTGAAAGAAACTGAACTTCGCCCCGATCATTTTGAAGATCCAACCTGCAGCATGATTTTTAAGCACATAAGAAGTGCTTTCGACAAATATGGTGAGACTGACATTATCATGCTGATTGAAGAAATGAGCAGTAAAGATCCTCACACCCTAGAAGTGTATGAGGCATCAGTAGCTGTCGCAAATGAAGAACTCTTCGAAAAATACGAGTTAATCATTATTGAAAAGTGGAAAAAGCGTGAGTTTAAGAGATTGACTTTACAAGCCCACGAAGAAAATTGGGAGATAGAGAAACTTAGAACTAGGCTTGATCAGTTAGATCAGAAAAAGGTCAACGATCACCACAGTGTTAGTGAAATACTGGCAAGCATGTATGAAGATCCCTTTACCGAAAGGGAAGTGGATCAGGGTGCTCCTTCAGGGATTAAGAAATTAGACCTTATGACAAACGGCTTTCAAAACAGCGAATTTACAATTATCGCTGCACGGCCATCCATGGGGAAAACGGATGTACTTAATAAAATCGCTCTTACTGCCGGGTATCAAGGCAAATACCTCCCCTGTATCTTCTCACTAGAAATGTCAGCTAAAGCACTGGTGAAGAGAATGATTGCGTCTGAAGGTCATTACAACCGGAACAAGCTAAGGGACCCATACAATCTTCTAAATGATTCTCAGAAAACATTGTGGTCTACAACAATCGGGAGAATTGATTCAAGTAAAATTCAACTATTTGATGATGCCACACAAACTTTATCTGATATTCGAAGAAAGCTCAGAAAGCAGGTACATGCTTTTCCAGAGAAAAAACCTCTTGTCTTAGTGGACTACTTAACTTTAATCACGCCTGAATCAAATGGGTTCAGTAAACATGATGAAGTGGGGGCTATTTCAAAAGGGCTTAAGAAAATCGCAAAAGAATTTGATTGTCCGGTCATTGCTCTTGCTCAACTGACCAGGAGTGTTGAGTCGAGAATGGATAAACGCCCTATGAAAAGTGATTTAAGGGAGTCAGGCAGCCTTGAGGAAGATGCAGATGTAATCATTTTTTTGTATAGGGATTCTTACTACACGAAAGATGATAAAGACTTCTCCTTTGAGTTTATCTTGGACAAACAGCGAAACGGTCAAACTGGAACAATCAAAGCCTTTTACTACAAAAATAAAGGAGTGATAACAGATGCGGACATTTCAGTCAGTACTCAGTGAAGCCATTATGTATGATCAACAGAACATTACGTACATGATCGTGGCCCTACGTAAACAAAACTTGATTAGCATGAATGACCAGTACAATCCTGAAATTTTTCAGGAGGTAGATGAAAAAATATACGCTGCTGAAAAAGAACGCGCACTTTTCACTCGTAAATCTGTTAAACCATATGCGTGCAAAATCACAGAAAACAAGTTCGTTTTTGTGCTAGCTCATAACAAACAAGATGCTACATATGCAGCACAGGATTATTCAGGAAAGAAAGTTACAAAAATATTCTTGTATGACTTGGATTATGGTTTAACCAAAGGAGAAACTTTTACATCTTTTCGGGAGCTTAAGAAGTATCATGATCATTTTCCAGTAGTGGTAGGTGATTATGAACCAAGAATGTATCAATCAGCATTGTCAAATAAAAAAATAGCTAACTAATTGGAGGAATGGAATATGAAAAACATTATCGATCTTAATACATTTGCTGAAGGCGCCTTGGCAGAACGATTTAATCGCGAAATGCAAAGAGCAATGGAAAATATCGCTGATCCTAACACCAAGCCGGAATTAAAGCGAAAGGTGACTATGACTGTCACTTTAGAAGGTGACGAGAAAAGGGAAGTTATCTCAACCGACATCCAGGTCAAGACAATTCTAGCACCGGCTAGAAATGTTATTGGAACGCTGATTCTGGACCGTACCGAGAACGGAAAAGTAACAGGAGCAGAACTTAAGTCAGGAATCAAAGGTCAAACCTACATAAATGATGATGGGGACCTGGCTGACGATCGTGGCGAAGTCATTGACTTTAAAAATAAAAAATCTAAATCAAACTAATAAAACCTTGGGGGAATGTTGAAATGATTAAAGAAGCGATGCAGTATATTTTATCAATCGGTGGAACGGAAATAAAAAAAGAAAATGGTCAGACTTTTTCAACTCAAAAACTTTATCAGGTTGCTGCACCTACAGTAAAGGCAATTGGACTTAATACTCTTAAAGGGGTGGTTGATTACCTTAAGTCAGAATTTGATGGTAAAGAGGATATTATTCTTCACGTGATCAGTCCTACAGAGGTCGAGGTTCTTTCAGGGCTCAATACTGATAAAGAGCGAAATGTTTTTATACGTTCACAGGCATTGACTCCACATATTGCATTCGACAGATTTCATAATGCTGAAGAATTTAATATCTTAATACAATCCTGCTTTGTCAAAAATGAGGATAGCGAAATTGTACTGCAGGTTGTAGGAAATATTAAAGAAGAAAACGTGGGTACCACTGGTGATGATGGAATTTCTCAGACAGTCTCAGCAAAAATAGGGGTTGCCACTGTCTCTACAGTTAAAGTTTCTAACCCTGTTCAGTTGGCGCCACGTAGAACATTCGTTGATGTGCTTCAACCAGAGAGTGATTTTGTTTTCAGAATGCAACAGGGTCCAAGATGTGCGCTATTTGAAGCAGATGGAGGACGTTGGAAGCTTGAAGCAATGAATAACATTCGCTTCTATTTTGAAGAACATCTTGATGAAGAAATAACTGCAGGAAGAATTACGGTTATATCATAACCTGGTTTCTAAACAAAAATTGAATATTATTAGGTATTTAGAAATACTACAAAATTTAATAATCCAACAACAATAATAAAAACGGATACAAGAATTGATATGAAGATAAAAAATAATTTTAACATGGCTATACCACACCTCCAATAGTCATTATTTCCAAATGTCTAAATAAAAAACTGATTAAAAAAATTTTAAAAGAAGTTATTAGGGCAGTATTGATGAGTTGCATTCAGGAAACAGAAAATAGGTAAAGGAAGGAATAAGGTTACTCAAATAATGAAAAATGATCCCAATAGGGAAGAGGCACAGCTATGTGCCTCTTCATTTTCTAAGATGAAGGCAGAAATTTATTACCGTAATCGTAAAGGACATTATTCCATACTCCTTAGATTGAATTATGAGCTGTATCTAAACCACGTTATGGATCGGATTAGACCAGAAATATGGACTGGAGAGATTATGGTGCTTTGTGTAAAGGAGGAAGCAGAATGACTGACTTTATTTTAAAAGTGATCCAGGAAGCCGAGAGACTTGCAAAGGACGCCCATAAGTATCCTGATCTTCACAGAATAATTGAGAATCCAAGCAAAAGGTAGGAGGGTGAAGATGATACTAAGAAAAGCAGTTACTCTTTCAAATGAATCGATGGCCCAATCATTCAGACAGGATCTACTGGCTGCCGGTATTACCGAAAACAAGCAGGGAAAGCGAGTTCAGGACATGGATTATTATGAGCTGCGGAACCTAAAAGCAATTACTGCTTTAACAAAATAAGAAAGTTGTAAAAATAAAAATAAGAGGCTCGAAAAACAAGCCTCTTATCCCTTCAGTAAGAGAACATTTGTTCCCCTTTTGAAACTATAACATACTGAAAGGGGAAAAGAAATGAGAATTGAGAAAAATACTATTTATAATTTGGATTGTTTGGAGGGAATGAAGTTAATTCCCGAGAAATCAGTGGATCTCATTCTATGTGATTTACCTTATGGTACCACTAGATGTTCTTGGGATGAGATCATCCCATTCGAACTATTATGGGAACAATACAAACGGATCATTAAAGAAAACGGAGCAATTGTTTTGACTGCCAGTCAGCCCTTTACAACTAAATTAATCGCATCAAATTTTAAGTGGTTTAGGTATGAATGGATATGGAAGAAAGGAGAACATGTAACTGGTTTTCCAAATGCAAATAGAATGCCTATGAAGAACCATGAAAATATTTGTGTGTTTTATAAAAAGTTACCTACCTACAATCCACAAGGGATAATGAAAATTAAACCCAAAGCGGTTAAAAGAGATCCAGCTATGAAAGTTTTAGGAGAGAAGAATGAAACATTAAAGAAGCCTTATTTAGTTAAGTATAAAAATTATCCGAAATCAATAGTAAATATACCGAGAGAAAGTAAAACTTTTCATCCAACTCAGAAACCAATCGATCTGTTTGAGTATATTATCCGGACATATACCAGAGAAGGCGAAACTGTGTTAGATAATTGTATGGGTGGATTTACTACTGCCATTGCTTGTGATAACACAAACCGTAATTGGATAGGATTCGAAATCCAAGAAGAGTACTGTATAAAGGGTTCTAAAAGAATCAACGAGAATAGAAGTAAATTGGGTTTGATTAATATTAATATAGTAAAAGTTTAAGTACTTTGGGTAAATTGGGGGGCTTTACTTGAAAAGGATTAAGAAATTAAATCATAATGGAACAGGCTGCATTAGTCTTGATATAATAGATTATAACAACTGTGCCATCATTATCACTGATGGAAAAGCCTCATACATAGAGGTCTATGATCATGAAACGATTTCAATTAAAAATTACAAGGGAAAAATCACCGGATTTGAATTTCAATATAAAGAAAATCTAACTTAATAGTCCTGGCCAGAACACTGGAGGACACAAACTAAGAGATACTCTCTTAATTTGTGTTCTTTTTTATATTTTAAAGGGGGAGTAATGATGTCAATTCAATTTATATTACCTGAAATTGATCGTGCAAATACCCGGAAAGCAGTAGAGGAAGCTTTGGAAAAATACAGAATAGCTTCCCTTTCAATTCAAGTTGATCTCTTGCCTCAAGTCACACAAAAATTCAGTTTAATTCCTGCCTCTTATACTGGGTTAAATCATTCTTCCACTGAAAATACGGCACTGAAAAATATTGAATCAGAATATCAGGAGGTCCAACGGAATCGTTATATGGATTTTATTATGCGTTCTGTTAATCGTCTAAGTATGGCGGAGAGACAAATCATAATAAAACGTTATATCCAAGATGAAGAGATGTATGATTATGAAGTGTATAATGATCTTGGAATGAGCGAAAGTAAATATTATCGGCTTAAATCAAGAGCGTTTTATAAGCTGGCCTTTGCTATGAAAATAGAAGTTTATGGACCTACAGAGCAGGTGGTGTCCTCATGAATTTCGTACAGCCAATAAGAGACCTTGAGAAGATCGAAGACATTAAAAGGTTCTTAAAGCAGAGAAGCGAAAGGAATTACATGCTATTTGTTGTAGGAATTAATACGGGTTTAAGAATATCAGACATCCTTCAATTAAAAGCTGGAGATGTAAGAGAGATGCACATTATTCTTAAAGAAAAGAAAACAAAGAAAAGAAAGTGGATCCGGATCACACCCTCATTAAGGCGTGAGCTGAATCCTTATATTGAAGATATGAAGGATCATGAGTATCTTTTTACAAGTCGCCAGGGGGATAGTAAGCCTATTGGTAGGAACATGGCTTATAAAATCTTAAGGGAAGCTGCACAGCATCATAAGCTAAGAGACATTGGAACACATACTTTAAGAAAGACATTTGGTTATCACTTCTACTTACAGAATAAGAACGTGGCAATGCTTATGGACATCTTTAACCACTCTGAAGAGTCTATTACCCTAAGATACATAGGAGTGAATCAGGACGTCTTGGACAAGGCTATGAGCACATTTAAAATATAAATCATACTCATTCAAAAGGAATGGGTATTTTTTTATGCTCAAATTATAAAAAGGATTTTCTTATACACTGAATAAACTTAAGTTATAGGTATAACATGAACATAAAAAAGTGAGTGTGTAACTCATATTAAGAAGTAGAGCAAAGCTAAGGGAGAGAAGGGGTTGAAAGATTCAATAAGTTAAACAGTATATTAGATATGTGTAACTGAAGGAAAGTATAGTAAGCTAAATAAGAGAAACGATTCATTTATATTTACTTCAGGAGGATAATATGAAAATTAATCTAACGTTCTTAATAGGTTGTTCATTTATTATGTTAGCTACCTTGAGAGCAACAGACCTAGTAGATTACCATGGTTCATTTGTAAGTAGTATTGCCCTAGCAGGTTTATTTTTTTTAATTGCAGATTTAATTTCTGAGAGGATTAAATTTGAAGATGAAATATTAAACGAATATAAAAAAATGGAGAATCATATCAAGAAGGTACTTTTTTTAATGAAGGGAAGAATACGTAATGAAAAAAGGTTGGAGATTGAAAGTAATTTAGATACTATCCAAAAAAAAATTGATTCAACTAATGAATATAGACTTTTAAAGTTTTTAATCTTTTCCCTTTATATGCTTGCAGTTATGTCTATAGTCGTATTTCCACAGTTAACCTTAGTGAAAAGTATAAATTCTGAAGGTTATGGACTTATAGGTGACTTTACAGTATTGCTAGGACTTGGCATTACTCTAATTTTAGCCCATATCAGAGATGAAATATCAAACGGTCTTGAAGGTGTGCATAAGAGATTTGAAGGGATTAAAGCTTATCTTACAGAACTTATTGTAGAGGAACTTACACATCACTACACCTCAAACCTGAACGATATTTATGAAGATGACCGTAGTCTTAATGCGGATCGTGATGAAAAAATGAAAGAAAAATGACAGAATAAAAAATGACCAATTGGAAATGACCATGTTATATTGATAGCATGAGATCGATTGAAAAAGAAACGGGAGGCGCTCACTTTGTGTGGGTGCCTTTTTAATTATTATAGTGACAATCTTTTCCATTGAGGTTATTATAAAATAAAGAATGGAGGTGATATTTGAAATGATGACCAGCTTTTTTTTAACAGGACCAAATGATACATTGGAAAGAAAAATTGAGGAAATCAAAAGGGAACATGAGAGAATAAATCCAGATTATAGAGCGATTGTCAAAGTTGTCAGTTCTACAACTGAAGGTTGCGCTTCCGGGACAACAATGCATTATTATAATTTAGATTTAGTACATTTAGATGATCTTAATGATGAAGATGTTGATGAATAATAGATATAGAGGTTAAAGCCATATCCAAAAAGATGTGGCTTTTTATGTTGTTTTTAAAAACAAAGCAGGTGATTTACCTTGAACTTCTACAAGACTACCAAGTGGATTCGCAAACGATCCATCATTTTAAAGCGTGATAAGTATGAGTGTAGAGAATGCAAACGATATGGAAAGGTTAGAGAAGCTAAAGTAGTTCACCATATCTATCCATTAGAAATCTTTCTTGAGCTTGCTTTGATAAACATTAACTTACTCAGTCTTTGCAGCACTTGTCACGAATCAATGCACATCAGGAAGTCACACGAGCTCACTAGAAAAGGAATCGAGTGGACGAATAGAATTGGTCCCCCCCACTCTCTAAAAGCCGAAAAATAAAACACAGGGACCGGAGGGGGGAACTCTTTCCAATAGAGCGAGCACGGGAAAAACTTTTTTTCGGGAGGTGAAGGCGGTTGTCAAAAATTCCAACAAAGGAAACAATCAAAAGAAAAACGATCGAGGATATGAAAGCGTTGAAAGTCCACAAACCCCAGTATAATCGGCTAATCACCATTTATGCTGAGTTAATGCACCAGTACCTTTTATTGAATAAACAGTTCGAAGATGAGGGCTATCAATACGAAAGTTCTTCGGCTGCAGGGAGTGCAAAAAAATCCCCAATTGTTGCAACCCTGGAAGGATTGAGAAAAGATATTCTTGCATACTCCGATCGCCTTTGCCTTAATCCGAAAAGTGCTATCGATTCTAAAGGAAATGGGAATGATAAAACTTCAGGACTGGCGAAAATTTTAAGTGGCCTCGACTAAATTCAAAAACTATGATCTGGTGATGGAGTATGCAACCAGCATCGTAGAGCGAAGAAAACTTGCCAATAAAGAAATCATTCAAACGTGTAATAGATTTTTGGGGGATTTGAAAAATGAGAACTATGACTTCAATCCTAAAGATGCGGAATTTGTTATCGGCATAATCGAAAAAACGTTCGTCCATCAAAAAGGAGAAGACATGGAAGGTTATCCTTTACGGGGTAAGCCTTTTTTGTTACAGCCATGGCAAAAATTTGTTGTTTATAATTTGCTAGGATTTTTCCATACAGGAACGAAGAGAAGGAGATTTAAAGAAGCTTTTAACATGCTTCCCCGTAAGCAAGGTAAAACTCCATTTATGAGCGCGCTATCTTGGGGTCTTGGACTGTTAGAAAGAAAATCTGGTGCTGAAATAGTCATAGTCGGAGCGCAATTAAAACAAGCATTGCAAAGTTTTAACTTTCTTAACTACAACCTGAAAAATATGGGCGAAGAAAAGAACTTTCGTATACTTGATAACAACCAGGAACATAGCATCAGTGGTGATCTCGGTGATGGCTATTTGAGAATCGAAACAATAGCAGGCAACAGTGATCGAATGGACTCTTTGAATACTTTAGTTCAAATACTGGACGAGCTGCACCTTTATCGAAGTGCAAGCCAATACAATACTATCAAGGAATCAGGCAAAGCATATCGAAATAGTTTATGCATCGGCATAACTACTGCCGGTGACAATATGAACAGTTTTTGCTACAACCGGATGATTTATTGTCAAAAAGTATTAGATGGAATCGTGAAAGACGAACAACTATTTATCTTCATAGCAAAAGCTGATGCAGATCCTGATAGTGGGAATGTGGATTATACCAGTGCTATAGAACACGAGAAAGCAAATCCAAATTATAATGTTTCTGTTTCTGGTGAAGAGTTGATGAGTGATGCTATGCAAGCTCAAAATGATCCACAACAAAGAAAAGCATTCTTAGCAAAGTCATTAAATATTTACACCTCTGCTTTGAAGGCTTATTTCAATATTGATGAGTTTAGAAACAGTAACAAAAATTACTCCTGGACACTTCAAGAATTGGCGAAGCTGCCTATTGATTGGTTCGGTGGTTGCGATATGGCTAAACTCCATGATTTAAACGCAACAGGTTTATATGGTTCTTATCAAGGGGTGGATATTGCAATTACACATGCATTCTTCCCCATCACTCAGGCTTACATTAAAGCAGAAGAAGATAACATTCCTCTATTTGGTTGGAAGGAAGACGGATGGCTTACAATGCCAAATACACCAACAGTTGATCAAGATGATCTAGTAAAGTGGTTTATCATGATGAGGGATAGAGGATTTAAGATTAAACAAGTTGGTTTTGATAGAAAGTTTGGTCAAGAGTTCTATTTGAACATGAAAGCGAAAAGATTCAATATAGTGGATCAGCCACAGTATTTTTATAAAAAATCACAGGGGTTCAGGCGAATTGAACAAAAAGCAAAAGACGGTAAATTTTACTACCTTGGTTCTCAGGCCTATGAATATTGTGTGCAAAATGTGCAAGCCATTGAAAAAACAGACGATATGATTCAGTACGAGAAGGTAATGCCAAACCAGCGTATAGATTTATTTGATGTCAGTGTATTCGGAGCTGTCCGGATGCTTGAGAGTTTGGAAAAATCAAATTCAGCAGCTGCTTGGCTTAAAGGGGGGTGAATAATGAATGGGGTCAAAAAGAAGGTCAAAAAAGAATAGAATTGATAATCAAACACGTTCCTCTGAGTCTACGCAATCACCTGTAGGATTTCTATTATCCACTGATGCTTATGACACGCTATGTGTTCCGGGATATACGAGGATAGCTGACAATCCAGAAGTTAAAATAGCAGCGCATAAGATTTCCGAACTGATTTCTTCTATGACCATTCACTTAATGCAGAACACTGATAAGGGAGATGTGAGAGTTAAAAATGCTTTGTCACGAAAGATAGACGTAAATCCTTACAGCTTAATGACTCGAAAAGCGTGGGTTTATAACATTGTTTATACCATGCTGATTAACGGGGAAGGAAATAGCGTTGTCTACCCACAATTTAGAGATGGGTTAATTGATGAGTTAATCCCTCTCAAACCTTCAAAAGTAAATTTCATTGAAACTGATTTTGGTTATCGTGTGGAGTATGGTAGTCATTCTTATAATTATGATGAAGTACTTCATTTCACATTGAATCCAGATCCTGAAAAGCCTTATATGGGTCAAGGTTATAGAGTTGTCTTAAAAGAAATAATTAGGAATTTAAGGCAGGCAGTAGCAACAAAGAATAGTTTTATGAGTGGTAAATACATGCCCTCTCTTATAGTTAAAGTTGATTCGTTAACGGCAGAGCTTGCAAGTGAGGAAGGGCGAGATGCTGTTTTTGATAAATACTTACAGTCTAGTGAAGCAGGTAAGCCCTGGATCATACCTGCAGAAATGTTAGAGGTGGACCAAGTTACACCTTTATCTCTAAAGGACTTAGCAATAAACGAAGCAGTCGAACTGGATAAGAAAACAGTAGCAGGCATATTTAATGTTCCTGCTTTTTTTCTTGGAGTTGGCGAGTACAAAAAGGACGAATATAACAATTTTATCAATTCTACAATCCTCCCCATTGCCAAAGGAATGGAACAGGAAATAACACGGAAACTGATTCTCTCAGAGGATTGGTTTTTTCGATTTAACTCAAGAAGTCTTTATGCTTATGACCTAAATGAATTAAGGCAGTTAGGCGAGTCCATGACACGTAACATGGCGATGGGTAGAAACGAATGGCGTGATTTAGTTGGGTTCAGCCCTAGAGAAGATATGGAAGAGTTACTTGCTTTGGAGAACTTCGTTCCGGCTGATCGTCTTGGGGATCAGGCAAAATTGAAAGGTGGTGAGAACAATGAATGAACGTCAGATGAGAAGTTTTGAAGTGGATCTGACAACCAGGGCGGAACCTGAACATGGAGAAATGATTATAGAAGGTTATTTCGCTCTTTATAATTCTGAAACGGAATTATGGCCAGGAGCTTATGAAGAAATTGCACCTGGAGCATTTGACGGAATTACTGCAAATGATGTTCGTGCTCTCATCAATCATGACACGGGAAAAGTATTAGCCCGGACGGCTTCCAATACTTTAATCCTTCGGGTAGATGATAGAGGTTTGTGGGGGCAAATTCGGATTAATGAAAATGATTCAGAAGCCGTGAATCTATACCAACGTGTGAAGCGTGGGGATGTGGATCAATGTAGTTTTGGGTTTTTGGTTGAAGAAGAATCTTCTGATTATCGGGATGATGGCACTGTGAAGTGGACTTTGGTAAAAGTGGATGTGGTAGAAGTATCCGTAGTTACTTTTCCAGCTTATGCAGATACGGCAGTGGCTGCACGTCAAAAGGATATGAAGGAAGATCAACAGAGAATGCTTGAAGCAAGAAAAAACAAAGTAAGGGAGAGATTGGGAAATGGCACTAAAACAGTTAATGCTAAATAAAAAGATTGTCCAACGGAAGAAGCTGCTTGAAGAATTACGAGCAAAAGATGAAGGGTTTACTACTAGATCTGCAGAACTTGAGGCGGCAATTGAAGAAGCAGAATCGGATGAAGAAGTCACAACTGTGGAAGAAGAAGCAGCGACTTTTGAAAGTGAACAAACTGACCACGAAAACCAAAAATCTAAGCTTGAAGGTGAAATTCAAGAATTAGAAGAAGAATTGGAAGAGTTGAATAAAAACGCACCAAAAAATAAAGATGATGAGAAACGTTCTACAGCTGCATCAGTTCAAAAAAGAACGCAATCGGGGGAGGCGAATGGAATGAAAGTGAACAAAGGTTTTTTTAAAGGGATGGAACGTTCTGCAGCAACCAATTTTGTAGAGAGTAAAGAGGTAAAGCAATTTCTTGTAGATGTTCGTGAAGGTAACATTCTTTCTGAAAAACAGATGAAAAAAAGAAGTGTTGAAGGAGCTGAACTGGGTATTCCGGAAATTGTTCTGAACTTGATTCGTGACAACCTACACCGTTATTCTAAGCTAATTAATCGTGTGAATCTAAGACGCCTCAAAGGGAAAGCACGGCAAAACATTGTTGGGGATATTCCTGAAGCAATCTGGACTGAAGCCTGCGGCAAGTTGAATGAGCTTGATCTTAAATTTCACCAGATTCAAATGGATGGTTACAAAGTCGGTGGGTTTATTCCAATTTGTAACGCGACACTTGAAGACTCTGATTTTGATCTTGCGAACGAAATTTTAGACGCACTCGGCCAGGCGCTTGGACTTGGTGTTGATAAAGCACTTCTCTATGGGACCGGTGTAAAGATGCCAGTTGGAATTGTAACTCGTCTGGCGGAGACATCAAAGCCGAATTATTGGGGGCAAAACGAAAAGGAATGGGTAAATCTTTCAACCACTAACATTGGTCAGGTTAATGATGAAGATGCAAAGAAATTTTTTGCTGGTCTTGTCCGATTTAGCGGTAGAGCAAAAGCGAACTATGGCAATGGTACAAAGTTCTGGGCTATGAACGAAAATACTTATACAGAATTGCAGGCAAGAATGGTTGAATTTAATGCTGCAGGCGCTATCGTTTCAAGCATTAACGGTACTATGCCGGTTGTAGGTGGGGAGATTGAAATCCTACCATTTATGGCTGATGGAGATATTGTGGGAGGGTATGGGTCCCATTACATTTTGGTTGAGCGATCCGGCTCTACATTTGCTGTTTCTGAGCACGTTCAGTTTATTGAAGACAACACGGTGTATAAAGCTACCTCACGCTATGATGGGCGGCCAATCACCGGTAATGGATTTGTAGCAATGAACATTACTGGTCAGTCCCCGACAACATCAGTTACATTCGCACCAGATGAATCTAATGAAGTAGCCCCTGAAGTCGATGAAGAGCCAGAAGGCGCTTAAACAATAGAAAGGGTGATTTAGATGCCTAAATATGAAGTGATTAAAGACTTCACTGATCAACAAGATAATAACCATGTTTACCGAGCAGCCAGGGACAATAAACCGGGGGACAAGTTCCCTCGAAAGGGAAAAGTGAAAAAAGAAAGAATTGAAGAGCTTCTGTCTTCAGAGAATAAACGTGGAGAACCATTAATCAAAGAAGTTAAAGAAGGCGATCATTAATGTCTTATCAGAAAGAAGTTGTATTACCTTTAATTAAGCAACGCATAGGTATTCGGTCAGACATTAGAGATACGTATATTGAATCGATTATTGCGGGTGTTGAAAGTGAGATGAAGAAGAAAGGTATCCTGGTCAATAAGGAAGATCAATCACATATTATGTTTATTGTTGATTTTTCTACCTGGCGTTATCAAAACAGAGATACCATGGGCGATACACCTCGACACTTGCAGTACCGATTGAAAGAACTATATCTTCAAGCATCGGTGGCGATAAAAAATGACATTCGATGATGAATTAATATTAGTCGGTACAACTGAAGGTGAAAACCCAATGGGAGATCCAATAACCATCGATACTCAATCGGTGGTTTTTTGTAATGTCCAATCGACAACTAGATCAGAACATTACTCAGCAGCAGCCAATGGCTTGAAACCTGAAATTGTTTTTGTCGTGAATGTCTATGAGTACAACAAAGAAAAAGTTGTTATATATGACGATGATCAATACAACGTTTTAAGAACTTATCAACCTAAAAAGTCAAAAGACTTGTCTGACTTTGAAACAATTGAATTGGTTTGTGAAGGATTAAATAGTTAAAAAGGGGTGAAGGATTATGGCATTACCGAAGAGTGTCACGAAAGTTGATCGACAAGGTGGAGTAACCTTCATCTCTAATGTAGATCGAGTTAATCATACGTTAGATGAATTATGTCGGGCTGCATTGCGTGATACAGCTAAGTTAATACGCAGACAATTGATTATTAAGCTTAAAAAATTACCAGGTATGGGCGGGAGTAAAAGGATCTATACTTCCACTCAATACTGGAATCGCTCGAGATCGAAGGATTTACAAATGGGATTTAAAGCAGATGCTTGGTATGGAGCTCGAAGCGAGTTAGGCACACACGGTTCTCCTGCTCGTGGGATCCTGAGAGGAACTGTTTATGAAAATATTGACCAAATACAGCAGATTCAAGCTAAGTATTTAAGTGGTTTAAGTGCTGAAAATCCTTCACTTTCCGGTACTTCTGAAGGTGATTATAAAAGTCCTAATGGAGACGAGTCATGATAAAACTCAGATCGCATATAAACTCATTGCTTAAGACTTTTAATCCGCGAGTTTATTATCAGACTCGTTCTGCATCAGCTGCATTCCCTTATATCATTTATAGTTTCCTGCCTTCGTTCACTGAAGAGGAACTGGAAGTATTACCGTTGGACATTGACATTTGGGATAACAAAACTGATACCACAGAAATAGAAGAGTTAGCATCACAGTTGTGGAAGGACCTCAGACAATATCATCATATTGATAAGGATATGCAGTTTGTTATCTACCGTCAAAGTCGTATGCCTGAATTAGATGAAGCTGAAACTGGTTTAAGAAGAAGAAAATTAACATTTCATATAAGGTATTTTGATCGAACAATATAGTAAGAGGAGGAATTGAAATGCCGAAAAATTACAGTGGGTATACTGCGAAAACAGTTAAAAATCTATTATTGAACGCAGGAGCATTTTTTGTGGATTTTGATGTAAAAGAAGATACCTTTGACACTGCAGTTAGCAGTGGGAAATTACTTGGAGCTACTCGTGGAGGAGGCTCGTTTTCAGGCGTTCCAGAACTTCGAAGTATTGAGGTCGATGGAGTAAAGGGGAAGGCGCAAGGGTTGCAAACCATTGATTCTTGGGAAGTGAAAATGACTGCTAATGTACTTGAAGTAACAAAAGAGGGATTAGCTTATGCTTTAACTTCTGGTGAAATTAATACTAGCGATGATGATAAGTACGATATTATTACAGCTAAAAATAGTATTGATTTAACTGATTATATTTCGAATATCACTTTTGTGGGAACTAAATCAGGAACTGAAGCCCCAGTAATCATTCAAATCTATAATGCCTTAAATACTAATGGTTTAACGTTGCAGACTCAGGACAAAGGAGAGGCTGTAATTGCAATGGAATTTGAAGGGCATTTCAAAGAGGGGAAACTTGATACACCACCATTTAAGATCTTTTATCCAAGGGTAGTAACTGAGGCTTCTAACTAACCAGCATCCTTTTACAGGGTGCTTATTTTATTTTGAAAACGGAGGGATACAATTGAAAGTTAGTACTGAACAAGCCTTTGATATGCTGCCTCACGCAGCAGACATTTATACCAAACTTAATGTAAGGGATTATTTGCAAAAGAATGTTTTTAAGCCAAAGAAAGGTGAAAGTACATCTATTGCGAAAAAGTTAGCAGGGGCTGACATGATAGCTTATATCTTGAAAAACTTACCCAAAGCGAAAAGTGACTTCTTCCATATCATTGCAATATTTGAGAGTAAAAAAGTTGAAGAAGTAAAAAGCCAACCATTAACACAAACAATGGTCTCAATTAAAGCGATTATCACGGATAAGGATCTGATGGATTTTTTCAAGGAGTCTGTCTAGTTGGGTACGAAGAATCGTTAATGATTTTTCATAAATACTATTCTCTTGATTTTGTCATGAAGATGAGACTCAGACAGATGAGCAGGTTATTACTTGAAGCACTGTTGAAACAACAAAAAGAAGAGGCTTATCAACTTTATTTAGCTTTGCGTCCAAACATGACGGAAGAAAACTATCAGACCTTTGATGAATTTTACGAGCCTCTAATAAACAATGAAGAAGTTGAAAATAAAACGTCAGGCGAAATTTTAAGCGAAGTTAAAGACTTACTGAATTCGCATACCTGGAGGTGAGAGGATGGAGATCTTTAAGCTTTTTGGATCCATCATGGTAGATTCTGATGGGGCTGAAAAATCGATTTCTAAGACTGGTAAAGAAGCTGAGGGACTAGGCTCAAAGCTTGGAAATGGGATTAAAACAGCCGCAAAGTTTGGGGCTGCATTGGTCGCAGGAGCAACAGCGGCCATAGGTGGAATGGTTGCGTTAGGTTTACGAGTTGGTAATATGGCTGATGAAATTCTTGATCTTAACTCCATCACAGGTATGTCTACAGAAGAAATTCAGAAATGGCGGAAAGTGGCTGAGGTTGCTGGAGTTGGTGCCAATTCAATGACGAATGCTTCACAAAAGCTTACCAGAAGCTTAGATATGATGTCGGAAGGTACCGGCAAAGGTGCAGAATCACTTGCAAAGCTTGGCTTTTCTTTTCAAGAAATTGAAGCTATGTCAGCTGACGAACGAATGAATGTTTTAACTGAAGCTCTGGCCGGGGTAGAAGATGAAACAGAACGTGCACGGATCGGTACTGATTTGTTCGGTGGTTCCTGGAAGGAAATTGCACCAATTGTCGCCATGGGTGCGGATGAAATGAAGAAGGCAAAAGATTCAGCGAACATAATTTCTGAAGATGATTTGATTAAAGCGAATAATTTCCGTATTGCAGTCGCAGATATGAAAGATCAAATGGGCTTTTTTGTTACTCAATTAGGTATTGCAGTGCTTCCGATCTTGGAAGTGCTTTTTAATTGGTTTGGATCCAAAATGCCAATGATCAAAACTTTTTCAGAAAATGCAATCAATGGAGTCATTACAGTAGCGAGTAATCTAGGCGATTATTTCACAGGGAATTTATTGCCTAAATTAAATGCCTTGTGGGAATGGGTACAGCCTTATTTGCCTTTAATAAAAGATTTCTTTTTTGATACATTCCGATCAACGATGGACCTGCTTTCTGAATTTGGTAGTTGGTTGTATGACAAAGCAATTTCCAGGCTACAGGAGTTGTGGGATTGGATTTCTCCACACATGCCCATGATTAAAGATGCATTTGCTACAGCTTTTCAGGCAATGCAGGATGCAGTATCAGACACGATTAATTTCATTAGGGATTTAACCGGCTGGTTTGAAGATCATTGGTCGATTGTAGAGCCGATTTTAATTGGGATAGCTGCAGGAGCTGCAGTATTTCAGGTGATTACTACTGCCATGGCATTATATCGTGGCACAATGATACTAGCTACAGCTGCACAAATCGCATTTAATACAGCATTGACTATTAATCCAATTGGTCTCATTGTTGTGGCAATTGGCTTGCTAGTCGCGGCTGGTGTGTATCTATGGCAAAACTGGGATGTAGTGAAGACGAAGCTGAATGAATTGTGGTCAGCAATGACAGGAAAATTCACCGATATAAAAAACAAAGTAGTCGCAAGAGTGACGGAGCTTGCTGTCTCAGCCGTGGCAAAATTTGAAGAACTGAAATCGAAGGCTACAGCAAAGGTAGTTGAATTAGCTACTGGGGTTGTATCTCGTTTTCTTGAGCTGAAGAACAATGCCTCAAAGAAGGTAAATGAATTGAAGACAGCCATTGTGAATAAATTTCAGGAAGCGAAAACAGGAGCTTCGAACAAAGTCAATGAGTTGAAAAATGATGCTGTTGCAAAATTTTCAAGTATTCTAACCTCTGCTAGAGAAAAGTTTAATGCAGTGAAGTCAGCCATTATGACGCCCATTAATAATGCTCGTGATGCCGTCGGGAGAGCAGTTGAAAAGATAAAGGGATTCTTCACCGGAATGAAGTTATCCTTACCAAAGATCAAAGTGCCTAGCTTTAGCTTAAAAAATTGGTCAAACAACCCAATAGATTGGATTGGCAATATGCCTAAGATCGCAATCAATTGGAACGCAAAAGGTGCTCTCTTTACAAAACCGACTGTGTTTAATACTCCTATGGGGCTGCAGGGATTCGGGGAAGCTGGTCCCGAGGCGGCATTGCCTTTAACAGAATCCGTGTTAGGGATGATCGGAAGGAAGATAGCTGACACAATGGAACCTAAAGAGGTCCCTGAGGATTCAGACATCATCATTCACAATACAATTGTTTTAGATGGAAAAGTGATAGAAGAAAGCGTGACTAAAAGACAAAAAAGAAAGACTGGAAGGAGGACGCCTCGTGATAAATCTATCCTTTAACCGAGAAAGAAAACCGATTTTTCTTGTTAAAGGCAGGAGGAAGGCTCCTTTTTCTCCTATCTCCAGGAATATTAGAAAATATAAAAAAGGTCATCGGTTAGTTTCTACCGAGACGGAGCTATTAGAAATACTTCAACCTTTCGCGTTTGAGGCGTCCAATGATGATGATGAATTAGCTTTTATGGATGAACTATCAGAATGGCTTGTGACAGAAGAAATTTGCCCCTTGCAATTTGATGATGAGCCGGGAAGAACTTATCATGCAGTGGTGCAAAATACAATTGACGATTTCGAAAAAATAGGATCATATAGGGTTGGGACGATTCAATTTTTAAGTTTTTATTCTACTGGGGAAAGCCATAGCCTGGCTCTAGGAACGAGCTTTAATCCTTTTACTATTAAAGGAAAAAAGAAAACACCTTGGACAAGCAGAACAACATTCACTGTTCCTCAATCATCCTTTACCTTGGAGAACAATCTGGGCGGCAAGGTCGTTTTAAAATATAACTTCGTCGGCGGTGACGTTTTAGAAATTGATTATGATAAACGTAAAGTCATGCTCAATGGTAATGCCCTGCAAGTTGCTTTGCAGATTCAGTCAGTATGGTTTGATCTCAAGCCAGGGCAGCTGCAGCTGAAGGCAAGTCATGCGACTACACTCAGTTACATGGAAAGATTTTATTAGGAGGAACCGTTTATGATTGACGACTTTATCAATCTCACTCAAGGTCAATTACTAATAAAATATTGGTGGATATGGGGTGGACTTATAGTCATTTTTCTCATCTCAAAAATCAATGATAAGGTCAAATGAAAATTTCTTTTAAGAATTTTATATTAATTTCTTTAAATTTTAGATCAAACAAAATTTTGAGAATTCTTTACCTAACTTTGATAATTTAACATTATCATGTAACGCATTATCTCTAGCTCCAAGATGAACATCTCCCGAATAAGTTTCTAAAAAACCAAAATTACGAAGCTTATTAATAGAAGCAAGAATAAAGTACGGGTCGTTAGATCGTCTGTTTCTAATTCTAGAGATTGGCGTTAAATCATCTTGATCATATAGAAGAACTAGCATTTCAACGTTAATTTCATTTAGATCGTCCAATGTTTCCGTGAAAAAATCAAATTGGTTAAATGAGTGAGCATTAACTCCGTTTAGAATGGAGTTAAGAAAAAGTTTTTGGAAATTTCGTCTTTTCATTTCTCTTGCTTCTCTTTCAACTTTTCTACAAACTTTTTCAATAAGCATTGTAAGGTATTCATCATCGTGCTTAGCAGTTTTTAATGCAGTAGTTAGCTCAGAATCAAGTCGCTCTAATTCTATTGCTATGACTTCAAAGAACTTGTCAATTCTCTCAGCTTCCTTCTCTGCTTTAACTGAAGAGTAAATGCCTGAGAAAACCCACCCCACATAGGGGAGTTTGCCAATGCCAGATGCAACAACTTCATTAAACATATCTTTTTTATTCACCTATCTCACAACCTCTCTACTAATCTAGGAATATAATACCATAGGAAGGAGGAAACCAATGTCAGAGTTATATATTTTTAACCAAGACGATAAAATAATCACAACATTAACCGAATCCACAGGGCTTATCAGTACCTGGTTTAAAGATCATTTAAACCTCGTACCTGATGAGCCTTTTATATTCACTGTGGAAGCAGACACAGAGGAAGCCAAGCACGTTGTAGAGGAAAATCAAGTGGTCTTTCGAGATAAAGAAGGAGACTTTCGCCTTTTTGTTATCAAGGAATTAGATGATAGTGATCGTGAAGAAGGTCCAATGACAATCGCAACGTGTGAGCCTGCTTTTATGGAGCTTAAAGAGCATATTGTAGTTGATCGGCGCTTTGTGGATCAGACAGCTCAAACAGTATTAAATGCCGCGCTTCAAGGCACACGATGGAGTGGAGAAGTAGAGGCTGATCTTGGCAGAGAAACAACAAATTTTTATTACGTTTCTGCTGTGGATAGTGTGTGGAAAACTCATGAAATATGGGGCGGAGACATTAAAGATGTCGTCGAATTTGACGGCAATGAAATTACTGCCCGAAAGATTAAGTTGCTGCAGCGTCTTGGAGTGGATCGCGGTCACCGGTTTGATATTGATCATAACATTGATGAAATACAGCGTACGGTTTTATCCTACCCTGTTACTGCTCTGTATGGTCGTGGTGCTTCATTGCCAATTGAAGATGATGAAGGCAACGAAACTGGTGGCTTTACAAGATATATTGACTTTGCAGAAGTGGAATGGAAAAAATCAAACGGTGATCCGGTTGATAAGCCTCGTGGTCAGCAATGGGTTGGGGATCCGGAAGCTTTACAAAAGTATGGCAGAAAGAATGAAGGTAAGCTGCTCCCCAGGGAAGCGATTTTCTCTAATCAGGATTATGAGGATCCAGCTCAGTTGTTATCCGCCACATGGGACCAGCTGCAGGTCTCCAAAGATCCAGAAGTCCACTACCGGTTATCGGTACATTTACTCGAAACCATTGCCGGCTATGAACATGAGAAAGTAAGCTTGGGTGATACGTCCCAGGCCATTGATCGTAATTTTAGTCGTCCTATTGAAATTCAATCCAGGGTGATCGGACTTGAATATGATGTCCTAGATATTGAAGGAACTGCAGTAGCTGAAATGGGTCAGTTCTTATCAGTTCATGACTATGATGATCGGCTGGAGCGAGTCATTGGAACGATTAACGATAACCGGGGTAAATGGGAGCAGGATAAAAAAGTTAATTTGGACAGCTATCCGGACATTCCCCCGGCTATGCCAGCTAATGTTGTAGTGGTTGGCGGCTTCCAAGTCATACAGCTTTATTGGGAGCTTAATACAGAGCTGTATTTCCGTCATTATGAAGTCTATGCCTCACGGGTCAGTGGCTTTGTTCCAGATGCGCAACACTTGATTTATAAAGGCACACTCAATGCCTTAGCCCATCCGGTAGAAACAGATGAAGTTTGGTATTACCGGATCCGTGCAGTTAATTTTCATGGCCGGCCATCTGAATTTACACAGGAGTACCAGGGCAGCTCTATTCGAGTGATTTCTGAGGATATATTGTTTGGTCCTGACATTGCTGCAGAACTTCGAAAGTTAGGTGACATAGTAGCTGATGGATCACTTAGCATTAATAAGTTTAAAAATGAGACATTAGAAGCTATTCAGGAAACAGCCCGGCAGTATACGGATGCAGAAATACGTGAAACTGAAAATGCTTTTAATCGAGAACTGGCCGATAAAGCAGGCATTAATTATGTGGATGGACAATTTGACCTGGCTAACAGTAATCTGCAAAACAGGGTAAGTGAGATTAACCAAGACCTAGCCAAAAGAGCTGGTCTTTCTTACGTTAATGGAAGATTTGATTTAATCGACAGTGATCTAAACAAAGCGCTTGGTGACATTAACTTAATAACGGGTGATCTATCCGGGCTTGATACAAGGGTGGCTGTACTCCAAGATACGGCAGTTAATCTTCAAACGAGAGTCGGTAATAGTGAAAGTGCTCTTGCAGCTGCAGGCGGTCGGATAACTTCCATTGAAACCGATATCAACACGATCGAGGGAACACTTGCTGTTACGATTGATCAGTTAGCGAATGTGGATGGGGTGCTGAGTAGCCAACAAACACAGATTAACGCCAATGCTCAAGCCATTACGATTAAAGCAGATCAGGAAGAAGTAGACACACTTACGGGTACAGTAAGCGTGCTGGGTTCTGAACTATCTGTACAAGCAGGGCTGATTGGAGCGAAAGCTGAAGCCTCAGAACTAATTACGGTTGATAATCGGGTGACCGGAGTTAGAAATGACCTGTCTTCTCTGCAAGTAAGAGCTGATGGCATATCAGCTAATGTTAGTACGTTGAGAACTGATTTTGATGGATTAGAGTTTGGTGGACGGAATTTCATCCTAAATTCAACCTTCAGCAAACATCGAGAAAATTGGGGCTTCGGTATGACAGCACAATTTATCGACAATATGATAAATGGTTTGCCAGGTGTTGTGTTAAGTAGACAAAGTTTTACGGGTGATTCAAGAGCGTTTTTATCTCAAACAAGAAGTTTACACTTGCAAGTCGGAGAAAAATACACATATTCAGGATGGTTTTACATTGATTCTGATATACCACTTGATGTTATTAATTCTAGTTTCTTTATTAGAACGTATGCAGAAGGCACAAGCGGAACATTCATTGATTTTATAAATCAACAAGTGAATTTATCGAATTACGATTATGATAAATGGTACTTTTTCGAAAGAACTGGTGTTATACCAGAAGGTTTCGAAGGTACTTCAGATGTTAGATTTGCATTAGGAAGAAATGGAAAAATAAGATTGTCTGGCTTAAAATTTGAAAAAGGTAGTAAAGCAACTGATTGGTCACAAGCTCATGAAGATGTTGATGATTCAATTAATGCGGTTCAATTTTTCGCGTCAGGGATAGAACAAAAAGCTGACTCAATCGCCTTAAACGTTACGTCGCTTTCGCAGACCGTAAATGGTCATGCTGCTTCGATTACTAACGCGCAAACGTCAATCACTCAGTTAAACAGCTCAATCACGAACAAGGCTGAAAGATCAGAAGTGACAACCGTTGACGGGCGCGTAACAGGGGTTAGAAATGATTTGTCGGTGCTGCAAGTGAGCGTGAATGGTATATCGTCGTCTGTTACATCATTGACAAATGATTTTAACGGGCTAGAATTTGGCGGGCGGAACTATTACACAGGAACGACAAAAGATTTTAGAAGCGTTACTTTTAGCGGATGGGATAATTATTTTAGTTATGTGAATATCGGAGAGGAAACGCCTTTTAAAACAGGGGATAAAGTGACAGGCAGAATGTTTTTGAAACCTCAAAACCATCCTGTTACTATTCATTTAGAGTTCAGAAACGAGACAACATACATCAAACAGTCTTTTGGAAACTATATAACCGCAGGTTATGAAGGTTATAGCATAGTAACGACAGATATTCCAACAGGTGCAACAAGAATGAGGTTATCTATCCGGCATAATAGCGGATCAACGACGACAAACACGGTTCAATACAAAGAAATGAAGTTAGAAAGAGGTAATAAACCGACAGACTGGACGCCCTCACCAGAAGACACAGACGCGGCAATATCAACCGTCCAGAGCTTCGCGTCCAGCGTGGATCAGAAAGCAAATTCAATACAATCAAGCGTTACATCCTTGATTCAGACTGTTAACGGGCATTCGTCTTCCATTTCAAGCGCTCAGTCATCAATCACTCAGTTAAACGGTTCAATAACTGCAAAGGCTGAGCAAAGTCAAGTTGATACTATCGAGGGTAAAGTTTCCAGTGTTCAAAGTGATTTAGCTTCATTGACAGTAGGTGTAAATGGTATTTCAACAAGTGTTTCAGCTTTGAGAAATGATTTTGACGGACTGGAAATAGGCGGGCGTAACCTTGCACCTAACTCAACAGGAAATTACGGATTAGGGAGCGGATTGACCGGTTGGCGGACAATTAATACAGGGGGCATCCTCAGCGTAGAGGAAGGATTAAACGGCAATAAGTCTTTAAGTCGTTCAATTACAGCGGGTTCAGGTGGGCTTTATACACCATTCGGAACAGTGGCTGGAGGACAGAAGTATACTGTTTCCTTTTGGGTTAAAGTAGAGAAAAGCGCATCTGTATCTCATCTATTAAAATTTAGAACTGCTTTAGGCGTTGAATCAAACCCTATTCCCGCGCTTAGTAGAACTATTAGTCCTGACAAATGGGTACTATTTGTAACAACATTTTTAGTTCCTGAGGATATTGTTCTAGCTGCAACAACACCGAGATTATCAGCAGGGGCAGACGCTTACCCTATAAGAATGTGGATCACGCAATACAAAATGGAACGTGGAGAAAAAGCGACAGATTGGACACCAGCACCTGAGGATATAGAAAATCGATTTTCATCCACAGAAACATCCATAAATCAGTTATCTACTGAAATAGGATTAAGAGCTAGACAAACAACCGTTGACAGTTTGACTGGAAGAATGTCAGATGCTGAATCTACCCTGCTAATTCAAGCAGATCAGATTTCATCCAGGGTAACACGTAACGGCATTGTCTCCGCAATTAATCAAACACCGGAGTCCATAAAGATTAATGCAGGCTTAATTGACCTTATTGGTGATGTCTTTATCAATAATGGCAGGGCGGTTATTTCTAATTTGGCTGTTGGCACAGCTGCAATTGCAAATGGTGCGATAACGAATGCCAAACTTGGCACTGCCATAATAGGAGAGGCCCAGATACAAACTGGTGCCATTACAAATGCCAAGATAGCTAATGCAGCCATTGACAGCGCCAAGATCGCTAGTGTGGATGCCGTGAAGATCAATAGTGGATTAATCACTGGTACAGAGATACGTACAGCAAGCACGCAAAATTACTTGTTTCTGCGTAATCAAACCTTAGATTTTATCAATGGGAACTTGGTTAAAATGAGAATCGGTTTTATGGATGAAAATAATAATGTTGCTGCAGAACCATATCTCACAATGGGAGCAGGTAATTCAGTAGGTCGCGACAAAATGCATATCGAAAAACAGACCGGTTATTTCTCTATGATTTATACACCGGGTAACAGTGGTCAAAGTAGCTTGAGAATGTCAAACGAAGGTAATGCAGAGCTCCAAGCCCGAAACGATCTTTATTTAGGTGGAGGGCGCATTATCGCAAGAACTCAGATTATTAGCAACGATGGAAGTGATTATTACATTAATGGTAGTGGTGGACTCACGACAACATTAGCAGCAAGACCATTAATCGCGGGTGGTTTGAGATCAAGTGGCACGAATCTTTATTTGGCAACTGGTGTTGGGCAGACTGGTGAAGTACGAGCAACGGATGCGAATGGCTATGCTGCAGGAGGTACCATCTATTATGTCCCTATGAGAGCAAGAAGCTTTCCAACGAGTACTTCGTTAAGAGAAAACAAAAGGGATATTGAGGTCTTCAAAGAAGATGCTTTATCTGTAATAAAAAATGCTAAAACATACCTGTATCGGATCAAAGATGATCCTACGGGTTATTTGCAGTTAGGTTTGATGGTAGATGAAACGCCTCGTACTATGCATGGAGAAGCTGGCGACAGCATTGAAATGTATGCTTTAGGCTCTTATCTATGGCGTGGTCAGCAACAAGCTGCTTATAAACTTGATGAGCATGAGTATGAGATCAACATGCTTAAAATGGAAAATCAGTTACTGAAAGCAAGGATCAAAAAACTAGAAAACGCTGCAGCGTAAAAGGAGAATGCAAAATGAAATTTCACATTGAAAACAGCAAGATTAATGGAGCTATTAACTTACTATCGCAATTGAGCTTAAAAGGTACAAATTCACGTCACCGATCAAAAATGATTAAAGCATTATCAACTCACTTAAAGGAGGTGGGAGATGATGAAAAAGAAATTTTGAAGCAGCATTGTCGCCTGGATGAACATGGAGAGCCGAAGAAAACGGCAGATGGTAGAGCATGGGATGTTAAAGACCTAAAAACCTTTGTAAAAGATCGTGATGAACTGTATGCAGAAAAACTGATCTTGGAAGGCGGAAAGGCTTGGGGTTATCTTCGTACTGTAAAAGACATTCTTTTAGAGTGTGAAATGGAATGGTCCGGAGCTGATGCTGAAATCTATGATTACCTTTGTGACGAGTTCGAACGAATTGAAGAAGAAGGATTGCAAGAAGAAACTAAAGAAGAGTCAGAGGAAAAGAGTGCCTAAACGGGCGCTCTTTTTTTACTATAAATAAGGAGAGTGTTAAAGATGGGATTAGTTGAAAAATTACAGATTAGAGTGAGCAATATGCAGTTTGTGGATGTAGAAGAAGGTCAGGTGGTCCATGTACGATTTAATGCCACTGACGCTCAACAACAGATCAATATGAATGGATATGTTGTAGCTACCACACAAGAATTCTTCTCAAGTAGTACATCATCTGAAGGGATCACAGAGCTTGTAAGAGGGAAGATCCTGGCCAGACTTGGAGAACCAGCAGAGGAAGAGAAAGAAACTGAATAGATGAAAGGACTCGGCAATTACGCCGGGTCCTTACTTGTATTAAAGGGGGATTCTATGGAAATAGCGCAGGAAATTGCTAATTCACAAGCAGTGTGGGCTTTTTGTTGCATTATCTTAGCTGCAGCTGTCATTCGGGAAATGCGTAAAGAAAATATAGAGAGAGAAAAAGAACTGAAAGAATCCAATTCGGTGGCCAGGGCAGAGGCCCAGCGAAGAGAGGAACGGTTATTAAATCATTTAGATCGTTCTAATGAAATTCAGCAACAAACATCTACTGCGCTTCAATCCATACAGAGAACAATGATCACCATTGAAAGCCGTGTAGACCGCGTGGAGAAAAAAATATATCGAAAGCGAGAGGATCAATAATGGAAATGGAAGCTGTATTATTATTTGCAAGTATCCTAGCACCTATGGTTTTAGCGTTAATAGAGGTAGCAAAGAAAACAGGACCTATACCGAAAAATTTCATTCCACTCATTGCCCTAGCAATGGGTATTTTTATTGGCTTCGCAGCGAGTCCATTTACCGACTTAGACAGCACGTTACGCATGTGGGCTGGTGGGTTTGCCGGTTTATGTGCTACAGGGCTTTTTGAGATTGGAAAGAAGAGATCCGGATTAACAAAGGAGGCTGAATAACTATGTTAGATATACGAGATAGAGGACACGGACCAAATACGTATCCACCAAGCAAAGGCGTACCTCAAATGCCAGAGTTTTCATTCAACAATGCCGTAGTAAGTTACGCAGCTCAAATACTCGGAAACAAAATAAAAGGTGAAGAAGCTCAGTCTGCTACTGCATTAGACGTGCCACTTGTCACAAGAACGAATAGATATAATGCTGCATTTAGAGCAGCTAAAGATGCAATAGGTTCCTCCCATCATGCAAACTGGAACGACAATCCTTCTGTTAGAGGGTTTGGCGTTTTTTATTGGCACAATAACCCCAAATCTAAGAGGCTTGCTGAAATGTATCTTGCTGAATATAAGAGGGAGTTTCCAGATCTTCCAATTTGGGGTACCGGATTGTTTGCTTCAATGCCTGGATCATGGACAAACTTCCATATGACTAGGGTGCCCAATTACCCGGCGGTCTTAGTAGAGTGGGGCTTCATGTCCAGCCCACAAGATCTTAGATTGTTAATGTCGGACGATTATCGAAGACGTTGCGGAAAAGTAGCTGCTAAAGTCACGTGTGCCTGGTATGGAATTCCGTTTGTAGAAGGCGGAAAAGTTGTTCCGATTAAACCAGCTCAAACAATTCAGCCGGTTGTTGATAAAGCACCACCTGCAGTTGGTCAGGAAGTTGTCCATTTACCTCCAGCTGCTTCATCATGGAGACTTTACCCAACAAACAAGGCTCCTGTTAAAGGGAATGAGATGGCTTTCCTTAACCCTGCTAAGTTTGGAGGACTTTCATACACGATAATTGCCCGTCCGCAGGCGAATGTTGTTACGATTCAAACTTCCCAATTTGGCAAAGGGAATATCTTTGTTGGGCCTGGCACCGGAGCAACATTCTCAAGTAATCAAACTTCTCCAGCAAAACCATTGCCTAAAAAGCGTTTCGTGAAGTTGCCAGCTAGATCAGGAGGAGTAAACAATACTTCATGGGCTTTGTATCATCTAAACAAACCACCAAGACGCTCTCCTGCTTCTAATATTAAATTAGAGCTTAATCCTCATAAGTTTGGCGGGCTAGAATATGAGGTGCTTGGTAATCATTCTGACTTTGTAAATGTCGTAAAGATTAAATCGGCACAAGCTGGCGAGGGTTGGATCTATGTTGGCAAAGAGACAGGTGCTAAGTTTGAAACTAGATAATGAATACCCCTCTACCTAAAGGTAGAGGGGTAATTTTAATCAATTTTCAGTACTGTACTTTTTAATTTTCAATCCTTCTGGTATAAAATCATACCTTTTTAATTTTTCATGAATCAATTCGCTATTAGATTGATTTGAATAAATTTCTTTAAAAACTTGGAGGTCAGCTAACCCGTCTTTATTTAGATACTCTTTTTCAACTAATATATCAGAAATATAGTTTCTGAACTTTACATAACCGTCATATGCTTCAGCTGCCTCTTGATTATTAACATGATAATGTCCATTGTGTACAATACTGTTTCTTAACTTATAAGTGTTTTTGTACCATATTTTTGCGACTGGGTGATTTTCGAACTTGAGTTTCACACCTAATTTTCGAGATAAATTTTGTTCGATTAACAATCTGAATTGTTTCTTTTTAATTTCCTTTAACTCCTTATCAATTTCTTCTTTTTGCTTGCTTTTTTTTTCACCGTCTTTAACTATTATTAATCGAAGTGTATTACGAATAAAAATTTCAAATGAAGTTTGAAGTTCAATAACAGCAGATACAAAGTCCTCAGTTTCAATAGAATGTTTTGCATTGGATAGAAATCTTTCCACTAACCCAAATTCCGGATGTTTTTCCCATGTAGCTAATGTTTGTTGAGCTAGTTGTAGTTTCACATCAGGTAACTTTTCAACTTGTTGTATCAATTTCATAGGGGAAGTTATATAAGGATAAACCTCTCCATCAATCTCTATTTCAAGAAAATCAGGCAAATCGTAAATACTTAAAGTGTTTATATAATTTAGATTATAAGTAAACCTTAGTGCTGATAAAAAATCATTTGTGTATCCTAAACAGTTGTATAGCACCCCACTCAAAATTTCTTGGACTTCGTCGGGTATATTCTTACCATCGAATATGTATGTGATTTTTAGTTTAGTGTTCTTAATTTCTTCATAGTTATCTTTATCTTCTGAAACATAAAATGTATCTTCTGCAAACTCGATTTGGAATGCTTTACTTTCGGTTTTATCAAAATTTTCGTAGTAACTAACTATTTTGTGTTCTAGTTCAATAGGCAGAATATAAGGTAGGGGGATTTCTATGTGCGCTTTCAATAATTTCACCTCCATGATTATTAATATTAATTAAAAAAATATTCACTTCTCTCTCCACAATAAGATCCATAATTCAGCATCTGGGAATTGTAGTAGTCAATAAAAGAGCCTGCGTGATAATGGTTGCTCATTAAGAATTCCCGAATTTTAAAAAGAGTTTCCCTGTCAATAAAGATGGCACTAATACCAAACTCTAGTTCTTTGAACTTTTCATCTCTTGGACGAATTATGATCATAGGGTTAGTAAATCTATTATTTAACTGTCTTGTTGAAATAAGGATATCGGCTTTTAAAGGATCAAGTGAAGCCTGGACGTACTTAATCATACCAAACACGAAAGAAACATTTGGTGTAGAATCTCTTAGCATAAATTCCCTCCTTTTAGATATTAATGTTATTTTACCCTATTATTTTACAAGAAAGGACATAATTTTTTCGCGATATGTCGTTAAATATGTTTAAAAAAGGAACATTTGTTCTATTATATAGTTAAAGGGGGGAACGTAGATGAGAGACAAACTATTTAATGCATGGAAGCGCCGGCAACTTATAGACATAATCTACATGGATTCCAAAGGTAAAGTGAGTAAACGCAGAATTAAGATTAGGAAGGTAACAGAAGAATCATTTGTAGCTTACTGTTTTATGAGGAAAGCCAAGCGTACTTTTCATATTGATAGTGTTCTCTCGTTTGTCCCTGTAATTCTAAAAGAAAGAGCTGTTATATAATGTTTACCGAAAATGAGATAATTACTTCTATAGAAAACAAAATTCCATTATTGTTAAATCAATACCCATCAATCCGATCTATTGCGCTCTATAAAAGAGAAATTGATTCATATATAGTAGGTTTTGGATACGAGTGTCAGGATTATGAACGGACCTTCCAAATATACCGCAAATTTAAACTAACCAATAAAGGTTATAGATTTGAATCAGATTATATAGTTTCTTATGAGGCAGGAGGAAGCCGAGGATTTTCTCAGGGATCCAGGTCATTTGCGGAAGCATATGAGGTTTTCAAAGACTTTCCATCAGGAACAGCTTACATGTCCAGTAAGACAGGGTTCTTTTTAGAAGAATAAAACCCACTCATTTTAGAGTGAGTTTATACGTCTTGACAATGTTTTGTCTTTTAAAAACTTTTGATTCTTTTCCATATAATCGAGATGGAAGGATCAAGATTAAAAAGACAGATTGTAATTGATGTGGTAAATCCTAATAAATGTTCTATACTATAGAAGAAAGGCGTTCAATTAAAGAGGTTTTACAATAGTATCTATTAAAGTGGAGCACGCTTTGTCCAGATAATAAAGATACGTTTACTTCTAAAAACTCATATCGGAAAACAATATTATGCTCTTCCTCCGGGAGGAGCATATTTTTTTAGGCCTAAAAATAGCAAATGAATTTGTAAATGATTGAAATAATTAGTGGGATTTTCTTTTTTAAGGAGTTACTTTATAAAATAAATGAGTGAACATTAGTAGTGAAAGGGTGAAGGCCTGGATGAAGGTTCTTTTTTTAGTTACGTATATAGTAAGCTTAGCTGGATCCATATTCTGGAACCATATTAATGTTTATACTTGTAAACGTATTATCAGAACCACTGGTCACTGAGAGTGGGCTTACCAGTGGAGGAAATGGTAATCCAGGTCTTTTCCCTGTTGTTTTTTTATATCCGTTTTTAATCTTTTTTATATATGGAACAACAGTAATCCTCAAAAATTGGATATCATATAAGTTTATCACGAAAAATTTGTATTATCTTTCAGTTGTCAGTTTCTTTGGTGTCTTGATTAGTTCAATTAGTGTGTATTACAGAGCATCAAAATTTAGATACTTTATAGTCCATAAAAATTCGTCATTTACTGATGTGTCACAAATTAGCCTGCTAAACACCTTTTCAAATTCAATATTTTTTAATTTTTTCACGTTTCTACTGGTGATCATTCTATCCTTGTTTATAGCAAGTACATGGGTTTTATTAAAAACTAAAAGAGATGAGATTAAAATTAATTAAGGAGAACATAATGGAATAGTTAAAGCCCTTTACCTAAATTGGTAAAAGGAGAAATACGGTAAATAAGGGGAGTTAATAGGGGTATTCTCTAAGGTGGAGCCACACGATAATAAGATAAGAATTAAGCCTGTCGTCATCGCGCCAGGCTTTTTTATGCCGTTTTCTGGACAAAAGACATAAATAACCTTCAATAAATTGTCATATAGGGGGTTAAAGAACAATAATTTCATGCAAAATGCTGATAATATAATGTTTTTTTCCTCAAATCTAATTTAAATGCTATGATGATAGAAGGGATAGACTGCGGACGTAGTGTAATCTGAATGCGAAATTTTCAGAGATAAATTTGAAAAACACCGTATACTCGGTATAGAATATGATGGGGAAACGTGAATACTTATGATACAATGTAAAAAAAGAACATATGTTTGTATAGTTTGGAAGGGGAATGTTTGTGGTTAAAAAAGCAGCATTTGAGTACAATGATGACGCAATTCAGGTATTGGAGGGACTCGAAGCAGTCAGAAAGCGTCCGGGTATGTATATCGGCTCAACTGACTCACGCGGCTTACATCACTTAGTTTATGAAATTGTAGATAATTCTGTAGATGAAGCACTTGGCGGCTTTGGTGATTCCATAAAAATTATTCTTCATGAAGATGACAGTGTCTCAGTCAGAGATTTCGGGAGAGGGATGCCAACAGGTATTCACCGCTCAGGAAAACCGACGCCTGAGGTCATTTTTACAATACTTCATGCAGGCGGTAAATTTGGCCAGGGAGGCTATAAAACAAGCGGAGGTTTGCACGGTGTTGGTGCTTCTGTCGTAAATGCCCTTTCGGAATGGCTGACTGTAACGATTCACCGTGATGGATTTATCCATGAAATGAGATTTGAAAATGGAGGCAAGCCGGCAACCTCTTTGGATAAGATAGGAAAAACAAAACACACCGGAACCTTAATTCACTTTAAGCCTGACCCGACAATTTTTAGTGTTACTCATTTCAATTATGAAACCTTAAGTGAAAGACTTCGTGAAAGTGCTTTTTTATTAAAAGGCTTTAAAATCGAGCTTGTGGATGAACGCCATGATAAAAAAGACATTTTTCAATTTGAAACAGGCATCGAAGCCTTCGTTTCATATCTCAACGAAGAAAAGGATGTCCTGCATCCTGTTGTCTCTTTTGAAGGAGAACATGATGGAATTCAGGTGGATTTTGCTTTCCAATTTAACGATGGATACTCTGAAACGATCTTATCCTTCGTAAATAACGTACGGACAAAAGACGGCGGAACACATGAAGCGGGTGCGAAAACAGCTGTAACACGTGTATTTAATGAATACGCCAAAAAAGTGAACCTTTTAAAAGAAAAGGATAAGAACCTTGATGGAGCCGATATAAGAGAAGGCTTTGCGAGTATCATTTCTATCAGAGTCCCGGAAGAAATTCTTCAATTTGAAGGTCAGACAAAAGGAAAGCTTGGGACTACAGAAGCAAGATCTGCTGTTGATAATGTAGTTGCCACTCAACTTCTGTACTTTTTAGAGGAAAATCCGGAAACCAGCACCTCCCTTATTAAAAAGGCAATCCGTGCGCAGCAGGCGCGCGAAGCAGCACGGCGTGCACGTGAGGACGCACGTAATGGGAAAAAGCGAAAAAAATCAGATACAATCCTTTCAGGTAAACTGACGCCAGCTCAATCAAAAAATGCTGCACGAAATGAACTCTACCTTGTGGAGGGAGATTCTGCTGGAGGCTCTGCCAAGCAGGGACGCGACAGGAAATTTCAGGCCGTATTGCCGCTGCGCGGTAAAGTTATTAATACTGAAAAGGCAAAGCTTGCAGATATTTTTAAAAATGAAGAAATTAACACGATTATTCACGCGATCGGCGCTGGTGTCGGGGCGGACTTTGAAACAGACGATGTCCAGTACGATAAGATTGTTATTATGACAGATGCCGATACTGACGGTGCTCATATTCAGGTTTTACTGCTCACATTTTTCTATCGCTATATGAAGCCGATGATTGAAGCAGGACGTGTTTATATTGCACTTCCTCCACTTTATAAAATAAGTAAAGGAAGCGGAAAAAAAGAAGTCATCGAATATGTGTGGACGGATGATGAGCTTCCTGATGCGATTAAAAAAGTAGGTAAAGGATATATGCTGCAGCGTTACAAAGGGTTAGGAGAAATGAATGCTTCACAGCTATGGGAAACAACGATGAATCCTGAGACAAGGACTTTGATTCGTGTGAAAATCGATGATGGCGCCCGCGCTGAACGGCGTGTGACTACTTTGATGGGCGACAAGGTTGAGCCCCGCCGAAAATGGATCGAAGCAAATGTGGCATTTGGCCTTGAAGACGCTCAAAACATCTTAGATAACGAGCAGATCATGGTTTCTGAGGAGGACTAAAAGGGATGACAGCTACAGAACGATTTCAGGACCTCCCGCTAGAAGAGGTATTAGGAGATAGATTCGGAAGATACAGTAAATATATTATTCAGGAACGTGCACTACCTGATGTGCGGGACGGATTAAAGCCGGTTCAGCGAAGAATTCTCTACGCTATGCATTTTGAAGGGAATACACACGAAAAAGGATTTAGGAAGTCTGCGAAGACAGTCGGTAATGTAATCGGTAATTATCACCCGCACGGTGATTCGTCTGTGTACGAGGCAATGGTCAGAATGAGCCAAAACTGGAAGGTTCGGAATATGCTTGTTGAAATGCACGGTAACAACGGCAGTGTGGATGGTGATCCGGCTGCAGCCATGCGTTATACTGAAGCACGGCTGTCCCCTATAGCAGGAGAGCTGTTAAAGGATATTGAAAAAGAAACAGTTGAGCATATTTCCAATTTTGATGATACCTCTGTAGAGCCGACTGTGCTGCCTGCAAGGTACCCAAATCTCCTGGTTAACGGATCAACCGGAATTTCTGCCGGCTACGCGACAGAAATTCCGCCGCACCATCTCGGAGAAGTAATTGACGCAACAATCATGCGCATTGATAATCCGGCTTGTACGATTGAAGATCTTATGACCGTTATTAAAGGGCCTGATTTTCCTACAGGCGGAACAATTCAGGGGATTCAGGGGATCAAAAATGCTTATGAAAAAGGTAAAGGGAAAATTGTTATCCGGGGAAAAGTGGATATTGAAGATGTCCGAGGCGGTAAGCAGCAGCTTGTTATAACTGAAATTCCGTATGAAGTTAATAAAGCAAACTTAGTAAAGAAAATGGATGAATACCGTGCAGAGAAAAAAGTGGAAGGGATTGCAGAAGTCCGCGACGAGACGGACCGGACCGGTCTACGCATCGTTGTCGAATTGAAAAAAGAAGCGGATGCAAGCGGCGTTTTGAACTTCCTTTTTAAAAATACTGATCTGCAAGTTCACTATAATTTTAATATGGTAGCTATAAATAAAAAAAGACCGATGCTTATGGGACTTGCGGGTCTGCTTGATGCTTACATTGATCACCAGAAGGAAATTGTGGAAAAAAGAACGAAGTACGATCTAGAACGTGCGGAGAAACGCCAGCATATTGTCGAAGGTCTAATTAAGATGCTTTCAATATTGGATGAGGTTATAGCAGAAATCAGGGGCTCCAAGGATAAAAGAGATGCTAAGGTAAATCTGCAGGAGCGTTTTTCGTTTACTGAGCCTCAGGCAGAAGCCATTGTTTCTTTGCAGCTGTACCGTTTAACTAATACGGATATTACCGCCCTCCAAAAAGAGTCGGAAGAGCTTGATAAGCTGATTACTGAGCTTCAGGCGATATTAGCGAGTGAGAAAAAGCTTACAGCTGTTATTAAGAAGGAACTAAAAAGCATCCAGAAAAAATATGCAGATAACCGACGTTCAATCATCGAAGACCAGATAGAAGAAATAAAAATTAATATGGAAGTATTAATTGCCAGTGAAGACGTCATTGTCACGGTGACAAAGGAAGGGTACGTGAAACGTACTTCCCAGCGTTCTTATGCCGCTTCAAATGGGCTCGATTTTGCTATGAAGGAATCAGACAGACTTCTTGCGAAAATTGACGCCAATACTACAGATGCTCTGCTTTTATTCACGAATAAAGGAAACTATATATATGCACCGGTTCACCAATTGCCTGATATCAGGTGGAAGGATTTAGGGCAGCATGTAGCAAGCATGGTTTCATTAGACAAGGACGAGCAGCTGATCAAGGCAATGCATGTTGATGAATTCAAAGAAAATCAATACTTAATTTTCATCACGAAAAATGGTATGGTGAAAAAATCTGAGTTTTCTCTGTATAACGCCTCGCGTTTCCTTAGACCACTCGTTGCATTAAATGTAAAAAAAGAAGACGAGCTCGTTGAAGTCCTTTTAACAGAAGGTAAAAGTGACTTGCTTTTATCTACAGCTGGCGGGTATGGGCTCCGCTTTAACCAAGAGGATGTCAGCTTAGTCGGACAAAGAGCGGCTGGAGTTAAAGGAATCAACCTGAAAGAGAATGATACCGTTGTAAGCGCCCTTGAAGTAAAAGAGGACGATCAGGTGTTTATGGTTACGCAAAGAGGAGCAGTTAAAAAAATGGCTGTCAGCGAATTTGATCTCAGCTCAAGAGCAAAAAGAGGGCTGATTATGCTTAGAGAACTGAAGAAAAATCCTCATCGTGTAGTTAATGTGTTTGTCTTATCAACTGAGTACAATCAAGTTATTGTTGAAAGTGTAAAAGGAATCAGGACCCATATAAATCCTGCTACTTACCGGATAAATGACCGTTATTCTAACGGATCCTTTGTTATAGACGAAACAGAAACAGGTAAAATTAACAGCGCATGGCAGGAGTTTGGGGCACCAAACGTTTAATATGCAAATATTAGGGAATGGGAGAAGGTAAGTTTCTTCTTCCATTTTTTTTATTAATAGGAGTGATTGAATTGGAGTTAGGTTATTTATTATTTGTAGATCAGGTAGATAGAATTGCTACTGCTTTAAACGGCTTTTTATGGGACTACATACTGATTATTGTTCTTATTGGCTGCGGGTTGTATTTTACAATTCGAAGCGGGTTTGTTCAATTCACCCGAATGGGAGAAATGTTCAAGCTACTTACTGAAAAATCGACTATTTCCTCTGGGGACAGAAGGGGAATATCTCCCTTTAAAGCGTTCACTATTTCAACTGCTTCCCGCATCGGGACCGGAAACCTGGCCGGTGTGGCGACAGCGATTTCTCTCGGGGGTCCAGGAGCTATCTTCTGGATGTGGGTTATTGCATTAGTAGGTGCTGCTTCCGGCTTTGTTGAATCAACTCTTGCCCAGGTTTATAAGATAAAAGACAAAGACGGCTTCCGCGGCGGTCCGGCTTATTACATGGAAAAAGGATTAAACGCCCGGTGGATGGGAATTATTTTTGCAATCATTATATCCATTACTTTTGGTCTGGTCTTTAATTCCGTTCAATCAAACACGATTTCGTTTGCTCTTGAAGGGTCCTTTGGCTGGGATCGTACGGTTGTTGGAATCGTGCTGGTAATTTTAACAGGAATTATTATTTTTGGCGGGGTTAACAGAGTAGCAGCTGTTACAAGTACTGTCGTTCCAGTGATGGCTGTACTTTATATCCTCCTTGCACTTTTTATATTAATTACAAATTTAAGTGTAGTACCAGAAATGTTTGGGATTATTTTCAGCAATGCATTTGGATTTACCGAAGTGGTTTCAGGCGGTATTGGTGCTGCAATTATGAATGGGATTAAAAGAGGATTATTCTCAAATGAAGCCGGTATGGGTAGTGCACCAAATGCAGCAGCTACTGCAGCAGTTACACACCCTGCTAAACAGGGGCTATTACAGGCACTTGGTGTCTTTGTAGATACGTTAATCATCTGTACAGCTACCGCTCTTATGATTATTATGTCAGGAGAATATTTAAACGGAAGCGACGGAATTCAGCTGACGCAGGATGCAATTGCTGTTCATGTAGGAGGCTGGGCCTCTGTTTTTATCAGTATTGCGATCTTCCTGTTTGCGTTCAGTTCAATTGTAGGTAACTATTATTATGGTCAAACAAATATTGAATTTATTAAAGAAAATAAGCTATACCTAAACATTTACAGAATTATTGTGATGGGAATGGTGTATTTTGGGGCAGTTCAGTCATTCGATGTTGTTTGGAACCTTGCGGACGTATCGATGGCAACGATGGCTCTGATTAACTTAATTGCGATCAGTCTTCTTTCCCCGCTTGCCTTTAAAGTGCTGAAGGATTATCAGCGCCAGCGTAATCAAGGAATAGATCCGGTATTTTACAAAAATAGTATTCCCGGATTAAAGAATGCTGACTGCTGGGACGATGGTCCGGAAGAAAAGTAATGGGATCAGCATTGATTTGAATACAGAAAGGACCTCACAAATTAGGCATGCCTAACTTGTGAGGTCCTTTTTTCTAGTTCATTAACGCTTTTATTTAGCCTTTAACGTAATGGCTACTACACCCATTTTCTTTTCCTGTTTGGGGGAATAAATTTTATACGTTCTTTCCATCATTTGATCGATTGTGCGGTCAGCTGCATCCATAAGACTGGCAGGAATCTCTTCATATAATTCCCGAAAAGTCGCATACTTTTTTATGCCTGTGACGACTCTTGTTAACGAAGTTTTTTGTTCGGGTACTTTGATAAAATAAATGGTATCCCCGATCTTAATCTTTCTTCTTTTTTCATCGAATAGTCTTACTTCCACCTTTTTTCTGCCATTCTTCATTGAATCAAACGGTTCCTCAAACAACCCCATAACATGTTCCATTTTCTCTCCTTTTACCCTAAGAGAAAGCTGTAATTAACCAGGGAAGGTGCTGGCTTCGGCCCTAGAGCTGCTCCTTCAAAGTCTTCTACTTCATCAGGGGCAGTATCTTCCTCCTGCAAACTGTCTTCTGGAGTGCTTTCTTCATCAGGAACGACAGCTTCATTCCCTGCTTCCACATCGGGCTCATCCATCGTCATTCCTGACTCATTCATAAGCTCCTCAAGGAAAGGAGACATTCCCGGGTTTGGAGGGATGTCCCCTTCAGTTGCCTGAATTCCGGGAGTCACCTGATCAAAAAACGAATTTGCCATTGATAGATAGCCCAGCTGATTCGGGTGGACATCTGTCGGGTTTGGAACATATTGAAGACCATTCTCGTCAAACTGTTCAGCTACATCAATGAATGTTATGTCTCTGTTTTCGGCTTCATTTTGAATGATTTCATTTACAAGTGACAGCATTTTTCTCACACCCTGCTGCTGCGTTTCAAGAACGTTTGGATAAGGGAAGTAGTATCCGACTGCATAAATTTCGGCGGTAGGATTAATCATTTGAATTTCATCCAACAGCTCTCCATATTGGATTCTCATCTGATTTAAGATGAAATTAGCGGTCATCTGGTTGAATTGAACGGTTCTTCCACCTGGATCCTGCTGAACAAGGCCAAGAACATTATTCGCACCCGCTGAAAGGGTTATTAATGTAGCCTGTTCAATGCCATTGCGCACTTCTTTTTCATCAAGCAGGTCCAGGATATTATCTGCTGCAAATCCCGGAACAGCAAAATCCTTTGAAAATGCTGCTAATAATCCCTGCTCTGAAAGCTTAGCAGCGATAATATCCGTGTACCCTGCATCTAATTCGTTATATGGTGTGGCGCCTGCTGCAATTGAATCACCGAGTGCCATGTATACCTGAGGGGTGGTTATTTCAGCCTTTACTGAGTTTGCGCTGGATAGTGGGAGCGACAGGAAACAAATAGCCAGTCCTATTTTACCTGCTTTTTGTAAGCTTTTACTCATATTTTTTCAAGCCCTTTCTATAATGGAAGAAAACATAACCATTGATTTTTATCCCGTCTTTTATTAGGGTTTACATTAGTTGTGTTTTTACGTACTGCTTCGCCTTTTCTTATATGCTTCAATTGTATCAAGTTCTTCATTAATAAGGTACTCCATTTCCTGGAGGTGCTTTTTTGCCACCACAGGGTCACGTTCGTTCCATTGAACTTGTCTGACAAAATAAAAGGTGCGGATTTTAGAAAGGACTACTGTTGAAGCAGGGAAAAGGTCAAAATAAGCTCTGATTCTACCTCTGCCAGCGTATGTCCATCTGATTAGTTTCATTTTCATCACCAGTTAAACTATAGCACGAACATCTGTACGCTGTCTTTTTTTAATCGGTAATCAGAGGATAAAAAAGAAAAAATTACATGCACGAAAATTGGTGGTTTTTTTATTCAGGGCTGAAGCAGTCAGAAGACATGTTAAAATTTTCAGTTACATAATGCTTTAAATGGCTGAATTCATAGTTAATCGAAAGGAAAGGTAATGAATGTATATTTTTGTTTATGGCACCCTCAGGAAATATGGAACGCATCATGCACTGCTTGAAAAAGAAGAACTAAAGGCGTCCCAGGCATGGACGCTCGGAACTATTTATGACTCAGGCAAAGGATACCCGTACTTTATAAATGAAGGAAAAAAACGGGTCTACGGGGAATTATATGATGTTTCAGAAAACACACACGATAAAATTAGAAATATGCTTTCTTTGCGGAAGGAGAAGTTTTCTGAAGCTGCCCTCTCTGTGTATACTGATCATCTTGGCAGCGTTACAGCAGCTGCCTTTGTTCAGACAAAAGAAATTACAGATGGCTTATCTCCTTTAACCTATGGGGACTGGATCGTTCACCTGGAGCTTGATCGGGAGGAGCATTATTATTTTGCTTATGGCTCCTGTATGGATAACGCACGATTTAAACTGGCGCAGGTCGATCATCTATTTGCTGACCGGATCGGAGGAGGAGTCGTTGACCGCTTAGAAATGAATTATTCACTATCTGTCGAAGATGGAGGAAGAGCCAATCTTATAGAAACAGGTAACAGCGGTGAAGGAGTTGTGTACCGAGTAGGTAAAGAGGCGGTTGATTATCTCTTTTTACGTGAGGGAGTAGAGATTGGACATTATCGTCCGGCATTTGTTGATTTGAAGGTTAAAGATAAAGTGTATGAGAAATGTATGACCTTTATCGTAAATGATCCCGTTGAGGAAAGTGCACCGCCCCTTCATTACGCAACAGAGATTATTAGGGGATCCTACGGGGTTGTATCTGACAGCTACCATGAAAAAATGATTAAGGATCTTAAAGAAAAATTTAATTTAACTCTTTCTGAGGACGGCTAAGCCGTCTTCTTTTTTATGTCTTTAGATGAAAAAGCCTTACATGGCGGTATTTAGAAAATATATGCAAGATCAAATTTCCTCATATATCACACTCACAAGTCCTATAACCGTAAAATATCGCATTTTAAGAAATTAAACCCCTGTGTTAACGCTTTCACTTTAAATAACACTCTCTAACTCACTACCTCCCCATTTACCCTTGATGAAATAACTACAAATGGTACGATATTTAGCGTGATAAAAATTGAGCGAACAAAAGACCGAACACATTTGCAAAGGGAGATGGTGTAACAATGTCAACGAATCTAAGAGTAGCATTTATCGGAGCAGGTAATATGGCTGAGGCAATGGTTTCAGGAATTGTCCAGACAGGAATGCTTGAGCCGCATCAAATTACTGTGACAAATAAAAGTAATGAAGATCGACTGCTGGAGCTTCACAATTTATATGGAGTTCAGGGAATTAGACGTGACAAGGTTCAACTGTCTTCCTACGATTTTATTTTTCTCGCGATGAAGCCAAAAGATGCTGAGGCTTCATTACGTTCGATCAAGGATGAGATTAATAAAGACCAGGTAGTCATGAGCGTTCTTGCGGGTATTTCAACTGATTTTATGCAGGAGCATTTAAATGAAGGCCAGCAGGTCGTCCGCGTCATGCCGAATACATCAAGCATGCTGCGTGAATCTGCTACAGCTCTTGCACCGGGAGAACAGGTCACGATGAAAAATATAAAGCTTGCTAAAAGCCTATTAGCCTGCATCGGTGAGGTTTATCTGATCGAGGAAGATCAAATGGATTTATTTACAGGAATTGCAGGCAGCGGTCCAGCTTACTTCTATTATTTAATGGAGCATATTGAAAAAACAGCTTTCGACCATGGCATGGATGTATCGCAAGCGAGAGAAATCGGGGCACAAACGATTCTCGGCGCTGCCAAAATGATTATCGAGCGGGAAGAAACGCCAGCGGAGCTTCGTCATAATGTAACTTCTCCAAATGGAACAACTGCTGCAGGGCTTGAAGCACTGGCAGATAACGGCGGAGGAGAAGCCATAAAAGCTGCGATCGAAGGAGCAATGAACCGTTCGAAAGAAATATCAGAAGAACTTCAGCGCACACCTGTTGCATATTAAAACAGCACTTATAAAAAATTTATTTACTGTAAAAAGAGATTTGATTAATGAAAGCTAATCTATAACTAGGAGTGATAGTATGACATCGGATAATCAAAAAAGAATCGTCATTAAAATTGGAAGCAGTTCTTTAACTAGCCTATCAGGAGATATCAGCAGAAGAAAAATTCAAAGTTTAACCGACCAGGTGGCTGAGCTGAAAGATCAGGGACATGAAGTTGTTCTTGTATCCTCAGGAGCGGTTGCTGCAGGTTACCGGACATTGGGCTTTGTAAACAGACCAAGTTCATTGCCGGAAAAACAGGCAGCAGCAGCTGTAGGCCAGGGGCGTTTAATTGAAACGTATTCTGAGCTGTTTTCTTCTCACGGATATGCTGCTTCCCAAATTTTAATTACAAGAAGCGATTTTTCCGATGAAACAAGATACAACAACGTCAGAAATACGATAAATGTTCTTCTTGAAAGAGGAATTGTACCAATTGTAAATGAAAATGATACCGTGACTACTGACCGTCTCCGTTTTGGGGACAACGATACTTTGTCTGCAAAGGTAGCAGGCCTGGTTGCGTCAGATCAGCTTATTATTCTTTCTGATATAGATGGATTGTACAATGCAGATCCAAGAAAAGATCCATCTGCTTCATTGTTAAAAGAAGTTTCAGAAATTACACCTGAGATTGAAGATATGGCTGGTGAACCCGGCTCTTCTGTCGGTACTGGCGGAATGAGATCAAAAATAGATGCGTTCAAAATCTCTATGGCATCAGGAATTCCTTCATTTCTTGGAAAAGCAGGTGTACCGCAAATTCTGGTGGATGCTGTTAATGAGGAAGCAAGAGGGACATATTTTGATGTAAAAGAGCCTGAACTAAATCTTGATCATTACAGACAGTGGATCGCGTTTAACTCAGGTCCTGAAGGGGAAATTTTAATTCAGGACGATGCAAAAGAAACCATTATTAATGAAAAAGGAAATCTGCTTCCAAGCCAGATTTATCAAATTAACGGCTATTTCAAAAAAGGGTCCGTTGTACGAATCATGGACTTGAACAATGAAAAATTAGGGCTAGGCGTTGTAAATTATTCCTCTAAAGATCTTGAAGAATTCCAAATGAAACAGGAAACAAACCAGGAGGATGCCAAGGCTGCTATGTTAAATGAATCGTTTGTGTGTGAGCTGGAGGTAGCAATTCCAATCGGAGTATAAAGCTCAAGTCAATTGAAGAAACAAGCTTAAAAACCTTTCTAGGAGTGAGATGATGTCAACTACTATTGAACCTGTAAATGTTAAAGCACAAGCTCAATTAGCTCAAAAAGCGTCCAAGGAGCTTGGACTGCTCTCAACCGAAGAAAAAAATGACGCACTCTATACTATTGCTTCTGCTCTTGAGGAGAATACAAACTCCATTCTTGAAGCAAACGGAAAAGATCTTGAAAACGGCCGCGAAAAGGGCTTTGATGATGCCTATATGGACCGTCTTTCGCTTGATGAAAAGCGTGTAAAAGAATTTGCTGAAGGACTGCGTCAGGTAGCGAAATTAGATGATCCTTCAGGAGAAATTGTGTCCGAGTGGACGCTTGTAAACGGACTTGAAGTTCAAACAATCAGGGTTCCATTAGGTGTTATCGGCATGATTTATGAAGCGCGGCCAAATGTAACGGCCGATGCTACGGGTCTTGCGTTGAAATCAGGAAATGCCATCGTGTTAAAAGGCGGTTCGACTGCTATTCATTCAAACCGTGCAATTGTCGGTGTAATGAAGGAAGCTTTGGCTTCAACTAAAATTTCACCCGATGCAGTGCAATTTATTGACAGCACAGACCGCGCTGCAACAGAACAGCTTTTCACCATGAAAGAGCATATTGATGTGCTTATTCCGCGCGGCGGAGGAAAGCTTATTCAAGCCGTTGTTAACAATGCCACGGTGCCGGTGCTTGAGACAGGTGTTGGAAACTGCCATATTTATATCGATAAGGATGCAGATCCAGAGAAAGCAATTAATATCTTTTTAAATGCTAAAACTGACCGCCCTGCAGTGTGTAACGCTGCTGAGACACTGATCGTGCATGAGGAATTTTTAAATCAGCATGAGGACAAGCTCGTTACAGCTCTGAAGCAGGCGAAGATTGGCATCTACGGGGATGAAAAAGCAGTAGATAGAATTCCTGGGGCGTTTCCTGCACAGGAAGAACACTGGGCTAATGAGTTTTTAAGTCTAGATACAGCCTTTAAGATTGTCGATCATATTGATCAGGCGATTGACCATATTGACACTTACGGAACAAAGCATTCTGAAGCAATTGTGACTGAAAACAGCGAAGCAGCAAAGCGTTTTAAAGGTCTTGTGGATGCTGCAGCTATTTATCATAATGCTTCTACACGCTTTACTGATGGCAGCGCATTGGGCTTTGGTGCTGAAATTGGCATCTCAACTCAAAAGCTGCATGCCAGAGGACCAATGGGTCTGCCTGCACTTACAACGATTAAATATGTAATGAACGGCAATGGACAGATTCGATAAAAAAAAGACAGCTGCAGTGCAGCTGTCTTTTTTGTTTAATGATTTTTATGGAGCTTCTCCTCATATTCAAATGAAGCTCCTTTTTTCATTAATGATAGCGTATATTTTAAATCAAAGAATTTTTTGGTCAGCTTTGGAAGTGGACCTTCAAACAGCTTTTCTCTCCAGTAAAGATCAGCAGCTTTTTGTATAGCGCCCGCTTTTGTCGGATATGCATAGACCGTTTGCGACAAACTGGATATTTTCTTCTTATTCTTCATCGCAAACACCACTACATGCATCCATTCACCTGCTTCCTTCCCTGCAGCATGCGCTCCAAGGATATACCCTTTTTTATCCGTTAAAATTTTCACAAAGCCCCTTGAAGAATGAGCGGTTATGAACCGGTCGACTTCGTCGAGATGTGCTCTGAATACTTTGTATGATGCGCCTGATTCTTTAAGCTGCTGTTCCGTTCTTCCAACATGAAATAGTTCCGGGTCCGTAAAAGTTACCCAAGGAGTAAAGTGATGGTCGACTGAACGCTTTGTACCAAATAAAGCATTTGTAACGACTGTTTTAGCTTCTTCGCCTGCAGCATGGGTGAAAGGCAGTGTTTCAATCACATCTCCTACAGCAAAAATATGCGGCTGAGAGGAACGGAAGGAGGAGTCTGCTTCTACAAAACCATTTTTCATTGCAACACCCGCTTTTGCCAGCTGTAAAGAATCAAGATTGGGCTTTCTTCCTGCGGAAATTAGAAGAGTATCAACAGTGACAGATTCGCCATTATCAAGTGTAATAATAATTTTTCCGTTATTATTTTGGGCTTCTGTAACCTTTGCATTAAAACGAATTGATAATTCGTCCTTCAACACATTGTACATAAAGGTTGAAATATCCTTATCCTCTTTCGTAAAAAGCTGATCGGAATGTTCAAACACTGTCACATTACTGCCAAGCTTCGAAAATGCCTGGGCCATTTCCATGCCGACAGTCCCGCCTCCGATAATGCCCAGTTCAGAAGGCAGTGCATCAAGATCAAAAATACTTTCATTCGTTACAAAAGGAACTTCTTCAATCCCTTTAATAGCAGGGATCACTGGAGAAGAACCTGTAGCAATAATGATTTTCTCTGCAGTTATAACATCATGATCTCCGATTTGAATTTCATGCGGCGAAAGGAAAGAAGCCTTTCCAAAATAAACATCCGCCCCAAGGTCAATAAAACGCTGTGTATTATCCAGCTTTTGAATACGATCCTGAGCAGATTTTATATGCTCTTTTACCGATTCAAAATCTACTTCACCGGATAATGAATAGCCAAACTGAGCAGAAGCCTGCTTAACGGTATGTACTTTGTCAGCAGCATCTATTAATGCTTTAGAAGGAACACAGCCATAATAAAGACAATCACCGCCCAAGCTGCTCTTTTTTTCAATTAAGGCTGTTTTTGCCCCAAGACTTGCACATCCAGCAGCTGCTGTCATGCCTGCAGAGCCTCCCCCTATTACGACTACCTGATAATGTTCCATTCAATCCGCCCCCAAATAAAATTCTGCTATTTTTTCCATTCTTTTTCGATTTACTCCAAAGTCATAGCTGCCAAGCCTTGATTCAGATCTGAAATGAATCAGTTTATTCTTTTCATCAAAAAGAAACTCGACATCATCCTTAAACCGTAATACCTTAGTTTTTGTCACCGCATGAATATAATCCTCAGCAGATGTTCTAATTTCAGCGTCTTGTTTGCCTGTAAGAATCAACATGATTTTTTCATGTGACTCCTTAAGAGACCCTTTAAAAGGCAAAGGGTTCATTTTTTTGTCCTGCTGATCTGTTTGGGTTGAGACGGAGTTCTTTTTACTCGAGAGAGCCAGCAGTCTGCCTTTTCGTATTCTGTTTTTTTTGCTCATTTTACCTGCTCCTTCCTTAATACCTAATGTCTCACCATACCCTTTTGGACCTTTCTATTAAACTGTAAAAAAACTCTTCTATTTTATGAAAATAGAAGAGTCTGTGAAATATCTGAATACTCACTAAAAATAGTCATAATATGTTACGATAGTGAGAATCAAAAATAAAAGTGTGTAAAAAAAGCTTGCATACAGAATGAGGGCGGGATAAGCATATACTTTTTGTTCGTCAAACTGAACGGTTTCTGTTCTACTGATCGATATCGGCCTGTTCACCTTAGCGTAGTTGCTTGGTGATGTAAAAAGACGTATAAACACAATAGCGATAAGGCCCGCAAGAACTGACATTTCAATGAATGCTGTATTAAAGAGAACCATTAAAACAAAATTTAACAGGGCAATTAAGCCTGCTGTACCGAAAAAATTAATCGCTTTGACCAATATATTGCACACCTTTCTGATTAACTTTCTTTATTTTCCCACATTATTATTGTGGATTCTACTTTCTTTTAGGAAGGGGGGATCTTTTGAGTTCAAGAAATATCATCCGGCATGTACAGGGGTTTAACCAGTATGAAGCAGAGCTTTCAGGAAGAGGAAGAAAATCTGCTTGCGGTCCGGCTACAATGGCTACAATCATAAACTATTATCGCCCATCAAAAGAGCAGCATTCTAAATGGCTAAGGAAGTGGTATAAGGAATCAAAAGCCAACTGGCTTGGGCTTTCTGCTAAAAAAATGATCAGATCCTTATCGGTGTATGGGACTCCATCAAAAATTCCCTCTAAAAGAATGTGGAGTGAGTATCGGAAGGAAATTGATCATGGGAGGCCGGTAGGAATTAAATTTGATCAATGGTTTTCATTTAAATGGTTTTCAACGCATTACCGGTACAGGTACCATTGGGTAACTGGAATCGGTTATGAAGAGCAAGATGAAAAGAGGTATCTGCTCGTTTTGGATAATGGTACAAAAAAAGAAGTCATCCGCAAAATCGATTTCACACAAAATGCACCCATTCTTTCAATGATAGCTTTTCACCATCAAGATAAATCCTGATAAGAACAGCATACTGCAAGCGATTTCAAAAAAATGAAAGCTAGGAAAATATGAAAAGTTATGATTTTCGGGTTGTCACAGCCCGTGGCAATCGTTATAATTGTCCGTATATAAAATACAAATGTCCTTCGTATAAGTACATGCGCAAGGTGGAAGCAGGTGCCCTATGACAAATAACAAAGATCTTACAATTGGAATGCTTGGATTCGGTACAGTTGGCAGCGGTGTTGCTACGATGATCCGTGATAATGAAAAAGAACTCACTCAACGATTAGGAGTGAAAGTGAATATAGGAAAAATTGTTGTCCGCGACCTGGATAAAGAACGTGGTACACATGTTGATTCAAGCCTTCTGTGTACAAATGTTCATGACGTTATAAACGATCCATCCATCGATGTAATCGTTGAAGTGATGGGCGGGATTGAAGAAGCGAGAGATGCCATTGAAAAGGCACTCAGAGCACGGAAGCCTGTTATTACTGCCAATAAAGATTTAATGGCTTTGCATGGTCATTCTCTATTACACCTGGCTCATGAAAATGGCTGTGATTTGTATTATGAAGCAAGTGTAGCGGGAGGGATTCCAATTATCCGCACGCTTGAAGACGGCCTGGCTTCTGACAGAATTTCCGGTATTATGGGGATTGTGAATGGAACGACTAATTATATCCTGACAAAGATGAAGGAAGAAAATTGGTCCTATGAAGAAGCACTTTCAAAGGCGCAGGCACTCGGCTTTGCTGAAAGTGACCCTACTTCAGATGTAGAAGGACTTGATGCAGCAAGAAAGATGGCCATTTTAGCTACACTTGCATTTTCGATGGAAGTGCATCTTGAAGATGTTGCTGTTACTGGGATGACAAGCATCACAACAGAAGACCTGCAGCTTGCTGAGCAATTCGGCTACAGCGTTAAGATGCTTGGATTTGCAGAAAGAGATGCTGAAGGCGTCGATGTATCGGTTGAACCGGTTTTCCTGACTTCATCTCATCCGCTCGCTGCAGTGCGAAATGAATACAATGCGGTCTATATTTACGGTGATGCAGTCGGAGAAACCATGTTTTACGGTCCTGGTGCCGGATCAATGCCAACAGCCACTTCCGTCGTCTCAGATATTTTAGCAGCATGCAGAAATTTACTTCTAGGTGTTGGCGGCATGAGAAGCCATGATCCGATGAATACCCGCCTGATCAAAGGAGAAGAAGAGCAGCATGCTCAATTTTTCCACCGGCTATTGGTGAAGGATGAAATTGGCGTATTCTCTGAGCTGACGTCAATTTACAGCAGACATCATGCAAGCCTTGGTTCTATTATTCAAAGACCGGGGGAAAAACCTGAGGAAGCAGAAGTTATTTTAATCACGCATTCCATTTCAAGAAAAAATCATAAAGCGATCATCGATGAATTAACTGCATCAAATTCGGTTAAAGAAATTATTAGCCAGTACCGTGTGGAAGGAGGGACTAAATCATGAGATGGAAAGGATTAATCGAAGAATTTAAAGAGTGGCTTCCAGTAAGCCCAGCGACGCCTGATGTCAGTCTATTAGAAGGCGATACCCCTCTTATTCCATTAATTCACTTATCCAATGAATGGGGGATTGACCTCCATGTAAAACTGGAAGGGGCAAATCCTACCGGTTCGTTTAAAGACAGAGGCATGGTAATGGCTGTAGCTAAGGCAAAAGAAGAGGGCAGTAAAGCCATCATCTGTGCATCAACAGGCAATACCTCCGCTTCTGCTGCCGCGTACGGGGCAAGAGCGGGGCTTCGCACCATTGTGGTGATTCCAGATGGCAGAATTGCATTGGGCAAGCTGGCCCAGGCAAGAATGTACGGAGCAGATATCGTTGCTATTGAAGGTAATTTTGATGATGCGCTGACACTAGTAAGACGAATTAGCGAAGAAGAAGATATTACACTCGTTAATTCAGTTAACCCGTACCGTCTTGAGGGACAAAAGACAGCTGCTTTGGAGGTCGTCAAACAGCTTGGCAAAACACCGGACATCCTGGCGCTCCCGGTCGGAAATGCAGGGAATATTTCTGCTTATTGGAAAGGATTCACTGAAAATCAAAATAAAAATGGCGGTGACCTGCCTAAGCTTTTAGGTGTACAGGCAGAGGGTGCTTCCCCAATTGTTCAGAATAAAATAGTGGAAAACCCGGAAACAGTTGCTACAGCTATCCGTATCGGGCACCCTGCAAGCTGGAAGCTGGCGCTTGAAGCGTTAGAAGAATCTTCAGGTGATATTTTAGCCGTGTCGGATGAAGAAATCTTAGAGGCTTACCAGCTGATTGCAAAAAGAGAAGGAATATTTGCAGAACCAGCATCCTGCGCACCAATTGCAGGACTGAAAAAAAGAATAGAAGCCGGCCTTATTGAAAAGGGCAGTACAGTTGTAGCTGTGCTCACAGGAAACGGGCTAAAGGATCCTGAAACGGCAATAAATACTACGAATATGGAGCCTGTGAAAATAAAAGCCAATATTCATGAACTGAGAACTGAACTTAAGGGAGGGGTAACGCAATGACATTTGCTCCTTTTCAAGTCCGGGTTCCAGCAACTTCAGCTAATTTAGGACCGGGATTTGACTCGGTTGGGCTTGCTTTGGAGATTTATCAAAGCACAATTGTCATTCCCTCATCCCAATGGACGATTGAATATGAGGATCTTTCTCATGATGAATTGCCGGTTGATGATAATAATTTAATTATGTCAACTATAAGAAAAATAGAAAAGCTTTATAATCGAACGGCTCCAAAGGCTCGTTTAACTGTTAAATCCCATATTCCGCTTTCGCGGGGACTTGGCAGCAGTGCTGCTGCGATTGTAACAGGCATTATGGCAGCAGATCAGCTGATGAAGCTTTCATTAACGGAAGAAGAAAAAATTAATATAGCAGCTCAAATAGAGGGGCACCCTGACAATGTAGCAGCCGCTTTAACCGGAGGGCTTTCCATCAGCCGCTTCAATCAATACGAAGTGGATTCGATTAAACTAGCGCCTGCTCAGGTTGGCGTAGCGATTCTTGTTCCTTCATTTGAGCTAATGACCTCTTTTTCAAGAGGTTCTATTCCTAAGGATTATTCAAGGCACGCAGCTGTGGCATCAAGCTCAGCAAGCAATGTTATGATTGCTGCACTTGCGCAAAATGATTGGAGCCTAGCCGGAAGAATGATGCGTTTGGATGAATTTCATGAGCCCTACCGTGAAAAATGGATTAACTTTTTTAAAGAAATAAGGGATAAAGCTTTGACGCTTGGTGCATACGGCACTGCCATCAGCGGAGCAGGACCTTCAATTATCCTGTTTTCACAAAAAGACTTACTTTCTACCATTTCAGCAGAATTAAAGGCATCATTCTCAGATTATGAATGCCTGATAACAGCGATTGATTTCACAGGAGCGGTTGTCTCCCCTGTCTACCTAAAAGAAAATGTATAATGCAGCCTATCTGCTAAGAAAGTGTAAATTTAATTAAACGAACTTACAGCCACCTGTAAATAGGTGGTTTTTTTTATGGGAAAAAAGGGAAAGACTTAGTAATCAAGACGTCGCTTGATTTTAGGAGGTGGGAAGTGAAATGGTCTAGAAACCAGCTAGCAAAAGGATTAAAAGTAACGATCCCGGTCGGCGTAATTGTCCTTGGGCTTCTTTTATTCGTTGAAATAGCTGATGAGCTTATAGAAAAAGAAATTTATGTATTTGATGACGCTGTAATTTCAGCAGTCCAGCAGTCCATTTCTCCCACTGTAACGCAGATTGCTACATATATAACGTTTTTAGGAAATGCCGGAACGCTATTTGTCTTTACTGTTCTTTTAATGACAATTCTGGTGTTGCTTAAACGATTTGCTTTAGCAATATTTATAGGCGCAGTCAATTTAACGGGCGGAGGACTAAACTGGGGGATGAAGGCACTATTTTCCCGTGACAGACCCGCATATGAAGTGTTAATTGAACAAGGTGGCTACAGCTTTCCAAGCGGACATGCCATGAGCGGTCTTATTTTTTACGGCTCTTTGGCTATTGTTCTCATCCTGTTGCTGGACAAGCTGTGGAAAGGAACTATACTTTCGTTCATTTTATCCATCATCATATTTTTCATTGGACTTTCAAGAGTTTATTTAGGAGTACATTACCCTTCTGATATTGTCGGAGGATTTGCTCTTGGCATTGTATGGTTAACTCTGTGCTTTAGTATTTATTTAGTTTTTCTTGCACTAAGGAGACGAAAAGATAAAAAGAAAAAAGGAGAGATTACTAATGGAATTCGATCAGCAGCAGAAAGGCGGACAGCCCGCACAGCATCAAAATAAACAACCAGGTGAAACGGACTCGATGAATCCTGAACCAATTCATAATGATCCAGACTATAAAGGGTCAAACAAACTGGCAGGAAAAGTGGCGTTAATAACAGGAGCTGACAGCGGGATTGGAAAAGCAGCTGCTATTGCTTATGCAAAAGAAGGAGCAGATGTTGCCATTGTTTATTTAGATGAACATGATGATGCGAAGGAAACAAAGGAAGAAATCCAGCAATATGGTGGGAAATGTCTCTTATTGGCAGGTGATGTAGGGAATGAAGAATTTTGCAAGCTGGCAGTAGAAAATACGGTTAGTGAGCTCGGTGCTCTTCATATTCTTGTTAATAATGCAGCAGAGCAGCACCCGCAGGCATCAATTGAAGAAATCTCTACAGAACAGCTGGAAAAAACCTTCCGAACGAATATTTTTTCAATGTTCCATCTGGTAAAAGCAGCACTGCCGCACTTAAAAGAAGGAAGCGCCATTATCAATACCGGATCGGTCACTGCTTATGCAGGCAATGAAACATTAATTGACTATTCATGTACAAAGGGAGCGATAGCCACATTCACACGTTCGCTTTCAAAATCATTGATCAGCCGGAAAATACGCGTAAATTCGGTTGCACCGGGTCCTATCTGGACGCCGCTGATCCCATCAACCTTTAGTTCTGATAAGGTGGAGGAGTTCGGCACTGATACCCCAATGGAAAGACCAGGTCAGCCGGCAGAGCTTGCTCCTGTTTATGTATTATTAGGCTCAGATGATTCCAGCTATATGACAGGACAAACGATCCATATAAATGGAGGAAAGTTTGTAACAAACTAAAGATTCTCCATATGAAAATCCCCCGGAAACATTTCCGGGGGATTTATTATTTACCTATTAAGATTCGTCTACAAACTCCCAGCCATCCTCGCGGTGCTCGGATAATTCCTGAACTTCATCTTCCTTCAAACCAGATTCCAGAAGCTGATGTGCCTTGACATGACCTGCTTTTGTTATATGATCATTTTTGTAGGGTAGATCTTCATGTTCAATTCGGTCCATCATTTCCACCTCCATGAAGTAGGAGCTATTCTCCTGTATTTTATCATAAATACACAAAAATATGCAGTTCACATGCTACTTCGAAGGGTTCATTTTCTCAGATGAAGACGACTTCTGTGTTTCTGTTTTCTTTTTTTCATACTTTAAATCCTGCTTTAAATCCTCTACTGGAATAGGGTCTGTCATTTGTTCATCCTCGAATTTATCCAGCAGGCTTTCTTCCTCGCTATCTATCCGGTCAGGCTGTTGATATTTATTTGATGTACGGTCTTTTTTATCTTTTGACATCTATACCCCTCCTTTATTCTATATATTCCCATGAAGAACTGCCCTAAACATAGCAAAAAACTTAGTAGCAACTCGAATACAAGAATAACCGGTTTAAAATACTCGTCAGAAGGGAAGCTATAAACTACGAACAAATTAGGAGGAATATAAAATGGCACTTAAACGTTTTGCACTATTGGGACTGGGAGCTGCAGGTTATGCTTACTTTAAAAACAAGGATAACCGTGATAAAGCGACAGTTGCTTTTAATGAAACTAAAGGAAAAATCATGAACCTGGTAGATCAGGCTAAACAATCGATGAACGACAGTGAAAACAAAAGCACGGATTACAACCTGGAGGACGAAAAAATGATGGCAGAAGGAGCCCAAACCTCTGTGAATTATTTTAATGAAGATCAGCAGGATCAAGATCCCCAGAATAAAAGCTCATAATCGTGTAAGAAGAGGATCTGCTTACCAAAAAAGCAGATCCTCTTTTATTTAAACTCCACCTAATTTGACATCTCGAACTGTTTAAAGTAAAATGTAGTAAGACAATGTTTGTATATAAATGCGACTTTCACTTGGAGATAAAGCGAACTTGAAAAGCTTTATCATTGGGTGATTATTTTTTTTAATTGATTTTCAGGTGGTTTGGACTAAGGTTCGTGAAGGGAGACTTATAAATGTTTCAACGTAAACCAACAGAAGAGGTTGTTAAAGAAGAAACTGCAGTCTGGGAATGTTCATCCGATGAGTGCAAAGGCTGGATGAGAGCCAATTTTTCAAGTCATGGCGAAGGTTCTCCAACCTGTCCGATCTGCGGAAGCAATATGGAAGAAGGAACACGAGTGCTGGAAGTTATTCCAAATCCACGAAAATTTTAATTTGCGGCAGCTACCCTGAGTTGGGTGGCTGTTTTTGTTTGTAATAGCAGTATTCAGTCCAAAATACACAAAGGTACGTACCTATGCTATACTCGGATAGATAGAATTGGATTAAGAAGAGGTTCGCGACCATCCCTCTATAAAAAACTAGGGACTATAGAACATTTTCTTTTGGTGTGTTTTATAGTACTATGTGCAACTCGTGAACTCCTTCTTCTTTCAGACGGTTACCGCAATCGTAAAGAGAAAAGGAGATTTTTTATGAATAAAAACCGTAAAGCGCTAGTTGTTTTCAGCGGCGGACAGGATAGCACCACATGCTTGTTTTGGGCTAAGGCTAACTTTGAAGAAGTAGAGGCAGTAACGTTTGAATACGGCCAGCGTCATTATCAGGAAATTGAGGTTGCAAAATCCATTGCAAATGACCTTGGAGTAAGACATCATGTGTTAGATATGAGTCTGCTCAATCAACTTGCTCCATCTGCCCTGACCAGGAAAGATCAAAAAATAGAACATGATGAAGGTGAGCTGCCTTCTACCTTTGTTCCCGGAAGAAACTTGCTTTTTATGTCCTTTGCAGCTGTTTTGGCAAAGCAGATTGGTGCAAGGCATCTTGTGACCGGTGTGTGTGAAACCGACTTTAGCGGATATCCTGACTGCAGGGATATTTTTATCAAATCATTGAATGTCACCATTAATTTATCCATGAGTGAAGACTTTGTCATTCATACCCCTCTCATGTGGCTGAATAAAGAGCAGACATGGGAACTGGCAGACCATCTGGATGCATTAGAATATGTGCGTGATCGCACATTGACATGTTATAACGGCGTCCAGGGAGAGGGATGCCGGGAATGCCCTGCTTGCCTTTTGCGCAATCAGGGGATGGTGAACTATTTAAACAGAAAGGAGGAGAAAATTTGATTCAGCAAATTTACCCTTCCCCTTCACATGAATTTTCCTATGAATTAAATAAGGATTTTCAATTTGCAGCTGCGCATTATGTTCCCCATGAAGCGGCTGGAAAATGCCAAAACATACATGGACATACGTATTTTGCAAATATCACCATTGCAGGAGATCAATTGGATGAGTCCGGTTTTTTAGTGAATTTTAAGACAATAAAAGAATTGCTCCATGACCGTTTTGATCATGGAATCTTAAATGAGGATGAGCTTTTCTCTGATAAAGATGAAACGAGATTTCCAACGACAGAAGTAGTGGCCCGTATTATGTATGAGGTCATTCAGGAATATCTAAATACGACTATAAATAAACCTCAATGCCTTCAGGTGTTTCTTCGTGAGACACCAACAAGCTATGTTATTTATAGACCTAAGTCAGGAGGTCTTTTATAATGCAGCAAGTAAAGGAAAAGAAATTTCCTGTGCTGGAAATATTCGGTCCTACTGTGCAGGGAGAAGGCATGGTCATTGGACAGAAGACCATGTTTGTCCGAACTGCAGGCTGTGATTACAGCTGTGCCTGGTGTGATTCAGCTTTTACTTGGGATGGATCGGCTAAAGAAGACATACGCCAGATGACAGCAGAGGATATCGTAAATGAGCTGCGTCATACCGGAGGAGCTTCTTTTTCCCATGTAACGATCTCAGGCGGAAATCCTGCACTTTTAAAGAACCTTGGAGCACTTGTAGAAGCGCTTCATAACCAGCAGGTGGAAGTTGCACTTGAAACGCAGGGGAGCATATGGCAGGAATGGTTTTTGGAGATTGATGACTTAACGATCTCCCCAAAACCCCCAAGTTCTAAAATGAAGCCGAATTTACATGTTTTAGATGATATTTTAGAGCGGTTGCAAAACCGTCCTAAATCAGCTTATTCCTTAAAAGTGGTTATTTTTGATGAGGGGGATTTGGAGTTTGCTGAAAAACTCCATCATCGTTATCCGAATGTTGCTTTTTACGTGCAGACAGGCAACGATCAGGTTCAGGAAGAAAACAACGAACGATTGGTATCAGATCTTATAGGAAGATATGAGTGGCTGATTGAGAAGGTAATGGAGCGCGACACACTGAACCGGGTGCGTGTTCTTCCTCAGCTGCACACTTATGTTTGGGGGAATAAACGTGGAGTATAAGATGGTAATAAACAAAAGAGGCTGTTCTGCATGTCTTTAGGACTTGGAATGCTTTTAACGCTTTTTGCCGTGATATTGTTTTATTGGCAGTATAAAAAGAAGAATATAGACAGAAATGTCATTCTGCTTTTTTCTGCTTTTGTTCTTGGACTGGTTGGTCTATGGATGATCTTTGATTGGATTATCATTAAAACCTGGATATAAAGAAAAAGGTTCGCACATTTTGTGCGAACCTTTTTTAGCGCCAGTGCTTTGAAATAAACTCGTTTCTTCCTGATTGTTCACGATCCTTTTTATATTCATCGGGATTTTTTTTATAAAAGTCCTGATGATATTCCTCTGCTTCATAAAATTCTGCTGCTGGAAGTATCGGGGTGATGACCGGGTTTTTATATTTGCCGCTTTCCTCTAGATTTTTCCTTGATTGCTCTGCAAGCTGTTTTTGCTCTTCATTATGGTAAAAAATACTTGCCCGGTAAGAAGTGCCTCTATCCTGAAATTGCCCCTCATCATCTGTAGGATCAACCTGCTGCCAGTAAATTTCAAGCAGCTTCTCATAAGGAAAGATGGACGGGTCAAACAGTATTTCAACAGCTTCCTGATGCCCTGAATTACCTTCTTTGACCTGCTCATAGGTAGGATTTTTAATTTCTCCTCCTGTGTAGCCTGAGCGGATCTGTTCAATCCCATCAAATTGATCAAAAGGTTTAACCATACACCAGAAGCAGCCTCCTGCAAACGTTGCTTTTTGTAATGAACTCATACTCAATTCCTCCTGACTGACAATCATGACTATTTGCGTATTTTACCATCTTTACGTGATATTCACTACTAAACAATCCTAAAAACTGTTGCAAACATATAAAAAGGAAGGTAAAGTGTAACAAATTATGTGTGCATTTCGTCAGATAATTTTAGAAGGTTGATTGAAATCTTATGTAATTTTAGGAGGCACTATGCAAACAAGACAGCAAAGAAGAAGAAAAAAGCTGAGAAAAGGCCGTTTGTTTTTCGCTCTATTTATTATATTTGTTCTTATTGTAACGGGTTTTTCAACAACTCAGTATTGGCTTGGAACACAAATCTCAAAGGAAGCTAAAGGACTTGATTATACCTTTGATGAAGATTTTAACGGGGTAAAATCCCAAGACGGTAAAGTAAATGTTCTTCTAATCGGAGTAGATAGCAGAGGCGAGGAGAAGTCAAGATCAGATTCAATGATGATCGCTCAGTGGGATGGAAAAAAAGACGAGATAAAAATTGTTTCTTTAATGCGTGATATTTATGTAACCATTCCCGGTTATCAGAGTTATAAGCTGAATACAGCCTTTTTCCTTGAAGGACCGGAGCTGCTTAGAAAAACAATAAAAGAAAACTTTGACATTGATGTCGAGCATTATGTCCTGCTTGATTTTGCTGCTTTTGAAAACATGGTAGACGCTTTAGCACCAAATGGTGTAGAAATCGATGTGGAAAAAGCAATGTCAGAAGAAATAGGAGTAAGTCTTGAGCCGGGAGTTCAAAAACTAAGCGGCAAGGAGCTTCTTGGCTATGCCAGATTCCGTAAAGATTCAGAAGGTGATTTTGGACGGGTTAAAAGGCAGCAGCAGGTTATAGAAGCTGTAAAGAACCATGCTGTGAGTCTGAATGGCATTATAAAAGCGCCTAAGCTGCTCGGTGTTGCTCAGCCTTATATTCAGACAAGCATGACCAACTCAAGGCAGCTCGAGCTTATGAGCAGAATTTTACTGAGCGGGGGAGCAGAAATAGAACGCTTAACCATTCCGATAGAAAATGGATATACTACGGCTTCCTATCCAGGGATAGGCTCGGTTTTAGAGCCTTTCTGGGATGAAAACATTGAGGCTTTAAAAGAATTTCTTGAATAGAAAAACAAAACGCCCCAAGTGATGGGGCGTTTTGCTATGTCTACATCTTCTTACGTCCTGTAATTAAGTTGAAAATAACTAATACAATTGCTACGACGATTAAGATATGAATAATACCGCCTGCAATATCTAACAGGAAACCTGCGAGCCAAATAATAAGTAAAATGACAATAATCCACCAAAGCAGTCTCATCTTCTGCACCTCCCCGACTATTCAATAATGTTTCTAATCATACTCTACCCCAACAATCTGCAATATAACCCTAAAATGAATGTGAAATATCAATAAAAAGATATAGTACAATACAATAAAGGAAATAATAAAAGGAGGATAAGAATTGAACATGATAATTAAAATAGCTGTGGATGCGGCAATTCCTGTTCAAATTATTAAGTCTGCTGCTTATTGGCTGGTTCAGCAAGGCAATCTTCAATGGGAGAGTTATTTACTTGGTGAAGAAGATGACATTATCAAGAAGGCTGTTAGGGCGGGTGAAACCTTTCTTGTTTATAAAGATAAGCTTCCTGCTGCAACCTTTAATTTATCTGTAAATCAAAACGATTGGGACAAAGGACTATGGGGAGAGAAAAAAGATCCTGCGTATTATCTGCACCGGGTTGCAGTAGAACCGGATCATATGGGAAATGGAATAGGGGAAGCAATCCTGCATGCTGCGGAAAGAAAAGCACGCAGGGACCAAATTCCTTTGATTCGACTTGATTGCGCTCAGCTTAACCGAAAACTCAATACTTTTTACAGTAAAAACGGGTACAAAAATAGAACAGCAGTAAACGGTATGAATTTATACGAAAAAATTTTAGCTTAAGGAGGCAAACTTAAAATGTTAGAAAAATTCTTTTCTTCAATAGGGTTTGAAGGGGTAGAGGTCAAAACGGTTATCCATCAAAAAGTGTTTTCTCCGGGTGATACGATAAATGGTACACTGCATATCCAGGGAGGTCAGTCTGACCAGCAGATAAAAGGAATAAAACTGATTTTATTTGCAGCTCATAGTGAAGAGGTAAGAGAGGATAGTGATTTTTCCTATTATGATGAAGAGCTTAGCCGTGCCGATATGAAGGAAAAAATGATGATCTACGCTAATGAAGAAAAAGAATTGCCGTTTCAAATGACTTTAGCTGAACATCACCCAAAAACCTCCGATACAATAAAGACTTACATTGAAACCAAGGTTCTTGTTCATAATGGAGTGGACCCAACAGACAAAGATTTTATTATTATAAAGTAGGACTTTAAAAGCAAAATATGAGGTTTTCTGGCTATAGGATCATATGTTCGGTATAATGAGAGTGTAACAATCTTATTGTAGAAAAAAGGATGGTAGAAGATGAAAGGAACATCACATGCTCTAGTGGGTGCAGTAGCGGGATTGGGGATAGCGGTCTGGCAGGAAACGGCTCCTGCTGCAACTGGTCTTTTAATAACATTAGGCTGTATATCAGCCCTGGCACCCGATTTAGACACAAACGGAAAGCTCTCAAACAGAATTTCTCTCCATCGAAAATGGCTCTGGTTTACGCTTGGTGCAGTAGGGGTGTTATTAGGTACATATAGTCTGATCATGCTTGATAATATACTTCGTCTTATCGGTGTTGGAGTTGCATTACTGCTCATCATTGTACCAAGGTACATTATAAATCAGCGCTTTATGATCTTTTTATCCGGTGCAGCCCTGATATTTTTTGGTGCTCTTTGGGAGGAAAATTGGGTCATTTGTTTTGGTCTATTCACAGCAGTATCAGCATTCCTTCCCCACAGAGGTCTTACCCATTCGATAGTGGGGCTTATAACCTTTGGCGGGATTTCCTTTTTGCTGGAAGAAAGTCTGGGCATTCAAGGTATTATTTATGCATGTACTGCAGGGTATTTAAGCCATCTTATATTGGATATGAAATGCCTCCCATTCAATAAAAAAGGCGTCAAGTGGTTTCAGCCTCTATGGAAAAAAGAATTTTGATTGAAACAGTCTTTTATAAGACTGTTTTTTTTAGATTAATATTTTATTATTTTAAGGAATGATTTATAGTAAGAATAAGGTTTGTCGAATTTTATGAGAATTTACAGAAATAGGTCTTTTTGTAGAAAAAATCGCAAAAATTTGATAAAAAATAAAACATTATGTCTACAGGACGATATAGTAGATAGAAGGAAGAAAGGTGGAGTGCCTATGTACCCGGATCGATATTCACGCCTAGCAGAAATTACAAAAATGATCCATACCGAATTGGATAGGCGGTCAGTCCTTTTACAGGTCGTAAAAGCAATATCAGAGGAAATAGTCCGCTGTGACTCGGTAGGAATTTATCTTCCTATCGAACAAAATCGTTTTCAGGGGTATGTAGGAAAACCGGATCATTTTAACGGAATCACTTTAGACAAGATGATTATTGATCTTGAACATGATAAATTAGCCCAGGAAATTGTCGACACCAAAAAAGCAATTTATATCCCTGACACTTCTAAAGATTCAAGGCCTGACCCAAGACCAATTGAACTTTTTAAAATAAAATCACTGTTTGGCATGCCGATTCATTTCGAGGAATCTTTATACGGGCTTGTGTTTTTATTTGATTATGAATCGCCACTTCATCTAACGGATGAGGAAGTAGAAGCACTCGAATCCTATGTGCTGATGGCTGCAGTTGCAATAAGAAACGGGGAGCTGCTCGAAAATTCCAGGAAGCTCGTTGAGGATAAGCAGCTGTTATTGGACGCAACAAAATCACTTGCAAGCTGCAAAACGATAAAAGAAGTGCTTGATACCAGCTTTATTTTTATGGGTAAAGCGTTAAACAATAAAAACGTAGCAGCACATTTAAGGAATTTCAAGTCAAAAATTCCGCTGCCGCAGAAATTGAGCCAGGAAAGTCAGTGGAAAGAAGAAGATTGGAAAAGAACCCATGAAGAGGTTAACCTTGATTTTACCTCAGACCCTGTATTTAACGAAGTAATCAGGACAAAGAAAGCCGTCTTAATACCGGATGTTTCAAGGGATCCCAGACCTCATCAGGAGGCTGTTGAACGGTTTGGTTTTAAATCAATGTACGTCATCCCAATGGTTTCAAGAGGTGAAGTACTTGGAACACTTGGCGTTGTTGAATTTTCCGGGCCAAAAAGCTACTCGGAATCACAGCAAAGGCTTGCGGAGTCTATTGCTGATGCTACAGCAAGCGTGCTCGATAATCTTCTGCATCTCGATCAGCTGGAAGAAATTATTGAAGCAAGAACGTCTGAATTACAGGAAAAAAATGAAATATTAGAACAAATGAATGATGACCTCAGACTGCTTGGCCGTAAAAATGAATCCATTTTGAACTCAGCAGGAGAAGGCATATACGGATTAAACGGTTACGGTGTCATTACATTCTGCAACCCGATCGCTGCCTCTCTTCTTGGATGGGAAGTTGAAGAGATGGTTGGGAAACATCAGGATGAAATCATTTCGCATTTTAACAAAGAAGAAATGCTGTACAAAGAAGAATCTTCGCCGATTCATTTATCCCTTTTAACTAATGAAAAGATTCACTCATTCCAGGAAAAGTTCGCCCGAAAAGATGGAGAAATTATTGACGTTGAATACGTTTCTATGCCGATTCAGGATAACGGCATCCATAATGGGGTGGTCGTTACGTTCAGGGATGTGACAGAGCGAAAGCAAATGGAAAGAAAAATTCATCATCAAGCCTATTATGATGCCCTTACTCATTTGCCTAATCGCAGCTATTTAGTTCAAAAAATGAAAAAAGCAATTAAAGAAAGCGATGAACACGGTTCCAAAGTAGGAGTTCTGTTTTTAGATCTGGATCGATTTAAGTTAATTAATGATTCACTAGGACACAAAATTGGAGATATCGTCCTTCATGAAGTGGCTGAGCGGTTCAGAACACTTATTTCTGAGCGGGTTACAGTAGCACGGCTTGGAGGAGATGAATTTATTATTTTGGTTGAGGAGGTTAAACACGCGGATGAGCTTGGTGAAATTGCAGCTTTATTTATCAAGCGGCTGAACGAGCCGTTTAGAATTCAGGGAAATGAACTTTTTACTAATGCGAGTGTAGGAATCAGCGTGTTTCCTGATGATGCAAAGGATGAAGATGATCTGATCCGAAATGCTGATACAGCGATGTATGTAGCTAAAGAGCAGGGCGGAACTTATCACTATTTTACAAGAATGCTAATGGAGCAAAACATCGAACGCTCGAATTTGTTAAATGCACTTTATGTGGCTATTGAAAGAGATGAACTGGACGTTGAATACCAGCCAAAGGTGGATTACCGACAAAATAAGATAGTAGGTGTTGAAGCCCTTTTACGCTGGAACCATCCGGAATGGGGAAATATTGCTCCGGATAGGTTCATCCCGATTGCTGAAGAAACAGGAATGATTTTAAAGCTTGGCGATTGGATCCTAAAACAGGCTGCGACTCAGCAAAAGCTATGGCAGGATAACGGATTCACCATTACTATGGCTGTTAATTTTTCAATGCGCCAAATTCAGCATCCAAGATTAGTGGAGACTGTGCAGTCAATTCTTGAAGAAACAGGAATGGACCCCTCTAATTTAGAGATAGAGCTCACAGAGCATACCTTAATTCAATCAAAGCATGTAGCCAAACTTTATGATTTAAAAAACCTCGGGCTCAGCTTGTCACTTGATGATTTTGGAACCGGCTACTGTTCTTTGCGTTATATTAAGGATTTTCCAATAGACACAATAAAGATTGACAGGTCATTCGTCGAAAACATGACACATGAACCTCATATTATGGCTCTGAATTCCACAATCATTTATTTGGCCAAGCAGCTTAATTATGATGTCATCGCTGAAGGTGTAGAGACTAAGGAACAGATCGATCATCTTATGGACGGTGGTTGCCACCTTATGCAGGGATATTTCTTTAGTAAGCCTGTTTCTTCAAATGAATTATTTGTTCTTTTAAAGAATGGACTAACAAAATAGAGAAGGTGACGTTATGAAAAACGCAGGGCATATTATTGATTATTTAATACAAGGGGAAGTAGAGTATTTATTCGGTATTCCAGCAGGGTCGGTTAATGCAATTTTTGATGAGCTTTATGACCGCAAGGAATTAACGCCTGTTGTTGCTAAGCATGAAGGGGCTGCCGCTCTTATGGCAGCGGCTTATGCAAAGTACTCCGGAAAGCTTGGTGTTGTTATTGGCTGCAGCGGCCCTGGTGCAATGAACCTTGTAACCGGTGCAGCAAATGCACAAAGAGAACAAATCCCTTTGCTTATCTTAACAGGAGCGGTTCCGCTTTCAACAATGGGGTGGAATGCCTCTCAGGAATTAAATGCCGAACCTGTCTTTAAGCCGGTTACAAAATACAGTAAAAGAGTTGAAAAACCTGAGGACCTTTTAACAGAGCTTCATAAGGCAGTTCAGATGGCTTTAGAAGGAATCCCTGGTCCGGTCCATCTGGCTCTTCCGATCGACGTTCAGCTGCAGCCGGCACAGCAGGTTGAACTTCCTCCATTCCCAGCCTTTAACACGCTTGGTGCAAAGCAGGAGGAAATTGAAAAAGCAGCTGAAGTGATGAAAGGAAAAAAAGGAGTACTCTTCCTTGGGAACGGCTCCAGAAATTCAGTAGCAGAGGCATTGGCATTGGCTGAAAAGCTTTCCTGGCCTTTTGTAACAACACCTCAGGCTAAAGGACTTATCCCTTATGACCATCCGCTGCATAGTGGTGTCTATGGATTTGCCGGCCATCCTGGCGCAGTGAAGCTTGTCCACGAAGGAGACCATGACATATTATTGATAGCTGGCTCAAGCCTTGGAGAGACAGCAACTAGCAACTATCAGGATCTTTTAACAAAAGACAGAACGATTATCCAAATAGACAGGGACCAGAGTGTATTTACCCGCAAATATAAAATTGATTACCCTTTAGAGGGAGATTGTGCGTCTACCATTAAAGATTTGCTTGCTTTATTGCCTGAAGCTGAACAGATTATTGAGGGAGCAGGTGTAACTCCGGCTGTTGAAATAATTAAACCTGAAAAAGTGCAGAAATATGACACAAAAACGGTTCTGCCGCTGCTGCAATCGATGCTTTCTGATAAAACGAGGTATACAGTTGATATAGGTGAATTTATGTCCTATGTAATTCATTATATGGAAGTGAAAGAATCCCATACATTTGATATCAATGTTCATTACGGATCAATGGGAACAGGAATTGCCTCAAGCCTTGGACTGGCATTAGCAAAACCTGAAGAACAAATCGCCTGCATTACAGGAGATGGATGCTTCTTTATGCACGGGATGGAAATCCTTACAGCTAAGGAATACAATTTGCCAATTACCTTTATTGTTCTCAATAACTCTCGTCTTGGAATGGTTCATCATGGGCATTCACTTCAATATAAAAGAGTACATGAGCGTTTTTCACAGTCTTTCACATCCATCGCTTCAATCGTCGATGCTGTTAACATACCCTCACTTGTTATTACAAGCCTTGAAGATTTTGATCAGGAAGCACTCAATGATCTGCTGAAATATAAAGGACCACGGCTCATTGAAATTAATTTGGTCGATAACTCAGTACCGCCAATGGGAGACAGGGTTAAATTCCTTTCATCATTTTCAAAGTAACTTAATACTAAGTAGCAACTCCGAATAAGAAATATAAATTTTAAAAAAACACCGAATAAAATTATCGGTGTTTTTTTAAATTTTAGTCAACTAATAATTAGTCATTTTAGGATGAAAATGTTATGATAGGACGCATAAATTTATCAAAACCTTAATCGTTTAGCTGTTTAGCGAAAGGGTATCATACAACTAAACAAATGCACTGCATAAAGGAGTTTTTGGCATGAAACTTTCACAGGAAAAAAGAATACAGCTTCATGAATTTAATAATCTGACTAAATCATTAAGTTTCAATATGTACGATATATGCTACACAAAATCAAAAGAGGAAAGAGAAGCGTATATAGAATATATTGACGAACAATATAATGCAGATCGCCTGACAAAAATATTGACGCATGTAGCTGACATTATTGGTGCTCATGTGTTAAACATTGCTAAGCAGGATTATGTACCGCAGGGAGCCAGCGTAACGATTCTCGTATCAGAAGGACCTATTGTAGAGGTTCCTACCGATCATTTTGATGAATCACCCGGTCCGCTTCCATCTATTGCCACTCTTCAGCTTGATAAAAGTCATATAACTGTTCACACATATCCTGAATACCATCCGCATGAAGGGATCAGCACATTCAGAGCAGATATTGATGTGTCTACATGTGGTGAAATATCACCACTGAAGGCGCTGAATTATTTGATTCATTCCTTTGACACAGACATTATGACGATGGATTATCGCGTCAGGGGCTTTACAAGGGATGTCGACGGTCAGAAGCTGTTTATTGATCATGATATCAATTCAATCCAAAACTTCATTCCTGAGGAGATTAAAGACGAATATGACATGATTGATGTGAATGTTTATCCTCAGAATATCTTTCATACCAAGTGTAAGCTTAAGGACTTTGACTTAAATAATTACCTTTTCGGATATAAAAAGGATAAATTAAACGATCAGGAAATTAATGATATAACAAGGAAATTAAAAATAGAAATGGATGAAATTTTTTACGGGAAAAATCTTCCTGAAAATTTGAAGTCATAAACAAAAAGCTCTGATCCTACGTGGTCAGAGCTTTTTTACTTTGATTCCTTATAGGCTATTTTTATTTGAATGGTTTTGTCTTGTATGATTTTTATTTTTCACCTTATGAGAACCGCTTAAAGGCTTTGGCTGACCTGAATCGTTTCCTTTATTGGTTTCTTTATTCCCGCTCATTTGATCACCTCCGGCAATAGTTTTTGCCTGGTGGATTATTTTATTCAAACAGCTGCAAAAAAATTGATAAGAACTACACAGAGTGACCATACTAGGAGAATGCAGAAGAAAAAGTGAACAGGAGGGTATGTATGGCGACAAGAGATTCCATCGAGGCATGCCTTAGTCAATGTGAAGAAGTGATTCTTTTTGCAAAAGAGGAATACAAAAAAGCCTCGCTTCAGGAGCATGATAATGATGACGCATTTGCACAGTGCCAGCTCGATCTTGAAAAAGCAAGCATGGACTTGGAAAAAATACTTAAATCAGCTAATCATCAGCAGGAAGATATGCTTCAAAGAAAAAGACTTCAGATCCAGGAACTTCAAAATCAAATGATATTACTACGACACTGACAAAAAATCCTTCCTGGTTAAAGGGAAGGATTTTTACTGCTGCCTTCGCGGAAAAGGTTGCATGAATAAATGGAGGCTAAAATAGCACGACTCAACTCGAAGGGATAGGAGAGAATTGCCTACGGAGAAAAGGGCAACAAAAACAAAAATAAAAACAAAGAAATAAGCATTCCCGAATTTGCTCTTTAGAAAGAAAACAAGTTAAATGTGAGGTTATATCAGCAAAATAGCAGGATCTATTCATACATGGATTAGCAGAAATTAGGAAGATTGTACGCCACTGAAGAAAAAACTTGTTATGAAACGGTTTTTAGTTGATGCTTTGACTGTGAACGGTGGCTCACAGCCTCCAATATAAATAATTTATCCTGAGAAGTAAGCATGCGCCAGCTTTTTACTTTAATTTTCATAATAAAGTTCCCCCTTATAAAATTGAGTAAAACTACTGTTCATTCACTGTACTCCTCTTTACCTGAATTATTCACAGTTGAAACAACAAATATTTCTACATAATTTTTGGCGTGTTTAATTAAATGGCAATTTTCGAACCTCTTAGGTACATGATATGTTTCATTTCCATTGAATATGTTTAAAATGACGGATTTTAATTTAAATTCAATCATTATGTAAGATCCACACGTTTAAATAGAGTAAGATTAACTTGTTTCCAGCCTCTTTTTTCTATACGATAGATTTATAGAAAATACTGTCAGGGGGTTCATTTTATGACAAAAAAGAAATTACTTATCATAGCAGGAGCCTTTGTTTTGTTAGTCGGGCTTGCGTGGGGGACTTATGAATGGCTGGATCGATCTGAGGAGATAAGCGAAGAAAAAGATCATTCACATGCATCTGCCCCTAATTCAAACGCGAAAGAAGACTCGGAAGATGAAAGAGCTGCAGCAACAGGTGCCATTACAGATGAGGAGCTTGCAAAATTTGAAGAAGAAGGGTTAAATCCTTTTAATGGTAAGGTAACAAAAGAAGAAGCAGCTGATTATCAGATTCAGGATTACATCCACGGTATGTCTCATCAGAAGGTAAAAGCCAAAGAAAAATGGGGCTATTACGAGATTCACCCGGTGCGGATACAGTGGCTGTTAGAGGCTGTAGAAGAGAGCAATAATATTAGTTCAGGCAATGCAGCAACGTATAAAGCGATTCTTCAGCGCTGGGAATCCGGTGATTTTTCTCAGGTAGATAAGGACCACAACACCATTTGGAGGATGCAGGATGGTACAATTGGAGAAGCAACCGGTATTTTAACACCTGAACAGGAACAGAAATACATCGATAGCATGTCCGATTAATTGGCACTGGAAAGGACTATTTCTTTATGACGTTTTTGCAGATACTAGCAATCTTATTTTCATTATTATTGTATGGCGCTTTATCTTTTTATATTGGCTATAACGGCTGGAGGTGGCTTAAGTCATCTCCAATCAGGATTAATAAATATGTTTATATTCTTCTTATACTTTTCTTAACATCTTCCTATGTGTTTGGAAGACTATTAGACGCAGTTCTGCTTGAACTGATTGGAGGCTTCTGGTTTGTTGTTGCGGGCTACAGCCTGATTCTTCTTCCTGCAGCAAACATGATCGTCTTTTTCTTAAAAAGAAAAAACTATACCTACAGTACATATTGGACCGGTGTATGTGTAATTGCCTCCTATCTATTTATTTTTGGATACGGATCTTTTAACGCCTGGAGCCCGACTGTTAGAAATTTTGACCTAACTGTAGAAAAAAATGCAGAAATTGATGAACTTAAAATTCTTGTCGTGTCGGATCTTCATTTAGGAACAATTGTAGGAAATGAGCATCTAAAGCGTTTGACTGCTTTATCTGAGGAAATAGCTCCTGATATGATCCTCATGCCCGGAGATATCATCAATGATGATATAGCCCCGTACCGGCAAAAAGGGATGGGAGAAGAGCTGGAGAAACTGGAGGCGCCACTGGGGGTATTTGCAGTACCAGGCAATCATGAATACTACGGCGGTGATCTCAAGGAAATTAAAATTGATCTGGAACAGGCAGGAATTACTGTTTTAATGGATGAAATCGAAACGGTGAATGGTATGTATATTGCAGGGAGAAAAGACTTAACGGATCCTGAAAGAGCATCAGTCGATGAACTGCTAAACGACCTCAATTCAAGTCAGCCGATTATTTTGCTTGATCATCAGCCAGTTGAAATTGATGAGGCTAAGGACGGGGGAGCAGACATTCTTCTCTCCGGGCATACGCACCGGGGTCAGGTAGCTCCGGCTAATATTATCACCAGCATGATTTATGAAAACGATTGGGGATACTTAAAAAAAGATTCCCTGCATTCTTACGTTACGTCAGGTTTCGGTACATGGGGACCGCCGCTGAGACTTGGCAGCAGAGCTGAGGTTATGGTTATAAACGTAACTTTTGAAGATTAATCTCATTTATTAGCAGTCGATGCAGGCAGAAGGGGAGTCGGTTTATGAAATGGATCTATTTATTGCTTGCCATAGCAGGCGGAATTGCAGTTGGCATACAGGCGGTCGTAAACGGTGGTTTAGGGAAAAGGATCGGTGTTGTAGAGGCTTCTTTTATGTCATTTTTAATTGGTACTGCTGCATTATTTTTTGTTGTTCTTTTTTTCGGCAAAGGCAATTTCCTGGCGATTTCTGAGGTGCCAAAAAGCCAGTTGATCGGCGGACTGCTTGGCGCTTTATATGTATTAATTATGGTGCTGACAGTGCCTAAAATTGGTGTGACTGCTGCATTTTTCTCCATAATTGCCGGTCAGATTTTTATATCTGTCATTATCGACCATTTTGGATTATTCGGCGGGCAGGTATTTCCGTTGGACGGCAGAAAAGCAGTTGCATTATTACTAATGCTCGGATCAATCTACTTATTTAATTATAAATAATGAATTGCTAGTTAAAAGCTACTATTAATCAATAGCAAAAATCCCTGGCTATAAATTGTAAATTAGTCAGGGATCTGAATTCAGCCAATAGCAATTCAATACAAATAAAACATGTTGATCGATTTAAACTGATAAAAAAATTAATAGGATAAAATTATGTTAAATGATTTTATGAATATCACGTAATCAGCTGCAGCAATTGTATAGCGCATGAATGATCATTACTAAATAAGATAGACGTTATAAATTTTGTTTAAAGTAAAATCGCTAAATTGATAATATCGAGCAGCTTTAATTAGCTGGCAAACAGATTCAGATAGGTTTTAAGTGGGGGATATACGATAAAAGCTTTGATAATCATATTCCTATTATTTTTTCTTTTTAGTTTACATAATATATATTATAGGACGAACTATAAAAGTGTCTTTATTTATCTCATATCATAAGTAAACTTCAAATAATGAGACAGAATTTTAAAAAAAGTGAAATTACATTATGTAATTTCACTTCAGGCTTTGCTGCCTCTCATCATGGAGTTTGGCAATTTGATACCGGCGGATCGCAATAAAAACATTAATGACACATATGAATCCGAGTAATGCAGCCATTGCTGTTTCTCCTCGAATGATATTTTGAACGGTCCAGAATCCTGTTAAAGCTGCAAAAATGATATTCACTGCAATCATTGCCGGTTGAAATCTCATTTGCAAGCCTCCTTTTATTTTAAATAAAGTCCCTGTAATCCGTTTTGTTCCAATCTGGTCAAAAACTCGTCCTCTAATTCAAATAATAGCTGCAGCGCTTCCTCCTGTACCACTTTCTTCTGCTTGATCAGTTCTTCTACCTGATTTCTTGCTAAAAGAGCTGCAATCTGGTCGGGTAGAATTTCCTGTTCATACGTTCTTATTCCCTGATCAAATTCCTGCTCCATTAACGGAGTTGGAAAATATTCCTTGAACTCTTCGTCATACTCAATATAATCGTCTAATCCCGCTTCTTTTGCATAAGAAAATAAGAGCTGTTCCGCTGCTGTAAATTCAGCATCGGTTTCTTCTGGCGTTTCCTTCATTGAATGAAGTACTAAGTCCCCTAGATAAAATGCCTGCAGGATCTTTTTATACTGTTCCTTCGTTACTTCAATATTGATATTCATCAATTTCATTCCTTTTAGTTAGGGTTATTCTTTTTTTCATACGTTTTCTTGTAGAAGAAAGGTTTTACCTTCTGCCTGCTTAATTTTCTTTTCCTTATAAAGCCTTCCAAGGGCCCGTTTAAACGCTGCTTTGCTCATACCAAATGTATTGTAGATATCTTCCTTATCACTTTTATCGCCATACGGCATTTCCCCGCCATGTTCAATTAAATAGTCAAAAATGATCTCAGCATCATCAAGCATTTTATCCTGTTTACGCGGGATCAGTGATCCATTTAACGTGCCATCGTCTTTTACTCCGATTACCCGTACGGTCACTTCCTCGCCAAGTCTCGGCTCTTCATAGCGTTCACTTTCATGGACAAAACAAATATACCCTTCATCAGTGAGTAAAAATGTGCCGACTCTGAGCAGACGATAAGGTCTGGCTTTAAGCTCTTTATTATGAAGATCCTCTGATTCAGCACGTGCTGAGAGAACCTGTACCATTTCCTCAGTAGCGAGCCTAGCAAACATATTGCCGGCACGGTCTGTTCGAAGTGTTACATATAAATAATCGCCCGTTTGTGGCCATACATGTTTAGCAGCAGGCAGATCCATCGCGACAACAGTGACTTCGCGTGAAATCCCGATATCCAACGCCGCTCCGTCCCGATCATTTACTTTTATCACCTTTGCCCATCCGTATGTACCTTTGCGAATCTCAGGTAAATTCATTGATGCAACCGTTCTTCCTCTACGGTCAGCATAAAGGAAAAATTCATATGTTTCTCCTATATGCAAATCATCTGTCACTTCAGACTGATTGATCGGAAATTCCTCAGATCCGCGTTTAAGATAATAGCCAAATGGTGCTTCACGATCCACAGTCAGTCTTTGGACCGTTCCTGTAATTGATTCTTCTCTTTCATTCATAACATTTCCTCCTGTATTGCTCTATTGTTTGTTTAATCTACCATGAACACGCCTTGTTGTATAGGTTGATGGCACAAATGACTGAGGGGATTTACACTCTTTTATTAGTATTGGGGTATTTAAGAGTGAAAAGAACCGATTTTGTTTCTCCCGGCTTGAGTACTACACTTATTTTAAGCTCATTTGCTGTTTTATCTGTGACGGGATCTGACGTTTTTGCAACCTCCCACACCTGGTGATATACAGGCTGCGTGATGATAATTTCTGCATCCTGATCTTTTCTGTTCGTCAGCACATATCGATGCTCTTCAAACATATCTTCCCCGCTCATATAGCTTTTTATAAGATCATAGACAGAATCGATATCGTTAGCTCTGCCTAGATGAGAATGAACCAGTTTGTCCTTTGGTGTATATGGAAAGCTGTCTTGCCCTGCAAATAGCAATTGTTCAGGCAATTGATAATAAAAGGTAATAACTCCTTTTGCGAGTGGAACCTCACTACGATGTTTCCATTCGATTTCTGTCTCCGGGTGTTCCGCCTGAGGCGTTGCCACATAATATAATCTATAAGGTGTATCCAGCTCAATATAAGGGATCATTTTAGTATGTTTATTGGGAAGTGAGGTGTCAAAAGGAATGGTATATAAATGCAGCTCACCAGCTCCCTCTTCGCTGCCTTCTTCTCCAAGCTGTTCACTGCTTGCCATCTTCATAAAAGACTCATTTGGCCGCTCTGGTTTCCCCCGAAGGCGTTTTACTTCACCTGCAATAACCTGAAGAGACAGATTTTCCAATGTCGTCCCGGAATGGTTCTCTATCGCAATGGTTCCTTTTAAATGGAGCTCACGATCTTGAAGGATTGCTATATACCGAGCACTCCAGCGGATTTTGTTTACAATGTAAGTAAGCGTGGCAGTTTTTGGCCAGTCTGTTTGGTTCAGCCGTATAATAAACTGAGGCTGATTGCTGACTGACTCAGGCATAGAGAGGATCGCGATTTCTCCTGAAGGGTTTAAGTATATTTCGTTTGTCGTCATATGCTCAAGGATGAGGTCAGGATCAGAGGCAATCAGCCGGTATCGTTCTTTCTTTTCGCCCTTTAGGCCAAATAAAATAACCTCGCCTTCCATTTCTTTTAAAATTGCCCGTTCATTTACGCCGACAGGAGGCTTAATCGTCCATTCTAAAGCTGTAAGTCCGGTGAGAGTAAGACTTAAGGGATCCATTTGATTTGGGAAACCGGTTAAAAGAAGCCACTCGGCTGGAGCATCAGACAGATTGCGCTTTTCCGTTACAAGAGCAAAGTCTCCTTCATAGACAACTAAATGCATCGATTCACGGGCTGATTCGTTTACATGTTCGATAATCGACCTCTCCTTTTCGGGATTATTTTTCTATTGTCTCACTTTTTGATACAATATTGAAGATTCACCAAAAAAGTACTTTACATAGGAATGAGGAATGCATGGATGGAGTTTACACACGCAAGACGTATGGCAGGCTTTAAAACGCTGATTTTCAGTGAGCTTTCTGCCTATAAACAGCTAAAGATAAGTGAAGGCGCCGAAATGATTGACCTGAGCATAGGCAGCCCTGATCTTGCTCCTCCAGCTTTTATAAGAGATTCGATTTCTTCGTTATCCAAGCAGGAGGATCATTACGGCTACACATTAACCGGCATTAAGGAATTTGACGAGGCGGTTGCTGTATATTATAAAAAACAGCATGATCTTGAAATTGACCCTGTAAGCCAGGTCATGCTTTCAATGGGCTCACAGGATGCATTGGTTCATTTGCCGATGGTATTTTCAAATCCCGGTGATTATATACTCGTACCTGATCCAGGCTACACGGCATATGAAACCGGAATTTCAATGGCTGAAGCTGTACCTTATTATATGCCGTTAAAAAGGGAAAATGGATTCTTGCCTGATTTATCTAAAATACCCGATGAAGCAGCGAATAAAGCCTCGATTATGATCTTAAATTTTCCCGGCAATCCCGTTCCTGTCCAGGCGACGCTTGAGTTTTATGAGGAAGCCATCCGATTCGCCAAAAAGCATCATATCTTGATTGTTCATGATTTTGCCTATGGCGAGCTCTACTATGACGGAAAGCGCCCGATAAGCTTTCTTTCAGTACCCGGCGCAATAGATGTTGGAGTTGAAACAAATTCATTATCAAAAAGCTTTAATATGGCAGGCTGCCGTGTCGGGTACCTTGCAGGAAATGCCCAGGTGATCCAATCTGTCCATCAGATGAAATCAAATCTTGATTACGGTGTATTTAAACCGATTCAGATTGCTGCAGCAAAAGCCCTATCTGAAGGCGACTGGTACGGCGAAGAAGCAAGAGCTGTCTATCAAAACCGGAGAGATCTGTTTATACAGGGGGCAAAAAGCTTTGGATGGGATATCCCTGCTCCTGAAGGGGGAATGTTCGTCTGGGCTCCTGTACCGGAAGATATGACGTCAATGAATTTTTGTCAGCTTTTAATGGATGAAGCACATGTAGTCCTAACCCCTGGTCACGCATTTGGTCCGAGTGGTGAAGGCTATGTGAGAATTGCACTTGTTCAAGACGCGGAATTACTGCTTAAAGCAGCGGAAAGAATTCAAAAACTGGAATTATTTAAAACACCTGCAAATCAATAAAAAAAGGGGAAAACGCATGTCGTTTTCCCTTTTAATATACCGTTTTTATTATTGTTTCAATAATTTTTTTCTGCTCTTCAAATAAAGGCAGGAATTGCTTTTTCATCAGACCGAATTCATCCTTCCCCTGATCTGTCAGGCGGTACCAGTAAACCTTTTGCCGTTTTTTCTCATGGGATTTATAATCATCGGTTCGATGAAGCAGCCCCTCATCAGTCATATCATGAAGCGCATCAAGCAGGGTGCTTGGGGCAGGCTCCCAATTCCCCCCTATTTTCCTGAACTCACTCTTAAAATGTTCACTGATCATGCCGGAATGCCGGATAGATAATAAATGAAGAATATAAAACTTTGTAAATTGAGAAGCGCTCATATTTAAAGCAAATTTTTTCGGATTATTTTTACTGCTCATATGTACCGTCCTCCATCTCCAAAACTATGATTCTTTTCTTTATTTTACCACGTTTTTACCCCCTTCGTCACTAAAAACGATCATACGTTCTCTACAGCTGATTTTGGCACTTTCCCCTTCTCCTGAAAATTCTGTATACTGAAGGTTATTACATTTTGCTGAAAGGATGATATTTTGTCAGGACCTGAGTCTTTACCTTCAAAACGATTAACCAGAAATGAAATCCCAAAAGAGAATGCCTGGGACCTCTCTCCTCTTTTTCCGACCACTGAACATTGGAGCAAGGCAGCGGATGAACTGGGAACAGAAGCTGACAGGCTTACCCGTTTTAAAGGTACGCTGCAACACGGAAAAGAGCGGATCTACTCATGCCTTAAGGAATATGAAGCTGTTTTGATCAAGTTAAACCATGTTTTTCTACATGCACGGCTGATGTATTCAACCGATGGAACCAACGCGCAATATCAAGCGGATTTTTCCCGCGCCGCAACCATTAATGCAAAGGTAAAAGGAAAGCTTTCTTTTATTAAATCAGAGTTATCATTGCTTTCAGATGAGGAATTAGACGAGCTGAGTAACGATCACACCATGAGAGAATTCACCTCTTTATTTAGGGAGGTTCTTTCATTTAAGCCCTACCTACTGCCTCAGGAAACTGAAAAGGTACTTGCAGATCTTGGGCAGGTGCTTGAAAGCCCTTATTCGATTTATCAACGCAGTAAAATGTCTGATATGAAATTTGATGAGATTAAATTAGACAATGGCGTTACACTTCCTAATTCCTTTTCTTTATTTGAATCTCGCTATGAATTCTCTGCTAATATAGAAATCAGAAGAAAAGCGTACGCGTCCTTCTCTAAGACACTCACCAAATACAGTCACACATTAAGCGCAGTCTATGAAGCGGAAATTCAAAAACAGGTGGCGTTAGCTAAATTACGTGGATTCAATTCAACCACTGAAATGCTTTTACATAATCAGCAAATAAGTTCTGCTGCGTATTATCGGCAGCTTGATGTCATACAAAATGAGTTGGCACCTCATATGAGAAAGCTGGCTCGTTTGCGGAAAAAGGTACTTGGTCTGGATAAAATGACTTTTGTGGACTTAAAGGCTCCCCTCCACTCTTCCAGCCTCCCACCTGTTACATTTGAAGAGGCTGCATCAGTTGTAAAGGAAGGTCTAAGTATACTCGGTCCCGAATACAGCAGCATTATAAATGATGCTCTAACTCAAAAGTGGATTGACCTTGGAGATAATATCGGTAAATCTACAGGCGCCTTTTGTGCAAGCCCCTATGGCGTACATCCTTTCCTATTAATGACTTGGGCCGGGACGACTAGAAATATCTTTACGCTTGCTCATGAATTAGGTCATGCAGGGCATTTTTATCTAGCTTCCCAAAATCAAAGCTTTATGAACAGCGATTGTTCACTTTATTTTATTGAATTTCCGTCTACTTTAAATGAGTTGCTAGTAAGTAAGCAAATACTCAAGAGTAGTAAGAATGATCAAATTAAAAAGCAGGTTCTCCTCCAGATGATTGGCACGTATTATCATAATTTTGTCACCCATTTACTTGAAGGTGAAATGCAGCGAAGAATTTACAGTCTTGCTGATGAAGGAAAAGCTATTAATGCTTCCCTGCTTAACGGTGAGATGAAGGCGGTATTAACATCGTTTTGGGGTGATGCGGTTGAAATCGATAATGATGCAGCAATGACCTGGATGAGGCAGCCTCACTATTATATGGGCCTCTACCCTTACACCTACAGTGCCGGATTAGCTGCATCAACTGAAGTAGCGCGTTTGATCGAAGAAGAAGGAGAACAGGCTGTAGAGCAATTTCTTCATGTTTTGAAAGCTGGCGGAACGAAACCTCCTCTCGAACTGTTAAAGGAAGCGGGTGTTGACATGACATCCGCTGAAACGCTAAAAAAAGCAGTGCACTTTGTCGGTCATCTTATTGATGAGCTCGAAAGAAGCTTTTCGAAGTAGATTGGATTACCAGGGTTCATACGTTTTATGAGCTTCTTTCTCTTATTTTACAATAGGCAATTGTTTTATAATTCTGTATACTATTTAGTGTACCTAAATAAATTCAGGAAGGATTGATTGTATTGAGTACAGCAGGCACATCCTCTAAGCGCCCTGCAAGAAATGAGGTCGCAGCAGAGCTGAAATGGGATTTAACAGATCTATTTTCAACTGAAGAAGCGTGGGAGGCTGATTTAAATGAGTTAATACCTGCTTCTGAAAAGCTTGCTGCCTACGAGGGCACGCTGAATCAAGGAAAAGAACAAATTATCTCCTGTCTAACCGAATACGAAGAATTAATCATAAAGTTCATCCGGGTTTCTACATATTCAACATTAAAGTATTCAGTGGATGGTACGGATAAGGATAATCAGATTAATGCATCACGTGTTGGAGCGGTAAGTGCAAAAATAAGCAGCCGACTTTCATTTATTCAATCAGAGTTGTCTTTGTTATCTAATCAAGCATTAACAGAATTGCTTGAGGATGATGGAATAAAGAGATTCCGCTCCATGCTTGAAGAGCTTCTTGCCCAGAAGCCATATCAACTGTCCCCGGAAACAGAAAAGGCACTAGCAGCACTCGGCCAGGTGTTAAATAGTCCTTATGCCATTTATCAGCGCAGTAAAACATCTGATATGACATTTGAGGATATTCTGCTGGAAAGTGGGGAGGCTCTGCCAAACTCTTTTGCGCTGTTTGAGGACCGCTACGAGTTTTCAAAGGATACAGAAACAAGAAGAAAAGCCTATGAATCTTTTTCGGCTACTCTTAACAAATATGAAAACACCTTTGCGGCCGTCTATGAAACGGAAGTAACCAAACAAGTAACACTTTCGAAGCTCAGAGGGTTTGATAGTGTTACGGATATGCTTCTTCACTCCCAGCAGGTAACAAAAGAAATGTACCATAATCAATTGGATGTCATTCAAGATGAGCTGGCGCCTCATATGAGAAAGCTTGCCCGCCTGCGCAAGAAAGTGCTTGGACTTGATAAAATGACCTTTGCCGATTTAAAAGCTCCTCTTGATCCGGATTTTAATCCTTCAACGACGTTTGAAAATGCCGGAAAAGTAATTTTAGACTCGCTTCAGGTAATGGGACCTGAATATCTTGATATCATGCAAAAAGGATTAAAGGATAACTGGGTTGACCTGGCTGATAATATTGGAAAATCAACAGGTGCCTTCTGCTCAAGCCCTTATGGTGTGCATCCATACATCCTTATGACATGGACTGATACGATGCGCGGAGCTTTTGTATTAACGCATGAGCTTGGCCATGCAGGTCATTTTTATCTCGCAGGAAAAAATCAAAGCTACTTAAATACACGCCCGTCAAGATATTTCATCGAAGCGCCTTCTACAATGAATGAACTTTTGCTTGGACGCTATCTATTAAGAACGACAGAGGATAAACGGATGAAGCGCTGGGTTATTTTGCAGTTCCTTGGCACGTATTATCATAATTTTGTTACTCATTTGCTTGAGGGCGAGCTTCAGCGGAGAGTGTATCAGGCAGCTGACGAAGGGAAAGCGCTGAATGCTACTTTATTGCGTTCCTATAAGCAGGATATTTTATGTTCTTTCTGGGGTGATGCTGTAGAAATCGATGATAATGCTGCATTAACCTGGATGAGGCAGCCGCATTATTATATGGAGCTCTACCCGTACACCTACAGTGCAGGTCTTACTGCTTCAACAGCCGTCTCCAAGCTGATTGAAGAAGAAGGCCAGCCGGCTGTTGACCGCTGGCTTGAAGTATTAAAAGCAGGTGGAACAAAATCTCCTCTTGAGCTTTTACAGCATGCAGGAGTTGATATGTCTACTGCTGATCCGATAAAAAAAGCAGTAGCCTTTGTGGGAGAGCTTGTAAATGAGCTTGAGAAAAGCTATGTAGAAGAATAGAAAAAAGGCGTCCGGTAGCGGACGCCTTTTTTAATAAGTTTTATTGTACCATTCCTTGGCGTGATAAGCTTCTTCCTGAGTCAGCTGATGCCCCTGGCTGTGCCAGAAAACCTCAACCTCAGCTCCTGCTCCCTTCAGCAGGGATTCAAGGTCAGTTGTTTCTTCAGGTGGACAGATCGGGTCATTGTCGCCCGCTGTAATTAGCACATTGATTGCACTTGAGTCTGGTAAATCTAGTCCTCTAATCGGTACCATAGGATGGTGGAGAACAGCTCCCTTTAATGCATTCTCATAGTGAAATAAAAGGCTCGCTGCAATGTTCGCACCATTTGAATAGCCGACAGCAACCACATTGTCACGCTCAAACCCATATTCAGAGGAAGCTTGATCTAAAAACTCATTCAGCTTCTTTGTTTGAAGCTTCAAATCCTCTATATCAAAAACTCCCTCTCTCAGTCTCTTGAAAAAACGGGGCATTCCGTTTTCTGATACCTCACCCCGTACACTCAAAATGTTTGCTTCAGGGTCAATCAGCCCGCCAAGTGACAGCAGGTCATTCTCCGTTCCGCCTGTTCCGTGAAGTAGTAAAAGCGTTGGTCTTTTTGAAGATCCTTCTTTAAAAATATGCTTCATATTCTCAGTCCTTTCTCTCCTCTTTAGCATTGCCTATACTAGCCATTATAATTAAATACGAATGATCTTTCAAATTTAAATATCTTAAATTCAAGATAATCGAATATTAAATCCATGTAAATTTATGCATCTTCCCTCGTTTAATGATATAATTTATAGATACGTTTGTGTGATGGAGGGAAAATGAATGATTCAAGTAACAGATGTCAGCTTGCGATTTGGTGATCGGAAGCTGTTTGAAGATGTAAATATTAAGTTTAACCCAGGCAATTGCTATGGTCTTATCGGTGCTAACGGAGCGGGAAAATCCACGTTCCTTAAAATACTGTCCGGTGAAATTGAAGCTCAAACAGGAAATGTGTCCATGGGACCAAATGAGCGTCTTGCCGTTTTAAAGCAAAATCACTTTGAATACGAAGAGCAGGAAGTAATGAATGTCGTGCTCATGGGCCATGCCCGTCTTTTTGAAGTAATGCAGGAAAAAAATGCGATTTATATGAAAGAGGATTTCTCGGATGAAGACGGCATTAAAGCAGCTGAGCTTGAAGGTGAGTTTGCTGAAATGAACGGTTGGGAAGCTGAGTCTGAAGCGGCAATCCTATTGCAGGGCCTTGGCATTGCTGAATCCATGTTTACGAAAAGAATGGCTGAGCTGACCGGATCTGAAAAAGTAAAGGTCCTTTTAGCACAGGCTCTATTTGGAAAACCGGATGTGTTGCTGCTGGATGAGCCGACAAACGGTCTTGATATCCAGGCAATCCAATGGCTTGAGGATTTCCTGATTAATTTTGAAAACACTGTAATTGTTGTATCCCACGACCGTCACTTCCTAAACACGGTATGTACGCATATTGCGGATCTTGATTTCAGTAAAATTCAGATTTATGTAGGAAACTATGACTTCTGGTATGAGTCAAGTCAGCTTGCACAAAAAATGCTGCATGATCAAAATAAGAAAAAAGAAGAAAAAATTAAAGAGCTCCAGGCGTTTGTGGCGCGTTTTAGTGCGAATGCCTCTAAATCAAAGCAGGCTACATCTCGTAAAAAGTCGCTTGAAAAGATTTCACTTGATGACATCAAGCCATCATCACGTAAATATCCTTTTGTGAATTTTGAGATTGAGCGAGAAATCGGCAATGATGTTCTACAGGTAAAAGATCTATCTAAAACCATTGATGGCGTTAAGGTATTGGATAATGTCAGCTTTACAATGAATAAAGAAGATAAAATTGCCCTTGTTGGAACAGATGAAATTGCTAAAACAGCTCTGATGAAAATCCTTATGGGTGAAATTGAGCCGGACAGCGGCAGCTACAAGTGGGGCGTTACGACTTCTCAGTCATACTTCCCTCACGATAACAGCGAGTATTTTACCGGAAATGAATCAGATCTTGTTGACTGGCTGCGCCAGTACTCCCCTAACGACCAAAGTGAAACCTTCTTAAGAGGCTTCCTCGGCAGAATGCTTTTTTCAGGTGAAGAAGTCCGGAAAAAACCAAGTGTCTTATCCGGAGGAGAAAAAGTCCGCTGTATGCTGTCCCGGATGATGCTTAAGCAGGCGAATGTAGTGGTTCTTGATGAGCCAACCAATCACCTTGATCTTGAATCGATTACTGCTTTAAATAACGGGCTGATCAACTTCAAGGGCGCCATGATCTTTACTTCACATGACCATCAGTTTGTTCAAACGATTGCGAACCGCATTATTGACATTAAGGATGGAAAAATTACCGATAAGCAATTAAGTTATGATGAGTTTCTTGAATGGAATAAAACAAAAGTTTCTTCTTGAAAAGGAACAATTTAAATGCAAAAACATATAAAAGACCCTGCTTACTGCGGGGTCTTTTTGCCTTTAGAAAACTTTCGAATTATTTTAGCTGCTGCTCCTTTTTTCATTACTTTATCGGATAAACCTGCAATCTCGTTTACTATTTTGAGGCTGTCCTCGTCTCCTGCCCAGTGATCCCGGATAACGGCAGGGGAAAGATTATTAACTAGACCCTGAAGTACGAGTGAAGCAATAATTAAATCATCAATATAGCCGCCAGGGCCAATAACCCCTTCCGGAATTAAGTCAAATGGTAGAATAAAATATCCGATGGCGCCAACGATTAATGCTTTGTCCTTTTTACCTGCCCTTGGATCCTTCGCTACATTGATTAACAGATAAAACACATCCGGAGCAAACAAAAGGTATTTAGCATATTTATGATTTTTTCCTGTTTTCGTTTTTAGCCAGTTGTCTACTTTATCCCGCAGGCTATGATAAAAATCTTCGTTTTGCTGTTTTTCCATCCTTCTCATCCTCTCAGCTATCCTTCTATTATCTCTATTCCCTCTATTCTTTACCTTATAAACTAAATGCCTTTAAACTGTCGGCTCTTCAATAAGCTTGAGTATCCTTGTCGATCTCGTGAACTGATCCCTTTTTTAGCAGACTTCTGCTAAACTAATAAAAGGATAAGATATTGCCGCAGGAGGAACTTGTTATGTTAAAAACACCAATTGGACGACTTCGCTTTATGGGGTTTTTTGAAGGATTTTCTTTATTAATACTAGTGGGACTTGCGATGCCGCTTAAATACTGGTTTAACATTCCGGAAGCTGTAACCGTTGTCGGTTCAATTCATGGATTTTTATTTGTTATTTACTGTCTTGTGATTGCTTATGTAACCTATAAAGTCCGCTGGAAATGGCACTGGCCTGTCCTTTCTTTTATCGTTGCCTTTATTCCTTTTGGAAATATAGCGCTTGATACACAACTGAAAAAATTCGAGTAAATAAAAATTCATCGTCTGCTGACGATGAATTTTTTAGCAGAGAAATCCTTAAAACCAGAAGGGACGCTTTCTTTCTTGATCAGTACCTTCAGAACTCTCTTCGCTTTTTTCAGCCTTTTTTTCTTCACGGTCTTTATGGAAGTTCCAAAAAGAGTCAAATGGATGTCTTCTTTCTTCTTGTACTTCTTCCACTTCTTCCACTTCCTGTTTCTTTTTTTGACTGGACATGCTCCTCACCCCTTTTGAGGTATAGTATTCAAAATAGGGGGCGCTTGCGTGGGCACACACCTAACACGCCGGAAACGTGAAAAAAGCCATCCCCTGTTAGGGAATGGCTTTTTATATCAACAATTACAGTTTTACAACGTTAGCTGCTTGTGGTCCACGGTTACCTTCAACCACTTCAAACTCAACCTGTTGGCCTTCGTCAAGTGATTTGAAGCCTTCTCCTGTGATTGCAGAGAAGTGTACGAATACGTCGTTTTCTCCTTCAACTTCGATGAAGCCGAAACCTTTTTCTGCGTTAAACCATTTTACTGTACCAGTTTTCATAATGAAAAACCTCCAAAATATTAATTGACAATATGCAAATTTACCAAAAAGAAAATTCACATATTACGAAAAGTACCGTGCGTTCCGATCACTTTTTGTAATATGTGAATCTCAACTTGCAGGTAATTTTGCTATTGACTTGTTATCCTTATTATACAACCTTCACTGCAAATGTCAAATGGAATGTGATGAATTTTTCCATATTATCTGACTTTTGACTTTTTGGCAAGGCAAGTGTTGCCGTGTGTAAAAACTGGTCCCCTTCGCTCTCACTTTGAATACTTCCCCTATGAATTATTAGCAAACAGACTGCTTCTAGGTTAAGATAGATTCATAAAAGGTATTTTTTTCATGGAGGGATTTATTTGGCAGAGCTTGCGAAGTCTAAGTGGTTTAGAATCGGGTTTGGCATTATCACAGTACTTCTTATTATTTATTTAATGAATCTTGTCAGCTTCATCTTTACACCTATTACGATCATTGTCACCACCTTATTTGCTCCGATTGCAATAGCGGGTGTTCTTTATTACCTGCTGCGGCCGGTTGTAAATTTACTTTCAAAATACGTACCGCGCGGCCTATCTATCCTTGTCATCTATTTATTAGGGATTGGACTTATTACCGGTCTGGTTTTCATTGTAGGACCAACACTATCAGAGCAGTTCAATTCATTGGTAGATAATATCCCGGCAATAATTGATGAGCTTGCCCAGGTGGCAATCAATATGCAGCAGTCAGATTGGTTCCAGAATTTCCAGGAAAGCCAGGATATCTCCTATCAGGATATTGCAAGCCAGGGGGGCGAGTACCTTCAGAGTGCATTAAACTCAATCGGCTCCAATATTGTATCCTTCTTGGGAATTTTAACAAGCATTGCAATCGTGATCGTTACCATTCCTTTTGTGTTATTTTATATGCTGAAGGATGGGCAAAAGCTTCCTGAACAATTTTTACGTTTTACACCGGAAGAGTTTCGTCCGGAAGGCAGCAAGGTTTTAGAGGATATGGATATTGCTTTAAGCTCTTACATACAGGGACAAATCATTGTAAGTGTTTTTGTTGGAGTGCTTCTGTATTTCGCTTATTTAATTATCGGGCTTGAATATTCACTTGTGCTTGCCATTGTTGCCATGCTGACGAATGTCATCCCATTTGTCGGTCCTTTTATCGGAACTATTCCTGCTTTAATTGTCGGTTTTATCGATTCACCTTTAACCGCTCTGATGGTTTTAATTTCAGTTATCGTTGTACAGCAGCTAGAAAGCAATTTGATTTCCCCTCAGGTTATGGGGAAGAAATTAGCCATTCACCCTCTGACTATAATCTTTATCTTACTTGTAGCCGGCAGCTTTGGCGGACTGCTCGGATTAATACTTGCTGTACCGACCTACGCTGTAGGAAAAACGATCGTTGTAAATACCTATCGCTTTATCACAATACGAAATCGGTATAATCAGCGGAGAGTCAAAAAAAACCAAATGGTTTAATAAAAACGAGTGAGGCAATTTAAGCCTCACTCGTTTTCCCGTTTAAGATAGAATTAAAAAACTTCACTTCTTCAGAAGACATATGAGTGCTGATAAAGGGTTCTCCCTTATATAGAAGTAATAATCCATGATAAAGCTGCAAATCATCATCACAAGCATCGCAAAACAGCAATTCTTCCTTGTCCCAAAATGCAATTTGTGTTCCCCTTTTCACACGCACACTAGGGTATTTTTTAGCCATCGTGGATACTTTATCCTTAAAAAAACCAAATGCCTCATTTTTATCTTTGAATGTCCATTCCTGTAAAATATCCTCCTGCCAACCTTCGAGAAACCACCATGGTTCTGCATCACTTTTGGTTTGTATGATATTCCACACTTATAGACCACCTCTTTAACAAGTTCTACCGATATTTTATAGAAAAAAAAGAAGGAATGAAATTGATTTGCTTAAGAAATTATTTCCTGTTCCTTTTTTATGAAAATAGCGTGAACTTTTAGAAGTGTACCCATTATAAGCTTTGATTCTGTTCAACCATTGGAGCAATTAACTGAAGCACTAGAGAATAACTTTCACCCTGTTTATCCAGCTGATATAAAATTCTTTTCCCCTGCCTTTTTTCAGTAATTAATTTGGCATCTTTTAATTTTTTAATATGCTGGCTGACCAATGGCTGGCTGATCTTAAATAAATCAACAAACTGCGAAACAGTCCATTCCTCTTCAGAAAGTTTTTTTGCCATGACTAATCTTGTTTTATCCCCTAATAAACGGTAGATCTCAGCAAGTTCATCAACCAAGTAGTGATTTTTACTCATGAACAGCACCTCACTTCCCATAAAACAAATAATATTGCATTGATAATTGGTTATTCTGTCCTATTATATACCTACTTCAATTGAAAAAGCTATAATAATTGGTAAAATTTATTCTCTAAATAGTCTTTTAAAACTAGACGTTAGATGACGATAGCCGAGGCTTGCTATCGCATCGATAATCAGAGACAATATAAAGGTATCGGAAGTAGTATTTGTTTATAAAATGCAGGTAAAAATGAAACTAAATCCCTCGTCCGCTCGTAAGTATAAGACAAGCCATTATAAGGAGTAGATGATAATGAGAGATTTTTTATATTTCATGGCCAGAATCGGTATTGCTGTTCCACTGGCACTGTTAGCCTGGATCATACCCTTGTCATTCTTTAATGTAAACGGCTGGGTGGCTTTAGGAATAGGAATTGCAGGCGGAGTCATTCCCTATTATGTGATTAAGTGGTTCCAGCACAGATCTATTCTCAAGTCTTACGGCTTAAGCTCTCAGGAATATGAATATATACAGCAAAATTTAACAGAGTCACAAAAGAAAATATCACGGCTTCAGGGAAAAATATTTCAGGTTCGCTCCCTTTCTGCTATGCGTCAACTAAATGATCTTGTAAAGCTTTCAAGACGAATCTTTACAATTGTTAAAAAAGATCCAAAACGGTTTTATACAGCCGAACGGTTTTTCTTCTATCATTTAGACTCGGGTGTGGAGCTAACAGAAAAATATACCATGCTTGCAGCGCAGCCAATTAAAAATAAAGAGGTGCTGACTTCTCTTGAGGATACGCGCAAAACTTTATTTGAATTGAATTCCTCCATCGAAGAGGAACTAATGAATGTTCTGTCTAATGATATAGATAACTTAAAAATTGAGCTTGATTATGCTAAACAGTCAATGGACCGTGAACAGCATTCAAGGAAGGGGATTTCAGAATGGAACAAAACAGGCAGCCAGTGAAAGTACAGGAAAAAAACACAACGATAGACGATCTGCTCGCAAACCCTTTTGGAGAAAATGAACTGTCTCCTATTGAGGATACAGCATATGCTGAACAGTCATCGAAGCGTCTTGTAGATGTGATTCCTGAAAAGGATCAGGAACAGGCCAGACAAATCGCGCAGAAGATTGACCCTTCTGACCATCAGTCTATTTTGGAGTATGGAACTGCTGCTCAGTCAAAGCTCTCAAATTTCTCCCACTCTATGCTCGACCATGTCCAAAGAAAAGATGTGGGACCAGTTGGAGATATTTTAAAAGAATTGATGGATAGGCTTGAGCAAATTGATCCTGAGGAGCTTTCTGATCAAAAGAAAGGCGTTATTTCAAAGCTTTTTAACAGAGTCAGCAGATCAGTTAATGAAATATTGTCAAAGTATCAAAAGCTTGGTGCACAGGTTGACCGCATCAGTATAAAGCTGGATCATTCAAAGAAATCACTCATGGATGATATACAAATGCTTGAGCAGCTGTATCAGCAAAATAAGGATTATTTTCAGGCATTGAATATTTATATTGCAGCTGCAGAAATAAAACGTGAAGAGCTTGAACAGAAGACACTTCCAGAGCTCCGCAAAAAAGCAGAAACCAGCAATGATCAAATGGCATACCAGGAAGTAAATGATATGATGCAGTTTATTGACAGGCTCGATAAACGCCTTCACGATCTGCAGCTAAGCAGGCAAATTACGATACAAAGTGCCCCGCAGATCCGAATGATCCAAAATATTAATCAGGCACTGGCAGAAAAAATCCAGGCGTCCATTCTTACTGCTATCCCGCTTTGGAAAAATCAAATTGCCATTGCTCTCACCCTGTTTAGACAGCAAAGAGCAGTGGAAGCTCAAAAGCAGGTTACAAAAACAACCAATGAATTGCTGCTCAGAAACTCTGAAATGCTAAAAACTAACAGCATTGAAACGGCTAAAGAAAATGAACGGGGCATTGTTGATATCGAAACCTTAAAAACTACGCAGGCAAACCTCGTTTCAACCCTTGAAGAAACCCTCCGCATCCAGCAGGAAGGAAGGGAAAAACGCCGACAGGCAGAAACAGAAATTCAGGCAATGGAAAGTGAATTAAAACAGCAGCTGCTTCAGCTGAGGGACAAAAAAAATTAAACACAAAAAAGCACCGCTTCCCTTGTTGGAATGGTGCTTTTTTATGTGTTCATTTTCATCTGGTGGACGATGAGCTTTCTGATTAAAACCATTTTAGCCATTTTTTCTTTGTGAATTTCCACTGGTTTCTATTTACTTTGGTATTGTGGCGATTCAGCTCTTCCATTCTTGCCTGATGGGCAGCGGTTAAGTAGTTATTCATTGTTATCATCTCCTCTTCTTCTGCTATCCTCATTGTAGACAAAAGAAGAAAAAATAAAACGGAGACTGGGAATGAATCTGTCTCAGCCTTAAGATGGAAATATCATTAGATACTTTTGTATAAAAGGCGTTTTAGGAGCGGGAATAAAATATCCGGCAGCTCTTCTATTTTAGGGATAAATAAACTGTATTTACCGTACATATTTTGAATAACGTCCTTTTGGGATTCCTGAATTTCCTCTGTAGATAGAAAAACGTTCATGACTTCTATTCCATGTTTACGTGCCTGAATAATGGCTTCATGGGTGTCCATAATCCCGTTTTGCTCATAATTCATGGCTGCAGGCTCTCCGTCAGAAAAAACAAGCAGAAAGCGGTTTTTCTCAGCCCGCTTTGTCAGTCTTTCAGTCATATGCCTTATTGCATAACCATCCCGGTTATCCTCCTCGGGTTTTAACTGCATCACAGCAGCTCCTGAGGAAGAATGAATTGAATCATTATAAGGGATGACTGTTTTAAAATGATTCGGCTGGCTTGTTTCGCTTGCCCGGTCGGTATCCTCCCAAAAGCCGACAATCTCGTGTGGGACCCGAACTGATTTTAATACTTCATGAAACAAAATAAGGCCTTTTCTCGTTTCCTCCATTTTATCCTGCATAGATGCTGAACAATCCAGTAAAAGCGTAAAGGTGGCATCAATTTGTGGGGATTCTTCATCCTTTTTATAAAATACTCTAGGCTGCTCTTCAGTAAAATAAGGCACCAGCTGCTTACTTAGGCGGCCGAACACCAATCGGTTTCTTGGCTGAATTTTTTTATGGTCAAGTGTTTTCTCTATAATTTTTTGAAGCTTTTTCTGAAGAAAGGAAATTTCTTTTTTAAAGGAATCGTATTTACGCTGATTCTCAGGTGTTATAGCGGAAGCTGTTTCATAGACCGGATAAGCATGCCGGTTTTCTCTTCCGTAATTTTCACCGCTGCCTTCTCTTTCTTCTTCCCTGGATTCATCTATATCGCCTTTGAAGTCATTATGGGAAGATTTTCTGCTTGCTCCCTGAACCATCCCTAAAGCCTGATCTCCTTCATCACCTTCTCTTGCAGCTTCTCCTTTAATATTCGTTTTTGTCCCCTGCTCCAGGTCAAACTGCAGGAAGGAATCACCCTTTTCTTCACTTTCCCGGTGCCAGGTTTGAAATTCTTCTTCCATAACTTCTTCTTCCCCTGTTGCTTTCTCTTCTGCTTCATCGTCATTTTGCAGCGGATCACGGCGCTTCAGTTCGTCAAAGGTCAGGCTTTCCTCCCACTCCTGCATCGTTCGTTCAGGCAGATGAAAGTATTCATTTAGCATATCCTTTTGCAGGATATCCTCTAAAACTTCTACAAGCTCTAAACAAATCTTTGCGGAATCACCAGTAGATGCAGAATCAAATGAACGCTGGATCTGCAGGTTAATGAAAGGCCCGGCTAAATTAATTTCTTTCTGAATAGCAGGCCAGTCCGTTATCGGGGAACGGGCATGCAGCAGCATGTATAAAAAATTAAATAATGCATCAGTGTGCACACCCTTTACAAGATGCACTTTCAGTTGAGATTCAAAATATTTAGTATAGATGGTTCTTCTTGCTTCAAAAGCTTTTTTAGTTCCAGGCCTTTCTCTTTTCACTATTTCTTCTAACCTTGCATCCTCAATCATCATAAATAACTGCTTTGAAAAAGAATAAAGCGGGCTATTTTTCATCTTATTTATATACCGGTTAATTTCTTTTACATCGCTAAAATGATTCGTTCCAATAGCACGGATGAAAATGTCAGAGGTAAGACCAAGCCATTCTTCTTCAAGCGTGCGATGATCCCAGAAATGACTGACCAGAACTTTTTTATTTGGTAAATCAAAATAATTTAATGGACCGTATTCAACATCCATATCTTTTATCTTAGTTAATGTTTTTGCCAAATCAATTAATTCCATCAGCTGAAACGAATTGATATTTTCATCGTTAAATTGGATAAATCGCTGCATAGCTCTCTCTCCTACTCGAAAATGGTCTGAGCGGCGTTACGGATTGCCGCTTTTTCACGTTCATCCTCCACTTTCTCCACAATGCCTCTTTGTATAGCGCGCAATGGCGGCAGATAAACGGCCAAATCACATGTATCGATCAAAGCTCTGATCGAAGCTGCCTCCTCAGATACCTGACCGTTTTGCACCTGAACAAGAAGGTCTTCTGATAGCTGAATAAAACGTGAGATTAAGGTTGAATCCTTCAGGTCGCTTTGTGCGGTAATGACCTTTCTCAATGTTTCCCCTTGAATATACGGGACATCAATCACAATAAACCGGTTTTTAAGTGCTTCATTTAACGGAACTGTTCCAACATAGCCTTCATTAATCGCGGATATAACACCAAATCCTTCTTTAGCTGTAACCGTTTCATTCGTAAAAGGGTTCGTTATCGTTCTGCGATAATCAAGCACCCCATTTAAAATAGGAAGTGTTTCGGGCTTTGCCATATTGATTTCATCTATATACAGCAGCTGACCCTTTTTCATTGCCTGAATAACCGGCCCTTCCACAAAAGTAATAGAGGATCTTCCATCAATCTGTTCGATCGTTTTATAACCAAGCATGGCCTCAGCATCTAAATCAATTGAGCAGTTAATGCTGTACATGGGCTGGTTAAAAAGCTCGCTTATCGTTTCAGCTAGCTTTGTTTTTCCTGATCCGGTCGGCCCTTTTAAAAGGACATTTTTATTTAACGCAAGACTGATCACAGCATCTTCTAGAATACTCGTATCCGTAGAAGTATATCCACCCCGTCCAATTCTCACTTGATCAGTTGCGTCATACTCGCGGCTTCTGCGTTTATCTATAATTGTCATAATTGATTCAGGCAGCTGGTCCAATACATTCATTATCGTTCATCCTCACTTCTTCTGAATATCTTGATCCTTTATTCTACCTTTCGCTTAGAGAGACAATCAACTATTATCCCTTTTTGGATAATTGATCAGTTATTCGTACTGAGAGATGACAAGGCCTGAGCAATCCCGTAAAATGAATTTTGGGAATACGTGAGGGGAGAGAATAGAAAAAGTATGCATGCAATCAGAAAAAGGTGTGCGTTGTTAGCAGACCATCCAAAATTTACAAGTTTAATTATTGCCTTAATTTTAATTAATGCCGTCCTGATCGGATTTGAAACCTATCCTTCAGTTTATCAGAAGTTCTCCAGTTGGTTTATCATTGCCGATCAGCTACTGCTTTGGCTTTTTACCATTGAGATCATCATCAGGCTGGCTGGAAGCCGTTCTTTAAAGTCGTTTTTTAAAGAGCCCTGGAATATCTTTGATTTTGTTATTGTCGCAAGCGGTCATTTGTTTGTTGGAGGACACTATGTGACGGTTTTGCGGATACTGAGGGTCCTCAGAGTGCTGCGGGCAATATCAATCATTCCATCTCTTCGGAAAATGGTTAACGCCTTATTAAAAACCATTCCTTCAATGGGCACGATTATGCTTCTATTAGGTATTTTCTTTTATATTTATGGAATTATAGGCACAACACTGTTCAAATCCATTGCACCTGAATATTTCGGTACACTTCACGCATCTTTATTAACCCTGTTCCAGGTAGTAACCCTTGAATCATGGGCAAGCGGAGTAATGAGGCCAATTTTAGCTGAGGACCCTGCATCCTGGTGGTTTTTTGTAACATTTATTTTATTAGGGACTTTTGTGATTTTTAATCTATTTGTTGGTGTTGTGGTGACGAATGTGGAAGAAGCAAATGCGGAGGAGAATCCATCTCCAACAGAACGGAAACTGATAGAGGTTCAAAAGGAATTGGAAGAAATAAAACAATTGATAAAAAGCCAAAACAAAAACCAGCAGTAAAAATAAACACGTTTTGCCAGGTCAAATTAACAAAAAGATAACAAAAACCCTCTAATTTCTTCATTAAATTAGGGGTTTTTATTTGGTTAAGAGTCTTTCTCAAATATGTATAACCCGCGATCAAGCTTTCGGACCTGCTTGTCTTTTCGTTGAATGGTTTTCATAAAAGTCGTCATATTAGCTACTTTAAACCCGGTTTCATTTAAAATAAATTCCTGTATTTCAGTTCCTTTAACAGGCTGCAGACGCTCTTTTAAAATTCTAAAAGCCGCTTCATGCATTTGTCTTGATTTGCCAATCTTTTTAGGCTTTGTCATGCGAATACCGCTTTTGCGCACTGGTTCAGCTGAATCAAGGGCAGAACTGATCGGTACAATATCAGCAGAGCCTCCATATTCCAACTCTCCGACTGCAGATTCAGAAGCATCTAACTCTCTTAAACGTTCAAGGATCGTCTGGCGTTCTCTTCTAAATTCTTGAAGAATTCTCTCTTCTGCATCCGCCATTTGCTCCAGGCGAATTTTAAGAGCAGTTCTTTCATTAAACATAGGCCACTCTCTCCTTCCTTTAAATTGTATAAATTTATTATAATAGTTAGAAATCTAATTGGAAAGACGCTAAACTGAAATTATTTAATAAAAAATGGAATTTCGTTTACCTAAATTTCTCTAAAATAATCTTTGTAAAATCCTCCCACTTTCCCTGTATTATCAATAATAAAGATAAATTCTTCTGTTTCGTTTTGCACATTATATGTTTTACCAGTTGTTAAAACATTATTCACTACATATTTAGCAGCTTTGTCATGAACGCATACTACCTGCTTTTGTGCCTGCCTGGTGCTCCATGCAGTATGAATCATATTCCTCACTCCTTCCCGTTGTTATGAGTATATCGTTAGAAATGAGCAGTTTCAAGCACATTTCAATCATTTTATTCTTCTTTTATGTTATTTTAAATAAATTTTACACATTCATTTCTTTTCCTGCTTATAAGGGTACTCCTTGCATGCTCAGACCCCTTCTATGGACCCCTGACAGCTTCTAAAACGCATGAAATACTTAATTGCGTAAAGTATACTTGTTAAGTGAGAAATGCTCTTTTAAGTAATTTATCAGTCAGTTTTTTAAAGTTAGAGGAATTTATTGACTTTTGACGATTCAGTTGGTCATTTTAAAAATTTTAAATAAGTTTATTTGAATTTTTTTATTAGGAGTTGCTACTAAGTATAAAGAAAGCGTCTAAATAGATTTTAATTAATGATTTTACCCTCTTTTAAACGCCTCTTTCCTTCCTGTTGGATTTTTTAAATTGCACAAAAATAATGACTAAACCTACTATGATGGCTCCCGCAGGCACAAAATATTTCAGGTTGTCTATAATTTCCGGATAGATCAGAGGAAAAGATCGTCCAATCTGAAAATAAATAAATGTCCAGATTAAAGCAGCTGAATAAGCAAATAAACAGAATTTCCAAAATTCATGCTTAGCTAATCCGACGATATAGGGCATCGCCCACCTGACACCGGGAATAAAGAAACTGATCGCAATTCCTGAGCTGCCAAATCGGTTGAGCAATGAAGTTCCCTTTTGCCAATTTGAAAGGTAGCGGGACTTCTTCAGAAACCGTTCTACTCTCGGTCCAAGCAGCCTTCCAATCCCATAGGCAGCTGTAGCGCTTGAAATAAGACCAAAATAAGTAGAAAAAAAAGCGATCATAGGATTATAAGAAAGCTCTGTTGTAATCATCCCTGCAAATGAAGCAGCTAGTTCATTCGGAAGCGGCAGTCCGAAGAATAAAAGCCAGCTGAATAAAAACATGCTTAAGTAGCCGAACCGTTCTGTTAATTCATCAAAAAGAGCGGTATCCATTCTTTTATCATCTCTCCTGACCGTTTGATCTTACCAATAATTAAGTTAACAATATTATATCCAATCCGGAGAAGATCGCCTAATTATAATGTAGAACTATTACTGATGATACATTTTTATAACAAACCGGGTTATGGGTTGAATAAAGATAAGGTAACCTGCTATACTTTGGTTAATGGAATTATTAGAATATTCCATTATCATTTGAAGGAGGTCTGATAACGATGAAAATTTTAAGTAATGAGCAGCTGATGGCAGCGTATCGTGACGCAGAAAAGCATGGGGAACAAGACACTCAAAATATCCTTCGAAAAGAAATTAAAAAACGCGGCATCCATTCAGGAAGAAGTAAACGATAATAGTCTACATAACGTGTAACCCAATTGGGTTGCACGTTTTTTTATAAGAAAAAGCCGGCTATTAGCTGAAATGGATCCTGATAGTTGATTTGAGGTTCAACTTTTAGGATGCATTCCACTGCAAGCCGACTTGTTACTAAATGCTTGTTATTACCCCTGCAATAATAAATCCTCTGGATTTTCTAATAAGTTCTTCACCATTGCCAGGAAGCTTACCGCTTCTTTTCCATCAATAATTCTGTGATCATAGGACAAAGCGATATACATCATTGGGCGGTTTTCCATCTTCTCAGCATCTATCGCTACAGGACGAAGCTGGATCGTATGCATACCTAGAATTCCAACCTGAGGTCCATTTAAGATCGGCGTTGACAGTAATGAACCGAATACGCCTCCGTTAGTAATGGTAAAAGAACCGCCTTGAAGATCACTTAACTGAAGCTTTTTATTTTTCGCTTTTTTAGCAAGCTCCACAATTTCTCCTTCAATTTCTGCAAAGCTTTTGCGGTCACAGTCTCGAACGATCGGAACCACCAGACCATCTTCAGTTGACACCGCTACTCCAACATCATAATACTGTTTCAGCACAACTTCGTCTCCATCGATTTCTGCATTTACGTATGGATACTTTTTCAGTGCTGCCACTACTGCTTTCGTAAAGAAAGACATGAAGCCCAGTCGTACATCATTTGTTTCAAAAAACTGATCCTTTTTACGCTTGCGCAGATCCATCACTTTTGTCATGTCGATTTCGTTGAATGTCGTCAGCATCGCTGCTGTCTGTTGAACTTCAACTAAACGATTGGCAATAGTTTGTCGGCGTCTCGACATTTTTTCACGAATGACAGGTTTTGTATCTTTTTTCTTTTCCGGCTCTTTTTTGGCTGCAGGCTTTGATTCCTGCTTCTGCTCTTGTTGCACCGGTTTGGATGAGTGAGATTCTACATCCTGTTTTCTTACGCGTCCCATCGGATCCGCAGCGGATACCTGGGAAAGATCAATGCCCTTTTCACGTGCTAATTTGCGGGCAGCAGGCGATGCAATCGTTCTTTCTTTTTTCTGACTATCAGACGTTTCTTCGACAGTATCAGATGGTTCTTTCTGAACCTCTTCTTTAGGAGCTTCTTCTTTGGAATCTTCTTTTTTAGGCTCTGCGGAAGTATTGCTTTCACCACTATCACCTGAAGAAGCGGCATCGCCAGCCTCCACAATAGCAATGACCTGGCCAACTTCAACTGTGTCGCCTTCTTCTGCTTTTAATTCCTGAATTACGCCAGCTTCTTCTGAAATAACTTCTACATTTACTTTATCCGTTTCAAGCTCTACAATGTATTCCCCTTTTTCAACCTGTTCACCTGGCTGTTTAAGCCACTGTGCAATCGTTCCTTCTGTAATCGATTCTGCTAATTCCGGTACTTTAATTTCTGCCACTGAGACTTCCTCCTCTATTGGATCGATCTATTGCTTAGTAACCGCTGATGTAAGAATTCTTGTTTGTTCTTTCTTGTGTACAGTAGGATCTCCCTCAGCCGGGCTGCTTCTTCTGCGTCGTCCAATATATTCAACATTTACATCTTCAGGAGCGAGCACTTTCAGCCTTGGCTCTACGAATGTCCATGCCCCCATATTTTTCGGTTCTTCCTGAATCCACTTAATCTCTTTTAAGTTAGGATAACGGGCAACAATTTCTTTTACATTATCCATTGGGAAAGGATAGATTTCTTCAATTCGGATAATGTGCAGCCAGTCATTATTTTCTTCTTTTGATGCTCTTTCAATCAAATCAATTCCTACTTTACCTGTAGAGAACACTAGGCGTTCCACCTTGTCATGCTGCTGGCCATATTCTTCATGCTCAATTAACGGCTTAAATGATCCTTCTGTAAATTCATTCACCGTTCTTGAAACCAGCGGATGGCGAAGAAGGCTTTTCGGCGTCATGATAACTAACGGACGAACCTCTTCACGCTCTAATATCGAAGCCTGTCTTCTTAAAATATGAAAGTACTGAGAGGAACTGGTCAGATTTGCTACAGTCCAGTTGTTTTCTGCTGCAAGAGTAAGGAATCGCTCCATTCTTGCGGAAGAATGCTCAGGTCCCTGCCCCTCGTATCCGTGTGGAAGCAGCATAACAAGACCAGACTTTTGGCCCCATTTTGCCCTGCTTGAAGAAACAAACTGATCAAACATTACCTGTGCCATATTTGCAAAATCACCGTATTGCGCTTCCCATAAAACCAGGGTTTCAGGAGAAAACACATTGTACCCATATTCAAATCCGACAACTGCTGCTTCAGTCAGCGGGCTGTTATATACAACGAACGAGGCATTTGCTCCCTCAATTTGGTGCAGAGGAGTAAGCTCTTTACCCGTCTTTTCATCATGAAGAACGAGATGGCGGTGAGCAAATGTACCGCGCTGTGAATCCTGGCCGCTTAAGCGGATCGGAACGCCGTCCTGCAAAATTGCACCAAAAGCAAGAGTTTCAGCGTGAGCCCAATCAATTTTACCTTCTTTTGTAAACGGATCTTCCCGTCGTTTCAGAATTTTTTCAAGCTTTTTAAATACATTAAAGTCAGTCCATTTAAGCAGATCTTCATTCATTTTCTTTAAGCGATCAAGCTCGACTGACGTCGTAATATCAACAAGCGGATCGACGACTTTATCAGGAGGATCCATCACAGTGTCCGGGTCCTTATCAGATTTCGGAACCGAATCATATGCTTTTTGAAGCGATTTGAGATTGGATTGTTTAAGCTCATCCGCCTCTTCCTCAGAAAGCAGTCCTTCTCCTACTAGCTGGTCCTGATAAAGCTTTCTTACATTGTCATGCTTTGTGATCAATGTATACATTTTAGGGTTTGTTACCATCGGCTCATCCATTTCGTTATGTCCGAAACGGCGGTAGCCGATTAAATCTATAACAAAATCCTTGCCGAATTTTGAACGATATTCATACGCCATCATAGCAGCAGCCAGGCAGGCTTCAGGATCATCAGCATTTACATGAATAATCGGCACTTCAAAGCCCTTTGCTGTATCTGACGCATATTTCGTTGAGCGGGAATCAAATGACTCTGTTGTAAATCCGATCATATTGTTGGCAATAAGATGGATTGAGCCTCCAGTATGGTAGCCTCTAAGCTGGCTCATATTCAGCGTCTCAGCAACAATCCCCTGTCCGGGAAAAGCAGCATCCCCGTGAATCATAATAGCCAGTGAGGATTCGGCAGTAAGACTTGGATATCCTGCCTTTGTGCGATCCTCCTGTGCAGCTCTCGTGTAGCCTGCTACGATAGGGCTGACTACTTCTAAATGACTCGGATTATTCGCGAGAGTGATTCGAGTTTTAGCAGAATCTTCTTTTTTTACTTTCCGGTCTGCTCCCAGATGATATTTTACATCCCCTGTCCAGCCATATGTAATGCCAATCGAGCCTTCAGAAGGAATCAGGTCCTTGCTCGGGGAGTGCTGGAATTCAGCAAAAATCATTTCATAAGGTTTTTCAAGCACATGGGCTAAAACGTTCAGCCTTCCTCTGTGGGCCATTCCGATATTAATGGATTCTGCGCCTTTTTCAACAGCAGCCTGAATAATTTCATCCAGTAAAGGAACCATTGTATCCAGTCCTTCAATAGAGAAACGCTTTTGCCCTACAAATGTTTTGTGCACAAAATTTTCAAAGCCTTCAACCTGGATCAGTCGTTTAAGCAGCGACTTTTTCTTTTCAGTGTCGATTGATTCATCCAGTGTTCCAGCCTCAATGTAATGTTTCAGCCATTCTTTTTCTTTCTTGTCATGAACATGTGCATATTCAAACGCAATGGATTTTGTGTACATCTTTTTTAAATATTCAATCGCTTCAAATCCGTTTGTTACTTCATCAACTGAATTGGCAATGAGAACATTTTCAGGGATTTTCTCAAGATCCTCCTGTGTAAGTCCGTATGTTTCCAATTCAATCCGGTTACTGTCTTTTTCACGGTCGTTAAGGGGGTTGATATCAGCTGCAAGATGTCCGTATGCGCGAATAGCATCCGCCAGCTGCACAGCTGCAATGACCTTGCTGTAATCTGTACCCTCAATTTTCACTTCAGCAGAAGCTTCTGCTTTAGTTGATTGAGACACAGGTGATCCGTGTTTTTTAAAGTAAGCCTGCAACTCTTCGTCAACCTGAGACGGGTCTTCCTGGTACAGATCATACATTTCGATCATATAGCCAAGATTAGGACCTGAAAAACTCAAGCTGGATAAATCCTGCTGTTCCGACTGTTTTCTCATCTTGAAAACCTCCAACATGTAGGACATTTTTACCTGCGTATTCAGCGAGATGTAAAAATGCTATGTAAAAATAGTAATAATTGTTTCTAAAACGCTTACAGACACATTTTATCACTGTAAAGGAACGAGTTAAAGCCTTTCGTGCTATTTTTTCGAAATTTTAGAGATAGACTCGAAATATGAATCTCTATTCATTATTCAGCGCCTTAAAAGCTTACCCTTTCTAAGGTTAAAGCCTTATTTTTAGCATATAAGAATCCGTTTGAGCATATATGAAAGAATAGGGGGTGAGGAAATGGACTTTTGGCAATCACTTTTCCCAAAGACCAACTCCCCGCAGGATTGGCAGGAGTGGCTGAAGGATTATATGGACCAGTCCTTCAAAAACCAGAATATCCCCTTTGATCCTGCTTCAAAGCCCTCTTCTCCGGAACCTGAATATGTCTTATTTGAGACATTCCATTACATATTTATTCATATACGCATTCATGATCATCCGCTCCAGTCCATAAAGGTGCACCACAGCTTAACTCAAGCCGCTGTTCAAATTCCCGATAAGCCAATGATAAAAATACCGCTTCCTTCCCCTATTTCAAAAAAAGGGGCCAGTGCAGAAGCAAAGGATGGTGTACTGGAAATCCGCCTTTCAAAAAATCAGCAGCAATTTGAAATGGAGCTTCCTATTGATTCAATTGATTAGGAACCACAGGCAGTTTAATTGTCATGGTGGTTCCTTTTTGTGGCGTGCTTTCAACTGTAATTTCAGCTTTGTACAGATCCAAGAGCTTTTTGGCGATCGAAAGCCCCAGTCCATTGCCTCCATGTTCTCTGCTGCGTGCTTTATCCACTCTGTAAAACCGGTCAAAAATGTTTGGTATATGTTCTTTAGGTATTCCCGCTCCTCTGTCTTTTACAGCAATTTCAAATACTGGACCGTTAAGCAGGGTTTCAATAGTAACCGGCTCTGAATCCGGAGAGTACTTCAGCGCATTTTCCACGAGAATAATTAAAATCTGCTCAAGATGAAGTGAATCTATTTTGACCACTGTCTCATCAGGAGAAAAATTTCGAATCAGCTCTCTAGCCGGATAAATTTCCTGTATTCGGATAAGAGCAGACTCAAGCACTGAATGCGGCTTTGCGAAAGCTTCCGGATAAATGCCTACTTCACGGTCTGTCTTTGACAAAATAAGAAGCTCATTGACAAGCCGTTTGATCCGGTCAATTTCCTGAATGGAAATACCAAGAGATTCTTCTAAAACGGAGGGATCATCCTTCCCCCAGCGGTTTATTAATGATAAATGTCCTTCAATAATCTGGATGGGCGTTCTTAGCTCATGAGAAGCATCTTCTACAAATTGTCTTTGTTTTACAAAAGCGGATTCCAATTCTTTCATCATCTCATTAAAAATTTCAACAAGTCCCCCAACCTCATCCTGTACTACCGGTACATCCAGCTGCTTTTGAAATCCTTCTTTCTGCGTTTTACGCATCGCATGCCCCAATGCAACGACCGGTGAAATAAATCGTCCGGATAAAAGATAAGCGACAATCCCGCTAACAACAAGCGCCAAAAGGCCAAGGATAAAGGATAGCAGTACCATATAGTTCTGCATGGAATTGTACCTGGTTAACGGGTGAATGACCTCTACAAACCCATTAAACTGCTGGGATCGAATTGGGGATCTTCCAATCAGGACCTCGTGATTATTCACCCTGCTCCGTTCAATTTCCCTTCCAGTAACAGGAGCAAATGGAATGGAAAGAGAAGCCGTTTCGTTTTGAATGGTAAAAAGCTCGAAACCATCACGATTATATAGCCGGATTGTCTGACCTTTTTCATAAACCTGCTCAAGAAGATCCCGGCTTTCATACACATCCTCGAGTGTAATACCCGGCCCCCTGCTTTCATAAAACGCGGATAAGTCGTTTAATATCCCCTCAACAGAAGCTTCCTCCTCCTGAATCATCCACTGGCTCATCGCGATAATAAGGATTACGCTAAAGAGAATGAAGGTTAGAAAAATTGTAGCTCCCCCGGAAATTGTCCACTTCCACCTCAAAGATAAACGATTCCAGAAATCCTCGAGTTTTTTCATATCCTCATCACATAGCCTGCACCGCGCACAGTCTCAATTAAGCTTTGCTCTCCAGGTATATCAATCTTATGACGAAGGTGACGGATATACACATCTACGACATTCGTCTCCACTTCTGAATCGTAGCCCCAAACACGTTCAAGAATTCTGTCTCTCGTTAGTACCACGTTTTCATTTTCTACAAGCATCCGAAGAAGGTCAAATTCTTTTTTTGTGAGTGAAATTTCGCTTCCTGCTTTTTCGACTCTGTAGGAATCTGTGTTTATTATCAGATCCTTATGCTCCAGTACAGATGCTTGAACAGACTGAACGGCATCACCTGTCCGGCGGGTTAATGCGCGCATTCTTGCCAGCAGCTCCTCTATGGCAAAGGGCTTAACAATATAGTCATCTGCCCCGCTGTCAAGCCCTGACACCCGGTCCATGACTCCATCCTTTGCAGTGATCATAATCACCGGAGTACTTTTAGTTTGACGGATTCTTCTGCATACTTCCATGCCATTTAAAGAAGGGAGCATAAGATCAAGTAAAACAATGTCAAATGTCTCCTCCAGAGCGATTGTAAGACCCTCTCGTCCATCCCCAGCAACCTTCACAGAATATCCCTCGTGCAAAAGCTCAAGCTCAATAAATCTTGCCAGATTCTTTTCATCTTCTACAACTAAAACTTTTTTTTCCATACCCGGTACTCCTTACTTAGAGACTTAAGAGTAATAAATGCGTTCAGCAGCATGAGCTAGAGCAAAGTCTGCTTCAGTAAGCCCTTTTGTATCATCTGCTTTAATTTTTATCATAACAGAATCAGCATTAATAAGGATAACCGGATAATGAGTTCTGCGCTGTGCTTCATTTGCAATCGCAGAAGAAAACTCGACCCCTGAAAGATACTGGTCAAAAGGATACCTTTTTTGAATCGCCCCATCCTCATTTATTTCCCAATTTTCTAAAGTTGATAAGCGGTCACTGATTTGTTTAACTGATAATGTCATGGGGCTTCCTCCTTTTTTACTTATCATCCTTAACTATATTCTCTTTTTTTTAACAACTAAACTAAATAAATCTAACAGAATATAGAGAAAGCTGACTTTATTAAAAGTCAGCTTCATTCGTGAATATATTTTATATGGCTGTATTCTCAGTCCCAACCGCAGCCTGGATAAGCTCCTTAATTTCTTCTTTTTTCTTTTGGTGAAGCAGGTCCACAATTCTGCTTCCCACGATCACGCCATCTCCAAGAGAAGCAATTTCCTTTACCTGATCGGGAGTAGAGATTCCAAATCCTGCAAGAACCGGGACGCTGCTATGTTTTTTCAATGTGTAAATGAAGCTTTCCAGCTTTTCGCTGACAGCTGATCTGGCTCCTGTAATGCCTGTCACGGTAACAGCATATAAAAATCCTTCTGATGCTTTAGCCAGTCGTTTAACCCGTTCCTCAGGGCTTGTCAGCGTCACAAGCTGGATAAGGGCGATATCTGTCTGGTTCATATGCTCTTCAATCAGGGATCTTTGTTCAAGCGGTACATCCGGAATAATAACTCCATCCACTCCCGCTTCCTCGCTGTCTGTAAAAAATGTGGTTAAACCGTATTTAAAAAGCGGGTTTATATAAGTCATTAAGACAATCGGCACATGAATTTCTGAGCGTATTGCCTTTAGCTCAGCCAGCACCTTTTTAACCGTTGTTCCATTTTCTAACGCACGAATTCCCGCATCCTGTATCGTCGGTCCATCTGCAACAGGATCTGAGAAAGGAAGACCCAATTCAATAACCGTAGCACCTGCTTCCTGAAGAAATAACAGCTGGCTCTTCAGATCATCTAATGAGGGATCTCCAGCCATAATATAGGGCACAAATGCTTTATTTCCTTCATTTACGGTGTTTTCAATTGCCTGCTTTATCGTTTGTTTACCCATTGTCACGTTCCTCCAGTGCACTTTTTACAGTCACAACATCTTTGTCTCCTCTGCCGGACAAACAGACTACAATAATCTGGTCCGAAGATGCACCTTTTGCAATCTCCACTGCATGGTGAATAGCATGTGCAGATTCAAGAGCAGGAATAATGCCTTCTTTTCTTGACAGCAGCTCAAGTGCATCGAGCGCTTCCCCGTCTGTTACAGAGGTATATTGTACTCTTTTTGTTTCATGCAGAAAACTGTGCTCAGGACCAACACCCGGATAATCAAGGCCGGCCGAGATGGAATGTGCTTCCTGGATTTGTCCGTCATCATTTTGAAGCAGGTACATCAACGAACCGTGCAAAATCCCTACATCACCTGCTGTTAACGTGGCAGCATGCTTTCCTGTTTGAATTCCTGATCCCGCAGCTTCAACTCCGATTAACTCAACGCCTTCGTCTTCTATAAAAGGATAAAACATGCCCATCGCATTGCTTCCACCGCCGATGCAGGCAACGATCTTGTCTGGCAGACGGTTTTCTTTATCCAGAATCTGCTGCTTTGTCTCTTTCCCTATGACGCTTTGAAAATCCCGAACCATTTTCGGAAACGGATGAGGGCCTAATACTGAACCGATAATATAATGCGTATCCTCTACATTGCTGACCCAGTAGCGCATCGCTTCATTTACCGCATCCTTTAGCGTTCCGCTGCCATGAGAAACACTGATGACCTTAGCGCCGAGAAGCTCCATTCTGAAAACATTTAGCTCCTGCCTTCTGATATCCTCTTGTCCCATAAAGATGACACATTCAAGATTCAACAGCGCGCAGACAGTTGCTGTTGCGACACCGTGCTGACCCGCACCTGTTTCGGCGACGATTTTTTTCTTGCCCATTCTGACTGCAAGAAGAGCCTGGCCAATCGTATTATTGATCTTATGAGCTCCTGTATGATTAAGATCCTCACGTTTAAGATAAATTTTTGCCCCACCAAGGTGCCTCGTTAAATTCTCAGCAAAGTACAGCGGATTTTCTCTTCCTATATAATCTTTCAGATAGCCCTCTAAAAGCTCATGAAAGGCTGGGTCCTTTTGAGCTTCGTCATAGGCCTCCTGCAGCTCAAGCACTGCCTGCATTAATGTTTCCGGAACAAAACGGCCGCCAAATTGACCGAATTGTCCATTTTGATCAGGTTGAGTATAAGTTGTCATTAGTCGTCCACTCCTAAGCTTTCGCTGCTTGTATGAAAGCATTTATTTTATCAATATCCTTAATACCGTCCGTTTCAACCCCGCTTGAAACATCTACAGCATAAGGCTGAATTGTTGAAACGGCTTGGACTACATTATCTGCATTCAGTCCGCCTGCAAGAAATAAGGGTGAGGACTGGTGGGTATCTTGTAAAAGCTCCCAATCAAATACCTTGCCACCGCCGCCTTTATATTCAGTGGCCGGCGCATCGACTAAATGATAAGAAACAGGATAAAAAGCCGTTTTTTCTATATCTTCACGTGTTTTGATACTGAAAGCTTTCATGACCGGTTTTTTCTGCTTCAGACAAAATTCCGGCGTCTCCTCCCCGTGCAGCTGGATAATATCAAGTCTGCCCGCTTTAACGGCAAGGTCGATTTCTTCCTGACTGGGATTCACAAACACACCTACCCGTTTTACATCTCCAGGTACAAGAAGGGCCAATTTTTCTGCCTGTTCAAAAGTGATTCTGCGTTTACTCGGCGCAAATACAAACCCTACGTAGTCGGCGCCTGCTAAAACGGCCGCTTTTACATGCTCAGGCTCCTGAAGTCCGCAAATTTTCACTTTCATGACCTCTCCCCCTGTAAAGGCACCTGAAGAGAGTGCAAAAGGCCGCCTGCATCGTCTGATTTCATTAGAACCTCTCCGACAAGCACTCCGCTTGCCCCAGAATCACTGGCAATCTTTGCTTCTTTTTCGGTTAAAATACCACTCTCGCTAATAAAATGGATCTCATTTAACGGCATTTGAGCTGCAAGCCTTTTACTTATTTCGAGGTCCACCTCAAATGTTTTTAAGTTCCGGTTATTCACACCGATCAGCTCAGCCCCTAAATTAAGGGCTCTAGTTAGCTCATCTTCATCATGAACCTCAACAAGCACTTCAAGACCAAGCTCTTTTGCCTTGTTAAATAAAGCTGTCAGTGCTTCCTGCTCAAGAGCTGCTACAATTAATAGGATGATGGAAGCTCCCGCTTTTTGGGCTCTTTCGATCTGGATTCCATCAATAATAAAATCCTTGCACAAAACCGGTACGGAAACCGCATTAGCTACATTTGTCAAATCCTCCATCGACCCTTTAAAAAACTGTTCATCCGTCAAAACAGAGATAGCAGATGCTCCGTTTGATTCATAAAGCCTTGCCTGTTTCACAGGGTCGATGCCTTCGTTAATGATCCCTTTAGATGGTGATGCGCGTTTTATCTCGGCAATCACACCTAAACGCGTTCTGAGATCGAGTGAATCCTTCAGGGTGACTTTTTCTGTCTTCTCTCCTTCTTTTGTTAAAAGAAGAGATGGGTCTCTCTTGATATCTTCAACCTCAAGAGCTTTTTGCTTCAGTATTTTATCTAAAATAGTTTCAGTCATCAGGCTAACTCCTTTTGCTTGCTGAAACTGATCAGCTGATTTAATCGCTCAAGGGCAGAACCGGAGTCAATACTCTTTGCTGCCAATTCAATACCTTCCTTCATAGAGGAAGCAGTCCCGTGAGCGTATAGAGCGAGACCGGCATTTAATAAAACCGTATCCCGGTAAACTGATTTTTCTCCGGTTAAAACAGACTGAAGAATACGTGCATTTTGTATTGAATCTCCGCCTTTAATCTTTTCATTTGAAACAGGTGCGAGTCCCACTTCTTCCGGCTTGAGCGTAATTTCGTTAATTTGGCCGTTATCAATCACAGCAAGATAATTTTCACCTTCAAGAGAAGCTTCGTCCATATGGCCAGCACCGCTTAAAACAATTCCCCGCTTTCGGCCAAGACGCACAAGGGCTTCTGCCATTGTAGAAAGCATTTCTCTTCTATAAATGCCGACAATCTGTGTATCCAGGTCAACCGGGTTGGTTAAAGGGCCAATTAAGTTAAAAATAGTCGGTACCCCAAGCTCTTTTCTTGCTGTCATTACTTTTTTAATTCCCGGGTGAACGTGAGGGGCAAATAAAAAGGCAATCTTGTTTTTAGCTAACAGGTCACTAACTTCTGACTGTGAAAAATTAAGCCGTACCCCAAGATGTTCAAGCACATCAGCGCTCCCTGTTTTGCTTGAAATGCTGCGGTTGCCGTGCTTTGCAATCGGTACGCCTGCTCCTGCAATGACAAAAGCTGAGCACGTGCTGATGTTAAAGCTTTGCGACCCATCTCCGCCAGTGCCGCAGTTATCCATAATGTTTTCAAAGGGAGCATCAATTTGAAGGGCATGCTTTCGGATTACTTTTACTAAGCCCACAATTTCGTCAGCCGTTTCACCTTTTTCTTTTAATGCAAGTAAAAATTCTTTAATTAATCCGTTATCAGTTTCTTCATTAAACAGTGCTTCACTGGCTGTCATCATTTCGCTTTCCGTGAGGTGAACACCAGACTGTACTTTCTGTAAGATCTTTTTCATCTTCTCCACTCTCCTATCTCTTCTCTGCTGCTTACGCTTTACTCTGCTAGATAATGCACTGACTGTCTGATTAATTCTTTTCCTCTGTTAGTGCCGACTGATTCAGGGTGAAACTGAAGACCGAGTACCTTAAATGATTGATGCTTCAAGGCCATTATTTCCTGATCATCAAGGGAAGTTGCAATTTCTTTAAGCTCATTCGGAAGTGTTGAGCGATTAACAATCAATGAGTGATACCGCATTACTTCAATTGGTAATGAGCTGCCAAACAGATCCGGCGCTTCGTGCTCAATAAGTGAAACCTTCCCATGCATGATGTTGTCAGCGATATCAATCTCAGCACCGAATGCATAGCCAATTGCCTGATGACCGAGACAAATGCCGAGTATCGGAATTTCAGCTCCAAGCTTTTGGATCATCTCAACACATATTCCAGCTTCAGCCGGGTGTCCTGGACCCGGTGAAATCACGATCAGTGAAGGATTGCATTCTTTAATCTGTCCGAGTGTTATTTCATCGTTTCGAACGACCTTTACCTCATCAACTTCTCCTAAGTACTGATACAGATTGTACGTGAAGGAATCATAATTATCGATTAACAAAATCATGATTTCACCTCCAGAAGAGACCGGGCTTTATTTAATGTTTCCTGAAACTCAAGCTCTGGAACAGAATCATAAACAACCCCTGCTCCTGCCTGGACATGTGCGGTTTGGTCTTTAATTACCATCGTCCGGATCGCCAGGGCAAAATCGAGATTGCCGTCAAATCCTACATAACCGACAGCGCCTGAGTACACCCCGCGTTTCACTGTTTCAAGCTCGTTTAACAGCTGCATAGCTCTGATTTTCGGCGCTCCTGATACGGTACCGGCAGGCAATGTTGATACCAGTGCTTCAAGTCCGCTCATTTCTCCTGCAAGCTTCCCTTTAACCTCCGATACAATATGCATCACATGCTGATACTTCTCCACTGTCATATATTTTGTCAATTCAACAGTACCAATTTCACACACCTTGCCAAGATCGTTCCTGCCAAGGTCCACAAGCATCCGGTGCTCAGCAAGCTCCTTCTCGTCCTTTAAAAGCTCTTCTTCAAGCAGTTGATCTTCTTCCTCGGTTGCCCCTCTTTTTCTTGTCCCGGCAATCGGGTTAGTGGTTACATCTCTTCCCTCCACTTTTATAAGGCTCTCTGGTGAAGCCCCAAGCACCGTATAACCGTCAAACTGAATGAAAAACATATAAGGAGAAGGATTATCCTGCCTTAGCTTGCGGTAAAAGGAAAAAGGCGAGCCAGTAAAAGGAGCGCTCAGTCTTTGAGATAAAACGATTTGAAAAATATCTCCTCTTTTAATATGAGATTTAGCTATTTTCACGGCTTCAAGAAAATCCTCATGTTCAATATTCGATGTGTACTCTAAAATAGAAAGCTGATCAAGATCTGCTTTGATGCTTCCGTAATCAGTTAATTGTGAGAGCACCTTCTCAAGTTTCACGTCAAGCTCTTCGTCTGAATAATGACCCTCAGGATTTAAAACCGTAATCGTTACCTCATAACGCTTATGATCGTACATGACAATCGTATCGTAAAACATAAGGTGAACATCCGGCATCTCAAGCTCATCCTTTGGAATCGCGCCGATATCTTCATATAGCCTGATCGCATCATAGCCGATATAGCCGATGGCCCCTCCTGCAAATGGGTGGCCTTCTGGAGGAGTAATCTCCTGAGACTTTAAAAGCTTCTCCAGCACTTTAAGCGGCTTATCCTCTTTTGTGAAGGAGGTCTTTTTTACATAATTAGAAAATGTGGTTTTATTCCCTTCTCCGATAAGCTCTGCATAGGGACTTGCTGCGATAAATGAATATCTTCCGGACTCCTTATGCTTTAAGGAGCTTTCGAGCAAGCATTTTTTCTCACCCTTCAAGCTTTGAAAGATTGAAATAGGGGTTAGGGAATCTCCGTTTATTACTGCTTTTCTCGCTCTTCTCATCTCTTCTTTTCTCAACTTAAACACCTCTTTAACATGACTGTAATAAAAAAACTCCGTGCAGAATTAATCTGCACGGAGGACGGGATCAACCCGCGGTACCACCTCACGTTAGAGCCTGAATCAGACTCTCACCTTAGGATCCTGTAACGGGGATGAATCGTCTGCTTCTACTTTATTTCAAAGCAACTCTCATGGGCCCATTCAAGCTAAACGCTCTCCTGCTCGCACCGTCCGCAGGCTCTCTGTGTCAGCGTATTTTAGCTCTACTCTTCCCAATCGTTGATGTTTCCCTATAAAAAAAAGAGCCTACCTGTCCTATTGTAAAGGACGGGAAGACCCGTGATACCACCTTTGTTGGCTTTAATCTTAAAGCCCGCTCATTGCAGGAAGTTAATCACACACTCTCCTGCCACTTATATCGTAAGTGATCCGCCTGTGCCTACTTAAACTGAGTTCAGCAAGGTGCTCCAAAGTCCATTCCACAGCACTCTTTACTGGTTCTCAGCAGCCACCAGCTCTCTAAAAAAGACGTGCAGTGTACTATTCTTTTTCATCGCGTTAAGTTTTTGATTGTTTATTATATTAGTATGAACCCCTTTTAATGTCAACCGGAAAGAACATTATTTTCTGAAATCTTTTGATTACCAACCTTCAAAAGTCCGCGTCCAATTAAATACGTAAGAAAGAAAAAGATAAGGGCACAGACCTCTAGCTGAATGATATAAACCCAGCCTTCTCCAAAAAAAGAAAGTGCTGTATCAGATGCCGGCGGACCGGATAAAAAGAAATAATTTGATCCGAGTTTTTTATTGATAATCGCTACAGGAACAGCGAACGCGTTTAAGATAAGAAAAGCCCAAAGGATGGAGCGCAGCTTAAGCTCCCATTTATCCCTGTAGAGGATATAAACGGCTGTAATTGGAATAGCGATATGCTGCAAAAAGAATTTCCAGTAAAAATAATGAGGAAATCCGTAAGCTAAGTCAGGTGTCATAAGAGCAAGTACAGGCGGGAAAAAAGCAACGTAAAAGAAAAAGTAGAAAATAAATTTGTTTCTTTTAAATAAAAGATACAGGCCAAAAAAAGTACTGAATGAACAAAGCTGAATCGGTATAAAATATTTCGCATCCCATATTCCAACAGAAGCAGCCCAAATTTGATAGGACAATTCCGATAAAATAAGAATGGAGGCCAGGATCCATATGATCAGCTTATGAATTCTTTTGGATAAACGCTGCCGGAAATTTAAAATGGATGCAAAAAAGCTTATGAAAAAGACACCGATCATTACAATATGACTAATAGAAAAAAGCTCAAATGAGACGAATTCAGTTGGTGAAAACACACGTACCTCCTCCGTTTCATTTAAGCTTATGCATAGCTGGGTTAGTTATTGACTGCTGCAAGCTTTGAAGATAAATATTCCTTTGCGGCCTGGGCCATTCGCTGATAAATCAGCTCCTCATCTGTCCCGGAAAGATGAGCTGTGTTCACAATTTGATTTGACCCTTCATCAATGTTTGCTTCATAGTAGTCCGTAAATGTCGCGTTGCCAATTAAATCGATATGGTCATAGCGGCCTTCATTTTTATTGATTACACATTTTACACGTCCACCGTCATTGTAGACGTCAATTGGAATACCAGCCTCGCTTCTTTCAAGAATGACCTCCACAAGACTTGAAGAAGACATCGCCGTTCCGCATGCATTAGTAAATCCGACGCCTCTTTCGAACGTCCGTACAAAAATTTCGTTTTCACTAAACGGCACAACAAAACTTACGTTTACCCCGTCTTTAAACCATTCATTTTGGGAGTTGAATTTCTCAGCCATTTCTTTTTGAAGGCTGCCTGAAAGCACTTCTGCATCTACATGTGTAATTAAATGCGGATTAGGGACAGCCAGAGCTGAAAAACGAAGAGAATGATGCCACTCCGGTACCGGCTGATTAATTAATGTTTCACTATCCATTTCTAAAGGAAGTGCATCGAGGTTAAATAAAATAGGCGATATTTCTACTGCATAGGTCGGAATGTCCTCGTATAACGACTCCACTTTTTCCACTTGTAATGTTGCTTTTAACGTCTCAACACTGAATTTATTAAGACCATCACGTTCAGCTATATAGCGGGCTGCACAACGCAGACCGTTTCCGCACATCGAAGCTTCTGAGCCGTCTGAGTTAAATACTCTCATTTTTGCCTGAGCATTTGTGCTTTCAGAAATGTACAATACACCATCAGCGCCTATAGACGATGTTCTATTGCAAAGGGTTTCCGCTATTTGTGCACGGTCTTTATCTACTAGTTTCAAGGAGCTGTTCTCTTCATCGAATATAATAAAATCATTGCTTGATCCATGACATTTAATTAAAGATAGTTTCATAATTTATTCCCTCACGTTTCGAATGTATTGATATTAGGTTGCCATATTCTCATTTTTTTCGCAAGATTGATATACTAAATACATGACCAGTTTAACCTGAGGTGAGCACAATGTATGAAGACTTCCGCTTTTATTTTGACGTGGACAAGGTTGAAAAACTAAATGATTCTTACGTAGTGTACGTGAAAACGCGCATCCTGGATCATGAGAAATTCGATTATTTTGAAGGGGTTATTAGAGTTGAGCTTAATCCTGTCGGCATCTATCCAAAGCCAGGGGATATTGCCCGGGCGGTTTCGCCAAAAAACCTGCGAGGGAAATTAGGCTCAGAGCTAAAACGCTATATAAAGCCGCAGAGAAGATTTTTATATGAACTGGCTTAGTATAAGTCAACTTTCTTAGCATACTAAGAAGACCATCTTTATAAAAAAGATGGTCTTTTGCTTATATAAATGGGATGAAATGCAAAATGAAGTAAAGTAAAAACAGAGCTGAAATAATCAGTAGCGGTATTGATACTTCCTTTGCTCTTCCCATAATGAACTTCATAAATGGATACAAAATGAATCCAATAGCTATCCCGTCAGCAATGCTGAACGTAAAAGGAATCATTACAATCAGCATAATGGCTGGAATCGATTCAGTAAAATCCTCAAGATTCATATGACGCATGTGCTGAATCATCAGAATGCCAATAATAATTAAAATAGGGGCAACCGCATGATCAGGTATATAGCCCATATACGGAATAAACAGGGCGGAAGCTAGAAACAGCACACCTGTTGTCAGGGCGGTAAGTCCGGTTCGTCCTCCTGCTGCCATCGCGGCCGTTGATTCCACTGTCGAAACTGTCGGGCTCGTTCCAAGGAACCCTGAACTTAATGCTGATAATGCATTTGCTTTTAAAGCAGGTCCGTAGGCTTCCGGTCTTTTAATAAAAGAAACATGCCCATGAACTAGTCCGATGTTTTCAAATACCAGGACCATAGTCAGAGAAAAGATCCCGATCCAAAATGGAATGTGGAGCCATTTATCAAAGGATAGCTGAAACCAAATAATTGATTCTCCTGTGATTGAGGTTTGGCTTCCCCCTGCCGGCTGAATTCCAAGCACAAAAGCAAGAGCGGTGCCAAATAAAATGGTCCATAAAAAATGTCCTGGAACGTTTTTCACAAACAAAACTAGTGCTGCGATCAATGTAATGATTGTAGCCAAAGCAGCAGGCTCTGCAAAGTCACCAATGGCAATGAGTGAGTTTTCACCCTGAACAACCATTGAACCTTTTTCAAGCCCGATGAGCAGTAAAAAGAAGCCGAGACCTACAGTGATCGCATCCTTTAAGGATTGCGGAATCGCCTCGCTTAAAATTCCTGAAAGCTTTGTAAACGCCACGATAACAAAAAGCATTCCGGAAACAGCAACGATTCCAAGTGCCTCCTGCCACGTAAAGCCCATTGCATGAACGAGCGTGTACGTGAACATGGCGTTAATGCCCATTCCCGGCACCAGGATGATTGGCGCATTGCCGATAAACGCCATTAATAGACAGCCTAATGCACAGGTCAGAATCGTTGCAATTACCGCTCCTTCAAACGGCATACCTGATTCTGATAAAATCAATGAATTGACCGCGATAATATACACGATCGTAAAAAACCCTACTGCCCCAGCCATCACTTCCTGTTTTACAGATGTGTGATGTTTGGTTAAATCAAAAAATCCTCCTAAAGTTTTCATATAATGCCTGCCTTTGCAAGCGCCCTCTCCCTACCCGCTCAACCTCAAAACGAGGCCAGCCACAAGATGTTATTATACTGTCCATAAATGAAAATGTCATTAAAAATGTGACGAGAAAGGTTTTTTGACAAAACAAAAAGCCAGTGGTTAGCTGACTTTTTGTTTTGTCTTACGCATCCATGCTTTTAAACAGGCTTGCCATTTCAATGGCAGCAATTGCTGCTTCCCAGCCCTTGTTGCCTGCCTTTGTACCGGCACGTTCGATAGCCTGTTCGATTGTATCTGTAGTTAGGACGCCAAAAATAACGGGCAGCCCTTCATTTAGCGCAATATTAGCGACCCCTTTTGCCACCTCTCCGCTGACATATTCAAAGTGGGGAGTAGCTCCGCGAATAACGGTGCCAAGGGTGATAACTGCATCATATTTGCCTGACTTAGCCAGACGCTGTGCAACAACAGGGATTTCAAATACGCCTGGCACCCATGCCACTGCTACATCCTCTTCCCGCACCCCATGTCTTCTTAGCGCATCTTCTGCTCCTCCAAGAAGCTTGCTCGTAATAAACTCATTAAATCTTCCTACTACAATCGCAACCTTAAGATCAGTTCCTACTAAATGTCCTTCATACGTTTTTTTCATATCCATTTCCCCCTAAAATTTCAGCATATGGCCGAGCTTTGATTTTTTTGTTTCAAGATACTTTGCATTCTGTTCTTTCGTTGGCATTTGAAGCGGGACCCGCTCAACTACCTTTAAGCCGTAGCCTTTAACCCCAGCGATTTTTCTTGGGTTGTTTGTTAAAATTCTCATATTCGTTACCCCTAAATCCTTTAGAATCTGGGCTCCGATTCCATAGTCCCTCAAATCAGCTGCAAACCCCAATTTCTGGTTTGCTTCCACTGTATCAAGACCTTCTTCCTGGAGTTTATAAGCTTTTAATTTGTTGACAAGACCGATCCCGCGCCCCTCCTGCCTCATATATAATAGAATGCCGTTGCCTTCTTTTTCAATCTGAGAAAGCGCAGCATGCAGCTGAGGTCCGCAATCACAGCGGTTTGAACCGAACACATCACCGGTTAAACATTCAGAATGCACCCGGACAAGGACGGGGTCAACCGAGGAAATATCTCCTTTAACCAGAGCCACATGCTCCTGTCCTGTAAGTGTTTCTGTATAGGCGACAGCCTGAAAATTACCGTATTCAGTCGGCATTTGTACAGCCACTTCACGCTGGATTAATTTTTCCTTATTTCTTCTGTACGCAATTAAGTCCTGAATCGTAATCAATTTTAAATCAAATTTATCAGCCAGTTCCTTTAGCTGAGGCACGCGGGCCATCGTACCATCTTCTTTTATGATTTCACAAATCACACCGGATGGCTTCGCGCCTGATAAAACAGCCAGATCTACAGCTGCTTCAGTATGCCCTGCCCGTTTTAACACACCGCCGGGCTTCGCCACCAGCGGAAAGATGTGGCCTGGACGGTTAAAATCGGAACCTTTAGCCTCAGTGTTAATCAACTCCCTAACCGTTAATGCACGCTCCGGGGCACTTATGCCTGTTGTTGTATCAATATGGTCCACACTAACTGTAAAAGCAGTCCCGTGGGAATCAGTATTTGTGTCTGTCATAGGTTTAAGCTGAAGCTCATTCGCTCTTTCTTCTGTAATCGGAACACAAACAAGTCCCCGTCCTTCTTTAATCATGAAATTAATGGTTTCTGATGTAATGTTTTCAGATAAGGCAACAAAGTCCCCTTCATTTTCCCTGTCTTCATCATCAACCACGATAATAACCTTTCCTGCCTTCAAATCATCAATTGCATCCTCTATGCGATTAAACATCCGGCTGTCCTCCCTAGTCCATAAATCCATATTTTTGTAAAAGAGCTTCGTCTACTCCTTTTTTAAATGGAACAGCTTTTGGCTGAACGAGCCTGTGAATGTATTTGGCAATCATATCACATTCAATATTCACAAAATCTCCAACCTTCTTCTTTCCTACCACTGATTCTTCCACAGTCTGAGGAATCAGCGAAATCATAAAGGCAGATTCTTCTACATCAAAAATAGTAAGTGACGTTCCGTCTACTGCTACCGAGCCTTTTTCAATAAAATACGGCATCAATTCGGGCTCAACATCAATATAAATATATATTGCATTTTCTTTTTGCTGTTTCGAACGTATTTTTCCTGTTCCATCAATATGGCCTGAAACAAAATGTCCTCCAAATCGGCCATTTGCCGGCATCGCACGCTCCAGGTTAACTTTCGAGCTGACCTTCAACTGATGAATGGTCGTTGTTTTAACAGTTTCAGGCATGACGTCAACTGTAAATTGATTATTTGTGAATCCAGTTACAGTGAGACAAACCCCATTCACTGAAATACTGTCTCCAAGGTGAGCGTCGCTAATGACCTTTGGACCGTCAATTGTCAGCACACTCGACTCTCTTCCTCTTTTAATGGAAACAATACTTCCTACTTCTTCAATTATGCCCGTAAACAATTCTGTTCACCCTCTTTCCTCAAGCCTTGCAAGAAGCTTCAAATCACGCCCCAAAAGCTTTACTTCTTCAAAAATAAGCCCGGGAGCTTCATTCATGACCTCAACACCCGTTCCATTAAAAACTGATTTTGCCGAAGCATTCCCGATAATTTTCGGGGCCATATAAAGTATTAAACGATCAAAAAGCTTTTGGTCCAAAAAGGCTCCATGAACCTTCGAACCACCCTCCACATAAACGGAGAGTATTTTCTCATCCCCAAGGACGGATAACAGCTCGGGAATTTCAATTGACTCCTTCTCCATTCTTAAAACCCGAACATGGTCTGCTTGTGTAAATTGTGACTCTCTCTCCTGTGAAGCCCCTTTTCCACAAATCACCCAGGTAGGCGCAGCGCCATCAGTAAGTACTTTAGCTGAAGAATCAATGGACAATTGTGTATCCAGAATAATTCTAACGGGGGAAATGCCTCCGTTTGGCAGGCGGGTAGTGAGAGCGGGATCATCTGCTTTAACCGTATTTGATCCTACAAGTATCGCATCATGCAAATGACGGTCAAAATGCACATCCTCTCTGGCTTCTGTAGATGTGATCCATTTACTATCGCCGCTTTCAGTCGCAATTTTCCCATCGAGTGTCATCGCAGCCTTTAATGTAACAAACGGCTTTTTCGATTTCATATGGTGAAAAAAAAATTCGTTTAATTGAAGTGCTTCTTCCTTTAATACAGCCGTTGTTACCTCAATGCCAGCATCCTCAAGCTTACGGATGCCATTTCCTGAAACAAGCGGATTTGAGTCCACAGAAGCGATCACCACCCGCTTCAAGCCTTTTTCAATAATTAAGTCCGCACATGGAGGTGTTTTCCCGTAGTGGGAACAGGGCTCAAGCGTCACATAAATAGTTGCTCCTTCAGCCTCATCACCAGCCTGCTTTAGAGCATTTACTTCAGCATGGCCTTCTCCTGATTTCAAGTGAGCCCCCATTCCTACAGCCCTGCCGTCTTTTACAACCACAGCACCTACTGCTGGATTTGGGGAGGTTTGTCCCAAGGTGCTTTTTGCCATCTCAATCGCAAGCTTCATCCATTTTTCATCCATACAATCATCCTCACACAACAGGCATTGTTAAACCGCCAAAAAGCCCCCTATAAAATCCATATGGGGCTTTTGAAAGCATAGTTAAATAAGCGTCTACTAATACAGGTTAGTACAACGCATTTCCTTCTCTCATCCAGACTATCACTGTCGGCTTTGGAGTTTCACCAAATCCACCGGCATCGCCGGGTCACGGACTAAGGACACATAAGGTCCATCACCGCCGGTAGGGACTTGCACCCTGCCCCGAAGGATTACTGATTCAATTGTGATACTATTATGTCGGATTAAATACTGTTTTGTAAAGGTTTTTGTCTTTGCCTTCCCTGTGCCTCCTTGTCCATTCTCGTCCCCAATTTTGAATTTCGTTCCCATTTCGTCCCCAAATTTAAATATAGTAATTGCTCATAATTCTGAGCTATAGAGATTTTAAAAAATTTTTTAATACCCTCTAGAGTTTACACTATAGAATTTCAATAAACCGAATATTAATTTTTAAAATATTATTTGTCCATTCGATAAATAAAATTTATTAATTTTTGAAAATTATATTGTCTATTTACATATTTTTCTTTATATTTAGGTTGTATGTAATGCAAAATATTAATATTGCAGGTAAAATAACCTATTGAAGGAAGGCCTAAAATGTATATTCTGTTTGCTTGGCTAGTTTTTTGGGATTATCATAATGAAAAAGACGAAGACAAAAGAAATAATCAATTAGCTAAATTACTCCCGTTTTTATTATTCTCTCAAATCACGTTTTTAATTGGTGTGTTGCTAATACTTTCATTACTTGATAATCAGTCCGATGAAGTAGTATCTTTAATGGGAATTTTATTATCAATCGTTGGTGTAATTCAATTCTTTTTTCAACAAAGTGTGTGCTACAATGCTTTTCAAAAAAGTTCGAAGATAAAATCATTAAAGAATTCTACTAAAAAGACTATTTCTTTGATGGGTAACTTATCAGTATTAGTAGTAGGTGGACTTATCCTGGAATTTGAAGAGATCATCAGTGATTTTTATAAAGGATATGAAGAAGACAGTAGAAATAAGAATGAAAATAGCACTCATAGCAATTATTACGGAGATAGGAACGGTAGTAAAGCTTATAAAGAAAGTACTGGAAATAATGACTATGAAGATAGTACTTATAGTAATAGTTATGAGGAGGATAATACTAATAGTAATACCAATGATTACAAGAATGAAACTAATAATTTAGAACATATTTATATTAAGTATGAATTACCTTTAGATACAGATGTAACTACGATAAAAAAACGATTTAGAACCTTAGCAAAACAACTTCATCCGGACATGCCACAAGGTGATGAAAAGTTATTTATCGAACTTAGGGAAGACATGTATTTCTTGATGGACTATCTTAAATTAAAGGCAAGCGCTTAAAATTTGAAGAAGGTAAAAGCCAATGTGAAAAGATCTTGGCTTTTACTTTTTTTACTCCATTATTAATCTTCTCCTAAAACTAAATCCGCTAAAGAACTCCTGTCTGGTCTCCTATCTATGATCTAAGATTGTAGAACTACTTTGAGGATAGCAATCCCTTCAAGTTATCAATATACCTACACTTTAATGGGTAATGTGATAGTGGATACTCTTGATAATTTAAACCCCAACGGAGTAAACGAATCACTCGGTCTGACAGAGAGCGAGCCAGCTTAGTCTGCTGAATCAACTGAAACTGGTAAAGAAGGTGATGTGTCGAGTGTGGATACAAACGGAAATGGCCTAGTAACAATTCAGGAAGCAAAGGATGCAGGTTTCACAATGCCGATCATGAGCGACCACTGGCTTTACCCATACATGCGTGATAATGATGGAGACGGCATGGTTGGTGAGTAATTTTAAGTATAAAGTGATAAGTACCTCCCTGGCCCTCTTCACCTCTACAACTTGATCTAAGCATGACTTTCATTTGCACAGCACTCTTTTCTTTTAATATGTACTTCTTTTCTGAAATACAATCAGCTTCACTTTGCAATCAGATAGTGATTTAGAAAAACCTAGTCAAATCATCTGTATCTCTATTTGAATCATTTTTAGGTTCGAATATAAAAATTTTAGGGTTACTTAATGCCTCTACTGCCTGCTCGTTAGAATTAAAAATAACAAGATTACTACCATAAGATCTACTTGAAGAGTATATAATACCTTTAAATCCTGCTTGCCTTGCACAATCAGCAATAAAATTTGTCATAAAATACTGAGGTCTCCATTTGCTTGATCTATCTTCAACCTTATCAAATATAAAACGTGAAGCTAAGAGCGCTTGAATTACTTCATTCTCTGTAGAGTTTAATCCTGACCACTCATGCCTCAAATCAAGTATGTCTGTCAATTTACTTGTTTGAGAATATTCTTGAATCCAAATTAATGAAGCATCATTAGGATTATCAAGTGTTTCAATCATTGCTAATTCTTCATCTTCAGCCAAATACAAGACACTTTGTCCTTGATGATGAAATCTTCCACCTGAGGATAGACCAATTTTAGGAGCAGTCATATCAGACTTTTCGAAAACCTTAGGTTCAGTTACTTGCCTAGCTCTAGACCATTTTTGAGGATTTAAATTAATCGATTCTACTTTTCTTTTTGTTATTTCCTGATGTATTTTTTTACCCATTGGATGAGATAGTGCAAGAGATGGGTATTTTTCTAAATGTGAACGAAAATCACTTAATTTATCAGCAAATCGAGAAATTATTTTTTGATATTTTTTTTCTTCTTCCAATATGGTTTCATCTTCTGTACCAGCTACATCAAATATATCAAAATCTTCCCTACCACAGTTAGGACATTTTAGGTGTGCCGCAATATCTTCACGGTATTTTTCTGGACAATTTAAACTTTCAAGAATTTCCTCGACTGTCGTTTCATTGCCCATTATCCAAATATAATCACCGCCATCATAGGGTTGGCAGGTAACACAATATCTTAATTTGAGCTGAGCTTTATCTTTAAATTTCTCTGCTCTTTTGTTGAGTTCGGGTAAATAATCTTGGGAATCCACTTAAATCACCTTCTCTTTCATGAGATTTTAACTTTTCTTTTTGTTATAATACTCTAACACATTGCTAAAATTAGAGATAAGTAAAAAGACAATTATTAGTAATTTTTTTTACTATAAAAGCACATTTTGTAAAATTGCAGTAAAAAGGGAAAGCCGCATGATTCAATTCAGACTAGCCTATATTACTTACAATAGAAAAACATATGACAGAAACTATTAGATGTAAAAAATTGATTTGATCGGAAGGTTTATCAGTTACTCCTCACACAAAAAGTGTTTTGTTTGGTAAAGGCTTATTAACATTTTGTTTTAAAGGAGGAGTTTTTATGCTTTACTTTAAATTTGATCTTATCGAACAGGGATATACTGACGAGGATTTAGAAATTATCGATTTGCATTTTTCCTTTACAGTAACCGAAGATGACTACGACTTAATTACATTGTTCAAAAATGAACCTGAAATTCTCGCGTATTTAGATCTTTTAAATAAGGAAGGTGATCCTAAAGAATTAATACAAGATCATGAGTTTGTTATTCAATTAAATCATGGTAAATGGGCTATTTACGATGAGGAACTAGATAGAAAAGATACACTCGCTCAAATGGATTGATTTGTAGAACTAACCCTACCATATACAGATTGAATTAAATTTGAAGGGATGTATAAGGATAATGGTAAAGAAGAAATTAAAAGATCATTCACTATTTGATGAATTAGAATTAAGAGGTAGATGGGGTTTAAATGAGGAAGAACTAAATGTCATTGGATCTCTGAATTATTCTCAGAATAAAATTGAACTTGATCTCGTAGGTACTTTAAAACCAGTTGACCATTCCTTAATCGGTGCATTCACACAAGATGATTCTTCCTTCTTAACAATCTACGGTATTGCAGAATCAGGAGAGAGAATTAGTTTACTAAATTGTGCTAAGACAAATTCTACAACTAGATTCAATGGGATAAGTGTAGAAAAATATGAGGTTGATGATGCAATAGTTGGGACTGAGTTCATTAATAACAATTACAAGTTTAAATTCATTACGTTTTCTACTAATGACTTAGGAATCTGGTCTGGAATAAATAGAATTAATAATGACCATATTATGTCACAGGAAAATGACCAAGTATTTTCTCAGACGGTTGATCTTGCAAAAATAAAACAAAACTTATTGGAATGGCCAATTGAAAAATTCGGCACCATACTAAAAGAGAACTACATGTTGAACATTTCTGGGACTGAAGAAAGAAATCAAATTTATAACTACAAATTTCTGTTTCAATATGAATTAACTCGAGATCAGGAGATGGAATCTTTAGATTGGTTTGTTCAGAAAATATATTCATTAAAAAGTTTGCTAACTCTTCTAATCGGTGCCCCTCTATTTTTTGACAATATTAATATCTACGGGGATTACCTTGATAAAGAGCAAAATGGAAAGCAGTACAGAAAAAAATTTAAAGTATTACATAGACAGCACGGATCTTACAATGAAATGAAACTTAAACGGAGTAAAATACTATTAACATTACCGGAAATTAAAGACTTTTCAAGCTTAATATCCTTATGGTTTGAAAAAGAAAATGACTTAAGAGTTTTAGTAGACTTTATTAATGGTGATCATTATAATTCTATGTCTGCTGAAAATGTATTTTTAAATATAGCTCAAACGGCTGAAATTTTTCATAGAAGATTCTCAGGAGAAAAGTTAATGACCACAGAGGAAAAAGATGATTATTTGAGTAAGAGAACAAAACTTATTGAATACCTAGATTTAGAATTTGATAAAGATTTTGCTACACTAATCAAAAATAGAATATCTAATCCAGATGCTTTTTCTCTTAAAGACCGATTAACATCTTTAATCTCTAAGCTAGATTTAAAGACTATTAGGACTTTCATCGGTGATACTAATGAGGTTAAATCATTCATTAAAAATATTGGAGATCGAAGAAATTACCTAACTCATTTAGATGAAGAGAGATATAAAGATAAAATTAAAAGTTCAGATATTGACCTGATCCTTGATACTCACAGATTGAAGGTTATAATGATCATTCATGTACTCAGTGTGTTAAATGTTCAAGAGGTAGATTCATTTAACAAACTGCAGTCTATTTATAGTTATCTTAAAAAGTAATACATGCCCCCTCAATTCACTAGAAAGAGGGGGTTTTTTGTGTGGTGTAAAGGCCCCGATGTGGAAGTCGAAGGGCTTAAAATTTATCTTAACGACTTATTTTTGTTAGTAATAGTGAGTTTTGCGATGCTGTCCCACTATAATTATAAATACCATGTTGAGCAGCCAATCTCGCACGGTTATTGTAGGACGAATCTAACTTCATACGGTTCATGTAGTCGACTATGCCCTCTCCTGCTTGTGGCTTTTGCCGACTTGATGCTACAGGAATTGAAACACCAGATCTACGATTCACTTCAGCGCGCACTTTTTGATATTCTTCAGCACTAATACCAAGGGACTTTATGCGGTTATTGTGACCATTACCATGTTTTTTATCGAGAACTTCCTGAGCCATTTGAGTGATTGATTTAGAAGCAGCTTGACCGGTACCACTTTGCAAGATTTTAGTAAAGATGTATTTTGTTCTGCTGTTCCTCGGTAATTAGCTATACCATATTGAGCAGCTAACTTCTCTCGGTTGGCAAAAGATGAATCTACACCATTTTTACTTAGCCAATCCACAATGCTGTTCGATACTGTAACATTCGGTGTAGTCGAAGCATTTGGTGGATTAGAAACATGAACAGGCCCTTTTCCATCGCCCAACCGTGCGCGTACTGTATTCATATTGATACCTGGGCAAGAAGTGTTTGTTCCTGAAAATTCGTTATGGCCAATCACTCTCGATGCAGAAAGACCAAATACTTTCCTGGCATTTTCAGCTCGCTCTTCAAATGCTTTTTCTTGTGCAGCTGTAAAAGAACCATTACCAACTAAGCAAATATTATAGATATTTGGATTATAGTTTGCTACACCGTTTGTAATTTGATCATAGTCATAACAACGTTGGACCGTTCCATCGCGAAGAATAATCTCATGATACCCACCGGTCCCCCATCCTCTTACACGTCTCCAGTGATCCATAAACGAATCGAAGTTTCCTTGTTCGGTAGCTGAGTGGTGACGGGCAATGTGTGTAACTCTGGATATCGATCTTCTGTTATTACTGAACGGAGTGCGTGCTCGTAAATCTTGAATGTTTGTCATGTTAAATGTCCTCCTTTGTTAGTCCGGATCTCTTCTTTCCAATTTCAAAAAGCCCGGTAGCACTTAATCCTGCAAAGCCTCCGGCCCACATTCGTAAAGTGGTGTCTAAATCTGTAAATGGACTTGCTGCGAAGCCAATAAAAATACCCATTGCCAGGGCAATGAGTGGGAGAAGGTTTTTCGGTATTGGTCCTGTTTTCTTGGCTACTTCGATTAAAGCCAAAACAATAGGCGCTAAGATCGTTGCGAATAACAATACAGCTTCTATTTCCATTATTGATCCTCTCGCTTTCGATAGATTCTTTTCTCCACCCGATCCACTCTGCTTTCAATGGTAATCATTGTTTTTTGAATGGATTGCAGTGCATTTGATGTTTGTTGCTGTATATCATTCGATCGATCCAAATGGTTAAGTAGCCTTTCTTCCCGTCGCTGGGCTTCTGCCCTCGTAATTGCATTCGATTCTTTCAGTTCTTTTTCTCTCTCTATGTTTTCTTTTCTCATTTCCCGAATAACAGTTGCGGCTAAGAAAATGCAGCATAGCGTCCACACTGCTTGTGAGTTAGCAATTTCTTGTGCAAGTTGCATTGAATCCCCCTTAGAAATAAAAGTATATTAGGTCTTACACCTCCTTTGTTGCATAAATAAAAGACACTCCATTGTTGAGATGTCTTTAAGATTATTGCTTTGTTATAACCGTTCTTTTTGAAAAATCCACCCAAATAAGATTAGGGATCTGATGTTGTATTGCAATTTCTTCATTTAATTTATTTTGTTCCTCTAAAACGACTTTTTGCAACTTAAGATCTTCTAACTTATCATAACTATCAAAGTGAATAGATTCTAATACATCGTCTGCAGTTACATGCTCAGGTATAATCCCTGAAGATGGTTCAATTAGATAATCGCGCTTAAGAACTTGCACTACTTGTACAATAAAAAAATACAAGGGTACTTTTGTAGACGTCAAGTCGAATTTTACACTTTTTGCTCGTTTCCTTTTTACACTTTTGCTGAAAAAATGCTTTTCCGGTTTTTCATACGATGACTCTCCTCGTTTTCACCACCATGGATGACTTCCACACGATGAAGTAAGCGATCTAAAATAGCTGTTGTAATCCCTTGATCACCAATTAAATTACCCCATTCATCTGGACTTTTATTTGAAGTCAGGATGATCGAACTTCGTTCGTATAAATGATTAATCAAATGAAAGAACAAGTTTGCTTCTCTCTGATCCATGGCCATATACATTAAATCATCGATGATCACAAGATCGGCATTTCTCATTCTTTTGAGTTGAACTTTAGATTTATTCAAATATTCTTCTGATTTTAGTAGCTGCACAAGTTCACCCATTGTAGCGAAATAAACATTGAACCCTCTGTATACAGCTTCAAGTCCAAGCCCAATTGCGATGTATGTTTTTCCAATGCCGGGGGGACCTAGAAGAATTAAATTGTACTGTTGCTCTAGCCAGCTTAATTCTCGAAGTTGAGAAAGCTGACGAGCCGTCAGAACGTTTTGTCCTTTCAACTCAAACTCATCTAACGACTTCACGAAAGGGAAGCGTGCCCATTTCATTCTCTTTTCAAGGCTTTTCGCTTCACGTTTGGCTAATTCATATCGAGTGATAGACTCTAAAAATTCCAAGTAGGTCCATGATGCTTTTTCAGCTTCGCGAAGAAGCTGTGGCAGCTCCTCCGCAGTCTCTGATAAACGTAACTGACGGAATAGATCTTGTAGTTCATGTACAGTCTTATTCATCAGCTTCTACCTCCTAAAATGCTGGTATAGGCATTTAGAGAACGGGTAGAGGCTTTGATATGAGAATGTTTTGGTAGAATGGTATGCAAGGATTGTACCTCTTCATTTGGTCCGTCTCGCAATGTATCAAGGTGATGGGCAATATCACGAAAATCATTCGCATTGTATAATTTCTCTGTCAGGCACTTGGTCAAAACAGTATCAATTAACGCTGGATATCGTTGAATGATCTTATTGATAATCACAAATTGATCTCGACGATACCTTGGGTATCTTTGACTAATCTCATCTAAATAAGTAGTTGCCTGAATCTGATCTTCAAAGTAAGAGATGAGGTGTTGCTTAAACTCTTCAACCCCTTTGGAGCGATCACGGGTATGATGACGGTTTTGAATAAGTTTTCCTTTTTCTAAGCTAATCATATGCTCGGCAATGACATCACCTTTTGCTTCTCTGCGAATGACAAGGGTCTGATAATCTTCGTCCTTCACTTCAATCCACACAAGATTTTCACTCATTGTTTGATAAGTCCCTAATGGGACGGAATAACGGTTTGATTTGTATCGGATCGTATTGTCCTTGCTTACACTTCTTGTTATACTTTGGTTATTGGTACTTTCATATGAAAGTAATGAAGAGACTGGCTGTAAGTGTTGCTTTTCGAGGAGAAACACTTCTGCTGGTCTTTTTTTCGTTGTCTGGTGAACCTTATGGTTTCCAGTACGTACGAGCCATTGTCTTGCTCGTTCATTCCAGTCTTCTATGTCGCTAAACACACGACTGTCTGAGAAATTGCCTTTTACGTATTTCACTACATTTTCAATCATACCTTTAGATTCTGGGTCAGCTCTTCTGCACAGATAAACGTTAAATTTTCGTTCATTTACATAGCTTTGAAACTCAGTTGTTAAAAGCAGCTGTCCCGCATTTTCACTCACTGCGATCAAGTTATCCTGGTCATAGACGATTTCTTCTGTTCGTCCTCCATAGAACTGAAATGCATTTTCATGGCAGCGAATCGCATCTCTTGTGGTGAAAGGATGGGTCTGCCATTCCGTATATTTTTGTCTGGAGTGGGCCAATACAAAGGCAATAAAGTACAGTTTGATTTCTTTGTTGTCAGTCGTTTTCTGTCTTGTGATCCCCCAGTCGACCTGAAGTTGTTTACCCATCGGTTGTTCTGGAACAGCTTCGTATTGACGGACAGTAACCTCTTTCTCAATCTGATAGACTTCTCGAATATCTTTCACATACGCTCTCATCGTACTTTCACCGACCAGGAGGTCGGGATATCTCTCCAAAAGCCAATCATAAATTTGGGCACTACTCAAGTGAGGATACTCTTCCAGCCAGGCTAGTATCCAGTCTTTATAAAGATCTAGTTTTTTCTTCTTCCCCAAAGGCTGCTCCGTGTATGTTTTTGCTTCCTCAAATGTCATGCCTAAATACTTATAGACAGTCGGTCTTGAAATCTTCAGCTCCTTAGCGATTTGTGCTATTTTAAACTTTCTCTTATGTAATTCATGAATCTTTATGTATAACACTAACTTCTCCTCCAAAATCCTAACCTCCAGTAAAATAACGTCACGCTCTATTTTACTAAAGTAGTAGGTTGATTGAGCAAAAGTGTAAAATCCTATCGAGCAAAAACTGTCAACTTTATTCTAGCGTTTACA